>NZ_CP040872.1:0-2400000 GCF_006337065.1 Agromyces laixinhei | reverse complement strand
CATGTCGCCCGATCGTCAGCTCGTCGAGTTCGTCGAGCTGCCGCGCAACGTGCATCCGTTCTACGTCGGCACGCAGGCTCACCCCGAGCTGCGCAGTCGCCCGAACGACCCGCACCCCCTGTTCCGCGGCCTGGTCGCCGCGGCGCTCGAGCGCCAGCAGGCGAGCCAGCTCTTCGACGACGTCGACGATGACTGACCTCCACGACACCGGTGACGACGGGCGGCGCGAGCCGCTCGCCGACGAGCGGGTCGAAGTGCCCGTCGTCTCGAGCGATCGAGTCTTCGAAGGTCGGGTGTGGGACATCCGCCAGGACGCATTCGAGTTCGGCGGCGAGACCATCGTGCGCGAGTACATGGACCACACGGGCGCCGTCGGCGTGCTCGCCCTCGACGATGAGGATCGCGCGCTCCTCATCAAGCAGTACCGCCATCCCGTGCGCCTGCGCGACTGGGAGATTCCCGCCGGACTCCTCGACGTCGACGGCGAACCGCCCCTGGCGGCCGCGAAGCGCGAACTCGCCGAAGAGGCCGACCTCGAGGCATCCGAGTGGATGGTGCTCGCAGACATCGCCACGTCGCCCGGCGGCAGCGACGAACTCATTCGCGTGTACCTGGCACGGGGCCTGTCGGCGACAGCAGAGGAGTTCACCCGCGAGGGAGAAGAGGCCGACATGGAGACCCGATGGGTGCCGCTCGACGAGTGCGTCGACGCGGTGCTCGACCGGCGCATCTGCAACGCTCCGCTGTCGATCGCGGTGCTCGCGGCGGCCGCGGCGCGGGCACGTGGATGGTCGAGCCTCGGCGCAGCGGATGCCCCGTGGCCGGGGCACTCCAGCGGCGCTGCGGAGCCGGCGCACCCATGACCCGAACCCCCGTCGACGACTACCTGCGGCACCTGGCCGTGGAGCGGGGGCTCGCACCGAACACCACCTCGTCGTACCGGCGCGACCTCGGCATCTACACCGACTGGCTCGAAGCCGAGGGCATCGGCGAGCCGTCCGCGGCGACCGAACAGGACCTCTCGGCGTTCGTTCGCTTTCTCGGCGCCGATCGCATACCGCCGCTCGCGACCTCGTCGATCGCCCGAGTGCTGTCGGCCGTTCGCGGCCTGCACCGCTTCCTCGCCGAGGAGGGTCTCGTGGCGGAGGACGTCTCGCGCCTGCTCCGCCCCCCGAAGCTTCCGATGCGCCTGCCCAAGGCGATCCCGGTCGACGACATCGAGGCGCTCATCGCGGCCGCAGGCGGCGACGAACCGACCGATCTGCGCGACACCGCGCTGCTCGAGGTGCTGTATGCCACGGGCGCCCGGGTGTCGGAGGCCGTGTCGCTCAACGTCGACGACCTCGTCGACCAAGAGGTGGTGCGGCTCTTCGGCAAGGGCGGCAAGCAGCGTATCGTGCCGCTCGGCAGCTACGCCCGACGAGCCGTCGACGCCTACCTGGTGCGGGCGAGACCGCTCCTCTCGGCGCGCGGCACGGCGACGCCGGCACTCTTCCTCGGCGTTCGCGGCAAGCGGATGTCGCGGCAGGCCGCATGGGAGGCGATCCGCGATGCCGCCGAGATCGCGGGGCTCGCGACATCCGTCTCGCCGCACACGCTGCGGCACTCGTTCGCGACGCACCTGCTCGAGGGCGGCGCCGATGTGCGCGTCGTGCAGGAGCTGCTCGGTCACTCGTCGGTCGCGACCACCCAGATCTACACGCTCGTCACAGCCGACACACTCCGGGAGATGTACACGGCAGCGCACCCGCGCGCTCGCTAGAATCGACCAAGCACACGCCTTGCCACAGGAGAGAGTTGACACGTGACGCACCAGACGCACCACTCAGCGGACGGAATCGCCACTCCGCCGGAGTTCGGTCCCACTGGTCGCCCGTATCGCGAGTTCCCCGAGCCCGTCACCCTCACCACGCACGGCCCGGCACGCATCATCGCCCTCTGCAACCAGAAGGGCGGGGTCGGCAAGACGACCACGACGATCAATCTCGGCGCCACGCTCGCCGAGTACGGCCGCCGGGTGCTCGCGATCGACTTCGACCCGCAGGGCGCGCTCTCGGCCGGACTCGGCGTGCCGACGCACGACGTGCCGACGATCTACGACCTGCTGCTCTCGCGCACCCTCGACCCTGCAGAGGTCATCCAGCAGACGAGCGTCGAAGGGCTCGACGTGATCCCCGCGAACATCGACCTCTCGGCGGCCGAAGTGCACCTCGTCACCGAGGTCGCCCGTGAGCAGATCCTCGCGAGCGTGCTGCGCCGCGTCTCGGCCGACTACGACGTCATCCTCATCGACTGCCAGCCGTCGCTCGGCCTGCTCACCGTCAACGCGCTCACGGCGAGCCACGGCGTCGTCATTCCGCTCGAGTGCGAGTACTTCGCTCTGCGCGGCGTGGCGCTGCTCATCGAGACGATCGACAAGGTGCGCGATCGGCTGAACCCGGCGATCCAGCTCGACGGTATCCTCGCGACGATGTTCGACGCCCGCACCCTGCACTCCCGAGAGGTGCTCGAGCGCGTCGTCGACGCATTCGGCGACAAGGTGCTCGAGACGGTCATCTCGCGCACCGTGAAGTTTCCCGACGCGAGCGTCGCCGGTACCCCGATCACCGAGTTCGCACCCGAGCACCAGGCGTCGAAGGCGTACCGCCAGCTCGCCAGGGAGCTGGTCTTCCGTGGCGCGGTCGCCTGAGGCGGCTTCGGCCCCCGAGCAGCACGCGCACGGCGCGACGGAGTCGGCCGAGGCGGAGCACGCGCAGGCGCGGCCTGATGACTCGGCGACGACGGTGCCGGCCGAGGGCGCGACCGACGAACGCGGCTTCCGTGTCGCCCTCACGAACTTCGAGGGTCCGTTCGACCTGCTGCTCTCGCTCATCACGAAGCACGAGCTCGACATCACCGAGGTCTCGCTCTCGGCGGTCACCGACGAGTTCATCTCGTACCTGCGAGGCCTCGATTCCGAAGAGGAGCTCGATCGCGCCTCCGAGTTCCTGGTCGTCGCGGCGACGCTGCTCGACCTGAAGGTCGCCGGCCTGCTTCCACAGGGCGAACTCGTCGACGCCGAAGACGTGGTCCTCCTCGAGGCCCGCGACCTGCTCTTCGCGCGACTGCTGCAGTATCGCGCCTTCAAAGAGTCAGCCCGATGGTTCTCGGGCCACCTCGAGCAGGAGTCGCGGCGGCATGCCCGCAACGTGCGGCTCGAAGAGCAGTTCCGCCAGCGCGCTCCCGAGCTGCTCTGGACACTGTCGGTCGAAGACTTCGCCGCGCTCGCGACCCTGGCGCTCACGCCACGCGAGATTCCGATCGTCGGTCTCGATCACCTGCACGCGCCGCTCGTGTCGATCCGCGAGCAGGCGGCGCACGTCGTGGCAGTGCTCCGCCGCGGCGACCCAGTCACGTTCCGCCAGCTGATCGCCGGCGTCGGGCGGCCGGGGGTCGTCGTCGCACGATTCCTTGCGGTGCTCGAGCTCTACCGGCACGCGGCGATCGGCTTCGAACAGCTCGAGCCGCTCGGCGAGCTGACGTTGCGCTGGTCGGCCGAGAACTGGTCTGACGAGAACCTCGAGAGCCTGGGGGCTGACTATGACGAGTGAGACGGATGTCGCGGCGACGGACGCGCCCGACGGGCAGAGTGCCGACGCGATGAACGCGGGCGAGGGCAACGGCCCCGAGGTGTCGGTCGCGACCCCGCTCGACGTGCCGGGCCAGCCGCGGCTCGATCTCGACCGTGCCCTCGAGGCGATCCTCTTCATCGCCGATGAGCCGCAGAGCGTCGTGTCGCTCGCGGCCGCCGTCGCCCGGCCGGTCGCCGAGGTGCGTGCGTCGATCGCGCGACTTCGGACGGACTACGACGGTGCCGGTGCGTCGGGCGAACCGCGAACGGATGTCGCGGGGGAGCCCGAGGCGCCAAGCACCCGTCGCGGGTTCGAGCTCCGTGAGGTCGGCGGGGGCTGGCGCTTCTATGTGCGTGCCGAGTACGACACCCTCGTCGCCGACTTCGTGCTCACGCAGTCGTCGACGCGGTTGTCGCAGGCGGCGCTCGAGACGCTCTCGGTGATCGCCTACAAGCAGCCGATCTCGCGCTCGCAGGTCGCGTCGATCCGCGCGGTGAACGTCGATTCGGTCGTGCGCACGCTGCTCGGCCGCGGGCTCGTGACCGAGGTCGACACCGATGCAGAGACGGGCGCGATCCTCTACGGCACGACCGAGCTGCTGCTCACGAATCTGGGAATCAACTCGCTCGACGAACTGCCCCACATCTCGCCGTTGCTCGACGACGGCCAGGAAGGATTCGATCTTGACTGACACGACCGGCTGGGGCGGCGAGCCGGCGCCCGAGGGCGTTCGACTGCAGAAGGTGCTTGCCGCGGCCGGCGTCGCGAGCCGGCGCGTCTCCGAGCAGTACATCGTCGAGGGCCGTGTCGAGGTGAACGGCGTGGTCGTCACCGAGCTCGGCCGCCGCATCGACCCCGAGACCGACCTCGTCGCCGTCGACGGCGTCGCCGTGCAACTCGACCCCGCGAAGCGCTACTACATGCTGAACAAGCCGCGTGGCGTCGTCTCGTCGATGCGTGACGAGCAGGGGCGACCCGACCTCACGCGGTTCACCGACGACCTCGAAGATCGCGTGTTCAACGTCGGCCGACTCGATGCCGAGACGAGCGGCCTGCTGTTGCTCACGAACGACGGCGACCTGGCTCACGTGCTCGCGCACCCGTCGTTCGGCGTCTCGAAGACGTACATCGCGAAGGTCGCCGGCCGCGTCACACCCCAGGTCATCCAACAGCTGAAGAACGGCATCGAGCTCGACGACGGGCCCATCGCCGCCGACCGGGCGCGCATCCTGCAGCAGCAGGGCGACGATCGGCACTCGATGGTCGAGCTCACGCTCCATTCCGGCCGAAACCGCATCGTGCGCCGCATGCTCGACGCGGTGGGGCACCCGGTCGTCGACCTCGTGCGCCGCAGCTTCGGGCCGCTGAACCTCGGCACCCTCCGATCAGGCCACCTGCGCGAGTTGACTACAGTGGAGCTGGGCCAGCTGCTCACCATCTCCCGCGCCGCGGATGCTGGCCGCGATGACGGCGCCGACCCGAACGAAGGTGAGTCGTGACCGAATCACGTCTGACCGGTCCGGTGCGCGTGGTCGGCGTCGGCCTGCTCGGCGCGAGCATCGGGCTCGGGCTGCGCGCGAAAGGCGTCGAGGTGATCCTCGCCGATGCCTCGCCGACGCATCTCGCGATCGCGGTCGACTACGGTGCGGGCCGGCCCGCCGCTGCGAGTGATCGTCCGCAGCTCGTCGTCGTGTGCGTTCCGCCCGATGTGACCGCGGACGTCGTCGCCGCCGAGCTCGATGCTCACCCCGACGCGATCGTCACCGATGTGGCGAGCGTGAAGCTCGCCGTCTACGAAGACCTGAAGGCGCGCGGCGCCGACCTCTCGCGGTACATCGGTACCCACCCCATGGCCGGGCGCGAGCGTGGCGGCCCGATGTCGGGTCGTGCCGATCTCTTCGTCGGCCGCCCGTGGGTGGTCGCCGCCCACGGCGGCATCTCCTATCAAGACGGGTCGGCGATCGACGACCTCATCCTCGATCTCGGGGCCACGCTCGTCGAGCTCACGCCCGAGCAGCACGACGACGCCGTCGCGCTCGTCTCGCACGTGCCGCAGGTCGTCTCGAGCCTCATGGCCCGTCGCCTGATCGACGCACCGCACGCCTCGGTGAACCTCGCAGGGCAAGGTCTTCGCGACGTCACGCGGGTCGCGGCGAGCGACCCCGAGCTCTGGGTGCAGATCCTCGGGCAGAACGCCGGGCCGGTCGCCGAGATCCTCCACGGCTACCGCGACGATCTCGATCGCTTTCTCGACGCGCTCGACAACCTGGATGCGCCGGGCGCCCGTCGCCGCGTCACCGAAGAGCTCTTCGGCGGCAACACGGGCGTCGAGCGCCTGCCTGGCAAGCACGGCGTCGACCGTCGCTACTCGAGCCTCATCGTCATGATCGACGACCGGCCCGGCCAGCTCGCGCGGCTCTTCAACGACGTCGGCGAAGCCGGCGCCAACATCGAAGACCTGCGCCTCGAGCACTCGCCGGAGGCGCAGATCGGCCTCGCCGAGATTTCGGTGCTCCCCGAGATGCAGCAGCACCTCACCGATGAGCTGGCCGCGCGCGGCTGGCGGATTGCAGGTTGAACGTGGCACCGGTCATCCCGCTCGTCGTGGCCGTCGACGGCCCGGCCGGCAGCGGAAAGTCGAGCGTGTCGAAAGAGGTCGCGCGCCGGCTCGACTTCGGCTTCCTCGACACGGGCGCCGCGTATCGGGCGTTGGCGTGGCACGCCGAGGCATCCGGAGTCGACACCGGCGACGCGGCATCCGTCGTCTCGTGTCTGGATTCGTTCGACTACCGCATCGGCACCGATCCGACCGGCTACGCCGTGCAGGTCGGCGACACCGATGTGACCGAGGCGATCCGCGACCCGCAGATCTCTGCGGTCGTGAGTGCCGTCGCGCGCGTGCCCGAGGTGCGCCGGCATCTGATCGAGTTGTTCCGGTCGATCATGGCGGCCGTCGATACCGACGGCATCGTCGTCGAGGGGCGCGACATCACGACCGTGGTCGCGCCGGATGCGCCTGTTCGCATCCTCCTCACAGCATCCGAAGCAGTTAGAATGGGCAGGCGCTCCGCCGAGCTGGCCGGATCATCGGCCGAGGCAGTGGGAGAGCAGTTGCGGAGGCGCGACGCGGCGGACTCCAAGGTCGTGGACTTCATGACCGCGGCGCCCGGCGTCACCACCGTCGATTCGACCGAACTCGACTTCGACCAGACGGTCGATGCGGTGATCGGCGTGATCCGCGCGGCGCAGCCGGCGTTCGCTCCCGAGTCGAGCGTGCCGGGCACACAGATTTCAGAGGAGACACCATGACCGATCAGGGCGAAGACTTCGACGCTCCCGACGACGATCTCGCCGAGCGCCTCGAAAGCGTCGACGACGATCTTGCCGAGCGGCGTGCGGCCACGCTGCGGTCGGGACTCGCCGACTACGCGCTCGACGACGACGACCTCGACGTGCTCGAACTGTCGGAGGAGGGCGAGGAGGGCATCCGCTACCTGCCCGCGCTGCCCGTCATCGCGATCGTCGGCCGCCCGAATGTCGGCAAGTCCGCCCTCGTCAACCGCATCCTCGGGCGACGCGAGGCCGTCGTCGAAGACACGCCGGGTGTCACCCGCGACCGTGTGTCGTACAAGGGCGAGTACCTCGACCGCCGATTCACCCTCGTCGACACCGGCGGCTGGGAGCCCGATGCGAAGGGCATCGACGCCTCCGTCGCCGCGCAGGCCGAGGTCGCGATCGACCTCTGCGACGTCGTGCTCTTCGTCGTCGACGCAACCGTCGGGGCGACGTCGACCGACGAGCACGTCGTGCGACTGCTCCGCAAGGCAGACAAGCCCGTCTTCCTGCTGGCGAACAAGGTCGACGACGTTCGGCAGGAGCCCGAGGCGGCCGCACTCTGGAACCTCGGCCTCGGCGAGCCGTACCCCGTCTCGGCTCTGCACGGCCGCGGCGTCGCCGACATGCTCGAATCGGTCTTCACCGTGCTGCCGCAGGTCTCCGCCGTCGCCAAAGACGAGTTCGGCGGCCCGCGCCGGGTCGCGATCCTCGGACGCCCGAACGTGGGAAAGTCCAGCCTGCTCAACAAGTCGGCAGGCGAAGAGCGCGTCGTCGTGAACGAACTCGCGGGCACCACGCGCGATCCGGTCGACGAGCAGATCGAACTCGGCGGCAAGATCTGGCGCTTCGTCGACACCGCCGGCATCCGCCGCCGCGTGCACCTGCAGCAGGGCGCCGATTTCTACGCCTCGCTCCGCACCCAGGCGGCGCTCGAGAAGGCCGAGGTCGCCGTCGTGCTCCTCGACGTCTCGGTGCCGATCTCCGAACAAGACGTGCGCATCATCGACCTCGTGCTCGAGTCGGGGCGCGCGCTCGTGCTCGCCTACAACAAGTGGGACCTGCTCGACGACGAACGCCGCCGGTACCTCGAGCGAGAGATCGAACAAGACCTGCACCACGTGTCGTGGGCACCTCGCGTCAACATCTCTGCGAAGACCGGCCGCCACCTCGAGAAGCTCGTACCGGCACTCGAAACGGCGCTCGAGTCGTGGGACACGCGAATTCCGACCGGCAAGTTCAATGCGTTCCTCACCGAGTTGACGCAGGAGCACCCGCACCCGGTGCGCGGCGGCAAGCAGCCTCGCGTGCTGTTCGGCACCCAGGCGGCCAGCCGACCGCCGACCTTCGTGCTGTTCACGACCGGATTCCTCGACCCGGGCTACCGGCGGTTCATCCAGCGGCGCCTGCGCGAGATCTACGGTTTCGAGGGCTCGCCCATCGTCATCAACATGCGCGTGCGCGAGCGGCGCGACCGCAACAAGTAGGGCGAGCGGATGTCACGGCGCCCGAGTCGTGCTCGAACGAGCAGGTCGGGGGCTCATGGGCTCTACATCGAGATCCTCATTCGCGCGGACCTCGACGAGGTGTGGCGGCTCACGCAGGATCCGTCGCTGCACCCGCGGTGGGATCTTCGTTTCTCCTCGATCATGCCCGATGGCTCGCTGCCCGGCGGCGGTTCGCGGTTCACGTACGAACGCGCGCTCGGCGTGCACACCATCCGCGGCACCGGCGTCTCGATCGGCGAGCGAGCCAACGCCGACGGCGGTGCGACCTCGGCCCTGCGATTCGACACGGATGACCCGTGGTCGCCGCTGCGCGACGGCCGCGGCTACTGGCGATATATCCAGACTCCCGACGGTGTGCGCTTCATCACGGGGTATGACTACGAGCCCGGATTCGGGAAGCTCGCAGACCGCGTCATCCGCCCGTTCGTGCGCTGGATGACGGCGTGGAGCTTCGATCGGCTTCGCATCTGGGCCGAGACGGGCGCGCCGCCCGAGCACTGGCCGGTGGCATCGGCTGCGATGTTCTGGCGGCGCGGGCGCCCCCGTGCCCGGCGTTGCCGCACCTCACCGCCCGCGCGCGGCGCGTTCTCGTTCGTTCCCGACAGCCTCGCCGCTCTGGGGAGCCCATGACCGACGCGGCCGGCGACGTTCCGGCCGTCGCATCCGCCACGGTCGGGGCGGTGTTCCCTCGGGCACTCGGCGACGATTTCCGACGCCTGCACCCGATGATGCAGCGGCGCTTCGGCGTCTCGCTCGACGGCGGGTATGCGTGCGTCGGCCGAGGTGTGATGACGCGGGTTCGGCGCGGACCGTGGTGGACGGTGCCGTTCCTGCAGTTCGGGCGGCTCCGCAACATCCTGATTCCCGAGGTCGGCCGTGATGTGCCGTTCACGATCGAGAACCACGCCTACCTCGACCCGTTCGGGCGGGAGACCGTGACGTTCGTGCGCGAGTACCGGGTGCCGGACCGACGGCGCTCGAGCCGCTTCGACGCGACGATGGTGTTCGACCCGCGGCGGTGCGTCGTGGTCGACTACCTCGGCACGCACCAGCACCTCGCCGTCGATCTCACGCTCGAAGTGGAGTCCGACGGGTCGCTGCTGCTGCGTTCGGGTGCGCAGCGCTTTCGCGAGGGGTGGATCGACTTCAGGTTTCCGATGCTGTTCTCGGGGTACGCCGAATTGCGCGAACGGTTCGATGAAGACCATGGAGTGTTCAGGGTGCGCCTCGAAGTGCGCAACCGCGTCTTCGGCTTTCTCTTCGGATACGAGGGTTGGTTCGTGAGCGAGTTCCCCGAATCCGCCGAGCTGCCGGGGCACGTGTTGCCGAAGCGGCACGAGGCGCGGTACTGAGAGCCGAGGACATCTCTCGAGCGACTGATGCCGAAGGCCGAGGTCTCGGCTCGCGCTTCGCTACTTCGTCAGCTCGACCTGCATGATCGCTCGATCTGCTCTCGGGCGAGCGACCTCGGTGAATCCGGCGCGCGCGAACATCGAGACCGTGCCGTGGAAGAGCGCGTCGGCTGTCACCTTCGTGCGGATCTTCGGGTCGACGGCGTAGGCCTCGACGACGAGGGCCCCGCCAGTGCGGGCGAAGTCGACGGCCGCCTCGGCGAGTACGCGAGCGACGCCCCGGCCCCGATGATTGCGAGGCACGACGAAGCACGAGACCGCCCAGACCGCGGTGTCGTCGAAGTCGGGATGCGCGGTGCCGCCCTTGATGATGGTGCTCTGGCGGATGCGGGGGAGGTCGGTGCGCGGTTCGACGGCGCACCAGCCGACCGGAGTCTCGCCGTCGTAGGCGATGAGCCCGCGCCCGAGACCGGTCGCGCGAACCTGCTCTTTCAGCCGGTCGTGCAGCCCCTCGTCGCCGAATCTGCGCCAGTCGCTGCCCGGAATCTTGTACCACTGGCACCAGCAGTGCGCGGGGTCGCCGCGAGTGCCGAAGACGGCCTCGATATCGGAAAATGGAACCTCGCTCGCAGGCGCGACCCGCAGCTGGATCGGTTCGAGGTCTTCGGTCACGTCGGTGATCACGCTTCGAACCTAGCGCTGGCCACTGACATCCGCAGGTGCGGTTCGTGCTGAGCGACCGCGGCGAACGCCCTCAGAGACCCGGCAGGTGCCTGATATTGGAGCGGGCCATCGCGACGGCCTCTGCGGCGCCGCCGTGCAGCACCGTCTTCGACATGGCGAGCGCGAAGCCCTTCACCTGTTCGCCTGTGATCGCCGGGGGCAATGAGAGCGCGCGCGGATCGGTGATGATGTCGACGAGTGCCGGACCGTCGTGGGCGAAGGCGGCCGACACGGCGTCGTTCAGCGCGTGCGGGTCTTCGACTCGCACGGCGTGGAATCCGATCGCTTCGGCGATGCCCGCGTAGTCGACCGCCGGCACATCGACGCCGAACGACGGGAAGCCGTCGACGAGCATCTCGAGCTTCACGAGTCCGAGCGTCGAGTTGTTGAACACGAAGACCTTGATCGGCAGCTCGTATGCCGCTGCGGTGATCAGCTCCCCGAGCAGCATCGAGAGGCCGCCATCGCCGGCGATCGCGACGACCTGCCGCTCTGGGTAGGCGAGCTGCGCACCGATCGCGTGGGGGAGTGCATTCGCCATCGAGCCGTGGATGAACGATCCGATGATGCGGCGATCGGGGCCGGGTGTCACGTAGCGGGCCTGCCAGACGTTGCCCATGCCGGTGTCTGCCGTGAAGACCGCGTCGTCGGCCGCGGCCTCGTCGATGAGCGAGATCGCGTACTCCGGATGGATCGGCGTCGTCTCCGAGACATCCGTATAGGTGCCCACGACGGAGTCGAGGAGCTTGCGGTGCTTCTTCAGCGTACGATCGAGGAACGCACTGCTCTTCTTCGGTTTCACGAGACTCGTGAGACGGTCGAGCGTCGCGCGCACATCACCGTGAACAGGGTGCGCGACGTTGACGCGACGACCGAGGTGGGCGGCATCCGTATCGATCTGGGCAATGACCACCTTGCCGGTGTCGGGCAGGAACTGTTCGTACGGGAAGTCGGTGCCGACGAGCAGCAGCAGGTCGGCGTCGTGGATGCCGGCGTGGGCGGCGCCGTAGCCCAGGAGGCCGGTCATGCCGACGTCGAAGGGGTTGTCGTACTGAATCCACTGCTTGCCGCGCAGCGAATGCCCGATCGGCGCCTTGAGGAGCTCGGCGAAGGCGATGACCTCGTCGTGCGCGCCCTCGACGCCGGCACCGGCGAAGATCGCGACCGTCTTCGCGGCATCGATCGCCTCCGCGAGTCGGCGCACATCGGCGTCGTTCGGCATGAGCGTCGCCGGCCCAGTCGGCACGAGCGAGGGGAATGAAGCGGATGCGTCGAACCCCGCGACATCTCCGGGCAACACGACCACCGCCACTCCGGGGCCGGTGATCGCGTGACGAAGCGCCGAGTTCACCACCCGAGGTGATTGCACGGCGGTCATGATCTGCTCGCAATAGTTCGAGCACTCGACGAAGAGGCGCTCGGGGTGGGTCTCCTGAAAGTATGCCGAGCCGATCTGCGCGCTCGGAATGTGGCTTGCGATCGCGAGAACCGGAGCGCCCGAGCGGTGCGCATCGAAGAGGCCGTTGATCAGGTGGAGGTTTCCCGGCCCGCAACTGCCGGCGCACACCGCGAGCCTGCCCGTGAGCTGGGCCTCGGCTGCGGCCATGAGAGCTGCTGATTCTTCGTGGCGCACGTGGATCCAGTCGATGCCGCCCTTCGCCTTGCCGCCTGAGCGGCGCACGGCGTCGACGACGGGATTCAGCGAGTCCCCGACGATGCCGTAGATGTGATCGACGCCGGCATCGATGAGTTGAGCGACGAGCTGATCGGCGATGGTGCGTGCCACGGTGTCCTCCTCAGAACGGTGTGCCTTCGCTCCAGTCTTGCCGGGATCCGGCGTCGGGTCGAGGGCTGCCGACGGATCATCGGTGCGGTCGAGTGTGCACGAGCACCCCTCCGGATGCCGCTATGATGGACAAGTTGTCTTCGGAGAAATCCGGTGGCATCGGGCTGTGGCGCAGCTTGGTAGCGCACTTGACTGGGGGTCAAGGGGTCGCAGGTTCAAATCCTGTCAGCCCGACCAGAAAGTCCCGGAAACTCACGGAGTTTCCGGGACTTTTGAGGCGTTCGATCAGAACCTGACCACCTACCACGACGGTGTACAGAGGGGCGATACGTACAACTGGTGGAACTTCTCGAACAACTCGTTCGACGAGGAGTACATTGCAGGTAGCAGCAGCCGAGGGGTGATGATGATCATCGGGATCCGAACGAGCATCCTCTCTGAAATCGGGCCAATCGAAGGAATGTACCGGACGCTGAGTGCGCATTGCGACCAGTCGCCGATTCCGATCTGCAAGTGGTGGGCATAGGACCCGTCCGTGAGCGACGCCGATGACCTTCGTGTCGCCAGAAGTGGCACCTACGTAGAGAAGTGGCAAATAGCAGCTTCGCCAGAAACGGCCTCCGAAGTCCTGGAAATCATGCTCCATGACAACGACGTGAACATCGTTCGTGCTGTCCTTCAGAATCCGAACGTGACGACCAAGATGCTGCAGCAGCTCACCCAGACTCGTCCAGAGTACGTTTCGGTGGCGGCGCGTCACCTCAACGCTCCACCGGAGATAGTAGGTGACGAGTTGGTCTGGCATCTCGGACCAGAGTCGCTCAATCGGTTCTTGGAACACGTCGGGGCCACGGACGAGCAACGCACCGAATTCATCCGACAGCGCAGAATCGCTGGTGAGAATCAGCTTCGGATCACGGTGGCTGATGCTTGGCAGCGAGCGCTCGACGCATAAGTGTGTGGCCCCGGACCCGATCGACGTCTCGAGATACCCGTTGTTGCGTTCGGTCATGCCCTTGAACTCCGGATCCCGCGGCGGGGCGAGCACGACCCTCGTCGCGAGCGTCCCTGCGAACGCGGCCGCCGCCTGGGTGACGACGCCCTTCCCACCGATCGCGGCCTCCCGATCCCACACCAGCGTCTTGGACACCGCGCCGACCTGCGAGATCAGCTGCCACATCCCGGCCAGCAGATCCCCGGCCTGACGACGGGAGCATCACCGCGGACAGGAACCTCGAGAACGTCAACGTCATCACCAGCACCGGCAGCATCGCCGCCTGCCCGAACCCGACCGGGATCCGAGGCTCCGGGAACCACAGATCCATCTGCGCCGCCTGGCCCGGCTCGTGCACGATCCGATCCGCCGGGTCGACGCCGGCGTACTCGGGTCGGATCTGCGGGATCCGGTCCTTCAGGATCGTCAGCGAGTGCTCCCACCCGATCCGCTCCGCGATCACTGTCGCCGGCATCTTCGCGTCGAGCCGCAACAGCTTGCGGACCTCGGGCTCGACCGCGTCGACCAGCGACCCCTTCGACGCCCGCTGATACGACGGCGGCGCATCTGACGCCAACGCCGCACGCACCGTGTTCCGCGCCACCCCGAGATGCCTGACGATCGCCTTGATCGGCATCCCCTCGGCCTTGTGCAGTCGGCGGATCTCCGCCCAATCTTCCACTGAAACCACCCTCCAAGAGTGTCGGAGGGTCAAGATTCACCCGTCGCTACAGGGTCAGTATTCACGCGTCGTCGACACGTGCACCACAAGGAGCAGCACTGGCTACAGGGACTCGATAATCGGATCGACCAGGCTGATGCCGATTTCATGCGCGGCGACTTCGTGTCGGGTGCCTTCGGCCCCGGTCACCACGTCATAGCGGCCGGCGAAGATGATCCGCACCCCGGCATGTTTGGCCATGACACCGGTGAGTCGTTGATGTGGAAGGTCTGAAACGAGTACGTGGTAGACGACGGTCGAACTCTGAACCTGGTCGGAATCATCCATGTGGTGGACGTTGTCTGCCTCGACCTCGTACCAAGCAGAGCGCCCTCCACTTCGTGTAGGTGCAACGCTCACGATTCGCCCAGCCTGGACTATGAAAGCCACGATTTCCTTCCCGCGGGCGCCCGATCCCTGACTGGCGCCGGGCACCCCCGTCGATTGTTCGGGTTAGCCGCAGGCTGCCACGAGAGGTGTGGACGTGGGCTCGATGGCCGACTCGCTGGCGAATCCGTTAGTGAGGACCATCACCACCCAGTATTGAGATGAGGGACACGTCTCGCTCCACTCAACCCAGCAGTCGGAATTTGAAGCAGTGATCCAGGCAACGTCCCTGATGAGCTGCTGCCGCCGGGCCTCGCACTTTTCGGGAGTCGTGATGTGTGCGCCGTCATACTGGGCCCACCACGCGAGTGGTCCGGCCTCGCTCGCGGCAACCGGTTGGTTGGGCTCGTTGAGGGGTGATGCGTAGGCGGGGCCTCCGGCGAAGACTGCGCCGAGAGCGAGGATGGATGAGGCTGCGAGGATCGCAAGCCGCCTCATAGGATTCGAAGTTGGTCGAGACAGATGCACTGATGTCTCCTTTGATGTCACCGGGGTGGCTGTTGGCCCCCATTTGGGGCGATGCTAGCAGACGGGTGCTTCTCAGCCTCGCCCACCGCTTTCCCATCGAAATCAACCGTGAACGTCCGGCATCGTCCGCGTACACTCGGAACTGTCGAACCGCCCGGTTCCCCAGTCATTACGAGGGAATCCGCGAGTTCCCGAGACATCCGAAGCCAACCCGAAATGGGCTGGAATCTCCAAGGGGTCGCAGGTTCAAATCCTGTCAGCCCGACCGCAGTGAAGAATCTTGGTGAGAAGTGATTTCTTGCCGGGGTTTGCCTGTTTCTCGGGGTCGCGTCGAGAGTTGCGGGATGAACGGGCCGGGAGTAACCGGAATTGACGTATGCAAGGTCTAGTGCCGGCTCCGATCCGCGTGTTTCCGGGGGAGTTGGCGCGTTGCGGGCATGCTCGAGGCGGTCGCGCGTTGATCGGACTCGACGTGTGTTGCGGGCGGTCGCAGGTTCAAATCGATTGGGGTGGTTCGACTCGTTGACCTGCCCCACGGGATCGTTACCACCCATGCTGCTGGCCGCCACCTCCACGCAAAGCTACCGATTAGTAGGAACATGATTCTACTACTTGGTATACTTGAGTCTCTATTGATCGGTAGAATCGTGGAGGTGTGATGCTGGACACGGATGTCGTGCTTCGCACGCTCGTCGACGCCGCCCTCGCTGGGCGGCGGTCTTGGGCCAACGTGGGCGACCTTGCCTGGGAGGCGAGGGCTGGTGAAAAGCTCGCCTACAAGGCGCTTAGCAGGCCTGCGTCGATCGGTGCGGTGACGAAGCATCCTGGCGGCGGGTTCAGCGTCACTGACCCGGAGCGCGTTCTGATGCTGCTGGCAGCGCGTAGGTCGTTATCGTCTGCCCGCCGCACAACGCTCGAGTCGGCCCAAGCAATTTTGCCGCGCGTGCCGGAGTATGCGATCGGCGGGACGCGCGCGGCGGTGCAGTACCTTGGTGGGCGAAACGTGATTGCCGACCATGCCCCGGCGCTCGTGTACGTACCCGAGGCCATCGCGCTCGATGACCTGCCGCCAGGAGAGACCGCGCTGGTGCTGGCCGCCGATGAGCGGGCGCTACGCGCCTGGGAGACCGGTTTCACGAGCAGGGCGCAAACCTACGCGGATCTGTTCGCACAACCGGGCTGGCAGGCCAGCGAGTTCCGTCGCGCTCTGTGGCGGCAATGGTTCGCAGTCGATGACTGGGCGCGAGCGGAGGCATCCGGTGACTGAAACCCCTCTCGGAGACCACGGGCATCTGGTACTCGTGCTCGACTATCTGGGACATGAGCTCGAGCCGTCGATCCTGATCGGTGGGTGGGCGACGTTCTTCCGCGTCGGCGGCGATATCAGCCACGACATCGACCTCATCATCGGTTCACCGGAAGTACGAGAGCGGGTTCGTTCTGCAGTCGATGGTGTTTCGGAGTCGCGGCACCTGCAGGGCCGCAAATGGCGCGGCGAGGTCGAGGGTATACATGTCGACGTCTATCTGCCGCATGAGTCGGAACTCGGCGGCAAGCTTCGGCTGAAGGTCGAGGTCCTCGCGGAATACACCGATGAACTCGGCCATGGAGCCTGGCGGTTGCTGACCATCGAGGCGCACACGATCTCGAAGCTCGCCGCACTGCTCGATCGGCCTGACTCCGAGAAGGGCTTCAAAGACGCGCGCGAGATCTGGCGGCTCTTGGAGCAGGGTGTGGATGCTCGGGTTGCGACTCGCATTCTCGCTGCCGCGACCGCGGGGCAAGTCGACGATCTTCGGGCCCACATCGCGACGGCGTTCGAGTTGCTGCCCTCGCGGGCCGGCTTGAACAAGGAGCAGCGCCGGCGTATCGATCGTCTGCGGCGCGAGTGGGACGACGCGATCGTCGCCGCGGTCGCACCGATCGAGCGTGCCCGTCCTACGCTCGAATGAGCCAGTGTGGGCCGGGCGTCATACGCCCATACCACATGGACTTCACCGAGCTCGAACGCCTCTGGGAGCGGCATCCAGCATGGCGGCTGCTTCGCGCCCGCAACGCGCCGCTGATGCTGTCGTTCCTCGGCGCGCACGACGTAGTCGATCATCTGCTCTGTGGGCGGTCGAGCTCCGCCGCGAAGAACGCCGACGCGCTACGCAGGATCGCGTTCGTCCGCCGCAGCCGTTCGCATCACGGCTGTCCATCACCAGACGGATCGCACGCTCCTTCAACTCCGGCGGATACTTCTTCACTGCTGGTATGCTCCTCATCCTTTCGGGACGATCAGAGCCTCCATCAAACCAGGGGCGAGACAAGGCGCTCAGCGGCGAGTTGCGAGCCGGCGTATCGTCGACCCTGTGACAGAGGAGGACGTCTGATGCGCAGCGTGACCTATTCGATGAGTGTCTCGCTCGACGGGTACATCGTCGGGCCGGACGGCGGGTTCGACTGGACGGTTCCCGATGAGGAGGTGTTCCGTCTCGCGATCGACGAGGCGCGTGGGGTCGGTGTCCACCTACTGGGTCGAAGACTGTACGAGACGATGCTGTACTGGGAGACGGCCGACCAAGATCCATCGCTCGACGACGCCGAGCGAGAGTGGGCGGCGCTCTGGAATCCGCTCCCGAAAGTGGTGTTCTCCACGACGCTGTCGGAGGTGCAGGGCAATGCCCGTCTGGCCTCCGGCGACGTCGCGCACGAGATCGCGCGGCTGCGAGCGGAGCCCGGAGAGAGCGAGATCGCGATCGGCGGTGCGACCCTCGCCGCCGCGGCGGCCGAGTCGGACCTGATCGACGAGTACCGGGCCAGGGTCTATCCGGTGCTGGTCGGCGGCGGCATTCCGTTCTTCCCCCAGCACGAGCGACGTGTGGATCTCGAGCTCATCGAGAACCGCACCTTCGGCTCTGGAGTCGTCTTCCTCCGCCATCGGGTGGTGCACCGGCAATAGCGCCGGCGCACATCTCGTCTCAGCCGAACGGCACAGCTTCGAGCACGGTGACCCGCACGGCTCGGTTCGGCGCCTCGTAGGTGACGGTGTCGCCGACGTACCGGCCGGTGATCGCGGCGCCGAGCGGTGAGGTCGGCGAGTAGACGTCGAGGTCGACCGTCGCGTCGAGATCGGCGAGTTCGCGGCTGCCGAGCAGGAAGCTCGTCGGCTCTTCGTCGTCGTCGAATCGCACCGCGATGCGCATGCCGGGCTCGACGAGTCCGTCATCGGGTTTCTGGCCCACCTCGGCGTTGCGCACGCTCGTGCGGAGCTCCGCGGCGCGGGCCTGTTCGGTGTCGCTCAGCGTTCGACCGGGCCGCGAGAGTTCGGCGAGTTCGGCTTCGAGGCGCGCGAGCGCGGCCGGGGTCATCCACACGGATTTCGTGGTCATCGCGGAATTCCTCCCTTTCGCCCGATCCAACCGGGTCGTCTGGCACAGAACTTCCCATCCTAGCCGAGATGCCGGAATCTGGGGAGTTCGGTGCGGCTTCGGTGCTACTGGCTCAGCCAGGCGATGAGCGTGCCGATCGCGGTGAGCACGATGATCGCGGCGAGGCCGTAGCGCCGAAGCTGCACCGCGAGGAGCGCGACCGACGGGCGCCGGCGCGGTCGACGCCGGCGCCGGGGCGCACGAGGGGCTTCGGGCGGAGTGCTCAGTCGGCGCTCGGCACGATGAGGCCGCTGGTGGCGGTGCTGGCCCGCGTGAACCGGGCCTGCACGTCGGCCCAGTTCACGATCTCCCAGAACGCCTTCACATAGTCTGCGCGCACGTTCCGGTAGTCGAGGTAGTACGCGTGCTCCCACACGTCGAGCTGCAGCAACGGAGTCACGCCCAAGGGCGCATTGCCCTGCTGGTCGAAGAGCTGGAAGACCACGGGACGCGCGCCGACGCTGTCCCAGGCCAGCACGGCCCACCCCGAGCCCTGCACGCCGAGTGCCGTCGCCGTGAAGTGCGCGCGGAACGCGTCGAACGAGCCGAAGCCGTCATCGATCGCCGCCGCGAGCTCGCCTTCGGGGGAGCCGCCGCCATCGGGCGACATGTTCTGCCAGAACACGCTGTGGTTGATGTGGCCGCCGAGGTTGAACGCGAGGTCCTTCTCGAGCTTGTTGACGTTCGCGAGGTTGCCGCTCTCTCGGGCTTCGGCGAGCTGTTCGAGCGCCGTGTTCGCGCCCGTCACATAGGCCTGGTGGTGCTTTGAGTGGTGCAGCTCCATGATCGTCGCCGAGATGTGCGGGGCGAGCGCAGCGTAGTCGTAGGGCAGTTCGGGCAGAGAATAGGCGGGCATCCGGATGCTTCCTTTCGATGTGCCGTCCGCGGGTGCGGCGCGGCGGGGTGGTCAGAGTTCGGCAACGCCGTGGTCGAGGCGGATGAAGCCCCGATCGCGGTAGAGAAGCGACGGCGCCTCTTCGCCGAGGAATACGTCGAGCACTTCGGCGACCACGAGCGATGACCCGCCGACCTGCACCACGTGCAGCGTACGGCAGCGGAGCGCCGCCGGGGCGTCGGAAAGCCACGGTTCGCCGGTCTCGAGATGCGACCAGCCCTGCTCGGGCGTGAACCGCGGCTGACCCGACCGCGCGAAAGCACGGGCGACATCGACGTGCTGGGCCCCGAGGAAGTGCACGAGCATGCTCTCGGCCGCAAGCAGACCGCCCGCCGATCCGGTCGCCCTGGTCACCGAGAACGAGATCGCCGGAGGCTCGGCGGAGACCGAGGCGACGCTCGATGCGGTCAGGCCCACCGGTCCGTCCGGCGCCATGCTCGTGATGAGTGCGACGCCGGCCGGGTGACCGCGGAACGCGGTCTTGAATGCGTCGGTGGTCGAGGTGGTGGCGATCGGCGTGCCGGTAGATCGGCGCGCGGTGGCGGCATCCGTCATGCGCGAACCTCTTGCGGCGGCAGGGCCGAGATGACCGGGTGATCGAACGGCAGTGCGCCGGTCTTCGCAGCACCGCCCGGCGAGCCGAGTGCGGGAGCCGCGCCCATCGAGATCTCGAAGAACTCGACGTTGGCCGTGTAGTAGTCGGACCACATCTCGGGCAGGTCGTCTTCGTAGTAGATCGCCTCGACCGGGCAGACGGGCTCGCACGCCCCGCAGTCGACGCACTCGTCAGGGTGGATGTACAGCGACCGTTCACCCTCGTAGATGCAGTCGACCGGGCACTCGTCGATGCAGGCTTTGTCTTTCACGTCGACGCACGGGAGGGCGATCACATAGGTCACCTGGCGGTCACCGACTTCACGATTTGCATGTCTCTACCGTAAAACTTCAAGTACCCTTGAAGTCAAACGGAGGGGCACCGATGCCGCGGCTCGACACATGACGGTCGCTCTGGCGACGGAGTTCGATGTGCGCGAGTACACGCGCACCGCGCACGGCAGCCTTCGGGCCGGGTTCGATCTCGCCGCGGTCGCAGCGACGCCGATCGCCCCCGACGTGACGCGGCTGCTCGCGGTGCTTCAGGTGCTCGAGGGCGCCACCATGGCGCACCTTCGCAACCTGCTCGTCACGGCGACGCACAAAGACGCCCGCGTCACCGCATTTCTGGTGACCTGGGCGTACGAGAAGTTCTGGATCGCCGACGCGCTCGGCGCGCTCGTCGAAGCGAACGGCGCGCGTCCTCTCGCATCAGGTCACGCAACGACCGCGCGACCGAGGCGCGGCCCGGTGCGGCGCTCGCTCGCCGGCTTCGTGCAGGGCGGCTCGATCGTGGGCGCACACATGGCGATCGGGCTCATCGACGGTTGGGTGCTGGATGCCGCGTACCGACGCGCGATCGACCGCGCGGGAGACGGCGCGCTCGCCGAGGCGCTCACTCGCGTACTCATGGTGAAGGAACGCCACACGAGGTTCTTCGACGAGGAGGCCCGGCACCGATTGGCGGCATCGCCGAGAACGGTGCGACTGACCCGCAGCGAGGTTCGCAGTTCGGGCATGCCCGTCGGCGCCCGAGCACTCGGCCCGACCGACCGCCGGTTCTTCGCCCGATTCGTCTGGTCGGGGCAGGAGGGCTCGGCGCTCGCCGACGGCATCGATCGCCGGATCCGTGATCTGCCCGGAACGCACGCTCGCACCGCCGCACGCGTGCGAGCGGAACTCTCACGCTGATCGCGTGCACACTCGAGGAAGGACTCGCATGGCATTCGACATCGACCGATACACCGCGACATCCGTCAGCGTGAACTGGGACGATCTCGACCTCGAGAGCTTTCGCGAGCACCCGCTGCCTGCACGATCACTTCGCACCGTGCGGTACATGGCTGACGTCGAGTACCACACCGTCTGCTACACCCGCGACCTGCTGACGACTCCGTCGCATCGCGAGGCCGACGTGAGCGCCTTCATGACGATGTGGAACCGCGAGGAGTTCTGGCACGGCGAGGCGCTCGCTGCGGTGCTCGCGATGCACGACATCACGATCGACTACGACGTGCTCAGAGCGAGCCGCCTGAAGCTCGGCTGGAAGGATCGCCTCGATCCGATCAAGCAATCGGTGCTCGGCTCACTCGTCGGCACCGACTTCGTCGCCGTGCACATGTCGTGGGGCGCGGCGAACGAGTGGTCGGCGATCTCCGCCTACCAGCGCATGGCCGAGCTCGAGGGCAATCCGGTGCTCGCCGAACTGCTACGGCGAATCGCGAAGCAGGAGGCACGTCATGTTGCCTTCTACACCTCGCAGGCGCGCGACCGGCTCGGCGCGAGCGTGAGGGCGCAGAAGATCACGCGTTTCGCGCTGAGCCGGTTCTGGGCTCCGGTCGGGTCGAGCATCATGACCGTCGACGACGTGCAGCACATGATGCATCACCTGATGAGCGGACCCGAAGGCCGACGCGCCGCGCGAAAGGTCGACGACAGCATCAGCGGGATGCCCGGCCTCGAAGGTCTCACGATCGTGCAGGATGCGCTCGACGGACTGGGCGTGCCCGCCTGAGGCGGCCGCGGCCGCCCGACTCAGGCCGCGCCGGCCGCGCCGCGATCGAGCTCAGGCCGTCGTCGCGCTGTCGCGCTTGGGCAGCTTCCACCCCGGCCGCACGAAGTGGCAGGTGTACCCGTTCGGATACTTCTCGAGGTAGTCCTGGTGCTCTGGCTCGGCCTCCCAGAACGGGCCGGCGGGCGTGATCTCGGTCGTGGCCGGGCCCGGCCAGAGGCCGGAGGCGTCGACGTCGGCGATGGTTTCGCGAGCGATATCGGCCTGCTCGTCGTTCGTCGGGAAGATCGCCGAGCGGTAGCTCGTGCCGATGTCGTTGCCCTGGCGATTCAGCGTCGACGGGTCGTGGATCTGGAAGAAGAACTCCAGCAGGTCGCGGTACGACTCGACCTCGGGATCGTAGACGATCTCGATCGCCTCGGCGTGGGTGCCGTGGTTGCGGTAGGTCGCGTTCGGCACGTCTCCGCCCGTGTAGCCGACGCGCGTGGCAATGACGCCGGGCCGCTTGCGGATCAGGTCCTCCATGCCCCAGAAGCAGCCGCCGGCGAGGATCGCGGTCTCGGTTCGTGTGCTCATCGTGCGTTCTCCTGATTCTCGAGCAGTGCTCGTTCTCGACCGTAGTCCCACGGGCGAGCGAGCGCTCGTGGGTCACCGATCGTGACGTCCACTGAGGAGAACATCGACGGAGGCGATGCTGTTCCGCCGCGCCGAATCGCGTGGGGTAGGAGGGCCCGGTTCAGATGACTTTCACAGGAGAAGGTGAGGTTCTGTCCAGAACACCTCGGCAGACTGGCCACTTCGCCCGGGCGCCCCCGCCCGAGGAACGTCGATCAAGGGTCACCCTGCGCAGTGCGCGGGCGGCGATCCGCATTGTGAAAGTCATGCAGAACCAGCCTTCCTCCTCAGAACTCCACACGCCCGAAGCCCATGAGACGGGGGCGCTCCGCCCACGCAACCACCGCAAGGTCCCACTCTGGCGCAGCGGTCCGATTCTCGCAGCCGGGGCCGTCGTCGCAGTCGGCGCAATGGTCGGCACCGGCTTCGCCGTGCAGTCCGCCGTCGCGTCGACGAACGACAGCATCGCCGAGACCGACGTGCTGCGCGACGCCGCGAACCTCGACGTCGAACAACTCGGCTCCCATGCCGGCATCCTCGAGGCCCGCGCGGTCAAGACCGCGAACGACACCCTCGCCGCGGCGAACGACACGCTCGTCGCCGCCCAGGGCAAGACGGATGCCACGGAGCTGGCGTCCTCGGTCGCCGCGCTCGGCCACTACCGGCTGCTCTCGCCCGAGCGGGTCTTCGAGCTCGCTGATCGCACCGAAGCGCACGTCGAGCCGGTGCTGGCCGCCGTGGCCGAGGTCGATCGCATCGCCTCCGAGCAGGCCGCCGCCGCGGCTGCTGCTGCCGCGGCCGCTGCTGCCGCCGCAGCCGAGGCGGAGAAGGCGGCGGCGACGCCCTCGACCGGGTCTCGACCGACCGGCCCTGCCAACCCGAGCGGCGCCCAGGCGATCGCCCGCGACCTGATGGCCTCCATGTACGGGTGGGGCGAAGACCAGTTCGGCTGCCTCGTCTCGCTCTGGAACAAGGAGTCCGGCTGGAACGTCTACGCCGAGAACTCGTCGAGCGGCGCCTACGGCATTCCGCAGGCCCTCCCCGGGAGCAAGATGGCCTCGGCAGGCGCCGACTGGCAGACCAACCCCGCCACCCAGATCACGTGGGGTCTCGGCTACATCGCCGGGCGCTACGGAAACCCGTGCGGAGCCTGGGACAAGTCGGAGTCGTCCGGCTGGTACTGATCCGCGCTGAACGATCAGGCGGCGGCGACGGCGGGCTCACGCTCGGCGTCGCCGCCGTTCTGCGTTGCGCCGGCGTGCAACGCCATCACGGGGTGTCCGTGCCTCGATAGCCTGACAGCATGAGCAATCAAGGGGCAGATCGTGAGGCGACGGTGAAGACCGGGCCGTTCGCGGGACTCATCGCCGTCGGCACGCGCGTGACGGCGTGGTCGCTCGAGCGGAAGCCGGTGCGTGCGTTCCTGCTGTACCTCGAACGCCATGGCGCGATGCTCGCCGACAGTGTCACCTATCGCGTGCTCTTCTCGATCTTCGCAGGCGTGTTCCTGGGGTTCGCCGTCGCCGGCGTCGTGCTGGCCGGCAATCCCGACGCACTCGCGGCCCTCGTCGAGACCGTCGACGCCGCGATCCCTGGCCTGTTGGGCGAGGACGGCCTCATCGATCCCGACGACATCGTGCAGCCGCTGACGCTCAGCATCGCCGGGGCCGTCGCGCTCGTCGGTCTCATCGGTGCCGCGATCGGTGCGATCAGTTCGCTCCGCACCGCGTTCCGAACCCTCGGCTCGCAGCCCGACGATCAGACGTTCTTCCTCTGGCTGCTGCTCCGCGACCTGCTCCTCGCGATCGCGTTCGGCGCCGCATTCGCCGTCGCCGCAGCGATCACCGTCTTCAGCACGACCGCGCTCGGCACCGCGCTCGGCTGGCTCGGTATCTCGACGCGCGACCCGGTCTTCGACGGGGTCACGCGGATCATCTCGATCCTCGTGATCTTCGCGATCGACACGCTGCTGATCGCGGTCATGTTCCGCGTGCTTTCGGGTATTCGACCGAATGCGCGCTCGCTCTGGACGGGGGCGCTGCTCGGCGGAGTCGGGCTCTCGGTGCTGCAGCTGCTCTCGAGCCTGTTCGTCGGGGGAGCGTCGAGCAATCCGCTCCTGGCTTCGTTCACCTCGCTCATCGCACTGCTCATCTGGCTGAATCTCTCGAGCCAGGTCATTCTCATCGCGGGGGCCTACATCGTGACCGGGGTTCACGACGAGCACGACCGCGTGAGTGCACGGTACGGCGCGCCGACGATGGCGATTCGGCGCATGCAGCGGGCAGAGCAACGAGCAGCGGATGCCGCGGACGAACTCGTCGCCGCGCGCGAAGCCGTGGAGAAGGAGCGCGACGACGGTTCGTGACGGGCACCCTGACGCCGGCTGGTGACGCCGTACCTTCGCGCGGCAGAATGGCGGGATGCCGATCGTGCTGCAGCTCGTCCGTTCCGTGGTGTCGCCGCTCACCCGCACGCGCCTCTTCCGCTGGAGCGCACCGCGGATCCTGCCCCCGCTCGAGCGCGTGGTCGGTGGGGCTTCGGGCGGGCGGCTGCAACTGAGCGCCCTGCTCGTGCCGTCGCTCGTGCTGCACACGACGGGTGCGAAGTCGGGCGAGCCGCGCGACACGGCACTCATGTACACCCCTGACGGCCGCGGGCACGCCATCGTCGCGGGCACGAGTTTCGCCCGCGACCGGCATCCCGGCTGGACGTACAACCTGCTTGCACACCCCGAGGCCTCGATCACGGTGCGCGGCAGGCGAATGCCGGTGCGCGCAAGCCTCGTCGTCGACGACGAGCGCGACGCGGCCTGGGCGCGCATCGAGGCGCAGTGGCCCGGATACCGCGCATATGAACGGGAGTCGGGCCGGGTCGTACGACTGTTCCGGCTGAAGCCGGTCGCCGACCTGCACCACGCGCCGATGTGACGCGCGCGAACGCAGGTCGCGCTCAGCGCTGAGGCTTACGCTGAGCACATGACGCGACGCCCGAGTGAACCGATCTACAGCACGGCGATCGTCGCCGGGCGTGCGCTCTTCGGGTTCTGGGGGCTCAGACGCCGCACGACCGGAGCCGAGCACCTGCCCGCGACCGGCGGCGCCGTGCTCGCGATGACGCATTTCGGCTACTTCGAGTTCGCCCTCGTGGAGTGGGCGACGTGGCTCGCCAATCGCCGGCGCATCCGCTTCATGGCCAAGCAGGGCGCCTTCGACAAGCCGATCGTCGGGGCGCTGCTCCGCGGCATGAAGCACATCGCCGTCGACATGAAGGCGGGCGCTGCCGCCTATTCGAAGGCAGTGGCAGCTCTGCGCGACGGTGAACTCCTCGGCGTCTTCCCCGAGGCCGGTGTCAGTGCGTCGTTCACGGTGCGCGAACTCAAGACCGGGGCGGCACGTCTGGCCGCCGAGGCCGGGGTCCCGATCATCCCCGTCGCCGTCTGGGGCGGGCACCGGCTGATGACCAAGGGACACAAGGTGGGGTTCTTCGAGCGGTTCGGCGTGCCGGTGAGCTTCGCGTTCGGCGACCCGATCACGGTGTCGGCCGATGAAGACCCGCACTCGGTGACCGAGCGACTGCGGGCGACGCTGCAGCGCATGGTCGACCGGTTGCAGGCCGAGTATCCCGTCGATGGCGCCGGCAAGTGGTGGCAGCCGCGGGCGCTCGGCGGCTCCGCTCCGACGCCTGAGGAGGCTGCGGCCGCCGACACGGCGAGGGAAGCCGCCCGCGAAGCGGCTCGTGCCGCTCGCGTCCAGAAGCACTGACGAACCGAACCGAGCGGCGCCGAACCGAGACATCCTCGACGACGCGGGTTAGGCTCGTGACATGTGCAGGAACATCCACACCCTCCACAATTTCGAGCCGGCCACCACCGACGACGAGGTGCACGCCGCGGCGCTGCAGTTCGTGCGCAAGGTGAGCGGTTCGACGAAACCCTCGAAGGCCAACGCCGAGGCGTTCGACCGCGCAGTGGCCGAGATCGCGCACGTGACGCGCCATCTGCTCGACGACCTCGTGACCACCGCGCCGCCGAAGAACCGCGACGAGGAGGCCGCCAAAGCCAGAGAGCGGGCGGCACGCCGATACGCGACGCAGGCGACGGCGCAGATCGCCTGACGCGTCGGCGCATCGGCATGGCCCCCGCGAGAGGAGTAGCGTCTCGTTCATGGCCGATGCCGTCACTCTCACCGTCCCTGGCCCGCACGGCGATCGCGACGTGCGGATATCGAGTCCATCGCGAGTGATCTGGCCCGAGGCCGGCATCACGAAGCTCGAGCTCGCCGAGTACTTCATCGCCGTCGGTGCCCCCTTCGTCGAGGCGAACGGAGACCGTCCGGTGTCGCTGCAGCGATTTCCGGGCGGCGTCGACGGCGAGCAGTTCTTCTCGAAGAACCCGCCGAAGGGCGCACCCGAGTGGGTGCGTTCCGTTCCCGTCACCTACCCGAGCGGTCGCACGCATCCGCAGCTGGTCATCGACGAGCCCGCCGCAGCGGTCTGGGCGGCGCAGATGAACACGATCGTCTTCCACCCGTGGGCCTCGCGCGCCGAGCGGCCGGACAATCCGGATCAGTTGCGCATCGACCTCGATCCGCAGCCCGGCACCGGCTTCGCGGAGGCCGTACCCGTCGCCCTCGCGCTGCGCGAGCTCCTCGGCGAGGTCGGGCTCTCTGCGTTCGTGAAGAGTTCGGGCAGTCGCGGCATCCACGTCTTCGCGCCCATCGAGGCCGAGCACGAGTTCCTTGACGTCCGGCACGCCGTCATCGCCCTGGGTCGCGAACTCGAGCGCCGGATGCCGGGCGAGGTCACCACCAACTGGTGGAAGGAGGAGCGCGGCGACCGCATCTTCATCGACTACAACCAGGCGAACCGCGACCGAACCATGGCGGGTGCCTACTGCCCGCGCCCACTGCCCGAGGCATCGGTGTCGTGCCCGCTCGAGTGGGATGAGCTCGAGTCGACCGACCCGGGCGACCACACGGTGCGCACAGTGCCCGAGAGGCTCGCGCAGCGGGGCGACCCGTGGCACGGCATGCACGACGCGTCCGGCCGCATCGACGTGCTACTCGAGTGGTGGCAGCGTGATCTCGACGATGGGCTCGGCGAGCTGCCGTTCCCACCCGACTTTCCGAAGATGCCGGGCGAACCGATGCGCGTGCAACCGAGCCGGGCGAAGCAACAACCCTGAATCAGGTCGCGATGCTCACCCGACGTCGACTGCCTGTCGCTCAGATCGGGTTGCCGGGCCGCCCGGGAGCCGGGTGCACCGCCCCGCCGATCGGCGTCTGCGGCGCTCCGTGCACCTCGCGGTGCAACCGTTCCATGCGCGCGTCGAGTTCGGATGCGGTGTGCGCGGCATCCGTCAGGCCGTCGAGCAGTTCCTGCGGCACCTTGCGATCGTACTTGTAGTAGATCTTGTGCTCGAGGCTCGCCCAGAAGTCCATCGCGATCGTGCGGATCTGCACTTCGACGGCGACCGGGTGCGCACCGGTCGAGAGGAACACCGGCACTTCGAGGATGACGTGCAGGCTCTGATAGCCGTTGGCCTTCGGTGCACTGATGTAGTCCTTGACCTGCAGCACTCGGATGTCAGGCTGCGCCGTGAGCAGCTCGAAGATGCGGTACGCGTCAGAGACGAAGCTGCACGTCACCCGCACGCCCGCGATGTCGGTGATCGTTTCGCGAATCGTCTCGAACGTCGGATCGACGCCCTTGCGCTGCATCTTCTCGACGACGCTGTCGAGGCTCTTCAGGCGGCTCGAGATGTGCTCGATCGGGTTGTAGTCGTGCGTCTGGCTGAACTCCTCGCGCAGGATCGACAGCTTCGTGATCACCTCGTCCATGCCGAACTTGTAGCGCAGCATGAAGCGCTCGGTCTCGTCGCGAAGGGCGCGCATCTCGTCGAGGGTCTGGCCGTCGATGGTCTCGAGCGTGCGCTGTGCGCGGTCCGTGAGCATGGGCGGGGTGCCGTGCCGGGTGGGCGGGGTACCGTCGAGCGGGGTCACGGATGCCACGCTACGGCGCGAAGCTTTGCGTTTCCTCTGTCTGCCCCGATGCTCACCGGCGGCGCACCGTAGTCTCGAGCCATGGCAACCTGGCTCACCGTGGCGCCCGGCGTGCACCAACGCCGGTACGACCCGTTCGACATCTCGATCGTCGTGATCGAGGGCGCAGGCGGGCTCCTCCTCGTCGACACGCGTGTGCAGCCGAACGAGGCCGTCGAACTCGCTGCCGACATCGCGGATCGCTTCGAGCGCCCGGTGCGGTGGGTCGTGAACACTCACGCGCACTTCGACCACACCTTCGGCAACCAGATCTTCGGGCCCGGCACGGTGACGGATGCCGCGATCTACGGCCACGCCCGCATCGCCGCTCACTTCGCTGCCTTCGAAGGGCCGCGTCTCACCGCGTGGCGCGCTGATCCGGGCCGTGAGCCCGAGCGACAGTGGGCCGATGTCATGCTCACGCCGCCGACGCATCCGCTCGCCGAACCCCTGGTGCTGGATCTCGGTGACCGGCTCGTGGAACTGCGGCCGCAGCCGCCCGCGCACACCGACACCGATCTCGTGCTCTTCGTGCCCGACGAGCGGGTCTGGATCCTCGGCGACCTGATCGAGGAGTCCGGCCCCGTGATGTACGGGTCGGGCAGTTTTCCGCTCGGCTGGCCCGGTGTGCTCGACGACCTCGCCGCGGCCATGCGGCCGGACGACCGGGTGGTGCCCGGTCACGGCCGCGTCGTCGACCGCGCCTTCGTGCAACGGCAGGCGGCGGAGCTGGGGCTCATCGCCGATCGGTTCCGCAGGGCTCACACGTCTGGATCCACGGCGGCCGAAGCCCTCGACGCGCACGACGACTGGCCGATTCCGGTCGAGGGGCTCGTCGGCGCCGTCGAACGTGCGTATCTCGCATTGGATGCGGAGTCGGAGACCGGGGCATGACTGCGGCGGTCAGCTCTCGAGCTCCGCGCGGATCGCGGTGATCGCGCGGTCGAGGGCCGTTTCGAAGCGATGCGGCGCCGGGGCTCCGTAGCCGACGACCATCGCCGGCGCCCGGAGCGCCGATGGCCCACCGAGCCGGAATGAACGGAGCCCGTCGAGCCGAACGCCGAGCCGCAACGCGGCGGCGGTGACGTCGCGCTCGTCGATGTCGGTCGGCAACTCGATCAGGCAGTGCAGGCCGGCGCGCATGCCGCTCACCCGGCATCCGTGGAGCTCTGCCGCGACGCTTCCCTCGAGGAGTTCGCGGCGTGCGCGGTACTCGGCGCGGCGCCGGCGCAGGGTTCGGTCGTACTCGTGCGCCTTCATGAAGGCGTCGAGCGTCGCTTGGTTCACCACGTCGGCGCTGCGCGCCTCCCAGATCAACGGATGCGTCTACTGCGTCGATCTGCACTCGAAGGACGCGCGCGCCGCCGGGGTCTCGGAGCAGAAGCTGCACGCCGTCGTGGTGTGGCGCGATTCCGGGCTGTTCACTGCTGCGGAACGTGCCGCACTCCACCTCACCGAGTCGGTCACCCGACTCTCGGAGACCCACGTGCCCGAAGAGGATCTCGCCGCTGCGATCGCCGTCTTCGGCGAGGAGCGTACCGCCGCGCTCATCTCGCTCATCATCGTCATCAACGTGTGGGATGCCATCGGCGTGACGACGCGGTGCTGGCCCGTCGCCCGCGACGCGGGCTGACCACTCGCGATCCGGTCTGGGATGATGCAGGCATGACGGATGCCGCGCAGCCCCCGGTTCTGCAACTGCGAGTCGTGATCGAGGCAGAGGACTACGAGCGAGCCGTGGCCTTCTACCGCGACGCGCTCGGCATGCCCGAGCTCATGGCCTATGCGGAGGGCGGTGACGACCGGGTGACGATCCTCGAGGCGGGGCGCGCGACGATCGAGATCGCGAATCCGACGCACAAGCGCGTGATCGATGAGATCGAGGCCGACGGACGCCCGAGCCAGCGCATCCGGCTCGCCTTCGAGGTGACCGATGGCGCGGGCACCACGAGACGACTCGCAGAGGCAGGTGCCTCGGTCGTCGCCGAACCGGTCGAGACGCCGTGGCGCTCGCTCAACTCGCGGCTCGACGCCCCGGCCGGGCTCCAGATCACGGTGTTCGAAGAACTCGAGGATTCCGAGGAGCGGGCGCTGCGCGACGGATTCGACACGGAAGCGGATCGGGGCTGAGCGGCCGTCGAGCCTGGTGAACCGACCGGATCAGCTGGGCATTCGCCCAGTATCCCTGGCTGGGAGGTCGATCATCATGCTTTGCACAGGGTGAACTGAGGATCTCTTCAGAAACACGGGGCAGAGTGGCTGACTTGTGCCCTCGCTCGGCGGGCGTCACCGATCAGAAATCGATCCGAGCATCCCGAACCTATGCGAAACGTCACCCCCTCCACGTCCGAAACCGCACACGTCTCAGAAGAGCAGCACCCCCGCCGCAGCATCCGTCGCCGTCGACTCGGCCGACGGCGACTCGTCATCGCAGCGGCCGCCGTCGTCGCGGTCGGTGCCGTCGTCGGCACCGGCTTCACCGTGCAGTCGGCCATCGCCACGCAGGCGAGCATCGACGAGACGACCTCGCTCACCGAGACCATGGGCGTGCAGGAGGGACAGCTCGGCGCGTACAGCGCGATCGCCGAGGCTCGCACGCGCAACAGTGCGAAGGACACGCTCACGGCCGCGAGCGTCACTCTTGCTGCCGTGGACGGCAAGGTCGACGCCAGCGGCCTCGCGGCATCCGTCGCCTCGCTCGGCGACTACGAGGTGCTGCCGATCGACTCGATCGTCGACCTCACGAAGCAGACCCGCAGCGAGGCGGCGAAGGCCACCGCCGCGGCCGCCGAGTTCGACCGCGTGCAGGTCGAGCAGACTGCGGCTGCGGCCGCGGCGCTCGCCCAGGCGAACACGCCGGAGGGCGCCAAGGCGACCGCACGCGCGCTCGCCGCGTCGAAGTACGGCTGGGACGAGTCGCAGTTCCAGTGCCTGAGCCAGCTCTGGCAAAAGGAGTCGGGCTGGTCGTACACCGCCTACAACGCCTCGAGCGGCGCCACCGGTATTCCGCAGTCGTTGCCCGGCAGCAAGATGGCCACCGCCGGCGCCGATTGGCAGACGAACGCCGCGACGCAGATCAGTTGGGGGCTCGACTACATCTCGCGCGGATACGGCACGCCGTGCAGCGCGTGGTCGCACTCGCAGTCGATGAACTGGTACTGATCCGGCTCAGGCCGTGCGCGGGTCGAGCAGAGCTGCTCGATCCGGGTGCCGGTCGAACCACTCGCCGACGTACCAGCAGCTCGGCACGATTCGGAGCGCCCCGTCGGCTTCGACGTCATCAGCGGCGAACTCGACGAGCTCGCCCGCGAGGCCGCTGCCGCGATAGCGCGGATTCGTGAAGGTTCGGGTGAATGCGACGGCATCGCCGAGCACCCGGTAGTCGAGCACGCTCGCGATGTCGCCGTCGACCCGCAGCACGTACCGGCGGGCGTCGGGTTCATGGCTCAGTTCTTTGCGCACGATGCTCAGGCTACGCCGCGCCGACTCAATGACCGCGGAGGCGCTCGAGGTCGCGCCGTTCGCGTTTGGTCGGACGACCGGCCCCGCGATCGCGCACCGCGACGAGCGCGACGGTCTCGCGCGGCGGTGGGGGAGGCGTGCGGTCCTCGACCGCGGTCGCGGCGATCGTCGCGGAGACCCGCTTCACCAGTGTCCGGCGCACGACGAGCATGCGGTCGAACCCGTCGATGCGCACCCGCACCTCGTCGCCCGGTCGCACCGGCTGAGCCGCCTTCGCCCGCTCGCCGTTCACTCGAACATGCCCGGCGCGGCACGCGCTCGTGGCCGCGGACCGCGTCTTGAACTGTCGCACCGCCCACAGCCAGGCGTCGACGCGCACGGGGGACTCGCCGTTCATCTCCTCAGCCTACGGGTGCGGCACGCCGAGTCCGCCCTTCGTGCACCATGCTGGAGTCATGAGCGGTGCATCCGGCGACGAGTGGGTCCAGGGGCCCGACGGGGCGAAGTACTGGGGCCGATACGGCGCGGCGGGGTTGCTCGTGGTGAGCCCCGACTCCGAGGTGCTCCTGCAGCATCGAGCCCTGTGGAGCCACTTCGGCGGCACCTGGGGCATGCCTGGCGGAGCTCGACACGAGCACGAGAGCGCGGTCGAGGCGGCTGTCCGCGAAGCGGGCGAAGAGGCCGGCGTACCGCCCGAGCTGCTCGAAGTGCGCTTCAGTTCCGTCCTCGACCTCGGCTACTGGTCGTACACGACGGTCGTCGCGGATGCTGCGGAGCGATTCGAACCCGTCGTGAACGACCCCGAGAGCATCGAGCTGCGCTGGATCTCGGTCGAACGGGTCGTGGAGCTGCCGCTGCATCCGCGATTCGCCGAGTCATGGTCGACGCTCGCCACCCGTCTCTGATCACAGGGCGGATGACGAGACACACGATGAGCCGGCCCGGTGTGCCTTCTGCGAGGTCGATAGGATCGGAGCGTGGCTGGGGAGCGCTCGGGGGAGATCGGTTCGGAGATCTGGACGATCCCGAACATCCTCAGCATGCTCCGTCTGGCGCTCGTGCCGGTCTTCCTGATCTACGTGGTCCGCGGCGACTACACGGTCGCGCTCGTCGTGCTCATCGTCGCGAGCCTGACCGACCTGCTCGACGGCTATCTCGCGCGCCGTCTCGGCAAGGTGACCAGGCTCGGGCAACTGCTCGATCCCGCCGCCGATCGGCTCTACATCTTCGCCGCGCTCGTGGGACTTGCTGCGCAGTCCCTCGTGCCGTGGTGGATCGTCATCGTCATCGCCGCCCGTGACGTCTTCCTCCTCGCGCTCGGCGTGGTGCTCGCGAACCACGGGTTCGGGCCGCTGCCCGTGCATCAGCTCGGCAAGGTCGCGACGTTCGCGCTGTTCTTCGGCCTGCCGGTCATCATGCTCGGGCTGGCATTCCCGGCCGTCGCCGATCTCAGTCAGCCGATCGGCTGGGCCATCACCCTCTGGGGTGCGTTCCTGTACTGGTGGGCGGGCATCATCTACGCGATCGAGACCGCTCGCGTCATCCGCATTCCGCGGGTGGCGGAGGAGCCTCGATCGGATACGCTTGAGCAGGGAGGTTAGTGTGGCGGATTCCGACAACACTCAGACCGGTGGTGCCGACGAGACCAGGGGCGAGCCGTCGACGATCACGTCGACGCATGCAACGGTCGACGGAGCGACCGACACGACCATGGGCTTCAGCCGTGAAGCGGCGGCGCAGCTGAGCGCGCTCGACGCCGATATCACCGCCGAAGAACAGGAGGCCATCGCCGCGCTGCCCTCGGGCTCTGCATTGCTCATCGTGCGTCGCGGCCCCAACAGCGGCGCCCGGTTCCTCCTCGACACCGACGTGACCCTCGTGGGTCGCCACCCCGACGCCGACATCTTCCTCGACGACGTCACCGTCTCCCGCAAGCACGCGGAGTTCCTGCGGCATCGTTCCGCCTTCGAAGTGCGGGACCTCAGTTCGCTGAACGGCACGTACTACGACGGAGTCCGCATCGAGACTGCGCTCCTGAGCGACGGGGCAGAGGTGCAGATCGGCAAGTTCCGCCTCACGTTCTACGCTTCGCGCCGCGACCTGGCGCCGGTGGCGAGCGAATAGTGTCGGCTCCCGCTGCGTCAACGCGCGCGAGCGGTCAGGCGCCACTGCTGGGCATCGGTCAGGTGCTCGCGCGGCTGCAACCCGAGTTCCCCGACCTGACCCCGTCGAAGCTGCGCTTCCTCGAAGAGCAACGTCTCGTCTCACCGGCGCGCACCGCGGCCGGCTACCGCAAGTTCTCGGCGGCCGACGTCGAGCGCATCACGGTCGTGCTGTCCATGCAGCGCGATCACTACCTGCCGCTCAAGGTCATCCGAACCCACCTCGAAGCGATCGACGCGGGCGAGACGCCCGCGCTGCCCGGGGCCACGAGCGCTGCTTCGTTCCTCGCGGGTGCGCAGAGGCTGCGTCGGGGCGAACTCATCGCGCAGGCCGGCGCCACAGCTGCCCTGTTCGACGAGGCGGTCTCGGCTTCGCTCCTGCCTGCGGCCGAGCACTACGGCGATGAGGCGCTCGGCGTGCTGCGATCGCTCGTCGCTCTCAGATCGGTCGGCATCGAGCCGCGTCATCTTCGAGGCGTGCGCACGGCGGCCGAGCGCGAAGCCGCACTCGTCGAGCGCGCGATCGCGCCGTCGCGACGAGCGGATGCCGCAGACAAGGCTCGTGCCGCCGAGCGCGGGCTCGAACTCGCGCAGCATCTCGAGGCTGTGCATGCCAGCGTCGTGCGCGCCACGCTCGGCCGACTCTCACGATGAACTCGCGACACGCCGTGACGTTCGGCCGGATGTGTTCGACAGAGGCTGCAGCCCTCGGTAGCGTGGAACTCGCGTCGACGGGGTGCCGGCGCGAGAGTGAGGGGCGAATCCGATGAGTGAGCTCGACCCGACTCGACGCCCGCGATACGACCTCGGGTTGCTGTTCACCGACGGCCTGCCCGAGTACGACGACGTCGCGGGTTATCGCGGGGCGGTCGCGGCGCGAGCGGCGGGCATCAGCTATCGCCAGCTCGACTACTGGGCACGCACCCAGCTCGTCGAACCCACGGTGCGCAGCGCCGCAGGTTCCGGCACGCAGCGGCTCTACGGCTTCCGCGACATCCTCGTTCTGAAGCTCGTGAAGCGCCTCCTCGACACCGGCATCTCTCTGCAGCAGATCCGCGTCGCGGTGACGCAGCTCCGTGAGGCCGGTATTGAAGACCTCGCCCAGACGACGCTCATGAGCGACGGCGCGAGCGTCTACCTCTGCACCTCTGATGACGAGGTGATCGACCTCGTGAACCGCGGCCAGGGGGTGTTCGGCATCGCGGTCGGCAAGGTGCTGCGCGAGGTCGAGTCGACCCTCGTCGAGATCGACACGCATCCGGCCGATCCGCTTGACGAACTCGCCGCACGGCGTGGCGAGCGCTCGCGCAAGATCTCCTGAACCGCGCGGTGCACGGCACTGCGACGGGCTCGGCGGTTCAGACCGTCGGAGTCGGGGCGGCCTCGAGCGGTGTGCCGGCGAACTCGCCGATGCGAGCGGTGCGAAGCACCCGCTCGAGCAGCTGATCGAAATTCGTCGACATCTCTTCGGCGCTCTCGCCGGGCCACATGTGCAGCGGCTTCGCCGCGCCCTGCGCCTGCTGGAGCGAGGTGCGTTCGGGCAACTGCGGCGCGAGCACGAGCGGGCCGAACATGTCGCGCAGCTCCTTGATGCGGAACTGGTGCTCGAGTGATTGCACTCGTGCACGGTTCACGATGATGCCGAGCGGCTGGAGCCGGGGTGAGAGTCCACGCCTGATCTCCTCGATCGCACGGAGCGCTCGGTCGGCGGCGGCCACTGAGAAGAGCCCGGGTTCGGTGACGACGGCGACACGGTCGCTCGCCGCCCACGCGGTGCGGGTCAGCGCGTTCAGCGACGGCGCGCAGTCGATGAGCACGAGCTCGTAGTCGGCCTCGACGTTGGCGAGCGCCTCTTCGAGCTTCCAGATGTCGCGGATCGACGGGTGCGGCCCGTCGAAGTTGATCGCCGACGGGCTGCCGATCATGACGTCGATCGTCGACTGCGGGTTCGATCGCGCCCAGCCGCTCGGCGCGATCGCCGAGCGCACGATCTTCTCCTTGGGGGAGGCGAGCACATCGGCGACATTGAGGTGGCCGCCGACCTGGATGTCCATGCCGGTCGAGACATCGGACTGCGGATCGAGGTCGACCACGAGGGTCTTGACACCGCGTGCGAACGCGGCAGACGCCAGCCCGAGAGTGACGGTCGTCTTGCCGACACCGCCCTTGAGAGAACTGACGCTGAGTACGTGCACGGCAGATACGTTACCTTTACTACTCGGGCGATACCTAAACGTTCGCTGTGCGAAGTCCCGTCTGAAAGGCCTGCATGTTCACGAAGATCCTGGTTGCCAATCGCGGCGAGATCGCCATCCGAGCGTTCCGCGCCGCCGTCGAACTCGGTGCGAAGACGGTCGCGGTGTATCCCTTCGAAGACCGCAACTCCCTGCACCGGTTGAAGGCCGACGAGGCCTACCAGATCGGCGAGCCGGGACATCCGGTGCGCGCGTACCTCGATGTCGCCGAGATCATCCGCGTGGCCAGGCTCTCGGGCGCCGACGCGATCTACCCCGGCTACGGGTTCCTCTCCGAGAACCCCGAACTCGCACAGGCGGCCGAGGCGGCCGGCATCACCTTCATCGGCCCGCCCAAGCACGTGCTCGAGATGGCGGGCAACAAGGTCACGGCGAAGGAGCACGCGATCGCGGCCGGCGTCCCCGTGCTGAAGTCCACGCCACCGTCGCGCGACATCGAAGAACTCGTCGCTCAGGCCGATGAGGTCGGCTTCCCGATCTTCGCCAAGGCGGTCGCCGGCGGCGGCGGCCGGGGCATGCGTCGCGTCGCCTCGAAAGACGAGCTGCGCGCCTCCCTCGAAGAGGCCATGCGCGAGGCCGACAGCGCCTTCGGCGACTCGACGATGTTCCTCGAACAGGCGGTGCTGCGGCCCCGTCACATCGAGGTCCAGGTGCTGGCGGATGCCTCGGGCGAGACGGTGCATCTCTTCGAGCGCGACTGCTCGGTGCAGCGCCGCCACCAGAAGGTGATCGAGATCGCACCGGCGCCGAACCTCTCCGACGACGTGCGCCGGTCCCTGTACCGCGACGCGATCGCGTTCGCGAAGTCGATCGGATACATCAACGCCGGCACCGTCGAGTTCCTGCTCGACACCGCAGGCGAGCGTGCCGGTCAGCACGTGTTCATCGAGATGAATCCGCGCATCCAGGTCGAGCACACGGTGACCGAAGAGGTCACCGACGTCGACCTCGTCGTCTCGCAGATCCGCATCGCGGCGGGGGAGTCGCTCACCGACCTCGGGTTGCAGCAGGAGTCGATCCGCCTCCGCGGCGCTGCGCTGCAGTGCCGCATCACGACCGAGGATCCGACCGCCGGGTTCCGGCCCGACACGGGCAAGATCACGACGTACCGTTCGCCCGGCGGCGCCGGCATCCGACTCGACGGCGGCACGATCAACCCGGGCGCCCAGATCAGCCCGCACTTCGACTCGATGCTCGCCAAGCTCACGTGCCGCGGTCGCGACTACCCGGCGGCCGTCGCCCGTGCCAAGCGCGCACTCGCCGAGTTCCGCATCCGCGGCGTCTCGACCAACATCCCCTTCCTGCAGGCCGTGCTCGAAGACCACGCCTTCGTCGCCGGCGACCTGAGCACGTCGTTCATCGACGAGCGCCCGCAACTGGTGCGCGGCCGGGTCTCGAAGGACCGCGGCACGAAGATCCTCAACTGGCTCGCGGATGTCACGGTGAACCAGCCGAACGGGCCTGCGCCGACCACCGTCAGCCCCGCCGAGAAGCTGCCGGAGATCGACCTCTCGACCCCGGCGCCTGCCGGCTCCCGCCAGCAGTTGCTCGAGCTCGGCCCGACCGGCTTCGCGAAGGCGCTCCGCGTGCAGACGCCGCTCGCGGTGACCGAGACCACGTTCCGTGACGCCCATCAGTCGCTGCTCGCGACCCGAGTGCGCACGCGCGACCTCGTGGCCGTCGCGCCCTACGTGGCTCGCATGACCCCCGAGTTGCTCTCGGTCGAGGCGTGGGGCGGTGCAACGTACGACGTCGCACTGCGCTTCCTCGGTGAAGACCCGTGGGAGCGCCTCGCCGCGCTTCGCGAGGCACTGCCGAACATCAACATCCAGATGCTGCTCCGCGGGCGCAACACGGTCGGCTACACGCCGTACCCGACCGAGGTGACCGATGCGTTCGTGCGCGAAGCTGCCGCGACGGGCGTCGACATCTTCCGCATCTTCGACGCGCTGAACGACGTCTCGCAGATGCGTCCGGCGATCGACTCGGTGCTCTCGACCGGGCATGCGGTGGCCGAGGTTGCGCTGTGTTACACGGGCGATCTTCTCGACCCGGCCGAAGACCTGTACACGCTCGACTACTACCTGTCGCTCGCCGAGCAGATCGTCGGCGCCGGCGCGCACGTGCTCGCGATCAAGGACATGGCGGGTCTCCTGCGCCCGGCCGCAGCTGAGAAGCTCGTCGGCGCCCTGCGGGAGCGCTTCGACCTTCCCGTGCACCTGCACACCCACGACACCGCAGGCGGCCAGCTGGCGACGCTCCTGGCCGCGAGTCGGGCCGGTGTCGATGCCGTCGACGTCGCGAGCGCACCGATGGCGGGCACCACGAGCCAGCCCTCGGCGTCGTCACTCGTCGCGGCGCTCGCCCACACCGAGCGCGACACGGGCATCTCGCTCGACGCGGTCTCCGATCTCGAGCCCTACTGGGAGGCGGTGCGTCGGCTGTATCGCCCGTTCGAGTCGGGCCTGCCCGGCCCCACGGGCCGCGTCTATCACCACGAGATCCCCGGCGGTCAACTGTCGAACCTGCGCCAGCAGGCGATCGCGCTCGGCCTTGCCGACGACTTCGAACTCATCGAAGACCTGTACGCCGCCGCCGACCGCATCCTCGGCCGCGTACCGAAGGTCACGCCGTCGTCGAAGGTCGTCGGCGACCTCGCGCTGCACCTCGCGGCGGTCAGGGCCGACCCCGACGACTTCGCTGCGAATCCCGAGAAGTACGACGTACCCGATTCGGTGATCGGGTTCATGGCCGGCGAGCTGGGCGATCTGCCCGGCGGCTGGCCCGAGCCGTTCCGCACGAAGGTGCTCGCCGGCAAAGACGTCCGCACCGGCGTGACCGAGCTCACCGCAGAGCAGCGCGAGGCGCTCGAGGCTGACAGCATCACTCGGCGGGCGATGCTGAACGCGCTCCTGTTCCCTGCACCCACGCGCCAGTTCGAGCAGATTCGCGAGCTCTTCGGCGATCTCTCGGCGATCGACACCGCCGACTACCTCTACGGTCTGCAGCAAGGGGCCGAGCACGTCGTCGAGATCGACAAGGGTGTGCGGCTCTATGCCGGGCTCGAAGCGATCGGCGAGGCCGACGACAAGGGCATGCGCACGGTCATGACGATCCTGAACGGGCAGCTTCGTCCCGTGTTCGTTCGCGATCGCTCGATCGTCGTCGAGACTCGCACGGCAGAGAAGGCGGATGCCTCGCAGCCCGGGCAGATCGCCGCGCCGTTCTCCGGTGTGGTGACGCTCCAGGTCGAAGACGGTGCCGAGATCGCCGCCGGCCAGAGCGTCGCATCGATCGAGGCCATGAAGATGGAGGCTGCGATCACGTCGCCGATCGCGGGCGTGGTCGAGCGTGTCGCGATCCCCAAGACGCAGCAGGTCGAGGCGGGTGACCTGCTCGTCGTGGTGCGGCCGCGCTAGGCTGAGTACCGGTTGGCACTGACGAGGAGGGGTATCGGTGACGGAAGACGAATTCGACAACGGCGTTGCATCGCGTCGCGGCGCCGCAGCTCGACGCGCGTCCGCACTCGAGCGCGGCCGCAGGTCACCGGCATCCGGCGTGCATTCGGCCGGAGACGACGCTGAGAACCCGAACGTGCGCGTCGACCTTCCACCGGCCCCGGTGCACGAGATGCCAGACGACGAGGTCGCCGTGGCGATCGATGACGTCGCAGTGAACCCCGGCAGCCTCGTCGGCGGCAGCACCGGCACGACGTCGGTCGAGCTCGTCACGCCCGCACTCGCCGGCGTCGGCTACCGATCACGGCGCGACCCGTCGCCCTACAGCGCGCTGCTCGCGTCCGACGCATCGAAGACCCGGCGTGAGCGCGTCAGCTCCGACACCGGCAGCCACGTCGCGATCGTCGATGATCCCGATGTGCCCGATGACGCCGCCCTCCCGGTCGAAGTGCCCGAGTCGGCGGAGTCGCTCACGGCCGACCGGCTGATCGACCTGAACCGAACGACCCGGCCGGCCCCGCAGGGCGGGCTCAACCGGCTGGTCTATGAGGCGTCGCTGCACCTCGTGAATCTCGGCGACTCGCCGAAGGTGCAGGCGTACAAGGCCTTGAGCCAACGCATCCAGCGCCGGTTCGAGGGCGGCGCGCGGTTCGTTCCGGTGCTCACCCGAAAGGGCGGGGTCGGCAAGACGACGATCACGGCACTTCTCGGTATGGCGCTCGCCGATGCCCGTGACGACCGCATCATCGCCATCGACGCCAACCCAGACCGGGGCACCCTCGCCGAGCGCGTCGACCGGCAGACCCGCGAGACGGTGCGCGACGTCGTGGCGAAGGCGTCGTCGATCAGCGGCTACACCGATTTCTCGCGCTTCGTCTCGCGTGACGAGACGCGCCTCGACATTCTCGCGTCCGACACCGACCCGACGCTTTCCGAGGCGTTCGACGACAACGACTACAACGTCGTCGCCGGCCTTGCGGCCCGTTACTACTCGATCGTGCTCACCGATTGCGGTACGGGCATCGTGCACGCGGTCATGCGGTCGACCCTGCAGCGCGCCGACTCCGTCGTGATCGTCTCGGGCGGCAGCGTCGACGAGGCACGACTCGCCTCCGAGACGCTCACCTGGCTCGAAGCCAACGGCTACGGCGAACTCGTGCGCAACGCGGTCGTCGCGATCAACCTCGCGACACAGGGAACGCACCTCGTGAAAGTCGATGAGATCGAGGCGCACTTCCAATCGCGCGTCCGTGAGATCGTGCGAATTCCCTACGACCCACAGCTCGCCGCAGGTTCCGTCGTGAACTGGCACGAGTTGCGTCCAGTCACCCAGCAGGCAGCTCGTGAGCTCGCGGCACTCGTGGTGGAAGGCATGCCCGCCGAGCGCGAGCACTGAAACGGAGAACCCTTGCCGGAACGCCCGATTCGCCTGTTCGGCGACCCCGTCTTGAAGACCGTCTCCGCCCCCGTCGAACAGGTCGACGATCGAGTGCGCGGACTCGTGGCCGACCTGCTCGACAGCGTCAGGCTGCCGGGCCGAGCGGGGGTCGCCGCCGCCCAGATCGGGGTGAACCTGCGCGCGTTCAGCTACAACGTCGATGGTGAGGTCGGTTACATCCTCAATCCCGTGCTCGAGGTCTCGGGGGAGCAGGACCTCATCGACGAGGGATGCCTCTCGGTTCCCGGCCTCTGGCACAAGACGCCGCGGCATCCGTTCGCGCGCGTGCGGGGGATCGACCTCGATGGCGACGAGATCGAGCTCTCGGGCACCGGACTCATGGCGCAGGCGCTGCAGCACGAGACCGATCACCTCGACGGACTGCTCTACCTCGACCGCCTCGAGAAGGCCGAGCGCCGACTCGCGATGAAGGAAGTGCGCGAGTCCGACTGGTTCTGAGCCTCCGCCGTCGGTGACGCTCAGCTGTCACCGAACCGGAGTCCCACGACCGGGGTTCTCAGAACATCAGGCGAATGACGAAGGCTCCGCGGAATCCGCGGAGCCTTCGTCGTTCGGAACGACTTCAGTGCACGATCGAGTGGCCCTCGGTCGCCGGGGCGCCGGAGTACATCGCCTCGATGTTCGGAGCGAAGTCCTCGAGGATGACGCTGCGCTTGATGCTCAGCTTGGGCGTCAGGTGGCCGCTGGCCTCGGTGAGCTCGATCGGGAGCAACGTGAACTTGCGGATCGACTCCGCACGCGAGACCGTCTCGTTGGCTGCGTCGATGGCGCGCTGCACCTCGGCGAGCACGGCGGGGTTCACAATGGCCTCGTCGACCGACATGCCCGCGTCTTCACCGTTGTTGTTGAGCCAGACCGGCAGCATCTCGGGGTCGAGCGTGATGAGTGCCGAGATGAAGGGCTTCTTGTCGCCGACCACGACGACCTGGCCGACGAGCGGATTCGCACGGATCGGGTCTTCGAGCGCGGCGGGAGATACGTTCTTGCCACCGGCCGTGACGATGATCTCCTTCTTGCGGCCCGTGATCGTGAGGAAGCCCTCGGCGTCGAACGAGCCGAGGTCGCCGGTCTTGAACCACTCGCCGTCGAACGACTCGGCAGTCGCCTCGGGGTTCTTCCAGTACTCCTTGAAGACGTCGATGCCCTTGACGTGGATCTCACCGTCGTCGGCGAGTCGGACCGAGACGCCGGGCAGCGTCGGACCGACGGTGCCGATCTTCGACTTGCTGGCCAGGTTCACGGTGGCGGGCGCCGTGGTCTCGGTGAGGCCGTAGCCCTCGAGGATCGTGATTCCGAGTGCGTGATAGAAGTGGCCGAGTCGCGGGCCGAGCGGTGCGGAGCCCGAGACGGCGTACTTGACGTTGCCGCCCATCGCTGCACGGAGTTTCGACAGCACGAGCGAGTCGAGCACCTTGAACTTGAGCTTCAGGCCGAGCGGTACGGAACCCGACTCCTTCGCCATCGAATACGCGACCGCGGTGTCGGCCGCGGCACGGAAGATCTTGCCCTTGCCGCCGGCCTCGGCCTTCTGCTCCGACGCGTTGTAGACCTTCTCGAACACTCGGGGGACGGCGAGGAGGAAGGTCGGCTTGAAGCTCGCGAGCGCCGGCAGGAGCTGCTTCGTGTCGGCCTGATGGCCGACCCGTACACCGGCATGCACCGAGAGCACCGCGATGAAGCGGGCGAAGACGTGCGCCGTGGTGATGAAGAGGAGCGTCGAGGCGCCATCGGGGTCGAGCACGACCTCGTCGAGCGCGACCGCGGAGTTGCGGGAGAGCTCGACGAAGTTCGAGTGTGTGAGCACGCAGCCCTTGGGCTTGCCGGTCGAACCGGACGTGTAGATGAGCGTGGCCATGTCGGAGCCGACTGCGAGGTTGCGACGACGTTCGATCTCGTCGTCGGTCACCTCGGCGCCGCCCGCGACGAGCTTGTCGAGATCGCCGAGGTCGATCTGCCAGACGCTGCGGATCGCGGGGAGGTCGGGGTGCACCTCGTCGAACCGGGCGAAGTGGTCGGGGGTCTCGACCATGACGCTGATGGCGCCCGAGTCGCTGAGGATCCAACGCACCTGCGACGGCGAGCTCGTCTCGTAGATCGGCACGAGCACTGCACCGGCGAACCACGTCGCGAAGTCGATCAGGGTCCACTCGTACCGCGTCTTGCACATCAGGCCGATCTTGTCGCCGGGCTGGATGCCCGCCGCGACGAGGCCCTTCGCGAGGGCGATCACCTGGTCGTAGAACTCCTTGGAGGTCACCGGCGACCAGCCGCCGTCGGCGGTCGGGAGTGAGAACAGCACGGAGTCGGGCGTCGCGGCGACGCGATCGACCAGCAGGTCAGTGGTGTTCGCCTCTGGGTCAGCTGCGACCAGGGGCGGGGTGGCGAACTCGATCACGGTAGCTCCTTCGGCACCGGCGGGATGCGCGCGGCTCGGGTACTGCGCGAACCTCGGCATTTGGGGTCTATTACACTCTAGTCGTTGCTCGCGGCCGATCTCGGTCTCAGCTCCATCACGCTTCCCGTCTGAAAGGCAGCCTTTTCGGTGCATGCGATCGGTATCGACATCGGTGGAACGAAGATCGCCGGTGCGATCGTCGACCAGTTCGGCAACATCCGAGCGAGCGAGCGCGTGGCGACGCCCGCCGGCGACTCGACCGGCCTCGAAGACGCGGTCGTCGAGATGATCGAGTCGCTTCGCGCGCGCGCCGACGAGGAGATCGTCGCGATCGGCGTGGCCGCTGCCGGATTCGTCGACGCGGCCCAGTCGACCGTGTACTACGCGCCGAACATCGACTGGCGCAATGAACCGTTCCGGGCGAAGCTCGAGGCGCGCGTCGGCACCGCCGTCGTCGTCGACAACGACGCCAACGCGGCGGGATGGGCCGAGTTCCGGTTCGGTGCCGGCCGCCTCGTCAGCGACATGGTGATGCTCACGATCGGCACGGGCGTGGGCGGGGCGATCGTCGCCGGCGATCGCCTGTTCCGCGGCGGTTTCGGCGCCGGCGCCGAACTCGGCCACCTCCGCATCGTGCCCGGCGGCCTCGCGTGCGGGTGCGGTCAGCACGGATGCATCGAGCAGTACGGTTCCGGCCGCGCGCTGCTGCGCATGGCGAACGACATCGCCGACGCCGGCGGCATCGGCCAGGCTCTCGCGCGAGCGCGGTCGGAGCACGGCGAACTCGACGGCCGACTCGTCGGCGAGCTCATCCAGTCCGGCGATGCCGGTGCGGCGGCGGCACTGCGGCAGCTCGGCGGGTGGCTCGGGCAGGCAGCGGCGAGCCTCTCGGCGGTGCTCGACCCGCAACGCTTCGTCTTCGGCGGCGGCGTCGCCGTCGCAGGCGAACTCCTGCTCGAGCCGATCCGTGCCGCGTACCTCGACCATCTGCCGGCCCGCGGTTACCACCCGGAGCCCGATTTCGTGATCGCCGAACTCGTCAACGACGCCGGTGTCGTCGGTGCGGCCGACCTCGCCCGCCAGTGGGTCGCCGAGCACGGCTGAGACCAGCGACGCTAGGCTTGGTCGGTGCGGAAGGGCGAAGGAGGTCGACGGTGTTCTACTGGATCATGAAGAACCTCGTGATCGGGCCGATCCTCCTCTCGATCTTCCGTCCGTGGGTCGTCGGGCTCGAGTCCGTGCCGAAAGAGGGTGCGGTCGTGCTCGCCTCGAACCACCTCTCGTTCATCGACTCCATCTTCCTTCCGCTCATCATCGATCGCCCGGTCGTCTTCCTCGCCAAGAGCGAGTACTTCACCGGCAAGGGGCTGAAGGGCTGGGCGACGAAGGTCTTCTTCCAGGCCGCGGGGCAATTGCCGATCGACCGCTCGGGCGGCAAGGCCTCCGAGGCATCTCTCGAGACCGGCCTCCGGGTGCTCGGAGACGGCAAGATCCTCGGCATCTATCCCGAAGGCACCCGCAGTCCAGACGGCAAGCTCTATCGAGGGCGCACCGGCGTGGCGCGCATGGTGCTCGAAGCGGGTGTTCCAGTGATTCCCGTCGCGATGATCGGCACCGAGCACGTGATGCCGATCGGTTCACGTCTGCCAAAGGTGCGTCGCATCGGCATCATCCTCGGCGAGCCGATCGACTTCAGTCGCTTCGAAGGGCTCGAGGGCGACCGGTTCGTGTTGCGTTCGGTGACGGATGAACTCGTCTACGATCTTCGCGGACTGAGCGGCCAGGAATACGTCGACGTCTACGCGAGTTCGGTCAAGGAGAAGCGCGCCTCGCAATCGCGATAGGCTCGATCCGCGGCGACGCGACGTGCGTCGCCGCCATCTTTTCCGGCGCCGAGTGCGCCCCGAACCCTCAGGACGTCCCCGTGGTACAGCTCGTCGAGCCGGTCGTGAATGCTGATCCCTCCGTGATTGCCGGCCTCGACTATTGGCGTACCCTGCCCATCAAGCAGCAGCCGACGTGGCCCGATCTCGAGGCCGCCCACGCGGCATCCGCTGAACTGGCGTCGCTGCCGCCGCTCGTCTTCGCGGGCGAAGTCGACAGCCTGCGCGATCGTCTCGCGGCCGCGTCGCGCGGAGAGGCGTTCCTGCTGCAGGGCGGAGACTGCGCCGAGACCTTCGCGGGGGCCACGGCCGACCAGATCCGGAACCGCGTCAAGACGGTGCTGCAGATGGCGGTCGTGCTCACCTACGGGGCATCCATGCCGGTCGTGAAGATGGGCCGCATGGCCGGCCAGTTCGCCAAGCCCCGCTCGAGCGATACCGAGACGCGCGGCGAGGTCACACTGCCCGCCTACCGCGGCGATATCGTCAACGGCTACGACTTCACCCCGGAGTCGCGTGCGGCCGACCCCGCACGGCTCATCAGGGGCTACCACACGGCAGCGTCGACGCTGAATCTCATCCGCGCATTCACCCAGGGCGGCTTCGCCGACCTCCGTCAGGTGCACTCGTGGAATCAGGGCTTCGCGGCCAACCCCGCGAACGCCCGTTACGAGAATCTGGCGCGCGAGATCGATCGTGCAATCAAGTTCATGGGAGCGTGCGGCGCCGACTTCGAGGCGATCAAGCACACCGAGTTCTACACCGGCCACGAGGGGCTGCTCATGGACTACGAGCGCCCCATGACCCGCATCGACTCCCGCACGGGCACCCCCTACGACACCTCGAGCCACTTCATCTGGATCGGCGAGCGCACGCGCGAACTCGACGGCGCTCACGTCGACTTCCTCTCGCGGGTGCGCAACCCGATCGGCGTGAAGCTCGGCCCGTCGACGACGCCCGAGACGATGCTCGAACTCGTCGAGAAGCTCGACCCCGAGCGCGAGCCGGGTCGCCTCACCTTCATCACGCGCATGGGCGCCGGCAAGATCCGCGAGGCGCTGCCGCCGCTGCTCGAGGCGATCAAGGCGAGCGACGCGACTCCGCTGTGGGTCACCGACCCCATGCACGGCAACGGCATCACGACGCCCAACGGGTACAAGACGCGTCGCTTCGACGACGTCGTCGACGAGGTCAAGGGCTTCTTCGAGGCGCACCGCGACGCGGGCACCCACCCGGGCGGCATCCACGTCGAGCTCACGGGCGACGACGTCACCGAGTGCCTCGGCGGCTCCGAGCACATCGATGAGGCGACGCTGGCGACGCGCTACGAGTCTCTCTGCGACCCGCGGCTGAACCACATGCAGTCGCTCGAGCTCGCGTTCCTCGTCGCCGAGGAGCTCGCAGCTCGCTGACCCGAGCGCGTCGAGACGGAACGGCGGATGCCGGTGGCATTCGCCGTTTCTGCGTCTCGGGGATGTCTCAGCGCGATCAGAGCGTGAGCGTACCGACGAGATTCACTTTGCTGCCACGGACCGCCGGGGCTTCTGCAACCGGATCTTGCGCCGTCACGGTGACCGCGGGCAGGAAGAGCTCGGGAAAGGAATGACCGACTTCGAAGCCTGCGGCTTCCAGCGCGGCGATCGCCTCGGGCATCTTCTTCCCGACGACGTTCGGCACGGCGACGAGGTCTTGACCCTTCGAGAGCGTGAGGTTGATCGTGTCGCCCTGTCGTACGGTCTCCGTCGTCGGCTCTGCGGCGACGACGTGTCCGTCGGCGATCGCGCCCGAGTTGTCGAAGACCGGATCGAGGTGGGCGAACTGCAACCCGGCTGCGGTGAGCGTCGCTTCCGCCTCGGCGACGGGCATTCCGACGACATCGGGAACGGGCCCGGCCGAGACGACGAGCGTCAGTTCTCCGAGCTCGGGGTATTCGGCACCGACCGTGGCTCCGTCGGCGTCGAGCACGTCGATGACCGTGTCGACGGGAGCATCCTCTGTGTACTGCAGGATGTCGGGATCGACGACGGTGAAGTCCTCCAACGCCGCTCGCGCGTCGTCGGAAGGCGTGCCGCGTACCTCGGGAACCGGGAGGATGCTCGGACCGATCGAGACGAAGAGCGTCACCGTCGAACCCCGCTGCGCCTGCTCGCCGGCAGCGGGGTCGGTGCCCGACACCTGGCCGGCCGGCACGATCGGATCGTTGCGCTCGGCCGGTTCGACGGAGAACCCGGCCTCTTCGAGGATGCCGGTCGCCGCGTCGGGTGCGAGCGTCGCCGTTTCGGGCACCGGGGCGAGGGCGCCCGGGCCGGCGCCGAAATACCAGCCTGTGCCCGCGGCAAGGCCGGTGAGCAGCAGCACGAGTGCGATGATCCAGTACCCGCGTCGTTTGCGGCTCGCTGCGCTCTTCGTGAGCGCCTGTGCGTCTTCACCGTCGGATGACCCGCCGCTCGTCGTCTCGGTGACGGCGAGCGGCGCCGCGCCTGCGCCGAGCACGCTGGTCTCGGCCGTCGCGACGCCGGGCAGCGAGGCATCCGACAGCACCATGGTGGCCTGTGTCGCAAGCGGAAGGTGCGAGAACCGGATCGACGGTTCGACCTCACGCAGCCGTTCGAGCATCGCCCGGGCGTCGTTCGGCCGCTCTTCGGGGTCGCGCGTGGTCGCCCACAGCACGAGTTCATCGAGCTCGACGGGGACGGCGGGGTTCTTCGAGCTCGGAGTCGGCACCTGATCGTTCGCGTGCTGGTAGGCGATGGCCATCGGCGCCTCGCCCACATACGGTTGCTCGCCGGTGAGCATCTCGTACATCATGATGCCGACGGCATAGATGTCGCTGCGCGCGTCGGCGACGCCGCGCGTGACGAGTTCAGGGGAGAGGTAGGCGATCGTTCCGAGCAGCGCCTGGCCGGTCGCCGTGTTGGCACTCGCAGCGCGTGCCAGACCGAAGTCGCCGAGCTTGATGCGGCCGTCGTCGGCGAGCAGCACGTTCTCGGGCTTCAGATCGCGGTGCACGATGCCCGCCTTGTGCGCTGCTGCGAGCCCGGCGAGCACCGCGTCCATGATGTCGACGGTCTGCTCGGGTGTGAGCTTCTTGTAGTCCTTCAGCAGTTCGCGCAGCGTGATGCCGGGCAGGTACTCCATGACGAGGTACGCCATGTCGGCGTCTTGACCTTGATCGAAGACGTTCACGACGTTCGGGTGGGCGAGGCGGGCGGCCGAACGCGCCTCTTGCACGAACCGGGTCTTGAACGTGTTGTCGTCGGCCAGGTGGCCATGCATGATCTTGATCGCGACGCGGCGCTCCAGGCGCAGGTCGGTCGCGAGGTACACCGTCGCCATGCCGCCGCGGGCGATCCGCGAGCGCACCTGATAACGGCCGTCGATGAGACGGCCGATCATGGGGTCGACGGGTGCGGTGGTCACCCTGAGAGTCTACGAAAGGGCATATGCCCCAACCCGTGCAAACGCCGATGGCGCGCCGATCGGAATGTCATCGTGATGCTCGTTCCGACGATCAGCCGAGCTCCGAGAGCCAGGCCCGCGCCGCGGTCTCCCACTTCGCATAGTGGTCCGGGAACTCACTCACCTGCACCGCCTGCGCGGCCTGAGTGACGGTGAGTGACTCCCAGCCGGCAATGTCGAGCAGGCCGACCGTGCGTCCGGCGTTGGGGTTCTGGGCACCGCCGTAGAACGCGCTCGCCGCCCGCACCGGGTCGAGCACCTCATCGACCGTGCCCCAGCCCTGACTCGGGCGCTGCTGGAACAGGCCGAGTGAGTCGAGGTCGCCGTAGTCGGAATTCTTGAGTCCGGACTCCTGTGCCGCGGCGGCGAGGGCGACGACGATGCCCTGCTCCGGCACGCCGAGCGAGCGGCCGACCTCGATGATGATGCTCGCGTTCGACCGCATCTCCTCGGTGAGCGCGACGCTGACCGAGGCGACCGGTGCGACGGGCGCAGTCGGGGGAGAAGCGGGTGCATCGGGAGCGGCGGATGCCGATACGGCCTCGCCGCCGCCTGGCGGAAGCACGATCGACTGCCCCGGGAAGATGAGGCTCTGCCGGCTCAGCCCGTTCGCGCTCAGCATCTGGTCGAGGGAGACGCCGTGGACGGCGGCGATGCCGCTCATGGTGTCGCCGGCGACGACGATGTGCCGGGGCAGTTCTGCGGCGACCGGGGATGTCGCGGGTGCCGACGCGCCGCCGGGCAGCGCGAGTCGTTGCCCGGCGAAGATCAGGCTCGACCAGCTGAGTCCGTTGAGCGCGAGGATGTCGGCGGTGGCAACGCCGTACCGCTCGGCGATCCCGCTGACGGTGTCGCCGTCGCCGACCGTCACCTCGGGCGGCGCAGCGTTCGATGACCTGCCGACGGAGCGCGGCGTCGTGTGCGTCGCGGCCGCGTCGGTGGAGGACGGCTTCGCCTTCGGCATGCGCTTCGACGACTGCGGAGCCGCCTCGGCGGGTTGCGCGATGCCGAGCGTGACGGCGATCGTGCCGATCACGGCCAGCGGCAGCGTGATCAGGTGACGGATGCCGCGGCGTCGGTGCGCATCGGACGAGGCTCGGCCCGTGCGGCCTGCCTGCCCGTCCAACGGCGCGGCGTCGTACGTCATCGTCCTCCCCAGTAGGTCGGCGGCGTGCTCCCGACCATGCGGCAACCGTCGCACAGGGAGAAAAGGGTGTCAAACACCTCGGCGCGAGTCCGCCGAAGCCGGTCGGCCGGCCCGCCCGTGCGCGTCGCATTCGCCGGGTTACCGAAGTCGGCAGGGTCGTGGCAGGCTTGAACCGTGACCGATGCTGCCGAAACCGACTGGCTGACCGTTCCCGAACTCGTCGAGTTGCTCGGGCAGAGCCCGAGCCGCATCCGGCGACTCATCGACGACCGCCATCTCCTCGCGGGGCGCGTCGACGGTGTGCTGAAGGTGCCGTCCGTGTTCCTGCGCGACAACGCGCCACTGCCGGAGCTGCACGGCACCGCCAATGTGCTCTCCGACGCGGGCTTCACCGACGCAGAGGCGCTCGAGTGGATGCTCGCCGAGGAGAACAGCCTCGGCACGACGCCCATCGCCGCGCTCCTCGCCGGACGCAAGGCCGAGGTGCGGCGCATCGCGCAGGCCCTCGCCTGAGCTGACGAGGCGCCCTCGCCGCCGACCCCCGGCGCTCAGCTCGTGCGACGCGTGACCGTTCTGGCGAGCGAGCCGAGTTCGGCGCGGGCGCTCCCGCTGAGCGGAGCATCCTCGAGCGCGGCCATGGCCGTCGCGACGTTCGACGCGATGAGGGCCTCGACCTCGTCGACGGCACCGCACTCGCGGATAGTCTGCTGCAGCATCCGCACCTGTTCCGGCGCGAGTTCGGGATCACCGAGGAGTTCGTCGAGGAGACGGCGCTGGCCGGGCGCGAGCCGTTCCCGGGCGACGGCGATGAGGATGGTGCGCTTCCCCTCTCGGAGGTCGTCGCCACTCGGCTTGCCCGTGACCTCGGGATCGCCGAACACGCCGAGCAGGTCGTCGCGCAGTTGGTAGGCGATGCCGAGCGGCATGCCGAAGGCGCGGAGCGCCGCGACCTGTGCCGTCGTGGCCCCTGCGATGGCGCCGCCGATCACGAGCGGTGCCTCGACGCTGTACTTGGCCGACTTGAAGACGATGACGCGTTCGGCTCGGAGGCGCTGTTCGGATTCGGCCTGGCTCCGCCATGCACGTTCCTCGAGGATGTCGAGGTACTGTCCGGCCGTCACCTCGGTGCGCATGCGCATGAACTCGGTGCGCGCGCGTCGCGCCGCCTCGCGGTCGGCGAGGGTCGCGAGGCCCTCGTCGAAGAGCTCGTCGCTCCACCCGAGGAGGAGATCGCCGAGGAGGAGTGCGGCGGCCCGACCGAACTCGGGCGAGGATCCGTCCCAGCCGGACTCGGCGTGCAGCAGTTCGAAGAGACGGTGGCCCGACGGCGCGCCGCGGCGGGTGTCGGAATTGTCGATGATGTCGTCGTGCAGCAGGGCTGCGGCGTGGAACAGTTCGAGCGCGGCTGCCGCCGAGACGACCGGGAACCGATCGCGGCCGCCCTCGGGTGCGAACGGGTCGAAGGTGCGCCCGTCGACGGCCTCCCACCCCCAATAGCAGAACAGCGCCCGGAAGCGCTTGCCTCCGCTGAGAAACCGCCTTGAGAACGTGTCGAGCGGTTCGAGGTCGGGGCTGATCTCGCGGAGAATGGAAGAGCGTTCGGCGAGGAAACCCTCGATGCGTTCGTGCACCAGATCGACCAGTCGGGAACCGTGAGCCACCCGCCTAGCCTAGCGAGGCTGAGCGGGGCTAGAATGGACTCGGATGCGTCGGTCCCGAGGCTGAGGGGAATGAGATGCCGCTTTCGGAGCAGGAGCAACGTCTTCTCGAGGAGATGGAGCGGAACCTCTATCGCAACGATGCCGACTTCGTGCAAGCGGTCGGTGGCGGTCGCGGTCGACGCCCGAACTACCGGGCCATCGTGCTCGGTGTGCTGCTCGCCGTCGCCGGTGCCGGCGCTCTCATCGCGGGTGTCGCCTCGCAACTCCTCGTCATCGGGGTCGTGGGTTTCGCGCTCATGTTCGCCGGCGTCCTCGTCGCGATCACCCCGTCCAAGCGCGGTGCAGCCGCTGCTCCACCTGCTGAGCCCACCGCCGAGAAGCAGCGTGGCCGCAGCACTTCCGGCGGCAGCTTCATGGATCGTATGAACGATCGTTGGGACCGCCGCCAGGACGGGCAGGACTGATCCCTCCACTTCACACCACCTGAACGGGTCGATCTTCGGATCGGCCCGTTTTTTCGTGCGCCCGGCGCGCTCACGACGGCGTTGACGGCGATTGCTGCGTCCGCCCCGGGCCCGAGCACCCGAGTCACCTGCGTCATGCCAGGTCGCGCCGGGCGTAGTCCCTCCACTCCGCTCCACTCGCTGAGTCCCAGCATTCACGGGGGCTTCGCGCGCGTCACTTTGCAGAAAATCGCGTTTGTCATTGATTGGTGGATGAGAGTGGAGTAAAGTGGGGTCACCTGGATTCTGGCCGGAGGAAAGGGGGTGATGTGGTGTTCCTCGGTAGCTATGAACCAAAGCTCGACGAGAAGGGCCGCGTCATTCTTCCGGCGAAGTTCCGGGAGGAGCTCTCGAGCGGTCTCGTGCTCACGCGCGGGCAGGAACACTGCATCTACGTGTTCAGCGCGCGGGAATTCGAGAACATGAGCGACAAGATCCGCCAAGCCCCGGTCACGAGCAAGCAAGCGCGCGATTACATGCGCGTCTTCCTGTCGGGAGCTTCCGCGGAGACCCCCGACAAGCAACATCGCGTCACCATCCCCGCAACGCTCCGCGCCTATGCGGGCCTCGACCGCGACCTCACGGTCATCGGCACGGGCAGCCGGGTGGAGATCTGGGACGCGACGGCATGGGCGAGCTACCTCGCCGAGCAGGAGGCGGCCTTCGCGGACACGGCGGAGGAGGTGATCCCCGGACTCTTCTAGTCCTCTGGCTCCGACTCCCAGCCGGCCGCGCCTGGTGCACTTCCCCGCATCAGGACGAACGGATGGGGATCGGAACCCGAGGCCACGAAGGGAAGGCGGAATCATGGACATCGAACGCATCCACACCCCGGTCATGCTCGAGCGCACGCTCGAGCTTCTGGCGCCGGCCCTCGAGGCCGACGGCGCCGTCATGGTCGATGCGACTCTCGGCATGGGCGGTCACGCCGCCGCGTTCCTCGAACGGTTCCCGAACCTCACGGTCATCGGTCTCGACCGCGACACCGACGCCCTCGGCATCGCCCGCGAACGTCTCTCGAAGTTCGGCGACCGTGCGCGCTTCGTGCACACGGTCTACGACGGCATCGGCGAGGCCGTTCGCAGCGAGGGCTACCGCGAGGTGCAGGGGGTGCTCTTCGACCTCGGCGTCTCATCGCTCCAGCTCGACCGGGCCGAGCGGGGGTTCGCCTACTCGAAGGATGCGCCGCTCGACATGCGCATGGACTTCACGAGCGGGCGCACCGCTGCCGACGTGATCGCCGAGGAGGGTGAAGACGAGCTTCGGCGCATCTTCCTCGACTACGGCGAGGAGAAGCTCGCAGCGCGATACGCCCGGGCGATCGTGCGAGCGAGGGCCGAATCGCCGATCACCCGCTCTGCCGAACTCGTCGCGGTCATCCAAGCAGCGACGCCGGTCGCCGTGCAGCGTCAGGGTCACCCCGCGAAACGCGTCTTCCAGGCGCTCCGCATCGAGGTCAATGAAGAACTCTCCGTGCTCGAGCGGGCCATGCCGGCCGCCCTCGACGCGATCGCCGTCGGCGGTCGCATCGTCGTGCTGGCCTACCAGTCGCTCGAGGACCGTATCGTCAAGCGTTCGCTCTCGGCCGCGTCGAGTTCCACCGCCCCCGCCGGTCTCCCGATGGAGCTGCCAGAGCACCGAGCGGAGTTCACCCTCCTGGTGCGGGGGGCCGAGCTCGCGAGTGAAGACGAGCAGGCCGAGAACCCGCGAGCCAAGCCCGTGCGACTCCGAGCCGCAGAACGAGTGAGGAGGCCGTCATGAGCGCCGTGCCGGTCCAGTCCCTTCCCGCACCACGGGCTCCCGAGCGCGCGCCGCGTCGCCTCCGCCCGGCACCCGAACGGGCGCCGCGGTCGAAGCCGCGCCTCGGTTACGCGATCATCGCGCTCGGCGGCGTCGCGGTCATCATCGTCGCGCAGTTGCTGCTCTCGATCGCGGTCACCCAGGGCGCCTACGAGATCGATGCGCTGCAGATGCAGCAGTCCTCACTCATGCGCGACGAGCAGAAGCTCTCCGAAGCGGTCGACCGCGTCGAGTCGCCCCAGTACCTCGCCACGAGGGCCGAGGAACTCGGCATGGTGTCGAACGCCAACCCGGTCTACCTCCGGCTCTCCGACGGCGCGGTGCTCGGCCAACCGATGGCGGCGGAGGGCGGTGCGCGGGCATCTGCGCCGCTCGTCCCGAATGCGCTGATCGACGGCGCGCCGCTCGAGGCTCAGCCGACGGCAGGAGAGACTCCGATCGGGGCGGCTCCCGGTCAGGCGGCAGGGGCGGAGACCGACATCCCAGCGGGAACTCCGGCGATGCCCGTCGACGGCGGCCTGCCGACCCCCGCCACGCACTGATCGCACGATGCATGCAAGGAAGTACCGGATGAATCGCACCAGCCGCCACCCGATGCGGAGGATCCTGCTCTCCGCCGCCGTGCTGGTCGCGCTGGTCGGCGTCTTCGTCGTGCGGCTCGTCGACATCCAGATCGTGCGCGCGGCCGAGCTCAACGAGCAGGCACAGGAGGCGCGCTCGGAGCCGGTCACGGTCTACGGTGCACGCGGCGACATCGTCGATGCGAACGGCAAGGTGCTGGCCGACACCGTCATGAGGTACGACATCGTGCTCTCGCCCAAGCAGGCGTCGAAGGCGGAAGTCGTGCGGGAGGTGCCCGACCCCGAGAACCCGGAGGCGACGAAGGAGGTCGTCGTGCCGCTGCCGGAACTCGCGGCGGAACTCGGTGCCGTCGTCGGGCTGACCGGCGACCAGGTGCAGGGCATCATCACGTCTGAACTCGCAGAGGACCCGAAGGCCGACTACGCGTACGTCTCGAAGCTCGTCGACACCGAGACGTACGAGAAGGTGAAGGCGCTCGACATCCCGTGGGTCTATGCAGACGAACACCCCAGTCGGCGTTACCCGAGCGGGGCGGTGGCGGGCAACCTCGTCGGTTGGGTCGGTCCCGACGGCAATCCGCTCCAGGGCCTCGAGCTCTCGGAAGACCAGTGCCTGGCCGGCGAGAACGGCAAGATCAGCTATCTGCACAGCCTGCAGGACTGGGTCAAGATCCCCGGTACCGAGATCGTGCACGAGCAGGCGCACGACGGCGGCAAGCTGCAGCTCACGATCGACACCGACCTGCAATGGGAAGTGCAGCGCATCGCAGAGGCCCAGCGCCAGGCGACCGGCGCAGACTGGGCGACGGTCACCGTCATGGAGGCGAAGACGGGGCGGCTGCTGGCCGTCGCCGACGTGCCGACCGTCGATCCGAACGACCCGTCGGCCATCGACGCAGACGACCGCGGATCGCGTTCGTTCACCGCCCCGTACGAGCCGGGCTCGACGTTCAAGGCGCTCACCGCGGCATCCGTGATCAATGCGGGCCTCGCCGACCCGTATAGCAGGATCGTCGCGCCGTATCGCATCAAGTTCCCCCAACGGGGCCGACGTCAACGACAGCTCGTTCCACGATGATCAGCAGCTCACCCTCACCGGCGTTCTCGTCGAGTCGTCGAACACCGGCATGTCGCAGTTCGGCGAGCTGATGACCGACCGCGCTCGCTACGACGACATGCTGAAGTTCGGACTCGGTGCCGAGTCCGAGGTCGGATTCCTCGCCGAGGCGAGCGGTGACCTGCACGGAGACCCCGACGACTGGGACAACCAGACCAAGTACGCCACGATGTTCGGACAGGGCCTGACGACGACCGCGGTGCAGATCGCGAGCGTCTACCAGACCATCGCCAACGGCGGCGTTCGCATGCCCGTGACGCTCGTCGACGGCTGCGTCCGCGACGGCGACGATGTGACCGCCGAGACGCCCGCGCCGCAGGGCGAACAGGTCGTCTCGCCCGAGGCCGCGACCGCGACGAGCCAGATGCTCGAACGCGTCTACCAGGACGCCTGGCTCTCGGATGAATGGAACATCCCAGGGTACCGGGTCGCCGCGAAGACGGGCACTGCGCAGGTGCCGGACGGCAACGGCGGCTATCAGGAGGGATACCTCGTCTCCGTCTCCGGCTTCGCCCCGGCAGACGATCCGGAGTTCGTCGTTTCGGTGAGCATCATGAATCCAGTTAAGATGAACTCGTCCGCCGCATCCGCTCCCGTCTTCCAAGAGGTGATGAGCCAGGTGCTGAAGAAGTATCGGACCGTTCCATCCGGCGCCCCGGCGCCCGAGCTGCCAGCAACCTGGTGAGAAAGTTGGGTTCGTGACCGGATCGCCTCTCACGGCTCTCCGGCCGAAGCACCCGAGTCCTCGATCGCTCTCCGAGCTCGCCGAAGAGTTCGGGTTCACCGTGCTCGGCGCGGTCGACGGTCTCGAGGTCACCGGGGTCGGCCTCTCCTCGAAGTCCGCTGAGCCCGGCGACCTGTACGTCGGCGTGCCCGGGCGCAACGCCCACGGCGCAGACTTCGCGGCATCCGCGCGTGAAGCGGGCGCCGTCGCTCTGCTCACCGACCGGGCGGGCGCCGAGCATGCCGCCGACGCGGGTCTCCCGATCCTCGTGGCCGACGACGCGCGCGCCGCGCTCGGCGAGGTCGCGGCGTGGATCCACCGCACCGCCGAGAACCCGGCGACGATGTTCGCGGTCACCGGCACCAACGGCAAGACGAGCGTCGTCTACCTGCTGTACGGCATCCTCCGTCAACTCGGCATCACGGCCGGACTCACATCGACGGCCGAGCGCCGCATCGGCGACGAGGTCGTCACGAGCTCGCTGACCACTCCCGAGGCGAGCGAGCTGCACGCGCTCCTCGCCCGCATGCGCGAGGTCGAGGTGCGAGCGGTCGGCATCGAGGTCTCGGCGCAGGCGCTGTCGCGCCACCGCGTCGACGGTCTCGTGTTCGATGTCGTCGGGTTCACGAACCTCACCCACGACCACCTCGACGACTACTCCTCGATGGACGAGTACTTCGATGCGAAGCGCGAGTTGTTCCGGCCCGAGCGTGCGCGGCGCGGCGTCGTCACGATCGACTCCGAGTGGGGCCGGCGCCTCGTGGGCGAGTCGCGCATCCCCGTGACGACCCTGACGACGATCGACGGCGTCGACGCCGACTGGCGCGTCACCGTGCTCGAAGAGAGCGCCGACCACACGTCCTTCGTGCTCGAGGGCTCCGGGGGCCGGCGCCTCGAGACGCGGGTGCCGCTCCTCGGCTGGTACATGGCCGCCAATGCAGCCCTCGCGATCGTCATGCTCGTCGAGGCGGGCCACGAGCTCGACGTCATCGCGGCGGCGCTCGAGGGCGACGGAATCGATGCGTTCATCCCCGGGCGGGCCGAGCGCATCTCGGGCGATCGCGGGCCCGTCGTCTACATCGACTACGGCCACACGCCCGACGCGTTCCTGCAGACGCTCGGTGCGATCCGGCGCTCGACCGAGGGCCGCATCATCATGGTCTTCGGGGCCGACGGCGACCGCGACACCACCAAACGCGCCGAGATGGGTGCGATCGCCGCCCGAGGCGCCGACGTGGTCGTCGTGACCGACTTCCATCCGCGATGGGAAGACCCGGCCTCGATCCGTGCGACGCTCATCGCAGGTGCGCGCGAGGTGGTGCCCGGCGGTGAGATCCACGAGATCGCCGATCCACGCGAGGCGTTCCGCGCGGCCCTCGCCCTCGCGGGCGACGGCGACGCGATCCTCTACGCCGGTCCGGGTCACGAGGACTACCACGAAGTGAAGGGCGAGAAGATCCCGTACTCCGCACGAGACGACGCCAAGCAGGCCCTGCGCGATGCGGGGTGGCTCGAATGATCGCCCTGACCCTGGCCGAGATCGCGTCGGCCGTCGGCGGCGTGCTCCGCATCGACGGGACGCCGGCCACTCCCGACACGATCGTCGACGGCGCCGTGACGACCGACTCCCGCGAGGTCGGCACCGGCGGCGTGTTCGTCGCAAAGCGCGGCGAATTCGACGACGGTCACCGTTTCGCACCGGCCGCCGCCGAACGAGGCGCGGCACTCCTCGTCGTCGAGCACGCGCTCGACCTACCCGTTCCGCAGATCGTCGTCGCCGACTCGGTCGATGCGCTCGGCGCGCTCGCGACCGAGGTCGTGCGTCGCGTCCGAGACCTCGGGCGCCTCCGCATCGTCGGAGTCACCGGATCGAACGGCAAGACGACCACGAAGAACCTGCTGCGAACCGTGCTCGAGCGCGTCGGCCCGACCGTCGCAGCGCGCGCCTCGTTCAACAACGAGGTGGGTGCGCCGATCACGATGCTCGAGCTCACGAACGAGACCGAGTTCCTCGTCGCCGAGATGGGCGCCTCCGGTGTCGGCGAGATCGCCCGGCTCGTGCGCATGGCCAGGCCCGATGTCGGCATCGTGTTGAAGGTCGGCCTCGCCCACGCCGGCGAGTTCGGCGGCATCGAGCAGACCGTGCGCGCCAAGTCCGAGATGGTCACCGACCTCCTCGAGACGGATGTCGCGGTGCTGAACGTCGACGACCCGCGCGTGGTGCCCATGGCGGACCGGACGGCGGCGCGCATCGTCTGGTTCGGATTCGGCGACTCCGCCGATGTTCGGGCCACCGATGTTCGGGCCCACGCTCGCGGCACCGACTTCACGGTGACGATCCCCGGCGGTGAGCGGGCACATGTGCACTTCTCGGTGCTCGGGGAGCACCACGTCATGAACGCGCTCGCGGCGATCGCGGCATCCGTCGAACTCGGTGTGCCGCTCGCATCGGTCGTCGCCGCGCTCGAACAGGTGACGCTGGCCGAGCGCTGGCGCATGCAGGTCATGGGGGGCCGCGACGGCATCACGATCATCAATGACGCGTACAACGCGAGCCCCGACTCGATGTCGGCGGCGCTGAAGACGCTCGCACAGGTGAAGAATCCCGGCGCACGCACCATCGCCGTGCTCGGCGAGATGAGCGAGCTGGGCGAGTTCTCCGGTGAGGAGCACGACCGCATCGGACTGCTCGCGGTGCGACTCGGCATCTCGCAGCTCATCGTCGTGGGGGCTGGCGCGCGGCGCCTGCACATCACGGCGATCAATGAGGGCTCGTGGGACGGCGAATCCGCGTTCGTCGATTCCGCTGAAGAAGCGCTCGCCCTCGTCACGTCGTCGGCGCGGCCGGGTGACACCGTGCTGGTGAAATCGTCGAACGCGGCGGGTCTTCGGCTGCTGGGCGACCGACTGGGAGAATGGTTCGCGTGAGAGCACTGCTGGCCGCTGGGGCGTTGTCACTCGCCTTCACGCTATTCCTGACACCGCTGTTCATCCGCCTCTTCACGAGGCTCGGGTGGGGGCAGTTCATTCGCGACGACGGGCCGCAGAGCCATCACGTCAAGCGCGGCACGCCCACGATGGGCGGCATCATCTTCATCCTGGGCACCCTGTTCGGGTACTTCGTGTCGACCCTGCTGATCAGCAACGAGAGACCCACGGCGTCGGGCATGCTCGTGCTCTTCATGATGGTCGGACTCGGTGCCGTCGGCTTCCTCGACGACTTCCTGAAGACCCGCAAGAAGCAGAGCCTCGGTCTCGGCGGCTGGGCCAAGATATCGGGCCAGGTGATCGTGGCGGGCGTGTTCGCGCTGCTCGCCCTGCAGTTCCCGAACAACTACGGCATCACGCCGGCGAACACGAAGATCTCGTTCATCAGAGACCTCCCGCTCGACTTCATGGTGTTCGGCACGGTCGTCGGCGTCATCCTGTACGTGCTCTGGATCTGCCTGATCACTGCCGGCACCTCCAACGCCGTGAACGTCACCGACGGCCTCGACGGGCTCGCCACCGGCGCTTCGATCCTCGCGATCGGCTCGTTCGTGGTCATCGGCTTCTGGCAGTTCAACCAGTCCCGCTTCAGCGAGAGCCTCAATGCGAGCGACGCCTACCGCGCGTACGACGTGCGGGACCCGCTCGACATCGCCATCGTGGCGACAGCGATCGTCGGCGGGCTCATCGGCTTCCTCTGGTGGAACACGAACCCGGCCAAGATCTACATGGGCGACACCGGATCGCTGGCCCTCGGCGGTGCACTGGCGGCGCTCGCGATCGTCAGCCACACCGAACTCCTCCTGCTGCTCATCGGCGGACTCTTCGTCATCGAGACCGGTTCGGTCATCGTGCAGCGGGTGTACTTCAAGCTCACGCGCGGCAAGCGCATCTTCCTGATGAGCCCGATCCACCACCACTTCGAGCTGAAGGGCTGGGCGGAGGTCACGATCGTCGTGCGCTTCTGGATCATCGGCGGACTGCTCGTCGCAGCCGGCGTCGGATCCTTCTACTTCGAGTGGCTGCAGAGCTGATGACGGATGCCGCTTCGCCCGCCGCCGGCCGCCTCGACACGCTGACCGGCTGGAACGCCGACTGGCAGGGCCTCCGGGTCGTCGTCATGGGGCTCGGCGTGACCGGATTCGCCGTCGCCGACACGCTCACAGAGCTCGGTGCCTCGGTGCTCGTCGTCGCGCCCGAGGTCGACGACGACCGCGCGCGCATTCTCGAGGTCATCGGGGCCGACCTGCTGCGGCATCCGCTCGATGCCGTGCCAGACGACGTCGTCGGCTTCGCACCGGAGCTCGTCGTGGTCTCTCCGGGGTTCCATCCAGACCACCCGGTGCTCACCTGGGCGGCCGAGTCGTCGATCGCGGTCTGGGGCGACATCGAACTCGCCTGGCGGGTTCGCGACAAGGTGCACACCGCCGAGTGGATCCTCGTGACCGGCACGAACGGCAAGACGACGACGGTGCAGATGGCCGCGACCTTCCTGGCGGCGAACGGCCTGCGGGCGGCGCCGTGCGGCAACATCGGCGTGCCGGTGCTCGACGCCGTGCGTGATCCGGGCGGTTTCGACGTGCTCGTGGTCGAGCTCTCGAGCTACCAGCTGCACCACCTGCCGACGTCTGGGCCGGGCGCGGTGCACCCCTGGGCGGCGACCGTGCTGAACGTCGCCGACGACCACCTCGACTGGCACGGCTCGTTCGATGCCTACCGGGCCGCCAAGGCACGGGTCTACGCGAACACGAAGGCCGCGTGCGTGTACAACCGCGCCGACGAGGCGACCCGCCGCATGGTGGAGGACGCGGAGGTCGAGGAGGGTGCCCGTGCCATCGGCTTCGGACTCGACGTGCCGGGCCCGAGCGACTTCGGCGTCGTCGACGGCATTCTGTGCGACCGCGCGTTCCTCGACGATCGTCGTACCGCGGCGCTCGAACTCATCACGGTCGACGAACTCGAGCCCCGCGGCCTCGCTGCTCCGCACGTCGTCGCGAACATTCTCGCGTCGTCGGCGCTCGTGCGATCGTTCGGGGTGCCGGTGGGCGTGATCCACGACGCGCTCGGCGAGTTCCGCCTCGACGCGCACCGCATCGAGACGGTGGCGGTCTCCGGCGGCATCCGCTGGGTCGACGACTCGAAGGCGACCAACCCGCACGCCGCCGAGGCATCGTTGCGCGCCTTCGGGAAGGTCGTCTGGATCGTCGGCGGGCTCCTGAAGGGCGTCGACGCCGATGCGCTCGTGGCCGATCACGCGGCGCGCCTCCGCGCCGCGATCGTGATCGGCGTGGATCGGTCAGAGCTCGTGGCGGCGTTCCGCCGACACGCCCCCGATCTGCCGCTCTTCGAAGTGGTCACGGATGACACTGAGACGGTGATGCCCGACGCGGTCGCCCTGGCTGCGGCGGTTGCTGAAGAGGGCGACACCGTGCTCCTCGCGCCCGCTGCGGCGTCGATGGACCAGTTCGCCGACTACGGCGACCGTGGACGACGGTTCCACGAGGCGGTCGGATCGATGCTGGGAGGTGAGGCGGATGGCGACTCCGCCCCGAGCGAACCGCTCCCAGGGGCCTGACCGACCGGGCATCTCGGCTGCTCGCATCCGGCTCGGCCGCGTGTTCCGCGTCGAGTCTGCCGACTACCTGCTGCTGCTCGGCACGACGCTCTTCCTGGTCGCCTTCGGCCTCGTCATGGTGCTGTCGGCCTCCGTCGTGCAGTCGCACCTCGAAGACGAGAGTTTCTTCGCCCAGGCGCTGCGTCAGGGCGTCTTCGCCGCCTTCGGCATCCCGATCATGCTCATCGCGAGCCGCATGCCCGAGAAGCTGTGGATGCGGCTGGCCTGGCCGGTGCTCGCCGCCTCCTGCGCGTTGCAGGTCCTCGTCGTGGCGACGCCGCTCGGCATCACGGTCGGCGGCAACACCAACTGGATCCAGCTCGGGCCCATGCAGTTCCAGCCGTCTGAGATCATCAAGGTCGCCCTCGTCATGTGGCTCGGTCTCATCGTCACGAAGAAGGAGGCGCAGCTCGGGGACTTCGTGCACGGCGTGCTGCCGATCGTGCTCGTCGGCGGCGGTGCGATCGGTCTGGTGCTCCTCGGCGGCGATCTCGGCACGGTCATGATCATGGGCGCGATGCTGCTCGGCTCGCTCTTCCTCATCGGCGTGCGACTGCGGCTGCTGCTTCCTCCGATCTTCGCCGCGATCGTGGTCTTCGTGCTCGTCGCGGTCTCCAGCGAGAATCGCCTGCGGCGCATCACCTCCTTCCTCGACGCGAACTGCGGGAGCGGCGGCACCGGTGACGCCATCAGCGACTGCTGGCAGATCCAGCACGGCTCGTTCGCCCTCGCGAACGGCGGTGTGTTCGGCGTCGGGCTCGGCAACTCGGCCGCGAAGTGGTCGTGGCTGCCCGCGGCCGACAACGATTTCATCTTCGCCATCATCGGCGAGGAGCTCGGACTGATCGGCGCGATCGTGGTCATCGCGATGTTCGTCGTGCTCGCCGTCGCCCTCGCACGTGTGCTGCGCGGGGCGCGCACGCCATTCGGACGCGCGGCATCGGCGGCGGTGCTCGTGTGGATCGTCGGTCAGGCGTGTGTCAATATCGGTGTCGTGCTCGGCGTCTTCCCTGTTCTCGGTGTGCCGTTGCCGCTCGTCTCCGCGGGCGGCACGGCCCTGCTCACCACGCTCTTCGCGATCGGCATCGTGCTGTCGGTCGCGCGTGACCCGGAGGCCCCGGCGCGTGCTGCCGCGCGTGCCGCGGCCCGCAAGAGCAGTCGCTCCGCGGCGACACGGGCAGCGCGATGACCACGTACCTGCTCGCAGGCGGCGGCACCGCCGGCCACGTCAACCCGCTGCTCGCGGTCGCCGATCGACTGCGTGAACGCGACCCCGAGGCATCCGTGCTCGTGCTCGGCACCGCAGAGGGCCTCGAGGCTCGCCTCGTGCCGGCCCGCGGCTACGAGCTGCTGACGATCGCGAAGGTGCCGTTCCCGCGCCGGCCGAACCGCGCCGCCCTGGCGTTCCCCGGCCGGTTCCGCGATTCGATCGCGACGGTTCGCGGCATCATCGAGGAGCGCGGCGTCGAGGTGGTCGTGGGCGTCGGCGGGTATGTGTCGACCCCCGCCTATCTCGCAGCCCGTCGTCTCGGCATCCCCATCGCGATCCACGAGGCCAATGCACGCCCGGGGCTCGCGAACCGCCTCGGCGCACGATTCGCCGCGACGGTCGGGGTCGCCTTCGAAGGCACACCGCTGCCGCGGGCCAGGCTCGTCGGCATGCCCCTTCGCCGAGAGATCGAGACCCTCGACCCCGCCGCACTCCGCGGCGAGGCGGCCGACCTCTTCGGACTCGACGCCTCGCGTCCGGTGCTCCTGGCCACCGGCGGCTCCCTCGGCGCCCGGCGCATCAACCGCACGATGGTCGAGTCGGCAGAGGCCGTCACCGCGGCCGGCTGGCAGGTGCTGCACGTCACCGGGGCGAACGCAGAGGTCGCCGATCCCGGCGTCGCCGGCTACCGCATGGTCGAGTACGCCGATCGTATGGACCTGGCACTCGCGATCGCCGACGCTGCAGTGTCGCGCGCGGGGGCGGCGACGGTGTGCGAGCTCTCTGCGCTCGGCATCCCCGCCGTCTTCGTGCCGTATCCCGTCGGCAACGGCGAGCAGCGCTTCAACGCCGCCGGAGTGGTGGCCGCGGGCGGGGCGGTGCTCGTCGACGACGCCGAGTTCGTGCCCGAATGGGTCGGCACGAACTTGTTGCCGATGCTCTCGGGCTCCGAGCGATTGCGTGCGATGGCGTCGGCCGCCGCATCCGTGGGGTTCCGCGACGGCACCGACCGCATGGTCGCCCTCGTCGACGAAGCGCTCGGCGGGGCAGCCGGCTCGAGCCCGCAAGGCGCGTAACGTTGAGTGTGCGGATGCCGCAGCATCCGCTCATCGGAACCTCAGCGCTTCGGCGCACCGCATCCGTCCGCAATCGACCCACCCAGGAAGCCGCAGCACGTGACGATCAAGCCCGACCTCTCCGCTCAGATCCCCGCCGAACTCGGCGCCGTGCACTTCGTCGGCATCGGCGGATCGGGCATGAGCGGCATCGCCCGCCTCATGCTCGGCGACGGGCACCGGGTGACGGGCTCCGATGTTCGCGATTCCGCGAACATCGCGGCGCTTCGCGAACTCGGTGCCGAGATCGCGATCGGCCATGACGCCGCGAACCTCGCCGACGACATCGACACCGTGGTCGTCACCGGCGCGCTCTGGGAGGACAATCCCGAGTACCGGCTCGCACTCGAGCGAGGCCTCCCGGTGCTGCACCGATCGCTCGCCCTGGCCGCCCTCATCGCCGGCCGCCGACTCGTCTCGGTCGCCGGCGCCCATGGCAAGACGACCTCGACCGGCATGATCGTGACCGCCCTGCTCGCACTCGGCGAAGACCCGAGCTTCGTCAACGGCGGGGTCATCGAGGGACTCGGCGTCTCGTCGGCCGCGGGCGACGGCGAACTGTTCGTCGTCGAAGCCGACGAGTCCGACGGTTCGTTCCTGCTCTACGACACCTCGGTCGCGCTCATCACGAACGTCGACCCCGACCACCTCGACCACTACGGTTCGCGCGACGCGTTCGAGCAGGCGTTCGTCGAGTTCGCCGATCGTTCACGCGAACTGGTCGTGGTCTCCTCCGACGACGCGGGCGCCGTGCGCGTGACCGAGCGGATGTCGCACCGGCGCGTCGTCACGTTCGGCCAGGCGGCCGATGCCACCGTGCGGCTGCACTCGGTCGAGACCGACGGGCCGGTGGCATTCGCCCTCGACTATGCGGGCGCGACGTATCGGGCCGAGCTGCTGATTCCCGGACTGCACAATGCGATCAACGCGGCGGGTGCGTTCGCCGTGCTCGTGGGACTCGGCTTCGACCCTGCGGCATCCCTCGCGGGCATCGCCCGCTTCGCGGGCACCGGGCGTCGCTTCGAACTGCACGGCACGGTCGGCGGTGTGAGCGTCTACGACGACTACGCGCACCACCCGACCGAGGTCGCTGCCGCGCTGGCGGCTGCGCGCACGGTCGTCGGTGCAGGCCGCATCATCGCGGTGCACCAGCCGCACACGTACAGCCGCACGCAGGCCTTCGCGAAGGAGTTCGCCGAGGTGCTCGAGGAGTATGCCGACGAGACCGTCGTGCTCGAGGTCTACGGCGCGCGCGAAGACCCGGTGCCCGGAGTGACCGGTGCGCTCGTGAGCGAGCGATTCGCCGATTCCCGGCACGTCGCCTACGAGCCCGATTGGCAGCGGGCGGCCGATTACACCGCGAGCATCGCCCGTGACGGCGATTTCGTGATCACCCTCGGTTGCGGCGACGTCTACCGCATCGTGCCGCAGCTCCTCGGGTCGCTCGAGCGGGAGCGCGGATGACGCCGGAGCGCGCGTGAAACGGCCGCAGGGCTTCGACGGGCCGATCGCGCGAACGTCGCGATCGGCGGCGACGCAGCAGCCGGCGGCGGCGGCACGCGACGCGAGCCGGAGTCACGGCTCCGACGCCGACCGGGTCACCACCGAGCCGATCGCGATCGTGGTCGACGCTCCGGTGGCGCCGCGCATCGACGCGGCGGATCCCGACCCCGGCACCGGGCAGGCGCGACCCGCAACGCCGAAGAGTGCTCGCACTGCCAAGCGCGAGCTCGCCGCCGCGGCACGGGAACGCCGCAGATACGAGCGTCAGGAGGTGCGGCGCTTCACGAAGCGTTCGCGACGCCGACGCATCGCGTGGTCGGTCGGGCTCGGCTCGATCGCGGCCCTCGTGGTCGTCGTCGCGGTCGGGGCGTATTCGCCGCTCATGGCGCTGCGTGAGGTGCGCGTCGAGGGTGCCTCGCGCATTCCCGTCACCGAAGTGCAGGCGGCGTTCGACGAGCAACTCGGCACGCCGCTGCCCCTCATCGCGAGCGCCGATGTGCTCGCCGCGCTCTCGAGCTTCCCGCTCATCGAGACGTACTCGACCGAGACCGTTCCGCCCGGCACCCTGGTTGTGCGCATCGTCGAACGGGTGCCCGTGGGCGTCGTCGACACGGGCGACGGGCTCGAGCTCGTCGATGCGGCGGGCGTCGTCATCGAGCGGCCGGAGGAACGCCCGGACGGGCAGCCGCTGATCGTCGCGGAGGGCGGCGTCGCCGGAGAGGGGTTCCGCGCTGCGGCCGCAGTCATCCGGAGCCTGCCTGCGGAGGTTCGGAGCCTCCTCGTCGGTGCCTCGGCGGCGACCGCCGACGATGTTCGGCTCGAGCTCTCGACGGGTGCCACGGTCGTGTGGGGGAGCGCGGAGGAGTCTGCGCAGAAGGCAGCGGTGCTCGCACGGCTCATGGTCGCAGCACCGCCCGAATCGGTCGGCGAGTACGACGTGTCGTCGCCGACGAGCGCCGTCACCCGCTGATCGATGACCCGTTCGGGTGCCCGTGGCCTCGAATCCGGGGCGATCGGCCGTGAGGTTCGCGACACGCGGAGTGTCATGGCGCCTCGCGGGGTGCAGGGCGCCTACCTTCGAATCAGGAATTGCATACTCAGCAAAACTTTAACCTTCGACTAGAGGTTCAGGGTTCAGAGTTCGCACGGAAGGCCGGTCATGTCGACAAACCAGAACTACCTCGCCGTCATCAAGGTCGTCGGTATCGGCGGCGGCGGTGTCAACGCCGTCAACCGCATGATCGAGCTCGGACTCCGCGGAGTCGAGTTCATCGCGATCAACACCGACGCACAGGCACTGCTGATGTCGGACGCCGACGTCAAGCTCGATGTGGGGCGCGACCTCACGCGCGGGTTGGGGGCCGGTGCAGATCCCGAGGTCGGCCGTCACGCCGCCGAGGATCACGCGGAGGAGATCGAGGAGGCGCTCGCGGGCGCCGACATGGTCTTCGTCACGGCGGGCGAGGGCGGCGGCACCGGCACCGGCGGCGCACCGGTGGTCGCTCGCATCGCGAAGTCCATCGGCGCCCTCACGATCGGTGTCGTCACGAAGCCGTTCGGCTTCGAGGGCAAGCGCCGGCAGACGCAGGCCGAGCAGGGCGTCGCACGCCTGAAGGAAGAGGTCGACACCCTCATCGTGGTGCCGAACGATCGACTTCTCGAGATCAGCGATCGCGGCATCTCGATGCTCGAGGCCTTCGCCACCGCCGATCAGGTGCTCCTCGCCGGTGTGCAGGGCATCACCGACCTCATCACGACCCCGGGCCTCATCAACCTCGACTTCGCCGACGTGAAATCGGTCATGCAGGGGGCGGGCTCGGCGCTCATGGGCATCGGTTCGTCGCGGGGGGCCGATCGTTCGATCAAGGCGGCCGAACTCGCCGTCGCGAGTCCGCTGCTCGAAGCATCGATCGACGGTGCCCACGGGGTGCTGCTCTCGATCCAGGGCGGCTCGAATCTCGGCATCTTCGAGATCAACGACGCCGCACGGCTCGTGCAGGAGGCCGTGCACCCTGAGGCCAACATCATCTTCGGTGCCGTCATCGACGACACGCTCGGCGACGAGGTGCGCGTCACGGTCATCGCGGCCGGCTTCGACGGCGGCGAGCCGAACGCCAAGCCGGTCGAGGCGCGACGCACCAACTTCGTACCGGCGGCGGTCGGTGCCGCCGTCGGAGGCGGCGTCCTCGCCGGCGACGCTGCCGAGGTCATCACCGAGATCGACATCGACGAACTCGTCGAGACGGCGAACTGGGGCGAGGCCGAGACGACGACGGCCGACCAGATCGTCTCGGACCCGGCCTTCGACGCGTCCGATGACGATCTCGACATTCCCGACTTCCTGAAGTGAGCACGGCTCCCGGCACCGACGCGGGGGACTCCGGTTCCCTGGCCGGGCGCCTCGCCGAGGTGACGGGCCGGGTCGCGGAGGCCGCCCGCGATGCGGGCCGTGACCCCGACGCGATCACGACGATCGTCGTCACCAAGTTCCACCCGGCGGCGCTCGTCGCCGAACTGGCCGAGCTCGGTGTGCTCGACATCGGCGAGAACCGCCATCAAGAGGCACAGGCGAAGGCCGCCGAGCTCGGCGACCTCGAGCTTCGCTGGCACTTCGTCGGCCAGCTGCAGAGCAAGAAGGCCAGACAGGTGCGCGCGTACGCATCGGCGATCCACTCGGTCGACCGTGCGGCGCTCGTCGATGCCCTGCGTTCAGACGAGGCATCGGTCGACTGCTTCGTGCAGGTCAACCTCACCGAGGACCCGGGTCGCGGGGGCGTCGCTCCCGAAGCCCTGGAGTCGCTCGCCGAACACGTGCTCGAGACGGCCGGGCTTCGCTTGCGCGGGCTCATGGCGGTCGCGCCGCTCGGCGAACCCGCGCGCCCGGCGTTCGCGCGCGTGCGTGCGATGTCGGAGCGGCTGCGACGACTCGAGCCGACGGCGAGCGATCTGTCCATGGGGATGTCGCACGATTTTCGCGACGCGATCCTGGAGGGTGCGACACACCTGAGAATCGGCACGGCAATCACCGGGAATCGGCCGGTCGCCGGTTAACCTCGAAGAGACGGAACACAGACGGAGGCAGCGATGTCGAACCCGCTCAAGAAGACGATGGTCTATCTCGGACTCGCCGATGAAGAGTTCGAAGAGGAGACCACCCAGGCGCAAGCGCCCGCACCGGTTGCCCCGGTCGCGAACGCCGCGCCCGTACCGAAGTCCGGGGCATCGGTCACGCCATTGCGCAAGAACCATGTCCAACCGACCGCACCGCAGGTGGAGATGAACGAGATCCTGACCGTCCACCCGCGTCAGTACCGTGACGCGCAGGTGATCGCCGAGTCCTTCCGTGAGGGAGTACCGGTGATCATCAACCTCTCGCAGATGTCGGATGCCGACGCACGGCGTCTCATCGACTTCGCAAGCGGCCTCTCGCAGGGCCTCTACGGCAAGATCGAACGGGTCACGAACAAGGTGTTCCTGCTCTCGCCCGCCCATGTGGTCGTCTCGGGGGAGACCGGCGAGAGCGAAGGCGACGTGGACGCGTCGTTCTTCACGCACGCGTAGCCCGTCGTGGGCGCGCTGCTCGTCGTCTGGAACATCCTCTATGCGCTGCTGCTCATCTACTTCTTCGTGATGTGGGGGCGGTTCGTGCTGGATCTCGTGCGAACGTTCAATCGGTCGTGGCGCCCCACCGGCGCCTGGCTCGTGATCGTGGAGGCCGTCTACAGCCTCACCGATCCTCCCGTGCGCTTCTTCAGGCGGCTCGTGCCGCCGATCCGCATCGGTCAGATCGCATTGGATCTGGGGTGGAGTCTCGCCATGCTCGTCGTGATCGTGGCGATGACCGTGGTGTCCCTTCTGGCACAGGCAGCATCCATGCCCGGCTGATGATCTCCTGCGAGGGTCGAGGTCGAGACGATCGGCACTCACGACTCTGAGGATGTCTTTGCTACCGTTAGCTGAACGTTATCGATCGAGCTCGACAGATTTGAGGGTGGAAAGCCATGGCGCTAACTCCGGAAGATGTGGTCAACAAGCGCTTCCAGGCGACGAAATTCCGCGAAGGCTACGACCAGGACGAGGTCGACGACTTCCTCGACGAGGTCGTGGTGGAGCTTCGTCGACTGAGCGGAGAGAACGAGGAGCTGCGTCAGCGGCTGTCGGCGGCCGAGGCCCGTGCCGCGGAGGTCGCCAAAGCGCCTGCCGCCGCGCCCGCCGCCGCGATCTACACCGAGCCGGCTGCGCCGGCCGCGCCCGCGCCCACGGTCGCGGTGCCGATGCAGCAGCCCGCATCGCAGCAGTCCGACCTCGATGAGCAGGCGAGCACGACGAACCTCCTGCAGCTCGCCCGTCGTCTGCACGAAGAGCATGTCCGCGAGGGTGTCGAGAAGCGCGACGCGCTCATCGCCGAGGGCCACGCCACCGCCGCGCGGGTCGTCGCCGAGGCCGAAGCCAAGCAGCGCGCCCAGATCGGCGTGCTCGACCAGGAGCGCGTGGCGCTCGAGAAGCGGGTCGACGAGCTCCGCGTGTTCGAACGCGACTACCGCGCCAAGCTGAAGGGCTACATCGAGGGCCAGCTCCGCGAGCTCGACACCGCCGCGCCGGTGCAGGTCAGCGGCAACCAGGGCTTCTCGTCGCCGGTCGCCGAACAGCCGGCACCGACGTTCCAGGGCTTTGGGGGCTGAGCGGGCCGCGAAGGTCGGCTCAGCCACCGCCCTCCTGGTCGTGGCCGGCGCCGCATTCGCGGCGTACGGCCTCGACCAGCTGAGCAAGTTCCTCGTCGTCGGCAATCTCACCGAGGGCGAGATCGTGCCCGTGCTCGGCTCGGTGCTCGAATGGCAGTTCGTGCGCAACCCCGGTGCCGCGTTCTCGCTCGCGAGCGGCATGACGTGGATCTTCACGATCCTCGCCGCCGGCGTGATCACCGTCATCATCTGGTTCGCGCGGCGCATCCGTTCGATCGCCTGGGCCGTGGTGTTCGGACTCCTGCTCGGCGGCGTGCTCGGCAACCTGACCGACCGGCTCTTCCGCGAGCCGTCGTTCGGCCTCGGACACGTGGTCGACTTCATCTCGACGCCGTGGCTGATCCCGGCGATCTACAACATCGCAGACATCGCGATCGTGTCGAGCATGGTGATCTTCATGATGCTCACGATCCGCGGCATCGGTCTCGACGGGTCCCGTGAGCTGCGGCCGTCGAAGGCCGCCGCGACCGGAGCCTGATGGAACACCGTTCGTTTCCCGTCCCCGACGGGCTCGAGGGCGCGCGCGTCGACGCGGGCCTCGCGAAACTGCTCGGTTTCTCGCGCACGCTGGCGGCCGACATCGCATCGGCCGGGGGCGTCTCGCTCGACGGGGCGCCCGTCGACAAGTCCGATCGACTCCGAGGCGGCGCATGGCTCGAGGTGAGCTGGGAGGAACCCCGCGGGCTCACGATCGACCCGATCGCGGTGTCCGACCTCGGCATCGTCCACGATGACGACGACCTCGTGGTCGTCGACAAGCCGGCGGGCGTCGCCGCCCACCCCTCGGTGGGCTGGAACGGACCGACTGTCGTCGGGGCGCTCGCGGCCGCGGGCTTCCGCATCTCGACGTCCGGCGCATCCGAGCGACAGGGCGTCGTGCACCGTCTCGACGCCGGCACCAGCGGGCTCATGGTCGTCGCCAAGTCGGAGCGCGCCTACACCGAGCTCAAGCGTCAGTTCCACGACCGCGAGGTCGAGAAGATCTACCACACGGTCGTTCAGGGCCATCCCGATCCGCTCGCGGGAACGATCGACGCGCCGGTCGGCCGTCACCCACGCTCCGAGTGGAAGTTCGCGGTCACGGCTGACGGCAAGCACGCCGTCACACACTACGAGACCATCGAGGCGTTCCCCTACGCGTCGCTGCTCGAAGTACACCTCGAGACCGGCCGCACGCACCAGATCCGGGTGCATATGGCGGCGCAGCGGCATCCGTGCGCCGGTGACTCGATGTACGGCGCAGACCCGACGCTCTCGGCGAAGCTCCGCCTCGACCGGCAGTGGCTCCACGCGAAGCAACTCGCCTTCACGCACCCCGGCGACGGCGAGTGGTCGACGTTCGTGTCGGAGTACCCGGCCGACCTCGCTCACGCGCTCGGCGTGCTCCGCGGCGACTGAAGCCGCACCGATCGCGTGCCACGCAGCCGGGCGTCGCCCGGTCGCCGTAGACTTCGAAGACCCCCGGAACACACTCGCAACACCCCGATGAGGAGCCCAGTGGCCACCGATTCCTTCGTCCATCTGCACGTGCACAGCGAGTACTCGATGCTCGACGGCGCAGCCAGGGTGGGGGAGCTCATCCAGGCGGCCAAGGGCGAGGGCATGCCCGCCGTCGCCGTCACCGACCATGGCAACGTGTTCGGCGCCTATGACTTCTGGAAGCAGGCCACCGACGCCGGCATCAAGCCGATCATCGGCACCGAGGCGTATGTCACGCCGGGCACGGCGCGCGGCGACAAGACCCGCATCCGCTGGGGCAACGGCGGCGGCGACGATGTCTCAGGGTCCGGCGCGTACACGCATATGACGCTGCTGTCCGAGACGACCGAGGGCATGCACAACCTCTTCCGGCTCTCGAGCCGGGCCTCGATCGAGGGCTACTACTTCAAGCCCCGCATGGATCGCGAGCTGTTGTCGACGTACTCGAAGGGGCTCATCGCGACGACCGGGTGCCCGTCGGGCGAGGTGCAGACACGCCTCCGGCTCGGCCAGTACGACGAGGCGGTCAAGGCGGCATCCGACTTTCGCGACATCTTCGGCAGAGAGAACTACTTCGCCGAGATCATGGACCACGGCCTCGGCATCGAGCGCCGCATCATGGAAGACCTGCACCGGCTCGCGAGAGACCTGGGGCTGCCGCTCCTCGCCACGAACGACCTGCATTACACGCACGCCGCCGACGCCAAGAGCCACGCGGCCCTGCTCTGCGTGCAGTCGGGCTCGACGCTCGACGACCCGAACCGGTTCAAGTTCGATGCCGACGAGTTCTACCTGAAGACGGCCGCCGAGATGCGGCACGTCTTCCGCGACCACCCCGAGGCGTGCGACAACACGCTGCTCATCGCCGAGCGCGCCGACGTGCAGTTCAACACCAGCGCCAACTACATGCCGCGCTTCCCGGTGCCGGCGGGCGAGAGCGAAGACACCTGGTTCGTCAAAGAGGTCGACCGCGGACTCGAGGCGCGATATCCGAACGGCATCCCCGCCGAGGTGCGCAAACAGGCCGACTACGAGGTCGGCGTCATCCTGCAGATGGGCTTCCCCGGCTACTTCCTCGTCGTCGCCGACTTCATCAACTGGTCGAAGAGCAACGGCATCCGCGTCGGGCCCGGCCGCGGCTCCGGTGCCGGCTCGATGGCGGCCTACGCCATGCGCATCACCGATCTCGATCCGCTGCAGCACGGCCTCATCTTCGAGCGGTTCCTGAACCCCGACCGCGTCTCGATGCCCGACTTCGACGTCGACTTCGACGAGCGTCGGCGCGGCGAGGTCATCAAGTACGTGACCGAGAAATACGGCGACGAGCGCGTCGCTCAGATCGTCACCTACGGCACGATCAAGGCCAAGCAGGCGCTCAAGGACTCGGGCCGCGTGCTCGGCTTCCCGTTCTCGATGGGCGAGAAGCTCACGAAGGCGATGCCGCCCGCCGTCATGGGGAAAGACATCCCGCTCACCGGCATCTTCGACACGAAGCATCCGCGGTACAAAGAGGCCTCCGACATCCGGGCCATCGTCGAGACGGATCCCGAGGCGAAGACCGTCTTCGAGACCGCGCTCGGCCTCGAGAACCTGAAGCGCCAGTGGGGCGTGCACGCGGCCGGCGTGATCATGTCGAGCGATCCGCTGATCGACATCATCCCGATCATGAAGCGCGAGCAGGACGGTCAGATCGTCACGCAGTTCGATTACCCGGCGTGCGAGTCGCTCGGCCTCATCAAGATGGACTTCCTGGGGCTGCGCAACCTCACCATCATCGACGACGCCCTCGACAACATCGAGGCGAACCGCGGGCATCGGCCGGTGCTCGAAGACCTCGCGCTCGACGACCAGGGCGCCTACGACCTGCTTGCGAGGGGCGACACGCTCGGGGTCTTCCAGCTCGACGGCGGGCCGATGCGGTCGCTGCTGCGACAGATGAAGCCCGACAACTTCGAAGACATCTCGGCCGTCATCGCACTGTACCGCCCTGGCCCCATGGGTGCGAACTCGCACATCAACTACGCGTTGCGCAAGAACCGCCTGCAGGAGATCACCCCGATCCACCCCGAATTCGAAGAGTCGCTCCGGGAGATCCTCGATACGAGCTACGGCCTGATCATCTATCAGGAGCAGGTGATGGCGATCGCGCAGAAGGTCGCAGGGTTCTCGCTCGGCCAGGCCGACATCCTGCGGCGCGCGATGGGCAAGAAGAAGAAGTCCGAACTCGACAAGCAGTACGAGGGCTTCTCGGGAGGCATGAAGGCCAACGGCTATTCGGATGCTGCGATCCAGAAGCTCTGGGAGATCCTGCTCCCGTTCTCGGACTACGCGTTCAACAAGGCCCACTCGGCCGCCTACGGCGTGCTGAGCTACTGGACCGCGTACCTCAAGGCGCACTACCCGGCCGAGTACATGGCGGCGCTGCTCACCAGTGTCGGTGATTCGCGTGACAAGCTCGCCCTCTACCTCAACGAATGCCGTCGAATGGGCATCAAGGTGCTGCCGCCCGACGTGAACGAATCGATCGGCTACTTCGCCGCCGTCGGTGAAGACATCCGCTTCGGGCTCGGCGCGGTGCGCAACGTCGGGTTCAACGTGGTCGACGCGATCCGCAGCGCACGTGAGACGAAGGGCCGGTTCGAGTCCTTCCACGACTTCCTGAAGAAGTCGCCGCTCCCGGTGGCGAACAAGCGCACGGTCGAGTCTCTCGTGAAGGCCGGCGCGTTCGACTCGCTCGGCGCGACGCGTCGCTCGCTCGTCGAGATCCATGAGGGCGCCGTCGAGTCGGTCGTGAAGGAGAAGCGGGCCGAGGAGGTCGGCGACTTCGGCTTCGACTTCGACAGCCTCTTCGACGACGCCGAGCGGGATGCCGCGCCGTCGCTCGTGCCCGCGCGTCCGGAATGGCCGAAGAAGCAGAAACTGGCCTTCGAGCGCGACATGCTGGGACTCTACGTGTCCGATCACCCGCTCGCCGGGCTCGAGGTTCCACTCGCGAAGCACGCCTCGACGACCATCACCGACCTGATGACCTCGGACTCGACGCAGGATGCCGACACCGTCACGGTGGCGGGTCTCGTCACGAGCGTGCAGCATCGCATTGCGAAGGCCTCGGGCAACCAGTACGGCATGATCACGGTCGAGGACTTCTCGGGCGAGATCACGGTGATGTTCATGGGCAAGGCGTACCAGGAGTTCGCCCCCGGCCTGCAGGCCGATTCGATCGTGGTCGTTCGCGGTCGGGTCAGCATGCGTGACGACGGCATGAACCTGCATGCCTACAGCGTGTTCACGCCCGAGATCGGTCAAGACGAGGAATCCGGAATCGTGAAGATCTCGCTGCCCGACCAGCGGGCGACGCAGGAGACGACCGAGGCGCTCCGAGACGTGCTCGTACGTCATCGCGGGCAGACCGAGGTGCGAATCACACTGACGAAGGGACGCGTCGGTCGCATCTTCGAGGTCGGGCAGTACCCGGTCACGGTGACCGCCGACCTCTACGGGGAGCTGAAGAGCCTGCTCGGTCCGAACTGCCTCGTCTGACGTCGGCGCTGCCGGCTCGGTGGCGCGTCGATAGGCTGGAGACATCATGCTGCGCACCATCGATCTCCGTGGAAGACGACCGACGACGGCGGAGCTGCTGGCCCTCGTGCCGCGTGCTGCGACCGACGTCTCGGCGGCGCTCGACGCCGCCGGCGCACTGGTCGACGAGGTCCGTCGCCACGGCGAGACGGCGCTGCTCGATCAGGCTGAGCGGTTCGACGGTGTTCGTCCCGCCGCAGTCCGGGTGCCGGCCGACGAGCTCACCGCAGCGCTTGCCGGGCTCGCTCCCGACATCAGGGCGGCCGCGCTCCAGACCATCGAGCGCGTTCGTGCGGCGAGCGAGGCGCAGGTGCCCGCGCCGCGGGTGACCGCACTCGCGCCCGGCGCGGTGGTCGAGCAGCGGTGGCAGCCGGTCGGCCGTGTCGGGCTCTACGTGCCGGGCGGCAAGGCCGTCTATCCGTCGAGCGTCATCATGAACGTCGTGCCGGCGCAGGTCGCAGGGGTGCGTTCGATCGCGCTCGCGTCCCCGCCGCAGTCGGCGTTCGGCGGGGCCATCCACCCGACGATCGCGGGTATCGCGGCGCTCCTCGGCATCACCGAGGTCTACGCCATGGGCGGGGCCGGCGCGATCGGCGCCTTCGCGTACGGTGTGGCCGGCATCGGGCTCGAGCCGGTGCAGCGCGTCACGGGGCCCGGCAACGTCTTCGTGGCTGCTGCGAAGCGGGTCGTGCAGGCGGTCACGGGCATCGATGCCGAGGCAGGGCCGACCGACATCCTCGTCATCGCCGACGACAGTGCCGACCCCGACTTCGTCGCGGCAGACCTCGTGAGCCAGGCCGAGCACGACGAACTCGCCGCCTCGCTGCTCGTGACCGATTCGGCGGAGTTCGCGGCCCGTGTCGAAGAGCGGCTCGAGACCCGCAGCGAAGCCACGAAGCACAGCGCGCGGGTGCGATCGGCGATCGGCGGCGTGCAGTCGGCGCTCGTGCTCGTCGACGACCTCGAGCAGGCCGCCGACTTCGCGAACGCCTTCGGGCCCGAGCACCTCGAGATCCAGGTGCGCGATGTCGACGGCACCCTCGCCCGCGTCGAGAACGCCGGCGCCATCTTCGTGGGCCCGTACTCGCCGGTCAGTCTCGGCGACTACGCGGCCGGATCGAATCACGTGCTGCCGACCGGTGGTCAGGCGCGCCACGCTTCGGGCCTCTCGGCGGCGACGTTCCTTCGTCCGCAGCAGATCGTCCGATACGACGAGGCTGCGCTCCGCGAGGTGGCGCCCGTCATCGCCGCACTCTCGGCGGAAGAGAACCTGCCCGCCCACGGCGCGGCGGTCACCGCCCGATTCTCCGACTGACGCCTGAGCCCTCCGTCCCGATCGCCTCGCTAGTCTGGGAGCACCATGTACTGTCCCTTCTGCCGTCACCCCGATTCGCGTGTCATCGACTCCCGAACGAGCGATGACGGACTGTCGATCCGGCGCCGACGACAGTGCCCCGAGTGCGGGCGCCGATTCTCCACCACCGAGACGGCGAGCCTCGTCGTCATCAAGCGTTCCGGTGTGGTCGAACCGTTCAGCCGCGAGAAGGTCGTGCTCGGCGTCAGAAAGGCGTGCCAGGGCCGCCCCGTCACCGACTCCGATCTCGCGGTCCTCGCGCAGAAGGTCGAGGAGACGATCCGCTCGACGGGCACGTCGCAGATCGAGGCGAACGACATCGGCCTCGCGATCCTGCCGCCGCTCCGCGAACTCGACGAGGTGGCGTACCTGCGCTTCGCGAGCGTGTACCAGGCGTTCGATTCGCTCGACGACTTCGAGTCGGCGATCGATCAGCTCCGCGAGGAGCACGGCCGTATCCCGGCGAGACCGGTCGAGTGAGGTCGGACCGGGTCGGGCCGGGCGCTCCTGTTCCGGTAGCCTGAGGCGCGATGTATCGACTTCTCTTCTCCGTCTTCCTCTCCCGCATGGACCCGGAGGATGCCCACCATCTCGCGTTCCGCGCCATCCGGGCGCTGCCGACGCTCGGTCTCGGCAGGCTCGTCGAGCGCTTCACGGCGCCTGATCCGGCGCTCTCCGTCGAGACCCTGGGCCTGCGCTTCCCGTCACCGTTCGGCGTCGCCGCCGGCTTCGACAAAGACGGATTCGCGGTGCGGGGCCTCGGACACCTCGGCTTCGGGCACGTCGAGGTCGGCACCATCACGGCGATCGCCCAGCCGGGCAACCCGCGCCCGCGACTCTTCCGGCTCGTGAGCGATCGAGCGGTCGTCAACCGCATGGGCTTCAACAATCGCGGTGCGGATGCCGCGGCCGGTCGTCTCTCCCGGCTGTCACGTCGCCGCCACCGACCGGTGCTCGGCGTGAACATCGGCAAGAGCCGGGTGACGGCCGTCGAGGACGCGATCGCCGACTACGAGCGGAGCGCCACGGTGCTCGCGCCGTACGCCGACTACCTCGTGGTGAACGTCAGCTCGCCGAACACTCCGGGCCTTCGCGGCCTGCAGGAGATCGACTCGCTCGCGCCGCTCCTCGAAGCGGTCCGCGCGGCGGCGGGCGAGACCCCCCTGCTCGTGAAGATCGCCCCCGATCTCGCCGACTCGGAGATCGTACGCATCTGCGAACTCGTCGGCCGCCTCGGCCTCGACGGCATCATCGCGACGAACACGACCATCTCCCGAGAGGGGCTCCGCGCCGAGGCATCCGCTGTCGAGGCAATCGGTGCCGGCGGACTCTCGGGCGCGCCGCTCGCCGCTCGATCGCTCGAGGTGCTCCGCCTCATCCGTGCACAGGTGCCCGCTGAGCTCTGCGTCGTCTCGGTCGGCGGGGTCGAGACCGCCGCCGACGTGCAGGAACGACTCGATGCCGGCGCCACCCTCGTGCAGGGGTATACGGCCTTCCTCTACCTCGGTCCCCTGTGGGCCAGGCAGGTCAACCGGGGGCTCGCGCGGCTCGCACGCGGGCGACGCCCCGCAGTCGCGGCGTAGTTCCGGTCAGAGCACGCCGAGGTCGGCGAGCCGGTCGGCGATCGCCGAGCCGTCGCTCGCCGAGACCCAGGGCACGCTCGGAGCGTGCTGCTCGCCCTTGGTGCGGCCGCCGGCGAGCACGGCCTCGCCTGCGGAGAGTCGGCGGATCGCGACGGCGGCGACGTTCTCGGGATGCTCGAGCGCGAAACGCTCGTAGAGCTCTTCATCGTGCTGACCGTCATCGCCGATCAGGAGCCATCGGATGTCGGGGAACTCCTCGGCGAGCCTGCGGAGGTTCTCCTGCTTGTGCGCCCGGCCGCTTCGGAACCAGCGGTCGTGCGTCGGCCCCCAGTCGGTGAGGAGCAGGGGACCGACCGGATAGAGGTTGCGCGAGAGGAATCGCGTGAGCGTCGGTGCGACATTCCAAGCACCGGTCGAGAGGTAGATGACCGGCGACCCCGGGTGCGCGCGCACCAGTCGCTCGAACAGCACCGCCATGCCCGGGGTGGGGATTCGCGCGTGCTCGTCGAGCACGAAGGTGTTCCAGAAGGCGACGAACGGCCGGGGGAGTGCGGTGACCATCACCGTGTCGTCGACGTCGGAGATGACGCCGAACCCGACGTCCGGACCGACGATCCAGATCGGTGCCTCGACGGGTTCGGCCCCCTCGGTGTACAGGGTCGCACGGTGCCAACCGGGCTCGAGTTCGACGGGCACCTTCGTGTCGACCACCCCGCCGCGGTCGGCGAGCACTTCGATGCGGCTGCCGCCGACCTCGATCACGACGGGCACATCGCTGACCGGCACGCTCGTGAAGCTGCGCCATCCGCGGATGCCCTGTTCACGGCGGCGACGCCGCCGCTTCGACGTGTCATCGGGGTCGACCGGCCGACTGAGCAGGACGCGGCAGAGCACTCGAACCCATTCGGTGGAGCCGTAGCCGGTGTAGGGCACGACGGTCGGAACATGGCCTCGTCGTCGGGCCCAGCGGTCACGGATCTCGTGGATGCGGTCTTCGAGGCGCGCGGCACGATGCCGGACCTGATGCTCTCGTTGCCCGGCCGGAGTGGGGGAGCTCGCCGGCATCCACTCAGTCTGTCATGGGGCGGCGCCCCGGTGCGAAACGAGCGTGCCGTGGTCGGATGACGGGCGTCGCTCCGGGTAGAGTGGACGGGCAACTGAGGAGGTTCCGTGCCCAACGTCGACCTGATCCTGGGGGCCGATCCGCGACGGAGACGCTCGATCCGCACCGAACCGACCCAGCGACGCAGCACGCAGCGGCTCGACGCCCTGCTCGATGCCGCGGCCGAGATCGTCGACGAGTCCGGGTTCGAACGGCTGACCACGCAGATGGTCGCCGAACGTGCCGGCGCCTCGATCGGCACGGTGTACCGGTACTTCCCCGATCGCGTTGCCGTGCTGTACGCGCTCCGCGAACGTTCGGTCCGGCGCTTCCGCGAGCGCGTCGCCGACGACATGGAGGGCATCGAGCTGCTCCACTGGTGGCACGTCATGGATGTGGCGCTCGAAGCGGCGGCCGCGATGTATCGCGACGAACCGGGTTTCAGCGTCGTGCACGCTGGGCGCCGTGAGACCGCCGAGGGTGACATCGAACCCGAGCTCGCCCACCGCCTCGCGCGCCTCATCGAGGCCGAGTTCGGCGGCGACTCCGACCAGGCCGAGCTGCGCTTCCGCATCGGTGTCTCGATCGAGCTGGGCGATGCCCTCGTCAGCCGTGCATTCGAGCGGGATGTCGCGGGCGATGACCGGTACCTCGCTGAGGCGAAGCGCCTCGTGCGCGAGTACCTCACCGAACACCTCGGCGAGCCGGTCGCGGCCAGCCACGTCGCCTGACGCGCTGCGGGCGCGACGCGCCGAGTCGTGCTCGTTGCCCAGAGCTGCGAATGGTGTTTGGCTGGTATCCGGTCCGGCGAACGCCGGGCGTGGAATGAGGCAGCATGATCGAGTTCCGTGGCGTCACGAAGCAGTTCCCCGACGGCACCGTCGCCGTCTCGGGCGTCGACATCGTCATCCCGCCGCGGAAGACGACGGTCCTCGTCGGCTCTTCCGGCTCGGGCAAGACGACGCTCCTGCGCATGATCAACCGCATGGTGGATGCGACGTCGGGCCAGGTGCTCATCGACGGCACGGATGTCGCCACGCTCGAACCCGTCGGGCTTCGACGCGGTATCGGCTACGTGATGCAGAACTCGGGGCTGCTGCCGCACCGAAAGGTGATCGACAACGTCGCCACCGTGCCGATGCTCTGCGGCGAACGGAGGCGCGAAGCGCACGCTCGGGCGCTCGAACTGCTCGACACCGTGGGGCTCGACCGCTCGCTCGCCGATAAATATCCGAGCCAGCTCTCGGGTGGGCAGCAGCAACGCGTCGGCGTCGCACGCGGACTCGCCGTCGACCCCAACATCCTGCTCATGGACGAGCCGTTCGGAGCCGTCGACCCGATCGTGCGTGCCGAACTGCAGCGGGAGCTGCTGCGTCTGCAGGGCGAACTCGGCAAGACCGTCGTCTTCGTCACCCATGACATCGACGAGGCGTTCCTCCTCGGCGATCAGGTCGTGATCATGCAGCTCGGCGGTCAGATCTCGCAGGCCGCGTCACCGGCGGAGATCCTCGCGAATCCCGCCGACGACTTCGTCGCCGACTTCGTCGGGGCCGATCGCGGCAAGCGCGCCCTGCACGTGACCGAGGTCGACGGGCGCAGGCTCGTCGTCGACGACGACGGACGCCCCGCGGGAGTGCTCGCCTCGTGACCTGGTTCTGGGCGAACCTCGACCTGGTCGGCGAGCTGTTGCTCATCCACCTGGCATTGTCGGTGCCCGCGATCATACTGAGCTTCGTGATCTCCGTGCCGATCGGATGGCTCGCGCATCGCCACCAGTGGTCGCGCGGGGTGCTGCTCACGCTCTGCGGGCTCCTGTACGCGATCCCGTCGCTCGCGCTGCTCATCGCACTGCCGGTCGTCACCGGGCAGCGCACGACCTCCCCGATCAACCTCGTGGTCGCGTTGACGCTCTACGGCATCGCCGTGATCGTACGTACCGCCGCCGACGCGTTCGACGCGGTCGAACCCGACGTGCGGCAGTCGGCGACCGCGATCGGCTATTCGTCGACGGGCCGCTTCTGGGCGGTCGAGCTGCCGCTCGCCGGACCGGTGCTGCTCTCCGGACTCCGGGTCGTCATCGTGAGCACCGTGAGCCTCGCGACGATCGGCGCCGTCATCGGCGTGCAGAGTCTCGGCAGCCTCTTCACCGACGGGCTGCAGCGTGGTATCGAAGGCGAGATCGTGACGGGCATCGTTGCCACCATGGCCCTCGCGATCGGGCTCGACTGGGCGAGCGTGGCCCTCGGGCGGATGCTCATGCCGTGGTCGAGGCCGAAGGCGAAGACGGGCAGGGGTGCCGCGGCGACGACGCTCGTGAAGGAGGTCGACCGCTCGTGAACCTCGTGCTCGAGGCCATCGCCTGGATCATCGACCCCGCGAATTGGACCGGGGCCGGGAGCATTCCCGAGCGCATCGTGCAGCATCTCGCGATCTCGGTGATCGTGCTCGCCATCGCCGCGCTCATCGCGCTGCCGATCGGAGCGTTCGTCGGGCACACCGGGCGGGGCAGAGAGCTCACGGTGATGATCGCGGGCGGCCTCCGTGCGCTGCCCACCCTGGGCGTGCTGACCCTGTTCGGACTCTGGCTCGGCATCGGCCTGCGCGCACCGATCATCGCGCTCGTCATCCTCGCGATCCCGCCGCTGCTGGCGGGAGCGTACGCGGGTCTCGAATCCGTCGATCGGCGCACGGTCGACGCCGCGCGCGCCATGGGCATGCGCGAGCGGCAGATCGTCGGCAAGGTCGAACTCCCGCTCGGCATGCCCATCGTCGTGGGCGGCATCCGGTCTGCGACGCTGCAGATCGTCGCGACGGCGACGCTCGCAGCCTACATCGCCGATTTCGGCCTCGGCCGGTTCATCTTCGCGGGGCTGAAGACCCGCAACTACGACGAGATGCTCGGCGGTTCGATCCTCGTGATCCTGCTCGCTCTCGCGATCGACGGCGTCTTCGCCATCGTGCAGCGCCTCGTCGTGCCCGCCGGCGTGCGGGCGACCAGAACCAGACAGCTCCGCTCAGGGCCGACCCGGCCCCGAGCGGTCGTGGGGCAACCCGTCACCGAAGGGAATCGAGAATGAACATCACAGGAAAAGGCCGGCTCGTTGCACTCGCAGCGGTCGCGGTCGGGGCGACAGTGGCCCTGGCAGGGTGCGCGTCGGGTGATCCGCTGGAGAGCGGATCGGAAACCGGCGACGCTTCGTCCGAGGCGATCGTCGTCGGCTCGCAGGACTACTACTCCAACGAGATCATCGCCGAGATCTACGCACAGGCGCTCGAGGAGAACGGATTCACCGTCGATCGCCAGTTCCGCATCGGCCAGCGCGAGGTGTACATCCCCGAGATCGAGGCCGGCGAGATCGACGTCTTCCCCGAGTACACGGGCAACCTGCTGCAGTACTACGTGCCCGATACGACGGCCACGACGAGCGACGACGTGTACGCCGAGCTCGAGACTTCGCTGCCTGACGGACTGCGCGTGCTCGATCAGGCACCCGCCACCGACCAAGACTCCTACAACGTCACGAAGGAGTTCTCGGAGGCGAACGGGGTGACGAGTCTTGCCGACCTCGCGGGGGTCACGACTCCGCTGACTCTCGGCGGCAACTCCGAACTCGCGACACGCCCATACGGTCCCGATGGCCTCGAGTCGGTGTACGGCGTCGAGGTCGGGTTCACCCCGATCGAAGACAACGGCGGCCCGCTGACCATCAAAGCGCTCGAAGACGGCCAAGTGCAGCTCGTCAACATCTTCAGCGCCAACCCGGCGATCTCGACGAGCGACCTCGTGACGCTCGAAGACCCCGAAGGGCTCTTCCTGGCGTCGAACGTGGTGCCGGTCGTGAGTGAGAAGGTCACTGACGAGATGGCAGAGGTCGTCAACACCGTGAGCGCGGCGTTGACCGCCGACGACCTCGTGGCGCTCAACGCCTTGAGCGTCGACGAACAGCAGTCGGCCGAGCAGATCGCGACGGACTGGCTCGCCGAGAAGTCGCTCTTCTAGCGGTTCTTCGCGTCGAGGTTCGAAGGGTCGGATGCCGCGGTGTCCGGCCCTTCGCCGTCGGCGGGCACCCCGCCGTCGGCCTTCGACGACACCTGCTCCGGGGCATCCGTCGCCCTCATGTGCTTGGCCTCGGAGCGCACGAGGAGCTTCTTCACGCTCCAGACCGCCAGGAGGAAGAGTGCGATGACGCCGACGAACAGGTAGCCCGCCCAGTGCAGTTGCCCGCTCAGCTCCCGGTAGCTGCCCGCGGCCAGCCACCCGACCGTCACGTAGGTGAAGGCCCAGATGACGCATGCCGGCACCGTCCAGGCCATGAACCTGCGATATCGCATCGAACTCATGCCGACGGTGAGGGGGATGAGCGAGTGCAACACGGGGAGGAACCTCGAGATGAAGACGGCGGGGCCGCCGCGGCGTTCGAGGTATCGCCGGGCCTTCGCCCAATTCTCATCGCCGATCCTGCGCCCGACCCATGAGCGGTGGATGTGCGGACCGAACCACCGGCCGAGGGCGAAGCCGATGCTCTCACCGATGAGCGCGCCGACGATGACCGTGACCGTGAGCGCGAGGTACTCGCCGATGCCGCCGACGGCCGTCGAGGCGACGATCACGATCGTGTCGCCCGGTACGACGAGGCCGATGAGCACGGAGGTCTCGAGCAGTATGCCGATGCCGGCGATCAGCGTTCGGGCGATCGGTTCGACGGCCTGTACGGTGTCGAGGATCCAGTCGAGGATCTCGTTCATCGTTCGAGCGTAGCGACCCGCGCTGGACAACGGCATCACCCCGCGGAATGATTCGCTGCGAGCGCCTCGGAGCGTGGCCGGTCAGACGACCGCGCCGAGGGTGGCGACCAGGGCGACGACCGGCACGGCGACGATGACCGCGGCGGCCCACACCACGGCCGAGCCGGTCAGCGGCCCGGAGGGGCGCTGCGAATCGTCGAGGCGGGCGAGCCGTGCATCGAGCATCATCGCGTCGGGAACGACGCCGCCCGACTCGGAATACGCTCCGGGTTCGCCGTCGCTGCCCACCTGCAGCATCGCGCGACGAAGCGCGTCGTCATCCGCTTCGCGGCGGGCGCGGTCGTCGGCGAGCATCTCGGCGAGGAGCGCGACGGATCGCTCGGCGCGGTTGGCGATCGGGAACCAGGGCAGGGCGCTGTGCCAGGCTCGGAACGCCAGGAGCACGAGGTGGTGGAGCTGGTCGAGGTGCGCGCGTTCGTGCGCGATGACGGCGCGCAGCTCGGCCTCGTCGAGGGCGTCGACGAGGCCTTCGGTGAGCACGGTCGCCGTACGAATGCCCGGCACGCAGTAGGCGAGGGGAGCCGGATGGGCCAGTACCCGGGTGCTGGGCTGACCGGGCATCGGGTCGCTGAGCAGGTCGATGAGCTGGTGCTGGCGGCGGCGTTCGCGCTCGGCACGCACCGCGGTCAGCGCGAGGTTGAGGGCGAGGTGGAGCGCGAGCCCCGCTGCGAGGGTGAAGAGCCGCGAGGTGCACGACGCCGAATTCGGGCGGGATCGGGCCGAAGAACAGCCGGGGGAGGAGCGCTTCGGCGGCGCCCAGCAGCGAACCGGCCGGGGAGGCGCCGAAGACGAGCAGGCAGCCGATCATCGAGAGACCGCCGCCGAGCGCGATCGCCTGCCAGAGCGCGAGAGCGATCGCCGGCGATCGGGCGGGCCACGAGGCGCGCGAGAGCGCGAGGGGAACGGGCCAGGCGAGCAGGAGGGCGAACCCGCCGAGCAGTGCGGCGACGGCGAGCATCGTCAGGATCGGGGGAGGCCGTCGAGGATTCGCCGCAGCGTCGCGGCCTCTCCGGCACTCACCGTGCCGACGAATCGTGCGAGCGCGGCATCGCGATCGCTCGCGCGGTCGAGCACTTCGTGCATGAGCTCAGCGGTGTGCTCTTCACGGGTCAGGAGCGCCTGGTAGCGGTGGGGGCGGGTGTCGCGCGCGCGCGACACGAACCCCTTGCGCTCGAGTCGTGACAGCACCGTGAGCATCGTCGTCGTCGCGACGGAACGCCCGGGCTCGCCGCCGCGATGCGCGAGCTCATCGCGCAGTTCGTTCGCCGTGAGCTCGGCGTCGCGCGACCACAGCACCTCCATCACGGAGCGCTCCAGTTCGCCCAGACTCGCCATACGTCCAGATTACCGGCCGTCGGTGAAATGTTCTACTCTCGGTAGAAGAAAGTTCTACCGTGCGTAGAAACCGACCACGTCACGACACGATCGCGTGCGAAAGGGACCGCTCTTGAACGAGTTGCTGGATCCGCTGCTTCTCTCCCGGTGGCAGTTCGGGCTCACCACCGTCTACCACTTCCTCTTCGTGCCGATCACGATCGGACTCGCGACCTCGACGGCCGTCTTCCAGACGGCCTGGCACCGCACGGGGAAGGCCGAGTACCTGAGGATCACGAGATTCTTCGGCACGATCTTCCTCATCAACTTCGCGATGGGCGTCGTCACCGGCATCGTGCAGGAGTTCCAGTTCGGCATGAACTGGTCGGAGTATTCACGATTCGTCGGCGATGTCTTCGGCGCCCCGCTCGCGCTCGAGGGTCTGCTCGCCTTCTTCTTCGAGGCGACCTTCATCGGACTCTGGATCTTCGGCTGGGACAAGCTCCCGCGCGGACTCCACCTCGCCACCATCTGGTGCACCGCTATCGGCTCGATCGTCTCGGCGTATTTCATCATCGCCGCGAACGCGTTCATGCAGAACCCGGTCGGCTACGAGATGAACGTCGAGCGAGGCCGTGCCGAACTCGTCGACATCGGCGAACTGCTCGCCAATCCGGTCGCGCTCGCAGCGTTTCCGCATACGATCGCCGCGAGCTTCATGGTGTCGGCCGGTCTCATCATCAGCGCCGCCGCGTGGCACCTCGCCCGCAATCAGCACCTCGACACCATGCGTCCCGCCCTGAAGTTCGGCCTCTGGGTGATGGTCGGTTCCGGCATCCTCACGACCCTGTTCGGCGACCAGCTGAGCCTCGCCATGGTCGCGACCCAGCCGATGAAGATGGCGGCGGCCGAGGCGATGTACGACACGGCGTGCGGCGCGGACGCCTCCTTCTCGATCTTCACCCTCGGCACCCCCGACGGCTCGACCGAGCTCTTCTCGATCCGCGTGCCCTACCTGCTCTCGTTCCTGTCGACACACACCTTCGACGGCTGCGTCGAAGGCATCAACGATCTGCAGGCGCAGTACCAGGAGCTCTACGGACCCGGCGACTACACGCCGATCATCTGGGTCACGTACTGGTCGTTCCGCTGGATGATCGGCCTCGGGCTCGCCCACGTGCTCGTCGCCGTCGTCGGCCTCTGGCTGACACGTCGGGGACGGATGCCGAAGCAGACGTGGATCTGGAGGGTCGCCGTCTGGAGCTTCCCGCTCTCGCTCGCCGCGATGATCGTCGGCTGGGTCTTCACCGAGATGGGGCGTCAGCCCTGGATCGTGTTCAGCCTGCTGCCGACGGAATCGGCCGTCTCGCCGAACGTGACCGGACTCGACGTGCTCATCTCGCTCGTGGCGTTCACCCTCATCTACGGCGCCCTCGCCGTCGTCGAGGTGCGCCTCATCATCCGCGCCATCCGGAAGGGCCCGCCGGAAGTCGGCGAACCCGATCCCGAAACCGGCCGCGTCGAGCCCGCCTCGACGGTCTACTAGAAGGACACCGCCATGGATCTCACAGTGCTCTGGTTCTGGATCGTCGCGTTCCTCTTCGTCGGCTACTTCGTGCTCGACGGCTTCGACTTCGGCGTCGGCATGTCCCTCCCGTTCCTCGGCAGGGACGACACCGATCGCCGCGTGCTCATCAACACGATCGGCCCCGTCTGGGATCTCAACGAGACGTGGGTGATCGTCGCGGGAGCCTCGCTCTTCGCGGCGTTCCCCGAGTGGTATGCCACGCTCTTCTCGGGGTTCTACCTCGCATTGCTCCTCATCCTGCTCGCGCTCATCGCTCGCGGCGTCTCGTTCGAGTACCGCCATCAGCGACCCGAGTCGAAGTGGAAGAAGTGGTTCGACGGCATGATCGTCGTGGGCTCCGCCGTGCCGGCACTGCTCTGGGGCGTCGCGTTCGCGAACATCGTGCAGGGGGTGCCCCTCGACGCGGATCACAACTACACGGGCACGCTCTTCGATCTGCTGAACCCGTACGCGCTGCTCGGCGGTCTCACGACGCTGCTGCTCTTCTTCACCCACGGGGTCATCTTCGCCTCGCTGAAGACCGAGGGCGAGTTGCGCGAGCGCGCCCGGCGCCTCGCCGCGAAGTCGGGTCTCATCACGATCGTCGTCGCTGCCGCGTTCCTGCTCTGGACGGGTCTCGCATACGGCACACCCTGGTTCTGGATCCTCGCGGTCGTCGCCGCGATCGCATTGATCGGCGGATGGCTCGCCAACCTGCGCGGCGCGGAGGGCATCGCCTTCACCCTGCTGGCCGTCACGGTCGCGGCCGCGGTGTTCGCGCTCTTCGCCGCGTTGTTCCCCGACGTGATGCCGGCATCGAACGACCCGGCGAACAGCCTCACGATCGTGAACGCCTCGAGCTCGACGTACACGCTCACCGTCATGAGCTGGGTCGCCGTGGTCTTCCTTCCGCTCGTGCTCCTCTACCAGGGCTGGACGTACTGGGTCTTCCGCAAACGCGTCTCACGCGACACGATCGAGGCGGCTGCGCACTAGGTGAAACCGCTCGATCCGCGGCTCCTTCGCCGCTCCCGATCCGCCCGCCGCTTCATTGCCGCCGGCGGTGCCCTGGCGCTCGTGCAGAGCGGCGCCATCGTCGCGTTCGCGTGGGCGCTCGCCACCCTCGTGACGGGCATCCTCGACGGCAGGCGAATGCCCGAGGCCGTGTCGCTGCTCGTGCTGCTCGTCGCCGCGGCATCCGTTCGCGCCGCCGCCGCGTGGGCGTGGGACGTCGTGGGCACGGCCGGCGCCACCCGGGTGAAGGGTGAGCTGAGGCGCGAACTGCTCGAGGCGCTCGAGGCCGACCCGGAGGGGCTGCCCGGTTTTCCGACCGCGCGCATCGCGACGCTGCTCGGGCCCGGCCTCGACGCGCTCGACGCGTACTTCGGGCAGTATCTGCCGCAGCTCGTGTCGACGATCGTCGTCACGCCCGTGCTCGTCACGATGGCGTGGTTCGCCGACCCGCTCTCGGGGCTCGTGCTCGTCATCGTGCTGCCGCTCATCCCCGTGTTCATGGCGCTCATCGGCATGGCCACCCAGGTCGTGCAACGACGACAGTGGGAGAGTCTCGCGACACTCTCACGCGGCTTCCTCGAGGTCGTCGGCGGGCTGTCGACGCTGCTGCTCTTCCGTCGTGCCGAGCGGCAGACGGCACGGATCCGGGCCGTGACCGACGACTACCGCTCACACGCCATGAAAGTGCTGCGCATCACCTTCCTCTCGGGCTTCACCCTCGAATTCGCGGCGAGCCTCTCCGTCGCCCTCGTCGCCGTCTCGATCGGCCTGCGACTCGTCGTCGGCGACATGACCCTCATCGCGGGATTGTTCGTGCTCGTGCTCGCGCCCGAGGTCTTCCTCCCGCTCCGGAACGTCGGCGCCGCCTTCCACGCCTCGACCGAGGGAGTCGAAGCGTCGGTCGACGCGTTCGACCTGCTCGACGCGAGCGAGCGGGAGGGCCGGGCACCGGTATGCGATGACATCGGCGAGACCGACGGAACCGACGAGATCGCGGATGTCGGTGAGGGGCTGCGGCTCCGCGGCATCCGGGTCCTGCGCGGTGACCGGGTCGTGCTCGACGGCTTCGATCTCGAGGCGCATCGGGGCGAGCTCGTCGCGGTGATCGGGGCGAGCGGCTCGGGCAAGTCGAGCCTGTTCTCCGCGCTGCTCGGCTTCGCGGTGTTCGAGGGGGAGGCCCGACTCGATGGGGGAAGGCTCGGTGCACGCACCGGTGAGGGCGCGAGCAGCCGGTCGCAGATCGCGTGGTCGGGCCAGACGACGGCACTGCTCGCCGGCACGATCGCCTCGAACGTCAGGCTCGGCGACGAGCACGCCGACCCCGCGCTCTGCACTCGCGCCTGCCGGCTCGCGGGCGTCGACCTCGATCCCGAGTTGCGGCTCGGACCGGGTGGTTCCGGGCTCTCGGGCGGTCAGGCGCAGCGTGTCGCGACCGCTCGGGCGATCCATCGCCTGCTCGCTCGCGACGCCCCGCTGCTGCTCCTCGACGAGCCGAGTTCTGCGCAGGACGCCGGCCGCGAGTCCGAGCTCGGCAGCGCGCTCCTCGAGCTCGTCGCGGAGGGACGGATCGTCGTCGTGTCGACCCATCGCGCGGCACTCGCCGACGACGCCGACCGCGTGATCGAGTTGGAGGCGGCCCGTGTCTGATCCGGCCCGTGACATCCTGCGCCGTGCCATTCCGAACTGGCGCCGGTTCGCCCCTGCTGTGCTGTTCGGCATCGGTTCGGCCGGATCGAGCGTCGTCCTGCTCGCCTGTTCGGCCTGGTTGATCGCGCGTGCGGATGAGCAGCCCCCCGTGCTGTACCTCTCGATGGCGATCGTGGGTGTTCGTGCGTTCGCGCTCGGCCGCTCGGTGTTCCGCTACCTCGAGCGACTGAGCGGCCACGACGCCTCGTTCAGGCAGCTCGCTGCGATCCGCTCGGACGTGTTCGAGCGCATGCTGCCGGTCGCCCCCGACGGCATCGCGTCCGTGCGACGAGGCGATCTGCTCGATCGATTCGTGAGCGATGTCGACGAGCTGCAGAACGTGCCGTTGCGGGCGGTGCAGCCGCTCGTGAGCGCGGCGATCGTGCTCGCGGCCGCCGTCGTCGGCATCGGGTTCATCGCACCGCAGTCGGCGCTCGCGGTGCTCGTCTGCCTCGTCGTGGGCATCGGCGGCGCGCTTCTCGTGCAGCAGCGTGCGCTCGCCCGGGCCGAGCGCACGACGGCGCCGCTTCGCGGCGAACTGCAGGCGGCGGTCGTCGAGTACGTGCAGACGCTCGACGTGCTCGTGGCCTTCGATGCCGCGGCAGTCGGTCGTCGGCGCATCGACGAACTCGGTGATCGGTATGCGCGAGCGACGCGCACGCGCGCGGCAGCCACGGGCGTCGCGGCAGCGGCGATGAGCACGATCGGCGGCTTCGCCGTGGCCGCGAGCCTCGCGGCGGCGGTGCCGCTTCTGCACGACGGCCGCATCGACGGCCCGACCTTCGCCATGCTCTGCCTCGTGCCGCTCGCGATCGCAGAGGTCGCGACGGCCGTGCCGCTCGCCGCATCGTCGCTCCGACTCGCGCGGGCGAGCGCCACGCGAGTCGCGAGCGCCGTGCCCGACACGGTGCCGGCCGGCATCCCCCTGGCGCCGGTGGCGCCGGCCGCGCCGCCGGCGTCCGATCGGCCGCCGATGATCGAGCTGCGCGGGGTGCGTGCGAGCTGGCCGCCGACGGCCGCCGATGGCGCCGGAGGCGTCACCGCGGACGGCACGGGAGCAGCGCTGGACCGCGTCGACCTCACGATCGCACCCGGCGAACGCCTGCTCGTCCGCGGTGGATCCGGCGCGGGCAAGACCACGCTCGCCCACGTGCTGGTTCGGTTCCTCGACTACGCGGGCTCGTACCGGCTCGGCGGCGTGGAAGCCTCGACACTCGATCCTGCCGAGGTGCGCGGCCTCGTGGGCCTCGTCGAGCAGCGACCGTGGCTCTTCGACGAAGATGTCCGCCAGAACCTCATCTTCGCGCGCGACACGGCGAGCGACGACGAACTGCTCGAGGTGCTGGGCCGGGTGGGCCTGCGCGACTGGGTCGATGAGCGCGGCGGACTGGGCGCGAAGGTGGGCGAGCGCGGCGCCCTCGTCTCGGGTGGGCAGGCGCAGCGCATCGCACTGGCCCGCGCGATGCTCGCCCGCTTTCCGGTGCTCGTGCTCGACGAACCGACGGCGAGCGTCGACCCCGCGCATGCCGACGCACTGCTGCGCGATCTGACCGACGCCGCGACTCGCACCGGCTGCAGTGTGGTGCTCATCTCGCATGCTCCGGTCGACCGGTCACTCGTCGATCGCGTGGTGACGATCGAACACGGCCGTCTGCCGGCGTTCCCGTCTGCCGGCGTTCCGGGCGGCGCACAGCCCTGATTAGGCTGAGGGGATGCCGCGTCGCCTCCGCCACCGCACTCTGCCGGGGTGGCGCGAACCCGACGCGGTCTTCACCGCGCTGTACGCCGAGTCGACGCACGTCGTATGGCTCGACGGCGGCGCAGACGCCTCGTCGGGCGCGAGCGTGCTCGCGGTCGCGAACCCGGGCTCCGAGTTCGTGACGGCCGACGCGCTCCGGGGCACCGTGACCCGGTCGCTGCCTCTCGCCGACGGGGCCGTGCGGGCCCCGGTCACGACCTCGGGATCGATCTTCGAGGTGCTCGGCAGGGTGCTCGGCGAAGGTCGACCGGTCGCGGGCGCGAGCGCACTCGACGAGGCCGACGCATTCGCCGACTGCCCCCTGCCCCTCGGCTGGTTCGGCTGGTTCGGCTACGAGCTCGGAGCGCAGCTGAACGAGGTGGCGATCGCCGAGGCCGAGACTCCGGATGCCGCGTTCCTGTTCATCGACCGGGCGCTCGTGTTCGATCACGGCGCGCGTTCGATGCGGCTCGTCTGGCTGGTCGACGGCGACGGCGACGGCGACGATGTCGAGGACGCAGCTGCGCCCGTCGCCGGCTGGGACGAGGAACTCGCCCGTGCCGTCGACGGGCTCGACGCGTCATCCGTGCCGGGGGACTCGGCCGCGCAGGTGACCGCAGACGCGCGTCGAGCCGTCGGATCGGCACGTTGGCGCCACGACCCGGAGCGGTACACGGGGCTCATCGCGGAGTGCCAGGCTGCGATCGTGCGCGGCGACGCCTACCAGCTCTGTCTCACGAACCGGATCGACGTCGACGTGCACCCCGACCCCGCCACCGCCTACCTGGCGCTGCGGGCCTCGAGCCCGAGCCATCACGGCGGTTACGTGCGTTTCGGCGACGTCGCGCTGCTCAGCGCTTCGCCCGAGCAGTTCCTCCGCGTCGACTCCGGCGGGTTCGTCACGACGAAGCCGATGAAGGGCACTCGGCCGCGAAGCGGCGATCCCGTCGCCGACGAGGCGCTCCGCCGCGAGCTCGTCGAGAGCGAGAAGGAGCGCGCGGAGAATCTCATGATCGTCGATCTGATGCGCAACGATCTCGGCCGCATCGCCGAGCTCGGCACGGTCGAGGTGCCGTGGTTGCTCGAGGTCGAGCAGTACGCGCACGTGCACCAACTCGTCTCGACGGTGACCGCGCGGCTGCGGCATCCGCTCACCGCGCTCGATGTCGTGGAGTCGGCGTTCCCTGCCGGCTCCATGACCGGGGCTCCGAAGCGCAGCGCCATGACGATCCTGCACGAGCTCGAGCAGGGGCCCCGGGGTGTCTACTCCGGTGCGTTCGGGTACCTCGGCGTCGACGGCAGCGCCGATCTGGCCATGGTGATCCGCTCGATCGTGCTCACCCCGCGAGGTGCCTCGATCGGCACCGGCGGCGGCATCACCGCGCTCTCGGTCGCAGCCGAGGAGATCGAGGAGACCCGCGTCAAGGCACGCGCACTGCTCGCAGTTCTCGGCGCGGGCCGCGACTCGGAGTGAGTAGTCTTGATGTCCGAGTACGCCGCGATCCGGCGTGCCCGAAACCCCTCCCCGAGCGACACACGATTGAGAGTCACGTGGCACACGACCAGGACCCAGCGCACGCCGATGCCGGCGCGTACGACTTCGCCGCCATCCAGGCGAAGTGGCTTCCCGTGTGGGACGAGTCCGAACCCTTCCGTGCAGGTCGCGCCGGCGACACGCGGCCGCGCAAGTACGTGCTCGACATGTTCTCCTACCCCTCCGGCGACCTGCACATGGGTCACGCCGAGGCGTTCGGCTACGGCGACACCGTCGCGAGGTACTGGCGTCACCAGGGGTTCGATGTGCTGCACCCCGTCGGCTGGGACTCCTTCGGCCTGCCTGCCGAGAACGCCGCCATCAAGCGCGGCGTCGACCCGCGCGCGTGGACCTACGAGAACATCGAGCAGCAGAAGCGCGCCTTCCGGCAATATGCGCCGTCGTTCGACTGGTCGCGGGAGCTGCACACGAGCGACCCCGAGTACTACAAGTGGAACCAGTGGCTCTTCCTGAAGCTCTACGAGCAGGGCATCGCGTACCGCAAGGCGGGCCAGGTCAACTGGTGTCCGAACGACCAGACCGTGCTCGCCAACGAGCAGGTCGTCGACGGCCACTGCGAGCGCTGCGGCGCGGTCGTCACGAAGAAGGCCCTCACGCAGTGGTACTTCCGGGTCACCGACTACGCCGACCGGCTGCTCGACGACCTCAACCAGCTCGAGGGCGCCTGGCCGGCGAAGGTGCTGTCGATGCAGCGCAACTGGATCGGCCGCTCGTCCGGCGCCGACGTGGAGTTCGAGATCGAGGGGCGCGAAGAGCGCATCCCGGTCTTCACGACTCGCCCCGACACCCTCTTCGGCACGACGTTCATGGTCGTCGCGCCCGACTCCGAGCTCGCGGCAGAGCTCGCGGGCGGAGCCTCGGCCGAGGTGGGCGCACGCTTCCAGGACTACCTCGACTCGGTCCGTGCCGAGAGCGACATCGACCGGCTCTCGACCGACCGGCCGAAGACGGGCGTCTTCCTCGAGCGCTACGCGATCAACCCGGTCAACGGCGAGCGGCTGCCGATCTGGGCCGCCGACTACGTGCTCGCCGACTACGGGCACGGCGCGATCATGGCCGTACCGGCACACGACCAGCGCGACCTCGACTTCGCTCGGGCCTTCGACCTGCCGGTGCGGGTCGTCGTCGACACGAATGCCCCGGTCACCGGCGTCATCCCCGTCATCCCGCTCGACGAGAACGGCGACCCGGTGCTGCCCGACGACCTGCCCGTCGAAGACCCCGCGTCGACCGGCATCGCGCTCGCGGGCGAGGGCCGGCTCATGAACTCGGGTCCGCTCGACGGGCTCTCCAAGTCCAACGCGATCCGCCGGGTGACCGAGATCCTCGCCGAGCGCGGCCTCGGCCGTTCGTCGAAGAACTACCGCCTGCGCGACTGGCTGATCTCCCGTCAGCGCTACTGGGGCACGCCGATCCCGATCATCCACTGCCCGACGTGCGGTGAGGTGCCGGTTCCCGAGGCCGAACTGCCGGTGCGACTGCCCGATGCCGCGGGGCTCGACCTGAAGCCGAAGGGCAAGAGCCCGCTCGGAGCAGCCGAGGAGTGGGTCAACGTCGACTGCCCGAACTGCGGCGGTGCCGCCCAGCGCGACTCCGACACGATGGACACGTTCGTCGACAGTTCGTGGTACTACCTGCGCTACCTCGACCCGAACAACGACGAGCGCGCGTTCGATCCGGCCGAGGCCGAGAAGTGGCTGCCCGTCGACCAGTACGTCGGCGGGGTCGAGCACGCGATCCTGCACCTGCTCTATTCGCGGTTCATCACGAAGGTGCTCTTCGATCTCGGGTACCTGAGTTTCACCGAACCGTTCACCTCGCTCCTGAACCAGGGCATGGTGATCCTGAACGGCGCGAAGATGTCGAAGTCGAAGGGCAATCTCGTCGAGTTCGCGAGCGAGCTCGCGGCCCACGGCGCCGATGCACTGCGGGTCACGCTCGCGTTCGCCGGTCCGCCGGAAGACGACATCGACTGGGCGGATGTCTCGCCGGTCGGTTCCGCGAAGTTCCTGGCGCGTGCCTGGCGCATCTCGGGCGAGGTCACCTCGACCCCCGATGTCGAATGGAAGACGGGCGACATCGCCTTGCGCCGCATCACGCATCGACTGCTGGCGGATGCTCCGGCGCTCGTCGAGGCGTTCAAGTTCAACGTCGTGGTTGCACGGCTCATGGAACTCGTCAACGCGACGCGCAAGACGATCGACTCCGGCGCGGGTGCCGGCGATGCCGCGGTGCGCGAGGCATCGGAGGTCACTGCGATGATCCTCGACCTCTTCGCACCGTTCGCCGCGGAAGACATGTGGCAGCGACTCGGCTATGAGCCGTCCGTCGCGCTCGTGCCGTGGCGCAAGGCCGATCCCGCGCTCCTCGTCGAGGAGTCGGTGACGGCCGTCGTACAGGTCGACGGAAAGGTGCGCGATCGCCTCGAAGTGTCGCCAAAGGTCTCGGGCGCCGAGCTCGAGGCGATGGCGCGTGCCTCGGCGGCGGTCGCCCGCGCCGTCGGTGAGCGCGAGGTCGTGAACGTGATCGTCCGCGCTCCGCGCCTCGTGAACATCGCGACGAAGGCCTGATCGACCGTGAGTGACCCGGGCACCGAGGCGGAACCGGCATCAGGCCGATTCGCCGGCCTCGTCGTCGGGGCGTATGCGGCGTCGCCCGCGCACCGCTCATGGGATCCGGTCGTCGAGTCCGAGTTCTTCGAGGCGTTGGCCGCGACAGCCGGTGTCGGGGCGCTGGAGCTGCCGTGGTCGGGCAGCATCCATCCGCACGATGACGGCTGGCTTCATCGCCGGTTCCCTGCGGCGCTCCGGGCCGTCGTGACCGACATCCCGTTCACGATGGGCCGGATCGCGACGGCACCGGAGTACGGTCTCGCGTCCGTCGAGGCCGGCGGTCGCCAGGCCGCCGTCGCCGAGGTCCGTCGGCTGCTCGACGGCGTGCGCGCGTTCGACCATGCGCAGGCCCGACCGGTCGTGGGTGTCGTCGAGCTGCACAGCGCGCCGAGGGGTGCGCGGGGCAGCGCCGATGCGCTCGCCCGGTCTCTCGACGAGATCGCCGCGTGGAACTGGGGCGACGTCGAGCTCGTGCTCGAGCATTGCGACGCATGGCGGGAAGGCCGGGCGCCGGAGAAGGGCTTCCTCGATCTGGCAGACGAGCTCGACGCGATCGAGCGCTCGGGTGCCGACATCGGTGTCTCGCTCAACTGGGGACGCTCGGTCATCGAGGGGCGCACGACCGATACGGCGGTGGAGCACGCGCGTCTGGCGGCCGGACGCGGGCTTCTGAAGGGGTTCATCGCTTCGGGCGTGGCCGATACCGACACCGAGTTCGGGCCCGCCTGGATCGATGCGCACCTGCCGTTCGCTCCGTCGCCGCAGATCCTGCATGGCACGACGAGTTCGCTGATGACCGAGCGGGCCGTCGCCGACGTCGTGACGGCTGCGGGCCGGCTCGAGTGGGCCGGCGTGAAGGTCGGTTGTGCCCGCGCCGACGCGCCGCTCGCGGAACGGGTGGCGTTGGTGGCCGAGGCCGTCGCCGTCATGAACCGGATCCTGGCCGACGACACGCGCTGAGCGACTCCTCCTCGACAGGGTGCGGATGTCACGCCGGTTTCACTGGGCGCGTCAGACTTCGCCTCGAGTGATGCCGGTCGATCTAGCGTGCCAGCATGCCCGCACGCGACGCCGTCGACCCGCTCGCGGCACTCGACCCGTCGGCGCGCCGAGCCGGCCCGCGGGTGCGGGTTGCGGTCGGTGCGGCCGTCGTGCTGTTCGTGATGGCAGTGGCGGTCGCAGCTCTGCTGTCGTTCAGCGGGGGCGGCGGCGGTGAGCAGGCACGAATCGAGGCATCCGGCGCCGGGCGAGCGGATGCATCGACCGACCCGCCGTCGCAAGCGGCGTCACCGTCCGTGCTCGTGCACGTGCTCGGCGCGGTCGCGCGCCGGGCCTCGTCGAACTCGCGACCGCGCCCGGGTGGTCGACGCGGTCGCGGCGGCCGGCGGGTTCACGGCCGAGGCAGATCCCGCCGGCGTGAACCTCGCGCGCCCGCTCGTCGACGGCGAGCAGCTCGTCGTTCCGGTACCGGGTCAGGCCCAACCGCCCGCCGAGGCCGGTGGTGTCGCCTCGGGGCCGGGCGGTGCCGACGGGCTCGTGCATCTGAACTCCGCGGGCATCACCGAACTCGAGACGCTCCCGCGCATCGGCCCGGCGCTCGCCCAACGGATCATCGACTGGCGCGAAGCCAACGGGCCGTTCACCTCCGTCGACCAGTTGCTCGACGTGGCCGGCATCGGCGACGCCGTGTTCGCGGGCCTCGAGCAACTCGTGGCGCCCTGAAGTGCACGACGTGCGACTGCTCGTGCCCGCGACCTTCGCGTGGGTGGCCGGTTGGTGCGCCATCGGCATTCCCGGCGGTGCTGAGAGCTCCTGGGGCCTCGCGTGGGGCCTCTGGGCGGGGGCGGGCCTCGCAGCCGGCGTCGCAGTCGCTGCTGCCGTGCGCGGGCGGTGCCGATTCGTCTCGAAGGGCGAGCGCGCCGTCGCCGCGCCGATCGTACGGCTCTCGGCGACGGGACTCGTCATACTGTCGGCCGGAGCACTGGTGACGAGCGCCGCGGCCCTCGGGCTCGACGCGCGCGAAGGTTCTCGGCTCGCCGACGCGGCACAGAATCACCGCAGCGTGAGCGCCGTGATCGAACTCACCGGCGCTCCCCGAGCGATGCGGGCGGGCTGGTTCACCGATGGTGAGGCGCCGGCGCTTCGGGTCGAGGGCCGGGCGATCTCCGTCGACGGTGCTGCAGTGCGCGCGGTGCCGGTGACGGCGGTGATGTCGCTGCCGGCCTCGCAGTTGCAACTCGGTGCTCGCGTCGCGGTCACGGCGAGGGTCACGGCCCTGCCCGCCGAAGAGGGGGCGGCCTTCCGGCTCCGACTTGCCGGCGAGGTCGGCTCGATTGCCGGGCCGCCCCCGTGGATCGCCTGGACCGTGGGTCTGCGCACGGGCTTCGCCGAGGCGGCGCGCTCGCTCGACGGTGACGGCGGGGCGCTCGTACCCGGGCTCGCGATCGGTGACACGAGCGCGGTCGACGAAAGCCTCGACGCGGCGATGAAAGCGTCGTCGCTCAGCCATCTGACCGCCGTCTCCGGCGCGAACTGCGCCATCGTCACGGCCGCGGCCTTCGCGTTCGCCGCGCTGCTCGGATTGCCTCGTCTCGTGCGAGCGGCGATCGCGTTCACCGCCCTCGCGGGATTCGTCGTGCTCGTCACGCCCGAGCCGAGCGTCGTTCGAGCCGCGGCGATGGCCGTCGTCGTACTCCTGGCGGTCGCGGCCGGCCGGCCGGGCGGGCCGGCCGCCGCACTGTCGGTCGCCGTCATCGTGCTGCTCGTGGTCGACCCCTGGTATGCCCGCGACTACGGGTTCGCGCTGTCGGTGTTCGCGACCGCCGGCCTGTTGCTGCTCGCGCGGCCGCTCACCGAAGCGCTGGCACGGTGGATGCCCGTGCCGATCGCCGCCCTCATCGGCGTTCCGCTCTCGGCCCAGCTCGCGTGCCAGCCCGTGCTCGTGCTGCTCGACCCGGCGATCGCCCTGTACGGAGTGCCGGCGAACCTGCTGGCGGCGCCGGCAGCGCCCGTCGGCACGGTCGTCGGACTCATCGGCTGCCTGCTCCTCCCGGTACTGCCATCAGTCGGTTTCGCGTGCCTGCAGTTCGCGTGGCTCCCGGCGTCGTGGATCGCGCTGCTTGCCCGGGCGTCATCGGCGATGCCCGCGTCGCGTCTCGAGTGGCTGCCCGACGCCCCGGGCGCCCTGCTCCTCGCGGCGTGCACGGCCGTCACGCTCTGGCTCGCGCTCGGCTCACGCCGTCGCGGCCCGCTCCGCGGTATCGCCGCTGCGGTGCTGCTCGTCGCGATCGCAGTCCCGGTCGGCCTCTTCGCAGGCCGGCCGCTCGTCGGCGCAGCGACTCGGCCTTCAGACTGGGATGTCGCCGCGTGCGACGTGGGGCAGGGTGACGCGATCCTCCTGCGCACGAGAGCGGCGACGGCGCTCATCGACACCGGTCCGGAGCCCGCCGCACTGTCTCGCTGCCTGACCCTGCTCGGCATCGCTCGAATCGACCTGCTCGTGCTGACGCATTGGGATGCCGACCACGTCGGGGGAGTCTCGGCGGTCGCCGGCCGGGTCGACACCGTCCTCCACGGGCCGCTCGACGGCGATCGATCGGCTCGGGCCCTGCATCAGCTCGTCGAGGCCGGCGCCGAACCGGTCGAGGTCGTGGCGGGCTTCGGCGGCACGTTCGGCGATGCCCGGTGGCGCGTGCTCTGGCCGACGCCGGGCGCCGAGCCGGGCAACGACGCGAGCATCGTGCTCGACGTCACCACGCCGCGCTACCGCGGCGCCTTTCTCGGCGACCTCGGTGAAGGGGCGCAGGATCGTCTGCTCCGCTCCGCCGACATCGGTCGGGTCGATCTCGTGAAGGTCGCGCACCACGGGTCGGCCGACCAGAGCGAGCGCCTGTACGACGAGCTCGGCGCGACTGCGGGGGTCGTGGGCGTCGGGAGCGAGAACAGCTACGGCCACCCGACCGATCGGCTTCTCGATCTGCTGCGCGCCGAGGGCACGACGGTCGTGCGAACCGACCGCTCGGGCACCGCGCTGCTGACGGCCGACGGAGACGGGTTCCGGGTGTGGAGCGAGCGCGGGAACGCAGGCGCCGGTGTCGCCGGCGGCCCGTAGACTCGATGCGACGAACGGGAGGTGCGGTGGCATCGCGCACAGGCGCATCGCGCACAGGCGCATCGCGCACAGGGGGTTCACGCTCCGGGGCATCGCCCAAGACGAAGGCGGTGATCCCGCAACTCGCGTGGCATGCGATTCGGCCCGCGCCCGTTGTGCTCGTCACGGGGGCCGAAGACGTGCTCGCCGAGCGGTCGATCACGATGTTGCGCGACTTCCTGCGCGGCGAAGATCCCGCTCTCGAAGTGAGCGACCTCGAAGCCGACGGCTATCGACGCGGCGAGCTCATGACGCTCGCGAGTCCCTCGTTGTTCGGTGAGCCGCGCCTCATCCGGGTGAGCGGCGTCGAGCGTGCGAGCGACGACTTCCTGCTCGACGCACTCGAGTACCTCGAGCAGACCGCCGAGTCGACGACACTCGTGCTGCGCCACCGCAACGGCGTGCGCGGCAAGAAGCTCCTCGACGCGATTCGCGGCGGGGGTGGGGGCGGCATCGAGATCGTCTGCGCCGAACTCAAGAAGGACGCCGAGAAGCAAGAGTTCGCAGCAGCCGAGTTCCGTGCCGCCGGCCGCAAGATCAGCCCCGGTGCGCTGCGGGCTCTCGTCGGGGCGTTCAGCGACGACCTGCGCGAACTCTCGGCCGCCTGCCGGCAGCTGCTCGCCGACGCGCCATCCGACATCACCGAGGCCGTCGTCGCACGCTACTACGGCGGTCGGGTCGAGACCAACGCCTTCGCGGTCGCCGACGCCGCGATCGCCGGCAGGCATGGCGAGGCGCTCATCGCACTCCGTCACGCGCTCGACAGCGGTGCCGACGCGGTGCCCTTGGTCGCCGCGTTCGCCATGAAGGTGCGCACCATGGCCAAGGTGTCGGGCGCCCGCGGCGGTGGGGCTCAGCTCGCCGGCTCGCTCGGGCTCGCTCCGTGGCAGGTCGACCGCGCCCGGCGCGATCTCGCGGGCTGGACCGACGAGGGGCTCGGCCGCGCGATCGAGGCGCTCGCTGCCACGGATGCCGCGGTCAAGGGCGCCGAGCGCGATCCCGTGTTCGCCCTCGAGCGACTCGTCGGCGTCATCTCCTCGCGCGGGCGAGACTAGCGTCTCGCGACTGACCGGCAGGCCCGCCCACATCCTCCCGGTGTCGCGCCCGCGGCATGACGAAGGCCTCGACACATTCGTGCCGAGGCCTTCATTCGAGTGCGTGCTGCGTCAGAGCGCGGCGACCTGCTTCGCGAGGGCCGACTTGCGGTTCGCGGCCTGGTTCTTGTGGATGACGCCCTTGCTCGAGGCCTTGTCGAGCTTGCGGGTCGCGGCACGGAGGGCGGTCGTCGCCGAGGCCTTGTCGCCCGTCGCGATCGCGTCCTTCGCGGTGCGGATGACGGTCTTCAGCTCGCTCTTGACGGCCTTGTTGCGCTCCTGCGCCTTGAGGTTCGTGCGGTTGCGCTTGATCTGCGACTTGATGTTTGCCACGTGGAGTTCGTCTTTCGTTCTATGCGGGTACCGGATGTGCCGGGAGAGGTAGAGGGGCCCCACCGGCGAATCGTGCGGGGTGGGACCCGCACGCAAGCCAACAGGCAACGATACCAGTTCCGCGGCCACGGCACCAACGCTCGCCCAGGCGCGCCGAACGATGATTCCCAGACAAGGGTCGGTCCGGCGCGACAGGTCATGCGCGTCGCCGGTGCGCGAGCGTCTGGAGTTCGGCGACGGCGCCCAGTACCACGGCCGAGAAATCGTCTGGCCGGCTGAGGCTGACCAGGTGGGTGGCCCCCGGCACCACGACCAGCCGTCCACGAGCGGTGGCACGCAGCATCCGCCGTTCTTCGAGACGGAAATGGTCGAAGCGCCCGTTCACGAACCATACGGGCTTGTCGACCCGAGCGAGCGCCGCCTCAGGGTCGAGCTCCGAGATTGCGGTGAGCACCGGACGCATGACGTCGATCGCCACCCCGCCCGCGAGCACATCGTCGATGGCGGCACCTCGGAGGAAGGTTCGCACCATCGCATCGTTCAGGGCCCTGCCGCGATCGGGGAGCCGGCCGATCAGCGCGGCGAGTCGCCGGTAGCCTGCGAGGCCCGCACCCCTCGGCCGAGTTCCGCACGAGGCCGCCACGAGTCCGTCGATGCGACCCGGGTGCCTCGCCGCGAACTCGACGGCGAGATAGCCACCGAGGCTCAGGCCGACGAGCAGTGTCGGTGGCACTGTCGTACGTGCGGGTTCGTCGCGGGCCGGCAACGCGCCGGCCAAGGCGTGCATCGCGGCGCTCACTGTGAACGGTTCGCCGATGCGCGAGCCGTGACCCGGCAGGTCGATCGCCACGGCGTCGATGTCATGACCGGCGAGATCGATCAGCTGCCTGCGCCACATCGTCGCCGAGGTGCGCAGGCCGTGCACGAATACGACGCGGGCGACGGTCATGGTCCTTCCGAGCGTAGCCGGGGCGTGCCGGGAGGCACCTGTCCGAAGTCAGCGGCGAAGTCGTGGGAGAATCGACGGGATGTCCCCGAGAGCCACGAACCCGCCGGTGCCTGCAACCACCGACCCCGCGCTGATCCGCAACTTCTGCATCATCGCGCACATCGACCACGGCAAGTCGACGCTCGCCGACCGAATGCTCGGCATCACCGGCGTCGTGAGCGACCGCGACATGCGCGCGCAGTATCTCGACCGCATGGACATCGAGCGCGAGCGCGGCATCACGATCAAGAGCCAGGCGGTGCGCATGCCGTGGCAGCTCGGCGACACCTCCTTCGCGCTGAACATGATCGACACACCCGGTCACGTCGACTTCAGCTACGAGGTCTCCCGCTCGCTCGCGGCCTGCGAGGGCGCGATCCTGCTCGTCGACGCGGCACAGGGCATCGAGGCTCAGACCCTCGCGAACCTCTACCTGGCGCTCGAGAACGACCTCGAGATCATCCCCGTGCTGAACAAGATCGACCTGCCGGCCGCCGACCCCGAGAAGTACGCGAAAGAGCTCGCCGACCTCATCGGCGGTTCGCCCGACGACGTGCTCAAGGTCTCGGGCAAGACCGGCGTCGGCGTCGAAGACCTGCTCGACCGGGTCGTCGAGCGCATTCCGGCACCGGTCGGCGACGCGGATGCCCCGGCGCGGGCGATGATCTTCGACTCGGTGTACGACAGCTACCGCGGTGTCGTCACCTACGTCCGCATGATCGACGGACACCTGAACCCGCGCGAGCGCATCCAGATGATGTCGACGAGGGCGACCCACGAGATCCTCGAGATCGGCGTGAGCGCGCCGGAACCGCAACCCTCGAAGGGCCTCGGCGTCGGCGAGGTGGGCTACCTCATCACGGGCGTGAAAGACGTGCGGCAGTCGAAGGTCGGCGACACGGTGACGACGGCGGCGAAGTCGGCGACCGAGGCGCTGCCCGGGTACACCGAGCCGCTTCCGATGGTGTTCTCGGGGCTCTACCCGATCGACGGCAGCGACTACCCCGAGCTTCGCGAAGCACTCGACAAGCTCAAGCTGTCTGATGCCGCGCTCGTCTACGAGCCGGAGACCTCGGTTGCGCTCGGCTTCGGCTTCCGCTGCGGCTTCCTCGGCCTCCTGCACCTCGAGATCGTCACCGAGCGCCTGCAGCGCGAGTTCGGCCTCGACCTCATCGCGACGGCACCGTCGGTGGTCTACGAAGTCACGAGCGAAGACCGGAAGACCGTCACGGTCACCAACCCGAGCGAGTTCCCGACCGGAGCGAAGATCACCGAGGTGCGCGAGCCCATGGTGCGGGCCGCGATCCTCGCACCGAAGGACTACGTCGGCACGATCATGGAGCTCTGCCAGTCGCGTCGCGGGTCGCTCATCGGCATGGAGTACCTCGGCGAAGATCGGGTCGAGATCCGCTACAACATCCCGCTCGGCGAGATCGTCTTCGACTTCTTCGATCAGTTGAAGTCGAAGACCGCCGGTTACGCCTCGCTCGACTATGAGCCGACGGGCGATCAGGCCGCCGATCTCGTGAAGGTCGACATCCTGCTGCAGGGCGAGCAGGTCGACGCATTCAGCGCGATCGTGCACCGCGACAAGGCGTACGCCTACGGCGTGCTCATGACGGGGCGCCTCCGCGAACTCATCCCGCGCCAGCAGTTCGAGGTGCCGATCCAGGCTGCGATCGGCGCCCGCATCATCGCGCGCGAATCGATCCGCGCGATGCGCAAAGACGTGCTTGCCAAGTGCTACGGCGGTGACATCAGCCGAAAGCGCAAGCTCCTCGAGAAGCAGAAGGAGGGCAAGAAGCGCATGAAGATGGTCGGTCGCGTCGAAGTGCCCCAAGAGGCATTCATCGCCGCGCTCAGCGGAGACGTCGAGAAGAAGGACAAGAAGTAGAAGGCCGATCATGACCCGCCGAAGCACGTTCACCGACCAGTCGGTCACCTATGGCGCCATCGGAGCGACCCTCGCACCCGATCTGCTGCGATACCCGCCTGCCGGCTACCGTCCCGCCGAGGACGCGGTCCGTCTCGGCTCCGGCGCCGCGCGATTCGAACGTGCTGCGGAGTCGCTCATGACGTGGGGTATCCAACGCGGTTCAGGGTTCGAGGTCTCCGAGGTCTCGGCGGGCACGGGCGCTCAGTATCCGGGCATCGTCTACGACGCCGGCGGCGCACCGCTCGCTGAGCAGCCGGAGCAGCGCGCCGAGGAACGCTTCGGTGCCGACGGCACTCCGTACATCGCGTCGGGCATGACGGCCGTGCTCGAACGCAAGCGCCGCTTCGGCGTCGCGAAGACGCCGGTGCTGGTGGTCTACGTCATCGACGAGCCCGGTCGCATCGGCTTCGCCTACGGCACCACGGCCGACGGCCCCGAGAGCGGCGAGGAGTCGTTCATCCTCGAGCACCGCGACGACGACACCGTCTGGTTGACCATCCGCTCGCTGCTCGCCACATCGGGCGTCACCGCACCGCGACGGCGCAAGCGCCGCCGTGAGCTCACGAAGCTCGAGCTGCGGGCGCTGCACCCCGCAAGCGGCGTCTAGTCGTGGCATCCGCCCTGCCGCTGGGCGATCCGGCGCCCGCTGACGGGCTCCTCCCGGTCTCGGCCGCGGTCGGCGCCCGAGACCGTGCCTTCGGCGTGTACCTGCACGTGCCGTTCTGCCGTGTGCGTTGCGGATACTGCGACTTCAACACCTACACCTCCGATGAGTTGCGTGGGGCACGACAGGTCGACTACGCCGACCATGCGATCGCCGAGATCCGGATGTCGCGACAGATGCTCGAGGCATCCGCTGTGCCTGCGCGACCGGCCTCGACGGTCTTCTTCGGCGGCGGCACTCCGACCCTGTTGCCGGCCGACGACCTCGTGCGCATGCTCGGTGCAGTGCGCGACGAGTTCGGATTCGAGCCTGGCGCCGAGGTCACGACCGAGGCGAACCCCGACTCGGTCGGCCCCGAAGACCTCGTGCGGCTCGCCGAGGGCGGCTTCACCCGCGTCTCGTTCGGCATGCAGTCGGCCGTGCCGCACGTGCTCGCAGCGCTCGACCGCACGCACGACCCGGTGCGAGTGCCGCTCGTCGTACGTTGGGCGCGAGACGCGGGTCTCGACGTCAGCCTCGACCTGATCTACGGAACGCCCGGGGAATCGATCGACGACTGGCGCCGCAGCGTCGAGGCTGTCGTCGTCGAGCGACCCGACCATGTGAGCGCCTACGCGCTGATCGTCGAAGACGGCACGAAGCTCGCGCGGCAGATCCGCCGAGGCGAGCTCGCCCAGCCCGACGACGACCTCGAGGCCGACATGTACGAGCTGGTCGACGACGCGCTCACCGCTGCCGGCTACGAATGGTACGAGGTCAGCAACTGGGCGAGCGATGCCCGGCATCGCTCGCGGCACAACCTCGGCTACTGGCGCGGTGACGACTGGTGGGGTATCGGACCCGGCGCCCACAGCCACGTCGGAGGTGTGCGCTGGTGGAATGCGAAACACCCCTCGGCATATGCCGACCGGGTGACGGCCGGCGTCTCACCCGCGGTCGGCCGTGAAACGCTCGACGCTCCGACCCGCGAGATCGAGCGGGTGCTGCTCCTCACCCGCATCCGCGAGGGCATCGCCGTCACCTCGATGCACGCCGGTGGCCGTCATGCCGTCGCGGGCCTCATCGCCGACGGCCTCGTGGACGCGAAAGCCGCCCTCTCGGGAGTGGTGACACTCACCAGGAGAGGGCGGCTGCTCGCGGACGCCGTGGTCAGGCGGCTGCTCGACGATTCGTCGGAGCTCAGCTCACGAACTTGATCGCGAGCGGGTAGGTGTAGGGCTGGCCCTGGTTGGCCTTCACCGCTGCCATGATGCTGAAGATGATGTTGACGACCCACACCGCGGCCAGCACGATGACGCCGACGAGGACGAAGATGAGGATGTACCCGATCACGTAGGCGATCGCCATCGTGATCTGGAAGTTCAGGGCCGTCGCCGTGTGCGCGCGCACGAACGGGCCCCGGTCCTTCAGGATCAGATAGCCGATCAGGGCGGGCACGAAGCTGAAGAAGATGCCTCCGATGTGCACCAGCGTGGCCCAGAGCTTCTCGTCTGAGGGGCTCAACTGGTTGGCACCCGGCTGCTGGTAGGGGTTCGACGGCGGCGGGGGAGGCGGAGTCGTGTCGGACATGGTTTCTCCTTGGTCGGCTCGCCCGGAGGCGAGGCTCGGTCTCGACGCCCGACGGGCGAGGTTCGAATCACTTCATGTTGGCACAGCGGCGCGCGCAAGGTGCGGAATTCGCCCGGCGCGGTCACCGCCGCCTCATCACTTGATGAGGCGGATCGCGAACGGGTAGCGGTAGTGCTGTGCGTCTTTCGCCTTGAGGAAGGCGATGATCGAGAAGACGACGCTGACGATCCAGGCGGCCCAGACGACGAAGACGCCGATGAGGATGACCGACAGGATCGCGCCGACCACGTAGGCCATGAGAATCGTGATCTGGAAGTTCAGCGCCTCCTTCGCCTCGGTGTTCGTGAACGATCCACGGTCTTTGAAGACGAGCCAGATGATGAGCGACGGCAGGAAACCGAGCACGCCGCCGAGGTGCGCGAACGAACCCCACTGCACATCCTGTTCCTGCGAGAGGGGCGCGGCGGCGACCGGCGCGCCCGCGGGTGCGGCCTGCGGTGCTGCGGGCGGCGGAGGCGGCGTCGGGCGCGAGTCGGAGTCGGGCGCGGGGGTGTTGGGATCGGTCATGATGGGGTGCCTTTCGGGTTCTCGGGTCGAACCGCGGCTCGCGCGACGGGGGAATCGCAGCCTGAGAGGACTCGCGGGTACCCATAAGCTAGCGCCGCCGAGCAGCGGCTGGCAACGCCCGCGCCCCGGATGTCGCGATATGATTGGCAGTCACTCGGTACGAGTGCTAAGCGCAGGAGGAAGCGAGGGCGGACATGGTCTCCGAACGCAGTCTCGCCGTGCTGCGCGCGATCGTGCAGGACTACGTCGCGTCGCGTGAGCCCGTCGGCTCGAAGTCGATCGTCGAACGGCATGCCTTCGGCGTGTCAGCGGCGACGATCCGCAACGACATGGCCCTCCTCGAAGAGGAGGAGCTCATCGCGGCCCCGCACACCTCGTCGGGCCGGATTCCGACCGACAAGGGGTACCGGGTCTTCGTCGATCGACTCACCGACGTGCGGCCGCTGAGTTCGGCCCAGCGCACGGCGATCGAGACCTTCCTCGGCGAATCGAGCGACCTCGACGAACTGCTCGCGCGAACCGTGCGCCTCATCGCCCAGCTGACCAATCAGCTCGCGGTCGTGCAGTACCCGAGCTTCGGCAGCGCGCGCGTTCGGCACGTGGAACTCATCTCGCTCGCACCCGACCGGGTGCTGTGCATCCTCATTACCGACTCCGGTCAGGTCGAGCAGCGCCTCGCCGAGCTCGAGCAGCCGGTCGACGAGCAGACGCTCGGCGACCTCCGTGTGCGCCTGAACGAGATCGCAGGCGGCCGAGCCATGGCGGATGCCGCGGACGCACTGTCGGGCGAGATCGACCAGGTCGACCGGCATCACGCCGCAGTGCTGCACACCCTCGCCGCCACGCTCGCCGACCAGGCGCGAGCCCAGCGGCAAGATCGTCTGGTGGTCGCCGGTGCGGCGAACCTCGTGCGCACCGAGCAGGATTTCGCCGGCTCCATCCTCGGCGTCATCGAGGCGATCGAAGAGCAGGTCGTGCTGCTGAAGCTCTTCGGCGAGATGGCGACCGACGAGCACGCCGTCACTGTGCGCATCGGCCGGGAGAACGCCTCGTTCGGCCTCGGTGAGACCTCGGTGGTCTCGAGCGCCTTCGAGATCCCCGGCCGTGACATCTCGCGGCTCGGCATCGTCGGCCCGACGCGCATGGACTATTCGCACAGCATGGCGGCCGTTCGCGCCGTCGCCCGTTACCTCTCCCGAACGCTCGGCGAGAACTGAACCCGCCGCCCGTCGCACCCGACCGGCATCCGGCAATCGAAAGGACAAGCCCTCCGTGGCAGACCACTACGAGGTCCTCGGCGTCTCGCGCGAAGCGACGCCAGACGAGATCAAGAAGGCGTATCGACGCCTCGCGCGTGAACTGCACCCCGATGTGAACCCGGGCGCCGAAGCATCCGAGCGCTTCAAGGAGGTCACGCACGCCTATGACGTGCTCTCCGACGCCCGGCAGCGCGAGCAGTACGACCTCGGCGGCCAGGGCGGCTTCGGCGGCGGCCAGAACTTCGGCAACTTCGGCGACATCTTCGAGACCTTCTTCGGTGCGGGTCAACAGACCCGCGGGCCGCGATCACGCCGCGAACGCGGCCAAGACGCGCTGCTCCGAGTCGAGGTCGGCCTCGACGAGGTCATCTTCGGCACGCACCGCGACATCGAGGTCGACACCGCAGTGACGTGCGAGACCTGTCACGGCTCGTGCTGCCAGCCCGGCACCTCGCCCGTCACCTGCGACATCTGCCACGGCACCGGCTCGATCCAGCGCTCGGTGCGCTCACTCCTCGGCAACGTCATGACCTCGAGCCCGTGCGGAACGTGCCGCGGCTACGGCACCGTCATCGCGACGCCGTGCGTGACCTGCCAGGGCCAGGGCCGCGTTCGGGCACGCCGCACGGTGCCCGTCGACGTTCCCGCGGGCGTCGACACGGGCGTGCGCCTGCAGATGCCGGGTTCCGGCGAGGCGGGCCCCGCCGGGGGCCCGAACGGCGACCTCTACCTCGAGATCAAGGTCAAGAACCACGAGGTCTTCAGCCGCAACGGCGACGATCTGCTGTGCACGCTCGAGGTCGCGATGAGCGATGCGATCCTCGGTGCGAACGCCACGATCCCCGCGCTCGACGGCGACGTCGAGCTCGAACTCAAGGCGGGCCTGCAGAGCGGCGAGATCCTCACGGTGAGAGACCGGGGCGTCTCGCGCCTGCGCGGCTCCGGTCGTGGCGATCTCAAGGTGGGCATCCAGGTGGTCACGCCCACCAAGCTCTCGTCGAGGGAGCGCGATCTCATGCAGCAGTTCGCCGCGTCGAAGAAGGCGCCCGCTCCCGAGCTCAGCCACTTCCAGCAGGGCATCTTCGCCCGCCTGCGCGACCGCTTCCTCGGTTAGGCGGACGCCCCGGTGAGCCACCTCTACCTCGACGAGACGCTCGATCTCGCCGCTGTCGCGCCCGGCGCGACGGTGGCGCTCTCGGGCGACGAGGCACGGCACGCCGTCACCGTCTCGCGGGTGCGGCCGGGTGAGCGCATCGCGATCGGCGACGGACGCGGCGCGCTCGTGCACGGCGTCGTCTCGTCGACCGGCACACGTGAGCTCGAACTCACGGTCGACGAGGTGCTCGTCGAGGAGCCGGCGTCGCCGCGGATCACCCTCGTGCAGGCGCTCGCGAAGGGCGATCGCGACGAACTCGCGGTGCAGGCGGCGACCGAACTCGGCGTCGACGCGATCGTGCCGTGGGCGGCGAGCCGCTCGGTCTCCCGCTGGGAAGGGCCGAAGGCCGAGAAGGGCCGAGCCCGCTGGTCGACCATCGTGCGCGAAGCGGTCAAGCAGTCGATGCGCGCCTGGCTGCCGCCGGTTGCTCCCGTCGCGACGACCGCCCAGCTCGTCGAGCGCCTCGACGGCCAGCGGGTGCTGCTGCTCGAACCGGCCGCGACGGCGTCGCTCACCGATCTCCGCACCGACGGCCGTGACCTCGCGCTCGTCGTCGGCCCCGAGGGCGGCATCTCGCCGGCGGAGCTCGAACGGCTGACCGTCGCCGGCGCCGAACCGGTGCGGCTCGGGGCATCCGTGCTTCGCACCTCGACGGCCGGGCCCGCCGCGATCGCGGTGCTCAATGCCGCGCTCGGGCGGTGGTGAGGCATCCGTCGCTACGATGGAGTCATGACCGAGTCCCGCGCAGAACCGACCCTCTTCGAGCGCATCGCCGCCCGTGAGATCCCCGCGCGCCTGGTCGCAGAGACCGATCGCGTCATCGCGTTCCACGACATCGCGCCGAAGGCACCCGTGCACGTCGTCGTCACCCCGAAGTCCGGCGAGTACCGCGACGTCGTCGAACTCGCCGCCGGCGACCCGGGCCTGCTCGCCGAACTCGTCGATGTCGCGCACGGCGTCGCAGACGAACTCGCCGCCGGTCAGTTCCGGCTCGTCTTCAATACCGGGCCTGCGGCGGGCCAAACCGTCTTCCACGTGCACGCGCACGTGTTGGCCGGAGGTCTCGAGGAGGCCACGCTTGCCGGAGACTGATCCGATCGGCGATCACGCGGCACCCGACGAGGAGCGGCTGACCGTCGACGGCGTCGCCATGGTGCGACTCCTCGGTCCGCAGGATCGTCTGCTCACCCAGGTGCAGCGCGAATACCCCGGCGTGCAAGTGCACGTTCGCGGCAACGAGATCGCGATCCGCGGCGACCTCGACGGCCGCATGCATGTGCGCCGACTCATCGAAGAACTGCTCGAACTCGTGCGCGGCGGGCAGGACCCCACACCCACCGAAGTGAGGAGCTCGGCCCGAATGCTCGAAGCCGATTCCAGTTCCAGGCCGTCCGAACTGCTCGGACAGGTCATCGTCTCGAGCCGGGGCAAGACGATCCGGCCGAAGACCGAGGGCCAACGCGCCTACGTCGATGCGATCGACGAGCACACGATCGTGTTCGGCATCGGGCCGGCGGGCACCGGCAAGACCTACCTGGCGATGGCCAAGGCCGTGCAGGCGCTGCAGCGCAAAGAGGTCAGCCGCATCATCCTGACGCGCCCGGCCGTGGAGGCGGGCGAGCGACTCGGATTCCTGCCCGGCACCCTCACCGACAAGATCGACCCGTACCTGCGGCCGCTGTACGACGCGCTCAACGAGATGATGGACCCCGAGCTCGTGCCGAAGCTCCTGGCCTCGGGCACCGTCGAGGTCGCTCCGCTCGCGTATATGCGAGGCAGGACCCTGAACGATTCGTTCGTCGTGCTCGACGAGGCGCAGAACACCACGCCCGAGCAGATGAAGATGTTCCTGACCAGGCTCGGGTTCGGCTCGCGCATGGTCGTCACCGGCGACGTCACCCAGATCGACCTGCCGGGCGGGGCCAGCGGCCTGCGGCTCGTCACGCGAATCCTCGACCACGTCGACGACATCGAGTTCGTACGGCTCACGAGCGACGACGTCGTGCGGCACACGCTCGTCGGCCGCATCGTCGACGCCTACACCGAGTACGACCAGCGCCAGCAGGCGCAGCGATTCGAGCGCGACCAGGCGCGCGAGTTCGCCAATCGTGCCGAACGTCGCGCCGGCCCTCGCGATCACCAGCCGAGGAAGGGCAAGGCATGAGCATCGAGATCAACAACGAGTCAGCGATCGAGGTCGACGAGGCCGCCCTCCAGCGGTTGGCGGTGTATGCGCTCGACGCGATGCACGTGCACCCCGACGCCGAGATCGCCATCGTGCTCGTCGACGAGGGAGCGATGGAGCAGCTGCACGTGCAGTGGATGGACGAGCCCGGGCCGACCGACGTGCTGAGCTTTCCGATGGACGAGCTGCGTCCGGGCACCGACGACGCGCCGACCCCGCCGGGGCTCCTCGGTGACATCGTGCTGTGCCCGCAGGTCGCCGAGGCGCAGTCGCGCACCGCGGGGCATCCGCTCATCGACGAACTGCTGCTGCTGACGACGCACGGCATCCTGCACCTGCTCGGGTTCGACCACGCCGAACCGGCGGAGGAGAAGGAGATGTTCGGCGCCCAGCGCGACATCCTCGTCGGCTTCTCCATGCAGGAGCGACGCCGCTGACCATGCTGCCCTGGCTCTTCCTCGGCGCAGCTCTCGCGCTCGTCGCCTTCGGCGGTCTCATGGCCGCGGTCGACTCGGCGATCGCCTCGAGCTCCCGCGCCGACGTGACGGATCTCGCGCTCACGTCCCGCGCGCGACGTTCGCTCCTCGCGATCGCCGACGACACCGGGGCGCACGTCAACGCGGTCAACTTCATGCGAATCATCGCCGAGACGACCGCGGCGGTGCTCGTGACGCTCGCCTTCGCCTCCTTCCTCGACAATGTCTGGCTCGTGCTGGTCTACTCGGCACTCATCATGACGGCCGTCTCATTCGTGCTCGTGGGCGCGAGCCCCCGCAGCGTCGGGCGGGTCAACGCCGAGCTCGTCCTGAAGCTGACGGCGCCGCTCGTGCACTTCCTGCGCGTGCTTCTCGGCCCGCTCGCCGGTGCACTCGTCTCGCTCGGCAACCGCGTGACCCCCGGCCGCATCCGTTTCGCCGGCGTCTCCAGCGAAGAACAACTGCTCAGCATGGTCGACGAGGCGGCCGAGCTCGATGTGCTCGAAGAAGCCGACCGCGAGCTCATCCACTCGATCTTCGCGTTCAACGACACGGTCGTGCGCGAGGTCATGGTGCCGCGCACCGACATGATCACGATCGAGGCCGCTGCGCACCTGCCGAGTGCGATGGCCCTGTTCCTGAAGGCCGGCTACTCGCGCATCCCCGTGGTCGAGAGTGATGCCGACGACGTCACCGGCGTGCTCTACCTGCGTGATCTCGCCCGTCTCGCGTTCGAGCGGCCGCTCGACGCCGAGTCGTTGACGGTCGGCGAGTTCGTGAGACCCGCGATCTTCGTGCCCGAGTCGATGAAGGCCGACGCGTTGCTGCGCCGGATGCAGCTCGAGTCGAACCACCTCGCGATGGTGGTCGACGAGTACGGCGGCATCGCCGGCCTCGTCACGCTCGAAGACGTCATCGAGGAACTCGTGGGTGACATCGCCGACGAGTACGACCGAGAGGCCGCACAGGTCGAAGATCTCGGCGACGGGCGGTTCCGCGTGAACGTGCGGCTTCCGATCGACGAACTCGGCGACATCTTCGGGCTCGACATCGAAGACGACGACGTCGACACGGCCGGGGGCCTGCTCGCGAAGGAACTCGGGCGTCTCGCGCAGCCCGGTGAGCGGGTCTCGGTCTCGGGCCTCGTGCTCGAAGCCGAGCGCACCGAGGGCCGGCGCAAGCGCATCTCGACGATCCTCGTCGAGCGCGACCAGGCGCTCATCGACGTGCAGAGCGCGTTCGAGTCGGGCGACACCGATGGAAGGAACAGCCGTGGCTGAATACCGTGCCGGATTCGTCTCGTTCGTGGGGCGGCCGAACGTCGGCAAGTCGACGCTCACCAACGCGCTCGTCGGCGAGAAGGTCGCGATCACGAGTTCCAAGCCGCAGACGACGCGCCGCGCCATCCGCGGAATCGTCCATCGCGAGCACGGTCAGGTCATCCTCGTCGACACGCCGGGGCTGCACCGCCCCCGCACGCTGCTCGGCGAGCGCCTCAATTCGCTCGTGCAGTCGACGCTCGGCGACGTCGACGTCATCGCGTTCTGCGTACCGGCGAACGAACCGATCGGGCCGGGCGACAAGTACATCAACGAGCAGCTCGAGCAGTACCCGCGGGCCAGGAAGGTCGCGATCGTCACGAAGACGGATGCCGTGTCGAAGACCAAGGTCGCGGAGCAACTGCTCGCCGTCTCCACGCTTCGCGAGTGGTCGGCCATCATTCCCGTCTCCGCCCCGCGCGGTGAGCAGCTCGACGTGCTGGTCGACGAACTGCTCGCACTCCTGCCCGAGTCCGACCAGCCGCTGTATCCGGCCGAGACGCTGACCGATGAAGACACGAGTGAGCGCATCGCCGAGTTCATCCGCGAGGCCGCGCTCGAGGGCGTCTCCGACGAACTGCCGCACTCGATCGCGGTCACGGTCGACGACATGGTCGAACGCGAAGACAAGAACCTGCTCGAGATCTACGCGAATCTGTACGTCGAACGCGACAGTCAGAAGGGCATCATCATCGGCAAGGGCGGTTCGCGGCTTCGCGAGGTCGGCACCACCGCGCGCGCGCAGATCGAGGGGCTGCTCGGCCGCAAGGTGCATCTCGCACTGCACGTGAAGGTCGCCAAGGAGTGGCAACGCGACCCGAAGCAGCTCGGCCGCCTCGGGTTCTGAGACCGAGCGAGGGCGGCGCCGCCGTACGACTCGAGGATGATTCCGGGCCTCGGCTGCGGGTCGACCCTGCCCGAACGCGTACGGTGGATCGGTGCCCATGAGGATCAGCCGCTCGAAGCTCACGATCGATATCGTGCTCGCCGGGGTGTTCGGGCTGGCCTGCCTTCCGTTCGCGCTGCTCGGCAACTGGGTCGATGTCGTGGCGCTCTGCCTGTTCGCATCGGCGCTCGCGGTTCGCCGTGGCCTGCCCGCGTGGTCGCTCGCACTCGCGTGGATCGGTGCCCTCGTGCAGATGCTCATGCTGCGCGACCTGCAGCTCTACGACGCCGCGGTGCTCGGTGTGCTCTACTCGAGCGCGGCGCACGGCGGCCGCGTCGTGAGATGGGTCGGGCTCGCCTCGGCGGGCGCCGGCGCGGTGCTCGCCACGGGATACCTCGCCGTGGTCAAACCGCTCATCGACAATGCCGGCTTCGCCGACCCGTCGAACGTGATCAGCACGGTGGTCGTGACGGGGGTGCTCTTCGTCGCCTCGATCGCCGTGCTCGTGCTGTCGTGGACCGCCGGCCTCCTCGTGCGTTCGGTGCGCGACACCCGCGAGGTCAGTCGTCGCGAAGATGCGGCGAACCGCGAACGCGGGCTCGTCGAGTACCGCTACGTCGTCGAGCAGGAGCGCAACCGCATCGCCCGCGACATGCACGACGTCGTCGCCCACTCGCTCGCGGTCGTGATCGCGCAGGCCGACGGCGGCCGGTTCGCCGCGCCGACGCGGCCGGACGCGGCCGTCGAGGCGCTCGATACGATCGCGGGCGTCGCCCGAGGGGCGCTCGGCGATGTGCGGCTGCTCCTCGCCGAACTCCGCCATGACGAGGCCGGGGCGCCGCAGCCCGTGATCGACGACCTCACGGGTCTGCTCGAGCGGGTGCGCTCCGCCGGACTCGATGTGCGCTTCTCCGAGGCAGGGCAGCGGCTTCCGCTCGGCACCGGGCACCAGATCGCGGTCTACCGCATCGTTCAGGAGGCGCTGACCAATGCACTACGTCACGGCGATGTCACCGCGCCCGTGCAACTCGAACTGGTGTGGGACGCCGCCGGCGTCACGGTCGAGATCGTGAACTCCAGGCGAGCGGATGCCCCGACGCCAGAGACGCACGCGTTCCGGCACGGTATCCCCGGCATGCGTGAACGGGCGCAGCTCGCCGGGGGCACCTTGCAGATCGAGGCGGGCGCCGACGGCATGTTCCGCGTGACCGCCCGCATTCCGGCGCAGACGGGCAGCCCGGCATGAGCGGCATCCGCGTGGCCCTCGTCGATGACCAGGCGCTCTTCCGTGCCGGAGTGCGCATGCTGATCGAATCGCAACCCGACCTCGAGGTCATCGGGGAGGCGAGCGACGGCGGGGCCGCCGTCGAGCTCGTGCGCCGTGAGCGACCCGACGTGGTGCTCATGGACGTACGAATGCCGGTGCAAGACGGAATCGCCGCCACCGAGCAGATCCTGGCCGCCGCCGACCGTGACGGGGTCGCGCCGCCGCGCATCGTCGTGCTCACGACCTTCGACCTCGACGAGAACGCGGCCCGGGCGATCCGCGCGGGTGCGAGCGGCTTCGTGCTGAAAGACGCCGATCCCGAGTTCCTGCTCGCCGCCGTGCGCACGGTGCATCAGGGCAACCAGGTCATCGCGGCGGCGGCCACGCGAGCGCTCTTCGCGCACGTGGGGCGGGGGAGCGGTCGTCGCGCGACGCCCGCTGCCTGGTCGGAGCTCACCCCGCGCGAGCGCGAGATCTTCGGGCTCGCCGCGCGCGGACTCAGCAACGGCGAGATCGCGGCATCCGAGTTCCTCTCCGAGGCCACGGTGAAGACCCACGTGAGCCGCATCCTCGCCAAGCTCGGCCTGCGCGATCGCGTGCAGCTCGTCGTCTTCGCCTACGAGCACGAGCTGCCGACGGCCCCCTGACCCCGCATTACCTCTTCTCAGGAGAAATTCGTGCCGGGCGCTGCGATCGACCCGAATTTTCCTGAGAAGCGGCCGATTTCGCGGAGTCGTTCCTGAGAAAGGTCATCCTGCAGGATGACGGTGAACCATCCGACGGCCGGATGCCACGTTCCCGTGCCATCCGTAGCGTCGACGACATGCAGATCCAACCCTCCGACCTCGGTCTGATCGCCCGCGTCGCTGAACTCGGCAAGCGCTACGGAACCGGCCCCGGCGCCGTCACCGCCCTCGACGACATCTCGCTCGGCCTCCGCCGCGGTGAGTTCACCGCCATCATGGGCCCATCGGGGTCGGGCAAGTCGACGCTCATGCACATCATGGCGGGCCTCGATTCGCCGAGCACCGGCCAGGTGTGGCTCGGCGACACCGACATCACCGAGCTCTCCGACTCCGCCCTGACCGTCCTGCGCCGGCGCCGCATCGGATTCGTCTTCCAATCGTTCAACCTCGTGCCGACGCTCGACGTGCGCGGCAATGTGCTGCTGCCGTTCGAACTCGACGGACGCAGCCCGAGCCGCGACGAACAGGCCTGGATCGACGAACTCCTCGACACGCTCGGCCTCCGCCCGCGCGTCGGCCACCGCCCGCACGAACTCTCGGGCGGACAACAGCAGCGCGTGGCGATCGCGCGGGCACTCGCGACCCGTCCCGATCTCGTCTTCGCCGACGAGCCCACCGGCAATCTCGACTCTCGCACCGGTCGCGAGGTGCTCGGCCTCCTCGCCGCAGCGAGCGCCCGCTACGGCCAGTCGATCGCGATGGTCACGCACGACCCGATCGCCGCGAGCCACGCGGACCGCATCCTGTTCCTCGCCGACGGCCGAATCGTGCGCGACGCGGGGCGCTCGAGCGCCGAAGAGATCTCGGCATTCATGCTGGGCATGGAGCGTGCGGCCTGATGCGCACCACGTTCGCCGGCCAGTGGCCGACCCTGCTGGTCGCGGCGCTCGCGGGAACCTTCGGCAGTGCACTGCTGCACGTGACGGGAATCCTGGCCGCGGCGATCGCGGCCGACGACGTCACGGGCGCTAGCGAGATGGTCGGACTCCTGCTCGTGCTGGTCGCCACGGTGTTCATCGTGATCGCCGTGTACGTGAGCTCGGTCGTCACCGCGAACACGGTGGCGACGGTGGTGGCAGGGCGCACGCGACTCATCGCCCTGCAGCGGCTCCTCGGGTCGAGCGCTCGAAACCAGCGCGCACAGATCGCCCGCACCGGCCTGCTCGTCGGGGTCGCGGGTGCCTCCGTCGGTGTCATCGCAGGCACCGGGGCGGCGTTCGCGCTCGAGCGCGTCGCCGTCGCGGCTGAACTGCTGCCGGCAACCGGGTACGACTACGCGAACCCGTGGGCGGCACTGCCCGCCGTCGCGGTCGTGCTGACGACATGGCTCGCCTCGTGGGTGGGGTCGCGCCGGGTGCTGAAGGTGCGCCCGATCCAGGCGATCGGCAACGCGAACGAGCACGACCGTGACGAGCTCGGCAACCGTCGCGGGCGCAACATCACCGCTCTCGTCTTCGTCGCCTGCGGCACGCTGCTGCTCATCATCGGCGTGGTGGCGGGGCTCTCGTCGCCGTTGGGCGTGCTGGTCGGTCTGGTCGGCGGTGTCGTGTCGTTCACGGGCATCGTGCTCGGCGCCGACGTCGTCATGCCGCCCGTCCTGCGACTCGTCGGGCGGATGTTCGGCGCATCTCCGGCGGCACGGCTCGCAGCCGAGAACGCCGTGCGCCACCCCGAGCGCAGCTCGCGCATGACGATCGGCCTCGTCATCGGCGTGACGCTCGTGACGACGTTCGCCGTGACGATGGAGTCGTACCGCACGATGCTCACGACGGCGTTCGCCGATCGACCCGAGTTGCTGCGTGAGATCACCCCGGTGATCGACGCGACCGTTGCGGTGTTCTCAGCGCTCATCGGCTTCAGCGCCGTGATCGCCGCGGTCGGCCTCGTGAACACGCTGTCGCTGAGCGTCATGCAGCGCACTCGCGAGCTCGGCCTGCTGCGTGCGCTCGGCTTCGACCGGCGACAGCTGCGCGGCATGATCGTCGCCGAGAGCGCGGCACTCACACTCGCGGCCACACTGACGGGCCTGCTGCTGGGATTCGGGTACGGGTGGGCGGGTGCGCAATCGCTCCTCGGCAGTACGCAGGCCCAGGGCGCGCCCGCCCTCGTGTTGCCGGGAATCCCGTGGGCACTCTTCGGAGGGCTGCTCGTCGCGGCGGCCGTGCTCACAGTGGTCGCCTCTGTCGCACCGGCGCGGCGCGCGATGCGGGTCTCACCCGTTGCGGCGCTGGCGGTCGAATAGCCCGCGGCTCGACCCGTCACCGGCCGGCGAGCGAGCGGATGCCTCGCGGGAAGCATCCGCTCGCTCGTCATTCTTGCGCGCCGGCGTGCGCGCGGTGCTAGCCTTGACCTGTGCTTCACGGCCTGCTTCTCCTTAGCTGCCGCAGCGAGTCCTAGTCACAGGCCTCCCTCGCTGCGGAGTTCGTCGTCGGCTGAAACCCATCCGTAAGCGAGAAGAGCACCCCATGCAGAACACACAGCAGCCGTCATCGATGCCCGTGCATCGCTACCGCCCGTTCCACGAGCAGATCCGCGTCGATCTGCCCGATCGTACGTGGCCGTCCAAGCGCATCGAGCAGGCGCCGCGCTGGTGCGCCGTCGACCTGCGCGATGGCAACCAGGCCCTCATCGACCCGATGAGCCCCGAGCGCAAGCGCATCATGTTCGACCTCCTGGTCAAGATGGGCTACAAGGAGATCGAGGTCGGGTTCCCCTCGGCGAGCCAGACCGACTTCGACTTCGTGCGCAGCCTCATCGAAGAGGGCGCGATTCCCGACGATGTCACCATCCAGGTACTGACACAGGCACGCGACCACCTGATCGAGCGCACCTACGAGTCGATCGTGGGCGCCAAGCAGGCGATCGTGCACCTCTACAACTCGACGAGCATCCTGCAGCGCGAGGTCGTCTTCCGCACCGACAAGCAGGGCATCATCGACATCGCGCTGCACGGTGCGCGCACCTGTCGCGCCATGGAGGCGAGAGTGCCGGGCACGACGGTCTACTACGAGTACTCGCCCGAGAGCTACACGGGCACCGAACTCGAGTTCGCGGTCGATGTCTGCAACCAGGTCATCGAGATCTTCGAGCCCACTCCCGAACGCAAGGTCATCATCAACCTGCCCGCGACGGTCGAGATGGCGACGCCCAACGTCTACGCAGATTCGATCGAGTGGATGTCGCGGCACCTCAACCACCGCGAGAACGTGCTGCTCTCGCTGCACCCGCACAACGATCGCGGCACAGCGATCGCCGCCGCCGAGCTCGGCTACCTGGCCGGAGCCGACCGCATCGAGGGCTGCCTGTTCGGCAATGGCGAGCGCACCGGCAACGTCGATCTCGTCGCGCTCGGCGTGAACCTGTTCACGCAGGGCGTCGACCCGCAGATCGACTTCTCCGACATCGATGAGATCAAGCGCACCGTCGAGTACTGCAACCAGCTGCCCGTGGCCGAGCGCCATCCGTGGGCCGGCGATCTGGTCTACACGGCCTTCTCGGGTTCGCATCAGGATGCGATCAAGAAGGGCTTCGAGGCCATGGATGCCGAGGCCGACCGCCGAGGCGTCGCGCTCGGAGAACTGGAGTGGGCGGTGCCGTACCTGCCCGTCGACCCACGAGACCTGGGCCGCAGCTACGAGGCGGTCATTCGCGTGAACTCGCAGTCGGGCAAGGGCGGGGTCGCGTACCTGCTGAAGACCGACCACGCACTCGACCTGCCGCGTCGCCTCCAGATCGAGTTCTCGGGCGTCGTGCAGGCCAAGACCGACGCCGAGGGCGGCGAGGTCTCGAGCGACGACATCTGGCGCGTCTTCACCGACGAGTACCTGCCGGCATCACAGGACCGCCCCGACGAGCAGTGGGGCCGGTTCGAGCTGCTGTCGCTGCGCACCGAGAGCGCGCTCAACGGGGTCGTCAACGTTCGCGTCGGCCTGCGCGACGGCGACGAGCGGGTCGAGGCCGATGCGAGCGGCAACGGTCCGATCTCCGCGTTCCTCGCCGTGATGGGTGCCGAGGGCGTCGAGGTGTCGTTGCGAGACTACGTCGAGCACACGCTCGCGGCGAGCGGCAACTCGCTGGCCGCAGCCTACGTCGAGCTCGAGGTCGAGGGCCGGGTGCTCTGGGGCGTCGGCATCGACGCCGACATCTCCACGGCATCGCTGAAGGCGGTCGTCTCGGCGATCAACCGTGCGCTCCGCAGCGCAGCGCTCGTCGAGGCCGAGCGTGAGGTCGTCGGGGTCTGATTCCGATCTGGTTCCGCAGCACCGTCGGCGACTCGACGGCACCCGAGACGGTCAGGCTCGGCGCCACACCTTCCACGAGCCGAGCGCTCGTTGCTCGGGGAGGCTCCAGCCGAAGCGCACGGAGCCGAGACGGGTGAGCGTGGTGACGACGACGCACACCGTCGCGGCGATGAAGATGTTCACCCCGAGCGAGAAGAGCACGACGAGCAGCACGGTGCCGGCGGTCGCGGCGACGGCATAGAGCGAGCCGACGTGCATGACCGCGATCGGAAGGTTCAGGGCGACGTCGCGCAGGATCGAGCCGCCGACGGCGGTGACCACACCGACGAAGATCGCTGGGATGACGGGAACACCGTAGGCGAGGGCCTTCGAGGTGCCGATCGCGGCGAACATGCCGATCGTCACGGCGTCGAGCGCGATGATGAGGCCGTTGAGTCGGGTGAAGACCCGTAGCAGCGCCATGCCGAGCAGCGCTGCGGCGGTTGCGATCGGCAGGTACCAGTTGCTCGACATCGCTGCCGGCAGCTGGTTCAGCAGCAGATCGCGCAGGAGACCGCCGCCGAGGCCGACGATGATGCCGATGAGGGCGACGCCGAGCAGGTCGATGCGCCGTTCGGTGAGGCGGGCGGCGAACATCGCCCCCTGAATCGCTCCGATGGCGACGGCGGTGAGGTCGAGCCAGAGCGGAAGGGTGAAGAGTGCTGAGCTCACGGCACCAGTGAATCACGCGTGGTCGGTGCGGAGAGACCACCGCGCCGCGGCATCCGCTTCGGCCGGTTCGCCCATGGAGGGTGGGAGAATGAAGGGTGCCCGTGTACCGAGATGAAGCCGTCGTGCTCCGCACCCACAAGCTGGGCGAAGCCGACCGCATCGTCACCCTGTTGACCCGGCAGCACGGCAAGGTCCGCGCCGTCGCCAAGGGCGTGCGGCGCACCGGCTCGAAGTTCGGATCGAGGCTCGAGCCGTTCATGGTCGCCGACCTGCAGCTCTACGAGGGCCGGAGCCTCGACGTCGTGACGCAGGCCGAGTCGCTCGGCGCCTACGGCGCCCTCATCACGCAGGACTACTCGGCTTACACGGCGGCGAACGCCATGGTCGAGGCAGCCGACAAGCTCACCGAGGCCGAAGGCTCGCTGCAGCAGTACCTGTTGCTCGTCGGCGCACTGCGCTCGCTCTCACGACGCGAGCACGGCGCGGGCCTCACCCTCGACTCCTACCTCCTGCGCGCGCTCGCTCTCGCGGGGTGGGCGCCGAGCTTCCAGGATTGCGCGCGCTGCGGCAGGGCCGGCGAGCATACGGCCGTCGTCGTGCAACTGGGCGGCGTCGCGTGCGACGAGTGCGCGCCGCCGGGCACGCCCCGCATCGCCGGCTCCACCGTTGCGCTCCTCGGCGCACTGCTCGCCGGCGACTGGGCCCACGCAGAGGCCTCCGGAGATCGCGATCGCGGCCAGGCCAGCGGCATCATCGCCGCCTACACCCAGTGGCATCTCGAGCGCGGCCTCCGCTCGCTGCCCCACGTGTCGAGGGAGACGACCGCACAGTGAGCCCGAAGCCCTTCACCCACCGCGACGCGGTCGCCTACGTACCGCTCGACTGGACGGGTATCTATCCGCCCGAACTGCCGAGGGGCGCCGTGCCCGAGCATGTCGCCATCGTCATGGACGGCAACGGCCGATGGGCGAACAAGCGGGGCCTGACCCGCATCGAAGGGCACAAGGCGGGCGAGGCCGCACTGCTCGACGTCGTCGCCGGTGCCATCCAGGCCGGCGTCAAGCACCTCTCGGTCTACGCGTTCTCGACCGAGAACTGGAAGCGGTCGCCCGAGGAGGTGCGGTTCCTCATGGGCTACAACCGCGACGTGCTGCACCGGCGGCGCGACCAGCTCAACGAGTGGGGCGTGCGCATCCGCTGGGCCGGTCGCCGGCCACGCCTCTGGGCCTCGGTCATCACAGAGCTGCAGTTCGCCGAACAGCTGACGGCGGGCAACGACACGCTGACTCTCACGATGTGCGTCAACTACGGCGGGCGCACCGAGATCGCCGACGCCGTGCGGTCGATCGCCGACGACGTGGCATCCGGTCGTCTGAGGCCCTCTGCGGTCTCGGAGAAGCTCATCGCGAAGCGCCTCTACGTGCCAGACCTTCCCGATGTCGACCTCTTCGTGCGCAGCTCGGGGGAGCAGCGCACCTCGAACTTCATGCTGTGGCAGTCGGCGTATGCCGAGATGGTGTTCCTCGACACGCTGTGGCCCGACTTCTCGCGCGTCGACCTGTGGAATGCGATCGGGCTGTACGCGGGCCGAAGCCGTCGATTCGGCGGGGCGATCGACGCGCCGACCGTCAGCTGAGCAGGGCTTCGTCGCAGCCCGACCGGGAGCGGAGCCCACCCGGGAATACGGAGGGCGAAGCATCCGTTCGCATGCAGTGTGAGTGAACCCATCAAGATCGACATCTGGTCCGACATCGCCTGCCCCTGGTGCTACATCGGCAAGCGCCATCTCGAGAGCGGGATCGCATCGCTCGGCGAGGATGCGCCGGAGCTCGACATCACGTATCACTCCTTCGAGCTCGCGCCCGACACCCCGGTCGATTTCGAAGGCTCGGAGATCGACTTCCTCGCGAGGCACAAGGGCATGCCCGCCGAGCGCGTGCAGCAGATGCTCGAGCACGTCACGGGTGTGGCGGCGAGCGCCGGACTCGACTACGACTTCGACGCACTGCAGCACACGAAGACGCTGAAGGCGCACGAACTGCTGCACTTCGCGAAGGAGCGGGGTCGCCAACTCGAACTGACCGAGCGCCTGTTGCGTGCCTACTTCACCGAGGGCCGTCACCTCGGCCGCGTCGACGAACTCGTCGAACTCGGTGCCGAGGTCGGCCTCGACGCCGACGCGGCACGCGAGGCACTCGAATCGGGTCGCTATGCCGCCGCCGTGCAGGCCGACATCGCGCAAGCACGGGAGTACGGCATCAACGGCGTGCCGTTCTTCGTCATCGAGGGCAAGTACGGCATCTCGGGTGCACAGCCCGCAGAGGTCTTCGCCCGGGCGATCACCCAGGTCGCCGGTGAGCGTGACGGAGCAGCCGCGTGACGGCCCCCGTGCCGGCGCCCGAGACAGTGGCCGAGGCTGCGGCGGAGGCCACGGGCAGGGCGGATGCCGCGGCGCCCACGCCGTTCTCGATGATCATGGGCGACCCGTCGGCCATGGTCTGCGAGGGCGACGCCTGCTACGTTCCGGGCACTCGGCCGGGGGAGTAGCTACTCGGGATCGCTGATGTCGGCCACGGTCGCGCCGAAGGCGTCGATGAGCCGATCGGCGTCGACGAAGAGGCTGCGACCGTGCTCGCCTGCGCCCATCGACACGCGCCGCCCCGCAATCGAGGCATCGACGACGACCGGCCAAGCCGTGGTCGATCCGAGCGGCGTGATGGTGCCGCGTTCGTAGCCCGTCGCGGCGAGCGCGACGGAGGCATCGGGCAGCTGGAGCTTGTTCACGCTGAGCAGCGTGCGCAGCTTCGGCCACGAGATCTTGCGACCACCCGGAACGAGGGCGAAGACGAACGCGCCGTCGCTGCGCTTGACGACGAGTGACTTGACGATGTCGGAGGGCGTGATGCCCATGAGCTCGGCGGCCTCCTCGAGACTGCGCGCCGCCGGTCGGTCGATGATCTCGACGTCGAGGCCGCGGGCCTCGGCATCAGCCCGCACCCGATCCGCGCCCGTGAGCTCCGCCATCTCGTCCTCCCCAGCCTCGTCCTCCGAGAATCCTAGGCGCGCTCGGGCGAAGCGGGCGAGTGCGCCCGGAATTCTGGGAGAATCGACGGTGATGTCCTCCACCACACTGTCTCGCGGCCCGCTGGCGATCGGCCGGCTCGCGCTCGACGTGCCCGTCGTGCTCGCCCCCATGGCCGGCATCACGAACACGGCCTTCCGCCTGCTCTGCCGCGAGTTCGGCGCCGGCCTCTACGTCAGCGAGATGATCACCTCGCGTGCCCTCGTCGAGCGCACACCCGAGTCGATGCGCCTCATCACGCACCACGAGTCCGAGTCGCTGCGCTCCATCCAGCTCTACGGCGTCGACCCGAAGACCGTGTCAGAGGCGGTCACCATGCTCGTCGCCGAAGATCGGGCCGACCACATCGACCTGAACTTCGGATGCCCCGTGCCGAAGGTCACCCGAAAAGGCGGCGGCGCGGCGCTGCCGTGGAAGAACGGGCTCTTCCGCGACATCGTCGAGGGCGCCGTGAAGGCGGCCGGCGACATTCCGCTCACCGTCAAGATGCGCAAGGGCATCGACGCCGACCACCTCACCTACCTCGAGGCCGGCCGCATCGCCGAGGGCGCGGGCGTCGCCGCCGTCGCGCTGCACGCGCGCACAGCCTCGGAGTTCTACTCAGGTCAGGCCGACTGGTCTGCCATCGCGAAGCTCAAAGAGACCGTTACGAGTGTGCCGGTGCTCGGCAACGGCGACATCTGGTCGGCCGACGACGCGCTGCGCATGGTCGAAGAGACCGGATGCGACGGCGTCGTCGTCGGGCGCGGATGCCTCGGGCGCCCGTGGCTCTTCGGCGATCTCGCGGCGGCGTTCCGCCCTTCGGCGGACTCGGCGACCGTCACGTTCCAGCCGTCGCTCGGTCAGGTCGCGCAGACGTTCCGGCGGCACGCCGAGCTCCTCGCCGAGTTCTTCGACAGCGAAGAGCGCGGGTGCCGCGACATCCGCAAGCACGTCGCCTGGTACTTCAAGGGCTATCCCGTGGGCGGCGACCTGCGGGCAAGGCTCGCGACCGTGGAGTCGCTCGCGCAACTCGACGAACTGCTCGGCACGCTCGACTGGTCGATGCCCTACCCGGGTGAAGGCGCCGAAGGGCCGCGGGGGCGGGCTGGCACGCCCAAGAAGCCAGCGTTGCCCGAGGGCTGGCTCGACTCGCAGGAGCTGGTCGGCCACGACCGGGTCACCCTGGTCGGCGCCGAACTCGACACGAGTGGCGGCTGAGCGTGCGCGAACCACTCTTCGGGGGCTACGAGGCCCTCGACACCGAGCGCCGGCTCCCCGAAGAGCACTCCTCGCGGCGCAGCGACTTCGCGCGCGACCGTGCCAGGCTGCTGCACTCGAGCGCGCTGCGGCGACTCGCTGCGAAGACCCAGGTACTGAGCCCTGCCGCAGGCCTCGACTTCGCACGCAATCGGCTCACGCACTCGCTCGAGGTCGCCCAGGTCGGCCGCGAGCTCGCCGCGAGTCTCGGGCTCGATCCCGATGTCGTCGACACCGCGTGCCTCGCGCATGACCTGGGGCACCCGCCGTTCGGCCACAACGGCGAGCGGGCGCTCAACGCCTGGGCCGCCGACATCGGGGGCTTCGAGGGCAACGCGCAGACGCTGAGGCTGCTCACGAGACTCGAGCCGAAGGTGTTCGGTGCCGACGGCCGCAGCTACGGCCTCAATCTCACGCGTGCGAGCCTCGACGCGAGCTGCAAGTACCCGTGGCCCGAGGCGACGAGCGTCGCCGACCCGTCGGGCCGGGCGAAGTTCGGCTTCTACCAGGGCGACACCGAGGTGTTCAGATGGCTCCGGGCGGGTGCACCCGAGCGCCGGCTCTGCATCGAGGCGCAGGTCATGGACCTCTCCGACGACATCGCCTACTCGGTGCACGACTTCGAAGACGCGATCGTCGGCGGCTATGTCGACGTCGCCGCGCTCGGGGCCCGCGTCGACCACGAGAGCCTCGTCGATTCGATGCACGAGTGGATCGGTGGCGCGATCGGCCACGACGAGCTCATCGCGGCCTTCGACCGACTCGATTCCCTCGACGGCTGGCTCGACACCTGGAGCGGCGGTCGCCGCGACCAGGCGCGACTCAAGAACCTCACGAGTCAGCTCATCGGTCGATTCGCCCATGCGGCGACGGATGCCACTCGTTCGGCCTTCCCGCTCGCGAGCCTCATCCGCTTCGATGCCGATGTCATCGTTCCACGCGAGATTCAGGCCGAGATCGCGGTGCTGAAGGGCATCGTGGCGGCGTACGTGATGTCGAAGAACACGCGTCAGCCGATCTACCACCAGCAGCGGGAGGTGCTCACGACACTGGCCGAAGCGCTGTACGAGACGGGCGAGGCGCACCTCGATGTCGGCTTCGCGGAAGACTGGCGTTCGGCGGCCGACGATGCGGCCCGCAAACGCGTCGTCGCCGACCAGGTCGCGAGTCTCACCGACCAGTCGGCGCTCGCCTGGCATGAGCGGCTCGTGCGGCAGTGACGGCTCCGGTCCGCGGCATCCCTTCGGCGAGCCCGGGGAACATAGGATGAGAGCCATGGCGGGCCGAATTCGACAGGATGACGTCGAAGAAGTGAAGGCACGCACGAACATCGCCGACATCGTGGGCGAGCACGTCAGCCTGAAGTCCGCCGGGGTCGGCTCGATGAAGGGGCTCTGCCCCTTCCACGACGAACGCAGCCCGAGTTTCCACGTGCGCCCCGGGCTCGGCTACTACCACTGCTTCGGTTGCGGCGAATCCGGTGACGTCTACACCTTCCTGCAGCGCATGGACCATGTCTCGTTCACCGAGGCGGTCGAGCGACTCGCGGGCCGCATCAGCTTCGAGCTCCACTACGAAGACGGAGGCCAGGCCTCCGACCACGGCAACCGTGCCCGACTGCTCGCGGCCAACCAAGCGGCCGCCGACTTCTTCGTCGAGCGTCTGAGCGCCCCCGACGCCGACGTCGGACGGCGGTTCCTCGGCGAGCGCGGCTTCGACGCCGAGGCCGCGCGGCGCTTCGGGGTGGGCTTCGCGCCGAAGAGCTGGGATGCCCTGACCGACCACCTCACGGGCCGGGGGTTCACGACCGAGGAGCTCGCGGCATCCGGCCTCGTCTCCCAGGGCGACCGCGGTGTCTACGACCGCTTCCGAGGCCGCCTCGTGTGGCCGATCCGCGACGTGACGGGCCAGACCGTCGGCTTCGGCGCCCGGCGCCTGCTCGACGACGACAAGGGGCCCAAGTACCTGAACACCCCCGAGACCGCGATCTATCACAAGTCGCAGGTGCTCTACGGGCTCGACCTCGCCAAGCGCGACATCTCCAAGACCCACCGCGTCGTCGTCGTCGAGGGGTACACCGACGTCATGGCCTGCCACCTCGCCGGCGTCACCACGGCGATCGCGACGTGCGGCACCGCGTTCGGCGTCGATCACATCAAGGTGCTGCGCAGAGTGCTCGGCGATGCCTCCGGCGTCGGCGAGGTCGTGTTCACCTTCGACGGTGATGCCGCCGGCCAGCAGGCGGCGATGCGCGCCTTCGGAGAAGAGCAGCGTTTCGCGGCCCAGACCTTCGTCGCCGTGGCGCCCGACGGGCTCGACCCGTGCGACCTGCGCCTCGCCCGCGGTGACGCGGCCGTGCGTACGCTCGTCGAGTCGCGCACGCCGATGTTCGAGTTCGTGATCAGGCACACGCTCGCCCGCTACGACCTCGAGACCGTCGAGGGCCGGGTCGCCGCGCTCCGGGCGGCGGCGCCCGTCGTCGCCGAGATTCGCGACCCGGCCATGCGACCGGGATACACACGCGAGCTCGCCCGCATGCTCGGCGTCGAGCTCGGGGAGGTCACGCGCGCGGTGCGCTCGGCGTCGAGCCGGCCGAAGCCGGGTGAGGCGGGCGGCGGGCGGCCTGCGGCATCCGCCACCGCCGCCACCGAGACGCCGGATGCCCCTGAGCGCCCGTTCTCCATCACGCAACTGCCCAGCGACCCCGCGACCCGCCTCGAGCGCGACGCGCTGCAGGTCATGGTGCAGTACCCCGACGCGCTCGGCACGGAGCTGCTCCGTCACGCGGTCGACTGCCGCTTCGGCAACCCGTCGCTCGCAGTGATCCGCGACGGCATCGCATCCGTGCTCGCCTCGTCCGACCCGCACGTGAGCGTCGACCGCGTCATCGCCGAGGTGCCGGCGCCGTTCGCCGGACTCGTGCATCAGCTCGCCGTCGCTCCCGTGCCGCAGCGCAGCGAGGCAGAGCTCGCGGTCTACGTGCAGGGCGTGGCGGGTGCGCTCATCGACCGCGAACTGCTGCGTCAGAAATCGGAGCTGCTCGGCCGACTGCAGCGCACCGATCGCGCCGACACCGCCGCGTTCGCAACCCTGCAGCGGGCTCTCGTCGAGATCGAGACCGAGCGCCGGGCGCTCAGGGCCGACTGACTCAGGGCCGACTGACCAGAGCCGATTGACGGCCGGCTTCGAGTCACCCGCTCATGCGCGGCCCCGAACGCGCATCGCTTGCGTCGAAGGTTGCAGATCGGTAAATATTCGGCCGTCGGTCAGCTGTGCCAAGCAGCATTCAAGCGCCGTGTGCTACGTCTTGGGGATACGAAAACGCGCGTGCGCTCGGCGCAGCGCGCTTCAGTCATGACAGGAAGAGGTAGACGGATATGACATCCGCATCCAAGAACGGTCGGCGCGGCCTCATCGCAGTGGCCGGTCTCTCGGTCGCAGCCCTCGCATTCGCCGGCTGCTCCGCCGGCGGTGGTGGCGGCGGCGAGGCCTCGGGCAGCACCCTCACCATCGGCACGACCGACAAGGTGACCACGCTCGACCCGGCCGGCTCGTACGACAACGGCTCGCTCGCCGTGCAGACGCAGGTCTTCCCATACCTGCTGAACACCGACTACCAGAGCACCGACGTCGTGCCCGACCTCGCCGAGACGGCCGAGTTCACCTCGCCGACCGAGTACACGGTGACCCTGCCCGAGGGCCTGAAGTGGGCCAACGGCAACGATCTCACCGCTTCCGACGTGAAGTTCTCGTTCGACCGCCAGCTCGCGATCGCCGACCCCAACGGCGCTTCGAGCCTGCTGTACAACCTCGACAGCACCGAGGCCGTCGACGACACGACCGTCGTGTTCCACCTGAAGGCGGAGAACGACCAGGTCTTCCCGCTCATCCTCACGAGCTTCCCGGGCGCGATCGTCGACGAAGAGTCCTTCGCGGCCGATGAGCTCACCTCCGACGACGACATCGTCGCGGCGAACGCGTTCGCCGGGCCCTACATGATCACGAGCTACGACTTCAACACGCTCATCTCGTTCAAGAAGAACCCCGAGTACCAGGGCCTTCTCGCCGAGGCGAAGACCGAAACGGTCAACCTGAAGTACTACGCCGAGTCGTCGAACCTGAAGCTCGATGTGCAGGAGGGCGGCATCGACGTCGCCTACCGCAGCCTCTCCGCGACCGACATCGAAGACCTCAAGGGCAATGACGCGGTCAACGTGGTCGAGGGCCCCGGCGGCGAGATCCGCTACATCGTCTTCAACTTCGACACGCAGCCGTTCGGTGCGAAGACCGCTGAAGCCGACCCGGCCAAGGCGCTCGCCGTGCGTCAGGCCGTCGCCGACCTCATCGACCGCGACGAGATCGCCGAGCAGGTCTACAAGGGCACCTACACGCCGCTCTACTCCTACGTGCCCGCCGGCATCGAAGGTTCGATCGAGCCGCTGAAGGAGCTCTACGGCGACGGCGCGGGCGCGCCCGACGCCGACAAGGCGACGGCCACGCTCGAAGCCGCCGGCGTGACCACGCCGGTCGAACTGAACCTGCAGTACTCGAACGACCACTACGGCCCCTCGTCGGCCGACGAGTACGCGCTCATCAAGGACCAGCTCGAGGCGAGCGGCCTGTTCACGGTGAACCTGCAGACCACCGAGTGGGTGCAGTACTCCGAAGACCGCGTCGCCGACGCCTACCCCGCGTACCAGCTCGGCTGGTTCCCCGACTACTCGGATGCGGACAACTACGTCACGCCGTTCTTCCTGATCGAGAACTTCCTCTCGAACCACTACGTGAACCAGGAGGTCAACGACCTGATCATCAAGCAGGCATCGGAGCCCGACCCCGCCGCGCGCACCGCGCAGATCGAGGAGATCCAGCAGATGGTGGCGGCCGACCTGTCGACCGTGCCGTACCTGCAGGGTGCTCAGGTCGCGGTCACCGGCACCGATGTGGAGGGCGCCGACGAGACGCTCGACGCGTCGTTCAAGTTCCGCTACGCGGCGCTCTCGAAGGGCTGAGTCGGCTGAGCGACTAGAGTCGCATACGCAGGAACGGGTGGCCCGCTCTTCGGAGCGGGCCACCCGCATTCGAGCCCCCACCCGATTGGCGAACATTGACCTCAACGACGACGGCGCCCGCCGGCAGCGCTTCCACTGAACGGCGGCGACCGCCGAGATCCTCCGGCGGCGGCCTGCGCCGCTACATCATCGTGCGGGCGCTCCTCATCATCCCGACGGTGTTCATCCTCGTCACCCTGGTCTTCGTGCTCATGCGCTCGACCGGCGACCCGATCACCGCCAAGCTCGGAGGCCAGCTCCCCGCCGACCAGCTCGCCGAGCGCATCCAGGCCGCCGGCTACGATCGCCCGATCATCGTGCAGTACTTCGAGTACATCGGGCAGATCATGACGGGCAACTTCGGCACCACGCTCACCGACAACCGTCCGGTCACCGAGCTGCTCTTCACCTACGGCAGCGCGACCCTCGAGCTCGCGTTCTACGCGCTCCTCGTGGCCTTCGTCGTCGGCATCCCGTTCGGACTCGTCGCCGCGTACTTCCGCGACAAGGGGCAGGATGCCTCGCTGCGCGTGTTCGCCATCCTCTGCTACGCAACTCCGGTGTTCTTCGCCGGCCTGCTGCTGAAGCTCGTCTTCTCCGTCTGGCTCGGGTGGCTGCCGGTGGCCGGGCGGGCCTCCGTCGGCGCGCAGCTGCAGATGCAGGTGCTGCCCAACAAGACGGGCCTGTACACGATCGATGCGATCATGACCGGCGACCCGGCCGTGCTCGGCGACGTGCTCGCCCACGCGGTGCTGCCGGCCATCGCGCTCGGCCTCCTGACGGCCGGCATCTTCCTGCGACTCGTCCGCACCAACGTCATCGGCACGCTGTCGACCGATTACGTCGACGCGGCGCGCTCACGCGGGGTCAGCGAGTACCGGCTCGTGCGCAAGCACGCGTACCGCCCGGCACTCATCCCGATCATCACGGTCATCGGGCTGCAGATCGCTCTGCTGCTCGGCGGCGCAGTGCTCACCGAGACGACGTTCGAGTGGAACGGACTCGGCTTCCAGCTCATCGAGTACATCAAGGCGCGCGACTTCGTCGCCGTGCAGGGCATCGTCGCACTGCTCGCCGTCATCGTCGCGCTCACCAACTTCATCGTCGACATCATCGCGGCGCTCATCGACCCGAGGGTGAGGTACTGACATGTCGACCGACACCGTCACCAGTGCGCCGAAGCGGCGCCTCCGCGACCGGCTTCCCGTCGTGCACCAACTGCGCCAGAGCGTCGGCCTGCAGCGCGGCATGCTCGTCGCCGGCCTACTGCTCACCGGGCTGTTCGTGTTGATCGCGATCCTCGCGCCGTTCATCGCTCCGTACGGCTTCGCGCAGTTGCGCGGTGCCGATGGTCCGTTCGGCGCCCAGCAGCCCCCGTCGGCGGAGCACCTCTTCGGAACCACGGTGGGCGGCTACGACGTGCTGTCGCGCGTGATCTGGGGGTCGCAGACCGCGATCCTCGTGATCATCATCGCCGTCGTGCTCTCGATCTTCGCGGGCGTGCTGCTCGGCCTCGTTTCGGGGTATTTTGGCGGCGCGCTCGACCGCCTGCTCGTCGTCCTCAGCGACGCCATCTACGCCTTCCCCTCGCTGCTGCTCGCGATCGTCATGGCGATCGTGATCTCGGGCGGCCAGTCGAGCCTCTGGGGCGGCGTGTTCGCGGCGGCGATCGCCATCACCGTGGTCTTCATCCCGCAGTACTTCCGGGTGATCCGCGCCGAGACCGTCCGCATCAAGGCCGAGGCCTTCGTCGAGTCGGCGAAGGTGCTCGGCGCCTCCAACGGCCGCGTCATGTTCCGCCACGTCTTGCGGAACGCGACCCGAACCCTCCCGCTCATCTTCACGCTGAACGCGTCGGAGGCGATCCTGACGCTCGCGGGCCTCGGCTTCATCGGCTTCGGCATCGAGCCGACCTCGGCGGCCGACTGGGGGTACGACCTCAACAATTCGCTGTCAGACGTCTCGAGCGGCATCTGGTGGACGGCCCTCTATCCGGGCCTCGCGATCGTGCTCGTGGTGCTCGGCGTCACGCTCGTCGGTGAGAGCCTGAACGACCTCGCCGACCCGCGACTGCGCGGTCGTCGTCGGGTGGCGCAGGCATCGGGCGACGTCGCCGAGACATCCGTCGTTCCCGGCGGAACGCTGACGGCCGGCCCCGGGGGACTCGACGGTCTCGAAGGCGGCGAATCATTCGACGAGCACGGAATCGAGGTACGGCCATGAGCACGGTCGTCAACATCGAGGCGCTCGGCGTCTCATTCTCCACCGACGCGGGTGCGGTGAAGGCCGTCGACGGCGTTTCGCTGACGGTCGATCGCGGCGAGGTGCTCGCGATCGTCGGCGAGTCCGGCAGCGGCAAGACGGTCACGGCGAAGACGATCCTCGGACTGCTGCCCGAGACGGCGACCACGAGCGGTGCCGTCATCCTGTCGAACAAGGCGGGCACGGCAGAGCACGACGTCGTTGCGCTTTCGAAGAAGCAGCTTCGCGCCGTCAGGGGCACGGATGTCGCGATGGTGTTCCAGGAGCCTTCGACGGCGCTGAACCCGGTATTCACGGTCGGCTGGCAGATCATCGAGGGGCTCCGCGCCCACAGCAAGATCTCGAAGAAGGAAGCGCGGGCGAAGGCGATCGAGATCCTCGGGCGCGTCGGCATCCCCGACCCAGAGCACCGCATCGATCACTACCCGCACGAGTTCTCGGGCGGTCAGAAGCAGCGCGTCGTCATCGCGATGGCGCTCGTGCTCGACCCCGGCCTCATCGTCGCCGACGAGCCGACCACCGCGCTCGACGTGACGGTGCAGGCCGAGATCCTCGACCTGCTTCGCCGCTGCCGCGACGAGTTCGGCATGGGCATCGTGCTCATCACGCACAACATGGGCGTGGTCGCCGATCTCGCCGACCGGGTGGCCGTGATGTACCAGGGGCGTGTCGTCGAGGAGGCCGACGCGAAGACGCTCTTCGCCTCGCCGAACGACGAATACACGAAGACGTTGCTGGCCGCGGTGCCGTACGTCGGCACCGGCACCGCGAGCGCCATCGAACGTGTCGCGCAGCGACCGTCGGACTGGGCTGAGCAGACGCCGGTGGTCGAGGCATCCGGTCTCGAGATCGTCTACCCGGGTCGCATGGGAAGGCCTGGCTTCCAGGCCGTCGGCGGCGTCGACTTCGTGATCCGACCGGGCGAAGTACTCGGCCTCGTGGGGGAGTCCGGATCGGGCAAGACCACGATCGGTCGCGCGATCGCGGGCCTGACGAAGGTCACCGGAGGCTCGCTCCGCGTGCTCGGTCACGAGATGCACGGTGTGCGCGAGCGTGCGTTCCGGCCGCTGCGCAGCCGCATCGGCTTCGTCTTCCAAGACCCGGCTTCGAGCTTCAACCCGTTGCTGACGATCGCCGACTGCGTCGCGGAGCCGCTCGTCATCCACGGGCGGGCGTCGAACCCCGCGGCGGCGCGAGCACGCGTCGATGAACTGCTCGAGGCGGTGCAACTGCCGAAGGCCTACGGCGATCGATACCCGCATGAGCTGTCGGGCGGCCAGCGCCAGCGCGCGAGCCTGGCCCGCGCACTCGCGCTCGAGCCCGAGCTGCTGATCGCCGACGAACCGACGTCTGCGCTCGACGTGTCGGTGCAGGCGAGGGTGCTCGAGCTCTTCGCCGAGCTGCAGCGGGAGTTCGGGTTCGCCTCGCTCTTCATCAGTCACGACCTCGCCGTCGTCGACATCGTCGCCGACCGCATCGCGGTGCTCTACCGGGGTGCGCTCGTCGAGGAGGGCACGGGTGCCGAGGTGCTCGGTGCGCCGAGCGAGCCGTACACGCAGCGCCTGCTCGCGTCGCTGCCGGTGCCCGACCCGGTGGCCCAGGCCGAGCGGCGCGTCGAGCTCAGTCGAATCCGGGAGGCAGGATGATGCGTGCCGCCGCCCACGGCTTCCCGATCGTGCTCGACGACCTGTCGGTCGAGTACCCGGCGAAGGGGCCGAGCCCCGCTCACGTCGCGTTGCACGGGCTGAGCCTCACGGTCGCTCCCGGCGAGGTGCTCGGGCTGCTGGGCAGCGCAGGAAGCGGCAAGACCACCCTCGCCCGGCTGCTCTCGGGGGTCGCGTTCGACACGCGGTCGGCTGAGGGGCGCCCGGTCGTCACCGGCGGTGATGCGACCGTGCTCGGTCAGTCGCTGCGCCGCATCCAGAAACGCCGGCTTCCCGAGTACCAGTTCCACATCGGCTACCTGCCGCAGGATGCCGCCTCGACGCTGCCGGCCGATCGCACGGTCGCCGAGATCATCGGCGAGCCGATCCTCGAGCGCGACCACCGATACAACGCCCGCGCCCTCGCCACGAGGGTGGCCACGATGCTCGACGGCGTTCGGCTCTCGCTCGGCAAGCTCGACCTGTACCCGTACGAGCTCTCGGGCGGGCAGCGGCAGCGCGTCGCGCTGGCGCGGGCGCTCGTGCTCGGCCCATCGGTGCTCATCGCCGACGAACCGACCGCCGGCATCGACCTCACGGTGCGCGACGTCGTGGCGCAGCTGATCGGCGAACTCCGTCACGAACACACCTTCTCGGCGATCATCATCAGCCACGACCTGCCGGTGCTCCGCAGCACGGCCGAGCGCATCGCCGTGCTCGATCGCGGCCGGCTCGTGGCGATCGGCACGATCGACGAGGTACTCGACGACCCGCGGCATCCGTATGTGAAGGCGCTGGCCGGAGCGCTCGATGCCGGTCACGCGGTGATCGACGACCTCGACATGGGCCCGACGGCATGATGGATGCCGCGGTGTTCCCGACGTGCGCATGAAACCGCATCGTGCGGGGTGCCTCGGATTGGGAGTCGGGCGTACCTTTTGCTAGAGTATCCATCGCTGAACAAGCGATCCTCCATAGCTCAATTGGCAGAGCAATCGGCTGTTAACCGGTAGGTTCTTGGTTCGAGTCCAAGTGGGGGAGCAGCGGCCCGGTCTCTTCGGAGGCCGGGCCTCTTTCGTCTCCGATCGATCGTGAGACGCTCGATCGGCGAGCGGAGTCGGATCGGCGAGCGTCGTCGGAGTCGGGCGGCCTGAACGGATTCTGGAGTGGCCTGTGGACGAGCGCGCCGAGGCAGCGGCACCCGGTGGCGGCGATGAGGCTGCCGTCGAGGCCGCAGGCCGAACCGCTGCGATCCGTGACAGCCTCGCCGTCGGGATCGCCACCGCCATCTACGGCATCTCGTTCGGAGCCCTCGCGGTCGCGGCCGGGCTCGATGTCTGGCAGACGTGCTTCCTCAGCCTCGTGATGTTCACGGGAGGCTCGCAGTTCGCCCTCGTGGGGGTGCTCGCGAGCGGGGGCGTCGCCGCAGGCGGCTCGGCGATCGCCACCGCGGCGATGCTCGGCATCCGCAACGTCGTCTACGGCATGCGCATGAAGCCGATCGTCGACGGCATCGACCCCGAAACGGGGCGTGGCAGCATCGTGCGCCGCGTCGCCGCCGCGTGGATCACGATCGACGAGTCGACCGCCGTCGCGCTCGCCCAACCGAATGATCGGGCCGCACGGGTGGGCTTCTGGGTCACGGGCATCGTGGTCTTCGTCGGCTGGAACCTGACCACGCTCGCCGGTGCCCTCATCGGCGACGCCATCGGCGACACCCGGACCTGGGGGCTGGATGCCGCTGCGGCTGCGGCTTTCCTCGGCTTGTTGTGGCCCCGGCTCAAGCGGTTCCAGGCGGGTGCCGTCGCCGTCGCAGCGGCGATCGTCGCAACCCTCGCCACTCCGGTGCTCATGCCCGGGCTCCCAGTGCTCGTCGCCGCGGTCGTCGCGGTCGTCGTCGGCTGGTTCAACCTCTTCGATCGGAGGCGAACCGCGTGACCACCTGGCACATCATCCTCATCGCCAGTGCGGCGACCCTCGCACTCAAGCTCGCCGGCCACCTCGTGCCCGCCGGGTTCCTCGAGCGCGAGCGTCCGGCGCGCATCGCCGACCTGCTCACCGTCGCGCTGCTTGCAGCGCTCATCGCGGTGCAGACCCTCGGCGTCGGCCAGCAGATCGTGGTCGACGCACGGGTGCCCGCGGTGATCGTCGCCGCGGCGCTCTACGCGCTCCGAGTGCCGTTCGTCATCGTCGTGGCCGTCGCCGCTGTGGTCGCGGCCGGCATCCGCGCGCTGGCGTGAATCGGCGCCACGCGGCATCCGTGAATCTGGGCCTGTTCAGGCGTCGAGGTCGTCGACGCCCGGCATCCACTGCGCACCCGGCCGGCCCCACCCGAGCTTGCGGGTGATCTTCGCGACGATGCGCTGGTCGCGCTCCCCGAGCCGATCGGTGTACAGCGTGCCGTCGAGGTGGTCGTATTCGTGCTGGAAGATGCGAGCGAGCCATCCTTCGGCCTCGATCTCGAAGCGCTCACCGTCGAGGTCAGTGGCGCGAAGGATCGCGCGCTCGGCGCGGCGGAGCCCGAAGCGTTCGCCGGGGAATGAGAGGCATCCCTCCTCTTCGTCGATGTCGGGCTCCCCGGCGGGCGGGGGCGAGATCCAGAGCTCGGGATTGATCGCGACGCCGCGCCAGCGGTTGCCGCTCTCCTCCACCCATGCATAGGTGAACAGGCGGAGCCCCGCGCCCACCTGCGGACCGGCGAGCCCCACGCCCGGCGCGGCATCCATCGTCTCGAACATGTCGGCCACGAGGGCGCGCACTTCGTCGTCGATGTTCTCGACCGGGAGGGCTGGGGAATGCAGCACCGGGTCGCCGGTGATTCGAATGGGGAGCACGGCCATTCGGCAAGGATATCCACCGCCGAACCGGTAGGGTCGATGCGTGGAACCGGACTTGAGCGACCTCACTGAGCAGATCGCACTCGACCCCACACAGTTCATCGGAATCCCGCTCGCCCTCGTCGGCGCCGTGTTCCTCTCGCTCGGCGCGCAGTTCCAGCACCGAGGCGTGGTCAAGGTCGAGTCGCGCACGGTCGACAGCTTCGGCAAGGGCCTGAACGTCAAGCAGCTCGCACTGCTGCTCGCGCGGCCCTCGTGGGTGCTCGGCACGGTCATGCTCGGCCTCGCGATCGTCTTCCAGCTGTCGAGCCTCTACTTCGCCCCGCTCATCGTGGTGCAGCCGCTCGGCGCCATCGCACTCGTCATCACCTCGATCCTCAACTCGCGCATCAACCATGTGAAGCTGAACAGCAAATCGATCTCGGCGATCGTCATGTGCGTGGGCGGCGTCTTCCTCTTCGTCGGCGTCGCGGCGTTCACGGCGGTCGACAAGCCGGTCACCGACCGGCAGCTCGTCACGATCCTCATCATCCTCGCCGTCGTGCTCGTGCTCGCGGGCCTCGCCTTCGCGATCTTCCGCCAGCACATCCGCGCGATCTTCTACGTCATCATGGCCGGCGTGCTCTACGGCTTCGTCGCCACGCTCGCCAAGGTCGTGATCGGGCGCATCGAGCAGGGGGAGTTCGATTGGCTCACCACCCTCTGCGTGCTCGGTCTGGTCGGTGCGGCCGCGCTCGGCGCGTATTTCGTACAGAACGCCTACGCCTCGGGGCCGCCCGACCTCGTCATCGCAGGGCTCACGGTCGTCGACCCGATGGTCGCCGTGGCGATCGGCATCGTCGTGCTCGGCGAGGCGTCGCAGGCCCCGCCGTGGGCCATCGGCGTGTTCATCGTGGCCGGGGTCATCGCCGTCTGGGGCGTCTTCCAACTGGCGCGCAATCACCCGCAGACGCGCCTGTGAACCGAGCGGATGCCGCTTCGGCGACATGCATGCGCAGGGAACGACCTGGTCGATTGCGTAGACTATCGTCGGATTGAGTTCGCGCGCCGATCCCTATGGCGGCGCCCCGACGAGGGCCGATGGCCCTCGATCCCTTGAAATGGTGAGGAACTACCCCAACGTGTCTGACACCCCCGGTGCGAGTACCGCCGACACCGCCGGAGCCGCACCCGAACGACCACTCACGGTTCTGATCGGCGCCGACACCTTCGCCCCCGACGTCAACGGCGCCGCGCGGTTCGCCGAGCGCCTCGCGGCAGGCCTCGCGGAGCGCGGTCACGACGTGCACGTCATGGCCCCGGCCGGAAGCCGCAAGCACGGAACCTGGAAAGAGGTGCACGAGGGGCAGCAGATCACCGCGCACCGCCTGCTCAGCTGGCGTTGGTACCCGCACGACTGGCTGCGGTTCGCGTTGCCGTGGCGTATCAAACAGAACAGCGCCAGAGTCATCGACCGTGTCGGGCCCGATGTCGTGCACTTCCAGTCGCACATCATCACTGGTCGTGGGCTCTCGATCGAAGCCCAGAAGCGCGGCATCCGCATCGTCGGCACCAACCACTTCATGCCCGAGAACATGCTCGAGTTCACGCTCTTGCCGAGGGCTTGGCAGGAGTGGGCGGTGGGCCTTGCGTGGAAGGCCGCAGGCCGCACCTTCGGTCGTGCGGAAGCCGTCACGACGCCGACCCGCAAGGCCGCGCAGTTCCTCGAGAAGCACACTGACCTCGTGGGTGTTCATGCGATCTCGTGCGGCATCGACGCGCACAAGTACTCGCCGAACTGGGAGCCGCGCACCGAGAACCGCATCCTCTTCGTCGGTCGGGTGACCGGCGAGAAGCAGATCGACGTGCTCCTGCGGGCCCTCACCTTGCTGCCGAAAGAGCTCGACGCGAAGGTCGAGATCGTCGGCGGGGGAGACCAGAAGCGGCACCTCGAGCACATGGCCGCCGACCTGGGCATCGCCGACCGCGTGACCTTCACCGGCTACGTGACCGACGAGCAGTTGCGTGAGGCCTACCACCGGGCATCCGTGCTCGCGATGCCGTCGATCGCGGAGTTGCAGAGCATCGTCACGATGGAGGCCATGGCCTCGGCCCTGCCCGTGGTCGCGGCGAACGCGATGGCCCTGCCTCACCTCGTGCACGACGGTGAGAACGGCTACCTCTTCGAGCCGGGCAGTGCCGAAGACCTCGCCGCGAAACTCCGCACCGTGCTCGAGGCCTCGCCAGACGACTACCGTGCGCTGAAGGAAGGGTCGATCCGTCTCATCGCGGCACACGATATCCAGCGCACGATCTCGACCTTCGAGAGCCTGTATCGTGGAAGGCCGGTGGCCGATCCGGTCACCGACGCCGCGTCGGCCTCCACTTCCGAGTGATCCGGCGCGCGGGGCGGTAGCTCAGCCGGTCAGAGCAGTGGACTCATAATCCATCGGTCACGGGTTCAAGTCCCGTCCGCCCTACCTTGAAATCGATCTGATCAGGGTTTCTCGTCCTAGTGAAAAGGATGAGACCTGATGTGTGTGCCACTTATTGGCCGTTTATTCGACAACTCCATCGTTCTGCGGTGGCGTGTTCGAGTCAGCCACGGCTGGCCTCGGTTCAGCTGGAACGGCCTCGCATACCTCCTAGGTATGAACGCCGAACGACTTACCGCAATCGGCTTGGAGCCGGTGCTGACGACATGCGAACTCGCCGAGTATCTCGGCGTCCAGGTGCAGGCGATCTACGACCTGCGCGCCCATGGCCGTGGTCCATCCGGAATTCGCGTCGGCCGCGAAATCCGGTTCCGCGTGTCCGACGTGCTCGGCTGGCTCGAGGGTCTGCATGAGCCAAGCCTCAGCGGCGCGCTCGAGGGCGCCAGCTGATGGCCGGGCGTCCGCGGCTGCCGATCGGAACGTTCGGCGACATCGCAGTCTCTTCGCTCGGAGGCGGGCGGTTTCGTGCAGTGACCCGCTTCAGGGACTGGGACGGGCAGACGCGGCGCGTGACGGTCACCGCTGCGAGTCGGAACGCGGCTCGATCCGCACTGAAGGTCGAACTCGCATCGCGAATGCGCGTCGGGGACTCGACCGACCTGACGGCAGACTCGCCGTTCACGATGCTCGCAGAGGCTTGGCTCGAAGATCTGATGCTCGACCCCGACCGTGCGCCGAGTACGAAGGAGGTCTACGCCAGCGAGTTGCGTGGCCTTGTGCTGCCGACGTTCAAGGAGTTCACGATTCGCGAGGTGACGGTCGCGCGTATCGAGCGATTCCTGAAAGTGCAGCGTGCGGTGTCGTACACGAAGGCGAAGCACTCGCGCACGATGTTGAGCATGGTGCTGGGCTTTGCGGCGCGCAGGGAGCTCATTCCGAGGAATCCGATCAAAGAGGTCTGGCGGATGAAGGCACCGAAACGCACGCCGAAGGCACTCACACCGGAGCAGATCGCGGCCATCCGCGAAGCCGCGCGCCACTATCGCACGAGCGCGGAAACGATGGGGCCGAAGTCAGATGGCCTTGTGCGCGACCTCATCGAGGTCATGCTCGGGACAGCGACGCGAATCGGCGAAGTGCTGGCGTTGCGCAAGCGCGATGTTGACATGACGGCGGATCCGCCGCAGGTGCACATCAACGGCACGGTGATCGTGCGCACGGGTGTCGGCGTGCTTCGGCAGGACCACCCGAAGACGCACGAGTCGAATCGCGTCGTTGCCGTGCCGGCGTTCGCAGCAGAGGTCATTCGGCATCGCTTGACGATCATCGGCGGGGAGGGCGACGAGAGCCTGCTGTTTGCGACTCGGACGGGCACACCACTCACGCCCAACAACATCAGGCGAACCTTCCGGAAGATCCTAGAAGTCGCCGGTCTCAAGGATCTGAAGATCTCGCCTCACGCATTCCGTCGAACCGGACCGACGCTCCTCGCGAAGGAGCTCGGGATGCAAGCAGCCGCGGACATGCTCGGCCACACGTCGACGTCGACGACGAAGGCGCATTACGCCGAGCCTGATCGGACGGTCAAGTCGGCGCCGGCCGATGTGTTGCAGCAGCTGGCGCCGAAGGAGTAGAGCTGTTTGCGCGGTGGATCTAGCTGTAGGTTCCAAGCGAAGATGGCATTTTCCACGGCAGTTGGCATGCCGATGGCATTCTTGCCATCTTCCGTAGAATCCCTAATGTCGACGACGCTCGAATTCTGGTCGTTTGCGGCGGTCGAAAAGTGAACGGTCTGCGGGCAGTTTAGCCCTGGTCTTGTTCGGCTCTGATGCTGGGCAGGGTGTCGATGCCGCGGTCGCGTAGCCGGTAGCTGGCGCCCTTGAGTGCGAGGACGTCGGCGTGGTGGACGATGCGGTCGATCATCGCGGCGGCGACGACCTGGTCGCCGAATACGCCGCCCCATCCGCTGAACGGTAGGTTGCTCGTCAGGATCAGCGACGCGTGTTCGTACCGCGACGACACGAGTTGGAAGAACAGGTTCGCGGCGTCTTGCTCGAAGGGGAGGTAGCCGACCTCGTCAATCTATGCGGATATCCGCATAGATTGACGAACTCGGGTACATGGAACTCGACCGCCGCGGCGCCGAACTCCTCTTCCAGGTCCTCACCGAACGCGAAGAGAAAGCCTCCGTCGCGATCGCCTCGAATGAATCGTTCAGTGGCTGGACGAAGACCTTCACCGACCCGCGCCTCTGCGCCGCGATCGTCGACCGACTCACCTTCAACGGCACCATCATCGAAACCGGCACCACCTCCTACCGACTCAACCACGCCCGGCAGCAGCTCCCAAGCTAGGCACAGCGCCGAACTCGAGCGTTATCCACCACGTGGTGCGGTCAGCTCAGGCTGAGTTGTCGCTGAGCTACGCTACGACATCTCGACCGGGCGTACGAAAGGCGGCCCTCCCGAGGGAGGGCCGCCTGGTCGTGAGTTCGAGTTATCGCTGCCGTGCGTGGTTGCGTCGACGCACCCAGATCACAAGTGCAGTCACCACTCCAGCGAGCAGAACGACCTGTCCTGCGACAAGCAGATGCCACTCGACCATCTAGATCACCACCAACTCTCAGTTGCCGTGCCGCCCGAGACCTGGACCTGGAGGTTGAACGACGTGGCATAGGGCACGCCGCACATCTGCGCAGAAACGGTCTCGAGGCCGGTGTTGCTGTTCGGACGTCCGAGGTAGGCCAACGACGACGAGCACGAGCCGCCGATCGTCCACGATGCACCCCAGACGCTGGATACGGTGTTGCTGCTGACATTGTAGTTTGCCTTGAAGCCCATCGAGATGAGCCCGACCCAGGTGTCGACGTTGCAGTTGGTACGTGCACCGCCGCTTCCGATTGTGCAGCCGTTCGGCTCACTCATGGTACTGATGCCGCCGCTGCTGGCGCGGGCCACCGGGATCTCGAGTCGGGACACAGCCACGGAGCCGTCCGAGTAGTACGAGACCGTCTTGTCGTATCCGTCCTCGACCGATTCTTCGACGCGAACGGGGGTCGACGCGCTCGTGAACGAGTCCCACGGCTCGCCGGCCAGGAACTTGTCGAAGAGTGCGTCCTGAGTCGCCTGATCGACGCCGTACTCGGTGAGGAAGTCGCCGGCTTCATTGATCGCGGTGAGCTGTCCGGGCGAAGCGTCTGGGTATGGCTCGTCTGCGAATGCTGGCGATGTGGCCAGGAGACCCATCGCGAGTGATGCCGCCGCGACTGCGGCCCCCATTCTCAGCAGTTTTGACATTGCGTTCCCTCCAGTCATGGACGCGGCACCGATACCGGGTCCTGATCACTGATGTCCGAATGGAGGCGGGTGGTTGCACTTTTCTGCAAATCGCCTCACTCGGAACGCGGTGGTCGCGGAGATGCAACCGTGGCAGCCCATCGGGACATCAGTGGTAGACGGCGAATCCGCTGTCATCTGGAAAGACCCGAAGGAACCACCTGATGAACCTCTCTGTCACCATGACCGCGATCGCATTGGTCGCCGGCGCGCTGTCCCCTGTTTCGCTTGCTCACGCCGCGCCGAGCGTTTCAGTGCAGAGCGCGACTGCGTCTGCCTCCGTGTCCGAAGGCGAGACGCATTGCGTCGGCGAGGCGCTCCCCATCGGTTCAACCGAGACTGCGCCCGAACCGGTCTGCTTCGACACGACCGAGGAGGCATCCGCCTACATCGACGGGCTCACCCAAGTCACGAGTCGAAGCGCGACGGCTGCGTCCAGCGTCGTGCTTGGTACCGTCTACTCAGACGCCAGCTACGGCGGTTCGACCTACACGCTCTTCGGCTCGGGAAGTAGTGCCCCATAGAGTGGTGTAGCCCGCCCGGGGCCGACCTCGTCTTGGACGTGGGCGCGGTCACCGTGGTGGCCCTTCGAGGAATCTCCTACAACCCACTCGAAAGGACATCTCACGATGACCGCTCCTCATATTGTCGACCCTTCCGGCCTGCTGGTCGAAGCCCTGACCGATGCGTCGCCGGATCTGATGCGCAGCCTGCTGCAGACGATGATCAACGCACTGCTGTCCGAACACGCTGACGCCGTCGTGGGCGCCGAATGGGGCAAGGCGTCCCCGGATCGGATCGCGCAGCGCAACGGGTACCGGCACCGCGACCTGGATACCCGGGTCGGCACGATCGACGTCGCCGTGCCGAAGCTGCGGCAGGGTACGTACTTCCCGGACTGGCTGCTCGAGCGACGGAAGCGGGCGGAGTCCGCCCTGATCACCGTGGTCGCGGACTGCTACCTGGCCGGCGTGTCCACCCGGCGGATGGACAAGCTCGTCAAACAGCTTGGGATCCACTCGTTGTCGAAGTCGCAGGTCTCCCGCATGGCGGCCGACCTCGACGAACACGTCGACCAGTTCCGGCACCGCCCCCTCGGCGACGCGGGCCCGTTCACGTTCGTCGCCGCGGACGCGCTGACCATGAAGGTCCGTGAAGGCGGGCGGGTGATCAACGCCGTCGTGATGCTGGCCACCGGTGTGAACGGCGACGGACACCGCGAGGTCCTCGGCGTGCGCGTCGCGACCAGTGAGACCGGGGCGGCGTGGAACACGTTCTTCGCCGACCTCGTCGCCCGCGGCTTGTCCGGGGTGCGCCTGGTCACGTCCGACGCGCACGCCGGGCTCCGCGACGCGATCGCGGCGAACCTGCCCGCCGCCAGCTGGCAGCGGTGCCGAACCCACTACGCCGCGAACCTGATGTCGATCGGGACTGCTGAAGGTTGAGTTGACTCGTGTCCTTATGCCGCGAGAGCGACGTCGGTTCTCATTATGGTCTCGAACTCGATGGGCGTGAGCTTGCCGAGTCCGCGTTGGCGTCGCCGCCGGTGATAGGTCCGTTCGATCCAGGTGATCATCGCTCGTCTGAGCTCTTCCCGGGTGGTCCACTTCTGCCGATCGAGGACGTTCTTCTGCAGCAAGGCGAAAAACGATTCCATCGCCGCGTTATCGCCACACGCCCCGACACGGCCCATTGATCCGTGCAGCTTGTGCTGGCGCAGCGCGCGAACGTATTTCCTGGCACGGAATTGCGACCCCCTATCGGAGTGCACGATCACGCCCCGCGGGTTCCCTCGGTGTGTGACAGCCATGGTGAGAGCGTCGACGGCCAGACGCGCCTTCATCCGCGAGTCGATCGAGTAGCCCACGATCCGGTTCGAGTACACGTCCTTGATCGCGCAGAGATACAGCTTGCCCTCGGCGGTCTTGTGCTCGGTGATGTCGGTCAACCACAACTCGTTCGGGCCGTCAGCGGTGAACTCGTGCCGAATCCGCCCGTGCTCATCGGTCACGGCGCAGAGATCGTCGTGCACGGGAGGCCCGGGGCGAGGCCGTTTGCTCTTCCTCTTCGCGAACACGCTCCACAAGCCCTGCTGCGAGCAGAGCCGCCACACCCGCCGCTCACTGAGCACGAACCCCTGCTCGGCGAGTTCGTCGCTGATCAGTCGATACCCGAACGCCGGATCGTCGTGATGGACGTCGTACGCGGCGTTGATCAGATGCGCTTCGCCCCAGTCCCGGTCAGAGACCGGGTTGGCCACCCATGCGTAATAGCCCTGCTTCGAAAAGCCGAGCACCCGGCAGGTCACCGCGACCGGCACCCGGACGGGCGCGGTCGTATCGGCAAGGTCACGGACCAGCGGGTACATCATTTTGGGAGTGCCGCCTGGGACAGATACGCGACCGCGCGGCGCATGACCTCGGCCTCCTGCTCGAGCAGCCGAATCCGCTTCAACGCTTCCCGCAACGCGACCCCGTCATCACCGGCCGGCAGACTCCCATCGGGTGCACGATCGATCAGCCCCCGCTCCTCGAGCTCGACCTTCTGGATCCAGGTCGACAGTGCGGTCTTCGAGATCCCGAAGTCCGCCGCGATCTGCCGCTGCGTCGCCCCTCCCTGCCGAACCACCGCGACGACATCGCGCTTGAATTCATCCGTGTACTTCTTGGGCATGATGCTCCATCCTCCCGCACCCCAACAGATGCGGGTCAGGAGTCAACCAAACCTTCAGCAGTCCCATCTGCCCGAAGAGCATGTGGCCGGCCGTGAAAGCGATGCTGCACTCCGTCTACGACCAGCCCGACGCCGACAGTGTGCACGCCCAGTTCGACCGGCTCATCGACTACGTGAGCGAGAAGCTGCCCAAGGTTGCTGAGCACCTCGACGCGGCCCGCGCGGACATCCTCGCGTTCACGACTTTCCCGAAGGACGTGTGGATGCAGATCTGGTCGAACAACCCCGCCGAACGGCTCAACAAGGAGATCCGCCGCCGCACCGACAGTGTTGGCATCTTCCCGAATCGGGACGCGATCATCCGCCTCGTCGGCGCCGTGCTGGCCGAACAGACCGACGAATGGGCCGAAGGCCGCCGCTACCTCGGCTTGGATGTCCTCGCCCGCTGCCGACTCAACCTCGTGCCCGACACCGGAAACGAGGTGACCACCGACCCACCCCTCGCGTTGACCGCCTGACCAATCACCAACCCGAAGGACCACCAGCCGCTACACCACTACCCGGGACTTGACCGCGACGAGCCTAACCGACGCGCGAGCGCGGAGTCGGACGCCTGCGGCTGGCTCGAGTCGTCGAGCAGTACGCGCAGGAGCGAATCTCAGGGGTAGCCCTGATGTCATCGGAATGAAGCCCGCTCCCACCTCGACCGCCGCTGAAGGAGCGGGCGGAAGCCTGTGGAAAAGCGCAATTCGGTGGTCTGCGGTGGCATAGGCTCGATGCCAGTTGCGTCGGCGACTGCGCCGACCATCAGAGACTTGGGGAACCAGCATGGCGAACATGAACGTCACTTTCGGTGAGCTGAACGCGAAGGCCGACCAGCTCGCGGTGGGCCGTGACGAGATCAACACGACGCTCGCGAAGCTGCAGGGTCAGATCAATGCGCTCGTCGCTCAGGGCTTCACGACCGACAAGGCGTCGGGTGCGTTCGCTGATGCGTACAACCGGTTCACGTCGGGTGCGACGAACGCGATCGGCGGGCTCGACGACCTCGCGTTGTTCCTCCGTACGACGGCGACGACGCTGGGCGACGTCGATGCGCAGATCGCTTCGCGCATCGCCCGGTAGCGCTCCCCGCCGATGAGCTCTGAACTGAGAGTCTCGGGGGCGTTCATCACCGATATCTCGGCGACGCTCGAGAATGCGGTGGTACCACTGTCGAGCATGCCGCGAACGGTCGTGTTCGCGGGGTCCCAGGCTGTCGTCGACGCCGCAGATCGGTCGGCTCAGCTGCAGGCCGCGCTTGGTACGGCCGTCACCGCGATGTTGACGGATGCTGCCGGCGGCGCCCGCGTGTTTGTCTCCGAGATGGAGAACGCTGATCGTCAGCTGGCGTCGTCGGCGACCACACGATGAACGAGTGGACGAGGCAGCAGCCCGGCGCCGGCAGCGTTGACGATCTTCGGTATGCGGCCGGTCTCCGACGATCGAAGGCGGAAACGCTGCGTGGCACGACTGTGCCGGCTGTCGAACGCGCCGCGACCGCAGCCGGGGCTCAATGGTCGAGCGTGACGGCGGTCGCCTTCACCGGCGCTGTCGCAGCGACCACTGCCGACATCCAGAATCTCGTCAACAGCCTCGAGATCGATGCCGCAGCACTCGATCGCTACGCCACGACGATCGAGCAGATCGCGGGGGAATCTCATGCGCTCGAAGCGAAAGCGCGCGGCATCCACAGTGATGTCGGCTCGTGGAATAGGTCTCTTGATCGGTTGACGGCGGAAGCTGCTACGCCGGGGGCGCCGCTCGGCCCGAGTTCGGAGATCGCGCGTGTCGACGACCTCCTCGAGGGAGCGGCCAGCAAGTTGGCGCTCATCGAGGCGCAGCGCGATGAACTCGTCGCCCGGCGGGAATCGGCCGACCGGGAGTGCATCGCGTCATTGACCGGTCTGGAGTCTCGCGGTCAACTCGGCCGGATGGACGCGATCAGCACCGAGACGACACCCGCTGCTGCGCTCGCGCTCCTTGCCGGGCTGAGTGCCGCAGAGATCCGTGCGGCCCTGGCGATGAACCCGAACCTCGCCGACCTCGTCGCCCGCGCAGCACCCGAAGACGTCGCCGCATGGTGGAACGGCTACAACCTCGACGGCGATGCAGGCACGCCTGCCTCCGAACATCTAGCGTTGATCGCCGCGATGCCCGCCGTCATCGGCAACCTCGGCGGCGTCGCCTACTGGGCACGCGACAAAGCCAACAGGATCCAACTCGCCGCTGAGATCAAAGCAGCCAAGGCCGACATTGCAAGGACACGTGCAGAGGCCGCCACTCAACGCCCCTACGCCGTCAACCTCGAGCTACCACAGCAGAAGCTCGATGCGCTCTTGAACATCAAGGACGCCCTCGATACGCGAAGTGGCGTTGAACGTCAGCTGGTTGGCCTCACAGATGACAACCCGCCGCTTGCACAGATCGCGGTCGGTGATCTTGACTCCGCTGAGAACGTCACCTACGCGATCCCGGGTATGAGCGCGACCACTGCGGACATGAGCGGTTGGACTGCAGCGGCCCAGAATCTCTATCTCGCACAGCACGCTGTTGATGGTGGAACAGCGCACTCGGTTGTGGCCTGGGTTGGATACGAGACGCCACCGGTTCCTGGATATCCGGACTTCAACTTCGGTGTTCTTCACGGCGACTACGCCGACACCGGAGCGGGCAACCTCATCCGAGACCTCGAGGGGTTCAACGCAACGCGAGAGGGGCGAGACGTTTCATTGAACGTCGTCGGCCATTCTTATGGCACAACAACGGCAACTCTTGCGCTTTACCGATCCGATTTGAACGTCGACGCGTTCGTCAGCATTGGCTCGGCCGGTATCGAGCCAGTTATCGGCACGGCCGACTCTGTGCAAGCTGACACGTTCTACGCTGGGCAGGCGCAGGACGTGATCCCTCAACTAGAAGCAGGCGATGGAGATCAGTGGGCATGGACAGGTCGCGAGGGCAGCGGGCGAGCAAACCCTATGGACGACAGTTTCGGCGCCACGACCTTCGGCACGAATGGCATTGATGGGGATCCCGCGAAAAACCCGGTCACGGACCACAGCACTACGATGAAGGCGCCGGATTTCGGGTATCTCGATAGACGAACCGAATCGTTGTCCAACGTCGCCTTCGCCACCACGGGACAGCCAGAGCGGATGAGCGTGCACACCCCGCCGCAGATGACAGACACCCAGCGAATGCTGCTCGAAGGAATGAGGGGACCGAGCCTGTGAGGCCCAGACGCCGCCTACCGTATGCCTTCGTAGCCTTCTCGCTCTCGCTGGCCGCGCTCACCGCATGCGGCTCTCCAGCCCCGTCGAAGGAGGAATCCATGACTCCCGAGAAATCTCGACAGTCGGTGGTCGATGTTCTGAGCTCCACCATCGCCGAACTCGGAACCGAAGGTTGGTCACCGTTCGATGATCTCGGAATCGAGGACTGCACCTTAAAGGACGGCGAAACAGGTGTCACCTTCGTTGGCGACACCACCGGCCCGGGTGCAGACCCTGAATCCACGATCGCAACCGTCGAGGCGCACTGGACGAGCCTCGGGATGGTCACCCGAACCGTCGAAGCCAGCAGCCCGGACGACACCCTCATCCGTCTGTACGGTGAAGCTGGACCGCTCGAAGGCATCGTCCTGTACGCCGACATCGACCAGACCGTGATCGAAGCTGAGTCGTTGTGCGCAGTCGGCGACGCGAGCGAAATCATTGACACCGAGAATCCCGATCCATGAGCTCATTGCTGATGCACCGGGCTCGGAAGTGCTGGAAACTGCCGCTGAGCTTTTAGTTCTTGAGGGGCCGCGAGAAGTGCCCAGGATCGTGCTGGATCCAGAGGTGCGCTGAGCTGAGGGGGGCTGGAGATCGAATCGCACTTGATGCGTGCACGTTTATTGGTCGTTTATCGATTCGATCCCGCCCGAGGCGAGCCGAGGCAATTCGATAGACTGATCGCAGGTTCGACGAGAAGAACCTGATCAGCTCGAGATCACTCGAGGTATCTCCAGGTGTTCGGCCGGGGGAGTCGCGCCCGGTCTAAGCCATCGGTCACGGGTTCAAGTCCCGTCCGCCCTACCACTCAAACGGCTGACTAGACGGCGTTCTTAGCCCCTCTGCTCGCCCGCTTCGGCTCTCAGCCTTCAAGTCGCGCACCCCCGGCGCACCCCCGATACCTGGAATCGGTGAGAGTCAGGGTCGCATTCACGCGAGCGAGCGGGCCGGTCTGCTTGCGGTACTGTGTAGCACTATGTAATGTATGCCGCATGGTAGCGATCGCGAAGCACGAACAGGACCTTCGCAAGGGCGTCCTCGTGCTCGCCGTTCTGTCCCAGCTCCGCGAGGAGCAGTACGGCTACTCACTGCGCCAGGCGCTTGCCAAGCGCGGGCTGCCCATTGAAGAAGGCACGCTGTACCCCCTGCTGCGACGGCTCGAGGCCCAAGGACTCCTCGCCTCGCAGTGGAAGGCGGAGAACGGCCCACCACGTCGGTATTACTCGCTCAACGCCATCGGCGCCGAGCTCTATCGAGAGCTGTCTGCATCGTGGGCCTCTCTCGCAACCGTCATGTCCCAACTCTTGGACGGAGAGAAGCAATGAAGCCGGATGCCCTCATACAGTCCTACGTCACCGAAGTCGTACGCCACCTACCGAAGCGGCAGCGCACCGACGTTGGGTTCGAACTGCGCTCGCTGCTCACCGAGGAACTGCGCGGGCGCGTCGGCGACAACGAGCCCGACACCGCGACGACGCTCGAACTGCTCGCGGAGTTCGGGCGACCCGCCGACGTTGCCGACCGCTACCGACCCGCCGGGTTCACGATCATCCGACCTGCGGACGCGCCCCGATTCGCATGGATCTCGCTCGGCGGCGTGGCGGTGCAGTGGGTGATCACGCTCATCGCGGCCTACACCGCCCCCGCGACCGGCGCCGGCGACGACTGGCTCAGTCGGCTCGGCACCTGGTGGCTGTCCGCGGGTCTCGGCGCGTTCTGGTGGCCGGGTCTGCTCGTTTCGCTGAGCATCGTGGCGGCAGTGATGGCGGCGCGGCGCGGCGGTGATGCTCCGGAGTGGACGCCCCGGGCAGCAGCGGCGCTCGACCGCGACCGCATCAGTCGCCCGCTCTATGTGCTCGCGATCGCGGGCGCACTCGTGGGCATCGCAGCTCTGGTGGCCGCGATCAACCTCGCCACGTTGTGGCCCGAGTTGCCGCAGCCGCTCCTCGACGCGTTCGTGATCGACGAGGCCTTCTTGGCCACGCGGGGTCCATGGGCGATCGTGCTCTGGGCGGCGACCTTGGCAAGCATGATCGCCGTTCTCGTCGCGGGGCGCTGGACACGCACAACCAGGCTGCTCGCCATCGTCGGGAACACGCTCTGGGTCGTCCTGCTCGTCTGGTGGGTGGCAGCCGGTCCGATCTTCGCGCAGCCCTACGCCGACTCCGTGACAAGAGGATGCCTCCTCCTCGTCGCCGCGATCTGCCTGCTCGACCTCGTGCTCACCGCCCGCCACTTGCGCCAGGGCAGCCCCGCGCCGGCGGTTTAGCGGCCTCTGGCGCTGAACGATGCTCAATCCCCATCGACCCCCTCTCCGCGTAGAACGTCGAAGAGGGTGTCGAAGAGAGAGAAAGCACTAAGCCATCCCTCAGCGGGGCGGGTCACCAGGCGGTGGCGTCGGCAGACCCAGCGAATGTGCACGCTGGACCGTGTCCGGCTGTGGGTTGCGATCGGTCCGCTGGCGCGCTTGGGGCTACTGCTTGCCGAGGATGCCGTCGCCGCCTTCGACATTGAGCAGGGTGCCGGTGATGTAGCTCGCCTGGGCGGAGCAGAGCCACACGGCCGCCGCGGCCTGCTCCTCCGGCTCACCCATCCGTCGCATCGGGATGGATGCGGCGACGGCGTCGTACGCCTCGGGCGAAGAGGCTCGCCAGGTTCGCAGTGCAGTCGTCAGCGTCGCTCCGGGGCAGATCGAGTTGACGCGGATACCCCTCGCGGCGTACTCGAGTGCAGCGGTCTGCGTCATACCGTTCACTGCCCACTTCGAAGCGACATACGGCGACAGCCCGGGGGATCCGTCCTTACCCGCCATCGACGCAGTGTTCACGATGGCGCCGGAGGCTTGCTTCTCCATCTGACGGAGCTCGTGCTTCATGAAGGCCATGGTCCCGAACACGTTGACGGAGAAGATGCGCTCCCAAGCGGCGCGGTCCTGTTCGGTGAACGGAGCGTTCGGCGCGCCGATACCGGCGTTGTTGTGGGCGAAGTCGAGAGACCCCCACAGTTCGACGACCCGAGCGACGCTCGCTTCCGCCATGGATTCAGCGGATGCGTCGCCGACCATGGTCTCGACGATGCCGCCGGCCTCGCGGATCAATCGCGCAGTCTCCTCGAGACCTTCAGGCGCGATGTCCGAGATCAACACGCGCGCTCCGGCCGCCGCGAAGGCCAAGGCGCTGGCCCGGCCGATCCCGTCTCCGGCAGCGGTGACGAGGCCGTTCTTCTCGGCGAGTCCGAGCGAGTTCGTTTCAGGCATCCTGGTACTCCTGTTCCTTGAGGTGATGCGCCGCGGGAAGCGCGGATCGGTGTGGTCGACTCGGCCCGCCACCAGCCGGGATGAAGAACTGCGCAGTATCCCTGCTCACCATACGTCGGTTGCGGGGATGCGTGCCACGCGAACCCGGGCGGCCCCAACGACCGCGCCGTGCAGCTCCTGCCCCCGCGCAGGAGGCCGAGCCGGGAGATCCGGAAGTCCTGCACAGTGGAGCCGTGTTCGGACCATGTGCCGAACGTCTCGCTCGACGCCGTAAGCGGGCCGGGTCCGAAGCAGGTCTCCCGGAGACCATCGCCCGCCGGCCGCCTAGGAGGTTCTCCGACTGTGCCGCGCAGACCCCGCCGCTTGACCTGGTTCCGAGAACACGGTGTGGACTTGCGCCACAGCATTCGACGCATCGCAGATCTGAGAAGGAGACGCACCGATGGCATCCGTCCACTCGCCGAGCACATCCATGACCGACGCCCCTCCCAAGGCGTCGGCCCAACGCGGGCCCTTCTGGCGGCGGCCCTTCCGAATCATCCGTCAACACATGCGCGCGTATCTCATCATCAACGCGGCGGCCTACGGCCTCTTCATCATCGGGTTCGCGATCGGGCTCATCTTCCCCGACCTCAACGCATTGCGGGCCGCGTCCCTGGAGACCGACGGCACCGGCGAGTTGGTCCGCTGGCTCGTCACCACCCCGCCGCTGTTCGCGCTCACGATCCTGGCTGTCAACCTCTTCCGGCTCAGCCTGCTGACCATCGTGCTGCCGTCGGTCATCGTGCCGTTCGCCGGTCTCGCGTTCTTCGGCTATTGGGCGGTCGAGACCGGCATCACGCTCGTTCCGGCCTCACCCGAGAGATGGGTCGTGCTCATTCCGCACTCACTGACGCTCGTGATCGAGTTCCAGGCCTACATACTGCTCCTGCTCGGCGTATACCTCCTGGGCACGCACTGGCTCTTCCCCCGAACCGTCGGTGCGAAGAACCGGCGCCAAGGCTATGTCCGGGGTCTGCAACGGCTCGGCCTGCTGGCGCTGCCGGCGCTCGCGTTGCTCGTTCTCGGTGCGGTGTGGGAGGCATACTCACTGCGCTACTTCCTGAACCCGCTCATCGAGCTGCTCCTCTAACCCTCATTGAGTCCCGCTCTCCCTGATGGAGAAGATCATGAGCACAGATACGCCGACACCGAACAGGGTCTGGCCCCAGCTGAGAGTCGACGACTGGACGGCGACCCGTGACACTTTGCACATGTGGACCCAGATCGTTGGCAAGGTCCGGCTCGTGCACGCGCCACTGGTCAACCACTGGTGGCAGGTGACCCTCTACGTCACCCCGCGCGGGCTGAGCACCGGCAGCATTCCCGCCGGGCGCCGGCTGTTCGATCTCGAGTTCGACTTCATCGACCACCAACTCCGCCTTCGCAACAGCGACGGCGACGCTCGAACCGTCCGACTGGAGGCGAAGCCGGTGGCGGAGTTCCACGCTCAGACCTTGCAAGCGCTGAGCGAGTTGGGCATCGAAGCCGAGATCTCATCCGGGCCGAACGAGGTGGATCCCGCCATCCCGTTCGCCGAGGACACCGAGCATGCCTCCTACGACCGCGCTGCGGCGCGCCTGTTCTGGGAGCAGCTGCTGCAGGCGCACCGGGTGATGGACGAGTTCCGGTCGCACTTCGTCGGTAAGGTCAGCCCGGTTCACTTCTTCTGGGGGTCGATGGATCTCGCCTGCACCCGGTTCTCCGGCAGGGACGCGCCCAAGCATCCCGGCGGTGCCCCGAACGTGGGCGATTGGGTGATGGTGGAGGGCTACTCGCAGGAGCTCTTCAGCTGCGGGTTCTGGCCCGGCGGCGGGGAGGAAGGCGCGTTCTACGCGTATGCCTACCCGGAGCCCGATGGTTTCGCCGACTATCGGGTCGGACCCGACGCTGCCTATTACAGCGCTGAGAACGGCCAGTTCCTGCTGCCCTACGAAGCCGTGGCCGCGACTGACGATCCCGACCGAACGGTACTGGAGTTCCTGCACTCTGCGTATCGGGCCGCCGCCGTACACGGCGATTGGGACCGGGACACGCTCGAAGACGACCCTGACCGGTGGAACCACCTCCGCTAGGTCACGACAGCAACGACCGCAGCAACCAGGCTGCACTCATTCAAGGGACAGACCGATGACCACCCACGACAACCTTCCGGCCCCCCGTCGAGGGGATAGTCCTCACCCACTTCATCACCGTCCGCGACGTCGCCACCTCACGGGCCTTCTACGCCGACGTCTTCGGCGGCGAGGTCGTGCTGGAAGAGAATCCGGCGATCGTGAAGATCGCGGGTAGCTGGATCATCATGAACCCCGGCGGCGGCCCCACCCCGGACAAGCCGGGAGTCACCTTGACCGTCCCGCAACCAGGCGACCCGGTGTCCAGCTTCCTCAATGTCCGCGTCGCCGATATCGCCGCGTTCTATGCGCACGCCGTCGGCAAAGGTGCCGAGTTCCTCACCGAGCCTCTCGATCGCAAAGCCGAACTGCGATGCTACCTGCGCGACCCAGACGGCTACCTCATCGAGATCGGCCAGGCTACAGGCATGCTCGAAGGCGTGTACGCCGACCGCCCGACCAAGGCCGATGGGTAGACCTGATGAGCGATCACGACACCCAGGACCGAGCCGCTGAAGCCGCCGAACTGGGATGCGCCGCCCTGGTGGACGCCGTGGGCCGGATCCACCCGCATCGAGCCGATCTCCTTCCCCTCATCAGTCCCGATCCGACCCGTCCGCTCTTCGGGCCGGCTGCCACCATCGCCTACTTGCCGTACCGCGACGACCTGCAACAGACGGACTTCGCCCGCGTCTTCTCTCAGGCCGTCGGGCCAGACGCGCAAGGGCGGGTACTCGTCCTTTCCAGCGGCGGCTATCCCGACGCGTCTCACGGAGGGGGCATCAAGCTTTCACGCGGCGAACACCGACACATCGCCGGCGTTCTCGCCGATGGGCGGCTGCGGGACTTCGCTCAGCTGGGCGGCTTTGAATTCTCTACTTGGTGCCGAGGCGAGGCGACCCGATGGGGCGGGAGCACCGTGGTGCCATACGCGGCCGACGTCGCAGTCGAAATCGCCGGCGTGACGGTCGTCCCGGGCGACTACATTTACGCGGACACCGCCGGGGCCGTGGTGATCCCGGCCGGCAGCATCGATCGGGTCCTCGCCGAGGCACGCACCGTCGACGCCGAAGACGCCCGAGCGGTGGAACAAGTTCGCAATGAGCGGCCCGAGGAGTTTCGACGATGATCCAACCCTCGAACCCCCGGTTGACAGCGCAACTGCGCAAGGCCGGGCAGAAACTCGTGACTCACTCGCTCACGCGGACGATCTCGGGCAGGCGCCAGGTGTTGTCGAACCATGACTCGAGCGGGCCGTAGAGGCGCAGCAGGGGCCACCACGATTTGCCGGGCAGCGTCGGGATCCAGTTGGATTCCTTGTCTTCCGGGGCGGTCGGCGCGAACCACAGCACGTACGAACCGTCGGCCTCGGCCTGGAGACCCTCGCCGAGGCTGGACAGTGCCGGGTAGAGCGTTGACTGCAGTAGCGAACGGGTCTGGGTGTCGTACAGGTCGAACGCCCAGAAGTTCTTCGCCGGCGGGTTCGGCGGGATCGTCAGCGAGTACGTGGCAGCTCCATCCAGCAGGGCGCCATCTGCGTCTTGAGCGGTGTAGATGTAGGCCGAGCCGGCGCCGACCTGTGCGTGCGCCATCGCCGGCGTGATCACCGTCGCCGCATAGTGGAAGAGCGTACGGGCATCGAGATTGCGCGCACCGTCGTTCAAGAACTCGTAGCTGCCGCCGACGAACCCCTCCTTCCACGACGACCCATCCCAGCGGTACGACTCCGGGTTGCGCGGCCGGTAGAGGTTGGCACGCGCCATTCCGGCACCGATGCGGGCGGCGTCGTCGAGGATCCCGCGCCGATGCTCATCGGGTGCGAAGGGCACTCCGTGTGCGATGCCGAGGGCGGCCAGCGTGCCCGCGCGCTCCGGGTCGAGCGCGGCGGCTGGTTCTTCGGCGACGAGTTCGGCGACCTCATCGAAGAACGAGAAGTCGTTCGAGTGGATCGTGTTGAAGACCTGGTCGGCGATGTTCACGAACGTGTTCTCCGGCGGGGCCGCGGCGTCACTCAATCGGTAGATACGGGACTGCAAGATGGATGGCACGCCGCCCAAGGCGCGGATCACGACGAAGTTCGTGAACGTCGGGCTCTCGTAGGTGTAGTACCCGTCGGGCCGCTCGCCGTCGTAGCCCGGCGGCAGGAAGAGGTACTTGCCGCCGGCGCCCTTGTCGGGGCCTGCGATGCCCATGTCGGCGACGTACCGGAACCAGAAGTCGTCGACGACGCCGAGCGCCTGCGGGGGCGCCTCGATCACCGTCGGACCCCACGCCAGCAGATCGAGGAAGGCGACGCCGTAGGTGGTCTCGGTGTTCGGCGTGAGCCAGAGAGCGCCGGAGTTGCATTTCGGATCGGTGAACGCGATCTTGTCGGGCGAGTCGACGCCGGCGATGCGCAGCCCGTGCCGCATGGCGACGAGTGACGCACCCGGGATCGTGTTGAGGAACGCAGTGATGCCGCGGACGAGATCGAGTCCGTCGAAGATCGTCTGAACCGAGTTCGGCTCAGGCACGCCGTCGAAGAACTCGAAGTCACCGAACGGCGTCGACAAGCGGTCGGGCGTTGAGAGACGGGCCACCTCCTCGGCCATCTCGTCCTTCGTCAGCCCCGCCCCTGTGGTTGCTTCGATCGACATGCGCATTCCCCCTTGCAGATCATGTCTCGTCATCATGGCACCCGGTCCGCGACGGCGCATCACCGAGATCGCACGACGGTGACGATGACTGCTACGCCGCGAAGTCCGTCCACTCCTCGGTCGTGAGGGGAACCGTCAGCCGAGATCTCCTTCTTGCAGTCGGATGCCGCGTCGTGCGGCGACAGCGGCGGCGATGACCACGTCCTGCCAGACCATGCCGCACGTCTTGACCACGCGGGGTTTGTCGAATGCGATTTCGGCCGACCCTGTCGCGATGTCGCGGAACGTGACGAGGTCCGAGTCGTCGAGTTCACCCTCAGCGATCGCCATGATCACGTCGCCGGCTTCTGACAGCGCCACTCTGCGACCCTCCACCAGCACTTGGCTCCGGCCGAGCAACTCCCCGGGCAACTCGCGGCGATGCGGCTCGTGCGATCCGACGGCCACGACGGTGGTGCGCGGCCCGATGCTTCCAGAGGTGAGCACCGGTGCCGCGGCCGTCGTTGCGCAGACGACGATGTCGCACTCGGCGACGATATCCGGTCTGGCCGGGATCACTGCGAGACGGTGGTCGCTCCACTTCGCGGCGGCAGCGGCAGTCCGGTCGGCGGTGCGCCCGACCACGAACGTGCGTGCCACGGGGCGGATCGCACGGATCGCCTCGATGTGGGCCCGCGCCTGCGGGCCGGTGCCGAACACGGCGACCGTCGACGCGTCCGCGGGGGTGACGAGGTCCGCAATCGCGGCGGAGACGGCGGGCGTGCGCAGAGCGGTGAGGGCGGCGCCGTCGAGCACGGCGACGGGAGCGAGCGAGCGCGCATCGAACAGCAGCATCATCCCCTGGATCCGTTCGGGCGCCTGTGCGAGTCCGGGCTCGGCGACCGTGAGTACCTTGCATCCGGCGAACTCGCCGAGCTCGCCCGGCATGAGGAGGAACTGGCCGCGGCTCAGCGCTGTGGAGGTGCGAGCGGGCTGTGCATCGGCATCGACGACCGCGAGGACCCGGGCGACGGCGTCGATCGCGTCACGGAGGGGGAGCGCAGCGCGGGCGGCGTCGCCGTCGATGTACGGAAGCGAAGCAGGAGCGACCACGGGAACTCCGATCAGCCGGGGAGGACTGCGAGCTCGGAGATCTGGAGCCGCCGCAGCCCTAATCGTCGTACATGTCGAGGCGCGCCTTGAGGATTCGCGCACCTCTCCCGACCCTACCGGCTTCCGCCCACTCTTGGACGGGGCTCCGCCCGTGCGGACCGCCGTACGGCAGCGAACTCAGGAGCACCTGCGGCCATCGGGTGCAGCGGGCGTCGATCTGGTCGCCGCGGAGTGGGATGCCGGCGCTTGATCTCAGTGCGCGTGCACGGTACTTTCGTCCGAGTGGGTCAGATGTCCCACTTTCATGAGCATGCGCGAACGCTGAGGTTCGCGCCGGGAGAGCAATGACGCACGACCAGACCCTCAGTCGCACCGCACCCGCTGCGAGCAGTGACGAAGCTCTTCTCCGGCCCGACGTGAGCGGCCACGGCACGATTCTGCGTACGGATGGGTCTCGCCTGCGCGACTCTCTCGGTCGTCATCGGGTATTCCACGGCATCAACCTCATCTCGAAGGGCAACCATCTGCCGACCGGCAGCTACCTCGATCGAGGGTTCGGTGGCGACTGGACCCCGGAGGATATTGCAGACCTCGCCGCCCGTGGGTTCACGCTCGTGCGGTTCGGGGTCATCTGGGCGGCTGTCGAGCCCGAGCCCGGCCACTACGACGAGGCGTACCTCGATTGGGTCGCGGGTCAGTTGGATGTGATCCACGATGCGGGCATGCTCGCAGTGCTCGACTCGCACCAAGACCTGTACTCGCAGGCGTTCAGCGACGGTGCGCCGGTCTGGGCGACGCTCACCTCGCAGGATTTCGCTGCCACGGAACTGTGGAGCGATGCGTATCTCGCGAGTCCTGCGGTGCACGAGGCACTCGACCAGTTCTGGTCGAACGCCGCGGGGCCTGGGGGCGTCGGACTGCAGGATCGTTTCGCCGCCATGTGGGCGCACGTCGCCCGGCGGTTCCGCGATCACCGCGCCGTCGTCGGATACGACCTTCTGAACGAGCCGACACCCGGCAGCATCGCACCTCAGATCTTCGCCTCGCTCATCGGTGCGTTCGCACACGCGACCGGCCAGGATCCTGAGCAGGTGTTCGCCGACTTCGCGGATCCGGAGGCGAAGTTCGCGCAGCTGGCTCGTCTCGAAGACGAGACGGTGCACCGAGAGGTCGGCGACGCGGTTCATCCCCTCGTGGCTGCCTTCGAATCCGACGCGGTCGCCCCATTCATGGAGCGCGTGCGCGCCTCGGTCCGGGCGGAAGACCCGCACGGCCTCATCCTGCGCGAGCACAACTACTTCGCAAACCTCGGAGTGCCTTCCGGACAGCCCGCGCTCGATGACGCGAACTGGGCCTACTCACCGCACGGGTACGACCTGACCGTCGACACCGCGGCAATCGCGTTGTCGAGCAACACCCGCGCGGCGACGATCTTCTCCCGCCACGCCGAGACCGCCGAGCGCCTCGGCGTGCCGGTGATCGTCGGCGAATGGGGTGCCCTCGACCTCGGCGACGGGGTCGAAAGTCATGCCGAGGCTCTGCAGGACGTGTTCGATGCTCGCGGGTGGTCGTGGACCTACTGGTGCTGGCAGAAGGGCTTCGCCGCGTCCGAGGCGGCGGCAGCCCTGACCCGCCCCCGCCCGCTCGCCTTCGCCGGAGACGGCCTGCACTGGCGCGTCGTCGACGGCACGCTGCACGCCGGGTGGCGTGGAGCGGAAACGGGGGCACCCTCCGTCTTCTTCGCTCCCGACGGAGCGGTGAGTGTGCTCCGCGACGGCGAGCCGATGCCGTTCACGCGCGATGGCGTGTGGGTGTCGGTCGCAGCAGGTCTGGGTGATTTCGAGCTGACAGTCGGTTGAGTCGTGGCGCTGAGTTTCCGGCAGAAGGCGCTCCTCTCCACGCCGTTGCCGGCCACGTGGATGTCGACGGTCATCATCCACAACGTGTACGTGAAGTTCTACACGGACGTGATCGGACTCGATCCGCAGTATGTCGGATGGGTGTACCTCGCCTTCAACATCTGGAACGTGATCAACGATCCCGTGTTCGGGGTGATGCTCGACAAGATGCGCTACCGGCCGGGGCGGGGCAAGTTCCTGCGGGTCATGCGCACGACCGTTCCGTTCATGCTCATCGGGCTCGTCGCGATGGCCTGGACGGACCCGTCGTGGTCGCAGAGCACGATGATGCTGGTCTTCCTGTTCGAGCTGTTCCTGTTCGATGTCGCGTCGACCTTCTACCTCATCTCCGCCACCGGCTACATCTACCTCGCGGCACCGACGCGCGAGGATCGCATCGACGTCGAGGTCGGCAAGACGTGGATCGGCAACATCACCTCCGCCTTCGCGACCGTGGTCGCCACGCAACTACTCGTGGGCGATTCGATCACCGAGCGCACCACGATCGCCGCGATGCTCATGGGCGTCGTGCTGCTGAACGCCGCGCTCTACCTCATCCCCATCCTCAAACTCAAGGATCCTCCCGAGCTCTACGAGAACGGCGACGCAGGCGAACAGCACGTCACCTGGAGCCAACTCACAGCGGATGCCGCATCGATCCTCCGGATGCGGGCGTTCTGGGCCTGGTTCGCCTACAGTGCCACCGCGCTCGCACCGATGGGCATGTACTTCACGGCGTTCCTCTACTTCATGGATCACGTGATCCGCAGCTCCGGCACCGAGGCCACGATCACCGACATCGGTTCGATGGCCGTCGTGCTCCTGCTCCTGCCGCTGTTCGCCCGCATGATCAAGCGCATCGGCAGCCGAACCAGCATCTTCGTCGGGATGGTTCCGTACGTGCTCGGACTCGCCGCGCTGTTCTTCGCGACCGAATGGTGGCATGCGTTGCTGTGCTACCTCGTGCTCATGAGCGGACGCCAGATCATGATGACCGCGGGCAGCCCCCTCGAGGCAGCGCTCATCGACGAGAACGAACGCACCACCGGCACCCGCAAGACGGGGTCGTTCGCGTCGTTGCGTGCGCTCCTGTCTGCTCCGCTCATCGGAATCCAGACGGCGCTGTTCATGTGGATCATCTCCGCATTCGGTTACGACCAGCTCGCCGAGGTCCAATCTGAGACCGCTCAACTCGGCATACGCATCGCGACCGCGGGGGTGCCGATCGTGTTCGCGCTGCTGGGTGCGATCGCGATGGCATTCCTGCCGTACAGCAAGACCGTCGAAGCCGGGTTGAGCGAGTTCTCGCGCGATCGGCGCGGCTCAGGGACGGCGTTCGCCACGCACGACCCTCGGGGCGCGGAGCTCGCCGCAGCGCTGGGCGACGCGCCGGTCTCGCGCGACGGTTGAGCGCCACGATTGCAGTGCCGGGCATCGGGGGTCGGGACGGTGCTGCACACGCTTACGCGTCGTAGCGCAGACCGTGCCCGAACCGGAAGGTGGGTTCGGCGGTGTCGAACGGCACGTCCGTGCGGCTGGCGATCACGGCGTCCATCGACTGTGGCAGATCGAACGGGAGTGATCCGAGCGGACTGCGGTCACCGAACAGCACGCGGAGGAGTGCAGCGTCGGATGCCCCATAGCTCCCGATCACGGCAGCTGCGGTGTGCTCCATCCCTCCGAGTACCGTCGGCCGTTCGAGGTAGATGTCGATGACCGTGGGCACGGCGGAGGCGATACTCGTCAGGCGTTCGAGCTCCTGCGATGGGAACTCGAGAGACCCGGTATGGAAGTACGCTTCGAACCCGTTCGTCCGGGGTTCGTAGGGTGCCTTGACCCGCAGGATCGCGACATCCGCTTCGTCAGGGGTTGCGACGATGGTCGCGTACTCGCGAAGATGCCGGGCATCCACACCTTCGGCGTAGACGCGGATGCCCCGGCCGAGGGGGAGCGTCTGATCCCTGTTGGTGAGAAGTGTGAGCGAGTCGCTCTGCGCGGCGAGACCCTCGGCAACGAAGTCGGCGTTGCCCACGACCGACTGCGCACGGTCTGCGTCGACGAAGGGGTCGTCGAACAGGCCGAGCCTGAACTTCTCGCGAAGCAGACGGCGCACGGAGACGTCGAGGCGATCGCGGGTGAGCGTGCCGGCGTCGACCAGTTCGAGCAGGAGGTCGGTGCACAGTTCGCCGCCGAACTGGTCGGCGCCGGCGTCGAGGATCTTCAGCATCCGTTCGGCGGGCGTGAGGTGCTCGACACCCCAGGCCTTCGCCGGCATCAGGGGAGAATCGGTGATCAGCCCCCAGTCGGTGCAGACGATGCCGTCGAACCCGAAGCGATCTCGCAACAGTCCTTGCAGCACCGAGCGATTGAATCCGAACCCGACCTCGTCGTACTCGGTTCCCACCGGCATCCCGTAGTACGGCATCATCTGCGAGACGCCGGCGGCGATGGCGGCCGCGAACGGCTCGAGGTGGTACTCGAAGTTGTCGCCGGGGTAGACCTGCTCGCGGCCGTACTCGAAGTGGGGGTCCTCGCCGTCTTTCTGCGGCCCGCCGCCGGGGAAGTGCTTGGCCATGGTCGAGACCGATTCGGCGCCGAGATGGTCGCCCTGAAATCCGCGGATGTATCCCGCGACGAGCCGCGAGGCCAGATCGGCGTCTTCCCCGAAGGTCGCGTTGATGCGTGACCAGCGCGGCTCGGTGGCCAGATCGATCTGGGGATGCAGCGCCACGCGCAGCCCGACGGCCAAGTACTCCTGCCGCGCGACGTCGGCGAACCGCTCGACGCGGCGGGCTGATCCGATCGCCGCGAGGCCGAGCGATTCCGGCCACTGCGAGAACGGGCCGGCGAGCATCGATGCGCCGGGGTTGTCGGTGAACGAATGGCGTGGATCCGTCGAGAACGTGATCGGGATGCGGAGCGGCAGTTCGCGGGCGAGTCGCTGCGCAGCGTTCTGCCACTCCGCGAACTCGCGCCCGCTCGGTGCCGACCCGAGGAGGTTGAAGTGGTTCATCCGCCGGTCGTGGATCAGGCTCGCCACGGAAGGCAGGCCGAACATGGCATTCGGCTCGGTGAGCTCCTGCACGGACACCATCGTGTGGAAGAGGAGACCGGCCTTGTCGGCATCGTCCAGGCGGGAGAGGAGGTCTTCGATGCGATTCTCGATGGGCAAGGACGAGTCTTCGTACGGGAAGCGCACGACGGTGGTGTCAGTGGTCAATTCAGTTCTCCGTCTCGGGATCGGCGCAGTCCGGTGCGGTTCAGCGGGCGGTGACTTCGTCTGCCGCCCAGTCGACGGTGTTCGCGGCGAACCAGGTCCAGCCGCGCGCGTCCCATATCGTCGCCTGTGCGGCGATCCGCTCGGCGTAGTCATTCCACTCGGTGACAGTGCGCCGTGCCCAGCTCTTCTCAGCGAGGCCGCCGATGCGTGGCAGGAGCATGAACTCGAGTTCGTCGCGGTTGGCGATGGTCTCGCACCAGATGGCCGCCTCCACGCCCGCGATCTGGTCGTCGGATGAAACGCCAGGGGTGTCGTCGACCGGATCCCACTCGACGCCGTGCCGGAGCGACATCGGCGGGTAGACCGGCAGTCCGACCCGGGCGCGCATCTCTTCCTGCGCGGGGTCGGCGGAGTCCTCGGCGTGGGGTCGATCGAAGTACAGCCGACTCGTCGGTGAGATGAGGAGCTTGGCGCCCGTCGCGAGGGCACGGGGCACGTCGTGCTCGGCCTTGGCCATCGTTTCGACGATGAGCGGCAAGAGCTCTGACGGGACCATCGTCTTGAGCGCCTCGTTGTCCATCATCGCCGACGTTTCGCGCGAGTCGATCCAGTACTGCACGATCTCGTCTGCACCGATCGCCGCGCGTGCGGTCTCCTGCCATCCGAGTGCGCGTCGCCCGCGGGCGCGGACGAGTGCGACGGCCCGCTCGACGAACGCAGCGTGTGCCTCGTCGGCCATGCCGAACGCCTCGTCGCCGCCGACGTGCACGTACGCGCTCTGCGGGAACTGGGGGATGACGGCGTCGAGCACGTCTTCGACGAAGGCCCACGTCTCCGGGCGCTCCGGGTCGAGGGTGCCGATCGCAAGTCCGGGGGCGACCTCGCCCGCCCGCCCGTCCGCGGGTGCGAGTTCGGGGTAGGCGCGGAAGATCGCGCCGGTGTGTCCGGGCATGTCGATCTCGGGCACGAGCGTGACGAAGCGCGCGGCTGCGTATTCGACGAGCTCGGCCATCTCGGCGAGCGTGTAGTAGCCGCCGGGGCGGTCGCCCAGCGCGCCGGCGCCGCCGATCGCGGTCAGCGCCGGCCGGGTCGGCACCTCGATGCGCCAGCCCTGGTCGTCGGTCAGGTGCAGGTGCAGCACGTTCAGCTTGTGCAGTGAGCACATGTCGATCACGCGTCGCACCGTCTCGGGCCCGTGGAAGGTGCGCGCGACGTCGAACGACAGTCCGCGCCACGCGAACCGGGGGCCGTCGAGGATCTCTGCAGCGGGCAGCGCCGCAAGTCGGTCCCGGGATACGGCGGCGATGAGCTGGCGCAGCGAGGTGAGGCCGCGGTGCACGCCCTCGGCGGTGGCGCCCCAGACACGCACCCCCTCAGGGGTGATGCTGATGCCATGGCGCTCGTCTGCGGCATCCGCTACCGATCTGCCGTCGGCGCGAACGCCACCGGCCGCAGCCACGGAATCGAGTTCGGCGGTGTCGAGCGCGAGCACGACGGGAGTCCCCGAATCGGAGGGCGACGCAAGTTCGAGGGCGATGCCGGTGTCGATGCGCACGTCGTCGATGAAGCGCCGCGCCGTCGCTGTCAATTCGTTCGACTCGACGACGACGTGCGTGCCGTCGCCGATCTCGAGCGATCCTTCATGCGCGAGGATGCGGGCGGGTGCAGGGACGAGCGAGAGAGTCATATATCCAGTTTCCTATCGAACGGACTTGATGGGAGCGATGCAGAGTGCGCCGACGATCGCGAGCGCGATCGCGACCGGGAACAGTCCGAGGTACCCGAAGCCGACCACGATGGCGCCGCCGAGGAACGGGCCGATCGTCTGCGGCAAGGTGGCGGCGATGTTGAGCACGCCGAGATCCTTCGCGAAGGTTCCCTCGGAGGGGAGGACCTCGCTCATCAGTGCGGCGTCGACCGACATGTAGGCGCCGAAGCCGAGGCTGCAGATCGCCGTGAACACGAACATGCCGGTGACGGTGTGCAGAATCACGGGGGCGAGCATCGAGATGCCCATCAGCAGCGCCGCACCGATGACGATGGGCTTGCGGCGACCGATCTTGTCGGAGAGGGGGCCGGCGAAGGCCATCGCCATGACGATGACGACGAGATGCACCAGACCGAGGAGGGGGACGAGGGTGATGGCATCGTCTCCGAGTCCGATGTAGTCCTGCAGCAGGTAGAGCTGGTAGCCGGTGATGATGAAGTACCCGGTGTACAGCGTCAGTCGGCTCATGAAGCCCCAGAAGAAGTCGGGGTGTCGGCGGGGGTTCACCCAGAACGTCTTCAGAAAGACGATGAACGAGAACTTCTCGTTCACCCGGCTTCGTGAGTCGGTGTCGGGGCAGAACACCACGAACAGCACGATCATGACGATCATCAGGCCGGGCAGGATCAGGTATGCGGTCTGGATGTCGGATGCCAGGCTCGCGCCCAGGATCTGACCACCGAGAATGCCGACCATCATGCCGATGCCGACGAGCGTCGAGAACGCACCGCGCACGGCCGACGGCACCCGATCGGGCAGCAGCGCCGTCAGCGGGCTGATCATCAGGTTGAGCGTGATCTGCATGATCGTCCAGGCGATGACCAGTTGCACGACGCCGTTGGCGAAGCCCATCGCGAAGAGCGTGAGTCCGGTCGCGAGCGCTCCGCCGAGGATCCAGGGGGTGCGCCGACCGAACCTGCTCCGCGTGCGGTCTGAGACCAGACCCGCGATCGGACTCACGATCATCGCCGCGAAGGCTCCGATGCCGGTGACGAGCGCGAGGTTCGCGGCCTTGTTCGCCTCGTCGATGCCTTGGATCTGGAGCGGGAGGAGGATGCCGGGCACCGCGTCGACCACGATGTAGATCGCGAGGTTGACCGGAACGATGAAGCCGAACAGGTGCTTCACGCGCGGCGAGAGTCGCACCTTCACCGCCGGATTCGACGCCGTGATCGTCACGGTGTCGGGGGACGAGTTCGTCATTGAACAGCCTTTCCGTTCTATCTAACAGCTGTAAGATAGGGGTGAGCGCACGTGTATCGTGGCGGAAGCGCAAGTACGAATGAGCAAAGGAGGACGCATGGCACGCCGTTTGACTCCCGAGGCTCGACGAGCCGAGATCATCGACGCCACCCAGGCGGCCATCGCGAGCGACGGTTACCGCGGGCTCAGCCTGCGCGAGATCGCCCGACGCTGCGGCATGTCCGCGCCGGGGCTGATGCACTACTTCCCCGACATACCGACATTGCTCGAGGCGGTGCTCGATCATCGCGACGAAGTCGACCTCGCCGAGATCCTCGATGACGGAGGTTTCGACGTGCCGCTCCTCGAGATGCTCGATGCGGCGCGCGGATTCTATGCGGCGCATCCCGACGAGGCGCGGAGCTTCGACGCCCTCGAGGCGGAGGCGCTCGACCCGGGGCACCCCGCACATGAGTACTTCGCGCGACGCAGCGAGCGCACGTTCGATCTCATGGTGCCGCAGATCGAGCGCGAGTTCGAAGACGGTGACGAGGTCGCGCGGATCCTTCGGCTGCTCCTCGACGGAGTCCGGCTGAAACGACTTCGCGACCCAGAGGTGAACTGGACGGACACCGACGACGACTGGCGAGTCATGCGGAAGCTGCTCGACGGCTTTCCCCGGCGCGGCATCGAATCTGACGGCGACTGATTCGCGCGACTCGGCAACAGCGTTGTCAGCGAGCGACTCCGCTGCCACGAGAGCTTCAGCGCGCTCGGGGGGATCACAGAGTCTTCCCGCATAGAGTCGCTGCGACGCCCATGAAGGTCGTGGGCGCACTCACGCTCGAGCGAAGGACAGACGATTGAAGCATCAAGGGCAAGGTCGCGGGGACGATGCAGTGATCGCCGGCCGACGTTCCGACGAGCCGGGCCTTGCAGCGGCGATGACTCCCGATGCCGAGCCGGAGCGCAGAGTGGACCGCGGAAGCGACCGGGCAGAGGCCCTCCACTCGCCGGCGCCGCCCAACGGTACGAACGCCCCCCGGGCTCGACTCCAGACCGACGCCGCCAGCCGGTCGCTCAACGGCACCTGGCGCTTCCGTCTCCACCCGGGAATCCGCCAGGCACCCGACGACGGGTGGCAGGCGGGCAGGCGTCTCGACGGCTTCGGCGAGCTGCCCGTTCCCTCGAGCTGGGTGATGCATGGTCACGGCTCACCCGCGTACACGAACATCCAGTACCCGTTCGCGGTCGAGCCGCCGCACGCCCCCGATGCCAATCCCATCGGCGACCACGTGCTGGAGTTCGACGTCGGACCCGAGTTCCTGCCCTCCGCAGTGTTGAGATTCGACGGCATCGACTCCGCCGCGACGGTCTGGTTGAACGGAATCCGGCTCGGCACCACCCGGGGGAGCCGTCTGTCGCATGAGTTCGACGCGAGCCACGCCCTCACGCAGGGTCGGAACGTGCTGGCGGTGCGGGTCGCCCAGTTCTCGGCCGCCAGCTATCTCGAAGATCAAGACATGTGGTGGTTGCCCGGCATCTTCCGCGACGTCACGTTGCTCGCGAGACCGGTGGACGGCATCGACGACGTCTTCGTCCACGCCGACTTCGACCACCGAACCTCGGTGGGAGTGCTCCGCATCGAGGCGACGCGCGACGGCGAGAGCATCGAAGCCGAGATCTCCGTGCCCGAGCTCGGGTTGGTCACGGTGTCCGGCACCGAGCACCGCATCCCTGAAGTTCACGGCTGGTCGGCGGAGTCGCCGCGACTCTACGAGGCGACGATCAGCACACCGAGCGAGACCGTCACGGTGCAGCTCGGCTTCCGCACCGTCGTCGTCGAGGATGGCCGGTTCCTCGTCAACGGCCGCGGCATCCTGCTGCGAGGCGTCAACCGGCACGAGCACCACCCGGAGCTCGGACGCATCGTGCCGCGAGATCGGCTCGAGGCGGAGCTGCGGCTCATGAAGCAGCACAACATCAACGCCGTTCGCACGTCGCACTACCCGCCCCATCCCGATTTCCTCGACCTCGCCGATCGCCTCGGGTTCTACGTCGTGCTGGAGTGCGACCTCGAGACCCACGGCTTCGAGCATCAGGCCTGGCAGCGCAACCCGGCCGACGAGCCGGCGTGGCACGATGCGCTCGTCGACCGCATGCGACGTACGGTCGAGCGCGACAAGAATCATCCGTCCGTCATCATGTGGTCACTCGGCAACGAGTCGGGAACGGGCGAGAACCTCGCGGCGATGTCCCGTTGGGCGAAACAGCGCGACCCCTCCCGCCCGATCCACTACGAGGGCGACCAGACGTGCGCGTACGCCGACGTCTACTCCCGAATGTACGCCGACCACCACGAGACCGAGCTGATCGGTCGCTGCCAGGAGGAACCCCTTGCCGACGCCGAACTCGACGCGCAGCGACGACGCATGCCGTTCGTGCTCTGCGAGTACGGTCACGCGATGGGCAACGGCCCCGGGGGGCTGAGCGAGTACCAATCCCTGTTCGAGACCTACCCGCGGTTGATGGGCGGGTTCGTCTGGGAATGGATCGAGCACGGCATTTCGGCAACGGATGCCTCGGGGGCGAACCACTTCCGATACGGCGGCGACTTCGGCGAGGAGATCCATGACGGCAACTTCGTTGCCGACGGTCTCGTCGATGCGAATCTGGGCCCTCGCCCGGGTCTCATCGACTTCAAGAAGGTCATCGAGCCGATCCGCATCACAGTGAACGCCGGCTGCGCGGACGTGCGGAACGCCTTCGACTTCGCCGACACATCGAACGTGGTCTTCGAGTACACCGTCGCAGCGGACGGTGTGGTCGAGGCCCACGGTGTGCTGACCGTGCCGAGCCTTGCGCCGGGGGAGGAGGTGCGCGTGCAGTTGCCCGACGATGCTTCTCGAGGCAGCTCGAGGCCGGCCATCGTCACCGTGTCCGCTCGCCTCGCAACCGCGACCCCATGGGCTGAAGCGGGCCACGAGATCGCGTGGGGTCAATTCGTTGCGACGCCGCCGACGCCGCCGCGCCCACGGGCGACGGCCGTGGTCGTGACCGATGCCGCCGTCGCCCGGCTCGGTCCAGCTGCCTTCGATCGCACGACCGGATCGCTCATCGACCTCGACGGCCTCCGCATCTCGTCGTTCAGGGCGAACTTCTGGCGTGCACCGATCGACAACGACTTCGGCGTCGCCGACTTCATCGTCGGTGGCGTGCCGGTGGAACGGCAGTGGACCGACACCGGGCTCGACCGGCTTCATCCGCGACTCATCGAGATGGTGGCGGTGCCCGATTCCGACGGCGGCGAGGTGCTGACCGTCCGAATGCGCTACGCCGCAGCTGATCAAGCCAATGGCATCTCGGTCGACTTCGTGTGGTCGAGCGACGGCGAGACACTCGCGCTCGAAACGAAGGTGCGTCCCGAAGGCGGTTGGGAGGTGCCGTGGGCCCGAATCGGGCTCGAGCTCGTCATCGATGGCGAAGCGCAGACGGTGGCCTGGCGCGGTCGCGGGCCGGGCCAGGCCTATCCGGACACCGGCCAGGGTGCGAAGTTCGGCTGGTACGAGGCCGCACCTGTTGATCTTCACGTGGACTACGTGCGACCGCAGGAATCCGGTGCGCGCGCCGACGTCACGAGACTGGCCCTCGGCTTCGAGGGCGCGCAGCTCGCCATCGAGGGCGATCCGTTCGCGATGACCGTTCGGTCGTTCAGTCAGGCGACGCTCGCGGCCGCGTCGCATGAGTCGGATCTGACTGCGGACGGGCGGACCCACCTCTCCCTCGACGCCCGACAGCACGGCGTCGGAACAGCTGCATGCGGGCCCGGAGTGCTCGATGCGTACGTGTTGAGTCCGCGCGAGTCGAGCTTCACGCACGTGTTCCGGGTGCGCGCTCGATGATCCAGCGCCCCCGCGCTGCAGCGCCCGATGCGCGCACATTCAAGGGTGCGTCGCCGTGTGGTTCATCCACGACGAGGCGTTGATCGTCGAACCGCCGTCCCCGCGGGCGATACTCTGAGCGCGTGTCCACGCCGCCGCGAACGCCTGCTGACCGCAGCACGCTGCTCTCACGCGCCGACGCGGCAGTGCGCGGGCTCACACCGGGGTACTTCGCGCTGGTGATGGCGACCGGCATCCTGTCGGTGGCGATGCGCACCAACAACGCGATGGCGATCTCCGAACTGCTACTGGTGATCGCCGCCGTCGCCTATGTGGTGCTGGTCGCTCTGAGCGTCGTGCGCGTGGTGCGCCACCGCGAGGCCATGGCCGCCGACTTCGCCGATCCGGCTCGTGCGTTCGGCTTCTTCACCTTCGTGGCAGCGACCTGCGTGCTCGGCAGTCGGTTGGCCCAAGAGGAGCTCCATGCCCCATCGCTCGTTCTGATGATCCTCGCCGCGCTCGCGTGGATCGTGCTCGGCTACACGGTGCCGTGGACCGCCGTGCTCGGGCAGCATCGGCCAGCGAGGGCGCTGGCCACGGCGAACGGCACCTGGTTCATCTGGGCGGTGGCAAGCCAGTCGATCGCGGTACTCGCGGCGACGCTGCAAGTGGAACTGCCCGCCTCGATGCGGCCGGCGATGTCGCTGCTCGCGGTCTTCTCGTGGTCGGTCGGCATATTCCTCTACGGCGCGGTGGGCGTCTTCGTGGGCGTGCGGATGTTGGCGTACCCGTTCCGGCCGGCCGATCTCACCCCGCCCTACTGGGTGGCGATGGGTGCGACCGCAATCACCGTGGTCGCCGGCGCTCGCATCGTGGAGATGGCCGATGCCCCGGTGGTGGATGCCACCCGCGGACTCATCGCCGGTGCATCCGTGTTCTTCTGGGCATTCGGAACCTGGCTGATTCCGCCGCTCGTGATCGCCGGATACTGGCGTCACGTGCGCCACCGAGTGCCGCTGCGCTACGAGGCAACGCTGTGGAGCATCATCTTCCCGCTGGGAATGTACGGTGTCGGCTCCCAGTTCCTCGGCGATGTCGACCATCTGCCGCTGGTGCACGCGATCGGCTCCGTCGAGATCTGGATCGCACTCGCAGCCTGGCTCGTCACCTTCGCCGCGATGCTCGTCACGATCTGGCGAACCGTGCTGCGCCGACCGCGCGCCGGAGTCGAGCCGGGTCTGTGAGCGGCTCGGGCCGGGTCAGTCGCGGGGCCGCTGGAAGGTGCGGCCGCCCACGTGGGTCGGCCTGATTCGCACCCAGCGGTCTTTCTGCTCGGGCGCCCAGGGGGTGATGCCGAGCCGCTCCGCCTCAGCCACCTCCGACTGGCGGTCGAATTCCTCGGCGGTGCCCTTCACCACGACGCTGAACGCATCGGTGTCGGAGTACCCGTCGATTTCGAAGGCGACGCCGTGGTGGATCGTCAGCTCCAGCAGCTTCGTACCTGCCGATGTGCGGAAGACGATGGTGCCGTGATCGACGGCATGGTTCACCGGGAAGATGTCGACTTCACCCGCGGCGCTCGCGGCGACGCGCCCGTACGGGGCGTCGGTGAGGCGCTGCCAGCACTCGTCCTCGGTCAGAAGGCGGCTCGGGGGTCGCTCGTCTACGTCGCTCATACTTCGAGTATGGCACTCACCAGCAGTCGTCCGGCCAGGCCGAACGACGCGGACTGCGGCGGTGCAGCTGTGCATCGAGTCCGACGGTCACCGCCGCCATCAGGCGCGATCCAGGAACGTCGCCTCATAGTCTTGCCGGGCCTTGCGGTCACTCGCCCGCACCTGGTCGGGAACGAGCCGGCGGAGCAGAGCGTCGCGCATCGCGGCAGGGAGGATATCGATCGCGCGACGGACCGGACCGAGGTAGGCAGGGATCGTCACCTCGAACCGTGGACGCGTGATCGTGGTGAGCACGGCGCGAGCGACATCCGCCGGCTGGAGCATCTTCGCCGCACCCGGGGAAGTACCGGCGGCCAGTGCTGTCTCGACCACGGTCGGCATGATGACCGAGACCTCCACGCCGCTGCCGCGCAGTTCTGCCCGCACGGCTTTGAGGTAGCCGAGCACGCCGTGCTTGCTGGCGGCATACGTCGCCTCACCGGGGGTCGGCAGGAGCGAGGCCGCCGAGGCGATCACGACGATGTGGCCCGAGCGCTGCCGCAGCATGCGGGCTGCCGTCGCCTTCACGGCGTTGATCGCCCCGAGCAGGTTGACGTCGATCTGCGCACGGGCCGCAGATTCGGGTTCTGCATCGAACGGCCCGACCCACATCACTCCGGCGCTGTTGACGAGCGTCTCGACCGGGCCCAAAGCGGAGTCGACCGCAGTGAGGAACGACTCGAGCGATGCGGTGCTCGTCACATCGACCGCAAGGCCGATGGCTGTGCCTTCCAGCGCCTCGGCAGCGCGGAGGGCGGCGGCTCCGTCCCGGTCGCCGATCGCGACCCTGGCGCCCGCGAGTGCGAGCCGGCGTGCCGTCTCGCGGCCGATACCGTTCGCGCCGCCGATCACGGCGACGACACGGTCGGCCAGGCCGGTCATGCTCGCACCTCCGTTGCCTGGCGCGAGGGCCCGTCACTCGGAACCGGCGACGGGGTCGCGACAGGACGGCGCTCGGCGCGACCGCGGCCGCGTTTGCGCTCGCGCGCGAGATCCCACAGGAAGTGATCGAAGTCGACCTCCATGGTGTGTCGCGGGGAACGGTAGAACTGCCGCTTGTTGCGGCGGTGATCTCGTTCCATCCGGCTCCGCAGCTCAGCATCGGCGGGGGCGACATAGCGCCCTGCGAGAATCTCGGCGACCCACGCACTCTGCGCCTCTGCGAGGGGCATCACGGCGCCGACCGGCTGGAGAAGTCCGATGAAGTACAGCCCGGGCAGGTCGGGGTGCAGCGTCCGCTTGAAGAGCGGCAACTCGTTCTCCTCCGCCGCCACCAGTGCCGGGTCGAGGAACGGGAACGTGACGTTGTATCCGGTCGCCCACACGATGAGGTCTGCGGCCACCCGGCTGCCGTCGGTGAAGACCACCCCGTCGCCGTCGAGTCGTTCGATGCCGGGGCGCACGATCACACGTCCGGCGGCGATTCGTTGTCGAATGCGATCCGATTGCACGGGATGGGACTGCCCCGGCCGATGCGACGGTTCGGGCAGGCCGTATCTCGCCAGACCGCCGGAGGTCAGCGCACCGATGCGCAAGCGGAGGCTCGTCGCCCACCACGGCAGCCACCCCGGAAACGCGATCTGATCGGCAGGCCGACCGAGCAGCCATTTCTTCATGACCCATTGCCCCCGGCGAATCGACAGGTTGACGCTGCGGGCGCGGTGCGACCCTTCCACGGCGATGTCCATGGCGGAGTTGCCGGCCCCCACGACGACGATGTTGCGGCCCTCGAGCTGGTCACCCGATCGGTAGTCGTGCGCATGCAGCTGTTCCCCGTCGAACGCTCCCGGGTAGGCGGGATCCGGCAGCCGCGGATCCCAGTGGTGGCCGTTGGCGACGAGCACCGCATCGTAGCTCCGGGTGCGTTCGCCGTCTGGTCCGTTCGTCTGCACCAGCCACGCGCCGTCGTCACTTCGAGCGACGTCGGTCACCGAGGTGTGCAGCGTGATGTCGCTGCGGAAGCCGAAGTGGTCGACGTACTGCTCGAAGTAGGCGTGCACCTGGTCATGGCGCGCATAGGCGGGGTAGCTCGCCGGCATCGGAAAGTCGGAGAACGCCATGCGCGCGCACGAGGTGTTGATCTCGAGCGTGTCGTAGCAGGCGGAGCGGCCGTTGGGGTTGTCGAAGACCCAGTTGCCGCCGATCGCGCCACCTGCTTCGAAGCAGTCGAACGGAACTCCGGCGAGAGAAAGCGCCTTCGCTGCGGCGATGCCGCTCGATCCGGCTCCGATGATGCAGGCTCTCGGGAGCGAATCGTCGGTGGGAATGGATTTCGTGACCGCGGCGCTGCGGTCGCTCTGCTTGACCAGATAGGGCATGCGGCTGAGTATTGCATCGAAAACACACATTTTCAATGGCATGGTGGTGGTATGGGCGACGATCGAACGACAGCTGTGGTGTGGCGCGGTTCCGTGCGTCGCATGCGTGACGAGACGCGGCGCCGTCAGCTCATGGATGCAGCGCTCGAGCTGTACGGCACGATCGGCTATCGCGCGACGACGGTGCAGGCGGTGTGCAAGTCGGCGGGCGTCTCCAGCCGTTCGTTCTATGAGCTCTACCCCGATCAGGAGATGCTCCTGACAGAGCTCTATCGGGCGCTCAACGACGAGGTGCTCAGCGGCATCTCGGGCGCGAAGGTGAGCGCAACCGATGAACTCGCAGCATCCGTGCGGGCGCTGCTTGCTCGCTCGCTCGAGCCGATGCTCCGTGACGGGCGAAAGGCGCGCGTGCTCGAGGTCGAGTCGGTCGGTGTCTCTGCCGAACTGGAGCGGCAGCGGCGCATCGCATATCGCACCTTCGCCGATGCGATCGACGAGGCATTCGCGGCCTTCGTGCGCGCCGGGTTGACGAACGAAGCGCCGGGGGGTCTGACGAGCCTGATCCTCGTCGGAGGGATCACCGAGGCACTGGTGCAACGCGTGCAGACTCCTGAGTCCGAGCGATCGGAGCGCGAGTCGTTCATCGACGAGATCGCCGCGGTGATCCTCCGCCTGATCACCTGACCTTGGACGAACCCGGTCGCAGTACGCTGGATGTTCCCGACGATCACAGGGAGATCCCATGGCAGCGAAGCAGCCCGCAATGTCACCGTCCGATCTGCCGGTCGCCGAGGTACTCGACCGCGCCGCGGGCCCTCGGCGGGCCGAAGCCGACGAACTGCTCGCGATGCTCGGCGAAGTCAGCGGTGAACGGCCGGTCGTGTGGGCCGGTCGCATCATCGGGTTCGGAGCGTACGAGTACCGCTATGAGAGCGGTCGCGAGGGCCGCGCACCGCTGCTCGCATTCGCGCCGGGCCCCGCGAAGCACACGATCTACCTCGTCGACGACTTCTCGGAACGATGGCCCGACCTCGTCGCCGCGCTCGGAACGCATCGTGCGAGCAAGGTCTGCCTCTACCTCACGCGATTGACGGGTGTGGATCGAGGCGCACTGCGAACACTGCTCGAGCGATCACTCGCCGAGACGCGGTCGCAGGCACGCTGAGCGCTGAGCGCTGAGCGCTGAGCGCGAGCAGTTCCCGAGCTGCGACCCTACGCGGCTTGCAACGCCTTGTTCTTGAGTGCGTCGTATTCAGCCTGCGTGATCGCACCCGAGTCGAGGAGTTGCTTGCCCTTCTCGATCTCCGCTGCCGCAGACGATGCTGAGCCGCCGGCGACGCTCCGGATGTATTCGGCGCTTGCCGCTTGCGAGTCGGCGACCCTGGCTGCATTGCGCTCCGACATGCTGCGGCCGCGCGCGATCAGGTAGATGAACGCGGCGAGGAACGGCAGGAACACGAGGAACAGCACCCACAGGGCCTTCGCCCATCCGTTCAGGGTGCTGTCCCTGAAGATGTCGATGATCACCGTGATGAAGATCCAGATGCACGAGATGATCACGTAGAACCAGAAGAGCCAGACAAGGAAATCCCAGAAGCTGTTCATTTCGACGGCCTTTCGTTTCGTGCGATGTCTTCGCATCTGCCCGGAGGCTACTGGGCCGCCTGTTCAGCACGCATCATCCGATTCGCATGAATCGCCCGGGGGAGCGGTGACACCGGCGTTCGGGGTCGGTGCGGCCTCACTTCACGTCGAAGGCAACGCGGTTGCGCGGCATCCACCCTGCTCGCTCGGCTGCCGAAGCGAAGGCGATCGGAATGCCGCGTGCCGTCGACCATTCGATGGAATCTGATGCCTGGACGTGCACATGCGGTTCGGTGCTGTTGCCCGAGTTGCCGCATCGGCCGATCGGCATGCCGACGCGCACCACGTCGCCGACCCGAACACCCATCGATCCTCGGCGCAGGTGCGCGAGCAGCACGAAGGGCCCGGCCTCGCGCGCGGCGATCACGACGTGGTTGCCGGCGAGTCCGCCTGCGCTCTGCTGAGCCCGGCGCGACTGGCTGAGCAGGTACGGCAGGAGCGTCAGCGGTGAGCGCCGGGCCTCGTGGTCGGGTTCTCGGTCGTGGGCGATCACGACGCTGCCGTCGACCGGCGCGAGTACCGGAGCATCGAACCCGATGAACCGATCGGGCGGCTCGGTCGCGAACGCCGAGCGCCAGCCTCGCGGCGCCGAGCGGCCGTGTTCGTCGACGGCGACGAAGTCGATCGCATGGCTCGACCCGAACGCATGCGTGCCGTGGCTGGGTACGCGGTCGGCAGGGCTGTTCTGCGCCACCCAACGTCCGGTGAACGGAAACCGGAGAAGCAGTGGCGCGCCAGCAGGCCGCACGGAACTCATGGTGGCCCAATCTACCGGTCGGGCCGATGGAGGTTCGACCCGTCGGCGAATGCCGAGGTCATCGAGGATTCACGCTTGCGGATCAACGGCCTGCCCCTGCGGTAATAGCAGCGCGTCGACCGCCGCGTCGCCCCGGATCTCGCGCATGGTCGAGACGACGTCGTCGACGACGGCGATCGTGAGGCTGCGGCAGACGATGCTGTACGGGCCGATCGGCTCGAGCCCGCCGGCACGGATGCGGATGACCTCCCACCCGACCTCGCGCAGCGCCGCATCCTTCTCGAGGTCCGATCCGGCCTTGACGCCGAGGTGAGCCCGCCGCGATCGCCCCGGATCGTCGTACTCGACGGCGATGCGAAGTTGCGGCACGAGGATGTCGGGCCAGACCTCCTGCTTGCCGTAGAACATGCGGGCGATGCGAACGGCGTTGACACGATGATGCAGGCGGATGCGCTCGCCGAGCAGCATGCGCAGGCGCTGTTCGATCTGCGAGGTGCCGACCCTGAGCCCCGGCTTCATGAACGCGACGCCGGCCTCGCGGCGCGCGCCGGGCGCCGCGGCGTTCGCTCGGCATTTCGCGCAGCTCGGCCCGGTCAGCACCTCGCCGATCGTCGCGAGGTACCGGTCGTGCCCCCGTGCGCATCGCCACTCGTAGCTCGTGCCGATACGCGTCTCGCGGGCGAGCGCCCGTCGGTGCGGCGGCGTCACCCGCCCGAGCAGCTCGTGCCGCGAACGCTGGGTCTCGTGCAGCAGCACGCAGAGCGGGCACGCGCGAGCGAGCGCGACGACGCCCGGCTCGCCCGGCTCGGCACCGTGCCCGCATCGGAAGCTCACCTGCATGAGTATCACCCTCGTCGCAGCCACCGACAGGCGAACCTCGGTATTCGACGGCAGCAGGGCATGTCGGACGCATCCGCGAGAATGGGGGCATGCGGATTGCGGTCGGTGCGATGGGGCCCGGCAGGGTCGGCCTCGTGGATCCCTCCGTCTCGAGCGGGCCACTCGAGACGGTGGCGCTGCACGAGTTGGCGGGCGTCGTGCAGGCGTTCGAATCGTCGCATCACCCCCGGTGGGTCTGGGCCGATACCAGGCGGTGGTACCCCCGCCTCCTCGCCGCCGGCGTGCGTGTCGACCGTTGCCACGACCTCGTGCTCGCAGCCGCGATCCTCGATCATTCGACGACCACGGTGGCCGCCCGCGCGCACGGTGGCCGCCCGCGCGCCGAGTGGTTGCCCGCCGGACCGTCGGAGGCCGGGCAGGCGGAGCAGGCGGCGCTGGTCGTGCCCGCGGCATCCGCTGCGCACTCGGCGCTCTTCGATCTCGATGACTTCGAGATCGCGACGGATGCCCCGATGCCCGAGCAGGCCGTCGGCCCACGCGATGTGCTCGGCGTGCCGGTCGATGCCGTGCTCGCCGAGCACGCGCGACAGCTCGCCCTCGTCGCGGCGTCGGAGCGGCCGGGGGCCCTCCGCCTGCTGCTCGCGGCGGAGTCCGCCGGCGCGCTCATCGGCGCCGAACTGCACGCAGCCGGGCTGCCCTGGCACCGCGAGGTGCACGAACGGGTGCTCGAGACCGAGCTCGGCCCTCGGCCAGCGCCCGGCCGGAAGCCCGCGCGCATGGAGCAGCTCGCGGCCGAGGTGCGCGCCATGCTCGGCGCTCCGACGGTGAACGTCGACTCCCAGGTCGACCTGCTGAAAGCGCTTCGTGGGGCCGGCATCCAGGTCGAGTCGACGAGTCGGTGGGAGCTGGGCGAGCACGATCACCCGGCGATCGAGCCCCTCGTCGCATACAAGAAACTCGCGCGACTCTTCAGCGCGAACGGGTGGTCGTGGCTCGACGAATGGATCGTCGACGGGCGGTTCCGGCCCGAGTACGTGCCGGGCGGCACTGCGACCGGGCGATGGGCGACGTCGGGCGGCGGCGCCCTGCAGCTGCCGAAGAACGTTCGCCACGCGGTCGTCGCCGACCCCGGCTGGTCGCTCGTCGTCGCCGATGCAGCGCAGCTCGAGCCGCGTGTGCTCGCGGGGCTGGCGCACGACGAGGCGATGGCCGCCGCAGGCCGGGGGCGGGACTTCTATAGCGGCATCGTCGGTGCGGGCGTCGTCCAGACCCGCGATCAGGCGAAGGTCGCGATCCTCGGCGCCATGTACGGAGCCACCTCAGGTGAGAGCGGTCGCCTGGTGCCGCGGCTCGCCCGTGCGTATCCGCGCGCGATGGCGCTCGTCGATCGTGCTGCCGCCGAAGGTGAACGCGGCGCCGGTGTCACGACGCTTCTGGGCCGTTCGTCGCCGCCGCCGGGTGCGGAGTGGCGCGCGGCGCAGTCACTGGCCAGTCAGCCGGAGGCCACCGCCGCCGACGAACGCCGTGCCAGGTCGCGGGCTCGCGACTGGGGCCGTTTCACCCGCAACTTCGTCGTGCAGGGCACCGCGGCGGAGTGGGCGCTCTGCTGGATGGCGGGCCTGCGATCGAAGCTCGTGACCATCGCGAGTACTGCTGCGCAGCCGAGCGTCGCCGCCTCCCGCTCGGGGTCTGCCTTCGAGCGGATGCCGCACCTCGTCTACTACCTCCACGACGAGATCATCGTGCACACGCCGACGGAGCTCGCCGAGCAGGTCGCGGGCGCCGTGACAGACGCGGCGACCGGCGCGGGTCGGTTGCTGTTCGGCGACTTCCCGGTGGAGTTCCCGCTCGACCTCGCGATCGTCGAGAGTTACGCCTCCGTCGACGCCTGACCGGGCTCGGCACGAGCATCGCCGGGCTTCGTGGCCGAAGGCCGACCGCGTCGCGGCCGCTCCAGTCGCGTCGCGAAAGACAGATCGCCGGCGGCCGAGGCAGCATCGACTGCATCGAGCCAGCTCAGCACTGCCGTCGCGCGCGCCGACTCCGCCGCTGCAGCAAGGGCGACGAGGCGAGCGGCTGCGAGCGCGTCGGCCGCCGTCTCGGCACTCGCATCCGCGTCGGGCGTCGAGCGAGCGGATGTCGCGCGCTCCCGCTCTCGCCATCGCACGCGCTCCGCGGCGACGATCGGGCCGGCGTCGACCCCGGGCAGCGACGCGGCAACGAGCACCCGATCGACGGTCTCATCCCATGGGTCGCTGCCCGGCGCATCCGTGCCGGCGAACCATGCCGAAGTCGCAGCAGAGCCGGCGGCCGTCGCCCGGTAGAGCGGAAGGCCGTCGTCGGTGGTGCCCGCCGATTCGACGAGTTCCTGCTTGCCGAGCCGTTCGAGCGTCGCGTAGCTCTGCCCGACGTTCACGCGGCGTCGCCCGCCGGTGCGACCCGCGAGATCGCCGTGCAACTGGAACCCGTAGCCAGGGCCTGCCGAGAGCAGGGCGAGCAATGCGTCACGGACGGCCATGCGTTCTCCGATCGAAATCAACGTTTCACCGAGTATATGGTTTTTTGCCTTGTCAATCAGCCTGATGCGGGGCATAATCAGCGGTGACGGCTCGCTCGTCGACAATCGAATACCGTCAGCTGTCTGTCAGAGGTCGTTGGGGAAGACGCACCTCGAGAACGGAGACAGTGATGACGATGAATGCCACGCGGGCGTCGCGCACCGCGCGAGGCGTGCTGTTCGTGCACTCCTCGCCGAGGGCGCTGTGTCCGCATGTCGAGTGGGCCGCGGGCACTGCGCTCGGCGGCGCCGTGAATTTCGACTGGAGTGAGCAGCCGGTGCTTCGCGGCGCGATGCGCGCGGAGTTCTACTGGGAGGGCGAGGCCGGCAGCGGCGCGAGGCTCGCCTCGGCGCTGCGCGGTTGGGAGCAGCTGCGATTCGAGGTGAGTGAAGACCCGACCCCCGGATCCGATGGTGCCAGGTGGATGCACACGCCGGAGCTCGGCGTCTTCTTCGCCCAGACCGACACAGCGGGCAACACCGTGGTGCCCGAAGATCGCATCCGTTACGCGATGGACGTCGGCGGCTCCGACCCCGTCGAACTGCATCGCGAACTGCGCCTCGCCCTCGGGCAGGCGTGGGACGACGAACTCGAACCCTTCCGTCATGCGAGCGACTTCGCCCCGGTCGTCTGGCTGCACCAGGTGGGCTGAGCGAACCTCGGTCCGCCGGCGGCGTGACGCGAGGTCGGATGATGCTTCCCGGCAGCGCACGAGCGAAACCCTCGGACCGTGCACGAGAAGACCCCGGCGCAGAACTGCGACCGGGGTCTTCTCATGCATGCGGCGGGTGCGGGGCACCGCGACCCCTGGCTCTACGGGGTGCGGATCGCGACGACGGCGTTGTGGCCGCCGAACCCGAACGAGTTGCTGATCGCGAGTTGAGGCCCATCGCCGAGCGCCTGCGGCTCGCCGGAGATGAGCAGCGGAATGTCGGGATCCTGCGTCGTGAGGTTGATCGTCGGCGGGGCGAGGCGATTCTGCAGCGCGAGGATCGTGAACACCGCTTCGAGTGCCCCGGTGCCGCCCAGCAGGTGACCGGTCGACGCCTTGGTGGCCGAGAGCGGAATCTCGTGCACGCGATCGCCGAAGACGCTGCGCAGCGCCGTGTACTCGGCGATGTCGCCGACCGGGGTGCTCGTCGCGTGCGCGTTGATGTGCGTGACCTCGTCGGGCGTGGCGCCCGCCTGCGCGAGTGCGTCGAGCACCGCGCGGCTCGCGCCGTGGCCCTCGGGGTCGTTCGCGGTGATGTGGTAGGAATCGGCGCTCACCGATCCGCCGGCCAGCTCGGCGTAGATGCGCGCGCCACGTGCGAGCGCGTGCTCTTCGGTTTCGAGCACGAGGCTCGCGGCGCCCTCGCCCATGACGAATCCGTCACGATCGACGCTGTATGGACGCGAGGCGTGCGCCGGGTCGTCGTTGCGACGCGAGAGCGCCTGCATCGACGAGAACGAGGCGAGGGTGATCGGGTGCACGGCGGACTCGGAGCCGCCGGCGATGACGACGTCGGCGAGTCCGAGCTGAAGGTGCTCGAAGGCGTTCGCGAGCGACTCGGTGCTCGAGGCGCAGGCGGAGGCGACGGTGCGGGCGAACGCCCGGGCGCCGAAGTGCATCGAGATCGCCGCGGAAGCAGCGTTCGGCATCAGCATCGGCACGGTCATCGGCAGCACGCGGCGGGGGCCGCGTTCGCGCAGCGTGTCCCAGGCGTCGAGCAGGGTCCAGATGCCGCCGATCCCGGTCGCGTAGTCGACGCCCAGGCGTTCGGGGGCGACGTCGGGGGCGCCGGCATCGGCCCAGGCCTCCTTCGCGGAGATCAGGGCGAACTGGCTGGAGGGGTCGAGACGCTTCGCGACGGGCCGTTCGAGTACTTCTTCGGGCCGCACCTTCGCCTCGGCGGCGAACGTGACCGGCAGTTCGTACTCGCCGACCCAGTCGTAGTCGAGGGTGTGCGCGCCGGACTCGCCGGCGAGCAGGGCACTCCAGCTCTCAGTGGCGGTGCCGCCGAGCGGCGAGGTCGCACCGATGCCGGTGATGACGATCTTCTTGGTCATTCGAGAAACACTCCGATGGAGAGATTGGTCGCACTGATCGAGCGGGCCGGGCGAACGCGCCGGCCCGCTCCACGCAGTTGCTAGGCCTGAGCCTTGACGATGAAGGTGACGGCGTCGCCGACGGTCTTCAGGTTCTTGACCTCTTCGTCGGGGATCTTCACGTCGAACTTCTCTTCGGCGTTGACGACGATCGTCATCATGGAGATCGAGTCGATGTCGAGGTCGTCGGTGAACGACTTGTCCAGCTCAACCGTGTCGGTCGCGATGCCGGTCTCGTCATTGATGAGCTCGGCCAGGCCGGCAAGCACTTCTTCCGTGGACAATGCCATTGTTCTTCTCCTTGAGGGTGTCTCGTTTGACCGAGAGACAGTCTAGATGGACAGGGGGAGGTGGTTCAGGGCAGAACCACCACTTGGGCACCGAACACGAGTCCGGCGCCGAAGCCGATCTGGAGGGCGAGGCCTCCGGAAAGTTCGGGGTGCTCGTCGAGCAGACGGTGCGTCGCGAGCGGGATCGAGGCGGCCGAGGTGTTGCCCGTCGTCGTGATGTCGCGGGCGATGACGACCGTCTCCGGCAGCTTCAGCTGCTTGGCGAACTCGTCGATGATGCGCAGATTCGCCTGGTGGGGGATGAACGCGGCGAGGTCGTCGGAGGTCACGCCCGCGGCATCCAGTGCCTGCTTCGCGACCTTCGCCATGTCCCAGACGGCCCAGCGGAAGACCGTCTGGCCCTCCTGACGGAGCGTCGGCCATTCGGATTCGCCGTTGCGGAACTCGGTGAGTGTGTGGTTCATGCCGACCGCGCCCGCCTTCGAGCCGTCGGATCCCCAGATGGTGCGTGCGATGCCGGGCGTGTCGCTCGGGCCGATGACGATCGCGCCGGCGCCGTCGCCGAGAAGGAAGGAGATCGACCGGTCGGTCGGGTCCACGACGTCGGAGAGCTTCTCGGCGCCGATGACGAGCGCGTACGTCGCCGCGCCCGACCGGATGAGCGCGTCGGCCTGCGCGACCGCGTATGCGTAGCCCGCACAGGCCGCGTTCATGTCGAACGCGGCGGCGGGGTTCGCCCCGACACGGTCGGCGACGACCGCAGCCATCGACGGCGTCTGCTGCACGTTCGAGATGGTGGCGATGATGACGAGGTCGATGAGCCCGGGGTCGAGTTCGGAGCGTGCGATCGCCTCACGTGCAGCGTCGGTCGCCAGATCGGTGGCCGAGACCTCGGCACCGGCGCGCGTGCGGGTCACGATTCCCGTGCGCTGCTGGATCCACTCGTCGGACGAATCGATCGGGCCGACGAGATCGTCGTTCGGAACGGCGTTCTCGCCTCGGGCGGCGCCGACCGAGTAGATCCTCGTGAAGGCTGGCCCGTGCGACTGCTGGAGAGTGGGGTTCGTCATGCTCGGCTTTCTCGTCTGCGTCGTCGGCTCAGGCGTGTTGCTCGATGAGCTCGATCGCCGCCGACAGGTCTTCGGGAGTCTTCACGGCGACCGTCGGCACGCCCTTCAGGGCGCGCTTCGCGAGACCGACGAGCGCGCCGGCGGGGGCGAGTTCGATGATGCCGGTGACTCCTGCCGCCTGGAGGGAATCCATGCAGCGATCCCAGCGTACGGGTGAGGAGACCTGACCGACGAGCAGTTCGAGGAATGCGGCACCGGATGTCACCTGGCCGCCGTCACAGTTCGACCAGAGGGCCAGCGCCGGGTCGGCGGGGGAGAGCTCGGTCGCCACTGCGGCAAGGCGATCAGTCGCCGGCCGCATATAGCGGGTGTGGAAGGCGCCGGCGACCTGGAGGGGAATGACTCGGGCGCCCGCGGGCGGGTCGGCCTTCAGCGCGTCGAGTGCCTCGAGCGCGCCGGCCACGACGATCTGGCCGCCGCCGTTGAAGTTGGCGGGCTCGAGACCGAGTTCGTCGAGACGGGGGAGCAATACGGCCTCGTCGGCGCCGATGACCGCACTCATGCCGGTCGGCTCGAGCGCAGCGGCATCCGCCATCGCACGGCCGCGCTCGGCGACGAAACGGATCGCATCGCTCTCGCTGAGCACGCCGGTACCGGCGGCTGCGGTGATCTCGCCGACCGAGTGGCCCGCGATGCCGCCGATGCGCGCGGCCCGGCCGTCGGCGAGAAGCGAGCCGAGGGTCAGGATGCCCGCGGCCACGATGAGCGGTTGCGCGACCGCGGTATCGCGGATCGTGTCGGTATCCGCTTCGGTGCCGAGGTGCGCGAGATCGAGCCCAGCGGCGTCCGAGAGCGTCGACAGCCGTTCGGCGTAGGCCGATTCGGCAAGCCAGGGAGCGAGGAATCCGGGGGTCTGAGAGCCCTGTCCAGGGCAGACGACGACGATCACCACACCAGTCTGCCAACCGGACGACGGCCTCGGGTGTGCACACGCGACAAGCTCTCGGCAGAAGGCTTGTACGAACGGTACAGAAGCGTGTCAGCTGGTCGGTCGCCGACGAGGCGCCGATTCGTGGTCGCTCATCGAGCCGATGATGAGCGCCGACTGCAGGATGAGCGCCTCGCGCGCGCCCGTCGCGTCCCAGCCGATCACGTCGGAGACCCGCTTCAGGCGATAACGCACGGTGTTGGGGTGCACGAAGAGCTCACGAGCCGTGGCCTCGAGCGAGCGGCCGTTGTCGAGGTAGCTCCACAGCGTGGTGAGCAGTTCGGTCGAGTGCGCCTGCAGGGGGCGGTAGATGCGGTGCACGAGCGTCGCCCGGGCGAGGGGGTCGCCGGCGAGGGCCCGTTCGGGCAGCAGATCGTCGGCGTGCACCGGGCGAGGTGCGTGACGCCACGATCTCGCCACGGCGAAACCCGCGAGCGCCGCCTTGGCGCTCTTCGAGGCATCCACGAGATTCGGCACCGCGTGCCCGAGCACCAGATGCCCCGACCCGAACTGCGGTTCGAGTTGCGCGGCGATCTCCATGAAGGTGAGCGCCGGGGCGGTGCCGATCGCCTCTTCGGTCTCGCGCGCGAGCGGGTCGGCGCGGCCGATCACGAGCACGAGCCGGTTGCCCTGCACGCCGATCAGGACGTCGGCGTGCATGTGGCGGGCCGCGCGACGTACATGATCGACGTCGAGTTGCTTCGGAGCGGTGCCGACGAGCACCGATACCTCGCCGTGTCCGTGCCAGCCGAGTGCCGCGATGCGGCTCGGCAGTTCGTCGTCGGCCTCGCCCGAGAGGATCGAGTCGACCACGAGTGCCTCGAGCCGTGCGTCCCAGAGACCGCGTGCCTCAGCAGCTCGTGCGTATACGTCGGCCGCCGCGAAGGCGATCTCCCTCGAATAGAGGAGGATCGCCTCGCGAAGCGGCTCACCGCCGTCTTTGACGCGGTCTTCGACGACCTCTACCGTCACCCGGATGAGCTGCAGGGTCTGCTGCAGGCTCACGGAGCGGAGCAGCTCACGCGGAGCGGCACCGAAGACGTCGGCTGCGATCCACGGGGTGGACCTGGGGTCGTCGAACCAGGCGACGAAGGAGGAGATGCCCGCCTGGGCGACGAGGCCGACGGCGGAGCGACGACTCGGCGGCATGTCGCCGTACCACGGCAAGGTGTCTTCGAGACGCTTGAGCGTCGCCGTCGCGAGCTCGCCCGCGATGGTACGCAACCATGCGAGCGTCTCCGCCTTCGTCTTGGGCTTCGTCGCCACCTCGTCGCCTGCTAGCTCTCGCCGCCGGCCGATCCGGTGGTGCCGGCGTTCACGTCGTGCAGGCGGTACTTCTCGATCGCCTGGGTCGGCAGTGAACGGTCGACCTCACCGCGGTCTGCGAGGAGTTCGAGCGTGCGGACGACGACCGACGGGCCGTCGATCTTGAAGAAGCGACGTGCTGCGGGCCGCGTGTCTGAGAACCCGAAGTCGTCGGCGCCGAGCGTGGCGTAGTCTCCGGGCACGTACGCGCGGATCTGGTCGGGAACGGCGTGCATGAAGTCGGAGACGGCGACGAACGGGCCGTTCGCCCCTCCGAGCTTCTGCGTGACGTAGGCGACCTTCCGCTCGGCATCGGGGTTCAGGAAGTTGTGCTCGTCGGCGGCGAGACCGTCGCGGCGCAACTCGGCCCAGCTCGTGACCGACCACACATCGGCCGACACGCCCCAGTCGTCCGCGAGGAGCTGCTGCGCCTCGAGGATCCACGGCACCGAGACGCCTGAGGCGAGCAGCTGCGCCTTGGGGCCCTCGACGGCCGACTCGTTCAGGCGGTGGATGCCTCTGATGATTCCGTCGACGTCGACACCCTCGGGCTCGGCCGGCTGCACGAGCGGCTCGTTGTAGACGGTGACGTAGTACATGACGTTCGGGTCGGGGTGCGAGCCGCCGTACATGCGCTCGAGCCCCGAGCGCATGATGTGCCCGATCTCATAGCCGTACGCCGGGTCGTACGAGACGACGGCGGGGTTCGTCGAGGCCAGCAGCGGCGAGTGGCCGTCGGCGTGCTGGAGGCCTTCACCCGTGAGGGTCGTGCGACCGGCCGTCGCACCGATGATGAACCCGCGGGCCATCTGGTCGCCGGCCGCCCACATGGCATCGCCGGTGCGCTGGAAGCCGAACATCGAGTAGAAGACGTAGACCGGGATGAGCGGTTCGCCCTGCGTCGAGTACGACGTGCCGATGTTCGTGAACGCCGCGAACGCGCCCGCCTCGTTGATGCCGACGTGCACGATCTGGCCCTGCGGGCTCTCCTTGTAGGCGAGCAGCAGTTCGCGATCGACCGAGGTGTAGTGCTGGCCGTTCGGGTTGTAGATCTTGGCCGTCGGGAAGAATGCGTCGATGCCGAACGTGCGGGCCTCGTCGGGAATGATCGGCACGATGCGGTGGCCGAAGTCCTTCGACCGGATGAGATCCTTCAGCAGCCGGACGAACGCCATGGTCGTGGCGATCTCCTGGGTGCCCGATCCCTTCTTCGCGATGGCGTAGGCCGAGTCGTCGGGCAGCGAGATCTCGACGTGCTTGGTGCGGCGCTCGGGAACGTAGCCGCCGAGTGCGCGACGACGCTCCTGGAGGTACTGGATCGCCTCGTCGCCCTGGCCGGGGTGGTAGTACGGCGGCAGGTAGGGGTTCTCCTCGAGTTGCGCGTCGGAGATGGGGATGCGCATCTCGTCGCGGAACGTCTTGAGGTTGTCGAGCGTCATCTTCTTCATCTGGTGCGTCGCATTGCGCCCCTCGAAGGACTTGCCGAGGCCATAGCCCTTGATGGTCTTCGCCAGGATGACTGTGGGCTGGCCCTTGTGCTCGGTGGCCGCTTTGAACGCCGCATAGATCTTGCGATAGTCGTGGCCGCCGCGCTTGAGGCCCCAGACCTCGTCGTCGCTGAGGTGGGAGACGAGATCGAGGGCACGCGGGTCGCGTCCGAAGAAGTTCTCGCGCACGTACGCGCCCGACTCGGCCTTGTAGGTCTGGTAGTCGCCGTCGGGCGTGACGTTCATGAGGTGGCGGAGGGCTCCGTCGTGGTCGCGGGCGAGCAGGTCGTCCCACTCGCGACCCCAGACGACCTTGATGACGTTCCAGCCCGCACCGCGGAAGAAGCTCTCGAGCTCCTGGATGATCTTGCCGTTGCCGCGCACGGGGCCGTCGAGGCGCTGCAGGTTGCAGTTGATCACGAAGTTGAGGTTGTCGAGGCCGTCGTTCGCGGCGACCTGCAGTTGCCCGCGGCTCTCGACCTCGTCCATCTCGCCGTCGCCGAGGAACGCCCAGACCTGCTGGTCGGAGGCATCCTTGATGCCTCGATTGGTCAGGTACCGGTTGAGCTGCGCCTGGAAGATCGCATTGATCGGGCCGAGACCCATCGACACCGTCGGGAACTGCCAGAACTCCGGCATGAGGCGGGGGTGCGGGTAGGACGAGAGTCCGTGCGGGGCACGTGACTTCTCCTGGCGGAACCCGTCGAGGTCGGCGTCGCTGAGTCGGCCCTCGAGGAACGCGCGGGCGTACATGCCGGGGGAGGCGTGACCCTGGAAGAACACCTGGTCGCCGCCGCCCGGGTGGTCCTGGCCGCGGAAGAAGTGGTTGAGTCCGACCTCGTAGAGCGACGCGGCGCCCGCGTAGGTTGAGATGTGACCGCCGACGGCGATGTCGGGCCGCTGCGCGCGGTGCACGAGGACGGCGGCGTTCCACCGCAGCCAGGCGCGGTAGCGGCGCTCGATGTCCTCGTCGCCGGGGAACGCGGGCTCGTTCTCGGGGGCGATCGTGTTGAGGTAGTCGGTCGTCGGCACCATCGGCACGCCGAGGTGCAACTCCTTCGAGCGCTTCAGCAGGCTCAGCATGATCTCTCGCGCACGCTGGTGACCCTTCTCGGTGACAAGCGCGTCGAGGGATTCGGCCCATTCGGAAGTCTCTTCCGGATCGGCGTCCATCGCCTCGACCGAGTAGGGATCCTGGTCGTTGACAGTCACACTCGACCTCTCTCTTCAGCAGATCGTGCCTGCGGGGTGTGGGATGTGCGCACGCCGAATGGGCCGGTTCGCGGCCGGGTGGCACCACGCCATCCTACTGATTCTATGCCCGCCGGGCGGGGGATAGGCTGAGCCGGGTCCGTCCGAACGCGCCGTGGAAGGAACCCGCCCGTGATCCTCGCTCCAGGTGATGTCGCCCCCGACGTCTCCCTCGTGAACCAGTTCGGTCAGCCCGTGCGGCTCTCGGAGTTTCGCGGCCGGCCGGTGGCCATCGTCTTCTTCCCACTCGCGTTCTCGGGCATCTGTCACGGCGAACTCTGCGAGCTCCGCGACAACATCGCCATGTTCGAAGGGCCGGAGGTCGCGCTGCTCGCGATCTCCGTCGACTCGAAGCACACCCTCCGTGCCTGGGCCGAGCGCGAGGGCTACGAGTTTCCGCTGCTGTCGGACTTCTGGCCGCACGGTGCCGTGGCGGACGCGTTCGGCGCGTTCGACGCGGGCACCGGCCTCGCCGAGCGGGCGACGTTCGTGATCGATGCCGACGGCATCGTCGCCGCGAGCTTCTCGACCCCTCGCGGTGATGCGCGGTCACTCGATCAGTACCGGGCGGCGCTCGCGGCCCTCTGATCATGCCGACGCGGCATCCGCTCACTTCGTCATCGGATCTCAGCCGAGGATGCTGACCGATCGGGCGATCACGAGCGCGAGGATGACGAATCCGCCGAACGCCTGCAGCGCCATCAAGAGCTTGAAACGCGGCGACAACGGCATCGCGTCGGTCGCGCTGAAGGCCATGGAGGTCGACAGCGCGGTGTAGAAGTAGTCGACGAATCGCGGCATCCAGTCGCGAACGACCGATGAGCGGGCGGCGACCTCGGTGACCGCGTCGTCGTCGACGTCTTGCGGGAATCGAAGGTCGGCGGCCGGCAGGTCGACGCGTGCCGTCATCGTACGCGTGACGGGGCCGCCGCGGTCGAGTTCCCAGTACAGCAGTGCGAAGGCGATGACGTTGGCGACCCAGACCTGGACGGCGGCGAGGAGCAGCCCGTGCGCGTCGTCCACCCCGTCGACGGCGAGTGCGATGATGAGCAGCACGATGGTGAGCTGGTTTGCGACGACGAGCCCGCAGACCAGGGCGATCGAGATCCACTTCGTGAACGACGAGCGACGCGTCAGTCGGTGCGGGTTCGTGACCACGAGCGGCACGAGGAGCGCAACGCCGAAGACGACGACGACGAAACGTTGCGATCCGAGGAAGTCGTTCGGAAGCGCGGCGTACAGCGCGAGCGCGACGACGAGTGCGACGACGGACGGCCATCGGTGCTCCGTCGGCGTACTCCTGCTCGGATGCTGCTGCATCGGCTCCATGGCCGTGAGTCTAGGCAGCCCGCGATAGCATTGGCGTGCGCCGCGCGCGGTCGCGGGCCTTTAGCTCAGTTGGTAGAGCGCCACGTTTACACCGTGGATGTCGTCGGTTCGAGCCCGGCAGGGCCCACCAGCAGGGTCGCAGACAGGTGCAGATCACCCGCACCGGAGGGCGGTGAGGACCATGGTCCGGAACGAGAGCATCGTGATCGTCGGGGGCGGACTCGCCGGTGCGACGGCGGCCAAGACACTGCGCGGAGAGGGCTTCGACGGGCGAATCCACCTCATCGGCGCCGAGACCCATCATCCGTACATTCGCCCGCCGCTGTCGAAGGACTTCCTCGCTGGGAGCGCGGGCCTCGACGCGGTGTTCGTGGAGCACTCGGGGTGGTATGCCGACCACGACATCGACCTGCAACTCGGCACGACCGTCACCGCCGTCGAGCCGGGCGGGCAACGGGTGCAGCTCGACACGGGCGCGTCGGTCGCCTACGACGCGCTGCTGCTCGCGACGGGGTCGACCGCGCGCCGTCTCACGATTCCCGGTGCCGAGCTGCAGGGGGTGCGCACCCTTCGTACACTCGATGACTCCGAGGCACTGCACGAGGCGCTCGAGGCAGGCGGCCGACGACTCGTGCTGATCGGCTCGGGATGGATCGGCATGGAGGTCGCCGCGACGGCACGCACCCTCGGCAACGACGTGACGATCCTCGAGCGAGACCCGGTGCCCCTCGCGAACGCACTCGGCGACGAGCTCGGCGGCATGTTCGCCGAACTGCACGTCGAGCACGGCGTCGAGCTGCGGACCTCGGTCGTCGTCGCCGAGATCACCGGCGAGAACGGCCGGGCCACCGGCGTGCGACTCGACAGCGGGGAGATCTTCGCCGCCGACCTCGTGCTCGTCGGCGTGGGTGCGATTCCGAATCTCGACCTCGCCCGCATGGCCGGCGCAGCGATCGACTCGGGTGTGCTCACCGATGCGGCGCTTCGCACCGACGTGCCGAACGTGTACGCGGCCGGCGACATCGCCGAGGCGTATCACCCGCTCGCCGATCAGCGATTGCGAAGCGAGCACTGGGCCAACGCGCTGCACGGCGGCGCGGCCGCGGCCCGTTCGATGCTGGGTCAGGACGTCTCCTATGACGACATCCCCTATTTCTACACCGACCAGTACGACCTGGGCATGGAGTACTCCGGCTTCGGCCCGATGAGCCGCGGCGCCGAGATCGTCTACCGGGGCGACCGGTCCGCTCGCGAGTTCATCTCGTTCTGGGTCGCCGACGGGCGGGTGGTCGCCGGCATGAACGTGAACGTGTGGGACGTCAACGACGCCGTGCAGGGCATCATCCGGCGGGGAAATCGGGTCGACCCGGCGCACCTCGCCGATGAACGGGTTCCGTTGGAGACGCTCTGAAGCCGCGGCCTTCTACTCTCCGAAGGTAGGCTGAGCGGGTGACCGCCACCCTCGCCGAGCTGCTGACGACGACCGAACGTCTCTGGCCGCTCGCGGGCGCGGAATCGTGGGACGCCTCGGGTCTCGTGACCGGCGACCCCGATGCCGAGGTGCAACGTGTACTCTTCACGGTCGACGCCGTCGGCGACACCATCGACGAGGCGATCGCCGAGCGCTTCGACCTCGTCATCGCCCATCACCCGCTGCTGCTGCACGGGGTCACCTCGGTCGCCGAAGATCGGTACAAGGGTGCTCTGCTCGCACGGTTGATCCGTGCCGGGTGCGCGCTGGTCACGGCACATACCAATGCGGATGTCGTCGCTGACGGCACCTCGGCGGTGCTCGCCGACCGCCTCGGGCTCGTCGAGACACGGCCCGTCCAGCCGTCGTTCGACCCGTCGATCGGTCTGGGCCGCGTCGGCCGGCTGCCCGAACCAACGACCGTCGGACGCCTCGCCCGCGCGCTTGCCGAGCTCCTTCCGCCGACGGCGACGGGCGTGCGCGTGGCCGGCGGCTTCGATGACCCGGTCGAGACGGTCGCGCTCTGCGGCGGCGCGGGTGACTCGATGCTCGGCGACCCAGAGGTTCGCGGCGCCGACGTGTACATCACGGCCGACCTTCGGCATCACCCGGCGTCCGAGGCTCGAGAACAGGCGAAGCTCGCCGGCGGGCCCGCACTGATCGATGTCTCGCACTGGGCGAGCGAGTGGCTCTGGCTCGACGTGGCGGCCGCACAGCTGCGCGCAGCGCACCCTGGGCTCGTCGTCGCCGTCTCCGAACTTCGCACCGATCCCTGGGACTTCCAGATCGTGCAGTGACCGCCGACACCCCGACCGACCGTCCTCATCGACGACCCGAACCCACGAGGAGCACCACGTGAAGGCCAGCCCCGCCGAACAGGAACAGCTGCTGCGACTCCAGTCGCTCGACACCCGCCTCGCGCAGCTCGCGCACCGACTCGGGTCGTTGCCGCAGGCCGGCCCTCTGGCCGAGCTCGAGGCCCGCGACCGGGCCGTTCGCGGCACGCGCGCCGAAGCGTTCGGCACGCTCGAAGACGCTCGAGTCGAGCTCAAGCGACTCGAGTCCGATGTCGCTGTCGTCGAGGCACGCATCGTGCGCGACGGCGAGCGGCTGCAGCACACCTCCTCGGTCAAGGATGTCTCGGCGCTCGAGGCCGAGCTCGGGTCGCTGCGCCGCCGGCTGAACGACCTGGAAGAGCAGGAACTGGTCGTCATGGAGCGCGTCGAAGAGGCCGAGGTCGCGCTCTCGAGCATCGATCTGCAACGGGACGCGCTCGCGACCGACACCGCGGCCCTCGAGGCCGAGCGTGATGCGGCGGCCGGCGGCATCGGCGTCGAACGGGAACAGACCGAGCGCGACCGCGCCGTCGTCGCCGGCGGCATCGCCGAAGCGCTCCTCGCCTTCTACGAGCAGCGACGCGGGCGCGGCAGCGGAGTCGGCGCAGCGCTCCTGCAGGCGCGCACGTGCGGCGGTTGCGGCATCACGCTCACCGGATCCGACCTCGAGTCGGTGCGCCGGGCGGCGCCCGATGAGGTCGTGCAGTGCCCCGAGTGCGATCGCATCCTGGTTCGCACCGGCGAGTCCGGCCTCTGACCGCCCGTGACGCCGACGCAGGCAGCGGCACCGGGTGCTGCGGCGTCGGGCGACGCCTGCGCCGGTAGACTCGGGATGCGAGTGGGTCGGCAAGACGGTCGCGTCGCACGGTTTCGGCCGTGCGCCGAGGAACGTCCGGGCTCCACAGGGCAGGACGGTGGGTAACTCCCACCCGGGGCAACCCGCGAGACAGTGCCACAGAAAGCAGACCGCCCGGAGCGTGAGCGCCGGGTAAGGGTGAAACGGTGGGGTAAGAGCCCACCAGCGGCCGCGGTGACGCGGTCGGCTCGGTAAACCTCGTCCGGAGCAAGGCCAGACAGGGAACGATGGGGCTGCCCGTCCCGTTCCCGGGTAGGCCGCTGGAGGGCTGCGGCAACGTAGTCCCGAGAGAGATGGCCGTCCAGCCGGTGTCGTGAAAGCGCCCGGTGAACAGAACCCGGCGTATCAGCCGGCCCATTCGCCCCTTCTGCCTCTCCCGCAGCGTCAGCACCAGAACCCGTCGAATCGCTCAGCGAGGGCTCGGCCCTGGTCGTAGCCTCCCCGCGCCGCGGGCCGACGCGTCGACGGGTCCAGCGCATTGGCATTGAACACGTCTCCCGCGCCGGCATCCGGGAACACGGCGTCGACCATGCTGCCCCCCGCACGCAGTTCCTCGACCTGCGTCGCGAGATCCATGCCCCATTCGAGCGGGGTGCGCGAGCGGCCGCCGAACGGTTCCAGCACCACCACGCGCTCGTGTCCGGCCGCCAGGTCGGTGTTCGAGCTGCGTCGATAGCCGCCGTTGAGGTACCGCTTCGCTCCGATGCGGTACGGGATCATCGCCGAGGTGCTGGCTGCAACGGCGTCGACCAGGCCGACTCCGCTGCGGCGGTCGAACACGACCGGCTCCCCGGTACCGGCATCGACGGTTGGAATCAGCATGGGCTGCGCCGGCCAGTCATGGCTGGGGAGCCGGGAGGCGACGATGTCGTGCCAGCGGGCGGCATCGACGCCGTCGGAGGTGTCCAGGTCGAGCGCCGCTGCGCTCATCCGACGGCGCATGTCGGACGCATCCGCAGCGGCATCGATGATCCGGTCGGACCATTGCATGTAGTCCGGTCCCGAGAAGATCGGGCCGCGTCTCCGCCCCGTCTCGCCGGCAACGGCCTGCGGCCGAGGCGGCTCGGCGAGGATGGCGGCGTAGAGGTCGGCCGGCCGGGTGCCGCTCGTGATCTGAGCGGCCACGGTCGATCCTGCCGAAGTGCCGATGATGAGATCGGCCTCGGTGAGATCGACACCGCCATCGCACAGCCCTGCGATGAGACCGAGCTGCCAGGCGTTGCCCGCGGCCCCGGCGCCGGCGAGCACCAGGGCTCGCGTGTTCGAGTTGTTCGTCGTGTTCATGGGAGTCGCCTTTCGCGATTGCGTGTGCGGCGCTCCCGGCTGCGACTACGTGAGTCGCGCGATCGCGGACTGCGGGGGAGCACCCATTGCGGATACTGCGTTCATGGGTCTCACCTCCAACTGGTCGATCACGATCACCGGCACGTTAGCACGCTCGGCGGCGAACCGTTCGAAATACGATCGAGGGCGCGGCGGCGCGATCTAGTGCACCGCGAGCGACGCCGCTCCGAGGATGCCGGCGTTGTTACGGTGCACCGCCGGCACGATCGGCGTCTTCAGGTCGAGCAGCGGCAGGAACCGTTCGTGGTGCTTCGAGACGCCACCGCCCACCACGAAGAGGTCGGGCGAGAAGATGAACTCGACGTGCGAGTAGAAGCGTTGGAGCCTCGCCGCCCACTCGGGCCAGTCGAGCGCATCCCGTTCCATCGCCGAGTACGCGGCCGCGGTCTCGGCTCCGCGGCCGTCGAGCTCGATGTGGCCGAGCTCCGTGTTCGGCACGAGCACCCCGTCGTAGAGGAACGCGGATCCGATGCCGGTGCCGAGCGTGGTCAGGATGACGAGGCCCGCGGCGTCGACCGCGGCGCCGTAGCGCGCTTCGGCGTAGCCGGCGGCATCCGCGTCGTTGATGAAGTGGATCTCTCGACCGAAGGTCTCTTCGAAGAGCTGCTCGGCGGGCAGACCGATCCATTCCTTCGAGATGTTCGCGGCAGACAGCGTGCGCCCGTGCTTGACGACCGCCGGAAAGCACACGCCGAGGGGGAGCGTGTCGCCGAACTCGTCGGAGAGCCCGTCGAGCAGCTCGCCCGTCGCGGTGAGGATGTCGGCGGGGCGGCCGCCCTCGGGTGTCGCCACCTTCCGCCGATCGGAGACGAGCCGGCCCGAACCGAGGTCGACGACCGCTCCCTTGATGCCCGTGCCGCCGATGTCGATCCCGATCGCATGCTGTGTCGCCATGCGCGAAAGACTATCGCGGGCCCGCACGGCCGCTGCTCAGGGAAGGGTCAGGAGGTCGGCGCCGCGCTCGGTGACGACGAGGGTGTGCTCGAACTGCGCGGTCAGCGAGCGATCGCGCGTCACGATCGTCCAGTCGTCGGCCCAGACATCCCACTCGATGCCGCCGAGGGTGAGCATCGGCTCGATCGTGAAGACCATTCCCGGCTCCATGACGGTGTCGAACTCGGGCGCGTCGTAGTGGGGGATGATCAGCCCCGAATGGAACGCGCGGCCGACTCCGTGGCCCGTGTAGTCGCGCACGACGCCGTAGCCGAACCGCTTCGCATACGCCTCGATGGCTCGCCCGATCACGTTGACCTGACGACCCGGTGCGACGGCGCGGATGCCACGGCGCAGCGCCTCCCGGGTGCGCTCGACGAGCTGCGTCGCCTCCTCGCTCGCCTCGCCGACCAGGAACGTGTGATTCAGGTCGCCGTGGTAGCCGCCCAGATATGCCGTGACGTCGATGTTGACGAGGTCGCCGTCGGCGAGCACCGTGCTGTCGGGGATGCCGTGGCAGATGACCTCGTTGACCGAGGTACACGACGACTTCGGGAATCCGCGGTAGCCGAGCGTCGACGGGTAGGCGCCGTGCGACACGACGAACCCGTGCACGATGCGGTCGAGCTCATCGGTCGTGACGCCCGGCCGGATCGCGGCGGCGGCCGCTTCGATGGCTCCTGCCGCGACACGCCCGGCCGCTCGGATGCGTTCGACCTCGTCGGGCGAGTAGAGATCACCGCCGGAGGAAGGGGCGGGCGCACGCTTGCCCACGTACTCGGGTCTCGGAATCGCGGCCGGAACCGCGCGCATCGGCGACAGACGGCCGGGGATCAGGTGGCCAGAGGCGTCTTTGGGCATAGGATCAGCCTATGTCCGAGGATGTCGAGCACATGTTCTGGTACAACCTGAAGACCGGCGGAGTGGAACAGGGGTTCGTGTCGCCGTCGGTCGACCGCGTCGGGCCGTTCGAGACCCGCGCCGAGGCCGAGCGGGCGCTCGACGTTCTGCGCGAGAACAGCGCGAAGTGGGCCGAGGAAGAGGCCGCCGAAGACTGAGCAGCCAGTGCCCGCCGGCTACTCGTAGGAGTGCTCGGAGTTCGGGTACACCCCGGCTTCGACATCGCTGCGCCACTCTGCGGCGGCAGAGCGCAGGATGCCGGCGAGATCCGCGTACTGCTTCACGAACTTCGGCACACGTCCGACCGTGAGGCCGGCCCAGTCGGTCCAGACGAGGAGTTGGCCGTCGGTGTGCGGACCCGCACCGACGCTGATGGTCGGGATGTCGAGGAGCTCGGTGACCTGCCGCGCGGCATCGGCCGGAACCATCTCGAGGACGACCGCGAACGCGCCGGCGTCTTCAACGGCCTTGGCATCGGCGAGCAACTGCGTGACTCCCTCACCGCGGCCCTGGATGACGTGGCCACCGAGGCCGTGCTCGCTCTGCGGCGTGTACCCGATGTGTGCCATCACGGGAATGCCGGCACCGACGATGCGACGGATCTGCTTGTGACTGCGCTCGCCGCCCTCGAGCTTCACGGCATGCGCCCCGGTCTCCTTCATGAACCGCACCGCGGTGTGCAGGGCGTCTTCGGGGCCGTTCTCGTATGACCCGAACGGCATGTCGGCGACCACGAACGCACGCTTGACCGCGCCGGCGACCGCTCGCGTGAGCGGGATGAGCTCGTCGACGGTCACGGCCAGGGTGGTCTCGTAGCCGAAGACGTTGTTGCCGGCCGAGTCGCCGACGAGGAGGAAGTCGATGCCCGCCTCGTCGAAGATGCGGGCCGTGAGCTGGTCGTAGCTCGTGAGCCCCGTGATCTTGATGCCGTCGCGCTTCGCGTTCTGGAAGTGCCGGGTGCGCACGCGCTTCGGCCCCCCGACTGCGGTGCCACCCCCGTAGGGGTTCTGCTCGGTGCCGGCCGTCGTGTCGGATGCTGCGTTCTGAGGCTCGCCTGACATAGGGGCAAGTCTGGCACACGAGGCATCCGCATCGCCCTCGCCGGAGCGCTCGAGCCAGTACGCTGAGAGGTGCGAGAGAGGGTGTGGATGGATAAGCAGCGCGACTTCGTGATTCGCACGATCGAGGAGCGGGGAGTCAAGTTCGTCCGGCTCTGGTTCACCGACGTCGTCGGCACCCTGAAGTCGGTCGCGATCGCGCCTGCCGAGGTCGAGGGGGCGTTCACCGAGGGCATCGGCTTCGACGGTTCCGCGATCGAGGGCCTGAGCCGCACCTACGAGTCCGACCTGCTCGCCTATCCCGATCCGACGACGTTCCAGACACTGCCGTGGCGCGGAGACATCGACCCCACCGGGCGGATGTTCTGTGACATCACGACGCCCGACGGAGAGCCCGCCGTCTCCGACCCGCGCAACGTGCTCAAGCGCACGCTGGCTCGTGCGGCCGATCGCGGCTTCACGTTCTACACGCACCCCGAGATCGAGTTCTACCTGCTGAAGTCGTCGAAGTTCGGTGAAGAAGGGCCGATCCCGGTCGACTCCGCCGGGTACTTCGACAATGTGCCCGGCGGTACGGCCCATGACTTCCGTCGCCGGTCGGTGCGCATGCTCGAAGATCTCGGCATCTCGGTGGAGTTCAGCCACCACGAGGCCGGCCCCGGGCAGAACGAGATCGACCTCCGGTACGCCGACGCGCTGACGACCGCCGACAACATCATGACGTTCCGTACCGTGATCAAAGAGGTCGCGATCGAACAGGGCGTCTACGCGACCTTCATGCCGAAGCCCTTCTCGCTGCACCCGGGTTCGGGCATGCACACCCACCTCTCGCTCTTCGAGGGCGACGCGAACGCCTTCTTCGAACCCGGCGCGCAGTACCAGTTGTCGAAGATCGGGCGTCAGTTCATCGCGGGTCTCCTGCGTCACTCGGCGGAGATCTCGGCGGTCACGAACCAGTTCGTGAACTCCTACAAGCGACTCTGGGGCGGCGATGAAGCACCCAGCTTCGTGTCGTGGGGCCACAACAACCGTTCCGCACTCGTGCGTGTACCGCTCTACAAGCCCAACAAGGGCCAGAGTGCGCGCGTCGAGTACCGTGCCATCGACTCCGCGGCGAACCCCTATCTCGCGTTCTCGCTGTTGCTCGCAGCGGGCTTGAAGGGCATCGAAGAGGGGTACGAACTGCCGCCCGAGGCCGAAGACGATGTGTGGGCGCTGACCGATCGCGAACGACGGGCCCTCGGGTACGACGCGCTGCCCGCGAGCCTCGACCACGCCATCCAGTTCATGGAGGAGTCCGAACTCGTCGCCGAGACGCTCGGCGAACAGGTGTTCAACTACGTGCTGGCGAACAAGCGCTCCGAGTGGCGCGACTACCGTTCGCAGGTCACGCCGTTCGAGTTGCGGCGCAACCTCGAAATCCTCTGACGCAGCGGATGTCCCGACAGAGCCTCACACTCGGAACCGTCGCACGTGCTGGCTTCACCGACCTGGGCGGCGCGGCCGCGTCGCTGAAGGCGCTGTCGAGCAGCACCGGGGCCGAAGTGGACTCGCTCCTCGAGGTGTTCGCGCAGGCCGCCGATCCTGACGAGGCGCTCGCGGTCGTCGCCCGGCTCCACGAGCAGGCACCGATCGAGCTCGCGGGCGCCCTCGCCCACGAGAACGCCGCGGCGCGTCTGGCTCGACTCGTCGGGGCGTCCCGCGGATTCGGCGACTTCCTGTTGCGGCATCCATCGGAGCTCGTCGCGTTCGGGCAGGTGCCGGCCGCCCCACCGAGCGTCGCCGAGGCTCGTGCGTCGCTCCTGACCGCGCTCGACGAAGTCTCGGCTCCGCCGGCCGATCTCGTGGAGGCCGCCGCGGCGGCGATCCGCATCAGGTACCGCCGACTCCTCTCGGATGTCGCCGTCTACGACCTCACCCGCGACGATGCGGTCGACGTGGTCGACGTCGTCGCCGCCGGTCTCGCCGACCTCGCCGGAGCGGCGCTCGACGCGGCCCTCGCTGCGGCGCGTCGTGTGGTCGGGCGAGCACCGGGCGAGCCGTCGTCGCCCGGCCGGTATCCCGCGGCCGAGGTCGAGGCGACTCGACTCGCGATCATCGGCATGGGCAAGGCCGGCGCCCGCGAACTCAACTACGTGAGCGACGTCGATGTCATCTACGTCGCGGAGTCCGCAGACGAAGACGTGGTCTCCACGCCGCGGGCGCTCGAGATCGCGACCCGGCTCGCGGTGCTGACCATGCGCATCGTCGGTGAGCCCGGTATCGAACCGCCCCTCTGGGAGGTCGATCCGAACCTCCGGCCGGAGGGCAAGGACGGCGCGCTCGTTCGCACCCTCGAATCGCACATGCAGTACTACGACCGCTGGGCGAAGAGCTGGGAGTTCCAGGCACTGCTGAAGGCGCGCCCGCTCGCCGGAGACCTCGAACTCGGCGGCCGGTACGTCGACGGCGTCGCGCCGATGGTCTGGACGAGCTCGAGCCGCGAGGGCTTCGTCGAGTCCGTGCAGGAGATGCGCGAGCGGGTCACCGCGCACATCCCGGCCGATGAGGTCGACGTGCAGATCAAGCTCGGGCCCGGCGGCATCCGTGACATCGAATTCACGGTGCAGCTGCTGCAGCTCGTGCACGGCGCTTCCGACGACGGCATCCATCAGCGCGGCACCTTGCCCGCCCTCGCGGCGCTGGCCGAACTCGGCTACGTCGGTCGTGAGGAGGCGGCCGAGTTCTCGCGCGACTACCGGGTGCTGCGCGTCCTCGAACACCGGGTGCAACTCGAACGCCTGCGACGCACTCACCTCATGCCGAGCGACGAGCAACGGCTCCGGGTGCTCGCTCGTGCATCGGGGCTCGGCCGCACCGCGGGGGAGCTCACGGCGGTCTGGCAGGGCACACGCCAGCGCGTGCGCGGCCTGCACGAGCGACTCTTCTACCGGCCGCTACTGTCGGCCGTCGCAGCGCTGCCGGCATCCGGTCTCGGGCTCACGAGTGCGCAAGCCGAAGCGCGTCTCGCGGCCATCGGCTACCGTGACCCGCGAGGCGCGCTCGCGCACATCGCGGCGCTCACGACCGGCGTCACACGGCGCGCGCAGATCCAGCGCAACCTCATGCCGGTGCTCATCTCGTGGTTCGCCGACGGCACCGACCCCGACTTCGGGCTGCTCTCCTTCCGGCGCCTGAGCGACACGCTCGGCACGACGCACTGGTACCTGCGGTTGCTCCGTGATTCCTCTGACGCGGCGCTCCGATTGACCAAGGTGCTCTCGGGCTCGCGTTTCACCGCGGAACTGCTCGAACGCAGCCCCGAATCAGTCGCCTGGCTCGAAGACCTCGACGAACTGCGGCCGCGGTCGGTGGCGTCACTTCACGACGAGAGCAGGGCGGTGCTCGCTCGCCACAACGATCCGGACTCGGCCGCGAAGATCTTCCGCGCCACCCGTCGCCGCGAGCTGCTGCGGCTCGCGCTCTCCGGAATCCTCGACGTCTGCACCGTCGAGGAGCTCGGGCACGCGCTGAGCGACGTCACCGAGAACCACATCGCATCGCTCGTCGCCGCAATCCGCGGCATCGAGCCCGACGGCATCGAGTTCGCGGTGATCGGCATGGGCCGCTTCGGCGGTCGCGAGCTCGGCATCGGTTCCGACGCCGACATCATCTACGTCTATCGGGCGACGGATGCCGCGGCCGAGGCCGCCCATTCGCGGGCGCTGCGCATCGTCGCCGAGCTCGTGCGACTCAGCGAAGACGCCCGCCTGCCGTTCGACCTCGATGCCGACCTGCGACCAGAGGGTCGTAACGGCGTCGTCGCTCGCTCGCTCGACGCCTACCGCGCGTACTACGCGAGATGGTCGCTGACGTGGGAGGCGCAGGCGCTGCTTCGCGCTCGAGGCGTGGCCGGCGACCGTGCACTCATCGACGAGTTCACCGAGCTCGCCGATACCGTGCGCTACCCCGACGCGATCAGTGAGCGCGACGTGCGCGAGGTCAAGCGCATCAAGGCTCGCGTCGAGAACGAGCGACTGCCGCAGGGCGCCGACCCGAACCGGCACCTGAAGCTCGGGCGGGGCTCGCTCTCGGACGTGGAATGGTTCGTGCAGCTCGTGCAGCTGCAGCACGCAGCAGCGGTCCCCGCGCTGCGCACGACGTCGACGCTCGACGCGCTCGCTGCTGCGGTCGAGCACGGCCTCGTCGAGGCATCCGATGCCGAGATGCTCCGCGCCGCCTGGGTCTTCGCCTCGCGCGCCCGCTCGGCACTCACGCTCTGGCTCGATCGCACGACCGACGTGCTGCCCGTCGAGCGCTCGCAGCTCGAGGGCGTCGCCCGCATCATGGGGTATCCGCCAGGATCCGCCACCCAGCTCGAACAGGACTACCTGCACGTCACACGACGCGCCCGCGTCGTCTTCGACCGCGGTTTCTACGGGGTCGAACCTCGTCGCGAACCGACCGTGGGCTGAACCGTTCCGTCGAGTCGAACGGCGTCAGCGCTCGGCCCCGCGCCGATTCACAGCTCTGCCGCGAACGGCGAACGGGCCCGCACCGCCGCAGCGGTACGGGCCCAAGGGGTGTTCGGGGTCAGACGCCGTAGTACAGCTCGAACTCGAAGGGGTGGGGGCGCTGAGCGAGCGGCTTCAGCTCCTTCTCACGCTTGTAGTCGATCCACGTTTCGATGAGTTCCTTGGTGAACACGCCGCCTTCGAGGAGGAAGTCGTGGTCTGCCTCGAGCGCGTTGAGGGCCTCGTCGAGCGATCCGGGAACCTGCGGGATCGCCTTGGCCTCCTCGGGGGGAAGCTCGTAGAGGTCCTTGTCGATGGGCTCGTGCGGCTCGATGCGGTTCTTGATGCCGTCGAGGCCGGCCATGAGCTGTGCGGCGAAAGCGAGGTAGGGGTTGCCCGAGGCATCCGGTGCGCGGAACTCGACGCGCTTGGCCTTCGGGTTCGTGCCCGTGATCGGGATGCGGATCGACGCCGAACGGTTGCCCGCCGAGTAGACCAGGTTGACGGGTGCTTCGAAGCCGGGCACCAGACGGTGGTACGAGTTCACCGTTGGGTTCGTGAAGGCGAGCACTGCGGGAGCATGCTTCAGCAGGCCGCCGATGTACCAACGTGCGACATCGGAGAGGCCGCCGTAGCCGGCCTCATCGTAGAAGAGCGGCGTGCCCTCGCTCCAGAGCGACTGGTGGGTGTGCATGCCGGAACCGTTGTCGCCGAAGACGGGCTTCGGCATGAACGTCGCCGTCTTTCCCCACCGCTCAGCAGTGTTCTTGACGATGTACTTGAACTTCAGGATGTCGTCGGCAGCGGCGACCATCGTGTCGAAACGGTAGTTGATCTCGGCCTGGCCACCGGTGCCGACCTCGTGGTGCGAGCGCTCGAGGACGAGTCCGGCGTCGATGAGCTTGAGGCAGATGTCGTCGCGCAGGTCGGCCTGCTTGTCGACCGGGGAGACGGGGAAGTAGCCGCCCTTGTACGGGGTCTTGTTGCCGAGGTTGCCGCCCTCTTCGGCGCGACCCGAGTTCCATGCGCCCTCTTCGGAGTCGACCGAGTAGAAGCTCGAGTGCTGGTTGACCTCGTACCGCACGTCGTCGAAGATGTAGAACTCGGCCTCGGGCGCGAAGAACGCCGTGTCGGCGATGCCGGTCGACGCGAGGTACTTCTCAGCCTTCTTCGCGACCTGACGCGGATCCTTCGAGTAGATCTCGCCGTTGCGCGGGTTGTAGATGTCGAAGACCATGATGAGCGTCCGCTCGGCGCGGAACGCGTCGATGTACGCCGTCGTCACGTCGGGGATGAGCTGCATGTCGGACTCGTGGATGTTCGCGAAGCCGCGGATCGAGGAACCGTCGAAGAGCTGGCCGACGGTGAAGAACTCCTCGTCGACAGTGGAGGCCGGGATGTTGAAGTGCTGCTGCACGCCCGGAAGGTCGGTGAAACGGATGTCGAGGAACTTGACATCCGTCTCTTTGATGAACGTGAGAACTTCGGACGAATCGCTGAACATGTTGCGGAGTCTCCAAGAGGATGTAGAACCGGACGGACTTTCACGGTCGGGAGTGAGGTTAACCGGGTGCCGTTTCCCTGCCGTGACCGTAATGTTTCGGCCATGTTACGCGTAGTCCGGCTCGGTAGACTCGTCTGGTGCCTGATGCGAAACCCCAGACCTCCGGAGTCCGCGAGCCGAGCCGGTGGCCCGGGGAGCGGCTCGGCCTGCCGAGAGAGGGTCGCGGCTCCGTGGGCCGAGCCGGCCGTCGTGTCGCCGCGCTCCTCGTGGATTGGGCGAGCGCCATGCTCATCTCGCTGCTCTTCACGCCATACGAGTCCGTCGCGTACACGTGGGTCACGCCGCTCGTCTTCGCCGTGCTGCAGATCATGTTCATCCCGACCATCGGCGGCAGCATCGGGCACCGATTGCTCGGCATGCGGGTCGTTCCGATCGACGGCGGATGGGTCGGCGCCTGGCGTCCGATCGTTCGCACGGCGCTGCTCGTGCTCGTCGTGCCGGCACTCATCTGGGATTCCGACCAGCGCGGATTCCACGACAAGATCGCCGGAACGGTGCTCATCCGCTATTGATCGGCGGCCGCGTATCGGCCGGCAGACGCGAACGGTCGGTCAGCGCATCTTGCCGCGCTGGGGCCGGGCCTTCATCGGGTCGATCCCCTTGGGGATCGGCAGCGAGGTCTGGAGGGAGTTGAGCCGGTTGGAGACGGCCAGCACCTCGGGCTTGGTGAGCGAGCGCTTCGTCTTGCGCAACGTCACGGGGAGCTTGTGCAGCGGGATCGAACCGTCGTCGTCGCCGACCGAGATCTGCGTGACGGGGACGTTGGGCAGAATGCGGGCGACCTTTCGCTGTTCGTCGTCGAGCATGCGCTTGGTGCGCGAGCCCGGGCCCTCGCTGATGAGTGCGACTCCGCCACGGCCGACCGCACGGTAGACGGCGTCTTGCGTCTTGCCGTTCACGGCGACGGGCATCTCGTTGCCGACCCATCCGCCGCGAAGGCCGCTGCGAAGCACGGCGCCGACGGCGCCCGGCTGGCCCTCGATCTGCGAGTAGGCGGCACGCTCGGCCCTGCGGCCGAGGATGATCAGGGCGATGAGGAGACCGGCGAGCACTCCCGCCACGACCCAGAGCGCGATCGTGAAGCCGTTGCCCTCGCTGAACCAGAGTGCCAGGCCCAGACCCACGAGCACGGGTGCGAGGAATCCGAGGAGCATCAACCACTGCGCGGTGGAGTCGTAGCGGCGGGTCATCTGGAAGACCTGCCACATCTGCTTGATGCGGCCGGGCTCCTTCTGAGCCTTCGATGCGTCCTTCTTGCGTGCCATGGTCTCAAGGATACCGGCGCTGGGGGTCGTCCCGGACCGCGATGCGGGACGCGGTCCGAGACGACGGCTGGAGGGCCGTGGGAGTCAGCCGACCGCTTGGGCGAAGCCGAGCGAAGCGTCGGCGAGGTGCGAGAGCTCGGCGGGCAGTGGCCGGCCCTTCGCGTGCATCGACTGGGCCCAGAGACGGCCGGCCCGGTACGAGGATCGCACGAGCGGGCCGGCCAGCACCCCGAGGAATCCGATCGCCTCGGCCTCTGCCTTGATCTCGACGAACTCCTCCGGTCGAACCCACCGGGCGACCGGCAGATGCCGCGGGCTCGGTCGCAGGTACTGGGTCACGGTGATGATGTCGGTGCCGGCATCGTGCAGATCCTGCAGCGCCTGCGAGACTTCTCCGCGGTCCTCGCCCATGCCGAGGATGAGGTTCGACTTCGTGATGAGTCCGGCGTCGCGACCCTGCGTGATCACGTCGAGCGATCGCTCGTAGCGGAACGCCGGCCGGATGCGCTTGAAGATGCGCGGCACCGTCTCGACATTGTGCGCGAACACCTCGGGCTCGGCCGAGAACACCTCGGCGAGGTGAGCGGGGTTGCCCGAGAAGTCGGGCACGAGGATCTCGACGCCGGTGCCCGTCGACTGACGGTGGATCTCGCGGATCGTCTCCGCGTACAGCCACGCCCCCTCATCGGGGAGGTCGTCGCGGGCGACGCCCGTGACGGTCGAGTAGCGCAGCTGCATCCGCACGACGGACTCTCCGACACGACGGGGCTCGTCGGCGTCGAAGTCGGCCGGCTTGCCGGTGTCGATCTGGCAGAAGTCGCAGCGACGAGTGCACTGCGATCCTCCGATGAGGAAGGTGGCTTCGCGATCCTCCCAGCACTCGTAGATGTTGGGGCACCCGGCCTCCTGGCACACGGTGTGCAGGTCTTCGCTCTTCACGAGCGACTGCAGCGCCCGATACTCGGGGCCCATCTTCGCGCGCGTCTTGATCCACTCGGGCTTGCGTTCGATCGGCGTCTGGGCGTTGCGGACTTCGAGGCGCAGCATCCTGCGCCCCTCGGGTGTTGCGTTCACGCGGCGATCGCCGCCTCGGCGCGGAAACGCTCGGCGATGGCGTCGACGAGATCGGCCGGAGTGACGGTGCGACCCAGCTCGCGGCTGATCGTGGTCACACCGGCATCGCGGATGCCGCAGGCGACGATGCGATCATACGGCTCGAGGGAGTTGCTGGCGTTCAGGGCGAAGCCGTGCATCGTGACGCCGCCTTCGACCCGGATGCCGATGGCGGCGATCTTGTTCTCCCGGCCGGGCCGGCCGACCCAGACGCCCGACCTGCCGTCGACGCGTCGTGACTCGAGCCCGATGCCCGCCAGCACGTCGATGAGAATGCCTTCGAGTCGGCGCACGTAGCCGACGACGTCGACGGGCTCCGGCAGCCGCAGGATCGGGTAGCCGACCAGTTGGCCCGGGCCGTGCCAGGTGATCTTGCCGCCGCGATCGACGTCGATGACGGGCGTGCCGTCGGTCGGTCGTTCGTCGGGCGCTGTGCGCTTGCCGGCGGTGTAGACGGAGTGGTGCTCCAAGAGGAGAACGGTGTCGGGGCGTTCGCCCGCGACGACCGCGCGATGGACGGCGCGCTGAAGGTCGAGACCCTCGAGATACGGCACGGAGTTGGCGCTTAGCCCCGTGACGACGATGTCGAGCATGGGAATCAGCTTAGGCGACTCGTCCTCGACAGCGAAGAATGCGGTCGGCCGTCCACACCATGGACCTGCGGCCGCCACCGACACCGATGGTGCCGAGAGGCTGGTCGCATGGTACGACATGGCAGACGAGTCCCAGATGCCGATCCTGCGACACCTGAACTGCAGCCGCCGGTGGAGTCGACCCTGGCCGGCTATCGGCTGCTGCGACGCATCGCCTCCGGCGACCGTGCCGACGTGTTCCTCGCCACGGTCGACACCCCCGTCGGCAGTCGGCCCGACGAGCCGTCGTCGCTCGTCGTGGTGCGGGTCTACGCCGCCACAGCGGCTGGTGAGACGATCGCCATCGAAGTCGAGGCGATGTCGACGGATGTCTCGGGGTCGTTGCCCGAACTCTTCGACATCGCGACCCTCGACGACGGGCGCTGCGCGCTGGCGGTCGAACGCCTGGCCGGGCCGTCGCTCTCGCGTCTCATCGCCGATCGCCGGTTGTCACCGGGCGAGGCGGTGACGGTGCTCGCGCCCATCGTGGTGACACTCGGTGAGCTCGCACGCCACGGGTTCGTGCATACGACGCTGACGACCGGCGACGTCGTGCTCGACGCCCGTGGCCGGCCCCGCATCATCGGGCTCGGCGGCCTCGTGCGGCTTCCGCAGAAGGCGCACGAACGCACGCCACTCCTCCGCGAAGGCCATTCGGTGCTCGCCGGGCTGTTCGACGAGGTCATCGCTGCCACCGATCGCCCCGAACAGCTCGCCCCCGTCGCGGAGTTCCTGCGCGCCCGGCTGTCGGCGCGGCCCTTCGTGCCGTGTGAAGCGGAACTCGAACGCTCGCTGTTCGCGGCTGCGGAGCCGACTCCGGTCGACGGTGTCGTGGTCGTGACTCGGCGTCCCGGGCTCCCCGCACGGATGACCCCACCGCTCGAGTCGGTCGCGGCCGAACCCGGTCAGATCAGATCCGTCGCAGGCTCGGCGAATGGTGCGGTGAGGACCGGCCGCCGCCGGTTGCTCGACCTGGCGCAGTGGCCGACCTTCCTCGCCGGAGCGGAGCCCGACACGACCGACCCGGATGAACCGACACGCCGGGCCGGGCGGGAGACCGGCCGGAACCCGCAGCACGCCGGTTCGCGTCTGCGGGGCGCACTTCGAGCGCGCCGCCCCACGCTCATCGTCGCGGCGCTCGTGGGCGGGGGAGCGCTGACACTCCTCTTGACGCTGGTTCCACCGGCCACCGCAGGAGGGGGCGGACCGACTCGAACCCCCGTCATCGCGCCCGAGCCGGCACCGGCGCCGACAGCGGAACCCGCCCCTCCGGCTGAACGCGGCGCGGCCGAGACCGACGCCGACGCGGATTCGACCGAGCCGACCGTCGACGAGGTGATGCCGGCGGTCCAACAGCTCGTGGCGCGGCGTGGCGAGTGCTTCGACGCTCTCGACCTGGCGTGCCTGTCCGACGTGCTGCAGCCCGGGTCGGCTCTCGAGTCTGCAGATCTCGCTGCGATGTCGGCGGCGCGTGACGGAGGCGAGGTGCCGGCGAAGCTCGACCCGTCACGCGCCGCCATCCTCACCGAGATGGGATCAGCGGTGCTCGTGACGGTTCCGTATGCGGTAGGGGAACGCGAACCGGCCTCGCTCCTCGTGATGAGAGGCGAGGCCGGATGGCGGCTGCGGGAGATCTTCGACTAGATGCCGAGGTCGGCCTCGAACGCGCCCTCTTCGAGCCGCTGCTTGACGGCGGTCAGGAAGCGGGCCGCGTCGGCGCCGTCGATGATGCGGTGGTCGTACGAGAGGGCCAGGTAGACCATCGAACGAACGGCGATCGCGTCGGCGCCGTCGGTCGAGACGACCACCGGTCGCTTCACGACGATGCCGGTGCCGAGGATCGCCGACTGCGGCAGGAACACGACCGGGGTATCGAAGAGCGCACCGCGCGAACCGGTGTTCGTCAGCGTGAAGGTGCCGCCCGAGAGCTCGTCGGGCTTCAACTGGTTGTTGCGCGTGCGCTCGGCGAGATCGGCGATCTGAGCGGCGAGGCCCGCGATGTCGAGCTCGGCCGCGTCGCGGATCACCGGGGTGAGGAGGCCGCGCTCGGTGTCGACCGCGATGCTCATGTTCTCGTGGGCCGGGTAGACGATGCTGTCGCCGTCGACCGTCGAGTTGACGATCGGGTAGGCACGGAGCGCTTCGGCTGCAGCCATCGCGAAGAACGGCAGGAACGAGAGCTTGTTGCCGGTCTTGGCGAGGAAGTCGCCCTTGACCGCGTCGCGCAGACGCGCAACCCGGGTCACATCGACCTCGACGACGGTCGTGAGCTGCGCGGTCGACGTCATCGAGACGACGGCGCGCTCGGCGACGACCTTGCGCAGACGCGTCATCGGCACTGTCGTGCCGCGCAGCGGCGAGATCTCGAGCTCTTGGCGCGCCGGGGCAGCGGATGCCGCGGGTACCGCGTTCGCCGAGATGACGTCCTGCTTGCGGATGCGACCGCCGACACCGGTGCCGGTGACGCTCGCAAGGTCGACGCCCTGCTCGTTTGCGAGCTTGCGCACGATCGGGGTGACGTACCCGGCGGGGCCGGCGTGCGAGCCACCGGTGGGGGCTGCCGGGGCTGCCGGGGCTGCCGGCGCCTGGGCGACGGGCGCAGCAGCAGGCGCCGTGGGCGCTGCAGGCTCGGCGGCCGGTGCCGCAGGTTCGGCAGCGGGTGCTGCAGGCTCGGCGGCCGGTGCCGCGGGCTCAGCAGCGGGTGCTGCGGGCTCAGCGGCCGGTGCAGCGGGTGCTGCCGGCTCGGCAGCCGGTGCCGCAGGCTCAGCAGCGGGTTCAGCGGGTGCTGCCGGCTCAGCAGCGGGTGCTGCGGGCTCAGCGGCCGGTGCAGCGGGTGCTGCCGGCTCAGCAGCGGGTGCAGGGGGTGCTGCCGGCTCAGCAGCGGGTGCTGCGGGCTCAGCGGCCGGTGCCGCGGGCTCCGCTTCAGCCGCAGGAGCGGCCGCGGCCTCTGCTGCCTCGGGGGCGGCCGGTGCATCTGCGCCGCCCGAACCGTCGCCGATGGTCACGAGCGCAGTGCCGACCTCGACGGTCTCGTCCTCCTGGACGAGGATCGTCTCGATGACACCGGCAACGGGTGACGGGATCTCGGTGTCGACCTTGTCGGTCGAGACCTCGAGCAGCGGCTCGTCGACCTCGACACGGTCGCCGACGTTCTTCAGCCAGCGGGTGACCGTGCCTTCAGTGACACTCTCACCGAGTGCCGGGAGGCTGACGGATTCGCTCATGCGCTTGTCTCCTTCACAGCGTGGGAACGCTTTCTAGCTTATTGCAGTCGTGGTTGGGGGCGGCGGGATCACATGACGTGCAACGGCTTGCCGGCCAGTTTCAGCACGGCCTCGCCGAAGGCCTCACCCTGGGTCGGGTGAGCGTGGATGAACGGGGCGATGTCTTCGGGGTACGCCTCCCAGTTCACCGCGAGCTGCGCCTCGGCGATCAGCTCCCCGACGCGTCCGCCGATCATGTGCACGCCGACGATCGGTCCGTCGTTCACGCGGACGACCTTGATCATGCCGGATGTACCGAGGATCGAGCTCTTGCCGTTGCCCGCGAGGTTGTACTCGAAGGCCGAGACCTGGTCGGCGCCGAACTTCTCGGCGGCGTTCGCCTCGGTGTAGCCGATCGAAGCGACCTCGGGCTCGCAATAGGTGATCTTCGGGATGTTCACGTCTTCGACGACGATCGGGGCGAGACCCGCGATCTCCTCGGCGATGAAGATGCCCTGCTGGTAGCTGCGGTGCGCGAGCTGCAGACCGGGAACGATGTCGCCGGCGGCGTAGACGCCTGGCACGCTCGTCTCGAGGCGGTCGTTCGTGATGACGAAGCCGCGGTCGATCGTGATTCCGACCTCTTCGTAACCGAGGTTCTGCGTGACCGGCCCGCGGCCCACGGCGACGAGCAGCAGCTCGGCCTCGTAGGTCGTGCCGTTCTCGAGCGTCACGACGACGCCCTCGTCGCTCTGGGTGACGCTCTGGAACCGCACCCCGAGCGAATACTCGATGCCGCGCTTGCGGAAGGCTCGCTCGAGCTGCTTCGAGATCGTCTCCTCCTCGTTGGGCACGAGGTGGGGGAGCGCCTCGATGATGGTGACCTCCGCGCCGAAGGAGTTCCACACGCTCGCGAACTCGACGCCGATGACGCCGCCGCCGAGCACTGCGACCTTCTTGGGGATGAAGTCGAGTTCGAGCGCCTGCTCGCTCGTGATGACGCGGCCGCCGATCTCGAGGCCGGGCAGCGAACGCGAGTACGAACCCGTGGCGAGCACGACGTTCTTGCCCACGTAGCGGTCTTCACCGACCGTGACCGTGTTCGCATCGGCGAGTCGGCCTTCGCCGGCGACCACCGTGATGCCACGCGCCTTCAAGAGCCCCTGCAGGCCCTTCCACTTGCTTGCGACGATGCCCTCGCGGTACGCGGAGACCCCGGCGATGTCGACGCCCTCGAACGAGGTCTTGACACCGTACTTCTCCGACTCCCGGGCGACTTCTGCGACCTCTGCGGAGTGCAGCAGCGCCTTCGTGGGGATGCAACCGCGGTGGAGACATGTGCCGCCGAGCTTGTCCTTCTCGATCACCACGGCGGTCATGCCGAGTTCGACGGCGCGGATCGCAGCGGCGTAGCCGGCGCTGCCACCGCCCAGGACGACAATGTCAAAGTTCTGCTCGGACAAACGCTCTCTCCCTTGCGCACCGGATCTGCGACACGGACTGCCTCCGGTTCGTTGCCGGGACAGGTCGTATTGGCGAGGATCTCGCCCATACGACCTTACTACTTGGCGGCGAGCTGCTCGCCCAGCCGCACGAGGGTGCGAACAGCGACGCCGGTGGCTCCCGAACCGGTGAATCCGAATCCGCCCGCGGTGTTGTGCGATGGCCCCGCGATGTCGAGGTGCGCCCACGGAATGCGCGTCTCCGTGCCGTCGCGCTTCCCGATGAACTCCTGCAGGAACACTCCCGCGAGGAGCATCCCGGGCACCGTCATGCCGAGCTTGGTGTTCGCGAGATCGGCGACATCCGATTTCAAGTACTGCATGAGGTCTCGGGGCAGCGGCATCGGCCAGGTCGACTCGTCGACCGAATCGGCGGCGTCGCGCACCTGCCCGACGAGCGCATCCTCGCCCATCAGGCCCGCGATGCGATGACCGAGGGCGACCAACTGCGCACCCGTGAGGGTCGCGACGTCGACGATCGCGTCGGGCTGCTCCTCGCTCGCAGCGGCGAGGCCGTCGGCGAGCACGAGTCGGCCCTCCGCATCGGTGTTGATCACCTCGACGGTCTTGCCGCCCCGAATGCGCAGCACGTCGTTGGGTCGCACGGCCGTCGAGGAGGGCAGGTTCTCGGCGAGGCAGAGCCACCCGGAGACGCGAATCGGCACGTCGAGCTCGGCGAGGGCCACCATCGCCGAGAGCACCGCTGCAGCGCCGGCCATGTCGGTCTTCATGCCGACGAGGGCCGTCATCGGCTTCAGCGAAATGCCGCCGGAGTCGTAGGTGATGCCCTTGCCGACCAACGCGAGATGAGCGGATGCCCCGGCCGGCGCATACTCGAGGCGAACGAGTCGCGGCCCGCGGCTGGATCCCCGGCCGACGGCGAGGATACCGCCGAATCCGTCGGCAGCGAGGGCCTGCTCGTCCCAGACCTTCGAGTCGATGCCGACGGCCGCAGCGGCTTCGACGGCGAGGTCGGCCATGCTCGCCGGGAAGAGGTCGGCGGGCGGCGTGTTGACGAGGTCCTTGGTGCGTGCCACTGCAGCGGCGACCGAGCGCACCCGGTCGATACCGACCGCCGTCTCGTCGAACACGGAGTGCAACCGGATGCTCGTCGGACGCGGCTTCGTCTCCGAGCGATATCCGTCGTAGCCGTACGCGCCGAGTGCTGCGCCCTCGAGCAACGCGGCGGCGGCCTCGGCATCGTCGGTCGGCACGGCGATCGCCACGCTCACGGCGCCGTTCAGCTGGCGCAACGCGCTGCCCGCGGCGAGACGGAGGCTCGCGGCATCCGCTCGCTCGCCGATGCCGACGACCGCGACGACGCGGGGTCCGCCTGCGACGCCGGGGATGCGGACCAGTTCTTCGGTCGCGCCGCTGACGTCGAGCGCATCGATCGCCTCGGCGACCCACTCGAAACCGGACTCGGCGAGGAGTTCCGGTCCGTTCGCATCCTTCCGGACTGCGAGCAGCACGATGTCGGCGTCGGAAACGGAAGCGGGGGAGTCGGTCAGGGAGAGCGTGGGAACAGCCATGAATGGGATCGTACGTGTTCGCTCTGGGCATCACGGTGATGATCCTCGATCCGAATGACCCGCGGTGGGCCTCAGTAGGCTGGAAGCATGCGCGACCCCCGCTCCCTGTACGAGCTGAATCCCGACGTGACGGTTCCCGCCGGGCTGCCGTTGGTGGCGGGCCTCACGGGCTACGCCGACGCCGGCGGCGCCGTCGCGCAGACGAGTGAGTACCTGCTGTCGACGCTCGACAGCACCGTCGTGGCCTCGTTCGACGCAGACGAACTGCTCGACTACCGCGCACGCCGTCCGATCGTCCTCTTCGACGGCGACCACCTCACCGACTTCACACCGCCGCGACTGAGCCTCGATCTGGCGGTCGACGAGCTCGGGCAGCCGTTCCTGCTCCTCACCGGCTTCGAGCCCGACTATCAGTGGCAGCGCTTCAGCGCCGCGGTCATCGATCTCATCGAGCGCCTCGAGGTGTCGTCGACCACGTGGATCAACTCCATCCCGATGCCGGTGCCGCACACGCGGCCCATCGGCGTCACCGTCAGCGGCAACCGCGCCGAACTGATCGAGGCGATGTCGGTCTGGCGTCCGACGACGCAGGTTCCGGCCAACATGCTGCATCTCGTCGAGTTCCGGCTCCAAGAGCTGGAACATCCGACGACCGGGTTCGTGCTGCTCGTTCCGCATTACCTCTCCGACGCCGAGTATCCCTCGGCCGCGATCACCGCCCTCGAGGCGATCAGCGCTTCGACCGGCCGCATCTTCCCGACCGACGCCCTGCGTGAGCAGGGCCGTGAGTTCGTCGCGCGCATCGACGAGCAGGTCGGCGAGAACAGCGAACTGGCCAAGCTCGTCGGTGCTCTCGAGCAGCGTCACGACGCCTACATGGAGGGCACCACCCTGCGCTCGCCGCTCACCGACGAAGACGGCGAGTTGCCCTCCGCCGACGAGATCGCCGCGGAACTCGAGAAGTTCCTCGCGTTCCGCCGCGCGAGCGACGACGACACCCCGCGTGGACGCTGACCGACGGGGAATGCCCCAGGAGGCTTCGCTGTTGTAAGAACCACAGGCTGACACGGGTGCGATCAGGCCAGATCCGGCCCGAAGGTCTGTATAATGGGGACAGGACCCGTTCTGGTCCGCTGGCGTGGTACGCACCGATCCGGTGATGGCCGCGCTGATGCAGCGGACTTGACATGGGTCCTCATAGTGTCCGAAAACGACCGGACCGGGTGCGCGAGGCGATCCTGCAGAGCCACGCGCGCATGACGGTAGGAGAGGTTCAACGAATGGCAACGACGAAAGCCGCGACCAAGGCTGCGAGCGAGGCGGAGAAGCCCGCTCAGAAGCGCGCGACCGCCGCGAAGTCGACCGCCGCCAAGACCACGGCCGCGAAGTCGACGACTGCGAAGACGACCCCGGCCGCCAAGTCGACGACCGCCGCGAAGACGACGAAGGCCGCGGCGACGCCTGCTGCGAAGGCGCCTCGCACCACCACGGCGAAGTCCGCGGCGAAGCCCCGCGGCAAGGCCAAGGCCAAGGCCGACGAAGAAGCGGATGAGGCGGCCGACGTCGTCGAGGGCGCTGACGCTGCGCATGACACCGAAGACGACGACACGAAGGCCGTGGCGGTCGAGCCGCACCCCACGGGTGCGCTCGTGCTGCGCGCAGCCGACGAAGACGACGACGTGCCGGTCTACTCCAGTGCCATCACGGGGGCGACGGCCGATCCCGTCAAGGACTACCTGAAGCAGATCGGAAAGGTCGCGCTGCTGAACGCGGCCGAAGAGGTCGAACTCGCGATGCGCATCGAGGCTGGCCTCTTCGCCGAAGAGAAGCTCTCGCACATGACCGACGCCGAGAAGCGCTCACAACTCGGTCGCGAGCTGCAGTGGGTCGCGAAAGACGGACAGCGTGCGAAGAGCCACCTGCTCGGCGCGAACCTCCGTCTCGTCGTCTCGCTCGCCAAGCGCTACACGGGTCGCGGCATGCAGTTCCTCGACCTCATCCAGGAGGGCAACCTGGGTCTCATCCGTGCGGTCGAGAAGTTCGACTACACGAAGGGCTTCAAGTTCTCGACGTACGCCACCTGGTGGATCCGACAGGCGATCACGCGCGCCATGGCCGACCAGGCCCGCACCATCCGCATCCCGGTGCACATGGTCGAGGTCATCAACAAGCTCGCCCGTGTGCAGCGTCAGATGCTGCAAGACCTCGGCCGCGAGCCCACCCCCGAAGAGCTGAGCCGCGAGCTCGACATGACCCCCGAGAAGGTCATCGAGGTGCAGAAGTACGGCCGCGAGCCCATCTCGCTGCACACCCCGCTCGGTGAAGACGGCGACAGCGAGTTCGGCGACCTGATCGAAGACACCGAGGCCGTCGTACCGGCCGATGCCGTGGGCTTCACGATGCTGCAGAAGCAGCTCGAGTCGCTCCTCGACTCGCTGAGCGAGCGCGAAGCCGGCGTCATCCGCATGCGATTCGGCCTCGGCGACGGCATGCCGAAGACCCTCGACCAGATCGGCGACACCTTCGGCGTGACGCGCGAGCGCATCCGCCAGATCGAGTCCAAGACGATGGCGAAACTGCGTCACCCGTCGCGCTCGCAGTCGCTCCGCGACTACCTCGAGTAGGCCGCCGGTGCGCTACGCGCCGGCGATTCTCGTCGGCAGGCTCACCCGATTCGCCGCCCGGCTGCGCAAGCCCGGCGGCGGATCGGCGGTACCCGGCCTCGTCGTCAACCGCGTCGCCCCGAATTACCTGAAGCGCACGCTCTCGGGCTTCCCGCAGGGACTCGTCGTGGTCTCCGGCTCGAGCGGCAAGTCGACGACGACGAAGATGCTCGTCGCGATCCTTCGTGCCCACGGCGTCGGCGTCTTCACCAATCCCTCGACGGCCAACATCAGCCAGGGCCTCACCTCGGCGTTGCTCGAGGAGGCCGATTGGCGCGGGCGCGTGCCCGGCGACGTCGCGGTGCTCGAGATGGATGAGGGCCACGGCGCCCTCGTCATGCAGGGCGTCGACGCGCGGGTCGTGTGCCTCACCAACGTCATGGTCGACCAGATCGACCGATTCCACGACTCCGAGATGGTCGCCTCCATGCTCGCTCGCATCGCCGCGCGCGCCGGCGAGGCGATCGTCGTGAACGCCGACGACGCATACCTCGAGCGACTTGCCGAACGAGTGCGGCCCGGCATCGCGGTGCACCGGTTCGGCGTGACTCAAGCAGTGCTGGCCGCGTCGCCGCGCGGTCTCGGCTACACGGAGACGAGCGACACGCGGCTCGCGAGCGGCACCGACCTGCTCGTCACTGCGGTCGACGGCGCCTCGGCCGTGCTCGACGATGCCGGGGCATCCGTCTCGATCGGGCTGCCGGCACGAGGCGTGCACTTCGCCGTCGATGCGGCGGCCGCCTACTCCACCGCGAAGGCGGTGCTCGGTCAACGCTTCTCGAGGTCGACCGCGGCCGATGCGCTGAGCGCGATCCCCGCCGTGTTCGGTCGCGGCGAGCGCACGTCGGTGCGCGGGCAGGCCGTCGAGTTCGTGCTCGTGCAGAATCCGTCGAGCTACCAGCTCAACGTCGACAGCATCGCGCCGGGCACCGAGCAGATCCTCTTCGCCATCGGTTCCGACGTGCGCGACCCCTCCTATTTCTGGCCGGCGGATGCCGCTTCGCTCGAGCGGGTCTCGATCGTGTCGGGCTCGAAGTCCGCCGAGGCTGCACTCATGCTCGCCTACGACGGCGTCGAGATCGACCGTGTCGAGCCCGACCTCGGACGAGCGCTCGACGACTTCCTCGCGATGCCGGCACCCGCGGCCGGTGTCAAGACGATCGTCTTCACCGCCGACGCCATGCGGCGCACTCGCGCCCACCTCGGACTCGCTGGAGCAGAATGATGACCCTCACGATCGTCTCGATGCTCCCGATGCTCCAGAACACGAACGGCGACGCTGAGAACGCCCGGGTGCTCGCATCGAGGGCCCGGTGGGCCGGGCTCGACGCGACGGTCGTCGAGGTCGAGTCGGCCGCACAACTCCCGCACCGTGTCGATGCGGTCGTCCTCGGTTCGGGCAGCGACGCCTCGCTCGACGAGAGTCGAACGCGGCTTCTCTCGATGCACGACGAGTTCCGCCGGTGGGGCACCGAGGGCGTGCCGATCCTCTCGATCGGCACCGGCTGGGAGCTGCTGAGCTGGGGCGTCGAACTCGCGAACGGGCGGAGCGTCGAAGGTCTCGGCATCCTTCCGGGCCGTGCGGTACCTCGCGCGAGCCGGGTGACCGGTGACCTCGTCGTGAAGAGCCCTCGCTTCGGCATGCTCGTCGGATTCGAGAACCACGCCCGCGACTACATCGGGGCAGAAGCATCCCCGCTCGGTCGCACCCGTGCCGGAAGCGGCAACGGACGCGATTCCGGCCAGGAGGGCGCCGTGATGGGCGACGTCTACGGTACTCACCTGCACGGTCCGGTGCTCGCGAAGAACCCCGAGTTCGCAGACCGACTGCTCGAGACCATCGCCTCGCGTGCCGGGCTCGCCTACGCGCCGGGTGATCGGGCGCGCACCGTCGACGAGTACGCGGCGGCGGCACGTGCCACGCAGCTCGCGGCGGCCGGTGTCGCCGTTTCCGGACGCTGAATCGCGCCCCGCCATCGCCTGCAGTCGCCTGCGGAAACAGGACGAACGCCCCGGCACGAGCCGGGGCGTTCGAGAGTCAGGGGCCGACCGGTCGGTCAGTTGCGGTCGTCGGCGAGCAACCGGCTCGACTCGTCGTGCCAGCTGTGTGCGATCTGCGAGAGCTTCTCCTGGTGCTTGCGGCCGTGATGGGCGCAGAACAGCAGTTCTCCGTTCGCGACGACGACGCGGATGTAGGCCTGCGCGCCGCACGCGTCACAACGGTCGAGCGCAGTGAGCTCGTAAGGGGTCTCGAGTTCATCGACCGCACCGGTGGTCTCGGTGTACTGGGTCATGGCTCCTCCTTCGTCGCTCATGTTCGATGTTGCGTTCATCAATCAAAACACGCGGGCGGGCAGGTTCCTTCCGTTGCGCCGGGCATTTCGCTCACCGCGTAGCGCCTGACCAGAAGTGTCGGTGCGGCTCAGTAGGCTTGCTCGACGTGAGCTCCGACTATTCCGCCCGCCATCTCTCCGTTCTCGAGGGCCTCGAGGCCGTGCGCAAGCGGCCCGGCATGTACATCGGTTCGACCGACTCCCGCGGCCTCATGCACTGCCTCTGGGAGATCATCGACAACTCGGTCGACGAGTCACTCGCCGGCCACGGCAACGAGATCGGCATCACGCTGCATCCCGACGGCAGCGTCGAGGTGCGCGACCGCGCACGCGGCATCCCGGTCGACATCGAGCCGAAGACCGGACTCTCCGGTGTCGAGGTCGTGTTCACGAAACTGCACGCGGGCGGCAAGTTCGGCTCGGGGTCCTACGCGGCCTCCGGTGGCCTGCACGGCGTCGGCGCCTCGGTCGTCAACGCGCTCTCAGAGCGGCTCGACGTCGAAGTCGATCGTGGCGGCAAGACCTGGGCCATGTCGTTCCATCGCGGCGAGCCGGGCATCTTCGCCGATTCCGGTGCACCGTCGCCCGATGCCCCGTTCACGCCGTTCGAGCGGCAGAGCGAGCTGCGGGTGATCGGCAAGGTGGCCAAGGGCGTCACCGGCACGCGCATCCGCTACTGGGCCGACCGCCAGATCTTCACGAAGGGCGCCGAGTTCCAGACCGACGATCTCCTCGGTCGTGCCCGGCAGACGGCGTTCCTCGTGCCCGGGCTCGCGATCGACGTGACCGACGAGCGCGGCGAGGCGCCGCACACGACGTCGTTCCAGTTCGACGGCGGCATCTCCGAGTTCGTCGAGCATCTCGCGACGGATGCACCGCTCACCGACGTGTGGCGACTGACCGGCACGGGTCAATTCACGGAGACCGTTCCCGTGCTCACCGAGGGCGGAGCCATGGTACCGACCGAGTTGAAGCGCGAATGCATCGTCGACATCGCCGTGCGTTGGGGCACCGGGTACGAAACCGTCATCCGTTCGTTCGTGAACATCATCGCGACGCCGAAGGGCGGTACGCACCAGGCCGGTTTCGATCAGGGGCTCCTGAAGTTCCTGCGCCAGCAGGTCGAGCAGAATGCACGGCGCCTGAAGGCGGGCAGCGACAAGGTCGAGAAAGACGACGTGCTCGCCGGGCTCACCGCCGTCGTGACGGTGCGTCTGCCCGAACCGCAATTCGAGGGCCAGACGAAAGAGGTGCTCGGCACTCCCGCTGCACGCGCCATCGTCTCGAGTGTGCTGACGAAGGAGCTCGGCGCCCGGTTCTCCTCCACGAAGCGCGACGACAAGACGCAGTCGTCGCAGCTGCTCGAGAAGGTCGTCGCCGAGATGAAGTCGCGCATCTCGGCGCGGGCGCACAAAGAGACGCAACGGCGCAAGAACGCGCTCGAGAGCTCTTCGCTGCCGGCGAAGCTCGTCGACTGCCGCTCCAGCGACGTCGCGCACAGCGAACTCTTCATCGTCGAGGGCGACTCGGCTCTCGGCACTGCCAAGCTCGCCCGTGACAGCGAGCACCAAGCCCTCCTACCGATCCGCGGCAAGATTCTCAACGTGCAGAAGGCGAGCGTCGCCGACATGCTCGCGAACGCCGAGTGCGCTTCGATCATCCAGGTGATCGGCGCCGGCTCGGGCCGGAGCTTCGACCTCGCGACGGCCCGGTACGGCAAGGTCATCCTCATGGCCGACGCCGACGTCGACGGTGCGCACATCCGCACGCTGCTGCTCACGCTCTTCTTCCGGTACATGCGGCCGATGATCGAGAGCGGCCGGGTGTTCGCGGCGGTGCCGCCGTTGCATCGCGTCGTGGTGATGAACCCGGGTTCGAAGCCGAACGAAACGATCTACACGTACTCCGAGGCCGAGCTCACGGGCGTGCTCACGGCGCTCGATCGGCAGAAGAAGCGGTACCAGGATCCGATCCAGCGGTACAAGGGCCTCGGAGAGATGGACGCCGACCAGCTCGCGACGACGACGATGGATCGCAGGCAGCGCACGCTTCGTCGTGTCGGCATCGGCGACGCCGAGAACGCCGGGCGCGTGTTCGAACTGCTCATGGGCAGCGAGGTGGCGCCCCGCAAGGAGTTCATCATCGAGAGCTCCGACACGCTGGAGCGCGACCGCATCGACGCCTGACTGCTCAGCCCGAACCCGGCCGGATGTTCTGGTTCAGATGGAAGACGTTCGCGGGGTCGTAGACGTCTTTCACCGCGATCAGCCGGGCGAGCTGGGCGTCTGAATACGCGCGTCTGAGTCCTTGCTCTCCCTCATCGGAGAGCGAATTGACGTAGGCGCCGCTCGCAAACCGCGCCAGCGGGGCGGCGTACGCCCGTGCCGTGGCGATGCGGAGATCATCCTCTGACTGATCGGTCCACTTCGACGCGGCGACGAGTTCGAATGCGGTGTCCCGGTGAGAGAAGGCCGTCTCTTGCTCACCGATGTCCGCGATGGCACCGCCGTAGGCTTGGATCTCGACGTTCGGAGCATCGTCACCGTCACGGGCGAGCACGGCGTCGATGGCCTCATCACCGAGCTCGGTGAAGAAGTGGCCCTTCCAGTAGCGACGCCAGGCGTGCCCCTCGAGATCGTCATTGCGCGTCTGCAGATCGAGGTAGGAGAGTTCGGCGACGTCTCGCATGACCGGTTCGGCGGCTGCAGAGATCGATTGGTCGACCTCGTCGATGTAGGCGGCTCCGAGCGCGGGGTCCCCGACCCAGACGAGCCCGAGCGACACGGTGTCGGGTCCGATGATCGCCGTCAGCGTCGACTGACGTGGGGCGTCGGGGCTGAGATCCCGCCACCGTCGCATCGCCTCACGGGCGCCACCCGCCGGATAGTGCAGTTCGGCCGAGATCGCGAACCCGGGTTCAGGATGCAACACGAACTCGAACTCCGTGACGACCCCGAAATTGCCACCGCCACCGCGCAGACCCCAGTAGAGGTCGCTGTTCGACTCGGCGCTCGCGATCAACACCTCACCAGCGGCAGTGACCACCTCGAACGCGACCACGTTGTCACAGGCGAGCCCGTGCTGCCGGGCGAGCCACCCCATGCCGCCACCGAGCGTCAACCCGCCGACCCCGGTGTGCGACACGTTTCCCGCGGTCGTCGCCAGCCCGTGCTGCTGTGCCGCCACGTCGAGGCTGCCGAGCAGGGCCCCGCCCTGCACGCGCGCCCGGCGGCGTTCCGGGTCGATGTCGACCTTGCCCATCGACCGGAGGTCGATCATGAGGCCGTCATGAGGCACCGCATGGCCGACGATGCCATGCCCTCCGCAGCGGACCCCGATCTCGAGGTCGTGCTCGGTTGCGAAACGGATCGCTGCGACGACGTCGGCCGTCCCGGTGCACTGCACGATGAACCGCGGGCGCCGGTCGACCATCGCATTCCAGACCGATCGCGCCGCATCGTATTCGTCGTGGTCGGGCTCGAGCACCCGCCCGCTGACCTGTGCCTGCAGCTTCGTCGACATCGAGCGCTCCGTCCGGCCGACCGAGTCGGACACGTGCGTCACCGACTTCGGCACGCCCGAATATGCCCTTCGAACGCGCGCGCGTCAAGGCGCGAGACGACGCGGTTCAGCCGATCCGGCGGCCGATCGCGCCGACCACCGAACCGAGCGGCTGCCCGGAACCGTCGCGCTTCGCACCGCTGTCGGGCAGTTCGCGCGCTGATCCATCCGGCCCGACCGCCAGCCCGGGGGAGCGGCCGACCCACGCGAGGTGCAGCGCATCCTCGCCCTTCAGGAGGCGCTGTGAGCGCACCCCACCGGTCGCGCGGCCCTTCGCGGGAAACTCGGCGAACTCGCTGACCTTCGCACTGCCGGGGTCGGTGCCGAGCAGGGTGTCGGTCGTCGCGGCGATCGTGACCACGACCGTCTCGGCGGAATCGGCCGGTGCGACACTCGTGAAGTGGATGACGTGCGCGCCGCCGCCGAGGTTGATGCCTGCCATGCCGCCGGCCGCGCAGCCCTGCGGCCGCACCGCAGCAGCTGAGAACCTGAGCAGTTGGGCGTCGGATGCCACGAAGACGAGCTCGTCGCCCTCGTCGCCCTGCACCGCGCCGACGACCTCGTCGCCCGCCTTCAGGCCGATCACCTCGAACTCCGGCCGGTTCGGGTAGGCGCCGGTGGCGACCCGCTTGACGACACCCTGCTTCGTGCCGAGTGCGATCGAACGATCGGCATCGAGCGAGACGATCGCGAGCACCTTCTCGTCGCGGTTCGGCAGCGTGAGGTAGTCGTCGATCTTGACCCCCGCGCCGAGCTGCACCGAGGTCGGCGGCAGCATCGGCAGGTCGACTGGAGTGAAACGGATGAGTCGGCCGAGGCTCGTGACTGCGCCGATCTCTGCCCGGCTCGTCGTGTCGAGCGTCGAGCGGATGGCATCGTGCTTGCTGCGACGGGCCGGAACGGTGATGACGGGGGCGGCGTCGTCGCCGACGGGGAGGTCGACCCGGGCGATACGCCCCGTGGCCGAGAGGAAGACCCGGCACGGAACGTCTGCGACCTCGAGCACGGCGGCGGCACGCCTGGCTGCGGCCCCGGCGATGCTCGGTCGCGCATCGGTCAGCAGCGTGCGGCGCGGGGTGCCGAAGCGCTCCGAGATCTCGGCGAGTTCATCGGAGACCAGGGTCTCGATGCGGTTCCGGCTCGCGAGCAACGCCTCGAGCTCGGCGATCTCGGCACGCAGTCTGTCTCGTTCGGCCTCGAGTTCGATGCGCGAGAACTTCGTGAGGCGCCGCAGCTGCAGTTCGAGGATGTAGTCGGCCTGCACCGCGCTGAGGTCGAAGACCTCGATCAGGCGCGCACGAGCGGCAGCGGTGTCGTCGCTCGAGCGGATCAGCTGGATGACCTCGTCGATGTCGAGGATCGCGATGAGGAGGCCGTCGACGAGATGCAGACGCTCGCGGCGGCGGGCCAGCCGGTACTCGGAGCGCCGCGTGACCACCGAGATGCGGTGGCCCACGTAGACCTGGAGCAGCTCTCGCAGTCCGAGCGTCTGGGGCCCGCCGTCGACGAGGGCGACGTTGTTGATGTTGAAGGAGTCTTCGAGCGGCGTGAGCCGAAAGAGCTGTTCGAGCACGGCGTCGGGACTGAAACCCGTCTTGATGCCGATGACGAGTCGCAGCCCGTTCGTGCGGTCGGTGAGGTCGGTGACGTCGGAGATGCCGTTGATCTTCTTGGCGTTGACACCGTCTTTGATCTTCTCGATGACCTTCTCGGGGCCCACGAGGTATGGCAACTCCGTGACGACGAGGCCCGTCTTGCGTGCCGTGATCGACTCGACGCTCACCTTGGCGCGCGTCTTGAAGCTGCCCCGGCCGGTGGCATACGCATCCCTGATGCCCGACAGGCCCACGATCGTGCCGCCCGTGGGCAGGTCGGGGCCCGGCACGAACTCCATGAGCTCGTCGAGTGTGGCATTCGGGTGCGCGATCAGGTGCCGTGCAGCGCCGATGACCTCGATGAGGTTGTGCGGTGCCATGTTGGTCGCCATGCCGACCGCGATGCCGCTCGCGCCGTTGACCAGCAGGTTCGGATAGGCCGCAGGCAGCACCTCGGGCTGGGTGAGCTGGTTGTCGTAGTTCGGCACGAAGTCGACGACGTTCTCGTCGAGTCCATCGGTCATCGCGAGCGCCGGGGAGGCGAGCCGAGCCTCGGTGTAGCGCGATGCCGCGGGGCCGTCGTCGAGCGAGCCGAAGTTGCCGTGCCCGTCGATGAGCGGCACGCGCAGCGTGAAGGCCTGCGCCATGCGCACGAGGGTGTCGTAGATCGCGGTGTCGCCGTGCGGGTGCAGCTTTCCCATGACCTCGCCGACGACGCGCGCCGACTTCACGTGGCCGCGATCGGGCCGCAGCCCCATCTCGGTCATCTGGTAGAGGATGCGTCGTTGCACCGGCTTCAGACCGTCACGGGCATCGGGCAGCGCTCGCGAATAGATGACGGAGTACGCGTACTCGAGGAACGAGCCCTGCATCTCGTTGGCGACGTCGACGTCTTCGATGCGCTCGACGATCGGGTCTTCGGCGGGCTGGTTCTTTGCTCGGGTCATCCGTCGTCTCTGGGGTGGGCGTGCCGTGCACGCAGGGAACTGGGACGCGCCCGGCCTGTGCCAGACTGGGCGCGATGCCTGCCATGTTACCGGTGCCCGACAGCGCCGCGCCGCGCCTTGCCGGGGTGCTCGGCAGTTCGATGTCGGCCGTCCGGGGCATCCCGAACGAACTGGGTCTGCCGTCGGCGACTGCCGTCGTCGTCGTGCTCATCGACGGGCTCGGCGCCGCGAACATCCGGGCGCGGGCCGGGCACGCCAGGTTCCTCGCCTCGCGCATGGCGAAGCGCGATGTGATCCGCACGGTGTTCCCATCGACGACGGCGGCCGCGATCGCGACGTTCACCACGGGGCGATCTCCCGGCGAGCACGGACTCGTGGGCTACCGCGTGCTCGATGCCGCGAACGACCGTCTCGTGAACCAGCTGAACGGATGGGACGCCGGCATGCGCCCCGAGACGTGGCAGCGCGTGCCGACGCTCTTCGAGACGATGCGAGATGCCGGCATCCCGAGCTACGCCATCGGCGCCGCCCGGTACTCCGATTCGGGGTTCACGCACGCGGTGCTCCGCGGTGCGGAGTACCGGCCGGCAGCGTCGGTCGCCGACCGCTTCGCCGAGGCCGACCGCATCCTCGCCACCGGTGAACGCGCCGTCATCTACCTCTATGCGCCCGAGCTCGACCAGGCGGCGCACGCGCACGGATGGGAGTCCGACACCTGGCTCGGCCGGCTGGAGTCGCTCGACGGCGAACTGGCGGCATTCGAGCGGCGGATGCCTCGTGGCGTCGGCCTCCTCGTGACGGCCGACCACGGCGTCATCGACGTGCCGGCTCATCGCCACGTGTTCCTCGACGACCGGCCCGAACTGCTCGAGCGGGTGCGTCATGTCGGGGGAGAGCCGCGATGCATCGCGCTCTACGCCGAACCCGGGCTCGAGGCATCCGCTCGCATCGCACTCGCCGAACGCTGGCGCGAAGTCGAGGGGCACCGCTCGTGGGTGCTCAGCCGTGACGAGGCGATCCGGTCCGGACTCTACGGCGAGGTCGCAGGCGACGTGCGTGACCGTATCGGCGACGTCATCATCGCGGCGCGTGCCGGCATCGCCTACTACGACCGCAGGGAGCCGGGTCGCCAGGCCGAGGCCATGATCGGTCAACACGGCTCCCTCAGCGACGAGGAGACGCGCGTGCCGCTCATCCGCGGGGGAGTCTTCGGCCGCGACTGATGCGGCCGGTGGTCAGGAATCCCCGAGCCGCCCGTCGAAGCGGCCTCGAGGATTCCGGATCATGCAGGGTAGCGTCCGCGCTTGACCTGCGGCTTCGGCAGGCGAAGCGGGCGGAGTTGAAGCGCGCGCATCGCCGCGTACCAGCGAACGCGCTCGACCTTGTCGGCACCGAACTTCGCGGCGAGCTTCTTGTTGAGGATGAAGCCGAGCACGACGACGTCGATGACCGCGACCAGGAAGAACGCCCAGAGCGAGAGGATGCCGATCGACTGCACCTCCGCGCTCGGCACGAAGGTCAGCAGGATCACCGCGAACATCACGGGAATGAGGATCTCGCCGATGCTGAACCGCGCATCGACGTAGTCGCGCACGTACTTCTTCTGCGGGCCGCGGTCGCGGGCCGGCAGGTAGCGCTCATCGCCGACGGCCATGCCGATGCGGGCGCGCTCGCGCGACTCGGCGGCCTTGGCACGGGCCTGCTTCGCCGCTGCCTTGCGGTCGTCGGGCACGAGGGGCCGTTTGCGCGCCGCCTCCTGTTCCGCCCGGCTCGGCGTTGGCACTCCCTTGCCGGCCTTCAGGCGGGCCTGGGTCTCTTCGAGCGACTCGGCACTCGGTTCTTCGATGTTGTTCGGGTTCTTGGCCACGGGTTTCCTCGAATCGGTTCCCCTTAAGATTACCGGCATGACCGAGTCTCATCCCGCCGCCGGCGGAACTTCCGACCACACCTCCACGAGCGACGCACTGCGCGGCGCCGTCGAGGCCGCCTTCCCCGCCACGATCGCCGATCTCACGCGGCTCGTGAAGATCCCGTCGGTCTCGTGGGCTGCGTTCGACGATGCGCCCGTCGAGGCGAGCGCAGAAGCGGTCGCCGAACTCGTTCGCGGGCTCGGCGTCTTCGAGCTCGTCGAGATCCGTCGCGCCGCGATCGGCGACGGCGCGGATGCCCCGTTCGGCAAGCCCGCCGTCGTCGCCCGTCGGGCCGCACGCAACGGGCGGCCCACGGTGCTCCTGTACGCGCACCACGACGTGCAGCCGCCGGGCGCGGATGAGGACTGGGATTCGGCGCCGTTCGAGCCGACGCTGCGCGGAGATCGCCTCTACGGGCGCGGTGCAGCCGACGACAAGGCCGGCGTGATGGCCCACGTCGGCGCGATCCGTGCGCTCACCGAGGTGCTCGGCACCGACTTCGATCTCGGCATCGCCCTCTTCATCGAAGGTGAGGAGGAAGCGGGCTCGCTCTCGTTCGCCAACTTCCTGCACGAGAACCGCGAGCTGCTCGAGGCCGATGCGATCGTCGTCGCGGACTCCGGCAACTGGGACACCGAGACGCCCGCGCTGACCGTCGCGCTTCGCGGTGCGGTTGCCTTCCGACTGCGGGTGTCGACGCTGGCACACGCCTCGCACTCCGGCATGTTCGGCGGCGCGGTGCCCGACGCGATGCTCGCGGCGATCCGGCTGCTCGCGACGTTGCACGACGTCGACGGGTCCGTCGCGGTGGCCGGGCTGACGTCGGCCGACCTCGAGACGCCGCCCTATGACGAGGCCCAGCTCCGCGCCGAGACCGGACTGCTCGACGGCGTCTCACCGATCGGCCGGGGCGAGATCCTCTCACGCATCTGGGCGCAGCCGGCGATCACGGTCACCGGCATCGACGCACCGTCGGTCGCCAACGCCTCGAACACCCTCGTGCCGAGCGTCGCGGTGCGGGTCAGCGCCAGGGTCGCCCCCGGGCAGCGCGACGTCGACGCGCTCGAGGCGATCCGCACCCATCTCGAACGGCACGCGCCATTCGGCGCGAAGCTCGAGTTCGATGCCGTCGAACTCGGCAACCCGTTCCTCGTCGACACCTCGGGCTGGGCGGTCGCCGAGTCGAACGCGGCGATGGCCGAAGGGTGGGGCAGAGAGCCCGTGGAGATCGGCGTCGGAGGGTCGATCCCGTTCATCGCCGAACTCGTCGCGGAGTTCCCCGACGCGCAGATCCTCGTGACGGGCGTCGAAGACCCCGATTCACGGGCGCACAGCCCCAACGAGTCACTGCACCTCGGCGTCTTCCGGCGGGCATTGCTGAGCGAAGCGCTCTTCCTCGCCCGACTCGACGCGCGGTCAGCAGATTCCTGAGCGTGCACCGGACGAGGTGCGCGTTGGAGCGGTTACGATGGATGAAGGATACGTCTACCTGACGCCGCGTTCCTGATGCACCGAGGAGAGACATGAGCGACACGATCACCGAGACCGCGCACGGCGTGAAGCTGAGCGACCCCGCCGCCGACAAGGTGCGCAGCCTTCTCGAGCAGGAGGGCCGCGATGACCTGCGCCTCCGCGTCGCGGTGCAGCCGGGCGGTTGCTCGGGCCTCATCTACCAGCTCTACTTCGACGAGCGTCTGCTCGACGGCGACGCCGTCGTCGACTACGAGGGTGTCGAGGTGGTCGTCGACAAGATGAGCGTGCCGTACCTCGACGGAGCCTCCATCGACTTCGAGGACACCATTCAGAAGCAGGGCTTCACGATCGACAACCCGAGCGCACAGGGCAGTTGCGCGTGCGGTGACTCGTTCCACTGAGTCACGCTGATCCACTCCGAGGGGAGGCCGCCGAGGCGGCCTCCCCTCGTCGTTTCCGCCGATGGTGCCCGGAATCGGCGGCCGGAGCTGCCCGACACCTCGCCGGAGTGCACACCCCGGGCGCCGAGTCGGAGTAGGCTAGGCAACGATCAGCGCGTTTCACTGTGAAGCGCCTTCGAGTCTCCCGAAAGGTCACCGGTGCGCCACAATCGCCGTCTCCGATGGGCTGCTATCCCGATCGCAGCGTCGCTCAGTCTCGTCCTCGCAGGGTGCACGCAGGCTCAGTTGAACGGATTCCTCCCAGGATTCGTCGAAGGGGAGGCGCCGGTCACGAACCACACCGAGCGCGTCTCCGGGCTGTGGGTCACCTCGTGGGTCGTGCTGCTGATCGTCGGCATCATCACGTGGGGCCTCACGATCTGGGCCGTCATCGCCTACCGTCGCCGCAAGGGCCAGACGGGTCTGCCGGTGCAGCTCCGCTACAACATGCCGATCGAGGTGTTCTACACGATCATCCCGCTGATTCTCGTGCTGGGCTTCTTCGCCTTCACCGCACGCGACCAGGCCGCGATCGAGCAGCGCTTCGCCGAAGAGGACATCGACGTCAAGGTCGAGGTCATCGCCAAGCAGTGGGCGTGGGACTTCAACTACGTCAATGAAGACGTGTATTCGCCCGGCATCCAGGGCCAGCTCTCCGCGGAGGGGCCAGACGGCTCGCTCGTGCAGGAGGAACTGCCGACCCTGTACCTGCCCGTCGGAGCGAACGTCGAGATCGAACTCGAGTCGCGAGATGTCATCCACTCGTTCTGGGTCGTGGACTTCCTCTACAAGAAAGACATGTACCCGGGCAAGACCAATTACATGTCGTTCGTGCCGGAGCGCGAGGGCACCTATGCCGGCAAGTGCGCAGAGCTGTGCGGCGAGTACCACTCGCTCATGCTCTTCAACGTCGAGGTCGTCTCGCAGGGCGAGTACGACGACTACATCGAGTCGCTGCGCGACGCCGGCCAGGAAGGCCAGCTGTCGAACGAGTACGACCGCAACCAGAACCTGCCCGGAACGGGCGAGCCCGAACTGAAAGAGGAGCACTAAGCCGCGATGAGCACCACGACCGCACCGGCTCGCCCCTCAGCGAGCATGCCTCCGTTCGGCTCTCACAAGGTCGAACGCAAGGGCAACATCCTCGTGAAGTGGATCACGTCCACCGACCACAAGGTGATCGGGTACATGTACCTGATCACCGCGTTCCTCTACTTCTGCATCGGCGGCGTCATGGCGCTGATCATCCGGGCACAGCTCTTCGAGCCGGGTCTCGAGATCGTCCAGACGCGTGAGCAGTACAACCAGCTCTTCACGATGCACGGCACGATCATGCTGCTCATGTTCGCGACCCCGCTCTTCGCGGGTTTCGCGAACGTGCTGATGCCGCTTCAGATCGGTGCTCCCGATGTGGCATTCCCGCGCCTGAACGCCTTCGCGTACTGGCTCTTCAACTTCGGTTCACTGATCGCCGTCGCCGGCTTCTTCACCCCGCAAGGTGCGGCATCGTTCGGCTGGTTCGCCTATCAACCACTCGCATCGACGACATTCTCACCAGGGGTCGGCGGCAATCTCTGGATGCTCGGCCTCGGCATGTCCGGATTCGGCACCATCCTCGGCGCGGTGAACTTCATCACGACCATCATCACCATGCGCGCGCCCGGCATGACGATGTTCCGGATGCCGATCTTCACGTGGAACACCCTCGTCACCTCGATCCTCGTGCTCATGGCCTTCCCGGTGCTCGCCGCGGCGATCCTGGCCGCGGCCGCCGACCGGGTGTTCGGCGCACATGTGTTCGACCCGGCCAACGGCGGGGTCATTCTGTGGCAGCACCTCTTCTGGTTCTTCGGCCACCCAGAGGTCTACATCATTGCGCTGCCGTTCTTCGGCATCGTCTCCGAGATCTTCCCGGTGTTCAGCCGCAAACCGATCTTCGGGTACAAGACCCTCATCTACGCGACGATCGCGATCGCTGCCCTGTCGGTCACGGTGTGGGCCCACCACATGTACGTCACCGGCTCGGTGCTGTTGCCGTTCTTCGCCCTCATGACGATGCTCATCGCGGTGCCGACGGGCGTGAAGATATTCAACTGGATCGGCACGATGTGGCGAGGTTCGATCACCTTCGAGACCCCGCTCATCTGGTCGCTCGGCTTCCTCATCACCTTCGTGTTCGGCGGTCTCACCGGCGTCATCCTGGCGTCGCCGCCGCTCGACTTCCACGTCTCCGACACGTACTTCGTCGTCGCGCACTTCCACTACGTCGTCTTCGGCACGGTCGTGTTCGCGATGTTCGCCGGGTTCTACTTCTGGTGGCCGAAGTGGACCGGCAAGATGCTGAACGAGACGCTCGGCAAGTGGCACTTCTGGTTGCTCTTCATCGGCTTCCACACCACCTTCCTCATTCAGCACTGGCTCGGAGTCGTGGCGATGCCCCGCCGGTACTACTCGTACCTGCCCGAAGACAACGTCACCTGGATGAACCAGTTGTCGACCATCGGTGCCGCGATCCTGGCGATCTCGATGATCCCGTTCTTCCTGAACGTCTACATCACGGCTCGTCGCGCACCCAAGGTGACCGTGAACGATCCATGGGGCTACGGCGGATCGCTCGAGTGGGCGACCAGCTGCCCGCCGCCGCGACACAACTTCACGTCGATCCCGCGCATCCGTTCGGAGCGTCCCGCCTTCGATCTCAACCACCCCGAGGCAGGCATCCCCGTCGGCATCGGTCCGGCAAAAGACGCACCGCAATCACCGACGTATGACGCCGCTTCGGAGGAGATCAAGTAATGCGCGCCAATGCCAACATCTTCTGGATCCTCACGGTGTTCATGGCGATCGTCGCGGGCGTCTATTGCGGGTGGTCCTGGGCCGACAACCAGGCGAACGGCCTGTACCACCCCGAATGGGCCGGCACCGTCGCACTCGCACTGACCGCGGTGCTGTGCGCGTTCATCGCGTTCTACCTCAGCCGCGTGTACAAGGCGCAAGGCGCTGAACTGCCCGAAGACCGGCTCGATGCGAACATCGACGATGGCGACCCCGAGCTCGGATTCTTCAGCCCCTGGAGCTGGTGGCCGATCATGCTCGCCGGAGCGGCAGGACTCCTGTTGCTCGGTCTCGCCGTCGGGTTCTGGATCTCCTTCATCGCCCTCCCGCTCGGCATCGTCGCGCTCGTCGGCTGGGTGTACGAGTACTATCGCGGATACTTCGCCCGCTGAGCCCGGCAGTTGATCGAACGGCCCCGTGCGTCTCGGCGCATCGGGGCCGTTTCGTCGTCCGAGGCGATCACGCACGCCGTAGCGCGACGACGTCGACCGAAACGGTCACGAAGAGCTCTCCGGATGCATCGGGCCTGCTGCCGCCGTCGACGTGATGACGCGCTGCGGGACCCATGTCCACGAGTAACTCGCGCATGCGGGCATCGGTGGTGAGCCGGTACTCCACGCGCGTCGTCTGCGACGCCGCGAAGCCCACGCCCGCGAACTGCGCCGTGACCAGCTCGGCCTTGCCGTCGGGCACGTCGAGGGCGGCCCCCATACGTCGAAGCTCGATGAAGTGCGACGCCGACGGCACGACGACGAGGAGGAGCCCTCCCGGACGAACGACTCGCGCGAACTCGGGCGGGTTGCGCGGCGCGAACACGTTGATGGCGATGTCGGCACTCGCATCCCGGAGGGGGAGTGGACGCCACAGATCGAGCACCACGCCGGTCGCACGGGGCACGGCCCTGACAGCCATGCGCACGGCGGTCGCGGATCGGTCAGCGAGCAGCACCGAGCCGCCATCCACCGCCGCCGAGAACTCGCGCGCGTAATAGCCGGTTCCGCAGCCCAGATCGGCGATTCTGAGGCTACTCTGGCGGCTCAGGACACGCCGGCCGCCTGCCTCCGCGAGTGTATCGACGATCGGTGCATAGGCGCCGGATTCCAGAAGGTCGGATCGCGCCTCGAGCATTCGCCGATCATCACCGAGCGTGCGCGGTGCTCGTGGCGGCAGCAGGGTGACGCCGCCCGATTTGGCCAGGTCGAATCGGTGGCCGAGCGCGCAGCCGAGCACGCGATCACTGATCTGTTCGAGGTCGTGAAAGCAGTTCGGGCACCGCAGCCAGGTCGAATCGATCGACATGGCGCGGTGCCCGAGACTCTCTGCCCGAATGGTCAGTGGTGGGTGTCGTGGCCGGACTCGAGCTCACCCTTCGTGACCGGCGCAATGCGGTCGTCGAAGAACCAACGCGAGACCGACGCACGCACTCGTTGCCCGACCGTGATCTTGCCGCGGGCGTTCGGGCGGATCATGAGCGGCTCGTACGACTCGAAGCTGACGAGCCTCCAGCGGTCGTACTCGTCGAGCGGCTGGTGCACCTCGATGAACTCACCACCGGGCAACTTCACGATGCGCCCGGACTCGTACCCGTGCAGCACGATCTCGCGGTCCTTCTTCTGCAGCGCGAGGCAGACGCGCTTCGTGATGAAGTACGCGATGAACGGGCCGACGATCACGAACGCCTGCAGCGCATGGATCACGCCCTCCATCGTGAGCCAGAAGTGCGTCGCCAGGATGTCGGAGCTCGCCGCCGCCCAGAGGCCCGCGTAGAACGTCACGCCCGCGGCACCGATCGCCGTGCGGGTCGGCGCGTTGCGGGGTCGGTCGGCGATGTGGTGCTCGCGCTTGTCGCCCTTCACCCAGGCCTCGATGAACGGGTAGATCAACACGGTCACGATGAAGATGCCGATCACGATCAGCGGCACGAGGATGTTGAACGACCAGGTGCGGTCGAGCCACACGAACTCCCAGCCCGGCGGAATCAAGCGCAGGGCGCCGTCGGCGAAGCCGATGTACCAGTCGGGTTGGGTGCCGGCCGAAACGGGCGACGGGTCGTACGGGCCGTAGTTCCAGATCGGGTTGATCGTGAAGAGCGCCGCGATGACGGCGATCACGCCCCAGACGATGAACATGAAGCCGCCGGCCTTCGCCGCGTAGATCGGCAGGATGGGTGGGCCGACGGAGTTCGTGGGCTCGCGGCCCGGGCCGGCGAACTGGGTGTGCTTGTGGATGAACACGTACACGACGTGGACCCCGATGAGCGCGACGACGAGCGCAGGCAGCAGCAGGATATGCAGGGTGTACAGGCGGCCGACGATGTCGGTGCCGGGGAACTCTCCGCCGAAGATCAGGAACGAGGTCCACGTGCCGATCAGCGGAATGCCCTTGACCATTCCGTCGATGATGCGGAGGCCGTTGCCCGAGAGCAGGTCATCGGGAAGGGAGTAGCCCGTGAAGCCCTCGGCCATCGCGAGGATGAACAGCACGAAGCCGAACACCCAGTTGATCTCGCGCGGCTTGCGGAACGCACCCGTGAAGAAGACGCGCAGCATGTGCAGGCCGATGGCGGCAACGAACAGCAGCGCCGCCCAGTGGTGCATCTGGCGCACGAACAGTCCGCCGCGGATGTCGAACGAGATGTCGAGGGTCGACGCCATCGCGACCGACATCTCGACGCCCTTGAGCGGCACGTATGAACCGTCGTAGTGCACCTCGACCATCGAGGCCTGGAAGAAGAAGGTCAGGAAGGTACCCGACACGAGCACGACGATGAAGCTGAAGAGCGCGACTTCGCCGAGGAGGAACGACCAGTGGTCGGGGAAGGCCTTGCGGCCGAGCCCCTTGATCGCGACGGCGATTCCCGTGCGGTCATTGATGTACTCGGAGGCCGACGCGGTGATCGAGCGCTTGACGGGCGCGGGGGATTGAGTCGGTGCGGTGGTCAATTGCGCTCCCAGAAGCTCGGGCCGACGGGTTCGGTGAAGTCGTGCTGCGCGATGAGGTACCCCTCGTCGTCAACGGCGATCGCAAGCTGCGGCAGTGGACGCGCGGCCGGGCCGAAGATGACCTCGCAGTGGTTCGCGACGTCGAACTGCGACTGGTGGCACGGGCACAGCAGGTGGTGCGTGTGCTGCTCGTACAGAGCGACCGGGCAGCCGACGTGGGTGCAGATCTTGGAGTACGCGACGATGCCTTCGTACGACCAGTTCTCCCGGTCGGGTGCCTCGTTCAACTCGCTCGGTTCGAGGCGCATGAGCAGCACCGCTGCCTTTGCCTTCTCTTCGAGCTTGCCGTGCTCGAGGTCTTGCAGGCCCTCGGGAATGACGTGGAACGCGCTGCCGACCGTGACGTCGGCGGCCTTGATGGGCACGCCCGACGGGTCGAGTGCGAGGCGCGTGCCCTTCTTCCACATCGTGTGACTGAGCAGCTCCACCGGCATCTGGTCTTGGGGCGCGAACCCGCGGAAGAGAACGACGGCCGGCAGCGGGAAGACGAGGAGTGCGCCGATCAGGCTGTTGCGAATGACGGTGCGGCGAGAGAACCCCGACTCCTCGTCGGCCTGGCGGAATACCTCGACGGCTCCCTGCCTGGTGGCTTCGCTCGCGCCGATGGGGTGGCGGGTGTCGATGGACTCGGCGGACGTCATCAGGGACTTGCCCCAGTGCACCGCGCCGAATCCGAGACCGAGCAGCGCGAGGGTCGCTCCGAGCCCGATGAACATGTTGTTCAAGCGAACGGCTCCGACGTCGTTCGACTCGATGGGGAAGAGCATGTAGGCGGCGATCGCCCACACACTGCCCAGGATCGACAGGTAGAACAGCGTGTAGACGGTGCGCTGGGCCCGATTCTCGCGCTTGGGGTCTTCGTCGGTGACACGAGGGCGATGCGGCTCGAGCCCGGGATTCTCGAATCCGTCGTGCTGGATGACCGCTGTGCCGGGCTCTCCGGCGAAATCGTGCGCGGCGTGCGACGAGTCGGCAGCGGCGAGCTCTGCGCCGCTGTGGTCGTCCTGTGCCATGGTTCTCCTTCTTCAGCTACTTCTGTGCCGGGGCGTCGCTAGTTGGACTTCGCCGTTATCCATACCGTGATCGCGACGATCGCGCCGAGACCGAAGATCCAGATGAACAGACCCTCTGCGACCGGCCCGAGTGAGCCGAGCTCGAACCCGCCGGGCGAGCGATTGTCTTGGAGGTACTGGAGGTACGTGATGACATCGCGCTTGTCTTCGGGCGAGATGTTCAGGTCGTTGAAGACCGGCATGTTCTGCGGGCCGGTGACCATCGCCTCGTAGATGTGCACGCCCGAGACATCCGTCAGCGGGGGAGCGAACTTGCCTTGGGTGAGCGCACCGCCGGCGCCGGCCACGTTGTGGCACATCGCGCAGTTGATGCGGAAGAGCTCTGCGCCGTTCGCTGCATCGCCGCCGCCGTTGACGAGGTGATCGCTGGGGATGTCGGGGCCGGGGCCGAGCGAGGCGACATAGTAGGCCATCTGCTTGATCTGCTCGTCGGTGAACTGCACCGGCTTCTGCTGCGCCTGCGGGCCCTGCATCTGCATGGGCATGCGGCCGGTACCGACCTGGAAGTCGACGGCGGCGGCGCCGACGCCGATGAGGCTCGGGCCCTCACCGGTGCCCTGGGCGGAGAGCCCGTGACACGTGGCGCAGTTCGCCTGGAAGAGCTTCTTGCCCTCTTCGATGGTCTGCTGCGAGTTCGGGTCGACCTCGGCCTGTGCGATGGTGCCGCTGCTGAGCGCCGCGTATGCACCACCCGTGAAGAGCAGGCCGAGCGCGAGCAGCGCGACGGTGGCGAGCGGGTGCCGGCGTCCGGTGCGTCGCTTCTGGCGGATCATGGGTATCTTCCTGTTCACAGTCATGCTGCTGACGCTCCTGATGCGGCTTACTTGAGGACGTAGATGACGAAGAACAGGCCGATCCAGACGACGTCGACGAAGTGCCAGTAGTACGAGATGGAGATGGCGCTGGTCGCTTCGCGGTGACCGAAGTTCTTGACCGCGAAGACTCGGCCGATCACGAAGAGGAAGGCGATCAGACCGCCGGTCACGTGCAGGGCGTGGAAGCCTGTCGTGAGATAGAAGGCCGAACCGTAGGCGTTCGAATCGATCGCAATGCCCTCTGACACCAGCGTCGCGTACTCCCAGACCTGACCGGCGACGAAGACCGAGCCCATGGCATAGGTGAGGAAGAACCACTCCACCACGCCCCATTGGGTCGGCTTCCAGCCCGTGGCGTAGGGCTGAAGACGCTCCGCCGCGAAGACTCCGAACTGGCAGGTGACCGACGACAGCACCAGAATCAGCGTGTTCACCGCTGCGAACGGCACGTTCAGCCGGCCGGCCTCGAAGGTCCAGAGTTCGGGTGATGTCGACCGCAGCGTGAAGTAGATCGCGAAGAGCCCCGCGAAGAACATGACCTCGCTGCCGAGCCAGACGATCGTTCCCACCGCGACGGTGTTGGGTCGTTTGATCAGGGGCGCGCTCGCCTGATAGGTGATTGAAGTGCTCGTCACCCTCCCATTATGGCCGAAACGAGGGCTGAGTTTTCGTCATCCGGGGGAGTCGTGTCGTTCTCATCGGGTAAGGCAACCCTAAGTTGCGCTGTACGAAGACCGCGAATTCGCCGTGAATCCCGCAGATAGGATCGACGCATGCCCGCAGGACAGAATTGGCCAGACATCTTGAATTCCCTTCTCGAAGGGTCCGATCTCAGTGTTTCGGATGCCGCGTGGTGCATGGAACAGGTCATGACGGGTGCGATCAGTGAGGCGCAGCTGGCCGGATTCCTCATCGCGCTGCGGGTGAAGGGGGAGACCGTCGACGAGATCGTCGGCTTCCGCGACGCCATCCTCGACCACGCGGTGGCGCTCCCGGTCGACCCGATGGCGCTCGACATCGTCGGTACGGGCGGCGATCGTTTCGGCACGGTGAACGTCTCGACGATGGCATCGATCGTCGCAGCGGCATCCGGAGTGCCGGTGATCAAGCACGGCAATCGCGCCGCGAGCTCGTCGTCGGGTTCGTCGGACGTGCTCGCAGCACTCGGCCTCGACCTCGAGCTGCCGGCCGATCGGGTGGCCGGCGTGCTCGCCGAAGCCGGCATCACCTTCGCCTACGCCCCGGCGTTCCATCCCGGATTCCGGCATGCCGGCCGCGTGCGCGCCGAACTGGGAGTGCCGACCGTCTTCAACTTCCTGGGGCCGCTCGTGAACCCGGCCAGGCCTGAGGCGTCTGCCGTCGGGGTGGCGCACCTCGACCGCGTGCCGCTCATCGTCGGCGTCTTCCAGACCCGCGGGGCGACCGCGCTCGTCTTCCGTGGCGACGACGGCCTCGACGAACTCACCACGACGGGTCACAGCCACATGTGGGAGGTATCGCTCGGCACCGTCAAGGAACACGACCTCGATCCGCGCGATCTCGGTATCGCCCGAGCGAGCATCGATCAGCTCTCGGGTGGCGACGCGAGTCACAACGCGCGTGTCGTGCATGACGTGCTCGCAGGCGCCCCGGGGCCCGTTCGCGACATCGTCGTGCTGAATGCCGCCGCCGGGCTCGTCTCGTTCGAACTTGCGAATGACGCGAGTCAGTTGCAGCGCGCGATCGTCGACAGGTTCGCCGAGAAGATCACCATCGCCGAGGCCGCCATCGACAGCGGCGCTGCGGCCCGCAAACTCGATCAGTGGATCACGGCGACGAAGGCCTGACGGCCTCCCTGGTCGGTCCGCTGCACGGCTGAGCCTGTCGGAGGGAATCCTCCGACAGGCTCGGTCGAGACTCTGAAGGTCAGTTGACGTCGTCGTCGATCCAGTCGAAGGTTTTGGTGACGGCTTTCTTCCAGAGTCGGATCTGGCGGTCGCGTTCGGCCTGGTCCATGGTGGGTTCCCAGCGGGAGTCTTCCTGCCAGTTCGCGCGGAGTTCGTCGAGGCTGGACCAGAAGCCGACCGCGAGGCCGGCGGCGTACGCGGCGCCGAGCGCGGTGGTCTCGGCCACGACGGGCCGCACGACGGGTACGCCGAGGATGTCGGCTTGGAACTGCATGAGCGTGTTGTTGGCGATCATGCCGCCATCGACCTTGAGTTCGGTGAGCTCGACCCCGGAGTCGGCGTTGACCGCGTCGAGGACCTCGCGGGTCTGGAACGCGGTGGCCTCGAGCGCGGCACGGGCGATGTGGCCCTTGTTCACGTACCGGGTCAGGCCGACGAGCGCGCCGCGGGCATCGGGCCGCCAGTACGGGGCGAACAGTCCCGAGAACGCGGGCACGAAGTACGCGCCGCCGTTGTCATCGACCGTCTTGGCGAGTTCTTCGACCGCTGGTGCGTCCGAGATCAGGCCGAGGTTGTCACGCAACCACTGGATCAGGGACCCCGTGACCGCGATCGAGCCTTCCAACGCGTAGTGCGGGGCGGCATCGCCGAGCTGGTAACCGAGGGTCGTGAGCAGACCGTTCTTGGAGTGGACGATCTCCTCACCGGTGTTGAAGATCAAGAAGTTGCCCGTGCCGTACGTGTTCTTCGACTCACCGGTATCGAACGCGGCCTGACCGAACGTGGCGGCCTGCTGGTCACCGAGGATCCCCGCGACCGGGACCTCTCGCAGCAGGCTCGAGGACTCCACCGTGCCATAGACCTCGGACGAGGACTTGATCTCGGGCAGCATCGAACGCGGCACCCCGAACGCGGCGAGGATGTCCTCGTCCCAGGCGAGGGTCTCGAGATCCATGAACATGGTGCGGCTCGCGTTGGTCACATCCGTCGCGTGCACCCCGCCATCGACCCCGCCGGTCAGGTTCCACAACACCCACGTGTCCGTCGTGCCGAAGAGCAGGTCACCGGCCTCGGCCTGCTCACGCGCACCCGGCACGTTCTCCAGGATCCACACGATCTTCGTGCCGAGAAATACGTCGCCAACGGCAGACCCACCGTGGCCTTGAAGCGTTCCACCCCACCATCGGCCGCGAGCCGATCCACGATCGGCTGAGTACGGGTGTCCTGCCACACGATCGCGTTGTACACCGGCCGACCCGTGTTCCTCTCCCACACGACCGCCGTCTCACGCTGATTCGTGATACCCACCGCAGCGATATCGTGCCGAGTGATATCAGCCTTCCCAAGAGCCTGACCGATCACCTCACGCGTATTGCGCCAGATCTCGACCGGATCATGCTCGACCCAACCCGCCTTGGGAAAGATCTGCTCATGCTCCAACTGCCCGGTCGAGACAATCGACCCGGCCTTATCGAAGACGATCGCACGCGACGACGTCGTGCCCTGATCGATAGCGAGGATGAAATCGGGCATTGCGTTCTCTCAATCTGCTCGGCCGGCCGAGACCGGCACACGTTCAGCGAATGACACGCGGGGCCGGCCGGTACGGGCCGACCCCGCGAAGCGATCAGGTGATGATGGGCAGCAACGGGATGGCCAACCATCCCGCGATCAGGCCGCCGATGATCGGACCGAACACCGGCACCCACGAGTACGACCAGTCGCTGCCGCCCTTGCCCTTGATCGGCAGCACGGCGTGGGCGATACGCGGCCCGAGGTCACGCGCCGGGTTGATCGCATACCCCGTCGGGCCACCGAGGGAGACGCCGATACCGATCACGAGGAGGGCCACGGGCAGTGCGCCGAGCGCGGCGAGACCGCCATCGCCCTGCCGGCCGCCCCCGAACCCGATGACGACGAACACGAGCACGAAGGTGCCGATGATCTCGGTCACGAGGTTCCACCCGTAGGCACGGATCCCAGGACCCGTCGAGAAGACACCGAGCTTCGAGGCAGCCTGCGGCTCCTCATCGAAGTGCTGCTTGTACGCGAGCCACACGAACACCGCACCGAGGATCGCACCGATCAACTGCGCACCGATGTAGGCACTCACCGACACGAAATCGACCGGCACGGTGACCCCGGCGGCAGTATTGCCGAACTCGGTCGCACCGTTGGCGACCAGACCGAGCGTGACCGCCGGATTGATGTGCGCACCCGACGCATACGAGACGATCACACCGGCGAAGACCGCAAGGCCCCACCCGATCGTCACCATCAGGAATCCGCCATTGAAACCCTTCGTCTTGGCGAGAGCCACGTTCGCGACCACGCCACAGCCGAGGAGCACGAGCATCGCCGTGCCGACGAGCTCGCTCAGGAACAACACTCCGAGATTGTCCACCTTGACCATCCATCCTTTTCGCTAGCCCGTTGGGCCTCGCCCAGGGGCGGAACACTGCCCACGATACTCAGACGGGACGCGACGCGGATAGAGCGCGCGTGGATTTGTTGGTGGCCCCTTACGGTCGACGGCGCCTCCGGGCTAAGTTGGCGGGGGAGTGCTGCGTCTGCGTCGATGCACGGCCGTACGGCGTTCGGCAGCTGAGGGGAAGGCATGTCGTGAAGAAGATCATCAACGATTCCAAGCGGGTGGTCGACGAGTCGGTCGCCGGGTTCGGCCTCGCCCACGCCGATCTCGTGCGCGTCGAGTTCGATCCGATCCATGTCGTGCGAGCCGACGCACCGATCGCCGGCAAGGTCGGCATCGTGAGCGGCGGCGGCAGCGGGCACGAACCTTTGCACGCAGGCTATGTCGGCTTCGGCATGCTCGATGCCGCAGTTCCGGGAGCGGTGTTCACCTCGCCGACTCCAGATCCGATCCTCGCAGCCACGAAGGCGGTCGACGGCGGAGCAGGCGTGCTCCACATCGTGAAGAACTACACGGGCGACGTGCTGAACTTCGAGACCGCGGCAGATCTCGCGGCCGCCGACGACATCGAAGTGCGCGCCGTCGTCACGAACGACGATGTCGCGGTCAAGGACTCGCTCTACACAGCAGGCCGGCGCGGCGTCGCAGGCACCGTGCTCGTGGAGAAGATCGCAGGCGCGGCGGCCGAGCGAGGGGGTTCGCTCGACGAGGTCGCCGCCGTCGCCGAGCGCGTGAACGCGAACGCCCGCTCGATGGGTCTCGCCCTCACGCCCTGCATCGTTCCGCACGCCGGCGAGCCGAGCTTCACGCTCGCTGAAGACGAGATCGAGATCGGCATCGGCATCCACGGCGAACCCGGGCGCGAGCGCGTCAAACTCGAGTCGGCCGACAGCCTCGTCGATCGGTTGCTCGCGCCGATCCTCGAGGATCTGCCGTACGAGCGCGGAGAGCGCACGCTGCTCTTCGTGAACGGCATGGGCGGCACGCCGCAGGTCGAGCTCTACATCGCGTATCGTCGTGCCGCAGAGGTGCTCGAAGAGCGCGGTATCGAGATCACCCGCTCGCTCGTGGGCAACTACATCACCGCGCTCGAGATGCAGGGCATGTCGATCACGTTGCTGAAGCTCGATGACGAGATGGTCGAATTGTGGGATGCCCCGGTGCAGACGGCTGCACTGCGGTGGGGTAGGTAGAGGAAGATCGAAGGGGGAATCTCGGTGGGATTGGACATCACCTGGGCTGTGGACTGGGTCAGGCGGACCGCACAGGTCGTCTCGGAGCACCGCGTCGAGTTGATCACGCTCGATCGGGAGATCGGCGACGGCGACCACGGCGAGAACATGGATCGGGGCTTTCAGGCGGTGCTGCCGAAGCTCGACGACCTCGCCGCCGGTTCGACGCCCGGTGATGTGCTGAAGCTCGTCGCAACGACGCTCATCTCGACGGTCGGCGGCGCGGCCGGACCGCTGTACGGCACCGCCTACCTCAAGGCCGCCACGGCGGTGGGCAGCGCCGTCTCGCTCGACGGGCCGGCCATCGCCGCGATGCTCACCGCAGCGCGCGACGGTGTGGTTGCCCGCGGCAAGGCCGAGGCCGGCGACAAGACGATGGTCGACGCCTGGACGCCGGCCGTCGATGCCGCCGACGCTGCAGCCGAATCCGGAACCGACGCGGCCGGTGTGCTCGCGGCCGCCGCCGACGCCGCGGAGGCCGGCGCGGTGGCAACCGAGCCGCTCGTCGCGCGCAAGGGGCGGGCGAGCTACCTCGGGGAGCGGTCGGCGGGGCATCGCGATCCGGGGGCGGAATCGAGTGCGTTGCTGCTGAGAGCGGCCGCAGATGCGGCGGCAGCAGCAGCGGGGGCCTGACGTGGGAACGTCCGGAAAGATCGGAATCGTCTTCGTCTCCCACTCGGCTGGTATCGCCGCCGGGCTCGTCGAACTCGCACGCCAGATGGCCACGACGGCCAGCCTCGTTGCGGCCGGCGGCACCGACGACGGCCGCATCGGCACGAGCTTCGACCTCGTGACCGCCGGCATCGCCGAAGCCGACTCGGGCGCGGGCGTCGTCGTACTATGCGATCTCGGATCGGCGATCCTCACGGCCGAGACCGCCCTCGAGTTCCTCGACGATGACGTGCGCGAGCGCGTACGCATCGTCGATGCACCGCTTGTCGAGGGCGGAGTGGCAGCAGCGGTCGCCGCAGAAGCGGGAGATCCGCTCGACGTGGTGGTTGCGGCCGCCGAATCGGCGCGGGCGCCCGCAGATGCGGGCCTGGGCGCGAGCGCAGGCACGTCAGATGCCGCCGGCCGTGCAGCATCCGGCTATGTGCGAAGCGTCCGCCTCGTGAACTCCGACGGCCTGCACGCGCGACCGGCAGCCGAACTCGTCAAGCTCGCGAGCACGTTCACGCAGAAGGTGACCGTGAACGGCACCGATGCCAAGAGCCTGTTGGGCATCATGTCGCTCGGCCTCACCAAGGGCGCCCAAGTGGACATCGCGAGCGAGGACCCCGGCGGCATGCCGGCCGTCGATGCGCTGGCCGCGCTTGCCGAGTCCGGCTTCGGGGAGGCCTGAGCGCTGCTCGGGATCACCGGCGCCGGTCAGTTGCCCCCGGCGACGCGGATGTCGGCACCCGAGGTGTACGCGGCATCCGCTGAGAAGAGGTAGGCGACCGCACCGGCGATCTCGTGCGGCTGCCCGGCGCGACGCATCGGGATGTTCGGGCTGCGTTCCGCGGGAGCGTCGGGTCGACCCGCTGCTGCGTGGATCTCGGTGTGCGTGGTGCCGGGGGAGACCGTGTTGACGCGCACACCGACCGGGCCGAACTCCTTCGACGTGCCCGTCGTGAGCGCGTTGAGCGCCGCCTTGCTCATGGCGTAGGGGATGTACGTGTTCGGGGCGCCGCTGCGGGCGGCACCCGAGGAGATGTTCACGACGCATCCTCCTTCGCCGCCGCGATCGGTCGCCATGTGCGCGATCGCCATGCGCGTCAGCACGATGGGGGCGAGCGCGTTGACCCGGAACAACTCCTCGCTCTCTTCGATGGCGGCGTCGAGGAAGCCTCCGATTCGCCCCGTGATGCCGGCGTTGTTCACGAGGCCGGTGACGCGGCCGAACTCGGCGATCGCAGCGGGGACCAACGCGGCCGTCGCCTCGAGGTCGGCGAGGTCGAGTTGCAGCAGCAACACCCGGGCTCCGGATGCTGCGCACCGACGTGCGACCGCATCGGCTTCGTCGCGCCGCTCTCGGTACGTCAGCAGGAGGTCGTGTCCGTCGGCAGCAAGACGCTCGGCGATCGCCGCGCCGATTCCGCGGCTCGCGCCCGTGATGATCGTGACCTGGCGTGTCGATGAGGCATCCGTCATACGTTCAGCCTATGCACGGTGGCGCCGGCGTGCTGAGGACTCGACCCGCGAACGAACAGTGGCGGGGGAGCGTTCCGCGGGCGTACCATCGGGCGCATGATGGCACGTGACGAAGCGAGCCGAGACGACGGCAACGCATTCACCCATTTCTTCGACCGGGTCGACCGGGCGTTGGGGCCCGTGTTCGGCAGCCCGCCCGGCCCCGTGGACGAGGCGGCCCCCGAACCGACCGATGGCAAGGCGTGCCCGATCTGCGGGCATCCGATGTTCGAGCACTTCATCGATCATTCGACGGCGAACACGGTGCTCGTGTGCCCCACCGACGAACGGCTGCCAGAGCACGAGGTCACCGGACCGTACAACGAACTCGGGATGCCGGCAACGGGCCGCCGCCTCGAGAAGTACACCGAACGCCACGCGAACGACTGAGCGAGGGGCGACGAAAGATCGGCTCGCGGCGCTGGGGGTTCGTCGTGCGCCGGGTCTTGTGCCTGTGCTGGTCTCGCTCGCCTTCACGCTCCTTGCGCTCGTCATGCACGACCGCCGGGCGGCGGCTTCGTCGCGCTGATCGCGATCGCGCCGTAGCGTGCGACGATCGTCCTGGCTGCGTCTTCGACCACTCGGCGGGTCTCGTCTTCGCTGAGCGACCAGTTGCCGTGTACGAGTCGAGGCCAGAAGACGACGGTCGCGATCATGCCGAGGAACTGTGCCGCCGCCACGTCCGGGTCATCGACCTCGGCGGTTCCGGCAGCGTTCTCCGCGCGGAAATAGCGACCGAGCGCCGCGAGCACCGGCAGTGTGCCGAAATCGAAGGTCCGCTCGCGCAGTTCGGGGAACTTCGGGGATTCGGCGATCACCGCCCGGATCAGGTCAGCCATGCGAGGGCGAGTCAGGAGTTCCGCGTACGCGATGCCCAAGGCGACCAGCCCAGCGTGGAAGTCTCCGGGCGGCGGGACCGCGAACTCGCTGTTCGGCGCGTCACCTGCCGAAAGCACCGTTGATTCGAACAGTTCGGCCTTCGTCGGAAACTGCTTGAACAGCGTCGCCTTCGAGACCCCCGCATTTTCGGCGACACGCGCCAGGGAGGTCCGATCGTAGCCGGATTCGAGGAACAGCGTTGTCGCCGCCTCGAGGATCGCCGAACGGTTCGCGGCAGCGACCTGCCGATGGTACGCAGAGAGTTCGCGTGGCATGATTCCCAGTATGACATTGAGGTGAGTCACTTGACTCATGACCGGTCGATCGGTATGTTTACTTGAGGTGAGCCGGTCGACTCACCTCAATCAAGGGAGACGACCCGATGGCAACGGTATTCATTCACGCGACAGTGACGCTCGACGGATTCATGGCCGATCGGGAGGGCGGGGTCGACTGGATGTTCGACGTCGCAACCGTTCAGGAGGACGAAGACGTCGTGAAGAGGGTCTTGGCCGAGATCGGCGCGGTGGTGGGCGGGGCGAACTCGACGCAAACGATCGAAGATGGCGAGATTCCCTATGGCGGGATGCTCGACGTTCCGGTGTACCTGATGACGCACACTGATCATGAGCCGATAGAACGAGACGGCGTCACCTACACCTTCGTGGTCGACGACATCCGGATGGCGGTCGAAACCGCCAGGCAGGCAGCGGGGGAGAAGTGGGTCAGTCTGCTGGGCGGCAGCATCTCGAGGCAGTGCCTGCAGCTCGGAATCGTCGACGAGATTCACCTGGACATCGTCCCGATTCTGCTCGGAGATGGGATCTCATTGTTCGAAGGACTCGGGCAACGTATTGATCTGGAACGCTTGGAAACGACTGCGTTCGCCAGCGAGACCCACCTTCGCTACCGCGTCCTTTCCTGATGGCCAACTAGACCTCTACGAACCGGCCGATCTCTGCAGATTCGCCGGCATTCGGATCTTCTCCGAGCAGACGGAGCAGGGGAGTCGTCCGCGGTTCTGCGAATGCCTTCACCTGTTCCACCTCCATTTCTGCGAATACCTCGAATCGACGCCCCTGTGCATGCTCGTCTACCCAGCGGAGCACCTCATCTACGTCCTGGGCGCCTGAGAGAAAGTATGCGTCCAGACTCCACGCGGTTTCGGGTGACGGGCGCTGCCAGAAGTTCACCCGGAATCCGGGAGATTCGACAGAATCGCGGGGTTCAGCATGAACAGTTTCGAAGGCTTGCACGCCCACAGCCTACAAACAGGGCCCGCACCGGGCGGATTCTGCAAGGCGGGCGAGGCCCGTGCGCGCTCTACCGGTGACGAGTCATATTCGTGCTGGCGGTATTCAGCTTGGATTGCAGGGCGTGCAACCGGCCGATCGGCGCTCGCTACCGCATCGGGGAGGTCGCGGAAGCGTTTCGCACCCTCGAGTCGCGCAGCACCACAGGAAGGATCGTTCTGGAACACTGAGGCTCCGTACCTGCCGACAGCCCCAGAGCCACCTGAAGGGCGCTCTATCCGTGCGTCGGAACGTCGATTGATGCCACGCTAGTGCGTGGGTGGCGACTCGCCGTCTAATCGATGCCGCGGGGAGCGGGTGAGACTGCTCGATCTTCCTTTCATCAGCTCTACCGGTGACGAGTCATATTCGTCTTGGCGGTAGTCAGCTTGGATTGCAGGGGCGTGCAGCTGGCTGGCTGTTCCATGTCGGGCCAGCTGTATCGGCTGTTCGGGCAAGGAACTCGATGACGGCCCGCCTGGTCACGGAATGAGAGTCGCGTGCCTGCATCTGCGAAACGCCGGAGAGGGAGCCGATCGCGCGCATGCTTCGACTCTAGGCCGAGTGGCCGCTCGAGGGTGGCTGGCAATGGAGCAGGTACAGGTGCGCGGTGTCCCTGGCGACCCGCATCGGCTCGGGGAATGATCGGGTCCCGAGCGTGACGAGGGCACCTTCCAGCAGTAGCAACAGCGATCGTGACAACGAATCCGGATCGACGTACCCGGCCTCCGCACATAGCTCGCGGAACCTGTCGAGCATCCATGTCTTCTGCTCGGTGACCTCTCGCGGGATCGACTGATCCTCTGGTTCTGGGCTTGCTTCGGCTCGAGCATTGACCGCGCTGCACCCCTTGGTCGATCGCCCGGAATACCAGAGGTCTGCCGCATCGAACACGGCAAGCACGCGCTCCACGTCGGGCTCGGGGTGCTGCAGGAGGTGCTGCTCCAGGGCGTTTCGCCACTGATCCTCACGCCGCCGCAGGTAGGCGAGCACCAGTCCCTCCTTTGACCCGAAGCGCTCATACAGAGTCTTCTTCGTCACCCCGGATTCCTCGGCGATCCGATCTACACCGACAGCGTGCAGCCCATACGCGTAGAAGAGACCAGATGCCGTCGCCAGGATCTTCTCAGCCGCTGGGGTGAGCTGTCCGAGGGAGTCATGCGCGCGGGTCATGAAACATCTCTAGCACGAGGTAAACAGCCCTGTATAGTCAATGCGAGGGCGAGCCGCCCGAATCGCGCACCAGCGATCACCAAGAGGGGACGTGCACATGAAGGAGCAGATCACGACAGTGGTTGTGCCAGAGTTCGGAGGCCCCGAAATGTACTCGGCCGAACAGGTTGACATTCCGGTTCCCGATAAAGGCCAGACCCTCGTGAAGCTCAGCGTTTCGGGGGTGAACTTCCTCGATGTCGCTCAGCGCATTGGTGCCACCCCGGTCGAGGCGCCGTTCCCGGCAGGCGTGGAGGGGGTGGGCGTCGTTTCAGCACTTGGCGCGGGCGTCGACGGTTTCAGCATCGGCCAGCGAGTGGGCTGGCTGGCCGGAGGACAGGGCAGCTTTTCCGACTACGCAGTGGTCGACGTTGCAAAGCTGGTTGCGATCCCGGAGCGCATCGATGACGATGCCGCCGTGTCACTGCTCATGCAAGGCGTCACCGCGCACTACCTGACCACGGATACCTTCCCAATCAAGGCAGGAGACGTGGTGCTTGTGCACGCCGCGGCCGGCGGCGTCGGGCAGTTGCTCACCCAGATCGCGAAGCTCAAGGGCGCGACGGTGATCGGCACGACGTCGACACTGGAGAAGGCCGAGATCGCGCGAAGGAACGGCGCAGATCACGTTTTCGGCTACGACGACTTCGCCGAGTGGACGCGAGAGGTCACCGGTGGCATTGGCGCCTCGGTCGTGTACGACGGTGTGGGCGCTGACACATTCGCCGACAGTTTGCGAGCCCTTCGGGTCCGCGGCACCCTCGTGTTGATCGGCAATGCGAGCGGCCCAGTGCCGCCGTTCGACGTGAATACGCTCAATACGGGTGGATCCCTCTTCCTTACCAGGCCCACCGTGATGCATCACATTCGCACCGCCGAGGAGCTGCAGCGCCGGGCCTATGACATCTTCGAGTGGGCTGTTTCGGGGGCGATCAGTGTTTCGATCGGCGCTCGCTACCGCATCGGGGAGGTCGCGGAAGCGTTTCGCGCCCTCGAGTCGCGCAGCACCACAGGAAAGATCGTTCTGGAACACTGAGGCTCCGTACCTGCCGACAGCCCCAGAGCCACCTGAAGGGCGCTCTATCCGTGCGTCGGAACGTCGATTGATGCCACGCTAGTGCGTGGGTGGCGACTCGCCGTCTAATCGATGCCGCGGGGAGCGGGTGAGACTGCTCGATCTTCCTTTCATCAGCCCTGTCCGACATAATGTGCATTATCGGCGCTCTGCGGATTCGGCGACGACATCGACACGTGGCTCGAATACCAGACGCGTTACTCATGCAGACGCGTTGCTCATGTCCGACTGAGCCCCATCGACACATAGGTGGAGAAGCCAGCACGCTTCGCGAACCTGACCGGGCGCCGCCGAGTCTCGATGAATCCGAGTTTGGCATAGAGCCCCAGCGCGGCGACGTTCGTGTTCTTGATGTCGCGAAGCACGAACTCGTCATACGGGAGCTCCAGGATGTCACGCATGAGAGCGGTCGCCACTCCCTTGCCCTGATGGAGCGGTGCTGTCGTCACGAATCCGATCTCCGCGAGGCCCTCACGAGCCCCGTCGTCGGCGCCCATGAACTGGCTTCGGATGATGCGATCGGTGATGGCGCCGTGCATCCTCCCGAGCACTCGCTGCAGTTGGCGTCGGTCGGGCGCGAAGCACTCCTGCGCTCCCTCGGTGACGACCGCAACGGCAGCGGGTTCTCCGTCGACCAGCGCAACGTGGAAGCGATCGAGAAGGATCATGTGTTCGAATGCGTCCGCAAGCACCTTCGGGTCTTTGGAGAAGTACTCGAAGTCCTCGGCGAAGCCACGCACGAGCACTTCGGTGACCCTGTACCGGTATTCCTCACCGAGTTCGACGGCGCGTGTGGTCTCGATCATCCCTTGATTCCTCCGGTGAGTGTTCGCAATATGAGGTCGATGTCGGGTTCGGCGAGTTCGTCGCGCAGGGCAAGACGCAGTGTCGTCAATCCGGAGAGCATGGCGAAGTAATATCCGGTCATCTGTGCCGGGTCGCCTTCGGCGAACTGCCCGTCGAGCTGACCGCGGTGAACGAGTGCAGCGAACGTCCGCCAGAGCGTCTGTTGCGTCGCGGCGAGCCGGATGGCAGTTCCGACGGGCGTATCGGTCGTGAAACCCTGGTTGATCACCATGAAGAACTCGCCTGCGCCATTCGGTCTGGTGAGATCGGATACGTACGCCCGGGTGAATCCACGGATCAGGTCGCGCGGATCTCCCCCGCTCGCCAGCTGAGCCGCTGCGGCTTCAAGGCCCGCCGATGCCTGCTCGAGCAGCTCGTCGAACAGCTCTTCCTTGCTCGCGTAGTGCCGATAGATCGATCCAATGCTGAGCCCCGCCTCGTCAGCGATCTGCCGGATGCTCGACGCCGCGAACCCGTGCCGCGCGAAGACGCGCACGGCCGCCGTCTCGACCGCCTGACGAGTCTCGTTCCTCAGCACCTCGTTCTGCTCGGCTGTGCGTGGCATTCGCATCCTTTCAATGAACCGATGTTCATCGAACGATATCACGATGCGGCAGTTCTCGGGCGCCGATCGAATACGTCGTGCGGCAACCCCGCCCGGCCGTGCCGACCCGGCGTTTCCCTAGGCTGAACTCGTGCAGCGATTCGTGGTCTGGTGGAACACGCATCAGATCGCGTTGTACCTCGCGGCGATGATCATCGGCGGACTCGTCGGCGTGCTCGCCCCCGGAACGGCACCGACACTCACAGCTGCGACCAACCCGGTGCTCGCACTCCTGTTGTTCGCCACGTTCCTCGGCGTGCCTCTCGTCGAGATCGGTCGATCGCTCACGGACGTTCGCTTCCTCCGCGTCGTGCTCCTCGTGAACTTCGCCTTCGTGCCGCTCCTGGTCTGGGTACTCTCCCGATTCGTGGCCGATGACCGCGGCCTGCTGATCGGCGTGCTCCTCGTGCTGCTCACTCCGTGCGTGGACTACGTGGTCGTGTTCACAGGGCTCGCCGGCGGTGCGAAAGCCCGCCTGCTCGGGGCGACGCCGCTATTGATGCTGCTGCAGATCCTCCTCCTTCCCGCGTACCTCTGGTTGTTCGCCGGCGGTGACGCCGTCGAGCACATCGAGATCGGGCCGTTCATCGAGGCGTTCGTCGTCATCATCGTCCTCCCGCTGATCGCGGCCGCGGCGGTCCAGTCCGTTGCGCGCCGCCAGCAGGTCGGGCGAGCGATCGAGCAAGCGATGGCCGGCGCGACGGTGCCGCTCATGATGCTGACCCTCGCCGTTGTGATCGGGTCCCAGATCGCCGCGGTCGGCGGCGAGGTGCTCACGCTTCTGCGCGTCATCCCGCTCTACGTCGTATTCCTCATGGTCATGCTCGTCGCCGGTCTCGCCGCGAGCCGTCTCGGCCGGCTCGACGCACCTGAATCCCGCGCCGTGATCTTCAGCGGAGCCACACGAAACTCACTCGTCGTGCTCCCCCTCGCGCTCGCCCTCCCCGCCGACCTCTCCATCGCCCCGCTCGCGGTCGTGACGCAGACGCTCGTCGAGTTGCTGGGCATGGTCGTGTTCGTGCGGCTCGTGCCGAAGGTCGCACCCGACCGTTGACACGCCGGCGGGGCGAACTCACTCGCTCGGCGCCTCCTGAAGCGCTCGAACCTCGATCCGGCCCCCGAGCGCCTGCGCTGCCATCGTCGTCCAACGCAGCGCTTCCGCTTCATCGGCGGCCTCGATCACCCAGAATCCGCCGACGTAGGATGCCGCTTCGACGAACGGTTCGTCGAGAACGAGAACGTCTCCCCCGCTGGCATCCACCGTCTTCGCCGTCGACGGCGGCTGCAGGCCGGCCGCGAATCGGAACGCGCCGGCGTCTTTCAGCGCGGTGTTGAACGCATCGACGGCCTTCAGCACAGCCTCGAGCTCTGCCGGGTCGATCTCCTGCATCGACTCCATGGTGGGTTCTTCAGCCGAGTCGTGCGGAACGGTCAGAAAGTACTGCATCGTGAATCCTCTCCTCAGCGGGCGCCGTATGCGCCCCTTCACTGTTGCGTCGAACGGCGAGCGCCGAGATCGACACACTGACGTGCGGAGTCAGGACCGACCGCACGATCGATCTCGGCGGCGGCAGCATTCAGCGCACCTCCTGAATGCGGATCATGTTTCCCGCCGGGTCGCGCACCGCGCAGTCGCGGACCCCATAGCCCTGATCGATCGGCTCCTGGACGATCTCGGCACCCGCCGACTGAAGCTCCGCGAACGCGACGTCGAGGTCAGGGGTGGCGAGGAGGATGCCTGCATATGTGCCCTTCGCCATCATCTCGACGATGAGGTCGCGCTCGTCGTCGGTGATGCCGGGGTCGGCTGCCGGCGGTTCCAGCACGATGGAGATACCGGGTTGGCCGGCAGGACCGACGGTCACCCAGCGCATGCCCTCGTACTCGACATCGTCTCTGACCTCGAAGCCGAGGGCGTCCCGGTAGAACGCGACGGATGCATCGGGGTCGGTGTGCGGCAGGAAGCTGGAGTGAATCGTGATGTCCATGACGGAACGCTAGTCGCCCGCGCGCTCCCCCGCTTCTCGATTCCTGCGCAGCCCGGGCGACGGAAACGGGCTCAGCTCATCCATACACTCGCGTCGCGCCATGCCGCGACTCGCCGTTTCACATCCAACACTCAGGTGCGCACCGGCCCTACCCTGACGTTGCGCGGTGCCTGCCGCCGGAAGGGACTCATCATGACCACGTCGCAGCCCACCGGGGTCTTCGCGTCATTCACGCTCGACGCCTCGTCGCTGACGAAATCGGCGATCAACACCGTTCGTGCGACGCTCGGCATCAGCGGGGCCGTCGCGCTCATCATCGGCCTGTTCATCACGTTCGCGCCCGAGAAGTCCGCGATCGCGATCGCGTGGCTGTTCGGCCTCTACTTCCTGATCGCCGGAATCGCCTACCTCGGCCTCGGCATCTTCTCGAAGGGCATCTCAGGCGGCGCCCGCACGCTCGACATCATCCTCGGGCTGCTGTTCGTGGTCGGCGGCGTCATCGTGCTCTCCAACCCGAATGAGTCCGCCGTCTTCCTCGGCATCTTCCTCGGCATCCTCGTCGGCATCCTCTGGATCGTCGAGGGCATCGTCGCACTCGCCCAGTCGAGTGACGCCGGCTCCAAGGGGTGGGCGATCTTCTTCGGCATCCTGAGCCTCGTCGCCGGAATCGTGCTGCTGTTCTCGCCGCTCTGGGGCGCGGTATTCCTATTCTGGTTCGCGGGCATCAGCCTGGTCGTGCTCGGCATCGTGCAGATCGTGCGCGCGTTCACCTTCGGACGCGGCGTCACCCACGCGGCCGCCTAGCCGAACGAACGCGGAAGGCCGGCCGAAGCTCTCGCTTCGGCCGGCCTTCCGTCATCTGGGAACGAGTCGGCGCAGTGCCTCAGGCCTTCTCTCCACGATCGAAGCCCGAAGTGTCGCCGACGTAGCGGGTGTTCTCGGCCGGCACCGCGTCGACCGCGGCCGAGGCGACCTCGGCTGCGAACTCCGCGACGTTGAACAACCGCCCGGCATCGTGCTTGCGGGCCTCGATCGCCCCGGGGTTCGCGCGCTCGAGCAGGGTGGCGGTGATGGTGCCCTCGATCATGTCGCCCGAGACCACGACGAACTCGAACCCGGCTGCCTCGAGTTCGGGGAGCTTCGCGCGGAGCGCGTCTTCGCCGGCTCGCTTCGAGAGGGCGACGGCCTCGTACTCGGGCATCGTCGGCACCGTGCGGATGAAGTGCGCCTGGTGACTCGTGACGAACACGATGCGGGCGCCCGGGGCGAGATGCGGCAGGGCGCCGTCGACGACATTGACCTGTGCGTCGCGGTTCAGGCGCATCGCATAGTCGTCGCCCATGCCGGTCTCCATGCCACCGGAGGCGTTGAGCACGAGGATGTCGATGGGACCCAGTTCGGCGGCGGTGCGCTCGAACATCGCGGCGACGGATGCCGCGTCGGTGAGGTCTGCTCCGACCGCGATGGCAGTGCCGCCGTCGGCCATGATCTCGCCCACCACCTTCTCGGCGCGGGGCGCCTTGCTGCGGTAGTTGATGACGACGGATGCCCCGGCGCGCGCGAGAAGGCGAGCCGTGTCGGCGCCGATTCCACGTGAGGAGCCGGTGACGAGGGCGACGCGGCCCTCGAGCGATCCGGAGGCGAGCGGGTTGGTCACAGTGGAACTCCTCGAAACTTGACGGTCGGCGGCCCGCACACAACAGGCGAACCGAGACTATCAAGTCCGAACGGGTCATCCGCTGGACTATGCGCCCTGATAGTTTCAGTACAGGCCGTGCGAAGGAGAACGAATTGGATGTACTGACCCAGTACGCGTGGATCGTGTGGCTCGTGTTGATACTGGCGTTCGCGACCATCGAGGTCTTCACGCTCGAGATGACGTTTCTCATGCTCGCGCTCGGCAGCGTGGCTGGTCTCCTCTCGGGCCTCTTCGGCATTCCATGGTGGGCGCAGTTCATCGTCGCCGCGCTCGTCGCGGTCACACTGATCCTGACGCTCAGACCGTCGCTGCTGCGGATGCTGCGTCGCGGCGGTGATCCGACGCGAAGCAATATCGACGCACTCATCGGCGCCGACGGCCAGGTCGTGCGCACCGTGACCCCTGCGGGCGGTCAGGTCCGACTGCAGAACGGTGACGTATGGACGGCACGGTTGTCGCCCATCACCGAGCAGGCGGATGTCGCGGTCGGCGAGCGTGTGCTCGTCACCGGTATCGACGGGGCGACGGCCGTCGTCGTCCCGGTTGAGAGGAGCACTGGAGCTTGATGGACGTTTCCGGAATCATCACGACGATCGTCGTCGTCGCGATCGTCATCTTCGTCATCGTCGTCTTGGCGAAGTCGATCCGAATCATCCCGCAGGCGTACTCGGGCGTGGTCGAGCGACTCGGCCGGTATCACAAGACCCTCAGCCCCGGACTGAACATCCTCGTGCCCTTCATCGACCGGTTGCGCCCCCTCGTCGACATGCGCGAGACCGTCGTCTCCTTCCCCCCGCAGCCGGTGATCACCGAAGACAACCTCGTGGTCTCGATCGATACGGTCGTCTACTTCCAGGTGACCGATGCGAGAGCGGCGACGTACGAGATCGCGAACTACCTGGGCGCCGTCGAGCAGCTCACCACCACGACGCTCCGCAACGTCGTCGGCGGCCTGAACCTCGAAGAGGCGCTCACCTCGCGCGACAACATCAACGGGCAGCTGCGCATCGTGCTCGATGAGGCGACCGGCAAGTGGGGCATCCGCGTCGGACGCGTCGAGCTCAAGGCGATCGATCCGCCTCACTCCATTCAAGACTCGATGGAGAAGCAGATGCGCGCCGAGCGTGATCGGCGCGCACTCATCCTCACCGCCGAGGGCACCAAGCAGTCGGCCATTCTCACTGCCGAAGGCGCGCGCCAGGCGGCCATCCTCGAGGCCGAGGGCGAGGCGAAGGCTGCGGTGCTCCGTGCCCAGGGTGAGGCCGAGGCGATCCTCACGGTCTTCGATGCCATCCACAAGGGCGACCCCGACCCGAGCCTGCTCGGGTACCAGTACCTGCAGATGCTCCCCGAGATCGCCAAGGGCGAGGCGAACAAGCTCTGGATCGTACCGAGCGAGCTCACCGAGGCGCTGAAGGGCTTCGGCAGTGCATTCACTCCGAACTTCCCGACCGGGTCTGGTCTGTCGGCGCCGGATGCCTCGAGGCCGAACCGCCCCTGACGACGGGTTCGACATCTCCGCCTACTTCGAGCCCACGAGGCCGCGGGTGCTCGCGCACCGCGGCCTCGCGCTCGACGCCCCCGAGAACACGCTCCTCGCCTTCGCGAAGGCGGTCGCGATCGGCTGCGAGTACATCGAGACCGACGTGCACCTGAGCGCCGACGGCGTCGCCGTCGTTGCGCACGACCCGACGCTCGAACGCGTCGCCGGCCGTGACGTCGAGGTCTCCAAGCTCACGATGGCCGAGCTCCGGCGCATCGATCTCGGTCAGGTGCAGGGCTTCTGTTCGCTCGAGGAGGCGCTCGACGCGTTCCCAGAGCTGCGTTTCAACATCGACGTGAAGGTCGAGAGCGCGGTCGAGGCGGCCGTCACGGCGATCAACAGGGTTCGAGCCCAATCGCGCGTATTGCTGACGAGCTTCTCCGAGCGCCGTCGCCTGCGGCTCGCCGCACTCGTTCCCGGTGCGGTGACGTCGGCCGGCGGCGCCGGAGTCATCCGTGCTCGCCTCGTCGCACTCACCGGTTCGACGCGCCTGCTCGGCCGCGCGCTTCGCGGAGCGCGAGCCCTGCAGGTGCCGGAGCGGGTCGGCCTCCTCCCCCTCGTCACCGAGCGCTTCGTCGATGCGGTGCATCGCGCGGGCGCCGAGGTGCACATCTGGACCGTCAACGACCCGGCCGAGATGACGAGGCTGCTGGACCTCGGCGTCGACGGCCTCGTGACCGACCGCGCCGACCTCGCGCTCCCCCTGGTCGCCGATCGAAACTGAGAATTCCCCGCCAAACCTCAGGCTCCGGAAAGGGAATGCCCAGCTTGATCGTTTAGACAGGAGACGAGCGAAAGGAGTACGCCATGGCGGACAGGAGCCTACGAGGCATGCGCATCGGCGCACAGAGCCTGCAGAGTGAAGATGGCGTGATTTTCGCCGAGCGTGCCGAGTACGTCTACCGCTGCGAGACCTGCAGCCGCGAGACGGTGATGACGTTCTCGACCGAGGCGGAACTGCCCGAGTCGTGGGAGTGCAAGCACTGCGGCGCATCCGCGGTACTGCTCGTCGACTCGAAGCCCGTCGAGATCGATCGCTCGGGCGAGAAGGTCGCTCGCACGCACTGGGACATGCTGCTCGAGCGCCGAACGCGCGCCGAACTCGAAGAGCTGCTCGAGGAGCGACTCAGCTATCTGCGGGCCCGTCGCGGCCAGAAGGTCGGCGCTTAGCCCGCATCCGTTTCGACGGCGGCATCATCGCGCGGGTCACGAGATCGGCGGCGGGCGATGATGCCTGCGGAGATCAGCGCGGCCAGTGAGCCGATCACGACGATGAACGGCACGCTCGGGCCCAGCACGACCGCCAGTGTCAGTCCGTCGCGCAGCTCGACATCGGTGACCATCGCGCCGCGTACATCCGATGGCAGGGCGTCGATCGTGCGACCCGCCGGATCGATCACCTGACTCGTGCCGACGGTCGAGATGTTCACGACCGATCGCCCGGTCTCGATCGCACGAAGACGGGCGATCGCGAGCTGCTGCAGGTTCTCGTCGGTGCCGCGGAAATCGGCGTTGTTCGTCTGGAACATGTAGAGTTGCGCGCCGTCGTGCGCCGCCTCCCAGATGACATCGTCATAGATCACGTCGAAGCAGATCGCGAGCCCCGTGACCGCATCTCCGAGGTCGAACACCGGCGCATTGGTTCCCGGGGTGTACTCGCGCTGCACGAGACCGATCAGGTCGGGCGCGAGCGAGTACCAGAAGTCCCGGTCGGGGATGTACTCGCCGAAGGGAACCGGGTGTCGCTTGTCGTACGTGTCGACGGCGCCCTCCCCCCGCCCGCCACAGCATGGACGTGTTGAAGAACTCGTCGTCTCGAGTCGTCACCGTGTTGAGCACGAGCGGGGCATCCAGTTGCTCGCTCAGCCGATCGAAGGTGCGAGCGACCGCTTCGCTCCGCGTCGGGTCGATGTCGGAGCCGCCCTCGCCAGAGCAGCACGTCGATGCCCGACTCGTCGAGGATGGGCTCGGTCGCGGCGAGCTGCGCGGCGAGCACGTCGCCGGGCTCGCGTTCGTCGAAGTAGCCGGTCGGGCCGTTGCCCTGCACACTCGCGACCCGGAGCTCGCCGGCAGGCGCCGTCTGCCAGGCGGGCACGAGCATGGCGACCACGAGAAGGCCCGTGACCGGCAGCACGGTGAAGGGGCGCCGCCACCCCGAGAGCCGCACCCACTCGATGACGCCCGCCACGAGCGCGACCATCACGAAGCTGAGACCTGTCGAACCGGCCCACGACACGACCTGGGCGAACGGGCTCTCGGACTGGCTGAGCGCGGCCCTCCCCCATGGAAACCCGCCGTAGGGAATGCTGCCGGTGGCGAACTCGCGCACGCACCAGAGGCCAGCGACGATCAGCGGCAGCGCGATGAGCCTGACCCACTGCGAATCGCTCGAACGGGGCAGCCACCGGTACGCGAGTGCGATGAGCACGCCGCCGCCGGCGACGAAGAGCGATTCGAGCGTGGAGAGCGCGAGCCACGGCACGGGGCCGAGGTAGAGCGAGGTCCACGAGACCTGCAGCAGGTAGAACGAGAGCCCGAAGACGAGGCCGACGAGCGCTGCACCCCATGACGAGCGCCCGATGAGGCTGATCAGCGCGAGGGCGATGCCGGCGAACGCGAGCGGCCAGATGCTCGCGCCCGGAAACCCGAGATCATAGGCGAACCCTCCGGCTGCAGCGGCCAGCACGCCGCCCCAGAGCGGCAGCAGGGGGCGATGGGACTTCTCGGGCACCAGATCAGCCTAAGCGACCGCGACGGCCGGTCACGCGAGTGCGCCATAGGCGACGACCCCGCGCCGCACGGCGTCGATCGCGGCCCGCGCGGTCGAGCCGAGCTCTGCATCGGCCACGAGCGACACCTGGTCGAGCAGGTCGACCACCTGCTTCGTGAGGCGCACGAAGTCGCCGGCGGCGAGCTCGGTATCGGCGAGCACAGTGCCGAGACCGGCGCCGCGTGCCCAGGCGTGCATCGCCGAGGCGAGGGCCGGCGAGGGAACGTCGCTCCCCGGCAGCCGATGGTCGCGTTCGAGGTCGTCGAGCACACTCCACGTGTCGGTCGTGCGCTCGAACGCCTCACGGAACCGGCCGCGCGGCAAGCGATAGTCGACGCCGCTGTCGTCACGACGGGGTTCGTACACGAGCGTTGCCGCCATGGCGGCGATGCCGGCCTCGTCGAGCCCGCCCCAGATACCGCGTCGCAGGCACTCCGCCACGAGCAGGTCACGCTCGCCGTAGATGCGCTTCAGGATGCGCCCGGCCGAGGTCGACACGAGGGCGCCGGACGCATCGCGCTCGAGGTAGCCGAGCGACTCGAGCACCTCGGTGACCCGGTCGAACCGCTTGGCCACCTGGCCGGTGCGGGTTCGGATCTGCCGGGAGAGCTGCTCGTGCTCCTGCTTGAGACGCCACCAGCGCTCGGCCCAACGGGCATGCGACTCCCGCTCGGCGCAGCCATGACACGGGTGGGCGCGCATGGCCTTGCGGGCAGACGCGAGTTCACGCTGCATCCGATCGCGTTGCGCGTGGGTGGGGTTGCCCTTCGACGACTGCCGTTCGATCTCGCCGATACGCCGCCTGAGGGCGGCGTACTCGCCGAAGTCGCCGAGGTGGCAGCTCATGGCCTGCTCGAAGCCCGCCATCGACTCCTCCTGCTTGCGCAGGGTGCGAGCGAGGTCGACGACCGCGCGGTCTGCCTGGAACTGTGCGAAGGAGAGCTCGAGGATCTGCCGGGTGCGCTCACGCCCGAACTGGTCGATGAGGTTGACGGCCATGTTGTAGGTCGGCCGGAAGCTCGAGTTCATCGGGTAGCTGCGTCGAGAGGCGAGCGCGGCGACCGCTTCGGGATCGAGCCCGTCGACCCACTGGATGACCGAGTGCCCCTCGACGTCGATGCCGCGTCGGCCCGCCCGGCCCGTCAACTGGGTGTACTCCCCCGGCGTGATGGGCACCCGCGCCTCGCCGTTGAACTTCTCGAGCTTCTCGAGCACCACCGACCGCGCCGGCATGTTGACGCCGAGCGCGAGCGTCTCGGTCGCGAACACGACCTTCAGGAGCTTCAGCTGGAAGAGCTCTTCCACGATCTCCTTGAACGCCGGGAGCATGCCGGCATGGTGCGCGGCGACCCCGCGTTCGAGGCCCTCGAGCCACTCCCAATAGCCGAGCACCGCGAGGTCCTCGTCGCGGAGCATGCGGGCGCGCGCTTCGACGATCTGCCGGATTTCGGCGCGCTCCGCCGACTCGGTGAGACGGATGCCACTGCGCAGCACTTGACGCACGGCCTGGTCGCACCCGGCGCGCGAGAAGATGAACACGATGGCCGGCAGCAGGTTCTTGCCCTGCAGCATCGCGACGACCTCTGGCCGGTCTGCGCGGCCGCTGCCGGCGCGCGCGTCGCGGTGGTAGCGGCCACGGTCGCCGCCTCGTTGCCCGCGAGTCGAGCGGCCTGAGATCGAACGCCCGCCGGCTCGGGCGAGCTGCTTGAGTTCGGGGTTCACGCGATTCGTCGCGGCCTGCCCCGAGGAGTCGAAGAGATCGAGCATCTTCGACTTCACGATGACGTGCTGCTCGAGCGGCACCGGACGCTCCTCGGAGACGATGACATCGGTGTCGCCGCGCACGGCGTGCAGCCAGTCTCCGAACTCCTCGGCGTTCGACACGGTGGCCGACAGGGAGACGAGCCGCACCGCTTCGGGCAGGTGGATGATGACCTCTTCCCACACCGCCCCGCGGAAACGATCGGCGAGGTAGTGCACCTCGTCCATGACCACGTACGCGAGCCGGTCGAGGAGCGGCGAGTCGGCGTACAGCATGTTGCGGAGCACCTCGGTCGTCATCACGACGATGCGCGCGCCTGAGTTCACGTTCGTGTCACCCGTGAGCAGCCCGACCGAGTCTGCGCCCCAGGCGTCGACGAACTCCTGGTACTTCTGGTTCGAGAGCGCCTTGATCGGAGTCGTGTAGAACACCTTCGCGCCGCGCTCCTGCATCGCGAGGAACACCGCGAACTCGGCGACGACCGTCTTTCCTGCACCGGTCGGGGCCGCCACGAGCACGCTGCGGCCCTCATCGAGCGCACCGCACGCGGCGAGCTGGAACGGGTCGAGGTCGAATCGCTGCCCCGCAACGAAGTCGACAAGACGCGGCTGGCGGCGTTGCCGGCGAGAAAGCGAATAACGTTCTGCCGGCGAGAGGCTCATCACCCCTCCAGACTAGACAGGGGCCGACGAACTCCTAGACCGGCTCCCCGAACTCGCGCAGGTTGCGCCGCTCGATTCGTCGATCGTGCAGGTGTGCCAGGAACCAGGCGAGGAAGTACAGCCCGATCATCGGGATCGCGAGCATGAACATCGACACGACGTCGGCAGAGGGGGTCGCGATGGCGGTGAAGAGCACGATCACGAGGATCGCGACCCGCCACGACTTGATGATCGCCGCGGCGCTGAGCACCCCCGCGAAATTCAGCAGCACGATGAAGACCGGCACCACGAACGCGATGCCGATCGCGACGACGAGCTTCAGCACGAAGTCGATGTACTCCTTCGCCGTGAGCAGCGACAGAGAACCTTCGGGAACGAACCCCGTCATGAGCTTCACGATGTTCGGAAGCACGAACCAACCCGCCGCGCAGCCCGCGAAGAACAACGGAATCGCGGTCACGAAGAAGGCGAAGGTGAACCGGCGCTCCTTCTTGTTGAGACCCGGAACGAGGAACGCGAAGATCTGGTAGAGCCAGACCGGGCTCGAGAGCACGATGCCGAGGGTGAACGCGATCTGCAGGTACAGGTCGAATCCACTGGAGATCGTCGGGAAGATGATCGACGTCTCGTTGGCCCGTGCCTCGGCGACGCGCTGCACAGGCTCCTGGATCGCATCCCACACGAACAGGTCGGTCAGCCACCACCCGAGACCGGTGCCGACGACGATCGCGATCGCCGAGATGAACAGGCGCTTGCGGAGTTCGATCAGATGCTGACCGAGCGACATCCGCTTCTCGCGGTCCTTCGCGCCGCGATCTCTCACCGCGGTCATCTTGGTCAGGCGCTCTTGCCGGAATCCGGTCCGTCGGGCTTGGGCGTCTCATCGCCCGGCGCGTCGGGATCGGTCTTGTCGGTGCGAACTTCGGACTTGAGGATCTTCATCGACTGTCCGAGGCTGCGAGCGAGCGCGGGAAGCTTGGGAGCTCCGAAGAGCAACAGGATGACCACGAGGATGATCAGCGCGTGCCAACCAGTGAAGCCTTGCCACATGGGAAGTTCGTCCGTTCGTCGGTGAGGGTGACGTCAGTCTACCTGTCGTCGACGTCGGGCTGCCTCCGCGCGGCATCGGGGGCCGGGGACTCGGCATAGCCGGCGAGACCCGCTGCCGCCCATTCGGCGACCACGGCGCGCGCCTCGGCCGGGGTGACGACCGTGATGAGACCCGGCAGACCCGCGACCAGACGCTTGAGTCCGTGCACGTGCGCGAGACGCAACGTGACCCGCAGCCGCCCGTCGACCTGTTCGGTGCGGGAGTCGGCGAGATAGTCGGCCAACAGCGGGAGCGTCTCGGGCGCCACGTCGACGACCACGTCGAGGTCGGAGTCGGAACTCTGGAAGAGCGTGTCGGGCACCGTGCGGTCGGAATGGTCCTCGACCGGGGCGTCGGAGACGACGAGATCGCTCATGCGGTCGACCCGGAAGTTGCGCACGTCTTCGCGGGTGTGGCAGTACGCCTGCAAGTACCAGTCGGCGTCCTGCGAGAGGATGCGAAGCGGGTCGGCCCTTCGACGGCCGGCGACACCGAGTGCGTTGCGGTAGTCGAACTCGAGTTGGCGCTCGCCCGCGACGGCCTCCCGAATGCGTGCGAGCGAGGCATCCGCGACGGATTCGGCCACAGCCAGCCGGCTGGGCGCTGCGGATGCTCCGGCCGTGAGCTTCGCCATGAGCGCCGCGAGCGAGGCGCTGCCGGCGTTCTCGGGTGAGGCCGAGAGGTACTGCAGGCCGGCGATGAGTGCAGACGCCTCGCGAGCCGACAACCGCGGAGCGTCGTCGATCGCGACGTGGTGCACGATGACGATGACATCGTCTTCTTCGAAGGCGTCCCAGTCGATGTCGAAGAGGTCGTTCGGCTGGTACGTGCCGGTCTCGCCGGGCAGTCCCGACGTCGCGATGAGTCGCACGGCGTGCCTGATCTCGTCTTCGGAGAGCCCGAAGTGGGCCGCTGCCTCATCGACGTCGACCACCCGCTGCTCGAGCAGGTACGGCACGAAGGAGAGGAGGAAGACGAGTTTGTCGGGCGCCTTCAGCTGTTTCGATCTGCCGGCGGTCATCGCTGCTCCTCCCCCGCTGCATCGGTCGCCGAATCACGGTGCACGGCGACCACCGCGCGGAGCCGATCGCGCACTGCGTCGCGCAGCGACTCCGGCGACAGCACCCGCACCTCGGGCCCGTATGAGGCGAGCTCGTCGGCGAACACGGCGGCATCCGTGTAGTGCAGACGGATGACTCCGGCGTCTTCGTCGCCGTCGATGGCGCGCTTGCCGAGCCGAACCTCGGCATCGCTGCCGCCGCTGACCGCGAGATCGGCGACGTTCCGCTCGTGAAGCTGCTGCAGTTCGGCGATGATACGGTCTTGCACGCCGAGCGGCGGCGCTTCGAAGCTCGAGCCGGGCACCGGTATCACCTCGCCGATGATGCGCGAGAGCAGGAACGTGCGGGCGCCCCCGGCATCGTGGTCGTTGGCGTGCAGGTGCCACCGGCCGTCGTGCAGCACCACCGCGAGCGGGTCGACCGTGCGTTCGCGCGGTTCGGCCTCGCCGGGCTTGAAGTACTTGAAGCGCACGGCCTGGCGGCGATCGAGGGCCTGCCGCAGCGGCTCGAACGCGGCATCGCGCACGCGCAGGCGAGGGGCGTAGCCGATCACGGGCTCGCGGGGCTCGATGCCGAGCGAACGGAGCTTCGTGAGTGCCCGCTGGGAGTCGGCCGAGAGCGACGCTTCGCGCCAGACCTCAGCCGCGAGGCCGAGCAGTGCGAGTTCGTCGGGCGTGAAGCGCACCTCGTCGGGCAGATCGTACTGGCCCTTGGGGATGCGGTAGCGCAGCGCCTGGTTGTCGCCCGGGCGATCGGGCGACTCGACGGTCTCGAGCGGGATGCCGAGCTCACGGATGTCGTCTTTGTCGCGCTCGAACTGTCGCTCGAGATTCGCGTTGCGACCCGCGGAATCGAAGCGTTCTGCGTAGCCGCGCACCGTCGAGAGGATTTCGGACTTCAGCAGGCCGGTCTCTGTGGCGAGCAGCGCCAGGACGAGACTGAACAGGCGATCCTCGACGGGGATCTTCGCCTCACCCTTGCTCTCGCCGCTTGCCACAGCTGCGATCTTACTGAACTGCGGCGACGGCGCCGGACGCGCCGGGGTGCTCAGACCACGCCCAGAATGTCGATCACGAAGAACAGCGTCGAGTTCGCAGGGATCGGTCCGCTCGCCTGATCGCCGTAGCCGTCGCTCGGCGGGATCACGACCGCGACCTGAGAGCCGACCTTCTGGCCGACGATCGCCTTCGAGAATCCGGGGATCGCCTGGCTGTCGGCGCCGTCGGAGACGGTCATGATGGTCGGCGCGCCCTTCTCCCAGCTGGAGTCGAACACCTCGCCGTCGGCCCACGTCACCCCCGTGTAGTGCACGACGACCGAATCTCCGGACTCGACGACCTGCCCCGAACCCTCCTTCAGCACCTCGACCTCGGTGGTCTCGAACGGGTCGGACTTCGGCACCGTGATGCCGGGCCGCCCGTCGGGAGCGAGTACCACGGCCGGGAAGCCGTCGCGGGTGAGGCGCACCGCTCCATTGGCACGCGGCAGGAAAGCACGTTGGATGTCGAGCACGAACACGAGGCTCTCGCCGGGGGCGATGCCGAGCTGCTGGTTGCCGTTGGGGCCGAACCCGTCTTTCTCGGGAACGACGGCGGCGACGCGCGAGCCGACCGAGCCGCACGAGAGCGCCTTGGCGAGCCCGGGCAGCGTGGTCTCGGAGCTTGCGAGCGGCACGGGCTCACCGGTGTCGCCGCCGAATCCGGTGACCTGCAGCTCTTCGCCCGTTGCGCCGTTGTACACGGCGAGACCGACGAGGGCCATCTGTCCGGCGGCGAGGTGCTCGTCGTCGCCTGTGATGATCTCGGTGCACTGCGTCTCTTCGGGCGCGAGCGGGGTCGGGAACGTCACGCGTGGCGCTTCGCCGAATTCGCCCTTCACCGTGACGGCGCTGGAGGAGTTGCCGGGTTCCGCTTCCGGAGCGGGCGCCGAGGCGCACCCCGACAACGTCAGGGCGATGATGCCGGCCGTGGCGATGAGCGCGAATGACGAGCGCACTGATCCTCGATTCTTGGGTGAGCGGTGAGGGGCGTTGAAAGCCTACCCGGCCGGACCGGCGGGTTCAGCGGGTTCAGCGGGTTCAGCGGGCTCGGCGCGCGAACGTGTGGCCGCGGCATCCGCCTGCCTGACGCGCTTGCGCAGGCTCTTGTCGCTGACCGAGCGCTCGCCGAGTGCCCCGGGGGTCCACGCCTCGACGTCTTCGTCGCTGAACTCGGTCTTCGACGGGCGACGCTTCAGTTCGGGCAGGATGGTGCCCGGCGCGAGCCGCCGGGCGGTGATGAGGAACCCGGTGTGGGCGATCATGCGATGGTCGGGGCGCACGGCGAGACCCTGCACGTGCCAGCCGCGCACCATCGTCTCGGACGATTGCGGTTCGGTGTACTCCCCGGTGGCACGGATCGCCTCGGCGACCCTCGAGAGCTGGGTGGCGGTGGCGATGTAGCAGAGCAGCACGCCGCCGGGCTTCAGTGCGACCGAGACGGATTCGAGGCACTCCCACGGCGCGAGCATGTCGAGTACGACACGGTCGACGGATGCCTCATCGACCGTCTCGGGCAGCACCTCTGCCAGATCACCGAGCGTGATCGACCAGTTCTCGGGGTCGGCGCCGTGGAAGGTCGCGACGTTGGCGCGCGCGACGCTCGCGAAGTCATCGCGACGCTCGAAGGAGTACAGGCGGCCGGCCGCACCGATCGCCCGGAGCAGCCAGAGCGAGAGCGCACCGGAGCCGACGCCGGCCTCGACCACGCGGGCACCGGGGAAGATGTCGGCCTGCGCGAGGATCTGCGCGGCGTCTTTCGGGTAGACGATCGCGGCACCGCGCGGCATCGACATGACGAAGTCGGTGAGCAGCGGGCGAAGGGCGAGGTACTCGACGCCCGCCTGGTTGGCGACGACGGAGCCGTCGGGCCGGCCGATCAGGTCGTCGTGCGCGAGCAGGCCCTTGTGCGAGTGGAAGTGCGCGCCCGCCTGGAGGGTGATCGTGTGCAGGCGGCCTTTCGGACCGGTCAACTGCACCCGGTCGCCGACGCGGAACGGGCCGCTCTGCTCGCCCCGGCTGAGCGTCATGCGGTCACCTCGCGAGCCGTCAGGAGTGCCGCGACGTCGTCGACGGTCATCCCGTCGAGGGTCGGCCACAGTGCGCCGGCGGGAAGGCCGTCGAGCGGAATGAAGTTGGGCACGGCCAGGGCGATCGCACCGGATGCATGCGCCGAGGCGAGGCCCGTCGGTGAATCCTCGATGGCGACGCAGTCGGCGATGTCGACCCCGAGCTCGGCGGCCGCCGAGAGGTAGGGCTCGGGATGCGGCTTGGCGTTGTCGACGCTGTCACCCGTGACGATGACGTCGAACGCCTCGAACGGAATGGCACCGACGATGTCGTCGGCCATTGAGCGGATCGACATGGTGACGAGGGCGGTGGGCACGGATGCCTCTCGGAGCGCCTGCAACAGCTCGCGGGCGCCCGGTCGCCACGGGACGCCGTGCTCGTCGAGTTGCTCCCGCACGCGAGCCGTGAGGCGGCTCACGATCTCATCGGCGTCGAGATCGACGCCCTTGGCCTGGAAGTAGGCGGCCGCCTCCCAGAGTCCGCTGCCGACGAGCGCGATCGCATCGTCGTGGCCCCACGAGCCCCCGAACGACCCGACGAGTTCCTCTTCAGCGGCCATCCAATAGCGTTCGGTGTCGACGAGGGTGCCGTCCATATCCCAGAGGACTGCGGCGGGGAGGCGAGTGGTCACAGCCGCCAAGTCTACGGGCACGGCCTATTGTGGAGATGAACCCGGAGATCCGGGGCGGAAAGCGGGGCACCAGGAGTGAATCAGCCGGCCGGTTTCGAGGGCGGAAGGCTGCTCGTCGTCGCATTCGAAGGATGGAACGACGCCGGAGAAGCGGCATCCGGAGCTGCGAAGCTCCTCGTCGATCGTCTCGGCCTCGTCGAAGTCGCCGCGGTCGATCCCGAACTCTACTTCGACTACCAGTTCACGCGGCCCACGATCGTGGTCGATGACGACGGGGCACGCCGGCTCGAGTGGCCGGGCGCGGCGATCATGGGCCCGGCCACCGTGCCCGCCGATGACGACACCGCCGATGACCGGGTCACCGGGCCGGGTGCCGACCGCCTGCACGTGCTGCTCGGCGCCGAGCCCGCCCGCAGCTGGAAGGGCTTCGCCGCCGAACTCATCGACGCGGCGCTCGCCGCCGACATCGAGGGCATCGTACTGCTCGGCGCGATGCTCGCCGATGCACCGCACACCCGGCCGCTCTCGGTCTTCGCATCGAGTGAGAACCCCGAGATGCGCTCGGCGCTCGGCGTCGAGCGCTCCAACTACGAGGGACCGGTCGGTATTCTCAGCGTCATCGCCGATCAGGCCGAGCGCGTCGGCATTCCGACGGTCTCGCTGTGGGCATCGGTGCCGCACTACGTGCACAACGCGCCGTCACCGAAGGCGGTGCTGGCACTGCTCGGCAAGGTCGAGGAGCTCACGGGGCTCTCGATCCCCCGCGGCAGCCTCGAGGTCGACGCGAAGGCGTGGGAGGCGGGAGTCGACGCCCTCGCCGCCGAAGACGAGGAGATGGCGGGCTACATCGGGCAGCTCGAGCAGGCGCGCGATGCGGTCGACGCCCCCGAGGCGAGCGGCGAGGCGATCGCGCAGGAGTTCGAGCGCTACCTGCGTCGACGCGGAGAAGAGCCCGGCGGCCGCGCCGACGGCCGTGGCGACGGGCCGCGCTGAGGCGTTCCGTCGGGTGCGTGCCGTTTCAGGCACACCGCTGTTCCGTCACGCGCTCAGCACGCCGGTGCTCAGCAGCACGAGGATCGTTCCGCCGAGGAGCACCCGGTAGATGACGAACGGCAGGAAGCTGTGCTTCGAGATGTAGCTCATGAAGAACGCGATCACGAGCAGCGCGACGACGAATGCGACGAGCGTTGCCGCGGCCGTCTCGATCGGGCCGTACACACCGGGCTCGTCGAGGCTCTTGAAGAGCTGGAAGAAGCCGCTGCCGAAGACCGCCGGGATCGCGAGCAGGAATGCGTACCGCGCCGCGGCCGCACGCTCGTAGCCGAGGAAGAGACCGATGGTGATCGTGCCGCCCGAGCGTGAGACACCGGGAATCAGCGAGAGCGACTGCGCCAGGCCGAAGAAGATGCCGTGCGGCACCGTGAGGTCTTCGAGCTTTCGGCGCTTCGCCCCGGCCCAGTCGGCGAGCCCGAGGATGAGGCCGAACACGATGAGCATCGTGGCGACGATCCAGAGCGAGCGCAGGCTCGTCTCGATCTGGTCCTGGAAGAGCAGGCCGAGCACGACGATCGGCACCGAACCGATGATGATGAGCCAGCCCATGCGGGCATCGGGATCGTTCCGGGCGACCCTGCCCGTGAAGGAGCCGAACCAGTGCGAGACGATGCGCACGATGTCACGCCAGAAGAACACCACGACGGCGGCCTCGGTACCCAGCTGCGTGATCGCGGTGAAGGCGGCGCCCGGGTCCTGCGCTCCAGGAAGGAACTCCCCCAGGATGCGCAGGTGTGCGCTCGAGGAGATCGGCAGGAACTCGGTCAGGCCTTGAACGAGGCCGAGGATGAGCGCTTCGATCACGTGGTGCATCCGCCTTCCGCCTCCGCGGATGCAGGAGGAGTGGGTTCGTTCAGTAGTCGAGGAGGAGGTCGCGCAGAACCTGCCTTCCGAAGACTAGTGCGTCGAGCGGCACCCGTTCGTCAACGCCGTGGAACATCGCAGGGAAGTCCAAGCCTTCGGGCAGCCTCAGCGGCGCGAAGCCGTAGCCGGCGATGCCGAGCCGGCTGAGCGCCTTGTTGTCGGTGCCGCCCGAGAGCAGGTACGGGAAGACCGGGGCACCGGGATCGTGCACGCCGAGCGTGCGCTTCACGGCATCGACGAGCGCTCCGGATGTCGCGGCCTCGAGCCCGACGTCGCGGTGCACGATCTCGACCTCGACCTCGTCGCCGACGAGTGCTCGCACCTCGGCGAGCACCGCCTCCTCTTCGCCGGGCAGGGTGCGGATGTCGACGAGCGCTTCGGCCCGGTCGGGGATGACGTTGTGCTTGTAGCCGGCGGTGAGGAGCGTCGGGTTCGTCGTCGTGCGCAGGGTCGCCGTGATGAAACCCGAGGCCGAGCCCGTGGCCAGGGCGAGTTCGTCGGGCGAGACCTGCTCGGGGTCGACGCCGAGCACTCCCGCGATCTCGCTGAGCAGTTCGCGGGTGGTGTCTGTGAGCCGGACCGGCCACTCGGCGCGCCCGAGGGTCGCGATCGCCTGGGCGAGCTTCGTGATGGCGTTGTCGCGGATGAGCCGCGACCCGTGGGCCGCGGTGCCCTTGGCGACGAGACGGACCCAGAGCAGCGACTTCTCACCGGTCTGCAGCAGGTAGGCACGGCGGCCGCCGACCGTGATGGAGTAGCCGCCGACCTCGCTGATGGCCTCGGCGGCACCGTCGAAGAGCTCGGGATGATGGTCGACGAGCCAGCTCGAGCCGGCTCCTCCCCCGGCCTCCTCGTCGGCGAAGAAGGCGACGACGAGGTCGCGCGCGGGCTGCGACCCCGAGCCGATGATGTCGCCGAGGGCGGTCAGCATCATCGCGTCCATGTCTTTCATGTCGACCGCGCCACGCCCCCAGAGCATGCCGCCCTGCACCTCGCCCGCGAACGGGTCGACGCTCCAATTGCGGGCGTCGGCGGGCACGACGTCGAGGTGACCGTGCACGACGAGGGCGGGCTTGGAGGAGTCGCGGCCGGGCACTCGTGCGACGACGCTCGTGCGTCGCGGCTCGGGTTCGAAGAGCTGCGGCGCGAGCCCGAGCCCCGCCAGGCGGGCCTCGACGTACTCGGCGGCCTCGCGCTCGCCGTTGGCCCTGCCCTCGCCGTAGTTCGAGGTGTCGAATCGGATCAGGTCGCGTGCGACGATCGCCGTCTCCTCGAGCTCGATGTCGGGAGTGATCTCGGTGGAAGACTGGGCCATGCCCTCACGCTAGCCGGGGCATCCGTGGTTGGCCATCATGTCGAAGGCGCCTCTCAAAGCGTGCTAATGTCTTCTCTCGGGCCACCGAGTGATCGGAACGGCCTGACACGAGCGCGGGTGGCGGAAATGGCAGACGCGCTAGCTTGAGGTGCTAGTGCCCTAACGGGCGTGGGGGTTCAAGTCCCCCCTCGCGCACGCTGGTGTCGAGAAGGCCGGATCAGTTTCTGATCCGGCCTTTTCGCTGTTCAGGGGCTCATCCGACGAGCGCCTCGACGCCCATCGGATGTTGCGGACGGTCGGCACGGCCGACTTGCATATTCGAACATGGCTGGGTATCTGCTTAGGTGTAGCCGTCGCCCAATCGTCGCCGTAGAGGGCTGCCTGACCCGCGGGGTGGGTGAGGGGCTGAGCGTAGCGTTTAGTGGCCTTCACCGAGCAGTTATCGGGCGGGGCATACGGGAATCCGGCAGGGCCGGCGTCTCGGTCCTCCCGAGACCGGCTCTCAGCAGCACCGAGGTGGCCGGTGCTCGACCCTCACCGATCTCAGCCGGTGCCCCACCGACTGCCAGGGACCCCACCCATGATCAAGTCATCGGGTGTACTGGCATAGCTCTCGTGCGGCACGGACGCCTTCGGTCAGTGACGTGGCGCTTGTGCTGAGGTTCGCGATGATCTCGTCCATCCGGCGCAGCCCTGCGCGGGCAAGGAGGCGCTTCTCGTTGGTGACCCATTCGCCGCGCTCGGCGAGGACCGCGTGCGCGGTCTGCATCGCCGCGGTCGCCAGGGCGCCAGCGGTCTCCGTCAGCTGGCTGCGGTCGGCATAACCGTTCTGTGCGTAATTCAGAGTGAGGGCGGCGTTCGACCGCCACATGCGTGATGCGGAGTCTCGCAACGGTTCCGGGAACGCCGGGCGCGGGAGTGCGTCGCCGCGCAGCTGTCGGCTCGACGCGAGTTCGGCCAGCAGCAGGTAGCTGGGGATGCCGGCGAGGTGGAACATCAGTGGCTCCCAATGGAACCGGCCCTGCACGGCCTCGGCCAGCTCTCGGTTGACGACCGCCAGGTCGCGGTAGTGGATGTCGACCTTCCGCCCGTCGATCTGAAGCCATGCCCCTCCATTGAAGACGCCTCCGCCCCAGGCTCCGAGCTCAGAGACTTCTCCGGTCCAGCCGACGGCACGGAGATGGTCGGGAGTGAACCCGTCGCGGTAGTAGACGGACAGATCCCAATCGCTGTCCGGGGTGTTCGTCCCCAGCGCACGAGAGCCGCCGAGTGTCACGGCGTGCACGCCCGGCAGGGCTGCGAGGGCATCGGCGATGGCGTCGAGGAAGGCGGTGTCCGATTCGAGCATGAAGTTCGGCTCCTGGTGAGTGAGGTCGGGCGAGAGCGGGCTTGTCAGGAAATGCCGGAGCGGGGGCTCAACGGCATAACTGTGGCGGTTCTCGGGTCCTACTTCACAGGCAGAAGGGTACCGGCTGCACGCCTGCCACGTCCACGACGCACAGAGGAGCGAGTTCTACCACCGCGTGCACTGCGACTTCCTTCACGACGTATATTGCGGCGCCCGCAAGCCGATCCTTGGGTTCGAGCCTGGTTCGCAGTTCGAATATCGCGTGCCGGAACTCGCCGTTCGGATGGAATTCTGCGCCATGCGCCCGCCGGGCTTCACTCAAGCAAATACCCAGAACTTGTGGTCTAGGTATCTGTCTAGGTGAAGTAGGGATTGACTGGCTTTTCATCGGTTCAGACCCTCGTCAACGCCGGTCTCGCGAGCCTAGGTGAAGTAGGGGTTCGAATCGGGGTCGAGGAGATCCTGGAGTGGGTGGGGGTCGGTCTGCACAGCCTGCTGGAGCAGCCGGTAGAAGAGCAGCCCCCGGCTGGTCGCGTCGCGACGATTGAATCGGAACGTGAACTCGTCGAGGTAGTAGGGCAGCTGGTGCTCGGCAACGCCGTAGTGGAGTGTGCCCGTCAGCCACCGCCTCAGGAGAGACGCGGTCAGGTGCACGCCGGGCAGCACTGCGGTCGGGTCGGGGGCGTTGTAGCCGGTGGCGTACTCGTGGGTGTAGCCAAGCTCGCCGAGCCGGCGCATCATCCGGGCGCCGTCGGTGTGGATCGTCGAGCCTTGCGCGACGGTGTTCTGCGCGAACGTGACGAGTCCGAGAGTGCCGGGTCGGTCGGCGAGTCCGAGCCGGATCCGACCGAGCTTGCGGCCCGGGCCGGGCTTTTCGACCGCGACCATTACGACGGCTTTGCCAGAGCTCGCCCCGGCGTGCCCGCCACTGACGCCGCCGACGAAGGTCTCGTCCACTTCGACGACGCCGTGGAGCAGGTCCCGTTCGGGCCGCACCATCGCCCGGCGGAGCTTGTGCATCCACGCCCACGCGGTCTCGTAAGACTTCAAGCCGAGCACCCGCTGCAGGCTCTGTGCGGACATCCCGTTCTTCTGCGACGTGACGAACCAGACCGCCGCGAACCACGTCGACAGCGGGGTCCGCGTCCGATGGAAAATCGTCCCCGCGGTCACCGATGTGCGCCGCGAGCAGCCACTGCACATCCACAGGCCAACGCCGGTGAGCCAGAACTCGCGACCCTTGCATTCCGGGCAGACGAACCCGTCCGGCCAGCGCAACCGTGCGAGGTACGCCAGGCACGCCGCATCATCCGGGAACCACTCGCGGAGCTCTTGGAACGTCCGCGGATAGTCGACACCACCCACCGGATGCGCAGACTCGGCCATGAGTCCAAGCCTACTTCAGTTAGACAGATACCTAGAACATGTGTTCGAAACTATGAGGGTGACGATGACCGCTCCCCTCACCCCCGCCGAAGTGCCGGCGCGGGTCGAAGAACTGCAGGCCCGCATTCGGGGCATGCAGGCGACGCGGCTCGATTCGAAGACCGTGCCCACGCATCCGGCCTTCGAGCAGGTACTGCCCGGCGGCGGCAGCCTCCGCGAGGGCACGATCGTCTCGGTCGAGGGGTCGACGACCCTGCTCATGGCGCTTCTGGCCGGCCCCTCGGCGAGCGGGCGCTGGGTCGCGGTCGCCGGCATGCCCGAGTTCGGCGTCGAGGCCGCCTCGCGGTTCGGCATCGACCTCGAACGGCTCGCGCTCGTGCCCGACCCCGGGCGGCAATGGCTCACCGTGGTCGCGGCACTCGCCGACGTCATTCCGGTGGTCGCGGTGCGCCCGGTCGGTCAGGTCTCCCCCGCCGAGGCGTCGCGGTTGACCGCACGGCTCCGGCAGCGCGGCACCGTGCTGCTCGTGGCCGGTCGGTGGCCGGGCAGCGACGCGAGCGTCGGCGTCGAGGCGAGCCAGTGGCACGGGCTCGAACTCGGGCACGGGCACCTCAGCGACCGCGATGTCGTCGTCTCGGCCGGCGGTCGCGGTGAGTTCGGCCGTCGCGGCCGCTCCCGGCTCCAGTTGCCTGGGCGCTCCCTCGAGTTCCGGGTCGCTGCCGATGAAGCGGTTCCCCAGGGCGCATCGGCGCCCCTGAACGCGCCGGTACGACTCGACGAGTACGTGCGGCGGGCCGTCTGATGGCCGTCGACCCGGTACACGTCGACCCCACCCGCACGATCGTGCTCTGGTGCCCCGACTGGCCCGTGTTCGCGGCGTGCCGCGAATCGGGCCTCGACCCGGCCGCACCCGTCGCCCTCACCGAGGGCGGCCAGATCTTCGCCTGCTCGGCCGCGGCTCGCAGCGACGGCGTGGTTCGCGGGCTGAAGCTCCGCGAAGCGCAGTACCGCTCCCCCGCACTCACCCTGCTCGACTACGACGCCTCGCTCGACGTGCGCGTCTTCGAGCCGGTCGTGCGGCGGGTCGAAGAGACGGTGCCCGGTGTGCAGCTCGTCCGCCCCGGCACGCTCGCCATGCGGGCGCGGGGTCCGGCCCGCTACTACGGCGGTGAAGATGCCGCGGCACGCGCCCTGCTCGGCACCGTCGCCGCACTCGGGGTGATCGGGGCGCGGGTCGGAGTCGCCGACGGGCCGTTCGCCGCCGAGCAGGCGGCCCGGGCGATCGGAGCTGCGGGTATCGCCGACGCTGCGGGCGAGTCGCCGGTGGGCATCGTCGAGCCCGGGGCATCCGCTGCGTTCATCGCCCCGCTGCCGGTGGGACTCGTCGTCGATGCCCGTACCCGAACCCTGCTGAACCGCCTCGGGGTGCACACCCTCGGCGAGTTCGCGGCCCTGCCCGAGGCCGACGTGCGCCGCCGATTCGGCGCGGCGGGCGCCTTCGCGCACGATCGGGCGGCCGGGCGCGAGCAGGCGAGGGTGCTCGCACGCACCCCGCCGCCCGAGTTCGAGGTCGCGCAGGAGTTCGAACCGCCGCTCGACCGCATCGACCAGCTCGCCTTCGCCTTCCGGGTGCATGCCTCCGAGTTCATCGAGCGCATGCGGGCGAAGCGGCTCGTGTGCACCGGCATCCGCATCGAGATCGACGACGAAGCAGGCGGGCACTCGAGCCGCGGCTGGTTGCACCCGCGCTGGTTCACCCCCGCCGACGTCGTCGATCGCGTGCGTTGGCAGCTGCAGGGCACAGGCACCGCCGACAGGGCGCTCACCTCGCCGATCGTGCGACTGCGCGTCGTGCCCGAGCGCATCGACTCCACCGGCAACCATGAAGAGGGGCTCTGGGGCGGCGGGCCCGACGAGCGCGTGCATCACGGGCTCACCCGGGTGCAGAGCATGCTCGGCCACGACGCGGTCGTCACTGCGGTGATCGGCGGCGGGCGAATGCTCGCCGACCGGCAGGTGCTCGTGCCCTGGGGTGATCGGGCTCCCGAACGCGGCGACGAGAGCGCGCCGTGGCCCGGCAGCCTGCCCGCGCTCGCCCCGGCGAGCGTGTTCCGCGAGCGCCGGCCGGTCGGGCTGCTCGACGCCGGCGGTGCCGTCGTCACGATCGACGCCCGCGGTGCGATCTCGGCGAAGCCCGAACGTTTCGCGCTCGCGGGCGCCGCCCCCACGCCCGTGCGGGCCTGGGCGGGCCCTTGGCCGGTCGTCGAACGCTGGTGGGACGCCGAGCACGCGAGGCGCGTGCACCGCTTCCAGATCGTCGACGACGAGGGCTGCGCGTGGCTCCTCGTGCGCGACGACGAAGGCTGGTGGGCAGAGGCGAGGTACGACTGATGGCGGGGCGGGGCTGATGGGCTGGAACAATCCGGGCATCCCGTGGTCGGAACTCGAACGCAAGCTCTCCGACGAGCGCCGGCCGGGTGCGCCCGGCGCGCCGAAGACCATCGGCGACGGCGGCGACTCGCCCGCGTGGAGCCGGAAGCGCCATCCGTACCGCCCGTCGGCGGGACTCGTGGCCCCGACCGGGCCGATCGTGCCCTACGCCGAGCTGCACGCGCACTCGAACTTCAGCTTCCTCGACGGTGCGTCCTCGCCCGAACAGCTCGTCGAGGAGGCGCAGCGCCTCGGGCTCACCGGGCTCGCCGTCACCGACCACGACGGCTTCTACGGCATCGTGCACTTCGCCGAGGCCGCAGAGAGCTTTCCCCAACTGCAGACGGTCTTCGGCGCCGAACTCTCACTCGGACTGCAGGGCCCGCAGAACGGCTTCGCCGATCCCGAGGGCGAGCACCTCCTCGTGCTCGCCCGGCGCGAGGCGGGTTACCACCGGCTGGCCGGTGCGATCACCGCCGGCCAGCTCGCGGGCGGCGAGAAGGGGCGACCGGTGTACGCCATCGAAGAGCTCGCCGAACGGGCCGACGGCGAGTGGGTCGTGCCGACCGGGTGCCGCAAGGGCGCCGTGCGCCGTGCGCTCGCCGAGGGCGGGGCGCATGCGGCTGCACGGGAGCTCGACCGTCTCACGGCGCTCTTCGGCCGCGAGAACGTCGTCGTCGAGCTCTTCGACCACGGGCATCCGTTCGACCAGCAGGCGAACGACGTGCTCGCCGGGCTCGCCGAGCACGCCGGCCTGCCGCTCCTCGCAACGAACGCCGTGCATTACGCCACACCGCCCGAGCACCGTCTCGCCGCTGCCCTCGCCGCGGTGCGGGCCCGCCGCAGCCTCGACGAGCTCGACGGATGGTTGCCGGCATCCGATCAGCTGCATCTGCGCAGCGGTGCCGAGATGGCCGCCCGGTTCGCCCGCTACCCGGGCGCCGTCGCCCGCTCGGTGGCACTCGCCGATGAACTCGCCTTCACCCTGCGCAGCGCCCGCCCGAAGTTGCCCAAGCAAGAGGTGCCGGCGGGGCACACGCCGATGAGCTGGCTGCGGGTGCTCGTCTGGCAGGGGGCTGAGGAGCTCTACCCCGGCGTGCCGCAGCATGTGCGCGAACGACTCGAACGCGAGCTCGACGTCATCGAGCTGAAGGACTTCCCGGGCTACTTCCTGATCGTCCACGACATCGTGGCCGAGGCTCGGCGTCGCGGCATCCTGTGCCAGGGTCGTGGCTCGGCGGCGAACTCGGCGGTCTGCTACGCACTGCGCATCACCGCGGTCGACTCGATCGGATACCGGCTGCCCTTCGAGCGGTTCCTCTCGGCGCTGCGTGATGAGGAGCCCGATATCGATGTCGACTTCGACTCCGATCGCCGGGAGGAGATCATCCAGTACGTCTACGCGAAGTACGGCCGCCAGAATGCGGCGCAGGTCGCGAACGTCATCAGCTACCGGCCGAAGGTCGCGGTGCGCGACATGGCGAAGGCGCTCGGCTACTCCACCGGTCAGCAAGACGCCTGGTCGCGGCAGGTCGAGCGCTGGGGCGCCGTCGTCGAGACCGACGACCACGACATCCCCGACGCCGTCGTCGAGCTCGCTGGGCAGGTCCTCACCTTTCCGCGTCACCTCGGCATCCACTCGGGCGGCATGGTGCTCACCGATCGGCCCGTCGGCGAGGTGGTGCCGATCGAGCACGCTCGCAAAGAACAGCGCACCGTGGTGCAGTGGGACAAAGACGACTGCGCATGGATGGGTCTCGTGAAGTTCGACCTGCTCGGCCTCGGCATGCTCGCTGCCCTGCAGTACACCTTCGACCTCGTACGCGAGTCGACGGGCGAGGTGTGGGAACTCGCGAGCCTGCCGAAAGAGGAGGCGGCGGTCTACGACATGCTCTGCCGTGCCGACTCGATCGGCGTGTTCCAGGTCGAGAGCCGGGCGCAGATGGGCACGCTCCCCCGACTGAAGCCCCGGTGCTTCTACGACCTCGTCGTCGAGATCGCGCTCATCCGCCCCGGCCCGGTGCAGGGCGGTGCGGTGCATCCGTACATCCGCCGGCGCACCGGCGAAGAGGCCGTCAGCTACCTGCATCCGAAGCTCGAACCGGTGCTCGAACGCACGCTCGGCGTGCCGCTCTTCCAAGAACAGCTCATGCAGATGGCGGTCGCGGTCGGCGACTGCAGTGCCGCCGACGCCGATCTGCTGCGACGGGCAATGGGCTCCAAGCGCGGCATCGAGAAGATCGAGCGGCTGAAGGCGAAGCTCTACACGGGCATGGCCGGCAACTGCATCACGGGCGAAGTGGCCGACTCGATCTACGAGAAGATCGAGGCCTTCGCGAACTTCGGCTTCGCCGAGAGCCATGCACTCAGCTTCGGGCTGCTCGTCTATGCGAGCTCGTGGCTGAAACTGCACTACCCGGCGGCGTTCCTCGCGGCGCTGCTCCGTGCCCAGCCCATGGGGTTCTACTCGCCGCAGACGCTCACCGCCGATGCGCGGCGACATGGGGTGGAAGTACTGCGACCCGACATCCTGCGGTCGGGAGTGCACGCGGGCCTCGAGGCCGCAGACGACGCAGGTGCCGGCTCGGGCCACGATGACGGATGCCGCGCGCCCACCGGCCTCGCGACGTGCGCCGACCCCGTGCAACCGCCCGTCGGCCCCTTCGATCGCCGCGAACCCGACCGAGGGGCCGAGCATCGCCGTGACGGCGCGTTCGCGGTGCGGCTCGGGCTCGCCGAGGTCTCCTCCATCGGCCGGGCCGTCGCCGAACGACTCGTCGCCGAACGCGAGGCCCACGGGCCGTACCGCGACATGGCCGACGTCTCGCGCCGCGGAGCGCTCGATGCCGCCCAGCTCGAGGCGCTCGCCGCGGCGGGCGCGTTCGACGGCTTCGGGCTCGAACGGCGCGAGGCGCTCTGGATGGCGGGTGAGGCAGCGCTCGACCGCGAGGAGTACCTCGCGGGGTCGGTCGTGGTCGTGCAGCCGCCGCTGCTGCCGATGCTGAGCCCGGCCGAGCAGGTCGTCTACGACCTCTGGGCCACGGGCATCTCGCCCGACGACCACCCGATCCGGCATGTGCGCGAACGGCTCGACGAGCGCGGGGTCATCCGCATCGACCTGCTGCAGCAGGCGGAGTCGGGGCGGCGCATCGAAGTGGGCGGGGTGGTCACGCACCGGCAACGGCCCGCGACGGCGAGCGGCATCACCTTCCTCAACCTCGAAGACGAATCCGGCACGTTGAACGTCATTGCGGGCGTCGGGGTCTGGAACCGCTATCGCCGCATCGCTCGCGAGGCTCCGGCGATGATCGTGCGGGGCATGCTCGAACGCTCGCACGAGGGAGTCACCAATCTCGTCGCCGATCGATTCGAGCCCCTCACCGTGTCGGCGCCGCACCGATCGCGCGACTTCCGCTGACGTCTGTCGGATGCCGCTCGCCGGGCATACCCTGAGGTCGTGGACAGCCGAGCTCCACGACCTTCGGTGCGAGGCGGCAGGAGATGACCCGTCGCCCGGCGAGGCCGAAACTGTTCACGCGCGCGTTCGTCGCGCTGGGAGTCGCCGAGCTCTGCTACTTCACGGCAGACGGCATCGCGATCTTCGTGCTCCCGCTCTACGTCACCGGCCCGATCGGCGGCGACGTGGCATGGGCCGGGTTGACGTTCGGTGCCTTCGCGCTGACGGCACTCGTGCTGCGACCGCTCGCTGGACGACTCGCCGACGACATCGGTCGCCGCCCCCTCCTCATCGGTGGAGCCGTGATCGCTGCGGTCAGCCTGGGGCTGACCGCTGTCGCCGACGACCTCATCACGGTCATCGTGCTGAGGCTCCTCGCGGGCGTCGCCGAAGCAGCCTTCTTCGTGGCCGTATTCGCCGCGCTCGCCGACCTCGCACCTGAAGAGCGACTCGGCGAGGCGTTGTCGTACAACTCCCTCGGGCTCTATCTCGGCATCGCGCTCGGCCCGCTGTCGGGCGACGCGCTCGTCGCCATCGGCGGGTACGCAGCGGCCTGGGTCGGCGGCGCCGCACTCGCCGCGCTCGCGGCGGCGCTCGCGTTCCTCGTCGGAGAGACGCGGGAACGGGCCGCACCCGCCGAATCCGTCCGCCATCTGATTCACCGGCCTGCGCTCCCGATCGCACTGGGATTCCTCACCTCGCTCGTCGCGATGGGCGGGTTTCTGGCCTTCGCATCGCTCCACGCCGTGCAGGTGGGTCTCGAGACACCGAGTCTGGCGTTGTTCAGCTACGGCGGCGTCGTGGTCGTCTGTCGCATCGTGTTCGCACGGGTCCCCGACCGGCTGCCGCCGCTCGCGCTGGGGGCTGCCGCGCTCGCGACGATCGGCTTGGGCCTCGTGATCGCCGCCTCGTGGTCGTCACCCGCGGGACTCATCGCCGGTGCAGCAGTCACCGCGGTCGGGGTGGCATTCAGCACACCGGCATTCTTCGCGGCGATCTTCGCCACCGCATCGCCTGCGCAGCGCGGCGTGGCATCGGGCACCGCAAGCGCGGCGATCGATCTCGGCCTCGGGATCGGCCCGATCATGCTCGGATTCGTCGCCGACGCCGCCGGCATCCCGTGGGCGTTCGGCGTCGGGGCCGCCGTGGCCGTCGCGGGCGCGGTCTGGACGCTCACGCTGCGACGAAGCAGCACGTCGCCTGCACGACGAGTGGCCTCCTGATCCCGCTCTCCGGTTCGGGCACCGAATGCGGCCGGCCGCCGGTTCCGGGCGTCGCCGTGTCGGCGCCGCACCGATCACGCGGCGTCGGATAGCCTCGACCGGTGCCCGCGATGCCCCACGACCCCCTCCGCAACGACCCGAATGACCGATACGGCGGCGACGTGCTCGCCGGCGATTGGAAGGCGCGCGGGCGCCGGGTGATTCCCACGGTCGAGGCCGAACGCGACCTCGTCGTCGAGCTCGCGGACAACGGCTTCTGCGGCGCCGTGGTCGGCATCGAGAAGAACATCGTCGTACTCGAAGACCGCTTCGGCGCGAAGCGCATGTTCCCGCTCGGCCACGGCTTCCTGGTCGACGGCGAGGCGGTGCAGCTCACCGCTCCGAAGGCCGAGGCGACCAGCGGACGGTTGCGCACGGCGTCGGGGTCGTTCGCCGTGGAGTCCTCACCGGCGCGGGTCGCCCTGCCGAGCCGGATGTTCGTCGAGGGACGTCACGACGCCGAACTCGTCGAGAAGGTCTGGGGAGCCGACCTTCGGATCGAGGGCGTCGTCGTCGAGTACCTCGAGGGCGTCGACGTGCTCGCAGACGCGCTGGCCGACTTCCGCCCCGGCCCGGGGCGCAAGGCCGGAGTGCTCGTCGACCACCTCGTACCCCGGTCGAAGGAGCAGCGCATCGCCGACGCCGTCATGCGAGGCCCCCACGGCGCGAACGTGCTCGTCGTCGGGCACCCGTTCATCGACATCTGGCAGGGCGTGAAGCCGGCCCGCCTCGGCAAGGCGGCGTGGCCCGTGATCCCACGGGGCACGGAGTGGAAGCACGGAGTGTGCGAGGCCTTCGGCTGGCCGCACGCCGAACAGGCCGACATCGCGAGGGCCTGGCAGCACATCCTCGGGCGCGTGCGCGGGTACGGCGACCTCGAACCGGCACTGCTCGGCCGGGTCGAGGAGCTCATCGACTTCGTGACCGCACCGACCGGCTGACTACGGAAGCTCGTCGAGGTGGGTGCACCCGGCGGGCTCCGAGTTGCCGCTGACCGCGAAGTCCTCGCACGTGAGGAAGTGCGGGTGGTTGACGCCGAGCAGGAACGAAGCGGTCGCGATCACGGCGATGGAGACGACGATCATCCATCGCCCGACGACCGGGATGTCGTTCCCGAACTCCGGCCACATCACGCGAACCAGGATCCAGATCGTGAACGGGATGGCGAAGAAGACCGCGATGAACCCGACGGCATCGCCGAGCAGTGTCAACGGGTCGTCGGTGTTCGCCGCGATGAACTCGAGCACCAGCCATACGCTCGGGAGCAGCAGTGCGATGGCCTTGACGACTCGTCGGCGTTGCGGCCGGCGATCGAAGACGATGAAGAAGAACGCCGCCGTCGAAGCCGCCCAGACGGTGAGGATCTGATCGAAGAAGAGTTCGCCCCAGGCGCCGAGCGTGAACGCCGGCCACCAGACCGCGATCGCCATCGCGATCATGATCACCCCGGTCGCGACCGGGGACGGGGCGGCCGACATCGTCTCCGGAGCAACCTCGGCGCGGTTCATGCTCGCAAACTAGCACTCCGACTCGCGCGGTCGGATCTGCGCCGCCGCGCGTCAGTTCTCGACGATGGTCGTGCCGAAGGCGAGGCCGAGGAGGTAGGTGACCGCTGCGGCGCCGAGTCCGATGCCGAGCTGACGAAGCGCACGCTTCAGCGGCGACGCGCCGGAGAGCAGGCCGACGATCGCGCCGGTGGCGAGCAGGGCGATGCCCACGAGCACCGTGGCCGTCAGGATCGCCGGAAGCCCGGTCATGCCGAAGAGGTAGGGCAGCACGGGAATCAGTGCGCCCGAGGCGAAGAAGCAGAAGCTCGAGATCGCAGCCGAGAGCCCGGTGCCGACGGCCTCGTCGTCGTGCTCGACCACGCTCAGCGCATCGGTCGGCGCCTGCACCTGTTCGGCGGCGTGCACCCGTGCGACGACGAGGGCGGCGTGTTCGACGGACTCTCGCTCGTCCATTCCGCGCGCCCGGTAGACGAGCGCGAGCTCGTTGGCGTCGATGTCGAGGTCGGGCAGCGCTTCGCGCGCAGAGGGGTCGGGGGCGGATGCCTCGAGCAGCTCTCGCTGCGACCGCACCGAGACGTACTCCCCCGCACCCATCGACAGTGCGCCGGCGAGGAGGCCCGCGAGCCCGGTGAAGAGCACGACCGCTGCGGGCACGCCGGTGGCGCCGATGCCGAGTACGAGTGCGAGATTCGAGACGAGTCCGTCGTTTGCGCCGAACACCGCAGCGCGGAAGGTGCCTGCGAGTCGCCGGCGGCCGCGCGAGGCGAGTCCGCGCACCACCTCGCCATGGATGCGTTCGTCGGCCGCCATGGCGGCCGTTGCGTCGGGGTCGGTGGCGTACGGAGAACGCGCCTCGGCGCGCTGCGCGAGCGCGAGCACGAAGATCGAGCCGAAGCGGCGGGCGAGCGCTCCGAGGAGACGCGTGCGCACATCGGCACGCGGCACTGCATCGTCATCGCCGCCGAGCAGCGTGAACCAATGTGCTTCGTGGCGGCCCTCTGCCGCAGCGAGGGCGAGGAGGATGTCGCGCTCCTCGCCGTCGCGTCGTGCGGCGAGTTCGCGGTAGACGGCGGCTTCCGCACGTTCGTCGGCGAGGTATCGCCGCCATCTCGCCCGGTCGGCGGCCGTACCCGCCGAAGCTACGTCGTTCATGCTGCTCCCGTCCATCGCGGGTGCCCGACCGTTCGCGTGCCGAGTTCGTCCCGCGCCATCGCAATCGGCCGTCGCGCGGCCTCAGCCAAGCTACCGGGCGATGCCGTCGCGATCGCCGGATTCACCCTGATTGGCAGGATTTCGGAGCGCCGAACCAGACGTCAGCCGACGAGCTTGTTCCAGCCGTCGCCGTCGGCGTGCTCGAAGATGAGGTTGGTCTCGGTGTGCGCGACGGCCGGATGCCCCGTGAGGTAGGCGAGCACGAACTCCCGCAGCTCTTCGGCATCGCGTGCCGCGACGTGGATCAGGTAATCTTCGGCACCCGCCATGTGGAAGACGCCGATCACGCCGGGCAGATGCGGCACCGCCTGGCGGAACGCGTCGATCTCGTTGCGGTCGTGCTTGACGAGCCGGATCGCGATGAGGGCCTGCAGAGAAACCCCGAGCGAGGCGAGATCGACCTCGACTCGGTACCCGCGCACCGTGCCGAGCGTCTGCAGCCGACGCAGTCTGAGCGATACGGTGGACTCCGCGACGCCCACCTCGGCGGCGAGAGCCGCACCCGAGGCACGTGCGTTCGTCGAGAGGGCCTGCAGCAGTGCCCGGTCGACGCGGTCGAGTTCCGGCTTCTGCGCCACGATGAGCTCCTCAACGGTCTGAATTGCAGGATGTTCGAGATTTCCAGCTTATCGCATCGAACCTTCATGCCGAGTTGCCGATGGTGACAGATTCTGCTTGATTCGAGTCATGCAGACATCGTCGTCGCACCTCGAGACCCGCGCCGTCCACGGCGGCATGACGGGTGTTCGAGAGAGCGGATCCCATGTGCCCGTCATCGACTTCTCGACCACGAACCCCCTCGGCGACGTCGAGACCGGTGGTGCCTCCTACGAGGAACTCGCGACCGGACACGACCTCGGCGAGGGCAGCTCGGCAGTGTACCAGCGGCTCTGGCAGCCAGGGGTCGCCCGATTCGAGGAGTCGCTCGCCGGGCTCGAGGGCACCGAGGGCGCGGTGGCGTTCGCAAGCGGCATGGCGGCACTCGCCGCGACGCTCATCGCCACGGCCTCGTCGGGCCGGCCCCACGTCGTCGCGGTGCGCCCGCTGTACGGCGGCACCGACCACGTGCTCGCGAGCGGGCTGCTCGGCACCGAGGTCACGTGGACGGATGCCGACGGCATCTCGGCTGCCATCCGCCCCGACACCGGGCTCATCGTCATCGAGACGCCCGCGAACCCGACGCTCGAACTGCTCGACATCCGGGCGATCGCGGATACTGCGGGCGAAGTGCCGGTGCTCGTCGACAACACCTTCGCCACGCCGGTGTTGCAGCGCCCCGCCGAGCATGGGGCGACGCTCGTGCTGCACAGCGCCACCAAGTACCTCGGCGGGCACGGCGACGTCATGGGCGGCGTCGTCGCCGCCGACCGGGCCTGGGTCGAGCGGCTGCGGCAGGTTCGCGCCCTCACCGGCGGCCTGTTGCATCCGATGGCCGCCTACCTCCTGCATCGCGGTCTCCGCACCCTGCCGCTGCGCGTCCGTGCACAGCAGGCGACTGCGGCAGCGCTCGCCGAACGCCTCCGCTCCCACCCGGCGGTGGCGGCCGTGCACTACCCGGGCCTGCCCGGCCAGGACCCGACCGGCCTGCTCGGCCGTCAGTTGGAAGGCCCCGGCTCGATCATCGCGCTCGACCTCGTCGGCGGCTACGACGCGGCGGCACGGTTCACGAAGTCGTGCGAACTCGTCACGCACGCCGTCTCGCTCGGCGGCGTCGACTCGCTCGTGCAGCATCCGGCCTCGCTCACCCACCGGCCGGTCGCCGGCGAGGCGAAACCCGGCGCGGGCATCGTGCGACTCGCGATCGGCCTCGAGCACGTCGACGACCTCACGAACGACCTCATGGCCGCGCTCGACGCCGCTGCCGAACTCGGCGGGCTCGATCGCGTCATCGCGACGGCATCGATGACGATGGCCGCAGACTGAGCGGAGGGCGCTGGTGACGGTCCCGCCACCACCGCCCTCCGGATCGCCGCCTGGTTACGCCGCCAGCCAGACGTCTGGACCGAACACCTCGTAGTGGATGTCGGTGGCGGGGATGCCTGCACTGATGGCCTGCGACCGGATGGACCGCATGAACGGCACCGGCCCGCACAGGAAGAGCTTCGCGCCGGTCGGCAGTGCGACGCCTTCCAGGTCCATGAAGCCGGACTCGGCGCCCGTCTCGGTCGCGGCCTCCTCCAGCCACAACTGCAGGTCGGCGTTCGGCAACTGCTCGACCGCTGAGCGCATCTGGTGCCCGAGCGCCCAGTTCTCGGCGCGCTGCTCTGCGTGGAGCACGAGCACCCGGCGGTCCGATGCCCGTTGCGCGAGGGACTGCAGGATCGATGCGCTCGGAGTGCAGCCGATGCCTGCCGTTGCGAGCACGATCGGTCCGTCGGAGTCATCGAATTCGATGTCGCCGTACGGGTTGGACAGTTCGACGACGTCGCCGACCATCACGGATCGGTGCAGGTGCGGGGAGACTTCTCCGCCTTCGTCGAGCTTGGTGGTGAACACCCGGTCGGTGAGCGAATCCACGAGATCCGACAGCGAGTACTGGCGAGCTTGGCTCAGACCGTCGTCGAGCCGCACACGCACGGAGACGTACTGCCCCGGAGTTGCACGGGTGACCGGAGTGTCGTTCGCCGGCGTCAGCCGGAAGGTGATGGAGCCGACTCCTGCGGCCTCTTTGGCGGTGACTCGCCACGGAGTCCACATCTCGTCGTTCGCCTGCCGCGCGTAGAGGCCCCGCTCGATCTTGATGAGGGCGTCGGCCATCAGCCAGTACACCTCGGTCCAGGCCTCGACGACCTCGGGTGTGCCGGCATCGCCCAGATCCTCCGCGATCGCCGCGAACAGGTGCTCGTAGACGATCGGGTATCCGGATTCCGGGATGCCGAGCGCGGCGTGCTTGTGCGCGATCCGCGACAGCACCGCCTCGGGCAGGGTGCCCGGGTTCGCGATCAGGTGCGATGCGAAGGCGGCGATGCTGCCGGCGAGTGCCCGCTGCTGCGTGCCGTTGTTCTGGTTGGCACGGCTGAACATCCCGTCGAGCAGTTCCGGGTGCGCCGTGAAGAGACGGTCGTAGAACTTCGGCGTGATCTCGGCGATGCGTCCCGCAATGACGGGCAGCGTGGCTTCGATGACGGGGCGGGACTTCTCGGACAGCATCGTTTCTCCTTCGAGCGTCGTATCTCGACCTGACGGCCGGATTCACGTCATTTCTACACGCTGTAGAACTTGATGCCAAATCGCAGGTGCTGCGGTACCCCGTCAGTCACGCGCCGACTCCGGCGACGGAGGCGACGCCGGTGCGAGATCGGGATTGCGAATGCCGATCCATGACACGAGCCCGCCGACGATCAGGAGGACCGCCGTCGCGAGTGCAGCACGGTGGAAGCCCGTGACATCGAGCTGACTGCCCACGATGACGCCGATCGCGGCGATCGCGACGAGTCCGGCGATTCGTGCGACGGCGTTGTTCACGGCCGAACCGATGCCCGCCCGTGCTGGATCGACCGCGCCGAGAATGGTCGCCGTGAGCGGTGCGACGGTCATCGCCATGCCGAGCCCGGTCACGATGATGCCGGGCAGAAGCTGGGTCCAGTAGTTCACGTCGTCGTTCACGGTCAGCATCAGCAGGTAGCCGATCGCGACGGTGATCGGGCCGAGGCTCATGAAGATCCTCGGGCCGAACCGCGACGAGAGCCCGCCGAACCACGCGCCGAGCAGAACGAGCAGGATCATCGGCGGCAGCGTCGCAAGACCGGCGAGTGTGGCCGGGAATCCGGCGAACTCCTGCAGGAAGATCGTGATCGCGAACGGGCCGAGCGCGAACGATGCGTAGATGAAGAACGTGGCGAGGTTGCCGGCAGCGAAATTCCGAGCGCGGAAGAGGCTCAGCGGCAGCATCGGCTGCGGCGTCCGGTGCTCCCACCAGAGGAACCCGACGAGTGCGACGATCCCGACCGCGAGCGACACGGAGACGAGAGGTGACGACCACCCGAGGCGCCCCTGTTCGATGAGCGCGAAGACCGTGCCCCCGAGCCCGACGACTCCGAGCGCCGCGCCGGTCCAGTCGATGCGCTCGCGCGCGGGATTCGGCGCATCGCGACCGAGTGCACGCATGAGCACGATGGAGACGACGATGGGAAGCAGATTGATCCAGAAGACGAGTCGCCACGAGACGAGATCGACGAGTGCTCCGCCGAGGAGCGGCCCCACGAGGAACGCCGCCGTCGTCCACGCCGTCCACCGCCCGATCGCCTTGCCCTGCTCCGCCGACGGAAACGTCGCAATGATGAGCGCGAGCGAGCTCGGCACCAGCAGCGCTCCAGCGGCGCCCTGCAGGGCACGGCCGATGATGAACACGAGCCCGTCGGGGGCGAGCGCACAGATCGCCGAGGTGACCGCGAACCCGTACAGGCCGATGCGGATGATGCGAAGCCGCCCGAACGAATCCGACAACGACCCCGCGATGAGGATGAGCGAACCGAGCGTCAGCAGGTAGGCGTCGACCGCCCACTGCTGCAGCGCGAGTCCGCCGCCGAGATCCGACTCGATCGCCGGAAGCGCGACGTTGATGACCGCGCCGTCGAGGAAGGCGATGAACGAGACGACGATGGCGACGACGAGCACCCGCGAACGACGGTCCATACGGAAATGCTAGACCCGCCGGGGTGGCGCCGGCCGCGGCATCCGGTGATTGCGAGATCGCCAGTCAGCGGCTGCCGAGACGTTTGCGCAGGAACTCGATGCGCGCCTGCAACTGGGTCACCGTCGCCTGTGCGACCGCTGGGCCGCCGCAGACGCGGCGGAGCTCGCCGTGCACCAGTGAGTGCGCCTCGCCGGTGTGCCGCGCCCACAGCCCCACGAGGCTGTTGAGCAATGAACGCTGTTCTTTCAAGGTGCGGAAGAGGGCGACGGGTTCCGGGTCTCCGTCGGCGACCACCTGCTTGTGCCGCTCGCCCGCCCGCCGGGCCTGACGCGCCTGGCGATGCCGCAGCAGCTCGGAGACCTGCTCGGGCTCGAGGATGCCGGGGATGCCGATGAAGTCGTGCTCCTCGTCACTGCCGGGCTCGGCGAGCGTGCCGAACTCGGTGCCGTCGTAGAGCACTCGGTCGAACGAGGCATCCGACCCGATCGCCTCCCAGGTGCCGAGCCCCATCTCCTCGTCTGAAGCCCGTTCCTCGCGATTGGCCGACTCGAGCAGGCTGTCGTCGAGCCCGTCGTCGTCGGCATCACCGCCGCGCCGATCGAGCGCGTGATCGCGTTCGAGCTCGAGCTGGCCGGCGAGCGCCATGAGGCCCGGCACGTTCGGCAGGAAGACGGAGGCCGTCTCACCGCGGCGACGCGCTCGCACGAAGCGTCCGATCGCCTGGGCGAAGAAGAGCGGTGTCGATGCGCTCGTGGCGTAGACGCCCACGGCCAGGCGCGGCACGTCGACCCCCTCGGAGACCATGCGCACCGCGACCATCCACCGAGTGGTGCTCGCCGAGAACTCCTCGATGCGCGCGCTCGCCTCCTTCTCGTCGGAGAGCACGATCGTGACCTTCTCGCCGCAGATCTGCTCGAGGATCTGCGCGTAGGCGCGGGCGACGGTCTGATCGGTGGCGATGACGAGTCCGCCGGCGTCGGGAATGCCGTGGCGCACTTCGGTGAGGCGCCGGTCAGCGGCGGCGAGCACCGCGGGAATCCACTCGCCAGTCGGCTCGAGCGCGGTGCGCCACGCCGAGGACGTGATGTCTTTCGTGTTGTCTTCGCCGAGCCTCGCCTCCATCTCGTCGCCCGCCTTCGTGCGCCAGCGCATGTGGCCCGCGTAGACCATGAAGAGCACCGGGCGCACGACGCCGTCGGCGAGGGCTCGGCCGTACCCGTAGTCGTAGTCGGTCTTCGACAGCCGCACGCCCTGGGCATCGGGCACGTACTGCACGAACGGGATGGGCGCGGTGTCTGAGCGGAACGGCGTGCCGGTCAGCGAGAGCCGCTTCTCTGCGCGTTCGAACGCCTCACGGATCGCGTCGCCCCACGAGAGCGCGTCGCCGCCGTGGTGCACCTCGTCGAGGATCACGAGGGTCTTGCCCGACAGCGTCAGTTCGCGGTGCAGCGCGGGCCGCATCGCGACCTGCGCGTACGTGACGGCGACGCCGTGATAGTGCCGGGAGCTGCGGCCGTGGGCGTTGCGGAACCCCGGGTCGAGACGGATGCCGACGCGCGCCGCGGCATCCGCCCACTGCCGCTTCAGGTGGTCGGTCGGGGCCACGACGGTGATGCGGTCGATGATGCGCCGCGCGCGAAGCTCGGCCGCGAGGCGCAGCGCGAACGTCGTCTTGCCGGCGCCCGGCGTCGCGGCCGCGAGGAAGTCACGCGGCAGTTCAGCGAGGTACTGCTCGAGTGCCTCGGCCTGCCACGCCCGGAGCTTCGATGCAGTACCCCACGCGGCGCGCTCAGGGAACGAAGGTGAGAGGTGCTCGGCGGCTGACGTGCCCGGCTGGGGGCCGAAAGGAATCGCGGTGCTCACTGGATCCGAGCGTAGCGGAGGGGCACGACATCCCCGAAACCGGTGCGGGGAGGTACCCGGTGAGAGACACGGCACAATGGAGGCATGGTCTCGCCGCAGCATCCCTGGTCGCGCTACGTCGCCCTCGGCGACTCGTTCACGGAGGGCATCGGCGACCCAGAGCCGGGCACGCCCGGCGGGCACCGCGGATGGGCCGACCGGGTCGCAGAGGTGCTGGCGCAGGGCACCGAGGACTTCGCCTACGCGAACCTCGCCGTGCGCGGCAAGCTCATCCAGCAGATCGTCGACGAGCAGATCGAACCCGCGCTCGCGCTGCGCCCCGACCTCATCACGATCTCGGCCGGCGGCAATGACGTCATCCGACCTCGCACCGACCCCGACGAGATCGCGGCGCGATTCGAGTACGCGATCGAACGCCTCTCCCGCGATCACGCGACGATCGTCATCTTCACCGGCGTCGACGTCGGGTTCTCCCCCGTCTTCCGCGGCATCCGCGGCAAGGTCGCGATCTACAACGAGAACCTGCGCTCGATCGCGGCCAAGTACGACTGCATCGTCGCCGACCAGTGGGCGCTCACCGCCATTCAGGACCAGCGGATGTGGGCCCCCGACCGGCTGCACCTGAACTCGCTCGGCCACCACACTGTCGCGCGCATGGTGGTCGACGCGCTCAACGTCGAGAACACGCTCGAACCGCTGAAGCCCGAGCCGCTACCGTCGAGCACGTGGCGCCAGGCACGCGTCGAAGACCTCACCTGGGCGCGCGAATACCTCGTGCCGTGGGTGCTGCGCCGAGTTCGCCATCAGTCGTCGGGCGACCGCGTCAGCGCGAAACGACCGGATGCCGGGCCGTTCACGCTTCCCGGGTGAACAACCTGTCGTCAGAGGCTCGCCGGCGTCAGTCGAGCGCTCCCGGATTCGTGAGGCGCCACCAGGTGCCGGGGTCTTCGATCGCCGCGTCGAGCACGAGGGGCACGCTGAACTCCTGAGATCCGGCACGCACGATCGCGGCGCCGACGTTCTCGCCGCGCTGGGCGAGCGTCACGGGTTCGGCCTGCACCTCGACATCGACGGGCGTCTCGCCCCACACGACGAGCGTCGCCCCCTCGGCCGTGCGCGCCCGTGCGGACTCGCCCCACGGTGTCGAGTACTCGGCGAGCACCTGGTTCGCCGTGAGCGGTGCGACCTCGTGGAAACCCGGGGCGACGGAGTCGAGCAGGGCCGCGATGGCCTCGTTCACCGCGGCATGCGTCTGGCCGCCGAGCAACACGCCGACCACGGTCACGGTGGACGAGCCCACGGCGTAGTCGGCGGTGAAGAGCAGGTTCGCCGCGTCATCCGTCGTGCCCGTCTTCATGCCGTCGACGCCGTGGGTGCCGAGCATCTTGTTGGAGTTCGTGAGGACGCCGATCTCGGGGATCTCGACGCTCGCCGATGCCACGATGGTTGCGAGGGTCGGGTCTTGGAGCGCGATCTGGCCGAGCACGACCAGATCGGCCGCGGTACTGACGTTGTCATCGGACATGCCGCTGGAATCGACGACGTGCGTGTTCGCGAGCCCGTGGGCAGCCAGCCAGGCGTTGGCACGATCGACGAGCGCCTGCTCGGAGCCGAAGGCCCAGTTCGCGATCGAGATGCCGTAGTTGTTGCCCGACGGCACGAGCAGTGCTTCGAGGCTCTCCCTGAGACTCAGGACGGCGCCGGCCTCGACCGGGGCGACCGAGCCGTTCTGGGCCACCATGTCCCAGTAGATGTCGACGTCGGCCTCGGTGTACTCGATGTCGGGACCGCTCTCGCCGGCGGGGATCGGGTTCGCCTCGAGCACGGTGAGCGCCGTGACGATCTTCGTGATGCTCGCGATCGCCATCGGCGTCGACTCGTTGCCGGCGGCCATGAGCCCGTCGAACCCGACGGCGCCGACGGCGTAGCTGCCGAATCCGGGCAGCGCGAGCGGTTGCGCAGCCGCGGCGACCGGTTCGGGGTCGGTGATCTGCGGCGCGGCCGCCGGCACCGCCGCGCCGAGCGCGTTGGACGTGTAGACGCCGCCCGTCGTGAGCAGCGCGACGACGATCGCGAGCGCGCTGAAGACGACGATGCGACGGCGACGATACACGCGCGCCTTCGCGGCACGCGCCTCATCCTCGGTCATCGGCGGCCTCCTCGTCGAGCGCGACCGCGTAGAGCACGACGGCCGCCGCGGCAGCGACGTTCAGGGAGTCCACGCCGAGCCGCATGGGGATCGTCACAACCGTGTCAGCCGAGGCGAGGGCGGTTCGGCTGAGGCCGTCGCCCTCGGCGCCGAAGACGAGCGCGAGACGCTCGGGTGGGTCGGCCGCGAGCACCGGCAACGAGACCGCTTCCTCGGCGAGGGCGAGTGCGGCGATCGAGAAGTCGTGTGCGTGCAGCATCCGCGCCGCTTCGGGCCATTCCGGCAGCCGGGTCCACGGCACCTGGAACACCGTGCCCATGCTCACTCGCACGCTGCGCCGGTAGAGCGGGTCGGCGCAGCGCGGGCTCACGAGCACCGCGTCGGCGCCGAGCGCTGCGACGCTGCGGAAGATCGCGCCCACGTTCGTATGGTCGACGATGTCTTCGAGCACCACGACCCGGCGCGCATGCGCGAGGAGTTCCGCCGGGTCGGCGAGTGCCGGCCGCTCGAACGCCGCGAGTGCACCGCGGTGCACTCGATACCCCGTGATCGCCTCGAGCTGGTCGGGGTCGGCGAGGTGCACCGGAATGTCGAACGGCGCCAGCACGGGTTCGAGCGCCGCGAACCACTTCTCCTCCATGAGCACCGAGCGCGGCGTGTGCCCGGCGGTGATCGCACGGCGGATGACCTTCGCGGACTCGGCGATGTAGAGCCCCTGTTCGGGCTCGTTGACGCTGCGAAGTGCGACGTCGGTGAGCCGGGCGTAATCGGCCACCGCATCGGATGCCGCGTCGCGGACTCGTTCGATGTGCATCAGTCTCCTCACCCCAAGCCTGCCAGTGCACGAAACAATCCGGAAAACGGACCCGTCTAGACTCGGATCATCGTCGAAGGGAGGCCCGCTTGAGCACTGGCATCGAGGCGCCGGTCGCGGCCGAACCGCGGCTCGCCGAGGCGATCGAGCTGCTCCGCGGCACCCGCATCGCGGTGCTCACCGGTGCCGGGGTCAGCACCGATTCCGGCATCCCCGACTACCGCGGCGAAGGTGCTCCCGTGCGCACGCCGATGACGGTCCAGTCCTTTCTCGCGTCGGAACGGGCGCGCAAGCGCTACTGGGCGGGCAGCCACCTCGGGTGGCGCAACTTCGCGAGCGCGGCGCCCAACCGCGGCCACCTCGCCCTCGCCGAACTCGAAGCGCGCGGCCACGTCAACGGCGTCATCACGCAGAACGTCGACGGCCTGCACCGGCGCGCCGGGAATCAGCACGTCATCGAACTCCACGGCAGCATGGACCGTGTGCTGTGCCTCACCTGCGGCCAGCGCTTCGCCCGTCAGGCGATCGCTGCACGGCTCGAGACGCTGAACCCCGAGATCGACCTCGAGACGGCGATCCGGCCGGCACCCGACGGCGATGTCGAGGTCGACGACGTCGACGCCATGGTGATTCCTGCGTGCACCGTCTGCGGCGGCATCCTGAAGCCCGACGTGGTCTTCTTCGGCGAGTTCGTGCCCGCCGACGTCTTCCAGGCGGCCGCCTCGCTCGTGCAGGGGCGCCGACGTTCTGCTCGTGGCCGGCTCGTCGCTCGTCGTGAACTCGGGCATGCGGCTCATCGAGCAGGCTCGACGCAAGCGCCTGCCGATCATCGTGGTCAATCGCGGCGTCACCAAGGGCGACGTCCGGGCGGCGGTCAAGATCGAGGCCGGAGCGAGCGAGACGCTCGCAGCCATCGTCACCGCGCTCGATTCCTGACCACAGCGACCGGCTGAGCCCGGGAATCGCGTCTCAGCCGGCGCGACGTCGACGGCGTCGCCCAGTGCCGACCACCGTCGACTGCATGAGCGCGAGCAGTCGCTCAGCCGACGCCGCCCAGTTGTAGCGGGCGGCGACGCCGACGGATGCCTCCGAGCGCCGTTCCCACTCCCCCTGGCGCTCGAGCGACCACAGGGCGGCGACGAGCGATTCGGGGTTGTCGGGGTCGAAGTAGACGGCGGCATCACCGCCGATCTCGCGGAAGATCGGTATGTCGCTGACGACGGATGGCGTGCCGAGGCGCATCGCCTCGACGAGCGGGATGCCGAAACCCTCGGCCTTCGAGGCGTGCACGAGTGCGGTCGCATTCGAGAGCAACTCGGCGTACGCGGCATCCGTCACACCGTTGTGGAAGACGAGCCGGGCCTGCGGTGCGAGACGGGTCAACCGGGTCCGCTCGCCGTCGCTGATTCGGCTCAGCAGGTGCAGCTCGTGGTCGGGCAGTGCCGCAACGGCGCGCACGAGCGTGTCGACGTTCTTGTAGGGCATGTACGAGCCCATGTAGACGAGCCGGTGGCCCACTGGACGCGTGCGCGGCAGCGCCGGAGCGCCGAGGTCATCGGCCGCGTTCGGCACGACGGTGACGGGCCGATCGGTGAGGTGGTGCTCGTGGATGAGCCCTGCCGTCGTCTCGGAGACCGTCACGACCTGGTCGGCACGGTTCAGCAGCATGCGCTGCGGCCACCAGGCGAGGTGGTAGAGGCGCCACAGGAGCCGAACGGGGGCCGGCAGGTCGCGCGGCGGCGTGCGGTTCTCGTAGTAGATCAGGTCGTGCAGGGTCAGCAGCAGCTTGTAGTCGCGGCCCCACGACCCCATCGTCTGCATCGGCGTGAAGACGACGTCGGGGCGCAGCTTCCTGACCTGACGTGCAACGAGCGGCTCGCGGATGCTCGTCGGCGAGCTCACGAGCTGCCACGGCAGCTCGGGCAGCATGTCGAGCTGACGATGGTCGCTCACGAGCATGGTGAGCGGATGCCGCCTTCCGAGCTCGGTCACGATGCCCGCCGTGAACCGGCTGATGCCGTCGTGCTGCCCGATGCGGGTGTAGCGGCAGTCGACGACGATCCTCACGCGCGCGCCCCGGCGCCGAGGAACCTCAGGATGCGCGAGGCGGCGTCACCGGGCGTCTCGTAGTGGATGAGGTGACCGACCTCGGGGATCACCTCGAGCGTCGCGTCGGGGAAGAGCGTGACGAGTCGGTGCTGTGCAGTGAGCGGCGTGACGTCGTCGCGCTCGGCGGCGACGAGGAGCGTCGGCACCGCGATGTCGGCGGCGAACTGGCTCACGTCGTTGCTGACGGAGGCCCGGAACGCCTCGAGCACGGCGTCGCGGTCGCCGAACGCCGAGAAGTAGCGGGCGTGCTGGTCGTGGATGAAACGGCGGAGCGACTTCGAACGGGTCTTGGCCATCGTCACGCTCATGACCCGCACGATGGCGCCGTTTCGCAGGAGGGCGAAACCCGCACGCTCGGGCAACGCGGCGGCGGTGCGGTAGTACAGCACGGCGAGGCGGGTCATGACGCCGCGCGGACCCTCGAGGGCCGGAGCGCCGATCGGGTTGACGAGCACGAGGCGCTCAGGAGAGAGCCCCCCGGCGACGGCGGCCGCGGAGATGATCGAGCCGAACGAGTGGCCGAGCAGGGCGTAGGGGCCGGTGATGCCGACGGCGTCGATGAACGCGACGAGCCAGGCGGCGTAGGCCTCGATGTCGTGCGGGCGAGACGAGAAGGTCGCCGATTCACCGAATCCCGGGAGGTCGGGCGAAATGATGCGGAACCCGGGCAACTGGGCGACGACGGGTTCGAGGCCGTGGTGGTCACCGCGGAAGCCGTGCACGAGCACGAGCACCGGGGCATCCGCTTCGCCGTACTCCCACCAGGCGGTCTCGGTGCCGTCGACGTCGATGCGGTGCGCTCGCACGGGGATGCGAGCGAGCTGCTCGGCGTAGGGAGAGGTGATCATCCTCGCCATTCTATGGCGCGTCGCTGGGCCGCTCCTGTTCCCTGTGGAGGAGCGACGACTCGTGGATGCCGCCGACACGCGCCTCCGCACGGCCTCGATGACGGTGGCCGAACATAGCCTGACGGCATGGATCTTCTGGGAGCCCGCTGGGCCGATACCCTCGCCGTCTTCGACCTCGAGACGACGGGCATCGACGTCGACACGTGCCGCATCGTCACCGCGCACGTCGGCGTGCTCGGCGCCTCGGGCGAGGTGCTCGAGCAGCGCGAGTGGCTCGTCGATCCAGGGGTCGAGATCCCGACCGCCGCGTCGCTCATCCACGGTGTCAGCACCGAGCGCGCTCGCCTCGAAGGGCAGGCGGCTCCCGGCGCGGTCGCCGAGATCATCGGCGCTGTGACGGATGCCGCGGCGCGGGGCCTGCCGATCGTCGCGTACAACGCCGCCTACGACCTCACGATCCTCGACCGCGAGGCGGCGCGCTACGGCCTCGCTCCCCTGCCCGCCCCCGGTGCGGTCATCGACCCGCTCGTCATCGACAAGGCCGTCGACAAGTATCGCCGCGGAAAGCGCACGCTGTCTGCGGCCGCCGAACACTACGAGGTCGTGCTCGACGACGCCCACGACGCCGGCGCCGACGCCGTGGCAGCGGGCAGAGTCGCCCAGGCCATCGCCCGCGCGTATCCTCAGCTCGCCGCGACCGCCGTCGCCGAGCTGCATGCCCGTCAGGTCGACTGGAGCCGCGAGCAGGCCGAGAGCTACCAGGCGTGGCGCCGCAAGAACGGAGAGCCCGAGTTCACGACGTCGGGCGCTTGGCCGGTGCGCTGAACCGGCCACCGTCAGGGCGGCGTCTCGCCCTGCGAGACGCAGAAGAGCCCCGCCGACGGCGGGGCTCTTCTCGTGCGGCAGTGCTCAGGCGCCGAAGTTCTTGAAGCGCTGGTTGAACTTCTCGACGCGGCCGGCCGAGTCCATGATGCGCTGCTTGCCCGTGTAGAACGGGTGCGACTCCGACGAGATCTCGACATCGATGACCGGGTAGGTCTCACCGTCGAGCTCGATCGTCTTGTCGCTCGTCGCCGTCGAGCGGGTGAGGAACGTGGCGCCCGAAGCGAGGTCGCGGAAGACGATGGCGTTGTACTCGGGGTGGATGTCGGTCTTCATGGAGACTTCCTTGGATTTCAGCTGGTGTAGCAACGGACGGTGGATTCGAAAGGCCTGCGCGCACGCAGGAAAAGGTTGGCCCACGGGCCAGCTATCGATCTTAGCAGAACCGACGGCCGCGCACCGTCACACGGCGCGGGCCGCGTATCGACCGTCGGTCTCGGTCAGTTCGATCGACATGCCGAACGTCTTGGAGAGATTCTCAGCGGTCAGCGATTCCGCAAGTGGCCCTGCCGTCACGATGCCGCCCTTCTGCAACAGCATCGCGTGCGTGAAGCCGACGGGGATCTCTTCGACGTGGTGCGTGACCATCACGATCGCGGGAGATGCCGACGATGCGGCATAGCCGCCGAGCAGCGCGACGAGCTCTTCGCGAGCGCCGAGGTCGAGGCTCGCGGCGGGCTCGTCGAGCAGCAACAGCTCGGGATCGGTCATGACGGAGCGGGCGATCTGCACGCGCTTCTGCTCGCCGTCGGAGAGGCTGCCGAAGCGGCGGTCGGCGAAGCCGTCGAGGCCCCACTCGGAGAGCACGCGCTGCGCCCGGCGCAGGTCGATCGCCTCGTACTCCTCGTTCCAGCGGCCGGTGACCGAGTATGCGGCAGTGAGCACCACGTCGATGACCGTCTCGTTGCGCGGGATCTTGCGGGCCATCGCCGTCGAGGCGAAGCCGATCATGGGACGCAACTCGAAGACGTCGACCTTGCCGAGCGACTCCTGCAGCACCTCGGCGGTACCCGAACTCGGGTGCATCGCCGCCGCGGCGATCTGCAGCAGCGTCGTCTTGCCCGCGCCATTGGGCCCGAGGATGACCCAGCGCTCATCGGAGTCGACGCTCCATTCGACGGAGTCGAGGATCGTGTTGCCATCGCGGACCACCGACACATCGTGGAACTGCAGAACCGTGCTCGCCATACGTCCAATGCTATCGGCAGCGCGGGGGTCGTTCGGCGCACACCAGGCGCCGAGCACGTCGCCGAACGTCAGCGGGCGAGCACTCGACGGTACAACTCGAGCGTGCGATCGGCGATCGCCGCCCAGCCGAACTCGGCCTCCGCACGGCGTCGACCGGCCGCGCCCATCTCTGCGGCGCGCACGGGGTCGCTCACGACTGCGGTGAGCGCGGCGGCGAGATCGGCGACGAATCGATCGGGGTCGACGGGCGTGCCGGTACCGTCGTCGAGCTGCTCGATCGGCACGAGCACTCCGGTGACGCCATCGGCGACGACCTCGGGGATGCCGCCCGTCGCGGTGCCGACCACCGGGGCACCGCACGCCATCGCCTCGAGGTTCACGATGCCGAGCGGCTCATAGACCGAGGGGCAGACGAACGTCGTCGCCGCCGTGAGCAGCGCGGAGAGCTCGGCGCGCGGCAGGTGCCGGTCGATCCAGACGACTCCGCTGCGTTCGGCGCTCAGCTCCTCGACGAGGAACGTGACCTCCGCCATGATCTCCTCGGTGTCGGGTGCGCCGGCGCACAGCACGAGTTGCACGTCTTCGGGCAGCAGGCGCGCTGCGCGAAGCAAGTACGGCAGCCCCTTCTGCCGGGTGATGCGACCCACGAAGACGATCGACGGTCGATCGGGGTCGACGCCGAGCGCCCGCACCGCATCGGGGTCGTCACGCGGAGCCCAGTGCTCGAGGTCGATGCCGTTGTAGACGACCTCCACCTTCGCCGGGTCGATGGCGGGATACGAACGAAGGATGTCGCGGCGCATGCCGTCGCTCACCGCGATGACCGCATCGGCGTCTTCGAACGCGGCTCGCTCGACCCACGATGACAGCCGGTACCCACCGCCGAGCTGTTCGGCCTTCCAAGGCCGCAACGGCTCGAGGCTGTGCGCAGAGACCACGTGCGGCATCCCGTGCAGGCGCTTCGCAGTGAACCCGGCGAAGTTCGCGTACCAGGTGTGCGAATGCACGAGATCGGCGCCGGCCGTGTCGCCGGCCATGAGCAGATCGACCCCCATCGTGCCGAGCGCCGGGTTCGCCGCGTCGAACTCCGGCGGCGTCGGGTACCCGACGGTCCCGGCCTCGCTACGCGGCGCGCCGAAGCATCGCACCTGCACGTCGATGCCGGTACGCAGCGCCCGTACCAACTCGGCGACGTGCACGCCGGCGCCCCCGTAGACCTCGGGTGGATACTCGCGGGTGAGCAGATCGACTCGCATGCTGCAAAGGTATCGCAGCGGCATTCGTAATGCCCCGACGTTTCGGCGGCGCCGATGCTTCGTGCTGGTTATGGTTGGGTCATGTTGACGCGCAAGATTTTCGGCATCGTCCTCGCAGGCGGCGAGGGCAAACGACTCATGCCATTGACTGAGGACCGTGCGAAGCCCGCGGTGCCCTTCGGCGGGCAGTACCGCCTGATCGACTTCGCACTCTCGAATCTGCTGAACTCCGGCCTCCGGCAGATCGTCGTGCTGACGCAGTACAAGTCGCACAGCCTCGACCGCCACGTCTCGCAGACATGGCGCATGAACGGCCTCCTGAACTCCTACATCGCCTCGGTGCCCGCGCAGCAACGCCTCGGCAAGCGCTGGTTCTCGGGTTCCGCCGACGCGATCCTGCAGAGCCTCAACCTCATCTACGACGAGCAGCCCGACATCATCGTCGTCGTGGGCGCCGACCACGTGTACCGCATGGACTTCGGCCAGATGATCCAGGCGCACATCGATTCGGGTGCCGCCGCGACGGTCGCCGCGATCAGGCAGCCGATCGGTCTGGCCGATCAGTTCGGTGTCATCGAGGTCGACCCCGACGACCCGGGCCGCATCCACCGATTCCTCGAGAAGCCCACCGACCCGGTCGGACTCCCCGATTCGCCGAACGAGGTGCTCGCCTCGATGGGCAACTACGTCTTCAACGCCGATGCGCTCATCGATGCCGTGCTTCGCGACGGTGAACGCACCGACTCGAGCCACGACATGGGCGGCGACATCATTCCGGCGTTCGTGGCCGAGGGCACCGCCGGTGTCTACGACCTGCAGCGCAACGACGTGCCGGGCTCGACCGATCGCGATCGGTACTACTGGCGCGATGTCGGAACGATCGATTCGTTCTTCGAAGCGCACCAGGACCTCATCTCGGTGCTGCCCGTGTTCAACCTCTACAACAGCGAGTGGCCGATCTTCAGCCAGCAGTTGAACTCTCCCCCGGCGAAGTTCACGCGTGACGCGCGCGGCACGCTCGGCACCCTGATCGACTCGATCGTCTCGCTCGGTTCGGTCATCTCGGGCGCCCACGTCGAACGCAGCGTCATCGGACCGTGGTCGAAGGTCGGGTCGGGCGCGCACGTGGCCGATTCGATCCTCTTCGATCGGGCGCGCATCGATGCCGGTGCGACCGTGCGGCGGGCGATCCTCGACAAGGAGGTCGTCGTCGACGCCGGTGCCCGCATCGGCGTCGATCGCGCCGAAGACCTCGCCCGCGGCTTCATCGTGACCGAGAGCGGCATCACCGTCGTGGGCAAGGGATCGCGCGTCCGGGCCAACCCGTGAGCAGCGGCACCACCGGCCGCGCGAGCGGCCCGCTCGTGGTGCTCGATGCCGACTCGACGCTGATCCGCGAGGAGGCGATCGAACTGCTCGCCGAGGCGGCCGGCAGCCTCGAGCACGTCGCGTCGGTGACCGAGCGCGCGATGCGCGGCGAGCTCGACTTCGCCGAGAGCCTGCGCGAGCGCGTGGCGACGCTCGCCGGCCTCGACGCCGACGCCCTCGCCGCCGCGCGAGGGCGCATGACCCCCACGCCCGGCGTGCAACGGCTCATCGACGGTGTTCACGCCGCCGGCGGCCGAGTCGGTGTGGTCTCCGGCGGGTTCCACGAACTGCTCGACCCGCTCGCCGAACACCTCGGGCTCGACTTCTGCCGGGCGAATCGGCTCGAGGTCGTCGACGGCCGCCTCACCGGGGTCGTCGACGGCCCGATCGTCGACGCGAGCGCCAAGTCAGCGGCGCTCGTCGAGTGGGCCGAGGCCGGCGGCATCCCGATCGAGCGCACCGTCGCCGTGGGCGACGGCGCGAACGACCTGCTGATGCTCGACCGTGCGGCACTCGGCATCGCATTCTGCGCGAAGCCGATCGTGCGTGCGCAGGCGGATGTGGCGATCGACCGCCCAGACCTGTCGCCGGTACTCGCGGCGCTCGGCCTTCTCGGCTGAGCAGCGGCGTGCCTCCCGTCGCCCGCTCAGTGCCCCATGCCGAGTCCGCCGTCGACGGGGATGACGGCGCCCGAGATGTATCCGGCGTCATCGCCCGCGACCCACGTGACGACCTTCGCGACCTCGGCGGGAGAGGCGAAGCGGGCGAGCGGAATGCTCCTCTTGTACTCGGCCTGCTGCGCCTCGGGCAGTTCACCGGTCATGTCGGTCTCGATGAACCCCGGTGCCACGACGTTGGCCGTGATGTTGCGCGCCCCGAGTTCGCGAGTGAGCGAGCGGGCCATGCCGACGAGCCCCGCCTTCGACGCCGAGTAGTTGACCTGTCCGGCCGAACCGTAGAGGCCGACGACGCTCGAGATGAGCACGATGCGGCCGAAGCGTGCCTTCAGCATGCCCTTCGATGCGCGCTTGACGACACGGAACGCGCCGGTGAGGTTCGTGTCGACGACGCTCGTGAAGTCGTCTTCGCTCATGCGCAGAAGCAGCGTGTCGCGCGTGATGCCGGCATTGGCGACGACGACCTCGACCGCGCCGAGTGCGGCCTCGATCTCGGTGAAGGCCGCGTCGACGGATGCCGCGTCGGTCACATCGGCCCGAACCGTGAGGGAGCCCTCTGGTCCCTCGCCGGAACGAGCGGTGACCGCGACACGGTGCCCTTGGGCGATGAACTCGCCGGCGATCGCGAAGCCGATGCCTCGGTTGCCACCGGTCACGAGAACGGTGCGGCTCGTCGTCATGCGTACTTCTCCTTCTGGCGTCGGGCCGATCGGCCCGTTTCAGCATAGAGGCTCGGGCAATCGAGGCATCCGTCACCCGTCTGCGGACGTAGGCTTGACGGAGAGGAGCGCCGAAGAACCACGGTGACCACCATGAAGCAGCAGCAGTCGATCACCATGCTGCCGCCCTCGCCAGAGGCTGAGCGGCGGGCGCGCATGATCAAGTACTCGATCGCGATGTCGATCCGTGTGCTCTGCGTCATCGGCATGCTGTTCGCGAGGGGTTGGTGGCTGGCGGTGCTCGCCGCCGGAGCGATCATCCTCCCGTACTTCGCCGTCGTGGTCGCGAACGTGGAGGGCTCGGGCGGGCGGCGTAACGTGCTGCGCCCGGGCGGTCTTGTTCGGCGCACTCCCCCTGTCGCTGATTCACCGGGCGCAGCGGATTCCGCGCACGGCGGGGACGACGACCGCTCGACGCGCCACGACGAACGCGGCACCGCATGATCGGTGGGCTGGGCGCGTCGCCCGACCACGGCGTCTGCTCGCGCGCGGAATGCCGTGCGCCGGCGAGCTGGCGCATCGACTGGCGCAATCCCCGCATCCACACGGGCGATCGCGGCAAGACGTGGCTCGCGTGCGACGAGCACGTCGACTACCTTCGCGGCTTTCTCGAGGCACGGTCGTTCCCGGTCGCGGTGGCGGCATTCGCCGACGCTCACGAGCCTCGACCGGGCACTGCCGAAGGAGACCGTTCGTGAACGAGTGGCGGTTCCTCCTGCATCGGCGATGGGCCGGATATCTCCTGCTCACGATCATCTTCGCGATCGTCTGCTCGGCGCTCGGCTCCTGGCAGTTCAACCGGCGCACCGAGGCGCTCGCCGAGGTCGCCCGTATCGACGCGAACTACGACGCGCCCGCGGTGCCGGTCGCCGAGGCGCTGCCCGAGCCCGACGCGTTCGACATCGATCAGCGCTGGCAGGTCGTCGCCCTCTCGGGCGAGTACCTGCCGAGCGAGGAGGTTGTCGTGCGCAACCGGCCCTTCGGGGGCACCACCGGCTTCCAGGTCATCACGCCGTTCCGGCTCGACGACGGCTCCGTGTTCATGGTGGATCGCGGTTGGATCGCACAGAACTCCGAGGGCCGGCCGAGCGAGGTGCCGCCACCGCCGAGCGGCCAGGTCGAAGTCGAGGCTCGGTTGAAAGCCGGTGAAGGGCGTATCGACGGTCGCACGTCGACCGGCAACGAGTTCGCGACGATCGACCTCGAAGAGCTCTCCGAGCGCGTCGGCGATCCGAGCTACACCGCCGCATACGGCGTGCTCGTGCAATCGGGCGCCGATGCCGGCGAACCACCGCTCGCAGCAGCGCGCCCCGAGCGCGACGAGGGCCCGCACCTCTCGTATGCGCTGCAGTGGTACGTCTTCGCCATGATGGGTTTCATCGGTCTCGCGTGGGCGGCGAACCAGGAGCGCAAGGCGCTCGCCGAGACCTCCGGCTCGACGGATGCCGCGACTCGCGCCGCGCGAAAACGGAAGCCGAAGCGGCGAGACGCCGATGCCGATCTGGAAGACGGCGTGCTCGACGGTCGGGAGGCGAGCGCCCGGACCGAGCGCTCAGGGTGATCCACGCGCACTCGAATCGAACGTGAGATGCGACGCGAGGGCCGACTGCTTCGGCACCGTCAGCTGAGCGCGATGACGAGCGTCGTCACCGCGAGCACGGCGCAGGTCGGCGCCATCGTGAAGCGTTCGGCCCGACTGCGCGAGATCGCGTTGAGAAGCATTCCAAGAGCGAAGTAGCCGAACAGCACCCACGTGAGCACACGCACGATCGTGCTCTCGCCGCCCGGCACCACCGCTGCTCGGCTGAGCAGCAGCGCTGCGAACCCGGCGTAGAGGAGTATCGATACTGCACTCCCGATGCGGAACCGCCGAGGCAGCACGCGATGCGCGCCGCCCCAGACGAACTGCCCAACGGGTCGGCCAGACGCGGCCAGCACCTGCAGCACTGACAGCGCCGCGACCACGGTGAGTGCGATGACGAGCGAACCGATGACCATGCGTACTGCCCCTTCGAGTTGCGACGCTCAGGCGCACTCCGCGACGAGCCTCGACAGCAGTGGATACGGAAGACTGCGAGAGCGCATCTGGTTGACCGTGCCCGACATGTAGAGATCGCGTTCTGGCGCGTAGTGGAGCACGGTTCCGAGCGATCCGGAATGCCCGATCATCTCTGAGATCGGTGAGCGCGGTGATCGCCAGCGCGGCGTCCGGTAGCGCATCATTCCGATGCCGTAGTCGATGGGTTCGTGGTGGCGGTCGAGCGAGCGCTCGGTGACTAACCAGGTCGATTCCAAGCCGAGCGGTGCGATGACTCGCTGCGAAAGTTCGTGGTCAGAGCTGTTCGACGTGCTGACTTCGATGATGCGCCCGAGCAGGTCGTAATTGGTGTCGCTGCACACCACGATCTCGGCCCCGTAGTCGTGCCCGTCGTGAACGACCAAGCCGCGCATCGCCTCGTCGCCGAGCACCGCAGCGACCCGCGTGTCGAGGGAGAGAATCCCCTCGTGACGCAGCTGCATGATGATCGCGACCGTGTACAGCTTGGTGATGCCGGCGATGTAGAACGGTTGCTCGACATCGCCGAACCTCCAGGTGAAGCCGGTGGAGGGCTGCTCGATGGCGAAACTCATCTCGGACACGCTCGGCTTCGCGGCGTAGCGCCTCGCGGTGCGATCGAGCTCGAGTGAGCGGGGCTGCATCACGACGCGAGTTCCCCGAGCTGACGTTCTATGGACTCCAGCCAGTCGAGCTCGGCCCTGGCGTGGGCGATGCCGTTGGCGAGTGTGGCCATGCGAAGCACGAATTCGGTCTCGGTGACGTTCTCCGGCACAGCGGCCGGAACAGCGATCATCTCCAGCGCCGCCAACTGCAGAGTCACGTCGTGTCTGCGCGCGTGGAGCAGTTTCCGAATCTCATGCGCTGGCATCCGGTCTGCGAAGAACAGGCGGGCCAGGAATGGTTCCCGAGTCGGTTGCGGCTCCATCGGCGACGCGAGCCATCTGTCGAGTTCTGCCAACCCGAGCTCCGTCGCACCATGTACGTGCTGGTTGGGCCGCCCACTCTGCACGACGGTCTCGCGGGACGCCATCCCCTCATCGACCAGACCCGTCAGCGTGCGATAGATCTGCGACTGATCCGCCGTCCAGAAGTGCCCGACACTCTCGTCGATGGTCTTCTTCAGGTCGTAGCCGCTCATCGGCCGGATGGAGAGCAGCCCGAGGATCGCATGGCGAAGAGACATACCTATAGGCTAGCGCATATATGTGCGCGATCCTATAGCTGATCTCGCCGGCTCAGTATCGCCGCCGGGCTACGCCAGCTCGATGAGCTCCTGGTAGTCGCGGCTCCAGTGGTCTTCGGTGCCATCGGGCATGATGAGCACGCGCTCGGGGTTCAGCGCCTCGACCGCGCCGGGGTCGTGCGAGACGAGAACGACCGAGCCCTCGTAGTGCGCGAGGGCGTCGAGGATCTCGGCACGGCTCGCAGGGTCGAGGTTGTTCGTCGGCTCGTCGAGGAGGAGCACGTTCGCCCCCGAGACGACGATCATCGCGAGTGCCAGCCGGGTCTTCTCTCCGCCCGAGAGCACGCCGGCCGGCTTGTGCACGTCGTCGCCCGTGAAGAGGAACGAACCGAGCACCTTGCGCGCCTCGGTCTCGGTGAGGTTCGGCGATGCGCTGACCATGTTCTGAAGCACCGATCGCTTGACGTCGATCGTCTCGTGCTCCTGCGCGTAGTAGCCGACACGCAGGCCGTGCCCGGCATCGACGATACCCGTGTCGGGCTGGTCGACGCCGGCGAGGATGCGGAGCAGCGTGGTCTTGCCCGCACCGTTCAGACCGATGATGACGACCTTCGAACCACGGTCGATCGCGAGGTCGACCGCGGTGAAGATCTCGAGCGAACCGTAGCTCTTCGAGAGGTCCGACGCGGTGATCGGCGTGCGACCGCAGGGTGCCGGCGTCGGGAAGCGGAGCTTGGCGACCCGGTCGACGGCGCGCACCTCCTCGAGACCGGCGAGCAGCTTCTCGGCGCGCGCGACCATCTGGTGCGCCGCTGCGGCCTTCGACGCCTTGGCGCCGAACTTCGCGGCCTGCAGCTTCAGCACGTCGGCCTTCTTCTCGGCGTTCGCACGTTCCTTCTTGCGCCGCTCCTCATCGGCGGCGCGCTGGCGCTGGTAGTGCTTCCAGCCCATGTTGTAGATGTCGATCACCGACCGGTTGGCGTCGAGGTAGAAGACCCGGTTCACGACGTCGCCGACGAGTTCGACGTCGTGGCTGATCACGATGACGCCGCCCTTGTAGCCCTTCAGGAACTCGCGGAGCCACACGACCGAGTCGGCGTCGAGGTGGTTGGTCGGCTCGTCGAGGATCATCGTCTGCGCATCGGAGAAGAGGATGCGGGCGAGTTCGATGCGGCGACGCTGGCCGCCGGAGAGGGTCTTCAACGGCTGGTCGAGGATGCGATCGGGCAGGTTCAGGTTCGAGGCGATGGAGGCGGCCTCCGCCTCAGCCGCGTAGCCGCCGAGCGCCGTGAAGCGGTCGGTGAGGTTGCCGTACTTCTTCATGGCCCGATCGGCGACCTCTGGGTCGTCGCTGCCCATGTTCATCGAGGCCTCGTGCATTCCGAGCACGAGCGACCCGAGCCCGCGGGCATCGAGGATGCGCGTGCGCGCGAGCATCTCGGGGTCGCCCGACCGCGGGTCCTGAGGGAGATAGCCGATCTCGCCGCCGCGATCGATCCGGCCGCCGGTCGGGAGCGACTCGCCGGCGAGTGTCTTCGTGAGGGTGGTCTTTCCGGCGCCGTTGCGACCGACGAGGCCGATCTTGTCGCCGTCGGAGACGCGGAAGTTCACGTTCTCCATCAGCACGCGTGCACCGACGCGGATCTCGAGATCATGGACGGCGAGCACGGCGATTCCTCCGAAGACGACTGGGTGGGTTGGCGTGCCGAGTGGCACAGCCTCCCAGTCTATCCCGCCCGGAACGGCACCGTCGCAACGCGAGCATGCTCGTCTCGCAGAACGGGGCATCGAGCGGATGTCGCCGGCTTCCGCCACACTCGGAGCATGACGACGCATGCCTCGACTTCGGCGGTGCGCACCGCCCGACTGGCCGCTCACGGTCTCGACGACGGGTTCGACTCCCCCGTCACTGCCGTCGAGCGGCTGGTCTGCCTTCAGGCGCAAGATCTCGCCGCCGCGAAGTGGGTGCTCGGGGCTCGGGTCGCCGGCACGACCGAGGCGACGATCGACGAAGCCATCGACAGGCGGCAGTTGCTTCGCTCGTGGCCGATGCGCGGCACCCTGCACTTCGTCGCCCCTGAGATGCTGCGGCCCATCCTCCGCCTCACGGCGGCGCGACTCATGCAGCAGGCGGCGAAGACCCACCGCGACGAAGGCATCGACGACGAGGTGCATGCCGTCGCCCGCCGCGTCGCGGTGCGCGAGCTCGAGGGCGGGCGGTCCGCGACGCGCAATGAGTTGCAGGTCGCCTGGGCGGCGGCCGGCGTCGACACCGCAGGCCAACGCGGCTATCACCTCATCTGGCGCCTCGCCAATGAGGGGCTGCTCTGCTGCGGCCCGGTCGAGACCCGCGCGAGGCAACGCTTCGTGCTGCTCGACGAGTGGTCGCCGCGCCGCTCCGACGAGCCCGAAGACACCGACGAGATCCTCGGGCGGCTGTTCGCCGGGTACACACGCGGTCATGGACCGGTCACTGTTCGCGACTTCGCCTGGTGGACGGGCCTCACGCTCACGCAGGCGCGCGTCGCGCAGGCCGCCGCCGGCGAGACGGTGACCCCGTTCGACGCCGAGCGCTTCGTCGCAGTCGACGCCCCCTCGGCCTCGGCCGAAACCGCCTCGGCCGCGCCGTCGGGCCGCCACGTGCTCGCATCGTTCGACGAGTACTTCCTCGGCTACGGCGACCGCACGGCGTTCTGCTCCGACGCCGACGCACTGCGCGTCGTGCCAGGCAAGAACGGCCTGTTCCTCCCGATCCTCGTCGCAGACGGAGAGGTCGTCGGCACCTGGCGCCGTGCGCCCGAGCGTCGCGGCACGACGTCGATCGACGTGACGCGGTTCCGCGGCCGTCCGGCGGTGAGCCGCTTCCGCCCCGCGTTCGACCGCTGGGCCGCATTCTGGTCGACCGAGCTCGGCGAGATCACGTCGACGTGAACCGACGACGAAGGGCCGGGTGCACGAGGCATCCGACCCTTCGCGAAGCCACGCCCGCTGCCTACTGCTCGAGGGCGGCCTGCAGCTCGAGCGTGATCGTCACCTGGTCGCCGAGCAGCACGCCGCCGGTCTCGAGCGCCGCGTTGTACTGCAGACCGAAGTCCTCGCGGTTGACGACAGCCTTCGCCGTAGCGCCGCCCTTGTAGTTGCCGAAGGGGTCGCCGCCGAAGCCGCCGAAGTCGAAGTCGAACGTGACCGGCTTCGTGATGCCGCGGATCGTGAGGTCACCGTCGACCTTGAAGTCGCCCTTCTCGACGCGCACGCCGGTCGAGACGAAGTCGATCGTCGGGTAGGTCTCGGCCTCGAAGAAGTCGCCGGTGCGCAGGTGTGCGTCGCGGTTCGGCTCGTTCGTGGTCACGGAGGCGACCTCGGCCGACGCGGTCACACTCGAGTCGAGCGGGTTCTCGGCCGTGATGAAGGTCGCGTCGAAGCGCTCGAACTTGCCCTTCACCTTGCTGATCATGATGTGGCGGATGCTGAAGCCGACCTCGCTGTGAGTGGGGTCGATCTTCCAGCTGCCGGCGCGGTACCCGGGGATTTCGATCGTCGATGCGGTGGTCGTCATGTTGAGCGGTCTCCTGTGTGTTCGATGTCGTGCGGCCGTTCGGCCACACGTATACAAACGCATAGACTGCACCGGTATTCCAGCCCGATCGAGATGTGTCAGCCGCTTCACGGGTTCAGCTCGAAAGCGTGCGACGCAGGGTGAGGACCCGCTCGACCGCGGCGTCGAGTTGCACCGGCGTGATGCGCCCCGTCTGCACTGCCCCGACGATCGCGCCGACGAGTCCGTCGATGGAAATGCCCACCGATGCGGGATCCGCCGGCAGTACGTACAGCAGGAGATCGGCTCCAGCCGCCACGGCACGCACGGCGTTCTCCCCCGGATCCGCATACTCGGCCAAGCCGTTGTGCTGGAGCATGAGCATGTCGTCGGTCACGATGACGCCGTCGAAGCCGAGCTCGTCTCGGAGCAGGCGGTGCCATTCCGGCGAGAGTGACGCCGGAGCCGGATCCACCGCGGGATAACTGAGATGGCCCGTCATGACGAGTTCGGCACCGGCGTCGATGCCGCTCGCGAACGGCAACGCAGGGCCGGCCCGCCATTCGTCGATCGTGAGGGCAGCAGACGGCACGCTCGAGTGCGAGTCGCCGGGTGCGGCACCGTGGCCCGGGAAGTGCTTGAGGGTGCTCGCCACGACTCCGCGCTCCCCCGCGACGGCACCCGAAACCCGCTCGGCCGCCCCGACGGGGTCGGTGCCGAGCACGCGCCCGAAGATGAACGAGTCGGGGTCGGGCGTGACATCGGCGACGATGCCGAAGTTCACGGTCACGCCGCTGTCGGCGAGCGCGGCGGCCCGGGCGGCGAATGCCGCCTGTGCGGCTGCAGGCGGCTCCGCGCGCAGGGTGTCGGCGGCCGGCGCGCCGTCCCACGGCAGGCGCTGCACCTCGCCGCCCTCCTCGTCGATGCCGATGAGCACTGGTGTCTCGAGGCCGGACTGCACGGCTGCCGTGAAGGCTGCGAGCTCGACCGGGCCGGCGGGCACGTTGTCGCCCATGAGGATGACTCCCGACACGCCCGCGTCGACGTAGGCGCGCACGGGTGCGGGGTCGAGGCCCGGTGCGTGCACCATGAGCAGCGCCGCCGCCTTCTGCTGGACCGTGAGCTGCGACATCCGTTCGTCGACCCACTCCGCGATCGGGTCGATCGGCGCCGGAGCAGGAGCGGCGCCCTGGGTCGGTGCGGCCGAAGGCGACGTATCGCGACTCGCGGCAGTGCCGGCGCATGCCGTCATCGCGAAGAGCACCGCCGCCATCAGGAGCGGCAGTCTCGCTGTTCGGGTGACTCGCACGCGAACGACTCTACGGCGCGTGTCCGAACGGGCGCCGAGAGCTGTCGTGGGTAGACTCGCGGCCTCGGAGGGGGTGTCGTGCGGATCGGACCGAGGTACGCGGCAACTGCGGCGGCGCTGATCGTCGCGACGTTCACGCTGCCCGCTGCGCCGGTGTTCGCCGAGGACTACCCGAGCTGGGAAGAGGTTGCCGCCGCGAAGCAGGATGTCGCGTCGCGCGAGGCCGAGGCGACCCGCATCGCCGGTCTAGTGGCCGCGCTCGAGACCACAGCCGCTGCGCTCGGCGATGCCGCGGTCGCGGCGGCCGGCGCATCTGCCTCCGCTGCGACCGCGTTCGCAACGGCAGAGCAGCGAGCCGCGACCCTCGAGGCGGCAGCGACGGCCGCAGACGCCGAAGCGGTCGCGTCGGGCGAACGACTCGGTCGGGTCGGCGCCGTGCTCGCACGTTCGGGCGGGGCGGATGTCACGCTGCGCCTGCTGTTCGCCGACGACACGTCGACCGACCTCTTGCAGGGCCTGTCGCGTGCCGCGCAGCTCACGAACGTCTACGGCACGATCGCCGATCAGGCCGAAGCTGCGAAGGCCGAGTCGGCCGCAGTGTCGGCCCAGGCCGACGTCGCCGAGCAGGAACGATCGCGACTCGCGGAGGCCGCGGCCGAAGCAGCCGCAGCAGCCGAGTCCGCGCACGAGGCCGCTGAGGCCGAGCTCGCGCAGCAGCGAACCGTCGTCGACACGCTCTACGCGCAACTCGCGAGCCTGCGCGACAGCACCGCCGCCCTGGAGCGGCAGTATCAGGCCGGCGAGCAGTTGCGGCAGGAGGCCGAAGCACGCGAGCAGGCCGCGCGAGAGGCGGCCGGCTCGTCCGGGGGTGTCGGCAGCGCCCCGCCGCCCGGCATCGTCGTCGACACCGCCGGGGCCAAGGCCTATGCCGCGAGCGCCGTCGCGCGGTACGGCTGGGGAGCCGGCGAATACGAGTGCCTCGTGAAGCTGTGGACTCGCGAGTCGAGTTGGCGGGCCGACGCGTACAACGCGTCGAGCGGCGCCTACGGCATTCCGCAGTCCCTGCCCGGCAGCAAGATGGCCAGCGCCGGCGCCGACTGGCGCACGAACGCCGCGACGCAGATCGAGTGGGGACTGTCGTACATCTCGGGCCGTTACGGAGCACCGTGCGGTGCGTGGGCGCACTCCGAGCGAGTCAACTGGTACTAGCGGTTCAGACAACTCGTGCAGGCATCCCCCGCCGGCGGTACAGACTGGTACTGATGCATGCTGAGACGACCGACGACGAACGCGCGGACTTCCGCCGTCACGGCGCCGAGGGAGTGCTGCTCCTCGGCGGCGGCGCCGCGATCCTGCTGCAACTGGCCGACCCTCGGGTCGCGCGCGGCGTCGCGAAGCACAGCGGGTTCCGCGAACGGCCGCTCGACCGCCTGTTCGGCACGCTCGACTACGTCTACGCGATCGGTTTCGGCGACGAGCGGCTCGCTGCCGAGGCGGTGCGCGCCGTCAATCGCCTCCATGCCCCGGTACGCGGCGATGCCGATGGCGGCCGACCCGCGTACAGCGCGTTCGACGCGGACGCACAGCGATGGGTGGCCTCCACCCTGCTCGCCGTCGCACTGACGCTGCACGAGAGGCTCGAGGGACCGCTGCCGGCTGCGACCGCCGACGGCATCGTTCGCGGGTACGCACCGCTCGGCGGGCGGCTCCAGGCCGCCGGTGAGGGCTGGCCCGAGACCCGTGCCGAGTTCGACGACTGGTGGCACGAACGGCTCGTCGCACTCGAGGTCGGCGACGAGGCGCGCACCGTCGCGAGGAGCCTGCTGACCGGGTCATCCGCTCTGCCGCTCGGCGCGGGGGTGCTGCTGCCGTTCGTGCGCCTCATGACGGCCGCACTGCTGCCCGCGCCGGTCAGAGCGGCCTACGGCTTTCGGTGGACGCCTCGCGTCGAACGCGTCGCGAACGGATGGCTCGGCGTGATCGCCACGGTCTGGCCGCTCCTCCCCCGAGCGATCAGGCACGCGCCGATGCGTGCATCCCTGCGGCGCGCAGAACGTCGCAGCCGGTACGCTGGGACTGAACCACGAGGACGATGATGACCCAGCAGGTACCGCACCGCAACGACGCGCTCGACAGTATCGATCGCCGCATCGTCGCCGAGTTGAGCCGCGACGGCCGTCTCTCGGTGCGCACCCTCGCCGAGCGCGTGCACATCTCGCGCACGGCGGCCCACAACCGGGTGCAACAATTGCAGCAGCGCGGCGTCATCACGGGCTTCGGCGCCCACATCGACCGCAAGGCGATCGGCCTGAACATCTCGGCCATCGTCGTCGTGCGCATCGGCGAGGTCTCGTGGGAGGAGATCGCGGCGAAGCTCGCGACGCTGCCGTTCGTCGAGAAGGTGCAGGCCGTCTCGGGAGACATCGACATCATGCTCACGGTGAGTGCGCCCGACCACGAGCAGCTCAGTCAGGCGATCCTCCGCGACATCCACGACATGCCGGGCGTGGTGTCGACGCGATCGCACCTGATCCTCGCCGAGATCGACGGTCATCCGCCCGCGCAGACGCTGGACATCTGGCGCAGCTGACCGCATTCCAGACGGACGATCGGTCGCGCTTTCGGAACCGCGGTGCCGTTCGTTCACGGTTGTTCGAGAGCCCCACCGCAGCCCGCCAGAGTGTTCGACGATGAAGGCATGAGCCTCAACGTCGAGCACGTCTCAACCCGCACCCTGCCGAGCGAGAAACCGCTGCGCCTGCTGGACAATGCCGGCCATGCGGTCACCGGTGCGGCGACCGGCGGCTTCGGCCTCCCCGACACCGAGACGCTGCTCGGGCTCTACCGCAAGATGGTCGTCGCCCGCCGCTTCGACGTGCAGGTCACGGCACTCACAAAGCAAGGGCGGCTCGCCACGTATCCCTCGGCGTACGGCCAGGAGGCCTGCGAGATCGGATCCGTCGCGGCACTCACTGCGGCCGATTGGCTCTTCCCGACCTACCGCGACACCATCGCGCTCCTGACCCGCGGCATCGAGCCCGCCGACATCCTGCAGTCGTTCCGAGGCGATTGGCACAACGGCTACGACCAGCACGCCCACCGCACGGCTGCGCAGGCCACACCGCTCGCGACACAGGCGCTGCACGCTGTCGGACTCTCGCACGCGGCACGTCTGCGCCGCGATCCGATCGTGGCGCTCACCTTTCTCGGCGACGGTGCAACGAGCGAGGGCGACACCCACGAGGCCTTCAACTTCGCGGCGGTCTGGCAGACGCCCACCGTGTTCGTCGTGCAGAACAACCAGTTCGCGATCAGCGTGCCCCTCGAGCGCCAGACCCGCGCCGCGACGCTGGCCGACAAGGCCGTCGGCTACGGCATGCCCGGCTACCACGTCGACGGCAACGACATCGCCGCGATGTACGCCGTCACACGCGCTGCGGTCGACCGTGCGCGCGAGGGCGGCGGCCCCACACTCATCGAGGGCGTGACCTATCGCATCGAGGCGCACACGAACTCCGACGACCCCACCCGCTACCGCACCGCGCGCGACGTCGAGCACTGGAAGCGCCGCGACCCGATCGAGCGTCTCGAGAAGTACCTCGTCTCCGAGGGAGCGCTCACCGAGGCCATGCGCACCGAGATCGCGGATGCCGCGGAGGCGCTCGCCGCCCGTACGCGCGAGGTCATGACGACCGAAGCCGAGCTCGACCCGCTCGAACTCTTCGACCACGTCTACGGGCGGGAGCGCAGCGCCCTCGTCGAGCAGCGTTCGGCCCTCGAGGCCGAGCTCGCGGCCGGCGCGTTCGCGGGCCACCAGGGGGCTGCGCGATGACCGCGACCGTGACGAGCAACGCGCCGGCCGAGGCATCCGCCCCGACGCAGTTGACGATGGCCGGCGCTCTGAACGCAGCCCTCCGCGATGCGATGGCGGCCGACGATCGCGTCGTCGTCTACGGCGAAGACGTGGGCCCGCTCGGCGGCGTCTTCCGCGTGACCGAGGGCCTGCAGGCCGAGTTCGGCGACGAGCGCATCTGGGACTCCCCCCTGGCCGAGTCGGGCATCGTCGGCACCGCGGTCGGCATGGCGATGTACGGCATGCGCCCGGTCGTCGAGATGCAGTTCGACGCGTTCAGCTACCCGGCGTTCGAGCAGATGGTCTCGCACGTCGCCAAGATGCGGAACCGCACCAAGGGGCGCGTGACGCTGCCCATGGTCGTGCGCATTCCGTGCGCCGGCGCGATCGGCGGCGTCGAGCACCACTCCGATTCCTCGGAGTCGTACTGGGCGTCGACGCCCGGTCTGACCGTCGTGATGCCGTCGAATCCCGCCGATGCCTACTCGATGCTCCGCGAGGCGATCGAGAGCGACGACCCGGTCGTGTTCATGGAGCCGAAGAGCCGCTACTGGTCGAAGGCGCCGCTCGCCCTGCCGGTGACGACAGCGCCGATGGACCGCGCCGAAGTCGTGCGCGAGGGCACCGACGTGACGCTCATCGGCTACGGACCGACGGTTCGCACGGCGCTCGAAGCGGCCGACGCCGCCGCAGATGAGGGACTCTCGATCGAGGTCGTCGACCTCCGCAGCCTCTCCCCCTTCGACGACGCCACCGTCGGTGCATCCGTGCGAAAGACGTCACGCGCCGCCGTGATCCACGAGGCCGCGCAGTTCGGCGGCTACGGCGCCGAGGTCGCCGCGCGGGTGACCGAGCGCAACTTCCACCACCTCGCGGCCCCGGTGCTGCGCATCGCCGGCTTCGACATCCCGTTCCCCTCGCCGAAACTCGAGGAGTACCACCTGCCGACCCCCGACCGCGTGCTCGCAGCCCTCGACACCTGGGAGTGGGACGCATGAGCCGCGACTTCATCCTGCCCGACCTCGGCGAGGGCCTCACCGAGGCCGAGATCGTCGCCTGGCTCGTCGCACCCGGCGACGAGGTGACGACCGACCAGGTCGTCGTCGAACTCGAGTCGGCGAAGTCGGTCGTGCAGTTGCCGACGCCGTTCGCGGGTGTCGTCGAGGCGCTCGGCGGCGAGGTCGGCGAGGTGCTGCATGCCGGCAGCGTGCTCCTGACGCTCGGCAGCGAGGTGGGGGCTGCGGATGCCGCGGCGCCCGTTGAGGGCGCGGCGCCTGTTGAGGTCACGGCGCCCGTTGAGGTCGCGGCGCCGGCCGAGCCCGGTGTCGTCACGAACGATTCCGCCCTCGCAGAGGAGTCCGGCGCTGTGCTGATCGGCTACGGCACCCGCCAATCGACCGTCACGAAGCGGGCCGCTTCAGCGCCGAAGCGGTTCGGTCGCCGCAGCGGAGGGTCGCTCAGCACCGGTGTCAGCGCGCCGGCGACCGCCGGTGGCTCGACCGGGCCGGGCTCGAACGGAGCCACCCGGCTCGACGCCGCGCGCCGCTCCCCCGTCGTCTCCCCGATCGTGCGGCGACTCGCTCGCGAACACGGCTTCGACGCCAGCCAGCTGCTCGGCACCGGCCACGACCACCTCGTGATGCGACGTGACGTCGAGTCGTTCATCGCCGAGCTGGGCGAGCCGGCGATGACGCCGAGTGCGGCGACATCCGCTGCCCCCTCGACGTCGTCGACGGTGACCGGCGAGACGCCGTCGCCCGTCGCCGACGGCGAAGGCGACCGTCGTGTGCCGCTCGACCGCATGGCGCGCGCGGCCGCGGCGCACTTCTCGCGCTCGCGCCGCGAGATCCCCGAGGCGACCGTCTGGATGGACGTCGACGCGACGGAACTGCGCGGCGCTCGCCGTCAGCTGCAGGAGGCGACCGGCGAACGGTTCGGCATCACCGCCCTCATCGCCCGCTTCGTCGTCGCCGGGCTCGCGAAGCACCCCGCGCTCAACGCCAGTTTCGACGCCGAACGCGAAGAGCTCGTCTATCACTCGGCCGTGAACCTCGGCCTCGCCGCGCAGACACCTCGGGGCCTGCTCGTTCCGGTCGTGCACGGCGCAGAACGGATGCCGCTGCGCGCGCTGCGCGACGCGATCACGACACGCACCGACGAAGCCGCCACCGGCGCGTTCTCGCCGTCGGCGCTGACCGGCGGCACCTTCACGCTCAACAACTACGGCACGCTCGGTGTCGACGGCTCAGCGGCGATCATCAACCACCCCGAGGCGGCGATGCTGGGCGTCGGCCGGTTCATCGAGCGCCCCTGGGTCGTCGACGGTGCGCTGGCCGTGCGCACGGTGACGGAACTGACGCTGTCGTTCGATCACCGAGTCTGCGACGGTGCCGAGGCCGCGGCCCTTCTCACCTTCGTGGCGCAGTGCATCGAGCGGCCGGTGTCGGTGCTCGCCGAACTCTGATCAGAAGAAGTCGTCGGGCGTGCCGGCGGCGCGCTCGACATCGCGAGTGTCTTGAGCGCCGGCCTTGAGCTTCGCGACGGCGACACGGAGGCCCGACTCCATCTGAGCGGCCCACGCGTCGGATTCACGAGCGGTGACCTCGGATGCGCGAGCGCGTGCCTCGCTGGCCTCCGCGGCGTCGCGTGCGTCTTTCACCTGACGGAGCGCGAGCGAGATGCCGTAGTACGCCGCCACCATGGTGGCGATCGGTGCCGCGATGATCGCCAGGGCGCTGATGGCCGCGCCGGTCGGGCTGAACGCGATCAGCAGCGCGAAGGCGAGGAAGAGCACGACGATCGCGGCGAGCACGACGAGCATGAACCGCAGTTCGCTGCTCCACTTGCGCCGGTCAGCCGAGTCTCGCGGCGCAGGTGCCGCGGCCGGAGTGGGCTCATCTCCTGGTGCCGGCGCGAAGTCCGGTAGCGCAGTGGTGGCGCCCGCCTCGTCGATGGTCGGACGTGTGTACGCGTCGGACATTACTGCTCCGCTCCCCTAGCATTTCGGATCAACCCCCCAATTGTGGGTCGGGCGGGTCGACTGGTCAAGGTGCCGCGCGGTGCGCGCGGAACCCGGTCGGCGGCGACCTCAGGTGGTCTCCAGATCAGGAGTCCGCAGCTGAGCGAGCCCCGTCTCGACCGCCGCGATCACGGCGGGATCGTCGGGTTGCGTCGCCGGTCGGAAGCGCTGCACCCGGCCGTCGGGGCTCACCACGAACTTCTCGAAGTTCCACTTCACGCGGCCGGCTCTTCCCGCGACATCGGCGACCGCTGTGAGTTCGGCGTAGAGCGGATGCCGGTGACGCCCGTTGACCTTCACCTTCTCCATGAGCGGGAACGTGACGCCATACGTCATGGAGCAGAACTCCTTGATGTCGTCACTGCTGCCCGGCTCCTGCCCGGCGAACTGGTTGCACGGAAAGCCGAGCACCGTGAACCCGCGGTCGCCGTACTCGCGCTGCAACGCCTCGAGCTTCTCGTACTGCGGAGTGAGGCCGCACTTCGACGCGACGTTCACGATCATCACGACCCGATCGGCGTATGCGGCGAGCGATGTCTGGTCGCCGTCGATCGTCGTGAGGGGGATCTCTCTGATGTCCACCCCTCGAGCCTACGGGTGGCGACATCACCCCGTGCCGATTCACATCGAATGCCAAGACGGGCGGTGTTCGGCAACCACAGCCGATCGGGAGTCCGACGCATCCCGGACGCCTCGCTGGTTCGCGCTGGTGCCTGACTGAATAAACAGTTAGTCTGGGCGCATGACACCACAATCCTCCGGATCGGATCGCATCATCGAAGCCGCCATCAGCTGTTTCGGAGAGCGCGGGGTCGCCGGAACCACGTTGCAGGGGATCGCACAAGAGGCGGGGACGAGCCAAGCGCTGATCGTCCATCACTTCGGCTCGAAACGGAACCTCGCGGATCGATGTACGACGGTGGTGCTGGCCCGTGCGGAGGCATTGGCACACTTTGTGCCAGACCGTGCTGTCGAAGAGTTCGCTGCCCGCCCGATGGATGTTCGCTATCTTGCCCGAGTGCTCACCGACGAGGTCGAGGCATCACGCACGCTGTTCAACGCCGCAGTCGAGTACGCTGCCGCCGCGCGGCCGGATGCCGATGCTGACGAGTCGGTCGTGCTCGCCACGCTCAACCTCGCCCCGCTGCTGCTCATCGACCGGGTATCCGAGGCGTTCCCCGAAGACACCTGGGGCAGGTTCACCCGAGCCGCCGCCCGACTGCTCAAGCCGGAGGAGGTGGCAGGACGATGACCAATGGACGAGCAGGAGCCGCGCTCGAGCGCGCCATGCCGGAATGGACGTGGAACGAGTTCCACAGCATCGCGATACCCGGCAAGCGCACGGACGTGATCGACGCCGCCGATACGCTCGAATGGGACGAAGTGCCTCTGTTCCGTCGGATCATGCGCGCGACATCGCTCGGGCGCGTGGCGCGGCGCGGCGACGAACGCGTGCTCGACCTCTTCATCGAGGGCCCGTATGTCGAAGCACATCGCGACAACGAAGAACTCCTCATCATCGGCGTTCTGCAAACTCGCCCCGGCTTACCGACTTTGGCGCTGGACCACGACCCGATGACGGGATTCCGCAACGCCGCGCCGCCTCGTTCTGTCAAGATCGCGATGAACTTCCTGTACCGCGACGGCATTCTCTCCACCGAGACCCGCTGCCAAGCGACCGACGCGTTCGCCGCGCGCGCGTTCTGCCTGTACTGGTTGGCCATCCGAGCCGGGAGCGGCATCATCCGCGGTTCGTGGCTTCGCGGCATACGTCGCCGCGCCGTTGCGTCGGCATCGGTGTAGTGGGTGTATGGCCGTGAACGACCTCTCTTGCTCATCGCTTCAACGGAGCACCCTGAACCGCAGGTGCGTCGCGTTCGGGGTCGCGATCGCCTCCGTGCGCTCGAGCGCGATCCGGCCGTCAAGGTGCTCGAAGAGACGTGTGCCATCTCCGAGCAGCACGGGTGCGAGGTGGATCTGGATCTCGTCCATGAGCCCGGCGGCGAGACATTGCCGGGCGGCGCTGGCACCATGCACGGCGACGACGTTCTCTCCAGCGGTGGCGATTGCTTGACGCACGGCACTGTGGATACCGTCGGTGACGAACGTGAACACCGAGGGTGCGTGAACGCTCTCGAGCTCCGGGGGCTCGTGGGTGAGCACGAAGCACGGCACCGCACCGACCGGACCACCGTCGCCCCATCCGCCATCGCCTTCGGCCAGGTCGTACGATCGCCGGCCCATCAGGACGGCTCCGACACCGCCTGCCATCTTCTCCAGCAGCGCCGTATCTCGCGGATCCGGCGTTTCCAGCCACTGATGCAGCACGTCGCCGCCGTCTCCCAATTGATGTTCCCGGGTGACGTTCGGTCCAGTCACGAATCCGTCCAGACCTGTTTCGTATAGCGGCGGCTGGGGACGTCGACGGCACCGTCCTGCGTGGCGGCCCGGTAGACGAACTCGCCATCGTCGAGCCATCCGTTCCGCTGGTAGAAGCGTCGGGCGCGTTCATTGGGCGCGATGACGGCGAGCCAGGCGCTCGGGTATCCGGATGCCGCGATCACGTGTTCTGCGGCATCGAGAAGTGCGGCTGCGACGCCGCTGCCACGGTGCCGGGCATCGACGTAGATCTGTGCGAGCTCGTCGTGGTCGACCATGACGAAGCCGACGACGACCCCGTCACTGGTGGCGACGAGTGTGGCCGGGATGCTCGTCCGGGCGCGGGTGACGAACGTGGCCGTGGTGCGCACTCGAGCGAGGGCGTCAGGGACTTTGCCGAGGTGGGCGTCGCGCCAGCCGGCCTCCCAGATCGCCGCGATGGTCGAGGCATCGTCATCGACGGCCGTGCGAATGGTCATCTCGCTCATGATCGGCATCCCGCCCTAATGCAGCACCGTGACCCAGGTCACGATCAGCAGGAGCGCACCCATGCCGAAGTCGAGCACGGCGCAGAACTCGGCGTACGCGCGGGTGACGACCTTGTCGCGGTGGTGATGGATCAGGTCCCACACCCCGTGCCCGATGACTCCCGCGGTGGCCACGTAGGCCGCGACCGCGGGGCCGAGGTTCAGGGCGATGACGCTGACCGCGGTGAATCCGGCGAATCCGGCGGCCTGCACGGCGAGCTCGCGCCATCCGTCCCGTTCCAGGGTGATCACCCCGTAGGCGACGAGCAGCACGGCGATGGCGATCAGCGGGATGGTGAGGTCGAGCCGGGTGAGGATGCCGACGGGCATGACCACCGCCGAGATCGCGAACGCGACCCATGCGGCCCTGCGGCGTGCGGTCGCGGCGGCGGTGAGGTAGATGAGGGCGGCGAGCATGGTCAGCAGGGTGACCACGTAGACGTCGGCGCCGCGGAAGGAGGTCGCGGCGATCATCACGAGTCCGAGGATGCTGGGCCAACGCGACCGGAGAAGGGCGCCGAGGCCGGGACGCGGATCCGTGGTGACGGGCTGTGATGCGGAGTTGTTCTCAGGCATGGCGTGCGTTCCTCATGTGTTGTCGCCGATGGGGTCGGCGTTCGCGACCGGCGGTCGCGGGGTGATGAACAGAACGACGAGGGCGGCGGCGATCGCGACGATCGCGCCGGTCGTGAATCCGCGTTCGAAGCCGGCAGTGCCGGTACCGGCACTGCCGGCTCCGGCTCCGGCTCCGGCTCCGGTGATGCTCGCGGCGGCCATGCTCGAGACGACGGCAGCGCCGATCGACGCGCCGAACTCATGGAAGGTGCTCACGATCCCCGACGCCAGGCCCGCCTCGTGCGGTGCGATCTGACCGAGCGCGGTCGCCGAGGCGACGACGAACGCCACCCCGGTGCCGGCGGCGGCGATCGTCACGCCGACCACCATCGCCACGGTGCCGTCCCAGAGCACTGGCACGGTCATCCCGGCTGCGGCGACGAGCAACCCGACCACACCCAGCATCCGGGCGCCGAGTCGTCCGACGACGCGGCCGGCGAGGTTCGCACCGACCATGGTGGCCAAGGCCACGGGCAGGAACAGCAGCCCGGTGGTGAGCGGGTCGAAGCCCTGGTACTGCTGCAGGTAGAAGGTGCCCAGGAAGAACACCATGATCATCAGGGCCGTCGCGACCAGGATGAGCACCGTACCGGTCGCGACCGGCCGACGAGTCAGCAGCCTGAGGTCCATCAGCGGGCTGCGGGCGGTGAGCTGACGCACCACGAAGCCGGCATACAGGGCGACGGATGCCACGACGAGGCCGATCCCGGTGAACCCTCCCCACCCGGCATCCCCGGCCCGGATGAGGGCGAAGATCAGCGTTCCCGTTGCGGCGGTGACGAGCACCGCCCCCAGCACGTCGAGTCGGCCGGTGACCGCGGGTCGTGGCTGCGGTGGCAGCTGGGCACGGATGGTGAGCAGCAGGATGAACCCGACGGGCACGTTCACGATGAACACCCACGGCCACCCGGGGCCGCCGGTGAGCAGCCCGCCGAGGAGCACCCCCAGCGCCGCACCGCCGCCGCCGAGTGCCGACCAGATGCCGAGCGCCCGGTTCCGTTCGTCGCCGTCGAACAGGGTGACGACCAACGACAGCGCCGCCGGGGAGAGCATCGCCGCTGCGACGCCCTGCCCGACCCGGCCGGTCAGCAGCATCGGCCCAGACACCGCGAGACCGGCGACGAGCGACGCGACCACGAACATCAGCAGGCCGATCAGCACGAGACGCCGGGCCCCGAACAGGTCCGCGGCCCGCCCCCCGAGCAGCAACAGCCCGCCGAACGCGAGGGTGTACCCGCTCATCACCCAAGTCAGCGCTTCACGGCTGAGCCCGAGATCGGCACCGATGTGCGGCAACGCGATCGCGACGACCGTGACGTCGAGGATCAGCATCAGCTGGGCGATGCCGACCAGCCACAGGATCCGCCAACGCCGCGGGTGCGGGGTGACCGGCGGTGGCGTGCCTGTGGCTTCAGCGGTGTCGATGTTCTCGGGCGTGTGCTCGGACACGGCGCGACTCCCAACGAATAAGTCGAACGGGTAGTATCGAGTTACAGCGTACGACTGTAACTCGAATATGTCTATTCAATTTAGGAGATCGGTGTGACCAGCACGGCATCGAAGGCGCCCCAACGGGCGGACGCCCGCAAGAACATCGAGAAGATCACTCGCGCGGCGGTCGAATGCCTCGGCCGTGATCCCGATGCGAGCCTCGGGCAGATCGCGCAGACCGCCGGCGTCGGCCGGGTCACCCTCTACGGCCACTTCCCGTCGCGCGAACTGCTCGTCGAAGCGGCATTGGTGCGCGCTCTCGCCGACGGCGACGAGGTGCTCGAAACCGTCGACCTCACCTGCGAACCGCGCCAGGCGCTGCGGTCGCTGATCGAGGCCAGCTGGCAGTTGACCGCACAGGCGAGCACCATCCTCCAGGCAGCCCAAGCCACCATGTCGCCCGCCCGCATCCACGACCTGCACGCCAAACCCGAGCAGCGCGTCAACGACCTGATCCGACGCGGCCAAGCCGAAGGCGCGTTCCGCACCGACCTCCCCGCCGACTGGCTCGCCAGCACCATGCACCACGTGATGAAAGGTGCCGCGGCCGATATCACGGCCGCACGGCTCGACCGGAGCAACGCTGCACATTTCATCGCCGAAGTGATCCTCAGCGCTTACGCTCCCCCGACGAACCAGGGTGATTGACGAGTATCCGCTCCGTCTCCCCAGTGTTATCCGTTCACTGCGCGGAATCGTGACGGAGGTATTCCGTAGCGAGCGGCGAATGCCTGGCGGAGCGATTCGCCCGATGCGAAACCGCAACGACGCGCGATCGTCGCGGTCGATTCGCGCGAGGCGTGGCAACGCCCTGACGCAGCTCGCCGCCGATGAGAACAGCTTCGCGAACTTCATGCGGCAGTCATACTTTCCTAGCCTGCGCCAGAACGTTCGGGCTCTGCCAGGACCGCCCCCAAAGTATGTGAACGACGTATACGTCTCTGCCCTTAGCGACGCAATCGCCATGCGGAACGACGAACTGAATGTCCTGCGGGCCAAGGCTACAGAGCTGATAGCTACCTTGAGCGAGAAGTCAAAGGAGGTAGTCGCACTCTCGCAGACGATCTCGCGCCAGCGGGACAAGATCACTGCCGACGCTGCAACGATTTCGCAGGTAGTCGAATCCGCCGAAGGCCAGCTTCGCCAGGAGTGGGAACTCGGGCTTGCCACATGGAACCAGGAACGCTCGTCGGCGGATGCCGCGATCGAGCAGAAGATGGCTGAGCAAATTGCTCTTCTCGCCACTGCTGCCGTGACGGGACGACGGTTGGTAGAACAGGCTGCTGGCCAGTTGACGGCGCGTGATTGGGCTGCACGCGCGAAGCGCGAGCGCCTCAACGCGGTGTGGCTGCGGTGGGCAGCGTTTTCGGCGTTTGTCCTCGCAGTCGTTGTGGGCGGTTGGGTACTCTGGACCGCGATCGACAAGGGATTCACGCTCACCATCGGCGACGGGATCCTGCGTGGAGCACTCGTACTCGCTCTGGTGGGAGTCGGATCCTTCCTGAGCGTGGAGGGGCGCCGACATTTCAAGGAAGCGGACAGCGCGGAAGATGTCGCGCTCGCGCTGACGGCTCTTGAGCCGTTCTATGCCAGCGCCGAAGATGACGAACGAGCTCAGGTTCGCCGCGAGCTCGGCGACACAGTCTTCATCCGAAACACGTTGTCCCGGTTCACCAGTCGGGATGCGTCCAAGCACTCGGGCGTTAGCAATCAACAGCTCAACGAAGTCGTCGACCTGATCTCGAAGGGGGCGGACGTGGCGAAGAAGGCAGGGGCTGTCCAGGGCTCCTCTACGCCCTAGAGTCCGAGCGTTGGACGGTCACGCTCGTTCGCTCACGTGTGTCGCTCGACCCTGGATCATCGACGTCGGTCGGCCAACACATCTTGCGCGAAGAGCAGATACGACTCACGCGGATCGCTGAGCGCGGTCGAATCTTCGCCAAACACGTCATACGCGATCTGGACGAGTTGGTCGGGGCTGGTGACGCCCAGGTGCCGAGCGAGAATCCGAAGGTCAGCGAGGTCCTGTGCGCGCCCGGCCGCCATCTTCATCGCCACCAACTCTTCAGCAGAGGCGACCGTGATGGTGCGGCCCATGTCCGCCACCACATTCCAGGGCGTGCTCGAGGCGTTCATCCATCGGTCGGGCAATCCGAAATCGCGGGCGATCTCGGCGATGACTTCATCGATCTCGGGTCGCGGCTCGTATGCGGCGTCGACATCGGTGGTGACCCTCACCTCGGGATCGTCTGGGAATCGCAGCGCCATTGCGGCGCCGCCGACGATCCGGATCGAGCCACGGATGCCTCGTGCAGCAAGCCGTCGCTCGAGCTCGTCGATGAGCTCTCTCGCCCGATCGGGAGTGAGAACGAGCCCGTCGCTCATGCGCGCGCCAGCGATCGCTCGTCGACCATGATGTTCAGGGCACGCAGCCCGGCCGGCGTCGATGTCTTCGCCCTCGCCTTGAGGCTGGGGTACTGCCCGAACGGATACCAGGCCCGCGGCAATCGCTTCGCCGTCGCCCAGTTCGGCTTGGCCCGGCCTGCCGGAATCGCATCACTCATCACCGCTCGGAACAGCTGCTCCCACCGATGATCGCCGACCTCTGTCGGTCGCCACTCGAGGGACTCGGCACTGAAGCGATCAGGGTTCTCCGCGATCATTGATGCCGCATGCGTGAGTAGTCGGAGTGCGAGCTCTGGTCGGCCCTCGTCGAGCGCCCGATTGATCTCATCTGTCACGTTCGACGGCGCGAACGGTGCGTAGGGGCTGCTCGGCGCGGTATCGAGCCGGATGTCCTGTCCAAGTGCTGCAAGGGCGCGGCGAAGAGTGTCGAGTTGAATCGTGCCGCGGCGCTCCGACTGCTCCATCTGCGACACAGCGGCGGTCGTGACCTCCAGCCGCTCGGCGAGCTGCGCGCCGGTCAACCTGGCACGAGTGCGCGCTGCGCGAATGAGATCGGACATGCACCAATTATAGCCGTAGCTTGAACATCGGCGCCAGCAGCGCACGTACGCGCAGAATCCCGCTCCTGGGAGCGCGTGCGCACCTCTCTGACATGGAACCCTGGTGGCGCGGTCTGGAAACTGCCCGATGCGCTTCGAGCGCAGGTTGCGCCGTGTGGCCCTCTCGCGCAGCGAACTCGGTGGCGCGTCCGTCGCTGCACCGATACGGCTGAGCTCGAGATCCCGAGTGGCGCCGCACCGGGTGCGGCACCACGCCACGTGCGCTCGCGCTCATCGTTCAGCGCGCTTGGCGTCGATGCCAACGACCTCGCTGCCCGTCCTGGACCGTTGAAGAGCACCAAGCACCTGGAAGGTGTCCGGTGCTTGAACGGCACGTTTGGCGTAGTACTGCTCCGTCACCCGGGAACGCTTGTGGCCGGCGAACTGCGCGGCGCCTTCGATCCCAGCGCATCGGCGACCGCCGTGACGGCCGACTTCCGGGGTGCGTGCGGCACGAGTTCCTCGTCGAGGTCGGCCCATTCCCGGACGCGTCGGAGCGCTCGATGGATGTCTTGAGTTCCATTGGGTGCCCCTGTCCGCGTGTGGAAGACGAAGTCGTTGCCATTGCTCGACAGCTTGCGACGGCGAAGCATCGGTAGCAACTCGGAGGGAACGAGGATACGGCGCCAGCCCGACTCCGACTTGAGGTAATCCTCGTAATGCTTGGGTTGGCCCTTGGCGTCCACGACCTTGCCCGCGATCGTGATGCTCGGGTGCTCTGACTCGAGGGCGACGAACTGCCACTTGAGTCCGACCGCCTCGCTGACGCGGGCGCCGGTCGCGAGGATGAGGTCGACCACGTCGCCCAAGAGATCTGATGGCCGCGGCCCCATCCGGTCCTCCCGGTTCTGGTAGTCGCGGATGATCGCCCGGAAGGCTTCCAACTGCATGGCGTCGGGCGCGTAGATCGGCTTCGGCCTCCGCTTCGCGCTCTTGACCTCGCGGGCCGGGTTCGCGACCATGAGGTCGTTCATGACGGCGTACGAGCAGATCTGGCTGATCAACGCCTTGCACGTGTCAGCCTGACGCAGTGTATCCCGATGGATCGTCTTGTAGACCCGCAGGATCGTAGTCGACTTGATCTCGCAGCGCGAGCGATCCCATCAAGGGTGCGATCTTCTTCTGAATGAGCCGGTTGTTCTCATGCCGGGTCGTATCGCGTTGGTCGCCGGCAAACGCCACGTGTTCCATGTACTCCTGCGCGCTCGAGGAAGAGCGAGTCCGGCGTCAGCCCGTCACCGTGCGAATGAACCGCCTCGTAGGCGTCTCCGACACGCTCCACGAGCGTCCTCCGCGCTTTCGCCCGCGAAGTGGCGACAGTGCGGAGTTTGCCATAGCTCCCGTCCATGCGGCGGAAGATAACGGTGCCGCGAATGCGGCCGTCGGGCAGGTCCTGGTAGGTGATCTCCCCGTGCGATCCGGGTTCGATTCTGCTGCGTGGCATGGCCTTCGTCCTCTGTCTGCGCAGAGCAGGAGTCCATCGCCGCGTTCACCGTCGGTCCGTTCGGGCCTGCAGCCAGGCCTGGACGTTCTCGCGACTGAAGCGCAGATGCTTGCCGAGCTTGGTGGCCTTCGGGCCCGTTCCGTCGAGACGCCAGTGGTAGATGGTCTCTTTGGACAGTTGCAGATACTGCGCCAGTTCGTCGACGCTCAGGTAGTCCCCGAGTTCGTCGACGAAACGGGATGCCGGGACGGTGGGATGCGTTGATGTGTTCATACTCGCTAGGAGTGCGCATCAAGCCGAAATGCTTGCCGTCTCAGGACTTCGCATGTGGATGCCTGTCGAGGCCCGTCATCGTTCTGAAAACAGACCCAAAACAGCCCCAACGGCCCATTTCGGGCCGATTTCAACGAGACAACCCCTGACAAATCTTGCGATTCATCAGGGGTTTTTGGTGGATCTGAGGGGACTCGAACCCCTGACCCCCTGCATGCCATGCAGGTGCGCTACCAGCTGCGCCACAGACCCGTTCTGCCTCGTTCGAAGCAACGAATCGAGCTTACACCAGCCGCCACCCGCGAACGAAATCGACCGAAATCGACAGGCCCTCGACCGGCGCGACCCGCTCCGGTCAGCTGTTCGCCGCGAGCAGCGGAGCGACCGGAAGCGCCGGGCAGTCGGCCCAGAGCCGTTCGAGGCCGTAGTAGAGCCGCTCCTCCTGGTGGAACACGTGCACGACGAGGTCGCCGAAGTCGAGCAGGATCCAGCGCCCGGCATTGTGCCCTTCACGGCGCCTCGTCTGCGTGCCGGCGTGACCGAGCACGTCTTCGATCTCGTCGGCGATTGCCACGACGTTGCGCTCGGAGTTGCCGGTCACGAGGAGGAAGACATCGGCGAACGGCAACTGCAACGACACGTCGAGCGCGACGAGGTCGTCGCCGCCCTTCGAATCGGCTGCTCGCGCCGCCAGCGCGAGCGTTTCGAGGGCCTGTTCGGATGCTGTCATGCGCTCACTTCCGGTGCGTGATGGAGATCTCGGATCAGAACAGCCCCGAGACGGCGCCGATGACGAGGGTGGCGACAACGCCGAGCGTGAGCACGCCGGCGGTCACGGCGAGCACGAGCGGAACGTTCATGCCCTCTTTCTTCGGCGGGGAGATCATGGCGCGGGCCGCGCCCTGGGTGCTGATGGCACGCGTCGCGGCAACCGGCGCAGCGCCGGTGCTGACCTCTTCTGCCTGGTCGAAGAGTCGGTCGACATCTGAGGAGTCGACGCGGCTCGGGTGCACGCCTGCTGCGCCGTAGGAACGCGGCAGGTCGATCGAACCGGTGGCGATGATCTCGCTCGACTCGAGCGGAGTGGCTCCGAACGAGCCGTGGTCGGGCAACGTCGGCAGGATCAGCGCGTTGGTGGTCGTCGGCACGCCCTGGCTGACGCCTCCGCGAGAAAGCAGCTGGTCGAACGGCTCAGCCGCCTCGGCCGGCGCGTTCAGCTGACTGGTCCAGTGCCCGACGGCGGGTGATGGCGAGTCGGCCGCATCGTCTGCCTGACCCGGATGCATCGGGGGCGCTGAAACCGGCAACGAGGCTGCACGACCCGGCAGCTCGCGAGTCGCGCCCGGTGCTTCGGCCTCTGCGTCGTCGAACTCGTCGACCTGATGACCGTCGAGCATGTCGCGAAGCTCACGGCGCGTGAGGGTGCGTTCGGGACTCGTCGCGCCGGGCGCCGGCTGCGCCGGTGGTTGCGGAGCCGCTCCGGGTGCCTGCGGCGCCGCGGGTCGCGGCGCGAACGCGTTCTGCGGGGGCACTGCAGCGGGCGGTGCGGAAGGCACGGGCGGAGCGGAGGGGAACGGAGCAGCGGGTGCACCGAAGCCACCGGCGGGGCGAGGCGGTGCATACACCGGGCTCGTCGTTGAGACCGGCAACGACGGTGCCGGTACAGCGGATGCCGGCACCGACTGGGCGGGCACCGCGGGCGTCGGCGCCGACTGGGCCGGGGCGGCCGGAACCGGCGGCGGGGGCACTGCGGCAGAACGCGGCGCGTCGGGCACGGGAAGCGTCTGCCCCGCGGCTTCCGGGCTCGCCGAACTCGTCTGCTGCTCCAGCAGTCGCTCGCGTTCGCGCATTTCGCGGCGCGTCAGCGGCGGATCTTGCGACGACGTCATTCGACACTCCGGTAGAGATGGTGCTTGGAGATGTACTGGACGACCCCATCGGGCACCAAGTACCACACCGGGAATCCCCGGCGCACCCTGCTCCGGCAGTCGGTCGACGAAATCGCCAGTGCCGGAACTTCCAACAAGCTTACGTCTTGCTCGGGCAATCCAGAAACAGACAGCACATGTCCCGGACGACTCACAGCAACGAAGTGGGCGAGGTCCCAGAGCTCTTGCACGTCTTTCCACGACAGGATCTGCGCGATCGCGTCTGCCCCGGTGATGAAGTAGAGGTCGGCGTCGGGCCGCTCAGCGCGAACGTCGCGCAGCGTGTCGATCGTGAAGGTCGGCTTCTCGCGGTCGATGTCGACCCGGCTCACCGTGAACCTCGGGTTCGACGCCGTGGCGATCACGGTCATGAGGTAGCGGTGTTCGGCCTGCGTGACGTTCGACTTGTAGCTCGGCTGCCCGGTCGGCACGAACACGACCTCGTCGAGGTCGAGCGACTGCGCGACCTCGCTCGCCGCGACCAGGTGGCCGTGGTGGATCGGGTCGAACGTGCCGCCCATGACCCCGACGCGCGGCCGGCGCTCCGCGACCGTCATCGCGTGCTCGCCCGCCTCAGTGGCCGCCGTGCTCGTCTCCGTGACGTGCGGCGTAGGCCGCGGCCTTGGCGGCGTGGCGGTTGGCCACGTCGCGGTACGACGCGACGACGAAGCCGAGGGCGGCGAAGACGACGAGCGCGATGAGACCGTAGACCCAGGATTCGATCGGCAGTTCTCTCGCGTGCACCGTCTCGGTGAACACCGTCGCGGTCTGCGCTGCGGTGATGAGGCTCATTCGCCGTTCCTTTCGAATCCTGCGGGTCGTGCTCCAGACAGTCTAGCGAAGTCAGCCGCGCACATGACCGGCCCCACGCACGATCCACTTGGTGCTGGTCAGTTCGGGAAGCCCCATGGGTCCCCGCGCATGCAGCTTCTGCGTCGAGATGCCGACCTCGGCGCCGAAGCCGAACTCGGCGCCGTCGGTGAATCTGGTCGATGCGTTCACCATGACGGCGGCCGCGTCGACCTCGTTCAGGAATCGCTCGGCGTTGCCGAGATCGTTCGTGACGATCGACTCGGTGTGCTTCGTCGAGTAGCGGCGGATGTGTCGCATCGCATCTTCGATCGAATCCACGACGCCGACCGAGATCTCGAGTGACATGTGCTCGGTCGCCCAGTCCTCATCGGTCACGGGCAGCACCTCGGGCCGGATCGCACGGACCCGTTCGTCGCCGTGCACGGTGACTCCGGATGCCTCGAGGCGAGCGAGTACCGGCGGCAGCAGCCGCGCGGCGGCATCGGCGTGCACGAGCACGGTCTCGAGCGCGTTGCACACGCTCGGACGCTGGGTCTTGGCGTTGTGCACGAGTTCGACCGCCCAGTCTTCTCTTGCACTCTCGTCGAGGAACATGTGCACGACCCCGGCTCCGGTCTCGATGACCGGCACCTTCGCCTCGTCGACGACCGCCCGGATGAGTCCGGCGCTGCCGCGAGGGATCAGCACGTCGACGTAGTCGCGCGCCTGCATGAGGTGGCGGGCACCTGCGCGCCCGAAGTCGTCGACGGTCTGCACGGCGTCGGCGGGCAGGCCGACGGCGTCGAGCGCGTCGCGGAGCACGCCGAGGAGCACTCGGTTCGTCTGCTCGGCAGCGGTACCGCCGCGCAGCACCACGGCGTTGCCGCTCTTCAGGGCGAGCACGGCGATGTCGATCGTGACGTTGGGCCTGGCCTCGTAGATCGCACCGATGACGCCGAGCGGCACCCGGATCTGGTCGATGCGCACCCCGTTCGGCAGTGAGCGGCCGCTGACCGTGTCGCCCACCGGGTCGGTGAGGCCGATGACCTCGCGCACCGCGCCTGACAGGGCTGCGACGCGCCGGTCGTCGAGGGCGAGGCGGTCGAGCAGACCAGCGCCGATGCCGGTGGCGCGACCCGCCTCGAGGTCGTGCGCATTCGCCTCGATGATCGCGGCCGACCGCTCGGCGAGCAACTGCGCCACCTGTTCGAGTGCCGCGTCCTTCTCGGCGGTCGACGCTCGCGCGAGGCGCCGCGAAGCGTCTTTCGCCGCGGCGAGGCGGGCATCGATCACCGAGACGTCGAGGTCGGGTTGCTCCATGGCAACAGCCTAGGCGAGGGGCGCGTCGTGCTCCGCCGTGCGCCCCTCGGACGCCGCGTCGAACCAGGTGCCGACGTCGTGGCCCGCGAGCGCCTCGGCGACGAGGGGCGTGGCCGTGATCAGCACAGCCGTGCCGGCGTCGGCCGCGATGCGAGCGGCCGAGACCTTGGTCTCGGCTCCCCCGGTGCCCACCCCTGCCCGGCCGACCGAACCGATCTCCACTCCGGCGAGTTCGTCACCGTGCGCGACGTGGTCGATGCGGCGCGCGCCGTCGAGGTACGGCGGCTTCGTGTACAGCGCATCGACGTCGGAGAGCAGCACGAGCAGCTCGGCGCCGATGAGCTCGGCAACGAGGGCGGCGAGCCGATCGTTGTCGCCGAAGCGGATCTCGTGCGTCGCGACGGTGTCGTTCTCGTTCACGATCGGCAGGATGCGGAGGGCGAGCAACCGGTCCATCGCGCGCTGCGCGTTCGATCGGGGCGTCGCGTTCTCGAGGTCGCCCGCCGTGAGCAGCACCTGCCCCGCGAGCACGCCGTAGCGGTCGAGGCTCGTCTGGTATCGCCACATGAGCACGTTCTGCCCGACGGCGGCCGCCGCCTGCTGCGTGGCGAGGTCGGTGGGCCGGCCGTCGAGGCTCAGGAACGGGATCGCCGTGGCGATCGCACCTGAGGAGACGAGCACGATCTCTGCGCCGCGCGCGTGCGCCGTCGCGAGTGCGTCGACGAGGAGGCCGATCTGCTCGGCGTTGTCGCCGCTGATCGACGAGGAGCCGACCTTGACGACGATGCGGGTGGCCGCGGGAATCTCATCGCGCGTGGCGAGGGTCATTCCCGTGCCTCGTCGCTCGAGTCCTCTCCGGCGTCGGAGAGTGCAGACTTCGCCGGCACGTCGACGGCATCGCCCTCGGCGGCTTCGGCCGCGGTCTGCTCGTCGAGTTCGGACCACATGCCCGCGGCGCGCTCTCGCTCGAGTTCGGCGCGGGCCTCGGCCTTGGCGTCCATGCGCTCGTAGTACTCGTCGCGGCGCTCGGCGCGGGTGGCGCGGCGGTTCTCGTCGAGTCTGGCGTCGGTGCCGCGCGGCGCGGTGATGAGCTCGGCCGTCGAGGTGAGCGTGGGCTCCCAGTCGAAGACGACGCCCGATCCCTTGCCGATCACGACGGTCGATCCGGCTTCGGCGCCGGCGCGCACGAGTGCGTCTTCGACGCCGAGCTTCGCAAGACGGTCGGCGAGGAAGCCGACGGCCTCGTCGTTCGTGAAGTCGGTCTGCTGCACCCAGCGCTCGGGCTTCTTGCCGAGCACCCGGTACATGGTGCCGTAGCTGCCGCCTTCGGCGCGCACGGTGAAGCCCGGGTCGCTCGAGGCCTTCGGCCGGAGGACGATGCGCTCGGGCACCGGCGTCGCCGCGACTTCGGCACGCGCCGTGTCGACGAGCTCGCCGAGCGCGAAGCCGAGCTGGCGGAGCCCCTCGTGGCTGACGGTCGAGATCTCGAAGACGCGGTAGCCCCGCGACTCGAGCTCGGGACGCACGAAGTCGGCGAGTTCATGCGCTTCTGGCACATCGATCTTGTTGAGCGCGATGAGCTGGGGGCGCTCGAGGAGCGGCACCTGTCCCTCGGGCACCTGGTAGGCGGCGAGTTCAGCGAGGATGACCTCGAGGTCGGTGATCGGGTCGCGGCCGGGTTCGAGGGTCGCGCAGTCGAGCACGTGCAACAGCGCCGAGCAGCGTTCGACGTGACGCAGGAACTCGAGCCCGAGCCCCTTGCCCTCGCTGGCGCCCTCGATGAGCCCCGGAACATCGGCCACCGTGAAGCGGTGGTCGCCCGCCTGCACCACGCCGAGGTTCGGGTGCAACGTGGTGAACGGATAGTCGGCGATCTTCGGTCGCGCCGCCGACATGGCGGCGACGAGGCTCGACTTGCCCGCAGACGGGTAGCCGACGAGCGCGACGTCGGCGATGGTCTTGAGCTCGAGCGTGATGTCGGCCTCGTCGCCGAGGGTGCCGAGCAGCGCGAAGCCGGGCGCCTTTCGCTTCGTGGTCGCGAGGGCGGCGTTACCGAGACCGCCGAGGCCGCCCGCGGCCGCGACGAAGCGCGTGCCGGGCTCGGTGAGGTCGGCGAGTTCGACGCCGTTCGCGTCTTTCACGACCGTGCCGATCGGCACCGGGAGCTCGAGGGTCTCGCCGAGGGCTCCCGACCGGTTGTCACCCATGCCGGGCTGACCGTTGGCCGAGGAGCGATGCGGGCGCCCGTGGTAGCCGAGCAGCGTGGTCGCCTGCGGGTCGGCGACGAGCACGATGTCGCCGCCGTTGCCGCCGTTGCCGCCGTCGGGGCCCGCGAGCGGCTTGAACTTCTCTCGGCGAACGGAGACGCAGCCGTTCCCGCCGTGACCGGCACGCAGGAACAGCGTCACCTCGTCGACGAAGCTGACCATGCTGCATTCTCCAAACCGAGTGAAACACGTGAGGGCGGGCCGAAGCCCGCCCTCACGATGAACATCGATCGACTATTCGCCGACCGCCACGATGTTGACGACCTTGCGGCCGCCCTTGTTGCCGAACTGCACCGCACCGGCCTCGAGCGCGAACAGGGTGTCGTCGCCACCGCGACCGACGCCCGCGCCCGGGTGGAAGTGGGTGCCGCGCTGGCGGACGATGATCTCGCCGGCGCCGACGACCTGGCCGCCGAAGCGCTTCACGCCGAGGCGCTGCGCGTTGGAGTCACGACCGTTGCGGGTGGAGCTTGCTCCCTTTTTGTGTGCCATTTCGCTTCTCCCAGGCCCTTACTTGATTCCGGTGACCTTGACGCGCGTGAGGTCCTGACGGTGCCCCTGACGCTTCTTGTAGCCGGTCTTGTTCTTGAACTTCTGAATCACGATCTTCGGACCGCGGAGATCGTTGAGCACCTCGGCCGTGACCGTGACCTTCTCGAGCGCCTTGGCGTCGGAGGTGATCTTGTCGCCGTCGACGAGGAGCACCGCGGCGAGCGTGACGTTGCCGTCTTCGTCTGCCTTGATGCGGTCCATCGTGACGATGGTGCCGACTTCGACCTTCTCCTGCCGGCCGCCGGCGCGCACTACTGCGTAAACCACTACTCGTACCTATCTCTGGGGAACCCGAGGGCTCCGACTGTCTGATGGGGTGTCACTGCGCGGGACCCCAGCGGGAAGGAGAGGGTCGTCACTGCCAGAAAACTGTGTGCAGGCGTCTCTGGAACTCAGGGACCTGAGTTCTGGAGGCCTGCGGATGGGCGCACCGGGATAAGCGGCGGCACCAACGGTCGAGTTTACCGGATGTCGCGGGGGTCGGTCAAACGCGAGAGCCACCGGCGAGTCGCGGGCATGCACGTAGGATCGGGCCATGACCGTGCTCATCGACACACCGCTGTGGCCGAAGCACGGCACCGTCTGGGCGCATCTCGTCAGCGACGAGTCGATCTCCGAACTCCGCGAGTTCGCTGAGAGTGCCGGGCTGCCGTCGAGATCGTTCGATCTCGACCACTACGACGTGCCGGTCGAACGATACGACGACCTCGTGGCGGCGGGGGCCGTGCCGGTCTCGCCGCGAGAGCTCGTGCGGCGACTGGGCAGCAGCGGGCTGCGCGTCACACCGCGTGAACGGCGCGAGCGCGCAGCCCGGTCGTCACTCGGCTGAGTCGGATGCCGCGTCGTCACCCGAGCCGTCGGCCCGAGTGATCACGGGCGAGCCGCCGGCCGTCGTGCTGAGGGCCGCGGTGGAGACGCGACGGCTGCGCGCGCGCCCTTCGCCGGCCCGCTTCGGGGCCGGAAGCGCATCGAGCACCGAGTCGAGGAGCACCTCGGTCTCTGCGCTCTGGGCGGGGCGCTTTCGCGATGCGGGCGGAACGGGCAGGTCGAGGATCTGCGCGACCTCGGAGACCCCGGCAGGCTCGGACACCCCTGCCGGCTCGGACACCGCAGCGGGCTCGGACGCTGCGGCGGGCGCGGGCGACGACTCGTCGACCGGCACGGCCGCGGCAGCGGCAGCCGCGCCCTGTTCCTGCGAGACCCGGCGATGGCGGCCGCGGCGACGGCCGCCGCCACCCGAGGTCTCGGCCGGCTTCTCCGCGGCATCCGCCGTCGGCGCGCCGCCGTCGACGGCCGCAGCAGCGGGCGACTTCTGCCCTGCGGCATCCGCTGCCGGTTCGTCGTGCTTGTGCTCGGTGTGCGGGATCGTCGAGGCCGCGATCTGCGCGAGCGCGTTCTTCACATCGTCGGTGATCGCGTGGGTGCCGGCGTGGGTCGACGCGGCCGGAGCCTGCGACTGCTGCTGGTTGCCCCCGCGACCACGTCGCCGCTCGGGCTGCGACTGCGATGTCTGGCGGTGCTTCATGACCGGTTCGTGGTGCACGATGATGCCGCGCCCGGCACAGATCTCGCACGGCTCGCTGAACGACTCGAGCAGTCCGAGACCGAGCTTCTTGCGGGTCATCTGTACGAGGCCGAGCGAGGTGACCTCGGCCACCTGGTGCTTCGTGCGGTCGCGCGAGAGGCACTCGACGAGGCGGCGCAGCACGAGGTCGCGGTTGGACTCGAGCACCATGTCGATGAAGTCGACGACGATGATGCCGCCGATGTCTCGCAGGCGCAGCTGGCGCACGATCTCTTCGGCCGCTTCGAGGTTGTTCTTCGTGACGGTCTCTTCGAGGTTGCCGCCGGAGCCGACGAACTTGCCCGTGTTGACGTCGACGACGGTCATCGCCTCGGTGCGGTCGATCACGAGCGAGCCGCCCGAGGGCAGCCAGACCTTGCGGTCGAGCGCCTTCTCGATCTGCTCGCTGATGCGGAACTCGTCGAAGGAGTCGCGCTCGCCCGCGAAGGCCTCGACTCGCTCGAGCAGGTCGGGAGCCACTGCGCGGAGGTAGCGTTCGATGGTCTGCCGCGCATCGTCGCCCTCGATGACCATCTTCTGGAAGTCCTCGTTGAAGACGTCGCGCACGATCTTGATGAGCAGGTCGGGCTCGGAGTGCAGCAGCGCGGGAGCCTGTACCTTCTCGAGCTGCGTCGAGACGTCGGCCCACTGCGCGATGAGGCGGTTGACGTCGAGCGTGAGCTGCTCTTCGGTCGCGCCCTCGGCAGCAGTGCGCACGATGACGCCCTGGTTGTCGGGGAGCACTTCTTTGAGGATCTTCTTCAGACGTGCGCGCTCGGTGTCTGGGAGCTTGCGGCTGATGCCGTTCATCGAGCCGTTGGGCACGTAGACGAGGTAGCGGCCGGGCAGCGAGACCTGGCTCGTGAGGCGGGCGCCCTTGTGGCCCACCGGGTCTTTCGTGACCTGCACGAGCACGCGGTCGCCGGGCTTCAGCGCGAGTTCGATTCGGCGCGGCTGGTTCTTCTCGCCGTTCTCGGCGGCGGCCTCCCAGTCGACCTCACCCGAGTACAGCACGGCGTTGCGGCCACGACCGATGTCGACGAAGGCGGCTTCCATGCTCGGCAGCACGTTCTGCACGCGGCCGAGGTAGACGTTGCCGATGAGCGAGGCATCCTGATTGCGGGCCACGTAGTGCTCGACGAGCACACCGTCTTCGAGCACGCCGATCTGGATGCGGCCGCCCTTCTCGCGCACGACCATCGAGCGATCGACCGACTCGCGGCGGGCGAGGAACTCGGCCTCGGTGATCACAGCACGGCGACGGCCGGCGTCGCGCCCGTCGCGCCGGCGCTGCTTCTTCGCCTCGAGCCGCGTCGAACCCTTGACCTTCTGCGGCTCGGTGATGAGTTCGGGCTCACGGGGCTTGCGTACCTTGACGACCGTGTTCGCCGGCTCGTCGGTGTTCGAGCGACCCTCTTCGCCGCTCCGACGACGCGTGCGCCGGCGAACGGACGACGACTCGTCATCGTCGCGCTCGCGTCCGCCGCGGCCGTCTCGCTCGCGACCGTCACGGCCGTCGTGTTCGGCTCGGTCGAAGCCCGCGAGCACGGGCGGCGCGTGGAAGACGAGCGACGTCGTGGTGAGCGCCGCCGGAATGGGCGAGACCGGTTCGTCGGCTGCGGCGTGCCCCGCTGCCGCGGCGGTCTCGGTCGCAGCAGCGTCACGCTCAGCGGATGCCTCGGCGCCGGCCCCTTCGGCCGGCACGGCATCGACCGCAGCGCCGGCCTCCGGCGTTCCTGTCGCCTCGACGAACGCGGCATCGGCACTCGGGGCCTCGGCGCTCTCGTCAGCCGAGACGACGGGCGCCGCAGCATCCGTCACGGCGCTCTCAGTCGCCGCCGGGGTCGTGACCTCGGGCACCGCCTTGGTGGAGGATTTGGCGCGACCGCCGCGGCGCGAGCCGAAGAGGCCGCCCCTCCGGCGGGTCGAGCCGCTGCCGGCCTCGGGTTCGTTCGTGTTCTTCTCGTTGCCTTCCACCATCTCTGGTGCACTCCTACGCCGGTTCCGACAGCCGCGCCGTCGTCCCGTACTCGTCTGGAGCGGCCCCGCGCTTGCGCCGAGCCGCCGAATCCTTCATCACTGCGACCGGCAGGTTGCCTGTGTCGCCACGTCTTGCGGTGCCTTCACCGCCCACTCGGATGCGCTGCATCCTCAAAGCCCTCGTTGGCGTCGTTCCGGGCGCGGCCCGGACGACTCCTTCGATTATCGCATGCTCTCGCAGCAGAGGGCGGAATCGGCATGCCATAATCCGAGCATGCCGGACTCCCCCCGCCGTTCCCGACCCGTCGGCCTCGCCGTCTTCCTCCTGATCGCCGGGGCCCTCGGCCTCCTCGCCGCGTTCGAACTCTCGATGGAGAAGGTGCTCCTGCTGAGTGATCCGGCGCATATTCCCTCCTGCAATGTCGGCGTGCTCGTCGGTTGCAGCACCAATCTCTCCTCGTGGCAGGGCGCCGTCTTCGGCTTCTCCAACCCGTTCCTGGGTCTGATGGCATGGCCCGTGGTCATCACGATCGCGGTGGCGATACTCGCCGGGGCGACGTTCTCGCGCTGGTTCTGGGCGGCGTTCAACGTCGGCGTCGCCGGTGCGCTGATCTTCGTGGGCTGGCTCATCTACCAGAGCATCTACGTGCTCGACGTGCTGTGCCCGTGGTGCATGCTCACGTGGGCGGTCACCATTCCGACCTTCTGGGCGCTGACGCTCTACAACCTCCGCGAAGGACATATTCCGGTGTCGGCACGTGTTCGCCGACTCGCGGGCAGCTGGCTGTCGTGGGTGCCGCTCATCACGGTCGTCTGCTACGCGGTGGTCGTGCTGCTCGCGCAAGCGCAGATGAATGCCGTACCGCGCGTGCTCATCGACCTGCAGAACGCCCTGGGCTGAGACCTCAGAACCAGAGCGCGAGCTCGCGTTCGGCCGACTCCACCGAGTCGGAGCCGTGCACGAGATTCTGCTGCACCTTGAGCCCCCAGTCGCGGCCGTAGTCGCCGCGGATCGTGCCCGGCGCCGCCGTCGTGGGGTCGGTCGTGCCCGCGAGCACCCGGAAGCCCTCGATCACGCGGTTGCCGGCGACGCGCATCGCGACGATCGGTCCCGACTCCATGAACTCGATGAGCGGCTCGTAGAACGGCCGTCCCTCGTGTTCGGCATAGTGCCGGGCGAGCAGCTCGCGGTCGGGCTGCAGCAGGCGGATGTCGACGAGCGAGTACCCCTTCGCCTCGATGCGGCGGAGGATCTCACCGGTGAGGTTGCGTGCGACACCGTCGGGCTTGACGAGCACGAGGGTCTCTTCGATGGGTGTGGTCATTGCTGTTCCTTCCATTGCGCGGCCGCGGCCGCGCGTTCTCGGTCGATTCGTGCGCCGGCGACCATGCAGTACCACCACATGCCGCCGAAGAGCGCACCCACGAAGAACATCGCGGGGTTGAGGAGGCCCGACGCGATGATGAGCACCTGGATCGCCCAGCCGAGCGCGTACGCCCAGTTGAATCGCAGGAGCCCGATCGTCGCGATCAGGGCGAGGATGATGACGCCGCCCGCAGCGAGGTACACCCATGAGGGCGGCGAGCCCTCGCTGTCGCCCCTGGAGAGGCCCCAGATCACGAGTGCGGCGAGGAAGACCACGATGATCTCGAAGCCCAGCACGATGGTGGCGAGACTCCGGCGGATGGAGCGCGGAGCCATGACAGACGAGTCGCCGGCTCGGGAATCGGCGGCACCGGAATCGGTGCCCGCGGTGTCGTCGGGTTCGGGCGGAGACGTCGGGTCGCTCACGATCGCCCCCATCCACGGTCTGCGGCGATGGCGATGGCTTCGCCCGCGAGCACGATGGAACCCGCGACGACGACCGCGCGCTTCGGCGCGGCCGCGGCCCAGTCGCGAGCCTCGTCGAGGGCGTCGTCGAGTCGCTCGGCGGCCTCGACGAAACCGGCCCGCTCGGGCCCCAGCTCACGTGCGACGGATGCCGCGAGCTCGTCGGCCCCGATCGCCCGGTCGGATTCGGGGGCGGTGACGATGAACCGGGTGGCGAGCGGTGCGAGCGCCCCCACGATGCCGGCGACGTCTTTGCCGCCGAGCACCCCGAGCACGAACGCGACCTCGTCGAAGTCGAAGTACTCCCCGAGCGCGGCGCCGAGGGCGAGCGCGCCGTGCGGATTGTGCGCCGCATCGACGAGCACGGGCGGCTCGGTGCCGACCATCTGCAGGCGCCCGGGCGAGGTGACCGCTCCGAGGCCCTGCTGGAGCACCTCGTCGGCCATGCGCATCGTGCCGGCCCCGAGAAACGACTCGACCGCGGCGATGGCCACGGCGGCGTTCTCGGCCTGGTGGCGGCCGAAGAGCGGCAGCGCGAGATCGCGGTACTCCCCCGCGAGCCCCTTCACCGAGATGAGCTGACCGCCCACGGCGACGCGTGAGTCGAGCACCGCGAAGGCCCCGCCCTCGACGGCGAAGGTTCCGCCATGCTCGGCGGCCCGGTCGCGCAGCACCGTGAGCACCTCGGGGGGCTGGAAGGCCGTCACCACCGCGGCCTCCGCCTTGACGATGCCGGCCTTGGTGCGGGCGATCTGCTCGACGGTCGTGCCGAGCGCCGACTCGTGATCGAGGGCGATGGGCGTGAACACGGCGACCTGGCCGTCGGCCACGTTCGTCGAGTCCCATTCGCCGCCCATGCCGACCTCGAGCACCACGACGTCGACCGGCGCATCGGCGAAGCAGGCGAACGCGAGCACCGTGAGTGCCTCGAAGAAGGTGAGCCGGGCCGTGCCGTCGGCGGCGAGCCGGGCATCGACCATGGCGATGAACGGCTCGATCTCCTCCCAGTTGCGGGCGACCGCCTCGTCGGAGACGGGCTCGCCGTCGATGAGGATGCGTTCGGTGAACCGCTCGAGGTGCGGGCTCGTCATGAGCCCGGTGCGCAGGCCCCCGGCGCGCAGGATCGACTCGACCATGCGGCTCGTCGAGGTCTTGCCGTTCGTGCCGGTGATGTGGATCACCGGCGCAGCACGATGCGGGTCGCCGAGGATCTCCACGGCGCGTCGCGTCGCGTCGAGCCGACGTTCGGGGGCGGCTTCGCCGACCCGTTCGAGCAGGCTCCGGTACACGGCATCGGCCGCGTCGGTGAAGTCGAGTTCGTCGGTCATGCCTTCGCCACCTCCACGGTCAGTCGCGAGGACTCCCCGACCGGCCTCGCATCGTCGCCCGGGGTTCCGGCGATCACGGCGAGCTCGATCGCGAGCGTCTCGCCGCCGATGAGCTCGCGGTGGCGCTCGGCCGCCGCGGCGCCTGCCTCATCGAGCGTGAGCGTGAGCCGGATGCGGTCGCCGACCTCGAGACCGGCCGCCTTGCGCGACTCCTGCACCGCACGCACGACGTCGCGCGCAAGGCCCTCGGCCTCGAGCTCGGGGGTCGTCGCGGTGTCGAGGATCACGAAGCCGCCGTCGGCGAGCAAGGCGAGCGCGTTCGCCGCGTCGCCGGAGCCGCCGGCCTCGAGCACGAGCTCGTACTCCCCCGCTTCCAGCTGGATGCCGCCGGCGACGACCGTGTCGCCCTCGGCGCTCCAGTCGCCGGAACGAGCGGCCCGGATCGCCTGCTGCACGGTCTTGCCGAGTCGCGGTCCGGCAGCACGCGCGTTGACGGTGAGACGCTTGGTGACCCCGAAGCGTTCGGCGCTCGAGGCATCGAGGGTCACGAGGTCGACGGCCTTGACGTTGAGCTCGTCGCGCAGGATCGCCTCGAACGGCGCGAGCGCCGCGGCATCCGTCGCAACGACCGTGAGGCGCGCGAGCGGGAGCCGCACCCGACGACCCGACTGCTTGCGGAGCGACAGCGCAGCGGAGCTGATCTCGCGCACCGAGTCCATCGCGGTCACGAGATCGTGGTCGGCCGGGAAGGCCACGGCGTCGGGCCAGTCGGCCAGGTGCACGCTGCGCCCGCCAGTGAGGCCGCGCCAGATCTGCTCGGAGACGAGCGGCAGCAGCGGAGCCGAGAGGCGTGTGAGCGTCTCGAGCACGGTGTAGAGCGTGTCGAACGCCTCGCCGCCCGAGCCGTCGTCGGCGACGCCCGCCCAGAAGCGGTCGCGCGAACGACGCACGTACCAGTTCGTCAGCACGTCGCCGAAGTCGCGCAGCTTCGCCGCGGCGAGCGGCGAGTCGAATGCCTCGAAGTCCGCGGTGACGCCGGTCACGAGTTCGCCGAGCTTCGCGAGCAGGTAGCGGTCGAGCACGTCGGTCGAATCGGTGCGAGCGGATGCCTCGTAGCCGCCCTCGCGGGCCGAATTCGCGTAGAGCGAGAAGAAGTACCAGGTGCTCCAGAGCGGCAGCATGAACTGCCGCACGCCCTCGCGGATGCCCTCTTCGGTGACGATGAGGTTGCCGCCGCGCAGCACCGAGCTCGACATGAGGAACCAGCGCATCGCGTCGGAGCCGTCGCGCTCGAAGACCTCTGAGACGTCGGGATAGTTGCGCAGCGACTTCGACATCTTCTGCCCGTCGCTGCCGAGCACGATGCCGTGGCTCACGACGTTCGAGAAGGCGCGCCGGTCGAACAGTGCCGTCGAGAGCACGTGCATGACGTAGAACCAGCCGCGGGTCTGCCCGATGTACTCGACGATGAAGTCGGCGGGGTTGTGGCTGTCGAACCACTCCCGGTTCTCGAACGGGTAGTGCACCTGTGCGAAGGGCATCGAGCCCGAGTCGAACCACACATCGAAGATGTCGGGGATGCGCCGCATCATCGAGCGACCGGTGGGGTCGTCGGGGTTCGGGCGCACGAGCTCGTCGATGTACGGACGGTGCAGATCGGGTTCGCCCTCGGGGTTCACCGGCAGGCGTCCGAAGTCGCGCTCGAGCTCTTCGAGGGAGCCGTACACATCGATGCGGGGGTACTCGGCGTCGTCGCTCTTCCACACGGGGATCGGCGAACCCCAGTAGCGGTTGCGGCTGATCGACCAGTCGCGTGCGCCGGCGACCCACTTGCCGAACTGACCGTCTTTCACGTTGTCGGGCACCCAGTTGATGTCATGGTTCAACTCGCCCATGCGGCCCTTGAACTCGGGCACGCGGATGAACCAGCTCGAGACCGCCTTGTAGATGAGGGGGTTCCTGCACCGCCAGCAGTGGGGGTACGAGTGGTCGTAGCTCGCCTGGCGGAGCAGGCGCCCCTCGGCCTTCAGCAGCTGGGTGAGCGGCTTGTTCGCGTCGCTCCACAGGAGTCCTGCGACATCCGTCACGGCAGGCAGGAAGCGGCCGCCCTCGTCGAGCGAGATGATCACCGGGATGCCGGCGGCCTCGGAGATCTTCTGGTCCTCCTCGCCGTAGGCGGGGGCCTGGTGCACGATGCCGGTGCCGTCTTCGGTCGTGACGTAGTCGGCGACGAGGATGCGCCACGCGTTCTGCAGGCCGTACTCCTCGACGTCGGCGTAGTAGTCGAAGAGGCGGTCGTAGGCGACGCCCTCGAGCTCGCTGCCGCGAACGGTGCGGGAGACCGCGGCGCGAGCATCATCGGCCGATTCGTAGCCGAGCTCTTTCGCGTAGTTGCCGACGAGGTCGATCGCGAGCAGGTACTCGCCGCCGAGCACCTCGGTGTCGGATGCCGCACCGCCTGTGGCGGCCGTGCCGATCTCCTCGCGGAGCACCGTCGCGTCGGGTGTGCCGTTCGGGCCCGCAGGCACGACGGCGTACTCGATGCCCGGGCCGACCGCGAGGGCGAAGTTCGTCGGCAGGGTCCACGGGGTCGTCGTCCACGCGAGCGCGCGCACGGCGGTCAGCCCCAGTGACTCCGCCTTCGCCCCGACGAGGGGGAACGTCACCGTGACGGTCTGGTCCTGACGCATCTTGTAGACGTCGTCGTCCATGCGCAGTTCGTGGTTCGAGAGCGGCGTCTGGTCGCGCCAGCAGTACGGCAGCACACGATAGCCCTCATAGGCGAGACCCTTCTCGTGCAGGGTCTTGAACGCCCAGATGACACTCTCCATGAAGGTCACGTCGAGCGTCTTGTAGTCGTGCTCGAAGTCGACCCAGCGTGCTTGACGCGTGACGTACTCCTGCCACTCCTTCGTGTAGCGGAGCACTGCGTCGCGAGCGGCCTGGTTGAAGGCCGCGATGCCCATCTCCTCGATCTCGCTCTTGTCGGTGATGCCGAGCTGGCGCTCCGCCTCGAGCTCGGCGGGCAGCCCGTGCGTGTCCCAGCCGAAACGGCGGTGCACCTGCTTGCCGCGCATGGTCTGGAACCGCGGGAACAGGTCTTTCGCGTACCCGGTCAGCAGGTGGCCGTAGTGCGGCAGCCCGTTGGCGAACGGCGGGCCGTCGTAGAAGACCCACTCGGGGTTGCCCTCGCGCCGATCGATCGAGGCCTGGAACGTGCCGTCGGCCTTCCAGAAGGCCAGCACGTCGCGCTCGACGGCGGGGAACTCGGGTGAGGGGGCGACGCCGTGGTCGTCTGGGGTGCGGGGGTACACGCTCGCTCCTTGCGGGGACGGATGCTCTCACGAGGACGCCGGTGCTCGATCGAGCGCCGCCGCGGTACCACCTCGCTTGCGAGCCGCGCCTTGCGACCGACTCACCCCTCATTGCCGGCTGTGACGGGCCGCCCCGTTCGGTTCTACTGCCGAGCGGATGCCGCGTGGCGCCCGCCCTGGTTCTTCCGAAGACTTCCCGGTGATGGCCGGATCAACGTCGTGTCTGTCAAGCCTACCGCGTCGGCGTGGGGCGCAGCACTCCCGAAGCACGGGGCGCCGAGCGGTACGCCTCCCCGACCAGTGCGAGCAGCGCGGCCTCGGGCAGGTCGTGGTTCTTCGCCTCGTCGACGAGATCGTGCACGGCGCCGGCGAGTGCGCTGTGCCCGCCGACGCGCACGGCCACGACGGCGCCCCGCCCGCGGTGGAGCTCGATGAGGCGTTCGTCACGCAGGCGGTGGTAGGCGCGGAGCACGGTGTGCACGTTGAGGTCGAGCGACGCGGCGAGCTCTCGCGCCGGGGGCAACCGCTCGCCGCCCGAGAGACGCCCGTCGATGATCGACGCACGCAGCCCCGACGCGAGTTGCTCGAACAGCGGCGCGTCGCGGGTCGCATCGAGACCGATCAGCATTGGTTCAGACTATTCTTCTAGGTGAACTAGAACAAGTTCCTTGTCGTGGCCCTGCTCCGGTGTCAGGATGAATGCGGGCCCACGCCGACGCGAGCCCGGCCCCACTTTCCCCACCGCAAGGACCTCGATGCGTGCTGCACCCGTGACCACTTCCCCGACCGCCCGCAGGCTCGGCATCATCGGCGTCGCCCTCGTCTCGACGATCGTGCTCGCCGGCTGCCAGGCACCGACGTCCGAAACATCCGGCGAACCGGTCTCGGGCGGCACGCTCAGCTATGCGAGCGGTGATGCCGAACCGACCTGCCTCGACCCGCACGTCGGCGGAAACTACCCGCAGGCGCTCCTCGCCGGGCAGTTCCTGGAGTCGCTCGTCTCGCGCGACACCTCAGGCGAGATCATCCCCTGGCTCGCCGAGTCGTGGACGGAATCCGACGACGGCCTCTCGTGGGAGTTCACGCTGCGCGACGACGTCGCCTTCACCGACGGCACGCCGCTCGACGCCGAGGCCGTCAAGGTCAACGTCGAACATCTGAAGGACCCGGCCACGCAGTCGTCGACGGGTTACCTCGCCCTCGGCAAGGTCGACCGGGTCGACGTCGTCAGCGACCGGGTCGCGCGATTCGTGATGAGCGCGCCCGACAGCGCGTTGCTCGAATCGCTGACCCAGCCGTGGCTCGCGATCGAATCCCCGGCCGGACTCGCTCGCGGCATGGACGAGAACTGCCAGGCGCCGATCGGCACCGGACCGTTCATCGTCGACGAGTGGGTCAAGCAGGATCGCGTGTCGCTCGTGCGCAACGACGACTACACGTCACCGCCCGCCGACGCCGCGCACGACGGACCGGCCTACCTCGAGGCGATCGAATGGCGGTTCGTTCCCGACTCCGCATCGCGCTACGCCGCCCTGCAGGGCGGCCAGGTCGACGTCATCGACAACCCGCAGCCCGACACCATCGCGGCGGCGAAGTCGAGTGACTCGTTCGTCTGGCTCGACGCACCCCGCCCCGGCGCGGCGAACCGCATCGAACTCAACTCGGGCCAGGCGCCCTTCGACGACGAGCGGGTGCGCGAGGCCTTCCTTCGTGCGGTCGAGGTCGACGACGGTATCGACGCGCTCTTCTTCGGCACTGCGGCACGATCGTATTCCGCCCTCTCCTCGGTGGAGGCGGTCGCATATTCCGACGAGTCCCTCTTCGAACCCGACCTCGACACGGCGAATGCACTGCTCGACGAGGCCGGCTGGGCGCAGCGCGACGCCGACGGCTATCGCGTGAAAGACGGCGCACGCCTCACCGTGCGGTTCCCGGTGAGCACGAACCAGTCGGTTCCCGCCGAGCAATCGCTCTTCGAGCAGGTCCAGGCCACTGCGAAGGTCGCCGGCTTCGACGTCGACATCGAGCTGCTCGACCTCTCGAGCTGGTACGGCGCGCTCGCGGCGCACGAGTACGAGATCGTCAGTGCCCCCTACACCAAGGTCGGCCCGGATGTTCTGCGCATCCTCTACCACTCCGACAGCATCACCCCGGCACCGAGCGGGTACTTCGCGAACCTCGCGCAGCTCGACGACCCCGAGGTCGACTCGCTGCTCGAGGAGGCTGCGGCCACGAGCGACCCCGAGGCACGTGCCGACATGTACGAGCGCGCGCAGCAGCTGATCCTCGGCGGCTCCTACCTTCTGCCGCTCTACGACCAGCAGAACAGCTTCCTGCTGAGCTCCTCGGTGCAGGGCGCTCGCGCGATGCCCACCGTCTCGACGCCGACGTTCTATGACGCCTGGCTCGCCGGCTGACCACCGCCGCTCCCGTCGCGGCGCACCCCTTCGCCGCGCCGGCCTCCTCATGGCCGGCGCGGTGTTCGTGCTGTGGGCGGTCGCCACGCTCACCTTCTTCGCGATCCGACTCATTCCCGGTGACCCGGCACAGGCGATCCTCGGCGGGCCCGGCTCACAGGCCTCCCAGGAGGCCCTCGACCAGGTGCGGCGCGACTACGGACTCGACCAACCGCTCATCACGCAGTACTTCGCGATGCTCGGCCGGCTCGTCACGGGCGACCTCGGCGTGTCGTACACCCTCAAGCTCCCCGTCGCCGAACTGCTCGCCGCGCAGCTCGGCGGCACCCTCCTGCTCGCGGCCCTCGCGCTCGTGCTCGCGTGGATTCTCGCGCTCGCCGTCGCGATCTGGTCGACCGGGCGCGGCCGGATCGCGAGCGCCGTCGGCGAGGGTGTCGAGATCACGGCGGCCGCACTCCCGCACTTCTGGCTCGCGGCCGTGCTCATCGCGGTCTTCGCCGCCGGGCTCGGCTGGTTGCCGCCGGTCGCCACCGGCACCCCGGCCGGACTCGTGCTTCCCGTCGTGACGCTCGCGATCCCGCTCTCGGGCTTCCTCGCCCAGGTCATGCGCGAGAGCCTGCTGGGCGCCATGCAGCAGCCCTTCGTGGTCTCGGCCAGGGCCCGCGGCGAGAGCGCCGTGGGCGTGCGCGTGCGTCACACCATCCGCCATGCCGCCCTTCCCGCCATCAGCCTGTCGGGGTGGGCGCTCGGCTGGCTGCTGTCGGGGGCGGTCGTCGTCGAGACGATCTTCGCGATGCCGGGGCTCGGTCGCACCCTGCTGCAGGCCGTGACCCTGCGCGACATCCCCGTCGTCACGGGCGTGGTGCTGCTGGTCGCCCTCGTCTACGTGCTCATGACGGTGCTCACCGACCTCGTCGCCCGCATCGCCGACCCGCGGCTGCGTCAGGAGGCCGGTCGGTGAGCGATCTCGAACTCCAGCAGGCCACGGCGGTCTCGTCGGCCGCGCACGCGCCGGTGCGCCGGCGCGGCCGGATGCCCCGTCTCGGCACCGTGATCGCCGCGACGTTCGTGCTCTTCCTGCTCGCGGCGACCGTCGCGCCCGATCTCGTCGCCACCCAGAACCCCAACGAGATCGCCCCGGCCGAGGCCTTCGAGTCGCCGTCGCTCGCGCACTGGTTCGGTACCGATGAGTCGGGCCGCGACATCTACAGCCGGGTCGTCGCCGGCACCGCCACCTCGCTCCTCATCGGGGTCGCGGCGACCGCGATCGGCCTCGCACTCGGACTCGTGCTCGGCGTGCTGGCGAGTTTCGGCGGCCGCATCGTCGACTTCGGCGTCAATCGGCTCGTCGAGGTGCTCTTCGCCTTCCCCGGTCTGCTCCTCGCCCTGCTCGTGATCGTCGTGTACGGCCCCGGGCCCGTCACGGCGACCGTCGCGGTCGGCCTGTCGACGGCGCCGGGCTACGCCAGGATCATTCGCGGCCAGCTCGTCTCGATCCGATCGTCGCAGTACGTCGAGGCGGCCCGGGTGCTCGGCCGCTCCCCCGCCCGCATCCTGTCGCAACACGTGCTGCCGAACGCACTCATCCCGCTCTTCGTGCTCGCGACGCTCGGCATCGGTCAGGCGATCGTCTGGGCGGCGGCCCTCAGCTATCTCGGGCTCGGCGCGCAGCCGCCCGCTGCCGAGTGGGGGGCGATGCTCGCAGCCGGCCGCACGTACCTGGCGACCGCCTGGTGGATGACGGTGTTCCCCGGCCTCATGATCGTCGGCACGACCATCGCGACCACGGTGCTCGGGCGCGCGCTCACCCGACGCGGACGGGGCGAGCGATGACGAACACACCGGCACCCGTGCTCGAGGTCTCGCAGTTGCGAGTCGGATTCGGCGGCGCAGACGTCGTGCACGGCGTGGACCTGACGATCATGCCGGGCGAATGCGTCGCCATCGTCGGCGAGTCCGGCTCGGGCAAATCGGTGACCGCGCGCGCCCTCCTCGGCTTGGCCGGCGCCGACTCCCACACCTCGGCACAGCGATTGCGCATCGACGGCGTCGAACTGCGCGCGGCGACCGAAGGCGACTGGCGAGGAGTGCGCGGCCGCCGGGCGGGCCTCATCCTGCAGGACGCGCTCGGCTCGCTCGACCCGCTGCGTACCGTCGGTCGCGAGATCGAGGACCCGCTCCGGATCCTGTTGCGACTGCCGGCGGCCGAGCGCCGGGAGCGCGTACTGCGACTCCTCGCGGAAGTCGGCATGCCCGATCCCGCCCTCGCGATCGGTCGGCGTTCCGGCGAGCTCTCGGGCGGGCTCCGTCAGCGGGCGCTCATCGCGGCCTCCATCGCGCTCGATCCGCCGCTGCTCATCGCCGATGAGCCGACGACCGCCCTCGACGTCACCGTGCAGGCGCGCATCCTCGGCCTGCTCGACGAGATCCGCGAACGCGGAACGGGAATGCTGCTCATCAGTCACGATCTCGCGGTGGTGGCGCGCACGGCCGACCGCATCCTCGTCATGCGGCAGGGCCGGATCATCGAGGCCGGCGCTGCCCGCGACGTGCTGGAGTCGCCGCGCGAGGAGTACACGAGGTCGCTCATCGCTGCGGTGCCGGCCGACATCCCTCGCGGGGCTCGGCTGTCGGCCTCGCCCGCCGCGGCCTCATCGCACAGGCCGTCGCCGGCTCCGAGGCCGGTCGCCGGCGTGGCCCCGCTCCTCGAACTCTCCCACCTGACGAAGACGTTCAGCGTGCCGGGGGGCCGCTTCGCCGCCGTCGACGACGTCTCACTGTCGCTGCGCCGCGGCGAGACGCTCGGCCTCGTCGGCGAATCCGGTTCGGGCAAGACCACGGTGGCGCGTCTCGCGCTCGCGCTCACGAGGCCCGATCGCGGCACGGTGCACCTCGACGGCGAGGAGTGGTCGACGCTCGATGAGCGGCGCCGGCGACCCTCACGCCGCCGCATCGGCGCGATCTACCAGGATCCGCTCGGCTCCTTCGACCCGAGGTGGACCGTCGGGCGCCTCCTCGCCGACGCCGTGGACGGCCCACGCCGCAGCGCGCCCGGTGCCGTCGCAGCACTGCTCGAGCAGGTGGGGCTCGCGGCATCCGTTGCGGATCGAAGGCCCCTGACGCTCTCGGGCGGTCAGCGGCAGCGCGTCGCGATCGCCAGAGCGCTCGCCGCCTCGCCCGAGATCGTGATCTGCGACGAGCCGGTGTCGGCGCTCGACGTCACGATCCAGGCGCAGATCCTCGACCTGCTCGACGACCTCCAGCGGCAGCGCGGACTCGCCCTGCTGTTCATCTCCCACGACCTCGGCGTCGTGCGCCACATGGCCGATCGCGTCGCGGTCATGCAGGCCGGGCAGCTCGTCGAGACCGGCGACGCGGAGCAGGTGTTCACCCGCCCGCAGCACGCGTACACCGCGCGGCTCGTCGCCGACTCGCCCCGCCTCCCCAACTGACTCGAACGGCCGGGCCGCGCCACGATCGGGCTGCCTGCTCGGGGCACGCTCTCCGGTAGGCTGCAACGTGGCATATTCAGGCACCTCACCACCGACACGGTGCCGCCGATATCGAACCGGAGCATCATGACCGACACTGCGCGCATTCCCGACAAGCCCGCCCTCGAAGGACTCGAATCGGTCTGGGGCGGCGCATGGGAGCGTGAGGGAACGTACCGGTTCGACCGCAGTTCTGCGACGCGCGAGTGCATCTACTCGATCGACACCCCGCCGCCCACCGCCTCGGGCTCACTGCATATCGGCCACGTCTTCTCGTACACGCACACCGACGTGGTCGCGCGGTTCCAGCGCATGCGCGGCAAGAGCGTCTTCTACCCGATGGGCTGGGACGACAACGGCCTGCCCACCGAGCGCCGCGTGCAGAACTACTACGGCGTTCGCTGCGACCCCACCCTCGCCTATGTCGAGGCGTTCGTGCCCCCGTACGAAGGCGGCGACGGCAAGTCGACGAAGGCCGCCGACCAGGTGCCGATCAGCCGGCGCAACTTCATCGAGCTCTGCGAGCGGCTGACCGTCGAAGACGAGCAGCAGTTCGAGGCGCTGTGGCGCCAGCTCGGCCTCTCGGTCGACTGGACCCAGACGTACCGCACCATCGGCGACGAATCGCTCTTCGCCTCGCAGCTCGCCTTCGTGCGCAACGTCGAGCGCGGCGAGGCCTACCAGGCGCTCGCACCGACCCTCTGGGACGTCACCTTCCGCACCGCGGTCGCACAGGCCGAGCTCGAAGACCGCGAGCAGCCGGGCCACTACCACCGCGTCTCGTTCCACCGCCCCGACGGCAACAACATCGAGATCGAGACGAGCCGGCCCGAGCTGATTCCCGCGTGCGTCGCCCTCGTCGCCCACCCCGACGACGAGCGCTACCAGCCGCTCTTCGGCACGACCGTCACGACGCCGGTGTTCGGCGTCGAGGTGCCCGTGCTCGCGCACCACCTCGCCCAGAAGGACAAGGGCACGGGCATCGCGATGATCTGCACGTTCGGCGACATCACCGATGTCGTGTGGTGGCGCGAACTCGACCTGCCGAACCGCGCGATCATCGGCTTCGACGGCCGCGTCATCGCCGAGGCCCCCGAGGCCATCACCTCGGAGGCCGGCACGGCGGCGTTCGCCGAGCTCGCGGGCAAGACCATCTTCTCGGCGAAGCAGGCCGTGGTGCAGCAGCTCAGGGACTCGGGCGACCTGCTCGCCGATCCGAAGGCGATCACGCACCCGGTCAAGTTCTTCGAGAAGGGCGACAAGCCCCTCGAGATCGTCTCCACACGCCAGTGGTACATCAGGAACGGCGCGCGCGACGAGGCGCTGCGCGAGCGGCTGCTCGGCCACGGCCGTGAGATCGACTGGCACCCCGACTTCATGCGCGTGCGCTACGAGAACTGGGTCGGCGGACTCTCGGGCGACTGGCTCGTCTCGCGTCAGCGCTTCTTCGGCGTGCCCATCCCCGTCTGGTACCCGCTCGACGCGGCCGGCGACCCGAAGTTCGACGAGCCGATCGTCGCGACCCGCGAGATGCTGCCGGTCGACCCCTCTTCGGCCGCCGCGCCGGGCTTCGATGAGGCCCAGCGCGGCGAGCCCGGTGGATTCATCGGCGAGCACGACGTCATGGACACCTGGGCGACCTCCTCGTTGACCCCGCAGCTCGCGGGCGGCTGGGAGCGCGACCCCGAGCTCTTCGACCTCGTCTTCCCATACTCGCTGCGCCCGCAGGGTCAGGACATCATCCGCACCTGGCTGTTCTCGACGACGCTGCGTGCCGAGCTCGAGCACGGCGTGGCGCCGTGGGCGAACGCGTCGATCTCGGGCTTCATCGTCGACCCCGACCGCAAGAAGATGTCGAAGTCGAAGGGCAACGTCGTGACGCCCGCCGGCCTCCTCGACCAGCACGGCTCCGATGCGGTGCGCTATTGGGCGGCATCCTCGCGCCTCGGCACCGACGCCGCCTTCGACCCGCAGAACCCGACACAGGTCAAGATCGGACGCCGCCTCGCCATCAAGGTGCTGAACGCGGCGAAGTTCATCCTCGGCTTCGACGGGCGGGCGGATGCCCCGGTGACCGTGCCGGTCGATCGCAGCATGCTCGCCGAGCTCGCCGGCGTCGTCGAGCGCGCCACCCGCTCGCTCGAGGCGTACGACCACGCACGCGCGCTCGAGCTCGCCGAGACGTTCTTCTGGACCTTCTGCGACGACTACCTCGAGCTCGTGAAGGAACGCGCCTACGGTGAGCCGAGCCCGGAGCAGGCCTCGGCCGTCGCGGCGCTGAAGACCGCGCTCGACGTGCTGCTCCGGCTCTTCGCTCCGGTCATTCCGTTCGCGACCGAAGAGGCGTGGCGCTGGTCGCATGACGGCTCCGTGCACGTGGCTGCCTGGCCGACGGTCGACGACCTCGCCGCCCGTGGCGATGCCGGTGTCGAGCTCCTCGAACTCGCCGGGCTCGCACTCACCGGCATCCGTCGCGCGAAGACCGACGTGAAGGCGTCGCAGAAGACGCCCGTCGCGACCGCCGCGATCGCAGCGCCGGCGGCGACGATCGCGTTGCTGGAGTCGGTCGCATCAGATCTGCGTGCGGTGGGGCGCATCGCGGGGCTCGGTTTCGTCGAGGCCGAGTCGTTCGAAGTTCGCGACGTCGTCTTCGAGGCGCTGTCGGAATAGGGGGAAGCATGAACTATGAGATCCGACCGACCGGTGACGACGACTTCTTCGGGTGGTTGCCGCTGTTCGAGGCGTACTGCCGCTTCTACGAGACCGAACTCGACGATGCCAAGGCCCTCATCGTCTGGAACTGGATCCGTGACGAATCCGAGCCGCTGCAGGCCGCGCTCGCCGTCGATGACGAGGGGCAGCCGGTCGGGTTCGCCCACTTCCGGGCGGTGCCGAGCTCGCTGACGGCGACACGCGGCATGTTCCTCGACGACCTGTACGTCGACGAGAGCGCCCGCGGGTCGGGCATCGGCCGATCTCTCATCGAGTACGTCCACGAGCGTGCGGCCGAGATCGGGCAGGGCGGCGTCAGCTGGATCACCGCAGACGACAACGCCCCGGCGCAGCGCGTCTACGACCAGCTCGCGAGGCGCACCAGCTGGGTCACCTACGAGATGGACTCCTGATGCGTCTCGGCACGCGCTGGGCCTTCGGCGCGGTACCGCCGGTCAGCGTGCCGAACGAGCTGCGGGAGCGAATCGCGGCCGCCGAGACGGCATTCACCGGCGACGGCGCGAATCGCCACTGGACGCTCACGTGGCTCGAAGGCCGACCGATCGCCGAGCTCGACGACGGCACGGTCGTGCGCGACACGATCGTCGACGCGCACGACGCCGACGAGGACTGGTAGACGCGCAGGCCCCGTCGTAGGCCCGGGTTTCGGGCGCCGACCAAGTCACCCTCTGCGCAGGCGCGGGTGCCCGCCGGCGGTGCGGACCGGCAGCGGGAACGAGCGGATGTCCTCCGCGACGTCGGGATGCCGCGCCGAGAGCGCGTCGACGTCGCCGAGTTCGACGTCGGAGGGAATGACCCCCGGCCACTCGGTGCTGCCGCCGAGGAACCACTCACGATCGCCGATCACCCGTGCCGTGTGGAACGTGCCGCCGGGAATCGTCAGCTGCACATGTTGACCGTGCTCCAGATCCGGTCCCATGGTCGCCCGTTCGCTGCTGCCGTCGGCGTGGAGCAGCAGGAGTTCCAGAGGGTCTCCTCGGTAGTAGTGGTACAGCTGGTCGTTCAGGATCCGGTGAAGCCGCACCGGTGCTGCCGGCGTGACCATGAAGAGCAACCCGGTGCCGACGGGGCGTTGCGCCCCCAGCGGTGACGCGAGGGCGCCGGCAGCAAGCTGCAGGTCGCTCGTGTAGCTCACCCGTACGAATCCGCAGGTCTGGTTCGGTTCGAGCTGGAGGCGTCGGCGGATGTCCTCCGCTGAGGGGCGTGAGGTCATGCCGACACTGTACCGCTTGAGAGCCGGCGCGCCGCCGGGCGCACGCAGGCGGGCCGGAGTGCTACACGCGCGCGATGATCTCGCCGTGCGGCATGAGCAGCCAGCCGTCGTCGTCGGCGGCCCACTCCCGCCAGGCATCCGCGAGGCGCCGCAGCTCATCGGGGTTCGAGTGGCCCGACTCGATCGCGTGGGCGGCGAACTGCGACTCGGTGATGCGTTCGGCCCAGGCGCCGCCCCACCACTCGCGCTCGAGTTCGGTCGCGAAGACCCAGACACTGCCCGTGGCCACGACATCGGAGAATCCCGCAGCCCTGGCCCAGGCCTTCACGCGGCGACCGGCATCGGGCTCTCCGCCGTTCCACTCGTGCACCGATCGGTACAGTTCGAGCCAACGCGACAGCCCCGGCGACACCGGGTTCCAGAACACGCCGCCGTAGTCGACGTCGCGCACGGCGACCACCCCGCCGGGCTTCGTGACACGCCGAAACTCGCGGAGAGCGTCGACGGGCCGAGAGAGGTGCTGCAGCACCTGGTGCGCGTGCACGATGTCGAAGGTGTCGTCCGCGAAGTCGAGCGCGTAGGCATCGCCGACGGCGAACTCGACGTTCGCGACCCCTTCACTCTCGGCGAGACCGGCCGCCGAGGCGAGCACATCGGCCGAGGCGTCGATGCCCACGACCGTGCCGGGTCGCACGCGGCGTGCGAGGTCGATCGTGATGGTGCCCGGGCCGCTGCCCACGTCGAGAACGCGCGCACCCTCGTGCAAGTGGGGCACGAGGTAGCGGGCCGAGTTCTCGACCGTGCGCCAGGAGTGCGAGCGCAGCACGCTCGCGTGGTGGCCGTGGGTGTACGCATCGCGAACGACGCGCTCGGGACGATCGGTGCTCATGCTTCGAGACTAGGCTCATGACGGCGCGCGCAACAGCGAAGGACGGTGCACGAATGAGCGAGCATTTCAACCCGTTCCTCGAGCCGTCTCCGCTGCCGTACCGGCTCCCGCTCTTCGCACTCATCCGGCCCGAACACTATCGAGAGGCGATCGAGACCGGCATGCGCGAGCAACGGCTCGCCGTCGAGAGGGTCGCGACGGATGCCGCTGCGCCGACCTTCGAGAACACGATCGTCGCGCTCGAACGCTCGGGAGCACTGCTCCGCCGCGTGCTTCCCGTCTTCGAGAACGCGAGTGCCGCCGACAGCGACGCCACGATCGACGCCATCGAGATGGAGCTCGCACCGTTGCTGGCGACCCATCGCGATGCGATCCTGCTCGATCCCCGTCTCTACGCGCGGGTGGAAACGCTGCACGCCGCCCGCACGGAGCTCGGGCTCGATCCGGAATCGGAGTACGTGCTCGAGCGACACCACCGCATCGCGACCCTCGCCGGTGCAGCGCTCGGAGCGGCGGAGCGCGCCGAGCTCACCGCGCTGAACACCCGAATCTCCGAGCTCACGACCGAGTTCCAGCAGCACCTGCTCGCCGACGCCAACGAACTGGCGCTGCACCTCACCGACGCCGACGACCTCGCCGGCCTCGATGCGGGTCGCCGCTCGGCGGCGCGGGAGGCGGCCCGCGCCCGCGGCCTCGACGGCTGGCTCATCACGCTCGTGCTGCCGACCGCGCAGCCGGCGCTCGCCGCTCTCGAGCACGATGCCGTGCGAGACCGCCTGTTCGGTGCATCACGGGCACGCGGATGCCGCGGCGGGCCGTACGATACGCGGGCCACGCTGCTCGAACTGGTGCGCGTCCGTGCCGAACGCGCCCGGCTCCTCGGCTTCGACGACCACGCCGCCGCCGTGACGGTCGACCAGACGGCCGGCACCCCGGAGGCCGTCGCCGAACTGCTCGGCCGGCTCATCCCGCCCGCGACGGCGAACGCCCGTCGCGAAGCCGGCGCCCTTGCCGAGCAGCCAACGGCCTCGGGCGGGCGCGCGCTCGAGGCATCCGACTGGGCGCTGCTCAGCGAAGCGGTGCGGCGGGAGCGCCACGATGTCGATCTCGAGAAGCTGCGACCGTACCTCGAGTTCGAGCGCGTGCTCGCCAGCGGCGTGTTCCGCGCAGCGACGCTGCTCTACGGGCTGCGCTTCGTCGAGCGCCCAGACCTCGTCGGCTACCATCCCGAGACTCGCGTCTTCGAGGTGTTCGAGGAGGACGGCGCATCTGTCGGCCTCTACCTGCTCGATCTGTATGCGCGGGATTCGAAGCGCGGCGGCGCGTGGATGAGCGAGCTCGTCGCCCAGTCCACGCTCGACGGTACGCTCCCGGTCGTCGTGAACAACCTGAACGTCGCGCGGCCCGCCGCGGGCGAGCCGACCCTGCTCACCCTCGACGAGACCGAGACGCTCTTCCACGAGTTCGGCCACGCGCTGCACGGTCTGCTCTCCGATGTCGTGCACCCGTCGGTGGCCGGCACGAACGTCTACCGCGACTTCGTGGAACTGCCCAGCCAGGTCAACGAGCTCTGGGCGCTGCGACCCGAGGTGCTCGGCGAGTACGCGGTGCACCACGAGACGGGTGAGCGGATTCCGCAGCAGTTCGTCGACCGGTTGCTGGCGTCGCGCACGTCGGGCGAGGGCTTCGCCACCACCGAGTACCTCGCGGCCGCCGTGCTCGACCAGGCGTGGCACCGCCTCTCCGCCGCGGATGCCGCCGCCGTGACCGACGTCGCCGAGTTCGAGCGCCGTGCCCTCACCGCCGCCGGCCTCGACGACCCGCTCGTGCCGCCGCGCTATTCGAGCACGTACTTCGCGCACGTGTTCGCGGGCGGCTACGACGCGGGGTACTACTCCTACATCTGGAGCGAGGTGCCCGGCGCCGACATCATGGCTCGGTTCGAAGCCGACGGCGGCGCCACGCGCGAGAACGGCGAGCGCTTCAGGGCGGAGATCCTCGCTCCCGGCGGTTCGCGCGACCCTCGCGAATCGATCCGCCGCTTCCTCGGGCGCGAGCCGTCGATCGGACCCCTGCTGCGGCGACGCGGGCTCGCCTGAGACGGCGGATGCCCCGAGCAGCGTGCTGCCCGGGGCATCCGGAGATCTCGATGTGGCGACTTAGATCGCGAGGCTCAGATGGCGAAGCCGAGCGCCCGCATCATGTCGCGGCCGTCGTCGGTGATGCGCTCGGGGCCCCACGGCGGCATCCACACCCAGTTGATGCGGAATGCGTCGACGGTGCCGTCGAGCGCCTCTGCGGTCTGCTCTTCGATCACGTCGGTGAGGGGGCATCCCGCGCTCGTGAGCGTCATGTGGACGATGAGCGCGTCGTTCTCGTCGTCCCAGCCGAGGTCGTAGATGAGGCCGAGGTCGACGACGTTGACTCCGAGCTCGGGGTCCATCACGTCTTTCAGCGCTTCGGTGACCTCGTCGAAGCGTTCGGGTGCGAGTGAGGTGACCATGATGCGATTCTACCCTCTGCCTATTCGGCGGGCAGGGCCTCGGCCGCAGCCTCTGCCACGTGGTACCGGTCGTACCCCTCCTCTTCGAGACGGTCGGCCAGTTCGGCACCGCCCTGCTCGGCGATCCTGCCTGCGACGAAGACGTGCACGAAGTCGGGCTTGATATACCGGAGGATACGCGTGTAGTGCGTGATGAGGAGCACGCCGAGGCCCGTGTTCGAGTGGGCGCGGTTGACGCCCTCTGACACGACCTTCAGCGCATCGACGTCGAGGCCCGAGTCGGTCTCGTCGAGCACGGCGAACTTCGGCTTCAGAAGCTCGAGCTGGAGGATCTCGTTGCGCTTCTTCTCACCGCCCGAGAAGCCCTCGTTGACGTTGCGCTCGGCGAAGTCCGAATCCATCTTGAGGTTCGACATGGAGGTGCGGACGTCCTTGATCCAGCCGCGGATCGAGGGCGCCTCGCCGTCGATCGCCGTCTTGGCGGTGCGGAGGAAGTTGGTGACCGTCACTCCGGGGATCTCGACGGGGTACTGCATCGCGAGGAAGAGGCCGACGCGCGCACGCTCGTCGACCGACATCTCGAGCACGTTCTCTCCGTCGAGGAGGATCTCGCCGTCGACCACCTGATACTTGGGGTGGCCCGCGATCGTGTAGGCGAGGGTCGACTTGCCGGAGCCGTTCGGACCCATGATGGCGTGGATCTCGCCCTCGTTGATGACGAGGTCGACGCCGCGGAGGATCTCTCGCGTGCCCTGGTCGGTCTCGACGTTGACGTGGAGGTTCTTGATCTCGAGAACGGACATGTTCGTAGTGGTCTCTTTCGGTAGCCGGCCGTTCCGGGCCGGAGGAGGTGGGTCAGACGGTCAGGGTGACCGCGGGGTCGATGTGGACGTCGCCGTCTTTGAGCTCGACCTGGTAGACCGGGACGGGCTCGTATGCGGGCAGCGTCAAGGGCTTGCCCGTCTTGAGGGAGAACATGGAGCCGTGCGCCCAGCATTCGAGGGTGTCGCCCTCGACGAATCCCTCGGAGAGCGAGATGTCGCCGTGGGTGCAGGTGTCGCCGATGGCGAAGACGTCGCCGGCGGCATCTTTCACCACGGCGATCGGCTGGCCCTCGAGCACGAAGCGCGACGCTTCGTTGACGGCGAGATCGTCGATGGCGCATACGCGCACGGATGCCACGTCAGCGACCTTCCAGTTCGGCTTCGATCGCCGCGGTGAGACGCGCCTCGAGCTCTGGCGAGCCGATCTTCTGCACGATGTCGGTGAGGAAGCCGCGCACGACGAGACGGCGGGCCTCGTCTTCGCGAATACCCCGTGCCATGAGGTAGAACAGCTGCTCGTCGTCGAATCGGCCCGTGGCACTCGCGTGCCCGGCCCCCTCGATGTCACCGGTCTCGATCTCGAGGTTCGGAACGGAATCGGCACGAGTGCCGTCGGTGAGCACGAGGTTGCGATTCTGCTCGTAGCTGTCGGTTCCGGTCGCGGCGTTGCCGATGAGCACGTCGCCGACCCACACGGTGCGCGCGCCGGTGCCCTGCAGCGCGCCCTTGTAGTTCACGCGGCTCTTGGAGTGCGGTGCGTCGTGGTGCACGTAGACCTGCTGCTCGAGGTGCTGCCCCGCGTCGGCGAAGTACAGGCCGAGGGCCTCGATGTCGGCGCCCTGCCCGGCGAGGTGCGTCGACGGGTTCACCCGCACGACCTTGCCGCCGAGCGAGACGACGATGTGCTTGAGGAAGGAATCGCGGCCGAGGCGCGCGAACTGGCTCGAGAGATGCACCGCCTCGTCGTCCCATTCCTGCAGCGACACGACGGTGAGGCAAGCCCCCGTCGCCGACGAGGATCTCGACGTTCTCGCTGAGGCGGGCGGCGCCGGTGCCGGCGAGCACGACGAAGCCGCGGCTGTTCGGCGCGGCCTCGATCACGGTGTGCGCGGCGCGCGGTGCGGCGCCGAGTCCGGTGCGGGTCACGAACGCGGTCTTCTCATCTTCACCGGTGACGGAGATGAGGAGGGCTTCACCGAACGTCGACCACGCGTTGGCGCTCGCGCGCTCTTCCGGCATGCCGGCAGCGCCGACGCGGGCATCGTCGCGTGGGATGTACGAGACGGCGATGCCCGGGGCATCCGCGGTCTCGATCGACAGCCGCGAGCCGTCGAGCTCACCGCCGGTCAGGTCGGCGAATGCCGCGACCGGGGAGAGCTTCCACTCGTGCTCGCGGCCGTTGACGGGCTCGAACTCGTCGACGTCGACCGAGCGGAACCGCTCGGAGCGGGTCTGAACGGGCACGAAGGCACCATCGGAGTGCGCGACGAGACCGTGCTGCCCGGCAGTGGCCAAATTGGATGAGCGCTGTGCTGTGCTGGTCATCTGATCGGTCATTCCTAGCCGACACTGCCTTCCATGCCCATTTCGATGAGCTTGTTGAGTTCCATCGCGTACTCCATGGGGAGCTCGCGTGCGATCGGCTCGATGAACCCGCGCACGATCATCGACATCGCCTCGGTCTCGTCGATGCCGCGGCTCATGAGGTAGAAGAGCTGCTCTTCGCTGACCTTCGAGACCGTGGCCTCGTGGCCGAGCTTCACGTCGTCGACGCGGATATCGATCGCCGGGTACGTGTCTGAGCGGGAGATCGTGTCGACGAGCAGGGCGTCGCAGACGACACTGTTCGCCGAGTGGTGCGCGTTCGCGTCGATGCGCACTTCGCCGCGGTAACCGGCACGGCCTCCGCCTCGGGCGATCGACTTCGAGACGATCGACGACTGCGTGTACGGCGCCATGTGGATCATCTTCGCGCCGGCGTCCTGGTGCTGGCCCGGGCCCGCGAACGCGACCGAGAGGGTCTCGCCCTTGGCGTGCTCACCCATGAGGAAGATCGACGGGTACTTCATCGTGACCTTCGAGCCGATGTTGCCGTCGACCCACTCCATGGTGGCGCCCTCGGCGGCCGTCGCGCGCTTCGTCACGAGGTTGTAGACGTTGTTCGACCAGTTCTGGATCGTCGTGTATCGAACACGGGCGTCTTTCTTCACGATGATCTCGACGACGGCCGAGTGCAGCGAGTCGCTCTTGTAGATCGGCGCCGTGCAACCCTCGATGTAGTGCACGTAGCTGCCCTCGTCGGCGATGATCAGCGTGCGCTCGAACTGGCCCATGTTCTCGGTGTTGATGCGGAAGTACGCCTGCAACGGAATCTCGACGTGCACGCCCTTCGGCACGTAGACGAACGAGCCGCCCGACCACACGGCCGTGTTGAGCGCCGCGAACTTGTTGTCGCCCGCGGGGATGACGGTGCCGAAGTACTCCTCGAAGAACTCGGGGTGCTCCTTCAGCGCGGTGTCGGTGTCCATGAAGATGACGCCCTGGCGCTCGAGCTCTTCGTTGATCTGGTGGTAGACGACCTCGGACTCGTACTGCGCGGCGACGCCCGCGACGAGGCGCTGGCGTTCGGCCTCGGGGATTCCGAGTCGCTCGTAGGTGTTCTTGATGTCTTCGGGCAGGTCTTCCCAGGTCTGGGCCTGCTTCTCGGTGGAGCGGACGAAGTACTTGATGTTGTCGAAGTCGATCTCCGACAGGTCGGCGCCCCAGGTGGGCATCGGCTTGCGATCGAAGAGCTGCAGCCCGCGCTGGCGGCGCTGGAGCATCCATTCGGGCTCTTGCTTCAGCCCGGAGATGTCGGCGACCACCTCCGGCGAGATTCCGCGGCGGGCCGATGCCCCGGCGGAATCGGAGTCCGCCCAGCCGAACTCGTAGGTGCCGAGCCCTTCGAGTTCCGGTCGGTCGATCAGTACATCCGTCATGCTCTCCCTCTTCTCCTCCCGTGCAACCGGCTATCAGGCCGGCTCATTCCCCTCGTGAGTCGAGGTGCTCGTTGAGTGGGTGATGATGTGCCCGGTGGCGCTTGTGCCAACCTAAGATGGTCTGCGACCCGTGACGCGCGTTCTCGCGCGATCGGCGGGCCTGCCAACCCCTCAAGTCTATAGGGTCGCGGCGGGTGCCGGGCAGGACTCCCAGCGCCGTCACAGCGCGATCCGGATCAGGAACGACCAGCGTGACCCGCACTCTCCGCAGCTTCGCCTGGGCCTCGTTCATCGCCCAGGTCATGATCATCGCGACGGGCGGTGCGGTGCGCCTGACCGGTTCCGGCCTCGGATGCCCGACCTGGCCCACCTGCACGGCCGATTCCCTCGTGCCGACCGACGAACTGACCTACCATTCGCTCATCGAGTTCGGCAACCGCCTGATGACGGGCGTCGTCGGCATCATCGCCCTGATCGTCTTCATCCTCGTCTGGCGCATCCGACGCGAACGCCGCGACCTCTTCGCCCTCTCCTTCATCGTCGGCATCGGCATCGTCGCGCAGGCGGTCGTCGGCGGAATCACGGTGTGGACGGGGCTGAACCCGTTCATCGTCGGGTTCCACTACCTCTCATCGCTCGTCCTCGTCTGCATCACTGCCGCGTTCCTCGCACGCATGGACTCCCCCGCCGGCCCCCGTGAATCCGCGGTTCCGGGGTGGTACTCAGGCCTCGCACATGCGACGAGCGGCGTGCTCGCACTCACGATCGTGTTCGGCGTGCTGACCACCGGCTCTGGTCCGCACTCGGGCGACCTGGAGGCCGGACGCACGGGGTTCGATTCCGAGATCCTCGAGCACGTGCACGCCTGGCCCGGCTACGCGCTGCTCGCGCTGACCCTGGTGCTCGTCGTGGCCGCCTGGCGACTGCGGCTGCCGACGCTGCGCTGGTCGATCGCCCTGCTCGCCATCGAGCTCGTACAGGTCGGCGTTGGCCTCTATCAGGCGCGCAACGGCCTGCCGGCGCTCGCGGTCGGCGTGCACATGGTGCTCGCGGCGCTCACCGCCGCGACGATGACCGTCGTGGTGATGCGGCTGAAGCGACCGGCGTCGGCTGCGGTCGCAGATGACGAAGGCGCACCGGCAGCGGCATCCGCTCACTGATCGAGGCGGTGCACGAGCCGCGCGAGCTCGACGCGGTTGGCCGAACCGGTCTTCGCGAGCAGATGCGAGACGTGCGTGCTCACGGTCTTCTCACTGATCATCAGCTCGCGCGCGATCTCGCCGTACGTGCGCCCGACGGCGATCAGGTCGAGCACTTCGCGCTCTCGCGCCGTCAGGCCGTGCACGGCGGCCGGCGTACCGGATGCCGCCGGCGCGGGCTCATCGACGGCCACCCGTGCCCGGCGGGCGAGGTCGAGCAGTTCGTCCTCGACCGGTCCGGCGCCGAGGCGCCGGGCGAGGGCCAGCCCGCGCCGGAGCATGGCCGAACCCGCCGATCGGTCGTGGCCCCGGCCGAGGAGCGCCTCAGCGGCGCGACTGCAACAATAGGCCTCCTCCCACGGCAGGCCCGCCAGCTCGCAGCCCTCAGCACCCCGAACCCACGCATCGACTTCATCGGCCGCGCCGCGCGCACGCGCCTGCTCGGCGAAGTACATCTCGTCGAGTGCGTGCAGCTGTCGCTCCATCAACGGTGTCGGCTCGCCGACATCCCTGATCACACGCGGAAACCTCTCGACCAGGTCGGCCAGCATGGCGAGCACGGGATCGAGAGCTCCGCGGCCGTCGCGTGCCTCCTGGGCGAGATCTGCGAGGGCGCGGGCGGCGAGCGGCATCAGCCACTCGCACATGGTGGGAGCAGCTCCCGCGCCGGTCGCGCCAGAGATCGCGGCATCGTAGGCGCCTCGCGCGTCGCTCGCCGCGAGACGCACCTCTGCGCGAACCGCGTCGAACTCGAAGGCGAGGAAGGCAGATCCGTCGGCGAAGAGTTCGTCGGCGCGAAGCAAGTGACTCTCCGCTTCGGCGGTCCGCCCCTGCAGGGCGGCGAAGCGAGCCGCGGTCAGCCGAGCGCCCACATCGCCGACCGCGCCGGGATCGGAGCCGAGCGCGACACGCAGACGCTCCTCGCACTCGTGAGCCAGACCGACAGCGAGGAGTGAGGCGGCCTCCCCCGCGGAGAGCCAGCCGATGTACGACTGCGGGCCGCCGAGTTCGGCGAGTCGAAGTCGACCGGCTCGCATCTGGTTCGCGTACCACTCCGAGGCCCAGGTCTCGACGGCGTTCGCCTCCCAGAGCAGGGCATGCACGTATGCGAACCAGTCACGTGCCACGATCGCGGCAGCCACGCCCTCCTCGCCGTAGGCGCGCCCTGCCGCACCGTCCTCGGCGAACGAGGCGGCCATGGAACCGGCGGCGAGGGCGTGCGCGAGGGCTCGCGGATCGTTCGCCGTTCGGGCGACGTCGATCGCCTCGCGCGCGTGCGCTTCGGCACCCGGCACGTCGGCCCAGAGCTCGGCATGGGCGAGCTCGGCGAGCGCGAGCGCGTACTGCGGCGATGAGGGGTCTGCCGCAGCAAGCCGCACCGCCTCCGTCATCTCATCCAGGTCGATGAAGCCTTGACCCGCCATGAACCGGAGGTGCATCCGCCGCACATGCAATTCTGCCGCGATCAGCGGCTCGACCTCGGGATCGATGCGGTCGATGAGCATCTTCACGGCCTCGAGTTCCGCGGCCGTGGCGCCGACCTCGGCCGCGGTCCGCCGAAGCCGACGGAGCAGCTCGTCGAGCGAGAGTCCGGACTCCGGCAGTTCGGCGCGCAGACCGACGGCTCGGCGGAGCAGCCGGAGTTGCTCCGCCGAACCGGCCGCGTCGCCGGCTGCGTCCGCCGCCCGCAGAGCCCAGTCGAATGCCGCCTGCGTCTGGCCCGCACCGAACCTGTGGTCGGCGATGGCAACCGCGGATGCCACGGGCAGCGGCCGCTGCTGATCCGCTTCGAGCATGTCAGCGAATCGTCCGTGCCACTCCCGACGCTCGTCATCACCGAGGCGCTCGGCGAGGACCTCGGCGTTCAGCGGATGATGGAACCAATACGAGCCGTCCTCCAGTCGGTCGAGGGTGCCGGACTCCACCGCCTCGGCGAGCAGCGATCTGACGGCCGCGGCGTCGAGTTCTCCGAGCACCTCGACGAGGTCGCGGGCCTGCATCGCGGTCCCGCCCACCGCGAGCACCGTGGCGAGCCCCCGTGTTCCGGGCGAGAGGCTGAACCACGACTGCAGCACGGCCGAACTGAGATCCGTCGGGAACGCGGCCGGCGCGGTCCGGGCGTCCGCAGCGAGACCCGCGACCATCAGGCGGGTGAAGTACGGGTTGCCGCGGCTCCGCCGATGAACGTCGTCGACGAGCGAGTGGTGCGGCGATCCGCCGAGCAGGAGCTGGATCTGCTCGGCGGTTCCCGTGCGGTCGAGCGGTGCGAGCGCGAGTTCCGACATGCGCGGCAGGCGACGGATGTCGGCGAGCCAGCGCTGAAGCGGATGACCGAGTCCGACCTCCCCAGCTCGGAGCGTGGCGATCACCGTCAGACGCCGGCGTGCCGGACCCGCGATGACGTACATGAGCGTGTCGAGCGTCGAACGATCGGCCCACTGCACGTCGTCGACGACGAGCACCACGGGTCTGGTGCTGGCGCACCGGGCGAGCCATCCGTCGAACCGCACGGCGACATCTCGATCGCTGCCGTCAGCGTCGACGATCCCGGCGTCGATCAAGTCCTCATCCATGCCGCGCAACGCCGAGCGGATCGGAAGGAACGGGATGGACATCGACGTGAGCGGAAGGCACGCGCCGAAGATCGTCAGCGCATCGAATCCGTTCGAGCAGGCGCGCGCCACGAGCGCGGTCTTGCCGACGCCCGGGTCGCCAGAGACCACGAGCGTCTGCGCCTCCTCGGCGGCGGAGCGATCGAGGAGCCCCCTGATGGTCCCGAGTTCACGTTCCCGCCGGACGAACACCGGCGATGGCGGCTCAGGTGACATGGCCACGGTTCCAGTGTGGCACTCGGCCGCCGGAACATCAGGTTTCGTCGCGAGAACTCAGTGGCTCGACCCGCTTCGGCCTGCCTGCCCCACGACCGTCGTCGGAGTCCACGCCCGCTAGAACGGCAGCAGCGGGTCGATGCCGACCGCGAGGAACAGCACCGACAGGTAGGCGATCGAGCCGTGGAACACCCGCATGGGTGAGACATGCTCGTGGCGGATCGCGAGGCCGTACAGCCGATGCGTCTCGTAGACGAACCAGATGCCGCTGACCAGCGCGACCGCGGAATAGACGAGCCCCATGCCGGCGATCGGGATGAGCAGGAGGGAGCACGCCACGGTCGCCCAGGCGTAGAGGATGACCTGCAGCCCGACCTGCGCACGACCCCGCACCACGGCGAGCATCGGCACGCCGGCGGCCGCGTAGTCCTCCTTGTACTTCATCGAGAGCGGCCAGTAGTGCGGCGGCGTCCAGAGGAAGATGATGAGGAAGAGGATGAACGGCGGCCAGCTGAGGTCGCCGGTCACCGCCGCCCAGCCGATGAGCACGGGCATGCAGCCCGCCACACCGCCCCAGACGATGTTCTGGGCGGTGCGGCGCTTCAGGATCAGGCTGTAGAAGACCACGTAGAGCAGGATCGCGCCGAGCGAGAGCGCTGCGGCGAGCCAGTTGGTGAAGATGCCGAGCCAGACGATCGAGGCGATGCCGAGACCATAGGCGAAGACGAGCGCCTCGCGATCGGACAGCTCGCCGGTCACGAGCGGCCGACCCTGCGTGCGCTTCATGACCCGGTCGATGTCGCGGTCGATGTAGCAGTTGAACGCTCCGGCGGAGCCGGCGCTCATGGCGCCGCCGATGAGGGTCGCGATGAGCAGCCACAGGCTCGGCAGCCCCTGCTCGGCGAGGATCATCGTCGGAGCGGTCACGACGAGCAGCAGCTCGATCACGCGCGGCTTCGTGAGGGCCAGGTAGGCGGCGAGCTTGCGTCGTACGGTCATGGCCGGACGGGCGTCTCTGGTCTGTACGGCTGCCTGCATCGTTCCTCTGTTCCGGCGCGCGAGCGCAACGTGACGCCACGCTCGCAATCGATTCTATGACATCGTGTGTCGCTCGCTCCCGACCGCGGATTCCCGGGCCGTCCGGCCTCACATCAGCGAGCCTCGACGGTGAGTTCCGCGTCACCGTCATGAAACGTGAGGAGTCCATATACTTGGGTGAGCGCGCCCGACGGGCGGATTCGAACTTCCGTCCGGTGCCTCGACCAACGGGTCGACCGCCGGGCAGCTTTCGCATCGAAGCGATTCCAGCGGGGTTCGGGGCCATCGGTCCACGGGCGCCGTCCAATGACCGGAAGGAACAGCACCTCGTGGCAACTCTGCAGTGGGAACCCATCGACGATCAAGCGGTCGACACGGCACGCGTCCTCGCGGCCGACGCCGTCGAGAAGGTCGGAAACGGGCATCCCGGCACCGCGATGAGCCTCGCACCCGCCGCCTATCTTCTCTTCCAGAAGGTCATGCGCCGCGACCCGTCCGACCATGCGTGGCTCGGCCGCGACCGCTTCATCCTCTCCGCGGGCCACTCCTCGCTCACCCAGTACGTGCAGCTCTACCTCGCCGGCGACGGCCTCGAGCTCGCCGACCTCGAGTCGCTGCGCACCTGGGGATCGAAGACCCCGGGCCACCCCGAATACGGCCACACCGCCGGCGTCGAGATCACGACCGGTCCGCTCGGTCAGGGTCTGGCCTCCGCGGTCGGCTTCGCGTACGCCTCCCGCTTCGAGCGCGGCCTCTTCGATCCCGATGCCGCGGCCGGCACCAGCCCGTTCGATCACTTCGTCTACGTCGTCGCCAGCGACGGCGACCTGCAGGAGGGCATCACGAGCGAAGCCTCCTCGCTCGCCGGCCACCAGCAGCTCGGCAACCTCGTCGTGATCTACGACTCCAACCAGATCTCCATCGAAGACGACACCGACATCGCCTTCACCGAAGACGTCGCGAAGCGCTACGAGTCCTACGGATGGCACGTGCAGACCGTCGACTGGAAGAAGACGGGTCAGTACGTCGAAGACGTGGCCGAGCTGCACGCCGCGATCGAGGCGGCGAAGGGCGAGTCGTCGAAGCCGTCGATCATCATCCTGAACACGATCATCGGCTGGCCGTCGCCCGGCAAGCAGAACTCGGGCAAGATCCACGGCTCAGCTCTCGGCGCGGCCGAGCTCGCCGCCACGAAGGAGGTGCTCGGATTCGATCCCGAGCAGGCGTTCGTCGTCGCCGATGAGGTCATCTCCCACACCCGGGGCGCCATCGAACGCGGTGCGGCACAGCACGCAGAGTGGCAGCTCGCCTTCGACGCGTGGGCCGACGCGAACCCCGACCGCAAGGCGCTGCTCGACCGGCTCGAAGCAGGTGAGCTGCCCGCCGACCTCGAGTCCGTGCTGCCCGCCTTCGAGGGCGGCACCGAGGTCTCGACGCGCGCAGCCTCCGGCAAGGTCATCAACGCACTCGCCGGTGCGCTGCCCGAGCTCTGGGGCGGCTCGGCCGACCTCGCCGAGTCGAACCTCACGACGATCAACGGTGCGGCCTCATTCATCCCGACCGAGTGGTCGACGCACGAGTTCTCGGGCAACCCCTACGGCCGAGTGCTGCACTTCGGCATCCGCGAACACGCCATGGCCGCCATCCTCAACGGCATCGTGCTGCACGGGAAGACCCGCGCGTTCGGCGGCACCTTCCTCATCTTCAGCGACTACATGCGCCCCGCGGTTCGTCTCGCGGCCCTCATGCACGTGCCCTCGATCTTCGTCTGGACGCATGACTCCGTCGCCCTCGGCGAAGACGGCCCGACCCACCAGCCCATCGAGCAGCTCGCAGCACTCCGGGCGATCCCCGGGCTCACCGTCGTGCGGCCCGCCGACGCGAACGAGGTCGCACACGCCTGGCTCGAGATCCTGAAGCGCCGAGGCGGTCCGACGGGCATCGCCCTGACCCGTCAGAACATCCCCGTGTTCGAGCGGGGCGATGACGAGGCATCCGGCGACACCCTCGCTGCCGCGTCCAACGTGGTGAAGGGCGCCTACGTGCTCGCCGAGGCCGCATCCGGCAAGCCTGACGTCATCCTGATCGCAACCGGCTCCGAGGTGCAACTCGCCCTCGCCGCACGCGAGACGCTCGCCGCCGACGGCATCGGCGCACGCGTCGTCTCAGCGCCGTCGCTCGAGTGGTTCGAGGAGCAGCCCGCCGAGTACCGCGAGCACGTGCTGCCCGCAGCCGTCACCGCCCGCGTCTCGGTCGAAGCAGGTCTCGCGCTCTCATGGCAGCGCTACCTCGGTACGCGGGGCCGTTCGGTGTCGATCGAGCACTTCGGCGCCTCCGCCGACTACAAGACCCTGTTCCGCGAGTTCGGCATCACCACTGACGCCGTCGTCGCCGCCGCGAAGGAATCGCTCGCGTCGGCCTGACGCGGGCCCGAAGAGGAGACACTTCCCATGACCAGCAACTCCCCCACCGCAGCACTCTCCGAAGCCGGCGTGAGCATCTGGCTCGACGACCTCTCGCGTGAACGGATCGCCTCCGGCGACCTCGTCCGACTCATCGCCGAACGCGATGTCGTCGGGGTCACAACCAACCCGACGATCTTCGCCGGCGCCCTTTCCAAGGGTGAGCGCTACGCCGAGCAGGTACAGGCGCTCGCCGCGGCGGGCGCCGACGTCGACACTGCAGTCTTCGAGATCACGACCGATGACGTGCGCGACGCCGCCGACGTCTTCCGCCCCGTCTTCGACCGCTCGGGCGGTTTCGACGGCCGAGTCTCGATCGAGGTCGCGCCAGGGTTGGCCCGCGACACGGCCGGCACGATCGCCGAGGCCAAGACGCTCTGGGCCAAGGTCGACCGGCCCAACGCCATGATCAAGATCCCCGCGACCGTCGAGGGCCTCGACGCCATCACCGCGGCGATCGGCGCGGGCATCAGCGTCAACGTGACCCTGATCTTCAGCCTCGACCGCTACCGCCAGGTCATCGCGGCCTACCTCGCCGGTCTCGAGCAGGCCAAGGCCGCCGGCATCGATCTCTCGACGATCCACTCAGTCGCCTCGTTCTTCGTCTCGCGCGTCGACACCGAGATCGACAAGCGGCTCACGGCGATCGGCACCGACGACGCGCTCGCCCTCAAGAGCAAGGCCGGCGTCGCGAACGCGCGCCTGGCCTACGAACTCTTCGAACAGGAGTTCGCCGGCGAGCAGGCCGCCGCGCTCCTCGCATCCGGAGCGAACCGCCAGCGCCCGCTCTGGGCCTCGACCGGCGTGAAAGACCCATCGCTGCCCGACACCCTCTACGTGACCGAACTCGTCGCCCCCGGCGTCGTCAACACGATGCCCGAGAAGACCCTCGAGGCGACGTTCGACCACGGTGTCATCACCGGCGACACCGTCACCACCGCATACGCCTCGGCGGGCGAGGTGCTCGACGCCCTCGCCGGCGTCGGCGTCGACTACGACGACGTCACCCTGGTGCTCGAGAACGAGGGCGTCGACAAGTTCATCGTCTCGTGGAACGAACTGCTCGACACCGTGCGCGCAGCACTGGAGTCGGCACGATGAGTTTCCGCATCTCCGTGAGCGGTGCCGCCGCCGACGCCGTCCGCCGCACCGTCCCGACGCTCGTCGCCGATCTCGTGGCGAGCGGCATCACCGCCCAGGACCCCGCACTCTGGGGCCCCGAAGCCGAATCCGAATCAGCGAAGCGACTCGGCTGGACCGAGGCCGTGGCGATCTCCCGTCCGCTCGTCGCCGAGATCGAAGCGCTCCGCGAAGAGCTCGAAGCCGCAGGCGTCGATCACATCGTGCTCGCCGGCATGGGCGGTTCGTCGCTCGCACCCGAGGTCATCACGCGCACCACCGACGTCGACCTCACGGTTCTCGACTCGACCGAGCCCGGACAGGTTCGCGCTGCCCTCGCCGACCGACTCGCGACCTCTGCGCTCGTCGTCTCATCGAAGTCGGGATCGACCGTCGAGACCGACAGCCAGCGCCGAATCTACGAGCAGGCGTTCCGCGACGCCGGAATCGATCCCGCCGGGCGCATCATCGTCGTGACCGATCCCGGCTCGCCGCTCGATGAGTCGGCGCGCGCCGCGGGCTACCGCGTGTTCAACGCCGACCCCGATGTGGGCGGCCGCTACTCGGCGCTCACGGCGTTCGGTCTCGTGCCGTCGGGCCTCGCCGGCGTCGACATCGCCGAGATCCTCGACGAGGCGGAGACGATCGAGCTCTCGCTCGCCATCGACACCCCCGACAATCCGGGCCTCGTGCTCGGCGCCGCGATCGCCGGCACCACACCCCTCCGCGACAAGCTCGGCATCATCGCCGATGGCACGCACATCGTCGGGTTCGCCGACTGGGCCGAGCAGCTGATCGCCGAGTCGACCGGGAAGAACGGCACCGGCCTCCTGCCCGTCGTGCTCGGCGTCGACGCTCCCGAGCTCGGCGAGGGTCTCCCCGACCTACAGATCGTGCGCGTCGTCGACGACGCGGGCGACGAGATCTTCGGTCACGACGACTCCGGCGAGATCCGCGTGTCCGGCACTCTCGGTGCGCAGTTGCTCGTCTGGGAGTACGCGACCGCGGTCGCGGGCCGCCTCCTCGGCATCAACCCCTTCGACCAGCCAGACGTGGAGTCGGCCAAGGTCGCCGCCCGAGGGCTGCTCGATGCCCGCCCCGAGCCCGCGCCCGCCGCCTTCGTCGAACAGGGCATCGAGGTGCGCGGCACGCCCGAGGTCATCGGCGCCTCGAGCGACCTCGCCTCAGCCATCGACGTGCTGCTCGAAGAGCTGCCGGCCGACGGCTACCTCTCGATCCAGGCCTACGTCGACCGCGTCGCCCACCCCGACCTCGAGCGACTTCGCGGCCTGCTCGCCGCCCGGGCCGGCCGCCCCGTCACCTTCGGTTGGGGCCCGCGCTTCCTCCACTCCACCGGTCAGTTCCACAAGGGCGGTCCAGCGGTCGGGGCATTCCTCCAGATCACGCAGACGCCCGCGAACGACCTCGCGATCCCCGATCGCCCGTTCACCTTCGGCCAGCTCATCGCCGCTCAGGCCTCCGGTGACGCGAGCGTGCTCGCCGATCACGGTCGCCCGGTGCTCACCCTCACGCTGACGAACCCCGCGGCCGATACGGCGACGTTGTTCGACGTCGTCGCCTGAACCGCGGAGCAACGATGCAGCCAGCCGAGATCACCGCGAACCACAACCCGCTCCGCTCCCCCAAGGACTACCGGCTGAACCGCATCGCGGGTCCGTCGAGCCTCATCATCTTCGGTGTCACGGGCGACCTGTCGCGCAAGAAGCTGATGCCGGCGGTCTACGACCTCGCGAACAGAGGGCTTCTGCCGCCCGGATTCGCGCTCGTCGGATTCGCGCGACGCGAGTGGGCCGATGAGGACTTCGAGCGAGTCGTGCACGATTCGGTCAAGCAGTACGCCCGCACCGAGTTCCGTGAGGACGTCTGGAAGCAGCTGGCTCGCGGCATCCGCTTCGTACCCGGCGACTTCGACGACGACGCGGCGTTCGACCGTCTGCGCGACGTGGTGCAGGAACTCGACCGGGAACGCGGCACGATGGGCAACCATGCGTTCTACCTGTCGATCCCGCCGAAGTCGTTCCCGCTCGTCACCGAGCAGCTCAAGCGCTCCGGGCTGACCGAGCAGCGCGGAGACCAGTGGCGTCGCGTGGTCATCGAGAAGCCGTTCGGCAGCGACCTGAAGACGGCTCGCGAGCTGAACGACGTCGTGGCCTCGGTCTTCCCGCCCGACTCCGTCTTCCGCATCGACCACTACCTCGGCAAGGAGACCGTCCAGAACATCCTGGCGCTCCGGTTCGCGAACCAGCTCTACGAGCCCATCTGGAACGCGAACTTCGTCGACCACGTGCAGATCACGATGGCGGAGGACATCGGCGTCGGCGGCCGTGCCGGCTACTACGACGGCATCGGCGCAGCGCGCGACGTCATCCAGAACCACCTCCTGCAACTCCTCGCACTCACGGCCATGGAGGAGCCGATCTCGTTCGAAGCGGGCGACCTCCGTGCCGAGAAGGAGAAGATCCTCGCGGCAGTGCGACTGCCCGACGACCTCGCCGACGGCACGGCTCGCGGGCAGTATTCGGGCGGATGGCAGGGCGGCGAGAAGGTCATCGGTTTCCTCGACGAAGACGGCATGAACCCCGAGTCGACGACCGAGACCTACGCTGCGATGAGGCTCACGATCGGCACGCGTCGGTGGGCGGGAGTGCCGTTCTACCTGCGCGCCGGCAAGCGGCTCGGCCGTCGTGTCACCGAGATCGCGGTCGTCTTCAAACGCGCCCCGCAACAGGTCTTCGCCGACAGTCAGACCTCGCAGCTCGGTCAGAACGCACTCGTCATCCGCGTACAGCCCGACGAGGGCGTCACGATCCGATTCGGCTCGAAGGTACCGGGTGCCGGAATGCAGGTGCGCGACGTCACCATGGACTTCGGCTATGGCCACGCCTTCACCGAGGCGAGCCCCGAGGCCTACGAGCGACTGATCCTCGATGTGCTGCTCGGTGATCCTCCCTTGTTCCCCCGGCAGGAGGAGGTGGAACTCTCGTGGAAGATCCTCGACCCGATCGAGGAGTTCTGGGCGACGCAGGGCCGGCCCGAGCAGTACCGCCCCGGCACCTGGGGGCCGACCTCCGCCGATGAACTCCTCGAACGCGACGGACGAAGCTGGAGACGCCCATGATCGTCGATCTGCCCGACACGACGACCAGCCAGGTCTCCAAGACGCTCGTCAAGATTCGCGAGGAGGGCGGGGTCGTCGCACTCGGCCGAGTGCTCACCCTGGTCATCGCGACCGAACCCGGCGCCGAAGAAGAGGCGATCGAGGCGGCCAACGACGCCTCGCGCGAGCACCCGATGCGCGTCATCGTCGTCTCGACGGAGCCAGGCACCCAGACCTCGTCGATCGAGCCCCGCCTCGACGGTGAGATCCGCGTCGGCGGCGACGCCGGTGCGAGCGAGGTGATCGTGCTGCGCGCCTGCGGCGACGCCGCTCGCGACGAGGAGAGCCTCGTCATGGCCCTCCTCCTTCCCGACGCGCCCGTCGTCACCTGGTGGCCGGGCGCGGCACCCGAGGTGCCTGGCAGATCCCCGCTCGGTCGCATCGCGCATCGCAGAATCACGGATGCCTCGACGCAGGCCGATCCGCAGGCGGCGCTGCGTGCCCTCGCGAGCAACTACCTACCCGGCGACGCCGACTTCGCATGGACCCGGCTCACGCTGTGGCGCGCCCAACTCGCGGCCGTGCTCGACCAGCCGCCCTACGAACCCGTCACCCGGGTGCAGGTCACCGGGGCGAGCGACTCCCCCTCGACCACGCTCCTCGCCGCTTGGCTCCGTCTGCAACTCGACTCGCCCACCGAGTACCAGCTCGCCGGTCCCGAGTCCGGACTCCACGGCATCCATGGCGTGCGCCTCGAGCGCGCAGGCGGTGCCATCGAACTCGTCCGCGACGTTCCCGGCATCGCGACGCTCAGCCAACCTGGGCAACCGAGGCACGACCTGGCGTTGCCGCGACGCAACCTCCGCGACTGCCTGGCCGACGAACTCCGTCGTCTCGACCCCGATGAGTTGTTCGGCGAGGTCATCACGAGCGGGCTCCGGCTTCTCAACGACGGCGAAGAGGGAGGTCACCCATGACGAACGAACGACGCGTGCTCGTGCACCCCGACAAGGTCTCGCTCGCGGGATCGGTCGCGGCACGGTTCATCACGAAGCTCCTCGACATCCTCGACACCCAGGCGGTCGCCCACATCGTGCTCACCGGCGGCTCGATGGGCGGCGCGGTGCTGCAGGCGATCGGTGCGTCACCGGCCCAGACGTCGGTCGACTGGTCACGAGTGCACTTCTGGTGGGGCGACGAGCGGTGGGTGCCGGCCGGCGACGCCGAACGCAACGATGAGCAGTCCCGGGTCGCCTTTCTCGGCGCGCTCGAGTTGCCGGCCGAGAACCTGCACCCGTTTCCGGCTTCCGACTCGGGTCTCGACCTCGACACGGCGGCCGAGGTCTACGCCGCCGAGCTCGCATCGCACGGCGTCGACGGGCTCCCGCATCCGATCTTCGACATCACCTTCCTGGGTGTCGGCCCCGACGGGCACATCGCCTCCCTCTTCCCGCACCGTTCCGGCATCGGGGTCACCGATCGCACGGTGATCTCCGTGCGCAATTCGCCGAAGCCGCCGCCCGAACGGCTGAGCTTCACCCGGCCGGTCATCAATGCGTCGCAACGGGTGTGGATGGTGCTCGCGGGCGCCGACAAGGCATCGGCCCTCGGTCTCGCCCTCGCCGGCGCGAGTCGTGACGAGGTTCCCGTCGCCGGCATCAAGGGGCGTCGGCGTACCGTGTTCTTCGTCGACGCCGACGCGGCATCCGAAGTGCCCGAGTCGCTCATCGCTCGCGACTACTGAACCATCACACGGCATGCGAAAGGGGGCGGCCCGCAGGCCGCCCCCTTCTCGCGTTGCTTCGCGTCAGTCCTTCTTGGGGGCCTGACCGCGGCGCGTTCGCAGCTGCGTGAGCGCATCGTCGAGGAGCGCTGCCGCCTCTTCGTCGGTGCGACGCTCCTTCACGTACGCGAGGTGCGTCTTGTAAGGCTCGAGCTTCGAGACCGACGGCGGGTTCTCGCGGTCGCGCCCGGCCGGGAGACCCGTCGATGGGCTGTCGATGGTCTCGGGGATCTCTTCTTCGGGCAGCGTCGCCGAGAAGTAGCGCACGGTCTCGTTGCCGTGTGCGTCCCAGTAGCTGATGGCGACGCGGTCGGCATGAAAGCCGCGATCCTGCTCGCCCATGGGGCCTGCGCCGACTCGCGAGCCGCGGATGGCACTGTTTCCTGAAGCCATGATCGTTCCCGTCAGATTCCGGAGTCGAACTTGGTGATGAGCCCCAGCACCACGATGCAGGACACCCAGACGAGTCCGAGGATGACCGTGATGCGGTTCAGGTTGCGCTCGGCGACACCGGATGCCCCGAGGCTGGACGTGACACCGCCGCCGAACATGTCGGACATTCCACCGCCACGACCCTTGTGCAGCAGGATGAGCAGCGTCAGCAGCAGGCTCGTGAGACCGAGCAGCACCTGCAGGACGACCTGGAGAATCTCCACGGTGTGAACCTTTCCGGGCACGACAGAGGCGTCGATGCCGACAATCGAGTATAGCCGGTCGCGCGAGAGTACCCGGAAGCGCATCGCGCTCCCGGGTACTCGAACCTCACGCTCCGACGTGCTTCTTGAACCGAACGATGCTCGAGAACTCGGCGATGTCGAGGCTCGCACCACCGACGAGTGCGCCGTCGACGTTCGGCTCACGCAGGAACGAGGCGATGTTCGCGGCCTTGACCGATCCGCCGTAGAGGATGCGAGTCGCCTGGGCGACCTCCTCGCCGCAGAGTTCGACGAGCACGCCGCGCAGCGCCGCCGCGACCTGCTCGGCCTGGGCGGGCGTGGCCGCCTGCCCGGAACCGATCGCCCAGACGGGTTCGTACGCAACGACGAGACCCTTCGCGCCGACGACACCGTCGAGTGCCGCGCGCAACTGCGCAACCGGCACGGCGCTCGGTCCGTGGGCCTCGAGGTCTTCGGCGGTCTCGCCGACGCAGACGACCGGCACGAGCCCGTGACGGTGCGCGGCCTTGACCTTGGCATTGACCTCGGCATCGGATTCCGCGTGCAGCGTGCGCCGCTCGGAGTGACCGATGATCACGTAGCCGCAGTCGAGCTGCGAGAGGAAGGCACCGGAGATCTCGCCCGTGTACGCGCCGTGGTCGTGTGCAGAGAGATCTTGAGCGCCGTAGGCGATCGGAAGGGAGTCGGCTGCTACGAGCGTCTGCACCGAACGCAGGTCGGTGTACGGCGGGAAGACCGCGACCTCTGCGTCGGCGAAGTCGTGCTTCGCGTCGGCCAGCGACCACGCGAGCTTCTGCACGAACGCGATCGCCTGCAGGTGATCGAGGTTCATCTTCCAATTGCCCGCGATGAACGGGGTGCGTTTCACTGCCATCCGAGGACCTCCAGTCCGGGAAGTTTCTTACCTTCGAGGAACTCGAGGCTCGCGCCTCCGCCGGTCGAGATGTGACCGAACTGATCGTCTTCGAAGCCGAGTTGACGAACAGCGGCGGCCGAGTCGCCACCGCCCACGACGCTGAGTCCGTCGACCTCCGTGAGCGCTTCGGCGACCACGCGGGTGCCTGCCGCGAACGGGGCGAGCTCGAATACGCCCATCGGGCCGTTCCAGAACACCGTCTTCGAACCGCGGATGCGGTCGGCGAAGGCGGTGGCCGTCTCCGGGCCGATGTCGAGCCCGAGTCCGGATGCCCCGAACGGCGTCGCTTCGATCGAATCCGCGGCCGCGACGACGTGGTCGGCATCCGCCGAGAACGAAGCGGCGACGACGACGTCGGTCGGCAGCACGATGTCGACTCCACGCTCGGCCGCCTCGGTGAGGTAGCCCTGCACGGTCTCGATCTGGTCGGACTCGAGCAGACTCGAACCGACCTTGTGGCCTGTGGCCGCGAGGAAGGTGAAGAGCATGCCGCCGCCGATGAGCAGCGCGTCGACCCGCGGAAGCAGGTGCGCGATGACGCCGAGCTTGTCGGAGACCTTCGAGCCGCCCAGCACGACCGCGTACGGACGTTCGGGATTCTCGGTGAGCCGGTCGAGCACATCGAGCTCCGCGGCGATGAGCAGTCCGGCAGCACTCGGTCGCAGCTGTTCGAGCTCGTAGACGCTCGCCTGCTTGCGATGCACGACCCCGAAGCCGTCGGAGACGACCGCGTCGGCGAACTCGGCGAGTTCCCCGGCGAACGCGGTGCGCTCCGCCTCGTTCTTCGAGGTCTCCCCCGCGTTGAAGCGCAGGTTCTCGAGCACGAGCACTTCGCCGTCGCCGAGAGCCGCGACCTTCGCCGCGGCATCCGAGCCGACCGTGTCGGTCGCGAAGCCGACCGACCTGTCGAGCAGTTCGCCGAGCCTGGCCGCAACGGGCGCGAGGCTGTACTTCGCGTCGGGTGCGCCGTCGGGCCGACCGAGGTGGGAGACCACGATCACGCGAGCGCCCTGGGCGACCAGCGTCGTGATGGTGGGGACCGATGCCCGCACGCGGCCGTCGTCCGTGATGACCCCGTCCCGGAGGGGGACGTTCAGGTCACAACGGACGACGACGCGCTTGCCGGCGAGCGGACCGAGGGAATCGATCGTTCGCAGGGTCACAGATGGCTCGATTCAGAGACGTTCGGCGACGTACTCGGTGAGGTCGACGAGACGGTTGGAGTAGCCCCACTCGTTGTCGTACCAGCTCGAGAGCTTGACCTGGTCGCCGAGCACGCGGAGGAGACCGGCGTCGAAGATCGACGAGTGCGGGTCGGAGACGATGTCGCTCGAGACGATCTCGTCTTCGGTGTACTTGAGGATGCCCTTCATGGGGCCCTCGGCTGCGGCCTTGTACGCCGCCTTGACCTCGTCGACCGTCACAGGGCGCGACGACGTGACGGTGAGGTCGGTGATCGAGCCGGTGGGAACCGGGACACGCAGTGCAAAACCGTCGAGCTTGCCGACGAGCTCGGGCAGCACGAGGCCGATGGCCTTGGCCGCACCCGTAGAGGTCGGCACGATGTTGACGGCGGCCGCGCGGGCGCGACGCAGGTCTTTGTGGGGGCCGTCCTGCAGGTTCTGGTCGGCAGTGTAGGCGTGCACCGTCGTCATGAGACCGCGCTCGATGCCGAACGCATCGTTGAAGACCTTCGCGAGCGGCGCAAGGCAGTTGGTCGTGCACGACGCGTTCGAGATGATGTGGTGCCGAGCGGGGTCGTAGTCCTGCTCGTTGACACCCATGACGAACGTCGCGTCTTCGTCGGTCGCGGGAGCGGAGATCAGGACCTTCTTCGCGCCGGCCTCGATGTGCTTGCGCGCATCGGCGGCCTTGGTGAAGAAGCCCGTCGACTCGATGACGATGTCGACACCGAGCTCGCCCCACGGAAGGTTCGCGGGGTCGCGCTCGGCGAATGCCTTGATGGCAGTTCCGTTGACGATGATGTTGTCGTCGTCGTAGTCGACGGTCGCGTCCAGACGGCCCGCGATGGAGTCGTACTTGAGGAGGTGGGCGAGCGTCTTGTTGTCGGTGAGATCGTTCACGGCGACGATCTCGAGGTCGGCGCCCTGCGCGAGGGCGGCACGGAAGTAGTTGCGGCCGATACGGCCGAAGCCGTTGATGCCGATCTTTACAGACACAGATGTCTCCTGGTTGACGATGGCGCGAACGCGCACTTTCACTGGTGAACTGGTCGGACGACGGTGTCCCCGGACGTGTCCTGGGACACCGTCCGTTTACGACAGTAGCAGCAGCCCTGAGGTCTTCTCACCAGCGGTCGTGAACCGCTTCTGGACGTTCTCCCAGTTCGCGATGCTCCAGAACGCCTTGACGTAATCGGCGCGCACGTTCTGGTAGTCGAGGTAGTACGCGTGCTCCCAGACGTCGAGCATGAGCAGCGGCACGATGCCGGCGGGGAGGTTGCCCTGCTGGTCGAAGAACTGCACGATGATCGGGCGCCGGCCGATCGAGTCCCACGCGAGCACAGCCCAACCGGAGCCCTGCACACCGAGCGCGGTTGCGGTGAAGTGAGCCTGGAACTTGTCGAAGGAGCCGAATTCGTCGTCGATCGCCGCGGCAAGATCTCCGGTGGGCCTGTCGCCACCGTCGGGTGAGAGGTTCGTCCAGAAGATCGAGTGGTTCACGTGACCGCCGAGGTTGAAGGCGAGGTCCTTCTCGAGCTTGTTGACGTTCGCGAGGTTGCCCGAGTCACGAGCCTCCGCGAGCTGGGCGAGAGCGGTGTTGGCGCCCGTCACGTATGCCTGGTGGTGCTTCGAGTGGTGCAGCTCCATGATCCTGCCGCTGATCGCCGGCTCGAGCGCCGAGTAGTCGTAGGGAAGATCGGGAAGAGTGTAGTCGGCCATTGCTTCTCCTTGTCAGATGCGCCGGTTGTCAGATGCACCGGATCCTGGTCAGGTGCGCCGCGCCCCCGGGCGACCCCCGGGTTCCACGGCTGCCTTTCGAGTCTATGCCCGTCTTCGACGCGGTCGTCCGGTCAGACCTCGTCGAGATCAGCGGGCATGCTCGCTTCGGTGCCCGGCACTCCGAGGTCGGCGGCGCGCTTGTCGGCCATGGCGAGAAGGCGACGGATGCGACCTGCCACCGCGTCTTTCGTCATGGGCGGGTCCGCGTAGTGGCCGAGTTCGTCGAGGCTCGCCTCACGGTGCGCCAGGCGGAGTTCGCCCGCGTACTTCAGGTGATCGGGGATGCCCTCGCCGAGGAGCTCCATCGCGCGCTCGACTCGAGCGCAGGCAGCGACCGCGGCCTGCGCGGAGCGACGAAGGTTGGCATCGTCGAAGTTGACGAGACGGTTGGCCGTCGCGCGCACTTCTCGACGCTGGCGCAGTTCCTCCCAGTTGCGCACTGTTTCAGTGGCTCCCATCAGCGCGAGCATCGCGCTGATCGCCTCGCCGTCGCGGACGACGACCCGGTACACGCCGCGCACCTCTCGGGCCTTCGCCGAGATGCCGAGCCGGCCCGCGGCGCCCACGAGGGCCATGGCGGTCTCGTTGCCGGGGCAGGTCACCTCGAGCGCCGCCGAACGGCCGGGATCGGTCAGGCTCCCCTTCGCGAGGAACGCCCCGCGCCAGATCGCTGCGACCTCCTCGCGAGACCCGGTGGTGAGCTTGTTGGGCAGGCCGCGCACCGGGCGCCGCCGGGCGTCGAGCAGCCCGGTCTGGCGAGCCAGCGTCTCGCCGCCCTCGAGCACGCGCACGAGGTACTGGTTGGAGCGGCGCACGCCGGTCGGCGAGATCACCGAGACGTCGGGGCGCACGCCGTAGATCTCCCCCAGATCGCGTGTCACTCGCCGTACAAGCGTCGGCGAGTCGAGTTCGGCCTCGATGGCGATGCGGTTCGAGATGATGTGCAGCCCGCCGGCGAACCGTAGCGTCGAGGCCAGTTCCGCTGCCCTGGCCCCCGTCTTCGATACCTCGACCCGCGCCAGTTCCTCTTTCACATCAGCGGTCAGCGCCACTTGTCGTCCCATCTCTCATCACTTGCACGGGCATGCGATCACTCGCGCCCGAGATCCCGATCCTTCACACTCACGACGACCCCGGGCAGCGCGGCGACACGCTTGGCCAGCTCCCGCACCATGGCCACGGAGCGATGCTTGCCACCCGTGCACCCGATCGCGATCATCGCGTGTCGTTTGTTCTCCCGCTGGTAGCCGGCGAGCACTGGCTCGAGCGCAGTGGCATAGGCCTCGACGAACTCCATCGCGCCGGGCTGGCTCAGGACGTACTCCGACACCGTGGCATCCTCGCCGGTGAGCGGGCGCATCTCGGGGATCCAGAACGGATTCGGGAGGAAGCGCGCGTCGGCCACGAGGTCTGCATCGGAGGGCACGCCGTACTTGAAGCCGAAGCTCTGCATGGTGACGTTCAGGCCGGCATGGCCGACCTCGGCGAACGTCTCGGTCGTGAGCATCGCCAACTGGTGGATGTTCAGGTCGGAGGTGTCGACGACGATGTCGCTCGCCTCGCGCAGTTCGGCGAGTCGGGAACGCTCCGCACCGATTCCGTCGAGCAGCGTGCCGTCGCCCTGCAGCGGGTGCGGCCGCCGCACCGACTCGAAGCGTCGTACGAGCACGGCGTCGGTGGCATCGAGGAAGACGACACGAACACTGACACCCGTGCGGAGCGCCTGAATGATCTCTCGGAGCTCGGAGAAGAAGTCACGGCCTCGGATGTCGACGATCGCCGCGAGACGCGGAAGCGATGTGCCGGCCCGTTCGACGAGTTCGACGAGCGGGCGGAGCATCTGCGGCGGAAGATTGTCCACGACGTACCAGCCGAGATCTTCGAGCGCGTTGCCGACCGTCGAACGGCCCGCACCCGACATGCCCGTGACGATCAGCATCTCCTGCTGCTCGGAATCTTCGGTCATCGTGTCGGAGCCCCCCTCCCTCGTATCGACACCCCAGCCTATCGGGGTGCGGGGGCGCCATCGGCGTGCAATGTGCCGTGCACGGTCGCCGCGAGCGCGGGGCCGATGCCCTTCACCTCGGCGATATCGGTCTCGGATGCCGCGCGCAACTGCTTCACCGATCCGAAGTGCCGCAACAGGCCCTTCACCCGAGACGGCCCGAGACCGGGGATCTCGGACAGCACGCTGCTGATGTCGCGCTTTCGGCGCTGCCGCTGGTGGGTGATCGCGAAGCGGTGCGCTTCGTCTCGCACCCGCTGGAAGAGGAAGAGCGCATCGCTGTTGCGGGGCAGGATGACGGGATACTCGCCGCCCGGCGTCCAGATCTCCTCGAGCCGCTTGGCGATGCCGCAGAGGTAGATGCCCTCGACGCCCGACTCCGCGAGCGCTCGGGCCGCAGCCGCGACCTGAGGTTGGCCGCCGTCGACGATCAGCAGGTTCGGCCGGTAGGCGAACCGCTTCGGGCCCTCGGATGCCGCGGCATCCGATTCATCGGCCGTTTCCGGAGACGCCAGGTGAGCGAGACGACGTGCGAGCACCTGGTGAAGCGAATCGGTATCGTCGGTCGTCGTCGGAATCGTGAACCGGCGGTATTCGTCTTTGCGGGGCAATCCGTCTTCGAAGACCGCCATCGAGGCGACGACGTTGGTTCCGCCGAGGTGCGAGACGTCGTAGCACTCGATGCGCAATGGCGCATCGGCCATGCCGAGCGCTTCCTGAATGTCTTCGAGTGCACGCGAGCGGGTCGTGAAATCGGCGCTGCGCCGCGTCTTGTAGAGCATGAGCGTCTGTCGGGCGTTCTCCGTCGCGGTCGCGAGGAGCGCCGCCTTGTCACCGCGCTGTGCGGCTCGCAGGCGCACCTTGCGGCTCGCGATGTTGCCGAGCCATGTCTCGAGCGCCTCGGCGTCGTCGGGCAACTCCGGCACGACGACCTCTGCGGGCGGCACCGCCCCGTCGCCGTACGCGTTCTGCACCACCGAGTCGACGAGTTCGCCGAGCGGCACGTCGAGCTCTTTGTCGACGGTCCACGAGCGCACGCCGCGGATTCGGCCGCCGCGCACGATGAAGAGTTGCACGGCGGCAGCCAGTTCGTCGTGCTCGATGCCGAACACGTCGATGTCGACCTTCTCGCCGAGTACGACCGCGCTCTTCTCGAAGAACGACGTGGCCGCCTGGAGACGATCGCGGAGTCGCGCAGCGGACTCGTAGTCTTGCACGGCGGCGGCGGAGCGCATGCGTTGCGTGAGTTCGCCGAGGATGCGGCGGTCTTGATTCTGCATGAACGAGACGAAGCGGTCGACGTTCCCGCGATGCTCCTCGATCGTCACGAGTCCGGAGCACGGCCCGAAGCAGCGACCGATCTGGCCGGCGAAGCACGGCTTGCCGCTGGCCATCGCCCGACGGTAGTCGGAGTCTTTGCAGGTGCGGATAGGGAAGAGCTTCAGCAGGATCTCGAGCGTCTCGTTGACCGCCCACACCTTGGGATAGGGCCCGAAGTACCTGGCTCCGCGAATCTTCCGGTTACGGGTGACGACCGCCCGTGGCGCTTCGTCGGCCAGAGTCACCGCGAGGTACGGATACGACTTGTCGTCTTTGAACTGGACGTTGAACGGCGGATCGAACTCGTTGATCAGGGTGAACTCGAGCTGCAGCGCTTCGACCTCGTTCGCCACGACGGTCCACTCCACGGAAGCTGCAGTGGTCACCATGCGGCGGGTTCGCTCGTGCAGCGTGCGAGGAGGCGCGAAGTAGTTCGAGAGTCTTGCGCGGAGGTTCTTCGCCTTGCCCACGTAGAGCACGCGGCGGTCGACGTCACGGAACCGGTATACGCCGGGACTCGTGGGGATCTCGCCCTTCTTCGGGCGATACGGAACGCCCTCGGTGCTCGGCGGCACAGTGCTCATCGGTTCAGCTGGCGACTGCGGCTCGTGCCGACGCCGGGTCGAGGATCTCGCGCAGGAAATACCCGGTGTGGCTCTCGGGCACGGCAGCGACCTGCTCGGGGGTGCCCGTCGCCACGACCTGGCCGCCGCCCGAGCCGCCCTCTGGGCCGAGGTCGATGATCCAGTCGGCAGACTTGATCACGTCGAGGCTGTGCTCGATCACGATGACCGTGTTGCCCTTGTCGACCAGCTTGCCGAGCACCTTGAGCAGCTTCTGCACGTCTTCGAAGTGCAACCCGGTCGTGGGTTCATCGAGCACGTACACGCTGCGACCGTTCGAGCGTCGCTGCAGTTCGGTCGCGAGCTTCACGCGCTGCGCCTCGCCTCCAGAGAGCGTCGTGGCACTCTGGCCGAGCTGCACGTAGCCGAGCCCGACGTCGACGAGTGTCTTCAGGTAACGATGGATGGCAGCGATCGGCTCGAAGAACTCGGCCGCTTCGCTGATCGGCATCTCGAGCACCTCGGCGATGTTCTTGCCCTTGTAGTGCACCTGCAACGTCTCGCGGTTGTAGCGCTTGCCGCCGCAGACCTCGCAGGCCACGTAGACGTCGGGCAGGAAGTTCATCTCGATCTTGATCGTGCCGTCGCCCGAGCATGCCTCGCAGCGGCCGCCCTTGACGTTGAAGCTGAATCGGCCGGGCAGGTATCCGCGGGCCTTCGATTCGGTCGTCTCGGAGAAGAGCGTGCGGATGCGGTCGAAGACGCCGGTGTACGTCGCGGGGTTCGATCGGGGCGTGCGCCCGATGGGCGCCTGGTCGACGTGCACGACCTTGTCGAGCTGCTCGAGCCCCGTGACCCGGCGATGCTTGCCCGGCACCTTGCGTGCACCGTTCAGTCGGTTCGCGAGCACGCGGTAGACGATGTCGTTGACGAGCGACGACTTGCCGGAGCCGCTCACGCCGGTGACCGCGGTGAGCACGCCGAGCGGGAACTCGACGTCGACGCCGCGCAGGTTGTTGGCTTCGGCCCCCTGCACGAGGATCTGGCGCTCGGTATCGATCGCACGGCGCTGCTCGGGAATCGGAATCTCCCGACGCCCGGACAGGTAGTCGCCGGTGAGCGAGCGCGTGTTCTTCACCAGATCGGCATAGCTGCCGGAATGCACGACGGTGCCGCCGTTGATGCCGGCGCCGGGGCCGATGTCGACGATCCAGTCGGCGGTGCGGATCGTATCTTCATCGTGCTCGACGACGATCAGGGTGTTGCCGAGATCACGGAGTGCGATAAGCGTGTCGATGAGGCGACGGTTGTCGCGCTGGTGCAGGCCGATGCTCGGCTCGTCGAGCACGTAGAGCACGCCGGTCAGGCCCGACCCGATCTGCGTCGCGAGACGGATGCGCTGCGCTTCGCCGCCGGAGAGCGTCGCCGCGGCCCGCGAGAGGTCGAGGTAGCTCAGGCCCACCCTGATCAGGAAGTCGAGTCGCAGCTTGATCTCGCGCAGCACCTGAACGGCGATCGCCTGCTCGCGGTCAGTGAGTTCGAGACGATCCATGAATGCACGGGCATCGGTGAGACTGAGCAGCCCGACGTCGGCGATGCTGTGGTGGTGGATGAGCACCGAGAGCACCTCGGGCTTCAGTCGCTTGCCGTCGCAGACGGGGCAGGGCACCTCGCGAAGATACTCCGACCAGCGGGCGCGCTGCACATCGGTCTCGGCCTGCAGGTATTGGCGTTCGATATAGGGCACGACCCCCTCGAAGCCCGAGGTGTAGCTCATCTCGCGGCCGTAACGGTTGCGCCATTTCACCTTGACCTCGAAGTTGTCGCCGCGCAGCACCGCCTGGCGAGCGCCCTCGTCGAGCTGCTCCCACGGGGTGTCGAGCGAGAAGTCGAGATCGCGGGCGAGCCCGCCGAGCAGCTTCTCGTAGTAGTTGTAGAGGCTCTTGCCCTGCGAGGTCCACGGCAGGATGACGCCGTCGGCGATGCTGAGGCTCTGGTCGCCGAGCAGGAGCGAATCGTCGACCGACATGCGCGTGCCGAGTCCGGAGCACTCGGGGCAGGCGCCGAACGGGGCGTTGAACGAAAAGGTTCGCGGCTCGATCTCAGTGAGCTGGATCGGATGCTGGTTCGGACATGAGAGCTTCTCGGAGAAGGTCGCCCACGCGGCCGAGCCGGTCTCGTCGACGTAGTTGATGTGCACGAGACCGTCGGTCAGACGCAGCGCGGTCTCGAGGGAGTCGGTCAGACGCCCGAGCAGCTCGGGCCCGGCGACGAGACGGTCGATGACGACGGAGATGTCGTGCTTGATCTGTTTCTTGAGCTTCGGCGGGTCGTCGAGGCGCACGACGTCGCCGTCGACCACGGCGCGCGAGTAGCCCTGCGCGGCGAGGTCACGGAAGAGATCGACGAACTCGCCCTTCTTCTTCGACACGACCGGACTGACGACCTGGTAGCGGGTGCCGTCGGGCAGCTCCATCAGCTGATCGGCGATCTGCTGCACCGTCTGTCGTTGAATGCGCTCGCCGCACACCGGACAGTGCGGCACGCCGATGCGCGCCCAGAGCAGTCGCATGTAGTCGTAGATCTCGGTGATCGTGCCGACGGTCGATCGCGGGTTGCGGTTCGTCGACTTCTGGTCGATCGACACCGCGGGACTCAGCCCCTCGATGAAATCGACATCTGGCCGGTCGACCTGCCCGAGGAACTGCCGCGCGTATGCCGAGAGCGACTCGACGTAGCGTCGCTGCCCCTCGGCGAAGATCGTGTCGAACGCGAGAGATGACTTGCCGGACCCCGACAGCCCGGTGAACACGACCATCGCGTCGCGCGGGATCTCGACGTCGATGTTCTGCAGGTTGTGTACGCGAGCACCGCGGACACTCAGGCGCGAATGGGCATCGAGACGTGAAACAGGCACCCTTCGAGTGTAGAGAGCACCACTGACACTGAAGCCCCGGTCGCGCGTGCTCTGAGCGAACATACGTTCGAACCCGACGGCGTCAGGCCAGATGCCCGGCCTTCTCCATCTGACGAAGCTCGCGCTTGAGGTCGGACACCTCGTCTCGGAGACGCGCGGCGAGCTCGAACTTCAGTTCTCCGGCGGCAACGAGCATCTGGTCGTTCAAGTCGCGGATGATGTCTTCGAGATCGTTGGCACCGGCCGCCGCGATGCCCTCGCGACGGAGGTTCGGCACCGAGGTCTTCTTCGTCGCGTCGCGTCCGGCGAGCAGGGCCGCCGTGTCGGCCTCTTCGCGCGCGAGCACGTCGGTGATGTCGGCGATGCGCTTGCGAAGCGGTTGGGGATCGATGCCGTTGACCTGGTTGTACTCGAGTTGCATCTCGCGTCGGCGTGTCGTCTCGTCGATCGCGGACTTCATCGAGTCGGTGAGCACGTCGGCATACATGTGCACCTCGCCCGAGACGTTTCGCGCAGCACGTCCGATGGTCTGGATGAGCGAGGTCGATGAACGGAGGAAGCCTTCTTTGTCTGCGTCGAGGATCGCGACGAGCGAGACCTCGGGAAGGTCGAGCCCTTCGCGAAGCAGGTTGATGCCGACGAGCACGTCGTAGACGCCCGCCCTGAGCTCGGTGAGCAGTTCGACGCGGCGGAGCGTGTCGACATCGGAGTGGAGATACCGGACGCGGACGCCTGCCTCGGTGAGGAAGTCGGTGAGCTCTTCGGCCATCTTCTTCGTGAGCGTCGTGACGAGCACGCGCTCGTCACGACCGGCACGGGTGCGGATCTCTTCGAGGAGGTCGTCGATCTGCCCCTTCGAGGGCTTCACCACGATCTGCGGATCGACGAGCCCCGTCGGGCGGATGATCTGCTCTACGACGCCGTCGGCGATGCCCATCTCGTAGCGCCCGGGCGTCGCCGAGAGGTACACGGCCTGGCCGACACGGGCCTTGAACTCGTCCCACTTCAGCGGCCGGTTGTCGAGAGCGCTCGGCAGGCGGAACCCGTGCTCGACGAGCGTGCGCTTGCGCGACGAGTCACCCTCGTACATCGCGCCGATCTGCGGCACGGTGACGTGCGACTCGTCGATGACGACGAGGAAGTCGTCGGCGAAGTAGTCGAGGAGACAGTGCGGAGCCTCGCCCGCCTGACGGCCGTCGATGTGCCGCGAGTAGTTCTCGATTCCCGAGCAGAACCCGATCTGCTCCATCATCTCGAGGTCGAACGTGGTGCGCATGCGCAGTCGCTGCGCCTCGAGCAGCTTGCCCTCGCGCTCGAGCTCGGCGAGCCGCTCCTCGAGTTCGATGCGGATGGTGCCGATCGCGCGCTGCATCACCTCGGTGCTCGCCACGTAGTGAGAGCCGGGGAAGACGGGAACCGAGTCGAGCTTCGCGACGACCTGGCCGGTCAGCGGGTGGAGGCTGTAGAGCGCCTCGATCTCGTCACCGAACATCTCGATGCGGATCGCGAGTTCTTCGTAGATCGGGATGATCTCGATCGTGTCGCCGCGAACGCGGAAGTTGCCGCGCGAGAAGTCGACGTCGTTGCGCTGGTACTGCATCGAGACGAATTTGCGGATGAGCCAGTCACGGTCGACCTGCTGCCCGACCTGCAGTGGCATCATGGCGCCGAGGTACTCTTCGGGTGTGCCGAGTCCGTAGATGCACGAGACCGACGACACGACCACGACATCGCGGCGACTCAGCAGCGAGTTCGTCGTCGAATGGCGCAGTCGCTCGACCTCTGCGTTGATCGAGGAGTCTTTCTCGATGAAGGTGTCGGTCTGCGGAACGTACGCCTCGGGCTGGTAGTAGTCGTAGTACGAGACGAAGTACTCGACGGCGTTGTTCGGCAGCAGCTCGCGGAACTCGTTGGCGAGCTGTGCCGCGAGCGTCTTGTTGTGCGCGAGCACGAGCGTCGGGCGTTGCACCTGCTCGATGAGCCACGCCGTCGTTGCTGACTTGCCGGTGCCGGTCGCGCCGAGCAGCACCACGTCGGTCTCACCGGCGTTGATGCGTGCGGCGAGTTCGGCGATCGCCGCCGGTTGATCGCCGCTCGGCGTGTACTCGCTGATGACCTCGAACGGCCTGACTGAACGGGTGGCCTGCATGCTCTCCAGTCTAGGATCGCCCGCCGACACTCCGCCTGTGAGCCGGCGGCCTGACCGGCGCGCCGGTCAGGCCCTGGCGCGGCGCTCTTCGACGATGCGGTGCCAGAGCTCGTCGGTCTGGCTCATCGTGTGCGCCAGCGAACCATCCGTATCGATGACGACGTCGGCGATCGCGAGGCGGGCGGTGTTGTCGACCTGAGCGTCGACGCGGGCCTCGGCCTGACCGAGGTCGAGTCCGCGCTCCTCGACGAGCCGTTGGACCTGGGCGCGACGAGGCGCATCGGTCACGACGATGAGGTCGAACGGGTGGTCGACGGATGCCTCGACGAGCAACGGGACGTCGTAGACCACGACGGCATCGGGGTCCTCCTGCCCCGCCTTCGCGATCATGCGGCTCGAGAGCTCGCGCACCGCGGGATGCACGATCGCGTTGAGCTTGGCGAGCAGCTCTGCATCGCCGAAGACGCGCTTGCCGAGCTTCGCACGGTCGAGCGTGCCGTCGCGATGCAGCACGTCGGCACCGAACTCTTCGACGATCGAAGCCAGAGCCGGTGTGCCGGGCACCACGACTCGCCTCGCGAGCTGGTCGGCGTCGATGTGCACGGCGCCGTGTTCGTAGAGCCGACGCGCGACCGTGGATTTTCCTGAGGCGATGCCGCCCGTGAGGCCGATCAGATACACACCCCAACTCTAGCCGTGCAGCACTCGACGTGACGGTGCCGGGGCGCCGTGAACGACCGTCTCGTGAATGCCGGAAGGCCGGCCCCCGAGGGAGCCGGCCTTCGTATCGCGGGGATCGCGACTAGTTGCTCGAGAGCTTCTCTCGCAGCGCGGCGAGCGAAGCGTCGTCGGCGAGGGTACCCGCGCCGGCGGTGTCGCCCGTGTACGAAGCCGCACTCGAGGTGAACGAGTCGTCGGCCACAGCAGCAGCATTCGCCGCGGCGACCTGCTTCTTGTGCGCCTCCCAGCGAGCCTGGGCTGCAGCGTAGTCCTGCTCCCACTTCTCGCGCTGGGACTCGAAGCCCTCGCGCCATTCGTTGGTCTCGGAGTCGAAGCCCTCGGGGTACTTGTAGTTGCCCGCCTCGTCGTACTCCGTGAGCATGCCGTAGAGCGCCGGGTCGAACTCGGTGCCCTCGGGGTCGACGCCGTCGTTCGCCTGCTTCAGCGAGAGCGAGATGCGACGACGCTCGAGGTCGATGTCGATGACCTTGACGAAGACCTCTTCGCCGACCGACACGACCTGCTCTGCGAGCTCGACGTGCTTGCCCGACAGCTCGGAGATGTGGACGAGTCCCTCGATGCCATCGGCGACACGCACGAACGCACCGAACGGAACGAGCTTCGTGACCTTACCCGGGGCGACCTGGCCGATCGCGTGGGTACGGGCGAAGACCTGCCACGGGTCCTCCTGCGTCGCCTTGAGCGACAGCGAGACGCGCTCGCGGTCGAGCTCGACGGAGAGCACCTCGACGGTGACCTCCTGGCCGACCTCGACGACCTCGCTGGCGTGCTCGATGTGCTTCCACGAGAGCTCGGAGACGTGGACGAGACCGTCGACGCCGCCGAGGTCGACGAACGCACCGAAGTTGACGATCGACGAGATGACACCCTTGCGGATCTGGCCCGGGTGGAGGTTCGCGAGGAACGTCGAACGCGACTCGGACTGCGTCTGCTCGAGGAGGGCGCGGCGCGAGAGCACGACGTTGTTGCGGTTCTTGTCGAGTTCGAGGATCTTCGCCTCGATCTCCTGCCCGAGGTACGGCGTGAGGTCGCGTACGCGGCGCAGCTCGATGAGCGACGCCGGGAGGAAGCCGCGCAGGCCGATGTCGACGATCAGGCCGCCCTTGACGACCTCGATGACCGAACCGGTCACGACGCCATCGGCTTCCTTGATCTTCTCCACGTCGCCCCATGCACGCTCGTACTGAGCGCGCTTCTTCGAGAGGATGAGGCGGCCTTCTTTGTCTTCCTTCTGCAGGACGAGGGCCTCGACGGTGTCGCCGACGCCGACGACCTCGGTGGGATCGACGTCGTGCTTGATCGAAAGCTCACGCGAGGGGATGACGCCCTCGGTCTTGTAGCCGACGTCGAGGAGGACCTCGTCGCGGTCGATCTTCACGACGGTACCTTCGATGAGGTCGCCGTCATTGAAGAACTTCAAAGTCTTCTCGACCGCGGCGAGGAAATCGTCAGCAGATCCGATGTCGTTGATCGCGACCTGCTTGGGTGCCTTGGTCGTTGCGGTTGTCATGTAGTGAATGCTCCGTAAAGGACAAAATCGAGCCCATCGCGCGGGAGAGCGTTATGTGATTCCGCGATGGGCGTGCGGACAGGAATGTCACACGAGTGACACTCCATGCTAACGGAACCGCTCCCCCATCGGCAAACGACCCGTCAACCGCGCCGCTGAGGCGTCGGTTCGGTCGCGGCGGCACCGTCTCGCGGCCTCAGGATGCTGCGAATGGCCGGCTCGAGTTCGGGGTACTCGAACTCGTAGCCTGCCTCGAGCAGACGCTCGGGAACGACCCACCGACTCTTCAGCACGAGTTCGGTCTCGGTACGGAGCACTGCGGAGCCGGGCTCGAGCATCCATCGCCACGCCGGCGCGCCGAAGGGAACCGCGAGACAACTGCGGATCGAGCGCATCAGCGTGCGGTTGTCAGTGGGGTTCGGTGCGCTCACGTTGACCACGCCGTCGACGTCGGGCCGCGCCGCGACGAAGTCCATGATGCCGGCGACGTCGTGGAGGTGCACCCAGCTGAAGCGCTGCAACCCGCCTCGTGCGCGGAACTCGTGGTACGTGCCCGCAGATCGCCGGGCGCGCGTCGCCGGCCATCGTCCGTCGAGTTGCGGGCCCCCGAGGCCCAGCCGCGCGAGCCGGGCGAGCAGCCGCATCACGCCGCCGTCGCCGAGCACGATCGCGATCCGGAGCGCGATCCGCCGCGTCGACGGCAGCGACCCGGCGAAGAACTCGGCCTCCCAGGCCTTCGCGACATCGACGGAGAATCCGCTCCCGAGCTCGCCCTCGCGTTCGGTCATGGGGCGGTCTTCAGCGTGCCGGTAGATCGTCGCCGTCGAGGAGTTGAACCAGACGCGCGGCGGCGCTGCTGCCGATTCGACGGCCGTTCGCAGCGCCGCCGTGGTCTCGACCCGCGACCTGACGATCTCAGCGCGATTGCCCGTTCACGCTCTTGCCGGCGAGGTTCACGAGCACGTCGCATCCGTCGACGACGCGTGCGATGGCAGCAGCGTCGCCCCACGCGGCATCCGCCGACGCGCCGCGACCGATCGTGCGCACCTCGACGCCCGCGGCGCGATACCTCGCGACGAGGTACCCGCCGATGAATCCGGACGCCCCCGCGATGGCCACGCGTGTCATGCCGGCGGCTCGTGGGTGTACCCCCTCGGCATGAGCACGCTCACCCGAGCAGCGCGGAGCGCAGGGTGTCGAGCCCGACGCCGCCGAGGGCGAGCGCGTTGCGGTGGAACTCGCGGATGTCGAAGGACTCACCCTCGCGGCGCGCCACCTCGTCGCGCAGCTGCTCCCAGATGCGCTGCCCCACCTTGTAGGAAGGCGCCTGGCCCGGCCAACCGAGGTAGCGATTGACCTCGAACCGCACGAAACCCTCGTTCATGTTCACGTTCCGGCCGAGGAACTCGAGCGCGTAGTCGCCCGTCCACACACCATTGCCATCCGGCCGCTGCTTGCCGAGGTGCACGCCGATATCGAGCACCACGCGGGCCGCACGCAGTCGCTGACCATCGAGCATGCCGAGCCGGTCGGCGGGGTCGTCGAGGTAGCCGAGCCCCTGCATGAGCCGCTCAGCGTAGAGCGCCCAGCCTTCTGCATGGCCGGAAGTGCCCGCGAGCTGGCGCCGCCAGGTGTTCAGCTGACCGCGATTCACCACGGCCTGGCCGATCTGCAGGTGGTGACCGGGAACGCCCTCGTGGTAGACGGTCGTGAGCTCGCGCCAGGTGTCGAACTCGGTGACGCCTTCGGGCACCGACCACCACATGCGGCCGGGGCGCGAGAAGTCGTCGCTCGGTCCGGTGTAGTAGATGCCGCCCTCCTGCGTCGGTGCGATCATGCACTCGAGCGCACGGATCTCAGCGGGGATGTCGAACTGCGTGCCGGCGAGCTCGGCGACGGCGCGGTCGCTCGTCTCCTGCATCCAGCGCTGCAGCGCGCCCGTGCCGTGCAGTTTTCGCGTCGGGTCGGCATCGAGGAAGGCGATGGCCTCGGCGACGGCGTCTCCCGAGACCGTCGAACCGGCACCCGACAGGATCTCGTTCGCGATGGACTCCTGTTCGGCGACCATTCGGGCGAGCTCTTCGATGCCCCACTCATACGTCTCGTCGAGGTCGATCACGGCCCCGAGGAAGCGGCGCGACTGCAGCGCGTAGATCTCGCGGCCCACGCCGTCGTGCTCTCCGGCGACGGGGTACAGGTCGGTCTCGAGGAAGTCGGCGAGCCGGCCGTACGAGGATGCGGCGGCCGCCGCACCGTTGCCGAGGTCGCGAACCAGTGGTGGCGGCAGCTCGGCGCCCGCCGAGCCGGCGAAGGTGCCGAAGAAGCCGTCGGGTTCGGCGATGCGCCGGGCCTGTGCGGCCACCTCGCGAACCTGCCGGGCCGCAGGCACTGTGCCGCGCGCGATGCCTTCGCGAAGCGTCTCGATGTAGCCGTCGATCGCGCTGGGGACCGCCTCGAGGCGGGTCGCGATGCGGTGCCACTCATCGGGGGCGTCGGTGGGCATGAGGTCGAAGACCTCGCGGATCTCCTGGGCCGGACTTGCGATGACGTTGAGGTCGCGCAGGTGGAGCCCCGCGTCGTGCCGTTCGAGCTCGAGTTCGAGCTCGCTGCCGAGGTCGGCAACGGTGATGCGGTCGACGTCGTCGACCGGTGTCGCGGCACGAAGGGACGCGAGTGCCGCGCGAGTGGCCGCGATCGAGCGTTCGTGACCCTCGGGCGAGAAATCGGCCAGCCGATCGTCATGCGTGGTGCGCCCGATATACGTGCCGACGCCGGGGTCCAGCTCGACGAGCGTGTCGACCCACCCCTCTGCGATCGCGTCGATCTCGGTCGGAGTGCGCTCAGTCGATGCCATGACCCCGAGCCTATGGCAGACCGGCCGACCTCGCGCCTGCGGCCGGGCGACCGGCGCTCAGGTGAGCTGCGTCCTCCCAAGGTCAGTGAGCTGCGTCCTCCCAATTGGCTCCGCGACCGATCTGAACGTCGAGCGGTACGAGCAGATCGGCGGCGTGCGCCATGCGGTCGCGCACAAGGGATTCGAGGGTCTCGGACTCCCCCGCGGCGACCTCGAAGATGAGCTCGTCGTGCACCGTGAGCAGCATGCGGCTGGCCATGCCCTGGGCCGCGAGATCGGTCTCGACCCGTGACATCGCGATCTTGATGATGTCGGCGGCCGAACCCTGGATCGGTGAGTTCAGTGCGGCACGCTCGGCGTTCTCACGAAGCACCCGGTTCGGGCTGTTGAGGTCGGGGAAGGGACGCCGACGACCGAAGATGGTCTCGGTGTAGCCGTCGATCTTCGCTTGCTCGACGACCATGCGAAGGTAGTCGCGCACCGCGCCGAACCGTTCGAAGTACTCCTTCATGAGCTGCGTCGCCTCGGCGCGATCGATGCGGAGCTGCTTGGAGAGCCCGAAGGCGCTGAGACCGTAGGCGAGCCCGTACGACATCGCCTTCACCTTCGTGCGCATCACCGGCGTGACGTCGCCGGGGTCGACCCCGAACACGCGTGCACCGACGAAGCGGTGCAGGTCTTCACCGGCGTTGAACGCCTCGATGAGACCGGGGTCACCCGAGAGGTGCGCCATGATGCGCATCTCGATCTGCGAATAGTCGGCGGTGAGCAGTTCGGTGTACTCGGGCCCGTGCCGGAAGGCCTTGCGGATGCGCCGGCCGTCTTCGGTGCGGATCGGGATGTTCTGCAGGTTCGGGTCGTTCGACGACATGCGGCCGGTCGCCGCGCCGATCTGCCCGTAACTCGTGCGGATGCGCCCGTCGGCCGCGATCGACTTGTCGAGCGACTCGACGATCTGGCGCAGCTTCGTGGCATCGCGGTGCTCGAGCAGATATCCGAGGAACGGGTGCGGGTTCGACTCCTGCAGGTCGGCCAACGCACTCGCGTCGGTCGTGTACCCGGTCTTCGTCGCACGCGTCTTCGGCATGCCGAGCTGTTCGAAGAGCACTTCCTGCAGCTGCTTGGGCGAACCGAGGTTGACCTCGCGCCCGATCTCGGCGAACGCAGCCTCGGCCAGGCCGGCGGCACGCGCACCGAGCTCGGCGGAGAGCGCGGAGAGCTCGGCGTGATCGACAGTGACGCCGCGCACCTCCATCGCCGCGAGCACGGCGATGAGCGGCATCTCGATGTCGGCCAGCAGCTGCCGCGAACTCTCGGGCAGCGCCCTGAGCACGACGGGGGCGACCCGCACGGAGTACCACGCGTACTCGGGGGCGCCGGCATCGGTGCCCTCTTCCGGCACGAGCTGCGCCGGGTCGGCCTGTGGCACGGTCTCGCCGAGGTAGCGTGCGACGAGGTCGGCGAGGGTCTTCTCGGCGAGGATCGGCCGCACGAGCCATCCGGCGACGAGTGTGTCGACCACGAGCCCGTCGAACGCGAGACCAGAGCGCATGAGCGCCTTCAGCTGCGGTTTCGCGTCGGTCATGATCTTCGGGGAATCGCTCGCGAGCCAAGCTTCGAACGGGGCATAGTCGCTGCGCCCTGCCTGCCACGTGAGATGCACGGATTCTGCGGCGGTCGCGATGCCGGCGCCGACCACCGCGCCATCGATCACCTCGAGGCTGAGGCCGAGACCGGCGGGTTCGGCAGCGACGGCCCGTTCGATCCATGCGGCGAGCTCTTCATCGAGGAGCCGGCGCGGGCTCGGGGCGGAGGGAGCCGCGGGCGCATCCTGTGCGGGCACTGCGGCAGGAGCCGATGTCACGGCCGCGCCGTTGCCGTTGCCATTGCCCGCCGCGAGCTTCTTCATGCGCTCGAACAGTGTGCGGAACTCGAGCCGCTCGAACAGCGGAGCCACCTCGTCGATGTCGATCGGCTTCGCCTCGAGCTCGTCGATCTCGAGTTCGAGTTCGACGTCGTCGACCAGACGGTTGAGCCGGCGATTGCGGATCGCGTTCTCCTTCTCGTCGCGCAGGTTCTGCCCGACGACGCCCTTGATCTCGTCGGCGTGCTCGAGGATGCCGTCGAGGGAACCGTACAGGCCGAGCCACTTGACGGCGGTCTTCTCGCCGACCTTCGTGATGCCGATGAGGTTGTCGCTCGTCTCGCCCACGAGCGCCGCGACATCGGGGTACTGCTCGGGCCGGATGCCGTATCGCTCCACGACCGCGTCGGTGTCGTAGCGTTTCAGCTGCGAGACGCCCTGCGTGTTCGGGTAGAGCAGCGTGACGTCGTCGTTGACGAGCTGGATCGTGTCTCGGTCGCCCGAGACCAAGAGCACACGATACCCCTCGGCGCGGCCACGGGCCGCGAGCGTCGCGAGGATGTCGTCGGCCTCGAAGTCTTCCTTCTCGAGCGTGCGCACCCCCATCGCCTTCAGTGCGTCTTGCAGGAGCGGCACCTGCCCCTTGAACTCGGCCGGCGTCTCGCCGCGCGTGCCCTTGTACTCGGGGTACTCGCGCGTGCGGAACGAGGCGCGCGAGATGTCGAAGGCGACGGCGAGATGCGTGGGCTTCTCGTTCGCCAGCAGCAGGAGCAGCATCGACAGGAACCCGTGGATGGCGTTCGTGTGCTGCCCGTCGCGGGTGGTGAAACTGTCGACCGGGAGGGCGTAGAAGGCTCGGAAGGCCAGCGAATGGCCGTCGACGACGAGGAGGGTGGGCTTATCTGCGTCCGACACCAGATAAGACTACAAGCGCCCGCCGACACCGCCGACGCGTCGATGCGCCCGGACATGAGAACAGCGGATGCCGCGGCGACACCTGTCGCCGCGGCATCCGCTGTCTGAGATCGGCGGTGCTACTTCTTGGCCGCGAGCTGCTCGATGATCGCCTGCGAGACGTCTTTCATCGTCAGGCGGCGGTCCATCGAGGCCTTCTGGATCCATCGGAACGCGTCAGGCTCGGAGAGTCCCATCTTCTCGTTGAGCAGCCCCTTGGCCCGATCGACGAGCTTGCGGGTCTCGAAGCGCTCGACGAGGTCGCCGACCTCGGCTTCGAGTGCGATGATCTGCGCGTAGCGGGCCAGGGCGATCTCGATGGCGGGCAGGAGATCGTTGGGCGTGAACGGCTTCACGACGTAGGCGAGGGCGCCCGCTTCGCTGGCTCGCTCGACGAGCTCCTTCTGGCTGAACGCCGTGAGGAGCACGACCGGGGCGATGTGGCCCTTCGAGAGTCGCTCCGCCGCGGAGATGCCGTCGAGCTGGGGCATCTTGACGTCCATGATGACGAGGTCGGGCCGCAGCTCGGTGGCGAGTGCGACCGCGGTCTCACCGTCACCGGCCTCGCCGACGACCTCGTAGCCGTTGTCGCGCAGGATCTCGACGATGTCGAGGCGGATGAGCGACTCATCTTCCGCCACGACCACGCGGCGTGGTGCCGACTGAGTTGGTTCGGTGTCTGTCACGGAGGAAAGCCTACGGTATTCTGAGCTGGGCCTCTGGCCGGTGTGGCGGAATGGCAGACGCGGAGCACTCAAAATGCTTTGCCCGAAAGGGCGTGTGGGTTCGACCCCCACCACCGGCACCACTGCAGAATCAGCCGGGAGAGACAGAAGGAGCCGGCCCCGTTCGGGACCGGCTCCTCACGTTCGGACGACTACAGCACGTCGCCGACGACGTGCACGCGCACGTCGTTGGTGGTGCCGGGGATTCCGGGAGGGGAACCCGAGATGATGACGACCTTCTCGCCCGTCGCTGCCTTGCCGGTCTTGGCGAGCACCTCGTCGACCTGACCGACCATCTGGTCGGTGTGGGTCACACGGGCGACCACGAAGGACTCGACACCCCAGTTGAGGGCGAGGCGACGGCGGATCGCAGGGTCGGGCGTGAACGCCAGGATCGGGATGCTCGAGCGAAGTCGCGTCATGCGGCGCACTGATTCGCCGGACTCCGTGAAGACGCAGAGGTACTTCGCCTCGACGAAGTCGGCGACCTCGACTGCGGCGGCCGTGATGGCGCCGGCCTGCGTGCGCGGCTTCGTGCCGAGCGGCAGGATGCGGTCGAGGCCGTGCTCCTCGGTCGACTCGACGATGCGTGCCATCGTCTCGACCGTGACCACCGGATATTCGCCGACGCTCGTCTCGCCGGAGAGCATCACGGCATCGGCCCCGTCGAGCACGGCGTTGGCGACATCCGAGGTCTCGGCACGCGTCGGCACCGGACTGTGGATCATGGATTCGAGCATCTGCGTCGCCACGATGACGGGCTTGGCGAGACGACGGGCGATCTCGACGGCACGCTTCTGCACGATCGGCACGGCCTCGAGCGGCAGTTCGACGCCGAGGTCGCCGCGGGCGACCATGATGGCGTCGAACGCTTCGGTGATCTCCTCCAGTGCGTCGACGGCCTGCGGCTTCTCGATCTTGGCGACGACGGGCACACGACGGCCCGCCTCGTCCATGATCTCGTGCACGCGCGTGATGTCGGCGGCGTTGCGCACGAAGGAGAGCGCGATGAGATCGGCGCCGAGCTCGAGACCCCAGCGCAGGTCGGCCTCGTCCTTCTCGGAGAGTGCCGGCACGTTGACGGCCACGCCCGGCAGGTTGATGCCCTTGTTGTTCGATACCGGACCGGCCACGACGACCCGGGTGGTGACGACCACGCCGTCGGTCTCGACGACCTCGACGCGCACCTTGCCGTCGTCGATCAGCAGGAAGTCGCCGGGCTTGACGTCGTGGGGCAGGCCCTTGAACGTCGTGCCGACCAGCTCCTTGGTGCCGACGACGTCTTCGGTCGTGATCTTGAAGATATCGCCCTCGGCGAGCTCATGTGGGCCATCGGCGAACTTGCCGAGCCGGATCTTCGGGCCCTGCAGGTCGACCAGCACGGCGACCGCCTTGCCGCTGTCGTTCGCGGCCTTCCGTACGTTCTGGTAGACGCCCTCGTGCACGTCGTAGGTACCGTGGCTGAGGTTCATCCGTGCGACGTCGACGCCCGCATCGATGATCGCCCGGATCTGCTCATAGCTCGATGTCGCCGGCCCGAGGGTGGCGACGATCTTCGCTCGTCTCATTGTTGTGTGCTCCATGTTCCGCGCAATTGCGCCGGGTTTCGGTCGAAGCGCGCCACGCGGCGCGCCATGGTCAGATGGAGAAGGCGCGCGCCGTCGAGGCGATCGGCGACGGCAGCAGGGTCTCGCCTTCAAGGTAGCGGTCGACTGCGGATGCCGCAGCACGACCTTCAGCGATCGCCCAGACGATGAGCGATTGCCCCCGGCCGGCATCGCCGGCGACGAAGACACCCGGCTGGGCGGTCGCATAATCGGACTCGCGCGCGAGGTTGCCGCGATCGGTGACGGGCAGCGGGAGCTGCTCATCGAACGCGACCGTCTCGGGCCCGGTGAATCCGAGCGCGAGCAGCACGAGGTCGGCGGGGATCTCCCGCTCGGTGCCGGCTCTCGGCACGCGTCGGCCGTCGAGGTATTCGGTCTCGGCGACCCGGATGGCGCGCAACTCACCGGCGTCGTTCGCGAGGAACTCGACCGTCGAGGCGAGGAACTGGCGGTTGCCGCCCTCTTCGTGCGCGCTCTGCACCTCGAACACCGTCGGGTGCATCGGCCACGGCTGGTGCTCCGGCCGGTTCGCGCTCGGCTCCTTGCCGATCGCGAGGTTCGTGACCGACAGTGCGCCCTGTCGGTGGGCGGTACCGATGCAGTCGGCACCGGTGTCACCGCCGCCGAGGACGACGACGTGCTTGCCCTCGGCCGTGATCTGGTCGACGACCTGGTCGCCGGCCAGGTGGCGGTTCGACTGCACCAGGTACTCCATGGCGAAGTGCACGCCCGGAAGCTCGCGGCCGGGCACCGGCAGATCTCGAGGGACGACCGCCCCGGTGGCCACCACGACCGCGTCGTAACGCTCACGCAGCTGCGCCCAGGTGATGTCGACACCGATATCGACGCCGGCGCGGAACCGGGTGCCCTCAGCCGTCATCTGCGCGAGCCGCTGGTCGAGGTGCTTCTTCTCCATCTTGAAATCGGGGATGCCGTAGCGGAGCAGGCCGCCGATGCGGTCGTCGCGTTCGAAGACCGCGACCGTGTGACCGGCGCGCGTCAGTTGCTGGGCAGCGGCGAGCCCGGCAGGGCCGGAGCCGACGACCGCGACGGTCTTGCCGGTCAGCCGGCCGGGCGGCTGGGGCTGGACCCAGCCGTTGCCGAAGGCGTCGTCGATGATCGAGACCTCGACCTGCTTGATCGTGACGGCGGGCTGGTTGATGCCGAGCACGCACGAGGATTCGCACGGTGCGGGGCAGAGACGCCCGGTGAACTCGGGGAAGTTGTTCGTGGCGTGGAGGCGTTCGGCCGCCGCGCGCCCCTCACCGCGGAACATGAGATCGTTCCATTCGGGGATCAGGTTGCCGAGCGGGCAACCCTGATGGCAGAACGGAACGCCGCAGTCCATGCAGCGACCTGCCTGACGGCGGAGCTGTGCGGGGTCGCCCTGCTCGTAGACCTCCTTGAAGTCCATGATTCGCACGGGAACGGGCCGCCGCTTGGGCAGCTCCCGCTCGGTAACCTTCAGGAAGCCCTTCGGGTCAGCCATTCGTCACCTCCAGAATTCGATTCCAGACCACGTCGCCGTCGGGGTCGAGCCCTTCGTCGACCGCGCTCTGGCGGGTACGGAGCACTGCGGCGTAGTCGCGAGGCAGCACCTTGGTGAAACGGTCGAACGCATCGTCGCCTTCGGCGAGGAGCGATGCGGCGATCGCCGAGTCGGTGTTCGCGACGTGCTGCTCGAGCAGGTCGCGCACGATCTCGTGGTCGGCGCTGCCGAGCGGCCCGAGTTCGAGCTCTCCCGCCGTCAGCGACTCACGGTTCACCCGGCCCTCCCGGAGGTCGAGCACGTACGCCGTGCCGCCGGACATGCCGGCACCGAGGTTGCGCCCGGTCTCGCCGAGGATGAGCGCGAGGCCGCCGGTCATGTACTCGAGTGCGTGGTCGCCGACCCCCTCGACGACCGCGGTCGCGCCGGAGTTCCGGACGAGGAAGCGCTCGCCGACGATGCCGCGGATGAACATGCTGCCCTGCGTGGCCCCGTACCCGATCACGTTGCCGGCGATCACGTTCCGCTCCGCGACGAAGCCGCTGTCGCGCGACGGTCGCACCACGATCTGCCCGCCCGAGAGGCCCTTGCCGACGTAGTCGTTCGAGTCCCCTTCGAGCCGGAGCGTGATGCCCGCCGGCAGGAAGGCACCGAGGGATTGGCCGGCGGAGCCGGTGAGGGTGACGTCGATCGAGCCGCTGGGCAGCCCGTGCTCGCCGCGCCGTACGGTGACCTCGTGGCCGAGCATGGTGCCGACGGCACGTTCCGTGTTGCGGATGGGCAGTTCGATCTCGACGCTTCCGCCCTGCTCGAGCACGAGCCTGCTCCGGCGGATGAGCTCGTTGTCGAAGTGCGCCTCGAGCTCGTGGTCCTGGCCGCGGGAGTTGCGTCGCGCCTCGGACTCGGAGAAGTCCGGCCCGACGAGCACGGGCGTCAGGTCGAGACCCGACGCCTTCCAGTGGTCGATCGCACGGTCGAGGTCGAGCAGCTCACGTCGGCCGATGATCTCGTCGATCGAGCGATAGCCGAGCTCGGCGAGGTACTCGCGCACCTCTTGGGCGATGAACTCGAAGAAATTGACCACGAACTCGGGCTTGCCGGTGAATCGCTTCCGCAGTTCGGGGTTCTGCGTTGCGACGCCCACCGGACACGTGTCGAGGTGGCAGACCCGCATCATGACGCAGCCCTGCACGACGAGCGGCGCCGTGGCGAACCCGAACTCCTCGGCTCCGAGCAGCGCGCCGATCACGACGTCGCGTCCGGTCTTCAGCTGTCCGTCGACCTGCACGACGACCCGGTCGCGCATGCCGTTCAGCATGAGCGTCTGCTGCGTCTCGGCGAGGCCGAGCTCCCACGGCGTGCCCGCGTGCTTCAACGAGTTGAGCGGGCTCGCGCCGGTGCCTCCGTCGTGCCCGGAGACGAGGATGACGTCGGCGAGGGCCTTCGCCGTGCCTGCCGCAACGGCGCCGATGCCCGACTGGCTCACGAGCTTCACGTGCACTCGCGCCCTCGGGTTCGCGCGCTTCAGGTCGAAGATCAGTTGCTTCAGGTCTTCGATCGAATAGATGTCGTGGTGCGGCGGCGGCGAGATGAGGCCGACACCGGCAGTCGCGTGACGTGTGCGCGCGACCCACGGGTACACCTTCGTCGGCGGCAGCTGGCCGCCTTCGCCGGGCTTGGCCCCCTGTGCGAGCTTGATCTGGATGTCGTCGGCGTGCGTGAGGTACATGCTCGTGACGCCGAAGCGGCCCGAGGCGACCTGCTTGATCGCGCTGCGCCGTTCGGGGTCGAGCAGGCGGTCGAGGTCTTCGCCGCCCTCACCGGTGTTGGACTTGGCGCCCAACCGGTTCATGGCGATCGCGAGGGACTCGTGCGCCTCCTTCGAGATCGAGCCGTAGCTCATCGCCCCGGTCGAGAAGCGCTTGACGATCGACTCGACGGATTCGACCTCGTCGAGCGGCACCGCAGGCCGGGTGCCGGTGCGGAGCGCGAACATGCCGCGCAGCGTCATCAGGTCTTCGGCCTGCGAGTCCACGAGCGAGGTGTATTCGCGGAACACGTCGTAGCGGCGGTTTCGCGTCGAGTGCTGGAGACGGAACACCGTCTCCGGGTTGAACAGGTGCGGCGAGCCGTCGCGACGCCACTGGTACTCGCCGCCAGTGGCGAGACGCTCGTGCGCACGCACGGCAGCATCCTCGGGATACGCCTCCGTGTGACGGTCGAGGTTCTCCGAGGCGATCGCGCCGATGCCGACGCCGCCGAGCTTCGACGTCGTGCCGGTGAAGAACTCGTCGATGAGGGCCTGATCGAGGCCGATCGCCTCGAAGGCCTGGGCTCCTGCGTACGAGGCGATCGTGGAGATGCCCATCTTCGACATGATCTTCAGGACGCCCTTGCCGAGCGCCTTGATGACGTTGTGCACCGCGTCTTCCGGGGTGACGCCCGTGATCACGCCGGAGCGCACGAGGTCTTCGCAGGTCTCCATCGCGAGGTACGGGTTGACGGCGGATGCCCCGTAGCCCACGAGCAGCGCGACATGATGCACCTCGCGCACGTCGCCCGCCTCGACGATGAGACCGACCTTCATGCGGTTCTCGGATCGGATGAGGTGGTGATGCACCGCAGAGAGCATGAGGAGAGACGGGATCGGTGCGAGGTCCTTGTTGGAATCGCGATCGCTCAGCACGATGAACGCCGCACCGGCCTCGATCGCCTCATCGACCTCGCCGCAGATGACGGCGAGACGGTTGCGCAAGGCCTCCGGCCCCTCATCGAACCGGTACAGCCCGCGGATGGTGACGGTCGTGCGAGCGCCGGGTTCGGGGTCGATGTGAACGATCTTCGCGAGTTCGTCGTTGTCGATCACGGGGAAGGTGAGCGAGACCTGGCGGGCGTGCTCGGGCCCGGCATCGAGCAGGTTGCGCTCGGGGCCGAGGGACGTGCCGAGCGAGGTGACGACGGCCTCCCGGATCGAGTCGAGCGGAGGGTTCGTGACCTGCGCGAACTGCTGCGTGAAGTAGTCGAAGAGCAGTCTCGGTCGCTTCGACAGCACCGCGATCGGAGTATCGGAGCCCATGGCGCCGAGCGGCTCCTGCCCGGTTCGAGCCATCGGCGCGAGGAGGATCTTCACTTCCTCCTCGGTGTAGCCGAAGGTGCGCTGTCGACGGTTGACGGATGCCGGCGGGTGCACGATGTGCTCGCGCTCGGGCAGTTCGGCGAGTTGGATGCGCCCCTGCTCGAGCCAGTCGCCCCACGGCTCGGTCGCTGCGAGCTCCGACTTGATCTCGTCGTCTTCGATGAGACGTCCGGCCTCGGTGTCGACGAGGAACATGCGGCCCGGCTGCAACCGGCCCTTGCGCACGATGCGGCTCTGCTCGATGTCGAGCACGCCGATCTCGCTCGCGAGCACGACGAGGCCGTCGTCGGTGACGACGTAGCGGCCGGGGCGGAGCCCGTTGCGGTCGAGCGTGGCCCCGACGAGCGTGCCGTCGGTGAAGACGATCGCGGCGGGGCCGTCCCACGGCTCCATGAGCATCGAGTGGTACTCGTAGAAGGCGCGGCGCTCGGGTGCGATCTCGGTCTGGTTCTCCCAGGCCTCGGGCACCATCATCATGACGGCGTGAGGCAGGCTCCGGCCGGCGAGCGTGAGCAGCTCGACGACCTCGTCGAAGGAGGCTGAATCGCTGGCGCCGGGAGTGACGATGGGCCGAAGCGGCGCGAGGTCGCCGAGCACCTCGGACTCGAGCTGCGACTGACGCGCCCGCATCCAGTTGCGATTGCCCTGGATCGTGTTGATCTCGCCGTTGTGCGCGATCATGCGGAAGGGCTGGGCGAGCGGCCACGACGGGAAGGTGTTCGTCGAGTACCGCGAGTGCACGAGTGCGAGCTTCGACGCGAAACGCTCGTCGGAGAGATCGGGGTAGAAGGGCTCGAGCTGGAGCGTCGTGACCATGCCCTTGTAGACGACGGTGCGGCACGAGAGCGAGGCGAAGTAGAGCTCGAGCTCGCGCTCGGCGCGCTTGCGCAGCCGAAACGTCAGTCGGTCGAGTTCGATGCCCGACACCGTCGCGCCGGTCGACGTGGTGGCGACCGCTTGCACGAAGAGCTGCTGCACGACCGGCATGGCCGCTCGTGCGAGCGTGCCCAGCTCTTCGGGGCGCACCGGCACTTCGCGCCATCCGATGACGGAAAGGCCCTCGGATGCCGCGAGCCCGACGAGTGCCTGCTTGATGCGGCTGCGCGTGGTGGGGTCGACGGGGAGGAACGCGTTGCCGACGGCGTAGGCGCCGGCTTCCGGCAACCCGAAGCCGGTGACGGCCCGCAGGAACGCGTCGGGCACCTGGGTGACGATGCCGGCGCCGTCGCCCGTGCCGGCGTCGGAGCCGACCGCTCCGCGATGCTCGAGGTTGCGCAACGCATCGAGCGCCGCGGTGATGATGTCGTGTCCGGCCGTGCCGCGCAGGGTGGCGACCATCGCGAGACCGCACGCGTCGCGCTCCGCGGCGGGGTCGTACATGCCCTGGGCGGGTGGAACGGTGCCGAACCGCGAGAAGGGTGGGGTGAGCGACACGGGAACCGTCCTCATCAAACTCAGTGTGCAGAGAGGGACGTCGTCGGCCCATCAAGGGGATGTCACGACACGGTGTGCGGCGTCGCTTCGGTGAACAGGGGGTGGTGGGGCGTCCTACGCGGTGGTGGATCGGTGTGGGCTTGTGGCCGCCGTCTCGCCGGTTGAGCTCTCGCTCTCGACTTCCTCGTCGAGTGCGTCGGAGTCGATGTCATCGGAGTCTACCTCAGCATCGGGCCCCGCCCATTCACGGCCCGCGACGTACGGGCTCCGCTCGTCGCCGGTGTGCCGGCGGCGCTGAACGAGTATCAGTACGATGCCGACGACGACGGCCGCGAACGACGCCCACACGTTCACCCGGATGCCGAGGAACATCTCGCTCGGATCGAGGCGGATCGATTCGAACAACGCACGACCCGCGCCGTACCAGATGAGATAGACGCCGAACGCCTTGCCCCAGCGCAGGTTGAACCGGCGTTCGAGCAGGATGATGGCTGCGGCGCCCGCGAGGTTCCAGATGAGCTCGTAGAGGAATGTGGGGTGGAAGAGCGTGCCGTCGGCAAGGCCCGCCGGGAAGGCCGGGTTGTCGGAGGAGATCTCGAGGCCCCACGGCAGGTCGGTGGGCGAACCGAACAGTTCGTGGTTGAACCAGTTGCCGAGTCGCCCGACCGCCTGGGCGACGAGGAGGCCGGGGGCGAGCGCGTCGGCGAACGACCAGAACCGGATGCCGGTGAAACGGCATCCGATGATCACACCGATGGCGCCGCCGAGGAGCGCGCCGTAGATCGCGTTGCCGCCCTCCCAGATGTTCCAGATGGCACCGGGCTCGAACGGGTTCCAGATGTTCGCTCCCTCGAAGAAGTAGTCGTCGGGGTGCGTGAAGACGTGGTAGAACCGCGCGCCGATGATGCCGAGCGGCACGGCCCACAGGGCGATGTCGAGCACGATGCCAGGCTCTGCGCCACGCTTGGTCAGGCGGCGCGAGGTGATGATGACGGCGAGGATGATGCCGACGAGGATGCAGAGCGCGTACGTCTGGATCGCAAGCGCGCCCCACGGAAGTGGGATCTCGAGGGTACGCCAAGCGGGGTCTGGGCTCGGGATGCTGAACGGTGCGATCACGCCGGCTGTTGCCTTTCCTCAGTTGCGTCGGCCGCTGACGGCCTCAATGAGCGTACTTCACTCCGAGCGTGTGCCGCGCGCGAGTTCCACAGCGAGCTCGCCGACGGCGGCGACTCCGCCCGTGGCGAGGGCGTTCACGAGGGCCGATCCGACGATCGCGCCCTCGGCGTACTCGAGCACCTCGGCGACCTGGGCGGCCGTGGAGATGCCGACGCCGACGCAGCTCGCCGGAGCGTTGGCGTGCGTCAGTCGCTCGACGAGCCTCCGGGCCGCCCGATCGACGTCGCTGCGGGCGCCGGTGATGCCCATGGTCGAGACCGCGTAGACGAAGCCGCGGCTGGCCTCGACGGCCTGCCGGATGCGCGCGTCGCTCGACGTCGGCGCCGCGAGGAACACCCGGTCGAGACCGGTGCGTTCGGATGCCGCGATCCATCCGGCCGCCTCGTCGGGAATGAGGTCGGGCGTGATGAGGCCCGCTCCCCCGGCAGCTGCGAGGTCGTCGGCGAAGCGATCGATGCCGTACTGCACGACGGGGTTCCAGTAGGTCATGATCAGCACCGGGGCATCCACTCGCTCGGTGATGCGCCGCACCGCCTCGAAGCCGTCGGCGAGGCGGAAGCCGTTCGCGAGGGCCTGCTGCGTCGCTGCCTGGATGACGGGGCCGTCCATCACCGGATCGGAGTAGGGCAGGCCGAGCTCGATGATGTCGACACCGCGTTCGACGATGGTCACGGCCGCCTCGACGCTCTCGTCGAACGTGGGGAAGCCGACAGGCAGGTACCCGATGAGGGCGCCGCCTGCCTCGTCGTTCCGACGGCGGATGACGGGACCGACCGTGTTCATTCGGCGTTCTCCTGGTCGTAGAGCTCGAAGTAGCGTGCAGCCGTGTCCATGTCCTTGTCACCGCGGCCCGACAGGTTCACCAGGATCGTCGCCTCCGATCCGAGTTCACGGCCGAGTTCGAGCGCGCCCGCGAGAGCGTGCGCCGACTCGATCGCGGGGATGATGCCCTCGGTGCGGGTGAGCAGGCGCAGTGCCTGCATCGCGGCGTCATCGCTCACCGGGCGGTAGTTCGCGCGGCCGATCGCCGAGAGCCACGAATGTTCGGGGCCGACACCCGGATAGTCGAGTCCGGCCGAGATCGAGTGGGACTCGATGGTCTGACCGTCATCGTCCTGCAGGAGGTAGCTGCGCGCGCCGTGGAGCACTCCGGGTCGCCCCTTGGTGATGGTGGCCGCGTGCCGTTCGGTCTCGACGCCCTCCCCTCCGGCCTCGAACCCGTAGAGCCCTACGCCCTCGTCGTCGAGGAAGGCGTGGAAGATGCCGATCGCGTTCGATCCGCCGCCGACGCAGGCGGCGACCGCCGTCGGCAGCGCGCCGGTGAGCTCGATGACCTGCCGGCGAGCCTCTTCTCCGATGATCTTCTGGAAGTCCCGCACCATCTCGGGGAACGGGTGCGGCCCCGCGACCGTGCCGAAGATGTAGTTGGTGCTCTCGACATTCGTGACCCAGTCGCGCATCGCCTCGTTGATCGCGTCTTTCAGGGTGCGCGATCCCGCAGTGACCGCGATGACCTCGGCACCGAGCAGGCGCATGCGCGCGACGTTGAGGGCTTGCCGCTCGGTGTCGACCTCGCCCATGTAGATGACGCAGTCGAGGCCGAAGAGCGCAGCGGCCGTCGCCGTGGCAACACCGTGCTGGCCGGCGCCGGTCTCTGCGATCACGCGTGTCTTGCCGATGCGCTTCGTGAGCAGTGCCTGACCGAGCACGTTGTTGATCTTGTGCGACCCGGTGTGGTTCAGGTCTTCGCGCTTCAGGATGACGCGGGCTCCGCCGGCATGCGCGGCGAAGCGAGGCACCTCGGTGATGATCGACGGACGCCCGGTGTAGCTGCGGCCGAGTTCGGCCAGTTCGGCGCCGAACGCCGGATCGAGCTTGGCGAGATCGTAGGCCTCGCCGAGCTCGTCGAGAGCGGCGATGAGGGACTCGGGCACGAAGCGCCCGCCGAAGTCGCCGAAGTACGGACCGGTCTGCGCTCTGAGCGCCATGTCACACCGCCAGGAAAGCTGAGAGGTTGGCAATCGGGTCGCCGCCGGTGACGAGTGCCTCGCCGACGAGCACGACATCGGCACCCGATGCGCGGTAGTGCGCGACATCAGCAGCCGAGAGCACCGCGGACTCGGCGACGCGGATCGCGCCGTCGGGGAACCGCGGCGCGAGTCGGCCGAAGAGGTCGCGGTCGAGTTCGAAGGTCGAGAGGTCGCGCGCGTTCACGCCGATGAGGCGTGCGCCGAGTGCGGCGGCTCGTTCGAGCTCCTCGGCCGAGTGCGTCTCGATGAGCGGCGTCATGCCGAGCTCGACGGTGAGCTCGTAGAGCTCGCGGAGGGTCGGGTCGTCGAGCGCGGCGACGATGAGCAGCACCAGGTCGGCCCCGGCCGCGCGTGCCTCGTACACCTGGTACGTCGTCGCGATGAAGTCTTTGCGGAGTACCGGCAGGGCCACGGCCTGACGGACCGCCTCGAGATCGGCGAGCGAGCCGCCGAACCTGCGGCCCTCGGTGAGCACGCTGATGGCACTCGCACCGCCCAGCTCGTACTGACGGGCGAGTGCAGACGGGTCGGAGATCGACGCGAGCGCGCCCCGAGAGGGGCTCGACCGCTTGATCTCTGCGATGACCTTGACGTGGGCGGCGGGGGCCAGTGCCTCGAGCGCGTCGAGCGCAGCCGGGCGCGCGAGCGCCGCGGCCTCGACCTCGGCGAGCGGTGCACGCTCACGGCGCGCCAGAGCGTCGGCGACAGCATTCGCCGTCAGCTCGGCCAGCACTAGTGCGCCTTTTCGGAGACCTTCGAGCCGCCGACGCCGTAGCCGGCGCGCGTGAGCACCCAACCGACGAGGAGGCCGACGACGAGGAGGCCTGCCGCGGCCCAGACGAGCCATTCCGCCGCGAAGAAGAAGGCGATCGTGCCGATCACGAAGGCGATGAGCATGATCGTGACGGCGGTCCATGCCGCGGGCGAGTTTCCGTGACCGGGATCTGCGATCTCAGTGCTCATGCTGCTCCTTCGTGCTGGGGTTTCCGTCGGCCAGTCTAGCGGTTCGCGCCGCTGGTGCCTTCGTCGCCGCTCGGGCGGGCGCCGTCGGCGGGGTCTGCGTCGTCGTCGACAGCGTCGAGGATCGGCGATGCGGCGTCGTCGGTCGGGTCGTCGCCGCGGCTCAGCCCGTCCCAGTCGTCGATGGCGCGGTCAGAGGCCGGGCGCGCCGCAGCGCTGCCCGAGGTGCCGTCGGACACCATCCGGGAATCGGCGTATCGCCGCGACGAGGCCGGCCAGCGCCCGCCCGTCACGAGCACGGCGAGCCCGGCGAGCACGAGCAGTGCGCCGCCGGCGATCGCCGGCGCCGGCCAGACCGTCGCGGTCACGGATGCCACGAGCTCGGCGGTCGGCTCGGCGCCCGCGACTCCCGTGGCCTCCGTCACGGCAGGCGACACTGCGGCGACCGGGCCCGCGAGCGACAGGCTCGCCGCGAGCAGCACGCAACCGCCGAGGAGCACCTCGAGCACGCCGAGCACGAAACGGACTCCGAGGCCGGCGATCGCGAGTGCCGGCGCGATCGCGAGGCCGGCGAGGCCGAGCGCCGCCAGAGCCGGAGAGGCGACGCTGCCGGCCACGGCGACCGGCTCGCCCGTGCCGCCGACCGTGCTCGACTCGATGAGGAGGTCGAACCAGGTCTGACTCCACGAGAGCAGCACGAGGCCCGCGCCCACGACCGTTGCGACGACCGCAGGCAGCTTCATGCGGGCCGGGGTCATGACTCGACCCGGCGCATCGCGTTCGCGACGGCGACCGCACGGAGCGGGGCCGCGGCCTTGTTCCGGGACTCCTGGTACTCGGACTCGGGGTCGGAGTCGGCGACGAGTCCGCCGCCGGCCTGCACCCGGGCGATGCCGCCCGAGATCGTCGCCGTTCGGATCGCGATGGCCAGGTCGGCGTCGCCGCCGAATCCGAAGTATCCGACGACGCCGCCGTAGAGCCCCCGCTGCGCGGGTTCGAGTTCGTCGATGATCTCGAGGGCACGGGGTTTCGGCGCGCCCGACAGGGTGCCTGCGGGGAACGTCGCACGGAACACGTCGATCGCGTTCGCGCCGCCGACGAGATCGCCCTCGACCGAGGAGACGAGGTGCATGATGTGGCTGAAGCGCTCCACCCGCATGAACTCGGTCACCTCGACCGTGCCGGCGGTGCAGACCTTGGCGAGGTCGTTGCGCGCGAGGTCGACGAGCATCAAGTGCTCGGCCTGCTCCTTCGGGTCGGCCCTGAGCTCGGCCTCGAGATCGGCGTCGGCCTCGGGCGAGGCGCCGCGCGGCTTCGAGCCGGCGATCGGATGCGTGAACACCCGGCCGTGCTGCACCTTCACGAGCGCCTCGGGCGACGAGCCGACGATCCAGTACGGCTCCCCCGCCGCGTCCTCCAGATGCAGGAGATACATGTACGGGCTCGGGTTGAGGCTGCGCAGTACCCGGTAGACGTCGATCGGGTGCGCGTTCGCCTCCTGCTCGAACCGTTGCGAGATGACGACCTGGAAGATGTCGCCCTCGTGGATGTACTCCTTCGACCGGTCGACCGCGGCGAGAAAATCGGCCTTGTCGGTGCGATGCACGGGGTCGGCCGCACGTGACAGGTCGATCTCGGCCAGCCACGCCTCGGACGGCTGCGCGAGGCCCAGCTGCATGCGGTCGAGGCGAGCCTGCGCGCTCTGCCAGAGCTGGGCGGGCGGCTCGCCGAGATCGTTCAGCACCGAGAAGATGAGTTGAACCGTGCCCGTGCGGTGGTCGATCACGACGAGCTCGGAGACGAAGGCGAACGCCTGACCGGGCATCGGGAACTCCGAGGGCGGTCGGTTCGGAAGACGCTCGATCTGACGGATCGCCTCCCAGCCGATGAACCCGACGAGGCCGCCGGTGAGCGGCGGCGCTCCGGGCACGTCTTCGGTGCGCCAGCGCTCGAACAGCGCGGCGAGCGCGGCGAGCGGCGCGAGCTCGGCAGCGTCGCCGAGCGCCCGTTCGGCGCTCAGACCGTAGTCCTGCCACGCGACGCGCTCGTCGGACTCGGTGATCACGCCGTACGAGGAGACGCCGACGAACGAGTACCGCGACCAGATGCCGCCCTGCTCGGCCGACTCCAGCAGGAATGTGCCGGGTCGTCCGGCGGCGAGCTTCCGGTAGATGCCAACGGGAGTCTCACCGTCGGCGAAGAGCTCGCGCACGACGGGCACGACGCTTCGCCCCGAGAGCAGGGCGGTGAACTCCTCGAAGGTGGTCGTGGCGTCGGCCAACGTGTGCTCCTCAAGTCAGTCGGCGGGCGGGAATCCGGGGGTCACGGCGATCGGGTCGCCGTCGAAACAGGTACGGGTGCCGGTGTGGCAGGCGGCGCCGATCTGCTCGACGCGCACGAGCAGGGTGTCGGCGTCGCAGTCGAGTGCCGCCGAGCGCACGTACTGCGCGTGACCCGAGGTGTCGCCCTTGCGCCAGTACTCCTGCCTCGACCGCGACCAGAACGTGACGCGCCCGTCGGTCAGGGTGCGTCGCAGCGCCTCGCGATCCATCCAGCCGAGCATCAGCATCTCACCGGTGTCCCACTGCTGGATGATCGCGGGCAGCAGTCCATCGGCGTTGAAGACCGCACGGTCGAGCGCCGCGCCGACCGTCGATTCGGTGGTCATCGCACGATCCTCCCATCTGCCGCCAGCGCCGCCTTGACCTCGTCGATGGTCAGCTCGCCGTTGTGGAACACCGACGCCGCGAGCACCGCATCGGCGCCCGCCGCGATCGCGGGCGGGAAGTCGGCGACCGCGCCGGCACCGCCAGAGGCGATCACGGGGACGGTCGACAGCTCGTGCATGAGCGAGGTGAGTTCGAGGTCGAAGCCCGCCTTCGTGCCGTCGGCGTCGATCGAGTTCACGAGCAGTTCGCCGGCACCGAGCTCGATGCCGAGGCGCGCCCATTCGAGCGCGTCGAGGTCGGTCTCGGTACGCCCTCCGTGCGTCGTCACGACGAATCCCGACGGCGTGCGATCGGAGCGCTTGACGTCGAGCGAGAGCACGAGCACCTGTGCTCCGAAGCGATCGGCGATCTCACCGATGAGCGCGGGCCGGGCGATCGCCGCACTGTTGACGCCGATCTTGTCGGCACCGTGGCCCTGCAGCCTCGCGACATCGTCGGTCGAGCGGATGCCGCCGCCCACCGTGAGCGGGATGAACACCTGTTCGGCGACTCGCTGCACCATGTCGTACGTGGTCGAACGGTCGTCTACGGTCGCGGTGACGTCGAGGAAGGTGAGCTCATCGGCACCCTGCTCGGCGTAGCGGGCAGCGAGCTCGACCGGGTCGCCGGCATCACGCAGGTTCTGGAAGTTGACGCCCTTCACAACGCGGCCGGCAGCCACATCGAGGCACGGGATCACGCGGACGGCGAGGGACATTCGTGACTCACAGCCGGGCCGCGTGGATGGCGCTGACGAGGATCGCCCTCGCGCCGAGCTCGTACAGCCGGTCCATCACCTGGTTCATGTCGGCGCGCGAGATCATGACCCGCACGGCGACCCACTCGGGATCGTGGAGGGGCGAGACCGTCGGCGACTCGAAGCCGGGAGCGGCCGCAGTCGCGCTCTCGAGGTGTTCGACGGGAACGTCGTAGTCGAGCAGCACGTACCGGCGGGCGACGAGCACGCCCTGCAAGCGCCGGAGCAGCGTCGCGGCACCCGGCTTGTCGACGCCCGAGCCGATGAAGACGGCCTCGGACTCGAGGATGACCGGGCCGAAGATCTCGAGCCCCGCCTGGCGAAGCGTCGAGCCCGTCGAGACGACATCGGCGACCGCGTCGGCGACGCCCAGGCGCACAGCCGACTCGACCGCGCCGTCGAGCTTCACGAGCCTGGCGGTCACGCCGTGGCCGGCGAGGAAGCCGCCGACGAGCCCGGGATAGCTCGTGGCCACCGTCACGTCGTCGAGGTCTGCGAGTTCGGTGAAGGCGCCCGACGGCCCCGCGAAGCGGAAGGTCGAGCCGCCGAATCCGAGCGGCGCGATCTCCGAGGCATCCGACCCCGAATCGAGCAGGAGGTCGCGACCCGTGATGCCGACGTCGAGCGCGCCCGACCCGACGTACGTCGCGATGTCGCGCGGCCGCAGGTAGAAGAACTCGACCCCGTTGCGGGGGTCGGCGGTGTGCAGGTCGCGCGGGTCGCGGCGACCGGTGTACCCGGCCTCCCACAGCATCTGGGCGGCGGTTTCAGCAAGCGCGCCCTTGTTGGGCACGGCGATTCGGAGCATTTCGGTACTTTCGTGTCGACGGTTCTGATCGGCCATGGGCGTGTTCAGAGATGTCGGTACACGTCGGCGGGCGAGAGCCCTTTCGCCAGCATGAGCACCTGCAGGTGGTACAGCAGCTGGGAGATCTCTTCTGCGGTCTCGTCGTCGCTCTGGTACTCGGCGGCCATCCACACCTCGGCGGCCTCCTCGACGATCTTCTTGCCGATGGCGTGCACGCCGGCGTCGAGCTCTCGAACCGTGCCGGAACCCTCGGGGCGGTTTCGGGCCTTGTCGGCGAGCTCGACGAACAGCTCGTCGAAGGTCTTCACCCGTCAAGCCTACCGGTGCCCGGAGCCCGGTCATGCCGGTGCGCGTCGGCGATCTCGCGGAGCGCCATGATGCGCTCGGCCGGCACCTCGGCCCCGAAGACCGCCGAGCCCGCCACGAAGGTGTTCGCCCCGGCCTCTGCCGCGATGCCGATGGTGTCGATCGTGATGCCCCCGTCGACCTGGAGCCAGACGTCGAGACCCGTCTCGCGCACGACGCGTGACAGACGCTCGAGCTTCGGCATCGTCTCGGGCATGAACGACTGGCCGCCGAAGCCGGGTTCGACGGTCATGACGAGCACCTGGTCGAACTCGGGCAGCAGCTCGAGGTACGGTTCGACGGCGGTGCCCGGCTTGAGCGCGATGCCGGCACGGGCGCCGATCTGACGGAGCCTGCGAGCGAGCGCCACCGGGTCGGCGGCGGCCTCGGCGTGGAACGTCACCGAGAACGCGCCCGTCTCTGCGTAACCCGGCGCCCAACGATCGGGTTCATCGATCATGAGATGCACGTCGAGCGGAATCGGACTGACCTCCTGCAGGCGCCCCACCATCTGCAGGCCGAACGTCAGGTTCGGCACGAAGTGGTTGTCCATGACGTCGACGTGCACGAGGTCGGCACTCGCGATACGCCCGAGCTCGCGCTCGAGGTTCGCGAAATCGGCAGCGAGGATGCTCGGGTTGATCCGCATCGTCATGCAGCCACCCTATCGAGCCGCGCCGCCCGCGCCGGCGTCGCCGTCGACGCGCGGGGAGGCCCGCTTTCGCACGAGCGCGATGAACATCGCATCGGTGCCGTGCCGGTGCGGCCAGAGCTGCACGGTCTCGGCATCGCCGGCGAGGTCGAGCGGATGCCGCGACACCTCCCCGATCACGGATCGCGTGTCGAGCTGCTCGGCGGAGGTGCCGGCCCGGCGGAGCGCCGCGGCGAGAGTGCCGTGAGTCTCCGCGGTGTGCGGCGAGCATGTGACGTAGGCGAGGATGCCACCGGGCGCGAGCGCGGCGAAGGCGCCGTCGAACAGCTCACCCTGGAGCTTCGTGAGCTCGGCGACATCCGTCGGGGTCTTGCGCCACCGCGCCTCGGGGCGACGGCGGAGGGCGCCGAGTCCGGTGCACGGGGCGTCGAGCAGGATGCGGTCGAAGCCTCGCGGCGCTCCGAGCGCCGCGAGATCGAGTGCGCGACCATCGCCGACGTGCACCTCGACCTCGAGCGGTACGCCGACGACGGCGTTGCGCACGAGCTCGGCCCGCGCCGGCACCGTCTCGTTCGCGACGAGCACCGCGCCGCCCGCGAGGGCTTCGGCCGCGAGCACCGCGGTCTTGCCGCCGGGGCCGGCGCACAGATCGAGCCAGCGCTCCCCGGCGCGTACGGGCTCGGCACGACTGAGGGCGAGCGCGGCGAGCTGGGAGCCTTCGTCCTGCACGCGGATGAGGCCCCCCGAGCGCTCGGCAGCCGTGATCGGGTCGGCCGCGACGGCGCCGATCGGTGAGAACCGATCGGGTTCGAGGCCGTCGATGTCGTCGGTGTCGACGTCGAGGCCCGGCAGCACGGCGAGGTTGACCCGCGGTGCGGCATTGTCGGCATCGAGCAATCGCTCGAGTTCGTCGGCGCGGTCCTCGTGGGCGAGCGCCGTGCGGAGGGCGCGCACGATCCACTCGGGGTGGCTCGTGACGGCCGCGAGCCGAGCGTCTTCGTTGCTCGCGCCCTCGGCGACGCGCTCGCGCCACTCCTCTGGCGAGGTTCGGGAGATCGTGCGGAGCACGGCGTTCGCGAAGCCCGCCGCCTTGGGAGCGGCGCGTCGTGCGAGCTCGACCTGTTCGTTGACCGCCGCGTGGGTTGCGACCCTGGTGGCGAGCAATTGGTGCGCGCCGAGCCGGAGCACGTCGAGCACGACCGGGTCGATCGCGGATCTCGGGCGGTTCGCGGCCAGTTCGATGACCCGGTCGTAGAACCCCTGCATCCGCAACGTGCCGTAGGCCAGCTCGGTCGCGAACGCCGCGTCGGCCCGGTCGAGCCCGGCACGACGGATGCGCGCAGGCAGCAGGAGGTTCGCGTACGCCTCATCGACCCGCACCGCCTCGAGCACCTCAACGGCGACGATGCGCGCCGGCGCGATGCGCGGCGGAGCCGAGCGTGACGGCGTGGTGCGTGACGTCCCTCCGCCGCCGCCGCGACGCGAGCCGCTCATCGTGCCGCCGCCGAGCTGCGGCCGCTGCCGCGCCACCAGTCGCCCGCATCCATGGCGGGCCTGCCCGCGGGTTGCACTCGACGAAGTTCGAGCGGCGTGGAGCCCGTGCCGACGAGCACACGCCGCGCCGACACCACGAGCTCACCCGGTGCGAGCGACGGGGCCCCATCGCCCGCAGGCACGAGGTCGAGCACCTTCACGCGCTGCTCCTCGATCGTCGTCCACGCGCCGGGTTCCGGCGTCACGCCGCGGAACCGGTCACGGATCTCGGTCGCGCCGCGCGACCAGTCGAGCCGTGCGTCGTCGATCGTGAGCTTCGGCGCGAAGCTCGGTTCGCCCTGTTGCGGCACGGCTCGCGCCGAGCCGCCGGCGATGGCGTCGACGACGCCCGACAGCAGTTCGGCGCCCGAGCCCGCCAACCGGTCGAGCAGCTCCCCTGCCGTTTCGTCTCCCTGCAGTTCATGCCGGAGCTCCGCGTAGACATCGCCCGCGTCGAGCTCGGCGACGAGCCGGAACACGGATGCCCCGGCGACGGCATCGCCCGCGATGAGGGAGCGCTGCACCGGTGCGGCCCCGCGCCAGGCCGGGAGCAGCGAGAAATGGAGGTTGATCCAGCCGTGCACGGGAGTCGACAGCAGCGGCTCCCGCACGAGGCCGCCGTAGGCGACGATGACGCCGAGGTCGGGAGCGAGACCGGCGATCCGCGCCGTGACATCGGCATCGAGCCGGTTCGCCTCGATCACCGGCACGTCGAGACGCGCCGCCGCTTGCGCGACGGGCGACGGCGTGAGCACGCGCTTGCGTCCGAGCGGCGCCGGCTGCCGCGTGACGGCGCCGACGAGGTCATGGCCGCTCGCCGCGAGACGTTCGAGCGACGGGACGGCGACGCCGGGGGTACCGGCAAAGACGATGCGGAGCTTCTGCACACTCCATTGTCGCCGACGACGGTGTCGCTACGGGACCTCGGGGTCGTCGAAACGCACGCGCAGCACCGATGGACGCTTCGGTGGCTGCCCGGACACCGGGCGCCGTCGTTCGGTCGCGACCCGGATCATCTCGGCACGGAGCGCCTTCGCGACCGCGGCGCCGGCCGCGTAGTCGAACCGCACGATGCCGCGTTCGAGACCTTCGTCTGCCGGCACGGGGCCGAGCGAGTCGACGCCCGGCGCCGGATCACGCGCGGCGTCGAGCGCGCGGGCGACCAGGGCCGGCGCCGCCGTCACGCTCGCCACGCGCACCGCCGGCGGGAACCGCAACGCCCGGCGACTCGCGAGTTCGCGGCTCGCCCATTCGGGGAGCCGCCACGACGTGAGCGCTTGCGCAAGCGTTCCCGCGACCCCGACGAGTGAGACCGGCGAACCCGGAGCCGCGAGGGCTGCGGCATTGGCCCACCAGCGAAGGCAGTCTTCGGCGACGCGAAGCGACTCGCGCAGCAGCATCCGTTCGCCGTCGAGCAGGAGCACGGCCCGGTAGCCGCCGTCGGCGATGGGCTCAGCGCCGCGGGTCGCGACGACGAGTGCTGGCTCGGCGCCGACACTCTGAACCGGTCGTTCGCCGTCGGAGAGGATGACGCGCGCCTTCGGGAACGCGCGGCCGAGCTCTTCGGCGGTACGGCTGGCCCCCACCGTCGCGGCGCGCAGCTTCGCGCCCTCGCACACCGGGCACCGCCAGGTGCTCGCGCTCGTTCCGCAGAGCACGCAACGGGGGTCGCCGCCGCTCCGGGGCACGACCAGCGCGCCGCCGCAAGCCGTGCATCGCGCCGGCTCGCGGCATCGGTCGCACGTGAGCATCGGCGCATGCCCGGGGCGCGCGACCTGCACGAGCACCGGTCCCTCGAGAATCGCCTGCTGCGCGGCGCGCCAGGCGCTCGACGGGATGCGCGCAGAGCCCGGCTCCGGCGCGATCTGCTGCTCGGTCGGGATGACCCTCGGCCGCACATGCTTGACCGCGGGCACCTCGCGCACCCAGCCGATCTCGACGAGGCGTTCGACCTCGACGCTGCGGGTGTGGCCGAGGAAGAGGAGAGCCGCGCCCGACTGCTCCTGCCTGATGAGGGCGGCGTCTCGCGGATGCACTCCAGGGGCGAGCTGCTCGTTCTGGAGTGCGTCGCCGTCGTCCCACATCGCGATGAGGCCGAGGCGTGCGGCCGGTGCGTAGACCGTCGATCGATTGCCGATGACGACTCGCGCGGCGCCGCCGGTCGCGTCGAGGAATGCGCGGAACCGCTCGCCACCCGTCTGCCGGGCATCGGTGCGGAGCACCCGTCGCGCGTCGATGCGATCGGCGAGGGCCGCCTGGAGCTGCTCCTGGTCGCGGTAGTCGGGCACGATGACGAGGCTCGAGCGGTCTGCCGCGAGGGTGTGGGCGGCCGCGGCGGCGAGCGTCGCGGCCCAGGCGCCCACCCACTGCCCCGACGAGAGGCGCACCGGCCGCGGATCGGCGGACAGCGCCATCCGCTCACCGGCGTCGATGCCCGTCTCGACGGCACCGCGCTCGTAACCGGGCATCGGTGCAGCGGGCTCTGGCAGCTCGCCCGGATCGGGCTCGGCCGCGCGCCACGCCTTCTCGGCTCGCACGTAACGGCTCGGAATCGCCACACGAAGGATGTCGCCGGCGTTGCCGGCCGCCCGATCGGCCGCTGCGCGCGCGAGCGCCCACACCTCGGGGGTGAGCAACGGCACCTCGGAGACGACGTCTTCGAGTTCGCTCAGTCGCCCCTCGTACTCGCTCGACGATGCCGTCTCGACGAGCCATCCGTTGGCGATGCGACCGCCGGATCGCAACGGCACCCGTACCCGCACCCCGGCGACCGCCGCCTCTCGGAGTCGTTCGGGCACCGAATAGTCGAAGAGCTGGTCGAGTTGCGGAAGGGGCGAATCGACGAGCACGCGGGCGACGGGGCCGCCGGCCACTTCAGAGCCCGGCGGCGGAGCGGAGGTCGTCGACGCGGTCGAGGCGCTCCCACGTGAAGTCGGGCAGCTCACGGCCGAAGTGGCCGTAGCTCGCGGTCTGCGCGTAGATCGGGCGCAGCAGGTCGAGGTCGCGGATGATCGCAGCGGGCCGCAGGTCGAACACCTTGCGAATCGCCGCGGTGATCTGCTCGTCGGGAAGGAGGCCCGTGCCGAAGGTCTCGACGTAGAGCCCGACGGGTGCGGCCTTGCCGATGGCGTAGGCCACCTGCAGCTCGAGCCGATCGGCGAGACCGGCCGCCACGGCGTTCTTCGCGACCCAGCGCATCGCGTACGCCGCCGAACGGTCGACCTTCGACGGGTCCTTTCCGCTGAAGGCGCCGCCGCCGTGGCGGCTCGCGCCGCCGTAGGTGTCGATGATGATCTTGCGCCCGGTGAGGCCGGCGTCGCCCTGCGGGCCGCCGATCTCGAACCGCCCGGTGGGGTTGATGAGCACGTCGAGGTCGTGCCGGGCGAGTTCGACCGTTTCGAGCACTGGCCGGATGACGAGTTCTTCGACCTCGGCACGGAGCTGCGCGGTCGACACCGCGAGTGTGTGCTGTGTCGAGAGCACGACGGTCTCGACGCTCTTCGGCACCTGGCCCTCGTAGCCGATCGTGACCTGGGTCTTTCCGTCGGGGCGGAGGTAGTCGAGTTCGCCGCTCTTGCGCACGGCCGCGAGTCGCTCGGCGAGCCGGTGGGCGATCCAGATCGGCACGGGCATGAGTTCGGGGGTCTCGCGGGTGGCGTAGCCGAACATGATGCCCTGATCGCCGGCACCCTGCATGTCGAGCGCGTCGTGGCTCGCTCGTTCGCGGGCTTCGAAGGCGTGGTCGACCCCCTGTGCGATGTCGGGCGACTGGCCGCCGATCGACACCGAGACGCCGCATGAACGCCCGTCGAACCAGGCGTCGGAGGAGTCGTAGCCGATCGAGGTGACCCGCTCTCGCACGATTGCCGGAATCTCGACGTACCCGCTCGTCGAGACCTCGCCCGCGACGTGCACGAGACCGGTCGTCACGAGCGTCTCGACGGCGACCCGGCTGTTCGGGTCTTCGCGAAGCAGCGCGTCGAGGATCGAGTCGGAGATCTGGTCGCAGAGCTTGTCGGGGTGCCCCTCGGTGACGGACTCGGACGTGAAGCGGCGGAGGGCGCTCATTCGGTTTCGGATTCCTTCGGGGTCGTCGCGGCAGGCGCCGCGGTCGTCGCCTGCGCGACGACCACGTCGAGGATGTCATGCGCCACCGACAGTTTCGTTCCGTCTGCTCGTGCGACGACGGCGCCGCCGTCGCCGATCACGACGACGCGGTTCTCGTCGCTCGCGAAGCCCTCGTTCCAGCCCACGCGGTTGACGACGAGCAGGTCTGCGCCCTTCGCCTCGCGCTTGGCACGACCGAGCTCGAAGAGGCGATCGTCGTCGGCCTCGGTCTCGGCCGCGAAGCCGACGAGGAGCGTGCCGGGGTGCGGGGCATTGCCGAGACCCGCGAGGATGTCGGGATTGCGCACGAGTTCGAGGGTCAGGCCGTCGTCGCTCCGATCCTTCTTGATCTTCGCCTCGCTCACGCTCGCCGGACGATAGTCGGCGACGGCGGCAGCCATCACGACGACGTCGGCACCTTGCGCCGCTTCGGCCACGGCGGCCTGCAGTTCGAGCGTGGTCGAGACACGGCGGATGTCGCAGCCCTCGGGTTCGGCCACCTCGAGGTTCGCGGCGATGAGCGTGACGTGCGCGCCGCGCTCGCGCGCCGCCTCTGCGATCGCGATGCCCTGCTTGCCGCTCGAGCGGTTGCCGAGGAAGCGCACCGGGTCGAGCGGCTCGCGAGTGCCGCCCGCGCTCACGACGACGTGACGTCCTGCGAGGTCGCCGCGATCGGCGGATGCCTCGTGCTTCGATGCCTCGCCGAGCACGCGTTCGAGCGCGGCACGCACGATCAGGTCGGGCTCCTCCATGCGGCCGGAGCCGCTGTCGGCGCCGGTGAGCTGGCCGACGGCCGGCCCGACGATCGTGACGCCGCGCGAGCGGAGCGTCTCGACGTTCGCCCGAGTGGCGGGGTGCCGCCACATCTCGGTGTGCATCGCCGGTGCGATGACCACGGGTGCCTCGCTCGCGAGCAGGGTGTTGCCGAGCAGATCGTCGGCGAGCCCGGCGGCGAGCTTCGCGATGGAGTTCGCGGTCGCGGGCGCGATCACGATCAGGTCGGCCGCCTGCCCGATCGCGACGTGCCGCACCTCTGCGACGCCCTCGTACAGCTCGGTGTGCACCGGATTGCGCGAGATCGCCTCGAGGGTCGGCCTGCCGACGAACCGCAATGCACCCTCTGTGGGCACGACGTGCACGTCATGCCCCGCGAGGACGAGGGCGCGCACGACGCCGACGGCCTTGTATGCGGCGATGCCGCCGGTGATGCCGACGACGATGTTGAGCCGAGTCATCCGGCCCCTCCGGATCACTCGGCGATCGGGCGGAGCCGGAGCTTGTCTTCGTTGATCTCGTGCATCGCGACCGAGAGCGGCTTGTCGTCGATTGACGAGTCCACGAGCGGTCCGACGTTGTCGAAGAGGCTGCCTTCGTGCAGGTCGGCGTAGTAGTCGTTGATCTGGCGCGCGCGCTTGGACGCGAAGATGACGAGCTGGTACTTCGAGTCGACCCTCGAGAGCAGGTCGTCGATGGGCGGGTCGATGATGCCGGACAGCTTCTCAGCCATGGAATGACTCCTTCGGTCGTGCGGTGCGCACCGCGGTGCGCGGAAAGTCGTGGCGAGGGCAGCTCAACGCCGACCCTTGCGAGATCTCATCAAGTCTACGACCTCCTGCGCGGCTTCGGCGACGTCGTGGTTCACGACCTGATGGTCGAACTCCTCGACGGCGGCCAGTTCGACCCTCGCCGTCTCGAGCCTGCGCTGCTGTTCGGACGGGCTCTCGGTGCCGCGGCCGACGAGTCGGCGCACGAGTTCGTCCCAACTGGGCGGCAGCAGGAAGACGAGCGTCGCCTCGGGTGCGGCGCGCCGCACCGACCGGGCGCCCTGGATGTCGATCTCGAGCAGCACGCTGTTGCCTGCTGCGATCGCTGCTTCGACCGCCCTGCGAGGAGTGCCGTAACGCGACGCGTTGTGCACGGTCGCCCATTCCAGGAGTTCGCCGGCCTCGACCATGCGGTCGAACTCGGCGTCGTCGACGAAGAAGTAGCTCTCCCCCTCGACCTCGCCCGGGCGGGGTGTGCGCGTCGTCGCCGAGACCGAGAGCCGCACCTCGGGATGATTCCGACGGATGTACTCGGCGACCGTGCCCTTGCCCACCGCGGTCGGGCCGGCGAGCACGACGAGACGGTCGCCCGTACCGCCGTGGGCGGCGACCCAGTCGGCGAGGAACTCGCGGAGCCGGCGGCGCTGGAGCCGGCCGAGCCCGCCGAGCCGCTTCGACGGCGAGATCTCGAGTTCGCCCATGATGCGCACCGACTTCGTCTGCCCGATCGCGGGGATCGACGTCATGAACTCGGTGACGCGAAGCCGCCCCTCGACGCCATCGGGCGATTCGAACGCCGCTCGCAGCACGTCGAGCGGGCTGCGGGAGCCGGCGGCGATCGCGGACTTGACGGTCGCGCGGGCACGTCGTGCCGCGACGGCCGCACGCGATGCGGCGACTCGGTCGACCTCGGGCGGCGACGATCGGGTGGCCTCGGACGAGGTCGACGGCTCAGACACCTGCGACCCCGACTTCGTCGACGCGGCGCGTGATCGCTTCAGCGAGGGCGCCGGGCCCTGCGCCGAGGATCGATCGCGACTCGCTCACGATCACGCCCGCCGCGAGCGATCCGTAGATCGCACGGAGATCGCCGAGCTCTGCGCCCTGATGGCCGAATCCCGGTGCGAGTACCGGCAGACCGGGCCGTGGTCCGTCGACGTCGAGCTCGATGCCCGAGCTCCGCAGGTCGGTCGTTGCTCCGAGCACGACTCCGACCGAGCCGAGGGGCCGGCTCGCGGCATCCGTACGCCCCTGATTCCACGCGATGACCCCGCTCGTGATCGCCTGCGCGACGGTGTCACCGGCGCGACTCGACTGTTGCAGCACGGCACGCTGGATCGCGGCCGCCTCGGGGTTCGACGTCGCTGCGAGCACGAACACGCCCTTGCCGACCCGCTCAGCGGCCTCGAGCACGCCGGCGATCGACCCGAGTCCCTGGAACGCGCTCAGCGTCATGGCGTCGGACTCGAGGGGTGATCCCGGCGTCAGCCACGCCTGCCCGTATGCTTCGACGCTCGTGCCGATGTCACCGCGCTTCGCGTCGGCGATCACCATGAGACCGCCGTCGCGCGCCTCCGCGAGCACCCGCTCGAGCGCCGCGTAGCCCGCAGAGCCGTGCCGCTCGAAGAACGCGACCTGCGGCTTCACGATGCCGACGCGACCGGCAGCGGCATCGACCGCTCGAAGCCCGAACTCGCGCACGCCCTCGGCCGAGTCGGGGAGGCCCCACGCGTCGAGGAGCGGCGGGTGCGGGTCGATCCCGACGCAGAGCTTGCCGTAGACGGCGAAGACGGCCTCGAGCCGGTCGCCGAAGAGGCTTGCGTCGGTCATATGCTCGCCTCCCGGCGGCTCGTGTACTCCTGCAGGCTCGTGACCTCGAAGCCCTCGCGCTGCACGTCGAGCGACGCGACGGCCGCCGAGAGCTCGGCGATGGTCGTGAACAGCGGGATGTCGGCGGCGACCGCGGCCGCACGGATCTCGTAGCCGTCGGCGCGAGACGAACGACCGCTCGGCGTGTTCACGACGACGTCGACCTCGCCGCGGTGGATGAGCTCGACGACGGACGTCGCGTCATCATTCGTCTTCTCGCTGAACTTCAGCACCTCCTTGGCGCGGATGCCGTGGCGGCGCAGCACTTCGGCCGTACCTTCGGTCGCGGCGATGCCGTACCCGAGCTGCTGCAGACGGAGGACCGGGAGGATGATCGAGCGCTTGTCGCGGTCGGAGACCGACACGAAGACCGTGCCGGTGGTGGGCATGCCGCCATAGGCCGCGAGCTGGCTCTTCGCGAACGCCGTCGGGAAGTCCTTGTCGATGCCCATGACCTCGCCCGTCGAGCGCATCTCCGGCCCGAGGACGGAGTCGACGATGATGCCCTCGCGGGTGCGGAAGCGGCTGAAGGGCAGCACGGCCTCCTTCACGGCGACCGGAGCGTCGAGCGGCACCCGCGACCCGTCTGAGGCGGGAAGCATGCCCTCGTCGATGAGCTCGGCGACGGTGGCACCGACCATGATGCGCGACGCGGCCTTCGCGAGCGGAATACCGAGCGCCTTGGAGACGAACGGCACGGTGCGACTCGCGCGCGGGTTCGCCTCGAGCACGTAGAGCACACCGGCGCCGATCGCGAACTGCACGTTCAGCAGGCCCTGAACGCCGATGCCCTCCGCGATGGCGCGGGTGGCTTCACGGACCCGGTCGACCTCTGCACGGCCGAGCGTGACGGGCGGCAGGGTGCAGCTGGAGTCGCCGGAATGGATGCCGGCCTCCTCGATGTGCTCCATGACGCCGCCGATGTAGAGATCGGTCCCGTCGTAGAGGGCGTCGACGTCGATCTCGATCGCGTCGTCGAGGAAGCGGTCGACGAGCAGCGGATGGCTCGGCCCGACGATGCCCTGACCCTCGATGCGCTCGAAGTAGTCGGCGAGCGAAGGCGAGTCGTAGACGATCTCCATTCCGCGACCGCCGAGCACGTAGCTCGGGCGCACGAGGACGGGGAAGCCGATGCCCTCGGCGACCTGGACTGCGCCGTCGAGGTCGGTCGCGGTGCCGTTCCTCGGCGCGAGGAGCCCGGCCGTGTCGAGGATGCCGGAGAACAGGCCGCGCTCCTCAGCGAGGTCGATCGCGTCGGGTGTCGTGCCGAGGATCGGGATCCCGGCGGCTTCGAGACCCCTCGCGAGGCCGAGTGCCGTCTGCCCGCCGAGCTGCACGACGACGCCGACGAGCTCGCCCGACTGGGACTCGGCATGGATGACCTCGAGCACGTCTTCGAGCGTGAGCGGCTCGAAGTAGAGCCGATCGCTCGTGTCGTAGTCGGTCGAGACCGTCTCGGGGTTGCAGTTGATCATGATCGTCTCGAACCCGGCGGCCGAGAGGGCGAACGAGGCGTGCACGCACGAGTAGTCGAACTCGACGCCCTGGCCGATGCGGTTCGGGCCCGAGCCGAGGATGACGACCTTCCTGCGGTCGCTCGGCTCCACCTCGGTCTCGGAGTCGTAGCTCGAGTAGTGATAGGGCGTGAGCGCCGGGAACTCGCCCGCACACGTGTCGACCGTCTTGTAGACCGGGCGGATTCCGAGGATGTGGCGCACCTCGCGAGCGTCGGCCTCGCCGAAGCCGCGGAGCTGGCCGATCTGGGCGTCCGAGAAGCCGTGATCCTTCGCCAGGAGCAGAAGTTCGGTGTCGAGGTTCTCCGCCGCTGCGATGGTGGCTGCGACCTCGTTGATGAGCACGATCTGGTCGAGGAACCACGGGTCGATCTTCGTGGCCTCGAACAACTGCTCGATCGTGGCGCCCTTGCGGAGCGCCTGCTGCACGACCACGATCCGGCCGTCGGTCGGCACGGTTGCGACCTCGAGCAGTTCTTCGATCGAGCGCTGCTCTTCGCCCCAGTGGAACGACGAGCCGCGCTTCTCGAGCGAGCGGAGCGCCTTCTGCAGCGCGGTCGCGTAGTTTCGGCCGATCGCCATCGCCTCGCCGACCGACTTCATGGTCGTCGTGAGAGTGGCATCGGCGGCCGGGAACTTCTCGAACGCGAACCGGGGCACCTTGACGACGACGTAGTCGAGTGTCGGCTCGAACGAGGCCGGGGTGACCCTGGTGATGTCGTTGGGGATCTCGTCGAGGCGATAGCCGATCGCGAGCTTCGCGGCGATCTTCGCGATCGGGAAGCCCGTCGCCTTCGATGCGAGCGCGCTCGAACGGGAGACGCGCGGGTTCATCTCGATGACGATGACGCGACCGTCGGCCGGGTCGATGGCGAACTGGATGTTGCAGCCGCCGGTGTCCACGCCGACGGCGCGGATGATGTCGATGCCGATATCGCGCAGCTTCTGGTACTCGCGGTCGGTCAGGGTGAGGGCCGGTGCCACGGTGATCGAGTCGCCCGTGTGCACGCCGACCGGGTCGACGTTCTCGATCGAACACACGACCACCGTGTTGTCGGAGGTGTCGCGCATGAGCTCGAGCTCGTACTCCTTCCAGCCGAGGATCGACTCCTCGAGGAGCACCTCGGTCGTGGGTGAGTCGTGCAGGCCCTGGGTGGCGATGCGCACGAGCTCTTCCTCGGTGTACGCGAAGCCCGATCCGAGGCCTCCCATCGTGAACGAGGGGCGCACGACGAGCGGATAGCCGAGGTCGAGGGCGAACTCCTTCGCCTGCTCGACCGTCTTCGCGACGTGCGAACGGGCGACGCCCGCGCCGGCCTCGATCACGAGGTCCTTGAAGAGCTGGCGGTCTTCGCCCTTGCGGATGGCGTCGACCTTCGCCCCGATGAGCTCGACGCCGTGCTTGGCGAGAATGCCGGCCTCTTCCAGCGCGATCGCCGCGTTCAGGGCCGTCTGGCCGCCGAGCGTCGGGAGCACCGCGTCGGGCTTCTCCGTGATGATGATCGACTCGATGATCTCGGGCGTGATCGGTTCGATGTACGTCGCGTCGGCGAAGTCGGGGTCGGTCATGATCGTCGCGGGGTTCGGGTTCACGAGGATGACCCGAACGCCCTCCTCGCGGAGCACGCGGCACGCCTGGGTTCCCGAGTAGTCGAACTCGGCGGCCTGTCCGATGACGATCGGACCGGATCCGATGACGAGGACGCTGTTGATGTCGTCGCGCTTGGGCATTACTCGTTGCTTCCTTCGGTCGCGGTGTTCGCCCCGGTGTTCGCGATCACCATGTCGCGGAATCGGTCGAAGAGGTAGTTCGCATCGTGCGGGCCGGCCGCCGACTCGGGGTGGTACTGCACGCTGAACGCGGGGATGTCGAGGCAGTTGAGTCCCTCGACCACGTCGTCGTTGAGGCCGTAGTGGCTGACCTCGACGCGGCCGAAGCCCTCGGTCGAGTCGCTCACGCGGTCGATCGGGGCGTCCACGGCGAAGCCGTGGTTGTGCGCCGTGATCTCGACGCGGCCGGTGGCCTTGTCGAGCACCGGCTGGTTGATGCCGCGGTGGCCGAATGGCAGCTTGTAGGTGCCGAAGCCGAGCGCGCGGCCGAGCAACTGGTTGCCGAAGCAGATGCCGAAGTACGGCAGCCCTTCGCGGAGCGTCGAGCGCAGCAGTTCGACATGGCGATCGGAGGCCGCAGGGTCGCCCGGCCCGTTCGAGAAGAACAGCGCATCGGGCTCGAGTGCCAGCACCTCCTCGGCCGTGATGGTCTGCGGCACGACGTGCACGTCGAAGCCGCGTTCGGCGAGGTAGCCGAGGGTCGAGGTCTTCACGCCGAGGTCGAGCACCGCGACGGAGCCGATTCGCTCCCCCTCGGCATCGATGGTGTAGGGCTCGGCCGTCGAGACGTCGGCCGAGAGGTTCGCGCCGATCATGCCGGCGCCGCCCTGCACGAGGTCGAGCTGCTCGCCGGCGGTGAGCAGTGCGTCATCGCCTGAGAAGATGCCGGCGCGCATCGCGCCGGCCGAGCGCAGGTGGCGCGTCAGCGCTCGAGTGTCGATGCCGCTGATGCCGACCACTCCCGCGGAGGCGAGGTCGTCGTCGAGGCTCCGCAGCGAGCGGAAGTTCGAGACGACTCGCGAGGGGTCGCGCACGATGAATCCGGCAACCCAGATGCGTGCCGATTCCATGTCTTCGTCGTTCATGCCCGTGATGCCGATGTGCGGCGCGGTCATCATGACGATCTGACCCGCGTACGACGGGTCGGTGAGGGTCTCCTGGTAGCCGGTCATTCCGGTGGCGAAGACGGCCTCGCCGAGGGTACGGCCGCGTGAGCCGTATGCGCGTCCCTCGTAGCGGCGTCCGTCTTCGAGGACGAGCACGGCGGTTTCGCCGGTGCCGGTCGGGGTCTCAGTCATTCGAGGCCTCACTTTCCTGCTCCTGCCGCGGCGCGTCGTGCGCTGCGGCGATGTCGTTCACGGCCTGGATGATCCTGGCCGGGTCGCCCGGGTACCGGGCGCGCACGTAACTGTCGACTCGGGGTTCGCCGCGTTCGGCCGTTCCCCGGTCCTCGGCGATCCACGAGAGGGCGATGAGGCCCTCGGGCTCGACGCCGCGATCGATCGCGTAGCTCGCGTGGCCCGCACCGACGAGCCGGTCGGCCGGGATGAAGGTCATGGACTCCCCCGCGATGCGGAGGATCACGCCCTCGCGAAGCACCTCGAGGTGACCAGAGCCGCGGAACGCGAGACCGTGCACCGCGAGACGTTCGAGGGGCTCGCCGATCGGGGTGGTCGCGACGTAGAGCACCTCGGCGTCGAGCACCGCGGCGCCGTGCTCTGCGGGCACCGGGTAGGAGCCGAGCGTCTCGTCGCGCACGGTGCGCGCCTTCCATGAGCGGTACATCAGCCAGCCCATGAGCGCGACGATCGCGACGGCGACGATGGTGCCGATCACCTTATCCATGCTCGGCCCCCCGAGCGGATGCCGCGTTGCGGGCCACCTCGTCGCGCGGTCGCACTGCGCCGTCGATGAAGGTCGGATAGCCGGCGTGGAAGGTCGCGACCACTCGACCGGGCAGGCGGCGGCCGAGGTAGGGCGAGTTCGTGCTGCGGCCGGCGAGCCGGTCGAGGTCGAACTCGGATGCCGCCGCGGGGTCGTAGAGGGTCAGTTCGGGCGCTGCGCCGACGGCGATGGACTCGCCGTGACCGTGCAGCCGCCCGATGCGTGCCGGTGCCGCCGACATCACGCGCGCGACATCCGCCCAGTTCATGAGTCCCGTTTCGACGACGGCGGCGTGCACGACCGCGAGGGCGGATTCGAGGCCGACCATGCCGTTGGCGGCAGCCTGCCACTCGCTCTCCTTCGCCTCGACCGGGTGCGGGGCGTGGTCAGTGGCGACGATGTCGATCGTGCCGTCGGCGAGCGCCGCGCGCAGGGCTTCGACGTCTTCGGCACGGCGCAGCGGCGGGTTGACCTTGAACCTCGGGTCGTAGCCGGCGATGAGGTCTTCGGTGAGCAGGAGGTGGTGCGGGGTGACCTCTGCGGTGACGTCGATGCCGCGGGCCTTGGCCCAGCGGATGACCTCGACCGATCCGGCGGTGGAGACGTGGCACACGTGCAACCGCGAGCCGACGTGCTCGGCGAGCAGCACGTCGCGGGCGATGATCGACTCCTCGGCGACGGCCGGCCACCCCGTCAATCCGAGCTCGCCCGACAGCGCGCCCTCGTTCATCTGGGCGCCTTCGGTGAGGCGGGGTTCCTGCGCGTGCTGGGCGATGACGCCGTCGAACGCCTTCACGTACTCGAGCGCACGGCGCATGAGCAACGGGTCGGAGACGCAGAATCCGTCATCGGAGAACACCCGCACGTTCGCCCGGGACCGGGCCATGGCGCCGAGTTCGGCGAGACGTTCGCCCTCGAGTCCGACGGTGACGGCACCGATGGGCTGCACCGTCGCGTACCCGGCGGCGCGGCCGAGACTCGCCTCCTGTTCGACGACGCCGGCCGTGTCGGCGACGGGGAAGGTGTTCGCCATGGCGAAGACCGCGGTGAAGCCGCCCGCGGCCGCCGCCTGGGTGCCGGTCAGCACGGTCTCGCTCTGTTCGTAGCCGGGCTCGCGGAGATGCGTGTGCAGGTCGACGAGCCCGGGCAGTGCGATGAGCCCGTCGGCGTCGACGACCGTCGCGCCCGCGGCATCCGCGATGCTGCCGACGCCGGCGATGATGCCGCCGTCGAGCAGCACGTCGGCTCGCTCCCCACCGGGGAGGGTCGCACCCGTGATCAGGAAGCGCTCATTCATCGGGCGTCCCCCGTTCGCCGGACAGCAACAGGTAGAGGGCGGCCATTCTCACTGAAACTCCGTTCGCGACCTGCTCGCGCACGGTCGACTGCTGCGAGTCGGCTGCGCGGGCGGCGATCTCAAGCCCGCGGTTCATCGGGCCGGGGTGCATCACCATCGTACTGGGGGGCAGCGCGTCGAACCTGGCGTCGTCGAGGCCCCAGGTGAGCGCGTATTCGCGGCTGTTCGGGAAGAACGCCGCCTGCATGCGCTCCGCCTGGATGCGCAGCATCATGACGACGTCGGGTGTGCCGCGGAGCGCGGCATCGAGGTCGTAGCCGACGCGGGCCGGCCACGACCTCGTGTCGACCGGCACGAGCGTCGGCGGGGCGACGAGTTCGACCTCGGCACCGAGCGTGGCGAGCAGCCAGACGTTGGACCGTGCGACCCTGGAGTGCAGCACGTCACCGACGATGACGACGCGCACGCCGTCGAGGCCGCGCCCGCGGGACACCGTGCCGTGCAGGCGTCGCCGCATCGTGAAGGCGTCGAGGAGCGCCTGGGTCGGGTGCTCGTGGGTGCCGTCGCCGGCGTTGAGGACGCCGGCGTCGATCCATCCGCTCGTGGCGAGCGTGTGCGGCGCACCCGATGCGTGGTGGCGGATCACGACGCCGTCGGCGCCCATCGCGTGCAGGGTCTGCGCCGTGTCCTTCAGGCTCTCGCCCTTCGAGACGCTCGACCCCTTCGCGCTGAAGTTGATGACGTCGGCCGAGAGGCGCTTCGCCGCCGCCTCGAACGAGATGCGGGTGCGGGTCGAGTCCTCGAAGAAGAGGTTCACGACCGTCTTGCCCCGCAGTGTCGGCAGCTTCTTGACCTCGCGCTCCTGCACGGCGGCCATGTCCTCGGCGATGTCGAGGAGCCGGATCGCCTGCTCGCGCGACAGCTCTCGGGTGCTCAGCAGGTGCCGCATCACGCCTCGCCTGCTTCGGGCGCGGCGTCATCGATGGCGACGGCATCGTCGCCGTCGATCTCCATCAGTCGCACATTGATGCGCTCTCGGGCCGAACTCGGCAGATTCTTGCCCACGAAGTCGGCACGAATGGGGAACTCGCGGTGACCACGGTCGATGAGCACCGCGAGCCGTACCGCACGGGCGCGGCCGAGATCGCTGAGCGCATCGAACGCCGCTCGGATCGTGCGGCCCGAGTACAGCACGTCGTCGACGAGCACGACGGTCTTGCCGTCGATGCCGCCTGCCGGCAACTCGGTCGGCTGCGGCGTGCGCGTGCGGGTTCGTGTGAGGTCGTCGCGGTACATCGTGACGTCGAGCGTTCCGACTTGCGGCGGCGGGGCTGCGGGCTCGATGCGGGCGATCGTCTCGGCGATGCGGCGGGCGAGGATCACACCCCTGGTCGGGATGCCGAGGATGACGAGATCGGAGCTGCCTCGATTGGACTCGAGGATCTCGTGCGAGATGCGGGTCAGCGCCCGCGAGATGTCAGCTTGACTGAGCACGGCACGTGCCATCAAACGACTCCCTTCTCCGCCTCACAGGACGGCCTTAAAGGTTGTCAACGCGAACGAGTCTACCGTGTCCCACGAGCGAGGGCTGTCGGCGGGGGCGCCCGCCCGCTAACGTGCGAGCATGCGTGACCATCCGTCCCGCCAGTGGGCCGTCGCCGCGGCGCTCATCGCCTCGGTCTGGGCGTTCTTCCTGCTGCCGCCGCAGCAGGCGGCCTGGTCGGTCGACGGGATTCCGCCGTGGCTCGGCACACTCGACTCGCAGCCGGTGTACGACGGCATTCGCATGTGGCTCGCATCGATGGGGGTGTACGACTTCTACCTCGTCTTCGGCGCAGCGGCATCCGCTTCATTCCTGCTGCTGTGGTTCGCAACCGGACCGACCCTCGTGGCGCTCGGCTGGAGCGGCCGCGTGCTCGGTTGGCTGCTCCTCGCAGCCGCCCCGGTCACGCTGGCCTCGTATCTCAATCACCCGGCGGATGCCCCGTTGCACGGCGTGTGGGGCGCCGAGGGCATTGCGCTGCTCGCGATCTGCCTCTGGGCGATGGCCGTCGCGATCGTCGCACCTCGCGATGTGGCGCCGCTCTGGGAGCGTCTCCTGCTCGCAGCGACGCTGCTCATCGTGGTCGGCGCGACGGTTCTGTTGACGTATTGGCCGCACGGCAGTCTCGTCGGGCTCGGCATCGAGGCGGCGGTGCTTGCCGCATGGGCGCCCCGCGCCGACGCGGAGGATCCGAAGGACACCGCACGGCCGAACGCGATGACGAACGCCGCGGACGGCACCTGATCGGTCAGGTGCCGCCCGCGGCGGAATGCGCGGCGTCAGCGGCGCCCGATGGGCCGCTTCAGTGCTACGGCGCCGACCACCATCGCGGCAGCGACGAGAACGACGTCCTTGAGGATGTACTGCGCGGTGAGCGTCGGGCCGGCCGAGGTGAAGAGATCGCCGGTGAAGAACACGAGCGGCGAGAAGATGCCGACGAATGTCGCGGCGAGCGCGAGCAGCCCGATGCGCACGAAGACCCCGGTGACGAACGTCAGCCCGACGAAGACCTCGAGGCAGGCGGTGATGATGAGCGCGGCAGAGCCGTCGATCATGCCGAACGACAGCGCGCTCCAGGTGCGGCCGACGAGCCCTTCGACGGGGCTCGCACCCGGCAGGAACTTCAGTGCGCCGAACACGACGAACACGAGCCCGAGCGCGATCCTGAGGGCCGGCTGGCCGGTGCGGGCGAGGAATCGCTGCACGACGGCCTGCGCCGCGTTGGCCTGGTCGAGCACTGCGTCGAGGCCCGCGGCGGTCGAGACCCGGCCGCCGCCCATCGTTGTGGTGGACATATCGGTTTCCTTACGTGTTCAGTGGGTGGGATTCGGTGGCCGGACAGGGCGACTCGACCATCACATCCGAACCGGGCACTGCGGTCGCCCGGAGCCTCACTGAATCGCGGTCGGGGCAACCACCGAGGCGCCGGTCAGGGCTGCCGCCCGCCACTCCCCCGTTCGAGGGGCGCACGGGATCTGAGACTCATGGTGGGATGAACCATGGCCGAGGTGATGATCGCCGTGATGCCGTTCCACGGGCATGTCGCACCGATGGTCGCCGTCGCCGAGGCGTTTCTCGCCGCGGGTCACGGTGTCCGCGTGTACACGGGGGGCGCGTTCGCCCACCGTTTCACCATGCTCGGCGCTCGTGTGGTGACGTGGGCGCGTGCGCCGGACTTCGACGAGCACGACCTCCCGGCGACGTTTCCCGCGCTCCGCGGCAGAAAGGGGCCGCGACAGATGCTCGCGAACGTCGAGCTGCTCTTCGTGCGCACCGGCGCCGACCAGGCCGCCGACCTCGCGCACGCCTACGCCGAGGAGCCGTGGGACGTCATCGTCGCCGACGGCCTGAGCATCGGGGCGCACCTCGCCTCGGAGCTGACCGCAACGCCGTGGGTGACGGTCAGCATCGTGCCGCTGACCATCCCGAGTCGCGACCTGCCCCCGCCGATACTGGGGCTCCAGCCGGCCAAGGGGATCATCGGGCGGCTGCGCGACCGCGCACTTCGAGGACTGACCGGCGTTGCGTCTCGTGGGATCCAGCGTGCCTACGCCGAGGAACGCACCCGAGCCGGCCTGCCGCCCGACGACCTCGCGTTGGAACACGCCTTCATCTCGCCCGACCTCGTCTGCGCCTCAGGTGTCGCCGAACTCGAGTATTACCCGCGCTCGGATCTCGCGACGCAGGTCGTGTTCGTCGGCGAACTCACCCGGCCGCGTGCGAATGACGCGGCTCTCCCGTCGTGGTGGCCCGACGTCGAGACCTGCGTCGACCCGATCCTGCATGTCACCCAGGGCACGCTGAACGTCGATCCCCACGACCTCATCGAACCGTCTTTCGCCGCCCTCGGTCGGCAGCGGGTGCTGCTCATCGCTTCGACCGGGCGAGCGGATGTCGCGGAGCTGCCGTTCACCGCGCCGCCCAACGCCCGCGTAGCGGGGTTCGTCCCGTACGACTCGCTGTTGCCCCGCCTCGACGTCATGATCACGAACGGCGGCTGGGGCGGTGTACTCGCCGCCCTCGCACAGGGCATCCCGCTCATCGTCGCCGGCGGCGACGTCGACAAGCCCGAGATCGCCGCGCGCGTGGCGTGGGCCGGCGCCGGGGTCAACCTGCGAACGGGTCGCCCGCGTCCGCGTCCGCGTGCCATCCTTCGAGCCTGGCGGCAGCTGCAGACCGACGATTCGTATCGCGCGAACGCCGGGCGACTGGCCGCCGCGCTCGCCGCGCACGACGGTCCCAACGAGGTCGTCGAACACACGATGGCGTTGTTGACCCGCAATTCGAGCAGTTGAGCAGCCGACCGACTACGCCTTCGAGTGCGAGATCGCCGCGAGCAGGCCGTTCACGAATCCGGCGGAATCGTCGGTCGAGAGCACGGTCGCCGCCTCGACGGCCTCGGAGATCGCGACTGGGTCGGGCACGGCCTCGTTGTGGATGATCTCCCACACGCCGATGCGCAGGATCGCACGGTCGACCGCCGGCATGCGTTCGAGGGTCCAGCCGTGCGAGTTCGTCTCGATGAGTTCGTCGATCTCGGCACGGTTGTCGACGATACCGTCGACGATCTCGCGCGCGTAGAGCCACGACGCGGCGCGCTCGGGCTCGCTCGCCGCCTTCTCCGCCTCGACGACGAGCATCTGCTCGACCGGAACCTGGCGCATGTCCGCCGAGTACAGCAGGTCGAGCGCGCGCTTGCGCGCCTTGGTGCGCGCGCTCACTAGTCGTTCACGCGGCCGAGGTAGTCGCCCGTGCGGGTGTCGACCTTGACCTTCGTGCCGGTCTCGAGGAAGAGCGGCACCTGGATCTCGTAGCCCGTCTCGACGGTCGCCGGCTTCGTGCCGCCGGTGGAGCGGTCGCCCTGCAGGCCGGGCTCGGTGTACGTGATCTCGAGCACGACGGAGGCGGGCAGCTCGACGTAGAGCGGGTTGCCGTTGTTCAATGCGACGGTCACCGCCTGGTTCTCGAGCATGAAGTTCGCGGCGTCGCCGACGACGGTACCGGGCACGGTGAGCTGGTCGTAGTCGGTCTGATCCATGAACACGAACGCGTCGCCGTCGCTGTAGAGGTACGTGAAGTCGCGACGGTCGACATTCTCGATCTCGATCTTCGCACCCGCGTTGTAGGTGCGGTCGACGGTCTTGCCCGACACGACGTTCTTCAGCTTGGTGCGCACGAACGCACCGCCCTTGCCGGGCTTGACGTGCTGGAACTCGATGACGCTCCAGAGCTGACCGTCGATGGAGAGGACGACGCCGTTCTTGATGTCAGCGGTGCTTGCCATGCGTGTGTGTTCCGTTCAGTTGCGAAGAGGCTCGGCCGGATTCGGCCACAGAAGTTCGGTCGGTCGAGTTTAGTCGCTCGGTCGGAGCTGCGCCAATGCGAACGGATGCCGCGGAGCCCGCGATGCGCACACGGCTCACGCGTGCCGGAGCACCCAGTCGACGGCCATGCGATACGAGTCGCTGCCGAACCCCGCGATGACGCCGGTGGCGACTCCCGAGATCACGCTCGTGTGACGGAAGGTCTCGCGCGAGTGCGGGTTCGACAGGTGCACCTCGACGAGCGGCACGCCCGCCTGCTTCAGCTGCGCTGCCGCGTCGCGCAGCGCGTAGCTGTAATGGGTGAACGCCGCCGGGTTCAGCACGACCGGGAGCTTCCGGTCGACGGCCTCGTGGATCCAGCCGATGAGCTCGGCCTCGTCGTCGCTCTGCCGCAGGTCGATCTCGACATCGCCCGGTACGGCGCCGGCGAGCGAATCACGGATGTCGGCGAGGCTCTCGCTGCCGTAGACCTCGGGCTCACGGGTGCCGAGCCGGCCGAGGTTCGGGCCGTTGAGCACGAGGATCGTCGTCATGCCAGAAGCCTAGCGCCGCGGTATCCCTCGCCCCGGTCGCTCAGGAGGCGATCTCCTGGTACGCGGCGAACAGCAGCGACTGGTCGGGCGCGAGCATGACGGTCGGCTTCGCGAGGTCGTCGAGCACGATGAAGCGCAACTGGCCGGCCCGTGCCTTCTTGTCGCGCTGCATGGTCGCGAGGAGGGTGTTCCAGCGCCCGCCGGGGTACGACGTCGGCAGGCTGAGCAGGTCGAGCACGCGCTTGTGCCGGTCGGCGACCTCGTCGGGGAGGCGGCCGGAGAGGCGGCCGAGTTCTGCAGCGAACGCCATGCCCACTGCGACCGCCGCACCGTGCCGCCACTGGTACCGCTCGGCGTGCTCGACCGCGTGGCCGAGCGTGTGCCCGTAGTTCAGGATCTCGCGGAGTCCCTGCTCGGTGAAGTCCTCGGAGACGACGTCGGCCTTCATCTGGATCGCGAGTTCGACGACGCGGCGGAACTCGGGTGTCGACGGGTCGGTCGCGGCCTCGGGATCGGCCTCGATGATGTCGAGGATCTCGGGGTAGCGGATGAAGCCCGCCTTGACGATCTCGGCGAAGCCCGCGAGGATCTCGTTCTTCGGCAGGGTGTCGAGCGTGTCGAGGTCGCAGATCACCGCGGCGGGCGCATGGAAGGCGCCGACGAGGTTCTTGCCCTCATTCGTGTTGATGCCGGTCTTGCCGCCGACGGCCGCGTCGACCATGCCGAGCACCGTCGTCGGCACCTGCACGACCTTCACACCGCGCAGCCAGGTCGCGGCGACGAAGCCGGCGAGGTCGGTGATCGCTCCCCCGCCGAAGCCGACGATGGCGTCGGTGCGGGTGAAGTCGGCCTGCCCGAGCACCTGCCAGCAGAATGCAGCGACCTCGACGCGCTTGCCGGCCTCGGCGTCGGGCACCTCGGCGAGCAGCACCTGGTAGCGATCGGAGAGCGCCTCGCGAAGCTCCGCCGCGCGAGCACCGAGCGTCGCCGGGTGCACGATGAGCACCTTGGTCGGCTCGGCGCCGATCGCTGCACCGAGTTCGCCGAGCAGCCCCCGTCCCACGATGACGTCGTAGCCCGATTCGCCGCCGACGCGGATGCTCGTGCGGGTCTCGTCGTGCGTCACGGTGATCCTCCGAAGTGCCCGGTGATGTCGTCGACGATCCGCGCGACCGAGCGACGCGAGGTGTCGATGCTGAAGTCGGCGACCGCCCGGTAGATCGGTCGCCGCGCCTCGAGAAGGGCGGCCCAGCGTTCGAGGCCGCCGTCGGCGAGGAGTGGACGTGTACCGCCGGCGAGCCGCGGCGCCACCGCCGTCGAGGAGACCTTCAGCCACACGACGGGCAGGTCGGCCAGGTCGTCGCGGGTGTCGTCGTGCAGCACTGCGCCTCCGCCGAGCGAGATCACGGCCTCCTCGCGAAGCGCTTCGGCGACGACCTCGCGCTCGACGATGCGAAAGTACTCCTCGCCCTCGCGGTCGAAGATCTCCTCGATCGGTCCGTAGCGTTCGGCGATGCGCAGGTCGGTGTCGACGAATGGAGCGCCGATGGATGCCGCGAGTCGCCCGCCGACCCGTGATTTGCCCGCGCCCATCGGGCCGACGAGCACGATCGGCAGCGGGAGGCGAGGGAGGTCAGGCACGGTCTGCAGCAACATCCGCCCCCGCGCCGGCGGTGCGGAGCGTGTCGGGGATCGACGCGAGGTAGGACTCGAGGTTGCGCCGGGTCTCGTCGACCGAGTCTCCGCCGAACTTCTCGAGCACGGCGTTCGCGAGCGTGAGGGCGACCATCGCCTCGGCGACGACGCCTGCCGCGGGCACCGCGACGACGTCGGAGCGTTGGTGGTGCGCCGCGGCGGCCTCGCCCGTCGCGATGTCGACCGTCGGCAGCGCGTGCGGCACGGTCGCGATGGGTTTCATGCCGGCGCGCACGCGCAGCACCGTGCCGGTCGACATGCCGCCCTCGGTGCCACCGGCACGATCGCTCGCGCGAACGATTCGCTCGCCCTCGACATGCAGTTCGTCGTGAGCGGCGGAGCCGCGGCGCCGGGTCGTCTCGAAGCCGTCGCCGACCTCGACGCCCTTGATCGCCTGAATGCCCATGAGCGCCGCGGCGAGCTGTCCGTCGAGACGCCGGTCCCAGTGCACGTGCGAGCCGAGTCCAGGCGGCACACCGTAGGCGAGCACTTCGACCACGCCGCCGAGCGTGTCGCCCTCCTTGTGCGCGAGGTCGACCTCCTCGACCATCGCGGCCGAGGTCTCGGCGTCGAAGCAGCGCAGCGGATCGGCGTCGAGCAGGTCGACATCGTCGGGCCTCGGCAGCGGCCGGCCGTCGGGCACGCGCACCGGGCCGATCGCGAGTGTGTGGGCGACCAGACGGATGCCGAGCTCGGCGAGGAACGACCGCGCGACCGCCCCGAGTGCGACACGCGCGGCGGTCTCGCGGGCGCTCGCGCGTTCGAGCACGGGGCGCGCCTCGTCGAAGCCGTACTTCTGCATGCCGACGAGGTCGGCGTGCCCAGGGCGAGGGCGGGTCAGCGCGGCGCCGCGCCCGCGACCCAGCTTCGCGGGGTCGATGGGCTCGGGGCTCATGACCTCCTGCCATTTCGGCCACTCGGTGTTGCCGATGCGGAGCGCGACGGGGCTGCCGAGGCTCAGGCCATGGCGCACACCGCCCGAGATCACCAATTCGTCTTGCTCGAACTTCATGCGGGCGCCTCGGCCGTAGCCGAGTTTGCGGCGCGCGAGGTCGGCGCGAATATCGTCGAGCGAAACGGGGATACCGGCGGGAAGACCCTCGAGGATCGCGACGAGCTCAGGCCCGTGCGACTCTCCGGCAGTGAGCCAACGGAGCATGTCCCCATCCTTCCACAGGCTCGGCGCCGCGAATCTCGTATGACGGTGGCGCTGCGCTCAGGAGACGGCGTTCCTCATGACGGCGAGCACCGCTGCCTCGTCGGCGAGCGGTGCGTTCGGGTCGCCGTTCACGAAGATCCGCACCTGCAGCAGAGCCTGGTGCAGCAGCATCCCGAGACCGTGAACGACGGTGCCGCCGCCCGCGAGCCAGTCGGCGGCGAGCCGAGTCGGCCATGGATCGTAGGCGACGTCGAGCAACGCCGCCGAGGCGATCAGCCCGTCGGATGCCGCGACGCCGAGGTCGGTTCCACCGGGCACGGTGCTCACCACGAGGCCGGCACGGTCGATCGTCGCGAGCTCGGCCAAACCCCCCTCGCCGACCTGCACGCCGAGACGCGAACCGAGTTCGACGAGCGGCGCGGCAGCCCCCTGGCGACGCACGAGCACCCGCACATCCGTGGCGCCGAGCTGCGACATCGCGACCAGCGCCGAGGCCGCGGTGGCGCCGCCGCCGAGCAGCACGCCCTGCGTGGCCTCGCCGATGCCCGCCTCGCGGAGGGTTCGCACGATGCCACCGACGTCGGTGTTGTAGCCGCGCCGCTCGCCGCCGTCGAGGAGCACGGTATTGGCCGCCCCCGTGATCGCTGCGACCTCGTCGAGCGCATCGAGCAGCGGCAGCACGTCCTGCTTCAGGGGCATCGTGAGCGAGAGTCCCCGCCACGATGCGTCGAGCGCACCGACGAACTCGCCGAGACGACGCCCGTCCATCTCGACCGCCGAGTAGTCCCAGGCAAGACCGAGTCGCTCGTACGCGGCGCGGTGGAGCGCCGGGCTCTTCGAATGCGCGATCGGCGAGCCGAGCACGGCGAGCCGGCGCCGCTCACTGCCCATATTCGGGATGCTCCTCGAGCCACTGGTAGAACCGTTCGGCGGCTGCCTCGTGCTCTTCGAGCGTCGAGGTGAACACGGTCTCGCCGGTATCGGGATCGACCGTCACGAAGTACAGCCACGGCCCGTCGGCCGGGTTGATGGCCGCCTGGATGGCTTCGGCACCCGGATTGCCGATCGGCCCGGGCGGGAGACCGGGGTGCACGTACGTGTTGTAGGTGTTGCTCGCGTCGGCCCGTTCGGCATCGGTCGTCGTGACGACCGAGTTGTCGCCGAGTCCGTAGTGCACGGTGGAGTCGAACTGCAGCGGCATGCTCTGAGCGAGGCGATTCTGGATGACCCGGGAGATCTTCGTGAAGTCCTGCGGAAGTCCCTCGCGCTCGATGAGCGACGCGATCGTCGCGACACGGTAGCGGTCCTCTGGCGCCACGCCGGCGGCGTCGAAGGCGGCGAGACTCTCGGCGACCATCGCCTGCACAGCCTCCATGGCCGTCGTATCGGGTTCGAACGAATAGGTCGCCGGGAACAGGAACCCTTCGACGCTCGTCGCCTCGGCGGGCAGACCCAGCGCCTGCGGATCCGCGACCGCGGCCTGGAACTCCTCGAGCGGGATCTCGAGCGTGGCGGCAGCGTCGGCGAGGGCCTCGTTCGCCCAGGTGCCTTCCGTGATGAGCACGGTGTTCTCGAGCTTGTTCGCCGGATCCAGCAGCGCGTCGAGCGCGGCTTGAGAGCTCATCTGCTCTGCCAGCCGGTAGGCGCCGGCGTGGAATTCGGGTTCGGGGCTCTGCTCGAGCAGGAGATTGTAGAAGGCGGCGTACGACGCGGTGACTCCCTCTTCCGCGAGGTTGGTCGCGATGTCCGAGCCGTCCTCGCCGTCGTGGATCATGAACATCACCTCGCCGGTGCCGGTGCCCTCGTAGTCCGCGGCGGGAGTGAATCGTTCGATGACGGCACTGATCGGTCCCTGCAGGAAGAAGAACGCCCCGGCGCCGAGCGCAGCGACGATGAGCAGGCCGACGAGGCACCCCCAGCCGCCGCGACGCTTCGGCTTCTCCGGTTCGTGCGGGTCGCCGTTCACGGCCCGGCGCTCGGCGCGCGAGGGCCGCAAAGGCTCGGACTCGTCGGGCTGAGCGGGGTCGGCGACGATCGCCTCGGAGAACGGCAGTCGGGAATCGGTCGTGCCCGCCTCGGCGAAATGGGTTCCGGCTTCGGCCTCGGCCGCCTGACGAGCTTCGGCCGCCCGCAGTTCCCGCCGCGTCATGGGGCGCCCCTCGGCACCGGTCGACCCCGCTTCCGCGGTCGGGGACGGTGCCGCGGCATCCGCTGCTCGAGGTGCTCGAGGTGCTCGCACCGGAGCCGTACCCGAGAGCATCGCGTGCCAATCGGCGGTCGAGCGGTCGGTGTCGTCTCGGTCGGGATGGGGCTGGGTCACAGGGGGGATGGCCCTTCGTGGTTCTCGATCGTGCGGCCGGGAGGGCGGTTGAAGTCCCGCTCGGCGTCGATGGCGTGTTGCAAAATGATAACGGCTGCAACCTGATCAATGATTGGACGTTGCTTGCGCGTCGACTTCCCGGTCGCACGAAGCGCCTGCTGGGCGCTCACGGTCGAGAGTCGTTCATCGACGAGTCGCACCGGGACTCCCGAGCTCGCCAGCCGCTCAGCGAACACGATCGCGTCGTCGGTCGACGCCGTCGACGCGCCCGAGAGCGAGAGCGGGTTGCCGACGACGATCTCGATCACCTCGTACTCGCGTGCGATCGCGAGAATGCGCGCCACGTCGGCATCGCCGTCGGTCGCGCGAGCCACCGTCTCCACCGGGGTTGCCAGCAGCCCGCCGGCATCGCAGCGCGCGACACCGATGCGGGCGCGCCCGACGTCGACGCCGAGCCTCGCCCCGGTGCGCACTCGCCTACTCGCGGAGCGCCGAGCGCACCGCGTCGAGTGCGGCCGGCATCGCCGCGAGGTCGTTGCCGCCGCCCTGCGCGAGGTCGGGCTTCCCGCCGCCTCCGCCGCCGAGCACTCCGGCCATCGTCTTCGCGAGCGCGCCCGCGTTCGCACCGGCGTCGCGGGCAGCGGGTGAGGTCGCGACGATCGCGACCGGCTTACCGCCGACCTCGGCCGTCAGCGCAACGACGGATGCGGCGTCGCCGAGCTGCGATCGCACGGAGAGCGCGAGCGCGCGCAGCTCGTCGCCGGTGCCGAGCGAGCCGACCGACTCCGCGACGAGCAGTGCGCCGCCCGAGCGCACTGCCTTCGCAGCGAGGGCCGGTACGCGGTCGTTCAGCGCGCGGGCCTCGAACTGCTGGATGCGCTTCTCGGCCGACTTCAGGCTGGCGACGAGTTCGCCGACGCGGCTCACGAGCTGGTCGGGCCGGGTCTTCAGGGAAGTGGTCAGCTCGGAGACGAGCGCACGTTCCGAGGCGAAGCGGCGGAAGGCGTCGAGCCCGACGAGCGACTCCACGCGACGATTCGACGCACCGACGGACGACTCCCCCACGATGTTGATCATGCCGACCTCGGCGCTCGTCGACACGTGCGTGCCGGCGCAGAGTTCACGTGACCAGGGCCCGCCGATGTCGACGACGCGCACGACGTCGCCGTACTTCTCGCCGAAGAGCGCCATGGCGCCGAGCGACCTCGCCTCATCGAGCGGCATCTCGCGCGTGACGACCTCGAGGTTGTCGCGAATGGCCAGGTTCGAGATCTCCTCGATCTCGCTGCGGGTCTCGGCCGAGAGCGCCGAGTTCCAGCCGTAGTCGAGGCGCAGGTAGCCGGCCTTGTTGAACGAGCCCGACTGATGGGCGTTCGGGCCGAGCACCTGGCGCAGCGCCGCGTGCACGAGGTGGGTGCCCGAGTGCGCCTGGGTGGCACCGCGCCGGTATTGCTCGTCGACGAGCGTGGTCGCGGGGACGCCGACGCCGACCTCGCCCGTCGTCACCTTCACGGTGTGGCTGATGAGGCCCTTGATCGGCTTCTGCACGTCGAGCACCTCGAGTTCGAAGCCGTCGCCGACGATGCGACCCCGGTCGGGCGCCTGACCACCGGACTCCGCATAGAGCGAGGTCTCAGCGAGGATGACCTCGGCCGTCTGCCCCGCGGTCGCGAACGGCACGGGTCGCCCGTCGACGAGGAGGCCGAGCACCGTCGACCCGGTGCTCAACTCGGTGTAGCCGGTGAAGATCGTCTCGCCCTTGGCACGGAACTCCGCGTAGACCGAGAGATCGGCGAGCACCCGCTTCTTCGACTTCGCGTCGGCCTTCGCGCGCGAACGCTGCTCGGTCATGAGTGAGTCGAACGCGGTGCGGTCGACGGTGAGGCCCGCTTCGTCGGCCATCTCGAGCGTGAGCTCGATCGGGAAGCCGTAGGTGTCGTGCAGCAGGAACGCGGTGTCGCCCGCGAGTTCGCCGCGCCCCGATTCCTTCGTCTTCGAGACCTCGAGGTCGAGAATCGAGGTGCCCGCGGTCAGCGTACGGAGGAAGGTCTCCTCCTCACCGAGGGCGAGCTTCTCGATGTGCGCGTAGTCGTTCGCGACCTCGGGGTAGGCGGCCTTCATCGCGTCGCGCGAGGCGGCGAAGAGCTCTCGGAAGGTCGGGCCCTCGACGCCGAGCAGGCGCATGGCGCGGATGCTGCGGCGCAGGAGCCTGCGCAGGATGTATCCGCGCCCCTCGTTCGACGGGCTCACCCCGTCGCTCATCAGCATGAGGGCGGAGCGCACGTGGTCGGCGATGACGCGCATGCGCACGTCGTCGTCGTGGTTCGCGCCGTAGGTGCGGCCCGAGATCTCGGCCGCGCGGTCGAGCACCGGGCGCACCTGGTCGATCTCGTACATGTTGTCGACACCCTGCTTGAGGAAGGCCACGCGTTCGAGGCCCATGCCGGTGTCGATGTTCTTCTTCGGCAGCTCTTTCACGATGCGGAAGTCGGTTTTCGACTTCACGTCGTCGATGAGGTACTGCATGAACACGAGGTTCCAGATCTCGACGTACCGATCGTCATCGGTCGCCGGGCCGCCGTCGGCGCCGTACGCAGGCCCGCGGTCGAAGAAGATCTCGGAGCAGGGGCCCGCAGGGCCCGGCTGGCCCGTGTGCCAGTAGTTCGGGCCTATGCCGAGTCGCTGGATGCGCTCTTCAGGAAGGCCGGCGATCTTCTTCCAGAGCTCGATCGCCTCGTCGTCGTCTTCATAGACGGTCACCCAGAGGTCCTTCGGATCGAAGCCGTAACCGCCGTCGGCCTCGGGCGTGGTGAGCAGCTGCCACGCCATCTCGATGGCGCCCTCTTTGAAGTAGTCGCCGAACGAGAAGTTGCCGCTCATCTGGAAGAAGGTGCCGTGTCGCGGCGTCTTGCCGACCTCTTCGATGTCGTTCGTGCGGATGCACTTCTGCACGCTCGTCGCGCGTGGGTACGGCGCGGGTACGAGACCCGTCAGGTACGGCACGAACGGCACCATGCCGGCGACCGTGAAGAGCAGGGTGGGGTCGTCGGAGACGAGTGAGGCCGACGGGACGACGGTGTGGCCGCGCTCGGCGAAGAAGTCCAGCCAACGCTGGCGGATGTCGGCAGTCTGCATGGTTCCGTTCTCGGTCGTGCCCGGGGAATCCGGGCCGTCGCATTCGGGGCGCGCCTCAGAGAGACGCGGGTGCCTCGCCCTGTTCGGCACGGAGCTCGGCGTCGCGGGCGTGGTAGCCCTCGGCGATCGCATGGCCGAAAGCGCGTGCCTTCGCGTCCACCGCGGAGAAGAAGTCCCGGCCCTGCTTGGTCTGGTTGACCTGGTGGGCGACCGCGAATCCGGCCGCGACGCCGACGGTGAACCACAGAATGCTCTTCACGAGGTGCTCCTGCTCCCTGATCGAAATGTCGCCTTGCGCTGCGCTCGGCACGCCGGGCACCAGTCTAGTGGCCGTACCGCGGCCGCTCGCCGGGTACGCGACAGGGGCCGCGGGAAACCCGCGACCCCTGCACGAACTGCTCTGCGTCAGCGAGCGGCGTAGTACTCCACGACCAGCTGCACGTCGCAGGTCACGGGAACCTCGGCGCGCTTCGGGCGACGGACGAGCTTCACCTGGAGCTTGTCGAGCTCGGCCTCGAGGTAGCCGGGAAGCTTGGGCAGCACGTCGACGTGACCGCCGGCGGCGGCGACCTGGAAGGGCTCGGTGCCCTCGCTGCGTGCCTTGACGTGCACGAGCTGGCCCGGCTTCACGCGGAACGACGGACGGTCGACGAGCTGGCCGTCGACGAGGATGTGGCGGTGCACGACGAACTGGCGGGCCTGCGAGATCGTCCGGGCGAAGCCAGCGCGGAGCACGATGGCGTCGAGACGCATCTCGAGCAGCTCGACCAGGTTCTCACCGGTCAGGCCGTCGGTGCGACGGGCCTCGTTGAAGGCGATGCGCAGCTGCTTCTCGCGGATGCCGTACTGGGCGCGCAGGCGCTGCTTCTCGCGCAGACGAACGGCGTAGTCGCTGTCTTGCTTGCGCTTGGTGCGGCCGTGCTCACCGGGAGCGTACGGGCGCTTCTCCATGTAGCGGGCGGCCTTCGGGGTGAGGGCGACGCCGAGCGCACGGGAGAGGCGGGTCTTACTGCGTGACTGGTTCGACACGAATGTCCTTTCGGAAGAATCTCAAGTGAATTCACGGCGCGATCGTGCGCCGGGAACCTGTGTCAGAGGGATTCGCCAAGGGTGGATCGGCTACAGATCGCACCCGTTCGCCGGTGACTCCCTCGCAGCCGCGCTCGAGAATCAGGCTTCAGGCCGAAGAACAGGATATCACGGCCGTGCGGAACCGCTCGACTGGGGCTCGTGCGCCGCTCATCGATCGCCGCGCACGATACGGCGCAGCTTCGCGAGCCGCGCCGACACCTCTCGCTCGTTGCCGTGCTCGGTCGGCTCATAGTAGACAGCGCCGCGCAACGAGTCGGGAAGGTACTGCTGTTCGACGACGCCGATCTCGTCGTTGTGCGGGTACCGGTAGCCCTTGCCGTGACCGAGCCGCTTCGCCCCCGGGTAGTGCGCGTCGCGCAGGTGCTTCGGCACCCGGCCGGCCTTGCCGCCCCGCACGTCGGCGATCGCCCGGTCGATGCCGAGGTAGGCGGCGTTCGATTTCGGGGCCGTGGCCAGATGCACCACGGCCTGTGCGAGCGGGATGCGCCCCTCGGGCATGCCGATGAACGCCACGGCGTCAGCCGCGGCGACGGCGACGCCGAGCGCACTCGGATCTGCGAGACCGATGTCTTCGGAGGCGAGCACGATGATGCGGCGCGCGATGAACCGTGCATCTTCGCCGGCTTCGATCATGCGCGCGAGATAGTGCAGCGAGGCGTCGACATCGCTGCCCCGCACCGACTTGATGAAGGCACTGATGACGTCGTAGTGCTCGTCGCCGTTGCGGTCGTAGCGCAGCATCGCACGGTCGACCGCGCGAGCCACGATGTCGGTGGTGATCACGGGCGCGGCGGATGTCTCGCCTTCGGTCTCGCCGTCGGTCTCGCCGTCGGGAACGGACTGCGCTGCGGCGACCGCTGCGGCTTCGAGCGCCGTGAGCGCACGACGCGCGTCGCCCGACGCCAACCGGATGATCGCTGCTCGCGCCTCCGTGTCGAGCGACACCCTGCCGGCAAGGCCGCGCGGGTCGTCGACTGCACGGTCGACGAGCACCCCGAGGTCGTCATCGGTGAGGAGTTCGAGCGTCAGCAGCAGCGAACGCGACAGGAGCGGGGAGATGACCGAGAACGACGGATTCTCGGTCGTCGCGGCGACGAGGATCACCCAGCCGTTCTCGACGCCGGGAAGGAGCGCGTCTTGCTGTGCTTTCGTGAAGCGGTGGATCTCGTCGAGGAAGAGCACCGTCGAGAGCCCGTAGAGGTCACGGCTCGCCCGCGCCTCTTCCATGACCTGGCGAACGTCGCGAACCCCGGCGGTCACGGCTGAAAGCTCGACGAACTTCCGGCCGGAGGAGCGGGCGATGGCCTGCGCGAGCGTCGTCTTGCCGGTGCCGGGAGGGCCCCAGAGGATGACGGAGACCGAGCCCGACTCGCCCGAGCGATCGCCGGCGAGTGCGACGAGCGGCGAACCCGGGGTCAGAAGATGCCGCTGACCGGCGACCTCGTCGAGGCTCGTCGGGCGCATGCGCACCGCGAGCGGGGTCGCGCCTGAGCGCAGCCCCGGGCCGGAATCCACCATGCTGTCAAGCGTAGCCGCGGCATCCGACACCCTGATCTCGCCGCTCGAGCGGTGCGGCGATTGGTCACGCCCCGCCGCCTTGCGTAGAGTCGGCACGCAGGAATCCCGAGAAGGAGCATGCGTGGCATCGAACGACCGACCGGCGCGTGAGGAACGAGCGCGCCTTCGCACCTACCAGGCACGCCAGGAAGTCCACGCGCGGAAGCAGCGTCGCCGTACCCGCGACAACATCATCGCCGTGCTCGGACTCGTCGTCGTCGTCGCCCTCGCGACGGGCGCCCAGATGTTCTACTTCAGCGGCGGGCCGGGCGCCGAGCCCGCGGCGACCGAGACGCCGGCACCGACGCCGAACCCCACCCCCGCCGAAGGCGAGAACCAGGGCGATGTGCCGTCTGCCGACATCGCCGAGGGCCGCACGTGGAGCGGCACACTGACGCTGAACGACATCCCCCTCGGCATCGAACTCGACGGAGCGGCGGCGCCGCAGGCGGTCTCGAGCGAGATCAGCCTCATCCAGTCGGGCTTCTACACCGGCACGAGCTGCCACCGTCTGACGACGGAAGGCCTCTGGGTGCTGCAGTGCGGCGACCCGAGCGGCGACGGCACCGGCGGCCCCGGCTACAGCTACGGACCGGTCGAGAACGTTCCGGCCGATGGGCTCTACCCGGCGGGCACGATCGCGATGGCGCGCGGTGAAACGCAGTACAGCCACGGCAGCCAGTTCTTCATCGTCTACGAGGACACGACCCTTCCGGGCGACACCGGCGGGTACACCGTCATCGGCCGCGTGACGAGCGGACTCGAGGAACTCCGCGCCGGTGTCATCGATGCAGGAACGAGCGACGGCGTGCCCGATGGAGCCCCTGCCGTGCCGACGACGATCACCTCGTTCACCATCGGGTGACCGCCCGCGCCGCCCTTCCGCGGTGCAATAGGCTTGATGCCGTCAACGTCGCCTCGGGCGGCATCCGACATACGACAGGGTGAGGCCGTGACCGATTCAGAGCAGCAACCGTGGGGCCGCGTCGACGAGACGGGCACCGTCTTCGTACGCACGAGCGACGGCGAACGGGAGGTCGGCCAATACCCCGACGCTTCTGCTGAAGAGGCGCTCGCCTACTTCGAGCGCAAGTACGCCGATCTCGCCGGTCAGGTCGGCCTCCTCGAGCAACGCGTGCGGCGCGGCGCCCCGGCTGCGGATGTCGCGAAGGCGGTCGCCACCCTCCAGGCGTCCGTCTCGACCGCGAACGCCGTCGGAGACCTCGAATCCCTCGCAGGCCGTCTCGAGGCGCTGTCGGGCACGACGAAGGAGCTGACCGAGCAGCAGCAGGCCGAGTCGAAGGCCGCCGTCGCGGCGGCGATCGTCGAGCGCACCGCGATCGTCGAGGCCGCTGAAGCACTCGCGGCGGGCGACCCCGCGAAGACGCAGTGGAAGCAGGCGACCGCCGAACTCGACGAGTTGTTCGCCCGGTGGCAGCGTCACCAGCAAGACGGGCCACGGCTGCCGAAGGGCGAGGCGAACGAGCTCTGGAAGCGGTTCCGCGCAGCTCGTTCCACGATCGAGACGCACCGCAAGGCCTTCTTCGCCGAACTCGACGCGACGCACCGCGATGTGAGAGCCCGCAAGCAGGCGCTCATCGAGCGCGCAGAGGCCCTCGCCCCGCGTGGCGCAGACGCCGTGGGTGACTATCGCAACCTGCTCGACGAGTGGAAGCTCGCCGGCCGAGCAGGCAAGAAGCTGGATGACACCCTCTGGGCGAAGTTCAAGGCCGCCGGCGACGTGCTCTTCAACGCCAAGGCCGAGATCGACGCCGCTGAAGACGAGACCTACCGCGCCAACCTCGATGAGAAGCTGGCGCTGCTCACCGAGGCCGAGACGCTGCTCACCGAGAAGGACCCCAAGCAGGCCCGTGCCGGACTCAACCGGATCCAGCGCAAGTGGGATGAGATCGGCAAGGTCCCTCGCGATCAGGTGCGGGTCGTCGAAGACCGCCTGCGCAAGGTGGAGAGCCACGTCAAGTCGCTCGAGGAGGAGCGCTGGCAGCGCGATGACCCCGAGAAGAAGGCTCGATCGGAGGGCATGCTCGGGCAGTTGAACGATGCGATCGACAAGCTCGAGGCCGAACTCGCGGGCGCAGAGGCCGCCGGTGATGCGAAGGCCGCGGCATCCGCTCGTGAAGCGCTCGACGCACGCCGTGCCTGGCTGAAGGCCGTCGGCGGCTGAGTTCTCGGCCAACCGTCTCCGACTCGTCCGCGTTCGGCGAATCGCTCCGACGTTCTCCACAGATCGGGTCGGCCGGGCCATGGAACCGAGCGGATGCCCCAGCATGGCTGCATGTCCAGACTCCCGACGGTGCTCGGCACCGACGACCTTCCGCTCGCTGAACTCTGCGCCGCACGCATCGACGGCGAGCTCATGCCGATCGAAGATGGCTGGGTTCCCGTCGATGAACCCGATCTGCCGGCGCTGCGTGCGGCCGTCGTCGCGCTGCGCGCACCACGCGCACTCGTGATCGAGCGCCGTTCGGCAGCCTGGGTGCACGGGGCGCTGTCTGCTCCCCCGAAGCTCGCGCAGTTCTGCGTGCCCCGATCCGCGCGCGTGGCCGTGTTCGCCGCGCGGCGTCTCGTCGTTCGCGAGGTGGCGATCGCCGAAGCAGACATCGTCGAGTACCCGCGGGCACGCTGCACATCTCTCGGTCGCACCGGGTTCGACCTGCTCCGGGAGCCGATCGACGACGACGAGCTCGACCAGCTCGTCTCGGCACTCTGCGCGATGCATCCGTGGCTCGCGACCGAGTTGCGAGACCGCCTGTCAGACGCGGTGCGCATGCCTCACCGCAGTCTGGCGCGGGAGCGCCTGCGTCGCGTCGAGGATGCGGTTGCGGCCGGTCGGCCGCTACACGCCGCTCAGCCGTCGCTGACCCGGTAGACGTCGTACACGGCGTCGATGCGACGCACGGCGTTGAGCACGCGATCGAGGTGCGTCGTGTCGCCCATCTCGAAGACGAAACGGCTGATGGCGAGACGATCGGTTCCAGTCGAGACGTTCGCCGAGAGGATGTTGACGTGGTATTCCGAGAGCACACGGGTCACGTCGGAGAGCAGCCCGGCCCGGTCGAGCGCCTCGATCTGGATCTGCACGAAGAAGACGCTCTTCGAACTCGGCGCCCATTCGACGTCGATCATGCGCTCCGGCTCCTGCATGAGGCTCTGCACGTTGTGGCAGCTGGCCTGATGCACCGAGACGCCCGCTCCGCGAGTGACGAAGCCGACGATCTCGTCACCCGGCACCGGGGTGCAGCAGCGGGCGAGCTTGACGAGGATGTCGTCCGCTCCGCGCACGAGCACGCCCGAATCCGAATGCCGTTGCAACGGGCGGGCCCGCACCGGAACCGGCAACTCGGGTTCGTCACCCTCGTCGATGTCGCGCACGAGTGCGACGACCTTCTCGAGCACCGACTGCGTCGAGAGGTGTCCTTCGCCGACGGCGGCGTAGAGCGAGGAGACGTCGTCGTAGCGCAACTGAGCCGCGACCTCGGCGAAGGACTCCTGGTTCATGAGCTTCTGCAGCGGCAGGTTCTGCTTGCGCATCGCGCGGGCGATCGCATCGCGACCCTGGTCGATCGCTTCGTCGCGTCGTTCCTTGGTGAACCACTGTCGGATCTTGTTGCGTGCCCGCGGGCTCTTGACGAACCCGAGCCAGTCCTGGCTCGGCCCCGAGTCGGGATTCTTCGAGGTGAACACCTCGACGACGTCACCGCTCGACAGCTCGGTCTCGAGCGGCACCAAGCGCCCGTTGACCTTCGAGCCCATCGTGCGGTGACCGACTTCGGTGTGCACGGCGTAGGCGAAGTCGACGGGGGTGGCGCCCGCAGGCAGACCGATCACCCGACCCTTCGGCGTGAAGACGTAGACCTCCTTGGCACCGATCTCGAACCGCAACGAGTCGAGGAACTCCCCCGGGTCGGCCGTCTCGGCCTGCCAGTCGGAGATGTGCGCGAGCCACGCCATGTCGGTCTCGTCCTGACTCGACTTCACGGCAGCACGACCGCCGGCCATGCGCTCCTTGTACTTCCAGTGCGCTGCGACGCCGTACTCGGCCCGCTGGTGCATGTCGTGCGTGCGGATCTGGATCTCGACGGCACGGCCCTTCGGTCCGATGACCGTGGTGTGCAGCGACTGGTACAGGTTGAACTTCGGGGTCGCGATGTAGTCCTTGAACCGGCCCGGCAACGGGGTCCACCTCGCGTGGATCGCTCCGAGCACCGCGTAGCAGTCGCGCACCGAGTTCACGAGTACGCGGATGCCGACGAGGTCGTAGATCTCGTCGAAGTCGCGGCCCCGCACGATCATCTTCTGGTAGATCGAGTAGTACTGCTTCGGCCGCCCGACGACCTTGCCTCTGATCTTCGCGGCCTTCAGATCGTCGGTGATGAAGTCGATGACGTTCTGTACGAACTCTTCGCGCTGCGGCGTGCGCTGCTTGACGAGGCTCTCGATCTCGGCGTAGAGCTTCGGGTACAGCACGGCGAACGAGAGGTCTTCGAGCTCCCACTTGATCGTCTGGATACCGAGGCGGTGCGCGAGCGGTGTATAGATCTCCAGCGTCTCGGTCGCCTTGCGCGCAGCGGATTCCGCGGGCACGAATCCCCACGTGCGCGCATTGTGCAGGCGGTCGGCGAGCTTGATGATCAGCACGCGAATGTCTTTGGACATCGCGACGATCATCTTGCGAACGGTCTCCGCCTGCGTCGAGTCGCCGTACTTGACCTTGTCGAGCTTCGTGACGCCGTCGACGAGCATCGCGATCTCGTCACCGAAGTCGGCACGCAGTTGATCGAGCGTGTACGTGGTGTCTTCGACCGTGTCGTGCAGCAGCGCCGCCGCGATCGTCTTCGACCCGATGCCGAGATCGGCGAGAATCTGCGCCACCGCGATCGGATGGGTGATGTAGGGCTCACCGCTCTTGCGCTTCTGCCCCTCGTGTGCGCGCTCCGCGATCGTGTACGCGCGCTCGACGAGGGAGAGATCGGACTTCGGGTGGTGCATCCGCACCGTGCGCATGAGCGTGTCGACGGCGCCCGAGGGCTGCGCCTTCGAGAAGATGCGAGGCACCAGACGGCGCAGCGATGCCGTCGAGTTGACTCCCGTATCGGTCATCGATCACCTCCGGAGTTCAATTATCGCCGCTCCGGAGGATCCGATGCGCCACACGGCGCACACCCACGGACATCACGCGGTCGGCAGCGCCTCGGCATCGGTCGAGGCGGATGCCGCGCGCTCGCGCTCCTTCAGCACCTTCTGGTCGTGACGACGGATCGCCGGCTCCCCCTCGCGCAGCTGCGAGTACAGCGGAGCGGCGACGAACACCGTCGACCACGTGCCGACGAGGATGCCGATCAGCAGCGCGAGCGAGATGTCGCGCAGCGTGTCGGCGCCCAGGACGCCTGCACCGATGAAGAGGATCGCCGCGACCGGGAGCGCAGCCACGACGCTCGTGTTGATCGAGCGCACAAGGGTCTGGTTGACCGCGAGGTTCACGGATTCGGCGAACGTGCGACGCGACTCCTGGCCGTCTTCAGCCGTGTTCTCGCGGATCTTGTCGAACACCACGACGGTGTCGTAGAGCGAGTAGGCGAGGATCGTCAGGATACCGATCGTCGCCGCCGGACTGATCTCGAAGCCGACTGCCGCGTAGACGCCCGTCGTGACGATGAGGTCGGCGATGAGGGCGAGGATCGCCGCGGCCGACATCTTCCAGGTTCGGAAGTAGAGCGCCATGATGATGCCGGCGAGCAGCAGGAACGCGACGAGGCCGACGAGCGCCTGGCGCGTGACATCCGCACCCCAGCTGGGACCGATGAACGATGAGGTGACCTCGGACTCAGGCACCTCATAGGCGTCGGCGAGGGCGTCGGTCACCTCCTGCGAGTCTGCTTGCGTCAGTTGGTCGGTCTGCACGCGCACGCCGGTGCCGCCGACGATGGCGACGCGCACTTCGGCGTCCGGCACGACGGAATGCACGGCTTCGACCGCGGGTTCAGGCGTGGCGTTGTCGACCTCCGTGATCTGGAACTGGGACCCACCGCGGAACTCGATGCTGAAGTTGACGCCGGTCAGGAGTGGCACGACCACCGACAGCAGGAGCAGGAGTCCGGCGATCGTGTACCACTTCTTGCGCCCCCCGATGAAGTTGAAGGAGCGCTTGCCCGTGTAGAGGTCGTTGCCGAAGGTCGTGAGACGGTTCGCCATCAGGACTCCTTCCCTTCGTCGGACGAATCCGAGGCGCCGACTGCAGCGGCGGCCTTCCGTTCGGCGATCGTCTGGCGGCGCTGTGCTTCCTTGGCGCTGGCTGCGGTCTTCTTCGTCGGTTGCCCGATCGGTTTGCGGAACTCGGCTCGACCGCGGTAGACCGCGCCGAGTGCGTCGGGGTCGAGCCCCGACCACGGATTGCCGCTCGAGAAGAAGCGGGTCTGCGCGAGCAGTTGCAGCATCGGGTGCGTGAACAGGATCACGATGACGACGTCGATGATGGTCGTCAGTCCGAGCGTGTATGCGAAGCCCTTCACGCTGCCGACCGCCAGGATGAACAGCACGATCGCTGCGAGCAGGTTGGTGGCCTTGGATGCGAGCACGGTTCGGAAGGCGCGCTTCCAGCCGGTCTCCACGGCTCCGACGAGTGGACGACCGTCTCGAAGCTCATCGCGGACGCGTTCGAAGTAGATGATGAAGGAGTCGGCGGTGAAACCGATCGCGACGATCAGGCCGGCGATACCGGCGAGCGAGAGCCGGTAGCCCTCGCGCCACGACAGGATCGTGATCATGAGATACGTGATGATAGCGGCGATCACGAGCGAGGCGATGGTGACCGAGGCCAGGGCGCGGTACTGGAAGATCGTGTAGATCACGACCAGGATCAAGCCGATGAGACCGGCGACGAGGCCCGACTGCAGCTGCGAGCTGCCGAGCGTCGGCGAGATCGTGTCGGATGACTGCACGGTGAAGCTGATCGGCAGCGCACCGAACTTCAGCTGATCGGCAAGGGCCTTCGACGACTCCTGGTCGAAGCTGCCGGTGATCTGCGGCTTGCCGTCGGTGATGGCGCCGTTCATCGACGGGGCGGTGAGCACCGCACCGTCGAGCACGAACGCGAACTGGTCGCGCGGTGTCTGGCCCTGCAGTCCGAAGAGACGGGTGCTGACCGCGGCGAAGTCTTCGGTGCCCTCGGCGTCGAAGACGATGTTGACGGCCCACTGACCGGTCGAGGCACCGGTCTGGGTCTGCACCATGCCGTTGGTCGCGTCGACGATGTTCTCGCCGCTCGCTTCCACCGGGCCGAGCAGGTACTTCGCGGTACGGGGAATGTCGCACGTGACGAGCGGCTCGTCGGCGGGCGCGACGTTCGTCTCGACGTCGTCGAGCGTCGAGCAGTCGAAGCTGTCGAACTCCTGCTGCAACTCCGGCGTGATCCACGCCGGGTCGCTGCCGTCCGTCGGCTCCGCCGTCGGGGTCGACTCGGGCTCTTCGGCCGGCGGCTCGGTCGGCTCAGCGCTCGCGCTGGGATCGGCCGTCGTGTTGGCCGCCGCATCGGCGAGCAGCACCGCGCGGAGCTCGAGCTTCGCCGACTGCTCGATGCGCGCACGTGTCTGGTCATCGAGTTCACCGGGGATGCGAACGACGACGTTGTCACCCTCGGTGTTGATCTCGGCTTCGGCAACGCCCGAGGCGTCGACGCGCTGGCGGATGATCGAGACCGCCTGATCGAGTTGCTCCTGCGAGACGTCGGCACCCGTCTCGACCTTCGGCGCGAGGATGATCTGCGTGCCACCCTCGAGGTCGAGGGCCAGCTTCGGAGCCCACGACCCCCCGCCCCAGATCACGCCGGCGGCATTGATGCCGAACAGGAGCGCGATGATGACGCCCAGCCAGGTGAGGGATCTCCATGCCTTGCGCACGGGGGTCGGCCGAGATGACCGCTTGGATGGTGCAGCCACGTGTACCGCTTTCTCTGCAGTGAGTCCGCGCGCCAACGCACGGGCCCAGCCTCGGGATGAGTCTTAGTCGTCCGACTTCTTGGTGTCGGGCTTCTCGTCGGTCGCGTCGCCCGGCGTCACGTCGGACGGGGTGTCGAGACGCTCGCCGAACTCGGGCTCACCGTCGATCGACGCGGCCTCTTCGACGTCGGCCTTGGGCTCGATGACGCGAGCCACCGTCTGACGGTGCACCGTGAGGACGGTGCCGGGCGAGGTCTCGAGGAGAACCTGGTTCTCGTCTTCGTCGATCGAGAGGATGGTGCCGAACAGACCGAAGTTGGTCATCACCTTCGCGCCCGGCTGCACCTTCGCCTGCAGCTGCTCAGCGTCAGCCTTGCGCTTGCGCGAGTTGCGGAACATGAAGAAGATGAGCACCGCCAGGACGGCGAGCATGATGATAGTGAACGGATCGAACGTCATAAGGGGGAGGTACCTTCCGGTGTGCGGCGCGCGCACGAAGTCATCGGTGCTGTGGGGTCAGCTTCAAGGATTATAGGTCATCGATCGGGAGCGCCGTTGGCGAACCCGGTGCGTCGCCGGCGAGATCGAAGTGCCGCCAGGCGGCTGGAGTCGCGACACGGCCCCGCGGAGTGCGGGTGATGAGCCCGATTCGCACGAGGAACGGCTCCACCACGGCCTCGATCGTCTCTGCCTCCTCACCGACCGAGACTGCGAGGGTGTTGAGTCCGACGGGCCCTCCGCCGAATCTCGTGAGGATCATCTCCATGACTGCGCGATCGAGACGGTCGAGTCCGAGCGGGTCGACGTCATAGAGCTCGAGGGCGGCACGCACCGCCCCGAGGTCTGCACGCTCGCCGTGCACGAGCGCATAGTCGCGCACGCGCCGCAGGAGTCGGTTGGCGATGCGGGGCGTGCCACGGCATCGACCGGCGATCTCGGCCAGCGCCTCGTGATCGACGTCGAGCCCGAGCATCGTCGCGGCCCGCGCGAGCACCTGCTCGAGCTCTGCCTCATCGTAGAACTCGAGGTGCGCCGTGAAGCCGAACCGGTCGCGGAGCGGGTTCGGCAGGAGCCCGGCCCGAGTAGTGGCACCGACGAGCGTGAACGGGGACAGGTCGAGCGGCACGGATGTCGCACCGGCCCCCTTGCCGACCATGATGTCGATGCGGTAGTCCTCCATGGCGAGGTAGAGCATCTCTTCGGCCGAGCGGGCCATCCGATGGATCTCGTCGATGAACAGCACTTCACCGGGCACGAGCGAGCTCAGGATGGCCGCGAGATCGCCGGCGTGCTGGATCGCCGGACCGCTCGACATGCGAAGCGGCCTGCCACCCTCGTGCGCGACGATCATCGCGAGGGTCGTCTTGCCGAGCCCGGGGGGCCCTGCGAGCAGGATGTGGTCGGGTGTGCGCTGCTGCAGCGTCGCGGCGGTGAGCAGCAGTTGCAGCTGGCCGCGCACTCGCGTCTGGCCGACGAATTCACCGAGGCTCTTCGGCCGCAGCGCGCCCTCGAACGCGAGTTCGGCCTCTGATGCGAGCACGGGATCGGTCAGGTCGACGTCGCCGGCACTCATCTCGTTGGAGTTCATCGGGCGCCACCGGCCTTCTGGGCCGGACCGAGCCGGGCGAGGGTCAGCCGAAGCAGGGTCGGCACCGAGGCCGCCTCGATCTCGGATGCGGCGGCGACCGTCTCGTCGACGGCGTCGGCGGCGACCCGCTCCGACCAACCGAGGCCGGTGAGCGCCGCGAGCACGCTGTCGGCTGCGGCGCCGGTGACAACCGTCGTCTGGTGCGATGCGGCCGCCGGCGCGACGAGCTTGCCTGCGAGGGAGAGCGTGATGAGCTTTGCCGTCTTCGGGCCGATGCCGCTCACCTTGCGGAACACGGTGTCGTCTTCGTGCTGCACCGCCTCGGCGACTTGCTCGGGAGAAAGCACCGACAGCACGCCGAGCGCGGACTTCGGCCCGACGCCGGTGACGCCGATGAGCAGGTCGAAGACGTCGAGTTCGTCGCGTGTGGCGAAGCCGAAGAGCGTCAGCGAGTCTTCGCGAACGACGAGCGTGGTGTGCACCGACGCGTCATGGCCCTCACGCGCGGAGAGAGCGAACGCGGGTGTCGTGTTGACGTGGAAGCCGACGCCGCCGACCTCGATCACGACCGAGCCGCCGGCGGCGGCGAGCACGCGGCCACGAAGAGAGGAGATCACTCCTTCAGCCTACGGGCCGCCCCCGACACGGCCGCGGAGCGTTCGGCGGCGAGCCACGCCCGCTGTGCCGGCGTGAGGCCCGGCTCGCCGCCCGACGCGTCGCCGCTGCCGCGAACGGCGGCACCTGCGACTCCCCCGGTGCGCCAGGCATGACAGATCGCGAGCGCGAGCGCGTCCGCGGCATCCGCCGGCTTCGGCACCGCCTCGAGACCGAGGATGCGCGCCACCATCGCACCCACCTGCTTCTTGTCGGCGCGGCCGTACCCGGTGATCGCGGCCTTCACCTCACTCGGCGTGTGGAGGGCGACGGGCAGCTCACGGCGTGCGGCGATCAGCATCGCCACACCGGAGATCTGCGCGGTACCCATGATCGTCGAGACATCGCTGCGCGCGAACACCCGCTCGAGCGCCACGGCCTGCGGCCGGTGCTCCTCGATGATCGCCTCGATCCCTGCGGCGATTCGGGCCAGGCGGCGCGGCGTGTCGAGTTCGGCGGGCGACCGCAGCACGACGACGTCGACGAGGCGCGCCGTGCGGTTCGGCTCGACATCGACGACACCCACGCCGCAGCGCGTGAGGCCCGGGTCGATGCCGAGCACGCGCACGGCGATCGGCTACTCCGCTTCGAGTTCGGCCTGCACCTCGGCGGTGAGGTCGAAGTTGCTGTAGATGTTCTGCACGTCGTCGCTGTCTTCGAGCGCGTCGATGAGGCGGAACACCTTGCGGGCGGTGTCGGCGTCGATCTCGACCTTGAGCGACGGCACGAACGCGGCATCCGCCGAGTCGTAGTCGATCCCCGCCTCCTGCAGGGCGGAGCGGGCCGCGACCATGTCGGACGCCTCGGTGACGACCTCGAAGGTGTCGCCCTCGTCGGTGACCTCTTCGGCGCCGGCTTCGAGCACCGCGGCGAGCACGTCGTCTTCGGTGGTGCCCTCGGCGGGCACGACGATGACGCCCTTGCGCGCGAAGTTGTAGGCGACGGAGCCCGGGTCGGCCATGGTGCCGCCGTTGCGGGACATGAGGGTGCGCACCTCGGCGGCCGCACGGTTCTTGTTGTCGGTGAGGCACTCGATGAGGAGTGCCACGCCGTTGGGACCGTAGCCCTCGTACATGATCGTGGTGTACTCGATCGACTCACCGGTCAGGCCGGCACCGCGCTTGATGGCGCGATCGATGTTGTCGTTCGGAACGGAGGTCTTCTTCGCCTTCTGCACGGCATCGACGAGGGTCGGGTTGCCGGAGAGGTCGGCGCCGCCCATCTTCGCGGCGACCTCGATGTTCTTGATGAGCTTGGCGAACGACTTCGCACGGCGCGAATCGATGATCGCCTTCTTGTGCTTGGTCGTCGCCCACTTGGAATGCCCGGACATACGTCTCCTGAATCGAATCCTCGGCACGACTGCGAGCCGTGCGCAGCCATTCTAAGACAGCGAGCGCGCGGCGATCGCTCAGCCGAGCATCTTCCGGAGGGTCCTGAGATTGCGATTCGTGGTCGTCGGCTTGAACCGCGCCCTCGCCAGCAGCTTCGCGAACGGGGTGCCGAGCGTGGTGCCCTTCACGGGGTTCCAGTAGATGACGCCGTCGCCCCGTGCGATCGGATCGACATCGGGGTCGGCGTCGAACGCGGCGAGCTCGTCGACGACCGAGGACTCGGACGCGAAGATCACCCATGGCTGCCGCGTCGCGTCGTCGGCATCGAACGGGAAGCCGTCGACGGCGCGCTCGAGCTCGTCGCGGGTCACGAGCACGATCCACGCGTCGTACCTGAACCGGTCACGGAGCCCCTGCTCGATGCGAGCCTTCAGGGCTGCGGATGTCTCGTGCGCCTCACTTCCGAAGACGACGTTGCCGCTCGCGAGCACGGTGCGCACCTCGTCGAAGCCGAGATCTTCGAAGAGCGTCTGCAGCTCGGCGGACCTCACCGTGATGCCGCCCACGTTGACTCCACGGAGCAGGGCGATGTAAGCCGTCATGCCCCGAGTGTAGGGCGGCCCACCGTCACGGTATGGGCGGAACGGGCTGCCCGTCGTAGAGTTCGACCATCGCGTGCTCGTACTTCCGCTTCAGGAGCAGCGTGTAGAGCACTCGCACCGGTGCCGGAACGTTCTCCTTCATCCATGCTGAGCGCTCATCGGGCTCGATGGTGGCGAGCATGAAGCCGAACTGGAGCGCCATGATGTCCCTCGGCAGATCCTTCCTGGCCGCCTGGAGGCCCGCGAGGGCGTGCTCGCCCATCTCGTCCCACTCGTCCTGCGTCAGCACCGATGCCGCAACGGGCACGATGTGCTCCTCCTCCGGTGCGAGGTGACCGAGCAGGGTGCCCCGAAGATGCTCGACACCCGCCGCCAGGCGGTCTCGGCTCGCGGCATCCGCTTCTTCGCGCCATGTGATGAGCAGAGGCTCGACCGTCGCGAGCTCCGCCGCCACCTGCGCGTGCTGTGCCTTCATCTGGTCGACGTGCGCCGCGCAGCCGGGCGAACGTTCCGCGAGACGGTCCCAGAGCACCAGGTCCTCGGTCTCGTGGTGCAGGTGCAGCGCGAAGAAATCCATGTGCGCATAGTCGGCGACGACGGAGACCCGAGCGACATCGCCGTCGCCGACGCCTCGGATGAGGCCGGGGAGTTCGCCGTAGAGCCACCGGAAGATCCGATGCACCTGGATCAGGTCACTCGTGTCGCAACCCGGCTGCTGCCCGCTCGGCAACGGATCGGAGCTGCTCGGGAGTTTCGTGACCATGTCGAACCCCTGTTCCGCGCCGTGTGGCGTGCGTAGGGGTCACTCTCGTCGACGCATCGAATGGACAAACGAACGGTGCAAATATACTCGCCGACCGGTGCATCCGCTATCGGGGACCGCGCTCGACGGCGCAGGGTCAGGCCGCGCGAACCTTGGCGAGGAAGTACTCGTGGAAGCGGTACTCCCCCGTGATCTCGGGGTGGAAGCTCGTGCCGAGGAGGTTCCCCTGCTCGACGGCCACCACACGCCCGTCGGCGAGCGACGCGAGCGGCGTCGCGGAATCGCCGACCGATTCGACGACCGGTCCGCGGATGAAGACCGCGTGCACAGGAGCGTCGCCGAGCGCCGGAACGTCGAGGTCGGTCTCGAAGGACTGGTTCTGCGAGCCGAAGGCGTTGCGGCGCACGACGACGTCGAGGCCTCCGAGCGACTCCTGGCCGTCGATCGCGTCGAGCACTGCGTCGGCGAGCAGGATCAGCCCGGCGCAGGTGCCGTAGACGGGCAGCCCCGCGGCGATCGCGGCGCGCAGCGGTGCCTGCAGCCCGAAGATGCGCGTCAGCTTGTCCATGACGGTCGACTCGCCCCCGGGGATCACGAGACCGTCGACCCCGTCGAGGTCTTCGGGGCGACGGACGAGCGACACCTCGGCACCGAGCGACGCGAGCACGTGCGCGTGCTCACGGAAGTCGCCCTGGAGCGCGAGCACCCCGACGCGGGGGCCGGCCGAGGCCGGCGCCGCGCGGATGGATCCGCTTCTGAGACTCGTCGTCACCAGCCGCGCTCGGCGAGACGATGCGGAGCCGCGAGGTCGGCGACATTGATACCGACCATGGCCTCGCCGAGGCCGCGGGAGACCTGTGCGACGACCGACGGGTCGTCGTAGAACGTGGTCGCCTTCACGACCGCAGCGGCACGAGCCTCGGGGTTGCCCGACTTGAAGATGCCCGAGCCCACGAACACGCCGTCGGCGCCGAGCTGCATCATCATCGCGGCATCCGCCGGAGTGGCCACGCCGCCGGCGACGAAGAGCACGACGGGGAGCTTGCCGGTCTCGGCGACCTCGAGCACGAGCTCGTACGGCGCCTGCAGCTCCTTGGCGGCCACGTACAGCTCGTCGCGCGTCATCGACTTCAGCTGGTTGATCTCGGAGGAGATCTTGCGGATGTGCTTGGTCGCCTCCGAGACGTCGCCCGTGCCGGCCTCGCCCTTCGATCGGATCATCGCGGCGCCCTCGTTGATGCGGCGAAGCGCCTCACCGAGGTTCGTGGCGCCGCAGACGAACGGGGTGTTGAACGACCACTTGTCGATGTGGTTCACGTAGTCAGCGGGCGAGAGCACTTCCGACTCGTCGATGTAGTCGACGTCGAGCGCTTGCAGCACCTGCGCCTCGACGAAGTGGCCGATGCGAGCCTTCGCCATGACGGGGATCGACACCTCGGCGATGATCGCGTCGATGAGGTCGGGGTCGCTCATGCGGGCGACGCCGCCCTGCGAACGGATGTCGGCGGGCACTCGCTCGAGCGCCATGACGGCGACGGCGCCGGCATCTTCGGCGATACGCGCCTGCTCGGGCGTGACGACGTCCATGATGACGCCGCCCTTCAGCATCTCGGCGAGGCCGCGCTTCACGCGGTTCGAACCCGTTTCGGAGACGGTCACAGGGAATCCTTCCGGACGAGCGCGCACATCGTCGCGCATCAGTACAGACCAACAGAACTATTGTCCTAGGCCAAAAGATAGCATGGTCGCAGACACGAGGAAGGACGGTTCGTCATCAACGACATCGAGGGTCGCTCCGCGGCCGAGATCGCCGACAGCCTGCGCACGCTCATCGAGCGCGGCGCGCTCCGGCCGGGCGATGCGCTCCCGCCGGTGCGTGCGCTCGCGGAGCATCTCGGCGTCAACCGCAACACCGCCGTCTCCGCCTACCGGCAGCTGACGAACGCCGGCGTCGTCATCACCCTGGGTCGCGGCGGCACACGCGTCGCGGGCGGCTCGGCCGTCGCCCAGGAGGGGTTCGCCGACACGGCCCTCCGCGACATCGGCACCGGCAATCCCGATCCGGCACGCATCCCCGACCCGTCGACAGCATTGGCGAGCATCGCCCGACGCCCCGTGCTGTACGGCGAACCCGTCATCGATCCCGTCTTGGGAGAGTGGGCCCGCACCTGGATGGGCACCGACCTCCCCGCCGAGATTCCGATGCGGATCACCGTCACGAGTGGCGCGGCCGACGCCGTCGAACGGCTGCTGGCCCAAGCGCTCACGCGCGACGACGCGGTCGCGCTCGAAGACCCGTGCTTCCTCACGAGCATCCACACGGTGCAGGTCGGCGGCTACCGCCCGGTGCCGGTGCCGATCGATGACGAGGGCATGACCGTCGAGGGCCTGCGGGCCGCACTCGAACAGGGTGTTCGGGCCGTCATCTGCACCCCGCGCGCACAGAATCCCACCGGCGCGAGCCTCTCCGAGCGGCGTGCCGCCGAGCTTCGCGCGGTGCTCGGCGAACACCCCTACGTGCTCGTCATCGAAGACGACCACTACTCGCTGCTCTCGCAACTGCCGCACCACTCGCTCATCGGCGCCGGGCATCGACGCTGGGCGCTCGTGCGCTCGGTCTCCAAGTTCCTCGGCCCAGACATGTGCCTTGCCGTCACGGCCTCCGACCCCGAGACCGCCGACCGGCTCGCGACGCGACTGACGCCGGGCACCACGTGGGTGAGCCACCTGCTGCAGCGACTCGTGCGCACGCTCGCGACCGACCCCGAGGTCGCAGCCGCCATCAGTGCGGCCGGCGAACACTACGCCGCTCGCAACGCAGCCTTCGCCGAACTGCTCACCGCCGAGGGCGTTCCGACGCGGCCCGGCGACGGCCTGAACGTCTGGGTTCCCCTCGGCGCCCCCGCACGCGCCGTCTCGGAGCAGCTCATGCGCCGCGGTTGGCTCGCCAGGCCCGGCGACGAATTCGCGCTCGGCGGCGAGGCATCCGACCACCTGCGCCTGACGGTGCACGACCTCGACGACGACGACCTGCGGAAGCTGGCCGGCGACGTCGGCGCTTCCGTGCGCGCCGTCCGCCCGTGACGACAGCGCCGCGAACTGGGCCTCCGCCCGAGATGCGATGATCGAGCGGTGAAGATTCTCTCGATCCAGTCCGCGGTCGCCTACGGTCACGTCGGCAACTCCGCCGCCGTCTTCCCCCTGCAGCGCATCGGCGTCGAGGTGTTGCCGGTCTACACCGTCAACTTCTCGAATCACACCGGCTACGGCGCCTGGCGCGGTCCGATGATCAGCCCCGACGAGGTGAGCGAGGTCATCACCGGCATCGAGGAACGGGGCGTCTTCCCGCAGATCGACGTCGTGCTCTCGGGGTACCAGGGCGGCGAGGGCATCGCCGACGTGATTCTCGACGCCGTCGCGCGGGTCAAGTCCGCGAACCCCGAAGCGGTCTACGCCTGCGACCCGGTCATGGGCAATGCGAAATCCGGATGCTTCGTGGCCCCCGCCATCCCGGTCCTGCTGCGCGACCGTGTGGTTCCCGCGGCCGACATCATCACGCCCAATCAGTTCGAGCTGGGATTTCTCACGGAGACCGAACCCGACACGCTCGAGTCGACCCTGGCGTCGGTCGAGCTCGTGCGCGCCACCGGGCCGCGCACCGTGCTCGTCACGAGCGTCGAGCGGCCCGACCGCGATGACGGCACGATCGAGATGCTCGCCGTCGACGATTCGGGGGCGTGGATCGTGGCGACCCCGAAGCTGCCGCTGAAGGCCAACGGTTCCGGGGACGTCACGGCGGCGCTGTTCACCGCGCACTACCGTCGCACGGGCTCTGCCGCCGATGCCCTCGCGCGCACGACCTCGAGCGTCTTCGACCTGCTGTCGCTCACGCAGGAATCAGGCGAACGCGAGCTGCAACTGGTGGAGGCGCAGGAGACGTACGCCGATCCGCGCATGCAGTTCGACGTGCGTCAGGTGCGCTGAGCGCTCAGCGGGGCCACGCCTCGGCGATCTCGTGACGAACCTCGCCGAGCAGTCGCGGCAGCGCCTTCGTGCCCGCGATGATCGGGAAGAAGTTCGAGTCGAGCGCCCATCGGGGCACGATGTGCTGGTGCAGGTGCTCGGCGATGCCGGCGCCGGCGATGCGGCCCTGATTCATGCCGAGGTTGAACCCATCGCACTTCGACACCTGCTTCAGCACGCGCATCGCGATCTGCGTGAGCTCGCCGATCTCCGCGATTTCTTCCGGCGTGGCCTCGTCGTACGTCGCCACATGGCGATAGGGGCAGACCAACAGGTGTCCGCTGTTGTACGGGTAGAGGTTCAGCAGCACGTACGCGTGCGTGCCGCGCGCGACGATGAGCGACTGCTCGTCGCTCATCTCGGGCGCTCGGCAGAACGGGCACGTGTGCTCGTCGGGCTGCTGGCCGTGCTGGATGTACACCAGCCGGTGCGGCGTCCAGAGGCGTTGGAAGGCGTCGGGCACACCCGCGAGGTCGGCTGCGGCATCCGTCTGGATGCCCTCGAACTCGTCGGGCCGGTACGCGCTCATGCGAACAGGTCGTCGCGAGTGACGACCTGGCGACGCTCCTCGATGACCTGCCTGATGCGCTCGACCGCTTCTGCGATCGCGACGCCGTTCTCCTGCGTGCCGTCGCGGAAACGGAAGCTCACGGTCTCGGCCGAGCGGTCGCTCTCGCCCGCAATGAGCTGGAGCGGCACCTTCTGAGTGGTGTGCGTGCGGATCTTCTTCTGCATGCGATCGTCGCTCACGTCGAGCTCGGCGCGAACGCCCGCGCCCTTCAGCTGCTCGATGATCGCACCGAGGTAGGGAACGAAGTCATCCGCGACGGGGATGCCCACGACCTGCACCGGCGCGAGCCACACCGGGAACGCACCCGCGTAGTGCTCGAGGAGGATCGCGAAGAAGCGTTCGATCGAACCGAACAGCGCCCGGTGGATCATGATGGGCCGCTTCTTCTGCCCGTCGCGGTCGGTGAACTCGAGGCCGAAGCGTTCGGGCAGGTTCGGGTCGACCTGCACGGTCGAGAGCTGCCAGGTGCGGCCGATCGCGTCACGGGTCTTGAGGTCGATCTTCGGCCCGTAGAACGCGGCTTCGCCCGGCATCTCGGTCAGCTTGAGTCCGCTCGAGCGGGCGACATTGCGAAGGGCGTTCGTCGAGTACTCCCAGAACTCCTCGGAACCGATCCACTTGCCCTTCTCGTCGTCACGCATCGACAGCTCGAGTTCGAAGTCGTCGAGGCCGAAGTCGCGCAGCATCGAGATGACGAACTCGATGACCTTGGTCGCCTCCTCTTCGAGCTGGTCGGGCGTGACGAAGAGGTGCGAGTCGTCCTGCGTGAAGCCGCGCACGCGGGTGAGCCCGTGCAGAGCGCCCGAGAGCTCGTTGCGGTAGACGGTGCCGTTCTCGGCGAGCCGCATCGGCAGGTCGCGGTAGCTGCGCCCGCGCTCCTTGTAGATGAGGATGTGCATCGGGCAGTTCATCGGCTTCAGGTAGTAGTCCTGGCCGTGCTTGGTGATGTTGCCCTCGGCGTCGCGCTCCTCGTCCATGACGATGGGCGGGAACATCCCCTCCTTGTACGTGACGAGGTGGTTCGACGTGAGGAAGAGGTCTTCCTTCGAGATGTGCGGCGTGTACACGTAGGTGTAGCCGCCCTCGATATGGCGACGACGAGCATGCTGCTCCATCTCCATGCGCACGACTCCGCCGCGGGGGTGCCAGACCGACAGGCCCGAACCGATCTCCTCGGGAAAGCTGAAGAGGTCGAGATCGCGACCGAGCTTGCGATGGTCGCGTCGCGCGGCCTCCTCGAGTCGGTGCTGATAGGCGCGCAGTTCGTCTTTCGTCGGCCACGCGGTGCCGTAGATGCGCTGAAGCTGGGGGTTCTTCTCCGAACCGCGCCAGTAGGCCGCCGCGATGCGGGTGAGGGACCAGCCGTTGCCGATCATGCGGGTGTTCGGCAGGTGCGGACCCCGGCAGAGGTCTTTCCAGACGGTCTCACCGGTCTTCGGGTCGACGTTGTCGTAGATGGTGAGCTCGCCGGCGCCGACCTCGACGTTCTCGTTGTCGCTCGTGCTCGTCGAGCCCGCCGACACCCCGCCCTTGAGGCCGATCAGCTCGAGCTTGTACGGCTCGTTCGCGAGTTCGGCGCGTGCCTCGTCGTCGGTGACGACCCGGCGCATGAAGCGCTGGCCGGCACGGATGATGCGGGACATCTCCTTGTCGAGCGCCTTGAGGTCTTCGGGAGTGAACGGCTCGGCGACGTCGAAGTCGTAGTAGAAGCCGTCGGTGACGGGCGGGCCGATGCCGAGCTTCGCCTCGGAGTTGATCGACTGCACCGCCTGCGCGAGCACGTGCGCGGCCGAGTGTCGCAAGATGTTCAGGCCGTCGGGCGAGTCGATCGTGACGGGGTCGACCGTGTCGGTGTCGGTGACCGTCGTCGCGAGGTCCTTGAGCTCGCCGTTGACGCGCATCGCGACAACGGATCGGTCGGTGAAGAGCTCGAAGCCGTCGGCCACCTGGACACTCCTTGAGATCGGTCTACAGAACCCTTCAACTGTAGTCGCCGCCGTCTCGGCTGTTCGGCACCTCGGTGCTGTCCCGGAGACGTCTCGACTTCCACAGTTCTAGAGTTTTCCTCATGTACGAGACATCGAAAGAGCTGGGCTCCCGCAGCGAGTTCGACGAGCGCGTGGTCGAATTCGACGACTTCGAGCCGGACATCCGCCTCGAGGAGTGGGCTGAGAAGTACCGGATCGGGGAGCTCGTGCTCGGCCCGATCTTCTGGGCGCCGATCGACTTCCTCTCGCCCGTGCACACCGTCGGCAAGGGGCGAACCAATCTCACCCTGATCCGCCCGACGATCATGCAGACCGACGCCGTCACCCCCTACGCCGGCTTCGACCGCCGCGAGTCGCCGACCCGCAACCCCGCGGTCTCCATGCACTTCGAGCCCGCCGCCTACGGCATCACGGGGGTGGGAACGTACGTCTGCACCTTCTCGGTGGAGTCCGGAGCCCCGGTGACGCTGAACGCGAGCGGCTATGCGGCATCCGGAACCGTCGTCGGCGCGGGACCCAGGAGCGTGAACGGAAAGCACACCGTGAGCCTCACCCTGAAGAACCTGCCCGCCCACGGCGGCTGGGCTGCGATCGAGCAGACGGCGGGCGACTCGTGGGCCTGGTACACGACCCGCATCACCTATCCCCCGCTCATCTTCGAGCAGGTCGGGTGACTCGGCGACGGCACGACCCGGGAACGGCGAAAGCCCCGGCATTGCCGGGGCTTTCGTGTGGTGGGCGATACTGGGATCGAACCAGTGACCTCTTCCGTGTCAGGGAAGCGCGCTACCGCTGCGCCAATCGCCCAAGGCGAGAATGGAAGTTCTCAGCTTGGAGGTGGATACGGGATTCGAACCCGTGTATACGGCTTTGCAGGCCGCTGCCTCGCCACTCGGCCAATCCACCGTGTTTGGGTTCACCACCAAAAGAACAGGAATCGGGCTTTCGCCCGATCCTGATCAGAGCGGATGACGAGATTCGAACTCGCGACCCTCACCTTGGCAAGGTGATGCGCTACCACTGCGCCACATCCGCATCGCTCGCATTTCTGCGTGCAGGAAGACTCTAACCGATACTCCGAACGATTCACAAACCGGCGGAGAGGTGGTGACGGTTCGGGCCGGTCACTGCACCATTCCGCTCCGATATCCCGGGCGTGTCGAGCGGAATCGAGGCACACGGCGAGACCCCGAGCCCATCTCCGCGCTCTCGGCCCTGGCAGCTTCGCGCCCGATGTGCAATCACCCCGCACGGTCGGCTAGTATCGAGTCCGCGGTCACCACGGTGACTCGCGAATGCAACATGGGCGATTGGCGCAGCTGGTAGCGCGCTTCCTTCACACGGAAGAGGTCGTCGGTTCGAGCCCGGCATCGCCCACGAAAGCCCCCACTCCACTGGGGGCTTTCTTCATACCCGGGCGGCCCCTCCCCCGTTGTGGCGGTTCCGACCGCCGAGTACGGTGTGCCGTGAATACGCGAGGCGAGGGAGAGAAGCCATGTCGGGTGAGGTCTCGTTCATCGAATTCGGCGCATCGGATGCCACCACCGCACGCAGCTTCTACGGCAAGCTCTTCGACTGGACCTTCGAGTCGGGCCCCGGCGGCAACGGCTACTCGATCGACGGGGTCGGCGTGCCCGCGGGCGTGCACGGCGGCGACCCGGGCGCGGCGCCGTACGTGTTCTTCCGCGTGGATGACCTCGATGCCGCGGTCGCACGGGTCGAGCGTCTCGGCGGCACGGTGTCGGCAGTGGAGGGCGCCGACGATGAAGCGTCGATCGCGATCTACGGGGAGTTCCGGCTGTGCCGCGATGACCAGGGGTCGCCGTTCGGGCTCCACCGCCCGCCGCGGGCCTGAGCTGCGGTCGCGCCTCAGCGCCAGCCGTACCTCGCATCGAGTGCGGCGGCAAGACGGCTGTAGCGCTCGGCATCGAGCGAAGCCGCTTCGCGGCGCATCCCGCCGGTCCGCACGCGGAACACCCGGTCGATGCGCGCCCAGCTCGGGCGTCCCTCGCCGTCCCAGGCACCGGCTCCGAGCGACACGAAGTCGCGATCGCCGTCATGCTCCTTGCTGGTCAGCTGCACCGCGAGATATTCACCGGCGGCGGATGCCGCCACGACGACGACCGGGCGATCCTTGCCACGCCCATCGTTCTCTTCGTAGGGCACCCAGGTCCACACGACCTCTCCCGGGTCGGGTTCGCCGTCGCGCGACGGCGAATAGCCCAGTTCGACGCCGCGGAGGCGACGCGGATCCACCTCGATCGTGGCGGTCTCGCCCGTCTGCCCCGGTGAGACGGTGCCGGTCGACGTCGAGGTTCGTGCCGCGACATCCGCAGTGTTCGACCCGCTGCCGAACAGGGACTTGACGGCACGGGAGAGGGCGGTGAGGAAGCGGCCGGTGTCTGACACACCGGCACACTACCCCACCGCCCTCAGGCGAGGCGGGCCCGCGAACGCGCCCGCCGACTCAGACCGTCTCGAGCTTGTAGCCCTCCTCGCCGTGCACGACGGTGTCGATGCCGGCGATCTCGTCCTCGTTCTTGACGCGGAAGCCGATCGTCTTCTCGATCGCGAAGCCGAGCACGAAGGCGACGACGAAGGAGTAGAGCAGCACGGCGAGTGCGGCGATCGTCTGCACCGCGAGCTGACCGAGGTCGCCGCCGGTGAAGAGACCGGTGTCGATGGCGAAGAACCCGAGGTACAGGGTGCCGATGAGGCCGCCGACGAGGTGGATGCCCACGACGTCGAGCGAGTCGTCGAAGCCGAGCTTGAACTTCAGCTCGATGGCGAGGGCGCAGACGGCTCCGGCGACCGCGCCGAGCAGCAGCGCCCAGCCGGGTTCGAGGTTCGCACAGGCCGGAGTGACCGCGACGAGTCCGGCGACGGCGCCGGATCCGGCGCCGACCGCGGTGGGCTTGCCGTCCTTGATCTTCTCCACGACGAGCCAGCCGAGGATTGCCGCAGCGGTCGCGCCGAGCGTGTTGAGCACGATCAGGCCGGTGTTCGCGAGGCCGTTGAGCCACTCGGCGCCGGCGTTGAAGCCGAACCAGCCGAACCAGAGCACTGCGGCGCCGAGAAGCGTGAGCGGCACGTTGTGCGGCTTGTCCATGCCCTTCTGGAATCCGACGCGCTTGCCGAGCACGAGGGCGAGGGCGAGGGCAGCCGCACCGGCGTTGATGTGCACGGCCGTGCCGCCCGCGTAGTCGATGACGCCCGGCAGGCCGAGGCTCTCACCGAGGTTGAGAATCCAGCCGCCGCCCCACACCCAGGCCGCGACCGGGAAGTAGACGAGCGTCGCCCAGATGCCGGCGAAGACCAACCACGAGCCGAACTTGGCACGGTCGGCGATGGCGCCCGAGATGAGCGCGACGGTGATGATCGCGAACGTCGCGCCGAACGCGACGCCGATCAGGTCGGTGTTGGCCGACTCTCCGGTCGCGAGGGCGCCGAGGCCGAAGTCCGAGAACGGGTTGCCCGCGAAGTCCCAGACGCCGCCCACTGCGCTCATGTTGAAGCCGTACAGCACCCAGAGCACGCCGACGAGCCCGAGCGCGCCGAAGCTCATCATCATCATGCTGACGACGCTCTTCGCCTTGACGAGCCCGCCGTAGAAGAAGGCGACGCCCGGCGTCATGAACAGTACGAGCGCTGTGGCCGTGATGGCCCACGCAATGCTTCCCGTATCCATTGGAAAAATCCTCACACCTCGGTGAATCTGCAGGGGACATACCGCGAGGGTGACGGGGGCGTCGGTCTCGGGTACTGCGATCAGAATGGTGCGGGTTCGTTTCAGCCACGCTGCATGCTTCGTTTCGAGTCCGTTACGAACTCGCGGCCCGTGTAACGAGCATGTTTCGGGATGCCGCGTGGCGCGGGCTCAGTCGTGCGGAGGCAGTTCGCCCGTGGTGAGCGCGATCATGCGCGACATCGCCCGGAGGTACTTCTTGCGGTAACCGCCTGACATCATGTCGGCGGCGAACACCTCGTCGAGCGGCACACCACTTGCGATGATGGGCACCTCGGCGTCGTAGACGCGGTCGATGAAGGCCACGAGGCGCAGCGCCGCGTTCTGGTCGGAGAGCTCGTGCACCCCCTCGAGGGCGATGAACTCGAGCCCGGCGACGAGCTTCACGTACTTCGACGGGTGCACGGTCGCGAGGTGCGCGACGACGTCGTCGAAGCCGTCGAGCGAGACGCGGTGCCCGCGCTCGGCGAGCGCCCCGGCGGTGTGTGCGACGTCGGCATCGCCCGCGAGCGACGCTGCGTGGCCCTCGGTGTCGCGACGACGGTAGTCGAGGCCGTCGATGCGCAGCGTCTCGAAATTCGATGAGAGGGCGTGGATCTCGCGGAGGAAGTCGGAGGCGGCGAACCGCCCCTCGCCGAGAGCGTTCGGCGGCGTGTTCGACGTCGCGGCGACGCGCGTGCCGCCGGCCATGAGCTCACCGAGGAACCGCGTCATGAGCATCGTGTCGCCCGGGTCGTCGAGCTCGAACTCGTCGATGCAGATCAGCTTCGCACCGCGCAGCAACTCGACCGCCGGCCGGTAGCCGAGAGCGCCGACGAGCGCCGTGTACTCGATGAACGTGCCGAAGTACTTGGGGCCGTGCGCCACATGCCAGAGCGCGGCGAGCAAGTGCGTCTTGCCGACGCCGAACCCGCCGTCGAGGTAGACGCCCGGCAACTCGATGCGTGCCGGGCGCTTGCGCGAGAAGAACCCGCCCGGGCGCTGCGCGGCACGCCACGCGCCGGCGAACTCCTTCAGGCGATCGAGCGCCGCCTGTTGCGATGCGAACTCGGGATCGGGCCGGTACGACTCGAACGACGCGTGTGCGAACTGCGGGGGCGGTGACAGCTCCGAAGCGATCTCGGCACCCGAGATCGACGGATTCCTCTCGACGAGACGGATGAGTGGCTGGCTCGATGCCGTGGTCATGCTGGAGGAGCTCCCGATGTGCATTTCGTTGCATCCGATGACGGGGGCTGTGACTTGCCCCCGTGCGCCGCGTAGATTCGTGGTGGACAGGTGATCAGCCTAGTCCGCTCCCCCGAACACCCCGCCCGACCGGGCGATCCCAGGAGGTACCCGATGTCCGCCGAGTACGACGCCGCTGCGAAGTTCGCCGAGTACGCCCACCCCGAGCGTCTCGTCACCACCGGATGGCTCGCCGAGCACCTCGGCCGACCCGGGCTGGTCGTCGTCGAGTCCGATGAGGACGTACTGCTGTACGAGACCGGCCACATTCCGGGCGCCGTGAAGATCGACTGGCACCTCGACCTCAACGACCCCGTCGTTCGCGACTACGTCGACGGTGAGCAGTTCGCCGCCCTCCTGGGCTCGAAGGGCATCGCCCGCGACACGACCGTCGTGATCTACGGCGACAAGAACAACTGGTGGGCCGCCTACGCCCTCTGGGTCTTCACGCTCTTCGGCCACGAAGACGTGCGTCTGCTCGACGGCGGCCGCGATCTCTGGATCGCAGAGGGCCGCGAACTCACGACCGCCGCCCCTGAGGTGACGCCGGTCGAGTACCCGGTCGTCGAGCGTGACGACCATGTCGTGCGCGCCTACAAGGACGACGTGCTCGCCCACTTCGGCAACCCGCTCATCGACGTGCGCTCACCAGAGGAGTACAACGGTGAGCGCACGACCGCGCCTGCCTATCCCGAAGAGAGCGCTCTGCGTGCGGGTCACATTCCCACCGCGGCATCCGTGCCATGGGCCCGTGCCGCTGCCGCCGACGGCACGTTCCGATCCCGCCCCGAACTCGACGCGATCTACCGCGACGAGGTCGGCCTCGCCGACGGCGACGACATCATCGCGTACTGCCGTATCGGCGAACGCTCGAGCCACACCTGGTTCGTGTTGAACCACCTGCTCGGGTTCGAGAAGGTGCGCAACTACGACGGTTCGTGGACCGAGTGGGGCAGTGCGGTGCGCGTGCCGATCGTCACCGGCGAAGAGCGCGGCGAGGCACCTGCCCGTTGACGCAGGCAGTCGAGCAGGCCCTCGGGTCGGCTACTCGGGCGGGCGCACGCAACCCGTGGAAGAATGGATCCCGATGACTTCGACGACCCTGCCCGCACGCCTCGCCGAGACCCGCGACGACTTCCTCGCACTCGGCGTGCGCGACCGCCTGCAACTGTTGCTCGAGTTCTCGAACGAGCTGCCCGAGTTGCCCGAGCGGTACGCCGACCACCCCGACCTGTTCGAACGGGTCGAGGAGTGCCAGTCCCCCGTGTTCATCTTCGTCGAGGTCGACGAGGCGCAGCGGGTGCACCTGCATGCCACCGCGCCGGCCGAATCGCCGACGACGCGCGGCTTCGCCTCGATCCTCGTGCAGGGTCTCGACGGCCTGAGCGCCGACGACGTGCTCGACGTGCCCGCCGACTACCCGCAGTCACTCGGCCTCAATGAGGCGGTCTCGCCGCTCCGCGTGCGCGGCATGACCGGCATGCTCGGCCGCATCAAGCGGCAGGTGCGCGAGCGCGTCGCAGCCTGAGGCTGCTCGTCAGCCGACGATCTCCGCCTCGTCGCCGAGTCGAGCCACGGTCTCGCTGCGACGGGCGAGCCAGTCGTGCACGAGCCCGGTCCACCGCTCGGGCTCGGCGTTCCAGAGCTTCGTGTGGCGCGCGCCCTCGAACTCCTCGAACTCGATGAGGTCGGGCCGGGCGGCCGCGAACCGGCGTGAGCCGTCGATCGGCACGAATCCGTCGTCGACGCTGTGCATGAGCAGCATCGGCACGTCGAACTCGTCGGCCCGAGCGATCGGGTCGAGGTCTTCGACGTCGATCGGCGCCGCGATGCCCGTGAGGCCGCCGCCGAGCGGCCCGCCGAGCACCCGCACCACGAGATCACCCAGTTCGGGCGGGAAGTTGTAGAGCTGACCCTGGAAGCGCAGGATGTCGGTCCAGTCGATCGCCGGTGAATCGAGCATCACCCCGACGAGTCGTTGTCGCACCTCAGGCGATCGCAGCACCGCCTGGAGCGAGATCGCCCCGCCCATCGACCAGCCCATGAGCACGATCTCCTCGGCGCCCTGGTCGACCGCGAACCGGGTCGCATCGACGACGTCGGCCCACTCGGTTCCTCCGAGGCCGTATCTGCGGTCGTTGCTCTCGGGCGCCTCTCCGTCGTTGCGGTACGAGATCAGGAGGGCGTTCCAGCCGGCGTCGTGTGCGGGGGCCACCGCGCGAAGGCCCTCCGGTCGCTTGGCGCCGCGCCCGTGCACTTGGATCACCCATCGCGCCGAGGCATCCGCCGCCCTGATGACCCATGCGGGCGCCGGGCCGAGGTCGGTCTCGACGACGACGTTCTCGTAGGGGAGGCCGAGTTCCCATGGGCCGAGGTGGTACCAGCCGTTGATGCGGCCGCGGCTCGCCCGGTCGAGGCGGCCGAAGTCGACGGACTCGATGCTGCGCCGCACTTCGCGCTCGCCGTCGACGATGACGTCTCCGAGCCGGGCATGACCCGCGTCGTGGTCGAACCAGAAGCCGTACCGGCCGCGCATGCGAGTCTCGGCCGAGCCGAGCAGGGTGATATCGCCCGCCGCGAGATCGACACGCGCGACGCGCACATCCTCTTCGCGCTTCTCGGGCGGTGTCACGACCTTGCGCGCGAAGAACACCGCAGTGGCGGCGGTCGCGGCGCCGATCGTCACGGCGATGAGTCCGACGGCCGCGGCCGCAATGCCGAGTGCCGCCGCGCCGCCGTTGCGTGGACGCATCCGTTTCCTCCCGAAGCAGTCGCCGTATGCCGGAGGTGCGGCGTGCCGCCGACGCCCCCGCTACCCGAGACTCTAGTCTGCACTCGTGCCCGACTCAGCGCCTCAACTTCCACCGGAGTTCGAGGCCGCCCTCGGCTCGCTCCGGGCGGCCGCTCCCCGGGCGGAGCTGCGCGTCTCGGAGATCGCCGCACCCGGCTCGCTCGCCCCGAATGCGGTCGCGCTCTCGGCCGATGTCACACCGAGCCGTCACGACGACTCCGAACTCGGCACCGGACGGTTCGTGCTGCTGCACGACGCGAGCGAACCAGAGGCGTGGGGCGGCCGGTTCCGCATCGTCTGCTTCGCACAGGCGCCGCTCGAAACCGACATCGGACTCGACCCGTTCCTCGCCGACGTCGCGTGGTCGTGGCTCGTCGACGCACTCGATGCGCGCGGCGCCCGTTACATCGCCGCCTCCGGCACCGCCACGAAGATCCTCTCCACCGGTTTCGGCGAGCTGGCCCGCCAGGGCGACGGCGCGCAGATCGAGCTGCGCGCCTCATGGACGCCCCTCGACTCGGTCATCGGGCCGCATGTGGAAGGCTGGGCTGAACTGTTGTGCATGCTCGCAGGGCTGCCGCCTCGGTCAGAAGGGGTGACTCCCCTGCCTCGTCGGAGGTCGAACCGTGGATGAGTTCCGAGTGATCGAAACCGCTGCCGCCTTCGATGAAGCGGTGAGCCTGATCCAAGCGGGCGAGGGCCCGATCGCGGTTGATGCCGAACGGGCGAGCGGGTTCCGCTACTCGCAACGCGCCTATCTCATCCAGATGTATCGGCGCGGCTCGGGCACATTCCTCTTCGACCCGCCGCAGATTCCCGACTTCTCAGCGCTGCAGCGCGCCATCCGCCCCGAGGAGTGGGTGCTGCACGCGGCGAGCCAGGACCTCGCGTGCCTCCGGGAGGTCGGCCTCGACCCCGAGCGCATCTTCGACACCGAACTCGCCGCACGTCTCCTCGGCCTGCAGAGGGTGGGCCTTGCTTCGGTCGTGGAGGAACTGCTCGACATCAGACTCGCCAAGGAGCACTCGGCATCCGACTGGTCGACGCGGCCGTTGCCGCAACCGTGGCTGAAGTACGCGGCACTCGACGTCGAACTCCTCGTCGACGTACGCGAGAAGCTCGGCGCCCGACTCGAAGAGGATGAGAAGTCCGAGCTCGCGGCCGAGGAGTTCGACGCCGTGCTGCACCGCGCCGCCAAACCGCCTGCCGCAGAGCCCTGGCGCCGGCTCTCCGGCATCCATGCCATGCGCAGCCCCCGAAACCTCGCGGTCGCTCGCGAGATCTGGCTCGCGCGCGACGCACTCGCATCCGAACTCGACGTGGCACCGGGGCGCCTGGTTCCGGATGCCTCGCTTCTCGCCGTCGCCCGATCGCTGCCATCGACCCGGCGCGCCCTCGCCGACCTGCGCGAGTTCAACGGACGCGCGAGCCGCACGGAGCTCGACCGCTGGTGGGCCGCAGTCGAGCGCGGGCTCGCGACGACCGAGATGCCCCAGGTGCGAGTGCCGAGCGACGCGCCGCCGCCGCCGCGCGCGTGGGCCGTGCGGAACCCCGAGGCCGACGCCCGCCTCCGGCTCGCGAAGATCGCCGTGGCAGAGGTCGCAGAACAGATGAACATGCCCGTGGAGAACCTGTTGACCCCCGACCACCTGCGCCGGGTGGCGTGGACGCCGCCCGCGGAGCCGACAGCGGAGTCGATCGGCGGGGCGCTGCTCGCGCTCGGCGCGCGGCACTGGCAGCTTGCCGCAACCTCACAGAGAATCGTCGATGCGTTTGTCGAGGCGGCACAATCCGTCGAGGACGCCACCTCCGACGGTTCGTAGATTCCGTCAAGCGATTCAGCGCCCCCTCAGGGGCGTTCGTAGGATCGAGGCAACTGACCGAAAGTGAGCTGCAGCGTGGCTGATCAAGCTGAAGTCGTATTCGTCGACGGGGTCCGTACCCCGTTCGGCAAGGCCGGCGACAAGGGTATGTACTGGAACACCCGGGCCGATGACCTCGTCGTGAAGGCGATCGTCGGACTCCTCGAGCGCAACCCGAACGTTCCCAAAGACCGCATCGACGACGTGGCCATCGCCGCGACCACCCAGACCGGAGACCAGGGACTCACCCTCGGCCGTACGGCCGCGATCCTCGCCGGCCTGCCGAAGACCGTGCCCGGCTTCTCGATCGACCGCATGTGCGCGGGAGCCATGACGGCTGCGGCGATGATGTCGGGCTCGATCGGCTTCGGCATGTACGACGTCGCGATCGCCGGCGGCGTCGAGCACATGGGGCATCACCCGATGGGCTCGGGCGTCGATCCGAACCCGCGGTTCCTCAGCGAGCGCCTCGTCGGCGAAGACGCCCTTGTGATGGGCGCGACCGCCGAGCGCATCCACGACCGGTTCCCGCAACTCACCAAGGAGCGCAGCGACCGCTTCGCCCTCGCGAGCCAGCAGAAGACGGCAGCGGCCTATGCCGCCGGCAAGATCCAGCAGGATCTCGTGCCCGTCGCGATCCGCACCGACGCGGGCTGGGGTCTCGCAACGCGCGACGAGGTCATGCGCCCCGAGACGACGCTCGAGGGTCTGGCAGCGCTGAAGACGCCGTTCCGTCCGCATGGCCGCATCACCGCCGGCAACGCGTCGGGATTGAACGACGGTGCGACGGCGGCGATCCTCGCCTCGGGTGCCGCGGCGAAAGAACTCGGCCTCTCGCCGAAGATGAAACTCGTCAGCTACGCCTTCGCGGGCGTCGACCCCGAGATCATGGGCATCGGTCCGATCCCCGCGACCGAGAAGGCACTGCGCAAGGCGGGCCTCTCGATCGACGACATCGGCCTCTTCGAGATGAACGAGGCGTTCGCGGTGCAGGTGCTCTCGTTCATGGACCACTACGGCATCGCAGATGACGACCCTCGCATCAACCCGTGGGGCGGTGCGATCGCGGTCGGTCACCCTCTCGCGTCCTCGGGCGTGCGCCTCATGAACCAGCTCGCGAGCCAATTCACCGAGCGACCCGACGTGCGCTACGGCATCACGAGCATGTGCGTCGGCCTCGGCCAGGGCGGCACCATGGTCTGGGAGAACCCGAACTACGACAAGAAGGCGAAGAAGGCCCGATGACCGACTACACGAAGATCGACTTCGACTCGCTCGTCGCCCTCGCAGGCGACGACGAGGTCGTCACGCACTCCTACGTCCGCGATGTCCCGCTCTCCGCGGGCAAGACGCTCGCACTCCTGACGCTCGACAACGGCCGCGACCACACCCGGCCGAACACGCTCGGCGCGGCCACGCTGCTCGAGTACGCGAAGACGCTCGACGAGCTGAAGGCCCGCGCCGCCGCAGGCGAGATCGATGCCGTCGCGGTCACCGGCAAACCGTTCATTCTTGCGGCGGGGGCCGATCTCTCGAAGGTCGCCGAGATCCCCGACACAGAGACAGCCACGAAGTTCGTGCAGCTCGGCCACTACGCGCTGGGCAAGCTGAGCAGCGTCGGCGTGCCGACGTTCGTGTTCTACAACGGCCTCGCGCTCGGTGGCGGCCTCGAGATCGGCCTGCACGCCGACTACCGCACGGTGGATGCCTCGGCGCCGGCGCTTGCGCTGCCCGAGGTGTTCCTCGGGCTCATCCCCGGATGGGGCGGCGCGACCATCCTGCCGAACCTCATCGGCATCGAGAACGCCCTCAAGGTCGTCATCGAGAATCCGTTGAAGCAGAACCGCACCCTCAAGGGTCAGGATGCCTACGACCTCGGCATCGCCGACGCGATCTTCCCCTCGGTGAGCTACCTCGAGGACTCGATCCGCTGGGCCGACGAGGTGATCTCGGGCCGCATCACGGTGAAGCGTCGCAACGAGCCGGGCAAGGTCGAGCGGCTCGTCAAGTGGGACGCGGCGATCGGTATCGCCACGAAGATGCTGAAGAGCCGCATCGGTTCGATCCCGCAGTCGCCGTACGCCGCGCTCGACCTGATGAAGGCGGCCAAGAGCGGCACTCGCGCCGAGGGGTTCCAGCGCGAAGACGAGGTACTCACCGAGCTCATCGGCGGCGACCAGCTGCACGCCTCGATCTACGCCTTCAACCTCGTGCAGAAGCGCACGAAGCGGCCCGCCGGTGCGCCCGACAAGGCGATCGCGAAGAAGGTCACCAAGGTCGGGGTGCTCGGTGCCGGGTACATGGCCGGCCAGCTCGCGTTGCTCTTCGTGCGCCGGCTGCGAGTGCCGGTGGTCATCACCGACCTCGACCAGGCGCGCGTCGACAAGGGCGTCGCCTACATCGCCGAAGAGATCGACAAGCTCCTTGCGAAGGGCCGCATCTCCCCCGATGAGGCGAACCGTCTGAAGGCGCTCGTCACCGGCACGACCGACAAGGCCGCCTTCGCCGACTGCGACTGGGTCATCGAGGCCGTGTTCGAAGAACTCGAAATCAAGCAGAACGTCTTCGCCGAGGTGGAGCAGTTCATCTCGCCCGAGGCCGTGCTCGCGACGAACACCTCGTCGCTCTCGGTCGAGCAGATCGGAGCGAAGCTCGCGCACCCCGAACGTCTCGTGGGCTTCCACTTCTTCACCCCGGTCGCGGTCATGCCGCTCATCGAGGTCGTGAAGACGCCGCATACCGACGAGGCGACGCTCTCGACGGCCATGGTGACCGCGAAGACCCTGAAGAAGAACGCCGTCATCACCGCCGACACCCCCGGCTTCGTCGTCAACCGGCTCCTCGCCGTGCTGCTCGGCGAAGCCATGCGGGCCGTCGACGAGGGCACTTCCTTCCAGACCGTCGACGAGGCGATGGCCCCGCTCGGCCTGCCCATGGCGCCTTCGGCGCTGCTCGACCTCGTGGGCCTGAAGGTCGGGGCGCACGTGCTCGACACGCACCATGCCGCGTTCCCCGAGCGGTTCTACCGCAGCGAGAACCTGCACCGGCTCGCCGACTACGGCACACTGCTCGACAAAGACGACAAGGGCAAGGTCAAGGGCTTCGACAAGGGTGCGCTGAAGATCGTCGGAGGCGGCAGGAACCCCCGCCCGGCCGACGAGATCCTCATCGCCCTGCAAGACGGCCTCGCGCGCGAGGTACGTCTCATGCTCGACGACGACGTGGTCGCGGCTGCTGAGGACATCGACCTCTGCATGGTGCTCGGCGCCGGCTTCCCGTTCCAGATGGGCGGCCTGACGCCGTACCTCGATCGGGTCGGAGCCTCCGAGCGCGTCTTCGGCGACACGTTCCACCACCCGCCGGTTCGCGGCGTGAGCAACTGACAGCAGGCCCTGAACGCGCCACGTGCCAGTGGGCCGGAGGCGTCGTCCGCAGAGCGGGCGGCGCCTTCCGCCGCGCGGCGTCAGGTGCGGCCTGAGGGCTGAGTCGCGCGCGATCGCGAATCCGACTCCCGTCGTCTGGGCGCTCGGATCTCGTCGGCGCTGCGGAGCACACCCGGAATCAGCCGACGATGGATGGCCGAGAGGGGCGCCCAGATGACCCGGCCGATGCTGCGGTCGTATCGCACGACGGTGGTGAGCGAGACGCCATCGCCGGTCGTGCGCACGATGAGGTTGGCGCTCAAGAACCAGGAGTCGGCCTCCAGCCGGATCCATCGATCGCCGCGTTCGGCGATCCGCCACCCCGCGATGGTCCGCGCCGAGCGCCCCCGACTGAGTCGGATGCCGAGCAAGCCGCGCCAGATCAGTCGCTCGGCGACGGTCGGAATGTCGCCGAACATCGCCCTGGCCCATTGCTCGGGAGTTGCCGCCGTGCACGTGATCAGGGCGAACTCGTCGGCGTAATCGGCATCGAGCAGGGATGTCTCGGCAAGATCAGGCTCGGAAATCTCCCACACATCCTCTGCACGGAAGTCGTGAGCGACCGCGTGGATCCGCCGCGGGTGGCGGATGCGGTCGCCTTCGGGTCGTCCCATCGGTTTCGCCTCCTCAGAGTTATACGCTTACGTACAACGCTGAGGCTACCACCATTGTACGATGGCGTATATCTCGGAAGTCGGAGGAGGCGAGACTCGTGGGTGCACTTCGAACGTCACGGGACGGCTGGATCGAGGAAGGGCTGCGGGCGCTGGCGGCCGGAGGGGCGGATGCAGTGCGCATCGAGGCGCTGGCCAAGCGCCTCGGCGTCACGAAGGGCGGCTTCTACGGGCACTTCGCCGACCGTGATGCATTGCTCGAGGCGATGCTCGACACGTGGGAGCGAGAGAGCACCGTCGAGGTGCTCGAGCGAATCGAGCACGAAGGCGGCGACCCGAAGACCAAGATCGAACGCGCCGGCATGCGCACGTTCTCGAGTCACCGTCTGCTGCCCATCGATCTCGCGGTGCGCGACTGGGCACGTCGCGACGAAGGGGTTGCCGAGCGGCTCCGCCGGGTCGACAACCAGCGCATGGGCCTGCTCCGCGAGATGATCGGCACGTTCTGCTCAGACCCCGACGAGGTCGAGGCGCGAAGCCTGCTCGCGTTCTGCTTGGCGATCGGCGAGCACTTCCTCGCGGCCGACCACGACGGACGATCGCGGTCGCAGGTGCTCGACCGCGCAGGCGATCTTCTCCTCGACCGCTCCCCCGGCTCCGGACACGGGTCCGACCCCGAGGGCTCAGGCCGGACACCGTCGTCGACAGGTCCTGACAGAACTGCTCAGTGATCCGACGGGACGATGAATCCCGATTCGGCGGACGCCGCCCGAGCGTGCGGCAGCTTCGAGCCGAGCACCATCGCGGTGACATCCCGTGCGATGTGCTGCGGAGTGAGACCCACGCGCTCGAGGATGTCGGCACGGGAGCCGTGATCGAGGAACTCGTCGGGCAGGCCAAGTTCGGTCACCGCGGTGTCGACGCCGGCCTCACGGAGGTCTTGACGGATGCGCGTGCCGATGCCGCCGACACGGACGCCGTCTTCGATGCTGACGACGATGCGGTGGTCGGCGGCCAACTCGATGACACTGCCCGGCACCGGCACGACCCAGCGCGGGTCGACGACTGTGGCGCCGATGCCTTGCGCTTCGAGTCGTTCTGCGACCTGAAGACCGGTGTCGGCCATCGGGCCGACGGTGACGATGAGAACATCCTTGCGCGCGGACTCGACGAGCACGTCGACACCGTCGGCGGTGCGACGTACCGCGTCGAAGTCGACGCCCACCGATCCCTTCGGGAAGCGGATGACGGTCGGCGCGTCATCGACGACCACGGCCTCGCCGAGCTCTTCGACGAGACGTACCGAGTCGCGCGGCGCGGCGATGCGAATGCCGGGCACGACCTGCAGGATCGAGAGGTCCCACACGCCGTGATGGCTCGGCCCGTCGGGCCCGGTGACGCCCGCTCGGTCGAGCACGAAGGTGACGCCGGCCTTGTGCAGCGCGACATCCATGAGCACCTGGTCGAAGGCGCGATTGATGAAGGTCGCGTACACGGCGACGACCGGGTGCAGTCCGCCGAACGCGAGGCCGGCAGCGGATGTCGCGGCGTGCTGTTCGGCGATGCCGACGTCGAACACACGGCTCGGGAATCGTTCGGCCATGCGGTGCAGGCCGGTCGGGCGGAGCATCGCGGCCGTGATGCCGACGAGCCGCTCGTTGCCTTCGGCGAGGTGCACGAGTTCATCGGCGAAGACGCTCGTCCACGACGGCGCCGAGGCCGTCTCGAGGGATTCTCCGGTCTCGGGATCGATCTGACCGACGGCGTGGAACTGATCGGCCGCATCGCGCAGGGCCGGCTCGTAGCCGCGGCCCTTGTCGGTGATCGCGTGCACGATCACCGGGGCGCCGTAGGCCTTCGCCTGGTTGAGTGCCGCCTCCATGGCGTGCTCGTCGTGCCCGTCGACGGGCCCGATGTACTTGATGTCGAGGTTCGAATAGAGCGCCTCGTTGTCGGAGAATCGGCTGAGGAAGCCGTGGAGCCCCCCTCGCACTCCTCGATAGAACGCACTCGCCGGAGCCCCGAGACGGTCGAACGCGCGGCGACTCGAGATGTGGAGGTTCCGGTACGACTGCTTCGTGCGAACGGTGTTGAGAAAACGTGCCATGCCGCCGATCGTCGGCGCGTAGGAGCGGCCGTTGTCGTTGACCACGACGACGAGGTTGCGCGTGTTGTCGTCGGAGATGTTGTTCAGCGCCTCCCACGTCATTCCACCCGTGAGCGCACCGTCTCCGACCACGGCGATGACGTGCCGGTCGCCTTGGCCGGTCATCTCGAAGGCTTTCGAGATGCCGTCCGCCCACGACAGGGAACTCGACGCGTGCGAACTCTCGACGATGTCATGCTCGGACTCCGAGCGCTGCGGGTACCCCGCGAGTCCGCCGGTCGTGCGAATCGACGAGAGGTCCTGGCGTCCGGTCAGAAGCTTGTGCACGTACGATTGGTGCCCGGTGTCGAAGACGATCGCATCGCGCGGCGATTCGAAGACACGGTGGATCGCGATGGTCAACTCGACGACACCGAGGTTGGGGCCGAGGTGCCCGCCCGTCTTGGAGACCGACGCCACGAGGTACTCGCGGATCTCCCGCGCCAGCTGTTCGAGCTGTTCTGGACTCAGCGCATCGAGGTCTCGGGGTCCCGAAATGGTCTCGAGCAGGGTCATGCAATTGCCTCCGGAGTGTCGCGGCAGCTGCCGCCGATCGGAACGAGTCTACGCCGGGCTCGATGTGAAGCAGGGCAGAGAAAGGGGGCGGTCGGCAGGATGCCGACCGCCCCCGTGGTTCTCTGCGTGATCAGACCAACGACCGCAGCACGTACTGCAGGATGCCGCCGTTGCGGTAGTAATCGGCCTCACCGGGCGTGTCGATGCGCACGACCGCGTCGAACTCGACCGTGGCCTTGCCCGCCGGCGAGTGCTCGGTCGGCTCGGCGATCACGTGCACGGTCTTCGGCGTGACGCCGTCGTTCAGCTGCTCGAGGCCGGAGATCGAGACGACCTCGGTGCCGTCGAGGCCGAGCGAAGCCCAGCTCTCGCCTTCGGGGAACTGCAGCGGCACGACGCCCATGCCGATGAGGTTCGAGCGGTGGATCCGCTCGAAGCTCTCGGTGATGACGGCCTTGACGCCGAGCAGGCTCGTGCCCTTGGCCGCCCAGTCACGCGACGAGCCGGAGCCGTACTCCTTACCACCGAAGATGACGAGCGGCGTGCCCTGAGCCTGGTAGTTCTCGCTCGCGTCGTAGATGAACGACTGGGGCGCGTCGGCCTGCGTGAAGTCGCGCGTATAGCCGCCCTCGACGCCGTCGAGCAACTGGTTCTTCAGGCGGATGTTCGCGAAGGTGCCGCGAATCATGATCTCGTGGTTGCCGCGACGCGATCCGTAGGAGTTGAAGTCCTTGCGCTCGACCCCGTGCTCGGTCAGGTAATGACCGGCCGGGCTGTCGGCCTTGATCGAACCGGCGGGGCTGATGTGGTCGGTCGTGACCGAGTCGCCGAGCTTGGCGAGCACCCGGGCGCCGACGATGTCGGTGACCGGCGTCGTCTCCATGGTCATGCCGTCGAAATACGGAGGCTTGCGCACGTACGTCGACTCTGCGTCCCACTCGAAGGTCGCGCCGGTCGGGGTCTCGAGCGAGCGCCACCGCTCGTCGCCGTCGAAGACTCCCGCGTACTGCGTGACGAACATGTCCTTGTTGATCGAGGAGTCGATCGTCTGCTGCACCTCGGAGGCGTCCGGCCAGATGTCTTTCAGGAAGACCTCGTTGCCTGCGGTATCGGTGCCGAGCGAGTCGACCTCGAAGTCGAAGTTCATCGAGCCGGCGAGAGCGTACGCGATCACGAGCGGCGGGCTCGCGAGGTAGTTCATCTTCACGTCGGGGTTGATGCGGCCCTCGAAGTTCCGGTTGCCGGAGAGCACCGCGGTGACCGCGAGGTCCTGCTCGTTGACGGCGGCCGAGATCTCGTCGAGCAGCGGGCCGGAGTTGCCGATGCAGGTCGTGCAGCCGTAGCCGACGGTGTAGAAGCCGAGTGCCTCGAGGTCGTCGGTGAGGCCCGCCTTCTCGTAGTAGTCGGTGACGACCTTCGAGCCCGGCGCGAGGGTGGTCTTCACCCACGGCTTGGCCTTCAGGCCCTTCTTCGCCGCGTTGCGGGCGAGGAGGCCGGCGGCCAGCATGACCGACGGGTTCGAGGTATTGGTGCACGAGGTGATCGCGGCGATCGCGACCGCGCCGTGGTCGAGCACGAACCGCTCGCCGGTGCCGAGCGTGACGTCGGTCGGCTTCGATGCGGTGACCGGCGCGTGGCTCCTGTGGTGGTGCTCGTGGCGGCTGTATTCGTCTTCGGGCGAGTTTCCGGGCGGGTCGGAGGCCGGGAAGGACTCGGCGCCCTCGAGGTCGACCAGGTCGTGGTCGACGGTCGCGTAGTTCACGAGGTCGCGCTCGAACGCGCTCTTCGACTCGGAGAGCTCGATGCGGTCCTGGGGACGCTTCGGGCCGGCGATCGAGGGAACGACCGTCGCGAGGTCGAGCTCCATGTACTCGCTGAACGCGGGCTCGGTGTCGGCGTCGTGCCACAGCTTCTGTGCCTTGGAGTAGGCCTCGACGAGAGCGATCTGCTCGTCGCTGCGACCGGTGAGCCGCAGATAGTCGAGGGTCACGTCATCGATCGGGAACATGGCGGCGGTCGAGCCGAACTCGGGGCTCATGTTGCCGATCGTCGCACGGTTCGCGAGCGGAACGGATGCGACGCCCGAGCCGTAGAACTCGACGAACTTGCCGACCACGCCGTGCTTGCGGAGCATGTCGGTGATCGTGAGCACGACGTCGGTCGCGGTCACGCCCATGGGGATCTCGCCCGAGAGCTTGAAGCCGACGACCTTGGGGATGAGCATCGACACGGGCTGGCCGAGCATGGCCGCCTCGGCCTCGATGCCGCCGACACCCCAACCGAGCACGCCGAGGCCGTTGACCATGGTGGTGTGCGAGTCGGTGCCGACGCAGGTGTCGGGGTATGCACGGAGCACGCCGCCGACCTCTCGGGTGAAGGTGACCTTCGCAAGGTGCTCGATGTTGACCTGGTGCACGATACCGGTGCCCGGCGGCACGACCTTGAAGTCGTCGAACGCCGTCTGCCCCCAGCGGAGGAACTGGTACCGCTCGCCGTTGCGCTCGTACTCGATCTCGACGTTGCGCTCGAGTGCGTTCTCGGTGCCGAAGAGGTCGGCGATGACCGAGTGGTCGATGACCATCTCGGCCGGCGCGAGCGGGTTGATCTTGTTGGGGTCGCCGCCGAGGGCGACGACCGCCTCGCGCATCGTGGCGAGGTCGACGATGCACGGCACGCCGGTGAAGTCCTGCATCACGACGCGCGCCGGCGTGAACTGGATCTCGGTGTCGGGCTCGGCCGTCGGCACCCACGACCCGAGGGCTTCGATCTGCTCCTTGGTGACGTTCTTGCCGTCTTCGGTACGCAGGAGGTTCTCGAGCAGCACCTTCAGGCTGAACGGAAGCTTCTCATGGCCCGGCACGGTGTCGAGCCGGAAGATCTCGTAGGACTCATCACCGACGCGGAGCGTGCTCTTCGACCCGAAACTGTTCACTGCAGACACGATGTCCTCTCCTTCGCGAGTGCCACCGGACATGCAGGCGGCACTCCATCTTCTCCGTCAGACATGGAGCTGATCCAGCAAGGGTAACCTAAGCCACTCGCAAGCCGACAGGCCTCGCACGGTGTGCGGATTTATCTTGACGTCGAGATAACTCTATCACTCGGAGGAGCGAGCGGACGACGGGTGGACCGCTCGGACGACAAGCCACGAGAAGACCAGCACGAGCGCGTAGAGCGGCACACCCATGAGCAGTCGGGTCGCGCCGAGCGCCTCGACGTTGTTCGCGAGGTAGAACGGCACCTGCACCGCGAGTCGCGCGACGAACAGGCCGATCCAGACGAGCGTGAGGAACTGGGCGGCCCGGTACTTCCGGGTGTCCTGCTTCCAGGCGACGCCGTCGCCCATGAGGAATCCGACGATCAGGCCGATCGCCGGCCATCGCACCAGTAGCGAAACGGTCAGACCGAGTGTGTACGCGGCGTTCGTGTAGAACCCGATCACGTAGTTGTCGCGCGCATCGCCCGACCAGAGGGCGAGCGCGGCAGACGCGAGCACGCCGATGAGGCCGGCGATGGCCTGCGTCGGTTGCCCCTTGGCGGCAAGACGGGCGATGGTGAAGACCACGGCGAGGCCGACGGATGCCACGAGTGCGGGAACGAGCGCGGCCTGAGCGTCGTGACCGGCGAAACTGGTCAGCCCGCTGTAGACGAGGAGGAACACGAGCCCGGGCAGCAGCGCCTCGAGGATTCCCCGGACCCCGCCGACAGCGGTGAGCAGGTCACGGCCGCTGAGCTTCTCATCGCGGGCAAGCGCCCCGAGACCGCTCTTCTCTGCTGCGGCTGCCATCTGCTTGGCGAACTCGCCGGCATCGACGTCGGAGCGCTCCGCCGCGGCATCCGCTCGCTCGCCTTCATCGGGCCGAGGGGAGCCGGACGGATCCGTCATCGTCACACCGTGGGGGCGCCCGCGGAGGACGCCGGCATGCGCAGGGGAATGAGATCGCGCGGGGGCATCGGCGTGGTACCGCGCACCACGACGATCGAGCGGAAGAGGTCTTCGACCTTCGCGGCCGCGGCCGGGTCGACCGCCGCCTCGCCGGCGATGACCCCGCGGAGGAACCATCGGGGGCCGTCGACGCCGATGAACCGGGCGAGGCGCATCTGCCCCTGCTGGCCCTCACCGGCCGCGACGGGAATCTGCGCGAGCAGCTCCGGCCCCAGGCTGCCGTCGCGCACGGTGGTCGTGCCGCCCTGTCGCGCGATCTGGTCGGCGATCTGCGCACGAATCTCGTGCCAGAGTCCGCTCGAGCGCGGCGCGGCGAACGGCTGCACCTGCAGCGTGGAATTCGCATAGTCGAGCCCGATCGCGACGACGCGCTTCGTGCCCTCCTCGACCTCGAGTCGGAGATGCAGGCCCTCGCGGGGCAGCACCTTCACGCCGCCGAGGTCGACATAGGGGCGAACCGGGTTCGCCTCCGCCTCGTCGAACGGACCGGCCTCTGCGCGGTCGTCGGGGGCCGACTTGGGCTGTTCGGCGGGGATGTCGCCGCCGTTCTCGATATCGCTCACGCGTTCACTCCTGTCTTGTGCTCCCCGGATCCCGTGGAGCCGAATCCCCCTTCGCCCCGCACGCTGCCGGGCAGCCGCTCGACCTCGACGAACCGGGCGCGACTGACCGGCATCACGATGATCTGGGCGATACGGTCGCCGGCCTCGATCGTGTACGCCTCGCGCGCATCGGTATTGAGCAGCGCGACCTTGATCTCACCGCGGTAGCCGGCGTCGATGGTGCCGGGCGCATTGACGATCGTGATGCCGTGCTTGAAGGCGAGGCCCGATCGCGGCACCACGAAGCCGACGTACCCGTCGGGCAGTGCGACCGCGACTCCCGTGCCGACCGTGGCACGCTCCCCCGGGCCGAGTACGACGGAATCGGAAGCGTGGAGATCAGCGCCCGCATCGCCCGGGTGGGCGTAGCTCGGCAGGCGGTCTGCAGCGATCAGCACATCGACGGAATCGGTCACTGTTCGAGGGTAGTGCAGAAGTCTGGTCGAATAGAGCCATGCCCGACTACCGCGAGAAACTCTGGCCGACGCCGTGGATGTTCATCATCAGCCTGCTGCTGATCCCCGCGAGCATCCTGGTACTGGCGCCGGTCTCGATGCCCGCGGGCATCGCGACGGGCGTGATCCTCTACGCCGGCACGGTCACGGCCCTCAGCCTGACCGCTCCCGTCATCGAGGTGGCCGACGGCCGGCTTCGCGCAGGCCGCGCCTCGATCGCCCTCACCGAGACCGGCGTCGCGACCGGGGCGACGGACGCCGCGGCTCGCGTCGAACGCGGCACGGGTCTCGACGCCCGGGCGTTCCTCGTGATCCGGGGCTGGGTCAAGTCCGTGGTGCGGGTGCCCATCGCGGATGCATCCGACCCGACGCCGTACTGGTTGATCTCGACGCGGCATCCGACAGAACTGGCCGCCGCGATCAATGGATCACGACGGCCTGAACCTGCTGAGCCCGGCGTCTAGGACGCGCACTCCATGCAGATCGGTCCGAGCTTCGTCTCGTGGTCCATCTGCGAACGGTGCTTCACCAAGAAGCAGTTCACGCAGGTGAACTCATCGTCTTGCGGCGGAAGCACCACGACGTCGAGTTCGACGTCGGAGAGATCGGCACCAGCGAGGTCGAACCCGCCGGGGTTATCGGCGTCGTCGACATCCACTACACCCGACATCTTGTCGGGCACGCGCTCCTTGAGGGCCTCGATCGACTCGGAGTCGTCTTCGGTCTTCCTCGGTGCGTCGTAATCCGTTGCCATTCCCATCCATTTCTTCATCGCCGATGATTCGGCGGGCATAGTCTGCATCAAATCGGTGACGTAAGCAAACCAATTTCGCAGCGATTCCACAGCTGCACCCTGCTCAACTTCCGGCGCGCCCGGGCTATTCCCGCGAGCACCCGCCGGGACGTGGCATTCTTGGGCGGAGACGAAGGCACGGAAGGGCTTGTCGCGATGCAAGAACTCAAGGTAATCGGGGTCGAGAACGGCGCGTTGCTCGCCGCCGCCGACGATGGAGCGCGCTTCCGGATCGAGATCGACGACGTACTGCAATCTCGCATCCGCCAAGCGCAGCCGGAGCAACACGCCGGCCCCAAACCCTCTCCCCGCGAGGTGCAGGCGCACATCCGCGCCGGCATGTCCGCCGAGGAGGTCGCCCAGGTCACCGGAGCGGCGATCGACTACATCCGCCGCTTCGAAGGAGCGGTGCTCGCTGAGCGCGAACACATGGTCACCTCGGCGCTCGCCGTTCCGGTGCACGTCGCCGCCGACGCCGACCCGGCCGATGAGCAGGCTTCGTTCGGCGGTGTCATCCGCGAGCGACTCGCGCAACTCGGCGCCCACGGCGAACGCTGGGCCAGCTGGAAAGACGAGGAACGCGGCTGGGTCATCAAGCTCGAGTTCACCGCCGAGACCATCGACCATGACGCCCGATGGGGCTTCGAGCCGCGCAAGCAGTCGTTGCACCCGATGAATTCCGAGGCGACCACGCTCTCGCAGCAGGGCGAGATGAAGGGCGGACTCATCCCCCGCCTCCGAGCAGTCGGCCCCGAGTCCGAAGACTCGCGATTCGACAGTGGAGCCTTCACCTTCGAGGAACCCGAGCACGGCGACTTCGACACTGCGCCGCACCTCGAGCCGCTTCCATACGCGCGCACGCCCCAGACCTCGAGCCCGGCAGCCGCACGAGCTGCGATCAAGCGAGCGGATGAACCGAAGCAGACGCTCGGAGAAACCGCCGACCTGCTCGAGGCGCTGCGGCGCCGTCGGGGCGAACGTGAGGCCACGGGCAGCGAGCCTGAGCGACCGCAGGCACCGTCGACGGCGACCCCGATGCTCGACGTTCCCGAGCCCGAGCAGCCCGCCGAAGAGAAGCCCGGCGCGGCCGCGCGCAGCATCTGGGGCGGCAAGGGTGTCACCGGCACTCCCGCCGCACGCGGCACTGCGAAGAAGGGCCGAGCTTCGATGCCGAGCTGGGACGAGATCGTCTTCGGCGCGCGTACCGACGACGACCTCGCCTGACGACGTCCGATCGTCTAGACGGGTTGCCCGTCGAGACCAGGCTCTTCATCGTCTGAACGGCGCGCTGCGGCCGCTGCGGGTGTCGCCCGGCGACCGAGCCAGAGCATGAGCACCCCACCCACCACGAGCCCCCAGAAGGCGGAGCCGATGCCGACGACGGCGACGCCCGACGCGGTGACCAGGAACGTGCCGATCGCGGTGATCCGCTGATCCTGGTCTTCGAAGGCGCCGGTCAGGGAGGACACCAGCGCGCCGAGCAGCGCAAGGCCCGCGACCGCGGTGATGATGATGGGCGGTGACGCCTGCACGACTGCGGCGGCGAGCCCGGCACCGACGCCGAGCAACAGGTAGACGATGCCCGAGGTGAAGGTCGCGACCCACCGCTTGCGTGGGTCGGGGTTCGACTCCGGGCTCGCCATGATCGCAGCGGTGATGGCGGCGAGGTTGAGTGCGTGGCCGCCGGCGAACGCCGCGGCGGTCGACGCGACACCCGATGCGACGAGCGCCGGTCGCGGGGCCAGGCGGTAACCGAACGCAGACATCACGGCGAACCCCGGCACGTTCTGGCCCGCCATCGTCACGATGAAGAGCGGGAGACCGAGGCTCACGATCACGAACGGGTCGAACACCGGAGCCACGAACTGGAGTTGCGGTCGCACCGCCTCGCTCGCGAGCACCGCGGGGCCGGCCACCACGGCGATGCCGATCACCGCGACGAGCATCGCCGCCGGCACCGCCCAGCGCGGTGCGAGACGGGCGAGCAGCAGCCACACGAGCACCATGGGCACGGCGATCGCCGGCTGCTCGACGGCGGCGAACACCGGCGCAACGCAGATCGGGAAGAGGATGCCCGCGAGCATCGCGCTCGCGATCGGCTTCGGGATGCTCGTGATCGCACGCCCCAGCGCGGGCCACAGACCAGCGAGCACGATGAGCACCCCGCAGATGATGAACGCGCCGATCGCGGCCCCGAACTGCTGGGTGGTGGTGGCCGCCGCCACGAGCAGTGCCGCTCCCGGCGTCGACCACGCGAACGACACGGGCATGCGGGTCGCGAGCGGCAGCATGATGCAGAGCAGACCCGTTGCCACGCAGAGCGCGAAGAGCCCCGACGCCGCCTGCGTCTCGGTCGCTCCGACGGCGGTGAGGCCCGCGATCACGAGGACGAATGAGCTCGCGAATCCGGTGATGGCCGCGATGACTCCCGCGACGACGGTCTGGAAGATGGGCGGTGCCCGTTCTCGGCCGAGCTACGCGGACTTCTCGGTGCGGCGCTGCTTGGCGTGCGGCACGATCGTGGGCGCGGCGTTGTCGAGCACCGCGGCCCTCGTGACGACGACGCGGGCAACCCCCGTGGAGGAGGGCACCTCGAACATGATCGGCCCGAGCACCTCCTCCATGATGGCGCGGAGTCCGCGCGCACCCGTCTGCCGCAGCACTGCGAGATCGGCGATCGCCTGCAACGCCTCGTCGTCGAAATCGAGCTCGACCCCGTCGAGTTCGAACATGCGCTGGTACTGCCGCACGAGTGCGTTTCGCGGCACGGTGAGGATCTCCATGAGCGCCTCGCGGTCGAGCGGGGTCACGGTCGCGACCACCGGAAGCCGGCCGATGAACTCGGGAATGAGGCCGAACTTATGGAGGTCTTCGGGGAGGACCTCGCTGAAGATGTCGGCTTCGTCTTCTTTATTGTGCAGCGGGGCGCCGAAACCGATGCCGCGCTTGCCCGCGCGCGAGGAGATGATGTCTTCGAGCCCCGCGAACGCCCCGGCCACGATGAACAGCACATTCGTCGTGTCGATCTGGATGAACTCCTGGTGCGGATGCTTGCGCCCGCCTTGCGGGGGCACTGATGCGACCGTGCCCTCGAGGATCTTCAGCAGCGCCTGCTGCACGCCCTCGCCCGAGACATCCCTCGTGATCGACGGGTTCTCTGCCTTGCGGGCGATCTTGTCGACCTCGTCGATGTAGATGATGCCTGTCTCGGCCCGCTTGACATCGAAGTCGGCGGCCTGAATGAGCTTCAGCAGGATGTTCTCGACGTCTTCGCCCACGTACCCGGCCTCGGTCAGCGCCGTCGCGTCGGCCACGGCGAAGGGCACGTTGAGCTGCTTCGCGAGCGTCTGCGCGAGATAGGTCTTGCCGCAGCCCGTGGGGCCGATGAGCAGGATGTTGGACTTCGAGAGTTCGACGTCGTCGCGCGCGTCGGCCGAGGTGAGTGCGGTGCGGGCGCGAACGCGCTTGTAATGGTTGTAGACCGCGACGGCCAGCGCCCGCTTCGCGGCGTCCTGACCGATGACGTACTCCTCGAGGTATCCGAAGATCTCCTTCGGCTTGGGCAGTTCGAACTCGCCGGCCTCGGTCTCTCCGGCCTCGGCGAGCCGCTCCTCGATGATCTCGTTGCAGAGTTCGACGCACTCATCGCAGATGTAGACGCCGGGTCCGGCGATGAGCTGCTGTACCTGCTTCTGGCTCTTTCCGCAGAACGAGCACTTGAGCAGGTCGGCGCTCTCTCCGATGCGTGCCATCGCAACCCTCCCAGTCGACGAGTCTGTTCCGAGCCTAGCCCGAGATCGGGCCGATCGAGGGGAGGGCGCGGGATTCGACACACCTTGCCGTTCGCGGGCCGCGAACCGGCACGTGCAACGGCGAAACGCGGCGGATGGCCCGGCTGTCGTGCAGCCGGCCATCCGCCGCGTTCACGGAACGTTCGCTATCGCGTGATCTCGGGCAGGCTCTTGCGCGAACTCAGCACCTGATCGATGAGGCCGTACTCGAGCGACTCTTCGGCCGACAGGATCTTGTCGCGGTCGATGTCGGCATTGACCTGCTCCTGCGTGCGGTTCGAGTGACGCGAGAGCGTCTCTTCGAGCCACGAGCGCATGCGAAGGATCTCAGCCGCCTGGATCTCGATGTCAGACGCCTGGCCGTGTCCGGCCTCGCCCATCGCGGGCTGGTGGATGAGCACCCTGGCGTTCGGCAGCGCGAGACGCTTGCCGGGCGTGCCCGCCGCAGCGATGACGGCCGCAGCTGAAGCGGCCTGGCCGAGCACGACCGTCTGGATCTGCGGACGGATGTACTGCATCGTGTCGTAGATCGCGGTCATTGCCGTGAACGATCCGCCCGGCGAGTTGATGTACAGGATGATGTCGCGGTCGGGGTCCATCGACTCGAGCACGAGCAGCTGGGCCATGATGTCGTCGGCCGAAGCATCGTCGACCTGCACTCCGAGGAAGATGATGCGGTCTTCGAAGAGCTTCGCGTAGGGGTCCTGACGCTTGTAGCCGTAGGCCGTGCGCTCTTCGAAGCTCGGCAGGATGTAGCGCGAGCCCGGGGCCCGCACGCCGTTGAAGGCGGTGCCGCCGAAGGCAGGGCCACCGAAAGTTGATACTGACATTCGCTCGTTCTCTCTTCTCTCGGTGCCTATGCCTGGTCGGTTCCGCCGCCGCCGGCCACGTCGAGTGCCGATTCGCGGATGTGGTCGACGAAGCCGTATTCGAGCGCCTCCTGCGCGTTGAACCAGCGGTCGCGGTCGCCGTCGGCATTGATCTGCTCGACCGACTTCCCGGTCTGCGCCGCGGTGATCTCGGCGAGGCGCTTCTTCATGTCGAGGATGAGCTGCGCCTGGGTCTGGATGTCGCTCGCGGTGCCGCCGAACCCGCCGTGCGGCTGGTGCAGCAGCACGCGCGCGTTGGGGGTGATGTACCGCTTGCCCTTGGTGCCCGCTGTGAGCAGGAGCTGGCCCATCGATGCGGCCATGCCGATGCCGACGGTGACGATGTCGTTGGGCACGAACTGCATGGTGTCGTAGATCGCCATGCCCGCCGTGATCGATCCGCCCGGAGAGTTGACGTAGAGGTAGATGTCTTTCTTGGCATCTTCAGCAGCGAGCAGCAACAGTTTCGCCGCGATCTCGTTGGCGTTCTCGTCGCGCACCTCGGACCCCAGCCAGATGATGCGGTCCTTCAGCAGTCGATCGAAAACACCGGGGCTGGGTGTCGCTTCGGCCATGTGTCGCTCCGTTTCGTTGTCGCGTTCACTCGAATCTATCCGTTGCAACGCACGCGAACGGGGCTGTTCGCCCTAGGCGGATGCCGCGTCGTCGACGCCGGAGAGCGCAGCGGCGTACGCGCTCACCGACCGGGTGTACCTGCGCAGGTGCGGGGCGAGCGCCGCGAGGGCGACGGATGCCCCGCGGCGCGCGTCTCCGGCGCTCACGAGGGCGAGCGCGAGGAACGCCGCGACCTCGTCGCGGTACGGCGCGTCGGGGTGCTCACGGTGCTCCGCCTCGATGAGTCGCAGAGCTTCGTCGAGATCACCCAGGTTGCGGATGCTGCTCGCGAGTTGGACGACGGCCTGCGGCCGGTGCTCCTCGTCGAGTCCCAGTTCGAGCGCGCGCCGATAGAGCGGCACCGCCTCGGCCGGGCGACCGGCCGAGTCGCGTGCACCTGCGCGTTCGAAGATCGCCCGCGCGTCGTCGTCGCCGCGCTCCGCGGCGAGGGCGTCGATCTGCACGATCACCTCGTGATCGACGACGGAACCGGCAGCAGAACTCCAGACGTCGGCGATCCGCCGCTCCCAGTCGTCGACCATCGTGGCTCCTTCTCGTGAAACGGAACGGGGCCGGGCGAACCGCCCGGCCCCGTGGGGTTCGCTCGCCGACTACTCGGCGTCGGCCTTCTTCTTCGACGCGCGCTTCTTCGGCGCGGGCTTCTCGGCGCTCTCGGCGTCTTCGACGATCTCTTCCGCCTCGTCGACCACCTCTGCCTCTGCCTCTGCCTCTGCCTCGGCCACAGCCGTGAACTCGGAGAGGTCGACGGGCTTGCCCGCGGCATCCGTCACCGTCGCCTTGCCGAGCGCGATCGCGAGCGCCTTGTTGCGCGCGACCTCGCCGACCATGGCGGGGATCTGGTTGTTCTGGCTGAGGATCTGCACGAACTCGTTGGGCTCCATGCCGTACTGGGCGGCACCCTGCACGAGGTACTGGGTCAGCTCGTCCTGGCTGACCTGGACCTTCTCGGCCTCGGCGATCGTGTCGAGCAGGATCTGCGTCTTGAACGCCTTCTCGCTCGATTCGGCGACCTCGGCGCGGTGCTCGTCGTCTTCGAGACGGTTCTCGTTCTCGAGGTGACGGTGCACCTCGTCGTCGATGACCGCCTGCGCGACCGGCACCTCGACGAGCTCGAGGAGCTTGTCGACGAGGAGGTCGCGGGCCTGGCTGCCCTGGCCGAACGACTTGTTGCGGGCCACCTGCTCCTTCAGGCTGTCGGTCAGCTCGGCGAGCGTGTCGAACTCGCTCGCGATCTGCGCGAAGTCGTCGTCGGCCTCAGGCAGCTCGCGCTCCTTCACGGCGGAGACGGTGACGGTGATCTCGGCGGTCTCGCCCTCGTGGTCGCCGCCAAGGAGCTTCGACGCGAAGGTCGTGGTCTCGCCGGCGGAGAGCGTGTCGAGGGCCTCGTCGATGCCCTCGATGAGGTCGCCCGAGCCGAGCTCGTACGAGATGCCGCTCGCGGTGTCGACCTCGGCGTCTTCGATCTTCGCGACGAGGTCGAGCGTCACGAAGTCACCGGTCTTGGCGGGGCGGTCGACCGTGATGAGCGTGCCGAAACGGCTGCGCAGGCGGTCGAGTTCTTCGGATACCTCGTCGTCGGCGACCTCGACGGAGTCGACCGTGAGCTCGAGGCCGTCGTAGGCGGGCAGCTCGATCTCGGGGCGCACGTCGACCTCGATCGCGAGCAGCAGCTCACCCGAGAAGTCCTTGTCGCTGGGCCACTCGACGATGTCGGCCTCGGGCCGGCCGAGCGGACGAAGCTCGTGCTCGGCGACGGCGGCACGGTAGAAGCCGTCGAGGCCCTCGTTGACGGCGTGCTCGAGCACGGCGCCCTTGCCGACGCGCTGGTCGACGATGGGCGGCGGCACCTTGCCCTTGCGGAAACCGGGCACGTTGATCTGCTCGGCGATGTGCTCGTACGCGTGGGCGATGCTGGGCTTCAGCTCCTCGGGCGTCACCGAGATGGTGAGCTTGGCGCGAGTGGGGCTCAGCTTCTCAACCGAAGTGGTCGGCATGTGGAAGATCTCCTGTTGTGTGGGAAGTTCGTGTCGAGTCGGGCAACTCGTCGGGGCGACAGGATTCGAACCTGCGACCTCCCGCTCCCAAAGCGGGCGCTCTACCAAGCTGAGCTACGCCCCGAGTCGCGACTCAACTCGTCGATTCAGCCGCGTGGGCATGCCGAAGCACGCCTCAGACGGATGGACCCGGGAAAGTCTACTGCACAGCGCGCTGCGTTCGTTGTGCGCGGCCCGTGCAACCGGCGGCGAGCCGCTGTGGATGATCCGCTGCCGAGGCGCCGCGTCATGGCAGAGTGAGCGAATGGCCGACCATCTTCCCACCGACCGTTCCGACGTGCGGCGCTGGCCGACGAGCCCGGCGCAGCTGCTCGACACCGCTCGCTGCCCCGCGTGCTTCGCGGGTCTGAGTTCGGCGGTGTGCAGCGTGTGCGGACTCGACCTGTCGGTGCCGGCGGCCTCGGAACTGCTGGGCGCCGGGCGCCGGGTGTTCGACGGCGAGACGGCGCGCCAGTCGCTCATCTCGAGCATGCGCGCAGCGCAAGCGGCCCGGGTTGCCGGTGCGGTACCGACCATGTCGACGGATGCCACGGCGCCCGCGCCCTCGCAGGCGCCCGTCGCGCCTGCGCCGGCACCCGCACCGTCCGCTCCGGTGCCTGCGACCGCTGCACCTGCGCGCTCGGGCCGCTCCGGCGTGCAGGTGCTGCTGCTGACGCTCGGCGTCGTGCTCATCTCCATCACGGCGATCGTGTTCCTCTTCGTCGCCTACCTCGTCGCGAGTCTCGAGGTGCGCTCGGTCATCATCGCCGTCGCGAGCGTGCTCGTGCTCGGGGTCGCGTGGCTGCTCCGGGCCCGTCGCCTGCCGGGCACCGCCGAGGGCGTGGCATCCGTCGCGATCGTGCTGTTGCTGCTCGACGTGTGGATCGTGCGCGCCAACGGGCTGTTCGGCACCGACGCGCTCGGCGCTGCCGGCTACACCGGCGGGGCGCTGCTCGTCGTCGCGACCGCGCTCATCGGAGTGTGTGCCGTGAGCGGCATCCGTGTGACGGGACTGGCTGCGGCCGCTCTCGCGCCAGTGGGCGTGTTCCTGCTCGTGAGCGAGGCGGCGCCGAGCGACGAGTGGGGTACGGCATGGTGGCTCGGGCTGCTCGCCGTCTCACTCCTCGGCTCCGTCGCCGTGCTCCTGCCCCGCACGGTCGAGCGTGCGATCGTGATGACGGCGGGCTTCACGGCCGGGGCGCTCGCGCTCATCCCCGCATTCTGGGCGCTGGCCGATTCGGCGTGGCACCAGCTCTGGACGTACCTCGCCGTGGCAGCCGTCGGGCTTGCGGCGCTCGTCGCGGTGCGTGCCCGTCACGGCCTCGCGCCGATCTGGAGGCGGCTCGCTGCGCCGATGTTCGGCCTCAGCCTCTCCCTCGCTGCGACGGTCTCGATATTCACGGAGTTCGACACCGAACTCTCGTCCTGGCTCGCGCCCGCCGCAGCGGGGCTCGTCACCGCGGCGTTCGCGGCCGGAACCCGCCTCGCCGGGGCGACGGCGCGGGATTCGCTCGCGGCGTGCATCGCCGCGGTCGTGATCGCGGCCTGCTCGGCTCTGACCGGCCTGTTGCTCGCTCTGACCTTCGTCTGGGCCCGCCTTGCGGTGAGCGTGCCGGCGTGGAGCCTCGAGCCCGGAGAACGGCTGTCGCCGCCCGTGCCCGGGCACGACCTCGCCGCGGTGCTCGTGCCGGTCGTCGTTGCGGCGGGCGCCCTCGTCGTCAGCGTGCTCCTGCGCCGCGGTCGTGTGCTGGCCGCGATCCCGATCGGTGCCGCGTTCGCGAGCGGCATCGTGGCCGCCGCCGTCGCCCCGAGTCCGGCGGTCGCCGCAGCCGTGCTGCTCGTGATCGCGGGCGGCGCGCTCGGCCTCGCCGTCGTGCAGCGGCGATTCGCGATCCCCGGCCTGCTCGCCACGTCGGCGGTCGCCGGCGTCGGCAGCGGCGCATTCGCGTGGTGGGCGGGATACTCCAGCGCCGCCGTCTGGCCCTGGGTCTCGGCGCTGGTGATCGTCATCGCGGTCGCCGGGCGCGTGCTCTCCGCCCGGGTGTGGCCGTCTGCGGCAGCGGCGGCGGTCGGGTCCGCGCACCTCGCCGTCGCATCGACGCTCTTCGCCTCCGCCGTCTTCTCGGTGCCCCTGTGGCGAGATTTCGGCGACGCGAATGCCGCGAACCCGTGGATGTGGACCGGGGTCGCGACGGCCGTCCTCCTCGCGTTCGCCCCGTTCGTGCGCGCAGGCAGCACGGGCGACCGTCTCTGCGCGGTGACGCCGCTGTTCGCGGCATCCGTCATCTCGATCGGGGCGCTTGCGTTCGAGGCGGATGCCTCGTGGCGCTGGTTGCCCGCGAGCATCTTCGTCATCGCCGGGGTCGTCTGGCTGCGGTTCGGCGCACCCGAGACGCTGCGGGTCGCGTTCGCCGCGGTCACCCCGTTCGCACTCGCCTTCGTCGCCGCGGTCGTCGTCGATGCGGCATACGGCGGTGAGTTCGTCGGGATCGGGCTCTCCGGTGCTGCGCTGCTCGCAGCGGCGCTCGCGCACGTGGTGCCGCGGCGGTCGGTGCGCCCCGTCTGGGGCCTGGCCGTGGGCGTGGTGGGAATCGCCGCTCTCGTCTCGGGTCTCGTCGGCCCGTTCGAGAGCGGTGCGCCCTGGCTCGTGCTCCTGTTGCTCACCCCGGTGCCACTCGTGCTCGCGGCGCTCGACGGCGACCCGATCGGCGGCGATCGGCCGGTTCGCCACCTCGGCTGGCTGAGCCTCGGGCTCGGCGTGGCCACCGTGTGGTCGTGGCTCTCGGGCGGCGGCGTCGACGACATCGAGGCGTACACCCTGCCCCTCGCCGCGGCCCTCGCCGTCACCGGCGCGCTCATCACCTGGCGACGCACGAGCGGCGGCGCCCCCGCGCAGGGCCGTACCGCGCTGTTCGCGACCGCTGCGGCCGTGGCGGTGCTCCCGAGCGTCGGCATGGCAGGCGCCTCGGAGTTGCGGACCCTCGTGCTCGTATCGATCGGCATCGTCGTCGCGATCGCCGCGATCTTCCTTCCCGACCTTGCGCGTGGGGTGCCCGTGCGATTGCTCGGCGTGCTCGCCGGGTGGGTCGCCCTCATCGGGGCCGGCCTGGTGCGCGGTGCCGCGGTCGCCGTCGGTGACGCCGACAGTGTGCTCGCCGCCGAGTTCTGGCCTCTCGTCGCGCTCACGGCGGGCGTGACGATCGCGGTGATGTGGGCCCGCACCGCGTCTCGGCCGGCGTGGCCGGCCGAGGCGCTGCTCGCGGCATCCGTCGCCCTCGCCGCCCTGCCGACCCTCCTGGAGATCGTCGACGGTCAATCGCCGATGCTGCGAGCGACCGTGCTCTTCACCGTGCTCGCGCTCGCCCACGTCGCCGGCGCCGCGACCACTGCCCGCCCGATCGCCGGCACGGCGTTCGGCTGGACGACGCTCGGCCTGCTCGTCGTCGGCGGCGTGGTCGCGCTCGCGTCGGGTCGGGTCGACCCGTTCGACGTCGTCACCGCCTCGGTCGGCGTCGCCCTCATCGGTGCCGGGTGGTTCCGCATGCTCCGCTCGCCCGAGCTCGGCAGTTGGCCGGCGCTCGGCCCCGGCCTTGCCGTGCTGCTCGTTCCGCCCCTCATCGCCGATTTCACCGATCCCCAGCTCTGGCGCATCGTGACGCTCGGCGTCGTCGCGGTCATCGTGCTCGTCGTCGGCGCCGTGCGCCGCCTGCAGGCTCCACTGCTCCTCGGCGGCGCGGTGCTGCTCGCGCACGCGCTCGTGCAGTTCTGGCCATGGATCACCGAACTCTACGAGGCCGTGTGGTGGTGGTTGTGGCTCGGCATCGCGGGCGTGCTGCTCGTCGTGCTCGCCGCGACCTACGAACGCCAGCTGCGTCTCGCGCGCGGCACCATCCGCTCGATCGCGGCACTGAGGTAGGCGCGCGACGCGGCCCGCACCACGGCGCGCGTCACGGAACGAGCGTCATCGTGTACTACGATGATCCAGTGCCCACGAGCGGGTACGCGGGGATGTAGCTCAATGGTAGAGCCTCAGTCTTCCAAACTGATTACGCGGGTTCGATTCCCGTCATCCCCTCCATCTCCTCTGCTGCCTCCGTCTGCTCAGCACGGCTACTCGCAACGGTTCGGCAACGAAGACCGTGATCCCCCGCTGTCTGCTGCGGATCCGCGCGATGATCGGCTCGAGCCCGATCTCAGGAGGTGCCGTGCCCGACGCGAACAGCCGGCGACGTCGCCCGCGTCGCGGCCTCGAAGCCGTCTCGCTGGCCGCCGTGGTGACGCTCGGCGGTTCCGGATGCGCCGGCGGGCTGCTTCCGAGCGTGTGCTCCACCATCGGGTACCTGAAGCAGGTCGACGTCGTGCTCTCCGGGCCGGATGCCGCGAGCGCCGACCTCATCGTGCTGTGCGCGGAACTCGGATGCTCAACCCCGGCGGCGGTCGCGATGACGCCGCCGCCCTCGGGACCGCTCTGGTTCGCGACCGACCTCGGCGAGGGCCACTGGCGCGTCGACCTCGACCTGTACGCACCCGAGAATGTGACCATCGAGGTACTCGGCGCCGATGGCTCCACCCTGACGAAGACCGCGGAAGAGCTCGACTGGCGCCGCACCGGCGGCAGCGAGCAATGCGGCGGCCCGATGGAGACCGACCCGATCCGCGTCGAACTCGAATGAGAGGGGCGACGACGGCGCGACCGCACAGCTGCAACCCCAGATCAGCCGAGCCTTCCCTTCCTTGAAATATACGGGCACCGGCGTAGCGTTGAACACGACATACGTTCCAGGGAAGGCGGACCACATGACCGACACGAAGACTGCTCCCAAGACCCTGAAGGCCGGCGCGAACGCCGATGTGGCCTCGGGCGTCGCCCAGTTCCTCACCCCAGCCGTGCAGGAGCTCGTCGCCCTCGCCGTCAACGGCAAGCAGGCGCACTGGCACGTGCGCGGCGTGAACTTCATCGCGGTGCACGAGTTGCTCGACGATGTCGTGGCGCACGCGCAGGAGTGGGCCGACCTGGCCGCCGAGCGGGTCGTGGCACTCGGACTGCCCGTCGACGGCCGTCTCAAGTCGGTCGCCGACAAGAGCGGGGCGGTCAACCCGAAGCTCGGATTCCAGCCCTACGACGAGGCGATCGCCGATGTCGTCGCGCAGATCGACCTCGCCGCCGAGAAGGTCGCCGACGCGATCGACGGCCTCGACGAACTCGACCCGGTGAGTCAAGACGTCATGATCGAGATCCGCCGCGGCCTCGACAAAGACCGCTGGTTCCTCTTCTCGCACGTCGCGGTGAAGTAACTCGCAATGGCGGCCTGACGGGCCCGGGTGCAGAATGCCGGTATGACGGCCGACGCACCCGGGCCCGTTCCGTCTTCGGCGGATGCCGCGGGCGGGGGTTCCGGCGCGGCATCCGACCCGCCCCTGACCGACGCGCAGAAGTCGCTTCGCGCGCAGATGCTCGCCACCGAGCACTGGAGCCTGCTCGCCTCGCGAAGCACGACGCAGAGCGAGGTGCTGACTCGCATCGCGATCTTCCTCACGCTCGTGTCGGCGGGGCTCGTCACGCTCGGGGTGCTCGGCAATGCCACGGCCTTCCGAGGATGGTTCGGGATTGCCGCACTCAGCGTGCTCCTCCTCCTCGTCTTCCTCGGCGTGATCACGCAGTTGAGGGTCTTCAACACGGCGACCGAGGACCTGGCCCACGTGCTCGCGATGAATCGGCTGCGCGGCGCCTATCTCGACCTCGACCCCGGCATCGAGCGGTACTTCATCACGAGCACGTCCGACGACGAACTCGGTGCCGGCACGACGTACTATCCATACGCGATGCGCGACGGATCGCAGGTGTTCGCGAGTTCGATGATGTTGATGCTCGTGGTCAACACCGCGCTCGTCGGGCTCTTCGTCGGTGCACTCGCGTTTGCGTTCGGTGCCGGCATCGGCTGGGCGATCGCGATCGGCGTGGTCGTCGCGATCATGCAGTTCGGGATCTGGATGCTCAAGGGGTTCCGCAGCTACCGGCAGGTCTTGCACACGCACGTGCCGTTGCGGCGCACGCCCCGCGCGTGACGAGCAGCGCTACCGCTGCAACCAGGTGAGGACGGCGAGCACGCGCCGGTGGTCGGTGCCCGAGTCTTCGAGGCTGAGCTTCTGGAAGATCGAGGTGACGTTCTTCTCCACGGCGCCGACACCGATGAAGAGCTGCTTCGCGATGCCGGCGTTCGTGCGGCCCTCGGCCATGAGCGTCATCACCTCGCGTTCGCGGGGCGTCAGCGTCTCGAGCGGGTCGCTGCGGCGGGCGAGCAGTTCGCGCACCACCTGCGGGTCGAGCACGGTGCCGCCCTGGCTGACGCGCTCGACCGCGTCTTCGAGTTCGTCGAGGGAAGCGACCCGGTCTTTCAGCAGATAGCCCATGCCGCCTTCGCCCGACGAGAGCAGTTCGTGGGCGTAGGTGCCTTCAACATACTGGCTGAGCAGCAGCACCCCCGTCTTCGGCCGTCGCCGCCGCAGCTCGATCGCGGCGCGCACTCCCTCGTCGCGAAAGGTCGGCGGCATGCGCACGTCGAAGATCGCGAGGTCGGGGCGGGTCTCGTCGAGCGCCGCGAGCAGCGAATCGGCCTCGCCGTACGCTGCCACCGTCTCGAAGCCGGCCTCGTCGAAGAGTCGAACGAGCCCCTCCCGCAGCAACACCGAATCTTCAGCGAGCACGATGCGGAGCGGGGCGCGATCGGTCATGCACCCCACACTATCGGCGGGCGAGCGGATGCCTCGCGGCCGCGGGGCCGCGAGGCATCCGCTGCTCGGTCAGCTCTGCGGCGCGGACTCCCCCGCTGCGAGCGGCGCGAACGGAATGTGCGAGCCGATCGTGGTCGGCCCGCCCACGGGGCTCTCGACGACGAACATGCCGCGGAGGCCGCGCACCCGGTCTTCGAGACCGACGAGCCCATGCCCGGTGCTCAGGGCCGCGCCGCCGCGGCCGTTGTCGCTCACCCAGAGGTCGAGCCAGTGCCCGGTCATCGCCCCCGAGTCACGCGTCGAGACGGTGAGGCGGATGCCGCTCGCCTCGGCGTGCTTCACGGCGTTCGTGAGCAGTTCGGCGGCCACGAAGTACGCATTGCGTTCGATCGAGGCGGGCAGTGTGGCATCCGCCGGCAGATCGATCTCGACCGTGACCGGAATCGGGCTCCGCGCCGCGAGCGACTGCAGGGCGACGGCGAGACCGCGGTCCTGCAGGATCGGCGGTGCGAACCCGCGAGAGAGCGCGCGCAGCTCGTCGAGGGTCTCACGGGCCTGATCGCGAGCCTCGCCGAGAAGTTCGCGAGCGGAATCAGGGTCGCGCTCGAGCGTGCGCTCGATCGCCGCGAGGTCCATCTGCAGACGCACGAGCCGTTGCTGCGGACCGTCGTGGATGTCGCGCTCGAGGCGTCGGAGCGAGGCGTCCTCAGCCTGCACCGCTGCGCCGCGCGACGCATCGAGCTGCGCGACCTCGCGTTCGAGTGCCTCGGAGCGCCAGGCGCCGAGCACGCCGCGCGCGATGACGTCGTGCAGCAGGGTGAGGCCGCGGAACACGAAGGGAAGGGTGGCGAGGAAGATCAGGCCGACGATGAGCTCGAACACCGCTTCACCGACGCGGGGGTCGACGCTCAGGGTGTTGCCCGGAACCAGCCAGTCGACGACCACCTCGTGGAGAAAGAAGCTGTCGTCGCCCCGGCCGTCGGGAATGTAGCGCTGCCAGATCCACCCCGTGGTACCGCCGAGCGCGGTCGCGGTCCATGCGAGTGTGAGGCTCCACGAGATGACGCTGATGATCGGGTTGATCACCACGCCGTGCAGCAATGCGAGCCAGTAGTGGCCGTCGATGAACGGGGCCGTCATCGTGCGCCAGAAGCCCCGGCCCCGGTCGGCGTGACCCCACGCGGGGCGACGGATGTCGGAACCGCCCGCCCAGCGCAACCGCACGAGCTCGAGGGTGCCGAAACCGCGCGCGATGAACAGCGAGGCGACGAGGATGAAGATGCCGACGACGAGGAAGATCAGGCCGAGGCCGGTGAAGAAGGTCGTCGAGATCACGACGATGCCGGTGATCGCGATCGGCATCGTCAGGATGAGAAAGGCGAACTCGCGCGGAACCGCGGCCCACAGCGACCAGTAGCCGCGGCGCTTCGGCGCGTCATCCGTTCGTGCGGCCGGCGTTCGCGATGCGCCGGCGATGCTGGTGTCAGTGCTCATGGTGGGTCCCTTCAGTCATCGTTGCACGCTGGCCCGGCTCGATGGCGGCGAACTGGCATGGTTCAAGCCTCGCGATCACCGCGAATCCGCCACAGCCGGCGCACAGCCGAATCGAGGCGGGGGTTTTCCCCCGAAGCAGGGCCGACGACCTTGCTGGGGCGTCGCTGCGTGATCAGCCCCGGCGCCGCGCGGCGCGCTCCGCGAACTGGTCGAGCGCGACGAGCACCTCGTCGGCACGCCAGACCCGGCCAAGCTTGTACTCGGCCTTCTGCTTCAGGATGCCGAGCTCTGCGAGCTTTCGCAGATGCGGGTAGACGTTCGTCGTGCCGATGCCGAGCTCAGCAGACGCCGTGGCCGCGGTGAAGACGGGTTGCCGGGCCGCATAGTCGAGCACCCGCTCGAGCTGGGAGCCGCTGCGCGGCTTCGCCGTCTCGCGCCACCCGGCGGTCGTCTCGCGCAATTGGGCGATGAGGATCCGGGCGTTGCCGATCGCATCGTCACCGGCGATTGCCAGCTGCTCGATGATCGGCCCGATGTCGCCGGCCCGGTATGCGGTGAGCGCGTCGTGGTACGCGTTCACGTCGGTGAGGAGCCCGGCGGAGACCGGAACAGTGACGGAACGGGTGATGTCCTTGCCACGGAGCATCGATTGCACGAGCGCTCGGCCGGTGCGGCCGTTGCCGTCGGTGAAGGGGTGGATGGTCTCGAACTGGGCGTGCGCGACGGCGACCTGGGCGAGAACGGGGAGGTCGTCCCTTCGGGCGAACTCCATGACGTCGTCCATGAGTCCGGACACACGCTCGTGCCGCGGGGCGACGAACGCGGCACCGACGGGACTGCGTGCGCTCGTGCCGATCCACACTGGCTCGGTACGCCATTCGCCCGGCGTGTGGTTCGTGCCGTCCATGAGGACTCGGTGCATCTTTCGCACGGACTCCGGGGTGAGCTCGTCGGCGAGAGCGAGGGCGGATTGCATCGCCCGGGTGTTCCCCACGATCTCGGTGGCGTTTCGTTTGCTCGTGTCGCCGATCTCTGCGGTCAGGATGGCGCGGGCGCTGGCGGAGAGGTGTTCGATCTGCGATGACGCGGCAGCCTCGGAGCGCAGCAGCAACGGCGCGAACCCCGTCATCTCGTCACCCAACGACGCGTCGAAGCGGATCAGCTCATTCTCGGTCGCGCGCGCGAGCGCGGCGGTCTGCGAGCTCGGTCGGAGCGCACGCTCGGCGATCAGCGGCGGCACCGCAGCGTCGTAGGTTCGCGGCCGGGGGCTGTACCGCTCGAGCGCGGACGACTCCGCGTATCGGCTCCCCCAGTCGAGCGTCTCGGCGCCGATGGCCGGCCACGACTCGAATGTGCTCATCGCTCTCCTCGCGCGGTTTCATACTCCGCTCGCTCCATTTTATGAGGAATTTGCGAAATTCATACGAGCTGGCGAGTACTTTATGAAATCGCTACCCAAGCGAGTGGGTGAAGCGTCCGGCGAGCAGCGTGGCCGAGACCGGCATGGCTCGCAGTGCTTCGACGGATGCCGCGTACGGGTCGAGATCGATCACCGCGAGGTCCGCGCGGCCGCCGGCACGCACCACGGCGCCCTGCCCTCCGGTCGACGCGGCGAGGGCCGCACGCGCCTCGATCGCCTGCTCGGGATGCCACGGCCCGCGTCCGTCTCGGGTGCGGCCCACGGCGGCGGCGATCGCGACCCAGGGGTCGAGCGGCGCGACGGGCGCATCGGAGCCGAGAACGAGTTCGACGCCCGCCGACGCGAGCTCGGCGAGCATGAACGCCCGGTCGGTGCGCCCCGCCCAGTAGCGATCGGCGACATCGCGGTCGTCCATCGCGTGCTCGGGCTGCACGCTCGCAACGATCCCCAGTCGCGCGAAGCGGGCGAGATCCGATCGGCGCAGGAGCTGGGCGTGCTCGATCGAGCCTCCGCAGCCGACCGCCGCGAACGCGTCGAGCACCATGGCGTTCGCCCGGTCGCCGATGGCGTGCACGGCCGGTGTGAGACCTGCGTCATGCGCACGGCGCATGAGCGGCACGAGATCCTCGTACGGCACGTTCGCGAGCCCGTACGGGTGCTCGTCCGGGCCGAGCCCGGGGTATGGGTCGAAGCAGCACGCGGTGCGGGTGTTGAGTGATCCGTCGGTGATCACCTTGTACCCGCCCACGGTGACGAGTCCGGCGGTGCCGGGTACCTCATCGCCCGTGCGCAGCCCCTCAGCGATCGCACGATCGAGGTGCTGCGTGTAGACGCCGAACGACACGCGCAGCGCGTCGACTCCACCGGCGACCCTGCGCACCCAGTCGTCGCGGTTCCACCGCATCTCGTACTCGGTGATGCCGACTACACCGCGGGCGGCGGCTCGATGCGCGGCATCGGCGACCCAGCCGTCGAGCACACCATCGGCCACGTCGTCGATCTCGCGCATGAGCCGGAAGCAGTGCTCTTCACGGAGGACCCCGCTCGCACCGCCGACGTCGCCGACGCCGTACCGCCGGAGCGCCGCGGAGTTCAGCCAGCAGGCGTGCAGATCGGCCGAGACGAGTACGACCGGAACCTCGCCCGAGACGGCATCGAGCACCTCGCGGGTGGGGGCGTCGGCCCAGAGCGCGTCACGGTAGCCGAACCCGATCACCTCGGCATCGCCGCCTTCGACGGATGCGCCGACGAGCGCTGCGACGGCCGCCGCCGACTCGGCGCCGGCCAGATCGAGTCGGCGCGAGACCATCGCCCACTGCGAGAAGTGCACGTGTCGGTCGTGCAGTCCGGGCACCACGAAGCGCCCGTCGAGGTCGAGACGACGGCGGGCCGACGTCGCCCGGCGTGCCCCGGCGCCCCCGAGCGGGGAGCCGCCGGGCAGCACCGCGGCGACGCGGCCGCCGTCGAGGTGCAGGTCGACGACGCCGTCGACGCCCGGCAGGCGTGCACCGGCGAGGATCAGGGGCTCGGCGGTATCTGCAACGCCAGGGGTCTCGACCGTCATGTCCGTCTCATTCACCGCGCTCACGCCTCTGCCGCCCGCTTCGCCTCGTGTGTGCGGCGCATCTGTGCGGCGAGCGCGGGGCTGGCGTACGGCCCGTCTGCCTCGAGTTCGCCGATGATGCGGTCGACCGTCTCGGCCGGCTTGTTCTGGCTCATCTTGTTCTTCGCGACGTACCGCACGATCGGGATGCGGATGCCGACGGTGCCTGCGGCGATGCGGTCGGCGTAGTCGGAGTTCGCGGCCGTGCCCCGCATGCGCCGCGGCTCGGGCATCGCGTCTTCGAAGTGATCGACGAGCGCTTCGAGCACCCGCAGGTTCTCGTCGTCTGCGAGGATCTCGGGCGTGCCGTAGAGGTGGGCGGAGACGAAGTTCCACGTGGGCACTGCAGGGTTCGCGTCATACCAGCCCGGCGAGATGTAGCCGTGCGGCCCCTGGACGATGAGCATCACCTCGTGCTCGCCGAGCTCGTGCAGCACCTCGTCCGGGCGGCCGACATGGGTGAGCAGCACGATGCCCGCCGCCGTCTCGTCGAGCAGCACCGGGTAGTGCGAGGCGACGAGGCCCGAGGCATCCGTCATGCTGACGATCGTCGTCCACGGGTGCTCGCGCACGAGGCCCTTCACCTCGCCGTCGCTCGTCAGGGAGAAGCTCGGATTGTGTCGCATCGTTCGTCGCCCTTCGTCTCGGTCACGCCTGGCAGTACGGGCACCAGTAGAGCTTGCGGGCGCCCATCTCCTCGAGCACGATGTTCGTGCCGCAGACCCGGCACGGCAGTCCCTCGCGCTTGTACACCCAGTGACGGTCGTCACGGCTGGCCATCGCGGCACGGAACGCCTCGGGGTCGAGGTCGTCCATCGTCATCATCTGGCCGGTCTCGACGCCGATGCGGAGAAGTTTCGTCCAGTCGCGCCACAGACGGCGCACGTGCTCTTCGGGAACGACCTTGCCCGGCGTGTGCGGATTCTGCTTCGCCCTGAACAGCAGTTCGGCCCGGTAGACGTTGCCGATGCCGGCGACGACGCTCTGGTCCATCAGCAGCAGGCCGATCGCGGCGGCCTTCTTCACGACCGTGCGGGTGAAGCGCTCTTCTGCCTCGGGCCCGTCGTCGAGGAGCGGATCGGGGCCGAGACGACCGACGACGGCTTCGACCTGAGCCGGGTCGAGCACCTCGCAGGCGGTCGGTCCGCGCAGATCGGCCACGATCGTGTCGGTGGAAAGGCGCACCCGTACCTGCCCGATCGGCTCGGGCGGAAAGGTGTCGAAGCCGTCGGCGTCCTTCTCCTTCTCGGACTCCGACATGCGAAGGCGCGTCTTGCGGGGCGCTCCGATCGAGTGCAGCGAGTTCTCACCGGCCGAGTCGAAGACCGCCGCGTCGGGGTTCGGGCGTTCGAGGAAGGTTCCCGCCTGGTTGGTCTGGCCCATGCGCCCGTTCGCCGAGGCGATCGTGGCATCCATCAAGATCTCGCCGGCGAAGTCCCACGCCCCGTACATGCCGAGATGCACGCGCAGCCACACATCGCCCTCGAAGCCGAGGAACATCTGCTTGCCGACGGCGCGGGCATCCGTCATGAGCCGGCCGTCGATCTCGGCGGCCCCGGCAGCGAACCGGCCCTGCGGGCTCGAGGCGCGCACCGCGTGCCCGACGAAGTTGCGCTCGAACTGCCGGGTGATGCGATGGACGGAGTGACCCTCGGGCACCGACTACTCCGCCGATGCCTCGACGTCGACGCCCTTGCCGGCGATGTCGCCAGTCGTCTCGTACTCGGCGAGCTGGGCGATGCGGCGCACGTGCCGCTCGTCGCCCGAGAACGGCTCGGAGATGAAGGCGTCGATGTAGCGGATCGCCTCTTCGACGGTGTGCTGGCGCGCACCGATCGAGATGACGTTGGCGTCGTTGTGCTCGCGCGCGAGGATCGCCGTGTCCATGCTCCAGACGAGGGCTGCGCGGATGCCGCGGACCTTGTTGGCCGCGATCTGCTCGCCGTTGCCCGACCCCCCGAACACCACGCCGAGCGCGCGAACGCCCGCTGCCTCGTCGCGGGCGACGCCGAGCGCCGCGTTGATGCAGAAGGCCGGGTAGTCGTCGAGTGCGTCGTACTCGGTCGGACCGTGGTCGACGACGTCGTGGCCGCCGTTGGTCAGGTGATCGACGAGCGTGCGGCTGAACTCGAGGCCGGCGTGGTCGGTCGCGATGTGGATGCGCATGCGCCAAGTCTAGGGATTCGGCGCCCACGTGAGTGCGCGGCCGTGCGGGTGCGCCCAGGCCCGTTGCACCCCGTCGACGGCGAGCACGAGGTCGCTGCTGTCGTTCGGCACATCGTCGCGCACGCGGATGCCGGGCACCACGCTCCGCCCCTCGACCGAGAGCCAATGGCCGGGCAGCTCGACGACCTGTCGCACGACGTCGCGCACGTCGTTCCAGTGTTCGGCGAGCCACCCGGCGAACACCGGATATGCGCCGCTCGGGGCGCCGAGCAGACGTGCAGCCGAGAAGACGAGGTTCGGCTGCCGCTTCTGCGGCGGCTGGCCCGTCGGCTCACACGGAGCGTGATGGTGCCAGCCGGTAGAATTCGCGGATGCCCTCCGAGATCTCCGCCTCCGTCAGCGCGCCCACGATCGACGCGCGAGACCTCGAGGCGACGCTGCGCGTGCTGGCGACCCTCAGCGAGCTCGACCAGGGCGACCCCGACTTCGAGACCGTGCGCCACGCCACGGCCAAGATGTTCAAGGCGGTCAAGGTCGCGCGCCGCCTCGAGAAGCGGCGCGTCATCCAAGACGCCGACCGTGCAGTCATCGCTGCGACGGCGACCGGCGCACCCACCCGCATCGACGACGAGACGCGTGGCGCCGACCTCGTGAGCGGCACCGACGCGCGCACGGCGGGTGAACTGCGGGTGGCGCGCCCCTGCTACATCTGCAAGCAGCGGTACACGCTCGTCGATGCGTTCTACCACCAGCTCTGCCCCAACTGCGCGGCCATGAGCCACGCCAAGCGCGATGCGCGCACCGACCTCACGGGCAAGCGCGCACTGCTCACGGGCGGACGGGCGAAGATCGGCATGTACATCGCACTGCGCCTCCTGCGCGACGGCGCCCACACGACGATCACGACGCGGTTCCCGCGCGATGCCGCCCGGCGGTTCGCCGCGATGCCCGATGCCGGCGACTGGTTGCACCGCCTGCGGATCGTGGGCATCGACCTGCGCGACCCGGCCCAGGTGATCGCCCTCGCCGATGACGTGGCGGCGCAGGGCCCGCTCGACATCCTCATCAACAACGCGGCGCAGACCGTGCGCCGCTCGCCCGGCTCGTACTCGCCGCTCGTCGAGGCCGAGTCCTCGCCGCTGCCGGGCGGCCCGATGCCCGAGCTCGTGAGCTTCGGCCACACCAACGATGCGCACCCGCTCGCGCTCGCCGATTCGGTGTCGAGCCATCCCGTGCTCTCGTCGGGCCTCTTCGCCGGCACGATGACGGCCGATGACCTCACGGCACTCGCACTCGCGCCCGGTTCGAGCTCGCTCGCGAAACTCGCCGACCGCACGGCGATCGACGCCGGCGGCCTCGTGCCCGACCTGCACCACGAGAACAGCTGGAGCGCAGTCGTGCAAGACGTCGACCCGCTCGAGATGCTCGAGGTGCAGCTCTGCAACACGACGGCCCCGTTCATCCTCGTGAGCAGGCTGCGCGCGTCGCTGGCCGCGTCGACGGCCCGCCGAACCTACATCGTCAACGTCTCGGCCATGGAGGGCGTGTTCGGTCGCGGCTACAAGGGCCCGGGGCATCCGCACACCAACATGGCGAAAGCGGCGATGAACATGCTCACGCGCACGAGCGCGAAGGAGATGCTCGCCGACGGCATCCTCATGACGAGCGTCGACACGGGCTGGATCACCGACGAGCGGCCGCACCCCACGAAGGTGCGCCTCGCCGAGGAGGGCTTCCACGCGCCGCTCGACCTCGTCGACGGCGCTGCCAGGGTCTACGACCCGATCGTGCGCGGCGAGGGCGGCGAAGACGTCACCGGGGTGTTCCTGAAGGACTACGTGCGCGCCGACTGGTGACGTGGGACCGGGGCCGACCCGTGACCGCAACCCGGCCGAGAGCTAGGCTGATGCTCGTTGCCTGCGGCCACGAGCCGCGTCGATGACTGCCGAAGGAGCAGATGTGCCCGGAGAGAACCTCACCCGATCAGAAGCCGAGGAGCGTGCCGCGCTCGTCTCGGTGCGCGACTATGACGTCGTGCTCGATGTCACCACCGGGCCGGAGGTGTTCCGCAGTCAGACGACGGTGCGCTTCACGGCCTCCGCCGGTGCCTCGACCTTCATCGACGCCATCACGGCGGCCGTGCACTCGGTCACCCTGAACGGCGTCGAGCTCGACCCCGCCGAGGTGAGCGACGGCGTGCGCATCCAGCTGCCGAACCTCGCCGACGAGAACGAACTCGTCGTCGTCGCCGACGGCCGCTACATGCACACCGGCGAGGGCCTGCACCGCTTCGTCGACCCCGCCGACGGCGAGGTCTACCTCTACACCCAGTTCGAGGTGCCCGACTCGCGCCGCATGTTCGCCGTGTTCGAGCAGCCCGACCTCAAGGCCGAGTTCCGCTTCACCGTCACGGCACCGTCGCACTGGCAGGTCGTGTCGAACCAGCCCACTCCCGAGCCGGTCGATGCCGCTTCGCCCGGCGCAACGGGCGAGCGCAGCACGTGGACGTTCGAGCCCACCGCCCGCATGTCGAGCTACATCACCGCGCTCATCGCGGGCCCCTACGACGTCGTGCGCGACGAGCTCACGAGCTCCGACGGCCGTGTCATCCCCCTCGGCGTGTTCAGCCGCAAGAGCCTCTCGCAGTACCTCGACGCCGACTACATCTTCGAGAAGACGAAGCAGGGCTTCGAGTACTTCGAGGCGAAGTTCGACGTCCCCTACCCGTTCACGAAGTACGACCAGCTCTTCGTGCCCGAGTACAACGCCGGCGCGATGGAGAACGCCGGGGCGGTGACCTTCACCGAGGTCTACATCTTCCGCTCGAAGGTCACCGACGCGATCAAGGAGCGTCGCGTCGTCACGATCCTGCACGAGCTCGCACACATGTGGTTCGGCGACCTCGTCACGATGAAGTGGTGGAACGACCTGTGGCTGAACGAGTCGTTCGCCGAATGGGCCTCGACGATCGCCACCGCCGAGGCCACCGAGTGGCATCACGCGTGGACGACGTTCAACTCGATGGAGAAGAGCTGGGCGTACCGACAAGACCAGCTGCCCTCGACGCACCCGATCGTCGCCGAGATCCGCGACCTGGAAGACGTGCTCGTCAACTTCGACGGCATCACCTACGCCAAGGGCGGGTCGGTACTCAAGCAGCTGGCCGCCTGGGTCGGCATCGAGGCCTTCTTCACGGGCGTCTCCGCCTACTTCAAGAAGCACGCCTGGGGCAACACGACCCTTGCCGATCTGCTCGACGAGCTCGAGGTCGCCAGCGGCCGCGACCTCTCTGCCTGGTCGAAGATCTGGCTCGAGACTGCGGGCGTCAACACCCTGCGCCCCGAGATCGAGACCGATGCCTCCGGCACGATCACCGCGTTCAACGTGGTGCAGACGGCGAACCCCGACTACCCGACGATCCGCCCGCACCGCCTCGCGATCGGCTTCTACAACCTCGTCGACGGCGCGCTCGTGCGGCAGCACCGGGTCGAGCTCGACGTCGACGGCGAGCGCACGGATGTCGCTGAGCTCACCGGCCGGGCACGCCCCGACCTCGTGCTGCTGAACGACGACGACCTCGCCTACGCGAAGATCCGTCTCGACGAGGTCTCGCAGCAGGCCGCGCTCGCGAACCTCTCCGAGATCGCGGACCCGCTTGCCCGCGCCCTCGTCTGGGGCTCCGTCTGGGACGCCACGCGCGACGCCGAGACGACTGCGAGTGCCTACCTCGACCTCGTGCTCGGCAACATCGCAAGCGAGACCGAGTCGACGACGCTGCGCATCATCCTCGCGAACGCTCAGCTCGCGGCGAGTTCGTACGTCGCGCCCGAGAATCGCGCCGAAGCGCGCCGCGCGCTCGCCGACGGGTTGTGGCAACTCGCGAACGAAGCTGCGGCCGGCAGTGACGCCCAGTTCCAGTTCGTGAAGGCCTTCGCATCGATCGCCGAGGCCGGCTCCCACGTCGACGACCTCGCCGGCCTCTTCGACGGGTCGATCACGCTCGACGGACTCGACATCGACACCGACCTCGGGTGGGAGCTGCTCATCGCGCTCGTCGCCGCGGGCCGCGCCGGCGACCCCGAGATCGATGCTCGTCTCGAGGCCGACAAGACCGCCACGGGCCAGGAGTCGGCCGCGCACGCCCGCGCGGCGACGCCGACGCCCGAGGGCAAGCAGCGCGCGTGGGCGTCGATCATCGACACCGACACTGCGACGAACTCGATCGTGCGCACGACCGCGACCGGGTTCGTGCGGGCCGACGACCGATCGCTGCTCTCTCCGTTCGTCGAGCGGTACTTCGCGATGCTCGGTGACATCTGGGAGCACCGCAGCTATGCGATCGCCGAGAAGCTCGTCGACCTGCTCTACCCTGCGCCGCTCGCCAGCCATGCGCTCGTCGACGCGAGCCACGCCTGGCTCGATCAGCACCCCGATGCCGCTCCGGCGCTGCGCCGCCTCGTGGTCGAGAACGTCGCGGGCGTCGAGCGCGCCCTCGCCGCACAGGCACGCGACGCGCAATAGCAGGGCACGGCCGCTCAGGGCGGGTCGGTGTGGTACTTCGGTACCACCCGGCCCGCCCTGAACCATTCTCCAGACGGATGTCCCGGCGCCGCCGGATGCCTACGGTTGAAGCATGATCACGGCAGAAGGGCTCGTCAAGCGCTATGGCGCGAAGACCGCCGTCAACAACATCAGCTTCACCGTCCGTCCCGGCCAGGTCACCGGGTTCCTCGGCCCGAACGGCGCCGGAAAGTCCACCACGATGCGCATGATCGTCGGTCTCGACCGGCCGAGCGCCGGTGGCGTCATCGTCAACGGCAAGCCGTATGCCTCGCATCGCGCGCCGTTGCACGAGGTCGGCGCCCTGCTCGACGCGAAGGCCGTGCACACGGGCCGAACCGCGTACAACCACCTGCTCGCGATGGCCGCCACGCACGGCATCGGTGCGAGCCGGGTGCGAGAGGTCATCGAGCTCACGGGGCTCGAGTCCGTCGCACGCAAGCGCGTCGGCGGGTTCTCGCTCGGCATGGGCCAGCGACTCGGCATCGCCGCGGCGATGCTCGGCGATCCCGCCACCCTGATTCTCGACGAGCCCGTCAACGGCCTCGACCCCGAGGGCGTGCTGTGGGTGCGCCAGTTCGTGCGTCACCTCGCTTCCGAAGGGCGCACGATCTTCCTCTCCTCGCACCTCATGAGCGAGATGGCCGTCACCGCCGACCACCTGATCGTGCTCGGCCGAGGCGAGATCATCGCCGATGCCCCCGTGGCCGACATCATCGCGGGCGGCACGCGGCCGCGAGTCCTCGTGCGATCGCCGCACTCCTCGCAGCTCGCCGATCTGCTCGCCGCGCCCGAGGTCTCGGTCGTGCGCTCTGAGGCGGGCGTGCTCGAGGTCACGGGCGTCGAGGCATCCGGAATCGGAGACCTCGCAGCACAGCAGGGCCTCGCGATCCACGAACTCACCCCCCTCAGCGCGTCGCTCGAAGAGGCCTACATGGCCCTGACGGCCGACGCCGTCGAATACCGCACGGAGGCAGTCCGATGACCACGATCACCCCTGCAGCGCACCCGTCGCAGCGCGCGCGCTCCACCACGCTGTCGTTCGGCGGCGTGCTCCGCTCCGAGTGGATCAAGCTCCGGAGCCTCCGATCGACGGTCTGGTCGTATCTCATCGTCATCGCGCTGTCGCTCGGCATGGCGCTCATCATGTCGTTCAGCATGGTCAACGGCATGAGCGGCGGTGCGGATGCCTCCGGCGCGCCCGCCGATCAGCAGATCGCACTCATCGTGCAATCCTCGGTATTCGGCGTCTACTTCGGCCAACTCGTCGTCGGCGTGCTGGGTGTGCTCGTCATCAGCGGTGAATACACGACGGGCATGATCCGCTCGACCCTCACCGCCGTGCCGAAGCGGCTGCCTGCCCTGGCGGCCAAGACCGTGGTGCTGTTCACAGCGACGTTCCTGATCGGGCTGATCAGCACGGTGGGTGCCTACGTCGCCTCGTCGCTCGTCTTCTCGGCCGACGGCGTCTCGGCGAGCATCGCCGAACCGGGCGTGTACCTCAGCCTGCTCGGCGGCGCACTCTACCTCGCACTCATCGCGGTCTTCGCGCTCGGCGTGGGCACGATGCTGCGCTCCAGCGCCGGCGGCATCGCCGCAGTGCTCGGCCTGCTGCTGCTCCTGCCGACCGTGCTGCAGATGATCCCCGCCGACTGGGCGCAGGACATGATCCCCTACCTCCTCTCCACCGCGGGCCTCGACATGTTCTCCGGCGCGATGTCGGGCGGCGAGGCGGGCGACGGACTGAACGTGTGGCAGAACCTCCTGGTCGTGCTGGCATGGATGGGGGCATCCATCGTCGGCGCCGCGGTGCTGCTGAAACGACGGGACGCGTAGAGTCCTGTCCATGGCGGAAGCACCCCTCTCCCCCGGCTACCCGGCTTCGGTAGTCGGGGGAGAACTTCGTCTGCCGAAACCGCCCGGAGTGATCCGCCAGTTCTGGGCGCGGCATCCGTGGCTCACCGACTCCCTGATCACGGCGCTGTACTTCGTGCCGACCTTCATCGGCTCCATCGCGACCCTGTTCACCTTCGCCCCGCCACCCGCGTGGATCGCCGTCGCGCAGCTCGCCGCTGTCGCCGCGGCGGCCGCTGCGATCCTGCTCTTCCGCCGCCGACGCCCGTGGCTGCTCGTCATCATCGCCTGGATCGTCTGCCTCGTGGTCTACCCTTTCGGGTCGACCGATGTGCTCCCCATGCTGCTCGCCCTGTATGCGCTCGCGGTGTACGGCTCGACCCGCGCGGCCTGGATCGGCTTCGCAGGCTCGGTGGTCGTCGCCACCGCGTCCTCCTACATCGCCGTCTGGGCGCACGCCGATGACACGGTGGCACCGTTCGGCACCAACGCACCGGCATCCGCTTCGCAGTTCACCGTGCTGCTGCTGATCGCGACGCTCATCGGAGTGACCGTCGGCAACCGGCGCCGCTACCTCATCGCGCTCATCGACCGGGCGCGCGATCTCGCCCGCGAACGCGACCAGCAGGCACAGCTCGCCACCGCGCTCGAGCGCTCGCGCATCGCCCGCGAGATGCACGACATCGTCTCGCACAGCCTCACCGTCATGGTGATCCTCGCCGACGGATCGGCCGCGACCGTCGTGCGAAACCCCGACCGCGCCACCGAAGCGATGCAGCGCGTGGCAGAGACCGGCCGGGCCGCCCTCGTCGATATGCGGCGCATGCTCGGCGTGTTGGCAGAGCCGGGCTCCCCCGCCGACGAATTCGCCCCGCAACCGGGGACCACTGCGCTGCCCGAACTCGTCGAGAGCTTTCGCACGGCCGGGCTACCGGTGCGGTTCACGACCGTCGGAGCGCCGATCGGCGATCCGAACCTGCAGCTCACGGTCTATCGCATCGTTCAGGAGGGCCTGACGAACGCACTGCGGTATGCCGCGACCGCGCACCGGGTCGACGTCACCGTCGAGTACGCCCAGGACGTCGTGCAGGTCGAGGTGGTCGATGATGCCGCCATCGCGTCGCCGCCCGAGATGACCGGAGGCGGCAACGGTCTCGTCGGCATGCGCGAGCGCGTCGCCCTGTACGGGGGCACGCTCGAGGCGGGCCCCGGCGCGGTGCGCGGTTGGCGGCTGCACGTCGAGCTCCGCGCAGGCACGACGCCGCACGAAGAGGAGTCCGAATGAGCAGCAGTCCGCCCCCGATCCGAGTTGCGATCGCCGATGACCAGGCGCTCGTGCGCACAGGGCTCCGCATGGTGCTCGAGGCCGAGCCCGACCTCGCCGTGGTCGGCGAAGCGGGCGACGGGCGCGCGGCGATCGATCTCGTCGAGCGCCACGAGGTCGACGTCATGCTGATGGATGTACGGATGCCAGAGGTCGACGGCATCGCCGCGACCGAGGCGATCACCCGTGGCGACCGGAACACGCGCGTGCTCGTGCTCACGACCTTCGATCTCGACGAGTACGCGTTCGCCGCGATCCGGGCCGGAGCGAGCGGGTTCCTCCTGAAGGATTCACGGCCCGCCGAACTCGTCGGGGCGGTTCGCACGGTGCACGCGGGCGAAGCCGCACTCGCCCCGCGCGTCACGCGCCGCATGATCGAGCTCTTCGCGGGCGAACTTCCGGGAGCGGCCACAGCGAACGAGGCTCCGGCGCTCGCGTTGCTCACGCCCCGCGAGCGTGAGATCCTCGTCGCCGTCGCCGAGGGCCGGAGCAACGCCGAGATCGCCGATCAGTTCTTCCTCTCAGAGTCGACGGTGAAGACCCACGTCGGTCGCGTGCTGGCAAAGCTCGACGCCCGCGACCGCGTGCAACTCGTGATCTACGCCTACGAGCACGGGCTGCTCACGATGCCCGGTGCGCCATGAGTCAGTAGGCTGGCCAGTCAACGACCACTCGGAGGCTCCTGCACATGCCCGCTGCCGATCTCACCCGACTCGAAGCCGAAGAGCGTGCCCGGGTGGTTCGCGGCCCCCGCTACGAGATCCGGCTCGATCTGACCGGAGCCGGCGAGACGTTCCGCAGCGAGACGCGTGTCGTCTTCGACGCCGAGGCGGGCGCGTCCACCTTCATCGAGGCGTGCACGACTGAAGTGCACGAGATCACGCTGAACGGCAGCCCGCTCGACCCGGCGGCGGTCAGTGACGGCACGCGCATCCGCTTGCTCGGTCTCGCCGCGGCGAACGAACTGCGCGTCGTCTCGACGGCGGCCTACACGAACACGGGCGAGGGCCTGCACCGCTTCGTCGACCCCGTCGACGGCGCGACCTACCTCTACACCGAGTTCGCGGTCGCAGAGGCGAACCGGGTGTTCGCCGTCTTCGACCAGCCCGACCTGAAGGCCTCGTTCACCTTCACGATCACCGCGCCGGCAGACTGGACGGTACTGAGCAATGCGTCGGCGCCCGATCCGGTCGACGGTTCGGTCTCGACGAGTTCGCTCGGCGAGGAGATCGCAACCTGGTCGTTCGATCCCGGCCCGGTGATCTCGAGCTACATCGTCGCGATCATCGCCGGCCCCTACGCCGCGTGGCACGGCAGCGCCCGCAGCGTCGACGGCCGCGACATCCCGCTCGGTGTGCTGACCCGTGCCTCGCTCGCGCAGTACGCCGAACCCGAGGTCATGTTCGAACTCGTGCAGGCCGGCCTCGCCTTCTACGAGACGGCGTTCGGCGTGGCCTACCCCTATGGCAAGTACGACCAGATCTTCGTGCCCGAATACAACTGGGGCGCCATGGAGAACGTCGGCGCTGTCACGTTCAACGAGTCCTACCTCTTCCGCTCACGGGTCTCCGATGCGAGGCGCGAGCAGCGTGCGATCGTCGTGCTGCACGAGCTCTCGCACATGTGGTTCGGCAATTCCGTCACGATGAAGTGGTGGAACGACCTCTGGCTGAACGAGTCGTTCGCCACGTGGGCCTCCACCCTCGCGACTGCGACCGTCATCGAGTTCTCGGGTGTCTGGGCGACGTTCGCGAGCGATGAGAAGACGCACGCCGCCGAGCAGGACCAACTGCCGTCGACGCATCCGATCGTCGCCGAGATCGCAAGCCTCGGCGACGTCGAGGTCAATTTCGACGCGATCACGTACGACAAGGGCGCCTCGGTGCTGAAGCAGCTCGTCGCGTGGGTCGGGCTCGACGCCTTCCAGCGGGGCGTCGGCGCGTACCTCACCGCGCACGCGGGCGGCAACGCCACGCTCCGCGACCTGCTCGACGAACTCGAGACCGCGAGCGGCCGCGACCTCACGCGCTGGTCGTCGCTCTGGCTCGAGACAGCGGGCGTCAACACACTGCGTGCCGTGATCGAGACGGATGACTCGGGCACGATCACCGCGGCCCGCATCGAGCAGAGCGCCGCACCGGGTCATCCGACGCTGCGCCCGCATCGTCTGGCACTCGGCTGCTACGCGCTCGGCGACGACGCGCTCGAACGCACCCACCGCATCGAACTCGACATCGACGGCGCCGAGACCGAGGTTCCCGAGCTCGTGGGTCTCACGCGTCCCGACCTGCTCCTCGTCAACGACGACGACCTCACCTACGCGAAGGTGCGGCTCGACCCCACGTCCGTGCAGACGGCGATCGACCACCTCCCAGAGCTCTCCGATCCCGTCTCGCGCGCCGTCGTGCTCGGTTCGGCGTGGGACTCCCTGCGCGACGCCGAGGTGCCGACGCTCGACTTCGTGCGACTCGTCATCGGCAGTGTCGGCCACGAGTCGCAGTCGGCGGCCCGCGGGCTCGCGCTCGCGCGTCTCGAGTTCGCGATCGCACGCTATCTCGCCGACGAGCACCTCACCTCGGTGGCCGCGGAGGCCGGCGACGCCGTCTGGGCGCTCGCGGAACTCGCCGAACGCGGCTCCGACGCCCAGCTCCAGTTCGTCAAGGGCTTCACCCGCATCGCCTCGACCGCCGCGCACGCCGACGTGCTCGGGAGCCTCCTCGACGGATCCATCAAGCTCGCCGGCCTCGAGATCGACCTCGACCTGCACTGGGACCTCGTGGTCGCTCGCGCGGCGCTCGGGGCGTCATCCGAGGCCGAGATCGACGCAGCCCTCGCGCACGACGACACGGCGAAGGGCCGCCTCCTCGCCGAGACCGCGCGCGCCGCGCGCCCCGATCAGGTCGTGAAAGATGCCGCGTGGCGACGCGTCGCGACCGACGCATCGCTGTCGAACGACCGTGCTCGCGCGATCGCCGACGGCTGGCGGCGCACGACACGGCCCGAACTGCTGCAGACGACCGCGACCGAGTACTTCGACGCCTTGCAGGACGTCTGGGCCGACCGGAGCTTCACGATGGCCTCGCTCATCGTGAAGCGGCTCTACCCGGCGCCGCTCGTCTCGCCCGATCTCGCGGCGATGACTCGCACGTGGCTCGCGGCGAATCCGGCACCTGCGCCGTTGCACCGGCTGGTCTCCGAGCAGCTCGATGAACTCGAGCGGGCGCTCGCCGCGCAGGCGCGTGATGCCAGGGATCTCACGGGTACGGCTCAGTAGACTTTCACACCATGTTCGGTTTTGACGGTACAGACCCCGCGCCGGTCGAAGCGCCGGAGCCCACGCCGGTCAGCGGCGACTTCTGGGCCGGCATCGTCGACTATTGGGTCGGCAACTGGGACGTCGTGCTCGGCAACCTGATCTCGATCATCTTCATCATCGCCATCGCCCTCCTCATCCGCTGGCTGGCGCATTTCGTCATCGAGCGCGTCGTCAAGCAGATCGTCACCGGGGTCAAGAAGAAGCAGGACGTCACCGACACGCAGGCCCTGCAGGCGTCACCGCTGGCCGCGGTACGGCTCGTGCAACGCACGCGAACGCTCGGCTCGGTGATGACGAACATCGTCAACGTCACCCTCTTCATCATCGTCGTGCTGCTCATCGTCAACACGGTCAGCCCGACCATCCTAAGCTCGTTCGCGCTGCTGACAGCGGCGATCGGCGCCGGCCTCGGCTTCGGCGCCCAGAACATCGTGAAAGACGCGCTGAACGGCCTGTTCATGGTCGTCGAAGACCAGCTCGGCGTCGGCGACGTCGTCGATCTCGGCCCGGCCACCGGCATCGTCGAAGAGGTGCGTATCCGCGTCACGAAGATCCGCGACGTGAACGGCACGCTCTGGTTCGTGCGCAACGGCGAGATCCTGCGCGTCGGCAACATGTCCCAGGGCTGGGCCCGGGTGATCGTCGACCTGGCCGTGCCGTACGACGCCGACGTCGACGAGGTCGAGGCGACGTTGCTGCGCACCGCCGTCGAGATGTCGCAATCGACCAAGTGGCGCTCGCGCGTGCTCGAGAGGCCTGAGGTCTGGGGCCTGGAGTCGATCGCCGACGACGCCCTCGTCATCCGCGTCGTGATGAAGGTGCGTTCCTCGGCGAAGGACGACGTGGCACGCGAACTCCGCATGCGCCTCAAGCACGCGCTCGACGAGATGGGTGTGAAGCTCCCGAGCCTCTCGAGCGTCGTGCTCGCCGGGTTCGACGGTGCCACCCGCGTCAAGGGCGCGCGGCCGCCGAAGACCTCGCCGAGCGGCGTCGTCGATGACGCGGGAGCCGCCGCTGCACGCTCGGCCAGGAAGCCACGCGCACTCCTCGGCCGCAAACCGCCGGCACCGCCGGCCGGAGGAGCATCATGAGCGAGCAACTGCCGGTCGAGGCATCCGGCCCCCCACAGCCCGCGAAGGTGCCGCTGAGCGGCGCCGAACCGGGCCCGGCGCTCGGTGTGTCGTTCTACGAGACCGTCGGCGGTCGCCCGACGTTCGAGAAGCTCGTCGCCGAGTTCTATCGCGGGGTCGCCGACGACCCCGTGCTGAAGCCGATGTACCCCGAAGAAGATCTCGGGCCGGCCGCGGAACGACTCACGATGTTCCTCGAGCAGTACTGGGGCGGCCCCGCAACCTACAGCGAGCAGCGCGGCCACCCGCGACTGCGCTTGCGGCACCAGCCGTTCAAGGTCAACCCCGACGCCCGTGACCGCTGGCTCGCCCACATGCGGGTGGCCATCGATTCACTCGACCTGCCGCCGCTCGCCGAAGAGACTCTGTGGGATTATCTCCAACGGGCCGCGCATGCGATGGTCAACACCTTCGACGACTGACACCGCCTGCCGAACCCGATCCACCCGAACACACCCGAACCCGATCCACCCGAGACGAAGGAGTCCTTGTGGCCGCCTCTCACCCACCCGCCGCGACCGAACGCACCAGGAAGCCCGCCGACGCCATCGTCGTCGGCGCCGGACTCTCCGGCCTCGTCGCCGCAGCCGAACTCGTCGAGGCCGGCAAGCGCGTCGTGATCGTCGACCAGGAGCCCGAGGCGAGCCTCGGCGGCCAGGCGCACTGGTCGTTCGGCGGGCTCTTCCTGGTCGACTCGCCCGAGCAGCGCCGCATGGGCGTCAAGGATTCGCTGGAGCTCGCGAAGCAGGACTGGGACGGCACCGCGGGGTTCGACCGAGACGAAGACGACTGGGGGCGGCGCTGGGCCGACGCCTACGTCGAGTTCGCCGCGGGCGAGAAGCGTGCCTGGCTGCACGAGAAGGGCGTGCGCTTCTTCCCGATCGTCGGCTGGGCAGAGCGCGGCGGATACAACGCGATCGGGCACGGCAACTCGGTGCCGCGCTTCCACATCACCTGGGGCACCGGCCCCGGCGTGCTCGCACCGTTCATCGCCAAGGTGAAGGCGGGCGAGGCCGCGGGCCTCGTCGAGTTCCACCACCGCCACCGAGTCGACGAGCTCATCGTCGAAGACGGCGCCGTCGTCGGCATCCGCGGTGCGGTGCTCGCTCCCGATGGCGCCGGCCGCGGAGAGGCGTCCAACCGCGACGAGGTCGGCGCGTTCGAGCTGCGGGCGCCCGCGGTCGTCGTCGCCTCCGGCGGCATCGGCGGCAACCACGACCTCGTACGCGCGTCGTGGCCCGAGCGACTCGGCACGCCGCCCGAGCACATGCTCTCGGGTGTGCCCGCCCACGTCGACGGACGCATGCTCGGCATCGCCGAGGCATCCGGTGCGCGGCTCGTCAACGGCGACCGCATGTGGCATTACACCGAGGGCATCACGAACTGGAACCCGATCTGGCCGATGCACGGCATCCGCATCCTGCCGGGCCCGTCGTCGCTCTGGTTCGACGCGACGGGCCGGCGGCTGCCAGTGCCGCTGTTCCCCGGCTTCGACACGCTCGGCACGCTCGAGCACATCGTCGCGACCGGCCACGAACACTCGTGGTTCGTGCTCACCCAGAAGATCATCGAGAAGGAGTTCGCCCTCTCGGGCAGCGAGCAGAATCCAGACCTCACCGACAAGAATCTGAAGCTCCTCGCGCAACGACTGGGTTCGGGCGCACCCGGCCCCGTCGAGGCATTCAAAGAGCACGGTGTCGACTTCGTGGTCGCCGACACGCTGGGCGAGCTCCTCGACGGCATGCGCGCACTCTCACCCGGCACCGACCTCGACACCGCGAACATCGAGCGCGAGATCATCGCTCGCGATCGCGAAGTCGACAACGAGTTCACGAAGGACCTGCAGCTCACCGCGGTGCGCGGTGCGCGCAATTACCGCGGCGACAAGCTCATCCGCGTGGCGACACCGCACCGGATCCTCGACCCGAAGGCGGGTCCGCTCATCGCGGTGAAACTGCACATCCTCACTCGCAAGAGCCTCGGCGGCATCCAGACCGACCTCGACTCCCGTGCCCTCGGGGCGGACGGCGCGCCGATTCCCGGACTCTACGCCGTCGGCGAGGCCTCCGGCTTCGGCGGTGGCGGAGTGCACGGGTACCGGGCGCTCGAGGGCACTTTCCTCGGCGGTTGCCTCTTCACCGGACGCGCGGCCGGACGCGCGATCGCCCGGCGCTGACCGCGGCGACGCGACGCAGCAGACCCTAGGCCTTCAGCGACCAGGGCTTGCGGCGCACGAGCACGTGACCGCGGCGTGAGGAGAGCCGGGTCCACGGACCCGTCTCGAAGAGGCTGACCTCGTCGTCGCCGAGGAATCCGAGGCTGTACGCCGCGAAGGCGGCGCCGGTCGGCACGTACTCGACGCCCTCGACGCCGCGCCCCCACACCTCGGAGCGTACGCGCTGCACGAGCTGCTCTCCGGTGCCTGCGGGGATCGCCTCGGCGACCTCGTCGATGCCGGCTCGAGCGGCGGCCTCGAGTGTCGCGGCATCCGTCGAACCGAGCGGCCGCCAGCCGCCTCGCGGCGGCGAGATGCCCGCCCACGTGACCGTGTTGACCTCTGGCGGACGCGACATCGACACGGGGCGCGAGTCGTCGTCTTCGCCGAGCTCGCCCCGCGCCCGCACGATGCGCTCGACCATCGAACGCATCGGCACGACCGAGTCGAACTCCTCGTCGTCGTCGGCGAGCGCGAAGGTGCGCAGCCCGAGCACAGTCGGGCTCTCATCGAGGATGCCCCGTGGATACAGGATCGCGGTGTACACGGCGAGGATGCCGGAACCGGCGATGAGGCGCACGGAACCGTCTTCGACGCGACCTGCGCGCTGGAGGTAGGTGTGCAGGTCTCCGAGCGACAGACTGTCGGCGAGCGTGAGTTGTTGAGCCATCTGCTGTCTAAACTACCAAGAGAGCGCCGCCGCTCCGGCGGTCCTGCGCTCTGCGGGGTCGCGCGGTCACCGCCACCGACACGGAGGAACGATGAACGGTCCGATCGACGGCCTGCTGAGCACCCTGCACCTGACCGACACCGGCGCGCGCACGACCGAAGACATCTTCACCGGGCCGTCGCAGTGGATGCCGCTCGGGCGTGTCTTCGGCGGCCAGGTGCTCGCCCAGTCGCTCACCGCCGCGATGCGCACCGTCGACGACGACCGCACGATCCACTCGATGCACGGCTACTTCCTGCGGCCCGGTGACGTGGCGCATCCGATCACCTTCTCGGTCGACCGACTGCACGACGGCCGATCGTTCTCGACCCGGCGCACGCACGCCTTCCAGAACGGCGTGCCGATCCTCTCGCTCATCGCCTCGTTCCAGACCGGAGACGAGGGCGTCACGCATCAGGTCGAGATGCCGGCCGACCTGCCCGACCCCGAGACGCTTCCCTCGACGGCCGATGTGCTCGGCTCCTTCGACCACGACATCGCCCGCTACTGGTCGAACGAGCGCGCCTTCGATGTGCGGCACATCCCCTCGCCCATCTACCTCAGCGTCGATGGGGAGCGTGCGCCGCGCCAGGCCGTCTGGATGAAGGCGTACGGGCGCCTGCCAGACGACCTCGACATGCACCGTGCCGCGCTCGCGTACGCGAGCGATTATTCGATCCTCGAGCCGATCCTCCGTGCGCACGGCGTCGCCTGGGCGACGCCCGGGCTCAAGGTCGCGAGCCTCGACCACGCGATGTGGTGGCACCGCGACGCCCGCGTCGACGAGTGGCTGCTCTACACGCAGGACTCGCCGTCGGCGAGCGGCGGGCGCGGTCTCTCGCTCGGGCGCATCTTCACCCGCGACGGCGTGCTCGTGGCGAGTGTCGCGCAAGAGGGCATGGTGCGGGTGCCCGCATCCGCACTCTCGAGCGAGGCGCCTGAATAGATCCTGTGGAATAGCCCGCTCACCCGTCGCGGTGACCCAGAATGAGGCCATGGGCGTTCGCCTGATGCGAACGACGCGGACGAAGGAGTTCTGGCGATGAGCGATCCCACGAGACGCACCATCCTCACCATCGGTTCCGCCGGTGCCATCGGCGGTGCACTGGCACTGGCCGGCTGCGCAGCAGACTCCCCGGCCCCGAGCGGCTCGGCCGGCACCACGCCTCCGAGCGAAGTCAAGGCTCCGCCGACCGAGACGACCGGACCGAGCACCGCTCCCGACGCGCCCGCGCTCGGCGGCGACATCGCGGCGGTCGCCGACGTTCCCGTCGGCGGCAGCATCGACGCCACGATCCACGGGCAGCCCGCGCTCATCGCGCAACCGACGGCGGGCCACGTCGTCGCGTTCAGTGCGATCTGCACGCACCAGCAGTGCGTCGTGGCCGCCGCCGGAGCAGAGTTCCACTGCCCCTGCCACGGGTCGATGTACGATGCCGCGACGGGTGACGTCGTGCAGGGGCCCGCCATCGACCCGCTGCCACCCATCGCGGTCGCCATCTCCGGCGATCGCATCGTCGCCGCATCCTGATCGTGGACTACACCTTCGCGGGGCTGCCTCTGCATGTGCTGCTCGTGCACGCCGTCGTGGTGCTGACGCCGCTGCTCGGCCTCCTCCTCGTCGTGATCGCTGCGTGGCCGGCCGCCCGCCGCGTGCTCTGGCTGTCGGCCGTGATCGGCGCGGCCCTCCTCCTTCCGCTCGGACTCGTCACGATCGAGGCCGGCAAGTGGCTCGAAGCGCGCGTGCCGCCGGCACCGCTCATCGAGGTGCACACCGCACAGGGTGAAGACATCGTGCCGTGGCTCGTCGCACTGCTCGTGCTGGCGGTGCTGGTGGGCGCGTGGGCGCTCGTCGAGCGCAGCGCTCTGCGACGCGGGGCTGCCGCGGGGGCCGGCGCCGAACGCACGCCGAGCCGCGGCATCCGCATCGCCGTCGGCAGTGTGCTCACGGTCGCGGCCCTCGCGGTCGCCGCGGGCTCGACCTGGACGCTCGTGCAGATCGCCGAGGCGGGCAGTCGCGCCGTCTGGGAGGGCTCGTTCAGCGATGAGCCGCTCGATGGCTGAGCAAGCGCCGCGGCACCGGTCTCAGCGCCGGCGGAACGTGATCGGGTCGCCGAGGTAGGGCTCCCATGCTGCGCGCTCCGCCTCGACGATGCGACGCGGCCGCTCGGTCGCCGAATCGACGAGCACGACCGTGGTGACCGCGCGCGTGTACAGCACCCGGGGGGCCACCCCGGCCGGCGAGAAGACCTCGTAGCAGACGTCGAGGCTCGCACCGCCCATGTGGCCGATCCAGAGCTCGATGTCGACCGGTTGACGCTGATACGGGATCGGTGCGAGGTACTCGACCTCCTGGCGTGCGATCAGCGTGTTCGTGGTCGCGCCGGGCGTGGCGTCGAGCACCGCGGTCGACGCACCGACCGCGTGTTCGGAGGTGTCGTCACTGACCCAGAACGCCTGGATTCGAGCCTCTTCGAGCAGGCTCAACATGCGGGCGTTGTTGACGTGCCCGTATGCGTCGAGGTCGCTCCACCGCAGCGGAGTGGGCACGTGCAGGCGCATGTCAGTGCCTGGTCAGCTTGCGGTACGCGGAGCGGTGCGGTTTCGCCGCGTCGGGGCCGAGTCGCTCGATCTTGTTCTCTTCATACGACTCGAAGTTGCCCTCGAACCAGTGCCAGTACGACGGGTTCTCATCGGTGCCCTCGTACGCCAGGATGTGCGTCGCGATGCGGTCGAGGAACCACCGGTCGTGAGTGATGACCACGGCGCAGCCCGGGAACTCGAGGAGCGCGTTCTCAAGGCTCGACAGGGTCTCGACGTCGAGGTCGTTGGTGGGCTCGTCGAGGAGCAGCAGGTTGCCGCCCTGCTTCAGCGTGAGTGCGAGGTTCAGACGGTTGCGCTCGCCGCCCGAGAGCACACCGGCCGGCTTCTGCTGGTCGGGTCCCTTGAAACCGAAGGTCGAGACATAGGCGCGCGAGGGCACCTCCGTCTTGCCGACCTGGATGTAGTCGAGGCCGTCGGAGACGACCTCCCACAGGGTCTTCTTGGGATCGATGCCGCCGCGCGACTGATCGACGTACGAGATCTCGACGGTCTCACCGACCTTGACATCACCGCCGTCGACGGGTTCGAGACCGACGATCGTCTTGAAGAGCGTGGTCTTGCCCACGCCGTTGGGGCCGATGATGCCGACGATGCCGTTGCGTGGCAGCGAGAAGCTCAGTCCGTCGATGAGCGTTCGGTCGCCGAAGCCCTTCTTCAGGTTCTTCACCTCGAGCACGATCTGGCCCAGACGCGGGCCCGGCGGAATCTGGATCTCTTCGAAGTCGAGCTTCTTCGTGCGCTCAGCCTCTGCGGCCATCTCCTCGTAGCGGGCGAGTCGAGCCTTGGACTTCGCCTGACGACCCTTCGCGTTCGAGCGCACCCAGTCGAGCTCGTCGGAGAGGCGCTTCGCGAGTTTGGCGTCTTTCTTGCCTTGGACGCTCAGTCGCTCCTGCTTCTTCTCGAGGTAGGTCGAGTAGTTGCCCTCGTAGGGGTAGAGGCGACCGCGGTCGACCTCGCAGATCCACTCGGCGACGTGGTCGAGGAAGTACCGGTCGTGGGTGACGGCGAGCACGGCGCCCGGGTACTTGGCGAGGTGCTGCTCGAGCCAGAGCACGCTCTCGGCGTCGAGGTGGTTGGTGGGCTCGTCGAGGAGCAGCAGGTCGGGCTTCTGGAGGAGCAGCTTGCAGAGTGCGACGCGGCGCTTCTCACCGCCCGAGAGCACTGAGATCTGCTCATCGCCCGGCGGGCATCGCAGGGCGTCCATCGCCTGCTCGAGCTGCGAGTCGAGGTCCCACGCGTCTGCGGCGTCGATCGCCTCCTGCAGCACGCCCATCTCAGCGAGCAGGGCATCGAAGTCGGCGTCGGGCTCGGCCATCGCGAGGGAGATCTCGTTGAAGCGATCGATCTTCGCCTTGATCGGCCCGACCCCCTCTTGCACGTTCTCGAGCACCGTCTTGGTCTCGTCGAGCACGGGTTCCTGCATGAGGATGCCCACCGAGTAGCCGGGGCTCAATCGTGCCTCGCCGTTGGACGGCTGGTCGAGACCGGCCATGATCTTCAGGATCGTCGACTTTCCGGCGCCGTTCGGGCCGACCACGCCGATCTTCGCTCCGGGAAGGAACGCCATCGTCACGTCATCGAGGATGACCTTGTCGCCGACCGCCTTGCGGGCACGGACCATCGAGTAAATGTATTCAGCCATGTCGCCTACCAGTCTATGGTGCGGGTCTGCCCGACGAGACAGGTGCCGGTGCCGAGCAGCGGTCGCACCGCCCCGTGATACCCGTCGGACTTCGGACCGTACTGGCCGACGAGGCACTCGCCCTGGAAGACGACTGAGAACTGCATCGAGTCGGCCGGATCGCCGATCGTCGTTGCGTCGGCGGTGACCTGCATCTGCGCCTTGTCGAACCCGGCAGCGACGAGCGCGTCGATGAAGTCCCGCCCCCCGGCCGCGGCGTTCGCGGCGATCACGCCGGCGTTCACCCAGTCGAAGTAGGGCAGGTTCTCGGTCGCGGAGAGTTCGGGATGGAACTCGGGTGCTGTCGCAACGGGTGTGCCGAGGTCGGCCGGGGTCGGCCGACTGGTCGCGGGCGCCGTCGGTTGCGGATCGTCGACGGTGCACGCCGTCAGGCCCACGAGGATCGCGACCCCGGCGATTGCCAGGGTCGCGACAGTGCCGAACCGCCGTCTCATCGTTCCCCTCACCGGCGGTGCCGACCGCCCGAGCCGAGTCTAGGCGGTACACCGTCGAACTTGGCTCGGGCCGAGCAGGGTCGAGCCGCGGGACATCATGCTCGGTCAGCGGGCGAACGACGCTTCGAGTTCGGGAACCTCGAGATCGTCTTCGTCGCCGGCGGCCTCGACGACGACATCGGCTGTCGCCCACGGGGAGGAGCCGTCGACCGTCGCCGGGTCGGCGCCTTCCGCCGTCGACTCGAGCCCGTCGGCCGGCTCGCCGGGCGACGACTCCGCCGCCGTGCCATCCGCCGCACGTGTGGATCTCACCTTCGAGTAGGTGCTGACGCACCAGGCGAGGTCATGCCCGATGGAATCGGCCTCGATCTCGACGGCCGTGCCCGACCGCTCACCCGTCTCCCACGCCCGCAGCCGGAGCCGCCCCCTGACCATGAGGCGCTCGCCCTTGCGGATCGAGAGGCTCGCGTTGACCGCGAGCTGGCGGAACGACGAGATCGTGTACCAATTGGTCTCGCCGTCTTCCCACGTACCCTTCTCGCGATCGAACACGCGCCGCGTCGAAGCGAGTCGGAACGACGTGATGGCGAGTCCTCCGTTGGTGACGTGGTGCTTGGGATCGGTTCCCACGACACCCGTCACGGTGATGTTGTCGGTCATGTGCTGCACTCCTTGATCGAATGCCGCCGCGAGTCGACGGCACGCGGCTCCGGGATGGCGCTCGTGCCGGATCGTCACCCCGGAGCCGCGTTCCGATCAGCATCGCGGGCGCCCCGAGACATCCGCTCGTTGCAGACGAAGCCGTGCAGAAGTCGGCCGACGCCTCGAATGTGGAGGAGGAGTCGAGCGACCTAGAGTTGCAGCATGAGCCATGTCGCCCGCCCCGAACGCTATGACCGCATGCGCTACAACCGGGTGGGCCGCAGCGGCCTCAAACTCCCGGCGCTCTCGCTCGGGCTCTGGCACAACTTCGGGCACGAGCGCTCCTACGACACGCAGCGCGCGATCGTTCGCCGCGCCTTCGACCTCGGCGTCACGCACTTCGACCTCGCGAACAACTACGGCCCGCCGCCCGGCAGCGCCGAGGTGAACTTCGGCCGCATCCTCGCCGACGACCTCATGCGGTACCGCGACGAGCTGATCATCTCGTCGAAGGCCGGGTACGACATGTGGCCCGGTCCATACGGCGACTTCGGCTCGCGCAAGTACCTGCTCGCCTCGCTCGACCAGAGCCTCGCGCGCCTCGGCCTCGACTACGTCGACATCTTCTACTCCCACCGGCCCGACCCTGAGACACCCATCGAAGAGACGATGGGCGCGCTCGCATCGGCTGTGCGCCAGGGCAAGGCGCTCTACGTCGGCATCTCGAACTACGACCCCGACCAGACTCGGGCCGCCGCCGCCGCGCTCGCAGCCGAGGGCGTACCGCTCCTCATCCACCAGCCCCGGTACTCGATGTTCGACCGGCACATCGAAGACGGGCTGTTCCCAGCGCTCGAGGAGGTCGGCGCGGCGAGCATCGTCTTCTCGCCGCTCGCGCAGGGCCTGCTCACCGACCGGTACCTGGGCGACGACGTTCCCGCAGATTCACGGGCTGCGACGAGCCGTTTCCTCTCCCCCGACCGAATCAGCGGCGAATACCTCGAGCGTGCCCGGGCGCTCGACGCCCTCGCGCGCGAACGCGGGCAGACGCTCGCACAGCTCGCCCTCACGTGGGTGCTGCGCCAGCCGCTGGTCGCGAGCGCGCTCATCGGCGCCTCGAGCGTCGCTCAACTCGAGCAGAACATCGCCGCGCTCGACGCCGCGCCGCTGACCGATGACGAGGTCGCCGGCATCGAGCCGTTCGCCGCGCACGGCACCGTGCTCGGCTGAGTTCGGCGCGCGCCGAACGTCGCGGCGTCGACTGTTCGAGTGCTGAGCGGATGTCGGTGGCCCGCCGTACTCTCGTGACACACCGCAGGGCCGGCTGCACACGAGAGGAGCGACATGTCCGCGACCATCATGACGGGCGCGCGCAGGCGCGAACCATTCCCCGTCGACGTGCCCGGCCTCCAGATCTCGCCCGCTGCTCCGGGCCTGTGGCGGGTCACCCGCCCGCAAGGCGCGGTGCTCGGGCACATCGAGCAACGCGGCGTGGGCGTCGAGTCGCGATTCGGAGCGAGACGACTCGTCGCGGGCGGCAGCCGCTCGATCGAGCTCGGCGAGTTCTGGTCGTCGCGCGACGCCGCCGAGGTGTTCCGGTGAGATCCGGCGCCGACGGGCGCCGCCGAGGTCACGCAGGGTGAATTCGGGCACGCCGTCGGCGTTCGGCAGCCGATGCTCGACCGCGCGGTAATCTGCGGCCATGCAGTGGTGGAACGATCTCATCTCCTGGCTCGGTTCGAACGAGGCACAGCCTGCGGTCTTCTCCGCCGTCGTGTTGTTCTTCGCGGTGATCGCCGCCGGGCTTCTCGCCGTGTGGATCGCCAATCTCGCCATCAAGCGTCTCGTCGCGCAGCGTGACCGTGAGGCGAAAGCCGCAGCGATCGCCACCCTCGTCGATGCCGCGACTGAGGCGTCGGTGTGGAACTCGCTGACGCCGCAGGAGCAGGTGCTCGCCGACCGTGCCGTCGGTCAGGCCGACATCATCGTGCGGCTGCTCCCCATCCGCGGCTCGGATGCCGCGGCGAACTGGGCCGCCCACCAGCTCCACGAGCTCAAGCGGGCGTCGGCGACCTTCGGGTACCAGCTCGACCCCGCCGTCGTGGAGTTCCGCGATCGCCTCCTCGAGTGGCAGCGCCACCCGGGGCGCGCCCGCCGTCAGTTCCTGAACGACCTCGAACGCTGGCGCTCACAGCGTCAGGATCCCGAGCAGGTCGCCGTCGATCAGCAAGACAACTGGGTCGCCGAGCAGCACCGGCAGCGCTACCAGGCCGGCGCCACCATCGCAGATGACTCCGTCGAGGTCACCGACCCCGTGGTCACCGCGAACACCGCGCCGACACCGACGAGCGACCGCCTGCGCTGACGCTCAGCGCCACCAATCGTCGAACATCGACACCGGCACGCTCCGCTTGTGCCGAGTCTGCAGGAACCGAGCTTCGATGCGCTCGGCGACGTCATCGTCGATCTGCTCCCCCTCGAGATAGGCGTCGAGGTCGCGGTAACTGAGGCCGAGGTTCGCCTCGTCGGGCTGGCCGGGATCCGCGTCGAGCAGATCCGCTGTCGGCACCTTGACGACGAGCCGCTCCGGGGCTCCCAGATGCTCGAGCAGCGCACGACCCTGACGTTTCGTGAGCCCCGAGAGCGGCAGCACATCAGCTCCCCCGTCGCCGTGCTTGGTGAAGAAGCCGGTGACGGCCTCTGCGGCGTGATCGGTGCCCACGACGAGTAGCGCGCCCTCGCCCGCGACCGCGTACTGCGCCACCATCCGCATGCGCGCCTTCACGTTGCCCTTGCCGAAGTCGCTGAGGGGCGCGTCGGCGGCGGCCGCGAAGTCTGCGGTGAGTCCGTCGACTGCGCCCTTGATGTCGAAGACGATCGTCTCCTGCGGTTCGATGAAGGTCAGCGCCAGCTGAGCGTCGTCCTCGTCGCGCTGCACGCCGTACGGGAGTCGAACCGCGACGAAGCGGGCCGAGACCCCTTCGGCACCGAGTTCGGCAACGGCGATCCGGCACAACCGGCCGGCGAGCGTGGAGTCCTGGCCCCCGCTGATGCCGAGCACGAGTCCTTCTGCTCCCGTCGCGAGCAGGTACGACTTCAGGAAGTCGATGCGCGCGCGCACCTGCTCCGCGGGGTCGATGACCGGAACGACATTGAGTTCGGCGATGATTCGCGACTGCAGCTCTCGCATGCCACGACGATACCGCCGACGTGTTTCCGGCATGCGAACGGATGCCCCGCCGCATCGCTGCACCGTCGATGCAGGCCTCCGCTAGCATCGCGACAGGCACCGTCGTGCCCGGAACGGAGTGACGCCCATGGATATCTCGATCGGAACCATGGTGCTCGTACCGGCGATCGCCGTCGCCGCACCGCTGCTCGTGCGCGCGATCGGCCGTTGGCTGGTCATCCCCCTCGTCGTGTTCGAGATCGCGCTCGGCCTCCTCCTCGGGCCCGCGGTGCTCGGCTGGGTCGTCCCAGACGACTTCGTGACCCTGCTGTCGGAATTCGGCCTGGCGATGCTCTTCTTCCTCGCCGGCAACGAGATCGACTTCCGCGCCATCCGCGGGCGGCCGCTGAGCCGGGCGGCGATCGGCTGGATCATCTCGCTCGCGGCCGGCATCGGCATCGCCGCGGTCATCGCCGTCGACCTGCCGGCGGCCGCCTTCATCGGCATCGCGCTGACCTCGACGGCGCTCGGCACGATCATGCCGGTCCTGCGGGACTCGGGCGACCTCCGCACCCCGTTCGGCATCGCCGTCATCGCGCTCGGAGCGGTCGGCGAGTTCGGGCCGTTGCTCGCGATCTCGCTCTTCCTGAGCGGTCGCAGTCCGGTGCTCGCGGCGGCCGTGCTCCTCTCCTTCGCCGTCGTCACGGGCGTCGCCATCTGGCTCGCCGCGAAGGGGGTCGGCAAGCGCCTGCACCGGATCATCACCTCGACGCTGCACACGAGCGGGCAGTTCGCGGTGAGACTCGTCATCTTCATGCTGCTCGCCCTCGTGGCCCTCAGCATCGTGCTCGACCTCGACATGCTGCTCGGGGCGTTCACCGCCGGCGTGCTCTACCGACTCCTGCTGTCGGGCGCACCCGAACACGACGCGGAGATCGTCGAGACGAAACTCGAAGCGGTCGGCTACGGGTTCCTCGTGCCCGTGTTCTTCATCTACACCGGGTTGACCTTCGACCTCGCGGCGCTCTTCGGCGACGTGCGCACTGCGGTGCTGTTGCCGATCTTCCTCGTGCTGATGCTGCTCGTCCGCGGCCTGCCCTCACTCCTTGCCGCTCCCGCGGAGTCGAGTCGGCGCGATCTCGTGGCGACCGCGCTGTTCGGCGCCACCGGACTGCCCATCATCGTCGCCGTCACGGCGATCGGCGTCGACAACGGAGATCTGCCGAGCGGTACGGCTGCCGCCCTGGTCGGGGCCGGCATGCTCTCGGTGCTGCTGTTCCCGCTCATCGCCCTGGCCATCCGCAAGAACCGATCAGGTGCTCCGACTCCGACCCCCGAAGACGATCCGTACGTGCCCGTCGAAGGGTGATCCGAACTCACTTCGGTATGCTGGCATCCGCGCCCCCGTAGCTCAGCGGATAGAGCAGGAGCCTTCTAATCTCTTGGTCGCAGGTTCAATTCCTGCCGGGGGCACCGTCCCGATCTGATGTCGGAGTGCCCCGATAGACTCTCAGCATGCCTACATCGAGTGACCGTCTGGTCTGGATCGACTGCGAAATGACCGGACTCGACCTCGAGGTCGATGAGCTCGTCGAGATCGCCGTCATCATCACCGACTACGACCTCAATCCCGTCGATGCTGGGCTCAGCATCGTTATCAAGCCCGATGCCAGCGCGCTCGAGTCGATGGGCGGGTTCGTGCGCACGATGCACACGCAGTCGGGTCTCATCGAAGAGATCCCCAACGGCGTCACCGTCGCCGACGCCGAGTACCAGGTACTCGAGTACGTGTTGCAGCATGTCCCCGAAGCACAGAAGGCACCGCTCGCCGGCAACTCCATCGGCACCGACCGTGCGTTCCTCGTGAAGTTCATGCCACGACTCGACGCGCACCTGCACTACCGCAGCGTCGACGTCTCGTCGATCAAAGAGCTCGCGAAGCGCTGGTTCCCGCGGGCCTACTTCAACTCGCCCCAGAAGAACGGCGGGCATCGCGCCCTCGCCGACATCCTCGAGTCGATCCGCGAACTGCACTACTACCGGCGCGCGGTCTTCGTCGCCGAGCCCGGCCCCACCACGGCCGAGCTCCAGTCGCTGTCGACGACCGTGGTGAACGAGTTCGCCTCCAAGGTGTAGTAGGCTCTGTGAGTTGCCAGATCGCTTCGGCGGTCGACACATGGTGGGTATAGCTCAGTCGGTAGAGCGCCTGGTTGTGGTCCAGGAGGCCGCGGGTTCAAGCCCCGTTACTCACCCCAAGTATGTTTCCCGCTCCACGCTGGGTTCCCGTTCACGTCCGTCGCAATCTCGATCGGAGCCGCTCGTGGACTTGAATGCCGAAGACTTCGAGGCGATCGTGGTCGATGAACTCGATCAATTGCCCGACGATATGGTCGACGGACTCGAGAACCTCGTGTTCGTCGTCGAAGATCGACCTGAAGACGGCTCGCTCGACCTGCTCGGCCTCTACGAGGGCTTTGCACTGACCGAGCGCGATCGCTACGGGCTCGGTGAGATGCCCGACCGCATCATCCTCTTCCGTGAGCCCCTCCTCGCGATGTGCGCCGATGAAGACGAGCTCCGTGACGAGATCCACGTCACGCTCGTGCACGAGATCGCGCACTTCTACGGCATCGACGACGACCGGCTGCACGAGTTGGGCTGGGCGTGACCCCTGCCGGGATACGCTGACGTCATGAGCATCACCCCCGGTCGCATCATCGGCGTCGCTGTCGGCGCGATCGCGATCCTCGGCATCGGAGTCTACGGCCCGGCGATGCTCCTCGGCCCGCTTCCCGCAGTGAGCGTCACCGTCGCAGAGGGCGCTGCCTCAGCGCCGTCTGGAGCCGACGCGGCGACTGTGACGCTCCCCGCCGAGGGTGCGAGCGCGATGGCGGTGCTCGGCGACGACGACGCCGCGACGACCCTCGCCGTCGGCGGCGACACCGAGACCGTGCCGATCGGCGCGGCCGTGAAACTCGTCACCGTGCTGGCGACCCTCGACTCGCTGCCGCTGCCACCCGATGGCGGCGGCCCCGACATCACCATCGGGCCAGAGGACTACACCGACTACCTCCGTTACGCCGCTGAAGATGCCAGAACGCTCCCGGTGCTGCCGGGCGAGAAGTGGACGGAGCGCGACGTCGTGCGCGCCGTGCTGCTCGCCTCGAGCAACAACCACGCCGACACCCTCGTTCGGTGGGCCTTCGGCGGTGTCGAACCCTACGTCGAGGCGGCGAACACCTGGCTGGCAGAGAATGGGTTCACCGCAACCCGTGTCGCCGATGCCACCGGGCTTTCGGGCGACAACGTCGGAACCGCCGAAGAACTCACACGTCTCGCCGCCCTCGCACTCGCCGATCCCGGCATTGCCGGGTTGTTCGGCCTCGATGGCACGACGCCCTCGGTGGCCGGTGAACGGAACGTCCCCGATGCCGTCGCCCACCTCGGCGATGCCGGTGTGCGCGCGCTCACTCGCGGCTACACCGACGAAGCGGGCGTGGGCTTCGTGTACACCACCACCGTGCCGGCACTGTCCGATCAGCCTCCGTACCGTTTGGTGGGTGCGATGACGCTCATGCCCGACTGGGACACGCTCGATGCCGCCGTCGTCGCGGCCGTCGAGTCGAGTGCGCAGTCGGCGACGCCGGGCGAAGTGATCACGGCCGGCACTCCGTACGCCAGTGTCGAGGCCGCGTGGGGCGACCGTGCCGATCTCATCGCCTCGGTCAGCCGCACTGATGCATCGTGGGGCGACCGTGCCGATCTCATCGCCTCGGTCAGCCGCACTGATGCATCGTGGGGCGGCAGCGTCGCGGAGGCATCCGTCACGGTCGAGCCGTTCACAACCGCGTCGTCCGGCAGTGATGTCGGGCGCATCAGCGTGCCGACCGCAGCCGGCGAGGTCGGCTCACCGCTCGAACTGGCAGGCGCCATCCGCGACCCGGGCCCGATCTGGCGCCTCACGAACCCCGCCGTGCTCATCGAGGCGTTCTTCGCCGATCAACAGGGCTGAGCGGCCGGTCGATCCCGGATAGCCGACGGTGTCAGTCGTTCTCGTCGTCGGATTCGACCGGATCTGAATCGTCGGCATCGAATCGGAACTGCACGCGCATCTGACCGTTGACCTCTCGCTCATCGACCGCGTCGTACCAGAACAGCGACTCGAGACCGTCGACTGCGGCGACCATGCCGACGCGCCGCTCGGGCTTGCCGCCGACGAGGACGCGCTGCTCGAACTCCCCCTCGAGCGGCCCATCGAGGAACTCCGCGACGTACTGGGCGCCTGTATCTGTGCTCATGCCACTACCGTAGCCCTCACCCGCGGTCATCATCGGCGACGCGCACACGCACATCGGCGCGTAGCGCGGGCGCGAAGCGTGCGACGTACCGGCGCCACTGCCGCTCCCACATCTCCCAGTACGGATCGAAGGCACCTGCGTCGCGCGCGAGGGCCCGGCGCTGTCGAACGTGCGGCGAAGCTTCGACCCACACGTCGACCGCCTCGACGTGCGCCACCGCGGCGAACGCGCCGCACCCCTCGATGATGAGCACCCGACCGGGTCGGATGCGTTCGACCGATGCGACGCGGCCGGCTGCCCAGTCCCACCGTCGCCACTCCCCGACGGCACCGCGAGCTCGTCTGGCGACAAGCCCGTGCGCGAGCGACGCACCGGCCGACTCGAGACCGTGCCAGCCCGGGTAGACGTCGTCGAGGCGCACGAGTTCGGGTGCGGCGCCCGGCCACGCGCGCACAAGCGCATCGGCCAGGGTGCTCTTACCCGATCCGCTCGGCCCGTCGATCGCGACGACCCGCGGCCGAGCGGCCCGACATTGCTCGAGAATGCGGTGCACAGCGGATGCTTCGGCGCCGGTTGCGAGCACCCCGCCCGAGGCGACCGCCGTCACGTCCACACCGGATGGAACGTGCCCGTCCATACGGCAGCGCCGATGGCGAGCACGGCGATGCCGACGGCGATGCCGAGCAGCGCGGCATTCGGCCCGCCGACGCGAGACTCGCGTGCCCAGGTGCGCGGCTGATCGGAGCCGAAGCCGCGCGCCTCCATCGCCGTGGCGAGCTTGCTGCCGCGCCGGATGGCGAGCACGAGCAGAGCGAATGCCATGGTCGCGAATCGGCGGATCGCCCCATGATCGCCGATGCCGCGGGCACGACGCGACAGCGCCATGGCACGCCAGTCGTCCATGAAGAGACCGACGAGACGTGCGCCGGCCAGCGCGCCGAGCACGAAGCGGCTCGGAAGACGCGCGATCTGCGCGAGTCCATCGGCGAGCTCGGTCGGGTCGACGTTCATGAAGAGCAGCACCGCGGGCAGGCCGATCGCAAGCACGCGAACGGTGACTGCGACGGCGAGCTCGATCGATCCGTCGGTGATGCGAGCGAGCCAGAACGACCAGTACTCGGTGCCCTCCGGCCTGCCGTAGAGCAGCATGCTGAGGCCGGCGATCGGTGCCGCGATGAGGATCGGCCAGGTGCGAGCGACGAGCACCCTCGGCGTGACCCCCGCCATCGCGAAGAGCACGAGCTGCGCGACGAGCGCGACCGCGGCGCTCACCCAGTCGACCGTCAGCAGCAAGGGCGTCGTCAGCAGCATCGCGGCGGCGAGACGGCTGACCGGGTTCACCCGGTCGACGAGATGCAATCGCGGGGTCGCGCTCATACTGCCGCCTTCAGGTGCAACGCATCGCTGCCGAGATCGAGGTGCTGGTCGCCGAGCGCCTCGAGGTATGCCGCATCGTGGGTCACCGAGAGCAGGGTCGTGCCCTCGTCGACGAGCCTGCGGAGCAGCGTCACGAGCTCGATCCAGGTGAGGCGATCCTGGCCGAACGTCGGCTCGTCGAGGATGATGACTCGGGGCTGCGCGACGAGCGCGCACCCGACCGTGAGGCGTCGCTGCTCGCCGCCCGACAGGGTGAAGGGGTTGGCCCCGGCGAGCCGGTCGAGTCCCAGTCGTTCGAGCACCTCTCCGGTGCGTCGCGCCGTCGTCGCCGCGTCGAGTCCGAGTGCTCGCGGTGCGACCTCGAGTTCACGCTGCACGGTCGACGCGACGAACTGGTGCTCGGGCTCTTGGAACACGGTGCCGATGCGAGTGAGCAGTTCGCGCGACCGCCACCGGATCGGATCCGTCTTGAGACCTGCAGCGAGCTCTTGCGAGGCGCGCACTCGGCCGCCGAGGGGCGGCAGCAAGCCGCCCATGGTGAGTGCGAGGGTCGACTTGCCGGCACCGTTCGGCCCCGTGAGCACCGTCGAGGTGCCGCGCAACAGCGTGAGTGCGAGTTCGTCTCGGATGACCGCGTCGCTTCGGCGACCGATCGCGAGATCGGCGCATTCGAGATCGACGACGGATGCCGCGGACGCGGGCCGTGCGGCCGACTCCGCCGGAACGACACCCGGCACCCACACCCCCGCCGCGAGCAGTGCGTCGCGCTGCTCGGCGATGACGGCGGCCGGCTCGCCGTCGGCGATCAGCCGCCCGTCGCGGCCGAGCACGACCACCCGTGTGACGAGGTCGATCCAGACGTCGACGCGATGCTCGACGACGACGAAGGTGGCTCCGGTGCGTTCGAGCGTGTTCGCCACGGCCTGCCGAACCTCGAGGACACCCGCGGGGTCGAGGTTCGCCGTGGGTTCGTCGAGCAGCAGCAGTCCGGGCGCCATCGCGAGTGCACCGGCCAACGCGAGTCGCTGCTTCTGCCCGCCGGAGAGCGAACTCGTCGGATGATCGAGCGGAACGTCGAGCCCGACCTCATCGAGCGCCCGCCGCACGCGCGGCCAGATCTCGTCACGCGGCACGCCGAGGTTCTCGCACCCGAACGCCACGTCGTCGCCGACTCTCGCGAGGATGACCTGGGAATCGGGATCCTGCAGCACGAGGCTCGCCCGACCCCGCACTGCACCCGGCCACTCGCCGTCGATTCGCAGAGAGCCGGCCTCCTCGCCCTCTTCGGCTCCGCCGTGAACGCCGGCGAGCGCGTGCAGGAGGGTCGACTTGCCCGACCCCGACGGACCGAGCAGCAGCACTCGCTCCCCCGGCGAGATGACGAGGTCGATGCCGTCGAGCGCCGCCCGCTTGCGTCCGGCGTGACGCCACCCCCACCCGTGCGCCTCCACGTGCGCGGGCCGGGCCGCACCGGAATCACGGGCCATGTCAGACCCGCTGCGCGACGTCTTGACCCGCCGCGAAACGACTGAGTGCTCCGGTCGCGGCGAGGCCCCGCACGATGAACCAGCCGAGGAGCCCTGCGAGCACGGCGCCCGAGATGACGACGGTCGTGAGGTAGAGCCCGAGGAACTCGGGCGACTTCTGCAGGTTGCCCGAGGTGAAGAGCTCGAGGGTCCACGCCGCGGCCCCGGCGGCCGCGCCTGCGAGCATCGCCGGAACCACCCCGAACCGGCGGTACGCGAAGACGGCGAAGATCAGTTCGGCGCCGAGTCCCTGCATCACCCCGGAATAGATCGTCTCGACGCCCCACTGATTGCCGATGAGCGCAGAGACGATCGCTGCGAGCAGCTCGACGAACAGGGCTGCGCCGGGCTTGCGGATGATCAGTCCGCCGAGCACGCCGCCGATGAGCCAGATGCCGACGGCGATGCCGCCGAGCCCGGGTGTGAACGCGTCGGCGGCGCTGAACCACGCGTAGCCGATGTTGTTCCAGATGAGGAACAACAGGCCGGTCGCGACGCCGATGACGCTTGCGACGACGATGTCGACGACTCGCCACCGGAGATCCCGCTGCGTGCGGGGCGTCGAGGGGCTGCTGGTTTCTGATGCTGCAGTGTGCACTGTCGTGCCCTTTCGATTCGAGGAAAGTGGCACGGGAAATTGAGATGTGGTTGGCCTCCCTGCGCTGGCATGACCCAGATCAGGTTCGACGGTCGAAGGTTGAGAACCTTCCTCTCAGCCCGGCTCACCGGACTCCCGTGTTCGATCACGAGTATACGCCGAAGCGCAGGCGACCGAAGCGGCGCCCGCGCCGCAGCAGCAAATCGGGCTCGGTACCGGTCAGTGCTTGAGCGCGCGGATGACCCACCGCAGCGCCTTGCCGGTGACCCACACGAGCGGGGTGGCCACGAGCAGCAGCCCGATGAGATTCGGCTCGAACCGAACGTCACCCCCGCGACCGACGTATGCGCCCAACGGAATGGAGAGCCCGCCGCCGCCACCGCCGCTGCCGCTGCCCTGGCCGTGGATGTCCTTGCCGCCGCCTCCAGCGCCCCCACCGCCGTCGCCGCTGCCACTGCCACCGCCGAAGCCGTAGTACCCGAGCGCGACGGGGATGACCTTGGTGCCATCGACGTCGACGGCGTCGCCGTAGGAGGTCTTCACGCCGACACCGGCGACGGTGCCCGCAAGTTCCAATACGAGATCAGTCATACCGGCAACGCTACCCGCGCCCCGGCTCCCGAGCCAGCCCCCCGCGAGAAACCCGACCTCGACTCAGCGCACGTCGTTGCCGTCGGCATCTTTGCGCCGAGACGACTCCACCCGGTCTGCGGCCGGTCGAACGAGCGACGCCGGTCGCACCGCCCCGCGGCCGAAGCGGGCCGTCACCTCGTCGATCGTGCGCTCGGCCTCACGCCACTCCTCGTCAGGGTCCCACAGCATGGCGCCGCCGCCACTCGACAGGCGGAGTTGCTCGGCCCTCACTCCGATGAGACGGATGCGGGCTCCGTCGCCCGCGAGTTCGCCGAGTGCAGCGGATGCCTCGTCGTAGATGCGACGCGCGACGTCGGTGGGTTCTCCCAACGTGCGAGAGCGCGTGACGGTGCGGAAGTCGCCGTACCGGAGTTTCAGTACGACGGTGCGCCCGACGAGCCCGGCCCGGCGCAGCCGCACGGCCACATCGCCGCAGAGCCGGAGCAGTTCGCGACGCAACTGCTCGAGGTCGGTGAGGTCGTACCCGAAGGTCACCTCGTGGCCGATGCTCTTCTCTTCGCGCCCGGTGACGACGTCGCGTGCATCGACACCCATCGCGAGATGGCCGAGCTTCGCCGCGAGTGCGGAGCCGACGGCGCGTTCGAGCGCATCGGCGGGCATCGCTGCCACGTCGCCCACGGTGCGGAGACCGATGCGGGTCAGCGACTCCTCGGTGACCCGGCCGACGCCCCAGAGCGCAGAGACCGGCAGCGGGTGCAAGAACTCGAGCGTGCGGTCGGCCGGCACGACGAGCATGCCGTCGGGTTTCGCCCGGCTCGAAGCCACTTTCGCCACGAACTTGGTCGCGGCCACCCCCACCGAGCAGTTCAGTCCGGTCTCGTCACGAACCCGGCGCCGGAGGCTCCACGCGATCTCAGCAGGGCTGCCGTGCAATCGACGTGCACCGGAGACGTCGAGGAACGCCTCGTCGATCGAGAGCTTCTCGACCAGTGGCGTGATCTCTTCGAAGATGGCCATGACGCGGCGCGAGTACTCGGAGTAGCTCGCGTAGTCGCCGTGCAGCACGACGGCGCTCGGGCACCGCTGCAGCGCGAGCGACATGGGCATCGCCGAGTTGACCCCGAACCTGCGTGCCTCGTAGCTCGCCGCCGACACGACCCCGCGCCCCGCGGTGCCGCCGACGAGCACGGGCTTGCCGCGAAGATCTGGTCGCTTCAGCAGCTCGACGGAGACGAAGAAGGCGTCCATGTCGACGTGCAGGATCGGTGTCGCCGAATCGTCGACCGGCCCCGTCGTGACCTGGCGCGACGAGCCATCCTGCTTGCTCATGATGCGACCCTATCCGGTGCCGCCGTCATCTCCGCCGCCGTTGTCACCGCGCCGCGCCGCCCCGGATTCGACGGTCAGAACCCGAAGTCGCCGCCACCGCCGAAGTCGCCGAAGCCGCCGAAATCACCACCCGAGTCGGCACCGGAGGCATCGGAGCCGCCACCCGAGTCGGCACCGGAGGCATCGGAGCCGCCACTCGCTTCGAAAGCCGCCGGGTCGGGCAGAAACGCCTGCGCGATCGCCGAACCGACGACCACACCGGCCACGGTGCCGAGGAGCGACCCCGCGAACATGCCGCCGAACGATGGACCGCCGTGCTGCCGGCGTCCGCCCGCGGCATCCGCTCGATCGAAGGCGCGCTCGACGCTGCCGGGCGCCCGGAACTCGGCTCGGGTCGCGGCACGCGCCAGCGCGCTCGGTTCGTCGGAGACGGGTCGTTCGCCGGCGGGCGCCTCGGAGCTGAGCGACGCGAACACCGCCTGACGCTGCTGCGGCGTGAGCTTCGCGAACACCTCGGCGTGCACCGCCTCGACCGACTCGGGCGGGGCGGTGCGCAGCAGGTACCGGTAGCGCTCGACCGCGAGCTCATCGTCGCTCAACCTCCGGCCGGCCGGCCCGGCCTGCGGTGTCGGCGGTTCGGCGGGAACCCCGCCGAAGATGCGGTCAAGGAATCCCATGGTGTCCTCGTCAATCGTTCAGGGGACGACCACTCTACGGTCGCGAGCATTGAACCCGCTGAGAGCCCGCGGATGTCTCGCTCCTGCGGTCTCGCTCCTGCGGTCTCGCTCGGCGGAACGCCGCTACGCGCTCTGGCCTGCGCGTTCGAGCACGAGTTCGCGTACTCGCGCGGCATCCGCCTTGCCCTGCATCGCCTTCATGACGGCGCCGATGACCGCGCCCGCGGCCTGCACCTTGCCGTCGCGGATCTTCGCGAGCACGTCGGGCTGCGAGGCGAGCGCATCGTCGATCGCGGCGACCAGTGCACCGTCGTCGGAGACGACCGCCAGACCGCGGGCATCGACGACCTGCTGCGGCGAGCCTTCGCCGCCGATGACACCCTCGAGCACCTGGCGGGCCAGGCGATCGGTGAGCGTTCCGGAATCGACGAGTTGTGCGAGCTCGGCGACGTGCTCGGGCGAGACGAGGCCCGACGCGTCGACATCGGAGGCGTTCGCGAGACGGGCGATCTCACCCGTCCACCATTTGCGGGCGGCCGCCGGGGTTGCGCCGGCGTTCACGGTCGCCTCGAGTTCGATGAGCAGGCCCGAGTTCGCGACATCCTGGAACTCGAGGTCGGTGAAACCCCACTCCGACTTCAGACGACGACGGCGTACGGCCGGCGGCTCGGGCAGGGCCGCACGGAGACCGTCGACGAGCTCTTTCGAGGGCACGACGGGCAGCAGGTCGGGCTCGGGGAAGTACCGGTAGTCGTCGGCGTCGGACTTCGGACGCCCGGCACTCGTCGCGCCCGTGTCTTCGTGCCAGTGACGTGTCTCCTGCGTGATCGTGCCGCCGCCTGCGAGAATCGCCGCCTGACGCTGGATCTCGTAGCGCACGGCGCGCTCGACCGAGCGCATCGAGTTGACGTTCTTCGTTTCGGTGCGCGTGCCGAGCTGCGCTTGACCGCGTGGGCGGAGCGAGACATTCGCGTCGCATCGGAGGTTGCCGCGCTCCATGCGCGCTTCGGAGATGCCGAGCGAGAGCACGATGTCGCGGATCGTGGCGACGTATGCCTTCGCGAGCGCCGGGGTGTCGGCCTCGCCGCCGAAGATCGGCCGCGTGACGATCTCGACGAGCGGAACGCCCGCACGGTTGTAGTCGACGAGCGAGTACTCCGCGCCCTGGATACGGCCCGTCGAGCCGCCCACGTGCGTGAGCTTGCCCGCGTCCTCCTCCATGTGCGCGCGCTCGATCGGCACCGTGAAGACCCGGCCGTTCTCGAGCTCGACCTCGACCTCGCCGTCGAAGGCGATCGGCTCGTCGTACTGCGAGATCTGGTAGTTCTTCGCGAGGTCGGGGTAGAAGTAGTTCTTGCGTGCGAACCGGCTCGACGGGGCGATCTCGCAGCCGAGCGCGAGGCCGAGGCTGATCGAGTACTTCACGGCGTCGCCGTTGACGACCGGCAGCGAGCCGGGCAGGCCGAGACAGACCGGCGTGATGAGCGTGTTCGGCTCTGCGCCGTGGAATTCTGAGTTCGCGGGGTTCGGAGCCGAGGAGAACATCTTGGTCGCGGTGTTCAGCTCGACGTGCACCTCGAGGCCGATGACCGGCTCGAAGAGCTCGAGGGCCGTGTCGAAATCCATCAGTTCAGCGCGGGCCATCAGAGTGCGCCTTCCTCGGTCGCGGTGAGCTCATGGGCGGAGAGATCTGGCGCCTGCGCGAGCAGCGGGCCGCCCCAGCGCTCCTCGAGCAACTGCTCGAGGGCACCGCCCACGTTGTACAGGCGTGCGTCCTGACGCGCCGGCGCGAGGAACTGGATGCCGACCGGCAAGCCGTCTTCGGGCGCGAGGCCCGAGGGCAGCGAGATGCCCGGAACGCCCGCAAGGTTCGCGGGAATCGTCGCGATGTCGTTCAGGTACATCGACACCGGGTCGGCGAGCTTCTCGCCGAACTTGAACGCGGTGGTCGGCGCCGTCGGCGAGGCGAGCACGTCGACGCCCGCGAAGGCCGCATCGAAGTCGCGTTGCACGAGCGTGCGAACCTTCTGCGCGGAGCCGTAGTAGGCGTCGTAGTAGCCGGCCGAGAGAGCGTAGGTGCCGAGGATGATGCGTCGCTTCACCTCGGGGCCGAAACCGGCCTCGCGGGTTGCCGACATGACCTGCTCGACCGTTCCGCCGCCCTGGGGCGTGACGCGCAGGCCGAAGCGCACCGAGTCGAACTTCGCGAGGTTCGACGATGCTTCGGCGGGCAGGATCAGGTAGTAGGCAGCGATCGCGTACTCGAAGTGAGGCGCGGAGACCTCGACGATCTCGGCGCCCTGCTGCGCGAGCAGCTCGAGCGATTCGTGGAAGCGCTGGCGCACCCCGGCCTGGAAGCCCTCGCCGTCGAGTTGCTTGATGACGCCGATGCGGAGGCCCGAGACATCCGCTCGCCGCACGGCGTCGGCCATCGACGGCCACGCCTCGGGAATCGACGTGGAGTCGAGCGGGTCGTGCCCGGCAATGACGTCGTGGAGCAGGGCGGCATCGAGCACGGTGCGGGTGACGGGGCCGATCTGGTCGAGCGAGGAGGCCAGGGCGATCGAGCCGTAGCGGCTGACCGCGCCGTACGTCGGCTTCACGCCGACCGTGCCGGTGACATGCGCCGGCTGGCGGATCGATCCGCCGGTGTCGGACCCGAGCGCGAGCGGGGCTTCGAACGCCGCGACGGATGCCGCGGAGCCGCCGCCCGAGCCGCCGGGGATGCGGTCGAGATCCCACGGGTTGTGGGTCGGCCCGTATGCCGAGTGCTCGGTCGACGAGCCCATGGCGAATTCGTCCATGTTGGTCTTGCCGAGCGGGATCATGCCCGCCTCGCGCACCTTCGTGACCGGAGTCGCGTCGTACGGCGGCACCCATCCGTCGAGGATGCGTGAGCCGGACGTCGACGGCATGCCCTTCGTGACGAGCACGTCTTTGATCGCGATCGGCACGCCCGCGAGCGGCCCGAGGGGCCCGCCCGCTGCACGCAGGCGGTCGACCTCGGCCGCAGTCTCGATGGCTCGCTCGCCCTCGACGTGGAGGAACGCGTGCACGGCGCCGTCGACGGCCGCGATGCGGTCGAGGTGCGCGCGCGTGACCTCGACCGAGGAGACCTCGCCGGCCGCGAGCTTGTCGCCGAGGGCGGACGCGGTCAGGCGGGTCAGTTCGTCGCTCACTGCTCTTCTCCAAGGATCGCCGACACCTTGAACCGCGAGTCGTCAGACTCGGGTGCACCCGCGAGCGCTTCGTCGGCGGTCAGCACCGTCGCGCCCACGACGTCGTCACGGAACACGTTCTGCATCGGGATCGGATGACTCGTGGGCACCACGTCGGGCGTTGCGACCTCGCTCACCTTCTCGACCGCGTGCATGATCTGGCCGAGCTCCGTCGTGAGGTGCTCGATCTCTTCATCGGTGAGCGCGATGCGGGCGAGGCTGGCGAGATGCGCGACCTGCTCCGCAGTGATTTCGGACATGCTGCTCCGTCGTCTCGGAAAGGGGATGCATCGATTCTATCGGGGCTTGCCGAACAGCCCGATGCCGTATGTGTGCAGCAGTTCGTACGCGTCGGCGTAGGTCTGCGGCTCTTCGTCGTCGGGGCTGCCGAACTTCGCGAGCAGCAGCCCGAGCAGGCCACGCGCGGGCGGGCTCAGCGGCTTGTCTTTGTGCGCGTGCCCAGGGTGCGGAGAGGTCGCCTGCGGGTTCGGCGGAATGTACTGTGGGCTCGTCGACGGCCACGTCGCCGGATGCCGCGGCGTATCGAGATTGACCGCGTTGAACATGTCGTTCGCCTCGGCGTCACGCCGGGTGAGCGGCTTCAGTCCGTGCAGCTTCGCGAGCGTCGCGATGACGGCGCCGTGGTGCATCTCGTCGTTGATCACGCTGCCCGCCCGCGTGTAGGCGGAGACGGCGATCGCCGGAACGCGGCATCCGAGTCGGTCGAAGCGGAAGCCCATCTCGCCCGGCGGATCATCGACCCCCGGGGGCGTCGCCGTGGGCGGCGGCGCGTGGTCGTAGCATCCGCCGTGCTCGTCGAAGGTGATCAGCAGCATCGTGTTGAGAGCGTTCGAACCGTCAGACGACGCGCTCTCTTTGATCGACGAGTAGATCTCGTGGATGAGCGCCTCACCCGCCCGCACGTCGGAGATCGCACTGTCGACGACCTCGGCGCCGTCGACGTTGCTCGCTCGGAGTTTGCCGAACGGCGGGTGGAAGTCGTTGTGGTTGTAGGTCATGCGCGGCTCGATGAACGCGTAGGCGGGCAGGTTGCCGTTCTTCACGTCGTCGTGGAACTGCTCCATCGTCGCGAAGCGCTCGGTTCGCCAGTACTTCTCGAGCACGGGTGCGTGCAGCACTCCGGTGAACGAGACGAGCTGGAGTTCGTCGAAGTAGATGCGCCACGAGATTCCGGCGTCTTCGAGGCGATTGAAGATCGTCGGCGTGGCCGGGGCGTCGAGCCACTTGGAGTAGCCGCCGCCGTGCTTGTTCGTGACGAAGCCGTGCGAGGTCGAGGCGTGGAAGAACGAGCGATTGCAGAACGTCTGCGAGGGCACGCCGGCGTGCCAGGCGTCGAACACGCCGAAGTTCTTCGCGAGCGTCGAGAGCACGGGCAACATCTCGGTCGAGAAGGAGCCCATGATCTGCGCCAGGTCAGCGGGGTCGGGCGGCGTGCCCTTCTTGAGGCGTTCGTAGTTCACGAGGTAATCGGTCACGAACCCGTTCATGGCGGGCTTCGCGCCGGGGTGCGGGCTGTTGTACGGCGCCTCCATGCCCTCGACGAAGAGCTTCGCGTTGCCGGGCGGGTCGATCGTGTTGAAGATCTGCGTGTTGACGTGCGGGAACTCCTCACCCGGATCGGGGTTCGGACGCCCCATGATCACATCGGTGGCCCCCTCGTAGACGTGCGCCGCGATCGACGTGCCGTCTGGCGCCGTGTTCGCGTACTCGCCGAATGCGAGCCCGTCGAACTGCTGGCCGTCGGGCAGGTCGTCGGGCGTGTACAGCCAGCCGAGCAGGTTGTCGAACGAGCGGTTCTCGCCCATGACGACGACGAGATGGTCGAAGCCCGCCTTCTCACGGGGGCTGAAGCTCGCGAAGTCGTCGGAGCCCTCCCGGTAGCCGAGTGTGTGACCGATCGTTGCACCGATCGCTGCGCCGGCACCGCCGCCCACCACGGCTCCGGCGGCGGCCACACCCCCGAGTCTCAGGAAATCGCGGCGGCTCGAACCTTCGGCGCCGGGCGCCGGCCGGGCCTCCTCGTGCGCGTTCTCGTCAGTCACCGATTCTCCCTCACATCGCTTCCGATCTGTGCGTCGTTCTCGATCACTCGAGTGCGGCCGGTCCTTCACTCACCAGCCGTGCGAACTGCGCTGCGTCGAGCACCCGGATGCCGAGCTCTTCGGCCTTCGCGAGCTTCGAGCCGGCGCCGGGGCCGGCCGCGACGAAGTCGGTCCTCTTCGAGACGCTCGACGCCGCCTTGCCGCCCGCTGCGATGATCGCCTCCTGCGCACCCTCTCGGCTGAACCCTTCGAGCGACCCCGTCGCGACGACCGTGACTCCCGCGAGCACTCCCCCGGCCTCACCGGCGGCGCCGGGCCCCGGATGATCCTTGATGAAGAACTCGACGCCCGCCTTCTCCCACCGGTCGACGATGTCGAGGTGCCAGTCGACCCCGAACCACTCGATGAGCGAGTCGGCGATGATGCCGCCCACGCCCTCGACTTCTGCGAGCTGCTCGCGAGTCGCGGCTCGGATCGCATCGAGTGAGCCGAACCAGTCGGCGAGCGCGCGTGCGGCGACCGGGCCGACGTGGCGGATGTTCAGCGAGACGAGCAGCCGCCACAGCGGCTTCGTCTTCGCCTTCTCGAGCTCGGCGAGGAGCGTCGTCGCCGCTCCTGACGGACCGACCTCGCGGAAGTTCTTCGTGACCCCTGCCGCACGGCGTTCGGACGGCGTCATCGCCTCGGTGCCCGGCGGGTAGCTCGCGGGTCCGAGCTTCTGGAACGGCGCGCGCCTGATCGGCTCACCCGACACGTCGTCGACCTTCGGCTCGCCCGTCTCGGCGTCGCGCACGACGACCTCGATCGGCACGAGTTCGTCGAGCGTGAGGTCGAAGAGGCGGGCCTCGGTCGCAAGGGGCGGCTCGGCCGGCACCGACGGCTGTGTGAGGGCCGCCGCCGTGACCTCGCCGAGTGCCTCGATGTCGAGGCCGCCACGCGACCCGATGTGCTCGACCCGCCCGCGCACCTGTGCCGGGCACGACATGGCGTTGGGGCAGCGCAGGTCGATGTCGCCCTCTTTCATGGCCCGCAGCGGCGTGCCGCACTCGGGACAGAGCTCTGGCATCTGCCACTCGATCTCGGTGCCGTCGCGCAATTGTGCGACCGCACCCAGGATCTCGGGGATGACGTCGCCCGCCTTGCGGAGCACGACGGTGTCGCCGATGAGCACGCCCTTGGCCTTCACGACCTGTTGGTTGTGGAGCGTGGCCTGCCGCACCGTCGAACCGGCGACCTTCACGGGCTCCATGACGGCGTACGGGGTCGCCCTGCCAGTACGACCGACGCCGACCACGATGCCGAGGAGCTTCGTGTGCACCTCTTCGGGCGGGTACTTGTAGGCGATCGCCCAGCGCGGGGCGCGGCTCGTCGCCCCGAGTTCGTCGTGCAGCGCGAGCTCGTCGACCTTGACGACGATGCCGTCGATCTCGTGCTCGACGTCGTGGCGATGCTCGCCGCGCTCGGCGATGTAGCCGGCGACCTCGTCGACCGTGCCGAACACGCGGGAATGCGGCGAGACCGGCAACCCCCATGCGGCGAGGAGCGAATAGACCTCGGACTGGTTCTGCATCTCGGGCCGGGCCGACGACGTACTGTGCCACGCTCCGATGCCGTGCAGGTACAGGGCGAGTCGGCCGAGGCGCTCGCGCATGAGCGAGAGCTCGACCGGGTTCTTCCGCTCACGGCGTTGGCGGAGGCTGCCCGCTGCGGTGTTGCGGGCGTTCGCGAACTCGGGGTACTTCGTGGGGATCACGTCGGCCGGCCGCCCCTTGGCGATCTGCTCGGCCTCGAACGCCGCCTGCAGTTCGTGCTGGCGCTCGTTCAGCTCCTCGAAGTCACGCGACGGCAGGAACACCTCACCGCGCACCTCGAAGAAGGCAGGATACCCATCGCCTTCGAGTCGCTGCGGGATGACGGGGATCAGATCGACGTTCTCGGTGATGTTCTCGCCGACACGGCCGTCGCCCCGCGTCGTCGCGGTCTCGAGCACCCCGTCGCGATAGGCCAGGCTGATCGCCAGTCCATCGATCTTCAGTTCGGAGAGCCAGCGCACGGGTCGCCCGGCCGCGGCGGCCGTCTTCGTCGCCCAGTCGCGGAACTCGTCGATCGAGAAGACGTTGTCGAGGCTCAGCATGCGTTCTGCGTGCTCGTGCTCTGGAAAACCCGCGGAGACGATCGCCGCGCCGACCTGCTGGGTCGGGCTGTCTTGGCCGGAGAGCTCGGGGAACGCGCGTTCGAGCGCCTCGAGACGGTGGAACGCGGTGTCGTACTCGGCATCGGAGAGCGGCGAGTCGCCATCGCCGTAGTACGCGAGCCGCGCGCCCTCTATGCGTTCTGCGAGCGCGTCGGCTTCGGCACGGGCGGCTTCGAACTCGATTGGAATGTCGCTCACACGCCCATAGTACGAGGGACCGATGACGTCGTACGAGGAACCGATGACGTCGCCGTGCCGTCGCACGACCTCGTCGACGTGCGCCGCTACTCCAGCCCGGCGCGATCGACGCGTCGGTGATACCGGGCGCCGACGACCCCGCCGAGAATCGCGCCGCCGAGGCTCGTGACGGCGACCGCGGCTGCAGAGATGACGCCCACGATCGTGAGGGTGCCCTCGGAGACCGGAATGCGCGCGAACGCGTCCAGACGGCCGAGCAGGTCGACCTGAGTGCCGAGTACGAAACCGGCGACCGCCACGATGATCGCGATCGCGAGCGCCCACACCCAGACTGCGACTCCCTGCGCGACGCCGCTGAAGCGAGCCATTCGCCCCGCGACGTAGCCGCCGGCGTAGTAGGCGACGAGCACGGTGACGAACAGCACACCGGCGCTGATCCAGCCGACCGCCTCAGCCTCCAGAAGCGCGTTGCCTGCAGTGGCGTTGCGGTCCTGCACTCCGACGAGCCCGAAGGCGACGCCGGCGGCGGTGAGGAGCCCGGTGAGGATGGCCGCGAGACCGGTCGCGGTGAGCCACCCGAAGAACGCCGAGCCGATCTTCACGCCGCCGAACTGCTCCTGTTGCCGTTCGAAGACCTCCTCGACGGTGACCGGGCGCGGTGACGCGCCGTCGTCCCAGATGTCGGGTCGGATCTCGACGGTCGTCTGCGAGCCCGTCGTGGGCGCGGAGTCCAGGCCTCGGAACGGCTCGGCCGGGTCTCGATTCGGGTCGGCGGGGTACAGCGGGTAGGACACGGTATCTCCTCGTCGGGTACTCGGCGTCGGGGGTGGCGCCAGCGCGAATCTACGCGAAACAGTGCGCTGCGGCGAGGCCTCGACTCAGGCGCCGACGGCGACGGCACTCACGGTGCGGTCGATCGTGAACTGGCCGAGAACGCGGGTTTCGACGTAGATCACCGCGGTCTGGCCCGGCGCGACGCCATCGAGCGGATGCTCCGGGGTGACGACGAGTTCGCCCTCGACGAGCTGCGCGACGGCCGGCACGGGGTCGGCGTGCGCGCGGATCTGCACCTCGCAGTCGAACGCGGCCTCGGGCTGCTCGGGCGCGAGCCCGGCCCACGAGAAGCGCGACCCGGCGATGACGCCGATCGCGAGCGCCTCCTTCGGGCCGACGACGACCGTGTTCTCTTTCGGGCGCACCTCGAGCACGAATCGCGGCTTGCCGTCGGCGGCCGGCGTGCCGAGGCGCATGCCCCTGCGTTGCCCGACGGTGTACGCGTGCGCTCCCTCATGCGAACCCACGACCGCGCCCGTGCGGTCGACGATGTCGCCGGTCTCGGTGCCGACGCGCTCGGCGAGCCAGCCCTTCGTGTCGCCGTCGGGGATGAAGCAGATGTCGTAGGAGTCGGGCTTCTGAGCGACCGACAACCCGCGATCGGCGGCCTCGGCGCGCACGAGCGTCTTCGAGGGTGTGTCGCCGAGCGGGAAGTAGGCGTGCGCGAGCTGCTCGGCGGTGAGCACCCCGAGCACGTAGCTCTGGTCTTTCGCCTCTGCACTCGCGCGGTGGAGTTCGCGGTTGCCCGCGGCATCCGTCACGATCTTGGCGTAGTGGCCGGTGGCGACGGCGTCGAAGCCGAGTGCAAGCGCCTTCTCGAGCAGCGCGGCGAACTTGATGCGCTCGTTGCAGCGCATGCAGGGGTTCGGGGTGCGCCCGGCGGAGTACTCGGCGATGAAGTCGTCGACGACGTCGGCCTTGAAGCGCTCCGAGAAGTCCCACACGTAGTACGGGATGCCGAGCACGTTCGCGGCCCGCTGCGCGTCCATGGAGTCTTCGATGGTGCAGCAGCCGCGGCTGCCGGTGCGCAGGGTGCCCGGCATGCGGCTGAGCGCCAGGTGCACTCCGACGACCTCGTGACCGGCCTCCACGGCGCGCGCAGCGGCCACGGCGCTGTCGACGCCACCGCTCATCGCTGCAAGAACCTTCACCCCTCCAGTCTAAACAAGCCTCCTGCGAGTCCCCCCAAACCACTCTTCTCAGGAACGACCACCCGAAACAGCACGTTTCTCAGGAAGATTCGGCCGAAATGAGGCCTCGCCACCGAAAACTTCCTGAAAAAAGCGAATCGGTCAGCGGTCGAAGGAGGTGACGCGGGCGGCGAGTCCGGCGCGGGCCGCCTGCGCGTGGGCGGCGGGCAGCGCCGCGAGGAAGGCGTCGACATCGGCGTCGGTCGAGCTGTGCCCGATCGTGACCCGCAGTGCCCCGCGGGCGTCGGCTTCGGAGCGCCCCATGGCCATGAGCACGTGCGATGGTTCGGGCACGCCCGCCTGGCAGGCCGATCCCGTCGAGACGGCGACGCCCGCCGCGTCGAGGAGGAAGAGCAGCGAGTCGCCCTCGCAGCCCGGGAACGAGAAGTGGGCGTTGCCGGGCAGTCGAGCGGATGCGCCGGGGCCCGCGTCGCCCGAGAGTCGCGCGTCGGGCACCGCAGCGGCGACGCCCGCGATCAGCCGGTCACGGAGCGCCGACATGCGGGCCGTGTCGGCGTCGAGGCGAGAGGCCACGAGCTCGGCAGCCGCGGCGAACGATGCCGCTGCCGCGACATCCTGCGTGCCCGACCGCACCTTGCGCTGCTGCCCGCCGCCGTGGATGAGCGGCTCGACCGCCGCCGAACGGTCGAGCACGAGCGCGCCGATGCCCGCCGGCCCGCCGATCTTGTGCGCCGAGACGCTGAGCGCGACGAGTCCGGCGCCGCGAGGTGCATCCGTCGATCGCCGCACGCCGTGGAAGTCGATCGGCACCTGCCCGTAGGCGGCGATCGCGTCGACGTGCAGCGGTACTCCTGCGCGGGCGGTCAGTCGCGCGACCTCTTCGACGGGTTCGATCGTGCCGACCTCGTTGTTGGCCCAGAGCATCGTGACGAGGGCGACGGATGCAGCGTCCCGCGCGAGCTCGTCGGCGAGCACGTCGAGGCGCACCCGCCCCACCTCGTCGAGCGGGAGCTCGACCACCTCGGCGCCCTCATGAGCGCTCAGCCACTCGACGGCGTCGATCGTGGCGTGATGCTCCCCCGCCGGCACGAGGATGCGGCGACGAGCGGCGCCAGTGGTCGCATCCGTGCGCCGCTGCCACCAGATGCCCTTGATCGCGAGGTTCACGGCCTCGGTGCCGTTGCCCGTGAAGACGATCTCGATGCCGTCGGCGCCGAGCGTGGCGGCGATGCGTTCGCGCGACTCCTCGAGCAGGCGTTTCGCCTGCTGACCGGCACTGTGGATCGAGGACGGGTTGCCGACCACCGCGAGCGCGGCCGTGAGCGCCTCGATCGCCTCGGGCAGCATCGGCGTGGTCGCCGCGTGATCGAGATAGACCATGGAACCTCCGACCGAGAACCTCGTCGTGTGCACCCCGACGCCGGTGCATGCGCGTGCAGGCGACTCGCCTCCACGAACTACTGTAGATCGCATGCCTCCGCACGACCCCCTGCACGACCTCGGTGTTCGCGCGGGTGCCCACGGCGGTGTCGCCCGGGTCTGGTCGGAACACGCGACATCCGTCGAGCTCGTCGTTTTCGACGCAGACGACCTCGACTGGGCGATCGCACGCACGCCGCTCGTACGCGACGAGCACGGCGTGTGGCAGGGCGAGTCGGCGGACCTCCGCTCGGGCGCCCACTACGGACTGCGCGTCGACGGGCCGCCCGGAGTCGAGCATGCGTTCAACCCCGTGCACACCCTGCTCGATCCCTATGCTCGCGGCCTCGCCCGTGCCCACGACGGCTCGTGGCGCGGCGTCGCCCTCGAGCCGCTCACCGCGACGGGATTCGAATGGGGCGACTCCGTGCGGCCTCGAGTACCGCTCGACCGCACCGTGATCTACGAGACGCATGTGCGCGGCTTCTCGAAACTGAACACCGCGGTGCCCGAACCCCTGCGCGGCACGTACGCCGGCCTCGCGCACGACGCCTCGCTCGACTATCTCGTGAACCTCGGAGTCACGACGGTCGAGCTCCTCCCGGTGCACGCCTTCGTCTCCGAGGCACGCCTCGTGCGCCAGGGCAGGCTCAACTACTGGGGCTACAACACGCTCGCCTTCTTCGCCGCTCATGCGCCGTACGCAAGCGCCTCGGCGCGGGCTGCAGGCGCAGATGCCGTGCGGCGCGAGTTCGCGGGCATGGTGCGGCTCCTCCACGAAGCCGGGCTCGAGGTCGTGCTCGACGTGGTCTACAACCACACCGCAGAAGAGGGTCGCGAGGGGCCGACCTCCTCGTTCCGCGGGCTCGACAACGCCTCGTACTACCGGCACGACGCGCACGGCCGGTACGTCGACACGACCGGATGCGGCAACACCCTCGACTTCTCCGGTGCCGCGCCGCAGCGACTCGTGCTCGACTCGATGCGGTATTTCGCCGAAGAGCTGCAGGTCGACGGGTTCCGGCTCGATCTCGCCGCGACGCTCGGGCGCGACGAACATGCGGCCTTCACGCCGGATCACCCGCTGCTGCGAGCCATGCTCGAAGACCCGGTGATCGGTGAGACGAAGCTCATCGCCGAGCCGTGGGACGTGGGCCCGGGCGGATGGCAGACCGGCAACTTCCCGCACGGCTTCGCCGAGTGGAACGACCGCTACCGCGATCGCATGCGCGACTTCTGGCTCGGCGACCTGCGACGCGAGCGCGAGAGCGGCTCCGCCGGCAGCGGCATCGGCCGATTCGCGACGAGGCTCGCCGGCTCGTCGAATACCTTCTCCGGCGAGCGCGGGCCCCTCGCGAGCCTCAACTTCGTGACCGCGCACGACGGGTTCACGCTCGCCGACCTCACCGCGTACGACACCAAGCACAACCAGGGCAACGGCGAGGGAAACCGCGACGGCACCGACTCCAACAACTCGTACAACCACGGCGTCGAGGGCGATACGTCCGATCCGGCCGTGAGAGCTGCGCGCCGCCGAAGCATCCGGAACCTGCTCGGCACTCTGCTGCTCTCGGCGGGCGTGCCGATGATCACGGCGGGCGACGAGTTCGGGCGAAGCCAGCGCGGCAACAACAACGCCTACTGTCACGACTCCGAACTGAACTGGCTCGCGTGGGATCCGGCGGGCCGCCCGCGATCGGCACCCGAGCTGCTGGCGACGACCGGGCGACTCCTCCGGTTGCGCGCCGAGAACCCGGCATTGCGCCCGATCCGATACGACCGCGCACACGAGGACGTCCCGAACTCGTCGCAGATGGATTGGTTCACGGCTGATGGCACGACGATGGACATCGAGGACTGGAACAGCCCCGAGCAGCGCACCCTCCAATACCTCGCGGCATCGACGCCCGTGGCAGAGGCGCGCAACACGATCCTGTTGGTCGTGCACGCGCATGAGTCCGATGTCGACGTGGTGCTCGCCGCACACGACGGAGTCGGCGGCTACACGCTCCTCTGGGACTCCGCGGACGAATCGCCGGCGTATGCCGCGACCGAGCACGCCCCCGGCGAGCACATCACGATGACCGGCCCGTCGATGCGGTTGTATCGAGCCCACGCGGGCGCATGATGGCCAAGCGAGCGGATGCCTCGGCCGGCACTCCGGCGACGGTCGCGCTGACCAGGGCGTGCGTCGACTTCACGGCGCACAGCTACGACCATGACCCCCGCGCCGCAGCCTACGGGCTCGAAGCCGCCGAACAGCTCGGCCTCGACCCCGACCGGGTCTTCAAGACGCTGCTCGCGAGCGTCGACGGCACCCTGGCGGTGGGCATCGTGCCGGTCGCGATGCAGCTCGACCTGAAGGCGCTCGCCGCAGTGCTCGGCGGCAAGCGCGCCGAAATGGCCGACCCCGCCGTGGCCGAGCGCAAGACGGGCTACGTGGTCGGCGGCATCAGCCCCGTCGGCCAGAAGACGCCCCTGCCGACCGTGCTCGATGAGTCGGCCATCCTGCACGAGACGATCTACGTCTCGGGCGGGCGCCGCGGCCTCGATCTCGAACTCGCCCCAGACGACCTCATCGCCGTCACCGGCGGACGCTACGGCGCTCTCGCGCGCCGCCGTTGAGTCGGCTTCGACCGCCGAGCCTGTCGAAGGGGGTCGGCGGCGGCACTCATTCGGCGACGGCGACGAGCCCCAGCTCGGCGGTCGACAGGAGCAGCGGATGACGCGGCACCACGCGCACCGTGTAGCCGAACGAACCCGCCCGATCGAGTGCCACCGACCCCGTGTAGAGGTGCCGGCCCGCAGGCGGCTGCCCTGCAGCATCCGCGATCTCGAGAGCCGCACGCTGCGTAGCCTCGATCGTCTCCTCTGAACGGCTGTTCCCGTAGACGGCCTCGACGGTGACGTCGTCGGGTGAGAGCTCGCCGAGCTCGACGACCGCGCGCAACTTCAGTTCGTCGCCGACGTGCGGTGCTTCGACGCCGCCCGATTCGACCTGCGCAACGTGCACTTCGGGCCAGGCCGCTCGTACTCGGGCACCCCACGTCGAGAGTTCGCGGGCGCCCCGAGCACCGTCTGCGGCGACGGCGGCGAAGTGCTCGGCAGCGGGTCGGTAGAGGCGATCGACATACTCCCGCACCATGCGATCGGCGCCGAGTTCGGGCGCGAGCACCGTGAGGGTCTCGCGCACCCGGCGCACCCACTCCACGGGAACGCCGTCGTCGTCGCGCTCGTAGTACCGGGTCGTGACCTGGTGCTCGAGCAGGTCGTAGAGAGCGGCAGCCTCGAGGGTGTCGCGCTCCCCCGCGTCTCCGGCGGCATCGGCCGACGGAATCACCCAGCCGAAGTCGTCGCCCGCGAACTCCGCCCACCAGCCGTCGAGGATCGAGAGGTTCAGCGCGCCGTTCATCGCGGCCTTCATGCCCGAGGTGCCGCACGCCTCGAGCGGGCGCAGCGGGTTGTTCAGCCACACGTCGCAGCCCGGGTAGAGTGTCTCGGCCATCCCGATGTCGTAATCGGGCAGGAAGACGATGCGCCCCCGCAGCTCAGGTTGCTGGGCGAACCGGACGAGCTGCTGGATGAGCCGCTTGCCTTCGTCGTCGGCAGGATGCGACTTGCCCGCGATGACGAACTGCACGGGGCGCTCGGGGTTCGTGAGGATCGCCGTCAGACGCTGCGGGTCTGCCAGCATGAGGGTCAGGCGCTTGTAGGTCGGCACTCGACGGGCGAAGCCGACCGTGAGCGCGTCGGGGTCGAGTACCCGCGACACCCACGTCGGCGGCTCGGCCCCCGAGTGCTGCTGTCGCCACGCCGCTGTGAGACGGCGCCGCGCGTCGTCGACGAGCCGCCCGCGCATTCCGCGCTTGACCTCCCAGAACTCGCCGTCGGTGAGCGCGGCGCTGCGCCAGTCGGCGTGCTCGGTGTCGTCCGTGCCGAGTCGCGCCTCTGCGAGTTCGCGCAGAGCGGGGTCGGTCCAGGTGGGGGCGTGCACGCCGTTCGTGATCGAGGTGATCGGCACCTCATCGGTGTCGAAGCCAGGCCACAGCTCGCCGAACATGCGCCGGCTCACCTCGCCGTGCAGTTTCGAGACGCCGTTCGTGTGCTGGGCGAGCCGGAGACCCATGACCGCCATGTTGAAGGCGCTCGTCTCGGGGTCGGCGTCGGGCTCGAGCCCGAGCGCGAGTGCGTCGGCGGGGTCGATGCCGGGCAGCAGCGCACCCGACAGGTACCGCTCGACGAGCGCACGGTCGAAGCGATCGATGCCGGCCGGCACCGGCGTGTGCGTCGTGAAGACGGTGCCGGCCCGCACGAGCTGCAGCGCCGCGGGGAAGGTGAGTCCTTCGCCGATGTACGCCGCGATGCGCTCGAGCCCGAGAAAGCCGGCGTGGCCCTCGTTCATGTGGAACACGTCGGGCGCCGGCGTGCCGGTCAGCTCGGTGAACGCACCCACCGCCCTGGCGCCGCCGATGCCGAGCAGGAGCTCCTGCAGCAGGCGGTGCTCGCCGCCGCCGCCGTAGAGGCGGTCGGTGACGGAACGCAGTTCGTCGGAGTTCGCGGGGATGTCGGTGTCGAGGAGGAGGAGGGGAATACGGCCGACCGCGGCCTTCCAGACGCGCGCGTGCAGCGAGCGGTCATCCGGCAGCGCGAGGGTCACCTGCACCGGGGCGCCGTCGGGCGCTCGCAGCAGCGCGAGCGGCAGCCCGTCGGGTTCGAGCACCGGGTAGCGCTCCTGCTGCCACCCGTCGGGCGAGATCGACTGTGCGAAATACCCGGCCTTGTAGAAGAGGCCGACTCCGATCATCGGCACGCCGAGGTCGGAGGCCGCCTTCAGATGGTCGCCGGCAAGGATGCCGAGGCCACCCGAGTATTGCGGCAGCGCGGCGGCGATGCCGTACTCGGGCGAAAAGTACGCGACGGTGCGCGGGGTGCCGGTCCCGAGCGACTGGAACCAGCGAGGCTCCGCGAGGTATTCGCGAAGCGCCGCGCGTTCGCGCTCGGCCCACTCCACGTATCCGGCATCAGCGGCCAGCGCGGTCAGCCGGGCGGGATCGACCTCACCGAGGAACGCGACCGGGTCGCGATCGGACGCCTGCCAGAGCTCGGGGTCGATGTGCTGGAAGAGCCGGCGCGTCGGTTCGTGCCACGCCCAGCGGAGGTTGGCGGCGAGCTCCTCGAGCGCGCCGAGTTCGGGCGGGATGACCGCGCGGACCGTGAACTTGCGGATCGGCTTCACGGCTCCACCCTAGGTCGATCACATGGCGAGCGAGTGAACGGCGTGCGGCGGAGCGCGAGTCCGATCCGGCGCGAAGGCGCTACGGTCGAACCGTGACCTCCGCTTCCGTGCTCGCCGGCCGGATCCCCGTGACCAGGCTGACTCCCGCTGTGCCCGATGCGCGCTGGCGCCCCAAGGCGTTCGAGGGCGAGGTGGTGCCGTTCCGCGCGACCGTGTTCCGCGAAGGGCACGATCAGGTCGGCGCGATGCTCGTCATCACGAGCCCTGCGGGCGAGGTGCGCCGCGAACGGATGTCTCCGCTTGCTGCCGGCACCGACCGGTGGGAGGCCGAGGTCCGGCTCGACGAGATCGGCGAGTGGCACTGGCACGTCACCGGGTTCGACGACGAGGTCGCGACGTGGCGCCACGACGCGGCCCTCAAGGTCGACGCCGGAGTCGACGCCGAGCTCATGTTCGAGATCGGTGCGCGACTGCTCGACCGATCGGTCACCGAGAAGTCCCGGCCGCTCGCGGCACGCCGACGTCTCACGGCGCTCGCCGCCGGGCTCCGCGACGACGCAGCATCCGTCATCGCTCGTCGCGCGCTCATCGACGATCCGGCGCTCGCCGAGTTCGAGGCCCGGCCGCTCGCGAAGCTCTCGACGGATTCCCCCGAGCACGCGATCCTCGTCGAACGACGCCGAGCAGGCGCCGGCGCGTGGTACGAGTTCTTCCCACGATCCGAGGGGGCGAAGCTGCGCAGGAACGGCGTCTGGAAGTCGGGCACGTTCCGCAGCGCGGCCAAGCGGCTCGACGGGGTCGCGGCAATGGGATTCGACGTCGTCTACCTGCCGCCGATCCATCCGATCGGTACCACCAATCGCAAGGGTCGCAACAACACCCTCGACCCCGGCCCCCACGACCCCGGCTCTCCGTGGGCCATCGGCGGGCCGCTCGCCGACGGCACTCCGGGCGGCCACGACGCCGTGCACCCCGATCTCGGCACGCTTGCCGACTTCCGCGCGTTCGTGCGCCGTGCGGCGGCGCTCGGCATCGAGGTCGCCCTCGACCTCGCGCTGCAGGCCTCTCCCGACCACCCGTGGGTGACGGAGCATCCCGACTGGTTCACGCAACTGCCCGACGGCACGATCCGCTACGCGGAGAACCCGCCGAAGAAGTACCAGGACATCTACCCGGTGAACTTCGACGACGACCCCGAGGGCATCTACGCCGAGGTACTCCGCGTCGTGCGGCACTGGATGAAGCAGGGCGTGCGCATCTTCCGCGTCGACAATCCGCACACGAAGCCCCTCGAGTTCTGGGAACGGCTGATCGGGGCGGTGAACGCGGATGACCCGGGCGTCGTCTTCCTCGCCGAGGCGTTCACCAGGCCGGCGATGATGCAGGCGCTCGCCATGGTGGGCTTCCAGCAGTCGTACTCGTACTTCACGTGGCGCAACACCAAGGCCGAACTCGAGGAGTTCCTCTCCTCGGTCTCGCACGACACGGCCGACTTCATGCGGCCGAACCTCTTCGTGAACACCCCCGACATCCTCACCGAGTACTTGCAGTTCGGCGGACCGGCGGCATTCACCGTGCGTGCGACGATCGCCGCGACCGCCGCACCGCTCTGGGGTGTCTACGCGGGTTTCGAACATTTCGAGTCGGTGGCCCGCCCGGGCGCCGAAGAGGCGATCGACAACGAGAAGTACGAGTACAAGCCGCGAGACTTCGCCGCCGCGGAGCGCGAGGGTCGCTCGCTCGCGCTCTATCTCGGGATCCTCAACCGCATCCGCGCCGAGCATCCGGCCCTCGGCCAGCTCCGCAACATCCGCTTCCACGCGAGCGACGACGACTCGGTCATCGTCTACTCGAAGCACCTCGACGGGCGCTTCACCGGCACCGGCGTCGACGACACGATCATCGTCGTCGCCAACGTCGACCCGCACTCGGTGCGCGAGACGACCGTGCACCTCGATCTCGAGGCGATCGGCCTTCCCGCCGGCGCCGGATTCGAGGTCGACGAACTCGTCACGGGCGAGCGCTGGGAGTGGGGCGCTGCCAACTACGTACGTCTCGATGCCTTCACTCGACCCGCGCACATCCTGCACGTCAGAAGGGCTGCCGATGCCTGATCCACTCGCCGCACCCGTCGTCGCCGACGAGATGCTGGCCGCCGTCGCCGAAGGGCGCCATTCGGACCCGCACTCGGTGCTCGGGCAGCACGGATTCGACGTTCCGCACCGGGCTGGGCCGTTCACGGCGATCCGCACGCGCCGGCCGCTCGCCGAGTCGGTCGAGGCGGTCCTCGCCGGCGGCGAGGTGCTCCGCCTCGAGCACGTCGGCTACGGCGTCTGGGCGGGTGCCGGGGAATTCGGTCCGCGCGACTACCGGGTGCGTGCCCGCTACGCCGACGGTTCGGAGTGGACGAGCGACGATCCGTACCGCTTCGCGCCCACCATCGGCGAACTCGACCTGCACCTCATCGACGAGGGTCGCCACGAAGAGCTCTGGCGCGTGCTCGGCGCGCACCACCGCGAGCATTGGGGAATCGCCGGCGCCGTGTCGGGCACCGCCTTCACGGTGTGGGCTCCGCGGGCCACCGCGGTGCGCGTGACCGGCTCGTTCAACCGTTGGGACGGCGCAGGGCACGCGATGCGCAGCATGGGCGCGTCCGGGGTGTGGGAGCTGTTCGTTCCGGACGTCGAACCCGGGGCGGTCTACAAGTTCGAGCTGCTCACCGCCGCCGGTGACTGGATCATGAAGGCCGATCCGATGGCACGCCGGGCGGAGGTCGCCCCGGCCACCGGCTCGGTCGTGTCGCACAGCGCCCACGAGTGGGCCGACGGCGAGTGGATGTCGCGCCGCGCCGCCGCCGACCTGCACGCGCTCCCCATGAGCATCTACGAACTGCACCTCGGCTCCTGGCGCCAGGGCAGGGGCTACCGGGACGTCGCCGACGAGCTCATCGAGTACCTCGAATGGCTGGGGTACACGCACGTCGAGTTCATGCCGCTCGCGGAGCATCCGTTCGGCGGTTCGTGGGGGTATCAGGTGACCGGCTACTACGCCGTGTCGTCGCGCTACGGCTCGCCAGACGACCTCAAGTACCTCATCGACCGGCTGCACGGGGCGGGCATCGGCGTCATCATGGACTGGGTGCCCGGGCACTTCCCGAAGGACGAGTGGGCGCTCGCCCGCTTCGACGGCCAGCCGCTCTACGAACACGCCGACCCGCGCCGCGGCGAACAGCCCGACTGGGGCACCTACGTCTTCGACTTCGGCAACCCGAGAGTACGGGGCTTCCTCGTCGCCAACGCCCTCTTCTGGCTCGAGGAGATGCACGTCGACGGCCTCAGGGTCGACGCCGTGGCTTCCATGCTCTACCTCGACTATTCACGCGAAGACGGCCAGTGGGAGCCGAACATCCACGGCGGACGCGAGAACCTCGAGGCCATCGGGTTTCTGCAGGAGGCCAGCGCCACCGCGTACAAGCGCAACCCCGGCATCGTCATGATCGCCGAGGAGTCGACCTCATGGCCAGGGGTGACCGCACCGACGAGTTCGGGCGGGCTGGGCTTCGGCTACAAGTGGAACATGGGGTGGATGCACGACACCCTGCAATACATGCAGAACGACCCGATGTACCGCTCGCACCACCACCACGACCTCACGTTCTCGTTCCTCTACACGTTCAGCGAGCACTTCATGCTGCCCATCAGCCACGACGAGGTCGTGCACGGCAAGGGATCGCTCATCCGCAAGATGCCGGGCGACCACTGGCAGCAGCTCGCGAATGTGCGCGCCTACCTGGCCTTCATGTGGTCGCATCCGGGCAAGCAACTGCTCTTCATGGGGCAGGAGTTCGGCCAGCTCTCCGAGTGGAGCGAAGAACGCGACCTCGACTGGTGGATCCTCGACCAGCCGAGTCACCGCCAGCTCGCCGAGTTCGTGGCTGCGCTGAACCGCGGCTACCGCGCCACGCCGTCGCTCTGGCAACTCGACGACGACGCAGCGGGCTTCGAGTGGATCGAGGGCGGCGCCGCCGCAGAGAACGTCATCGCCTTCCTCCGGTACGACCGCGATCGGCGCCCGCTCCTCTGCATCGTGAACTTCGCGGGCGTGCCGCACGAGGGGTTCCGTCTGGGGCTGCCGGTCTCGGGGCGCTGGCGCGAGATCCTGAACTCGGATGCTGCGGAGTTCGGCGGTTCGGGGGTGGGCAACCTCGGCGGGGTCGACGCGACCGAGACCCCGTGGGGCGGGCGCCCGGCATCGGCGTCGTTCACGCTGCCCCCGCTCGGCGCAGTGTGGTTCGCGCTCGACACGCCGGCCTGAGCCCGGCGGTGACGCGCCGCCGCAGCCGTCTCAGTACAGCAGGTTCGTGAGTCGTCGCCGTGCGGCCGCGACGCGTGGGTCATCGGTGCCGACGACCTCGAAGAGTTCCACCAGGCGCTCGCGCACGAGCTTTCGGCCGTCGGCATCGAGGTCGGGGAACAGGGTGAGGAGTCGATCGAACGCGTCGTCGACGTGCCCGCCCGAGAGATCGAGATCGGCGACGTCGAGCTGGGCCGCGAGGTCGTTCGGTGCCGCCGCTGCGGCGCTCCGGATCGAATCGAGCGTCTTGCCGTGCAGACGGCCGAGCAGGTTCGCCTGTGCGAGGCCGGCGACCGCGAGCGCATCGCGCGGGTCCTGCGCCATCGCGGTGCGGTATGCGGATGACGCGGCGGCGAAGTCACCCCGCTCGATCGCGTCGTACGCCTCCTGGTGCAGGGGCGGCAGCGGCGCCTCGACGGGTTCGGCCGGCGCTCCGTCGCCGTCGGCCGGCGGCTCGCCGGTCTCGATGCTGCCGGTCACGCCGTGCTGGCCGGCGAGCTCGAGCAACTGGTCGAAGACCTGGTCGACGGTCTCATCGGGCTGGACCCCCGCGAAGAGCGGCACGGGCTGACCCGCCACCAGGGCGACGACCGTCGGGATCGACTGCGCCTGGAAGGCCTGTACGAGCTGCGGGCTGCGATCGGCGTCGGCCGCCGCGAGCACGAGGCGGCCCGCACGTGCCCGGACCAGGCGCTCGAGCGAGGCGAGGAGCGTCTTGGACGGTTCGCTCCACGTGGCCCAGAGTGCGACGACGACCGGTACGGTGCGCGAGAGTTCGAGCGTGGAGCCGAAGGCCGCGTCATCCGTCTCGAAGACGATCTGATCGCTTGACCGGGGTGCCGAATGCGCACCCTGGCCGCCGTCGGCACCCTGGGCCTGACGCTGCACGAGCGCCGAGAGGTCGACCGCTCCGCGAAGCGCGGCGCCGGAAGGGGGAATCGAGTTGGTCACGGTACCTCCGAAGCTCCGATGAGACTCTCCGACCAGCCGAGCAGACGAATCTGGTCTTCAGACTCGTTGCCGACGCCGGGAACATAGAACAGCAACTGGACGCCGATGACGCGCTGCACGCCCTTCGCGCTCTTGCCGGTGAATCCGGAGAGCGCGGCGGCCGGACCCGGCTGGAATCCGATCGTACCGCCGTCGTTGGGCACGACGTTCTCGGTCTGCTCGATCGAGACGGTCACGAGCGCACCCGCGTCGTTGGTGGCCAGAGCGATCGTCGGACTCTCGCCGACCACGTTCGAATACGTGGCGTCGGCGGTCGCCGGCAGTCCGTCGTTGGTCGCCTGCTGGCCGACCGGCCCGAGCTGCTCCATGAGCGTGTCACCCTCGGGGTCGAACAGCGGTGCGAACTCCGAGCTCTCACCCTTCATCAGCACATCGGCGTAGGCCGCGGCGACCTGACCGGTCGGCAGCACGAGTCCCTTGAACTCCGGCGAGATCGGCGGTGCGCCGATCGAGGCCGGTGCGACCTCCGGAACGTCGGCATCGGGCGCCAGCGACATGGCGTACAGCACCTGGTAGTTGTCGCGAGGCGACTGCTGCACGAGCACGAGCGCGCTCGGCGCGACCGTCGGGTCGTCGGAGTTCTTCGCGATCGTGAGCACCGTGCGCGGCCAGCCCGTGGCCTGCTGCGGAAGCGTCAGCGTGAGCGGGGCTGCGGGAATCGGCGTCGGCAGCGGATGCTCGGCGAGGGAGGCGCGGGTCGTGTAGTTGGCTGCACGGGCCTCGAGGGCCGGGCCGGTGAAGCGCTCGGCCGCGGCCGTTGCATCGCCGGCGGCATCGACCTCGTTGGCGAACACCGCGACGCGGCGCATGATCCGCTCCATCTGCGGCACGGTCACCGCGGGCTGCGCTTCGGTCTCCTCGGACTCTTCGCCCGGTTCCGGCGGCGGAGTCGTGGCCGTCGGCGTCGCAGGGGCCGTCGTCTCGGGCACGGCCTGCTGATCGAAGCTCGGCCAGTAGTCGGGCGAGCACGCGGTGAGTGCCATCGCCGGGATCACGAGGAGCGGAACGATCGCGATGCGCTTCGCGCGACCGACCGCTCGGCGTCCGCCCACTTGCGTGCGGTCGGGCTTCGGCGCGCTCGGCAGCTTGCCGCGGCGTGATCCCGTCGGCAGGTTCCTGCGAGGGCCGCGCGAACGCCGGTGCTTCACGAAGCCGGTGATCACGAGCACGATGCCGAGCACGAAGACGAGTGCACCGCCCACGATCAGCGGGCCGGCCCACGGCGTCGCATTGTCGAGCGGCCAATCGATCTTCACCCGGCTCGGCAGCTCGTCGCCGCCGTCGGAGCTGACGAGCACCGAGATGTCGTCGGGAACGTCGATCGTCGTGGTGACGACCAGCGCGTCGGCGAACTCGTCGAGCCAGAGATCCGAACCCGCCGGAGACGGCACCGCGGCCTCGGGATCGGCATCGGGCGTCGGTGCCACGGGGGCGGCCGAGCTCCCGTCGTCGACCGGGTCGGTCACGACGATCTCAGTGGTCAGTTCACCGGTCTCGGCGTCGTGTCCGACCGAGACGTATGGTGTCTGGCCGAGCCACGCCTCGACATCGGAGCTGCGGCCGTAGGAGAGGTAGGCCTTCGGAGAACCGGAGACGGTGATGGTCTGCTTGCCGGGATGGGCGGCCAGCGCCTCGGGCTCGATCACGATGAAGTCGGCCTCACCACCTGACAGCTCTGCAGACATCGAGACCTGAGCAGGCTCCAGGAACACCGTGCGCTGGGCGATCCCGAGCCCGATCATCACGGCCGCGGCGATGAACGCCACGATAGCGAAGACGAAGCGCACGAACAGAACCTCCATTGCCACCTCTGTGGCCTCTGACAAAGACAGTCAACACTACCGACGGATTCTGGGAGAGACCTAACCGCCGGCTGGACGAATCGTGTCTTCGCCGATGCCGCCCGACCCGTACAATCGGACACACCATCCCGCAACCGCCCCCACGAACGCGGGACAGAGCCCGGAGGAAGAATGGCCGTCGAAGAGACCGAGTTCACGCAGGTGTTCCGCGGATATGACAAGGACGAAGTCGACAAGGCGATCAACGGACTTCGCCGCGACATCATCGCCGCGAACAACCAGGGTGCCGACACCGTCAAGGAGAACAAGCGGCTCCTTGCACGCATCGAAGAGCTGACAGCCGAACTCGAAGAGGTCGGAAGTCCCACCTTCTCGGGTCTCGGCACCAAGCTCGAGAACACCCTTCGCGTCGCCGAGGAGCAGTCCACCCGGCTCATCGCACAGGCCGATGTCGACGCCGAGAAGCTCCGTCGCGCCGCCGAAGACGAAGCACACCTCATGCGCTCGGATGCGCACGAACTCGCCGAGCGCACGCTCACAGAGACTCGCGCCCAGGCGAGCCGAATCCTCGAGAACGCCCGCGCCGAGGCCGACGACATGGTCTCGCGCTCCCACGAGGCGAGCGAGCAGCTCCGCCAGGATGCCGCGCGCGACGCTGCCGCGATCCGCGGGGCCGTCGCCACCGAGACCGCGGAGATCCGCACGAGTGCCAAGCGAGAGTCCGCCGCGATGATCTCAGCGGCCGAGCGCAAATCGAGCGAGATCCTCGTCGCAGCGAACTCGGAGGCCACCGCGGCCCGCGCCACGGCCGCCGGACTCACGCAGGAGACCGAGCAGACTCGTGCAGAAGTCGCGATCGAACTCGACCGTGCCCGCGCCGAACTCGCGAGCGAGAGCGAGCAGGCACGCATCGACCTCGCGGCCGAGACCGAGCAGTCGCGTCTCGACCTCGAACGCGAGTCTGCTGAGGCGCGCGCAGACATCGACGCCGAGATCGTCGAGCGCCGGGCGGCCCTCGTGCACGAGCTCGAGCAGGCACGCAGCGATCTCGACCGCGAACTCGAAGACAGCCGCGCCGAGGTGGTCCAGCAGCGCGAGCAGGCGAAGATCGACATCGAGCGCGAGGCGGAAGCCGCGCGATTGAAGCTCCAGCACGAACTCGAGCGCATCCGTGCCAAGCACGCCGCCGACCTCGACCAGATGCGCGCCGACCTCTCACTCGAGCAGGAGCAGGCTCGCGCGGACTTCGATGCCGAGGCCGAACAGGGTCGCATCGACCTCGACAACCAGCTCACGGCCATGCGCAAGAAGACGACGCACGAGGTCAACCGCATGCGTCGTGAGATCGAGAAGGCGCACCTCGACCTCGAGTCCGAGCTCACGACGAAGCGCGACGAGGCCGAGCAGGAACTGCTCGCCTCCCACCAGGAGGCCGTGGCGCAGACGCAGAAGTTCCTCGAAGACGCCAACGCCGAACTCGCCGAGGCGGTCGCCCGCACGACAGAGAGCCGTGCCGAGGCCGATCGGCTCGAGTCGGACGTGCGAGCCGAGATCGCGGTCGTCCGCGACAAGGCCGACGACGAGGCACGTGACCGCATCGCCGCAGCCCACGAGCAGGCGCGAAAGCTCATCGCCGATGCCGAAGAGCGCACCCGTGCCCTGGTTGCCGACGCCGAGGACCGGCTCTCGCAGATCAAGATCGAGCGCGATGCGGTCGCCGGGTACTTCGAGAGTCTCCGCGGCGTGCTGACGCAGGCGGAGCAGGTCGCAGCGAAGACCAAGTAGTCGAGAAGGATGCTGGGCGCTCCATGAAGATCCAGAACGCGTTCCGCATCGGGATGGTCGGCACCCTCGGTGTCGGTGTCGGCCTCCTCATCCTCACCTCGATCGCGACGCTCGCGACGATCATCACCTACATCGGCGTCGCCGTGTTCCTGGCCCTCGGCCTCGATCCGGCGATCAGCTGGCTCGAGAGCCGGGGGCTCCCGCGTTGGGCGGCGCTCCTCGTCGTCATGAGCGGAGTCGGGTTGCTCGTCGCGGCGCTCGTGTTGACGGTCGTGCCGATCATCGTCGAGCAGGTGGGCCAGCTGGTCGACGACATCCCCTGGATCATCGATCGTGTCAACTCCCAAGACTGGATCGAGTCGCTGAAGGACCAGTTCCCACAGGTTCCGGTCGACGAGATCAGCCTGCAGGTCACGACCGGCCTCACGGACTTCTTCACCAACCCCGACAAGCTCAGCGAACTCGCCGGCGGCGTGCTGCAGGTCGCGGTCGCGATCGGTGCCGGAGTCTTCGGCGTCGTCATCGTCTTCATCCTGACGCTCTACTTCGTGTTCTCGCTGAACGTCATGAAGCGCGCCACGTACCAGTTGGTGCCTGCCTCGAAGCGCGATCGATTCGCCGACCTCACCGAGCAGATCACTCAGTCGGTAGGCCGCTTCGTGCTCGGCCAGGTCTCGCTGGCGGCGGTCAACGGCGCCGCGAGCTTCATCTTCCTGTCGATCATCGGCGCGCCGTTCCCGGCGGTGCTCGCGTTCATCGCGTTCCTGTTCTCACTCGTTCCGCTCGTCGGCACGCTCAGCGGTTCGGTGCTGATCGTGCTCGTGTGCCTGATCCCGGGCCTCGGTTCGCCGCTCACCGCTCTCGTTGCCGCGATCTACTACATCATCTACATGCAGATCGAGGCATACGTGCTGAGCCCGCGCATCATGAACCGCGCCGTCAGAGTGCCCGGCGCGGTGGTCGTCATCGCCGCACTCGCGGGCGGGTCTCTCGGCGGCGTGCTCGGGGCGCTCGTCGCCATCCCCGTCGCTGCGGCCGTACTGCTCATCGTCAAGCAGGTCGTCGTGCCGCTCCAGAACGACCGCTGACCGCCTCGCCGCGCTCAGACCGTGTCGACCGGCCAGGTCGTCGGCAGCGGGAGTGCGTCCGGGTTCACGACCGCGACGATCTCGTCGAGCACTCGCCGCGTCTGCGACTCCCCGACCCAGAGATGCTTGCCGCCCGCCACGTCGACGCGCCGGATCCTCGGCACGCTCGAGAACCGTTCCGCCGCCGCTGCCGGCCGAAGATAGTCGTCGAACTCCGGAATCAACGCGACGAGTGCGGGTGCGGCGTGCTGCCAGCGAACGAGTTCGGCCTCGCTCGTGCGGTGCAGCGGCGGCGAGAGCAGGATCGCACCGTCGATGCCGTGATCGAGTCCGTACTTGAGCGCGAGCTCGGTGCCGAACGACCAGCCCACGAGCCACGGGTGCGGCAGCCGACGTTGCTCGACGAACGACATGGCGGCCGCGACATCCGCTCGCTCGGCGACGCCCTCACCGAAAGCGCCTCCGCTCGTGCCGCGCGGTGAAACGGTGCCGCGCGTGTTGAAGCGGAGCACTGCGAGGTCGGCGAGTGCCGGTAGTCGTGCCGCGGCCTTCCTGATGATGTGCGAGTCCATGAAGCCGCCGGCGGTCGGCAGCGGATGCAGCGTGACGAGCGTCGCAACAGGGGGTCGGTCGAGCGGCAACGCGAGTTCGCCGACGAGCGTGAGCCCGTCGGCCGTGTGCAGTTCGATCTCTTCGCGACGAGCGGGCAGTTCGGCGCCCGCTCGGATCTCGATGGACGTGTCGCTCATACCGCGCCGATCCTCCAGCAGTGAGTGTGCCAATGACGACGGGAGGCCAGATCGGCCGCGTCGCCGAGAACGCCGTCGGCCCGCCAGGCCACGAGGTGGGCGATGCCCGGAGCGACGTCGAGCCCGCAGCCGGGGCAGCGGTAGGCCTTGACGGCCTGCAGCTCGGAGACCGGTTGCACGTTCCACTCGCGGCCGCCGCGGACTTCGGTGCGCCGCCACCCGGACGTGAGCCGTTCGACATCGAGTTCGGAATGCTGGTCTCTCGCACGAGCCGCCCGACTGCGGGAACGGTTCGAGCGCGCCATGAACCCAGTCTAGGTCAGTACCAGCCGACGTCCTGCGAGTGCGCCCAGGCGCCGCAGGGCGTGCCGTAGCGGCCCGAGACGTACCCGAGGCCCCATTCGACCTGCGTCGCGGCGTTCGTCTCCCAGTCGGCCCCTGCGCTCGCCATCTTCGAACCGGGCAAGGCCTGAGGGATGCCGTATGCGCCGCTGCCGGCGTTGTAGGCGTTCACCCGCCAGCCGGATTCCTTGCTCCAGAGGGCCACAAGGCAGTCGAACTCGCTCGATGCCCACCCTCGAGCGGCGACCGCGCCTGCGGCATACGCCTGCGCGGAGCCCGGGTCCGGCGTCACTGCCGGCGGTGCCCAGCCGCTGTCGGAGCTCGTCGATGCCGGCGCGAGCCTGACCTCCTCGGGCTTCTTCTCGACGTCGTAGGCCTCACGACCCACCTCGATCGCGTAGTCGCCCTCGACCTCGATCGCCTGCACGCTGGCCCCGCCGAAACGTTCGCCCTGAGCGACGAAACCCGACGAGGCGGTGGCGCCCGAGAACGGATCGACGACGTTGACGAGCAGGAAACTGACGGATGCCGCGAACGCGAACACGAAGGTGGCGGCCTGCTTGACCCGGCCGACACGTGGTGACCTCACCGCAGGAGGCTGCCCGGCCGTCGCTTGTCGACGTGGCTCGACGGCCTCGTCTCCTCCAGCATGTCTACCCACGATTCGACGAGTGTATCGAAGGTGCGACGACGGATTCCACCTCGACGCGCACGTTCATCGCACGGCGAGCATGACGTCGACGACCGCATCGAGGAGGAGATCGACCTGCGCTTCGCGATACCCGCCGCGCTGGGTCTTGAACACGACCGCGCGCACGTCGTCGATCGAGATCGGCCATCCGTCGCTGAAGTACCTCGTGAGCTTGTCGCTGAAGCGATCCACCTCGCGGGTGCTGTAGCCGCGCACGAGCGGACCGACCCGGTCGAAACGCTGGCCCTCGGGGCGCGCGAGCCGATTCGAGACCACCTGCGCGGTCGTGCGGGCTTCGCGGAGCCACGCCTCGCTGCCGTGCAGCTGCGCCGCCACCTGACGTTCCTGGGCTGCGAACGCGTCTTCGAGCCGCTCGAGCGCCTGATCGACATGCGTCGTGGAATACCCGCCCTTCTGCATTCCGAATGCCGTGAGCCGGATGCGATCAGACGTCAGTGGCTCGTCGTCGGGCCTGGCCGCGCCGTCGTACGCGCGTCGAGCCGATTGGAGGAATGCCTCGACCTGGGCGGTGTTGTACCCGAGCTTGGGCTTGCGTGCGCGAGGGAAGGTGGAGTCCACCGCTCCATTATTGCCGAGGGTGGCCCCAGAGGCATTCACCCGAAGATCCGGAACGCGACGAACGCGACGGCCGCCGACGGGAGAATCGAGTCGAGCCGGTCGAGGAACCCGCCGTGGCCCGGCAGCCAGGAACTCATGTCCTTGATGCCGATGTCACGCTTGATCAGCGATTCGACGAGATCGCCGAGGGTGGCGCTCAAGAAGATGGCCGCACCGAAGATGAGGCCGAACCACCAGGTGTTGCCGAGCATCAGTGTCGAAAGCAGCACGCCCGCCACGAGACTCGCGGCCGCGCCGCCGGCGAAGCCCTCCCACGTCTTCTTCGGACTGATGATCGGCGCCATCTTGTGCTTGCCGAACATGAGGCCGAATGCGTAGGCACCGGTATCGGCGGCGACGGCCACTGCGATGAACGCGAGCGTCCACAACTGGCCTCCCTCGGCCGCCGTGAGCACCACCGCGAACGTCGCGAGGAACGTCACGTACCCCTGGACGAACGCACCGGCCGCGAGATCGCGTCCGAGATCGCGCGCCGAGCGCCGGCGCCCTGGCACGGCCTGTTCGCCGAGGCGCCAGAGCGAGACGATCAGGATGCCACCGAGCACCGCGATCAGCTGACCCGCCGCTCCCCCGTAGTACGCCACCGGCACGGCCGCCACGGAGACGACTGCCGTCGGGATCCGGGGAACCCGATAGCCGCCGTTACGCAGCGCCTGTGCGAGTTCGTAGCTCGCGAAGCCCGCGATGATGACGGCGAAGAGCATGAACAGCTCTTTGAACACGAGCAGGCTGAGGAGCAGTATCGCTCCGAAGCCGAGCCCGATGAGCGTCGCGAGAATCAGGTTGCGCCCGGTGCGGGCATTGATCTTCTCCTGTGCCTGATCGAACTGCGCCTTCGACGCCTCGAACTGGCGCTCCAGGTCGGCCCTTCGGGCATTCACCTGCGCACGGAACTCTTCGCGCGAGGTCCGTTCGGCTCCCCCGGCGTCCGACCGATCCTCTTCTGGGACGCCCGACATCGTCTGTCTCAGACCTCGAGGAGTTCGGCTTCCTTGCGCTTCAGGGCGTCGTCGATCGCGTCCACGTTGGACTTCGTGATCTGCTCGAGTTCCTTCTCCGCGCGCGAAACCTCATCGTCGCCCACCTCGCCCTTGAGGGCATCGAGGTCGTCCTTCGCCTTCCGACGGATGTTGCGCACGGAGACTCGAGCGTCTTCGGCCTTGCCGCGCACGATCTTGACGAACTCGCGCCGGCGCTCCTCGGTCAGTTCGGGCAGAGTGACGCGGATGATGTTGCCGTCGTTCGTCGGGTTCGCCCCGAGGTTCGGGGTGTCGCGGATGGCCTGCTCGATGTCTTTCATCGCGCCCTTGTCGTAGGGCGTGACGAGGAGCGTGCGCGCCTCGGGGTTCGCGAGCGACGCGAGTTGAGCGAGCGGCGTCGGCGTGCCGTAGTAGCTCACCATGATCTTCTGGAAGAGCTGGGGGTTCGCCCGGCCGGTGCGAACGCTCGAGAAGTCGTCTTTGGCGACCTCCACGGCCTTCTGCATACGTGCGGTGGCATCGGAAAGTACGTCCGCGATCACGGGGGCTCCTTCTGGTTCGCTACTCGGGTCAGTCTACCGACTGGCGGTCGGCTCGCCGTTGCTGACGATCGTGCCGAGGTCGGCACCGAGGATGGCCGCGGTCACGTTGCCGTGCGGGGCCATGCCGAAGACCTGCATCGGCATGCCATTGTCCATGCAGAGGCTGAACGCGGTCGAATCGACGACCTTGAGTCCGCGCTGCAGCGCCTCCTGGTAGCTGATCCGGTCGATCTTGCGTGCCTCGGGGTTCGTGCGGGGATCATCGGAGTAGACGCCGTCGACGCCGTTCTTCGCGACGAGCACGACCTCTGCGTCGATCTCGAGCGCCCGCTGGGCCGCCACCGTGTCGGTCGAGAAGTACGGAAGACCTGCTCCGGCGCCGAAGATGACGACGCGCCCCTTCTCGAGGTGCCGCTCCGCGCGCCGCGGGATGTAGGGCTCCGCGACCTGCGTCATGGAGATCGCGGACTGCACACGTGTCTCTGCGCCTGCCTGCTCGAGGAAGTCCTGCAGGGCGAGCGCGTTCATCACGGTGCCGAGCATGCCCATGTAATCGGCTCTGCCGCGATCCATGCCGCGCTGGGAGAGCTCGGCGCCGCGGAAGAAGTTGCCACCGCCGACGACGATCGCGACCTCGACCGTGCGCGCCGCATCGGCGATCTCGCGTGCGAGCGCGCTGATCACATCGGGGTTCACCCCGAGGGCGCCGGCGCCGAACGCCTCCCCGGAGAGCTTCAGCAGGACCCTGCGCTTGTGTTCCGTCATCCCGACCGATCCTTCCCCTCTGGGGTCAAAGCTACTGGTTCGCCGAGCCCGGCGCAGTGCCGTTGCTCGGGTGTTTCCGACGGGCACGACCCGTCTGGCGTCCGGAGTCGCTCCGGACACAGCAAAGGAGTCCGGATCGCGAACGATCCGGACTCCTTCGAGGCACTTAGGCGCCGACCTTGAAGCGAGCGAAGTCGCTCACGGTGAGGCCTGCGCCGTCGAGAACCTTGGCGACCGACAGCTTGTTGTCCTTCGCGTAGTCCTGTTCGAGCAGTGCGACCTGCTTGAAGTAGGCGCCGAGGCGACCCTCGATGATCTTCGGGAGGGCGGCCTCGGGCTTGCCCTCCTCACGCGAGATCTGCTCGACGATCGCACGCTCCTTCTCGACCGACTCCGCCGGCACGTCCTCACGGGTGAGGTACTCCGGGTTCGCGAACGAGATGTGCTGCGCGACCGAACGAGCGGTCTCGGCGTCGGCACCGGTGTAGCCGAGCACGACACCGACCTGCGGCGGGAGGTCCTTCGACGTCTTGTGCAGGTAGATCGAGAACTGCTCGCCCGTGACGAGGCGGACGCGACGGAGCTCGACCTTCTCGCCGAGGATCGCTGCCTCCTCGTCGATCACGGTGGCGACGGTCTTGCCTGCGGCAGGCGCGGCCAGTGCGGCGTCGAGGGTGGCGGCGCGAGCCGCGGCGACCGCAGCGAGCACGCGGTCGGCGAGACCGACGAACTTGTCGCCCTTGGCGACGAAGTCGGTCTCGCAGGCGAGCTCGATCATGGTCGCGGTGCCGTCACCGTTGTCGACGGCGGCGACGAGGCCCTCTGCAGTGGAACGGTCGGCGCGCTTGGCGTTGCCCTTCGCGCCCTTCAGTCGAAGGATCTCGACTGCCTTCTCCATGTCGCCGTCGGCCTCGACGAGTGCGTTCTTCGTGTCGACCATGCCGGTGCCGAGGCGCTCGCGCAGGATCTTGACGTCTTCGAGGGTGAAGTTGGCCATATCTCTGAGGTCTCCTGAACTCGTGGTCTTACTTGGACTCGGTGGCGTCGGCAGCCTCGACGGCGACTGCGGCCTCTGCGGCCTCCGCACCTTCGGCGTCGGCGGCGGTCTCGGTCGCCTCGACCTCGGTCGCGGCTTCGTCGACGACCTCTGCGGCCTCGGCCTTGGCCTCGGCAACGGTCTCTGCGACGACCTCGGTCTCAGCCGAAGCCTGCTCGGGCGTGGTCTCCGAACCGGCCTTGAGGAGCTCCTGCTCCCACTCGGCGAGCGGCTCGACGGCCGAGACGTTGCCCTCGGCCTCGGGCTTCTGGTGACGCTCGATGAGGCCCTCGGCCGCGGCGTCTGCGACGATGCGGGTGAGCAGGCTCACCGAACGGATCGCGTCGTCGTTGCCCGGAATCGGGTACTGCACCTCGTCGGGGTCGCAGTTGGTGTCGAGGATGCCGATGACGGGGATGCCGAGCTTGCGGGCCTCGTCGATCGCGAGGTGCTCCTTCTTGGTGTCGACCACCCAGAGCGCCGACGGCGTCTTCGTCAGGTTGCGGATGCCGCCGAGCGACTTGTGCAGCTTGTCGAGCTCGCGCTTCTTGATGAGCAGCTCCTTCTTGGTGAAGCCACTCGTGGTGCCCTCGAAGTCGAGCTCCTCGAGCTCCTTCATGCGCGCGAGGCGCTTGGAGACCGTCTGGAAGTTGGTGAGGAGGCCGCCCAGCCAGCGCTGGTTCACGTAGGGCTGACCGACGCGGGTCGCCTGCTCGGCGATCGAGTTCTGCGCCTGCTTCTTGGTGCCGACGAAGAGGATGGTGCCACCGTGGGCGACCGTCTCGCGCACGAAGTCGTAGGTCTTGTCGATGTAGGCGAGCGACTGCTGCAGGTCGATGATGTAGCTGCCCGACCGCTCCGTGAGGATGAAGCGCTTCATCTTCGGGTTCCAACGGCGGGTCTGGTGCCCGAAGTGCACGCCGCTGTCGAGCAGCTGGCGAATGGTGACGACGGCCATGAGCCGTACTCCTTTGTTCTCAGTTGTCGCTCCGGCCGGCGGCTGGAGCCCTGGCGCCCGGCACGGCTCCGCCTGTTTCTGCTCGTTCGAGCAGAGAACGGGACTGAGTGGAGTCGTCGGCCGAATTGGCGCGCGTAGTCACCCCGGAAGACCGGGGTGCTCCCGACACTCTATCATCGGCACTCCCCCTCCCCAACCGCGGTCGGCGGCCGGTATCCACAGATCCACACGGCAGCGCGAGCGGATGCCGCGTGCGGCCGATCATCGGAGCATGAACGCCCCTCCGCACCACCGCCACCGCCGCTCCACGGGCCTCGCGTCGCTCCTCGTAGCGGCCGGGCTGGCCTCCCTGCTCATGCCCGGTGCCGCTGCAGCGGCACCGGCACCGACACCGGCGCCGCCCTCCGCGACGTCGGTGCAGGGCGAAGAGACAGCAGCACCCGCGCGCCTCCGAGACGCGATTCCCGAACAGCCGTGGCGCTGGCCCGTGGCAGCCCCGATCCGAGTCGTGGCGCCCTTCCGGGCCCCGCCGACGCCGTACACCGCCGGTCATCGCGGAATCGACATCGCATCGGCACCCGAGACACCGGTCGGCGCCCCGGCGCCCGGTGTGGTCAGCTTCGCCGGCATGGTCGCCGGTCGGCCTGTCGTCGCGATCGATCACGGCGATGGCGTCGTGAGTGCGATCGAACCGGTCGCCGCGCTCGTCGTGCAGGGCACGTCGGTCGCTGCCGGTGACCCGATCGGCACGGTGGCGACGGGCGGTCACTGCGGGTCGAGCTGCGTGCATTTCGGGGTGCGGGTCGACGGTGAGTACGTCTCGCCGTTCCTCTTCTTCGGCGGCCTGCCTCGGGCGGTACTGCTGCCGCCGGTGTGAGTCAGGCTCGCGGGTGCGCAGTGCGGTAGCTCTGCTTCAGCCGCTCGGCTGAGACGTGCGTGTAGATCTGGGTGGTGCCGAGGCTCGCGTGCCCGAGGAACTCCTGTACCGCACGCAGGTCGGCTCCTCCATCGAGCAGATGCGTGGCGGCGGTGTGGCGGAACGCGTGCGGCCCGCTCGGGCCGGTGCCGGGAATCTCCGCGAGGATGGCGGCGACCAGCCGATAGACGCTCCGCACACCCATGCGACCGCCGCGAGCGCCGAGGAACACCGCCCGGGTGGCGACAGACGCTGGCTCCCTCCCCCCGGCTGCACCGTCGAGGATCAGCGGCCGCGCCGCATCGAGGTAACGATCGAGAGCGCGAGCCGCGGGAGCGCCGTAGGGCACCATCCGCTCCTTGGCACCCTTGCCGAGCACACGCACGATGCGTCGCCGGCGATCGACGTCGTCGAGATCGAGGCCGACGAGTTCCGACACGCGAAGCGCCGATGCATACAGCAGTTCGATGATCGCGACGTCGCGTACCTCGGTCGGAGCGCCGTCGGCGGCGCGGGCCGAGAGCACCGCGAGGGCGTCGGTGACGGCCTGCCCGGTGATGACGCGCGGGAGGGTCCGCTGCGCCCGGGGTGCCTTCAGCCGCGCTCCGGGATCGGCGCCGAGCTCACCACGCCGGCTGAGCCAGGCGGTGAACCCCCGAGCGGATGCCGCGCGCCGGGCGATGCTCGTTCGGGCGAGCCCGCGCTCGGTGGCCGCCCAGAGCCAGTCGCGCAGCAGCGGCAGGTCGATCGCGGCCGCGTCGGTGCCGTCGCGGCCCTCGGCGAAGGCGATGAGCTCGATGAGATCGCTCCGATAGGCGGCTACGGTGTGCGGCGAGTAGCCGCGCTCGACCGCGACGTGCGACAGATAGTCGTCGAGCAGTCGGTCGAGTTTCACGACTCCAGCTTGCTCCTGCGCCGGTCGCCGCGGCGCACGGCGCGCCCGAAGACGGCAGTCACTCCGAATCGCGTTTGCGTGAGAAGAGCTCGAGACGCTTGTCGGCCGGGAGCGCTTCGATCTCGGCGAGGAGCTCTTCGCCGAGCGTCGTGACGGCCCGGTGCTGCCCGACGGGCACGACCGAGGTCACGACCCCGTCGGCGTAGAGGTGCACGAGCGAGAACGAGCGGCCGCCATCGAGGCCGACGAGCGTTCGGGGCGGGGCGGACAGATCCATCGTGTAGGCCGTTGCCCCGGCCACCGAGACCGGGATACCAGCGAAGCTCCCGTTCGTGGCGTAGTGCAGGTGGCCGCCGAGGATGAGCCGCACGTCGCTGCCGCTCAGGACCTCGGCGAAGCGATCTTGGCCGCGGAGTTCGAGCACGTCCATCAGGGCGAGGGGCGTGGCGATCGGTGCGTGGTGCATCGCGACGACCGTGCCGTGTGCGGCGGGTTCGTCGAGTGCGGCGGCGAGCCAGTCGAGCGAGGCGTCGTCGAGTTCGCCGTGATGGAACCCCGGCACGGTGGAGTCGAGCGTGATGATGCGCAGCCCGTCGACCTCGACGGCGCGGTGCACGGGAGCATCGCCGGGCGGCTCGCCGAGCAGCTCGGAGCGAAACGCCGCCCGCTCGTCATGGTTGCCCATGGCCCAGACGAGTCGGGCGCCCGTGCGTTCGGCGAGCGGGTCGAGCGACTCGCGAGCACGCCGGTAGGCGTCGGGCTCACCGAGGTCTGCGACGTCGCCCGTGACGACGATCGCGTCGATCGACGTGCCGAGCCGCTCGAGCTGTGCAGCCACCTGGGCGAGCGCGGCGACCGTGTCGGCGACGCCGCCGAGCGGTGCACCCTCGTGCAGCAGGTGCGAGTCGCTGATGTGGGCGATGACGTGCCGGGCGGCCGGATACCGGCCGAGTTGCGGATGCTGCATCGTCCCCCTTTCCGCCGCCAGCCTAGAGCCTGCCTCCGACGTACCGGCGTGCCGCGCCGGATCGCACGCCGACCACGCCATTGCACCTGCGCCGGCGTGCACGCAATCACTACTCCGTCACTCGCGCTTCGCTCGCAACCAGCCCTGCGGATGCCTCGCGGCCAGTGCTGCGGCCTCGAGTCCGCCGAGCACGCCCATCACCGCGGTCGGCGCCATTCCGCACCTGCGCGCCACATCGGCGAGCTCGCGAGGGCTGCGGGAGCTGAGCGCGTCGAGCACCCGCACCGCCTCAGGCGTCGTCTCGACGCCCCACCGTCGAGTCGGCGCCTCACCGCCGGCTCCTGTCGAGGGCCCGGCCTGATCGAGCGGACCGTGCTCCGTCGAGACGACGCGTCGCCGGCGCCCGCTGGCGAGCTCGGCCATCTGATCGGCATCCACCACGCACGTCGCGTCGTACTCGCGAAGGAGCCGGTGGCAGCCGGCTGACGCCGGGCTTGTCACAGGTCCGGGAACGGCGCCCAGCGGGCGACCGAGAGCTGCCGCGTGCCCGGCGGTGTTGATCGACCCGGAGCGGGTTCCCGCCTCGAGCACCACGGTCGCATCACTCGCTGCGGCGATGAGTCTGTTGCGTTGCAGAAAGCGCCACTTCGTCGGTGCAGCGCCGCACGGCAGCTCGGAGACGACGGCACCGGTTTCGACGATGCGCGTCAGGAGCGTCTCATGCCCCATCGGATAGAACCGGTCGACGCCACCGGCGAGGAAGGCGATGGTCGTGCCGTCACTCGCGAGAGCCGCCCGGTGCGCCATTCCGTCGATGCCGTATGCACCACCTGAGACGACGGCGAAGCCTCGATCGACGAGTCCCGCCGAGGCCTCCATCGTCACGTGCTCGCCGTAGCCGGTCGCCGCTCGGGCGCCCACGAGTGAGATCGACGCGTCTGCGCTTGCGAGTGCGTCTGCCCGGCCGCGCACCCACAGACCGATCGGCGCGTGCACACCGAGCTCATCGACGCCGCTCGGCCAGACCGCGTCGGTCGGGAGCACGAGCTGCGCTCCCACTCGCGCCGCCTGACCGAGCGAGCGCACGAACGCGTTGTGGTCGATGCGGGGCAGCCAGCGATCGAGCCCGTTCGTCGCCTCGCGTTCGTCGATCACGCCGCCGACGTGCTCGACCTCGTCGATGAAGCGAGTCGGCCCGGCCCTGCCGAGCAGCAGTTCGACCGTCGGCGCAGCACCGAGCGCATCGATCGCGCGCCCGAGCAATCCATCGCCGGGCTCAGCGACGGTGCCGAGCAACGCCCTGGCGAAGACGTCGTCGAGCGCCATCGCGTCGCCTGGCGGGTTGCACCGCAGGGCGGAGAGTTCGGTGCGCAGACTGGTAGCGGCCGTCCGGACGATGCTCATTGCGGCAGCCCCTTTCGAAGGAAGAGCGCCCGCCCGACGTGTTCGGACCCGGGCGAGTCTGCGCCGTCGAGATCGGCGAGGGTCCACGCGACCTTGAGAATGCGGTCGTACCCGCGCATCGTGATTCCGCCGAGTTCGAGCGAGCGGTCGAGATCAGCCGTTGCGCGGCCGCCGGGGTGCAGCCCGCCGGCACCGCGGAGCCATGGCCCGGGCATCTGCGCGTTCGTGCGCCAAGGTGTCTCGCGCAGCCGGCTGGCGGCCCTCGCTCGAGCTTCGAGAACACGCTCGCGCGCCACGGCCGTCGACATTCCCGGCTGCTCGGCCGCGATTCGCAGCCCGGCGGCCGTGATGCGCGGAACGAAGAGCTGCACGTCGAGCCGATCGCGAAGGGGCCCGGAAACGCGGGCCATGTACCGGCGCCGGGCCGCCGGTGGGCAGATGCAGTCACCGACCTTGGAACCGTGGTTGCCGCATGGGCAGGGATTGGCCGCGAGCACGAGCTGGAAGCGGCCGGGAAACGACGCAACGGCGTTCGCACGATGAATCGCGATGGTGCCGGACTCGAGCGGCTGGCGGAGCACATCGAGCACCGCCGACGGGAACTCGGGTGCCTCGTCGAGGAAGAGCACCCCGTGCGATGCACGAGCCGCAGCACCGGGGCGGATCAGCCGGCTGCCGCCACCGACCATCGCGGCCGCGGTGGCGGTGTGGTGCGGTGCCTCGAAGGGCGGTCGCAACGAGAGCCCCCCGCTGAGCGGCTGCCCGGCAAGGGAACGGAGAGAGGCGACCTCGAGTGCCTCTTCGGCGTCGAGATCGGGGAGGAGACCGGGCAATCGCGAAGCGAGCATCGTCTTGCCCGCCCCGGGCGGGCCGAGCAGGAACATGTGATGGCCGCCTGCGGCAGCAGCGAGCAGCGCCTCGACGGCGGCGTCGTTGCCGGCGACGTCGGCGAGGTCTCCGTGCGATTCCTCGACCACACCGGCCGAGGCGACACGGTCGGGAGCGGGCACGGCCTCGAACGTGCGGTCGTCGAAGACGCCTCCGTGATGCACCGCCGCATCGAGGAGCGATGCCACTCCGATCACGGTCACGCCGGGCACGAGTCGCGCCTCGGCGTCATTGGCGGCGGGCACCATCACGGTGTCGTAGCCGGCACGCACCGCGGCGAGCACGGCCGGGAGGATACCGTCGATCGGTCGAAGCCGGCCGTCGAGGCCGAGTTCCCCGAGATGAACGGCGCGCTCGACCGACTCGGCCGAGATCTCCCCCGCGGCGGCGAGACAGGCTATTGCGATCGCGAGGTCGAAGCCCGAGCCGTGCTTCGGCAGCGCCGCGGGAGAGAGGTTGACCGTGAGCCGCCGTTGCGGAAGGGGGCATCCGGCGTTCACCGCGGCGGCCCGCACCCGATCACGTGCCTCGCCGAGTGCGGCATCGGGCAACCCGATGATGATGAACGCGGGCAGTTGCGACGAGAGGTCTGCCTCGACCTCGACGATCGAGCCGGTCAGTCCGAGGAGCGCCACCGAACGCGTGCGTGCGACCGGCATCAGCTGATGCCTTCGAGATGCTCGATGAGCGCGGGCGCCTCGCTCGGGGCGAGCACGGCCACGGCGTCGATGCGAACCCGCGAGACCGCGGCATCCGTCGCCTCGCACCATGCGATCGCGAGCCGCCGCAGGCGTGCGAGCTTCAGTGGTGTGATCGCCTCGAACGGATGCCCGTAGTCGCCGGTCGTGCGGGTCTTGACCTCGACGAAGACCGTGTCACGGCCGTCGCGGGCGACGATGTCGATCTCGCCGAGACGGCACCGCCAGTTGCGTTCGACCACCTGCATGCCACGAGCCTCGAGATGCTCGACGGCGAGTTGTTCACCGCGTCGTCCGAGCTCCGCATTGTGCGACATCCGCACCACCTCCGCGACCAGCGTCGCGGAGCGCGACCGGACGGCCGCGCGGAGAGCAACCGGCCGTGCAGAACTTCCGGAAATCGCCGCTGGGGAGACGGAGTGCTACTCGTCGAGTGCGAGCTCTTTCGGCAGTTCGAATTCACGCGTGGCGAGCTCTTCGACGTTGACGTCTTTGAAGGTGAGCACGCGCACGGACTTCACGAATCGGTCGGCACGATAGACGTCCCAGACCCAGACGTCTTTCATCGTCAGTTCGAAGTAGAAGTCGTGCTCGGTGTCGCGGCGCACGAGTTCGACCTCGTTGGCGAGATAGAACCGTCGCTCGGTCTCGACGACGTACTTGAATTGCGACACGATGTCGCGGTATTCCCGATACAGGGCCAGCTCGACCTCGCGGTCGTAGTCTTCGAACTCGTCCTCATCCATCGCACTCATCCTACGCTGAGGTCGAAGAGCGTCGGCGCCGGGCTGCGATCGTGCAGCCAGGTCGTGCGGTGCAGCTCGCTGGGGCCGTGTTCGTCGATCGCGGCGAAGTGCGCCCTGCTGGAGTAGCCCTTGTTCTCGTCCCACGAGTACAGCGGCCGCGCGTCGTGGGCTCGGCGCATGAAGCGGTCACGATGCACCTTCGCGATGACCGATGCCGCGGCCACCGACGCGCAGTCGCGGTCGGCCTTGATGCGGGTGACGACGCGAGCCCGGTGATCGATCGAGGCACTCAGCCAGTCGTGGTTTCCGTCGAGCAGGAGCGGCACGTCGTCGATGAGCTCGTTCGCCGCCGACAGCTCGGCGAACGCCCGGGAACCGGCGAGTCCGAGGCAGGCCATGATGCCGAGTTCGTCGATCTCGGCCGCGCTGGCCTCGCCGATCGCAGACGCGCGCACCCAGGCAGCGGCCCTCGGCGACATCGCTTCACGCCGAGGTTCGCTCAGGAGCTTCGAGTCGCGAAGGCCGGCCGGCATGCGGCGAACGCCGGAGTCGATGAGCACGAGACCGATCGCGACGGGGCCGGCGAGCGCTCCGCGACCGACCTCGTCGCACGCGAGCAGCATGGGCGCCTCGGCGAAGAACTCGCGTTCGACACGGAGCGAGGGCACGACGGCGGGGGCCACCTCAGTCGCCCGTCTCGTCGTCGACGCCCTCGAAGACCTGCGGGTAGTTGTCGAGCCACGCCCAGTGCGAAACCGGCCAGCTCACGACGAACGCCCGCCCGACGACGTTGTCGGTCGGCACGAACCCCTCGAGCGGCGTGCCGCCGTTGTAGCGCGAGTCTTTGGAGTTGTTGCGGTTGTCGCCCATGACCCACAGCGAGTCGTCGGGCACGACCACGTCGAAGTCGTCGCGCGACGCCTTCGTGTCACCGGGCGGCAGCGCGATGTAGGGCTCGTCGAGCGGCACGTCGTTGACGCTCATCTGCCCGAGGGCGTTGCAGCAGACGACGTGGTCACCCGGCAGGCCGATGAGTCGCTTGACGAGGTGGTCGTTCGAGTCGGGAGCCGAGAGGCCCACGAAGGAGAGGAACCAGTCGACGGCGGCGATGAGCGGCGGCTGCTGCACCTCGATGCGGGCCGGAAGCCATCCGCCCGGGTCTTCGAAGACGATGACGTCGCCGCGTTCGAGCGGCGCGAGATCGGGCACCAACTGGTTCACGATGATGCGGTCGTCTTTGACCAACGTCTCTTCCATCGACTGCGATGGAATGAAGAACGACCTGATGAGGAACGTCTTGATGAGGAACGAGACGAGCACGGCCACCACGAAGATGACGAGCAGATCTCGGAGGAACAGCAGAACGCCGCGTCGTCTGTTCGGCGTCGCCGAAGGCTCGCGATCTGTTCGCGTGCCTGTGTCTTCTTCTGTCATTTAACCGCCCGAGCTCCCCACCAGTCTAGAGGTGGGGAGCCCGTGGAAGAGTTCGCGTGGAGCGCGATCCGCAGAGCGGATCAGGCGTCGCGCTTCTCCTTGATCTTCGCCTTCTTGCCGCGCAGCTTGCGCAGGTAGTAGAGCTTCGCGCGACGGACGTCACCACGGGTGACGACCTCGATGTGGTCGATGACCGGGGAGTGAACCGGGAACTTGCGCTCGACGCCGACCTGGAAGCTGACCTTGCGGACGGTGAAGGTCTCGCGGACGCCCTCACCCTGACGGCCGATGACGACACCCTGGAACACCTGGATGCGCGAGCGCGTGCCTTCGATGATGTTGACGTGCACCTTGACGGTGTCGCCGGGGCGGAAGTCGGGAACATCCGACCTCAGGCTCGCGGCGTCGACATGGTCGAGGATGTGCATGATGGTTCGCTCTCTGCGCCCGCCGCCGGTCGACCGCTGATCATTGAATACGAGTGACTGGTGCCGCCTCACACGATCGAATCGTGCGTGCGCGCTCCCCGGAGGCAGAGACCTGCGGCGGCACAATCCTCTATTCTGCCATGTGAGAGGCCCGATGGGCAAAAGCCGCCAGAAACCGGCGGCAGCCGAGTCCGGATGCCACGGGCGTCGGCGCGATCGGGGCTGACGCTAGTCGCGGGTCTCGTGGATGATGATCACGTCATCTCCGCCGTCGTCGAACGGCGGGCGCCGCACGCCGGGGCCGGCGGGACCAGGCTTCCGACCCGTCGAACCGGGCGAGGCACCGCTCGCGGCCCCGCCCTGCTGCTGGCCGGCGAGTCGTTCGAACTCGGCCATGGAGGCCTTCATCCGGTTCGCCCCGTCGGTGACGAGCTGCCACACCGCGACCCAGAACGCGGCGATGCCGAGGAGGATCGCGAGCACGCCGAACAGGGTGGCCGATGCGCCGTAGAACCCGGTGCCGATGATCGCGAGCTGCCAGGCGGTGAGCACGCCGACATCGATCCACGACAGCGCGCGCTCGTGACGCACGGTCGGCCGCACGTTCGTGAGGAGCGCCACGACGCCGAGCACGACGAAGGCGACGGGCACGACGATGACGAGCCCGAGCGTGCCCCACCCGCCGCCGCCGAAGACGGCCCAGCCGACCGCGAGCCACACCGGCAGCACGACGACCGCGATCATCTGCCATCGGTACAGTGCACGCCGTAGAAGCATGTTCACAGCGTAATCCGGCATGCCTGCGCGCGCCGGGTGTTCACTCAGGGCGGAGCCGACAGAATGGAGTCGTGATCGAACTTCGGACCCCTGCAGAGATCGAGGAGATGCGGCCGGCAGGCCGTTTCGTGGCGAGCGTGCTGGAGGCCACCTCGGCCGCAGCGGCGGTCGGCGTGAACCTGCTCGAGCTCGATGCCCTCGCCCACGAGATGATCCGAGCGGCGGGGGCTGAGAGCTGCTATATCGACTACCACCCGTCGTTCGGCGCGAGCCCGTTCGGCAAGGTGATCTGCACCTCGGTCAACGACGCGGTACTGCACGGGCTTCCGCACGACTACCGGCTGCGCGACGGCGACCTGCTGAGCCTCGACTTCGCGGCGTCGGTGAACGGATGGGTCGCGGACTCGGCGATCTCGATCGTGGTCGGCACCCCGAGCGACGAAGACCGCCGCCTCATCGACACGAGTCGCCGCGCACTCGACGCCGGCATCGCGGCCGCCCGCACCGGCAACCGCATCGGCGACATCTCGCGGGCGATCGCGGATGTCGCGAAGGCAGAGGGCTACTCGATCAACACCGACTTCGGCGGCCACGGCGTCGGCCGCACCATGCACGGCGACCCGCACATCCCGAACAACGGTCGACCAGGTCGCGGGTTGCCGTTGAAGGCCGGACTCGTCGTCGCGATCGAACCGTGGTTCCTCGAGACGACCGACCGCATCTTCACCGACCCCGACGGGTGGACCCTGCGCAGTGCCGACGGGTCGCGCGGTGCGCACTCCGAGCACACGATCGCGATCACCGATGGCGACCCGATCGTGCTCACGCGGCGTTCCTGACCGGCCGGCCGGCCGGGAGCACCGCCGCCGCGGTCGGGCTCACCGCTCGAGTTCGACCTCGATCATGCCGCCGACGATACGGGTGCGGTAAGTGCGCAGTGCCAGCGCGCCGTCGGTGAAGCACTCCCCCGTGCCGAGGTCGTAGACCTCCTTGTGCAGGGGCGACGCGATCGTCGGCCGGTCGCCGCGCGACCCGACGATGCCTCTGGCCATCACCGGAGCGCCTGTGTGCGGGTCGTGGTGATCCACGGCGTACACCTCCTCTTCATCGAGACGGAGCAGCGCCACCTGCGCGCGACCGAGCAGTGCGACCTCACCCCAGCCCGGCTCGAGGTCGTCGACCCCGCAGGTCGGCTCCCACGTGGCGGTCCTCTCCATCGTCAGCGACATGCCGGCTCCTCTCCTCGTGCCTCCGAGGCTAGGTTCCGGGTGTTTCCTCCGCGGCATCCGAATGTTTCACCGGTGTGAAACCGGCCTCACATCGCGAAGCACCGACCGTGCGACGGTGGATCGCGGAGGTTACCGCGCCGAAACAGGGTCGAAACGGGGCGATCGTACGCTCGCCTCATTCGACCCCCGGAGGCGACCATGATCGACCACACCCGAGCAGATGTCGACGTGCGGAACGTCGTCATCATCGGCGGCGGACCCGCGGCGCACCGACTCGCCGACAGCCTGGCCTCGCGCGACACGAGGCGGGGGCTGCGCGTCACGGTCGTGGGCGAGGAGTCGCGGCGGCCGTACGACCGCGTCGCCCTCAGCACGAGGCTCGCGGATGCAACGGCCGACCTCACCCTGGCGCCCTCGATGTGGGACGACGACCGAATCGCCCTCATCACGGGCGAGCGCGTGCTCGCGGTCGACCCCGAGGCCCACACCGCGACCACGTCGAGCGGCCGGTCGCTGCCGTGGGACGAACTCGTCTTCGCGACGGGCTCGAGTGCGCCGGTGCCCGAAATACCGGGGAGCAGGCACGCCCGCGTCTACCGCACGATCGACGACGTCGATGCGCTCGTCGCCGAGACGAGGAAGCTCGCGGCGGCGCACGGCCGGCCGGCGCAGGTCGTGGTCGCAGGGGGCGGGCTCCTCGGCCTCGAGGCCGCCGGCGGCCTCGCGAAGCTCGGCGCACACACCGCGGTGGTGCACTCGGGCGGCTGGCTCATGTCGGCGCAGCTCGACGAGGGCGCCGGGCGCGCCCTCGGTCGCATCATCTCGGGTCAGGGCATCGGGCTGCACCTCGGCACCCGGCCCGCCGCCGTGCTGGCGGAGGGCGACGCGGTCGTCGGCGTCGAACTGACGAACGGGCGCCGCATCGCCGCCGACCTCGTCGTCTTCGCGATCGGCATCAGCCCTCGCGACGAACTCGCACGCGATCTCGGGCTCGAGCTCGGCCCGCGCGGCGGCATCGCGATCGACACGGCGTGCGCGACATCCGCCCGTCAGATCTGGGCCATCGGCGAGGTGGCGAGCTTCGAGGGTCGCTGCACCGGCCTCGTCGCCCCCGCGAACGCGATGGCCGAGGTCGTCGCCGACCGCCTGCTCGGCGGAGGCGCAGAGTTCACGAGCGTCGACGACGCCACGAAGCTGAAGCTCTCGGGGCGTCGATGTCGCGACCTTCGGTGATGCCCTCGCGAACACGGAGCATGCGCTCGAGATCGTCTACGCCGACCCGGCCCGCGGGCTGTACCAGAAGCTCGTCGTGACCTCCGATGCGAAGACCCTCCTCGGCGGCATCTTCGTCGGCGACGCCTCGCCGTACGCGTCGCTGCGCCCGCTGCTCGGCACAGAGCTCTCGAGCGAGCCGGCCGCGTACCTCTCCGCATCGGGCATGGAAGCGCCGGCCGGCGACGAACTGCCCGCGTCGGCCCTCGTCTGCGCGTGCAACAACGTCAGCGCAGGCACCATCCGCGACGCCATCGGCGGCGCCCATGCCGGTCATGCGGACGGATGCGCCGAGCTCGGCGCCCTCAAGAGCTGCACGCGCGCCGGGATGCAGTGCGGCTCATGCGTGCCGCTCGTGAAGAAGCTGCTCGAGTCGGAGCTGCAGAAGTCGGGCATCACGCCATCGCGTGCGCTCTGCGAGCACTTCGATCTCTCGCGCCAGGAGCTGTTCGAGTCCGTGCGGGTGCTCGGGCTCACCTCGTTCGACGAGATCGTCACGCGCCTCGGCGGCGGCCGGGGCTGCGACGTCTGCAAGCCGGTCATCGGCTCGATCCTCGCGACGCAGCACGGTTCGTACATCCTCGACGGCGGCCGCGGCGGCCTGCAGGACACGAACGACCGGGCGATGGCGAACATGCAGAAGGACGGCACGTACTCGGTGGTCCCCCGCATCCCCGCGGGCGAGATCACGCCGCAGAAGCTCGCGGTGATCGCGCAGGTCGCGACCGACTTCGACCTCTACACGAAGATCACGGGCGGTCAGCGCATCGACCTGTTCGGTGCACGCCTCGACCAACTCCCCGAGATCTGGAAGCGGCTCGTCGACGCCGGATTCGAATCGGGCCAGGCCTACGGCAAGTCGCTGCGGAACGTGAAGAGCTGCGTCGGGTCGACCTGGTGCCGGTACGGCGTGCAGGACTCGGTGGCGATGGCCGTGCAGCTGGAGCTGCGCTACCGCGGCCTCAGGTCACCGCACAAGCTGAAGTTCGGCGTCTCCGGATGCGCCCGCGAGTGCGCGGAAGCCAGGGCGAAGGATGTCGGTGTGATCGCCACCGACCAGGGGTGGAACATGTACGTCGGCGGCAACGGCGGTTTCCAACCGTCGCACGCCCAGCTGCTCGCGAGTGATCTCGACGACGAGACGCTCCTGCGCTACATCGATCGCTACATCATGTACTACGTGCGCACCGCCGACCGCTTGCAGCGCACGGCGCGGTGGATCGAAGACCTCGAGGGCGGGCTCGACCACGTACGCGACGTCGTCGTGCACGACTCGCTCGGACTCGCAGGCGAACTGGAGCAGGCGATGGCGGCGCACGTCGACACCTACGAGGACGAATGGGCCGCAACCCTCGCCGACCCGGAACGGCTCCGGCGCTTCCGCCCGTTCGTGAACGCGCCCGGCGATGCCGTCGTCGTCTCCGGCCCGAACATCCCGGTGCGCGGCGCATGACCGGCCTGGTGACCCTCGTCGGCGGCGGCCCCGGCAGGGAGGATCTGCTGACCCTCGCTGCCGCACGTGCACTCGCGCGCGCCGACGTCGTGCTCTACGACCGGCTGGCGCCGCACGAGCGGCTGCAGGAACTCGCGCCCGGCGCCGAACTCGTCGACGTCGGCAAGCGACCGGGCCATCACGCCGTACCGCAGCAGGAGATCGAAGCACTCATGGTCGAGCATGCACACGCCGGCCGGCGCGTCGTGCGGCTGAAGGGCGGGGATCCGTACGTGCTCGGTCGCGGGGGCGAGGAGCTGCTCGCCTGCCATGCAGCGGGCGTACACGTCGAAGTGATCCCCGGCGTGACGAGCGCCGTCGCCGTTCCCGGCGCCGCGGGGATCCCGCTCACGCATCGCGGCATCAGCCACCTCTTCACCGTCGTCTCCGGCCACACGCCGCTCTCCGAGAACGAGCTGGAGCACCTGTCGGGCCTCGGCGGCACGATCGTCGTGCTCATGGGCGTGAACTCGCTGCCCGCGTTGACCGCCGGTCTGGCTCGGCACGGCATGTCGGCGCAGATGCCCGTCGCGATCATCGAACGGGGATTCACCGCCGACCAGCGCACGACGATCGGCGACCTCGCCGATATCGTCACCGCCGCCGGCCGAGCACGCGTCGCCTCGCCCGCCGTCGTCGTGATCGGCGAGGTCGTGCGACTCGCCCACGACGGCGAGGCCGGCGCGACAGAGCTCATGCGGCGCGCGGCGGGATTCACGGCGGTCGGCGCATGACCGACGTCACCGAGCTCCCACCCGGGTTTCGGCACGACCAGCTCGAGGGTTTCCGCATCGGCGTGACGAGCGATCGACGTTCGGGCGACCTCATCGATGCACTCGAGCGCCGCGGAGCGTCGGTGCTGCACGCACCGACGGTCCGCATGGCGAACGCCGTCTCCGACGACCCCGTGATCGCCGACACCCGTGCGATCATCCGGGCTCGGCCCGAAGTGCTCCTCGCCACGACCGCCTACGGCGTACGCCGGTGGTTCGAAGTCGCCGATGCCGCCGGACTCGGCGAACAGCTCGTCGACGCGCTCTCCGACACGTCGATCCTCGTGCGCGGGCCGAAGGCGCGCGGCGGCATCCGCGCCGCCGGCCTGAACGACATCGGCATGAGCGCCGAGGAGACCACCGAGTCGCTCATCGACGAGGTGCTCGCCACGATGCCCTCCGGGCTCACGGTCGCCGTGCAGCTGCACGGGTTCCTGAACCCGTCGCAGCTCGACCGCCTGCGCGACGCCCACGACCGCGTGCTGACCGTCGAACCGTATCGCTGGACTCCGCCCGACGAGACCGACGAACGGGTCGACCGCCTCATCGAGGCAGCCTGCACCGGCGGACTCGACTGCATCACCTTCACGAGCGCGCCCGCGGTGCACGCGCTCTTCGCCGCGGCCGAGCTGCAGGGCAGGCTCGACGACCTCATCGATGCGATGTGCGGACCGGTCGTGGCTGCGGCCGTCGGCCCGGTCACGGCGGGGCCGCTCGTGGCGGCAGGCATCGAGCCGATCCGGCCCGAGCGATTCCGCATGGGGGCGCTCATCCGGCTGGTCTGCGAGCACCTCGAATCAGAGCGCGTGCTGCGGCTCGACACGCGTCACGGTCCGCTCGAGCTCCGCGGTGCCGTCGTCGAGGTCGACGATCGCCGGATCGCGCTCGCGCCCGTCGCCCTCATGCTCCTCCGCACGCTCATCGCGGCTCGCGGCTCCGTCGTGGCTCGCGACCGGCTCATCTCCGCGTTGCCCGGCACCGACGACGAACACGCCCTCGAGGTCGCCCTCAGCCGCCTGCGGCAGACGCTCGGCGTGACCGGCCTCATCGCCACGGTCGTCAAACGCGGATACCGGATCGATGTCTGACCCCGGCCTCACACCGCCGACGACTCCGGGTGAGCAGGTCGAGACGCAGCGTTCACGACCGGCGCCTGCCGCCGAAACACGTCGCGAATAACGTCGGCATCACACCGGATCGACCGCGACCGACCTTTCCTGGAGGCACGATGACCGACACCGTGAACGCAACTCCCCCGTTCGTCGCCGCCGGGGCCGCACCGGCCCTCGCGGCCCGGCCCGGCCGGTGGATCGACAACTGGAATCCGGAGGACGCCGTACAGTGGGCGACCGCGGGCCGGGCGATCGCCCGCCGGAACCTCCGCTGGTCGATCTTCGCCGAGTTCCTCGGTTTCGTCGTGTGGCAGCTCTGGTCGATCGTCGCCGTCACGCTGCCGGCCGCGGGCTTCGATCTGACCACGGGCGAGACCTTCTGGCTCATCTCGATTCCGAGCCTCGTCGGCGCGACACTCCGCATCCCGTACTCATTCCTGGTGCCGAGATTCGGCGGCCGCAACTGGACGATCGTCTCGGCCGGCCTCCTCCTCATCCCTGCGATCCTCCTCGCCGTCGTCGTCGGCAACCCCGAGACACCGTTCGGCGTGCTGCTGCTCGTGGCAGCGCTCGCGGGCTTCGGCGGCGGCAACTTCGCGAGCTCGATGTCGAACATCACGTACTTCTTCCCGCAGCGCGAGAAGGGCTGGGCACTCGGACTGAACGCCGCGGGCGGCAACCTCGGGGCATCCGTCGCCCAGTTCGCGGTGCCCGTCGTCGTGACGATCGGCGCCGGCGCCACACTGAACCTGCCGCTCGCCGGCTGGATCTGGGTGCCACTGATTCTCGTCGCCATGATCGGCGCGTACCGCCGAATGGACAACATCTCGAGCGCGAAGGCTGATTTCGCGGCTTCGGCGGCGGCGCTGCGCGAACCGCACCTCTGGGTGCTGTCACTGCTCTACATCGGCACGTTCGGCTCGTTCATCGGCTTCGCGAGCGTCTTCCCGAAGCTCATCGCCGACCAGTTCCCCGAGTTCTCCGCGATCGGGGTCGGAGGAGCCTCGATCTCGCTGGCCTTCCTCGGCGCACTCGTCGGCTCGCTCGCGCGGCCGTACGGCGGGCGGCTCTCCGACCGCTTCGGCGGGGCGCGCATCACGATGCTCGCGTTCGCCGCGATGGGCGTGATCACGACCGGCGTGCTGCTCGTCCTCCCGCTCGGCGACTTCTGGCTCTTCCTCGGATGCTTCCTGTTCCTGTTCGCAGCGGCCGGCATCGGCAACGGCTCGACCTATCGAATGGTGCCCGTCGTCTTCGCTGTGCGTGCCGGTGCGGGCGATGTCTCGACGCAGCGCCGGGCCGCCGCTGCACTCGGTCTCATCTCGGCCATCGGCGCATACGGCGGATTCCTCATTCCGCAGGTGCTGAACATCTCGTCTCAGGCCACGGGCGGCTACGCCGGCGCGTTCCTCGGCTTCATCGCCGCCGACGTCGCACTTCTCGTGCTCGTCTACACCGTCTACGTGCGCTCCCGCCGCCTTCGCGAGCACAAGATCTGAATCGAGACCGGATGAGCCGCTCCGCCGACACGCACTGCCCGTACTGCGCGCTGCAATGCGCCATGACCCTGACCGAGAACGACGCGACGGATGCCGCGGCGACCCCGGTGACCGTCAGCGGCCGCGACTTCCCGACCAACCGCGGCGGGCTCTGCAAGAAAGGCTGGACATCGGCCGAACTGCTCCGTGCACCGTCACGGCTCGACGCCCCGCTCGTGCGGGGCTCCGACGGCGTGCTGCACGAGGCGGGATGGGAAGAGGCGCTCGATCACGTGGCGGCCGCGCTCGGCGGCATCCGTCAGGCGCACGGCGCCGACGCGGTCGGCGTCTTCGGCGGCGGCGGCCTCACCAACGAGAAGGCGTACCTCCTCGGCAAGTTCGCGCGGCTCGCCCTCGGCACGAGCCGCATCGACTACAACGGCCGGTACTGCATGTCGTCGGCCGCCGCAGCCGGCAACCGCGCCTTCGGGCTCGACCGCGGCCTGCCGTTCCCACTCGAGGATCTCGACGGGGCAGACACGATCCTGCTGCTCGCCACGAACGTCGCCGAGACGATGCCGCCGTTCATCGGCCACCTCGCCGGAGCACAGGCCGAGGGCGGCCTCGTCGTCGTCGACCCACGGCGCACGGCGACCGCCCGGCTCACCGACGACGGCCGAGGGATGCACCTGCAGCCGATGCCGGGCACCGACCTCGCCCTGCTGCTCGGGCTCATCCACATCGTCATCGCCGAGCGTCTCGTCGACCTCGACTACGTCGCGGCTCGCACCGTCGGCTACGAGGCGATCCGGCGCAGCGTCGCGTCATGGTGGCCCGAACGAGTGCAGTCGGCCACCGGGGTTCCGGCACTGACGCTGCGCCGGCTCGCACGACGACTCGCCTCGAGCGGCAACGCCTACATCCTCACCGGGCGAGGCGTCGAACAGCACGTCGACGGCACCGACACGGCGACCGCGGCGATCAACCTCGCGCTGCTCCTCGGCCTGCCGGGGCGGGTCGGCAGCGGCTACGGCACGCTCACCGGGCAGGGCAACGGGCAGGGTGGCCGCGAGCACGGCCAGAAGTGCGATCAGCTGCCCGGGTATCGCAAGATCACCGACCCCGAGGCGCGAGCGCACGTCGCGCGGGTGTGGGGCGTCGCGCCGGGCGACATCCCCGGACCGGGCGTACCTGCCGTCGAGCTCCTGGCGTCGCTCGGCGAGCCCGGCGGCGTGCGTGCACTCATGGTGCACGGCTCGAACCTCGTCGTCTCGTCGCCGAATGTCACGAACGTGCGCGAGCGCATCACCGCGCTCGATCTCCTCGTCGTGTGCGACTTCTTCCTCTCCGAGACGGCCGCGCTCGCCGATGTGGTGCTGCCGATCACGCAGTGGGCCGAGGAGGAGGGCACGATGACCTCGCTCGAGGGCCGCGTCATCCGTCGCCGCCGGGCGATCACCCCGCCCGGCGGTGTGCGCGACGAACTCTGGATCCTCGCCGAACTCGCCCGGCGCCTCGGATGCACCGCGACGTTCGACGTCGACCCCGAGCTCGCCTTCGCAGAACTGCGCCTGGCATCGGAGGGCGGCATCGCCGACTATTCGGGCATCGACTACGCCATGCTCGACCGGGGTGAGGCCGCCTACTGGCCCTACCCCCGCGGCAGCACGGGCACTCCGAGGCTCTTCTCCGAACGTTTCGCCCACCCCGACGGTCTCGCTCGACTCGTGCCCGTCTCGGTGCGGGCGTCGGCCCACCCCGCCCCGCTGCCCGGGCGGCTCACGCTCGTCACCGGACGACTGCTCGAGCACTACCAGAGCGGCGCGCAGACGCGGCGGGTGCCCGAACTCGCCGAAGCTCAGCCCGAGGCCCGTGCCGCGCTGCATCCGTCGACGGCGGAGCGGCTGGGCGTCGCCGACGGCGAACCCGTCGAACTCTCGAATGCGCTGGGAACCGTGCGATGCCGCGCACGCCTGACCACCGACATCCGCCCCGACGCCGTCTTCCTGCCGTTCCACTACGGCGATGAGCAGGCCGCGAACCTCCTCACCTCTGACGCGGTCGACCCGGTCTCGGCCATGCCCGAGTTCAAGACCAACGTCGTGCACCTCGCACGCATCGTCGACATGGAGGCGACGGCATGACCCCGCTCAGGATCGTGCTCATCGGCTACGGCACGGTCGGCGCCAGGTTCGTCGAGGAGTTGCTGCCGGCCGTCGAAGTCGGGTCGATCGCCCTCACGGTCGTCGCGGGTGAAGACGTCGAGGCCTACAACCGCGTGCTCGTCGCCGAGTACGCCGTCGGCAACACCGAGCTCGAAGCAATGCTCGTCGGCGATCGGGCCGCCGCAGAGGCGGCCGGCGCACGCGTGCTGCTCGGCGTCGCCGCGACCTCGATCGATCGAACGGCGCGGCTCGTGCAGCTCGACTCGGGTGAGCGACTCGAGTACGACCGGCTCGTGCTCGCGACCGGATCGCGAGCGAACGTGCCGACCCTCGACGGCGTCGAACGGCATCGCCGCGATCTCGCCTCGCTCCAGAAGTACCCGAAGCAGCTCATCGCCCGCGACGACCTGCTGCCCGAGGGCATCACCGCCCTTCGAGACCTCACCGACGCGGAACGCGTCCTCTCCGCAGTGCAGGCCCGCAGGCGCATCATCGTGCTGGGTGCCGGCGTGCTCGGCCTCGAACTCGCACTCGCCGCCGCCCACGCCGGCGCCCAGGTGTGCGTCGTGCACCACGGTCCGCACCCGATGCCGCGCAACCTCGACCGCGGCGGCGGGCAGGTACTGCGCGCCGCTCTGCGAAGGGCGGGAGTCACCGTGGTCGCGCACAGCCGTGCCGAGGCCGTGGCGTTTCGAACCGGCGACGGCGGCGCTCGCCGTTTCGACACGGTCATCACCGCCGACGGCAAGCAACTGCGCGGCGATCTGCTCGTGCTCTCCTGCGGCGTGAGCCCTCGCAACGAACTCGCCACCCTGGCCGGTCTTCGCACGGCGGTCGGGGTCGTCGTCGGCGCCGGGCTCGCGAGCTGGACGGACCCCGATGTGTACGCGATCGGCGACTGCGCCCAGGTCGTCGAACGCACCGACGAGCTCGCCGGGCAGCGCGTGCTCCCCGGCGTGCCATCAGGTCTCGTCGGGCCGGGTTGGCGGCAGGCCGAATGGCTCGCCGGGGCATTCATCGCGACGACGACGGGTGATGAGCGAGCGGATGCCGCAGCGCCCGCCGAACGCGATGCGATCGTGATGCTCAAGGCCGAGCACATCGACGTCGTCGCGGTCGGCGACGTCTCGGCCGACGCGTGGGACGACGATGCCGTGCACCCGCGACGACGGGTGTCGCAATGGGCCGATCCCGAGCATCTCCGCTACGTGAAGATGGTCACCGAAGACGGCGCGCTCACCGGGTTCGTGAGCGTCGGGATGCCGCGCACGGCGGCCGAGCTCACGCTGCTGTTCGAGCGGCGCGGCGAGCTGCCCGCCGATCGATCGGTGCTGCTCCGATTCGACGGCCCCGACTACGATCCGAGCGCCGACGCCGACGCCTTCGCCCCGGCCTCGACCGTGTGCTGGTGCAACGGGGTGACGGTCGGCCGCATCGAGGAGTCCGCGGCGTGCGGCGCCACGACGGTCGAGGCTGTCGGTCGCGAGACCCGAGCGGGCACGGGGTGCGGGGGGTGCAGGGGCCGCATCGAGGAGCTCCTCGCCCGCGCCGCGGAGCCCGACGGAACGCCGAGCGTCACCGCCTGAGTCGCCTCAGGCGAGGCCTACTCGCCCAGCAGTTCCGGGCGCACCCGCCGTGTGCGCTCGAGCTGCTGCTCGCGGCGCCAGTCGGCGATCGCCCCGTGGTTGCCCGAGAGCAGCACCGGCGGCACCTCGAGCCCCCGCCACGTGGCCGGCTTCGTGTAGCTCGGGTATTCGAGCAGACCGTCTTCGTGTGACTCTTCGACGAGGCTCTCGGGGTTGCCCACGACACCCGGCACGAGCCGCCCGGCGGCCTCGATCATCGCCATCACGGCGACCTCGCCGCCGTTCAGCACGTAGTCGCCGAGGCTGATGAGCCGCACGCGCATGCGCGTCGCGTAGTGGTCGACGACGCGCTGGTCGATGCCCTCGTAGCGCCCGCAGGCGAACACGAGGTGCGCTTCGGCGGCGAGTTCGCGGGCGATCTGCTGGGTGAAGGGCTCGCCGGCCGGTGACGGCACGACGAGCAGGGCGTCGGATGCCCCGTCGCCCACGATGCGGTCAACGGCCTCACCCCACGGCTCGGGCTTCATGACCATGCCGGCGCCGCCGCCGTACGGTGTGTCGTCGACCGTGCGGTGGCGGTCATGGGTGGCGTCGCGCAAGTCGTGCGCCGTCACCTCGATGAGGCCCGACTGGCGCGCCCGGCCGAGCAACGACAGATCGAGCACCGAGAAGAACTCGGGGAAGATCGTGACGATGTCGATGCGCATCGACGGCCTACTCGTCGCGATCGGCGGGTGCCGCGTCATCCGAATCGACTGCGTCGACGGGCGCCGCTGCGGTCGGGGCCGCAGCCTCGGCCTCGGGCAGTTCTTCGAAGAGCCCCGGAGGCGGCGTCACGGTGACCGTGCCCGCAGCGAGATCGACCTCGGGCACGATGGCCGCGACGAACGGCACCATGACCTCGCCGCCGCCGGTCTTGACGATCAGCAGGTCTTGGGCGGGCAGGTGGTCGACGTGCGAGACCTCGCCGATCTTCTCGCCCTCGCGGATGACCGCGAGACCGATCAGCTGGTGGTCGTACCAGGCGTCGTCTTCCTGCGCCTCTTCTTCGACGTGCGAGACCCAGAGGATCGCCTTCGCGAGCCCCTCTGCGCCGGTGCGGTCGTCGACGCCCTCGAAGAACCCGACCGCGTGCCCGTTGTACCAGCGGAGCTCGCGAAGCGTGAGGCTCTTGCCATGCCACGGCGAATCGCCTGGCACCTGCAGCGAGAATTCGGCGCCGGGAGTGAATCGCCGGTCGGGGTCGTCGGTGTAGAGCTCGATCTTGATGGCGCCCTTCAGGCCGTGCGCCTTCAGCAGGCGACCGACCCGCAGCTGTGTGCCTGAAGTGTCGGCCACGTCAGTCGTCGGTGTCGACGACGTCGACGCGAACGCGACGACCGTCGGCGAGGGCGGTGACGAGCGTGCGGAGCGCCTTCGCGGTGCGGCCGGCACGGCCGATCACGCGACCGAGGTCCTCGGGGTTCACATGAACCTCGAGGACCTCGCCACGTGCGCTCGACGCGGAGACGACCTTCACCTCGTCGGGGTGATCGACGATCCCCTTGACGAGGTGTTCGAGCGCGGACTGGAGCAAGGCTTTACGCCTCGTCCGTCGCGGTCTCGGCGGGAGCTTCGGCCTCGGCCTCTGCAGCCTTGGCTGCGGGCTTGTCGGCCTTGGGCTTCAGCACCGGCTTCTTCTTCTCGTCGGCCACGAAGGCGGCCTTCGGCTCAGCGACCTGCACGGTCGAGGCGGCGTTCTCGTCGCCCTTGAACCTGCCCCAGTCGCCCGTGAGCTTGAGGATCGCCGCGACCTGCTCGGTCGGCTGTGCGCCGACGGAGAGCCAGTACTGCGCGCGGTCGGAGTCGACCTCGATGAACGAGGGGCTCTCGGTGGGGTGGTACTTGCCGATCTCCTCGATCACACGACCGTCGCGCTTGGTGCGCGAGTCGGCCACGACGATGCGGTAGTACGGCGCACGGATCTTGCCGAGGCGCTTGAGACGGATCTTGACAGCCACAATTCTCCTGAAAAATGTTGTGAGTTGGCGAACTGACAGCCGTGAGCGTGGGGTGCACACTCGGCGGAAGCTCAATGAGGTTCTGCGCGCCGGATAGAGGGTCGGGCGATACAGAACTCGACAGACCATTCTTGCAGATTCCGCGCCGAAACGAGAATCGGAACGCTGTGACCTGTCCACCATCGTCGCTCGAGCGGCGCGTGTCATGATGTCTCCACGCCGGAACGCGCGGCGGCAGGGAACGGGGGCGCACGCATGACGATCGAGTTCGCACGATCGGCGCGATCCACCGTGGGCCTCGAGTGGGAGATCGCCATCGTCGATCGCGCGACGGGTGAACTCGCGTCGGTCGCCGGCGCGGTGCTCGACGCGCTCGACGCGGAAAGCTCCGGCGAGCATCATCCGTTCATCACCTCCGAGCTGCTGACGAACACCGTCGAGCTCGTGACCGCGGTGCACGAGACCGTCGCCGGCGCCGTCGCCGACCTCGAGGGCCAGCTCGCCGAGGTGCGCGCCGTGATCGACGAGCTCGGCGACTACGACCTGATCTGCGCGGGCTCCCACCCGTTCAGCCAGTGGTACGACCAGCACCTCACCGACAAGCCCAGGTATCACAAGCTCATCGAGCGCACACGCTGGTGGGGTCGCAACATGATGATCTGGGGCGTGCACGTGCACGTCGGCATCGAGGAGCGCGACAAGGCGCTGCCCATCCTCGACGGCCTCCTCGCCTATCTCCCGCACCTGCAGGCGCTGTCGGCCTCGAGCCCGTTCTGGGCCGGCGTCGACACGGGCTACGCCTCGAACCGCGCACTCATGTTCCAGCAGCTGCCGACGGCCGGACTCCCCTACCCGCTCGCCGACTGGCCGGCGTACGAACGGTACGTCGGCGATCTCGTGCGCACGGGCGTCATCGAGGAGCACAGCGAGGTGCGCTGGGACATCCGCCCGTCTCCGAGGTGGGGCACGGTCGAGGTGCGCGTCTGCGACGGGCTCTCGACGTCCGCTGAGATCGCGGCCATCGGCGCGCTCGTGCAGTGCCTCGTGGAGTGGATGAGCACGCGGCTCGACGACGGTGAATCGCTCACCGTGCTGCAGCCCTGGTTCGTGCGCGAGAACAAATGGCGGGCTGCGCGGTACGGGCTTGCTGCCGAGGTGATCACGGATGTCGCGGGCACCGAGCGACCCGTCGCCGACGACCTCCGCGAGCTCCTCGTGACGCTCTCACCCGTCGCCGATCGTCTCGGCTGCGCGGCCGAGCTGCAGCAGGTACGCGCAATGCTCGACTCCGGAGCGAGCTACGCGCGCCAACTGCGGGTCGCCGAGGCCGCCGGCGGCGATCTCAGGGCCGTCGTCGCCCATCTCGCCCGCGAACTCCGCGACGGCATCGAGGTCGCGCCGCCCGGTGCGGGCGCATCACCTAGGGTCGATGAGCATGGAGACTCCGCCGATCCTCGAGACCGCAGCGTTCAGGGCTGAGCTCCAGCCCGATCGGGGCACGAACGGCGGCTACTCGCTCGTCATCGACGACATCACCCAGTCGCACGTGAACCCCGACGATCCGATGGACCTGCAGCTGCCGTACGTGCGCCGCATCGCTGCCGTGCTCGCAGTCGTGCCTGGCGAGGCGCCCTCCGCCCTGCACCTCGGCGCCGGTGCGCTCACCCTCCCCCGCTACCTGCACGCGCTGCACCCCTCGAGCCGTCAGCGCGTCGTCGAGCTCCACCCCGAACTGCTCGACTACGTGACCCGCCACCTGCCGCTGCCCGATGGCGCGCCGATCGAGCTCGCGATCGGCGATGCGCGCGCAGAGGTGCGGCGGCTCTCAGGCGACGGCGACGCCCGGTGGGATCTCGTGGTCGTCGACGTCTTCGCCGGAGGCACTGCCCCGCGCCACGTCACGACGGTCGAGTTCTTCGCCGAACTCGCCTCGCTTCTGGCTCCCGGCGGCGTCGTCGTCGTCAACTGCCTGAACGGAGCCGAGCCGCGGGTGACGGGTGACACCCTCGCCGCGATGCTCGACCTGCTCCCCCACGTGCTCGTGATCAGCTCCGAGGCCGTGCTCAGCCGGGTGTCGCCCGGCAACACGATCATCGTGGGGTCGCGGCATCCGCTCGATGCCGAATCGATCGCGCAGTGGCTTGCGATCGACCCCTTCTCGGTCGCGACGGGCGCGACCGTCGTCGACGGTCCGCGGCTCGAGGAGTTCGCCGGAACCCCGCGGCACGACTAGCCGCGCAGCATCTTCTGCAGGGCCGCGAGCTCCTCTTCGCTCGGAGCGGCCTTCGCCGCGCCGCCGCCCAGGCCGAATCCCGAGCCGGACGGCGCACTCGACCCGCCCGGAGCGGCCCCAGAAGCGATCGCCGCGTTCTCGGCGGCGCGCTTCGCGGGGTTGCCCGACCTCGAGGCGTTCGACTTCTTGCCCTTGCCCGACTGACGCTTGCCGCTGCCGTGGCCCCCGCCACCGGGGATCGGCCCCATGCCGGGAATCTGCGGCGTACCGCCGCGAGCGACGGTCTTCATCATCTTCGCGGCCTGCTCGAAGCGCGAGACGAGCTGGTTGACGTCGGTGACGGTCATGCCGGCGCCCTTCGCGATGCGCAGGCGCCGCGAACCGTTCAGGAGCTTCGTGTTCTCGCGCTCGGCGGGGGTCATCGACTGGATGATCGCCTCGGTGCGCACGATCTCGCGCTCGTCGAAGTTCTCGAGCTGCTGCTTCATGCCACCGGCACCCGGCAGCATGCCGAGCATCTTCTTGATCGATCCCGCGCCGCGGAGCTGCTGCATCTGGCCGAGGAAGTCGTTGAGGGTGAACTGGTCGGTCGCGAACTTCTCGGCGACCTTCAGCGCCTCTTCTTCGTCGAAGGCCGACTGCGCCTGTTCGATGAGGGTGAGGATGTCGCCGAGGTCGAGGATGCGGCTCGCCATGCGGTCGGGGTGGAACGGCTCGAAGTCGCCCAGCCCTTCACCGGTCGAGGCGAAGATGATCGGGCGACCGGTGACGGACGCCACGCTGAGGGCGGCACCGCCTCGCGCGTCGCCGTCGAGCTTGGAGAGCACGACGCCGGTGAAGTCGACGCCCTCCTGGAAGGCCTTCGCGGTCGTCACGGCGTCTTGGCCGATCATCGCGTCGATGACGAAGAGCACCTCGTCGGGGTTCGTCGCCTTGCGGATGTTCGACGCCTGCTTCATGAGTTCGGCGTCCACGCCGAGTCGACCGGCAGTGTCGATGATGACGACATCGTGTTGCGCACGCTCGGCGTGCTTCACCGCGTCTTTCGCGACCTTCACGGGGTCGCCGGTGCCGTTGCCGGGCTCTGGGGCGAAGACGGGCACGCCGGCCTGACCGCCGACGACCTGCAGCTGGTTCACGGCGTTCGGACGCTGGAGGTCTGCCGCCACGAGGATCGGGGTGTGGCCGTCGTTCACGAGCCACTTCGCGAGCTTGCCCGCGAGGGTCGTCTTGCCGGCGCCCTGGAGGCCGGCGAGCATGATGACGGTCGGCGGGTTCTTCGCGAACACCAGGCGTCGCTGCTCGCCGCCGAGGATCGCGATGAGCTCGTCGTTGACGATCTGCACGACCTGCTGGGCCGGGTTCAGCGCCTTGTTGACCTCGTCGCCCAGCGCGCGCTCGCGCACGTGCGCCGTGAACTCCTTGACGACGTCGAGCGAGACGTCGGCGTCGAGCAACGCGCGACGGATCTCGCGGACGGTGCCGTCGACGTCGGACGCGGAGAGCTTGCCCTTGGTGCGGAGATTCTTGAAGGTCTCGGCGAGGCGGTCAGACAGGTTTCCGAAGGTAGCCATGGTTCGCCAAGTCTAATTGAGGTCGGATGCCTCGACTGCGCGCGGGCCCCGGCCGCTCAGACCGTTCGAACGGGCTCAGGCGTCGAAGCGCAGGTCGACCAGATCGCGGTGGATGTCGATCGACGCGACGAGCCGCTGCTCGACGTCTTCGGGCGCGAGGCCGAATTCGAACTCGGCGAACGTCTCGCCGTCGCCGTCTGCGTCGGGCCGGAGGTCGACCCGCACGAGGCTCAGCGAACGGAGGGCGTCGATGTGGCGATCGCCCGAATCGCGGGTGATCGCGTCGCCTGCGGCCTCTGCGTCGTCGCCGTCGAGCACCGCGACGAGGAAGTGCGAGACCGCGCTGCCGCCCGAGTCGAGCTGACCGACGAAGACGCCGCGCAGTTCGTCGTCGATGAGCTCGAGTTCGCCGACCATCGTGGCCGCCGCGTCGAGCGATGCGCTCGACACCTCGTCGGAGTCGGCATCGAGCACGACCTCGACGTCTTGATCGCCGTACTCCTTGCGCTCGGACCAGTAGTCGCCGATGAGGCCGAAGTAGTCGTGTTCGATCGCCATGCCGGTCTCCTTCTCAGCCCACGAGTTTCTGCGCGAAGACGTGCGGGGTGAATCCCGTGAGGTCGCCGATGCCCTCGCCCTGCCCGATGAGCTTGATCGGCAGGCCCGTCTTCTCCTGCACGGCGAGCACGAAGCCGCCCTTGGCGCTGCCGTCGAGCTTCGTGAGCACGAGGCCCGTGACCCCGCCGTGCTCGATGAACGCCTCGGCCTGCGCGAGGCCGTTCTGACCGGTGGTCGCATCGAGCACGAGCAGCACCTCGCTGATCGGCGCCTGCTTCTCGACGACCCGCTTGATCTTGCCGAGCTCGTCCATGAGCCCGCCCTTGGTGTGGAGGCGCCCGGCCGTGTCGATGATGACGATCTCGGTGCCGTCGCGCCTGGCCTGCTCGACGGTCTGGAATGCCACGGATGCCGGGTCCTGACCCTCGCGCTCGGGGCGCACGATGCCGACGCCCGCGCGTTCGGCCCACGTCGCGAGCTGGTCGACGGCAGCGGCACGGAACGTGTCTGCCGCCCCCACCACGACGCTGCGGTCGAAGGTGCGCAGGAACCGGGCGAACTTGCCGATCGTCGTGGTCTTGCCGACCCCGTTGACGCCGACGACGAGCACGACGGCGGGCCGCTCGGTGAGCTTCAACGTGGGATCGTACTTCGCCAGCCGCTCCTCGACGATCTCACGGAGCATCCGCTGCACGTCTTTGGGGTCGGTGGTCTTGTACCGATCGACCTGCGAGCGGATCTGTTCGACGATCTCTTCGGTGACGGCAGGGCCGAAATCGGCCCGGATGAGCGCCGACTCGAGGTCGTCCCACGTGTCCTCGTCGATCGTCTTCGCTCCGAAGACCCCGCGAAGGGCCGCTCCGAGCGACCAGGATGCACGTTCTGCCATGTCACCAGCCTACGGGCAGCGGATGCAGCGGCTCGCCGTCTTCGACGGCAGGAGCCCTCGACTCAGCTCGCCTTCGCCTCGCGCTCTTCACGCACACGCTGGCCGACGACGGCAGAGACCCCGTCGTGCCGCATCGAGACGCCGTAGAGCGCGTCGGCGATCTCCATCGTGCGCTTCTGGTGCGTGATGACGATGAGCTGGGAATCGTCGCGCAGGGACTCCATGGTCGTGAGCAGGCGCCCGAGATTCGCATCGTCGAGCGCGGCCTCGACCTCGTCCATGATGTAGAACGGGCTGGGGCGGGCCTTGAAGATCGCGATGAGCAACGCGACGGCGGCGAGCGAACGCTCCCCGCCCGAGAGCAGCGACAGCCGCTCGATCTTCTTGCCCGCAGGCTTGACGCTCACCTCGATGCCGGTGGTGAGCAGATTCTCGGGATCGGTGAGCGAGATGCTGCCCGCGCCACCCGGGAAGAGCACCGGGAAGACCTCGGCGAATGCCGCTCGGGTGTCTTCGAAGGCGCTGGCGAAGATCGACTCCATCTTGCCGTCGATCTCCTCGATGATCGTCAGCAGGTCCTTGCGGGTGTTCGCAAGATCGGTGAGCTGCTCGGTGAGGAACTGGTGGCGCTGCTCGAGGGCCGCGAACTCCTCGAGCGCGAGCGGATTCACGCGACCGAGCTGCGCGATCTTGCGCTCGGCCTGCGCGAGCCGGCGTTGCTCGTCTTCACGCCGGAATCGGCGGGGCTCGCCCTCCTCGTCGTCGGCCGGGATCTCCTGCTCCGGTCCGTATTCGTCGACGAGCACCTCCTCGGTGAGGCCCAGCTCGGACTCCGCACGCTCGACGAGACCGGCCACGTGGAGCTTCTTCTCGTAGATGCGCAGCTCGAGACCGTGCACGTCTTCGGTGACCGACTGCAGGCGCTCGCGCACCCCGGCCTCCTGCCGGCGCACCGCCTGCAGCTCTTCGTTGCGGCTCGCGCGTTCGGCCTCCGCACGGCCGAGCGCGACGCGGGCCTCGGCCACCGAGGCATCGACGGAGGCGAGCGCGCCGGGCAGCGCCTCGGCGACTCGCGTGGCCGCCTCGAGCTGTGCGCGGCGGATCACGGCGCGCCGCGCGGCATCCGCAGCGGCCTGTCGCTCCGCCTCGAACTGCGCCTCCATGGCGCGGATGCGGGCCTCTTCGGCACGTACACGCTCCTTCGCCGTCTCGAGCCGCAGCTTCGCCTCGACCTCGGCCTCGCGTGCCGTCTCGAGCGCGGCGAGGGCGCCGTCGCGGGCATCGGTCTCGAGCACCGGCCGAGGCTCGGTGCGAGCGGCCTCGAGTGCGACCTTCGCATCGGCGGCGGACTGGGCCGCCTCGGCGACTCGTTCCTCGGCGAGTGCGGCGGCCTGCCGGAGTCGGTCGGAGTCCGCGTCGGCAGCCTCAGCCTGCACACGGGCGCGGTTCAGGCGTTCGGTGCGCTGGGCGAGCTGCGCGTCGAACTCGCGGAGCGCCGCGAGTGCGCGCTTCGACTGCTCCTTCGACTGCTCGACGATCCGGCGCTGCTCGGTGAGCTCGAAGCGGGCGCGCTCGATGTCGCCGCGCACCTCCTCGAGGCGGACGGCGGCGCGGTCGCGTTCGGCGATGAGCTCGATGCGGCTCTGCTTGCGGCCCGAGCCGCCGCGCAGCACGTAGCGGCCGACGACCGTGCCGTCTTTCGTGATGACCGTGGCCGGGGTCGATCGCGTCGCGAGCGCCGCCTCGGCGTCACGGGCGGCGGCGAGATCGTCGGCGATGAGCACCTCGGCGAGCAGGCCGAGCATGCCGGCGGGCGCCGTGACGACCTCGGATGCCGCGGTGAGCCCCGCGACCGGTGCCGCCGCCGCCGGCGCAGCACCCGCTTCGGCGAGTGCCAGGGCGACGCGACCGAGTTCGCCGCGCTCGGCGTGCTCGAGGGCGCGGAACGCTGCGGCACGGTCATCGACGAGCACGGCATCGCTCAGGGAGCCGAGCGCTGCGGCGATCGCGGGTTCGTAGCCGGGCTCGACCTGCAGCGCCTCGGCGAGCAGCCCGCGAACGCCGGCGACGCCGGCGCCGACGAGGGCCGCCGAGCCGTCTTTCTGGTCGAGGGCGAGCGAGAGTGCCTGCGTGCGAGCGCCGAGGGCGCCGTGTTCGCGCTCACGATCGTGCAGCGCTTCGCGGATGCGTTCGATCTCGGCCTCAGCCTCGAACACCGCCGCTTGGGCGAGCTCGAAGGCCTCGTCGAGATCGGTCTCGGCGGTCTCGCCGGTCTCGGCTTCCATCTCGGCTGCGGCGAGCGCCGACGCCGCCGAGGCGCGCCGCTCTGCCGACGCCGCGAGGGCGTGCTCATGACGCAGCACCTCGCCGCGAACGGCGGCGAGCTGCGAGGCCGCGGTGTCGGCCTGCCCGGTCAGCTTCGAGAGATCGAGGTCGTAGGCCGAGACGAGCGCGCTCTGCCGGGCGATGCCCTCGTCGACCGTGTCGAGCTCGGCACGGCGGCGCATGGTCGCCTCGTGCGCGTCGTCGAGAGCGGATGCCGCGGAGCCGACGCTGTCGCGGATACCCGTGAGTTCGGCGACGGCCTCGTCGATCATGGTTCGGGTGACGCTCGGCGCGACATCCGCCTGCTCGGCCGCGCTGCCGAGCAGCGCGATGCGCTGCCGTGCGAGCGAGTCGAGCGAACGCAAGCCGCCCTGAGCCTGCTCGAGCGCGAAGGTCGTCGATCGGGCCCGGTCGACGGCGTCACCGCCCTGCTCCTGCTCGAGCCGGGTCAGCTTGGCCTGGTGCGCCTCGAGCTGGTCTTGCAGCACGAGGCGTTCGGCATGCCGTTCGTGCTCGCTCTTGCCGTGCTCGTCGAGGGCGCGGCGAAGGCCGACGACTTCGTCGGCGAGCAGGCGCGCTTTCGCATCACGCACGACGGCCGCGATCGTGGCGGCCTCACGGGCGACCTCGGCCTGGCGGCCGAGCGGCTTCAACTGACGCCGGATCTCGCCGGCGAGGTCGGAGAGCCGGGTGAGGTTCGCCTGCATGGCGTCGAGCTTGCGCAGCGTCTTCTCTTTGCGGCGGCGGTGCTTCAGGATGCCCGCCGCCTCTTCGATGAATCCGCGACGGTCTTCAGGCGTCGCCCGCAGCACCTGGTCGAGCTGGCCCTGCCCGACGATCACGTGCATCTCCCGGCCGAGACCGGAGTCGCTCAGCAACTCCTGCACGTCGAGCAGGCGGCAGTTCTCGCCGTTGATCGCATACTCGCTCGTGCCGTTGCGGAACAGGGTGCGCGAGATCGTGACCTCGCTGTACTCGATCGGCAGCGCGCCGTCGCCGTTGTCGATCGTGAGGCTGACCTCGGCGCGGCCGAGTGGGCCGCGCGTCGAGGTGCCGGCGAAGATGACGTCCTCCATCTTGCCGCCGCGCAGGGTCTTCGCCCCCTGCTCGCCCATGACCCAGGCGAGGGCGTCGACGACGTTGGACTTGCCGGAGCCGTTGGGGCCGACGATGCAGGTGACGCCCGGTTCGAACGCGAACGTCGTCGGCTGCGCGAAGGACTTGAAGCCCTTGAGCGTCAGGCTCTTCAGGTACATGGCCCCCCGTGCGACTCAGAATGGTGCGGATACCTCGGAAATCGTACCCGAGCGCATGGCTCGCGGCGTGTCGCCCTCGCCGCCGAGGGGCAATCACGGTTGCGGCCGAATCGGCGCGCCGATAGCCTGATCGGCTGCCCGCATCGGTGCGGGCCGGAGAGTGCAGCCCCGCAGATGAACGTCGATATCCGCCCGATCCTGGTGCCCACGTCGCTCGGAGCCCCGGATTCCGCCGACCTCGAGGCCTGCGCAGCCCTCGGCTTCCAGCTCGAACGAGCGAACTGGGGTCACGACCACTTCGCAGAGAGCGCCGCCGAGCTGCTCGGGCGGCACCGCAACGACGTCCATCGCGGGCACGCGCTCTTCGGCGCATGGGACGGCGACACGATGGTCGGAAGGGCCAGCCTCGGCTGGGAGCGTGACGAGGAGGCCGCCACGGTCGAACTCACCCTCGGCGTGCTCCCGTCGCATCGCAGGCGAGGCATCGGTTCGAGGCTGCTCGACGCAGCAGAAGACGTGGCTCGACGTCTGGGCCGGTCGACCGTGGTCGGGTACTCGGATCATCCCGACACCGAGAGCGGCTCCGTCGACGGGCCCGTGCTGCGCGCCCCTGACGGAGACGCCGGGCTCGCGGCATCCGTCGCCACGGCGCGCTTCGCCTCTGCCCGCGGCTATGCACTCGCTCAGCTCGAACGGGTGAGCAGTCTCACCGTGGCAGGTCGCCTCGGCGAGGTCCACCGAGAGCTCGAGTCTCGTGCGGCGCGTGCGAACGCCGGCGGCTACCGCATCGAGTGCTGGACCGATCGCACTCCGGGCGATCTCGTCGACGCCTATGCCGCCGCTCGCGAACGCATGGTGCTCGACGTGCCCGCTGGCGGCGTCACGATCGACGAGGAACGCTGGGACGCCGCTCGCGTTCGCGAACACGAGTCGGAGTCGATCGACGGCGACGCGACGCTGCTCGTGGCCGCGGCGGTGACGGAGGGCGGCGAGATCGCGGGATACACGGAGCTCGAGCTGCCGCTCGGTCGCAGGTTCGCGTATCAGTCCGACACCCTCGTCGTCGGTGCGCACCGCGGCAACGGACTCGGCATGCTCGTGAAGCTCGCGAACCTGGAGCGGCTCGCCGCGACCTCACCCGAGCGCACCGTCGTCTACACGTGGAACGCCGACGAGAACGAGCACATGCTCGCGATCAACATCGCCCTCGGCTTCATCCGATGCGGCCTCGAAGCCACCTGGCAGCGCGTCGACGATCAGCCCGGAGTCCGCTGACGCGCCGTCCTGACCCGCTGGCAGTTGGGGCAGAAATGCGAACCGCGGTTCATGAACTGCTCGCGCACCATCGGCGTGCCGCATCGCGGGCAGGGTCGGCCGGCGCCTCCGTACGCGTTCAGTGAGTGCTCGAAGACACATCCCAAGTCCGGGCTCAGGGTCGGTGGAAAGGGCGGCCATGTAGTCGACGTCGACCCATCCGCCGTCGAACCGGAGCGCGTCGCGGCCGGTGCCCTCGTGCCGGAAGCCGACCTTCTCGTACACGTGCCGTGCGCGAGGGTTGAAGGCGTAGACTTGCAGCGCGATGCGGTGCAGACCGAGTTCCTGCAGGCCGTACGCGACGATCAGCCGGGTCGCCTCGGTACCGAGTCCGCGCCCGCATCCGGCCGCGCCGATGAGAGTGCGGAAGCCGCAGGACAGGTTCTCCTCGTCCCATTCGTTGAGCACGACCTCGCCGAGCACTCGGCAGTCGCCGTCGTCGTTGTCGATCACGGCGAGGACGAGCCGGTCGTCCGCTGTGCTCCACTGGCCGTAGGTCTCGCGCATCCGATCGATCGGCGGATTGGTGACCGGTTCGTCGAGGGAGTGCACCGATCCGGTCAGGATCGCGATCTCGGGGTCGTGGCGCATGATCGCGTCGAGCGGGTCGGCGTCGCTGGCCCGGATCGGGCGCAGGGTGACGCGGTCGCCGCGAAGCGTCGGCTTGTGGCTGAAGATCGTGGGCATTCGGTGCTCCTTCGTGTCGTCGTCGAGGACTGCGTGATCGGCGATCAGCCGGAGACGTCAGCGGTCGCGGGATCCGGCTCGCGGTGGGTTCGGCTCCCGCCGGCGGGGAGGGCGGCTGCGAGCAGGGCGGGTGCGCCGACCAGCACCCAGGGGCCGGGCCCGATCGGGATCCAGATCGCCGCTGGGTCGACGCGCAGCACGTTGATGAGCTTGACGGTGCAGAACAGCGCCCCGGGACCCATGACGACGCGTGCCGGCCAGCGCGGGCGGCACTGACGGACATCCCGCCAGACGACGACGGCGATCGCGATGAGCACGGCGCTCAGGCCGGGATTGAACAGCAGGAACAGCGGCCACGACCCATCCCAGCCGGCGAGGGCGAACGCGACCGTGTTGGTGACCGTGTGGACGACGCCGACGCCGAACAGCGCGACGGCCCCCACGGTGCCCGCCTGCCTGCGCAGGCCGGCCACATTCGGCAGGTCGATTCGTGTGCTCGGGCCTTCGATCACGCGGGATCCCCCTCGGGATGCGATGGTCCGTCGGTGCTTCTATACGAAACAGTATGGTATTTTCTTCTTCAAGTCGGGTTCCGGGAGGCAAGACAAGGCTCGGTGACACTCACGAGCGAAGGGTTGCCGATGTGGCCCGGACGACGAGGCGGCGTTGCTGGAACTCTGCTCAGCGGTCACGAAGGCAGTATCGGTGGACTCGATCGACGCATGGAAGCAGGCCGGCGCAGCGCGTGATTTCGACGCAGCGGTGGCCGTTGTCGCACCTCATGGCGAGCTCGTCTCGCCGCTGACCGACCAGCTCCGGTTCCGCGGCCCGGGCGAGATCGGGCAGCTCCTGGAGGCAGTGTTCGAGGTCGTGTCGGACTACCTGTACGAGCGCGACCTGCGCGGGGACGGGGAAGCCTTCCTGACTTCGAGGGCATGGGTCGGCGGCGTCGAGATCCACGAGTTCCAGCACCTCGAGCTCGACGGGGACGGCGCGAGCGCCAGGATCACCCTGGCCGTTCGGCCGCTTCCAGCCCTCACGGCCCTTAATCGCGACCTCGGGCGCGCACTCGCCCGCAGGCAGGGCCATCCCGCACGCGCTCGAAGGCTCGCCCGCGCCGGGGCGCTCCTCGACGCCGTGGCCCGCACCGGAGACCGGAAGTACGTGCCGCTCGCGGCACCCTGCAGCTCCCGGTGATCACCCGACTCGATGCTCCGACAATCAGGAAGGCAGGCACCTCATGCGTCCCGAACGAACCGCGCGGCCGATGTCCGCCCTCGACGACAAGCGACGCGTCACGAGCCGGACGCCCGGCAGAGTCGTCGCGGTCGCAGCGGCGTGCTGGGCGCTCCCCTACATCGTCTCCAAGGCTCATCACGCCATGCAGGGCCGGCTCGGCGTCCACGGCGGCCCGGCGGTCACCCCCGAGGACGCCGCCGAGTACGGCGGTGCGGCGGAGATCTCGGCCGCGCAGTGGGGCAATGCCGCGGTCGCGGTCCTGATCGCCGTGCTCGTCTTGCTGCCGCTGGGGCCCGTCACGCACCGCTGGAACCGATGGCTCCGTACGCTGCCGGTCATCGTGGCGGCGGCCTTCCTGGCCGGCATGTCGCTGCTCTTCGGGATGCGTGTGATCGCCGGAGACGGCGGGCTCCCGTTCACCCTCTACATGATCGTCTGGACCGCGCTGGTGTGCGCGCTGATCCCGGCCAGCCTGTCGATCCCTCGCCCGAGGGGATGACTGGGATGGCCAGAGCGGTGTTCATGTGCGGTCCGGCGGGCTCGGGGAAGTCGACTTACGCTCGCCGGCTCGAGGCAGAGGGCTTCCAGCTGCTCTCGATCGACCGCGAGGCGTGGGAGCGTGGGCACCGAGCGATGCCGCTCCCGCCGGACGCGGAGTCCGCGATCGTGGAGGACCTGCGAGATCGCCTGCTCGACCTGGTGCGCCGCGGCCACGACGTGGTGCTGGACCTATCGTTCTGGTCGCGGCGGATGCGTGAGGAGTGGAGGTCGGTCCTCGCGCCGACCCGCGTGGTGCCCGAGACCGTGCTGGTCGCGACCGACCCAGGCACTGCGCTGGCCCGGGTCGAGAGGCGATCCGCCGCGCAGCCCGACGGGTTCCCGCTCCCGGCCGACGTGGCCCGGCGGTAGATCGACCACTTCGAGCCGCCCTCCCCGGACGAGGGTCCGTTGACGATTGTGTCCGAGCCGGCGTGAACGCTCCGTCGGCTCACGCGGGCGGCCTTCGAGGTCAGCACCGACTATTGCGACGTGCAGGAGTTGCACGGTGCCGACGAGTCCTTCCTGACCTCGCCATGATGGTGGGCGAACGCTGCAGCCGCAAACGCCGGAGCTGGTAAATGGCAGGTCAGTCTCCGGCGCTGACAGTCGGCATCGCGTGGGCAGCGACGAAAGGCAGGATGAGCGATTCGATCGCCGCCGGTTCCTCAACAATCGGCGTATGCCCGATGCCGGGCAGCAACCGGACCTCGGCACCCGGCACGGCACGATAATCGGCAGCCGAGGAGGATCGCCATCGTCGGTCTTCCGCCCCGAAGACCACCATGAGCGACATGCCGAGCCTGGTCAATCGCTCCGGCAGGGGCCGTTCGGCGAGATAGGCCAACGAGGCGCGGGTCGTCCCGACGAAGGCGTCGAAGCTCACCGCACGCACATCGTCCACCATCTGCTGGGGAACCTCGAAGTCGGGGCGGCTGAACGCGGAGGTCATGGCCTGGCGGATCTGCGCGTCGCTCAACTCCGGCCACTGCGCCCGGTCGATGGCCAGATCAGGAGCGATATAGGCATTCACATGAGGTCCGGTGTTGATCAGCGTCAGCGCGGAGATGATCTCGGGGCGCAACTCCGCCAGCGCGGTGGCCACGGCCCCTCCGGTGGAGTGCCCGATCAGGACCGCCTGTTCGATGCCGATGTGGTCCAGGGTCCGTGCCAGCCACCACGCCTGGTCGGTGATCCCGTAATCACCGCTGGCGGGGACCGGTGAGCAGCCATGACCGAGCAGGTCCGGCCGGATCACCCGGTGAACGCCGGCCAGCCTCGGGACGAGCGCGTCCCATGAGCGGCCCGAAGCACCGGTGCCATGGACCAGCACGAGCGCGGGGGCGTCTGGTGATCCGTCTTGGATCACGTGAAGGATGTCGGAGGTTTCTCTCTGAGTCGTCATGGGACCACTCTCGCGACTCCCGCGTACCCAGGCTTGTACGAATGTTCCTTCGGTAGACTCAGGTGATGCGGTTCACCGCTTCCGGAACCCCGACAATGGTTTGGGATGTCGCCCGGCCTGAGCAGCCGAGTCGGATTCGCGGTGTCTGGATGGCGGGTTTCTCCGATCGAGACATGCCACCTACGGGCCATCGCCTGGTCGCGCATCCGACCGTGACGCTGGTGTTGGATTTCGGTGCGGAACCGCCGCTCGTGGATGACGCCTCCGGGCGACGGCACCGGGGAAGTCTGGTAGCCGGCCTCGGTCTCGGCGGCGCGGTGAGAGTGCGCGGGGAGAACATCGACGCTATACAGGTACGCCTCTCGCCTCTCGTCGCCGAATCTCTGCTGGGCGTCAGGCTGGCCGACATCGCCGGTGGCCTGGTGTCCTTGGACGACCTTTGGGGAGCGGAGGCGGTCCGGATCGGTGAACGACTGACCGATGCCCGCTCCTGGCCAGAGCGGTTCGCGATCGCCGACACCGCGCTCGCCGATCGCTGGGCCGAGCAGAGGCTGGTCGATCCGCAGGTGCAATGGGCCTGGGAGCAGATGCGCCTCGGCGGCGGGGATATCCGAGTCGACCGGCTGGCAGCCGAGCTGGGATGGAGTCGAAAGCGGCTCTGGTCTCGGTTCCAGTCACAGATCGGACTGCCGCCGAAACAGGCCGCGAGGTTGGTTCGATTCGATATCGCCGCCCATCGGCTGGTAGCCGGGCATCGGCCGGCTCTGGTTGCTGCGGACTGTGGCTACACCGACCAGGCGCATCTGCATCGAGAGGTCGTGGCCTTCGCCGGGGTCACCCCCGGCACCGTTCCCAACGAACCGTTCTTGGCAGTCGATGCCACGGCATGGCCGACTGACCTGCGACAGCCCCACGCCGAGGGCAGGCGCTACATGCGTCACTAGCGCCTCCAACAGATGAGCGTTATAGCTCACCCCAAGCTGTGTCAGCACTGTCAACAGCAGCGTATCGGCCGTCTGGATCGCTTCGTCACGGCGTAGCTCCTCCACCAACGCATCGGGCTCGTCCGCAAAGAAGCGCCCGGGCGCCGGTTGAGGGCGGCAGGAAAGGGCTTCCGTGCATAGGGCGCGAGCACGAGCTGCTTGCCATTGGGCTCACGCTGCCTGCTGCTGGCGACCGATGTTCGACGGCTTGCGCGCGGATGTGTGCCCGCCGGGCCCCGGCGCGTTGCGCAGAAGGTCGTCGGCGCGGCCGGGCTGCTCGGAGGCATCGCCCTGGTGCCCCTGATCTCGATGTCGATCATCGCCTGGGACAAGGTCGACCCCTTCGCCGCGCGACCGTCGCCGCTTGATCAAACTCCGGGTCGAACGGATCCCGCGCGATATGGGCGATCGGCGACGGCAACTTCGCACCGCCCTCGTCGTACATCAGGTGACCGAACGTGCGTTGATCGTCGAAGCGCAGATCGCTGCCACCATCCTCGAAGGTGAACCGCGCCCGCTCGTGCGGAGCGATCGCCGTATCAGACGACGTGATCAGCATCTGCCCGCTCATCCCCAGATGCATAAGCAGCGCGTCCCGATCATCCAGCATTAGCCAGAGGTACTTGCCGCGACGCGCAGTCCCCGTGACCGTCGCACCAACTATCCGTGCCGCCAGATCCTCAGGACCCGCCACGTGCCGACGCGCGGCCCGCGTGTGTCGAATGACGGCCGCCGCGATCGTCCGGCCACGGACATGATCGTCGAGTCCTCGGCGCACGACCTCGACTTCAGGGAGCTCAGGCATCGTCCGTAGTTTCCAGTCTCCGGCCGACAGCTACGTCGGGCCGGTTCCCTTCGCTGAGCGCCGGGCTACGATCGTGCCCACACACCTCGAAGTCACGTGCAGCGTTTCGAAGCTCTGCGCATTGACGTGCAGTGAGTCGAGGCGAGCCGTCCGACCGAAGATCGGAGTTGCAAGTACCAGGTATCCGCTACCGCTTTCGCTGGCAGGAGCGGCAAAAATGGCTCGAGCGGTTCATGAAACGCTCACGCACGATCTGGGCTCCGCAGCGCTTGCATGGCAGTCCCTGACGCCCATAGACATTGAGGTTTGCTTGTGAAGTACCGGATGCCCCGTTGACGTTCACGTACTGGGCGTCGAAACTCGTGCCGCCCTCGGCGAGCGCCTTGCCGAGCACCTCGCGCACCGCACCGAGCAGGTCGCGGGCGCGCCGCCGGGAGAGCGAGCGCGCAGGCTGCCCGCCGTGCAGCCGCACCGCCCAGAGCGACTCGTCGGCGTAGATGTTGCCGATGCCGCTGACGACCCCCTGATCGAGCAGCACGCGCTTGATCGCCGTGCCCCGCTTGGCGAGGGCCGCGAAGAAGGCGCGGTCGGAGAACGCCGGATCGAGCGGGTCGCGCGCGATGTGAGCGACCTGTGCCGGAACCTGCCGCGCCCACTCCCCCGAAACGCCGTCGGAGAAGCCGCCGACCTCGCCATCGGCCGTGGGAACGAGGCGGTCGATCGCGAGCGAACCGAAGATGCGCTGGTCGACGAAATCGACGCGCAGTTCGCCGTGCTCGGCATGCTCGAGGTGCAGTCGCACTCGGGCGTGGGCATCGGTGCTGGGGTGGTCGGGCGTTCGCAGCAGCATCTGACCGCTCATGCCGAGGTGTCCGACGACCGCACGGCCCGAACGTCGCTCATCGCCCGACAGCGGCAGCCAGAGGAACTTGCCGCGGCGCACGGCCGCCTCGATGCGCGCACCCGTCAGCAGCGCTTCGAAATCGCCGGATGCCGCGTCGTGCCGCTTCAGCGAACGAGGTTCGAGCACCTCGACCGCCGACACGACGGCGCCGGTGACGGCCGGAGCGAGTCCGGCCCGCACCACCTCGACTTCGGGCAGTTCGGGCACGTCAGTGCGAGTTCAGCACGGTCCAGGCTTCGAGCGCCGCGGCCATCTCGGCCTGCTTCTTGCTCGAGCCCTCGCCCGACGCCTCGACGAGGTCGCCCACGGTCACGGTGGCGACGAAGTGCTTGTGGTGGTCGGGGCCGCTCTCGGCCACGGCGTAGACGGGTGCAGTGGCGCCGCGACGCGCCGCGATCTCCTGCAGGCTCGTCTTCGGGTCCATGGCGGCACCGAACCGTGCCGGGTCGTTCATCAGTGGTGCCACGAGGCGCAACACGAGCGCGGTCGCGGCATCGCCGCCTGCGTCGAGATAGACCGCGCCGATGATGGCCTCGACGGTGTCTGCGAGGATCGACGGCTTGTCGGCGCCGCCGGTCATCGTCTCGCCCCGGCCGAGCCGGATGAAGGGTCCGACGCCGATCTCGCGACCGACCTCGGCGAGTGCCACGCTCGAGACCAGACTCGCCCGCCGCTTCGCGAGCTCACCCTCGTCGAGATCGGGGTGATCGCGGAAGAGCTTGACCGTCACGGCCTGCCCGAGGATCGAGTCGCCGAGGAACTCCAGGCGCTCGTTCGTCGGGATACCGCCGTTCTCGTACGCGAAAGACCGGTGCGTGAGCGCGAGGAGGAGCAGGGCGGGATCGATCGAGGTCTGCAGGCGTTGCTGCAGTTGCTCGAGCGTGCGATCCTCAGCCCCGGTGAGCTCCGTTCGCGTCACGACCGGTCGTTCGGGTGCCTGGGGCCGACTAGACGTCGGCGACCTTGCGGCCCTTGTACTCGAGGAAGAGCGGGGTGCCGGCGGCATCCTCGACGACCTTCGCGCGGTGCGGGAGGCTGTAGGTGACCTTGCCGTTCTCCACGGTCTTGACCAGCGTGGGAACCTCGGCCTTCCACTGCGAACGGCGCGCGTGGGTGTTGGAGCGTGACTTCTTCCGCTTCGGAACAGCCATGACTATCTCTCTTCTCTCTGCTGGTCGGCGTCGGATGCGTCATCCGCGTCGTTGTCTTCGGAAGCCTGGAACCCGGCGAGCGCGGACCAGCGTGGATCGCTGTGCTCAGGGGTGACGAGTTCCGGATGATCGGCCAGTCGGAGCCCGGTCTCGGGGTCGAGACCCGGGCAGTCCGGTCGGCACACCGGCTGGAACGGCAGTGCCAGCACTACCGCATCTCGGATGATCGGTTCAAGATCCACGTGGTCGTCTTGAACCTCAAACTCGATGGCTTCCCCAGAATGATACCCGAAGAGTTCCTGGAACTCGACTTCGACCGGCAGTGCGATGTCGATCAGGCAGCGACCGCACTCCCCCTCGGCGACGGCGTCGACCTCTGCGGTGACGAGGATGCCCTCGTGCACCGACTCGAGACGAACCTCGAGATCGAGTTCGGAACCGGCCTTGACCGAGACGAGTCCCTCACCCATCCGGTCGCCGGCCGCGACGGCGAATGCGTGCTCGCGCATCTCGCCCGGCCGGTTGACGAGGTCTCGCACGTTCACTCGGAACGGAGAATGCTTGGTGTCCACGAGCGACGATTCTACGCGCCGGCAGGTGGGCGTTCGCCGAACGGCCGTCGCGCGGCGTCGAAGAGCGATCTGGGCACGAGCACCGCGCGTGCGCGCGCTGCCGGTGCCGCGTCGTGGCGGAGCGCCGCGCGCACATTCGCGAGGTTCGCCTCCAGCTCGGAAGCCCGGGGCGCCGGGCCGGCACCGGGCCCGTACCGCTCGCGTTCGACGGCATCGCGCAGGGCGAGGAGCGACGACAGGGGCTCGGCCCCGCCGAACGCCTCGCGCTCGGCGGCCGCGGCCGCGAAGGCACGGGGCGTCACGGCGACGTCGCCTCCGGCTCCGAGGTCGCGTGCCGTCGCGATGACCTCGTCCCACGCGGCATCCGCCGGTCGTTGTCCGCTCGCGATGCGGCGGCGGCGGGTCCATCGCTGGCCGAGTCGCAGCGCCGCCGGAAGGAGCAGCACGAGCACCACGACGATTCCGAGAGCGACACCGCGCTGCCACCACGAGTCGACGGTCGCGCCACCGCCCGACTGGTCGGCGAGCCCGCTGTCGAGCTCGCGATCGGGTCGGCCGCTCGCCCCCGGAGTTGCCGGAGCCGAATTCGGAACGGCGGCACCGGTGCCGTCGCCGGCTCCGGGCCGCGAGTACTCGGGCACGCTGCCGCGCCCGGGGGTCGGCTCGAACGGCACCCACCCGACGCCCTCGAAGTACAGTTCGGGCCACGCGTGCAGGTCGTGCGAATCGACCTCGACCCGCTGCACGCCGTCGACGCGTTCCTGCGACGGCGAGCCCTGGGTGTACCCCAGCGAGATGCGCGAGGGGATGCCGGCCTCTCGCGCGAGCACCGCCATCGTCGAGGCGAAGTGCACGCAGTAGCCGGCCTTGGTCTCGAGGAACTGCGCGATGACGTCGAAACCCCCGCCGTCGTAACCGTCGGTGACGGGTGCCTCGGTCGAGTAGTCGAACGGCGACGAACGCAGGTACGACTGGATCGCGACCGCGGCGTCGTACTTCGACGCGGTCCCTGCGGTGACGGATGCCGCGGTCTCTGCGATGATCGGCGGAGCATCGTCGGGCAGCGTGAGGTTGACCTCGAGCCCGGGCGGCACCATGGCGGATGCGCCGCGCAGCTGCGCCACGGTGGGTTCCACCTCGAGCCGGGTGACCTGGTACCGCTGGCCGCCGGTGTTCGTGTCGACGCTGCGCACCGCGAGTGAGCCGGCGTCCCAGAACCAGGAGCCGCTGAGGCCCTCGATGCGCGTGGCCGGGTACGGCACCGGCAACCACGTGGTGCGTACCTCGTCGACGATCACCTCGATCGGATGCTCCGAGGTCTCGACCTCCTCGGAGAGCCCGTCGGGCCGCGGCATCGCGTCGACCGTGTTGTCACCGTCGACGGCCCGGTCGCCCACTCCCCAGACCTCGCCCTCGAATCGGTCGAGCGTGAGCAGGGTGAAGTAGGGCCGGTCGGCATCGCGGGCGAAGTAGTGGAACGCCGGCCGTGGCTCCGGGCGCCGGAGGTCTCTCCCGAGGTCGATGAACGGGCTCACTCCGCGCGCGAACAGCGTGCCCTGGCCTGGTGTGCCGAGCAGCAGGCTCGTCGAGACGCTCGGCGTCGATGCGGCGAGCACCGATGCCGTCAGGAGGCCGACGGCGGCGAGCCCGAGCGACGCACCGAGCGTCGAGACGATGGGCACGCGCTTGGGCGGCACGACGGTCGGGGCGTCGTCGCCCTCGTCACCGGCGAGGAAACGTGCTCGTCGTCGCACGCGAACGTCGACGCGGAGCAGCAGCAGGTACGCCGCTGCCGTGAGCACGAGCGTCGGCCCCTCGGCCCCTGCCTCGATGATGAAGCCCGGCACGAGGATGGGCACGAGCGCGGGCACTGCGGCGAGCGCGGGTACGCGCAGCGTCTGCACGAGGATGTCGGTGACGAACGCGAGCAGCCCGATGCCGAGCGCCAGGGCGAACAGCAACGGCGGCACCGGGATGGCGGGCACCGACTGCTGCTCGATCGTGCGTTGCGCACCCGACAGGAGGCCGTCGAACACCTCGAAGGTGCCCTGGGTCGGGATGACGAGGGCGATGCTCGAAGTGCCGCCGAACACGAGCGTGAGCAGCAGCAGCAGCACGACGAGTTCGAGCACGGGCACGAGGGAGGCCGGGGTGCGCAGTGCCCGGAGCGCAGTTCCCGCGAACAGCACCCCGCCCGCGACGAAGGCGCAGAGCCACCACCATCCGCTGCCAGCGATGAGCGGGCCGAGCGCCATCGCAGCGGTCGCGAGCAGGAGGAACGAGGCTGCGGCGAGGAGGAGCCGCTGAGCACGGGAGAGGGGCACGGGGTCAGGACGCATCGGTCACCGCGCCATCGTCTGCCGGCCCGCGGGCGGTGGTGCGCTCGGGTGACGCCTGCGGCCCGGTCGTCCCCGACCATCCGGCGTCGATCTCCGCGGCCCTGCGCACCCGAACGACACGCCAGTCGGCCTTCTCGAGGGCCTCGACGATGCCGCCGGCGACGCCCTGCGTCGCGAACGCCACCGCGGGCTCGAAGCTCGAGCGAAGTGCCACGAGGGCATGCGCGTCGTGCTCGTCGGGGTCGACGAGCACCGCGAAGCCCGGGGTGCGTGCGTCGCGGCCGCGCGGCCTCGGCCCCGCGTCCGTTCCCGTGCCCGTGCCGGTGGGGGCGGCGGACCGGTCGGTACCGCCACCCGCCTGAAGCGCCGGGCCTCCCAGGCGGGCCAGATCTTCGAGCAGCAGTCGATCGCCGCCTGGCAGCCGATAGCCGGCACCCGATCCGTCGGCGGCGAGGCTTCGCTCGGGGTCGTCGACCCGGTCGCACCGCACCCGGTACCCCCGCTCGAGCAGGTGCACGCCGATCGATGCCGTGATCTCGACGCCGAGTTCGAAGCCGAAGTGGGGTGCATCGTCGTTCTCGCGGCGGTGAGCCTGCCGGTCGCGACCGGCGAGGGTCGTGTCGAGGAGGATGCGCGCCTCAGGGTCGCCGCGCTGCTCCTCTTCTCGCACCATGAGCTCGCCGCGACGCGCGGTCGCCGGCCAGTTCACCCGGCGCATCGGATCGCCGTACCGGTACTCGCGCGCGATGAGCTCGTCGGAGTTCGGGTGGGTCCGCAGCTGCAGGCCGTTCAGCACCCCGTCGACGCTCGCGGTCGTGCCGAGCGCGGTGTCGAGCGGCGTCACGCGCGGCGTGACCACGACCTCGTGTGCAGTGCCGACGTCGCGATCGACCCGAGCGAGCCCGAACGGATCGGTGATGCCGACGCGCAGCGGACCGATCGGGTAGACGCCGCGTCGGGGCATACGGAGCCGGTACTCGACACGCACCGTGTCGTCACCCGACGGGAGCATCGATTCATACGGCCCCATCGCCGGGAGGATCGCCTCGGGTGCAGCCGTCAGCGTCGTCGGCACGCCGTCACGCCAGTGCGCGCCGTCGAAGGTGCGTCGCGATCGGTTCTTGATGACGAGTGCGACCTGCGTCGACGTGCCGGCGCCGACGACGGGTGGGGCGAACCGGCGCGTCACGGCGAGGCTCGGCTTGCGCAGCACCACGAAGAGCGCGGCAACACCCGGCATGGCGATGCCGACGAAGGCGAGCACGAGCACGTCGCGGGAGTCGAACCACAGGGAGACCGCGAGGAGCAGCGCCCCGACGATCACGAGCGTGGCACCGCGCCGGGTCAGTCGCGGCCAGATCGCGACTCGAACGGGACGAGGGCGCCACATGTCAGTTCCTTCGTGCGCTGCCGACCGGAATCGGCGTCTCCCCCACGATGCGGCGCACGATGGCGTCGATGAGCGGCCCGCTGTCGCGGTCGTGAGCGCCGACGGCGCGGCTCGTCGGCACGAGACGGTGCGCGAGCACGGGCACCGCGAGCGCGTCGACGTCGTCTGGCAGCACGAAATCGCGCCCGTGCATGGCCGCATGGGCCTTCGCTGCCCGGATGAGCTGCAGGGTGGCTCGCGGGCTCGCGCCGAGCCGCAACTGGCGGTCTTCGCGCGTCGCCCGTGCCAGGTCGACGGCGTACTCCTTGACCGGCTGCGACGTGAAGACGTGCTGCACGGCCCCGATCATGCCGCGAAGCTCGGCGAGGGTGACGACGGGCTCGAGTGCGTCGAGCGGGCTCGAGGTCTCCCGGGTCGAGAGCATCGCCAGCTCGTCGGTCGCCGAGGGATATCCCATCGAGATGCGGGCCATGAACCGGTCGCGCTGCGCCTCGGGCAACGGGTAGGTGCCCTCCATCTCGACCGGGTTCTGCGTCGCGACGACCGTGAACGGCGGGTCGAGCCGGTAGGTCATGCCGTCGGCGGTGACCTGGCGCTCCTCCATGCACTCGAGCAGCGCCGACTGGGTCTTCGGGCTCGCACGGTTGATCTCGTCGCCGATCACGATGTTGGCGAAGACGGGACCGTGCTTGAACTCGAACCGGCGACTCGCCTGATCGAACACCGAGACGCCGGTGACGTCGCTCGGCAGGAGGTCTGGGGTGAACTGGATGCGGCTGACCGAGGCGTCGACCGAGCGGGCGAGGGTCTTGGCGAGCATGGTCTTTCCCACGCCGGGCACGTCTTCGATGAGGAGGTGTCCTTCGGCGAGCAGCACGGTGAGCGCGCTCGTGACGGCGTCGCGCTTGCCGGCGATGACCGCCTCGACGTTCGCCACGACGGCGGCAGCACGCGCACCGACCTCGTCGATGCCCATCGTCGCCGCCACGACCGTGGTGTCGGTCATGGCGTCATCGCCGCCTGGAGGTACTCGGACACGGCGGCGGGCACGTAGGGAGTGACGTCGCCGCCGAGGGCCGACACCTGACGCACGAGGGAACTCGAGACGTGGGCGTTCGCCGGGTCGGGCAGGAGGAACACCGTCTCGACCCCCGCGAGGTGGCGGTTGACGATCGCCATCGGCGTCTCGTACGCGATGTCGAGCTGTGATCGAACGCCCTTGACCAGCACGGAGGCGCCGACGTCGGTGCAGTAGTCGACGAGGAGGCCCATGCTCCACGACGCCACGACGATGTGCCCCGGAATGCCGGCGTCGGTGATCGCGCGTTCGATGAGGGAGACCCGCTGGGCGATCGGCAACAACGCCGACTTGTCGGGGTTGTGCACGACGACGACGTGCAGTTCGTCGTAGAGACCCGCCGCTCGCTCGATGACATCGAGGTGCCCGAGCGTGACGGGGTCGAATGATCCGGGAACGACGGCGATCCGCTGCATACGCCCCAGCGTACTGCGCCCACGGCACCGCGGGCCCGGCCGAGGAGAGTCTCAGCCCTTGCTCAGGTATCCGCTCGCCTCCTCGTCGAGCCGGCGGCGCACCGCAGCCTCGAGCGCGGGTTGCGCCGCGAGACCCCCACCCTCTGCGAGCACTTCCTGCGCCATGTCGCGCGCTTCGGCGATGAGGTCGCCGTCGCGGGCCACCCTCAGCAGCTTCAACGACGACCGACCCCCCGATTGCGTCGCGCCGAGCACGTCGCCCTCCTGCCGCAGCTCGAGGTCGGCCTGCGCGAGTTCGAAGCCGTCGAGCGTCGCGGCCACGGCTTCGACGCGCTGCAGGGCGAGCGACCCCGGCACCGCCGCGGTCACGAGCAGGCAGAGGCCGGGCACGGAGCCCCGGCCGACCCTGCCCCGGAGTTGGTGCAGCTGCGAGACGCCGAAGCGGTCGGCGTCGACGACGACCATGGCGCTCGCGTTCGGCACGTCGACGCCGACCTCGATGACCGTGGTCGCGACGAGCACGTCGATCTGCCCGGCCGAGAACGCGCGCATCGCCGCGTCTTTCTCGTCGGCCGGCATGCGGCCGTGCAGCGGCGCGATGCGCACCTCGGCGAATCGCGGGTCGGCGCGAAGCTCGGCGAGCACGACGGCGACGGATGCCACGGGCGCCGCGTTCGCCGCCGGGGCGACCTCGCCGCTCGCTTCGGGCCGGCCGTCTGGGGCGCCGGGCCCCTCGTCTTCGACGACCTTCGCTTCGATGGCCGGACACACGACGAACCCCTGCCGGCCGAGCGCGAGCTCTTCGGCGAGTCGTTCCCAGACGCGCGGCCGCCAGGCCGGCCTGATCGAGAGCGGAACGACCTGCGAGGTGATGCCCGCGCGCCCGGCCGGAAGTTCGCGGATCGTCGACACGTCGAGGTCGCCGAAGACGGTCATCGCCACGGTGCGCGGAATCGGCGTGGCCGTGAGCACGAGCACGTGCGGAGGGCTCTGGCCCTTCAGTCGCAGCGCCTCGCGCTGCTCGACGCCGAATCGGTGCTGCTCGTCGACGACGACGAGCCCGAGGTCGGCGAATGAGACGTTGTCGCCGAGCAGTGCGTGCGTGCCGACGACGATGCGGGACTGCCCGGCGGCGGCGCGCAGGAGCGCCTTCTTGCGTTCTGCGACGGGCAGTTGACCCGTGAGCAGGGTCGGCATGAGTTCAGCCGCCAGATCGGGGCCGAGCATCTTCGCGATCGATCGCAAGTGCTGGCCGGCGAGCACCTCGGTCGGTGCCAGCAGCGCCGACTGACCGCCGGAGTCGGCGACGGCGAGCATCGCGCGAAGGGCCACGACGGTCTTGCCGGAGCCCACCTCGCCCTGCACGAGCCGGTTCATCGGCACGGGCTCGCCGAGGTCGCGGGCGATCTCGCCGCCGACCTCGAGCTGATCGCCGGTGAGGGTGAACGCCAGCGCAGCGTCGAATCGTTCGAGCAGGCCCCCCGGCACGGGCTGCCGGGCTGCCGTCGTGTGCGTGCGCAGTTCGGCACGGCGCTCGAGCAGCGCTGTCTGCAGCACGAACGCCTCGGTGAAGCGAAGCGTGCCGCGCGCACGCTTCCAATCGCCGTCGCGTTCAGGCCGGTGCACGAGTTCGAGCGCGTCGGCATGGGCGAGGAGCGACTTCGCCTGACGCACGGAGGCCGGAAGCGGGTCGTCGAGGGGGGCGAGCCCATCGAGCACGAGCGCGATCGCCTTCGCGATCTGCCAGCTCGCGAGCGTCGCCGTCGCCGGGTAGATCGGGATCGGCGACTCGGCCCAGCGTTTGGCCGCGGCGTCGCCCGCCTCGAGCGGCGTCGCGTCATCGAACAGTTCGTAGTCGGGGTGAGCGAGCTGGCGCTGCCCCTTGTAGTCGCTCACCTTGCCGGCGAAGATGCCGCGCCGCCCCGGGCGGAGGTCGGCGGCGCGCCAGCGCTGGTTGAAGAACGTGAGCGTCAGCACGCCGGTGCCGTCGGTGATCTTCGCCTCGACGATCGAACCGCGGCGGGCGCGCATCGATCGCTCGCCCACCTCGATCACCTCGGCGATGATCGTGATGTTCTCGTCGAGCGGCAAGGTCGCCAGGGCGGTGAGCTCGCCGCGCATGGCGTAGCGCCGCGGGTAGTGCGCGAGCAGGTCGCCGACCGTGCGATGCCCGAAGCCCCGCTCGAACGCCTTCGCCGTTCGGCCGCCGAGTGCGCCCGACAGGCGGGAATCGAGCGTGAACGACCCGGGAGCGATCTCGTCACCGGCCGTATGGTCACGCCGCTCGGTGCCGCGCCGCTCGGTCATGCCTCGATCGTAGACTCAGCCTCCGTCAGTGCGGCGAGTTCGGCCTGCACGTACGGGTCGTCTGGTCGGGCGGCTGCGAGTTCGCGCTGCAACGCGAGTGCCTCCCCGGTGCGCCCGAGTCCGCGCAGGCACCGTGCGACCGACCAGCGGGCGACGTGGCGCTGCTCGGCCGTGCCGTAGCGGTCGGCGGCCTCGACGGCCTGCTCGAAGTGCGCGAGGGCCGCCTCGGCCCTGCCTGCGTCGTGCATGGTCCAGCCGAGGTTGTTGTGCAGGGCGATGCCCCAGCGAAGCTGGCGTGCGTCGCGCACCCCGTCGAGCACGTCGAACCCCTCGGCCGCCCATTCCTCCTCGTGGCCGGCGTCGTTCAGTGCCAGCATGTGCAGCGCGTCGAGCACGAGGAATGTCGACCCGGCGAGCGCGGCCTCGCGCACCCCGCGGGTGAGTTCGGGTACGGCGTCGGCCGGGCGGGCAGCGGATGCCGCGAGCCGGCCCCACTCGATCGCCACACGTGCTCGCAGCTCCGCGGCATCCGCACCGACCAGGCCTGCCGAGGGCCCGACGGCGACGCGCTCGAGCGCGGCGAGCGCCTCGTCGGAGCGGCCCTGGATGCCGAGCGCCCTGGCGAGTTGGGTCGTCATCACCGCGCGAAGGTGCGCCGAGTTGTCGTCGTCGTCTGCGGCCTCCCGGAACCGCTCCTCGCTGGCCGCAGGGTCCCCGAAGTCCCAGAGCCGGTCGATCATCTGCTGTTCGGCGCCGCGGTGTCGGGACGGTTCGGCGGGCACCTGGTCGGTCGAGTCATCCACCCGTCCATCATGGCAGTGCGCAGAGCCCGGCCGTTATGCTGCCCTGAGCATGACCCGCATCATCGCCGGATTCGCCGGCTCCCTCACCCTCCGGGTGCCGCGCTCCGGCACCCGCCCCACGAGCGACCGCGTGCGGGAGGCGATCTTCTCCGCACTCGAGGCTCGCGATGCCCTCGACGGCGCTCGCGTGCTCGACCTGTATGCCGGCTCCGGCGCCCTCGGGCTCGAGGCGGCGAGCCGCGGCGCGACCGATGTCGTGCTCGTCGAACGGGCCAGGCCCGCGGCCGACATCTGCCGGGCCAACGTCGAGTCGCTGCTGAAGGCGGCGAGGGGCGGACCGCGACCGCATCTCCGCGTTGCCGTGCGCCCGGTGGCGGCGTACCTCGAGACGGCCGCAGCAGGCGTCGACCTCGCGTTCATCGATCCGCCCTACGACCTCGGCGAGCGCGCCCTTGCACGCGACCTCGAACTGCTCGCCCCGCTCCTCGCGGCCGAAGCCGTCGTGATGGTCGAGCGCAGCTCCCGCTCCCCCGAGCCCTCGTGGCCGGCCGGCATCGAGGTCGAGCGTCGCCGCGACTACGGCGAGACGTCGCTCTGGTGGGCGACCACCGCTCGGCCCGCCCGCACGGCTCAGCCCGACCGGCCGTCCCAGCCCGAGTAGGGATCCCATCCTGCCGAGTCGATCGCGATGCCGTCGACGAAGAGCAGCCCCGCGGCATCCGTCACACGCCCGATGGCCTCGAACGGCTCCGGCAGCGCCGCGCCGGCCGGGAACGTCGCGAGCAGGCCGTGGTCTTCACCGCCCGCGAGCGCAAGCCGCAACTCCGGCCCGAGCGCGGCGGCCGAGAAGTCGATGCCGACGCCGCTCGCCTGCGCGATGCGACGCGCATCCCGCGCGAGACCGTCGGAGACGTCGAGCATGGCCGTGGCGCCGGCGATCGCGGCGGCCGTTCCTGCGGCGACGGGCGGCGAGGGTGCCAGCTGGGCGGCGATCAGCCCCGGGTGCCGGGCGCGCGCCGCCTCGGCTGCCGCGGCGTCGGGTTCGCCCGAGGCATCCGTCGCCTCATCGAAGAGCAGGGCGAGGCCGCGTGCTGCGTCGCCGCGAGCACCGGCGTGCGCCACCACGTCGCCCGGGCGCGCGCCGCTGCGAGTGACCGGCGGCCTCCCTTCGAGGTCGCCGAACGCCGTCACCGCGAGTGTCAGCACCGAGGAGGCCGAGAGGTCGCCGCCGACCACGCCGGCACCGGGCGCGAGCGCCTCGAGGCCCTCACGAAGCCCGTCGGCGATGCCGTCGAGCACCGAGGCGTCGAGCGAGGGCGGTGCGGCGATCGCCACGACGAGCGCGGTCGGGCGGGCACCCATGGCCGCGACATCCGTCAGATTCGTGGCGGCCGCCTTCCAGCCGAGGTCGAACGGCGTCGACCAGGCGAGCCGGAAGTCGGGCCCGTGCACCATGAGGTCCGCGGTCACGACGAAACGCCCGTCGGCCGCGGCGATCACCGCGGCATCGTCACCGGGGCCGAGGAGGGCCGCGGAAGCCGGGCGCAGCCGGGGCAGGATGCGCGCCAGCACGGCGTCTTCGCCGAGTTCGCCGACGGTCTGACGGCGGGGCGCGGCATCTGCTCTCTGGGCCTCGTGCATGCTCCTCACGCTAGCGTGCGCGCCCTCAGCAGTTCGGCCGGCAGGCCCGTTGCGAGAGCGCATCGTTCAACACCACGGTGAGGTCCTCGGGGCGTGCCGCCGAGTAGGCCGCGCCACCGGTCGCCTCGGCGATCCGCCGCATGGACTCGAGATCGGTGTCGGGGCCGATGCCGACGAGCGTCACCGGCACGGGCCGCTCCGGATCCTGCAGCGCGGCGAGTTCGGCGAGGAGCTGCTCTCCGGAGATGCCGTTCTCGTCTTCGTTGCGGCCGTCGGTGAGGAGCAGCACCGAGTTGACCTTCGCAGGGTCGTAGCTCTCGAGCACGCTCTGCACCGCCGCGAGCGTCGTGTCGTAGAGCCCCGTCGCACCGCCGAGCCGCGTGGGCAGCGAGGCGATGACCTCGTTCAGCAGCTGGCGATGCGCGTCGCTCGAGAGCTGGTCGATCGGCGCGAGCGACTCCCAGTCCTGGGCTCCCGCACGCAGCGTCGAGAAGCCCCACACACCGAGGTCGACCTGCCCCGAGAACTGCGAGAGCGTCGCGGCGGCCGCCTGCTGCAGCACGTCGATGCGCCGCTGCCCCGACACGGTCGGCTCCTCCATCGACCCCGACAGGTCGATCACGGTCAGGATGCGCGAGCGCACGCTCACGACGCCCCACGTGCGCAGAATCGCCACCTGAGCGGATGCCGCCGCCGAACTGACCTCGACGGGGTCCTCGACCACGCCGTCCTGTTCGAGTTCGCCGCCGCCGAGCCCGTCGCGGAAACCGTCGCCCGCGAAGCGGGCGGTCGCCTCCCAGAGCGCGATCTTCAGCGCACCGAGTTCGCGAGCGCGGCGAGCGAGTTCGGCCGACTCGGGGTCGGCGTCGCCCGCCTGCTCGTCGGCGCCCGGCAGGTTCTTGGCGAGCTCGCTCTCGTCGAGCAGGCGCAGGAACGGGTAGCTGAGGGCGAGGCTCCCGTCGCTCGGGTAGAGGGCGAGCAGCGGGTCGGCGCCGGTCTTGCGATTGTGCAGGGCGACCTGCTGCTCGCTCGCGATCGCCACGGTTCCCGGATCGCTCACGCTGAGGGCGGCGAAGGCGGCATCGGCGTTCGCGGGCACCTCGGCGTTCAGCCGGATCATCGCGTTCTGGAACTGGCGCGGCTGCGCGATGTCGACCCGGCTCTCGAGCGACTGGAGCGCGTTCAGGCTTGCCGAGGACGCTTCGGGGTCTGGCAGGATCGCCGCGAACTCGTCGGTGAGCAGCCCCTTCCAGCTCAGATCCCGGCCCGCGAACTCCTCGGCCCGGCTGACGGGCACCGCGAAGACGATCGGGCTGGTCGCGATCGACCGCTCGAGCGCGATGTCGGGCACGGGGCGTCCGAGTGAGCGCGCCATGCTCGCCATGCGCACGAGCCAGACCGGGGAGTCGGGAATCCATGCGTCGACGTCGGTGGCGTTGCCCGAGGCGAGCACCGCCGCCGTGTCCGCGGACTCCTGCGCGACCACCTCGGTGTGCGAGCACGCCGTCTCGCTCGCGTCGTACTCCGCGGCGACGGCCTGTACCGTGGCCGCGATCGCCCGGTCGGTGAGCACCGTCAGCTCGATGGGCTCCACGCACTCGGCGGTCGGGTCCATCCATTCGCCGAGGCCGCCCGTCGCCCAGGCGGTGCCGACGGCGCCGACCCCGCCGACGAGCGCCACCACTGCGACCGTCGCGGCAACGATCCTGCTCGTCCGGCGACGGCGTTTCCGGCTCTCCTCACGTTCGCTTCGTCGGCTCATCGTGCTCCATTGCTCGGCGGTGAGCACTCTCGATCGGCGCTCGGGTCGGCCGCGGTGCTCGTCGAGGGGGTGGAGGGGGCGAGCTCCGCCTGCGTTGGTAAGCAATCATTACAGTCACGCGCCGCGATTGCACGCCCCGCTCGACATCCGGGCCGGCGTTTCTGGAGGCCGCAGCGGTCAGGTTCGGTCGGAACGTGCGAACGTGAGGGATTCCCCGCGCGCGCCGCCCATCCAGATGTCCTGGCAGGCCACCGCCATCTCGTCGAGCCCCTCGACGACCGTTCCGAAGACGTTGCCGGGGACCCAACCCTGATCTCCGTTGATCAACAGGTTGTTTCGGCCGTAGAACAGTGCGAGGTCGATGATGCCGTGCTTCTCGGTCGGGACTTCGCCGCCGCCGTAGGCGTGCGACGGTGTCGCCAGCACATCAGCGTCGAACTGGAAGTAGCACAGGTCGCCGGGAATCGGCGTGACCGTCGAGTTCTCGCGTCCGGGCTCGGTCTCTGCGAACGCCGGAACGAGATGGTAGATCTCGTTGCGCGCGTACTTGCCGTGGAAGACGGGCGAAGACAGCGGCAACGCGTTCCAGACGGCGGACGCGGTGCGCGGAGCCTCCTCGTCGAGGAGACAGGCGAGCGCACTGACGCCCCGGGATTCGAGCGTGACCGTGATGTGGCGAGCCATGGAATGCCTTCCGCTCTTGGTGATCCTGTCCCCCAGAGAGTATGTTCGGAAACGTAGGATTGTCAACAATCAGCGCCGGCCTCAGGAGTGGGAACATGGGCAGCACGATGGGTCGCGGCGACATTCCGACCGGCCCACCCCGACGCGTGCCGATCGGCGTGGTCGCCCCGCACGACATGGCTCTCGACGCCGAACTCTGGCGTTGGGTGCCCGACGAGGCTGCCCTGTTCTTCGCCAGGACGTCGTATCTCCCGCTCGCCGTCTCCCTCGAGATGGTCGAGCTGCTCGGCGACATCACGGGTATCAGGTGCGCGACCGAACAGCTCAAGGCCATCGAGCCGGTGGCCTATGCCTTCGCCTGCACCTCGGGCAGCTTCGTGCATGGGCGCGCGGGAGAGCGAGCGGCTGCCGCTGCGCTCAGCGAGGCCGGCGGCGCGCCGGGCATCACGGCGTCGGGCGCGATCCTTGCCGCGCTCGGACACCTCCGAATCCGCCGCGTCGCCGTCGCAACTCCGTACGACGCGACGATCACGGCCCGGCTGGAGAGCTTCCTGGTCGAGGCAGGAGTCGCCGTGACCGGCATCCGTCAGCTCGACCTGGACTCGCGGATGTGGACGGTGCCCTACGCACGTACCGCCGACCTGATCAGGGAGGCGAACTCCGACGCGGCGGAGGCGATCGTCGTCTCATGCACGAACCTGCCGACGTACGATCTGATCACCCCCCTCGAACACGAACTCGGCAAGCCGATCATCAGCGCGAATCAGGCCACGATGTGGGCGGTCCTGACGCAGTGCGGCCTCGCCGCGGTCGGGCCGGGGCAGCACCTGATCAACCCGGGTGGCACCTGATCAATAGGGGTTGACCGCCTTCAGGAACCGCTGCGTGCGCTCGTGCTGCGGGTTCTTGAACAACTGCTCGGGTGGCCCCTGTTCGACGACGACGCCCTTGTCGAACATCACCACGCGGTCGGAGATCTCCTGCGCGAACCGCATCTCGTGGGTGACCATGAGCATGGTCATGTCAGTGGTGGTGGCGAGACGTCTGATGACGTTCAGCACCTCACCGATGAGTTCGGGGTCGAGCGCAGAGGTCGGTTCGTCGAAGAGCATCACCCTCGGCCGCATCGCGAGCGCTCTGGCGATTGCCACACGCTGCTGCTGACCGCCCGACAGTTCGGGCGGTGTGTGCCTCATGTGGTCTTGCAGGCCGACGAGCTCGAGCAGGTCGGTCGCCCGCTCCGTCGCATCCGCCTTCGAGAGTCCCAGCACGTGGATCGGGGCTTCGATGACGTTCTCGAGCACGGTCATGTGCGGAAAGAGGTTGAACTGCTGGAATACCATGCCCACCTTGCGGCGGGTCGCGATCGTCTGCCTGGTCTCCTTGTTCTTGACACCGGGTTTCGCATCCCAGAGCACGTCGCCGCCGACGCAGACGACCCCCACGTCGGGAGTCTCGAGGGTCATCAGAATGCGCAGGATGGTCGTCTTGCCCGACCCGGACGGTCCGATGATGGAGACCTTCTCGCCCGCACGCACGTCGAAGTCGAGGCCGCGCAGCACTTGGTTCTCACCCCAGGCCTTGCTCACGCCGTCGAACGAGATCTCGACGTCTCGAGTGCCGTCTTCGGAATTCAGGGCTCTGAGTGTCTCAGTGTGTGGGGACAAAACGATGCTCCAGTCGTCTGATCAGTAGCGAACACGGGAAGCTGATGATGAGGTACATCAGGCCCGCAATCGTGATGGGTTCGAGATATCGATAGAAGTTGCTGCCGATCTGCAGGGCGGTGCCCATCAGTTCGATGATCGTGATGGAGGAGAGGATCGCCGAGTCTTTGAACATCATGATCAGGTAGTTGCCGAGCACTGGAATGATCGGCCGCACTGCCTGTGGGACGACGATCCTGAACCAGGTGCGCAGCGGCGGAAGGCTCAAGGCACGCGCCGCCTCCCACTGCCCCTTGGGAAGCTGCTCGATGCCCGCCCGGTAGACCTCGGCCGTGTAGGCGCTGTAGTTCAGGCCGAGTACCACGATGCCCGTGGCCAGCACCTCGAAGGTCAGCCCCACCTGCGGGAGCACGAAGTACGCGACGTAGGCCTGCACCAGGAGTGGGGTGCCGCGGATGAAGGAGACGTAGAAGTCGAAGATGTGTGAGACCACCGGGATTCTCAAGAATCGGATGATGGCGACGAGCAGACCGACGACGAGACTGATCAGGAAGGAGAAGAAGGTGATCTGAACCGTCAGCCAGAGACCCTGCAGCAGGATCGGGATGATCTCGATCGCGAAGGCGTTGTCCCATATGTTCACGAGGAGATCCCTCCCACCAGGCTCTTCAACGGCTTGGCCTTCGCGAGCGACTTGCGGTCGAGGGCGAAGCGCCGCTCGAGCCATCTCGTGAGCCAGCCGATCAGGAGCGACATGATGTAGTACAGCACCAGGATCGTCAGGAAGAGCGTCACGGTCTGACCGGTCACCGTTCGTGCGTTGAACGCGCGCCAGGTGAGGTCGGCGACGGTGACGAGCGAGACCAGCGAAGTGTTCTTCAGCAGGTCGACCATGACGTTTCCGAATGCCGGAAGCATGGCCGGGATCGATTGCGGGATGAGGATGCGACGCATCCGGAGCGACGGGCTCATGCCGAGCGCGATCGCAGCCTCGGTCTGGCCTTTCGCGCGCGACCTGATCGTGCCGCGAACGACCTCGGCAGCGTAGGCGCCCTCGTTCAGCCCGAGGGCCAGTACGCCGGCGAGCAACGGGGCGAGTTGGATGCCGAGGAACGGCAACGCGTAGAAGAACCAGAACATCTGCACGAGCAGTCCCGAGCCACGAAAGAACTCGACGAAGATCGAAGAGGGCCACCGCAGGAACCAGTGCTTCGACAGCCCGCTCAACCCGGCGGTGAACGCCACGACGACGGTCAGCAGCGCTCCGAGCACAGTGACCAGAATGGTGACGAGCAGTCCCTGCAGCAGGAGGGGGGCGAAATCAAGGACGGAGAGCAATCCATTACCAGCCTTTCACTGGGTCCACGAGCGGGGCACGGCGCTTCGGGCGCACCGTGCCCCGGTGCGTGATGAGGGTGGTGGCGGATCAGCCCTCCGTCTTGCAGAGTTCCTCGGTGGTGACGCCCTCGACCACTGTCGGATCGAAACCCCAGTCGGTCAGGATCTTCGCGAATTCGGGCGTCTTCTTGAACTCGGCCAGTGCCGTGTTGTAGGCCTCGAGCAACTCGGTGTCTTCCTTGCGGAATGCAGCGCCCGAGCCGGTGCGCGGAGCGTCTTCGATCGGTTCGGTCACCTCGATGCTCGGGTCCTGCTCGACCAACGCGTTCAGCGACAGTGTGGGAAGCAGGAAGGCGTCGGCCCGGTTGGCGGTCACGGCCTCCATGCCACTTCGCGAGTCTTTGACCAGCACGATCTGGCCCTCCGGGATGCTCGCGGTCTTCAGGATGCCTTCCTCGAACCCGCCGGTGAGCACCGCGATCTTGAGTTCGGTGTTCGCGGAGATGTCTGCGATGGTCGTGATGTCCTTCGGGTTGCCCGCGGGGACGCCGAAGGACTCCGTCGAGACGATGACGGGCTCGGAGTACGCAACTGCTTCGCACCGTGATTGCTTCATGAACAGCCCGGCCGCGATCACGTCCCACCGGTCTGCGTTGAGACCGGGGATCATCGCTTCGTACGGCGTGACGACGCCTTGGATCTCCTCCACGCCCATGGTCTGCAGAACCGCTCGGAGCACGTCGGGCGCCGCGCCGTGCACCGACCCGTCGGCGTTGACCTGGGTGTACGGCGGTTCGTTCGCGATGCCGACGCGCAGGTATCCCTGCTCCATGCCCCGGTCGAGGGTGTTGACGGTCTCGGAGCCGCTCTCTCCGCCCCCGCCCGGTGTGACGGTGGAGCAGGCGGCAAGGCCGCCGGCGAGGAGCAGTCCGGCCGCGGTCGCTCCGATCGTGCGCAGAACGGTGGTGCGTCGTGTGGTGATTCGGTTCATCGTTGATTCCGATCGTCGAGGCCCGGCTCTGGGCCGTGTGGGGGCGCCCGCCGGAGCGGACACCGCGGTGGAGCGCTCGGTGCTTCAGGTAGGAATGTATTGTCTTCATGTAGGATTGTCAACAATCTTCGGCTACAATTCGATGACGATTTCGGAACGGATCGAGGAGCAGTGACAGATCAATCGCGAGCCCCCATCGTCGGCCTGCTCTACCCCGGCCTCGGCGCCGACGACGACTTCGAGTATCTCGAGCACGTCGCGCCGGAGGCGCTGCGATTGCCCCTCGTGCGAACTGCCGGCGGTGATGTCGCCCACCTCGTCGATGAACTCATCGCGGTCGGAGGTTCGGAGAACCTGCTCGACGGTGCGCGCCGACTTGCCGTGCATGAGCCGGAATCGGTGATGTGGGCGTGCACGTCGGGCAGCTTCGTATACGGCTGGCGCGGTGCGCACGATCAGGCGAACGAGGTGAGCACCGCGGTGGGCGTGCCGGTCTCTTCGACGTCGATCGCATTCGCCGAAGCGTGCAGATCGTTGGGAGTCGGTCGGGTGGCCGTTGCGGCGAGCTACCCCGATGACCTGGCCCGGCACTTCACCCGATTTCTCGCCGATTCCGGTGTGGATGTCGTCTCGTTCCGCAGCAGCGGTATCGCAACGGCCGGCGAAGTCGGACTGCTCGGCAAAGACGACGTGATCGCAATGGCATCGGCGGCCGACCACCCCGGAGCCGACGCGATCCTCATCCCCGACACCGCCATGCATTCGTTGCGGTGGATCGACGACCTGGAGGTCGCTGCGGGCAAGATCGTGCTGACGGCGAACCAGGTCACGGTTTGGGAGGGGCTCAGGATCGCGGGGCATCCGCCGCGCCTGGAGAATCTCGGCGAACTGTTCCGTTAGTCACGTCGGGAGGGAACGAATCCGAGCTTCTTGTCGACCACGTTCTCCAACTCCGCCCCATGCACGTATCGATCGAGATTCGCCGCGAACAGCGCGGAGAGCCGGTGAAGCCAGCCCACTGCATCGCCGCTCAAGTGCGAGGAGATCATGGCGTTCTCGAGCCCCCAGAGCGGGCTGGTGGCGGGGAGCGGCTCAACGCTGAAGACATCGAGACAAGCGCCGGCGATCGCATGCGTGCGGAGCGCGACCTCCAGAGCATCGTCGTCGACGAGTTCACCTCGTCCGACATTGACGAGCCGGGCGGTCGGTTTCATGGCGCTGAGCACGTCGGCATCGACCATTCCCCTGGTGCTCTCCGTGAGCGGCGCGATCAGCACGACGTAGTCGCTGTCGTGGACGACGGAAACCAGTCGGTCGGAGGAATGGACCGTGCCGAAGTCGGGATCGCCCGAGCGACGGGTGCGTCCGACGCCTTCGACGAGCATGCCCACCGCCCTCAGGAGTCGCGCCGTCTCGCGTCCGATCGATCCTGTGCCGACGATGAGCACCCTCGCGTCGTCGATGCGTTCCGTCTCGCGATGCTCCCAGCGGGCATCCTGCTGTCGACGGAGAGACCCGGGGATGTCCTTGGCCATCGCGAGGATACTCGCGAGCACGAACTCGGCGATCGGTCGATCGAAGATTCCGCGTGAATTGGTCACGATCACATCGGACCCGGCGAGCCCGTCGAAGAGCAGCTTGTCGACTCCTGCGGCGGCCACGTGGATCCACTTCAGGGCGTCGGCATGCTCCCATACCTCTTCGACCGCCGAGGAGAAGAAGTCCCAGAGCAGCAGGATCTCTGCGCCGCTGATCGCTTCGGCGAGCCCGTCGGCCTTCGTGCAACGGACCTCGGCGAGTTCCTCGAGGCGAGGCATGACATCGGGAAGATCATCCCGGTACAGGACGACCAGCACCGGCCGTTCGGCGCTCACCGCTCCCCCACCATTCGCAGTGCGAGGAGTGCGTAGGCGAGCGCGGCGACGCGCAACTCGTCGAGTCCGACCGATTCGTTGGCCTGGTGCGCCTGGTCGTTCAACCCGCCCGGGCCGAGCACGATGCAGGGCACGCCGACATCTCTGGCGATGAAGCCGCCGTCGCAGGCGGCCGTCCAACCGGTGATCTCGCTGCGGCCACCGGCATCCGCAATCGCGCCGACGGCTTCGACGACGAGTGGATGCTCGGCATCCGTCCTGAATCCCGGCATCTCCATCTCGATGGCGAGGTCGATCACGAAGCCGTCGTCTTCGAGGCCGGTCGCGCCGATCTGCGCCCGCAGCCGGTCGGCGATCAGGTCGGCGTCCTCATCCGGCATGAGGCGCCGGTCGAGCGTGACGGTGCACTCTGCCGCGACGATCGAGGTGCCGGTGCCACCGGTGATCGTGCCGATGCTCCATGTGCCGGTGCCGAGAAGGGGGTCGGGCGCGAGTCTGAGTGCGTCGTGATCCGCCCTGACCAGCTCGAGCACGCGAGCAGCGGCGGCAATGGCATTCCGTCCGTCGTCGGGGCGACCGGAGTGGGCGGCCGCGCCGCTCACCGCGAGCGTCAGATAACTGTCGCCGCGGCATCCGACCACCGTGTTGAGGTCGGTGGGCTCGGCCACCACGCAGGCCGCGAACACGCCGCGGGGCGCTGTGGGCGCGTAGGCACGGATGCCGAAACCGAGGTCTTCCTCATCGACGGTGCAGACGAGCTGGACCGGGCCGCGCAGGGCGACGTCGCTGCGGTTGATCGCCGACATCGCCAGCACGACCGAGGCCAGACCGCCCTTCATGTCCGCAGAGCCTCGACCGAAGAGGCGCCCGTCACGGACCACGGGTTCGAACGGGTCGGTGCGCCAGCCGTCGCCGGCCGGGACCACATCGGAATGACCGAGAAAGAGCAGGCCGGGGCCGGAGCCTCCCGCGAGGGTCGCCGTGAGATTCGCACGGCCGGGCGCGACATCGGTCACCTCAACGGTGAAGCCGTGCTGTTCGCAGGCAGCGCGAAGCACAGCTACGGTCGCGGCTTCGGTGGAACCGGGGTTCTCGCCCCCGGCGGCCACCAGATCGGCGGCGAGCTGCTGCAGCGCCTCGACATCGAGGTTGTCGACAACTCGTCGTTCCGCCTCGGCGGGGAGGCTCAGCACGGCGCTCACCGCAGCGATCGCGCGATGTCGAGCGCCCGAGCCAGGCGCTGCACGCCCTCTTCGATGCGCTCGGGATCGGACGTGGCGAAGCACAACCGCAGGGAGTCGTCGAACTTCCCGCTCGCCGACAGCGCCGGCCCGGGGATGAACGCGACACCTTCGGCGAGCGCGATGTCGAACAGGGCCGTCGTCGAGGTCGCGGCATCCTCACCGCGCAGCGAGACCCAGAGGAAGAATCCGCCTTCAGGGTCGGTCATCGCGATCCGGTCTCCGAGGTTGCGCCGGAGGCTCTCGGTCATCACGCCCTTCCGTTCCCGGTAGAGGGCTTTGATAGCCGTGAGGTGATCGCTGAGACCGCCGCGCCGGATGAACTCGGAGACCAGCTGCTGGGAGGGCACGTTGGCGCACGTGTCCATCGATTGCTTGGCGTTGATCACGAGCCGGCGGATGGACGGGTCGGTGTCGACCCAGCCGACCCGCAGCCCCGGGGCCAGGATCTTCGAGAAGGTGCGCACCGAGAACAGCAGCGGGTCCGACGGACTGAGGCTCTGAAAGCTCGGCAGGTCATCGCCGGCGAACCGCAGCAGGCCGTAGGGGTCGTCATCGATGATGACGCTGTTCCAGCGGTGTGCGAGGTCGAGCAGGAGTTCTCGCCGCGGCGCTGAGAGTGTCGTACCGGATGGGTTCTGGAAGTTCGGGATGACGTAGATCGCCTTCGGTGTTCGGCCGGCCCGCTCGACGAGCTCCGGCAGCGCTTCGACGATCAGGCCGTTCTCATCCGTTGGGGCTTCGAGCAGCTTGGCGCGGTAACTCGCAGCGGTCGCACTGCCGTTGGTGTAGGTGGGACTCTCCACGATGACGAGATCGTCGGGGTCGACGAAGATCTTGCAGGCCAGATCGAGGCCCTGCATTCCGCCGGACGTGATCGTGACGCGCTCGTGGGTGGTCGGCTCGGATGTGCCCCCCAGATAGTCCACGAGCGCTTCCAACAGCTCGGGCTCCCCCTGTGTGGCTCCGTACGTATAGCTGCTGTGGTCGAGTGTCGACGCCGAGATCGATCTGAAGATCTCCAGAGGAACGGCCTCGTCTGCCGGGGAGCCCATGGCGAAGCGCACGATGTCATGCGGCTGGGAGGCGAGCAATGCCGTGCTCGAATCGATCACCGAGCCGGTCAGCCTGGAAACACGGGCGGCGTAGGGCAGGAGCGTCGCGGTCATGCTGTGCTCCCGACGCTGATCAGGTCACGTGGCAGGTCGGTGAATGTCTCGGCCCCATCGGCCGAGACTCGGAATGACTCGGAAACCTCGTATCCGTAGCCGTCCATCCACATGCCGCAGATCAGGTGGAAGGTCATGTTCTCCTCCAATACGGTGTCGTCTTCGTTGCGCAGGCTGACAGTGCGCTCCCCCCAATCGGGCGGATAGCCGATCCCGATCGAATACCCGATGCGCGATGGCTTGCTCAGTTCGTATCGGGCCAGCACCGCGTCCCACGCGACGGAGAGCTCGCGAGCCGGGGCTCCGGGCTCGACTGCGTCGAGCACGGCCGCGATCCCCTCGCCCGCCGCCCCTGCCACCCTGAGCAGTTGCGCGGACGGCCTGCCAGGCATGATGGTCCTGGCCAGCGGAACGTGGTAGCGCCGGTACGCGCCGGCGAGTTCGACGATGACGCCTTCATCGGCGACGAAGCGTTCCTCGCTCCACGTCAGATGGGGGGTGTCGGCGGCCTCGCCGGTCGGCATCATCGGCACGATCGCGGGATAGTCCCCGCCGAACTCCTCGGTGCCTGCGATCTGCGCCCGGCTGATCGCAGCGGCCGCGTCGCACTGGCGAACCCCGACTCGGATCATGTCGATTGCGGTGCGCATCGCTGCGGTCGACACCTGTGCGGCCGCGCGCATCAGGTCGATCTCTGCCGGGGACTTGACCAGCCGCACCCAGTTGACGAGCTCGTGACTGTCGACGAAATCCCACTCGGGCAGTCCGCCGATGAGCGCGAGGTACGCCTTCGGTGAGAAGAAGTGCGAGTCGAGCTCGAGCCCGATCTGGGCGCCCGTGCCGAGCTCGGCGACGGCACCCAGTTCACGAAGCTTCCCGCCCACCCAGCCGAAGGGGTGCACGCTCGCCCGGTGCACGAGTTCCTCTGGGTAGCCGAAGATCACGTCGCGAGGCAACACCGCGGTTCTGATCGCACCATTGGCATCCATCGCTCGCGTGAAGAGCAGCATCGTTCCGGTGGCGGGCACGAACAGGAACTGCGGCGTATAGAACGACCACGCGTTGTACCCGGTCAGGTAGTAGAGATTGGCGGGATCGGAGACGATCAGGGCGTCGAGTCCGCGGCTGTCCATTCGTGCGCGCACTCGCGCGAGGCGCTCGCGGTATTCCCTTTCGGAGATGCTCACTGGATCCGGTCCTCTCGGCTACGTCATTGTAGATTGTTGACAATTAGCGTATCGCGGCTCGTTTCCGGCACGCAAGCGCCGACGTCGTCCGGGACGACCGAGAGCTATGCACTACTCGGTTGATCGGCCAGCATCGACTTGGTCAGGTCCGAGACCGCCGACCGCATGTGGGCTCGGATCGCCTTGCGCAATCGCGGCCCGTCTCCTGCGACGAGCAGGTCTACGAGCTGTCGGTGCTCTTCGACGAGGTCATGCGCATGCGGGTACGACCCTTCGAGGTTGACGATGCAGATGCGGGATTCTGCCGCGAGCGTCGAATAGATCCGCGACAGGCGCGAGTTCTTCGCCCCCTTGACGAAGGTCAGGTGAAAGCCGAGATCGAGTTCGGCCAGTCGCCGCCAGTCGCTCGCTTCGACCAGCGGTACCATGCGTCCGATGATCTTCTTGAGCGGTCGGGCCACCGCTGCCACTGCACTCGGCTCCTGGGCGAGGATGCCCCGGGCAGCGGCGAGCTCGATCGCTTCTCGAGCGGCGTAGATCTCAGCGACATCGGTCACACTCAGGTCGAGCACGAACACGCCACGGTTGCGGTGGCTGACCAGCAGGCCCTCTTGGCTCAGCCGCTGCAGCGCCTCCCGCACCGGACCACGTGAGACCTGCAGCTGATCGACGAGCACCGACTCCCGAATCTGCTCGCCGGGCCGGAACGAGCCATCGATGATTCGTTCGCGCAACTGGTCTGCGATCAAGACAGAGGTCGGTCGCCCCTCAAGAGCCGACAGTCCTACTTCACCCGCCATCATGTCCTCCTTGGATCGACATCAGTGTTTCAGATTCCTGAGCGTGGTTCAGGTTCGCGAGCGCGGAATCGCCACGTACTTCTGTTCGAGGAACTCGTCGATGCCGGACCTACCGCCCTCCCGACCGAGCCCGGACTGCTTGATGCCGCCGAACGGCGCCGCCGGGTTCGAGACAAGGCCGGAATTCAAGCCGACCATGCCCACCTCGAGTTCGTCGCTGAGGCGAAGGGCGCGGTCGATGTCCTGGGTGAAGAGGTAACCGACAAGCCCCCACTCGGTGTCGTTGGCGATGCGAACGGCATCGGCCTCGTCATCGAACGGGATGACCGGAGCAACCGGGCCGAAGATCTCCGCCGTCATCAGCGCAGCGTCGGCGCTGACGTCGGCAAGCACGGTCGGCGGGTAGAAGTAGCCGGGCCTGTCGGGGCGACTGCCGCCGATGGCGACCGACGCGCCACGTTCGACCGCGTCGTCGACGAACGACTGCACCTTGTCGAGCCCGGCCTGGTCGACGAGCGGACCGATGTCCGTGCCGGGTTCGCTGCCATCACCTACACGGAGCACCGCCATCCGCTTCGCAAGCTTCTCGGTGAACTCTGCGGCGACCGATCGATGCACCAGAAAGCGGTTCGCCGCCGTGCACGCCTCCCCCATGTTGCGCAGCTTGGCCGTCATCGCCCCGTCCACAGCGCGATCGACGTCCGCATCCGCGCAGACGATGAACGGGGCGTTGCCGCCGAGCTCCATCGACGACCGCATCACATTCTCGGCCGCCTGCCTGAGCAGGATCTTCCCCACCTCGGTCGATCCGGTGAAGCTCACCTTGCGAGCGATGCCGCTGCTCATCCAGGTGCTGACCACGGAGGATGAGTTCGACGTCGTCACCACGTTCAGCACCCCCGCCGGCAGGCCGGCCTCCAGCAGGATCTGCACGAGTGCGAGCGAGGTCAGCGGCGTCTGCGCCGCGGGCTTGAACACCATCGTGCATCCCGCGGCGACGGCCGGCCCGATCTTGCGAGTACCCATGGCCAACGGGAAGTTCCACGGCGTGACGAGCACGCAGGGTCCGACGGGAACGCGTGAGACCAGGATGCGATTCCTGCCGTCGCCGGTGGTCGTGTAGTCGCCGTTGATCCGCACCGCCTCTTCTGAGAACCAGCGGAAGAACTCGGCGCCGTACGCCACCTCGCCGCGGGCCTCCGCGAGAGGCTTACCCATTTCGGCGGTCATGATGGCCGCGAGCTCCTCGCTGCGTTCGATGATGAGTTCGTATGCCCGCCGCAGGATCTCACTCCGGGCGCGTGGCGCCGTCCTCGCCCAATCGGCTTGGGCATCGCCGGCCGCCTGAATCGCCCGACCGGCATCGGCAACCGAACCGTCGGCGACCCGGGTGAGCACTTCTCCCGTCGCCGGATTCTCGACGGAGAAGGTCTTGCCGTGCTCGGCGTCGACCCACTCACCGTTCAGGAAGAGGCCGGTGTGCAGGGCATCGATGACCGAGCGGGCGTCGGTCGGAGCTGTCAACAGGGTCATGATCGTCCTTTGTCGAAGGGGGGTCGTGATGGTGGGGTCGACGGTGCCGAAGGCGCCGCCGTGGTGGGCATCGTGCCGGCATCGACGAGTTCCGCGAGGTGCATGCCGGTTTGCTCTTTCGCAACCTGCATGAGCTGCATCTGGCAGCTGAATCCGTCGGCGAGCACCGGCGTCTCGGCGGCGGTTCGGCGCAGTGCGGGGATGAGCGCCTGTTCGGCGATCTGCATGCTGATGTCGAAGTGCTCCGGCTCGAATCCGAAGTTGCCGGCAACCCCGCAGCATCCGGTCGCTTCTCGAACGCTCTCCACACCGATCGCGTGCAGCGCCGTGACCTGACTCTTCGCCCCGAACACCGCGTACTCGTGGCAGTGGGTCTGCACTGTCACCTCCTTCGGGGCCCGGCCGTCACGCCAGTCGGGCTGCCATCCCGCTTCGACGAGCTCGGCCATCATGCCGGCGAAGCTGCGGATGCGACGAGCGACGCGACGGGCGGCGTCGGTGTGCACCAGCTCGGGAAGGTCTTTGCGGAAGGCCGCGGCGCAGCTCGGCTCGATCACCACGATGGGTCGGTCGGTGTCGTCGTCGAGGGCCTGCGCTGCCTTCGCCAATCGCTGCTTGGCTGCGTCGAGTTGGCCGGTGGAGATCATCGTGAGGCCGCAGCACACCTCGGCGTTGCACTCGACCGTGTTGCCGCTGCTGTTCAGCACCCGTCGGGCGGCTCCGGCCACCTCTGGCCGGAACCCCTTCGTGAAGCTGTCGATGACGAGCACGATCTCGGGGTCGGCCACGTGTTGCGTGCGGTCGAGCGCGCGCCGGAGCTGCCGCGCGCCGGCGAAGCGGGGCAGGCTGCGCTTGGTGGTCAGCCCGCCCAGCGCAGCGACCACCTTGCCGAGCGGCGAGGCGAGAATGACGTTCAAGAGCGGCGCCACGTGCGGCGTGAACCGCAACCAGACCGGCAACCACCCGAGCGAGTAGTGAGAGCGGGGGCGCAATCGCCGCTCGTAGTAATGATCGAAGAACTCCGACTTGTAGCTGGCCATGTCGACGCCGACCGGGCAATCGGTCGAGCACGCCTTGCACGACAGGCAGAGATCGAGGGCCTCGCGCACATCTTCCGACCGCCATCCCATCTCGACGCTGCGCGCGCCACGTACCATCTCCTGCAGGACTCGCGACCTGCCCCTGGTCGAGTCCTTCTCGTCGCCGGTCGCCCGGTAACTCGGGCACATGACGCCGCCGACCTCCGACCGGCAGCGACCGATGCCGACGCAGCCCTGCACGGCATGCACGAACGGGTCCACCGCCCGTTGATGCGGCGACGCGGTGTGCGGGGTCAGGTCGAAGCTCGTTCGCCATTCGCGCTCGGGAACGCCGTCGAGCGCGAGATTGTCGGCGAGTGCGTCGGCATCGACCAGAATGCCGGGATTCAGAATGCCGGCCGGATCCCAGGCGGACTTGAAGGCGGCGAAGGCCTCGAGCATCGCCGGCGAGTACATGACCGACAGCAGTTCACTCCGTGATCTGCCGTCGCCGTGCTCGCCCGAGAGCGACCCGCCGTGCTCGACCACGAGTTCGGCGGCAGCCAAGCAGAACGCCTCCATCACCGCACGCCCTGCGTCGGTGCGTAGGTCGAAGGTGATGCGCACGTGCATGCAGCCCGCGCCGAAGTGGCCGTACATCACGCCGTGCAGCTCGAATCGCTCGAGCAGCTCGCGGAATTCGGACAGATATGCGGCCAGGTGCTCGGGCGCCACGGCGGAGTCCTCCCAGCCTGGCCACGACTCGCCGCCGGTGTGCAGCCGCGCGGAGAGCCCGGCGCCGTCTTCACGCACCCGCCAGAGCGATGCCCGCTCGACGAGGTCCTCGACCACCCGGCCGGCGCGCATCCTGCCGTTCTCACGGAGCCGCGCGAGCAGTTCACCGGCCTCGGCCGCGACATCGGCGGGATCGTCGCCGTCGAGATCCACATACAGCCAGGCGCGGCCGTCAGGCAGACCCAGCACGGAGTCATCGCCGCGCAGGTGCCGCATGGTGTCGACGATGGCCTCGTCGATGCCTTCGACGGCTGCAGGAGAGAACTCGAGGATGGTCATGACGTCGCGGGCCGCTTCGACGACATCGTCGTACCCGAGGGTCAGCAGCAGCGCGGCGGCCGGCGTCGGCACGAGGCGCACCGTCGCCGCAACGATGACCGCACAGGTGCCCTCGCTGCCGACCAGCGCTCGCACCACATCGAAGTCGTGCTCAGGCAGCAGGTGAGCGAGGTGGAACCCCGAAACCTGACGCGGGATGCGCCCGAGTTCGAGACGGAACGCACTGAGGTTGGCGGCGGCGAGGCCTCGCAGCTCGTCGTTCAGGTCGGCGGCGCGCTGTTCGGCGAGTTGGTCTCCGGCGATGGTCGGCTCGAGACCGGAGCGAGTGGCGGTGAGCATGAGTCCGTCTGCCGTGACGATGTCGAGCGCAATGACGTGATCGGAGGTGCGACCGTATCGCACCGAGTGGTTGCCGCACGCGTCGTTCGCGATGGCGCCGCCGAGGGTGGCCCTGGATCTGCTGGACGGGTCAGGCGCGAAGGTCATGGCGTCGCCGGTCGCCTGCGCCACCTCCCGCTGCAGGGTCGTCAGCACGATGCCCGGCTGTGCGGTGGCCTCTTCGGCTGCCGCATCGACCCGCAGCACGGCGTTCATGTGGCGCGAGAAGTCGAGCACGATGCCGGCGCCGATCGCGCCTCCGGCCATCGACGTGCCGCCGCCTCTGCTCACGACCGGCACCCGAAGCCGGTGACAGAGTGCCAGCAGCTCGGCGACTTCGGACGCGGTGCGCGGGAAGGCGACTCCGAGTGGCTCGATGCGGTAGTTCGAGGCGTCGTAGGCGTACTCGGCCACGCGGCGCGGTGCCGTGTCGAGTTCGATGCCGAGCGCCCCCACCTGCCGGATCAGGCCGCCGTCGGCGGTGATCGTCATGACCGTTGCGCAACACGCAGAGCGGCGCCGAATCGACCGAGGCCGGTCTCGATCTCGTCGGCTGAGACGGTGAGGGCTGGGATGACGCGGACCACATTGCCGGCGGCGCCGCACGTCAACAGCAGCAGGTTCTCGGCGATGGCCGCCTGCTGCACCGCGCCTGCGAGCACCGCGTTCGGCGCTCCCGTCTCGCTGACGAACTCGACGGCCTGCATGAGGCCGAGACCTCGAACGTCGCCCGCGAGCGGGTTCGCCTCGGTCAGCGCCTTCAGTCCCTTCTGTAATTGGTCGCCCCGCTCCCTCGCGTTCTCGACCAGCCCCTCGTCTCTGACGACGTCCAACGTCGCCACGGCCGCCGCAGCAGCCACGGCGTTGCCACCGTACGTTCCGCCCTGGGAACCCGGCCATGCCTTCGACATCAGCTCGGTCGACGCCGCGATCGCGGAAATCGGGAACCCGCTCGCGAGCCCCTTCGCCGTGATCACCACGTCGGGGACGATCGAGCTGTGCTGGTGCCCCCAGAACCGACCCGTTCGCCCGACGCCGGCCTGCACCTCGTCGAGGATCAACACGATGCCGTGACGATCCGCGCGCTCGCGGAGACCTTCGAGGAAGCGCGGGGGCGTCGGGAGGTACCCACCGTCGCCGAGCACCGGTTCGATGATGAATCCGGCAGTGTCAGCTGGACTCGAGATCGTCTGGAGCAGGTAGTCGAGCTCAGTGAGCGCGAAGTCGATCGCGGTATCGAGATCCCAGCCGTAGCGGAAGGCGTGGGGGAACGGCGCGATGTGCACGCCGCCCATGATCGGGCTGAAGCCGGCGCGGAACTTGGTGCCGGCCGTCGTGAGCGACGCGGCGGCCACGGTACGGCCGTGGAACCCGCCGTGGAACGCGATGATGTTCGGCCGCCCGGTGGCCATCCGCGCGAGGCGGATGGAGGCCTCGACGGCTTCGGATCCCGAGTTGGCGTAGAACACGCTGTCGAGACCCTCGGGAAGCACCTCACCGAGCTTCTCGGTGAGGACGAGCAACGGCTTGTGCATCACCGTCGTGTATTGGGCGTGGATGATCAGGCCGGTCTGCTCCCGAGCGGCCGCCACGACACGCGGGTGGCAGTGACCGGTGCTCGTCACACCGATCCCCGTGGTGAAATCGAGGTACTCCGCTCCGTCCGCGCCGTAGATCCAACTGCCGAGTGCCCGCTCGACCACGACGGGAGTGGCTTGCTTCAGCAGTGGGCTGAGCGTGGCTTCCGGGGCGGTGGCTTCGTGGACGCCGATGGGCTGCGCGGTCGAGCTGAGAGTGGTCATATCGAGTTTCCTCACCGAAACAGATTGTCAACAATTAGACATTCTACGTGCCCGCCCCGACGACAAGCAATGCATATTGTTGACAATCCAAACATGTGGACTTCACACTGAGGGCGTGGATGATCTCGCAGACCTGCCCGCGACCGACCTCGTAGCCGCCTACCGATCGAAGGCGGTGTCGCCGGTCGAGGCCACCGAAGCGGCCTTCGATCGCATCGCCCGCTTCGACGCAGAGGTCAACGCGTTCTGCCTGATCGATGAGGAAGAGGCACTGCGGCAGGCGCGTGACTCCGAGTCGCGGTGGAATCGCGGCACTCCGGCCGGCGCGCTCGATGGGGTGCCGACCAGCATCAAAGACCTGTTGTTGACGCAGGGCTGGCCGACGCTCCGCGGCTCGCGGTTGTCGAACCCCGACCAGGACTGGAATGAGGATGCCCCGTCTGTGGCGCGGCTCCGCGAGGCCGGAGCCGTGCTGATCGGCAAGACGACGACGCCCGAATTCGGCTGGAAGGGCGTCACTGACAATCCGCTCACCGGCGCCACGACGAACGCATGGAACGAGACCCGAACGAGCGGCGGGTCGAGTGGCGGATCAGCCAGCGCCGTCGCGCTCGGGATGGGACAGTTGTCGGTCGGCACGGACGGCGGCGGGTCCGTGCGGATCCCCGCCGCCTTCTCGGGAATCGTCGGTATGAAGCCCACCTACGGGGCGATTCCGCTCTATCCGTCGAGTCCGTTCGGAACCCTCGCGCACGCCGGACCGATGACCAGGACGGTCGAGGACGCCGCACTGATGATGGATGTACTGTGCGGATTCGACGCTCGGGACTGGTCGGCGTTACGGCCGCCGACCGAGTCGTATCGGGCACGGCTGAACGACGGAATCGACGGACTGCGAATCGGCTACAGTCGCGATTTCGGCTACGCAGAGGTCGATCCGGATGTCGCGGCATCCGTCGAGCAGGCAGCGCGCGTTCTCGCCGGGCTCGGCGCGCGCATCGACGAGGTCGACCCCGGATTCGATGACCCGCGCGGGGCGTACCACGTACTGTGGTTCGCCGGCGCGGCAAAGGTGCTCGACGGGTACGACCCTGAGCGCTGGTCGGAGGTCGACCCTGCCCTGCTCGATGTCGCGGACGCCGGCAGGCAGATGAGCGCGATGGACGTACTCGCCGCCAACCAGGTGAGGGCCGACCTCGGTCGGCGGATGGGTGCGTTCCACGAGACCTACGATCTGCTGATCACCCCGACCGTGCCGATCGGGGCGTTCGAGGTCGCTGCGGAGACACCGGCCGGTCGAGGGCTGACTCGCTGGACCGAGTGGACGCCGTTCACCTACCCGTTCAATCTGACTCAGCAACCGGCCATCAGCGTGCCGTGCGGACTCACCCGAGACGGCATGCCGATCGGCCTGCAACTGGTCGGCCCGCGACACTCCGACGCGCTCGTGCTGCGGGCGGCCGCCGCCTACGCCGCTGCTGCGCCGTTCGGCGTGCCGCCGATGGGTGACGACGCCGGCCGGCCAGGAGCGACCGCCGGCTGATCTCCGCTCGCGATAACCTGATCAGGATGTCCGATTCATCCGCCCCCGCCCGGCCTCGCACGGGGGCCCGCCCCTTCACCTCCGCGACCGTCGCACTCGCCTCGGTGCTCGTGTTCGCCGGTTGCAGCCAGGCCGTGCCCATCGAGACCGCACCGCTCGCGAGCGACCCCGAGTGCGCCGCCGTCGTCGTGCGGCTCCCAGACGCACTCGCCAGGGACACGGAGGCCGAACAGCAGCAGCGCGAGACGAACGCGCAGGGCACGGGTGCATGGGGCGAACCGGCATCCGTCGTGCTGCGCTGCGGCGCCGAGGCCCCCGGCCCGACGACCGAGCGATGCGTGAGCGTCAACGGCGTCGACTGGATCATCGACGAGTCCGAGGCCCCGGACTACCTGTTCACCACGTACGGACGCTCGCCCGCCGTCGAGGTGCTCGTCGACAACGACGTCGTCTCGGGCACGACCGTCATCACCGAACTCGCCGCCGCGGTCTCGGTGATCCCGGCCGAAGGCGGCTGCACGAACCTCGACGCCGGCTAACGGCTGCCGCGCGCGTGACCCGCATCGATGAGTTCGGCGATGAGTTCGGGGTAGGCGAGCCCTGACTGCTGCCAGCACGTCGGGAACATGGAGATCGGGGTGAAGCCCGGCATCGTGTTGATCTCGTTGACGACGAATCCCTCGTCGGTCAGGAACACGTCGACCCGAGCGAGCCCCTCGCACCCGATCGCCTCGAAGGCCCGCCGCGCGATGCGCTGCAGTTCGAAGAGCTCGCCGTCACCCAGCCCGGCCGGGCAGATCAGGTCGACCCCGGGCGCATCGAGGTACTTCGCCTCGAAATCGTAGAAGTCGCGTCCGGTGACGACGACCTCCCCCGCGGTGCTCACGCGAACGGGTGCCCCGGCACCGCCGAGCACGCCGCACTCGATCTCGCGGCCGACCACGGCCGCTTCGACCAGCACTGAGTCGTCTTCGGCGAACGCGGTCTCGAGCGCCGCATCGAGCTCGGACCAGTCGGTCACCTTCGTGACCCCGACCGAGGATCCGGCCCGCGCGGGCTTGACGAACACGGGGAGTCCGAGCGCCCTCGTGCGGCGCCCCCACAACTCACGATCCTCGTCGAGTGCCGAGCGCGTCAGCGTCACCCACGGCGCCACGGCGATGCCCGCGCCCTCGAGCACGGTCTTCGTGAAGTGCTTGTCCATGCCGATCGACGAGGCGAGCACCCCGTTGCCGACGTACGGCAGGCCGAGGAGTTCGAGCATCCCCTGGATCGTGCCGTCTTCGCCGAACCGCCCGTGCAGGATCGGGAAGACGACGTCGACGTCGCCGAGCGAGCGTTCGCCCGAGCCGCCTGTTTCAGCGGACGCCGTCGTCACGCGGAGCTCTCTCGACGACGCGCTCTCCGGCAGGCGCACCCGGCTGCCGTCATCGACGATCTCGGGCAGGTGCGCCGGGTCGAGGGCGAAGCGATCGGGATCGTCGGACTCGAGCACGAACGCGCCGTCACGGGTGATCCCGACGGGGATCACCTCGTATCGGCTACGGTCGATCGCCCGAAGCACTCCGCCCGCCGTGGCGCAGCTGATCGAATGCTCGCTGGAACGCCCTCCGAACAGCAGAACCACCCTGAGCTTGTCCATCGATCGTCCTTTCGCCCTGCGGCTCGTCATCGGTCGTGAGGTGCGGCGCGATGTCTCTCGGGTCGAGCGTGCCCGCGAGCACCTGCCGAACCTGTTCGACGATGGGCATGTCGACGCCCTTCGCGCGCGCCAGTTCGAGGATCGGCCCGACCGATGCGAGCCCCTCGGTGGTCTGCTGCATCTGATGGACGACGTCGTTCAGGTGGTAGCCCTGGCCGAGCAGCCGGCCCGCGGTGTTGTTGCGCGAGAGCGGCGACTGGCTCGTCGCGATGAGGTCGCCGAGCCCGGCGAGACCCGCGAGGGTCTCGGGGTGCGCGCCGTAGGCGACCGCGAAGTCCGTCATCTCGACGAGGCCGCGCGTGATGATCGACGCCTTCGTGTTCTCGCCGTAGCCGACGCCGTCGACGATGCCGATCGCGACGGCGATGAGGTTCTTCAGCACACCGCCGAACTCGGTGCCGATCACGTCGGTGTTCACGAACGAGCGGAAGTAGCGGTTGCGGGCGACGGATGCCACGGCCTGCGCCGTCTCGAGGCTCGCCGACGACACGACGGCGGCCGTCGGCTGCTCCTTCGCGATCTCGAGCGCGAGGTTCGGCCCCGAGATGACCGCGATCTGCGCCGGGTCGATGCGCAGCACCTCGGCGATGACCTCGCTCATGCGCATGCCGGTCGACTTCTCGACGCCCTTCATGAGCGAGACCACGGATGCCTGTGCGTGCAGGTGCGGCGCGACGAGCGCGAGGTTCTCGCGCAGCGATTGGCTCGGCACCGAGATGAAGACCTGCTCGGCGCCCGCGAGCGCGAGATCGAGACGGTTCGTGGCCCTGAGGCCGAGCGGAAGGTTCACGCCCTGGAGGTAGTCGCTGTTGCGCTTGGCCTCCTGGATCTCTCGTGCGAGTTCCGGGCGCCGGGCCCACAGCACGACATCGGCGCCGCCGTCGGCGAGGATCTTCGCGAACGTCGTGCCCCAGCTGCCTGCGCCGAGCACGGCGACCCGCTTGCCTGCCGACTTCCTGGCGGGAGCTCTAGTCTTCAAGACGACCCGTCTCCTTCTGACCGTGCTGCGTCGGATCCCAGCGTTCGGCCGGCGCCGGTTCGCCGCGCACCTCCGAGAGCAGTTCGGCGATCGCGTCCATGAGCTCGCCCGTCGCGGCGAGCAGCGTGCGCTGGTCGAGCGGGCCGCCGCGGTAGGCGCTCAGGTCGAGCGGTTCGCCGACGATGACGTCGATCGTCTTGCGGGGGAAGGGATGGAGCTTCCTGCCGTAGCGCGGCATGAGCTCTTGAGTGCCCCAGTGCGCCGCAGGAATGACGGGGATGTCGCGCTCGAGCGCGATGCGCATGGCACCCGTCTTGCCGCGCATCGGCCACAGGTCGGGGTCGCGTGTGAGCGAGCCTTCGGGGTAGACGACGACCATGCGGCCCTTCTCGACCAGCTCCTCCGCGGCGCGGAGCGCACGGTGGCTCTGGCTGCCCGCACGCTCGACCGGGATCTGCCCCGACGTTCGGAGGAGCCAGCCGAGCATCGGGTTCTTGAAGAGCGAGGCCTTGGCGAGGAACCGCGGAGCCCTGCCGAGCTTCCACACGGCGGCACCGATCACGAGCGGATCGATCTCGCTGTAGTGGTTCGGCGCGAGCACGAATGCGCCCGACTGCGGCATCCGCTCGCGGTGATGGAACCGGTAGCGCACCGCGAGGCTCAGGGGCGGGAGCGCGATGGCTGCGAGCAGCCAGAAGAACGACGGTCGGCGGGTCTCCGAACGCGGCTTCACCGAGCTCTTCGGGGGTGTGTCGTCGTGAGGCACTCCCCTATTATCCTTCGAGTTCGAAGTCCGCCCCGAGGAGCTCCAGCTTCGTGATGAAGTTCTCGTAGCCTCGTGCGATGATGCCGACGTTCGACACGGTCGAGCGGCCGTCTGCCGTGAGCGCCGCGATGAGGTGGCTGAATCCGCCGCGCAGGTCGGGCACCTCGATGTCGGCGCCGGTGAGCTTCGTGGGCCCCGAGATGACGGCGGAGTGCTTGAAGTTGCGCTGCCCGAAGCGGCAGGGCGCTGAGCCCAGGCACTCCTTGTGCACCTCGATCGACGCTCCCATCTCGACCAGCGCATCGACGAAGCCGAAACGCTGCTCGTAGACGGTCTCGTGCACGATCGACACGCCCTTCGCCTTCGCGAGGGCGACGACGAGCGGTTGCTGCCAGTCGGTCATGAAGCCGGGATGCACGTCGGTCTCGATGATGACCGGTGAGAGCTCGCCCCCGGGGTGGAAGAAGCGGATGCCGTCATCTTCGATCTCGAAGTCGCCGCCGACCTTGCGGAAGACGTTGAGGAAGGTGAGCATCTCGGCCTGGCGTGCGCCGCCGACGAAGATGTCGCCGTCGGTCGCGAGGGCCGCAGCAGCCCAGCTCGCCGCCTCGTTGCGATCGAAGAGCGCGCGGTGCGTGTAGCCGTCGAGCTTCTCGACGCCCTCGATGCGGATGACCCGGTCGGTGTCGACCGTGATGATCGCGCCCATCTTCTGCAGGATGTTGATGAGATCCATGATCTCGGGCTCGATCGCCGCGCCCGAGAGCTCGGTGATGCCGTCGGCGAGCACCGCGGTGAGCAGCACCTGCTCGGTGGCCCCCACGCTCGGGTAGGGCAGCGACACCTTGGCGCCGTGCAGGCCGCCCGGCGCCGACATGCGGATGCCGCTCGGCAGCTTCTCGACGATGGCGCCGAAGTTGCGCAGCACCTCGAGGTGGTAGTCGATCGGCCGGTCGCCGATGCGGCAGCCGCCGAGGTCGGGGATGAACGCCTCGCCGAGGCGGTGCAGCAGGGGCCCGCAGAACAGGATCGGGATGCGGCTGGAACCCGCGTGCGCGTCGATGTCGGCCATGTGGGCGGTCTCGACCGCCGAAGGGTCGAGGATGAGCTCGCCCTCGTCGGCGCCCGCCGTCACGCTCACGCCGTGCACCTCGAGGAGGCCGCGGACGATGCGCACGTCGCTGATGTTCGGAACGTCTTTCAGCACGCTCGGGGTATCGCCGAGGATGGCCGCGACCATCGCCTTCGTGACGAGGTTCTTCGCGCCCTTCAGCTCGATGCGCCCGACCAGCGGCTTGCCACCGTTGATCGTGATCTTGTCGACGTCCAGCCCGACTGCGGTCGCGTGGTTCTTGGCATCCTGCCCGAGTGTGTTCACAGACTCCCTGATTCCGCCGGCTCCCGGATGGGGAGCGTCTTCGGCCGCCACGACTCTCGATGAGACTCGAACTCGGCGATGGCTGCTTCATCTCTGAGGGTGAGCCCGATGTCGTCGAGCCCCTCGAGCAGCCTCCACCGAGTGTAGTCGTCGATCTCGAACGGTACGTTCAGTGACCCGACGGTCACTGTTCGCTCAACCAGATCGACGGTCACGGCTATTCCCGGGTCGGCCTCGACGACCGCCCAGAGCCGTTCGACGTCTTCGTAGGCGACCTGGGCAGCGACGAGTCCCTGCTTGCCCGAGTTGCCGCGGAAGATGTCGCCGAATCGTGAACTGATGACGACGTCGAAGCCGAAGTCGCGCAGCGCCCAGACGGCGTGCTCTCGGCTCGAACCCGTGCCGAAGTCGGGGCCGGCGATGAGCACCTTGACGCCCTGGTACTCAGGGCGGTTCAGCACGAACTCGGGGTCCTGTCGCCAGGCGTGGAAGAGGGCGTCGTCGAATCCGGTCTTCGTGACGCGCTTCAGGAACACCGCGGGGATGATCTGGTCGGTGTCGACGTTCGAACGGCGCAGCGGGGCTGCGGTGCCGGTGACGGTCGTGATCTTCTCCATGTCAGTGCTCCTCTCCCGCGGTCTCCAGATCCCAGGGACTCGACAGTGTGCCGCGCACGGCGGTGGCGGCGGCGACGAGCGGCGACACGAGGTGCGTGCGGCCGCCCTTGCCCTGGCGACCCTCGAAGTTGCGGTTCGAGGTCGAGGCGCAGCGCTCGCCGGGGGCGAGCTGATCGGGATTCATGCCGAGGCACATCGAGCACCCGGCGAAGCGCCACTCGGCACCGAAGTCGGTGAAGACCTTGTCGAGGCCCTCGGCTTCGGCCTCGAGCCGCACACGAGCCGAACCGGGCACGACCATGACGCGCACGCCCTCGGCCTTCTGCTTGCCCTTGATGATCGAGGCGAAGGCCCGCAGGTCTTCGATGCGGCTGTTGGTGCACGAGCCCATGAAGACCGCGTCGACCGCGATCTCCTTCAGCGGCGTGCCGGGCTCGAGCGCCATGTACTCGAGCGCGCGCTCGGCGGCGGCGCGTTCGTGCTGGTCGTCGATCGACGCGGGGTCGGGCACCGTGTCGGAGAGCGAGACCCCCTGGCCGGGGTTCGTGCCCCACGTGACGAACGGCTCGAGCGCGTCGGCGTCGATGAACACCTCGGCGTCGAACTGCGCACCCTCGTCGGTCGCGAGCGTCTGCCAATACGCGACGGCGGCATCCCACTCGGCACCCGACGGCGCGTGGTCGCGACCCTCGAGATACGCGTACGTCGTGGCATCCGGTGCCACCATGCCGGCCCGCGCACCCGCCTCGATCGACATGTTGCAGATCGTCATGCGACCGTCCATCGAGAGCGCACGGATCGCGCTGCCACGGTATTCGAGCACGTAGCCCTGCCCGCCGCCGGTGCCGATCTTCGCGATGACCGCGAGGATGATGTCTTTCGCGGTGACCCCGGGTCGCAGGGTGCCCTCGACGTTGATCGCCATGGTCTTGAAGGGCTTCAGCGGCAGGGTCTGCGTGGCGAGCACGTGCTCGACCTCGCTCGTGCCGATGCCGAACGCCATCGCACCGAACGCGCCGTGCGTCGAGGTGTGCGAGTCGCCGCAGACCACCGTGATGCCGGGCTGCGTCAGGCCGAGTTGCGGGCCGACGACGTGCACGATGCCCTGCTCCTTGTCGCCGAGCGAGTGCAGGCGGATGCCGAACTCGGCGGCGTTGCGACGCAGCGTCTCGATCTGAGTGCGGCTCGTGAGGTCGGCGATCGGCTTGTCGATGTCGAGCGTGGGTGTGTTGTGGTCCTCTGTGGCGATCGTCAGGTCGGGCCGGCGCACCGGGCGACCGGCCATGCGCAGGCCGTCGAAGGCCTGCGGGCTGGTGACCTCGTGCACGAGGTGCAGGTCGATGTAGATCAGGTCGGGGGTGCCGTCTTCGCCCTGTTTGACCAGGTGGGCGTTCCACACCTTCTCGGCCAGGGTGCGGGGGTGTTCGCCCGCCGCGACATCTTCTGTGGTGGGCGCGGCGTTCGTTGGTGCTGCGTTCATGCGTTCGTCTTCCTCAGGTCCAGGGGTCAGCCGACGACAGACTCCGCGGCGGGGAAGGCCTCAGAAGGAAGCCCCGCCGCGGCAACGAAGGAGCAGAGGTCGTCGTTCGCGCACCACATCAGGCTAACACCTCGCAGGCATCGCCCCGGCCCCGTCGCCCGCGGTCACGCGCGCTCGACGCGCACCGCGAAGGTGCCGAGCTCGACCTTGTCGCCCGGTGAGAGCACGACGCGCTCGCCGGGGTCGAGGTCGTGCTCGGCGCCGTGCGCGTCGGTGACGAGCACGCCGTTCGTCGAGTGCAGGTCGGTGATCGAGAGCTCGGCACCCTCGAGGTCGACGATCGCATGGGTCTTCGACACCGATTTCGCCGGGTCGGCGACCGGCACGAGCGTCGCGTGCTGACGCACCGGCACCGGTGCCGGGTCGCGGCCGAGCACGAGCGATCCGCCGACCTGGAAGCGCTGGCCGTCGTCGAGCGCGAGCACCCACGGCCCGTGCGGGGCCGCTTCGTCGGCCGGCACGACCGGATCGGGCGGCGGCGCCGGAGCGCTCACCGGCGCGAACGTCGGGAAGGAGGCCGGCGCCACGGCGGGCGCAGGCCTCGGCGGCGCCTCGACCGTATCGGGAATCAACCCGGGAGGCGGAACGATGAACCCCTCGTGCTCCACGGCTCCACTCTAAGCGAGAGTGCTACGAGGTCGCCGCCCCCGCCTCGCCCGGTTGCACACGCGTCGCCGACTTCGCCGACTTCGCGGGCTTCGCCCCCGAGATGTCGACCTTCGCCCAGTCCCGCTTCGAACGGATGCGGAATCGACTGAAGAGACGGCGAAGACGACCGGATGCCGCGCGCGCCAGTCCGACCGATTCGAGCGCCTCGGCCCAGCTCTGCTCGACGACGGCCTCGTCGACCTCCTGGCCGTCGAACACGGCGCGGTCGGTCGCATCGGCCAGCGGCATCACCCGGATCCCGCTCGCGGGCGCATCGGTTCGCACGACGCGCACCGGTCCGGTGTCGCTGTGCACCGCCCGAACGTCGCCGAGTCCCTGCTCGTGCAACTGCTGCTCGATCGCCGCTGCCACCTGACGGCGGCTGCCGATGCGGGGCACGTCGAAGCCGAGCTCGGCGAATTCGTCGGTCATCTCGTCCCATGCTCCGGCGACCCGGCGGTCACCGGATCCGCGGTTCCGTCGCCGGCTGCGACGCCGGGCCTTCAGCAGAGCGAACACGAGCATTGCGCCGAAGAACAGCAGCAGCGGAATCCCGACCACTCCGGCCGTGATCCATGCCCAGAGCGGGATGACGAACGGCTGTTCCTTCTTCTCGTCGTCGCTGTCGTCGATCTCGACGGCGGTGAGCAGGTCCTCATCCTCGTTGTCGCTGCGCGGAGGCTGGCGCACCTGCGGCTGCGGCTCGGTCTTCGGCTTCGGGGTCTGGTCCTGCGGGATGTCGGTCTCGTCGGGGGTCGGGTGGAACGGAACCCAACCCACACCGTCGAAGGCGACCTCGACCCAGGCGGTGACGTCGTCTCCGACGACCTCGACCGAGTCGTCGTCGTCGCCGATCTCCGGCGCGAACCCCATCACCACACGCGAGGGGTAGCCCAGATGGCGCGCCATCAATGCCATCGCCGAGGCATATTGCTCTTCATCGCCGATCATCTGGCTCCGTGTGAAGAGCTCGATCATGCGGTCGGCGCCGTGTCCGGCGCGCGAGGGCACCGCGTCGGAGGCGAGCCCGTGGCTCAGGAAGCCCTGAGTCTTCAGGGCCGTCTCGATCGCGCGCAACTGCTCGATCGGCGTCTCGGCGGTGCCGGCGAACTCCTGCGCCTTGGCGACGACGACGTCAGGGGTGTTCTCGACCGGCGCGAGGTCGACCTGCGCCGTCGGCGTTTCGATGAGGTCGTCGTCGTCGACGCCCTTCTGCAGGGTCGAGTCGATCGAGTAGCGGTATCCCTCGGACGCACCGCTCGTGAGCACGGCAGTGCCCGTCGCGGAGTTGTACCGCAGGTCACCCGCGTTGTCGGCGCTCGCCGAGTTCTCGAACGTGAGCCGTGTCGGGTACCCGACCCCCGGCAGCCACACGTCGTCGTAGCCCGAGATCTCGATCTCGGCCGTACGCTCGCCGCCGGCCCGCATGAGCGAGGGCAGCTTGAGCGTCTCGCCGACGAGCGAGAACCCGCCGTCCGACGAGGTCATCTCGTCGGGACCGGCGACGTTCCAGAGCCGGCCGTCGTACGAATCCATGCTCGCGAGCCGGATGACGTCGCCCGGTTCGAGCCCGGTCGCCGTGAAGATCGGGGTGTCCGCAAGGTCTTTCGTGTACGAACGGAACCCGGCGAGCGGGCTCGGGAAGGCGAGCGGGTCGAACGGCGGCGTGATCTCTTCACGGAGCACGAAACGGTCGGGCTGGGTCGGGGCGAGCGCCGTGCCCGCGAGGGCGCCGACGAGCACGGCACCGATGACGAGCATGCCCGTTCCGGTGAGCTTGCGGCGGCGCAGCCGCCTCGCGCCCGAATCGCTGGCCGAGGGAGCTGCGCTCCGGCGCCATCCGAGCCAGATGAGGGCGATCACGGCGAACGCGACGCCGCGCACGCCGGCGAAGTAGGTCTCGTCGGTGCCGAGCAGGATGCCGGAGAGGAAGAGCAGCGCCGGGCCGATGAGCAGCACGCTCGCGCGGGCCGGCGAGCGCCTGACCGCGAGCCACCGGCTTGCGAGCATCGTGCCGACGAGTGCGACCAGCCACGTCGCGAAGTACGGCACGACCGGGATGTAGTACGGGGCCTCGACGGGCGTCTGCAGCGTCACGATGTCGGCCCAGCCCCACACGGCGCCGAGCGCGAGCCCGGCGAGCGTCTCGAGGCTCGGCACGAAGCCGAGCAGCGACTGGGCGGGCATCGTGAGCACACTGCCGAAGAGGAAGTAGCCGAGCAGCGCCGCGAGCACGTTCGTGACGATCCCGAGCCGCAGCATGTAGCCGAGCACGCCGAATGCGGTGCCCACGACAAGGCCGCCGACGCCCGCGATCAGGAAGTTGTGGTCGCCGAACGACGTCTCGTAGCCGATGACGCCGAGGAGCGACAGGATGGAGAGGATCGCGATGTCGGGCCACACCTGCGATGGGAAAGCCCTGGTGGCGGCCTGCGCCGCCGGCGCGGCGGGCTGAACGGGAGCGAGGGTCTCGGTCACGGCCGCACCCGCCGCATCACCCGGGGAAGGTCGGTGATCTGGCCGATCGTGACGACCGTGAGGCCCGACACCTTCGCGATGCGCGACGGCGCCCCGAGCTCGGCGCGGAATCCGATGGTCTGCGTGTCGAGTCCGAACACGGTCTCTGCCGCGCGGAAATCGGCGAGCGGAACTTGGGAGCCTCCGACGAGCATGACGACGCTCGGCGCCGGCAGCCGCTTCGTGGCGTCGCGCGTGAAGTCGCGCAGGTTCGCGTGGTCACCGGAGGTCTCGACCAGGCGCGAGGTGTCATCGAGCAGTGACGTCGGGGTGGCGGTGGAGAGCGGCATCCGCTCGCTCACGATGCTCATTCTGGTGCCGTCTCGAACGACCTGCACGCCGATCGATGCGGTGATCGAGATCGCGAGCTCGAATTCGTCGTCGGAGGCGTAGGCGGCCCGATCGGTCGTGTGCACGATCGTGAGCTGCGAGCGCCGGGTCTCCTCGAACTGACGCACCATGAGCTGGCCGGTGCGGGCCGAGGTGCGCCAGTGCACGTTCCGCAGCGCGTCGCCGGGCTCGTAGGAGCGCAGCGCGTGGAAGGAGATGTCGTCGTTCGTGATCGTCTTGGTGACCTCGCCCTCGAGGTCGCGCACGAGGCCCGACGCGCTCGGCGCGAGCCGGGCGGTCACGGGATGCACGAAGAGCTCGACCTCGTCGGTCCAGCGCACGGTGCGGCGGAGCAATCCGAGCTGGTCGCCGCGAACGGTGATCGCCGGGCCGGCGACGATGACCGCACGACGGTGCGTCGGCACGGCGAAGAGCTCGTCGTGCTCGGCGCCCGGGGCGAGCACGGGAATCATGAACTCCGCCACGCCGCCGCCGACGGGCAGTTCCATGCGAGAGGGGATCGAGGCGCTCGCCGCGACGTTGGTGACGACCATGCGCCCCGAGCGCCCGCTCCCCCGCGACGACGCGGTGCGGGTTCAACTCGATGTGCACTCCGAAGTTGGCGCGACCGAACACGAACGCGACGGCGACGATGAGCGCCGCAGCGAGGGTCGCGCCGACGTAGGCGAACTCGATCCAGCCGAAGGTGCGGCTGAGCGCGAACGCCACCACTGCCCCGGCGGCGACGATCCAGCCGATCGGAGACGACGCTCGTGACCGGGGCCGCGAACCCGAAGACGCGCCCCAGCGCTTGGCCAGAGAGCCGGAGTGCGTTGCGCACTCCGCCCGCGACGGCGCGCCAGAGACCCCGCAGCGCGATGGCAGCCTGCGAGGGCACGCGCGGTGGAGCGTCGGCGCGTTCGGGCGTGGCGGTACTCGTCATGCCGCGCGGTACGCGGGCGGTTCGATGTCGACCAGCACTCGGCTCACGATGTCTTCGGCGGAGACTCCGGCGAAGTCCGACTCCGGGTCGACGATGATGCGGTGCGCGAGCACCGGCACGGCGAGTTCGCGCACGTCGTCGGGCGTGACGTAGGTGCGCCCCTGCGACAGCGCCCAGGTCTTGACGGCGCGCGCGAGCGCGAGCGCGCCGCGCATGCTGACGCCGAGGGTCGAGTCCTTGTGACTGCGGGTCGCGCTCACGATGTGGTTCAGGTATTCGAGCACGGATGCCTCGACGAACACCTCGGACGCGAGCTGGGCCATCGCCGAGATCGAGCCGGGGGCGATGATCGGCGACACCTTCGACGCGCGCGCGCGATTGGACGAGTCGAGCAGCAGGGCGACCGCCGTCTTGTGGTCGGGGTAGCCGAGCGATGTCTTGATCAGGAAGCGGTCGAGCTGCGCCTCGGGCAGCGTGTACGTGCCCGCCTGCTCGACGGGGTTCTGCGTCGCGATCACCATGAACGGACGACCGACCTCGTGGCTCACGCCGTCGACGGTCACCCGGCCCTCCTCCATGACCTCGAGAAGCGCCGACTGGGTCTTCGGGCTCGCCCGGTTGATCTCGTCGGCGAGCACGATCGAGGCGAAGATCGGCCCCTTGTGGAACTCGAAGACGCCCTTGCCCTGGTCGTAGATCGTCACGCCCGTGACGTCGGACGGCAGCAGGTCGGGGGTGAACTGGATGCGCGAGTTGGAGCCGTCGAGCGTGTTGGCGAGCGCCTTCGCGAGCACCGTCTTGCCCGTGCCCGGCACATCCTCGAGCAGCACGTGGCCGTCGCTGAGCAGCGCCGTCACGACGAGCCGGATCACCTCGCGCTTGCCGAGGATCGCCTGGTCGACGTTGTCGACGAGTTTCGCGAAGGCGTCGGAGAACCAGTCCGCCTGTTCCTGTGTCACGGTCATGTGGTCAGTTCCAATCCTGTCTGCCGCTGCTGTACGTCTTGCCGCCCGCGTCGATCTCGACCCAGACCGAGGGCTGGCCGCAGTGGCCGCCGCCTTCGGACCATCCACCGCGGAACGAGCCGCTCCCGTTGCCGCCGACCGAGATCGACGCCGTGCGGAAGTACGATCCACCGCAGTACGTGCGGAGTGTATACGGGCCGCCCGGCGGGAAGTTCGAGACGTCGACGTTGTAGTACGAGCAACCCGGGCGGCCGCTCGACTCGCACGTGGTCGAGGTGCCTCGGCTCAGCGAGACCGAAGGCGGGGGCGCCGGCTTGTTCTCGACGCCGAACGTCGTCTTGCCGATCGGGCCCTCTGCGTTGCTGCCCATGTTCTTCGCACGCACTTCCACCGTGTGGGTGCCAGCGCCGAGGTTGTTGAAGCGCTGCGATTCGCCGCTCTGCCACCCCGACCAGCCGCCCCCGTCGATGCGCGTCTGGTACTGCACCGCACCGCCGCCGGTGTCTGCGGGCGCGTTCCAGGTGACGTTGACGTCGGCGGGCGCGTAGCCGATCGACCCGTGCCCGACGCTTCGCGGTGCGGTCGGCGTACCGTACGGGGTCGCGCTCTTCGAACCCGAGGGCTCGGACGTGCCGATGGCGTTGACCGCCCGCACCGTGAAGGTGTACGCGGTGCCGTTGTTGAGGCTGCCGAGGGTCTGAGCTCTGCCCGCATCGTTCGCGTCGAAGTTCCATTCGCCGCCGCCGGGTGATGCGGTGACGATGTACCCCGTGATCGGCGAGTTGTTGGTGGCGTTGGCCTTCCACGTCAGCTTCACCTTGGCGTCGCCGCTCTCGATGCCCGTGATCGTCGGGGGGTCGGGCTTGTCGCGGACGATCACCGTGGCCCGGCCCGTCACCTCGCGACTCGGATCCTTCGTGCCGTCTTGCACGGTGTAGACGACGCTCAGTTCGCCGGTGAACGAGGGGCCGGTCTTGACCGTGATGTCGGTCGCCGTGAAACTCACGCTCGCCGACGAGCCGACCGACTCCTGATCGATCTCGGCGCCGATGACCCGCAGGGGGGTGCCTTCTGCCGCGAACGGATTGATGTCGTTGGAGAGCACGTCGATCCGCTCCGACTGCGCCGGCTCCATCTCGACCGGACCGTCGGGGCGCGGCACCGGCTTGGGGCGCGACGAGGTCACGACCTCGACCTCGATCGAGCCGGGCACCGAGAACTCCTTGTAGTTCACCGTGAACGTCAGCGTCGTCTTCGTGCCGGGCTGCACGCCGAGCGGTGAGCCGACGGTGAGCGTCGATCCATTGATGCCGGCGTTGAAGTCCGCGTTGCCGCCCTGCAGGCTGTTGTACGTCAGCTCCTGCAGCACCTTGTCGCTCGGGTGCCCGCTCGACTCGCGCAGGTTGATCTCCTGCGGTTTCTCACCGGCCTCGACCTTGATCGAGCGCGGCGTGAAGGTCGGCGGAACGTCTTCGAAGTTCGGGTCGCCGACGGTGACGGGAATCGTGAGGAAGGCCTTCTTGCCCTTCGGATCGGTCGCGCTCTCGCCATCGGTGACCTCGAACGTGACGGTCGCCTGACCGCGGTAGTCCTTCGCGGGCGTGTACGTGAGCGTCGAGGCATCCGTCATCGGCGACGTGCCGTTGCTGTTGGACGCGGTCGCCGACAGGATGCGCGCCGGCTTGCCCGACGGAACGATGACGATGTCGCCGACGTTCCACGAGATCGTGCCGTTCATTCGCACGATCTGCGGGCCGAGTGCAGCGAGGTACGGCGGCGGGAACGCGTCGTCTTCCTTCTTCTCGGCCTCGGGGTCGACCTTCGGCGGAACGATGATGAACGCCATCGCCGAGAGCTCGTCGATGTCATTGGTGAGCCGATAGGCGATCGCCTGCCGCTTCGACGTCGGCTTGACCTTGACGGTGCCGTCGGTCATCACCTCGGCGTTGTCGGCGTTCGGTCCCTCGAGCGTCACGACGAGGTCTTCGACGAGACCGCCCGGATTCTGGGCGTCGTTCAGCGGCTCGACCGTGACCGAGTTCTTGTCGACGACCTGCTTCGGCTCGATGACCTGGTCGTGCGCGGTCGGCGGCTCGATCTTCGCGTCTTTCGCGACGAGCACCTGGATGAAGGCGCCGTCGGCGCCGCCGTGCCCGTTGGTGATCTCGTATCGCACCGAGTTGCCGCCCTCGGCCTCGGGAGCCTCCACGAGCACGCGATTGTTCTTCACGCTCGCGGTGAGACCCTCGCCGACCTCGGGGAGCTTCTTCTGCACCTTGATCGGGTAGCCGCTCGGATCGGAGTCGTTCGCGAGCACGTCGATCGCCGCACGGCGCCCCGGTCGCAGTTCGACGACATCGTCGACGGCATTCGGCGGCAGCGCCTCGGCCGGCCGCGGGATGACCCCGATGCGGATCGTGCCCGTCGCGGTCTCCCCGCCGGTATCGGCAACCTCGTACGTGAACGACTCGGTGCCCGCTGACCCGGCATGTGCCTCGTAGCTGATGTGCGTGCTGCCGGTCTCGACCACGCGGCCGAGCGATGGCGGTGTCGTGATGCCGACGAGCGTGACGGAGTCGCCGTCGGGATCGATGCCGTTGAGGGGCACGTCGATCTTGACCGCGGTGCCCTCGAAGGTGCGCGAGGTGAGCGGCATCGGCAACGGCGGCCGGTTCGACTTGGCGTCGGGGCCGACGACCGTGAAGCGAACCGAGGCGGTCGCCGTCTGCTCGTAGTCGTCGAGCACGCGGTAGGCGACCGTGTACACGCCGGGCTCCGTCGGGGCCTGGTACCGCACCGTATCGCCGGCGACGAAGACGAGGCCGCCTGCGCCCGAGGCGTCGGCGAGCTCCCGGTCGAGCGTGAGCGGCGCGGAATCGGGGTGGTAGTCGTTCTCGAGCACCGACACCGTCGAGATGTCACCGGCGCGCACCGTGACCGCGTCGTCGACCGCGACGGGCGGCTGGTGCTTCACGAGCGGCGGCACCGGAACGACGGTGACCGTGCTCGTCGAGGTCGCGATGCCGTCGGAGACGGTGTAGGCGAACTGCAGTTGTTCCGTCAGCGCCTGCGAGGCGGTGATGCGGGTCACCGTGTTGTTCAGTACCTCGACCGAGAGCAGGTCGCCGGATGCCTCGGTGTCGACCGTCTGCACGGCGAGCACGCGCCCGCTCGCCGACACGTCGTTGGTGAGCACCGAGAGCGTCGTCGGCTCACCCGGGCGCAGGTAGGCCGTGTCTTTCACGGCGATCGGCGGCGGGGACTCGCCCGGCACCTCCTTGACGTCGACCCGGATGAGCCCGACGCTCGTCGCGGCGCCGGCGCCGAGGTTGTACAGGAAGATGTGCGTGCCGACCTGATCGGAGGAGAAGGCGATCGCGCCGCGCTCGAGGTTGGGCACGACCGATGCGCTGCTCGGCGTGTCCTCGACGCCGAGGAGCGTCAATGGCTCGCCCGACGGGCTGAGGTCGTTGACGAGCGGCTCGATCATCGTGGTCTCGCCGACGAAGACCTCGGCGAAGTCGGGAGTGCCGACGGGGTTCAGCGCGCCGGGCTCCTTGACGTCGACGGAGAGCACGCCTGCAGACGTGGCCTTGCCGTCGGAGACGACGAACTGCACCTCTTTCGTGCCGAGTTCGCCGGTCTTGTGTTCGAACGTGACGAAGCCGTCGGGAGCGAACCGCACCGAGTCGCCGCTCGTCGGCGATGCCGTCACGAGGAAGACGTCATCGCCGTCGGGGTCGACCCAGTCGGCGAGCACGTTGTAGCTCATGGACTTGCCCTGCTCGACGCTGATGGCGCCCGCGCGCATCGCGACCGGCGGGTTGTTCTCCGCCATCGGGCGAATCGTCACGTCGACGTTGGCCTGCGCGACGCCGAGGCGGCCGTCATCGGCGGTGTACTGGAACGACACTGTGCCGGTCGCGCCGGGCGCGGGCGTGAACTGCAGCGCGCGACCGCCGTCGATGACCTCGAGCCGGCCGGACTGCTCGGCGATCTCGCTGACCTTTGCCACCGTGAGCACGTCGCCGTCGGGGTCGGTGTCGTTCTCGAGCACTTCGAGGAGTGTGGTGCGCCCTGGCCGGACACCGAGGCTGTCGTCGCGCGCGGTCGGCGGACGGTTCACCTCGCTGCGTTCGGCGAGCGTGTCTTCGAAGGTCTGCTGCGAGGCCTTCTCGTCGCCCTCTTCTGCGTCGGTCTCGTCGGGCGGCGTCACTTCGTCCCAGTTGTCGACGAGACGCATGTTCGAGTCGACCAGCCACACGTTGCCGTTCGACAGGTTGTTGAGCGCGATGACGCTGCGATTCACCCGGAACTCGAGCCGCGAGCCCTTCGTCGGCTGTTCGATCGTCTGGAGTGACTGCTCCTCGCCGTCGCAGGCGTTGAGATACCGGCCGATGCCGGCCCAGGCGCCGTGGGCGCAGCCGTCGAGCCACACCGGGCTCGCGACCTCGTCGGCGGCTGCAGGCGTGCGGAGATCGGCGGGGAGGACCACTTCGTCGCCACCGCCCAGTGGCACCTGCACGAGGGCGTCGCCCGTGGCGAGCAGCACCGAGCCCGTCTCGGCGCCGACCTGCTGGATCTTGAGTGCGGTCTCGGTGAGCTCGCGCGCAGCGCCGTCGATGACGACGGCGTTGTTCTCGGTGTCGAGCACGACGGGTTCGTCGCCGACGATCGACAGCTGGTGCTCGTCGATCGAGGGAAGTTCGCTCACTTCGGGCTCGGCACCCGGCGATGCCACACGAACGAGTTCGTCGTCCTCCGACGAGCTCGCGTAGACCACGCCGTCTTTCGACACCGCGACGTGGGACCCCTTGCCGAGCCTCGCCTTGGGCTTCGTGTCGGCCGGGTTCAACTGCAGTTCGCCGGCGGCGCCGGTGATCCAGAGCTCGCCCTTCGGCGAGAGGATCGCGAGCGTCTCGCCGCCGTGGGCGACCTCGGACCCGGGAGGAGCCGCGACGCCCTGCCCGAGGGTCGTGAACGCGGGGTCGATTCGCTCGATCGAGCCGAGGCTCTCGTCGTAGAGGAAGACGTCTTCGCCGTCTTGGAGCACGTCGAAGGCGTTCGACGCGGTGTTCACTGCGGCGTCGAGCTCCTCGATCTGCCGGTTGAGGCGGCCGGCGAGCAGTTCCTTGCCGTTCGTGACCCAGACGTCTCGCACCGAGAGGTCGACATCGGTGACGGGAAAACCCTGATGGAGCACGGCGAAGGTGAGCGGAACTCCGGCGAGCAGCGAGATCGCCACGGTGGATGCGGCGGCCTTGCGCGTGCGCACCCACGACGTGAAGGTACCCAACCGTCTACTCCCTCGAATATCGTTCAGCTCGACGTGGCGCCGAAGCCAGACCCCCACACCGGGGTACACGCTAACACGAGCGTGTCGCGCCTCCGTATGGGGAGGACTCCCCACGACGTGAACATCTGCCGTCGGGCGGTCAGTCCTCGGCCGCTCGGTCCTTGCCCGCTCGATCCTCGGTCGTTCGATCCGGCTCCCTGGCGGCGTCGAGCAGCGCGAGGTCGTCGATGCTCACGAGCCGTGTCGCGACGGCGTACTCCACGAGTCGCGCTCGCCGGTTCGTCGCGAGCTTGCCGCGACCGCCGCGCAGACCGTCGACGCCGATGCGGTCGAGCTTCTCGCAGACGTTGTCGAGCTTGCGGTTGAAGGTCGTCATGTTCCAGCCGAGGCGGGCGGCCGCCTCGGCCGAGCTCGGCACGATCGCCCGCCCTCCGGCCGGCTGCGCCAGCACGTTCTCGGCGAGCGAGACCACGAGCAGCCGCTGACTCGAGGTGAGCGTCACGGGGAGGATCGTGGTGCCGCCGTCGGTGGGCGCTGCAGTGAGCGAGGTGTTGTAGAAGTCCTCTTCGGCGTGCACCGTGAAGTCGTAGGTCGTCGCACCGGCGCTGAACATCACGTGCACGGTCTGGAAGACGAGCGGAATCTTCGCTCCGGGTGCGAGCCAGGCCTGCACGCTGCCGGTCGCATCGGAGATCGTCGCCGACAGGATCTGCCCGACGTTCGAGAGCCACCAGAGCCCGAACTCCGACGACAGGGTCAGGAAGGTGCGGTGCAGGTAGGGGTTGTCGTCGATCGTGAGGTTCGACTCGCGCCCGATCGTGAACGGCTCCCCCACATCGACCGTGTACGACTCGCCGCAGTACTCGACGCGGAGCGGCCTCACGGCGTGCACCCCGTTCTCGGCTCGGACACCTTGCTGCCACGCTGCACTTGAACGTCGATACAGGTTCGGATGCCGGAGGAAGTGCCCTCGACCGTGATCGTCGAGCCCTCTGAGATCTGCGGGTCGCCGGAGCCGTCGGCGAGCGTCCACCGATAGCGGTCGCCGTCTTCTGCGTCGGCGTGGGACACCTCGAACGTGACGCTCGTGCCGTCGGGGCTCGCGACGCCGGTCGAGACGACGGGAGCGGGAACGCCCTGGGCGACGATCGCGTCCTCTCCACTCGGTTTCGCCGGTGCGGCCTCCGGCGGCGCCGACAGCGAGCCCGACATCGCGATCGCGATACCGATCACCGCCGCGATGACGACGCCGGCAACGATGCCGATGACCAGCCGAAGCCTGGCGGGCCGCTGCGCGGCCACCTGCGCGGGCGCTGCGGGGCCGGGGGCGGGTACGAACATCGATTCGGGCGCAGCGACCGGCGCCGGTGCGGGCACTGCTCGTGCCGGGCGCACGATCGTCGCGTCACCGACGGCATCGGCATCCGCATCCGCATCCGAGCCCGCCTGCCGGCGCACGACCGTCCCGTCGTCGACGATCCCCGCGGCGGCGGAGGCCGACGGCACCTGCGCCTGGATCTGCTGCGGTGACCTGGCCCGGGTGGCGTCGTCGTTCGGCACGACGGCCGCTGCACTCGGCGCCTGCGCCTCGACCGTGCGCACCGAGCGAGCCCGGGTGGCGTCGTCGTCGTCGGGCTCGGCCTCCTCGCGCGCGCTCGCGAGGTTGGGCACCTCGATGCTGGTGGCGGCGTACCCGAGTTCGAGCTCGACGCGCTGCAGTGCGCGAGCGAACTCGACGGCGCTCGGATACCGATCATCACGCCGGGCCGCCATGCCCTTGGCGAGCACCGCGACGAGGCTGCGGGGAACCTCGGGCCGGTCCATCGGCGTGATCGCCCCGCGCTCGATGCGGCCGATGAGGTCGAGCGAGCCGTTCGGCCGGCCGGGGATCTCGAAGGGCGTGCGGCCGGCGATGAGGGTGTGCACCGTGGCCGCAAGCGAGAACACGTCACTGCGCGTGTCGGGCCGGGGATCGTCTTCGAACATCTCGGGGGGCGACCAGGGCACGCTCATGCCCACCGCCGACTGGCCGGATGCGGTGTTCGACGAGAGTTCGTCGGCCGTCACGGTGTGCACGGGCAGCTCGCCCTCGAGGTTCGAGGAGATGCCGAAGTCGGTCAGCGCCGGCCAGCCGTAGGCGTTCGTGAGCACGTTCGCCGGCTTGATGTCACGGTGCAGGATGTCCGCGGAGTGCGCCGTCGCGATCGCGCCGGCGAGCCGCACCCCCGTGCGCAGCGTGTCTTCGATCGAGAGCGGTTGACGCTTGTACCGTTCGGCAAGGCTCGGCCCCGGACAGTACTCCATGACGAAGTACGGGCGGCCGTCGGCCGAGACGTCGGCGTGGAAGATCGTGACGATGAACGGATGCGCCGACAGTTGCGCCATCAGGTTCGCCTCTGCGACGAACTGCGCCTTGGTGTCGCGGCCGAGCCCTTCGGCGAGCAGCACCTTCACGGCGACCTTGCGGCGCGGCAGCTTCTGCTCGTAGAGGAAGACGTCGGCGAACCCGCCCGAGCCGAGCAGACCGTGCGGGGCGTAACCGGGGAGCTCTGGCGGCGTGGACGGGGCGCGTCGCATCAGCCGTCCACCACCTGGATGGTCCACCCGCCGCCGAGGTCGACCACGGTGCCGGTCAGCACCGGGGTCGGTTCGCCCGAGCGAAGCTTGACGGGGGTCTTGCCCGGAGCCACGACGTGCGTGCCGTTTCGCGAGTGCAGGTCGGTGATCACGACGGTGTCGCCCTCGAGGGCGAGCCGCACGTGGCTGCGCGAGATGTCGGGGTCGCCGAGTCCGATCGTGATGAGTCTCGGGATGCGCCCGCCCGACACCTTGCTGACGCTCGGCGCGCGGCCGAGCACGACCTCGTGGCCGATCGCCTCGAGTGCGCCGTCCGGCATCCTGATGCTCGCCTGCGCTGTGGTCACCGGCGCAGCAGGCGCTCCCCCGTCGGGCGTTGCGACGGGGCCTCGCGCGGCCCGTGCCTCGCGGAGCCGACGGATGTCGACGCTCGCGACCGTCATGCCGTCGTGGTCGCCGTCGACGGACGCATCGAGGGCCGGAGGAGCCGAGGGCGTGGCCGACGGCACCGCGATCGTCTCCTCGTCAGGCACCATCGTGAGTTCGACCGGCGCCGTGACGCGCGCGGGCTGCGCTGGCGGTGCCGGCGGTGCGGGCGGAGCAGGCAGCGCCACCGGAGCCGGCGGCGCGACCGGCGGGTCGGCCTTCGTCTCTGCCGGCGGGGTGACGGATGCCGCAGCGGCCCGTGGCGCCGACTGCTCGGGCACGATCGGCTCGACGCCGTCGGAGACGATGGAGCGCAGCGGCACGACGGCCTCGACGACGGGGAGCGGTACGGCAGCGTCATCCGCACCGCCATCGACGACCACCTCGATCGAAAAGGACCCGTCGAGCACGCGCTCGACCCAGGACGAGACGCCGGCGTCGTGGATCTCGTCGGACGCGGACCGCACGGTGATGGGGCCGCGCACCACGACGCGCGCCGATACGGGCGAGTCGCCCCGCACCACGAGGGCGAACGACGGTGTCGCGGCGAGCCCCTGTGCGGTGAGACGATCGAGCACGAGCGATGTCGGGTCCCCCGCACCGAGCTCGGACCAGAGTTCAGCGAGGCGATCGACCGCTTCGCTCGGCACGACCAGGATCACGCCCCCGCGAACCGCCGCGAACCATGCGGCCTCGGGGTCATGCCGATACGTCGCCATCTCCGCCTCCCTCAGTGCGAGGGCGCGTCTCTTCGACCGCTCTCGACAGTCTCCCGCGCCGATCGCGCGTCGTCTCGTCATCGTCGTCGTCGGCACCGAGCACGGATTCGACGACGACCGCCGTCACGTTGTCCCGACCGCCGTGGTCGAGTGCTGCATCGACGAGCTCACCGGCGAGTCCGGCGGCATGGCCGGCGTCGCCGGCAAGCATCTGCGCGATCGCGCGGTCGTCGACCTCTTTCGAGAGGCCGTCGCTGCAGACGAGGAACACCTGCCGACCGGCCGCCGGAATCAGCCACACATCGGGATCGACGAACTCGTCGGCCCCGAGCGCGCGGGTGATGACGTTGCGTTCGGGGTGGCGTTCGGCGTCTTCGGGCCGAATCAGCCCGGCGTCGACGAGTTCTTGCACTGCGGAGTGATCGACGCTCAACTGCTCGAGCGTGCGGCCGTCCCACGAATAGACGCGCGAGTCGCCGATGTTGAAGACCATCCAGTGGAATCCGGCGCCGTCGCCCGCATCGACGAGGGCGACTCCCGACAGGGTTGTTCCCGCGACCGCGGTGCCCTCTTCTCCGGCCTCGCTGAGGGCACGCACGGCTTCGTTCGAACTGTGGATCGCGTCGAGCACCTGCTCGGGCGTGGAGGGCACCCCGAATTCGAGATGCCGTGAGAACGTCTCGATCACGGCGCGACTCGCGGCATCGCCGCGGGCGTGCCCGCCCATGCCGTCGGCGACGAGATAGATGGGGGCTTCGGCGAGGAACGAGTCCTCGTTGACACTGCGTACTCGGCCGACATCGGTTCGCGCACTGTGCGCGATGAGCGCATCGCCTCGCGTCAGGGCGACGACGCCCTCGCCATCACCTGACACGGTACTCCTCGGGATCGAGTGGGAAGGGTGGCGACCGCAGCGATGCATCCGGCGCCGAGCCTCAACGGTAGCAACTCTCGGGGGGTGCCGATGACCTCGGCGTGGCGTTGCTCCCTTCGGGCGCCGTCTCACCCAGCCGCTGATTCCTCGGAATCGAGCTCCGTGAGCCCCTTCGCGATCTCGTCGAGCGCGGGCCGGCTCACGAGCCCGAACGCGAGGTTCGCGACCTGCACGAGGCTGAGCTCGAGCGCCTCGGGCGGCAGCGGCCCGTCGACCATGGGCCCGAGCACGCCGCGAACGACCCGCTTGGCCGGCGGATGCGCGAGCAACTCCGCGATGGGCGTGTTCACGGAGTAGCAGGAACCCGCGAACTCGTCGGCGACGATCGGGCCGGAGCGCGCAGACATCAACTGGGGCCAGTGCGCTTCGACGAGGAGATGCCGTGCCTCCACCTCCCCGGCGGCAGGCAGACCGAGACGGTCGAACTGCTCCGGCGGGGCATCCGCTGCACGCATGAGTCGAGTCATGAGCCGCGCCATCCGGAGTTCGAGTTCGGCATCGCGCAATGGATGCTCCTGCGCAGGGTCCGTCGACAGGTCGAAGAGCATCGTGCCGAACGCGTGCGGGTCCGCGTAGGCGTAGCCGGGCACGCGCAGCACGGGCATGCCCTTCGTGAAGGGAAGGGGTTCGACGAGCTCGGCCTCGCGCAGCACCTCGGCCGGCATGCGCCCGCGCATGAACGTGGGCATGAGGGTGTACTCGGCGAGCGGGGCGTTGCCTGCCTGAACCGGTGCGCGCAGGTAGGCGTACCTGCCATCGGTGACGTTCACGTGCCCGCCGAAGATGCCGAACAGGGCGCCGTCGCGGTGCTCGGTATCGTTCGCGATCGCGTCGACGAGCGGCACGCCCTGCATGTCGGCGCGCGGCTCGACGCCGAAGTACTCGAGCATCGTCGGACCGAGGTCGATCATCTGCACGAGCGCATCGCGGCGCTCGCCCTGCACGCCCGAGCGTGGATCCCAGATGAAGAGGGGCGTGTGAATGGTCTCCTCGTAGTAGGGCGGCACGTTCTTGCCGAGCCAGTCGTGCTCGCCGAGCAGCAGCCCATGGTCGGTGCAGACGACGAGCATCGTGTCGCGCCAGAGATCGTGCCGGTCGAACGCGTCGAGCACGCGGCCGAGCGATTCGTCGCACATCGAGAGCAGCGCGCTGTAGCGGGCACGCAGGTGCGCGAGCTCCTCGTCGCTCTCGCTCCGCGGCGCGTAGTCGGGCCAGTCGTACTCCGGCCCCTCGTACGCGGTGTCATAGAGCCGGTGGAAGCGCTCGCCGCTGAAGAACGGCTCGTGCGGGTCGAATGTCTCGATCTGCAGGAACCAGTCGTCGTCGTTCGCATTCGTCTCGATGAACTCGAGTCCGGCGTCGAAGGTGCGCCGCTGCGGGTGATCGGCCTCGTCGCGCAGATGCTGCCGGTTCACCTGGTCCTGCCGCCGCAGGGCGTGGTTCGACGCGAACGGCCGGATGCCGGAGAGGTCGGGGTCGGCGACCTGCCCCTTCCATTCGTCGCCCTCCTGGCCGCGGAAGAACTCGAAGGTATCGAACCGCGGATGGTACGTGGCCCCGCCGTCGAGCCAGTAGTGCTGGTGGTCGGTCACGAGGTGCGTGGTCACCCCGTGCTCGCCGAGCATCTCGGGCACCGAGTCGTCGAACGGCTCGAGCGGCCCCCACCCACGGTGCAGGAAGTTCAGGCGCCCGGTGTGCATCTCGCGGCGGGTGGGCATGCAGGGCATGCTGCCGCCGTACGACCGGTCGAACGTGACCGCGTGCTTCGCGAGGCGCTCGAACTGGGGCGCGTGCACGTCGCGGGCTCCGTAGGGAGGCAGGAACTGCCGATTCAGGGTGTCGAACATCACGACCACGAGCTTCATCGCACGCTCCTCACGCGGAAGATCAGGATGCCGCCGAGCAGCATGATCAGGGCGGCGACCGCGTAGAGCTCCCGGTAGCCGGCGACGCTCAGCACGAGCCACGCCACGAGTGGCGCGATCGGCAGGTGCTGGGCGGCGTTGATGAGGCCGAGGTCGCGAGCACGGTTGGTGCGGTCGGGCAGCACATCGGTGACGAGGGCCTGGTCGACGGACAGGAACACGCCGTAGCCGAGGCCGAGCAGCACTGCGGCGACGATCGACGCGTCCCAGGTCGGCACAGCTGCGAGCGTGAGTGCGGCCGCACCCTGCAGGGCCGCCGCGACGAGCACGAACACGCGGCGCGCGCGGAGCCGATCGGAGAGCATGCCGCCGATCCATCCGCTGAATCCGCAGGCCACGAGGTAGACGAGGATCAGCATCAGCATGCCGGTGTCGGGATCGTCGACGCGGAGCACGTCGGAGAGGAAATAGAGCAGGTAGGTCGTGCCGACGAGGTTGCCGGCGTTCACGAGCACGCGCGACGCCATCGCCCAGTAGTAGTCGTGATTCGGCCCGAGCGGCGGAACGCGCAGCGCGGCCGAGAATCGCTTCGGCGCAGCATCGGCCGGCGGTTCGGGGTCGCGGGAACCCAGCAGGAACGGCACCGCGCACCCGAGGGCGAGCAGCCCGATGATCGCCCAGCTGCCGCCCACGTCGGGTACGAGCATCGTGACGACCACCATGCCGATCGCCAACGCGAGCACCTGCGGAACGCCCATCGCGGCGGAGGCACGGCCGCGTTGGAAGCGCGGCACCTGATCGGCGATCACGGCCGAGAGCGCCACGAGCACGGCGGCCTGACCGAGCGAGACGAGCGCCATGAGCACGGCGATCGCCACCGGTTCCTGCTGGATGCCGACGAGCGCGAACGCGGTCCCCGACAGGAGGAACCCGCCGAGGACCCAGGCACGGCGACGCCAGCCGCTGAGCCGGGTGCGGTCGCTCAAGACGCCGAACAGCGGCACGGACACGAGGATCACGACGGATGCCTCGCCGATGAGGAAGGAGGTCAGGGCGACCTTGTCATCGGGGGCGACGACTGCCGCGAGCTTCGCCGTCATGAACTGCCCCGGCAACATGACGAGGAGCCAGAGGCCGAACCACGCGAGCCCGAAGCGGATGAGCCATCCGATCGAGACGCGGGGCGGCACCGGATCGGCGCGTTCGGCGCGGTTGCTCAGGGAGTCGGGCTCGGGCGCCCGGTCGACGTCGACCATGTAGGGAAGTATGAAGTGGGGCGACCGACTAAGTCAACCGTCCCACTTTCGCGGTCACCGCCCGTCGGCGTGCGAGTCCTCGGTGAAGTGCGGTACCTCGTCCATGAGCTTGTGCCCGCGCGACTTCGCGTCGAGTCGGGCCTTCACGAGGCTCGCGACGGTCGCGACCGCCATCGCCGCGAGGATGACGCCGAGCGACACCCATGTGGAGATCTCGGGCGCCCACTCGATGTGCTCGCCGCCGTTGATGAAGGGCAATTCGTTGACGTGCATCGCGTGCAGCACCAGCTTGACGCCGATGAAGGCGAGGATGAAGGCGATGCCGTACTTGAGGTACTCGAGTCGTTCGAGGAGGCCGCCGAGCAGGAAGTACAACTGGCGCAGGCCCATGAGCGCGAACACGTTCGCCGTGAACACGATGAACGCGCTCTGGGTGATGCCGAAGATCGCCGGAATCGAATCGAGGGCGAACAGCAGGTCCGTCGTGCCGATCGCGACGAAGACGATGAGCATCGGGGTGAAGAAGCGCTTGCCGTCGATGACCGTGCGGAGCTTGACCCCGTCGTACTCGTCGGTGAGCGCGACACGACGTCGGATGATCCGCACGACGAAGGTGTCGTTGTCGTCGTCGTCGTGGCCGCGCACCTGCTGGATCGCGGTCCACACGAGCCAGGCGCCGAAGATGTAGAAGATCCACGAGAAGTTCTCGATGAGCGAGGCGCCGAGCAGGATGAAGATGCCGCGCAGCACGAGTGCGATGATGATGCCCACCATCAGCACCTCCTGTTGCAGTTTTCGCGGCACCGCGAACCTCGCCATGATGATGACGAACACGAAGAGATTGTCGATCGAGAGGCTGTACTCCGTGAGCCATCCGGCGAGGAACTGGCCGGCGAACTCGCCGCCCGCGAAGAGGTACATGAGCCCCGCGAAGACGAGGGCGAGCACGACGTAGAAGGTCACCCACAGCGTGGACTCCTTCATCGACGGCACGTGGGGGCGCTTCAGTACGAGCAGGAGATCAGCGACGAGGATCAGCGTCAGGACGACGAGGGATCCGACTTCGAACCAGACGGGGAGGTCGAGCAACGTGGGTGCCTTTCGGAGTTGGCGGGGACGACGGAATCCGAAAGTCTCTCCCCCTGCTGATTCGCAGGCCCACGACCGGAGCGTCGGCGACGACACTCGTACTGACGATCGTGGGTTGAGGCCGAGCCTCGCGGGATACTCCCCTTCGCTCCGGCGAGTCTACTCGACCCCGCCGTGAGCTCGGGCCGAGGATTGCGACGCAACGCAGAAAGCCCTCGCTCATGCGAGGGCTTTCTGCGGCGTTGTCGCGATGTGTCACAGACGTGACCCCAGCGGGATTTGAACCCGCGCTGCCGCCGTGAGAGGGCGGTGTCCTAGGCCGCTAAACGATGGGGCCGAATCGACAACTTGAAGATTATGACACAGCTCCGGGGGCGCCGCAAAATCGAGGCGGCCGCGGCATCCGCTCGCGTGACGGTGCTCGAACGCGTCGCGAACCACCGCCGCTCAGACGTGGACCGAGAGCGCTCCCGGCACGATCTCGACGTCGATCGGAAGCTGCCCGATGCGCTCCCCGTCGGCATAGGCGACGATGCCCTCGGCCTCGATGCGCACCTCGCGCCCGGAGAGGAATTCGACCGCGGGGTGATCGGTGTGGCGCCCCGCGAACACCTTCGGGAAGACAGCGATGAACCGTGCCCGCGAGAGCGGATGCACGATGAAGACGTCGAGCAGCCCGTCGGAGAGATCGGCGTGCGGCACGATGCGCATGCCGCCGCCGAGCGAGGAGTTGTTGGCCACCGAGACGAGCATCGCCCGCTGCTCGCGTCGCACGCCGTCGATCGTGATCGTGTAGCGACGGGGGCGGAACGTGACGAGCTCGCGCACCATCGCGAGCGTGTACCTGCTCGGCCCCCTCGGGCGGACCATCAGGTTCGCCCGCTCGTTGACGACGGCGTCGAATCCCGCCGAGACGATGCACGCGAACCAGGTCCGCAGATTTCCGTGCCGGATCACGCCGGCGTCGATCGCGCGAGGCGGCCGGGCGAGCGCCCCGACGAGCGCCTCCGTCGCGGCGCCCGGGTCCTCGTGCGGCAGCCCGAGCCCGCGCGCGAGATCGTTTCCCGTGCCCGCGGCGACGATGCCCAGCGGCACGCCCGTACCCGCGACGAGGTTCACCCCGAGCGAGACCATGCCGTCGCCGCCCACGACGACCAGACCGTCGGTGCCGAGCGCGAAGGCCGATTCGGTCTCGCGTCGCAGCAGTTCGAAATTGGCCTCGCGGAGCACGGAGACCTCGTACCCCTCGCGCATCAGCCGCTCGGCCACCGCCGGGCCGACGGCGCGGTTCCTGCCGAAGGACGCGGCGGGATTGATCGCGACGAGGAGTCGCCGTGGAGCGCTGGCCATGGTGCGATTCTGGCAGGCAGGCGCCTTGCGCGGGGATGCGACCAGGTGTTGGCTCGAACCATGCGCCTCACCAAACTCGAACACGCCGCCCTCGTCATCGAGGAGTCCGGCGGCGAGCTGTACGTCGACCCGGGCAAGTTCACGAGACCCGTGCCGGCATCGGCCGGCGCCGTCGCCGTCGTCATCACCCACCGGCACGACGACCACTGGACCCCCGAGCAGCTCACCCGCATCGTCGCGGCCAACCCCGAGGCGCGCATCTTCGGTCCGGCGGGCGTCGCGGCCGCGGCGACGGGGTTCGCGGTCGAGACGGTCGAAGCGGGCGACACCGTGGAGGTCGGCCCGTTCCGGTTGCGATTCTTCGGCGGCCGGCACGCCGTGATCCACCCCTCGATCCCCGTGATCGACAACCTCGGCGTGCTCGTGAACGATGCGATCTACTACGGCGGCGACTCGTTCACGGTGCCCGGCGTTCCGGTCGAGGTGCTCGCCGCACCGGCGGCCGCGCCCTGGATGAAGATCAGCGAATCGATGGACTACGTCGTCGAGGTCGCACCCCGTCGGGCGTTCCCGACCCACGAGATGGTGCTCTCCCCGGCGGGGATGGCGCTCTCGAACGTGCGGCTCGCCTGGGCGACCGAGCAGGGCGGCGGCGAGTATCTGCCACTCGAGCCGGGCGACGCGATCGAGGTCTGAACGCGCTCCGCCTGCCTCAGGCGCCGGATGCCTCGGGGCTCTCGACGCTCACGAGGAACGTCTGCGCTCGCGGCGAGACGAGCGGGGTCATCCGCAACTCGACGCGAAGCCGTCCGGTCGCACCGGGCAGGAACCAGACGAGGTGGTCGGGCGAATCGCCGGCCGCGTCGACGGCCTGCGTGCTCGCCCCGATCCGTCCGCCGATGGCAGCCCACGCCGTCTCGATCGCGGCCCGGCGCTCGTCGTACGGCACGTCGAGGGCGACATTCGTCGCGAGCACGGCCGACGCGGCGGCATCCGACCACTCGTTCACGAGTGCGCTGACGGCGACGGACGCGTCGAGAGTCTCGGGCCACGGCGCCGCTGCCGGCGACAGCGGGCGCGTCGCCTCGGCCGCTTCGAGCACGAGCTTCAGCGCCCGTTCGGCCCCCTGCGAGACTCGTGCCGTCGTCGCGTTCTCGAACGCGACGACGCCCAGGCCGGATGCCTCGTGCCAACGCATGTGCGCGCTGAATCCGGGATAGCCCCCGGAGTGGGAGGCGATCGCACCGAAGCGATCGTCGTATTCGACGAAGAGGCCGAACCCGTAGCCGAACACCTTCTGCGGCGCGGTGGCGGCGGCCGGGTCCTGCCGCTTGGCGGCGACTCGCGCGAGCTGCTGCATCTCGCGCCGACTGGCGGCGCTGAGCGGACCGCTGTCGTCGCCGGCCCTCGCCGAGGCGAGCCACACGGCCCATTCGGCGAGGCTTCTCGCCGAGGCGAAGAGTCCCCCGATCGCGGAGAACACACCGGGTCCGGTGAACGGGAGCGGGAGCCATCCGTCATCGCCGACCCGACGATGGCCCGTCGCGAGCGGCACCGCGGCGTCGGCCGGCCGATCGAAGCGCACGTCGAGCCCGAGCGGCTCGATGAGTTCGCGCGTCACGAAGTCGGTGAAGGTCGATCCCGAGACGCGTTCGACGACCTGGCCGAGCACGGCATAGCCGAGATTCGAGTACTCGAATCCGGTGCCGGGCACCGCAGAGCATCGAATACCGGCGGCGAGCATGGCGTCGAACTCGTCGCGGGTCATGGACTCCTCGCGATCGGCCCACGGATCATCGGTCGGGAGCCCGCCCGACATCGTCATGAGCATGCGCACGGTCGGACCGACGGCGCCCCCGCCCGGAACCTCGGGCGAGAACTCGGGCACGAAGGAGCGCGCCGGGGTGTCGAGGTCGAGGAGGCCCCGCTCGCGGAGCAGGAGCAGGGCGGCCGCCGTGAAACTCTTCGTGCAGCTCGCGATGCGGAACAGCGTGTCGGGGCCCGGTTCCGGGCCGCGTGCCGGGTGCGACGGGTCGAGCGAGGTCACGCCGGCACCGCCGCTCGCGACGACGCCGCCACGATCGAAGACGGCCCAGCTCGAGCCCGGAGCAGTGTTCGCGGCGATCCGCTCGGTGAAGACCGCCTCGACGGCACGCAGTGCGTCGGCGGCGATGGTCATGGCGCTCCTTCGTTGTGGGCCCGTCTGCGTGATGGGCCCGTCTTCGTGATGGGCCCGTCGGCGCCGGCCCGCACCCAGCGTACAAGTCGGAGGTTTCGCACGAGAACGCGCCCGCTGCCTGTGGCACTCCGACAACGTCACCCGCACAGCGGCCGTCTCCGTTGGCGATTCGCACACATCTTCATCGGAGTGCATTGACGAAATCTCACGCGCTGATACGTTCATGTCACTCCGGGGTCGATCCGCGCCCCGTGCCCCGCCGTTCGGCCCACCCACGCCGTATCAGGGGCTGCGACCACAGCACCCGGTCGCGAATCCTGCACCCCCGTTTCGGCGCGCTCACTCGCGCGCCCGCACATCTGGAGTCTCAATGACGAGAATCGAACCCGCCTCCGAGCACGAGCACGGCGTCGGACTCAAGATCGCCGTCGCCGTGCTCGCGCTCGCGCTCGCAACGATGACGGCCCTCTTCCTGCTCACGACGAGCCAGCTCGCGAGCGGTTCCGAGCAGCTTGCCGCGGGAGCCTCCCAGACGAGCGACGGCTCGCTCGCGGTGGCCAAGGGAGCAGGCGAGCTCTCGGCCGGCAGCAAGCAGTTGAACGACGGCGCCGCGGATGCCGCGGCCGGCGCGATCTCGCTCGAGACCGGGGCAGCTTCGGCGTCGCTCGGCGCCGAACAGGTGCGAGCAGGCGCGAGCGAGGCAGCGACCGGTGCAGTGTCCCTCGCCACCGGTGCGGCCGAGGCGGCGACCGGGGCTGCCGAACTGAGCGCAGGCGCCAATGAAGCCGCGGCCGGCGCTGCCGAACTCGCCACCGGCGCCGGGGAGCTCGCAACCGGTGCCCAGCAGATCGCGCAGGGCGCGGCTCAGGCGGACTCGAGCATCCCACTGCTGCGGGGCGGCCTCGGCGACCTTGCGACCGGCGTCGACGCCTTCGACGCGCAGACCGACGCCTACATCGCGAACGAGACCGCGAACATGCTGGGCGGGCTCCAAATGCTCGACGCAACGCTCGCGAGCCTGCAGGCCGATCTCGACCTGACGAACCCCGAGACCGCGACGAAATACGGCACGCTTGCACATACCTCAGCAGAGCTCACGAAGGGCGTTTCCGCGCTCCAGACCGACGGCCCCGCTCTGCTCGACGGTGGCTTCATGCAACTGCACGCGGGAATCGGCCAGGTCGACGCCGGTCTCGTCGAGTTCGACACGACCGCCACCTCCGTGCTGGCCGCGAAGACGAACGAACTCGCCGGCGGGGCGGCCTACCTGGCAAGCAAGACCGGCGAGCTGAGCACCGGCGCGGCGGAGATCTCCTCCGGCGCAGGTTCGCTCCTCGACGGCGCGTTCGAACTCGCCGGCGGCGCCGATGAGCTGGCGGTCGGAGCGAACACGCTGAGCACCGGCGCAACGGACCTCGCGACCGGAGCGAAGGAGCTGTCCACCGGCGCCTCCGCGCTGGCAGACGGCACCGGCGAGCTCGAAGACGGGTCCGCGACGCTCGCGAGCGGAGCCTCCGAGCTCGCGACCGGCTCAAGCGAGCTGAGCGAGGGGAACGCACTCGTCGCCGAGGGCAGTGAGACGCTCGCGAACGGCGCCGCCGGGGTCTCCCCCGCGACGATGGTGCCGTGGCTTCTCGTCGCCCTCGGTCTCGGTGCGGCCGCGATCGCCGGCTGGATCACGCACCGCGTGCGCTTCGCCCGACGGGAGTCGGTCACCGCCTGACCACGCCGGATCGCCGCGTCACTCGCCCCCGGTGTTCGGGTCCGGCGCCGAAGGCGCCACCCCGGGCACCGGGGCCCTCGCCGCCACAGGCTGGGTCGGGCCGATGACCGAGAACGCATCTCCGCCGTACTTCGCGGCCGCCACCGACATGACCATCGGCCACATGCGGTGGCGGGCAGTCGCGGCAGTGCCGCTGTCGAAGGAGATGCCGCGTTGGTTCGCGTCGCCGATGAGACTCACGACACCCGCCACCGTCGCCACCTTCGAGCTGGCGCCCGCCATCCAGGTGTCCTTGTTGCCGTCGGTCGTACCGGTCTTGCCGATCAGCGGCACGTACGGCCGCACGCCGCTGTTCGACGAGGACCCCGTGCCGCTGGCCATCACGGCCTGCATCGCGTAGTGCATGGCGGCGGCCACCTCTGGCGAGACCGCAGGCGAGCAGGTCGACGTCGGCACCGCGACCTCGTTGCCTTCGCGATCGACGATGCGGTCGATCGCGATCGGGCTGCACGCGACACCGTTGTTCGCGATGCCGGCGAACGCAATCGCGAGGCTGAGCGGCGCGACCTCGTTGGTACCCAGCACCGACGACGGCCCCTGCTGAAGCGGATCGCCATCCGCCCGGTGCATGCCGAACGCCTCAGCCGTCTTGCGGATGCCGCAGAGGTCGAGCAGCTTCGCCATGCCGATGAAGCCGGTGTTGATCGATCCGATGGTCGACTCGAGCGCCGAGTAGTTGGCGCCCGCCTCGTTGGCGTCGTTCTTCGGGTTCCAGTTCTCTGAGTTGGTGTTGATGGGGCCGTTGCAGCTGTCGTTGAAGACACCCCAGTTCGCCTTCGGCTTGGAATCGACGCGCTCGTTCAGCGCATGCCCCTCGTTCAGCCACTGTGCCAGCGTGAACACCTTGTAGGTCGACCCCGGCTGGAACCCGCTCGACCCGCCCTGCGTGAAATCAGTGTTGTAGTTGACGCTCGTGTATTGCGGCCCGGTCTCGAGCACTTTCGGATCCTGGCTGTACACCTTGTTCTGCGCCATGGCGAGCACCCGGCCGGTGCCCACCTCCACACTCGAGATCACACCGCCGACGTCCCACCCGGGGTAGGTCTGCGGCACGTGCTGAGCGATCGCACCCACCGCGGCTGCCTGCAGATCGGGATCGAGCGTCGTGTAGACGTCGTATCCACCGCGGCGGAAGTTGCGCATGCGAGTCTCATCGTCTTCGCCGAACGTCGGATCCGTGAGCAGGATGTTCTTCACGTAATCGCAGAAGTACGCGGAGTCCGCCGCGGTCTGACAGCCGGTGCTCGGCTCCTGGATGGCGGGCGTGATCGGCGTCGCGATCGCGGCGTCGTACTCCTCCTGCGTGATCTTCTTCTCGTCGAGCATGTGGAAGAGGATGTAGTCGCGACGCTCCTTGTTCCTCGCATAGCCGTTCGCCGCACCGTTCGCTTCGTTCTCGGGTCGGTCGAGCTGGAACTCGGCGGGGTTGTTGACGATCGCGAGGAGCGACGCGGCTTGAGCGAGCGTGAGAGCCGCCGCGGTCGTCGAGTAGTAGTAGTTGGCCGCCGCCTCGATGCCGTAGACGGTGCCGCCGAAGCCCGCGATGTTCAGGTAGCCGAGCAGGATCTCGCTCTTCGAATACCGCTTCTCGACACCGATCGCGAGTCGCATCTCCTTCAGCTTGCGCTCGATGCCGGCGCTGCCGGCGGATTCGGTGGCCTGCTCGTAGCATTCGACCTTCTCGGCCTCGACGAGAACGAGCCGTTCGTCGAAGGTCAGTGCCTCGGCTTCCTCCTCGGTGAGATCGGCGACGGCAGCGACGTGTGCCTCCGCTTCGCACTCCTGCACGCGCACGTTCTTCACGTACTGCTGCGCGATCGAGGATCCGCCCTGCGTGTTGCCACCGGCCGCGGTCGTCACGGCCGCGCGAATGGTGCCCTGCAGATCCACGCCGCCGTGGTCGTAGTACCGCGGGTCTTCAGCGGCGATCGCGGCATCCTTCACATACTGATTGACGGAATCCCAGCCGACCTCGACACGGTTCTGGTCGTAGAACGAGGCGAGGAGCACCGGCGATCCGTCGCTCGCGGTGGCGTAGATGTTGCTCTTCTCCGAGAGCTCGTCGATCTCGAGGTAGCCCGGAAGGTTCTCGAACATGCCGATGGTTCCGGATGCCGCGATGCCGACGGTCGCGAGGGCCGGCGTCACCCCGGCGACGACGAGCATGGCGACGCCGACGCTCGCTGCAACGAGGCCCACGAGCCCGCCGACGACACCGACCGGCGTACGCGTCTCCTGAAAGTCACGATTCCGCATGTTCCCAGAACCCATGGCTCACCCAATCCCCGTCGGCGTCTCGCGATCGCGGCCGAGCCGGTAGGGAGGCTCGAGCAGTGCGGACACCTTCAATGGAACATCAGCACCCCTCGGATGTCCAGCCGACGCGCGTCTCGTCGTGATGAGCCCCGCCCGAGGGCGCTGTTAGCCTCGACGGAAAGGCTCATCCGCCCGACGAGAGGAGCGGCCCGTGACGATCGTGGCCGAACCCTCGAGCACGAACGACATCTTCACGATCGGGCATTCAACGCATACGTTCGATGACTTCGTCGATCTGCTGCGGGGCGCCGGTGTGACCGCGATCGTGGATGTGCGCCGGCTGCCCGGGTCCAGCCGATTTCCGCAGTTCAACGAGGATGCGCTCGCGGCGGAGCTTCCCGAGCGAGCGATCGCCTACCACCGCATCGCCGCACTCGGCGGTCGCCGAGGGCGGCAAGCCGACGTGCCCGCCGAAGAGAACGCCTTCTGGCAGAACCGGAGTTTCCACAACTACGCCGACTACGCGTCGACCGGCGCGTTCCGACAGGGACTCGACGAGCTGCTCGCCATGGCGCAGCACGAGCACCTCGCCGTCATGTGCTCGGAGGCGGTGTGGTGGCGATGCCATCGGCGCATCATCGCCGACCACCTGCTTGCTCACGGCGCCACCGTTCGACACGTCATGCCTGGCGGGAAGACCCGGCCGGCGGAGCTCACGCCGGGAGCCGTCATCCGAGACGGCACGGTGGAGTATCCGTAGACGGCTCGCCTCCAAGCCCGGCCGGTCGGCTACGCGGTGCTCACGGATAACGGCCGCCGACCGCAACGGTCTTCCGGTTGAGAACGGATCGGCGAAGCATGACTTCGCCGCGGACTTCCGCCAGTTTCACTGCTGGGGTACCTGGACTCGAACCAAGAACAACGGTACCAGAAACCGCCGTGTTGCCAATTACACCATACCCCAATGGCCGAAACCGAAGTTCCCGGCCGACATGTAACTCTAGCCTACGGCGTGACCCCCGCCAAACCGGCGAGCGGCGCGGGTCGCCCGCGGGTCACGCGATCAGCGCCGCCAGGCGATCGATGCGCTCGATCGAGTCGACCTTGCCGAGAATCTGCATGGATTCGAAGAGCGGGGGCGAGATTCGCCGCCCCGAGATCGCCGTGCGCACCGCGCCGAAGGCCACTCGCGGCTTCAGCGCCAGACCGTCGATGAGCGCCGCGCGCAGTGCCTCCTCGATCTGATCGTGCGTCCACTCCCCGGCCGGCAGGCGGTCGAGCGCCTCTCGCGCCGCCGCCAGCACCGCCGGAGCATCAGCGGTCAGGGCGGCGACGGCCGCCTCGTCGAACTCGAGTCCCGCGGCATCCGTGAACAGGAAGCCCAGCATTGCGGGCGCCTCGCCGAGCATGGCGATGCGCTCCTGGATGAGCGGCGCACCCTCGGCGAGCACCGCCTGCTCGCCCGGAGTGATCGGGGTCGACACGGCACCGGCCGCCTGCAGATACGGGACGGTTCGCGCCGCGAAGTCGGTGACATCCAGCTGGCGGATGTGGTCGCCGTTGATCGACTCGGCCTTCTTCAGGTCGAAACGCGCCGGGTTCGGATTGACGTTCGCGACGTCGAACGCGGCAACCAGCTCGTCGCGCGAGAAGACGTCGCGATCGGCCGAGAAGCCCCAGCCGAGCAGCGCGAGGTAATTGACGAGCCCCTCGGGGATGAACCCGCGGTCGCGGTGGTGGAACAGGTTCGACTCGGGGTCGCGCTTGGAGAGCTTCTTGTTGCCCTCGCCCATGACGTAGGGCAGGTGGCCGAAGCGCGGCACGAACGAGGTCACGCCGATGTCGATGAGCGCGTGGTACAGCGCGATCTGACGCGGCGTCGACGAGAGCAGGTCTTCACCGCGCAGCACGTCGGTGATGCCCATGAGCGCATCGTCGACCGGGTTCACGAAGGTGTAGAGCGGCGCCCCGTTCGGCCGGACCACGACGAAGTCGATCGTCGACCCGATCGGGAAGTCGATGCGCCCGCGCACGAGGTCGTCGAAGCCGAGGTCGGTCTCGGGCACGCGCAGGCGCAGTGCAGGCTCGCGCCCCTCTGCGCGGAATGCCGCCTTCTGCTCTTCAGTGAGATCGCGGTCGAAGTTGTCGTAGCCGAGTTGCTTCGGCCGGCCGTTCGCCGCATTGCGAGCGTCGATCTCTTCAGCGGTCGAATACGACTCGTAGAGGTGACCCGAGGCCTTCAGCCGCTCGATGATCTCGAGGTAGGTCTCACCGCGCTGCGACTGCCGGTACGGCCCGTGCGGCCCGCCGACGTCGATGCCCTCATCCCAGGTGAGGCCGAGCCAGTTGAGCGCGTCGAGAAGCTGTGCGTAGCTCTCTTCACTGTCGCGAGCGGCGTCGGTGTCTTCGATGCGGAACACGAAGGTGCCGCCGGTGTGACGCGCGTAGGCCCAGTTGAACAGGGCGGTGCGTACGAGGCCGACGTGCGGCGTGCCGGTCGGCGATGGGCAGAAGCGCACGCGGATGTCGCCGCCGGTCGCCGTGGTCGTGGGGTGAGCTGTCTCAGACATACGCTCCAATGCTACCGATCGGCGCGGTGCTCTCGATCGGCGAGCGATTCGAGCGCGGCGAGCGCCGCGGCAACGGCGGGCACGCGCTCGGCCCCGCGCGCAGTCACGAGGTGGAGCGATCGCACGTCGGCGCGAGCGGTGGGCCGCGCGACCACGTCGTCGTGCCGCGGTGAGGCGGCGAGGGCGAGAGCCGGCAGCAGCGCGACACCGAGCCCCTGGGCGACCATGCCCTCGACGGCGACGAAGTTGTCGGTCTCGAAGGCGATGCGCGGCACGAATCCCGCAGCACCGGCGAGTTCGAGCAGGTGCCCGCGGCAGCGCGGGCAGCCCGCGATCCAGGGCTCGTCGCGCAAGGTGCCGAGATCGACGAGGTCGGATGCCGCGGCGGCATGCCCCGCGGGCAGCACGAGTCGCATCGGCTCGTCGCCGAAGCTGCGCACATCGAGCCCCCTCGCACTCGCCTGGTGCGGGTCGTCGCGGTCGCCCGGGTAGCTGAAGGTGATCGCGAGGTCGGCCCGATCCGTGCGCACGGCACGTACCGCCTCGGGCGGTTCGGCTTCGACGTACGAGACGTCCATGCCGGGGTGCGCAACGGTGAGCGCGGCGATGAGTCTCGGCACGAGCGTCGCCGAGGCAGAGGGAAACGCCACGATCCGCACCCGCCCCGCCCGAAGCCCGCGGATCTCGGCGAGCTCGCCGGCGGCGGCGTCGAGGGTCGCCGCGACGTCTCGCGCGCGCCGCGCGAGCACCCGACCCGATTCGGTCAGACGGATGCCGCGCCCGACCCGTTCGACGAGGGCGATGCCGGTGCGCTCCTCGAACCGTCGCAACTGCTGGCTCACCGCGGGTTGGCTGTACCCGAGTTGCTCGGCCGCGGCCGTGAGCGAACCGTGCTCGGCGATCTCGTGCACGACGCGAACCGTCTGCAGGTCGAGGGCCGCAGCAAGGGCGTCGATCGAGGCATCCGACATGACTGAATCATAATCCCGGCGCATGAATATGATCAGTCACCGGGCCTTGTCGAATGAATGAGCCGGGCCGAGACTGGTTCCATGCATCCCACTCGCGAGCGATACGCTGCCGGACGCGGCTACCTCGCCGCCTGCACCATGGGCCTGCCGGCCGACGTCACCCGCGCCGCAGTGCGGCGCGACCTCGAATCATGGTCGATCGGCGCGGCGTCCGGCGTCGACTACAGCGTCATCCACGACCGCGCCCGCGGCCACGCCGCGACCCTGCTCGGCCGGCATCCGAGCGAGATCGCCACCGGTTCCCAGGTCTCGGTCTTCGCCGGACTGGTCGCGGCATCGGCGCCGACCGGCGCGGAGATCGTCTGCGTCGACGGCGACTTCTCCTCGGTGGTCGGGCCGTTCCTGGCCCGCGGCGACCTTCGCGTACGCCACGTGCCGCTGGCCGAGCTCGCCGGCGCCGTCACCGATCGCACCTGGCTCGTCTCGTACTCGCTCGTACAGTCGGCGACGGGCGAGGTGGCCGACGCGGCATCCATCGCCACTGCTGCTCGCGCCGCCGGCGCCCTCGTGCTCGTCGACACGACCCAGGCCACAGGGTGGATGCCGACCGACTCGCTCGACGCCGATGTCGTGATCTGCCACGCCTACAAGTGGCTCTCCGCGCCCCGGGGTGCCGCCTTCGCGGCATTCTCTCCCCGGGCGATCGACGAGCTGACCCCGCATGCGGCGGGGTGGTACTCGGGCACCGATCCGTGGGCATCGTGCTACGGGCCCGCGCTGCACCTCGCGGCGGACGCGCAGCGCTTCGGCGTCTCCCCCGCCTGGCACGCGTGGGTCGGGGCAGCGGCAGCGCTCGAACTCGCCGCCTCGCTCGACATGACGGAGGTGCGGAGCCACGACGTGGGGCTCGCGAACGCGTTCCGCGAACGACTCGGGCTCGGCGCATCCGACAGTGCGATCGTCGCCTGGCCCGACGCCGACGGCAGCGCGCTCGCGTCGCTCGGCGCGGCGGGCATCACGGCATCAGGGCGTGCAGGCCGGGCCCGGGTGGCATTCCACGTCTGGAATGACGAAGAAGACGTCGAACTCACCGCCGGTGCCCTCGGCCTCGGCCGCCGCCGCGCGACGGTCAGCGCGCCGCACTGAGCGCGACGAGACACCGGTCGGGTGCGGCGAACGGCAGGAGCCGGGCCTCGACGCGCGAATCGGATGCCGCGGGTGCGTCGGGATCATCGGGTTCATCGGGTGCATCGCCGGCGAGCACTTCGCGGATGAGGCTCTCGTGCACCGCGCAGATGACGCCTCGGTGACGGCGCGCCGAATCGCGGAACGGGCAGGCGTGGAGCGAGAGCCCCTCAGGGACCCGTTCGGGTGCGAAGCCGAGTTCATCGAGCACCCGGACGAGCCGCTCGGTCGGCGCCTCACCGCCCGACGGAACGGACAGGCTCGCAGCCCAGTTCTGCCCCGCTTCACTCGAGAGTCTCGCCCGCGTCTCGCTTCCCTGCCCTTCGAGTGCGGCCGCGAGCGCGTCGATCAGCCGGTCGCGGGAGCGTTCGTCTCGCGCGCGTGCCGCAACCGCGTCGACCAGCGCGTATTGCAGTCGCGGGCGACCGCGACGCCCCCGATGGCGAGTCGTCGTCTCGACGACCCCGGCATCGACGAGCTGGTCGAGGTGGAAGCGCGCGGTCGTGACATGCACGCCGATCGACTCGGCGAGCTCGGCAGCCTCGACGGGCTCGCCCGACCGCTCCAGTGCGCCCAGCACCCGCCGTCTGGCCGGCGACGCGAGTGCGGCCGATGACGCGAGTGCGGCAGGCTCATCCTCCGTCGATCGCATCGATCGCCTCCTCCGCCTCGAGCCGTGCCCGCGTCGAGATCGTCTCGAGCGCGCTGCCCGAACGCCCCGACAACCGCCGACTGATCGAGGCGGCGATGCGACGCGCCTGGATCTTCGCGCGCTCCGCCGCGTCGCCGGCGAACTGCGCGTCGACGTTCGCGACCCAGAGTTCGAGCCATCGGTCGAAGTGCGCCGCGCCGAGCGGAGACTTCGCGTGCAGCGCGACGTGCATGGCGAACGCGTTCCGACGATAACTGCCGGCACGGAAGAGCACCGTCTCCCAGAAGTCGCACATGATCGGAAGGTGGTGGTCGAGATCCATGTGGGCGACATCGGTGAAGATCGGCCCGATGAGCGGGTCGGTGAAGGCGCGACGGTAGAAGGACTCGACGAGCTGTGCGACATCGTCGCGGTCGCGGATGTCTCGGAGCTCTACGAGTCCGCTCGGTAGATCGGCCATGCCTCCACGGTAGCCTTCGTGCCGATTAAACCGCAATCTGATACGGTCAATTCATCGGGTCTCGCTCATGCGGAAGTCCGATCGAATCGCCGTCGAAGGGATCGGGAATGAGCTCGCGGTTTCAGATCATCGCCACTGACGAAGCGCACCTTCGCGAGGTGATGCCATGCGAAGACGGCGAAGTGCGCAGCCGCCGGGTCTTCGCACTCGACGGCGTCTCGCTCGTGCTCATCAGCCTCGGACGCGGCGCGGTGATGCGCGACCACACGGCCAGAGCACCCATTCTCATCCGCGGCGTCTCGGGCCGGTCGGTCGTCACGATCGGCGACGAGCGCGTCGATCTCGCCGTCGGGGCGTTGGTGCAACTCGACGCCGGCGTGCCGCACGCGGTCGAGGCGATCGGGCCGGCGCAACTGCTGCTCACGGTGCTCGGCTCTGCGCGAGCGCACACCCGTGAGGTCGGGCGCGAGCACGGCGACGCCGAAGCATCCGACGCAGAGGCATCTGTCGCCGAGGCACCCGCCACAGAGGCATCCACCGCGCCGGCGGATGCACGGTGACCGCCCTTCCCGCTCCCGCTCCGCGCCTCAGCCCTGTGGTCTTCGGCAACGCTCTCGGCGTCGCGCTCATCGTCATCGGCGGACTCGTCGCCGCAGTGACCGGACCGCTGCAGTTGGAACGCGGCAGTTGGCTTGCGGCCTACCTCGTGCTCGTGGGCGGAGTCGCCCAGTGCCTCATCTCCCGCGTGCTCGAGTCCGCCGCGTGGGCGGCCGGTCGCGGTGGCTGGGCGACCATCGCCGCCTGGAATGTCGGCAACCTGCTAGTCATCGTCGGGGCGCTGACCCGGGTGCCGCTCATCGCAGACCTCGGCGGGCTGATGATCGTCGCGCCCCTCGTCGTGGCGTTGCGAACGGTCTTCGCGACGCCGTCCGCCGGTTCGGGGCGTGTCGCGCGTGCACTCATGGCGCTGCCGCTCTTCGTGGTGCTCATCGGCGTGCCGGTCGGTCTCGCGCTCACCCACCTCCGCGCGGCGGGCTGACCCGGCTCAGCGGCGTCGTGGTTCAGGCGGAACGCACCGGATTCGAAAGCGTGCCGACGCCCGAGATCGTCACGTCGACCGTGTCGCCGTCGACGATCGGCCCGACCCCTGCGGGCGTTCCCGTGAGGATGACATCACCCGGCAGCAGCGTGAACACGCTCGACGCGTAGGCGACGATCGCAGGCACCGAGTGCACGAGGTCGGCGAGCCGGCCCTCCTGCTTGCGCACTCCGTTGACGGTCGTCTCGATCACTGCCTCGTCGAAGTCGACGTGCGTTTCGATCAACGGCCCGAGTGGGCAGAAGGAGTCGAATCCCTTGGCGCGCGACCACTGGCCGTCGCGATGCTGCAGGTCGCGTGCGGTGACGTCGTTGGCGATCGTGTAGCCGAAGATGTAGTCGTCGGCGTCGTCTTCGGCGACATTCTTCGCGATGCGGCCGATGACGACGGCGAGTTCACCCTCGTGCTCGACGCGCTCGCTCTGCTTCGGAAGGACGATCGCATCGTCGGGGCCGATCACCGACGTGTTCGGCTTCAGGAAGAGCAACGGCTCCGCAGGCGCCTCGCCGCCCATCTCGGCCGCGTGGTCGTGGTAGTTCTTGCCGACGGCGACGACCTTCGACCTCGGGATCACGGGTGCGAGCAACTTCGCATCGGTGAACTTGACCCGCTCCCCCGTCGGCTCGTAGCCCGCGAACATGGGGTCGGCCTTCAGCACGACGAGCTCGTGCTCCTCTTCGTCGACGATGCCGAATGCGATGGTGTCGTCGTGGCTGAAACGCGCGATCTTCATTCCTTCAGCCTAGCCGGGGGTCGGCCAGAGGGGCCGAGTGCGCGGCGCCCGACTGCAGTGAGCGGGGCAGATGGATGCCAAGATTCGTGTATGCCGACATCAGTGGAGCTCATCCGAGCGTCGACGCTTTCGTCCGTCGCCGAGTACGCGTACGCGGCGACTGCGCCGAAGGATGCGCGGTTGATCTTCCTGGCCGGCGCATGCCCGCTCAGCAGTGATGGCGCGACTGCCGCAGTCGGCGACTACGCCGGTCAAGCCACGATCTGCATCGAGACGATGATCGGTGCCCTCGCCGCTGCCGGCGCGACGATCGACGACGTCATCAGCACCCGTATACTCGTCGCGTCGACGGAGCGTGCGGATCTCGGCGCCGTCTGGCGTGTGGTGCGAGACGCGTTCGGCGAACATGATGTGCCGAGCACACTGATGGGGGTCACGGTGCTCGGATACGACGGGCAACTCGTCGAGATCGAAGCGATCGCGGCCGTCGTCGATCAGAAGGGCGGCGGGCCGGTGTAGCTCCGCCCGACCGGACTTCGCCACGCGACGGACTGATCTGAATGCTTCACCGTGGCGAACTTCGCGACGTGTTTGAGACGGTGATCGCCCCGACAGAGGGGGGCGAGGTTCGCACGGTCGGTGGCGCCGCCGTGCTGCCAGTCGCGAACGTGGTCGATATCGGAACTCACGGCGAGTCGATTGCATCCGGGCCGCGTGCATCGGCCGTGCGTGACGGCGAGCCACGTGCGCTGCGCGTTCGAGGGCCGGTATCGCGTACGGTCGAGGTCAAGCGGGGCACTCGTGATCGGGTCGACCGCCAGTCGGAGGAACGACGGCGCGTCGGCGAACAGCTGCCGAGCGGTCGCGCGATCGATCGGCCCGACTCCGTCGAGCATGGCCGGTTGGTCGGAAACTCCTGCAAGGCCGAGCACCGGCACTGTCACGACGACTTCGACGCGAGCGGCCGTCGGAGTGCCGTCGCCGACGAGCCACGCGACAGCGGTGTCTGCGCGCAGTTGGTCGCGATTTCGCGGCTCGTCTGCACTGCCCGAGAGCCTCTGGGCCGTCGCATCCAACCGGGCCCGGATGCGTGCGGCGTCGACCGATGAGGTGAGCAGGCTCACCCACGCCATGCCGTCGTCGACATGTTCGATGACGACTCGTCGCGACGCGTACGCGCGGGTGTGCCGGGCCTCGAGCCCATCTCGCTCGAGCCTCGCCCGAAGCGTGCGAGCTCGCTGGCGCAGTTGCACAGTCGTGATCGTGCCGATGACCTCGGCGAGGCCGGCATCGAGCTCGACCAGGCGCGGGTCGCCCGCCGCGAATCCACTCGTGGCATCGACGGCGACTCTCACATCGGAGTAGTCGGCGACGCCAGCGGAGAACCTCTCCCAGACGAGCGGCAGGCAGCGCTGCAGAACCGAAGCCTCGTGGGCACGGTTGCGGATCGTGCCTGCGGGGATGCGCAACCGCATCGACAACTCCGCCGCTGCTGCCCGCACTGCGAGGTCTTCAGCGCCGGGCGCCGCAACCGCCGCTGGGCGGAGGTAGAGCGACGGATCACGCCGCGACAGTTCGATCGCGAGACGCACGGCATCGAGGTGCACCGCCATCGCCCGGTTCGCTGAGAACCGGGCCGTCTCTGCTTCGTCGAGCGCGGACTCGAGCGCTGCGAAGGCGTCGAACCGAGCATCGACCCCGGCGAACTCGTGCATCGCCTCAACGGCGAGGGGCGTCGCCGTCATCGAGTCGAAGACATCTTCCATACATCCATAGTGCAGGCACCCACCGACATCGAAGATGTCCTCAGCTACTACTCTTGTGGAGCCCGTCGCTGCGCATCGGGCAAGTACTGCGCGACGGCGCTTGCAGATGGGATGGCCGGCAACGGTTCGTGTCACCGAGTGAGCACCGTTCCGCCCAGAGCCGTGCGCGCAGGGATGCGTCAGCGGGCGACAACTGCGCGAGCACGTAGACATCGCCGCCTGATTGACGGAGGCTGAAGTCATGACACGACGAGTTGTAGTGACCGAGAACATGACGCTCGACGGAGTAGTTGAGAACGATGGCACGTGGTTCGATCCGACCGAGGACTCCGATCGCGGTCGCGAGCTCGCCGCCGTCACTGCCGAACACGCGGCCGCTTCAGACGCATTCCTCGTCGGAAGAGTCACGTTCGAGGAGATGCGCGGGTTCTGGCCGATACAGAAGGATGACACGACGGGAGTCACTGATCATCTGAACCGAGTCGACAAGTACGTGGTCTCACGTTCACTCGATGACCCGCAATGGGAGGGCACCACGGTGCTTCGCGGCGGAGACGACCTCGAGCGAGAAGTCCGCGCGTTGGCCGAAGCACCCGGGAAGGACATCGTTCTGACCGGTTCGATCACGCTCGCGCAGGATTTGCTGATGAGGGGGCTCGTCAATGAACTCCGCTTCTTCGTCTATCCGGTGGTGCTCGGGCGCGGTCGCCGGCTCTTCCCGGAGCAATGGTCGGGATCTCACCTGCAGCTGATCGAGCAACGACCGATCCACGATGTTGCGCTGCTCCGATACCGCCTCTCCAGCTGACATCCGCTCGTGCGTCCACCGATCAGCGGATGCGTTCATCCGAAGTCGGCCCGACGCGAGGCAGCTTTCACCCAAGCAGATACCACCAGGGTGTCCTCGGATCCCGAGGTACGGGTCGTTCCACGTCACGACGAGCCCGACCGCACCAGTGTGCGACGACCGGCTCGGTGTCGCGGACGTCGGTCACGCGTCGAGTCGCGTCATCCACCCGTGGCGGTCTTCGGCGCGACCGTACTGGATGTCGGTGAGTTCCTGGCGCAGCGACAGTGCGAGCTCTGATGCCTCGGCGCCCGAGTGCACGATCTCGAAGTCGGTGCCCAGCAGACGACCGATGGGCACGACGACCGCGGCGGTGCCGCAGGCGAACGCCCCGACGATCTCGCCCGATTCGGCGCCGCTGCGCCACTCGTCGAGCGCCACCGCGCGACGCTCGACCGAGTGGCCGCGGTCGGCAGCGAGCTGCAGAACGGAATCGCGCGTGATGCCCTCGAGGATCGACGGCGACTCGGGTGTGACGAGCGTGCCGTCGCGCTTCACGAGCACGATGTTCATGCCGCCGAGCTCTTCGAGATTGCCTGCGTCGTCGAGGAACGCGACCTGCTGGCATCCTTTCTCGTAGGCTTCGGCCTGCGGCAGCAGGCTCGACGCATAGTTGCCGCCGGTCTTCGCCGCTCCGGTGCCGCCCTTGCCCGCGCGTGCGTAGTCGGTGGAGAGCCAGATGTTGACGGGTTCGACCCCGCCCGGGAAATACGCTCCGGCCGGACTCGCGATGACGTAGTAGTTGACCTTCTTCGCAGGCCGCACGCCGAGGAACGCCTCTTTCGCGAACATGAACGGCCGCAGGTACAGGCTCGTCTCGGGAGCGCTCGGCACCCAGCCGGCGTCGACCGCGATGATCTGCTTCAGCGACTCGATGAAGATGTCGCTCGGCAGTTCGGGCAGCGCCAGGCGGCGCGCCGAACGCTGCATGCGCGCGGCATTCTCGTACGGCCGGAAGGTGTGGATCGAACCGTCGGCGTGCCGGTAGGCCTTCATGCCCTCGAAGACCTCTTGGGCGTAGTGCAGCACCGCAGCGGCCGGGTCGAGCGCGATGGGCCCATACGGCGAGACGCGCGGGCGGTGCCAACCGCCCTTCTCCGACCAGCAGATGTCGACCATGTGGTCGGTGAAGTGATTGCCGAAGCCGGGGTCGGCGAGGACCGCCTCGCGTTCGGCAGTCGTCTTCGCCTGCTCGTTGCGGATGACCTGCCAGATGAGCCCGGCTGCCGATGGGGCCTGGAGCGGGAGGTTGATCGTCATGATGTGTGTCCTTCGGTGCGCTGGATCAATGCTGAGTGCGACTCACGCGTGCGGCGATGTCGTCGCCGATCTCGGAGGTCGTGCGCCGGGTGTCGCCGCGTTCGGCGATGTCGGCGACGACCGCCCTCCGCACCCGCCCTGCGGCATCCGCCTGACCGAGATGGTCGAGCAGCAGTGCCACGGAGAGGATCGCGGCCGTGGGATCGGCGATGCCCTTGCCGGCGATGTCGGGTGCTGAGCCGTGAACCGGCTCGAACATGCTGGGGAATCGGCCGTCGGGGTTGATGTTGCCCGATGCCGCGAGGCCGATGCCGCCGCTGATTGCGCCGGCCAGATCGGTGAGGATGTCGCCGAAGAGGTTGTCCGTGACGATGACATCGAATCTAGCAGGGTCTGTGACGAGGAAGATCGTCGCGGCGTCGACGTGCAGGTAGTCGACGTCGACCTCTGGGAACTCGGCGGAGACGGCGTCGACGGTGCGCTTCCACAGCGAACCGGCGAAGACGAGCACGTTCGTCTTGTGCACGAGCGTCAGCTTCTTGCGAGGCCGAGCGGATGCCGCCGCGAACGCGTAGCGCACGACGCGCTCGACGCCGTAGGCGGTGTTGACCGAGACCTCGTTGGCGACCTCTGCGGGGGTGCCGACGCGAATCGCGCCGCCGTTGCCGACGTAGGGACCCTCGGTGCCCTCGCGCACGACGACGAAGTCGACCTCGCCGGGCGCGACGAGCGGGCTCGCAACGCCATCGTGCAGCACGGTCGGTCGCAGGTTCACGTAGTGGTCGAGCTCGAAACGCAGCCTCAGCAGCAGGCCGCGCTCGATGTTCGCGCCCGCGAGGCGCGGGTCGCCCGGCGTGCCGCCGACGGCACCGAGCAGGATCGCATCGTGTGCCGTGATCGAAGCGAGGTCGTCGTCGGTCAGCACCTCGCCGGTCGCGAGGTAGCGCGCCGCACCCAAGGAGAACTCGGTCTGTTCGAACCGGATCCCTGAGCCCTCGGTCGCCGCGGCCAGCGCCTTCAGGGCCTCCCCGACGACTTCGGGTCCGATCCCGTCACCGGGAATGACCGCGAGCCTGACCGTGTCCACCATGAATTCTCCTTCGTGCGCCGGCCCTCCCAGCGTACTGTCCGCGACCCGCCGGATCGACCCGCCGGATCGACCCGCGGCCGCAGCACTCGACGGCAGTCGCGACCTGGTCGACACTCGCGGAGAGAGATCGAGCGAGCGAGCGGCTCCTGCTGAGACTCGCTCGAGTGCCTCGAGTGCTTCGTGTGCCGCAGAGACGATCACGGCGCGCGGCAGTCGGCGCAGGATGGCATCGACCCTCTTCCCCAGTTCGGGCCGAATCCGAGTTGACGACCACCATGCTGTTCACGGGAGCGGCTGCTCGATACACTCGGCGTCAGGACGAGGCATCCGCCTCAAGATGCGCGGCCTGCGCGGCCGCCGGAGCGAAAGCAGGACTTATGAGCATCGGCCTCGGTATCGTTCTCGTCGTCATCGGCGCGATCCTCACGTTCGCGCTCAACGTCACGGTCGAATGGATCGACCTGCAGATGGTCGGTTACATCCTGATGGCCGCGGGTGTCGTCGTCATCATCTTCGGCATCGTCCTGATGGTGCGCCGTCGTCGCAACGTGAGCACCTCCCGCACGAGTATCGATCCCGCAACGGGCGACCAAATCACTCGCAACGAGACATCCTCGCCTGAATGATGCTGAGCTGTCTGGCTGAGTACTGACCTACTCCGCGAAGTGCGGGGTTACTCCGCGGGTACCGGGCGCGGGTTCCTGAGCGTGATCGCGGCGACCACTGCAGCGGCCACCATCAGTCCGACGCCGATCAGCGAGGTCACCACGACCGCTCCATCGAACGCGAAAGCAGCGGATGCGGCGAGCTCGGCACCGGCCGCGCCTGGCAGTTGCTCGGCGACCGTGACCGCGCCCGCAAGCGTTTCGCTCGCGGCATCCGCCTGTGCGCTCGTGAGTGATGCAGGCAGTTCGATCGCCGCGCTGAAGCGTGCGGCGATGATGCTGCCCAGCACGGCCGTGCCGAGCACGGCGCCGAGTTCGTACGCCGTCTCGGAGACCGCCGAGGCGGCCCCGGCCTTCTCGGGCGGCGCGCTCGAGAGAATCAGTTCGTTGGAGACCGTCTCGGCGGCGCCGATGCCGACGCCGAGCATCACGAATGCGAGCACGACCGGCGCGATCGACTCCGCCGTCGCGAAGGATGCGATGACCGCGTACCCGCCCGCAGACAGGAGCAGTGCGATCGGCACGAGCACCCGCGGCCGCACTCGCCGGGCGATCGGCACGACGGCGAGGCCGGCGATGATCATCGCGACGAGGCCCGGCACCAAGGCGAGCCCGGCTGCGACCGGGGTCAGCCCCGCGATGAGCTGAAGGTGCTGCGACACGAAGTACAGGAATCCGACGAGCGCGATGACACTGAAGAGGTTCACGAGCACCGCGCCACCGAACGACCCCTGACCGAACAGGCGCACGTCGAGCATCGGCGAGCGGCTCGTGAGCTGGCGCCGCACGAACCAGAGCGCGAAGACGAGGCCCAGCACGATCGTCTGGATTCCGAAGCCCGACACGCCCTCGGTGGCGAGCGACTTGATGCCGAAGACAACGGGCGCCATTGCGGCGAGCGAGAGCAGGGTGCTCGGAATGTCGATGCGCCCGGGGGCGGGGTCACGGCTCTCTGGGATGAGAAGCGGTACGAGGATGAGCATCGGCACGAGCACGGGCACCGCGAGGAGGAACACCGAGCCCCAGTGGAAGTGCTCGAGGAGGACTCCGCCAACGAGCGGGCCGAGCGCGCTCCCTGCGGCGAACCCGGAGGCCCAGATCGCGATCGCGAGGCGTCGCTGCTCGCGCTCGACGAAGACGGTCCGGAGCAGCGACAACGTCGACGGCATGAGCATCGCGCCGAAGAAGCCGAGCGCGGCACGCAAGGCGATGAGCGCCTCGGCGGTCGGGGCGAATGCGGCCACGATCGAGAGCACGGCGAAGCCGACCGAGCCGATGAGGAGCATGCGGCGACGGCCGAATCGGTCGCCCGCGCTGCCCATCGCGACAAGGAGTCCGGCGAGCACGAGCGGATACGCGTCGATGATCCAGAGCTGCTGTGACGCCGTCGGCGCGAGGTCGAGCGCGATCGCGGGCAGCGCGAAGCTCAGCACCGTGTTGTCGACCGAGACGAGCAGCACGGGCAGCATGAGTACCGCGAGGGCGACCCACGCGCGACGGGGCGCGCGTGCGGTCGGTGCGCCGGGGTGCGAAGCGGTGTTCGTCACGGCGGAATGCATGGCGGTCGGGTCGGTGTCGGTCAGGTCGGTGTCGGTCTGGTCGGTGGCGGTCTGCTCGGTGTCGGTCTGGTCGGTGTCGGTCATCTCGGCTCGTCATCTCAAGGGCCGGTTACTATACCGTCCAGCTGGTATAGTAACAGACATGTGCGAAGCATCGTCGATCCCGACCCCATCGACCAGACTGGGAGCATGAGTCGCCCGCCCGCCGCCCGAGAAGCAGTGCTCGACGCCTTCGAGCGCATCATCATCGCCGACGGTGAACGAACCGCCACCCTCGACGCCACTGCCCGGGCCGCCGGCGTCTCGAAGGGCGGCCTGCTCTACCACTTCGGTTCGAGGCATGCCCTCATCGCCGGCCTGATCGAGCGCCTGCATCGGCTCGTCGACGAAGACGTGGCGCGCATCCACTCGGCGGCCGACGGGCCGATTTCGTACTTCGTGCGCTCATCGGTCGACCTCGAGTCACCGCTCGACCACAGCTTCGTCGCCGCCGTGCGTCTCGCCCAGGGTGGCGACCGTCAGGCTGCCGAGGCCATCGACGCCGTGCGAGCGCGCTGGCTCGAAGAGATGAGCCGGCATGTCGACGACCCCGCCCTCGCCTTGGCGATCACGCTCATCGGCGACGGTCTCTACTATCACTCCGCCTTGCGAGCCGAGGTCGATGCCGACGAGATCGACGACGACGACATCGGCCCCGCACAGATGGACGAACTCGTGGCGCTGCTCGAACGCATCGCCCAGACGGGCCGCTGACCGGCGACCTACTCGGTGATGTCGATCTCGACGAAGAGGCTCGCATCGATCGCCTCGCGCACGCGCTCGAGCACCTCGGCCGGCACCGGCGAGTCGACCGTCAGCACGCTGAGCGCCTGACCGCCGGCTTCGCGCCGAGCGATCTGCATGCCCGCGATGTTGATGCCGGCGTCGCCGAACTCCTGGCCGTAGACCGCGACGATGCCGGGCCGATCGACGTACTCGACGACGATGTGGGTCGTCGCGATCGGCACCTCGATCTCGTAGCCGTTGACGCCGACGAGCTTCTCGATCTGCTTCGGCCCAGTGAGCGTGCCCGAGACCGAAACCTGGCGGCCGTCGGCAAGCGCACCCGTGAGCGTGATCACGTTGCGGTACTCGGGCGACTCGGCCGCCGTGATGAGGCGCACGTCGACGCCGCGCTGCTCCGCGAGGAGGGGCGCGTTCACGTACGAGACCGTCTCGCTGACGACGTTGGTGAAGACGCCTTTCAGGGCGGCGAGCTTCAGGGCGCTCACATCGAAATCGACGAGTTCGCCGCGCACCTCGACGTCGAGGCTCGTGAGCGGTCCGTTCGCGATGCCGGCGAACAGCTGGCCGAGCTTCTCGACGAGCGGGATGCCGGGCCGCACGTAGGGGTCGATGACGCCGCCCGCGACGTTGACCGCGTCTGGCACGAGTTCGCCCGCGAGGGCCAGTCGCACCGACTTGGCGACCGAGACGCCCGCCTTCTCTTGCGCCTCGTCGGTCGAGGCACCGAGGTGCGGGGTCACGACGATGTTCGGCAGGCCGAGGAGGGGCGAGTCGCGCGGCGGCTCCGAGACGAAGACGTCGACGGCCGCCCCGGCGATCGTGCCGCCGACGAGCGCATCGTGCAGCGCGTCTTCATCGATGAGCCCGCCGCGCGCGACGTTGACGATGAACGAGGTCGGCTTCATGCGGGCGAACTGCTCGGCGCCGATCATGCCCGTGGTCTCGGGGGTCTTCGGCATGTGGATCGTGATGAAGTCGCTGCGCTCGAGCAGCTCGTCGAGGCTCACGGTCTGCACGCCGAGCTGCTGCGCACGGGCGGCGGTGATGTAGGGGTCGTAGGCGATCACGTTCGTGCCGAATGCCTGCAGCCGGGCAGCGATGAGCGCACCGATGCGGCCGAGACCGATGATGCCGACGGTCTTCTCGTAGAGCTCGACGCCGGTGTACGTCGACCGCTTCCACTCCCCCTGTGCGAGCGCCGCGTGAGCTGCGGGGATGTGGCGGGCGAGGCTCAGGATGTGGCCCACCGTCAGTTCTGCGGCCGAGATGATGTTCGAGGTCGGCGCGTTCACGACCATGACGCCCGCAGCGGTGGCCGCCTTGATGTCGACGTTGTCGAGGCCGACGCCGGCACGGGCGACGACCTTCAGCTTCGGGGCGGCGGCGATCGCCTCGGCGTCGACCTTGGTGGCCGATCGCACGAGGATCGCATCGGCATCGGCCAGCGCCGCGAGCAGCGCCGGACGATCGGTGCCGTCGACGGACCTGACGTCGAAGTCGGGCCCGAGGGCTTCGACGGTGGCGGGCGAGAGTTCTTCGGCGATCAGCACGACGGGCTTTGACACGAACGGGTTCCTTCGGGGTGATGCGCGCGCACGACACTGCGACTTGCGGTGGGATGCGCCACACGCCGTCGGGGCGCCTACCTGTTCACCCTACCGGAGCAAGCCCGGGGCATCCGTTGTGTGACGCCGTATGCATCACGAGAAGTCGAGTCCGCCGAGCGCGAAGTACGCGGAGACGTCGGCCGTGAGCACCTGCACGAGGGCGTACCCCGCGAGGAAGAGCACGGCCTGCGCGAGTGGCCCGCGCCGACGGCCGAGCCAGAACGCCGAACCGAACACGAGGAACGGCACCGCGACGCCCACGATGAGCAACGCCCACCCGGCACCCGTCATGGCGATGCCGAGTTCGGCGGCGGTGATGTTCAGTCCGACGAGATTGCCGACCGCCTCCCACACGTCGTAGGCGTAGAAGACCCCGAAGGCCACGGCGATCGTGATCGCGAGCCAGAGCGGCGTGGCCGGCCGGGCCGCGGGCGTGTCGGCGACCGGGGCGGTCGGTCCGGTGGGTACGGATGCCTCGGTCATCTCAACCTCGCAGCAGGAACGGAACGGGAAGGAGCAGCACGGCGCCGATGATCAGCCAGATGAGGCGTGCCCGTCGATGGCCGGATGCGAGCCAGAGCACCGCGCCGAACCACAACGGCGCCGCGAGCACGGCGAACCAACTGCCGAGCGCGTACATGAACTGCGCGACGGGGTCGTCGAAGAACGGCTGTTCGCCGAGCGCCGCGACCAGCCAACCGATTGCATAGAGCAAGAAGACGCCGCCGAGAACCCCGAGGGCGACGAGCTCGACCGATGAGGTCGCCGACGCGGCATCCGTCGGCTCGGGCTCGTCGGCGGAATCGCGCACGCCCTCTCCGTTGTGCGCGGCTTCGTCGCGTGGCTCGTCGAGCGAGGCGGCCGCGGCCGGCGCACCCACTGCCTTCCAACCGGGCGCGAGCGTGGGGTCGTCGTCGCCCTCCCAGCGCAGCGCATCGTCGTCGTCGGGGTCACGGGGCATGCCCACCACATTACCGAGCCAGCGGTTCAGAGAACGGGAATGCACGTGCCTTCCGCGCTCGGCAGGACGATGCCGAACTCGAAGTCGATCTTCGCCGACTCCACGCCGCCGAGCGATCCGCCGCTCACGATCGGTTCGTCGTGGAGTCGTTCGACGGGGCCGAGCCCGACGACCTGCCAGGCCGCGACGATGCGGGCGGCCGCCGCGACGTTGTCGTCGGTCACTTCGCGATCGTGTTCGTCGCTCGTCGTGTCGGTGATCACCCCGGTCGTGAACTCACCGCCGAGACGCATCCGGGTACCTCCCGGACACGCTTCCTCGACGACCGCGAGCGGCGTCGCGGTCGACCAGATCGCCGTGGAGCCGGCAGCCGCGGCCGTTGCGTCGGCGAGGGCCGCGAACTGACGGCGTGCCTCGTCGAGCGACGGAAGCGCGGCATCCGGCGCCCGGGGCGGCTCTGTGTACACCGGCGGGCCCGGAGCACCAGCATCAGCGGCGAACGGGAACCACGCCGATGCCGTCGATGAGATGAAGAGCACGACCGCGAGCACGAGCATGCCGCCCGCGAGGCCCAGCGCGACGAGCAGTTGAACGAGCACTCGCGACCAAGAGCCGCGCGGGCGCGAACGCTCCCACCAGAGCGCCACCGCCGGAGCGAGCAGCGCAGTGGCCGCCCAGCACCACGCCACGGGAGCCGCGACCGTCAACGGGCCCGCCGTGAAGACCGCGAGCATCGGCAGCGAGAGCGTCGCGCCGCCGAGCGGCACGACGAACGTCTCGGTCGCCGCGGGCCATCGCAGCGCCCGGCACACGACGAGCAGCGCGGCCCCGCCGACACCACCGGCGGTCGCAGCGATGGGGATCACCGGGAGCACCGGAGTCGTCCGCACGACGTCGAACGCGAAGCCGAGCACCACACCGACGAGCGCGACCCCAGCCCCGATGAGGATGCTTCGCGCGGCGAGATGCACGGCCGCGCGGAGGATCCCGTCGGTGCCCCCGCCCCGTTCCGCGTCGTCCGGCTCCTGCGGAAGCAGGACCGGAACGGGCGGAGGTGCGATCGTCATCGCATGGCGACGGCAGCGGCGGCGACGGCCGCCTGCACGAGGTCGGCGTCGGTGATGTCGAAGCCGTCGACGCCGCCGCCCGGACCGCTGGCACCGCCGCGCGCGGCGACGCCCCGCGCCGAGAGATGCACCGCGTCGACCCCCGCAGCAGCGAGATCGACGATGTCGGCGATGCGCACGCCGCCGCCGGCCATGACCTCGAGTTCACCCGACTCGGCCGCCATCCGGCGCAGCGTGGAGAGGCCCGCGCGACAGTCGGGCGCCCCACCGGAGGTCAGCACACGCCGCACACCCAGTGCTCGGAGCGACTCGACCGCGTGGATCGGGTCGGAACTCGCGTCCACGGCCCGGTGGACCGTGACGTCGCCGCCGGCCGCCGAGTCGACGAAGCGCCGGACGAGCGAACGGTCGAGCTCACCCGCGTCGGTGAGCGCACCGACGACGACGCCGTCGGCACCTGCCGCGACAGCCGCGCGGATGTCGCGGTCGATCGTGTCGAGCTCGTCGGCGTCGTAGACGAAGCCGCCACCGCGCGGGCGCACGAGCACGTGCACGAAGCTCGTTGCGGCCGCCGCTCGCGCCGCGGCGACGGCGGCCTCGATGAGACCGATCGACGGAGTGAGTCCGCCGAGCCCGAGCGCCTGGCAGAGTTCGACGCGTGCAGCGCCGTGTTCCAATGCTGTGCGCACCCCCGCGACATCCTGAACGGCGATCTCGACCGGGAGAATTCGTGACATTCCCGACACGCTACCCGCTCGGCGGCCGCGACGCTCTTCGGCCGACCGCAACCGGCCCGCTCGCCGTGGGGGCACGCGGACGCGAGGAGATCCGCGATTGCGAGGGCGGCCCGCCTCGGGCCGGCATCCTCGGAATCGCAGATCTCCTCGCTATCGCAGCAGGCCCCCGCGAGGGCCGGAACGCCGCCCTAGCGGGCGACCTCGCCGTCGACGTAGTCGTCGTCGTTCGAGGCGTTCCAGGCGAAGAGCTTGCGGAGCTCGCGGCCGGTGGCCTCGATCGGGTGCGACTCGCCCTTGGCGCGGAGCTCGAGGAACTCCTTCTGCCCATTGTCCTGGTCGTCGATGAAGCGCTTGGCGAACGCGCCCGACTGGATGTCGGCGAGCACGGCCTGCATGTTCTCCTTGACGCGCGGGTCGATGACACGCGGGCCCGAGACGTAGTCGCCGTACTCGGCGGTGTCGGAGACCGACCAGCGCTGCTTGGCGATGCCGCCCTCCCACATCAGGTCGACGATGAGCTTCAGCTCGTGGAGCACCTCGAAGTAGGCGACCTGCGGCTGGTAGCCGGCCTCGGTGAGCGTCTCGAAACCATACTGCACGAGCTGCGAGACGCCGCCGCAGAGCACAGCCTGCTCGCCGAACAGGTCGGTCTCGGTCTCTTCGGTGAAGGTCGTCCTGATGCCGCCGGCGCGGAGTCCGCCGATCGCCCTGGCGTACGAGAGGGTGAGCGGCCAGGCGGTGCCCGATGCATCCTTCTCGACGGCGACGATCACGGGCACGCCGCGACCCGCCTCGTACTCGCGACGCACGGTGTGACCCGGGCCCTTCGGGGCGACCATGATGACGTCGACGCCCTCGGGCGCCTCGATGTAGCCGAAGCGGATGTTGAAGCCGTGGCCGAACACGAGGGTCTTGCCCGCGGCCAGGTTGGCCTCGATCGACTCGGCATAGATGTGGCGCTGGTACTGGTCGGGCGCGAGGATGACGATGACGTCGGCCCACGCAGCGGCGTCGGCCACGCTCTTGACCTCGAAGCCGGCCTCTTCGGCCTTGGCCTTCGACTTCGAGCCCTCCTTGAGCCCGATGACGACCTCGACACCCGAGTCGCGGAGGTTCTGCGCGTGCGCGTGACCCTGCGAGCCGTAGCCGATGACGGCGACCTTCCTGCCCTGGATGAGCGCGAGGTCGGCGTCCTTGTCGTAGTAGATCTCAGCCATGCTGTTTTTCTCCTTGGGTGTGGTTCAGGTTGACGGATGCCGCGGCGGGCGTGCCGCGGCATCCGTGATTCAGTTCTTGAAGACGCGCTCGGTGATGGACTTGCCGCCACGGCCGATCGCGAGGAGGCCCGACTGGGCGATCTCCTTGATGCCGTAGGGCTCGAGCACCTTGAGGAACGCGGTGGTCTTGCCGGAGTCGCCGGTGACCTCGATCACGAGCGCGTCGGTCGAGACGTCGACGACCCGAGCGCGGAAGAGGTTGACGGCCTCGAGCACCTGAGAGCGCGTCGTGTTGTCGACGCGCACCTTGATGAGCAGGTGTTCGCGCTCCACCGCCTGCGCGGAGTCGAGCTCGACGATCTTGATGACGTTGACGAGCTTGTTCAGCTGCTTCGTCACCTGCTCGAGCGGGAGCGTCTCGACGTCGACGACGACCGTGATGCGGCTGAGGCCCGCGATCTCCGAGTGGCCAACGGCGAGCGACTCGATGTTGAAGCCGCGCCGGGCGAAGAGGCCCGCGACACGGGTGAGCAGACCGGGCTTGTCCTCGACGAGGAGTGAGAGCACGTGTGTCGACATGGTCAGTCCTCCTCGCTGAACGCCGGCGAGTGATCGCGAGCGTATTGGACGTAGCTGTTCGAGACGCCCTGCGGCACCATCGGCCACACCATCGCGTCGGCCGAGACGACGAAGTCGATCACCACGGGGCGGTCGTTCGTCTCGAGCGCGAGCTTGATGGCGTCGTCGATCTCCTCCTCTTTCGTGACACGGATGCCGAGACATCCGTAGGCCTCGGCGAGTGCCACGAAGTCGGGGATGCGCACGGTGTCGTGTCCCGTGTTCAGGTCGGTATTCGAGTACCGGCCGTCGTAGAACAGCGTCTGCCACTGGCGCACCATGCCGAGCGAGGAGTTGTTGATGATCGCGACCTTGATCGGGATCTTGTTCAACGTGCAGGTCGCGAGCTCCTGATTGGTCATCTGGAAGCATCCGTCGCCGTCGATCGCCCAGACCACGCGATCGGGCTCGGCGACCTTCGCGCCCATCGCGGCGGGAACCGCGTAACCCATCGTGCCGGCGCCACCCGAGTTCAGCCAGGAGTTGGGGCGCTCGTACTTGATGAACTGCGCCGCCCACATCTGGTGCTGTCCGACGCCCGCGGCGTAGACCGCCTCGGGCCCGGTGAGCTCGCCGATGCGCTGGATGACCTGCTGGGGTGCGAGGAGTCCGTCGGTCGGCGTCGTGAACCCGAGCGGGAACTCCGCGCGCAGCCCGTCGAGGGTCGCCCACCATTCCTCGAGGTCGGGCGCGGCCGCCTCCCCCGCGACCACCTCGCGGTAGGCCGCCTCGAGGTCGACGAGCACGTCTTTCGCGTCGCCCACGATCGGCACGTCGGCAACCCGGATCTTCGAGATCTCGGCCGGATCGATGTCGACGTGCACGACCTTGGCGTTCGGGGCGAAGAGCGCGGACTTGCCGGTCACCCGGTCGTCGAAGCGCGCGCCGAGGGCGATGAGGAGGTCGGCCTCCTGCAACGCGATGACGGCGGGAACCGTGCCGTGCATGCCCGGCATGCCGAGGTGCTGCTGATGCGAGTCGGGGAACGCGCCGCGCGCCATGAGCGTCGTCACCACGGGAACGTTGGTCGTCTCGGCGAGCGTGAGCAGTTCTTCCGACGCCCCCGAGCGGATGACTCCGCCGCCCACGTACAGCACCGGGCGCTTCGCCTCGGCGAGCAACTGGGCTGCGGCCGTGACCTGCTTGCCGTGCGCCTTCGTGATCGGCCGGTAGCCGGGAAGGTCGAGCTTCGGCGGCCAGCGGAAGACGGCCGTCGCCTGCTGCGCGTCTTTCGTGATGTCGACGAGCACGGGCCCGGGGCGGCCCGTCGTGGCGATGTGGTAGGCCGCGGCGATGGTCGCCGGGATCTCCGAGGCATCCTTCACGAGGAAGGAGTGCTTCGTGACCGGCATCGTGATGCCGACGATGTCGGCCTCCTGGAACGCATCGGTGCCCATGAGGTTCGAGAAGACCTGGCCGGTGATCGCGAGCATCGGCACCGAGTCCATGTGCGCGTCGGCGATGGCCGTGACGAGGTTCGTGGCGCCCGGGCCCGACGTCGCGATGGCGACGCCGAGCTTGCCCGATGAGGAGGCATAGCCCTGGGCCGCGTGGCCCGCACCCTGCTCATGGCGCACGAGGATGTGGCGGAGCTTCTTGCTGTCGAGCAGCGGGTCGTAGACGGGGAGGATCGCGCCGCCGGGGAGCCCGAACACGTCGGTGATGCCGAGCATCTCGAGTGAACGGACGACCGCTGCGGCGCCGGTGAGCTCCACTGGGGCGCCTGCGGGCACGGTGGCGGGCGATGGCACGGGACTGGATTCCGTGGTCATTCGGTTCCTGTTCTGGTGGACGGTGTGTGCGGGGAGCGCAGCACTCAACCCGTCGTGGCGCCTTCGGCGGCGGAACGCACGAGCTTCGAATACTTCGCGAGGACGCCACGGGTATAGCGCGGGGGAAGCGGAGCCCACCCATCGCGGCGGGCAGCCAGCTCGGCATCGTCGACCAGTAGGTCGATGGAACGAGCTGCGATATCGACCCGTATGAGATCACCATCGCGCACGAAGGCGATGGGACCTGCGTCCACCGCTTCGGGTGCCAGATGGCCGATGCAGAGGCCGGTTGTGCCGCCTGAGAATCGACCGTCCGTCAAGAGTAGTACATCTTTTCCGAGGCCGGCTCCCTTGATGGCCGCCGTGATGGCGAGCATCTCGCGCATGCCGGGCCCGCCCTTCGGCCCCTCGTAGCGGATGACGACCACGTCGCCGGACTTGATCTCGCCGGCCGTGAGCGCGTCCATCGCGGCTCGTTCCCGCTCGAAGACGCGTGCGGGCCCCTCGAAGGTGGCCGCATCGAAGCCCGCGGTCTTCACGACCGCACCTTCCGGTGCGAGCGAACCGTGCAGGATGGTGAGCCCGCCGGTCTCGTGGATCGGGTCGTCGAGCGTGCGGAGCACCTCTCCGTCGAGCGGCGGGAGGTTCAGGTCTGCGAGGTTCTCGGCCATGGTCTTGCCGGTGACCGTGAGCACGTCGCCGTGCAGGAGGCCCGCATCGAGCAGCGCCTTCATGAGCACGGGAACGCCGCCGCGACGGTCGACATCGTTCATGACGTACTTGCCGAAGGGCTTCAGGTCGCCGATGTGCGGCACCTTCGCACCGATGCGGTTGAAGTCGTCGAGCGTGAGGTCGACCTCGGCCTCTCGCGCGATGGCGAGCAGGTGCAGCACGATGTTCGTCGAACCGCCGAGGGCCATCCCGACCGCGATCGCGTTCTCGAAGGCCTCCTTGGTGAGGATCTGGCGGGCCGTGATGCCGTGCTTCAGCAGGTTGACGACCGCCTCGCCCGAGCGGTGCGCGTAGTAGTCGCGACGGCGATCGGCGGATGCCGGTGAGGCCGAGCCCGGGAGCGACAGTCCGAGCGCTTCGGCGACCGAGGCCATCGTGTTCGCCGTGTACATGCCGCCGCAGGCGCCCTCGCCGGGAGCGAATGCGCACTCGATGGTCTTCGCGTCGGCCTCGCTCATCGTGCCGGCCTTGACGGCGCCGACCGCCTCGAACGAGTCGATGATCGTGATGTCTTTCTCCGTGCCGTCTGAGAGGCGCACCCACCCGGGCGCGATCGAGCCGGCGTAGAGGAAGACCGAGGCGAGGTCGAGGCGGGCTGCGGCCATGAGCATGCCGGGGATCGACTTGTCGCACCCGGCGAGCAGCACCGAACCGTCGAGCCGTTCGGCCTGCATGACGACCTCGACGGAGTCGGCGATGACCTCGCGGGAGACGAGCGAGAAGTGCATTCCCTCGTGGCCCATCGAGATGCCGTCGGAGACCGAGACGGTGCCGAACTGCAGGGGGTAGCCGCCCCCGCCGTGCACTCCCTCTTTCGCAGCCTGTGCGAGGCGGGCGAGCGAGAGGTTGCAGGGCGTGATCTCGTTCCAGGAGGACGCGATGCCGATCTGCGGCTTGTCCCAGTCGGCGTCTCCCATGCCGACCGCACGGAGCATGCCGCGGCTGGTCATGGCTTCGATACCGTCGGTGACGGTGCGGCTACGAGGTTTGGGATCGAACTCCGACATGCATCGATTCTATGACCAGCGCGACGGGCCCCCGCGCGTCGCGTCGCGGGCATCGGCGAGGCGCTCGAGGAGGGTGGCGACATCGTCGGGGCTGCGCACGCGGTGCGCCGCGAGCGACCTGCCCTGACCGACCTTCACGCCGAGGTCGTCGGTCTCGAGCGCCGCGAACGCGTCTTCGTCGGTCACGTCATCGCCGACGTAGACGACCGCGCTGGCGCCGGAGTGCTGCCGAAGTCGGGTGAGGGCCTCCCCCTTGTCGCTCGGGCGAACCGAGAACTCCAGCACGTTCTTGCCGCTGCGCACCGTGAGCTCTGGGATCTCGGCCTCGACGCGCGCCCGCGCCACGCGCTGGAGCTCCGTCGCCGCATCGGAGGCGACCTTGCGGGTGTGCAACGCGAGGCCCGCCGGCTTCCGTTCCACCCACGCTCCCTCGGTGCCCGATGCGATCTCCTCGATCACCTTCGTGAGGTGGTCGAGCGCTGCGAGCTCCGCGTCGCGGAGGTCGATCGTGACGGCACCGGTGTCGAGCTGGAGCTCCACGCCGTGCGAGCCGCTGAGCAAGGCTCCGGGCGGCGGATCGGCGACCTCGCGGAGACTCTCGAGCGCACGACCGGAGACGATCGCGACACGGGTGTCGTCGATCGCGGCCAGACGCGTGATCGCGGCGCGGGCGCGGCTCGTCGCCCGCGCGTCTTCGGGCCGGTCGACGAGCGGAGCGAGGGTGCCGTCGAAGTCGAGCGCCACGAGCAGCCGGTCGGTCTCCGCCAGGCGCACCATCGCGGCTTCCAGCCCGTCGGGTACCCCCGAGGCGATGATGCCCGCGCCGGTGAGCGTCTTCAGGAAGGTCGACGACCATTTCGCCACGTCGTTCTCGCGTACCCGCTTGCGGAGCGCCCGCATGCGACGGGTGCGCTCCTTGCGCGGCATGTGCGCCGCCTCGACCATCGCGTCCTTCAGACCCTCGATGTCGTGCGGGTTCACGAGGATCGCCTGGCGCAGTTCATCGGATGCCCCGGCGAACTCGCTGAGCACGAGCACGCCGTCGGCGTCGAAGCTGCACGCCACGAACTCCTTGGCGACGAGGTTCATTCCGTCGCGGAGCGCCGTCACGAGCATCACATCGGCGGCGAGGTAGAGCGCGACCATCTCCTCCCGCGGGTAACCGTGGTGCAGGTAGGCGATCGCCTGGTGGCCGAGCGTCGAGTGATCGCCGTTCAGACGCCCCACCATCAGCTCGATCTCGTCGCGAAGTTGCCGGTACGTCTCGACGCGCTCGCGCGACGGGCTCGCGACCTGCACGAGCGTGACATCCTCGACGTCGAGGCGGCCGTCGCGCAGCAGCTCGCCGAAGGCCTTCAGACGATGCCTGATGCCCTTCGTGTAGTCGAGGCGATCGACGCCGAGCATGATCGTCCCGGGGTTGCCGAGGCTCTCGCGGATCTCGTCGGCGCGCGCCTGCACGTCGGGTCGCCTCGCGAGCTCCTCGAAACCGGCGGAGTCGATCGAGATCGGGAACTGGCGGGCGACGACGCGTCGCACCTCGCCGTCTTCGCCGGGCACCTCGATGACGCTGCCCCGCGTCGCGTGGCCGAAGAGCCGGCGCACGGCGCGCGTGAAGTTGCCCGCGTCTGCCGCGCGCTGGAAGCCGATGACGTCGGCGCCGAGCAGTCCGTCGAGCACCTGGCGTCGCCATGGCAGCTGCGAATAGAGACCGTATGCCGGAAACGGGATGTGATTGAAGAAGCCGATCACGAGGTCGGGACGCTTCTCACGGAGCATGCGCGGCACGAGCTGCAACTGGTAGTCCTGCACCCACACGACCGCGCCGGGTGACGCCGCGCGAGCCGCGGCCTCTGCGAAGCGGCGGTTCACCCGCACGTAGGCATCCCACCATTCCCGGTGGTACGACGGCGACGCGATGACGTCGTGGTAGAGCGGCCAGAGCGTGTCATTGGAGAAGCCCTCGTAGTACTCCTCGAGCTCCGACTCCGACAGCGGAACCGGGATGATGCTGATGCCGTCATGCTCGAACGGGTCGAACTCGCGGTCGGCGACCCCGGCCCAGCCGACCCATGCGCCGTCGGCGGCTCGCATGACCGGTTCGAGGGCGGTGACGAGGCCACCCGGCGAACTCTTCCAGATCGTCTCACCGTCGGGCCCACGCTGGTAGTCGACCGGCAACCGGTTCGAGACGACGATCATGTCGTAGGCGGCATCGACGTAGAGATCGTCGCGTTTCGGTTCAGGGGCGTTCATGTGGCGGATGTCCCTTCTCGCGCTCGATTCAGGCTAACAGCCGGGCTGCGCACGGGTCAGCCGAGCGCGGCCGCCGCGAATCCGATCGAGCGGATGCCGCGGCGCCGGCCGACCACGAGGGCCGTGCCGAGCACGCCCACGAGGCCGAAGACGACGAGCACGCCCGCCGCCATCGCGACCGCTCCCCCGGATGCACCCGCCACGATCAGCTGCATGCCCTGCACCGCCCAGGTGAGCGGCAGGAACGGGCTGATGGCCTGGTACGGCCCGCTCAGCACTTCGACCGGATAGAGCCCGCCGGACGCGGTGAGCTGGAGCGCGACGAGCACGAGCGAGATGAGCAGGCCGGCCCGGCCGAGCCAGACCGTCAGGAAGGCGTGCAACGCGGTGAACACGAGGGCGAGCAACGCCGCGAACGCGAGGGTCTGCGGCAACAGGCTCCACGCGACGTCCATGACGCCGTGCAACAGCAGCACGACCGCGACGGCCTGCGCGAGCGCGATGAGGCCGGCCCGCGCAAGCGTGCGCCAGACGAGCCCTCCGGTCGAGGCGGTGGAGCGCAGCGCTTCGCGCCCGAACGGCCGGAACACCAGGAAGAGCGCGAGAGCGCCGAGCCACAGGCCGACCGGTACGAACAGCATGCCGATGACGTCGCCGACGCCGTCGATCTCGTGGTCGCGAGTCGCGGCCGCCGTGACCGGTTCGGCGATCACGTCGGCGGTCTTCGAAGCATCGATGTCGGTGAGCGCGGCGGCGCTCTCGGCACCCGAGGCGAGTCCCGAAGCGAGCGTGTCGGCGCCGCCCGCGAGTTGCGTGGCGCCGCTCGCGGCATCCGCTGCACCGCCCTGCAGCGCACCGAGGCCGCCCGCGAGTTCGTCGAGCCCCGAGGCGAGTCCGGTCGCCCCGTCGCGGATGCCGGCGGAGCCCGCCGCCAGTTGTGCGGCACCCGTTGCGGACTGCGAGATGCCGCCCTGCACGCCGGTGACGGCCGCCGTCGTTCCCGCTGCGAGGGCGTTGCCCTGCTGCGTGAAGCCCTGCAGCATCCCCTCGCCCTGCTGCAGTGCCGCGATGGCCTCGTCGATGCCCGGTTGCAGTTCGGGGTTGGTCTCCGCGAGCTTCTGCAGTTCGGCGATGAGCGGTGTGATGCCCGAGTTGATCTGGTCGACGACGCCGTTGATGCCGCCGACGTAGCCGGTCACGCCCTCGGCGACCGGCGTGAGACCTGCAGCACCCTGTTCGAGGGCCGCAAGTCCACCGGCCATTCCCTCGACGCCCTGCGTGTACTGCGTGACACCGGCGGCGTACTGGTGTGCGCCGCTCGCAGCCTCCGCTGCGCCGCTCGTCGCGGAGGCGACCCCGCTCGAGAGGGTGGTGAGACCGCCCGCGAGCGAGCCGGCGCCGCTGGAGAGCTGCGTCGCGCCATCGGCGGCATCGCCGAGCGCGCCGCCCATGGTCGCGAGGTTCGTGTAGAGGCCTTCGAGGTACTGCGCGGTCAGCTCGCGGCCGAAGGTCGCCGACATGGCGTCGCCGACCGACTGCGCGACCGATCCGGCGAGGTAGCCGTGGGCGTCGTCGGTGCGGATGTCGAGATCGGCCTGTGTGGGTTCGGCACCCGAGAGCGAGGTCACCGACTCCGAGAAGTCGGCAGGGATCGTGAGTACGGCGTAGGCGTCGCCCGACGCGAGAAGATCGGCGGCCTCTTCGTCGTTCGAGATCGTCCACTGGAACCCGGAGGTCTCCGGGTCGGTGAGTTCGGTCACGAGGAGACGGCCGGCGAGCACGGACTGATCGGTGCCGTCGGGCAGCGTCATCGTCACCATCTCGTCGTTGTTCACGACGACGGCGGGGATCTGCTCGAGGTTGTCGCCGCCGCCCCCGACCGCACCCGAGACGAGTCCGGCGACGGCGAGGGGCACGGCGACGACCGCGGCGAGCAGCGCGCCGTAGCGCACGCGGCGCTGGGCAGGAGTCGAGCCGAACAGTCGGGAGAGTCGGGTGCTCATCGGAGGGCCTCCTGAATACGCGAGACGGGTTCGAGGGTGCGGATGCCGCGTGCGGCGAGTTCCGGCGACGCGCCGGGCGGCAGGGCGGAGGTGCCGAGGCCGACGATCACCGTCACCTGTGCGGGCACGAGCGCGGCGAGCGCGTGCCAGAGCTCGCCGGTCGCCGCGCCGGGATCATCGTCGAGGTCGACGACGATGGCCTTCGGCCGTTCGGCGAGCGCCGCCGCGACGGCGACGAGCGTGCGAGCCTCGACGCCGAGTGCGGAGAGCGGAGTCTCGGCGGTGAACCGCGGTCCGTCAGGACCGTTGCCGGTCGCTGCGGCCGCACGCTCGGTCCAGCTGCGAACGAGTGAACGGGCCGGCGCGATGCGGTACCAGGGGCGGGTGGCATCGAGTCGGGCGGCGATCAGCTCGCCGACCGTGCCGCCCGGTGCGGCGGCCGCTGCGACCTCTGCGATGGCGACACCGCGCATGATCGCGCCGGCGCCCGAGGGCAGCGGCGAGCCGAGCACGGCGAGACGGCCCCCGACCGGCGCGAGTCTGCCCGCGAGCGTCGCGGAGACGACACGGCGATCGACGGCGTCGCCCTGCACGACGAGCACGCCGCCCACCGGCACCTCGACGGTCAGTGGGCCGATGGGTCGCTCGGGCAGGCCGAAGACCGCCGCCTCCGCGTTCACGGCGGCCGGCCGCGACGCGGCCCACTCCTCCTGTTCGAGGTGGGTGCGAAGGCCCTCACCCTCGATGTCGACGTTCGGCAGCACGCGCGCGAGCCATTTCGGCAGCCACCACGCGGCGTTGCCCGCGAGGGCCATCGCGGCGGGCACGAGCGTCATGCGCACGAGGAAGGCGTCGAAGGCGACGCCCACGGCGAGCGCGAAGGCGATGCCCTTGATCACGCCCGCACCCTCGGGCACGAAGGCGAAGAAGACGAAGAACATGATGAGCGCCGCGGCGGTGACGACGCGTGCGGCGTGCTGGAAGCCGTGCACGACGGACCTCCGCGCGTCACCGGTCTTCACGAACTCCTCGCGCATGCCCGAGACGAGGAACACCTGGTAGTCCATGGCGAGTCCGAACAGCACCGCCATGAGCAGGATCGGCAGGAAGCTGAGGATCGGGCCGGGCTCGACGTGCAACAGCTCGGCGAACCAGCCCCACTGGAAGATCGCGACGGTGACGCCGATCGCGCCGAACGCCGACAGCAGGAAGCCGAGGGCGGCCTTGATCGGCACGAACACCGAGCGGAACACCATGGCGAGGAGCACGATCGAGAGCCCGACGACGATGAGCGCGAACGGGATCAGCGCGTCGGCCAACCGGTTCGAGATGTCGATCGCGACCGCCGTGTAGCCGGTGACGGCGATGGGCGTGCCGTAGTCGGCGGCGATCGAGGGTTCGAGCTCGCGGATGTTCTCGACGAGCACCTTCGTCGCCGGGGCATCCGGTGCACTCTCGGGGATGACCTGGATGATCGCGGTGTCGGCCGTCGGGTTCGGCAGCCCCTGGCCGACGAACGCGACGTCGTCGAGCTGATCGATGCGGGCACCGATGGCGTCGAGATCGTCGAGGATGTCGGTGGTCTGGGTGATGTCGACGGTCACGATGAGCGGGCCGTTGTAGCCGGGGCCGAATCCGTTCTCGATCATCTCGTAGGCCCCGCGCTGGCTCGAGCCCTCGGTGCCCGAGCCGTTCGGCAGGTTGAGGTCGAGGCTGAGGGCGGGCACCGCGGCGGTGCCGAGCACGCCGACGACGACCACCACGAAGACGACCGGGGCCTTCAGCACGAGGTCGACCCAGCGGCGGCCCATCGTGCGCTTGCCGCTGTCGTCGTCGGCGTTCGCCCGGCGGTGGGCCCGACTGCCGGGTTTCGGCACGAGCCTCCGCCCGAACACGCCGAGCAGGGCGGGCAGCAGGGTGACCGCCCCGGCAACGGCGATGAGCACGGCCAACGCTGCGCCGACGCCCATCACGCTGAGGAACGGGATACCCACGACGAGCAGGCCGAGCAGCGCGATGATCACCGTGAGGCCGGCGAACACGACCGCTCCGCCCGCGGTCGCGACGGCCTCGGCCGCCGACTCCTCGGGGTCCAGGCCGCGAGCGAGCTGGTTGCGATGCCTGGAGAGGATGAAGAGCGCGTAGTCGATGCCGACGGCGAGGCCGATCATGACGGCGAGCATGGGCGCGGTCGATGACACCGTGGTGAACGCCGCGACGATCGAGATGCCGCCGAAGGCCGCGCCGACGCCGACGAGGGCGGTCAGCAGCGGCATGCCGGCCGCGAGGAGCGAGCCGAAGGTGATGATGAGCACCACGGCGGCGAAGAGCACGCCGAACACCTCGGTGACGGTGAGGCCGAAGCTCGTCTCCTGGAAGACGTCGCCTCCGAAGGCGACGGTGAGGCCCGCGTCACGGCCGACGTCGCCGGTCGCGGTCACGGCGTCGAGCGTGTCCGCCGTGACATCCGTCACCTGGCCGTCGAACTGGATCTGGATGTAGGCGGTGCGTCGGTCGCCCGAGATCTGGTCGCCCGCGTACTCGTCGAAGGGGCCGAGCACGCTCGCAACGCCGTCGAGTTGCTCGATCTCGGCCTCCATCGCCTCGATCGCCCCTCGCGCCGAGCCCGCCTCGACGGCCTCGCCGTCGGGCGCTTCGACGACGGCCTTGGCTGAGGCCCCCGCCGTCTCGGGGAAGACCGCTGCGAGCTGGTCGATCGCCGTCTGCGACTCGGTGCCGGGGATGGCGAAGGAATCCTGCAGCTGACCGCCGAGGCCGAGACCGACACCGAGGAGCGCGCCGAGGGCGAGCACCCAGGCGACGATGACGTACCAGGCACGGCGGAACGCGAAGCGACCGATGCGGTGGAGGAGGAGTGCCATGTGGCGCCTATCTGGTCGTGCGGCCGTCGGCCGTCAGCAGGAGTTCGGAGAGGACGGAGACGAGCCCGGCGCGAAGGTCGTCGTCGTTCTGCTTCTGGTCGTCGTCGAGGAACATGGCACCGGCCACGAGCATGTAGGTCGCACCCGCCAGCGCGACGCCGAAGCGCATCTGCTCGGCGGTCGTGGCGTCGCCATTGCTGACCGATCCGGCGAGGCCGCGGATGGCGGTCGTCGCGCGTTCGATCACCGGCAGCCCGCGCAGCGACTGGCCCTGGTTCACGAACGTGTGCACCGCGAGCCGGTTGCCGAGCAGGAAGTCGACGAAGCGCTCGATGAAGACCGCTCGCGCCGCCGACGAGCGTCCGCCCGCGACGAAGTCGCCGAGCAGCGCCTCGAGCCGGTCGATCGCCGGGTCGATCGCAGCCTCGAGCAGCGCCTCCTTCGAGGCGAAGTGGTAGAGCACGCTCGACTTCGAGTAGCCCGCGCGGTCGGCGATCTGCTGCAACGAGCTCGCAGCGAAGCCGACGGTCGAGAACTGTTCGAGCGCGACCTGGCGGAGTTCGTCGCTTGCGCGCACACGAGAGGGGGCGGATTCGTCGGACGGCATGTACTCACGGTAGTTGACCGATCGGTCAGATTCTGCACGATCGGTCAGATTCACGGATGCCTCACAGCCACGGCGGAGGGCACGATAGCGTTGCCCCATGCGCAAGTACCTCTTCAGTGGAGCCGTCATCAGCGCCGTCATCAGCGGCTTCGCCGTCGTGAAGACCACCGCATCGGGCCCCCGTGACTGGCGCCTCGCGCTCATGTGGGTGTCGTGGGCCGCGAGCCTCGCGATCGCGATCGGCACGGTGGCCGAGGAGTCGAAGCAGGACGAACTCTCCGAATAGCGCCTTCGAGCCGTCGCTGCGCGGCGTGTCACCCGGAATACGCGTCGCCGTGCCCGAAACTGGGACGAACGACCCGCAGACGATCCGACGAGAGGGGCCACCGATGTTCCGCCGCTGGCGCCGTGCACGACTTGCCGCCCAGGCCTCCGCCCATGTAGCCGCGCCGACCCCGCACCCTTCTGCGGCAGACCTTCGCGGCGAGCACATCTTCGAACTGCTGAACTCTCGGCTGTCGGAATTCATCGGTCCCGGCGGTGGGTGGTCGCTCGTGCGCAAGTCCGACGGCGACACCGACCGCATCTTCCATGCGATGCTCACGCACCAGATCGCAGCAGAGCTCACCCGCGCGATCCTCGACGAACGCGACTCCGTCGCCGTCGTCGTGCCCGCCGGCGAAGAGACCCTCGCGCTCGGGTGGGAGCCGGCGCCGCTCATCGTCTGGGCCGATCCGGTCGAGACGTCGGCACCGATCGACGACGCAGCCGACACAGATACGCACGTCGAAGCATCCGTCGAGGTCGAGGCCGCCGCGCTGCCAACGATCGGCGCGGCCACGGCCGTCGACGTACGAGCGGCCTGAGCCGCGGTTCTCCAAAATCGAGCGGTCATTCTTGTATCGCCAGCCGAGCCCGCGCCCCGTCGCGCCTCGTAGCGTGATCTTCGGGCAATCGCCCGCACGCCACGAGAGGGAACCCGATGAGCTCCGCCCGCAGCACCACCCCCCGCGACTCCGAGACCGGTGACGTCACCGCCGCACCGCGCCGAAGCACCGCTCGCGACCTCGCGCAGATCGCCGTCTTCGCCGCCCTCATCGCTGCCCTCACCCTGCCGGGTCAGATTCCGCTCGGATTCGGCGTGCCGATCACCCTGCAGACCCTCGGCGTGATGCTCGCGGGAGCCATCCTCGGCGCCCGAAGGGGAACACTCGCGGTGACGGTCTACGTGGCACTCGGCCTTGCCGGGCTGCCCATCCTCGCCGGCGGCGCCGCGGGCCTCGGCATCCTCGCAGGCCCGACCGGCGGCTTCCTCGTCGGCTTCATCCCCGGTGTGTTCGTGATCGGCTGGCTCGTCGAGCGTTTCGCTCCGAAGCCGCCGTTCTGGGCGATCGCGGCCGCGAGCCTCGTCGGCGGCGTGCTCGTCGTCTATCTCGTCGGCATTCCGTGGTTCGCCGTCGTCACGGGCATGCCCGTCGGCGCGGCGATCGGCGTGATGTCGCCGTTCCTCATCGGCGATGTCGCGAAGGCCGTGGTCACCGCGGCCGTCGCCACCGGTGTGCACCGCGCCTGGCCAGGACTCCTCACGCCGCGCGCATGGCCCTGGCAGCGCCGCGAGGACTCGCCCGCAGCATGACCGAGGTCGTCTTCGATCACGTGACGCACCGCTACGACGGCGAGGCGGTGCTGAGCGACGTCTCACTCCGGCTCACCGAGCGGCGCATCGGCGTGGTCGGGGCGAACGGTTCGGGCAAGTCGACGCTCGCCCGCCTCGTCAACGGACTGGTCGCACCGACCGCCGGGCGGGTGACGGTCGACGACCTCGACGTCGCGCGCCACGGCCGCGAGGTGCGCCGCCGGGTCGGTTTCGTCTTCACGAACCCCGACCACCAGATCGTCATGCCAACGGTGCGCGAAGACATCGCGTTCTCGCTGCGCCGGCTCCGTCTGCATGCAGCGGATGCCGCGGCTCGAGTCGACGCCGCACTCGACCGGTTCGGCCTCACCGAGCTGTCCGACCGCCCGGCACACCGCCTGTCGGGCGGGCAGAAACAGCTGCTCGCCCTCGCGGCGGTGCTCGTCATGCGGCCGGCCGTCGTCGTCGCCGACGAACCGACGACGCTCCTCGATGCCCGGAATGCCGAGCTCGTCGAACGACACTTCGCCCAGCTCGATGAGCAGCTCATCGTCGTCACGCATCGGCTCGAAGCGGTCGAGTCGTTCGACCGTGTGCTCGTCGTCGAGGGCGGCCGCATCGTCGCCGACGACGTGCCGTCGGTCGCGCTCGACGCCTATCGGGCACTCATCTCGTGATCGGCGCCTACGTCGCGGGCGACTCACTGCTGCACCGCACGCCCGCCGGGGTCAAGCTCGGTCTGCTCGCGGCATCCGTCGTCGTGATCGCACTGCTGCCGGCCTGGTGGATGCTCGCGATCGCCCTGTCCGTGGTGCTCTCCGGCTTCGCCGTCGCGCGGATCCCGCCGCGAGTCGCGGCCCGTCAGCTCGTGCCGGTGCTCTGGATCCTCGCCATCGCGGCGCCGCTCAACGCGCTGTTCTCGGGGTGGGAATCGGCGCTCGTCATGTCGATGCGCCTCGCTGGGTGCGTCGCGCTCGCCGCGCTCGTGACACTCACCACCCAGGTCTCGGCCATTCTCGACGCCGCGCAGCGAGGGCTGCGGCCGCTCGCCCCGCGCATCGATGCCGACCGTGTGGGCATCGTGCTCGCGATGACGATCCGAGCGGTGCCGCTCCTCGCCGAGATCGTGCGTGCGGTGCTCGAGGCGCGCAAGGCGCGCGGTGCCGAGGCCTCCCTGCGCGCCGTCGCGGTGCCGGTCGTCGTGCGCGCACTGCAGACGGCCGACGCCATGGGCGAGGCGCTCGTCGCGCGCGGCTTCGACGACTGACCGGTTGCCCGGCGATGAGGCGCGACGTGAAAAAGCCCCGAACCCGGCGAGAGGTTCGAGGCTTTCCGTGCACCCCCTGGGACTTGAACCCAGAACCCACTGATTAAGAGTCAGTTGCTCTGCCGATTGAGCTAGAGGTGCGTGATTCCGGATGTCGCTGACAACCCCGAACCGAGAGACAACGCTACCAGCACACCGGCCTCTCGCGCCAATCGAACGCACCGGCAGCCCCTCGCACCTCGCTAGGCTGGACAGGTGCCCGTCGACCTCTCCGAAGACCTGAGCCTCGCCCTCGAACTCGCCGATCTCGCCGACGCCGTCTCGCTCGGGCGATTCCGGGCGATCGACCTCGACGTGCAGACGAAGCCCGACCGCACCCCCGTCACCGAGGCCGATCTCGCAGTGGAGCGAACGATCCGCGACCGGCTGGCCACGTCTCGGCCCGGCGATGGCATCCTCGGCGAGGAGTTCGGCACCGAAGGCGACACGGCACGCCAGTGGATCATCGACCCGATCGACGGCACCGCGAACTTCCTGCGCGGCGTTCCGGTCTGGGGCACCCTCATCGCGCTGGCCGTCGACGGCGTGCCCGTCGTCGGCGTGGCCTCCTCCCCCGCGATGGGTCGTCGCTGGTGGGCGGCACGCGGGCACGGCGCGTGGACGAGCGCGTCTGCGGGCGAGCTCGGCGTCGTCAGCGACGAGCAGATGGCTGATGCCGCATCCGCTCGAGTTCCCGGGGCACGCCGCCTGCGGGTCTCCGGCGTCGACTCCCTCGCCGATGCCTCGCTGAGTTTCCAGAGCCTCGCGCAGTGGCGCGACGCCGGCCGCCTCGACCACCTGCTCGCCCTCTGCGAACGCGTCTGGCGCGACCGGGCCTACGGCGACCTGTGGTCGTACACGCTCCTCGCCGAGGGGCTCATCGACATCACCGGTGAATTCGACGTGCAGCCGTACGACCTCGCAGCCCTCATCCCGATCGTCGAAGAGGCCGGCGGGCGCTTCAGCTCGATCGCCGGCGAGCCCGGCCCGTGGCACGGCAGTGCGCTCGCGACGAACGGCCGGCTCCACGACGAGGTGCTCGCCGCGCTCAGCGAGGGGGCATAGACGATGGCCGCTCCCGCGAGCACTGCAACGCGCCGCACGCTCATGCGCGCCCTCACCTGCCTCGCCGCGGCCGCGGTCGTCATCCCGCTCTCCGGTTGCGGCGTGGTCCGCGATCTCGTCGGCGGCTCGGCGTCGCAGCCCGCACGAGACGAGACCACCCAGGAGTTCATCGAGCAGGGTGACGCCGACGTCTTCGCCCTCATGGTCGGCGACTGCATGAACGAGGTGAGCGAGGAGCTCGTCTCCGAGGTGCCCGTCGTGCCGTGCGACCAGCCCCACGATGAAGAGGTGTACTTCGACCTCACCCTCGACGGCGACGAGTTCCCGGGCGAGGAGGCCGTCCAGACCCGGGCCGACGAGGCCTGCCTCGCACAGTTCGAGCCGTTCGTCGGCCTCGCCTACGACTCGTCGACGCTCGGCTTCTACGCGTACCGCCCGTCGCAGGAGAGCTGGGAACGGGCGGAGGACCGCGTCGTCTCGTGCGTGATCTACGACCCCGCCGGCAAGGTCACCGGCACGCTGGCCGGGTCGGCCCGCTGAAACGAACGGATGCCGCGCGGCGCGCCATCAGGCTTCGCCACGCGGCATCCTCGGCCACACTGTGCGACAACGACCATTGGTGGAGATGGGGGGAATTGAACCCCCGTCCATCGCTGTGATTCCACGCCTTCTCCGGGCGCAGCCTGTGCAAGCGTTCTGCTCGGCCCCGACCTTTGCCACAGGCGCCTAGGTCGACGGGCCCAGCCTGAATGAAGTCCCGCGTGTCGCTCAGGCGACCACACGCAGCAAGTTCCCTAGATGACGCCAGCTACCGGGGCGGGAACGGACCCGCGGGCTGACGGACTATCGGGCTCGCTTATGCAGCGAGGGCGAAGTCAGTGCGCTTTGAATTGGCACTTGTTGTTTTCCAGAGATCGTTTACGAGATAACCCTGGATCCTCGGCCCGCTTCTCGTGGGTTCGCAGACGATGTCGAAACCGATCATCCCCATGAATCGCCGTGACCGTCGCCCAGTCGGAACTGAACGGGGCCTGGCGGGCCGTTGTCGCACTGTGGAGTTTCCAAACACGGGTCGGAACCCGAACCGAGCGCCTCCGTCGAAACTTCGGGTGCCCGGCCTTACAGTCTAGAACAGGCGCGACCGCTCCGCCATTCCCGAGCGGAATCACTTGGAGGCCGATGTGACCACCACCATCACAGTTCGCGGCACGGCCGAACAACGCATCGCACCCGAGCTCGGCGCCGTCGCGCTGACGGTGAGCGGCTCCGGCGCGGAACGCGACGCCACGCTCGCACGCACGTCGAGAGCGCACGAAGAGCTGCTCGCGGCGGTGCGCGAGCTCGAGGCATCCGGTGTGCTCGACACGTGGTCTGCCGGCCAACTGCGTGTCTTCTCCCACCGCCCATGGAACAACGAGGGCAAGCAACTGCCCGTCGTGCACCAGACGAGCGCCGACGTCGAGGTCGTCTTCACCGACCTCGGCCGACTCGGCGACTGGGTGAGCACGGTCTCGCTGGGCGAGTCCATCGGCATCATCGGCATCGACTGGCGGCTGACGGATGCCACGCGAAAGCGCACCCAGGCGACCGCCCAGCGCGAGGCCGTCGCCGACGCGGTGGCGAAGGCCGCCGTGTACGCGGCAGCGCTCGGACTCGGCACGCCGGCACCCGCCGAGCTCGCCGACACCGGCCTGCTCACGGTTCAGCCCGTCGCCCGCGGCGGCCCCGGTGGGGTGCTCTCCGCCGTGCGCATGTCGGCCGACATCTCAGGCGGTGGCGGGGCGCCGTCGCAGTTCACTCCTGCGCTGCTCGTGATCGAGGCATCCGTCGAGGCGAGGTTCACCGCCGACCCGCGGTAGCCGACGCTGGACGGCTCGCCGACGACCGACCGCTCACGCGGGCTCGATGAGCAACTGTTCGAGCGAGGCGAGGGTGCTGAGCTCGAGGCCCGACGCGAGCAGGTACTCGCGCACCGAGCCGTGCTCGCGCTCGACGAGTTCGATCACGCCCTCGATGGCCTCGCGCGGGCTGCCGCCCATGAGTGTGCGCAGCGCCGGCGAGTCGGGCACCCCGTAACGAGAGACGAGCTCGACCATTCCTTCGAGCCATTCTCCGGCCAGGTTCGCCTCGGTCGCGGCGTAGTCGAGGATCACGGACTCGCGATCGACGCCGACGGCGAGCAGGGTGAACGCCACGACGACTCCGGTGCGGTCCTTGCCCGCGGTGCAGTGCACGACGACGCCGCGATCGCCGGCGGTCGAGATCTCGCGCAGGGCGGCGACGACGACCGAGGCGTGCTGGACGGCGATGCGCTCGTAGAGGGCTTCGAGTGAGATGCCCGCCATGCCCTGCGAAGCGCCTGAGCCCTCGAAGACCGGCAGCCGAAGCACTTCGACGTCGAGATCGCCGAGGTCGTCGGGCATCATCTGCGCCTCGTTCTCGTCGCGCAGGTCGATGACGATGCCGACCCCGAGCTCGCGCAGTCGCGCCTGCCCCGCCTCGCCGAGCCGGGCGAGTCCGTCGGCGCGGTACAGCACGCCGTCGCGGACGGTGCCGGTCAGCGCCGACAACCCGCCGAGGTCGCGGAAGTTGTAGGTGCCGGGAACCGGAAGGCGCGTCGAGGTCTGCATCGACCCGAGCCTACCGCGCGTTCCGAGCGCACGCATCGGAGCGAACGGGGTCGCGAGCCCGAGCTCAGTCGCCGAGATGGCGCCGGCTCGCCATGGCGCGGTCGGCCTCGCGCTTGTCCTGACGCTCGCGCAGCGCGTGCCGCTTGTCGTACTCCCGCTTGCCCTTCGCGATCGCGATCTCGACCTTCGCCCGCCCACCCGAGAAGTAGATCTGCAGCGGCACGAGAGTGTACCCGCCCTGGCTCGTGCGGTGGCTGATCTTCACGATCTCCTGCTTGTGCAGCAGGAGCTTGCGCTTGCGGCGCGGCGTGTGATTGTTCCACGTGCCCTCGGTGTACTCGGGAATGTGCACGGCATCGAGCCACATCTCGCCGCCTTCGATGAAGGCATAGCCGTCGACGAGTGACGCACGGCCCTCGCGGAGCGACTTGACCTCGGTGCCCGTGAGCACGAGGCCGGCCTCGTAGGTGTCCTCGATCGTGTAGTCGTGGCGGGCCTTGCGGTTGGTCGCCACGACCTTCTGACCGGTCTCCCTGGGCACGAGCGGCTCCTTGCGTCGAGTAGCGGATGCCCCGGGGCATCCGGAGCAGCCGTTCAGTCTAGCCGCACGCGGCCCGCCATGCGAAACCTCGACGAATTCGCTCGATCAGACCTTCAGATACCTCGTGATCGCGATGCCGGCCGAGACGGCCGCGAGCACGACGCCGACGAGGATCAGCAACGGCACCACGAGGAGGGCATCGGAGAGATCGACGAAGGTGAACGAGAGGTTGTCGACGAGGTAGCCCTGCACGAAGAAGTGCACGATCGCGACGACGGCACCTCCGGCGAGGAGCGAGCCGATGAGCCCCGCGAACACGCCCTCGAGCACGAAGGGGGTCTGGATGAACCGGTTCGAAGCTCCGACGAGCCGCATGATGCCGAGCTCTCGTCGCCGCGAGAACGCCGAGAGCCGAATCGTCGTCGCGATGAGCAGCGCCGCGGCCACGAGCATGATCGCCGCGACGGCGATCGCGGTGTAGCTCGCCGCGTTCAACACGTCGAAGATCTGGTCGAGGTAGCGCCGCTGGTCGACCACCCCCTCGACGCCGGCCATGCCCGCGAAGCTCTCGACGAGCACCGCCGCCTGCGACGGGTCGACGAGGTTCACCCAGAACGTCTCGTTCAGCACCTCGGGGGTCACATAGTCGGCGGCCGGCGTGCCCTCGAACTGCTCCTGGAAGTTCTCGAACGCCTGCTCGCGGTCCTCGAAGTAGAACTCGTCGATGTACTTCGCGAGGGTGTCGGAGGAGAGCTGCTCCTCGATCGCGTCCTTCTGCTCCTCCGTCGCCTCGCCGTCGGTGCACCCCGCCGTCGTCGAGACACCCGTGCAGAGGTAGACGGCGACCTGCGCGCGATCGTACCAGTAGTTCTTCATCTGACCGATCTGCAATTGCAGCAGGGCCGCGGTGCCGACGAACGTCAACGAGATGAACGTGACGAGCACGACGGAGACCACCATCGAGGCGTTCCGGCGAAGGCCGTTCGCCGCCTCGGAGATCACGAGACCGATCCTCATTTCGTCGGCCCCACTTCCTGATCGTCGTCGCCTTCCCGGGGGCCTCCCGGGGCCCGGAGTCCGAGGCGTTCGGCGAGCGTCAGGTGCGCGGATGCGGCGCCGGTCTTCTTCGCCGTCACCTGGTCCTGGTCGAGCCGGATCGTGCCGGTGGCGGCGGCCGTGATCTCGGCAGCGGCGTCGGTCACGTCGTCGGTCGCCTCGGGTTCGACGTAGAGCGGCCCGGCGTCGCGCATGACCTCCGGAGTGACCTTCGGCGCGGCCGCGGCGACCGCGGGGGCTGCAGTGGCGGACGGCTCGGCCGGGCTCGTCTGTCGCCTCCTGCTCCTGCTCCGGCACGTACTCGATGTCGCGCACCGTCTGCCCGTCGTAGCCGGCGCTGCGCTCATCGCGCACGATGTCGCCCGCGGAGAGTTCGATGACGCGCCGGCGCATCTGGTCGACGATGCCGGCCTCATGTGTGGCCATGACGATCGTGGTGCCGCCCGCGTTGATGCGTTCGAGCAGCGTCATGATGCCCGCGCTCGTGACCGGGTCGAGATTGCCCGTCGGCTCGTCGGCGAGGAGGATCTGCGGCTTGTTGACGATCGCCCTCGCGATCGCGACGCGTTGCTGCTCACCGCCCGAGAGCTCGTGCGGCATGCGCTTGCCCTTGCCGTCGAGCCCGACGAGCTTCAGCGTCTCCGGCACGGCAGACTGCACGTAGCCGCGCGACTTGCCGATCACCCGAAGCGTGAAGGCGACGTTCTCGTAGACCGACTTGTTCTGGAGCAGCCGGAAGTCCTGGAAGACGACGCCGAGATCACGGCGGAAGTAGGGCACCTTCCGGCTCGAGATCGAACCGAGGTCTTGACCGAGCACATGGATCGAGCCCTTCGACGGCTTCTCCTCCTTGAGGATCAGCCGGAGGAAGCTCGACTTGCCCGAGCCGGAAGCACCAACGAGGAAGACGAATTCTCCGCGGAGGATCTCGACCCCGACGTCGTTCAGGGCTGGCCTCGCCTGGCCGGAGTAGGACTTGGTGACGGAGTCGAAGCGGATCATCGGAATCGAGCCTAGGCAGGGACCACGGAAAAGTGGGCAGCGACACCGGAAATCCGGGTGGACGTTCGCCGGATCGGGACGACCGGCACGACCCGCCCCCGAATCTGCGTGAGAGGCCGGGCGGCTAGTCTTCTTTTCGCTTGCGCCACTTGATGCCGGCCGAGATGAATCCGTCGATGTCGCCGTCGAAGACGTGACTCGGGTTGCCCACCTCGTGCTCGGTGCGGAGGTCTTTCACCATCTGGTACGGCGCGAGCACGTAGGAGCGCATCTGGTCGCCCCAGCTCGCGGTGATGTTGCCCGCGAGCTCCTTCTTCTGGGCCGCCTCCTGCTCCTTCTGGATGAGGAGCAGTCGCGACTGCAGCACCCGCATCGCCGCCGCGCGGTTCTGGATCTGCGACTTCTCGTTCTGCATCGAGACCACCGTGCCGGTCGGCAGGTGCGTGAGGCGCACGGCGGAGTCGGTCGTGTTGACCGACTGGCCGCCGGGGCCGCTCGAACGGAACACGTCGACGCGGATGTCGCTCTCGGGGATGTCGACCTCCTGCGCCTCTTCCATGAGCGGGATGACCTCGACGGCCGCGAAACTCGTCTGGCGCTTGCCTGCCGCACCGAAGGGGCTCATGCGCACGAGGCGGTGCGTTCCGGCCTCGACGCTCAGGGTGCCGAACGCGTAGGGCGCATCGATCTCGAAGGTGGCCGACTTGATGCCCGCCTCTTCGGCATAGCTCGTGTCCATCACGGTCGCCCGGTACCCGTGCTGCTCGGCCCAGCGCAGGTACATGCGCATGAGCATCTCGGCGAAGTCGGCGGCATCGACGCCGCCCGCACCGGCGCGGATCGTGATGACCGCCGGGCGGTCGTCCCATTCGCCGTCGAGCAGCGTCTGCACCTCGAGATCGCCGATCGCCTGCTGCAGCGACTCGAGTTCGGCGCGGGCCTCGGCCGCGGAGTCCTCGTCGCCCATCTCGTTGGCGAGTTCGACGAGCACTTCGAGATCGTCGAGGCGCGAGTCGATGCCTTTCACCCGCGCGAGCTCGGACTGGCGGTGACTGAGGGCGCTCGTCACCTTCTGGGCGTTCGCCGTGTCGTCCCAGAGATCGGGGACGCCCGCCTCTGCTGAGAGCCGCTCGATGTCGGCTTCGAGGGCGTCGACGTCGACGACCGCGCGGATGTCTCGGAAGGTGGAGCGCAGCGCGGCGATCTCCTGCGTGAGGTCAAGATCCAACATGACCTCCCAGCCTACGCGAGTCGACTCCCACGTGGTGCACCGCATGTGCGGGTGTAGCGTCGAGGCGATGACCGATTCCCCGCCCCGATTCTCGTGGCGATCGATCATCCTCCCGGCCTACCTGCCGACCCTCGTCTTCTCGCTCGGCGAGGGCGCGATGATCCCGATCATCCCGCTCATCGCGACCGAGCGCGGTGCCTCGCTCGCCCTCGCCGGCCTCATCGCCGCGATGCTCATGGTCGGCGAGCTCGCGGGCGACCTCCCGGCCGGATGGCTCGTCGCCCGCATCGGCGAACGCAACGCGATGATCGGCGCGGCGATGCTCGCGGTCGTCGGCGTGCTCATCGCGATCGTCTCCCCCACCCTGCCGGCGCTCGCCGTCGGCGTGTTCCTCCTCGGGCTCGCGACCGCCGTGTTCGGGCTCGCCCGGCACGCGTTCCTCACGAGCTACGTGCCGGTTCGATTCCGCGCTCGCGCGCTCTCGACGCTCGGCGGCGTGTTCCGCGCCGGTTGGGCCGCCGGGCCCTTCGTCGCCGCCGCCATCATCGCGTGGACCGGTTCGAGCGAGTCCGTGATCTGGGTGCTCGTCGGGGCATGCTTCGCGGTGATCGGCGTGTTGCTTCTGCTGCCCGACCCCGAGCGGGTCTTCGGCGCCGCGAGACTCGCGCGCGCGGCATCCGATGACCGCTCGAACGCGCCGACGGATGCCTCGGGCCGGCCGCTCACCGCCGGCGAGGCCGAGGCCGCGGCGGAGTCGTCGCCGAGCGTGTTCCGTGCGATCCGCGAGAACGGCGGCGTGCTCGCCCGCGTCGGCACCGGCATCGGGCTGCTCTCCGCGATCCGCGTGAGCCGCACGGTCATGCTGCCGCTGTGGTCGGTCTCGATCGACATGCCGGCCGAGCAGGCGGCCCTCGTGATCGGCATCTCGGGCACGATCGACTTCGCCCTCTTCTACGCGAGCGGCCAGCTGATGGACCGCTTCGGGCGCCTCTGGAGTGCGATTCCCGGCATGCTCGGCATGGCCGCCGGCCACATCGCCCTGGCGTTCACCCACGACCTGCCGGCGAACGCGCTCTGGTTCACGGTCATCGCCGTCTGGCTCGGCCTCGCGAACGGCATCACGAGCGGCATCATCATGACCCTCGGAGCCGACCTCGCCCCGAAGCAGAACCCCGCGCCGTTCCTCGGCGCGTTCCGCATGATCGGCGACACCGGTGGGGCCGGGGCGCCGCTCCTGATCGCCGCCATGACCTCGATCGCGTCGATCATGGCGGCGAACGTCGTGGTCGGGGCACTCGGCCTGCTCGGTGCCGCGATGCTCTGGCGGTGGATTCCCCGCTACGTGCCGCATCGGAGGCGCTGACGCGGCGTGACCTCGCCGTCGCCGCGGCTCCTGTGCGCGCTCATCGCCCGTTGATCTTCTCGATCGTCATCACGAGGATGACCCGGTCTGCCTTGTCTCCGGGCGCCTGCGGGTTGGCGTTGCCGTAGCGCTCGGCGAGGCGCACGTACATCGCACCCTCGGGATCGGGCACGATCTCGGCGAGGCGCCCGCGCACCTCGACGTACTTGAGCGGGTTCTCGGGGTCGATCATCTCGAGGGTCATGCGCGGGTCGGCTGCGAGATTCCGGAACTTCGCGCGCTTCGTCGTATGCGTGAAGCGGATCGTCTGCGTCGCCGGGTCGAACTCGAACCACATGGGGTTGACCTGCACCTCGCCGTTCGGACGCACGGTGCCGAGGTGTGCGAAGACGGGGGCTGCGAGGATGCGGGCGAAGTGATCTGAGATGTCGACGGTCATGTCCCCAGTCAACCGCATGCCGCCGGGTCGGCAGCATCGCTGCCTGCTCAGTGGAAGACCGAGCGCGCTGTCGCCGTCACCTCGATCGGCACCGAGATCGGCAGGAGCTCGGTGTGGATGGGCGCGTACCAGACGGCACGCATGACGACCGTGGCGCTCTGGCCGTCATCGGATGCCGCGCGCACGAGCTCGACCTCGTGCAGCTCGTGCACCGCGTCGGCGAGATACGCGCTCGCGGCCGACCCGACCTCGGCCGAGTCGAGTTCGAGCGAGAGGCGGTCGCCCTCGACCTGCACGGTGTCGAGGCTCCACGCCTCCGCCGCCGCGAGCGCGGCACCGTCGGCGAGGGTGAACAGGCGCTTGCGTTCGAGGTAGAGGGACGTCGCCGATACGACGACGAGCACGAGGGAGAGACCCAGCACGCAGTAGAAGATCGTGAGCAGGAGGGTCGATCCCTGCTCGTCCTGGTCGAGGCGGGCGCGGGCAGAGCGCATCACGGGTCGCTCCCGGCGACGGCCCCGGCGACGAACCGCGAGACCGTCTGGGTCGCACTCGCCTCGAGCGGCACGCGGGCCGCCTGATGGAGCGAGAGCACGTCGGGTACGAGCGGCAGGGTCACGCTCGCAATGACCGAGACCCGTACGCGCTCCCCGGCGGCGCGGCAGTCACCCGACGGCGAGCACGACACGGTCACGGATGCCTCGTCGGCGTCGACCCCGTAGTCGTCGAGGGTGATCCGCACGGCGCGCTCCACGGCGTCATGCGCTGCCCGTTCGTCTGACGCCTGCACCGCGACTCTCGCCGCCTGCCGGGCCGCACCCTCGACGGCCAGCGCCCCACCCTGGATCGACGCCATCGCGAGCACGAGGTAGACGATCGGTACGAGCAGGATCATGCCGACGGTGAGGAACTCGAGTGAGGCCGAGCCGTCGTCAGTCGAGAGCCTCGAGCGCAGCATGCCCCGTCACCTCCAATGCACGGTCGACCCCGAGCAGGCCCACGATCGGGAGCGGCGCCCGCACCGTCACCGACACCATGCTGACGCCGTCGACCGTGCTGATGCCCGCCCGCACATCGTCGGCGTACTCCGCCGAGACCGCCATGCTGATGAGCTCTCTCGTGCGAGCGACGCCCGCCCCCTCGCTCGATCCGGCGAGCGCGGCGTATCGTGCGCCCTCGGCTGCGGCGTCGAGCACGGTGTTGCGCACGTGGAGCGCGAGGGCCAGTTGGATGACGGCGAGCGCGAGCACCGTGAGCAGGATGCCGACGAGCGTGAATTCGGCGACGGCCGAGCCTCGTTCATCGTTCGCCAACGCGCGCAGTCGCGTGCCCCATGCCCGAGCGGCGCGGCGGCGCAGCGTCAGACGCCGAGCACCCGACTGATCGCCTGGTCGAAGACGCCCGACAGCGCCGGGCCCGCGAGCCCCCAGATGACGATCACCAGTCCCGCGGTCATGAGGGTGATCAGCACCCAGCCGGGCACGTCGCCGCGTTCGTCCTCGAACCGGTGCTTGATCCGATTTCGCATGTGAATCCCTTTCGTCGGAGCATGGAGCCGTGCGGGTGGAGCGGTTGCGAGCCATCAGAAGCCCGCCTGCAGCACGAGGTAGCCGGGGAACAACGCGAAGGCGATCGTCACCGGAAGGATCAGGAAGATGAGGGGAACGAGCATGGCGACTTCTTTGCGGCCGGCCTGCTCGATGATCGTGCGCTTGGCCTCCTCGCGCGCGTCGCCGGCCTGCGACCGGAGCACGGACGCCAGCGGTGCACCGCGTTCGAGCGCTCCGAGCACCTGGTCGAGTGCCCGGGACAGAGCCGGATGGTCGAGGTCGTCGCGGAGCCGAGCGAGCGCGGCGCCGAGCGGCACGCCGGCGCCGACGGACGCGACCGTCGCGGCGAATTCGGTCGGCAGTACGCCGGCGCCGTTGCCGAGGCGCGCCACTCTGCGGATCGCGTCGAGCATGCCCTCTCCGGCGGTGAGGCTCAACGTCAGGAATTCGAGCACCGTCGGGAGCTCGGCCGAGATTCGCGCGAGTCGGCGCCGGGCGGCGCGCTGCAGCATCCAGTCGCGCACAACGGCGCCGAGCGCCGCTGCAAGGAACGGGAGTGCGATACGGACGACGGTCGGGAGCGCGCCGAACGACGGGGCGAGGATGGCCGTCGTCGCGGCGAGCGCGAATGCTCCGGCGCTCCACGCGAGTTGCTCGCCGCGGAATCGCTCGACCGATGCCGTGGACCCCGCCTGGCGCAGTCGCCGTGCGATCGTGTCGGCGCCGCCGAGCCACTCGGAGGCGATCGTACGAAGGGCACGCACGATCGGCCTGGCGACGAGGCCGAACACCGGTGTCGGGTCGGCCGGGCGGTGCGCGAGCAGTGCACGGGCCTCCGCCGAGATGTCGGCGACGTACGGCGCCACCCGATCGATGAGTCGGGGGCGACCGATGCGCGGCACCGTCGACATGATGAGCCAGAGCCCGAGTCCGAGCACCGCGCCGAAGACGAGCCCGAGCGCGGGCACGCTGTTCAGTGGAACCATCGACGCTCCTCGGGAAGACGCCCGAGCGCGACCATCGCCTGGTACGCCACGACCGTCACCACGACGCCGGCGATGATCAGCGCAGCACCGGCCGCGGAGTCATACGCGACGATCGCCTCTGGGCGTGAGGCGAGCACCACGAGCAGGAGCCACGGTGCAGCGACGCCGAGGCGCGCGGCATTGCGGATCCATGATTGTCGCGCCACGACCTCGGCGCGGAGCGCCGCATCTTCACGCAGGTACCCGGAGAGCCCGCGCAGCACCGCCGTCACGTCGCTGCCGCCGACCTGCCGCGCCATGCGCAGGGTCTCGAGGATCCGGTCGGCGATCGGATCGGCGAGCGTGCCCTTCAGCCGGTCGAGGCAAGCGCCGAAGTTGCCGGTGCGCCGGTACTCGTCGTCGAACGCCGCGAATGCAGACCTCGTCGATGCCGGTCCGAGCTCGGCCAGCGCGCCGATGCTGTCGGGGAGCGACATGCCGGCACGCACGGATGACACGAGATGATCGACGACGTCGGGCCACACCGCGCGATTGGCTGCTCGACGACGCATGGCACGGGCACGCACGAGGAGTGGCACGATCGCGGCACCCAGCACCGTCGCCACGATGGTGAGTACGGGAACCAGGAAGACCGCCTGTGCGACCGCGCCTGCCACGAGTGCGAGGAGCGCCGCCACGATCACGATCACCGCGATCGGCACCCCGGCGAGGCCCGCGAGCGCCAGTTCGTCGGCGACCCGCGCGCTCATCGCACCCCGACTGCGGCCGACCGCCTTCGCGGGCCAGAGGAGTGGCGAGAGGCTCAACAGCACGCCGAGTCCGAGCAGTGCGCCGAGCACGAGACTCAGGTTCATCGGGCCGCCGCCGAGAGCACGATGTCGGGATCGAGCCCGACGGCGCGATACTTCTCGAGTCGCGCGGGAGCGGTGCCCGTCGCGACGAGTTCGCCCGCACGGGTGACGAAGATCGCCTCTGCGTCGACGGCAGCCCCGGTGCAACCGCCCGTCGGTGCCGCGACTTCGGCGACGCGTCGCTGGCCCTCGCGGTCGATCGTGAGGTGAACCACGAGATCGATGCAGCTCGCGACCGTGGGCACGACGAAGGCGGAATCGATGTTGCGGCCCGCGAGAAGCGGCAGCGTGCAGAGCTTCGCGAGGGCGTCGCGAGCCGAATTCGCATGGATCGTGCACATGCCGGGAAGGCCCGAGTTGAGCGCGATGAGCAGATCGAGGCTCTCGGCCTCTCGCACCTCGCCGACGATGAGGCGGTCGGGGCGCATCCGGAGCGCCTCCTTGATGAGGCGGCGCAGCGTGATCTCACCGGTGCCCTCGAGACTCGGCTGACGGCACTGCAGGGCGACCAGGTCGCGCACATCGAGATCGAGCTCGAAGGTCTCCTCGACCGTGACCACGCGGTCGCCGGGTCGAGCACCGGCGATGAGGGCGTTGAGCATCGTCGTCTTGCCCGTGTGGGTCGCGCCCGACACGAGGATGTTGGCCCCGGCGAGCACGCTCATGCGGAGGAACTCCGAGGCATGGGGCGTGAGCGAGCCGAGTTCGATGAGCTGGACGAGCGAGCGGATGCGCCGCTGGAACTTCCGGATGTTGACGGACCAGTGCGAACGGGCGACATCGGGGATGGCGACGTGCAATCGCGAGCCGTCGGGCAGCGTGGCATCGACGAACGGCGACGACAGGTCGACGCGCCGACCCGAGTGCTGCAGCATCCGCTCGACGAGCTCGCGCACCTCGCGATCGGAGAGCACGACCGTGGTGAGCTCCGCGACTCCGCGGCGGGCGACGAATACCCGGGTGGGCGCGTTGATCCAGATCTCCTCGACCTCTGCGTCTTCGAAGAACGGCTGCAACGGCCCGTAGCCGGTGATCGACGCCACGACCTCGCGCGTCGTGCCGACTTCGTCGCCGAGTTGGGCATGCGCACCCGACAGTGCGCGCTCGCTGTAGCGCCGCACCTCTTCATGCGCGTATCGGGCTGCCGCCGAATCGTCGCGCGTGAGATCGACGCCGTCGCGCAGCACGCGCGTGCGCACCCGGTCGGCGATGGTGCGCACGGCGTCGGTCATGCGCTCAATACTGGACGGTGACGGCGGTCACGCCCCGAACTTATCCACAGGCGCCCTTCAGCGACCGCCCGCTCAGGTCCAGGGACCGCGCCATCCCCCATGATGTTCGACGATCGTGTCTGCCTCCGGAGGGCCCCACGTGCCCGGCGCATAGGCGCGCACGGGCGGCGGCGCGTCGATGAGCGGCTGCATGACCCGCCACATCTCCTCGACCGAGTCCTGCCGCACGAACCGGGGACTGATTCCCGCCATCGCGGCGAACAACAGCACTTCGTAGGGGGTGGGGGCCTCGCCGCCGGCTTCCGCGAACACCGCGTCGAGGTCGATCGGGCGTGGCAGCGGTGCATCCGCTCGGCGTGCATTGAGCGCGATGCGCACGCCCGTCGACGGGTCGAGCCTGATCACGAGCTGATCGGGCTGACTGGTCGTGTCGCGCAACCCGAAACCGAGCTTCGGCGGCTCCTTGAAGATCAACCGAACCTCGGTCGCGGTCACCGGCAGCTCCTTGCCGGCGCGGATGAAGAAGGGCACGCCCGACCAGCGCCAGTTCTCGATCTCGAGCCGAAGCGCGCAGAAGGTCTCGGTCGTGGAGCCGGCGGCGACGCCCGCCACATCGTGGTACCCGTCGAACTGCCCGCGCACGTAGTGCTTCGGATCCGCTTCGTCGACCGCACGGAAGAGCGAGAGCTGCGCGTCTTTGAGGGTCTGCGGGTCGCCGTGCGCGGGCGCCTCCATGGCGACGGCCGCGACGACCTGCATCAGGTGATTGACCACGACGTCGCGCAGTGCGCCGACCGGATCGTAGAAGTGGCCGCGGTCCGCGATCCCGAACTCCTCGGCCATCGTGATCTGCACGCTGTCGACGTAGTTGCGATTCCAGACCGGCTCGAGCATCGTGTTCGCGAAGCGCAGGTAGAGGATCTCCTCGAGGCCCATCTTGCCGAGGTAGTGGTCGATGCGGTACAGACGCGACTCGTCGATGTATCGATGCAGCTCCGCTGCGAGCGCACGTGCCGACGCCAGGTCGTGGCCGAACGGCTTCTCGACGACGACCCGGCCGTGCGTCGTGAGCCCGGCCTCCGACAGTCCCTTCACGACGGTCGCGAACAAGCCGGGCGGAATCTCCAGGTAGAACACGGGGAGCTTCGCCGCGGCGATCGCCGCTCCGACGCGCCGGTACGTCTCTGCGTCGAGGAAGTCGCCCTGCACGTAGCTCAGGCGTGCGGCGAGTCGCCCGAACACCTCCTCGTCGAGCGTCTCTCCGGTGGCGATGATCGAGGTGCGGGCGCGGTCGATGAGCTGGTCGACCGTCCAGTCGTCGACGGCGACGCCGACGACGGGGCATTCGAGCATCCCGCGTTGCTCCAGCCGGTACAGCGAGCGGAACGTCATCACCCTCGCAAGGTCGCCGGTGATCCCGAAGATCACCAGCACGTCGCCCTTCGGCGTGGTCGCGACATTCGTGATGAGTGCCATCTTCACCTCTCGATCGTGAGTGCGTTCGTGTCGGCTACGTCGTGCGACGGCCCTTGTGCAGCACCGGGTCGACGACCCCCGAGCCGTGGTCGAGTTGGAAGTCGAGATTCATGGCCGCATTGATGAGCGAGAGGTGGCTGAACGCCTGCGGAAAGTTGCCGAGCTGCTCACCGGTGAGCCCGATCTCCTCGGCGTAGAGGCCGAGGTGATTGGAGTAGGTCTGCATCTTCTCGAAGACGAGTTGCGCCTCATCGAGACGACCCGACCGTGCGAGCGCATCGACGTACCAGAACGAGCAGAGTGTGAAGGTGCCCTCCGATCCCTTCAGCCCGTCGGGCGAAGCATTCGGGTCGTAGCGATAGACGAGACTGTCGGAGACGAGCTCCGAATCCATCTCGTCGAGCGTCGACAGCCACATCGGGTCTCGCGGGGCGATGAACCCCATCAGGGGCATCAGGAGCAGCGACGCGTCGAGCACCTCGGTGTCGTAGTGCTGCACGAATGCGCCCCGGTCAGGGTGCCAGCCCTTGGCCATGAGCTGCTCGTAGATCGCATCGCGCTGCTCGGTCCATCGCGCGACCGAGGCCGGCCGGCCGTGTGAGTTGGCGAGACGGATGCCTCGGTCCAGCGCGATCCAGCACATGAAGCGGCCGTACGTGAAGTGCTGCCGGCCGCCGCGCGTCTCCCAGATGCCCTCCTCGGGCCGATCCCAGTTGTCGCACACCCAGTCGAGCATCTCGCTCACCTGCACCCAGCCGACGTGCGGCAGTTGCAGCCCGTGCGTGTCGGCGAGGTAGATCGAGTCCATCGCCTCGCCGTAGATGTCGAGCTGCAATTGATCGGATGCCCCGTTGCCGATGCGCACCGGAAACGAGCCCTTGTAGCCGGTGAAGTGATCGAGCGTCTCCTCGGTGAGGTCAGAGGATCCGTCGACCCGGTACATGATCTTGAGCGGTCCGGAGCTCTCGCCCACGCTCTCGTGGATGCGGTCCATGAGCCACGCGACGAAGCGCTCGGCCTCCTCGGTGTAGCCGAGTCCGAGCAGCGAGTAGACCGAGAAGGATGCGTCGCGGATCCACGTGTACCGATAGTCCCAGTTGCGCTCACCGCCCACCTGCTCGGGCAAGCCGGCGGTCGGAGCCGCCACGAGGGCACCTGTCGGGGAATACGTCATCAGTTTGAGCGTGATCGCAGATCGGGCGACCATCTCGCGCCAGCGGCCGCGGTAGGTCGAGCGGTTGTTCCAGTCCCGCCAGTAGCGGCGGGTCTCCTGGAACATCTCGAACAGCTCGTCTTCGGTGATCTTCGCCGGCGCCGCGCCGCCGGACTCCAGCATGAGGCCGCTCATCTCGCCCGCGTTGAGGCTGCCGGTGATGCGCAGACCCTGCCCCGCGAGCTCGATGTGCCCGGCCCGCCGGGACCCGTGGATCACGGCATCGCCGACACGGTGCACCGTCAGCGCCTGGTCGCCGGCCGAGAACACGACGCCGGCGTCAGGCACCGGTTCGATCGTGTGCGGCATCCGCCCGTAGTCGAACCTCGGCTGGATCTCGCCCTCGAAGCTCATCGTTCCCCGCACCACGCGGAGCAGGCGCACGAGGCGATGACGGTCGGTCGCGTCACCGTCGGCAACGGGCATGAAGTCCATCACCTCGCCGACGCCGGCTTCGGTCATGAACCGGGTGACGAGGATCGCGGTGTTCGGCAGGTACAGCTGCCGGGTCACGTAGTCCGCATCTGTCGGGCGGATGCTGCAGAACCCGCCTCGTTCGGCGTCGAGCAGCGAGGCGAAGATGCTCGGTGAGTCGAAGCGCGGCGCGCAGAACCAGTCGATCGTGCCGTTCGTGTCCACCAGCGCGGCCGTCTGCAGGTCGCCGATCAACCCGTGATCGGCGATGTTCGGATACGAATCTCCCATGCGAACGACCCCTGACTCCCCCGTGCATCGTCGCACGTCACGGCGGAGAGCGGTAGGGCAGGCTCATCGCTCGCCGGTGCCTTCGGCCCGTGGGCGATCACCTGAGGTCTCGGCGGAGCGGCACGGCGATCGCCGCAACGGCGGCGATCACGGCATACGCGAGCAGCAGGGCTGCGCCGAGTCCGGCTGTGACGGCCGGCGCCGCAGGGCCCGACAGTTCGGTCGCGATCGCATCGGCGAGGTAGGTGGAGCCCATGAGCGCGGATGTCGCCCCACCGGGGAGGAACGCATGAACGGCGTTCACTCCCGGCACGATCATGAGCAGTGGTTCGAGGAAGTAGAAGTAGCCGAGCACGATGCCCACCGCGACGAGTTGGTTGGCGGCCAATGCTCCGACAGCGACGCCGATCACCATGTACACCGCGCCGGCGGCCGCGAGCCGTGCGAGGAGCATGACGAGGTCGCTCGATTCGAGGCCGAGTGCAACGCCCCGCACCGCCGCCGCACCCATCAGTGCGAGCGCTGCGGTGCAACTGGTCAGCACTCCGTAGACCATCCCGAGCAGCCCGTAGACGAGGAGCTTCGCCGACAGCACCGCCCCGCGGCGCGGCGCCACGAGGAACGTGGTGCCGATGGTTCGGTGCCGATACTCGCTGGTGACGGCGATGGTGCCGATCAGGGCGGGGACGAACAGCAGCATCGCGTTCATGCCGAGCACGACCGCGACACCCTCGGAAGTCTCCAATCCGGGCATCGGAGGAGTGGCCTGCTCGGGATCGATGAACCCGAGCAGGCCGGTGATCGCTCCACCCGATCCGACCGCGCACAGCACGGTCCAGAGCGGGAGTCGGGTGGCCGCGAATCTCGTGAACTCGCCGCGGATGAGTCGGTTCATGCGAGTTCTCCGATCGCCGCAAGCTGAAAGTACATCGCCTCGAGCCCGCCCCGCTCGACGAGTTGCGTGCGGGTGCCGCTCCAGAGGATTCGACCCGCGTCGATGAGCACGACGCCGTCGACGACCTGCTCGAGTTCGGCGAGCACGTGGCTGGAGATGAGCACGGTGCCGCCGGCATCCGCGAACTGGCGGATGAAACGACGGAGCCACACGATTCCGGCCGGGTCGAGGCCGTTCGACGGCTCGTCGAGCACGAGTACTGCGGGATCGCCGAGAAGCGCCGTGGCGAGCGCGAGACGCTGCCGCATGCCCGTCGAGAATCCACGAATGCGTCGGTGGGCGTACGACTCCAGCCCCGTGAGCGAGATCACATCGCCGATACGGCCATGGCCGCCGAGCGCCGCATAGGTGCGGAGATGCCCGATTGCGGTCATCGACGGGTGCGCGCCCGCGATGTCGAGCACAGCACCCACGGTTCTCGACGGCCTGGCAAGAGCGCGATAGGGCGTTCCGCCGAAGTGAGCCGAGCCACCGTCGGGGGTCGTCAGCCCGACGAGCATCCGCAGGGTGGTGGACTTGCCCGCACCGTTCGCGCCGATGAACCCGGTCACCTGGCCCGCCGGCGCCGTGAACGTGGCTCCGTGGACCGCTGCGACGTTCCCGAATCGCTTCTCGAGCCCGACCACCTCGATGTCGACGGCGTTCATCTCGATATCAACGGCGTTCATGCGGCGATCCGCCGTGTGATGCCGTCGGCGATCGCCGTTGCATCCGGATGACTCAGCAGCAACTCGTCGAACTCACAGCCGGCGCGGCGGCCGCTGAGGCTGATTCGGAGCACAGGCTCACCCCGCCGCATGCTCACCAACCGCTTCATCCCTGCTGGATGGATGAACGTGCCGAGCTTGCGATATCCCGACACGACGAGCCCGGAACGAACGCCGAGCACCTCGGATGTCCAGCCGGGCAGCACCTCGACGCGCACAATCGCGTCCACCGCGATCGCGGCGGCATGTCGGCCGGTCATCATCGACTCCCAGCCCGGGAACTCGACGTGGAGCTCCGCGCCTTCGAGGCGAACTTCAGTCATGGCTCCTGCTCCTTCGGTAGAATCAGATCGACATTGATAATGTTATCACAATGAGAAAGGTTGCTCCACGATGGCTGAACCAGCCGATCTGGCCGACGTCATCCTGCACCCGGTGCGGTTCCGCATCCTTCAACAAGTCGGCGGTCGCGACGTCACGACGGCCGATTTGCGCACCGCGCTCCCGGATGTCTCGCAGGCCACGTTGTATCGGCACGTCGCAGCTCTCGTCGACGCCGGCATCCTGGCCGTCGCAGAGGAACGCCGCGTGCGGGGAGCGGTAGAACGCACGCTCACGCTGGGAGATCGGATGGCGCATGTCGACGCACCCGAACTCCACGCGATGAAGTCCGCTGAGCTCCGTCGGTGGTTCCTCACCTTCCTCGCCGAGCTGGGTCGAGATTTCGAACGATTCGTCGACGCCGACGATGCCGCCGCGCTCCGTGACTTCGTCGGTTTCGGACAGGTTCCGTTGTATGTCACCACCGACGACCTTGCTGCCCTGCAGAACGGGCTCTCGGAGCTCATCACGCCGCTGCTCGCCGATAGCGGAGACGGCAAGCAACGCGTCTTGTTCTCGACGGCGCTTGTTCCAGATCCCGATCCGCCGCCCGCATCGCGACCCGGCGCCTAGACTGATCGGGCACTCGCGGGAGTGGTGAAATCGGCAGACACGCAGGATTTAGGTTCCTGTGCCTTCGGGCGTGTGGGTTCAAGTCCCACCTTCCGCACGCAATGAGCACTCAGCGATGACCGGATGAACCCGGTTCTTGACGTCTTCTCCTCTTGTCCGCTCTCGGCGGCCGCGAACAGGATGGGGAGATGACACATGCCACCACTACCGCACTCCTCGTCATCGATGCTCAGGAGTCGTTCCGGCAGCGTGCCGACGACTGGTCGCGGACGACGAATCCGCAAGTGTTCGCGAACATCGCACAGCTCACGGAGCATGCGCGTTCGGCTGATGACCTGGTCGTCTGGATCACTCATGCTGAACCCGAGACGGGCGGCGTGTTCGATCCGGCTCGAGGTTTCGTTCGCGTGGTGAGCGAGCTCGAGCCACTCGAGGGCGATCTCCACGTGACGAAGACCTCGGTCAACGCATTCACCACGACGAACCTGCAACAGCAGCTGATGCAGCACGGAATCCGCCGCCTCGTGATCTGCGGCATCCGAACCGAACAGTGCTGCGAGACCACGGCGCGGGTCGCAAGCGACCTCGGCTTCGAAGTCGAGTTCGTCCTCGATGCCACGACGACCTCGGCCATCCGTGCAGGCGCCGGGTACCCATCGGTCTCGGGTGAGGAGTTGATGGCGCGCACGGCAGGTGTCCTCGGCGCGCGAGGCTTCGCGGTGATCGTGACGACGGCCCAGCGAACGGGCACCCCCGTGGCGGTGTGATCTCAGATGCGCCGCGGCCCTGGACCGTCGGTGGCCAGCTCGTCTTCGGGGTTCAGCAGGCGGCATGCCTTGAGAGACAGGCACCCGCAGCCGATGCATCCAGTGAGCTCGCGCTGCAAGTGATCGAGTTGCGTGCGGCGCACCTCGAGTTGTGCACGCCACTGCTGCGCGACACGTCGCCAGTCGCGCTGAGAGGGCGGATGGTCGAGCGGCAGGCTGGTGAAGACCTCCTGCACATCGCTCAGCGGGATGCCGAGCCTCTTGGCGACGACGATCAGGGAGATGCGTCGGAGCATGTGGCGTCGATAGCGGCGCTGGTTGCCCGCGGTTCGAGTGGAGGCGATGAGGCCCAGCTGCTCGTAGAAGTGCAGCGCAGAGGCCGGCACGCCCGAACGGCGCGAGACCTCGCCGATCGCGAGCAGATCATCGGGTTCCAAGACCATCGTCACCTCCACTTGACCTCAAGGTTACTCGAGGTCTTGGCAGCAACCGCGCAACGCTGAGTGAGCACCGAGAAGCCCTGTCCATGCGACGACACTCGCGCTAACGTCGGATCACGACACATCCGTTCGGATCAAGACATATCAGGAGGACGCCATGACCGATTTCGTCGATCCGCTCGAAGAACCGCTCGACCTCGACCGCGACCCCGATCGACCGGACTCGCTGTCGCCCGAGAACGATGAGGAATGGGTCGAGTACGACGCCGACGGCAACGAGATCCCGAACGACGCCGCTGCCGACTGAGTTGTTTCACAGTGCCGGCGGGCCCGCCGCGATGCGTTCGCGCGCGTAGGCCTCGATGCGCTCGGCGGGCACCGACCAATCGGACTCGAGCCACCACGTCGCACCCGCATCGGACCACGGCCGTACGACGGCCGCGTCGGCCGCCGCATCGGTGCCGCTCGTGGTGCCCTCTTGGATCACGTCGAACGGCCGGTCTGCGAGGCCGAGCCGGGCACGCTCGTCTTGGATCCAGGCGATCGCCTCGGCGGCGACCTCCGGCGTGAAGAGCCGCGTCTGCTCATCGGCGCTCTCTGGAGACGCTCCCGGCGGCGCATAGTTGGGAATCCACCCGTCGTAACGAGCGACCCGGCGCATCGACTTCATGCGCGGCCAGAGCCCGACCACCCAAGTGGGAATTCGGGGGTCTTGCACGATCGGCGGCGGCAGCATCGAATCGGTGCGCTCGGCCCGGTAGTGGCGGCCTTCGAACTCGAACGGCTCGGCCCGCCACAACTGCTGCATGAGCTCGAGCGACTCGTCGAGCAGTTCGGCCCGATGCCTGCGGCCGGGATCGTCTTCGAAGATCCAGAACCGCGGCTCGGCCGCTGAGACGCCGAGTCCTGCCGAGAGGATGACCCGGCCGCCCGAGAGCCGGTCGACCGTCATGGTCTGCCCGGCGAGCTCCCACGGTCGGCGGCGCGGAACCGGCGTGAGCATGGTGCCCAGTCTGATGTCGTCGGTGACCATCGCGGCCGCCGCGAGCATCGCCCACGGATCGGTCGCCCAGATGCCCTCCCAGACGAAGAAGCCCTGCCATCCGGATGTCTCGGCGAGCTGCGCCAGTTCGACCGCCAAGGTTGGATCACTTCCCGTGTAGATGAAGCCGTTTCGCATACCGCCGAGGGTACGGCCGGCCGGCGACATCGAGATCGATCCCGGTTGGCCCGGGCCGGTCGGGCCGGCCCACCCGATCGAGTCGCTCTGCGACGGAACCGGGACCCGACGTTCAGCATCGCCCCCTAAGATGTAAGGCAATCCTTACCTCACTGAAGGGTCGCACCATGACGATCGCCCCCACTGCCCCGGCGCACACCGACGCAGAACCCCTCGACGTCGCTGCACTCGTGCGCGCGGCCTCCGCCGACGACCACCGGGCCGCAGAATCTCGCGGCTACATCGTGCAGCTCATGGGCGGCGAACTCTCACTCGAGGAGTACACGCGCTACCTTGCGCAGTTCGGCTGGGTCTACGAAGCGCTCGAAGAGCGAGGCAGCCGCGACGGCGACCCTGCGGTGTTCGACCCCGAGTTGGCTCGCATGGCCACGATCGAGGCCGACCTCGCCGCTCTCGGTGCCGCCGACTGGCGCACCTCGCACCCACCGCTTCCGGCGACGAGCGAGTACGCCGACCACCTCCGCGCCGTCTCCGACGACGACGTGCGGTACCTCGCGCACCACTACACGCGGTACCTCGGCGACCTCTCGGGCGGCCAGGCCATCGCGCGGCTCGTCGCGCGCCACTACGGCGCCACCCCCGAGCAACTGAGCTTCTACCGGTTCGAGATCGCCGAAGACGGAGTCGTGCGCTACAAGCGCGGTTACCGCGAAGCCATGAACGATCTCGCACTGGCGCCGGATCAGGTCGACGTGCTCATCGCCGAGGTCCGCACCTCGTTCCGCATGAACGGTGCGATCTTCGAGGCGCTCTCCGCCTGAAGTTGATCCGGGATCATTCTCGGGTCTGATGTCGCTCGTGATCGCCGTCGATAGACTGCAACGAAATACCGCCGCCTGCTGACCGGCAATCGCTGTGCCTCGACGACGACAGGAGATCCATCTGTGATCCACACCGCGCTCATCCCCTGGCTCGACCCCGAGACGATCATCGCGGGCGCGGGCCCTTGGGCGCTCGTCGTGGTCTGCGCGATCGTGTTCGCCGAGACGGGCCTGCTGGTCGGGTTCCTTCTGCCCGGCGACACGCTGCTCGTGATCTCCGGCCTGCTCACGCACACCTCGCTCGTCTTCGGCGTCGACATCTGGTGGGTGTGCCTCGCCATCGGCTTCGCCGCGTTCCTCGGCGGCGAGGTGGGGTACCTGATCGGCCACAAGTTCGGCCCGAGCGTCTTCGAACGCAAGGAGTCGGGCCTGTTCAGCGTGAAGAACGTCGAGCGCACGAACGCCTTCTTCACGCGTTTCGGCGCGCTCGCGATCATCCTCGCCCGCTTCGTGCCGATCGTGCGCACCTTCGCTCCCGTTGCGGCCGGCGTGGGGCACATGAACTACAAGAAGTACACGCTCTACAACTTCATCGGTGCGATCATCTGGGGCGTCGGGCTCACCTACTTCGGCTTCCTCATCGGCTATATCCCCCCCATCGCGGAATTCGTGCAGGAGTACATCGACGTCATCCTCATCGGGGCCGTGGTGCTCACGCTCATCCCGACCCTCTGGCACTACTTCGCCTCAGCCCGCAAGGCCAAGCGAGCAGCAGCGGCCGGAGAAGACGTCGTCACCGACCATGACGAGGCGACTCATCTCGTGCTCGACCCCGAGGTCTTCGAGCACGGCCACGAAGAGAAGAAGTAGCGCCCGCTCAGGAAGCCCCGGTCACGGATGCTGCGACTGCTCCCGTTGCTCCCGGCCCGCCGGCTCGAGCTGGAAGGTCGAGTGCTCGACGTCGAAGTGTTCGCTGAGACATCCGCCGAGCTCATCGAGCAGTTCACCGGTGCGGCCGGAGGAGAAGACGTCGGGCGCGACCTCCACGTGCGCGCTGAACACGTGCGCACCCGAGGTGATCGCCCACACATGCACGTCGTGCACTGCCACCACCCCGTCCGTGCGCAGGATGTGCGCGCGGATCTCGGCGACGTCGGTGTCGGCCGGCGCCGATTCGAAGAGCACGCGCGCGACGTCGCGAAGCAGTGACAGCGCCCGCGGCACGATGAGCGCGGCGATCGCGAGCGAGGCGATCGGATCGGCGGCGTCGAAGCCCGTGAAGACGATCACGAGCGCCGCGGCGATGACGAGGGCAGACCCGATGAGGTCGCCGAGCACTTCCAAGTACGCGCCGCGAAGGTTGATCGAATCCTTCGCACCGCCGCGCAGCACGAGCATCGCCGCGACGTTGGCGACGAGACCGATGCCGGCGACGACGAGCATCGGCACGCCCTGCACCTCATGGGCCTCGCCTGCTGCACCCGTCACCAGGCGGCCGACAGCGCTGATCGCGACAGAGACCGCGACGACCACGAGAATGACGCCGTTCACGAGAGCCCCGAGCACTTCCGCCCGGCGATAGCCGTAGGTCTGGCGGTCGGTCGCGGGTCTGGCCGCGACGAATGACGCCACGAGGGCGACAGCGAGCCCGATGAGGTCGCTCGCCATGTGCCCGGCGTCGGCGAGGAGCGCGAGCGAGCCGCTGAAGACCGCGCCGATCACCTGCACGATGAGGAACGCGCCGATGATCGCGGCGGCGACCCAGAGCCGTGCACGGTCGGCGGTTGCTACGTGATCGTGATCGTGTGCCATGTCACTCACAGCGTAGGCCGCGATTCGGCGACCCGGGCCAAGTTGGGAATGAGTCGCGTTCTCATCCGTTCGGCCGGCCGACGCTCAGCCGAGGCCGCTGCGGAAGCCCTCGCGCCAACTCGGCCAGTCGGGGGTCCAGTCGAGCTCCCGTTTCGCCTTCGCGTTCGACGAGCCGCGCGCCTTCGTCATCAGTGACACCCCGTGTTCGCCGATGAGCGGCCGTGCCACCCACGCCGGCACGTGCCTCGGCGCCTTCGCCCCGACCGCCTCGGCGAGCGCGGGCAACCACTCCGAGACGGGCGCTGGGTCGTCATCGACGATGTTGTAGACGCCGGCAGCACCGTGCGTGACGGCGGCCGCGGTGGCGGATGCCGCGTCGTCGATGTGGCAGAACGAGGTGATCCCGGTGCCGCCGCCGACGAGCGGCAGTCTTCCCGCGGCGATCATCTCGACCATCTCGCCTCCGCGTCCGATCGACTGGCCCGGCCCGTACAGCTGCCCAGAGCGGAGCGCGACCCCGTCGGCCGCGGCGGTCGCACCCTCGACGTACCTGATCGCGGCGATCGTCTCCTTCGAGGCATCAGTCGGGTGCGGGTCGATCGGGTCGGCCTCGTCCTTGACCGCGCCGCCCGTGCGCTCGTTCGGCCACCCCGTGTAGCTCTGCGCGATGAACCTGCCGACGCCGGCTTCGGCTGCGACCGCGAGCAGGTGATCGGTTCCGCTGGTACGCAACTCGTTGGTCATGGCGAACCCCTGGTCGAAGTGCTTGAGATCGGGCGCGAGGCCCGCGAGCGCGGTGAGTTCGTGCACGATCACCTCGGGGCGGGCTTCGAGCACGGCGGTGCGAACGGATGTCGCGTCGAGGCCGTCCATCACGAGGCCGCGCGCACCTGCCGCCTCGATGTCGGCCAATCGGTCGCCGTGCCTCGACGTTCCGGCCACCTCGTGCCCCGCCGCGACGAGGAGTCGCACCACTCTCGATCCGATGGCGCCCGTGGCGCCGGCGATGAACACTCGCATCTCGGTCTCCGTTCCTGTCACCCCCTCCGACGATCCAACGACTCCACCTGTGACAGCAGTACTGTGACATCCTCGAAGCATGGCGATCACGGGCGAGGCGCAGCACGCTCTGCGTCCACTCATGTTCTCCATCGCCTATCGCATGCTCGGCAGCGTCGTGGAGGCCGAAGACGTCGTGCAAGACGCGTACGTGCGGCTGCAGGAGCGGCATGCTGTCGGCGAACCGATCGACAACCCCGAGGCTTTCGCGGCCACCGTTGCCACGCGGCTCGCGATCGACGTGCTCCGCTCGGCGCGGCGCACACGCGAGATCTACGTCGGCCCGTGGATACCCGAGCCGCTGCCAGACGATGACGCCGATCCCGCGCACCGCATCGAACGTGACGAGACCCTGTCATTCGCATTCCTCGCGGTGCTCGAACGGCTCGGCCCGGTCGAGCGCGCCGTATTCCTCCTTCGAGAGGTCTTCGCCTACGACTACCCGACGATCGCCGCCATCGTCGACCGCAATGAGGCCGCGTGCCGGCAGATCATGCACCGGGCGAAGCAGCGCATCGCCGAGGGACGGACGCGGTTCGACGGTGCGGCCGACCGTGACACGGCGCTCACCGACGCGTTCTTCGCTGCGCTCGAGGTCGGCGATGTCGACCGACTCGTCGTGGCACTCGCCGACGACGTGGTGTTCTACGGCGACGGCGGCGGCCGGGCACCTGCGGTCCGCCGGCCCGTGCACGGCGCCGTCGCCGTCGCGCGTTTCCTCGGCGGCCTCGTGCGGCGCGGCACCCGAGCGGGCATCGCGTTCGAGCGGCGCCCGGTGAACGGAGCGCCGTCGCTCTGGGTGCGTGGCCCCGACGGTGCGCTGCTCTGCGTTCTGATGGTGGAATTCGTCAACGGTTCGGTGCAGGTGATCGCGAACCAGCTGAATCCCGAGAAGCTCACTCACCTCGGCACGGTCGGTGACCTGTTCGCACTGTTGTCGGCGACACCGACCGACTCGGTCAGGCCGGCGCGATCCAGCGCAACGGAACCTCGATCGTGACCTCGGTGCCGCTGCCGACGATCGTGTGCCAGTCGATCGTGCCGCTCAGTTCGCCCTGGATCAGCGTGCGCACGATCTGAGTGCCGAGCCCTTCGCCCACCCTGCCTTCGGGCAGACCCGAACCGGTGTCGCGCACCGTCACGCTCAGCATCGTCTGCGAGCGGTCGGCCGTGATCTCGACGTCGCCCTCCTGCCCGGCGAGACCGTGCTCGACCGCGTTCGTGACGAGCTCGGTGAGCGCGAGCGCGAGCGGTGTCGCGTACTCACTCGGCAACACGCCGAACGACCCGGAGCGCTTCGGGTGCGCCGTCGTATTGTGGGCCGACGCCACCTCGGCGACGAGCAGCAGTGCGCGGTCGAAGACCGCATCGAAGTCGACGTTCTGCGTCAGCCCCTCGGAGAGCGTGTCGTGCACGACCGCGATCGCTCCGACGCGCCGCATGGCCTGCGTGAGCGCCTCACGTGCCTCGTCGGAGTGCGTGCGCCGGGCCTGGATGCGAAGCAGCGACGCCACCGTCTGCAGGTTGTTCTTCACCCGGTGGTGGATCTCGCGGATCGTCGCGTCTTTGGTGATGAGCTCCTGCTCCTGGTGGCGGAGTTCGGTGACGTCACGGCTCATCACGATCGCGCCGACGCGCTCGCCTCGGTGCCGGATCGGGATGGCCCGAAGCGACACGGTGACCCCTCGGGACTCGACATCGGTGCGCCAGGGGGCCCGACCTGTCACGACGAGCGGGAGCGACTCGTCGACGACGAGCTTGCCGGCGAGGAGCCTCGTGGTCACCTCGGCGAGCGACTCGCCTTCGAGCTCGTCGTCGAAACCCATGCGATTGAACGCGGAGAGCGCGTTCGGGCTCGCGAACGTCGTGATGCCGTCGACGTCGAGCCGGATGAGTCCGTCGGACGCGCGTGGAGCGCCGCGACGCGGACCGGTCGGGGCGCCGAGATCGGGGAAGTCGCCCGATGCGATCATCAGGAAGAGCTCTTCTGCACATTCGTTGAACGTGAGTTCCTGGCGGCTCGGTGTGCGGGTCGCGCCGAGGTTCGTGTGCCGGGTGAGCACGGCGACCGGTTCGGGCGCGACGTCGGCGCCGGCGGTGGTGAGACGGCGCATGACGGGCGCGGCACTCACGCGGGTGGGCATCTCCTCATACCAGTCAGGGGCGGATGAATCGACGATCCGTGCGGTCGAATAGGCCTGCCCGACATGCTCACGCCACTGCGGCTTGATCTCTTGACCGACGAAATCACGGTAGAAGAGCGTCGCGGCGCTCGATGGCCGGGAGTGGGCGACGGCGACGAACGAATCGTCGCCGGACGGCACCCACAGCACGATGTCGGCGAACGCGAGATCGGCGAGCAGCTGGAGGTCGCCGACGAGCATGTGCAGCCAGTCGACATCGGCCTGACTGCTGCGGCCCTGGGCGAGGACGAGATCACTGAGGGTCGACACCGGTCAAGCGTACCGCCCGGTGCTCACCTCGGCCGGCCGTCGCCGGCGCAGCGCCGCGATCGTGAGGCCCCTGCGCCGCTCGGGCTGCGGCGTGGGCAGCAGCGCCTCGAACGCATAGTCGCGGATCGCAGTGCGCAGCGGCGAGCGCGGCGCTGCATCGCGCAGTGTGCGTGCCGTGAGGATCGCGGCGTCCGTCGCCTTCGAGTCGTGCGGAAGGAGGGTGGCGTCACCGAGCCCGCCGAACCTGCGCAGCGTCTGCCGCACCTGCCCGTGCGCGTCGATGCCGAGCGCGCTCGTTCGCACCCGGTTGACGACGACGTCGACCCGCTCGTGCTCGACCAGTTCGACGAGTTCGCCGTGCCCCCTGAGCAGCCGAGACAGGCCGACAGGGTCGGCCAGTCCGACGGCGACGACCCGATCGGCGGCCGCCAGAGCCGCGAAGGTGGCAGCGTTCCGGCGCGGGGCGAACTGATCGCTCGTCAGCTCTTCGTCGCGCTCGAGGCTGAATCCGGTGTCGATGACGACGTACTCGACCCACGCTCGCATCGTCGCGATCGCCGAAGCGACCCGGTCGCGTGAGAGCTCGGGCCATCGACTCGGGCCGACGAGTCCCGTGAACACGTTGAACGCCGCCCGTGGGGCGGTGTAGCGCTGCGCGATGCGCTCGAGCTCGGCGCGATCGAGGGCGTCGGCACCGGCGAGCCGGCACGCCGAGGCGAAGCCGGGCGCCTCATCGAGCAGCCCGAGCGACGGCGCGATCGCGCCCCCGTAGGGGTCGGCGTCGACGAGGGCGACGGTGTGCCCGGCCGCCGCGATCTCGGCGGCGAGGTTGACGGCGAGCGTGCTGCGACCCGGGGCTCCGCCCGGCCCCCAGACTGCGACGACGGAAGCCGTGCGCTCCTCCCTCGGCCGCACGTCGCCCACCCGCGACGGCACCGGCACTCCCCCGCTCACGAGTGGTTCGATCTCGGCCCACGGTGCCGCAGCATCGACGATCTCGTGCAGGCCGAGCTGCGAGGCGTGCGCCCGCTCGGCGTCGCTGCCGGCGAGGGCGACGAGACGAACCCCGCGTTCATCGCAGGCGCTCAGCAGTTCGGCGCTCAGCGTGCCGCTGCCGGCGCCGACGATCGCGACCTCGGGGCCGAGCACGTCGAGGTTCTCGAGGAGGTCGTTCCAGCCGACGAGCCGGGCGACGATCGTGTGGCCATGCTCGACGATGTCGGCGAGGATCCGATCTTCGGTCGGGCCGTCGAGGGCGAGGGCGAGCCGAGCCACGTCACTCGCCCGTCGCCCGCGCCGGCACGAGATCGATCGCGTCGCCTGCGGCCAGGGCCCCGAGCAACGCCGCGACCTTCTCGCGCGGGATCAGGAGTTCGACGGACGTGCCGTCGGTCGAGACCATGCCCTCGCTCTCGATGATTCCGGCGATCTCGGCGTCCGAGACGAGCACGGCGGGCGGCTCGAATCCACCGCGCTCCACCTGCTTCGCGGTCCAGACATCGACGCGAGCGCCCGGGGCGATCTCCGCGGGCAGCGGGCCCCTGCTCGGCACGACGACGGTCGCGAGGCCCGTGCGGTCGGCTTCGTCGACGGCGGCCTCCGGCACGAGTTCGCCCGCCTCGATCGTGCGCGCCACGACGAGTCCGTCGTCGGGAAGACCGTCGGCCACCAGGTAGCGCGCGCCGCTCGCACCGAGGCGCACGGTCTCGGTTGCGAGGTCGTCGGCCTGGATACGCGTGCCCGGCGTGAGGGTGTCGCGGGCGACATAGACCTCGACGCCGTCGTCGAGCCCTGTCACGAGGCTCCAGACGCCGAAGGTCGAGCCCGCGATGAGCACGATGCCGATGATCAGACGCGGATCCAGCCGGAGTGCTCCGCGTTCGCTCCGCTCGCGACGTGCTGCCATGTGCGTTCCCTTCGGATCGGCGCCGGGTCGCGCCGTGGTCTATCGTCGCCCGAACACGCGACACGGGCCGGAAGTTATCCACAGTCGCTCCGCCCGGCCCGCGATCGGTCGATAATCGAGTCATGACCACTCCAGGTTCGGGCGATGAGATCGGCCGGTTCCTCACGATCGCCGACGCGGCCGAGATCCTCGCCGTCGACGTCGCGACCGTCGACGAACTGATCCGATCCGGCGAGCTGCCGGCGATCCGCGTCGGCACTTCCGGCCCGTGGCGCATCGAGCGCGTGCAGCTCGAGGTCTGGATCGAACTCCAATACGAGGAGACCCGCAAGTCCACGGCCTGGAATCAGGGCGAGTTCTCGAACATCGTCGAGCTCTCCGGCGCACGCACCGGGCGGATCCGCCCGGTCGATCGACCGCACTGAGTCGTCAGCTGAACTCGACGACGAGCACTCGCGCGAGCGGCACGATGCGGTAGCCGTGAACGGCGTTCTCACGACGCGGGCGATCGGCGTCGTGGAGCGCGAGGTCGACGTGGTCGCGCGCGACGCGGTCGAGCGTGCCGGTCGCATCGCCGTCGATCGTGCTGAGGTGAACCGGCGTGCGACGCCGGCAGAGGTCGCGCAGCACGAATGGCAGGCCCAGTCGTTCGGCGATGCGTGCGGATGCCTCGGGCACCGACTCGAGGCTCGGCTCCAGTTGTGCGCGGGCGGGAAGGAGCGCGGCGATCGCGGCGATCGGCACCACGCACTGAGCCGCACTGCTCGCAGCTTCTGCGATACGACCACTGACCCAGTCGCGACCGAAGACCTGCGGACGCAGTGTGATCGTGCGCCCGCCATGCAGCTCGATGCGGACGGAACCGCCCCCGGCATCGGATCCGGCGATTGCAGCGAGCCGGTCGCGGAGGGTCAGGCGGCCGAGCCGCAGGCGCTCCTCCTCGATGGCGAGCGCTCGCTCCTCATCGCGCTGGTCCTGATCGATCTGCGACTCGAGGTCGTCGAACAGCAGATCCCAGCGCATGCAGCGACGGTACAGCGAGACGTGATCGACCGGAAACGTTATCCACAGGCCCCGAAAATCCTTGACACCGTTTCATCCGCTCATCTAGCGTTCTCACAGGAATCACCCCCTGCCCCCCACATGGGGGTGATTCCGTCGCTCGGCCGAGGGGTCCTGCGAGCCTTCCTCCCCTTGGAGCACAGATGACCGCACGCGACGTGATCGGCAACCGAACCGCCCTGAACCGCACCTCTTCTGCGTATGCCCTCGACGATGACGACGAGTACTTCGGCCGCCAACCGGCCCGCAGCACCGACCTCCCAGACCCCGAGCCGATGCTGCGTAGCCTGACCCACTGCATCATCGAGGCACTGGCCGGTGCTCGCGACCTCGAGCAGCTCGCGAGATGGGTCGACGACGACGTCTTCCGCAACCTGTCGAAGCGAGTCGTGCTCGCCGCTCGTGCACGTCGGGTCAAGGGTCAGTCGCCGCAGCGCCCAGCGTTCTCGGTCGGCCGCGTGCATCTGTGCGAGCCTGCAGACGGCGTCGTCGAGGCCGTCGTGATGGTGCACCAGCGAGCGCGTTCCCGGGCAGTGGCGATCCGCATCGAGGGCTTCGACCAGCGCTGGCGCGCGAGCGCCATCGGCGTGCTCTGAGCGACGCCGCCGCAGATCGGGCACACAGACGCGAGAGGCCCCGGTCGGTGCACTGCACCGGCCGGGGCCCCTGACGTCGGTCAGCGCCCCTTGCGCTCCTGAGCGCGTCGCTCCGCACGGTTCTGCGGCTCTGCGGCACCGCCGTCGGTGCGCTGCCCGAAGGCTCCGCGCGCTGCTTCGGCGGTCGGCGCCTGGCTCTCGGCTACGGCACGGCGTGCGCGCTGCGTCGCCGCCTGCTGCACCTGGCCGCGCTGGTTGCGCACCTCCACGCCGCCGGCGTCACTCGGTGCCGAGTAGCTGAGCTTTTCGTCGGACGCACCCTGCCGGTCGAGGCCCTTCGCCTCGATCTTCGCTCCGGCACCGCCCTGCGGTGCGACCTCGACCTCGAGGTTGAAGAGGAAGCCCACGGTCTCCTCGCGGATCGAACCCATCATCTGCTGGAACATCGCGTATCCCTCACGCTGGTACTCGACCAGCGGATCGCGCTGCGCCATGGCGCGCAGGCCGATGCCGTCTTTCAGATAGTCCATCTCATAGAGGTGGTCGCGCCAGCGACGATCGATGACCGAGAGCACGACGCGACGCTCGAGCTCGCGCATGGCGGGCGAGCCGAGTTGCTCTTCACGGCGACCGTAGGCGACCTTCGCGTCGGAGAGGATCTCGCGGCGAATGAAGTCGCGGTTGACCCTGCCCTTCTCGCCTGCCTCGGCGACGACCTCGTCGATCGTGATGCCGATCGGGTAGAGCGTCTTCAGCTCGGTCCAGAGGGCGTCGAAGTCCCACTCCTCGGGGTTGCCGTCGGCCGTGTGGCTGTCGAGCACCTCGTCGATGACGTCTTCGAGGAACTTCTGCGTGCGCTCGTGCAGGTCATCGCCCTCGAGGATGTGACGACGGTCGCTGTAGATCGCCTCGCGCTGGCGGTTCAGCACGTCGTCGTACTTCAGCACGTTCTTGCGGATCTCGGCGTTGCGGGCCTCGACCTGCGACTGCGCCGAACGGATGGCCCGCGAGACCACTTTCGACTCGATGGCGACGTCGTCTGGCACACCGCGCGACATGAGGCTCTCGGCCGCGCCGGCGTTGAACAGGCGCATGAGGTCGTCGGTGAGCGAGAGGTAGAACCGGCTCTCGCCGGGGTCGCCCTGGCGGCCGGAGCGACCGCGCAGCTGGTTGTCGATGCGTCGCGATTCGTGACGCTCGGTGCCGAGCACGTAGAGTCCGCCCGCGGTGAGCACCTTCTCAGCCTCGACGGCGACCTCGCCCTTGATCTTCTCGAAGACCTCGTCCCAGGCAGCCTCGTACTCTTCGGGCGTGTCGACCGGGCTCAGGCCGCGCTCGTGCATGAGCTGCACGGCGATGAACTCCGCGTTGCCGCCGAGCATGACGTCGGTACCTCGACCGGCCATGTTCGTTGCGACGGTGACGGCGCCGTGCCGGCCCGCCTGCGCGACGATCGCAGCCTCACGGGCGTGGTTCTTGGCGTTCAGCACCTCGTGCCGCACGCCCTTCTTGGCGAGGAGGCGCGAGAGGTACTCGCTCTTCTCGACGCTCGTCGTGCCGACGAGCACGGGCTGGCCGTTCTTGTGACGTTCCACGATGTCGTCGACGACCTGCGCGAACTTCGCCTCCTCGTTCTTGTAGACGAGGTCGGGCTGGTCGATGCGCACCATGGGCTTGTTCGTGGGGATCGCCACCACGCCGAGCTTGTAGGTGGCCATGAACTCGGATGCCTCGGTTTCGGCGGTACCGGTCATGCCGGAGAGCTTCGAGTAGAGGCGGAAGTAGTTCTGCAGCGTGACGGTCGCGAGTGTCTGGTTCTCGGCCTTGACCTGCACGCCCTCCTTCGCCTCGATCGCCTGGTGGATGCCCTCGTTGTAGCGACGCCCCATGAGGATGCGGCCGGTGTGCTCATCGACGATGAGCACCTCGCCGTTCATCACCACGTAGTCCTTGTCGCGCTTGAACAGGGCACTGGCCTTGATCGAGTTGTTGAGGAATGAGATGAGGGGGGTGTTCGCCGACTCGTAGAGGTTGTCGATGCCGAGATAGTCTTCGACCTTCTCGATGCCGGGCTCGAGAACGCCGACGGTTCGCTTCTTCTCGTCGACCTCGTAGTCGACCTCGGGAACGAGACGCTTCGCGAGGTTCGCGAACTCCGAGAACCAGCGGTTGGCCTCACCCGACGACGGGCCCGAGATGATGAGCGGCGTGCGCGCCTCGTCGATGAGGATCGAGTCGACCTCGTCGACGATCGCGAAGTGGTGGCCGCGCTGCACCATGTCGCTGGCCTGCCACGCCATGTTGTCGCGCAGGTAGTCGAAGCCGAACTCGTTGTTCGTGCCGTAGGTGATGTCGGCGGCGTACTGCTCGCGGCGCACCTGCGGGTTCTGGCCGGCGACGATGCATCCGGTGGTCATGCCGAGCGCACGGAACACGCGGCCCATGAGCTCCGACTGGTAGCTCGCGAGGAAGTCGTTGACCGTGATGACGTGCACGCCGCGGCTCGTGAGCGCATTGAGATATGCCGCCGTCGTGGCGACGAGGGTCTTGCCCTCACCGGTCTTCATCTCGGCGATGTTGCCGAGATGAAGTGCGGCCCCGCCCATGAGCTGCACGTCGAAGTGGCGGAGGCCGAGCGTGCGGCGGCTCGCCTCGCGCACGGCGGCGAACGCCTCGGGCAACAGGTCGTCGAGCGACTCGCCGCTCGCGTACCGCTCGCGGAGCTCGGCCGTCTCGCCGCGCAGCTCGTCGTCGCTGAGCGCCTGGAATCCGTCTTCGAGCGCGTTGATCGCCGCCGCGTAGTTCTCCAGCCGCTTGAGGGTGCGGCCCTCACCGACACGGAGGACCCTTTCCAGAATCGTTGCCACGAATGTTCTCCTGTAGTCGTTGGGCGCACGGCCGCGGATCGAATCGGGGCGCGCCCGCTGCCGCCGTGCAGACGGCCATCATAGCCATGCTAGCGGGGAACGAGCCGCGTGCCCGAGCCCGCCGAAGGCCTGCCAAACGCATGCGCCGAGCTCGTCGAAGCGATCACGACCTGACGGCCTGCCTCGACGAGCTCGGCGCACGTACTGCTCAGTGAGCGGATGTCACGCCGTGGCGCGTTGCATCTCGACCGGCGAGGTCGTCGGCGACCGCTCTTCGGACTGCTGGTCGAGCCCGATGAGCCCGTAGTCCCAGCCCTTGCGCCGGTAGACCACGCTCGGCCGGCCGGACTCGGCATCGACGAACAGGTAGAAGTCGTGCCCCACGAGCTCCATGAAGTAGAGCGCGTCGTCGACCGTCATGGGCGTGGAGGCGAACATCTTCCGACGGATCACGACCGGGCTGTAGACCTCGTCCTCCTCGACGTGCGGTTCGTTCTCGTCGACGGTCGGGATGCTGCCGGTGCGCACCTGTGCGAGCACCTCGGATGCCGCGGCCTGCACGCCGACCTCCGAGAACCCGGCATCGGTGGCCTCGCGCAGCGAGGTCGGTCGCTTCGAACCGCCGCGGTGGACCTTCCGGCGATCCTTCGCGCGCCGGATGCGCTCGAGCAATCGCCCGAGTGCGACATCGAACGCCGCGTACTTGTCGGAGCCGTCTGCCTCGGCACGGACCACGGGCCCTTTGCCGAAGAGGGTGAGCTCGACGCGGTCGGGCCCGGGGTTTCCGTTCTTCTCGTTGTGCCGGCTGAGCTTCACGTCGAGTGAGATCGCGCGCTCTGCCAGATGAGAAACCTTCTCGGACTTCTCCGCCGCGTAGGCGCGGAATCGGTCCGTGATCCCCAGGTTTCGTCCGACGATGTTCAGTTCCATGACGACCTCCGTTCACCGACGTGTCACCCGGTTCTGAAGGGTGGATCGACCACGCCTGTCCTGCCACCGTAGCCCCCTTGCGAGGCGATGTCACGGAGTGTTTCCCGTGAACTCCCTGCATGGTGCGGCCACCTGCGCGGCGTCTCGGCGAGCACCGCGATCGCCGCCGTCTCACCCCCCCGCTGCGGCGACGGCGCGCACCGCCTCTGCGAGGGTCGAACCGGTCGTGACGATGTCGTCGACGAGGAGGAACCGGCGGCCCGCGAGTGGGGCATCGCGCGGCGCCGGCCCGAGCCGTCGTCTGGCCGAACGGGCGACGAGGCCTCCGGCGGCGTTGCGCCGACGCGCCTCGGCGTCGAGGCCGGCCTGATCGGCGCGTTCCCTCGCAAGCACGAGCACCGGCGCCGGGCGGAGACCGAGGCGCCCGAGCAGCGTGTCGACGGGAACGTAACCCCGCGCGCGGCGCGCCGCCGGCGTCGACGGGATCGTGCACACCTCGATCGGCACCGAGCCGGGCACTTCCGCGAGCGCCGCGCAGAGCGACGCACGCAGCGCCGGGGCGAGTGCCGCCGCGGCATCCGTTCGACCGCCGTCCTTGAAGGCGCCGAGCACGGCCGCCACGGCTCCTGAGTATTCGAGGCCGGTCCAGAGGCGGAGGCCGGCGCGTTCGAGGCTGCGCGGCGCCGGCTCGAGTGCCAGGCGGCAGTCTCGGCACACGGCGCGATCGGGGGCCCGGCACCCCGAGCACGCCACCGGCAGGAGCACCGCGACCGCGTCGCGCATCGACGCCCGGATGAGCGAGCCGACCGAGGCGCGCGCGTTGCCGGGCGGGATCTCGACGTTCGGCATGCGCCCAGCCTGACCGACGACGACCGGGTGGAAACGCCCGACGCACCCGCAGTGTCCGGCACTCCTCGAACCGGCGCTGTCGAGGAGGAGTCGGCTCAGTCCGATTGCTGAGCCGCGATGAGCCGGATGCCGCTCGCGCGGGCCTGCCAGCCGACACCGCTCGGCGCAGCGAGGTCGCCGGCGGCAGTCAGCAGGCGGATGTCGCGCACGCTGTTGCCGCCGTCGATGGCGATGCCGCCCTCGGGTCCCTGGCGCGGATCGGCGAACCCGCCGATCTCCTGGGTGATCACCCTCGTTCCGCCGCCCGGCAGCGCGGTGAGCGACGCCACGGTGCGCGAATCGAGCCATGTGACGTCGAGCGGTGCACCCGCGACATCCGCGAGCCCGAGCGTGACCGGACTGAGTGCGACGGGCGTGCCCGCGGAATCCCGCTCGATGGAGGCGGCGACGAAGCGCGTCGCGGCGCCGTCGCCGAGGAGCGCGACGAGCCGAGTGGAGTCGCGAGAGATCTCGATCGCGGCGATCGACGTACCGCTCCACGGCACCGGGAGCTGGACCGGATCAGTCGCCCCGCCGGCCGGGAAGACCACGAGCTGATCGGGTAGCGCGCCCGGCACCGACCAGACGACGCCGTGCGCGTCGAGCGCCGGCACGATGAGACCGTCGCGCGGGTCGAGCAGCACGGCCTCCTCGCCCGCGCGCACGACCGAGACTCCCCCGGCCGCGCGCACGGCCGCCGACTCGCCGCCGGGCCCGAGCGCCGCGCCCGTCGGGGCGAGCGCCTCCACCTGAGGTGAGAGCTCGGGGATCGGCTCGATGCCCTCGCCGGAACTCGCGAGATAGCCGAAGGCGGTGCCGTCGAAGACGACCGGACGCGGATCGACCAGCGGATTCTTCAGCGGCACGGGCGAGAGTTCGGGCGCGTCCTCCTCGACCCCGTTGAGCGACAGCATGACGTCGTCGACGCCGCGCACTCCGTCGAGGCTCTGCTGCAATTGCAGCTGCATGCGCTGCACGGTGAGCACGTCGTCGTCGGTCGCTCCGGTGAGGTCGACGCTCGCCACCCGTCCGGCGACCGGCACCGAGGCCGACTCCAGCCGTGTGCCCTCGGGGAACGCCGTCACCACCCCGGTGGCGAGCCACTCGGACGGACCGGTGAGCAGGGCACGCACGATGCTCGTCTGTGCGGAGTCGCGACCGGCGAACCAGCGCAGGTCGGGCACGAGGTAGTCGAAATCGGGCGAGTAGAAGTAGAGCGGGTACTTCCGGAACACCTGGGTGAACGTGGTCTCGTCGGTGAGGAGTCCGGGCGGCGCCTGTGAGATGCGCCACTGCCCGTCGACCTGCTCGAACTCGTAGCGGAGCTCGATCGGCGTGCTCGACTCCGTGATGTCGTATTGACCGTTCGGCGACAACTGCGCCGCCGGGGTCGCGTCGACGACGATCGTCGTCTCGCCGAGCTCGTTGAATTCACGGTCGGCGAGCACGTCGATCGTCGCGCCGTCGCCCGCACTCCACTCGTCGGCGAAGGCCGGCGTCAAGAAGTCGCGTGCCACCTGGTACCCGTTGCGCGGACTCGCCGCCGCATCGATGAACCCCTCCAGGATCTGGAGCCGGCTCGCATCCTGCGCAGGAGGCTGCACGATCGTGTCGAGCTCGAGCGATTCCTCGACGGGCGCCGGATCCCCGGCGTTGACCCCGCCGGAGCTCGGAATGGAGACGCACCCCGCGAACAGCACCGCCGTCGCCGCGGCGAACACGGTTACCCCGAGCACACCCAGACGTCTACGCATCGTGTGCCTCCCACCTGCCGGCGCCCGGCCGCTGTGCGCCTGCCGTGCTCCTCGACGCCTCCGTCTCGTGCGTCGCCTCGGACGTGGCTGCAGGCGTGGCTCCCGTGGGCGGCGGCCCTGTGGCATCGATGTCGTCGGGCTCGAGGGGCAGCGGCGAGACGATGGCGTCGCCCGCCCCGGACCGCGGCAGGGTGAGCCGGAACACGGTGCCGGAACCCTGCCGCGACCACACTTCGAGCATGCCTCCGTGCGCGACGGCGTCTTCGAGGGCGATCGCGAGCCCGAGCCCGGTGCCGCCGATCGTGCGCATGCGACTCGGGTCGGCCCGCCAGAACCGGTCGAACACGCGCGCCGACTCCTCCGGTGTCATGCCGAGGCCGTAGTCACGCACCGACAGCGCGATCGCAGAGGCGTTGCTGTCGACCGAGACGACGACCGCCCTTCCCTCGCCGTGCTCGATCGCGTTGCCGAGCAGGTTTCTGACGATGCGGCGGATGCGACGGGGGTCGACCGTCGCGTCGAGGTGGCCGCCGGGTGCGTCGAGTCGCAACTCGCTGCCCCGGCTGTGGGCGAGCTCGTGCATCGACTCGATCGCGTCGCCCGCGAGGTGCACGAGGTTCGTCGGCTCGGTCACGAGTTCGACCGAGCCCGCGTCGTAGCGGCTGATCTCGAGCAGGTCGGAGAGCAGGGTCTCGAAGCGCTCGGTCTGCGTGTGCAGCAGCTCGACGGTGCGGGAGGTCGGGCCCGGAAAGTCGTCGCGCTGGCCGTAGAGCACGTCGCCCGCGAGGCGGATGGTGGTGAGCGGCGTGCGAAGCTCGTGCGACACGTCGGACACGAAGCGCTGCTGCATCACCGAGAGCTCCGCGAGCTCGCGGATGCGCGCCTGGAGGCTGTCGGCCATGCCGTTGAAGGAGGCTGCGAGGGTCGCAAGCTCGTCTTCGCCCTTCTCGGGCATGCGCACACCGAGGTCTCCCGCCGCGAGCCGCCGACTCGTCGTCGCCGCCGATCGGATCGGCTCGATCACCCATCGCACCACGAGCAGGGTGATCGCGCTCAACAGCACGAGCAGGGCGACCGCTCCGATCGTTCCCACGAGCTGCATGAACGAGAGGGTCTCCTGCGCGGCGGCGAAGTTGTACCCGATGTAGAGCTCGTAGTCGCCGACCCCTGGCACGGCGATCGTGCTGCCGACGACGACGCCGGGATCGTCGGCGCCGTCTGCGCCCTCGAGCGCCACCGACTGCCAGTACTGGCCGGCGTCGTCGTCGCGCACGCGCTCGTGCAGTTCTGGCGTGATGATGCCGGAGAGACTCGGTGCGATGCGGGTGGGCGGTGCGATCGGGCTCGACACGTCAGAGGGCTGGAAGTACGCGATCGAGGTGCTGCCCGAGACGCTGCGCACCGAGCGCTCGACCGAAGCCATGACGAGCTGCATCGATGCCCGGTCGCCGGCGGCGTCTGAGCCCTCGAGGATGCGTTGCGCGGCGACCGTCGCGTCGTTCGCGTCGTCGAGGGCGCTGTCGAGCTGTGTCTTGAAGAGGTTCGAGGCGATGCTGAACGAGATGTAGAGCCCGATGACGAGGATCGCGAGCGACGACAGGGCGAGGGTGATGATCACGGTGCGGAATTGCAGCGAACCGCGCCACAGTTCGGCCGCCCGGCGCGGGAGGCCGGCGAGGGCATGCATGATGTCTCGCCACGAACCGGCACTGAACCGTGCCGAGGCCTGCGCCTGCGACATCCGCCCGCCTAGGTGGTCGCGCCGGCTCGATAGCCGACGCCGCGCACCGTCATCACGATGCGCGGATTGTCGGGGTCGTGCTCGACCTTCGCGCGCAGGCGCTGCACGTGCACGTTCACGAGGCGGGTGTCGGCCTTGTAGTGGTAGCCCCACACCTGCTCGAGCAGCATCTCGCGGGTGAAGACCTGCTGCGGCTTGGAGGCGAGGGTCAGCAGCAGGTCGAACTCGAGCGGGGTGAGGTTGATGCGAGACTCGCCGCGGCGTACCTCGTGGCCGGCGGCGTCGATCGTGAGATCGCCGATGCCGAGCGCCGACACGGCCTGATCGGGCGTCGGCCGCAACCGCGTGCGGATGCGCGCGATGAGCTCCTTCGGATTGAAGGGCTTGACCATGTAGTCGTCGGCGCCGGACTCGAGGCCCTTGACCACGTCGGCCGTGTCGGTCTTCGCCGTGAGCATGATGATGGGCGTGCCCGACTCGGCGCGGATGCGCCCGCAGACCTCGATGCCGTCGATGCCCGGCAACATGAGGTCGAGCAGCACGAGGTCGGGCTTCGACTCGCGGAAGGCGGCGAGCGCCCCGGTGCCGTCGGCGCAGAAGAAGGGCTCGAACCCCTCGGTGCGCAGCACGATGCCGATCATCTCGGCCAGGGCCGTGTCGTCATCGACGACGAGTACGCGTGAGGTCATCCGTTCATTCCTGTCAGCACCGCCGGAAACGGCCGAAACCAGTGCGTCAAGCGTAGTCGGTCGCCGTGACAAGGGGGCGTGAAGGCCCGGTGCGGGCGAGTCGGCGCGTCGGATGAAATGTGCGAGCATGGTGGAATCCGCCGGAAGGAGCCGCACTTGGGGTCAGACCACCACTGGCAGGCGCCCGGCGGCGCCCCGGCACACCCGCCTGCTCCGGATGCTTCGGGCACTCCCCCGACCGCCCCGCAGTCATTCCCTCCCCCGTCGTATGGCATGGCACCGCCGGTCCGTCCGCCGCAGCTCGGCTGGACGCCGCCGCCGAAGCCCGGCCTGCTGCCGTTGCGCCCGCTCGGGTTCGGCACGCTGCTCTGGGCGCCGTTCCGGGTGCTGCGTCGCAACGCTGCGGCGACCTTCGGCACCGGGCTCGTGGTGCAACTCGTCTCGGTGGTCGCGACGCTGGCCGTCATGGTGCCGTTCATGGTGTTCGTCTTCTCCCGCATCGACGGCGCCTCCGCCGCAGATGCCGACGCGATCGCCTCCGGCGCGGTGGGCGGATTCATACTGCTCATGCTCGTGCCGCTCGCCATCGCGCTCGTCGCGAGCGCGTTCCTCCAAGGCGTCATGGTCGTCGAGGTCGCGAGCGGCACGCTCGGCGATCGACTCGGATTCGGCGCGCTCTGGAAGCGGGCGGCGAAGCGCATCTGGCCGCTCCTCGGCTGGACCGCGATGCTCGCCGGCGCCCTCCTCGCCGTGGTGCTCGCGTTCGTGCTGGTCATCGTGTTCGCCGCCATCACCGGCCCGGCGGCGCTCGTCGTCGCGATCCTCGTCACGCTCCTCGCGGGTCTCGGCATCGCGGCGCTGGCGGCATGGCTCGGCACGAAGCTCTCGCTCGTTCCGAGCGTGATCGTGCTCGAGGGCGCCGGCATCGGCACGGCGATCCGACGTTCGTGGCGCCTCACCGGCGGATTCTTCTGGCGCACGTTCGGCACTCTCGTGCTCGTCGGCGCCATCCTGTACCTCGCCTCCCAAGTGGTCGTGCAACCGGTCTCGCTCATCGGCACGATCCTCGCGGCGGTCATCGACCCGACCGGCTCGGGCGCGGCGGTGCCCATCACCGTCGTGACGATGGTCGTCACCCTGATCCTCTCGCTCCTGATCGGCGCGATCACCGCCGTGGTGCAGGCCGCGCTCGTGGCCGTCATCTACATCGACCTGCGCATGCGCACCGAGGCGCTCGACCTCGATCTCGTGCGGTACGTCGAGCAGCGCGACGCCGGTCTGCCCGTGGCCGACCCCTACGGCGCTCCGGCGCCATCCGGCCTCGCGTGATCGTGAGCCTCGTTCGCGGCACCCCGCTCGATCCCGATGCGCCCGAGGCTCGCCGGTGGCTCGAAGACGAACTGTCCGAACCCGAGTATGCGGCCGCGAAGCCGAGCGCGTTCGACCTCGCGATGCAGGCGGTGCGCGACTGGTTCGTCGGCCTCTTCGACGGCGCGACCGGTCTCCCCGGCCCCGTGCTCACGCTGCTGCTCGTCTCGCTCGTCATCGTCGTCGTGGTCGTCGGACTCCTCGTATTCGGGTTGCCGCGCCTGCGTCGCCGGCGGCGGAGCGACGTGCCGCTCTTCGACGACCACGATCGGCGCGACCTCGATGCCCTTCGCCGAGCCGCCGCAGCGGCCGCCGCAGCCGCCGACTGGCCGCTCGCGATCGAGGAACGGTTCCGCGCCGTCGTGCGCGGACTCGTCGAACGCGAGGTCGTCACGGTGCACCCCGGCACGACGGCACGTGGGTTCGCGGATGCCGCGGCGGCCTCGTTCCCGGGCCACGGCGCCGAGCTGCGTGCCGCCGCCGCCGGGTTCGACGCCGTGCGCTACCTCGGCGGAAGCGGATCGCCCGACGACTACGAGCGAGTCACCGTGCTCGAGCGACGCATCTCCGACACGCGGCCGGCGACGGGCGAGCACGGGGCATCCGCTGCCCATCATGACCGGGCCGGACGCGACGGCGCCGAGGTCGCTCGATGACGTCGGTCGACGCCGCCCCCGCTGTGACCCCGACCGTCAGGGCGTTCGTCCGGCATCGCCGTACCTGGATCGTGCTCGCGGCCGTGCTCGTGCTCGGGGCCCTGCTCGTGCTCACGATACAGGGCACCGCGCGCGGCCCCGGCGCCCCGCTCGCGCCCGACAACCCCGGCGCCGCCGGGTCGAAGGCACTGGTCGAGGTTCTCCGCGACCGCGGAGTGACCGTGTCCGAAGCGCGATCGCTGGGCGCCGCGCTCGACGCGGCGAGCAGCTCCGCGACCGTGCTCCTCTACGACGAGTACGGCATCCTCGACGAGGCCCGCCTGAGCGAGCTCGCCGGGGCCGCCGAACGGCTCGTCGTCGTGGAGCCCGGCTTCACGGCGCTCGAGACGCTCGCCCCCGGCGTCCGCTTCGCCGGTGCCGCGAGCGGCCCGCTCGACGACGTCGACTGCGACCTCGGCCCGGCCGAGCGCGCCGGCTCGCTCTCCGACGGGCAGCGGCTCGTCACCGTCGACGACGTCGCGGCCGACGACGGCTGGCAGGGCTGCTTCCGCGACGGCGACTTCGGATTCGCCGTCGCGAACGGCCCCGGCCCGGGCGGCGCCGACCTCACGATCGTCGGCGCGACCACCGTCTTCACCAACGAGACCATCACCCGCGCCGGCAATGCCGCCCTCGCGGTCGGCCTCACGGGAGCCTCCGACGAACTCGTCTGGTACCTGCCGGGGCCCGGCGATGCCGACGCGGCCGAAGCCCCGACGCTCGGCGAACTCACGCCCGGCTGGGTGAGCCCCGTGATGGTGCTCGCGATCGTCGTGGTCGTCGCCGCGGGCATCTGGCAGGGGCGCCGGTTCGGCCCCCTCGTCGTCGAGCGGCTGCCCGTGCACGTGCCCGCCGGCGAGACGAGCGAGGGTCGCGCGCGCCTGTACGCCCGCTCCGCCTCGCGAACCCACGCCCTCGACCAGCTGCGCATCGGCACGATCCGGCGCATCGCCCGCATGCTCCGGCTCCCCCGGTCTGCCGACGTCGACCAGGTGACGGATGCCGCGGCTCGCGCGACCGGCCGCGACGGGGCGTCCGTGCACCGCTTGCTCGCGAGCACCCTTCCCGCCGGCGATCGCGAGCTCGTCGAGCTCTCGAACGAACTCGCGCGCCTCGAGTCCGAGGTGGCCCGCACCCTCGACCCGCGGGCAGGGAACGACCCGCGGGCAGCGAGCGACACCGACCCCACAGGAAGGCGACCATGACCGATCCCATCCCCGCTTCCGCTCCGCCAGCAGGCGACGACGAGCTGCGCACCGCACTCAACCGGGTGCGCACCGAGGTCGGCAAGGCCGTCGTCGGGCAGGACGGCGCCGTGACGGGCCTCATCATCGCGTTGCTCACCCGCGGCCACGTGCTCCTCGAGGGTGTGCCGGGCGTCGCGAAGACGCTGCTCGTGCGCACGCTGAGCCGCACGCTCAGGCTCGACACCCGCCGACTGCAGTTCACGCCCGACCTGATGCCCGGCGACGTCACCGGCTCGCTCGCCTACGACCCTCGCTCGGGCGAGTTCGCCTTTCGCGAGGGGCCGGTGTTCACGAACATCCTGCTCGCCGACGAGATCAACCGCACGCCGCCGAAGACGCAATCGGCCCTGCTCGAGGCCATGGAGGAGCGTCAGGTCTCCGCCGACGGCGTCACCCGACCGCTCCCCGACCCGTTCATGGTCGCGGCGACGCAGAACCCGATCGAGTACGAGGGCACCTACTCGCTGCCCGAGGCGCAGCTCGACCGGTTCCTGCTGAAGCTCGTGCTCGACGTGCCCGAACGCGTCGACGAGCTCTCGCTCCTCCGCCGCCACGCCGACGGCTTCGACCCGCACGACCTCGCTGCGGCCGGCGTCACCCCGGTGCTCGGCGCGGCCGAACTCGCTGCGGCGCGCGCCGCGGCATCCGCTGTTCGGGTGGAGGACGACGTGCTCGGCTACCTCGTCGACCTCGCGCGCGCGACCCGTCGCAGCCCCTCGATGCGGCTCGGCGTGAGCCCCCGCGGCACGACCGGGCTGCTCGCCGCCGCGAAGGCGTGGGCCTGGCTCACCGGCTACGAGTCGCTGACCCCCGACCACGTGCAGGCCATGCTGCTGCCGGTCTGGCGTCACCGTGTGCAGCTCCGCCCCGAGGCCGAGCTCGAGGGCGTGTCGGTCGACGCGGTGCTGGCGTCGATCGTGCAACAGGTGCAGGTGCCGCTCTGAGATGACCAGGACCATCTGATGGCACTCACCGGCCGCTTCGCGCTTCTCGTCGCCCTCGGCGTCGTGCCCGTCATCGTGGCGGGCACCGCCGGCGCGCTCGAGGCGTGGGTCGCGCTCTTCGGCTGGCTCGTGCTCGTCATCGGGGCCGGCGTGCTCGACCTGTCGCTCGCGGCATCGCCGCGAAGCGTGGCACTGCGCCGCGAGCTGCCCGAGCGGGTGCGGCTCGGTGAGCCGGTGTCGGCGGTGCTCAGCGTCGAGAACCTCGGGCCGCGGATGCTCCGGGCCACCGTGCGCGACGGCTGGGAGCCGTCGGCCGGGGTCGCCGGGCCGGGCCGCACCCGGCTGCGGATTCCGCCGGCGGAGCGGCGGCGCTTCACGATGCAGCTGACACCGTGGCGGCGCGGTGACCGGCGCACCGAGCAGGTCACGATCCGCTCGACGGGTCCGCTCGGGCTGTGGCCCCGACAGGCGACGCTCGCTGCACCCGGCCGGGTTCGCGTGCTGCCGCCGTTCCACTCGCGCGTGCACCTGCCGTCGCGACTCACCCGGCTGCGCGAGCTCGAGGGTCGCACGCCGCTCCTCATCCGCGGACAGGGCACCGAGTTCGACTCCATCCGCGAGTACGTACGCGGTGACGACGTGCGCTCGATCGACTGGCGGGCCACCGCCCGGCACGCCGACCCCGAGGTGCCCGGCAGCACTCGGCTCATGGTGCGCACGTGGCGGCCCGAGCGCGACCGGCGCATCGTGATCGTGACCGACACCTCCAGAACCGCCGCCGCGCGCATCGCCGACGAACCGCGGCTCGACACGGCCTTCGAGGCCTCGCTCCTGCTCGGTGCCCTCGCCTCGCACGCGGGCGACCGTGTCGACTTCCTCGCCTGGGATCGCCGGCTCCGCGGCCGCGTGCACGGTGCGAGCGGCCCCGAGCTGCTCGCGCGGATGGTCGACACCATGGCGGGCATCGACGCCGAGCTCATCGAGGCCGACTGGGCGGCGGTTCCGGCCCAGGTTCGGCGCATCACGAGCCGGCACGCGCTCGTCGTGCTGCTCACGGCCGCCGACTCGCCGGGCAGCTCGCGTGGCCTGCTCTCGGTGCTTCCGCAGCTCACGTCACGGCACACGGTGGTCGTGGCATCCGTCGCCGACCCTGCGCTCATCGACGCGGCTCATTCACGCGAAGATCTCGCCCAGGTGTATGCGGCGGCCGCGGCCGAGCGCGGCCTGCTCGACGGCGAACGCGTCGGAGCCGCCGTTCGCCGGCTCGGAGCCCTCACCGTGGCGGCTCCTCCGCACGAACTCCCGCCCGCGCTCGCCGACCTCTACCTCGAGCTGAAGGCCTCCGGCCGGCTCTGAACCCGCGGGGCCGACAGGTGTCGTCAGCCGGCGACGATGCGGCGCGCGCCGGCGTCGAACTCGGCGAGGTCTCCGGTCTCGCCGGCGCGACTCGCTCGGCCGCCGAGCACGAGCATGTACGCGAGGAACCCGCCGAGTGCCAGTACGCCGATGCCGATCTTCACCGGCCAGGGCCACGGAGCGGGGGTGACGAAGCCCTCGATCAGCCCTGAGACGAAGAGGAAGAACACGAGGCCGATCGCGACGCTGAAGAGCGACCGCGCATCTTCGGCGAGCGCGGTGCCGCGCGGGCGGGCACCCGGCGCGACCCACGCCCAGAAGATGCGGAGCCCCGCCGCGGCGGCGACGAAGACGCACGTGAGTTCGAGCAGGCCGTGCGGCGCGATGTAGAGGAAGAAGGTGTCGGCCTCGTCATAGGCGAACATGACCGCCGCGTTGATGCCGAGGTTCTGCGCGTTCTGCAGGATCACCCACGGCACCCACACGCCGGTGATGCCGAAGGCCACGCACTGCGCCGCGATCCATGCGTTGTTGGTCCAGACGGCGCCCGCGAACGAAGCGGCCGGGTTCTCGGAGTAGTAGGCGACGAAGCCCTCTTCTGCGATCTGGCGCAACTCCGCTTCGCTGCCGATCGCCGCGAGCGCGCGCGGGTCGGCGCTGAGCCACCACGCGTAGAGCGCGGCGACGACGACCGTGACGATCGCGACCGCGAGCGTCAGCCAGCGCAATCGGAAGAACGCGGCGGGCATGCTCACGACCGCGAATCTCGTGAACTGCCGCAGCGGGTTCTCGGGCGCACCGGTGAAGGCCAGCCGAGCGCGGGCGAGCGTGACCGAGAGCCGGTCGCCGAGCGCCGATGAGCCGGCCGTCGCCTGCACGAGCGAGAGGTCGGATGCCGCGCTCTGATACCGCTCGATGAGTTCGTCGGCCTCTGCGCCGTCGAGCTGCCGGCGACGTGCGAGCGCGTCGAGCCGCTGCCAGTCGTCGTGACGAGCGGAAGCGAGCGCATCGAGGTCCATCTGCTTGAATACTACCCATGGCAGATGGCCCCGATGTCGCTCAGAGCGTCGCCCGATTCGACGACAAGGGCGTCGTCACCGGCGAGGCCGTGGCACTCGACATCCGCCCAGCGAGCGCGGTCATCCGGGCCGGCGGCGCGGCCATCGACGTGCTCGTCTCCGTGCTGCTCATCCTCGGCGTGCTGCTCGCCCTCTCCGGCCTCGGCATCGACCCGAAGGGATTCCAGGCCGTCTTGATCGCGGCCGTCGTGACCTGCATCGTCATCGTGCCGACCACGGTCGAGACCGCCTCGCGCGGTCGTTCGCTCGGCAAGCTGGCGCTGGGGCTCCGTGTCGTGCGCGACGACGGCGGTTCGATCGGGTTCAGGCACGCGTTCATCCGCGCGCTCACCGGCGTGATCGAGATCTACCTGACCTTCGGCGGGCTCGCGGTGCTCGTCGGATTCCTGAATCCGTCGTCGAAGCGCCTCGGCGACCTGCTCGCGGGCACGCACTCCCAGGTCGAGCGGGTGCCGAAGCTGCCCTCCACCGCGTTCGGAGTGCCCGCCGAACTTCAGGCATGGGCGAAGGTCGCCGACGTCGCTCGCCTCCCCGACCCGCTCGCGCGCCGGGTCGCCGCGTTCTTCACGAACGCCGCGCACCTCGTGCCCGAGAGCCGTGCTCGGGTGGCCGCATCGCTCGCCGCAGAGGTCGCCCCGTTCGTCTCCCCGCTGCCCAGCGCTCCCCCCGAGCGCTTCCTCGCCGGCGTCGCGGCGCTCCGGAGAGAGCGCGACGCGGTGGCCATCGCGCTCGTCGACGCCCGCATGGCGTCGCTCGCGCCCGTGCTCACGGCGACGCCGACCGGCTTCCCCGAGCGCTGACCTCCGAGACCGAGCCGCCGACGACGGCAACTGACCCACACTCACGCCCGCACCAACGCAGCAGTCCTCGACGATCGAGAGCTGGGGCGGAGTTCACACGGATCGCTGCCCATCCTCCGGCGCGATAGCCGCCCTCATGCAGGTTCGAAACGCCAAGGTCCCCGTAACGGCCGGTGCAGCGAGAACGGTGGCCCGGCGACGGAGTTCGTCAACCTATGACCGGTCAATCGCTGAGTGTACTTGGCGGGCCCTGATTGGCGCCCGGTCGACGAATCTTGCGACCACTTCGGTTTGCAGGTCGCCGGGGAGGGTACCTGCGATCGCTGTGATCAGTTCAGGGAGGCGTTCGGCGACGGCTCGTGCCCAGTTGGTGATCCCGGTACGGTCGAGCCCTGCCTCGCGGGCGATGGCCTGCCACTCGAACCACGATTGTTGCCCGGCTTCGTAGTCCGCGGCGATCCTCATGGAGAGCTTGGTGCTACGGAAAGCTGCTCCGGTGCGTCTCCCATTGTCGTCGGCGCGGCCGGCGTACGGAATGAAGCTGCTGACGTCGTACAGGGGTGTCAGGTCGACCCCGCCCGGGACGATGGACACGGAGTAGTTCTTGGCGTGGGCGTCGGTGTTCAGCATCATCCACGAGAACACGAGGGCGCGGACGAACGTGTCCATTGATGCGGTCTTGCGTTCGTCGGGGACCTGGTCTTCGAGGAGGCGGATGACCTCCCTGTATCCTGGGCCACCGCGTGATTCGTGCTTCTGCAACCTGGTTTTCCCGAACGCTTGGGTCAGGTCTTCCTGGTGGAGCCGGACGAGCCCATTGTCAGTCGGCACGCGGTCGAACCTGGTCACGATGAGGCTGTGTTCGTCTTCGAACCGTTCGATCGTGACTGGGGCGGTGTTGATCCCTGCGACACGGGCGGCGGTCATCGCCATGTACTCGATCAGTTCGCCGTCGGCGTGCTGCCTGACACGGGGTTTCAGGATGTGGGTTGTCGGGTGCTTCCCCGTCGGTTGGTACCAGCCGTCGCCGATGTTCCCGAGTGAAAACTTCCCTTGGGCGCCGCCCAACGAAAAGTACCCGGTGTCACGGTCCGGGTCTTGCCAGTTGGTGTCGTCTTCACGGATCGCTCGGATCCTCGATGCGATCTCCTGGTCGGTGATCGGGATGCGGTCACCGTCATCGTTCGGGTCGGTGCCCGGTTCGGCGAACTGGATGGCGCCGGCGACGTCGGTGCCGTACACCCGCAGCAGGTGGAACGGGTCGGTGGTCGGGAGCCCTGCGTCGATCGCCCAACGGTCTCGGACGTCGGCATTGTCAGGCAGCAGGTTGTCGAGGAACGCTGTGAGGGTAAGCCCGGTGGCAGGTTTCGCGGTCAGGGGCAACGACAAGCTGATCGGCATGGCGTTCGGGTCGTCCAGCCATTCTCTGCGGTACACGAGACGGTACTGCTGGGGTGCGAGGTGTCGCGCCCGACCTCCGCGAGCCGCGGCATCCGTCGCCGTCTCAGTAGCGGTAGTGGTCGACCTTGTACGGGCCCTCGACCGGCACGCCGATGTAGGCGGCCTGTTCGGGCGAGAGCTCGGTGAGCTCGACCCCGAGTGAGTCGAGGTGCAGTCGGGCGACCTTCTCGTCGAGGTGCTTCGGCAGTACGTAGACGCCGACCGGATACTGGTCGGGGCGGGTCCACAGCTCGATCTGGGCGAGCACCTGGTTCGTGAACGAGTTCGACATGACGAACGACGGATGCCCCGTGGCGTTGCCGAGGTTCATGAGGCGGCCCTCGGAGAGCACGAGGATCGAGCGGCCCGTCGGCAGGCGCCACTCGTGCACCTGCGGCTTGATCTCGACGCGCTCGGCGCCGGCGAACGACTCGAGACCGGCCATGTCGATCTCGTTGTCGAAGTGGCCGACGTTCGCGACGATCGCGAGGTGCTTCATCGCGAGCATGTGCTCGAGGCTGATCACGTCCTTGTTGCCCGTGCAGGTGACGAAGATGTCGACCTCGCCGACGACATCGTCGAGGCGGGCGACCTGGTAGCCGTCCATCGCGGCCTGCAGCGCGCAGATCGGGTCGACCTCGGAGACGACGACACGGGCACCCTGGCCGCGGAGCGCCTCGGCGGCCCCCTTGCCCACATCGCCGTAGCCGACGACGAACGCGACCTTGCCGCCCATGAGCACATCGGTCGCGCGGTTCAACCCGTCGGGCAGCGAGTGGCGGATGCCGTACTTGTTGTCGAACTTCGACTTCGTGACCGAGTCGTTGACGTTGATGGCCGGAAAGAGCAGTTCGCCCTCGGCGTGCAGTTCGTAGAGGCGGTGCACGCCGGTCGTCGTCTCTTCGGTGACGCCCTTCAGCTCTGCGGCGATACGTGTCCAGCGGTCGGTGCTCAGTTCGAGGCTGCGCCGCAGCGTGTCGAGCACGACGCGGTACTCGTGGCTCGCGTCATCCGTCGCCTCGGGCACGACGCCGGCGGCTTCGAAGGCTCTTCCGCGGTGCACGAGCAGGGTCGCGTCGCCGCCGTCGTCGAGGATCATGTTGGGGCCGATCCAGTCGGCGCCGGATGCCGCGGCCTCCGCCGACCAGTCGAAGATGCGGTCGGTGCACCACCAGTACTCCTCGAGCGACTCGCCCTTCCACGCGTAGACCGGCACGCCGGCCGGCGCATCGAGCGTGCCCTCTGGGCCGACGACGACCGCGGCAGCGGCCTCGTCTTGCGTGGAGAAGATGTTGCAGCTCGCCCAACGCACCTGCGCGCCGAGGGCGACGAGGGTCTCGATGAGCACGGCCGTCTGCACCGTCATGTGGAGGCTTCCCGCGATGCGGGCGCCCGCGAGGGGCTTCGATGCGCCGAACTCGGCGCGGAGCGCCATGAGCCCGGGCATCTCGTTCTCGGCGAGGCGGAGCTGGTGGCGGCCCGACTCGGCGAGCGAGAGGTCGGCGACCTTGTACGGGAGGGCGGTGGTCGCAGGCAGCGTGGTCATCTGCCCATTCTGCCAGTTCACCTCCCCCGAACCTCCCTGAACCTCCCCGGCCTCCCCACCGTTTTCAGGAACGGTGGGCGTCAGCGACCACTATTCAGGAAGAATCAGACGTTTCGCCCGGGAAACGAACCAAAACTCCTGAAAAAGGTGAAATGGGTCAGGCGCGGATGAGGGCGAGCACCTCGTCGCGAACGGATTCCATCGTCGCGGCATCCGCCCCCTCGACGTTGAGTCGCAACAGCGGCTCGGTGTTCGACGGGCGCACGTTGAACCACCAGAACGGTTCGCTCTCGGCGGTGATGCCCGTGACGGAGAGGCCGTCGAACTCCTCGAAGTCGGCGCGGCCGGTGAACGCCTCGACGATGCGCGTGTACGCCTCGGGCACGTCGTCGACGGTCGAATTGATCTCGCCCGACAGCGCATACGGGGTGAAGCGCGCCGACATCTCGGAGAGCGGCGACTGCTGCGCACCGAACTCGGCGAGCACGTGCATGGCGGCGAGCATGCCGTTGTCGGCGCTCCAGAAGTCGCGGAAGTAGTAGTGCGCCGAGTGCTCACCGCCGAAGACGGCACCCGTGGCCCGCATCTGGTCCTTGATGAGCGAGTGTCCGACGCGCGTGCGCACGGGAGTCGCCCCGGCCGCCTCGATCGTCTCGGGCACGAAGACGGAGGTGATGAGGTTGTGGATGACCGCGACATCCGTTTCACCCAGCGCATGCGCGCAGGCGATCTCGCGGAGCGCGACGATCGCGGCGACCGCCGAGGGATCGACCGCGGCGCCCTGCTCGTCGACGACGAAGCAGCGGTCGGCGTCGCCGTCGAACGCGAGTCCGAGGTCGGCGCCGTGCTCGACCACTGCGCGCTGCAGGTCGACGATATTGGCGGGCTCGAGCGGGTTCGCCTCGTGATTCGGGAAGGTGCCGTCGAGTTCGAAGTACAGCGGCACGATGTCGAGCGGCAACGCCGGCAATCCGGCGGCGGCGCCGAGCACGGCGGGAACGGTGAGCCCGCCCATGCCGTTGCCCGCGTCGACGACGATCTTCAGCGGTCGGATGCCGCTGAGGTCGACGAGCGAGCGCAGGTATGCCGCGTAGTCGGCGAGCACATCGACGGTCGAGACGGCGCCGGGGGCCTCGTCGGGCGTGATGCCGTGCTCGAGGTAGTCGACCGCTCGATCGCGGATCGCGGCGAGTCCGGTGTCGAGGGAGATGCCCTGCGCGCCCGCCCGTGAGAACTTGATGCCGTTGTAGGCGGCGGGATTGTGGCTCGCCGTGAACATCGCAGCGGGCGCTGCCATCGAGCCCGACGCGAAATAGCTCTCATCGGTCGAGCAGAGCCCGATGGAGACGATGTCGGCGCCTCGGGCGACCGCACCGCGCGCGAACGCCTCGGCGAACCCGGGTGACGAGTCGCGCATGTCGTGGCCGACGACGACTCGGCCGCCTCGGGCACCGACCTCGTCGACGAACGCGGCGGCGAGCGCTTCGACCGTCTCGGCGGTGAGGCCCTCGCCCACGATGCCGCGGACGTCGTAGGTCTTCACGATCGCGTCGAGGCGCGCGCGTGCGTCGGAGGTTGCACCGGGAGTCATGCCTTGAAACCTACCTGACCGAGGCTCACGTGGCGCACGACCTGCCACCCGACGGGAGCGGAGGTGCGCTCGGCATGACGTGCGCAGAGGTCGTAGCCGTGCGGCTCTCGGTCGAGGGCGAGCGGGCCGAGCACGGCCATCGAATCCGCGTAGTCGAACGTCATCGTGGCGACCGCTTCGGCGGCGCAGGCTGTGCGCGAACAACGTCTCATGGCTCCACCAGAATAGCGAGCATCGGGGCCGATGCCGGGATACGACTCAGTACGATGGAGGCATGCCCCGCTCCCGTCGTGCTGCCTCAGTGCAGCGTTCGCCCCGGCGGCTCGCCAGAGATCGCCACGGCCGCGGACTCCGCTCGGCCGTCACCGGGCCGCACCTGCCGATGCTGCACAATCGGCTCGACGAGTTCGACGTGACCGTCGGCACGACCGCCGCCTACCTGCGCGGCATCTGGCCCGAGCTCGAGGGCGTCGTCTTCGAGGTGGCGCAGGGCCCGGCCGAGGCGATCCACGACGACCACATCGACCGGTGGAAGGTCTTCCACGACGAGCGTCGCATCGTGTTCTACCGGCTGCCGATCGTGCGTTTCCTGCGCCTGCAGGAGGGCGAGGAGCGCGAAGAGAAGCTGCTCATCGAGAGCTGCGTGTTCCGTGCGATCGCCGACCTGCTCGGCAAAGACCCGTGGGAGCTCTCGCCGGGTCGTTACCGCCACCTCTAGCCCTACCGCGGGAAGACGCGGATCGGCGAGTCGAGCGGCCCGGGCGGCTGCACGCCGAACGCGGCGAGTTCGCCGTCGCCGCTGAACGACAGCGATGCGTGCACTCCGGCGACGCCGTCGAGTGTCACGATCGCGCCCGAGTCGACCTCGACGGATGCCGCTGAGCCCGCGTCGATCGCCACCTCACGGCTCTCACCGTCGATCGTGACGCGCGCCCGGGCGTCGTCCTCCCCCTCGTTGGCGAGGTGGAGCGTCGCCCCCGGCCCGTCGGGCACTGCGATGACGGCCGTCTCGAGCAGCGGCGCGGTCGCCACCCACCAGGCGAAGTCGCCGGATGCCGCGGCTTCCGCGTCGATGGGCGGCGTGTCGCCGGGCACGGTGTCGCCGGGCACGGTGTCGCCGGGGGCCGTCTCGTCGCTCGTGACGGCGACCGAGGCGCGGGCCGCGGCCACGACGGGCCCGTCGGCTTCGAGCCGCAACGTGTACGAGCCGGCGTCGAGCACTCCGAGCGGCACGTCGGTGGTGCGGCCGGGCTCGAGCGCCACCTCGATGGTCGAACCGGCCGCGCCGGCCTCGGGCACGACGCCGACCGTCACATCGACGGGCTCGTCGCCCGTGGCGAGCAGGCGAACGGCCGGGAAGTCATCACCCTCGGCGTGATCGTCGGTGGGGTCGAGACCGCCGGACTCCGCGACCACGAAGCCCGGAATGACCTGGCTGTTCGCCGGTGGCGCTGCGGCGCCCGTGAACTCGACGCCCGACGGTGCGAGGCCGTCCACGCCAGACTGCTCGAGCGCCGCGGCGATCGTGCCGCCCGTGCTCGTGACGTGCACGACCGGCGACATCACATTCGGGGCGAGCCCGGCGAGCGAGACCACCCGCTGGCTTCCCGCCGGAACGATGATGCCGAGCGCCGAACCCGCCTCGACCGCCCCAGCCTCGCCGATCACGCGCACGTCGACCGTGGCCGCGACGTCGGTGGGATTCGCGAGCGAGACGAGGCTCGTGCGCCCGAGCGTCGTCGCGCCTGCGACGAGCCACGACTCGGCCGTCGCCTCGGCGCAGGCCGTGGCGGCGAACCCGGCGACCGTCTCGGTGGCCGCCGACTGCGACTGCGCGCCCGCGAGCATGCCGGCGTCGACGGATCCCGGTTCGGCGTCGATCACGACGGGAGCACCATCGCGATCGGAGCTCGGGTTGTCGGGCGCTTCGAGTTCGGTCTCGGTGAGGTTCGCATCGTCGGGGTCGGCACCCCACACCACGTCGGCGGGCCCGATCGACGACGCGGTGGTCGCTTCGGCGGCGTCGTCGGCCAGGGCGAGCAGCGGCCCTGGGCAGACCCGTTGCTGCCGGCTCTCGGCCGGTTGCACCACGAGCGACGGCGGTACGACTTCGTGCTCCGGCCATGGCACGACGGCTGCGGCACCGAGGGCCGCGGCAGCGAGCGCCGCCGCCACGAGGAACCCGGCGACGCGGCCGCCGACGCGGACGATGGTTCTGCGGCGATCAGCGCGCATCGTCGTCTCCCTTCGTCTCGCTCGATCGCTCGGTCGGTTCGGCCGCCGGTTCGTCGGTCGCCGGTTCGTCGGTCGCCGGTTCGTCGGTCGGCGGATCATCAGCGGGCGGTTCGTCGGCCGGCGGTGACGCTTCAGGATCAGCCGCGTCAGGCGCGTCAGCCGCGTCAGGCGCGTCAGCCGCGTCAGCCGCGTCAGTCGCGTCTGCCGCATCGGCCGTCTCGACCGCCGCACGCCCCGTGCTGCTCCCCCGCTGCTTCCGCGGTCGGCGCTCCGCCGGGCGCCGGTCGGCCTCGCGGCCGATGCCGGTCGGGATCGAGAGCAGGAGGACAGCGCCGAGCACGATGAGCTGCACCGCGGTGATGACCCCCGTGAGCCCGGCGGCCGGCGGGATCTGCGCCGCCGGAGCATCCGGCTCTGCAGCTGTGAAGCGCCAGAGCGTACCGAAGTCGGTCTCGCCGACCGCGGTCAGAGCCGCATTGCCGTCGAGGGCGCTGCGCGCCCGATCGGTCGTCGCCGCTCCGGCCCGGTCATCGCCGGCCGGAGGAGCGAGCAGCACGAACGAAACGCCGAACTCGCGGATCGCGGCATCCGGATCGAACCCGCTGCGTGATGCGAGGTTGCCGGCGACTTCCGCCAACTCCTCCTCCGACTCGCTCATCTCTTCGAGGGTCTGGTCGAGCGTCGACTGCTCGTCGAGCGTCGTGCCGGCGCCCCGCTCGAGCGTCGCCCTGATGCTGCCGTCTGCTTCGGGCTGGATGCGCAGCGTCGTCACCCGCGGATCGGCGGCGGCCTCAGCGCCGACGAACGCCGGGAGCGTTCGATCGGCGGCGGGGGCGATCTCGGTCGAGGCGGTGGCGATGCCGAGTCCTGTGGGCAGCACGGCGGCGACCACGGCCGCGGCCACCAGCCAGGCGAGCACCGCTCCGCCGCGGCGGAGCGCGCTGAGTGCGATGACGGCCGCGAGCGTCAGCCCGAGCCACATGAGGCTCAGTCCGGCGCCCGTCCACACCTGCACGGCCTGGGGCCCGGCGACAGCGACGGCCACGAGGGCGGCCGCAACAGCTGTCGCGAACCCGAGGAGCGCAACGCCGAGGCTGAGCACGGCACTGCGGATGCCGGGCGCGAGTACCGCGGCGAGGGCGGCGATGATGAGCGGAACGACGAGCAGAGTCAGGAGCAGCTTCGGGTCGACCGCGGATCCGTCACCGAGGAACGCGGCCCAGTCGCCCCATGGCGCGCCGGGGAAGCCGAGCGCGAGCTGCCACGGAGTGGGAACCGCACTGTCGAGCGGAAGGCCGGGGTCGGCGATGAGCGCGAGCGGTGTGCCGCGGCCGAACTGCGTGATCACGAGCGGCGCGAAGAGCACGAGTGCCGGCAGCGGCAGCCCGGCGAGACGCACCGCCGCCCGGCCGCTCACGACGAGGCCGACGATCCACGCGACGAGCAGCGCCGGCGCGAGGCTCGGAGCCGCAGCGATCACGACCGCGAACAGGAGGGATGCGGTCGCGGCGGCGGCCCACGACGTCGCGGCGCCGAACACGGCGAACGCGAGCCAGCCGAGCACCATGTGCGCGATCACGGCACCGGGGCGTCCGTCGGCGAGGGCGACGAGCAGTGGCGGCGCAAGACCCCACACGAGCGCGGCGACGGCACGCACCGAACCGCGCTCCGTCAGCCTCGACGCTGCGAACCAGGCGCCGAGCGTCGCGACCGGCACCGCGAGCAGCCAGACCAGCACGAGTGCGAACGACGGCGCCCAGAACGTGAGGGATCCGAGCACCGCGAGCAGCCCCGCGAAGGGGTCGGCCGCGCCGACGAACCCGGCGCCGATGTCGCGCCATCCGTAGGCGGCGTTGCGCCACAGGGCGTCGAGCCCGTTCGACAACGGCAGGATGCCGCCGCCCCGGAGCCCGCTCGCGCTGAGCAGCCAGGAGAAGAGGGCGACGGATGCCACGATCGACCCGAGCAGTACCCATCCGCCGCCGGTTCCGAGGAACTGCAGTTCCTCCTTGCGCCCGCGCGCCCGCGCCCGCCTGGCCTCTGCGGCGTGCTGACGACGGCGTCGCACCTCGTCGGGCGGCATGCGGAGCGGTGCGATCGCCGACCAGCCGGTCGTGCGTGCCGCCCTCAGCCGCCGCCGCGCGCGAGCCACGCGCATGCCCGAGAACATCGTGGCGAATGCAGCCGTGAACTCACCGATGATCGCTCCGGGCGACTTGACGAGCAGCAGTCGGATGGATCGGAGGATCGCGAGCGGCAGGAACGTGAGCCAGTGGACCGGCACGACGACGGCGGGAGCGTAGACGAGCCGGCGGTGGAGCACTGCGGCACGGGCGGCGCGCAGGCGGCGCCGGCTCGCGCGCGCACGCGCATCGGCGGGCGGTCCGACGACGCCGACCGCTGCGAACACCACGTGCGCGTCGGGCACCACCGATACCCGGTGGCCGGCCAGGCGCGCCCGGATCGAGAAGTCGAGTGCGTCGTCGACGGTCGGCAGCGCCGGATCGAACCCGTCGAGTGCTCGCCAGACCGTGTGGCGCACGAGGATCGCGGCGGGATCGAGGCCGAGCACGTCGCTCAGCCCGTCGTGCTGGCCCTGATCGAGCTCGTCGGACACGAGCGCGACGCTGCGCCCGAACCGGGTGATCGTGCGCCCGAAGCTCGCGATGCGGTCTGGCTCGTCCCATTCTCGAAGCTTCGGCCCCGCGACGGCGACGGACTTGGCCGTCTCGAGCGTCGCCACGAGTCGTTCGAGCGCCTCGGGGGCGGGCGCCGTGTCCTCCGCGAGAAGCCAGAGCGCATCGGCGTCGGAGCCCGGCTCGTCGAGCACGCGCTCCGCGGCCCGTACGGCTTCACCGAACGACCGGCGCTGCGAGAGCTCCACGATATGGGTCGGCGACGATGCAGCGGCCATCTCCCGAGCCTCGGCATCGGCCTCGGTGAGCACGACGACGAGCGCGTCGGGGGCACGGTGCTGCGCTCGAATCGCTTCGAGGGAGCGTCTGAGGTGGTCGCCACCGTGATGTGCGACGAGGACGGCGGTGACTCTGGGGAACATCGGGGTCAGCCTAAGCGTCGCGCCCCGAAGCATCCGTCACCGCACCGGGCGTGCCTCGAAACAGATCGAGGAAGACGGCAGTTCTTGCGGGTCACGTGAAGCGTGGACCCACAGGAACTGCCGTCATCAGGCCTGGTTCTGAACGGTGAAGCTCAGACTGCTCGCTTGCGGAGTTTGCGACGCTCGCGCTCGGAGAGCCCGCCCCAGATGCCGAAGCGCTCGTCGTTTCCGAGCGCGTACTCGAGGCACTGATCGCGTACCTCGCAACCGGTGCAGATCTTCTTCGCATCCCGCGTCGATCCGCCCTTTTCAGGGAAGAACGCCTCAGGATCGGTCTGCGCGCACAGCGCGTCGCTCTGCCATGCCAATTGATTGTCATCGTCTGCGACCGAACGAACCCCCGGAACGCCCAGCCTGACCGGATCGACGAACCAATCGTCAGGTACTCCAGAACGATATTCAGGATTGCCCATATCGTCTCCCACCCAGTTGTACCGACCACCCAGAGGGTGTGTCATGACAATTACACCGGTGTAATTCGTGAGAGTCAAGTCGCAGATCGTAAACCCTCAAGTCGCCGTCGAGGCTTGAACACGGCCCCGACACGCCGACCGTCGATCAGACGTTATCAATCGGATGCCGCTCGGCGGGCCCGCCAGGCACTCTCGACCATCTCGGCGAGGGTGTGTCGCATGCGCCAGTCGAGGTCACGGGCGGCGAGTTCGCCCGACGCCACGATGCGCGCGGGGTCGCCCTCGCGGCGCGGGGCGTGCTCGGGTTCGAACCCGATGCCGGTCACCTCGGCGACCGCCCGCATGATCTCACCGACCGAGACGCCGTCGCCGGAACCGAGGTTGTAGACGGGTTCGAGCGATTCTCCGGCGTCGAGCCGGCGAGCGGCGACGACATGGGCGTCGGCGAGATCGGCGACATGGATGTAGTCGCGCACGCAGGTGCCGTCGGGCGTCGGGTAGTCGGTGCCGTTGATGCGCGGCGTGCGGCCGCCCAGCAGGGCGTCGAACACGAGCGGGAAGAGATTGTGCGGGCTCACGTCGAACACCTCGGGCGTGCCGGAGCCGACGACGTTGAAGTAGCGCAGGCTCGTGTGGCGAAGCCCGGCGGCCTTCGCCTGGTCGGCGAGCAGCCACTCGCCGATGAGCTTCGATTCGCCGTACGGCGACGCCGGATGCTTCGGCGTCGCCTCTGTCACGAGGTCGACGTCGGGCGTGCCGTACACGGCGGCGCTCGACGAGAACACGATGCGCCCGACGCCCTTGGACTCCATCGCCGCGAGCAGCGTCGCGGTGCCGATGACGTTCTGCCGGTAGGTGTGCAGCGGCCGTTCGACCGAGACGCCCGCGTACTTGAACCCGGCCAGGTGCACGACGCCGGTCACGCCGTGCTCTTCGATCGCCCGCTCGACGGCGGCACCGTCGAGGATGCTTCCGTGCACGAACGGCACCGACTTGGGAACGAACTCGGCCCTGCCGGAGGAGAGATCGTCGAGTACGACGGCACCGATGCCCTGGGCTTCGAAGGCGCGAACGACGTGCGCACCGATGTACCCCGCGCCTCCGGTGACCAGCCAGCTCATGTCTCCCACTTCCCGGCGCGGAAGCTCCGTGCCGGAATCGATCGTAACCGGCTCGGGCCGGGCGCGCGCGGCAACCCGCTCCGGGCGCCCTGGCCGGGTCGCTCAGGCGAGGCGGTCAGACGGTTCGCGTGGGCAGGTGCTCGGCGTGCCGGTTGCGGTCGCGGATCTCGGGCCGGCCGTAACCGTCGGTGTCGAGGCGGAGCACCGTGGCGAGCACACCCCAGATGGCGAGTCCTGCAAGAGCGAGGAGGATGATCGTGGTCATGGCAGTAAATCTATGACTTGTGAGATACTGCCGAAAGTGGCAGAGTAGCCATGAACCGATCAATTCCTGCCAACGGAGGCCGCCGTGCTCCAGACCATCGCCTGCATCGCCATGCCCCAGATGGCGCCGTTCGAGTTCGGCGTGCTCTGCGAGGTGTTCGGCATCGACCGCAGCGACACCGGCGGCCCGACCTTCGACTTCCACGTCGTCGCCGCCGATCCCGGTCCCATCCCCACCAAGCTCGGCTTCGACATCGTCGTGCACGAGGGCCTCGACTTCGCGCAGACGGCCGACCTGGTCGCCGTGCCCGCCTCACTCATCGACGAGCCCGTCGACGATCGCGTCTCCGAGGTGCTGCGAAACGCGGTCGAGCGCGGCGCCTGGGTGCTCTCGGTGTGCTCCGGTGCCTTCACCCTCGGCCGGGCCGGCGTGCTCGACGACCGCCGCGCCACGACGCACTGGATGTACACCGAGCGGCTCGCCGAGATGTTCCCTCGTGCCGACGTCGATGCCGACGTGCTCTTCGTGCAGGACGGCAAGGTCGTCACCGGCGCGGGCACCGCCGCCGGCATCGACGCGGCGCTCCACATCGTGCGCTCCGAGCTCGGTGCGAGCGCGGCGAACATGATCGCGCGCCGCATGGTCGTGGCACCGCAACGCGACGGCGGTCAGTCCCAGTTCATCCAGACTCCGGTCGCCGAGTGCAACAGCGACTCGTTCGCGAAGATCACCGAGTGGATGGTCGAGCACCTCGACGAAGACCTCACGGTCGACCTCCTGGCCCGCAAGGCGCTCATGTCGCCGCGCACCTTCGCGCGTCGGTTCCGGGCCGAGACCGGCACGACGCCCAACGCCTGGCTCAATCGCCAGCGACTGCTGCGCGCACAGCAATTGCTCGAAGAGACCTCGTTCACCCTCGAGGAGATCGCGCGCGACACGGGATTCGGTGCCGCCGCCGTCATGCGACACCACTTCGTGAAGGTGCTGCAGACGACGCCGACGGCCTACCGCCGGCTCTTCGGCATGCGCACCGCCTCCTAGACGGCGACCGTTGCCGCAGAGCCCGTCGTCGCGATCCAGGCGATACCGTCGCCCGTGATCTCGAGCACGTGCTCGTCGGGCGTGATGTACGCCGACTCGCCTCGACTGAGCGAGGCGGATGCCCCGGTGCCGCCGCCGATCGAAACGTGGTCGCCCTCGACGAGCACGATCGCGGGGCCGTCGAGCGCGACCTGCGCGCTGCCCACGGCCTCTGCGGCACGCTCGACCCGGTAGAGCACGAAGTCGGTCACGCCGGGGCGGAACACGGTGACCCCCGGCGAAACCTCGACGGGCGCGAGTCGCGGCGGCGGCATCGGCGTGAAGTCGAGCACGTCGATGAGTTCGGTGACGTCGATGTGCTTGGGCGTGAGGCCCCCGCGCAGCACATTGTCGCTGGCGGCCATGAGCTCGACGCCGAGCCCGCCGAGGTACGCGTGGATGTTGCCTGCCGCGAGGTACAGCCCCTCGCCGCGCACGAGCCGCACGCGATTCAGGAGCAGCGAGATCACCACGCCTGGGTCGCCGGGGTACGCCTCGGCGAGCGCGCCGACCGTCTCGAACGACCGTGCGAACGGCGAAGCGAGGGCGGTGGCGGATGCCGCGAGCGCCGTCACCCGGTCGATCACCCACGACGCCTCGCCGGTGTCGCCGCCGCGGCCGTCGCGCAGGAGCCACTCGACCGTGTCGCGGAGCGCGTGCACACCCGACAGGCGCGACTCGAGCAGATCGAGCGCGCCGGGGTCGGACTCGGGCGCCGCAGCATCCGCAGCCCGCAACACCTCGAGGACGCCCCGCACCTCTTCGAGGGGGCGGAACCCCGAGAGCGCGTCGAAGGTGTCGCTCACGGCGACGACGATCTCGGGTTTGTGGAACTCGTCGCGGTAATTGCGGTCATACGCCGTGATCGGCACCCCGTCGGCTTCTTCACGGGCGAATCCGGCCCGGGCCTGCTCGGGCGTGGGGTGCGCCTGCAACGACAGCGGCGCGGCCGCCGCGAGCAGCTTCAAGAGGTACGGGAGCCGCGCACCGTGCGCGGCGAGCTCGGCGCCGAGCGCCCGCTCGGGAGCGGCCGCGATCCAGGCGGCGAGATCGGCATGGCCGACGGATGCCTCGTCGAGCACCCGCGCGGGCGACCCCGGGTGCGCTCCGAGCCAGAGTTCGGCCTCGGGGCCGCCGGGGGCCGCGGTGCCGCGGAACTCCGCGATCGCGGTGGTCGAGCCCCACGCGTAATCACGCGGGGTATTGCCGATCGCCACGAACATGCGTGAGGGGTCCTCTCGGTCGGATGCGTCCAAGCTACCAAGGACCGGCCGTCGCACCCTCCACAGGCAACCGATCGAGCCCGCGATAGCCTGTAGCCCATGGGCACCGATCGACGCTGGATCACGGCGTACGCGACGTTCGCCGTGTTCACCCTGCTTGCCGGCCAGTTCTGGCGGAATCTCCTCGGCTGGTGGGGCTTCGGCATCGTCGCCGGCCTCGTGCTGATCGGCGCCGTCGTACTGCTCGTGCAGGTGCGCCCGAAGTGGATCTGGCGTCGGGTGCCCAAATCGACCCTCGTCTTCGTGCTGCTCGCGACGCTCTCGATCGCCTGGTCGTTCTACCCCGGGGCATCCGCGCTCGGCGTGGCGATCACGCTCGCGACGACCCTCACCGCCGTCTCGCTCGTGCTGTGCCTGAGCTGGACGCAGTTCGTCCGCCGCCTCGGCGCCGCGCTCAAGTGGGTGCTCGGTCTCTCACTCGCGTTCGAACTCTGGGTCGCGATCTTCGTCGGCGGCCCGGTGCTGCCGAACTTCCCCGACTTCGAGGTGACCGGTGAGCAGCTGCCGATGGCCTTCTACTGGTCGCGCGGGCTGCTGTTCGACGGCGGTCCGATCGAGGGCATCGTCGCCAACCGCAATCTCCTCGGCATGATCGCCCTGCTCGCCCTCATCGTCTTCGGTGCACGGCTCGCGGCAGGCAGCGTGCGACGCTTCCCCGGCATCGCGTGGATCGTGGTCGCCGGCGGCGTCATGGCGCTGACCCGCTCGGCCACCGTGCTGCTCGTCGGCGTGATCGTCGTCGTCGCGTTCGCGTTCGCGCTGTGGGCACGCAGGGTCGGCCCCGACCGGCGCGCGAGGGTGTACTGGACGGCAGCGGCGTCGCTCGCGGCATCCGTCGCCCTGGTCGCGGTCTTCTGGGGCCGGCTGCTCGGTGCGCTCGGCAAGAGCGAAGACCTCACCGGCCGATTCGACATCTGGAACTCGGTGATCGGGCTCGCCGCCGAGCGGCCGTGGTTCGGCTGGGGCTGGGTCGGCTACTGGGTGCCGTGGGTCGAGCCCTTCGACGACCTCGCCGTGCGCAAGGGCGTCACATACCTGCAGGCGCACAACGCCTGGCTCGACGTGTGGATGCAGCTCGGTGTCATCGGCCTGCTCGCGTTCGCCTCGATCGTGATCGGTGCGCTGTGGCGCTCGTGGTTCCTCGCCGTCGATCGGCCGATGGATGCCGCGGGGCAGCCGCTCCCCCACTCGGCCGCCGCCTTCGTGCCGCTGCTGCTGGTCGTGGCGCTCATCGGCCAGGGCCTCGCCGAGAGCCGGATCCTGGTCGAGAGCGGGTGGATGCTGCTCATCGCGGTCGCCTGGTCGACCAAGTGGCGCCAGTGGGAGCATGAACCGCTTCCGGCGGATCCCGTGCCGCTTCCTGCGCGCGTGGCGCTCCCCGCGCCCGCCGACGGCACCACCCGCCCGTTCGACACGCTCGACGAGCGATGACGCCCACCCCTGATCCGTCACGGATCCCGACCGCGCTTCGCGAATTCGCCGGCTCGGCGAGGTTCGCCCAGGCGCTGACGCTGCTCGCCGTCGGCCTCGCGTTCGGGGCGCACGCGATCCGCAGTGTCATCGGCGCCCCAGGGCTCCTCGCCGCCCTCTCCGCTCTGGTCGTGCTGTGCGCGGCCTCGCTCGTGGCGCGCTGGCGGGCGGTCGAGTGGTACGGCATCCTGCCGCTGACGATCCTGGTGTTCATCGGCTGGTGCGCGGCATCCGTGATCTGGAGCAACCTGCCCCCGCTGGCTTCGCTCGCCCGGCTCGGATACCTCGTCGCCTTCGCCTTCGTCGGCATCTACGTCGCGCTCATGCGCGACACCATCCAGATCGTGCGCGCCTTCGGCGACGTCATGCGGGCGCTCCTCGGCGCCTCGATCGTGCTCGAAGTGCTCTCCGGCATCATCCTCGACGTGCCCATCCACGTGCTCGGAATCCAGGGCGACATCGCGTCGCTCGGCCCGATCCAGGGCATCTTCGGCTCGCGCAACATGCTCGGTTTCGTCGCCCTCATCGCGCTGCTCACCTTCCTCGTCGAATGGCGCATGAAGATCGTGTCGCGCACCCGCGCCGTCGCCTCGCTCGTGCTTGCCGGACTCTGCCTCATGCTCTCGGGTTCACCCACGACCTGGTTCGCGCTCGGTGCCGCGCTCGCGGCGCTCGGTGCGCTGTACGGGCTTCGGAGGGCGTCGGCGTCGACGAGTTGGCGTTGGCAGGTCACGCTCCTCGTCAGCGGCATCGTCGCCATCGCGGCCGCCTGGATCTTCCGGCTCCGCATCATCGAACTGCTCGACGTGCGCAGCGAGTTCGACGTACGCCTCGACGTCTGGCGTGAACTCTCGCGGTACCTCAACCTGAACCCGCTCCAGGGCTGGGGCTGGGTCGGGCCATGGCCCGACTCCGCGCCATACACGTGGATCGAGATCGCCACGGGCCGGGAGCACGGCTCCGCCCTGAACGCCTTCATCGACGTGTACTTCCAGGTCGGGGTGATCGGCGCGCTGCTCTTCATCGCGCTCATCGGCGTCGCCCTCGTGCGGGCGTGGCTGCTCGCCTCCACGCGGCGGAGCGTCGTCTACGTCTGGCCGGCGCTCATGCTCGTCGCGATCGCCGTGACCTCGTTCGCCGAGAGTTTCGCACTCGTCGAAGGCGGATGGATGCTGCTCGTGGTCTGCGCGGTGAAGGCGGCACGCGACATGAGTTGGCGCGACGCCCTCGCGGCGGGGCGGCCGCCGGTGCCGCAGGAGTGACGGGCCGGCTGAGCCGGAACGGCCTCAGACCGGTTGCACGAGGTCGCGAACCACGTCTTGCACGCCGAGGCCGAAACGCCGGTAGCGGCCGGTGCGCACCTCTCGCAACACGGGCGGGATGCGCCGCAATCTTGCTGCCGGATACGCATGCCGCACCCGTTCGTGGGCGAGCTTCTCGCTGACCGCCGCAAGCCGCTCATCGGATGGGCGCGGCTGGATCGTCCGCATCCGCTGCGCGAGGTCCCCGGCGCGCGCGAGAAGCCGCGCGTTGCGTGCAGTGCGAGGAGTTCGGAGCCGACCGAGCTTGCCGGCGATCCCGAGTGATTCCGCGCCGATCTGATTTCCGCCATGCTGCCGGTAGTCGATGAGCGGCCGTTCGACGGCCACGACTCCTCCGCCGATCGCCGCGATCATCGCAAGCCACTCGTCGTGCACCCAGGAGTCGGGGAACGGTTGGGCACGTGCCACGAGTCTCGCGGTGAGCATCGTCGTCGCCCCGGTCACCACATTGCGCCGCATCAGCACCTCGAACGCCCGTCCGTCCCGTTCCGCCGCGAGCTCGGTGTCGCTCACGTACAACGTCTCGAAGAGCGTGGACCCGAGCGGTGCACCGTCGCCGTCGACGAGGCGGGCATCGGCGTGCACGAGGTCGAGTTCAGGCCGTTCGAGGAAGTGCTCGACCGCGATCGCGATGCGATCGACGTGCCAGATGTCATCCTGATCGCAGAGGACGACGAGATCGCCGCTCGCCGCTCGCAGCGCCCGCTCGAAGTTCGCCGTCACTCCCAGCGCGGTCGGATTGCTGAGCGCGACGAGTGCGGGTGCCGGACCGCCCGCGCCCCGAGCGGCGATCACGCGCTTCGCGAGTTCGAGGGTCCCGTCGGTCGAGGCGTCATCGGAGATGACGATCTCGTCGACCGGGCGTGACTGAGCCAGGATGCTCTCGAGTTGCTCGGTCAGGAAGACGGCGCCGTTGTGCGTGCCGAGTGCGACCGAGATGGTCGGCGATGCGCGCTCGCTGCCCGTCATGCGCGAGCGCCTCCCTCCATCCATGCGGTGATCTGCTCCCGGATCCGGTCATCCGCGATGCCGGACGGGTCGGTCTCGGTGCCGTCGTACAACGCGGAGATGCGGGCGACGAGTCCGCCGTCGACCCCGGAACGCTCCATGCCGATGACGTTGGCCCCGCGAACGGTCGCGGGGCTGCCGAACGCCTTCGCATACGGCGGCAGGTCACGCGTCACGACCGAGGACATGCCGACCATCGAACCTCGCCCGATCGTCCGGAACTGGTGGACTGTCGTGCCGAGCCCGAGGTTCACGCCGTCATCGAGCTGCACATGCCCCGCGAGCAACACACTCGAGGCCATCGTGACACCGCTTCCGAGCGAGCAGTCGTGGGCGATGTAGCACTGGTTCATGATGAAGGCCTCGTCGCCGATCACCGTCTTCGCCTTCCAGCCCTGGTGGATCTGCGCGTATTCGCGGATCACGTTGCGATCGCCGATCACGACCCCGCCGGCTACCGATGGGGCGCCGGGCGTGGGGTGCGGCCAGGTACGAACCTCGGGCGGGGCGCCGATGACGACGCCTGCACCGATCCAGTTGCCGGAGCCGATCTCGACCGGGCCGGTGATCACCACGTGTGGACCGATGACATTGTCGGCGCCGATCGTCACGTCACCCTCGATCAACGCGGTCGGGTGGATCTCATTCACGCTCGTCCTCCCTCGTCGCTGCCGGGCTCGAGTGCGCACGATCTTCCGAGTGCTCGTACTGCACCTCCTCGCGCAGGTACGCCGTGGTCTCGCGCGCCAGCCGACGGCGCAGGAGCACCACGAAGAGGATCGCGACTCCGGCGCCGAGGAGATCGGCAGCCGTGAACATGGCCCGAGAGACGAGGCTCACCGCGGTCGCCTCGGGGATCGTCAGGAGCAGCGCCATGGCTCCGATGAGGATCGCCTCTCGCACGCCGAGGCCCGACGGGAAGATGAACGCGATGAGACCGACGGTGAACCCGAGCGCCATCGCTCCGGTGAGCAGGACCAGCGTGCCGATGTCGGGATCGACGAGGGAGTTCACCAGCAGCCAGAGGTGCAGACCGTACGCGATGTACGAGAGCAGCGACCACCCGACGGCCTTCCCGACCACCAGGAATGTGACCTCGTGTTCGAGCGGCGGCCGACGGAACAGCTTGAGCACGAAGGACGCGAGGAAGGTCATCACCTTCGGGTGCAGGCAGGCGAGGCCGATCGGCAGCAGGAGGAAGAGCCACATCAGCTCCGGATGTCCCTGCACGACGACCGGAAGGGCGAGTGCACCGAGCATGAGCGACGAGACGACCCCGATGCCCGCCGCGTACAACGCGGTCACCAGCACCCGCGGCCGAAGGATCCCGTACTGGCGACCGAGTTCCATCTGCATGACGTACGACCACACGGACCCGGGTACGTACTTGCCGAGCTGTCCGACGAGGAGCACCTGCGCCCCTCGAAGGGTCGGTACTCGCGGACCGAGTCCGTTCAACACGGCGATCCAGCTGAGCGTCCCGCACACGAGACCCACGAGCACGAGGAGGAAGGAGACCACGATGGACTGCCACGAGATGAACGTCAGGGCGACGGATATCTCGTCCCACTGCGACACCAGGTAGTAGACCGCGAAACCGATCACGACCACGACGAGGACGTAGCGCAGCACGGTCAGCGCACGCGGCGCGAGGGATTTGATCTTCTTCATTCGCTCTCAACTGTCATGGCCGGCCGCACACACGAGGAGCGGGACCGGTCAGGCGCGGGGGTCGCTTCGTTCTAGTATGGGTGTTTGTGTGAAGCGTCGTCCGTCTGGCGCCCCTGACTGAAGCAGGTTTCATGATACCCATTACTGTCGTCGAGTTCGGTGAGGACACCGAACGTCTCGTTCTCGAGGTTCTCCGCTCGGGGAACATCGCCCAGGGGCGCCTGGTCAAACAGTTCGAAGATCGCTTCGCCTCGATGCTCGGCGTCAAGCATGCGATCGCGGTCAACAACGGCACGACGTCGCTCGTCGCCGCACTTCAGGTGCTCGATCTCCAACCGGGCGATGAGGTGGTGACCAGCCCGTTCACCTTCGTCGCCACCCTCAACGCCATCCTCGAGGCCGGAGCGACGGCGCGATTCGCCGACATCTCCGATGACGACTTCAACCTCTCGGCGGAGACCCTCGCCTCGTCGATCACGGATCGCACGCGCGTGCTCATGCCGGTGCATCTCTACGGCCAGATCGCAGACATGGATTCGATCTCGGCGCTCGCCGCAGACCGGGGGCTGGCCATCGTCGAGGATTCGGCGCAGTCTCACGGCTCGACCCTCAACGGGCGCCACGCGGGCAGCTACGGGCTCGGTTCGTTCTCGTTCTACGCGACGAAGAACATCACGACGGGCGAAGGGGGCATGATCACGACCGACGACGACGTGCTCGCAGATCGCCTCCGCATCCTCCGCAACCAGGGCATGCGGGCGCGGTACCAGTACGAGGTCGCCGGCCACAACTGGCGGTTGACCGACCTGCAGGCGGCGGTCGGACTCCCCCAGCTCGACGCGTACGACGACGTCGTGGCGACGCGTCAGCGGAACGCCGAGTACCTGCGCGCCGGTCTGGCCGACGTCCCCGGCATCGTGAGCCCGCGCCAATCACCCGGGCGGCGGCATGTCTGGCACCAGTTCACCATTCGCGTCACGCCCGACGCGGGCATCAGTCGCGACGAATTCGTCGCGAAGCTCGGCGAGCAGGGTATCGGCGCCGGCATCTACTATCCCAAGCTCGTATTCGACTACCCCACGTACCGCGGACGCGACGACGTGATCGTCGGCGACTTCCCCGTCGCCGAGCGCGTCGTGCAGGAGGTCGTCTCACTTCCGGTGCACACCCACCTCACTCGCGACGAGCTCGACCGCATCGTCGCCGGCGTCTCATCGATCGTGCACAGCGCATGAGCACGCAACCTCGCATCCTGCTGGTCGGTGCCGGCTCCATGGGCTCGCTCCACGCACGCGTGATCGCGCAGTCCCCGCTCGCAACGCTCGCGCGAGTCGTCGACGGTCGCGAAGACGTCGGCACGGGTCTCGCAGAGCGCTACGGGGCCTCCTGGGCTCCGGAACTCGGTGATCTCTCCGACGTCGATGCTGTCGTGATCGCGGCATCGACCGAAGCCCACTTCGATCTCGCTCTCGAAGTGCTCGAACAGGATCGACCCGTGCTCGTCGAGAAGCCCGTCGCCGACGGCCTCGAGAAGACGCTCGAGATCCTTCGCCGATCCGAAACCCGCGACGTCCCGATGATGTGCGGGCTCCTCGAACGCTTCAACCCCGCCGTGGTGACCGCACGTGCCCTGATGGACGACCCGAAGTTCGTCACGGCGACGCGCCACTCCCCCTACGCGCCGCGAATCCGCACCGGCGTCAGCTGGGACCTCCTGGTGCACGATGTGGATCTTGCGAGCCTGCTGCTCGGCGGGTCGCCGACGGCCGTCCGCGGCGTGCTCGGCCAGTTCCACCCGTTGTCGGTTCCGGGCGCTGAAGACGTCGCCGAGGCGGTGCTCTCGTTCGAAGGGGGCCGGGTGGCGCACGTCTCGGCCAGCCGTGTCGGACAGCGTAAGATCCGCACGATGAGCATCCACGACCTCGACAAGCTCATCGAGGTCGACCTCCTCCGCCGCGACGTCACCGTCTACCGCCACGTCTCCGACCAGGCGGCAGACGCCGAGGGGCGTGGGTACCGCCAGCAGACCGTCATCGAGATCCCCGAACTGCTCACGGCACAGGAGCCGCTCGCCGCGCAACTCGAGCACTTCGTCGGGCTGATCGACGGAACGGTCGATGCGGAGACCGAGCGCCGATCGATCCTTCCGGCCCACAGCATCGTCGAGGCGCTCAAGAACGGCGCCGAAGCCTGATCGTCGTCGTCGCGCCGAGTACCGGGCGAGCACACGCCGGTACTCGGCAGGGTCGGTGCCGTGCAGCACCCCTGAGTGTCAGAGCTGTGAGATTCCGGGCGCGGCAGGATCCGACAGGTCGACCAGAGCGATCGGCCGAGCCGGGACGCCTGCGACGACGGTGCGGGTCGGAACGTCGGCGGTGACGACCGCCCCTGCGCCGATGATGGATTCGTCACCGATCGTGACGCCCATGTTGACGACGGCGTTCGCGCCGATGAACACACGGTCACCGATCGTGACCGGTGCCCGATCGACGCTCTCGTAGCGACGCCCGGAAACGCACCGCTTCGCGCTCGAGTGGGTGTAGATCTGCACGCCGGACGAGATGTCGCAGCCCTCGCCGATCGTCAACCCGCCGGAGCCGTCGATCACCGTGAAAGCGCCGATCCAAGTGCCTGCGCCGATCGACGGAGTGCCGATGATCCAGGCATGCTCGTTGTACGGGTTGTCAGCGAGGGCTGCCGACATCGTCAGGAGTTCCGGACGAGTGCGGTCATTCCATCTCGCACCGGGATGCTCGCTTCGAAGCCGAGCACCTCCTTGGCACGCGTCACGTCGGCGGCACGCCTGGTGACGAGCACGGGACGAGCGTTGAACTGCGGCTCGACGTCGACGCCGACGGCATCGACGAGGATCTCGGCGAGCTCGGCGACCGTGGTGTCGATGCCGGTGCCGACGTTGATGGGCATGTTCGCGCGCTCAGAGGTGAGCGAGAGCACGACCGCGCGAGCGATGTCCTTCACATGGATGAAATCCATCGACTGCTTGCCTTCGCCGTCGATGACCGGCGCCTCGCCGTTCTTCAGGCGGTTCACGAAGTGGTTGATCACCGACGTGTAGTACGCGGTCGTCTTCTGGCCCTCGCCGTAGACGTTGAAGAATCGGAGTGCGATCCACGGCAGGCCCTTCGAGCGGCCGTAGTAGCCGAGGAGATCTTCGTTCGTGCGCTTGCCGATGCAGTACGGCGTCAGCGGATTGAGACGGTCGTCCTCGTGCATCGGGAGCTTCTCGGGGTCACCGTACACCGACGCGCTCGACGCGGCGACGATCCGCTTCACGCCGAGGTCCGCGGCGGCGGCGAACACGTTGTGGGAGCCGACCATGTTGATGTCGATCGAGGAGTACGGGTCTGCAACGCTCTTGTTGATCGAGTCGGCGGCCAGGTGGATGACGTGGTCGTGTCCCTTCATCGCCGCATACACGGCCGCGCCGTTGCGCGTGTCCTGGTCGACGACATCCACGCGGCCGGTCTTGATGAGTTCGTTCGCACGATCGCGATCACCGCGAACCATGTTGTCGAAGATTCGTACATTCCAACCCTCTGCGAGGAGCTGCTCGACGACGTGGAGGCCGATGAATCCCGCGCCGCCGACGACGAGGACGTTCTTTTCTGACACTGGTGCTTCCTTCTCTGGATTGCGTTCTGATACGTACGATCAGGCGGTTGCGGATGACTCGATCGCCTGGGCCAGGGTCTCGATCACACGCTCGGCCTCGGAGTCGGTGAGGTTCGCGTGCATGGGGATCGCGAGGTGACGGGTGAAGAGATCGGCCGACACCGGCAGCGATCCGGTGAACCCGTACACCGGCTGAAGGTGCGAGGCGTAGGTTCCGAAGTTGCACTGCACGCCGTTCGCCTTGAGGTGGGCGGCGACGCGACCGCGATCGACGTCGGAGTCGAGCGTCACGACGTACGACTGCCAGGGGTGCTCACGATCGGCGAGCGCGACAGGAGCGGAGACGCGGTCGACGCTGCTGAGCATCTCCTCGTAGGCGGCCGCGATGCGGCGGCGATTGGTCAGGAGCGTGCCCAGACGATCGAGCTGGGCGAGCATGACGCCCGCGGCGAGGTCGGAGAGCCGGTAGTTGTAGCCGAGTTCATCGAACGACGGAACCGGCAGGTCGGTGCTGCCCTCGCGGGTGAGTGCGGGTGCGATGCCGTACGTGTGCAGCTTTCGGGCGTGCGAGGCCAGCTCGGCATCGTCGGTGGTCAACGCCCCGCCCTCGCCCGCAGTGATGCCCTTGCGTCCGTGGAAGCTGAACGTCGCGACGTCGGCGAGGCTGCCCGCCGGGCGGCCCTTGTAGCTCGCGCCTGCCGAGCACGCGGCGTCCTCCATCAGCCAGAGGCCGTGCCGATCGGCGATCGCGCGAAGCTCATCGTAGTCAGCGGGCTGCCCGAAGACGTCGACGGCGAGGATGCCGACCGTCTTGGGGGTGATGGCCGCCTCGACGGCCGCGGGATCGGCGCTCCAGATGTCTGGGCGGATGTCGGCGAACACCGGAGTCGCACCGGTCCACGCGACAGAATGGCCGGTCGCAGGGAACGTGTAGTCGCCGACGATGACCTCGTCACCGGGGCCGGCCCCGAGCACGTCCAGACCGAGGTGCAGCGCCGACCCGCAATTGCTCGTCGCCAGTGCATGGGCGGTGCCGGCGACCTCGGCCGCGAAGCGCTGCTCGAACGCCTGACAGGTCGGCCCGGCTCCAGAGAGCCAGCCGGATTCGAAGACGGCTCTGATGGCCTCGAGTTCCTCGTCGCCGACAGTGGGTTGGCCGAGCGCAACGACGTCTGACAAGGGTTCCTCGCGTTTCTTGATAGGCGCGGTGAACTCCGCGCGCAGACTTACCCATAGTATCGAACGTTGGATCGCCCCCCGACCCGGTCGGCGATGGACAATGCGAGGAGCTGGAACTGTGACCTTCAAGCGAGTGGCCGTGATCGGCGGGGGTGTCGTCGGTCTGGCGGTCGCAGAACGGGCAGTGCGACTCGGCCACGATGTCACCGTGCTCGAGAAGGAGGACTCCTGGGCGGTGCACCAGACGGGTCACAACTCAGGCGTGATCCACGCTGGGCCGTACTACAAGCCTGGCTCCCTCAAAGCCGCGATGAGCACGGCCGGCAATCGTTCGATGACGGCATTCGCGCAGGAACACGACATCCCGTTCGAGATCTGCGGCAAGCTGATCGTCGCGGTCGACGAGGAGGAGATCCCGCGGCTCCGGGCACTTCATGAGCGCTCGATCGCAAACGGCGTCCCGGTACGGATGCTGACGGCCGCCGAGGCCCATGAGTACGAGCCCGACGTCGCGAGTGTCGCCGCGCTCCGAGTGGAGACGACCGGGATCATCGACTACACGGCCGTCTCGGTGAGACTCGCCGAGCTCGCCGCCGAGCACGGCGCAACGATGATGCGCTCGACCGAGGTGCGCAACATCCATGACACTGCTGGCGGCGTGCAGCTCGAACATGACGGCGGCACCGTCGACGCTGATCTGCTCATCAACTGCGCCGGGCTCTACAGCGACCGGATCGCACGCATGGCCGGGCTCGTGCCCGAGGCGCGGATCATCCCGTTCCGCGGCGAATACTACGAACTGACCGCCGAGGCAGGTGCGCTGGTCCGCGGCCTCATCTACCCGGTGCCCGACCCGGACCTGCCCTTTCTCGGGGTGCACCTCACTCGCATGATCGACGGCTCGGTGCATGCCGGGCCGAACGCCGTGACGGCGCTGGCCCGCGAGGGCTACACCTGGCGCGACATCAACGTCGGTGAGGCCTTCGGCGACCTCACCTATCCCGGATTCCTTCGGATGGCCTCGCACAACATCCCACTCGGCATCAGCGAGGTTTGGCGGTCGTTCTCGCAGCGGACGTTCGCCAAGAGCCTCGCCCGATTGGTCCCGGCGATCGGCCGCAACGACATCGTGCGTGCGGCCGCAGGTGTTCGCGCTCAGGCGATCGGCCGCGACGGACGCCTCGTCGACGACTTCCTCATCCAGCGGACCGAGAACCAGGTCCACGTGTTGAACGCCCCGTCACCGGCGGCGACGAGCGCACTCGAGATCGCGCGCCACATCACCGCAGTCTCCGAACTCGACTGACGACGCCGGACCGGAACGCCCCGGGCTCAGTTCGGGAGGACCTCGTAGATCCGGTACGTGCTCGGCCCCTCGCGCACGGTCTCGACGAGCTGGACGCAGTCCTGCTGCAGGGGGGACTCGCTCAGCACGAGGTCGACATTCTCTTGAGCGAAGGCATCGCACGAGTCGAACGTCATATGGATCTGGTCCGGCGCAGGGTTGGTGGGACTGGGCGCGCCCGTTCCTGCGCTCCAGGACACGTTCGCCAAGCGGTTCCACACGTACTCGACGTCACCGTCGGGATCGATCTGCTCCCACATCTCATCGGACGGCGAACTCTGGAAGCCGTTGTACGAGTGGAGTCCGCTCTCGACGAGGGCGACCGTCGGAATCGGAGTCTCCCCGATGCCGACCCATGTGGCTTCGCCGCCGCGGTCGATCCGCTCCATCGCCGCGACGAGGTCGGTCTCGTTCAGGTCGTAGACCCCGCGATAGATGGGGTTGACGGTGGCGCCGCAGAAGACCGAAGCGACGAGGAATGCGGTGGCGCCCGCGAGCGGCCGGCCGATCGAGAATGCGGCGACACAGGCGAGGACGAGCAGGAACACGGGTACCCAGGTCCAGATCGTCACGAGCGGGGAACCGACGGAGTACAGCCATGCCGCGACCAGCGCCGTGGATCCGAACGCGAGAGCGGTGGCGCCGATCGGCACCCAGATGGGCACGATCCTTCCTCGATCGAACTTCTTGAGCTCGTCGATTCGTGCGGCAACCACCACCATCATCACCAGTGAGAGGATGCCGAACCCCATGCGCAATCGGCCGGGTGTCGTGCGATCGAGCAGCAGCAGGTGGGAGAGTGCGTCCCAGCCTGGGACGAACATGTATGCCGCGAAGAGCACCCCCACGCCGAGCAGCGCGACGGCCAACCAGTCGACGCCGTTCTTCGCGCGGAGCCGCCTGACGATCAACCAGATGAACGGCACGACGAGGAACAGGCCGGGCAGCAGGAACGTCGATGCTTCCGATGCGTTCCCACCGAGCGGGACCCCGTTCTGACCCTCCAGGCCACGCGAGAAGACACCCGCCATCAGGGAGTGGAAGTCGGTCAGGGAGGAATCGCCGACCGGCTGGAGCCGTTCGCCGGGATACACCGTGGACGTGAAGCTCTCGATCGTCTCCCAGCGGGTCGCGAGCCAGACGCCGAGCACGGCGACCGCCGCGACCGCCGCGACCGCGAGCCACCTCAGTCGCCAGAGCCGATCGCGCAGACTCGCACCGGGCATGGAATCTCGCGTGAACACGAATCCGAGCACGAACGCGAGCGCCGGCCAGGTCGCGGCGATGATGAACGGTGCGTAGATCGTGGTGCCGACCGCCGCCGCACCGTATGCGGTCAAGGCCACCATCGTGATCTGTCCCGTACGACTCGCCCCCCTCACGAGCCAGACGACGGTGGACATGAGCAGGAGCGCCCAGGCCGGCGGAAACAGGGTGATCGTGAGATACCACCACTGGAAGAACGGGGCGAAGAAGAAGCCGAGGGCGAGGAACGTCGAGGTCACGGGTCGTCGGGGAAGCATCGTGACCGAGAAGAGATAGACGGCTGCGATCAGGCTGAACCCGGGCAACCACCATTTGAGCGCCATGGCATTGTCGAGGGGCAGGAAGAGGAAACCCCAGAGGTGGGGTCTGAGCACAAGAGACCAGTCCAGCGCCGGGAGATCGTGCTGCACCGTCGCGTCCATGCCGCCGGGGAACGATTCATTGCGTACCGGGAGGCCCTGCTCCTCTTGCGACACGGCCCACGTGGACTGCACGAACCACTCGTCACTGCGAATGCTCTGTGGGCTCCCCACGATCGCCCGATCATCGGGCGCTGTGCTCACGAACTGGTTGAGGTACCCCGTCGACGAGCCGGTGATCCCGAGCCCGACGAGCACGATGAGCAGGCCGAGCAGCACCCCGAGCGGCACCAACACGACCCGCCGATTCGGCAGTCCGTTCAGCGTCGGCTGCACGAACGCGTCGAAGCGCTCTCGAACGGTTGCGCGCTGGCGGGGCGATTCGGTCACGTCGTTGGATCCTAGCTTGTCGACACTGGGCGAGTACTCCGGGAGGGGCGAACGCTAGGAACGCACCATCCCGGCGAGGACCTCGAGATGCTGCTCCGCCACCCGTGCGATGGTGAAGTTCTCGTCGATGAGTCGCATGGCGTTGTCGCCGACCTGTCGGCGTGTCCGTTCCGGATCCTCGAGAATCCTGATGAGCGTCGATGCCAGCGCGGCGGGGTCGGCTTTCGGGTCTTCGGCGCTCACGGGAGCGGTGATGAACAGCTCTCGTCCGTCTTCGACCCGAATCGACAGGAAGTTGTCGGGCTCGATGCACGCGATGACGGGCACACCGGCGGCCAGCGCCTCGAGGCTCGCGGTTCCGAAGCCGATGCCCTCCAGCTCGTGAACCTCCACATCGGCCGCCGCGAGGAAGTCGGGGATGTCGCGCTGCGGCATGGCGCCGAGCGCACGGATGGCGTGGTCCACACCGAGCCGTCGCGCCACCTGGAGGAACTCGTCGTGGTACAGGCCCCCGATCACGACCACCATCGTCTCGGGGAATCGATCGAGCACGGTCGGCAGGGCCTCGGCGAGCGCGATTCGGCTTCGTTGCGGAATGACGTGCCCGATCGAGAGTACGATCGGTCGATCGTCGAAGCCCAGCCGTTCGTGGGCGGCGGCGGCATCGCCGCCTCGCATCACCGTGGGGTCGATTCCGACCGGAATCGCGACCTTTCCGCCGTGCGAACGGCGATAGCGGCGGTCGATGTATCGCTCCATCAGGATGTCCATGACGACGAGTCGAGGTCGGTGGACACGCATGAGTGGTGCCACGAGCAGGCGGTCCGCTGTGGCGTAGACGAATGAATTGAACTTGCTGAGCGGGCTCTCCAGCCTGGTGTGGATGCTGAGAAGAGTGGGGACCCTCCGGCGCCTCGCCCACCATCCCGACAGCCAGGTGAGGTCGAAGAACTGGCCGTGCTGATGCACCACATCGGGGGCGAAGTCGTCGAGCAGGTCGAACACCCGGCGCTTCGCGCGCGGCGAGATCGTGAACCCGATGTCGAAGTTTCCGGCGAACCGCGTCTGCGGGAGCGTCCACGCGGGGATCCGAACGATACGAAACCCGTCGCGCGCTTCCTCGGCCGGTGCATCCTTGTACGCAGCGGTGAGAACGAGCACTTCATGGCCCGCTGCGGCGTACTGGGCCGCGAGGTGATCCGAGAGGTGGGCGGAGCCGCCGGGTCGCGGCGGGAAGAAGTTGTTGACGACTGCGATTCTCATGGTGCCTATGATGTCGGTGACGGCTCGGACGCACCGTCGGCGCGACCGAGCCAGCCTAGCAAGGGCACGGTGAACGGCGGATTCATCCCAGCGTCACCGCGCCGGAGGCATCCGATCGCGCGGTACCGCCCTCGAAGGTCTGCACGCAAGCGCCCTGGTCGCACGTCGCATCGGAGGTCGGGAATCCGAACCTTCCCACGGCGCCGCCGGTGCCGAAGTAGGCGTCGCGGATCGGGCCGGAGACCAGGTGGGCGGAGCCCTGGTCGAGCGCGAAGCCGGAGCCGTTCGTGAACACCTGCCCCGCCCCTCGATCGCCGACCTGCAGCCTCGACGACACCGGCCAGCCCCAGCCCCCGCCCGCTCCCCCGGCCGCATCATACGCACTGAGCATCGCACCGCTCACACCGTGAGCCCCGGTCGACTCGGTCCAGTAGACGGTGGCACCTTCGAAGGTCTGGGCGCACGACCCTCCCGGTGTTCCGCAGACGACGTCCGAGCGCGGCCAGCCGTATGCGCCGGCCGCGCCGCCGCCCGCGAAGTAGTCTGCCCGGAACTCGCCGGTGACGGCGAAGGCTCCGTGCGCAGGCTTGAAGAACACGGAACCGCCCGCGAATGCCTGAGCCAGCCCGCCACCCCCGTACGGATAGTAGGTGAGTTGGCTCGCAACAGCTCCGAGGACTCCGGACGTTCCACCGTTGCGGGCGTGGGCGGCCTCGATCTCCGGCGAAGCGATCCTGGCGACGCCAACGGCGGAGGCGATGATCGATCCGTATTGGAAGGCTTGACCGCACTCTCCCCCGGGCAGGTCGCAGGACTTCTCGGACGTCGGGAATCCGAATCGTCCGGTCGCCCCACCGTGCTCGAAGTAGAGCTGGCGGATGGCACCGTCCACCCCGTACGCCGGACCGCTACCGAGCGAATAGGCCGACGCCTGCCTGAATGCCGCACCGAAGCCGTCGCCGATTCGGATCATTCCGCTGTCGGGGACGCCCCACGCGGAATCGACGCCGCCCGACGCCCGATATGCCGTGTCGATCGATCCGAACAAGGCGTGGGTCCCTCCTGACGTCGAGTAGACCGTGCCGCCCTGGAATGCCTGCGTGCACGCGCCGCCGGCGAGGCCGCAGACCGCGTCGGCCTTCGGCCAGCCGAGTGCACCGAGTGCCCCGTTCTGGGAGAAGTAACCGTTGCGCAACTGTCCCGAGACCACGAATCCGCCTGCCGCCGACGAGAAGATGGAGCCCCCCGTGAAGAGTTGCGCGATGCCCCCGCCGTTGGCGGCGACCGACTGCTGGTTGAGCACCGGCCAGCCGACGGCGCCCGCAGCGCCACCGTGTCGGAAGTAGGCCTGGCGGAGCGGACTCTCGTAGACCGTCAGCGCGCCGGTGCCGGCGCTCCAGTAGATCGAGCCTCCGCTGAAGGCCTGGCCGAGTCCGCCGCCGTTCTCGGGGATCGTGATGACATCGGAGATCGCCGGACCGAGGGCACCGGTCACGCCGCCCTGTGCGCCGTACTCGGCAGCGATGAACGCCCGTCCGTCGGGACCCGACGCCGGTCCGAACCAGTTGTTGTAGAAGACCCAGAAATTACGGTTCCCGTATGCGGAGCATCCATCGCCAGTGCCGGTGAGGTTCGCGAGCGCGGCCGAGTTCGGCGTGTACGGCGTGTAGTAGTACAGGGCCGCCGTCGCACGATTTCGAACGAGCACGTCGCGGGTGCCGCATCCGGAGTTCGGATGGTACTGGATCGCGTTGTACGAACCGACCCGGATCGAAGTGAAGGATCCAGCAGGATTGCCGTACCACGTGAGCTGACGGCCGGCGGCGAAGACCTGATTGAAGAACCCGTAGTAGGTGGAGTCGCACGACGCGGTGTCGGGGCACCCGTACCCCATGGCCTTCCGCATCACTCCGTCGCTCGGAGCGCGATCAGTCAGCAGACCCTGTTCCTTCTGCAGTGTGACCAGAATGACCTTGGCACTGAGGTTGCACGCCTGCTGAACCTTGAAGATGATCCGCGCAGCGGATTCGGCTGCACCGCCGGGGTACGTGGAACAGGTTCCGAACGACCAGGTCCGGGTGGGGGTGTCCGCTCGATACGCCGCGAGGCAGTTCGCGTTCTGACAGGAGCCGACCATTCCCACCAGGAACTGCTGAATCTCGGCCTCCGACATCGCCGACCCGTTGTAGAAGTTCGCGTCGCTGATGATGTTGCCCGGGTCCCAATCGGCGGCGGTGACCGCTGCCGCCCTGTCGGCACCGCCTCCGAGCGGAGCGATCACTGCAGCGACGAGCGCCAACACGATGATGAGAACGCGCCCCCGTGGCCTGACGTGCACCATCGATACCCCCCGGTCGATCCCTGCCCCGGAACATGCCGGGCGGTCGCGTTCAGGGTATGCCATGCCTGTCGAACTCGAACGAACCGACACGGATCGTGGCCCCGCATCGTGGGGGGCACTCGAGCTCGACAGTCGGTAAGATCGTCTGGACCCCCACAGACTGGAAGTACATATATGCCTGAACCCAGCGGAGCCTCCGGCACCCGGGTGGTTGACGAACCGCTGAGGCGCATCGGCCGCAACCCCTCGCTCGGGCGTGGCACCTGGCAATCGCTGACCGAGGTCTTCGAGCACCGGGAACTGCTGGGTCGACTCGTCGATCGCGAGGTGCGGGCGAAGTACAAGAACAGCAGCCTCGGCATCGTGTGGTCCCTGATGCGGCCACTTGCACAGCTCCTCATCTACTACGTGGCGATCGGGCAGTTCCTGGGTGCTGCACGTTCGATTCCGGATTTCGCGATCTTCGTGTTCACCGGACTGACCGCGTGGAGCCTCTACAGCGAGATCCTCACAGCAGGCACCAACTCCATCGTGAGCAATTCGGGACTGGTCAAGAAGGTCTACGTACCGCGAGAGATCTTCCCGTTGGCCGCCGTCGGCGCCGCAGGCTTCAACTTCGTCGTCCAATTCGCAATCCTCGTGATCGCGACCGTCGTGCTCGGCCAGGCGCCACTGCACGCGGATCTCCTCTACCTGCCGCTCAGCGTGGCGCTCATCTTCCTCTTCGCCACCGCACTCGCGCTCGTGCTCTCCGCCTTGAACGTGTACCTCCGGGATATCCAGCACCTCATCGAGATCCTGCTCCTGGTGCTCTTCTGGGCGTCTCCGATCGTGTACTCGATGAGTTTCGTGCATTCGGCGATCGGCGGAACGGTGCTCGAGGAGATCTACCTCGCCAACCCGGTCACGCTCGGAGTACTCGGCATGCAGAAGGCCATGTGGATCTCGGGCAGCGCGGACCCGACGCAGTTCTGGCCCGATCTCCTCTGGCTGCGCATGCTCGTCGCGATCGTCATCTGCGGAATACTGCTGGTCATCGGGCAGCGCATCTTCTCCCGTCTTCAAAGCAACTTCGCGCAGGAACTGTGAGCATCACGTCCATGGCAGAGCCACTCGTCCGCGTCGAACGCGTCTCGAAGCGATTCGTCCTCCACAAGGACAAGTCGTTGAAAGATCGCGTCCTCTACTGGAAGTCTCGGTCCAGATCTCGTTCCGAGTTCTTCGCCCTCCAAGATGTGAATGTCGAGATCGGACTCGGCGAGACCGTCGGCCTCATCGGCCACAACGGCTCCGGAAAGAGCACGCTCCTGAAGGTGATCGGCGGCATCATCGAGGCGAGCGAGGGAGCTGTGTTCCGCCGCGGCCGAGTCGCCGCTCTCCTCGAACTCGGCGCCGGCTTTCACCCGGATCTGTCGGGAAGAGACAACGTGTACCTCAACGCGGCGCTCCTCGGCATGTCGACCGCAGACACCGACGCCGTCTTCGACGAGATCGTCGAGTTCTCGGGAATCGGCGATTTCATCGACTCGCAGGTCAAGTTCTATTCGTCGGGCATGTATGTGCGTCTGGCGTTCGCTGTCGCCGTGCACTCCGATCCCGACCTCCTCCTCGTCGACGAGGTACTGGCGGTCGGGGACGAACCGTTCCAGTTGAAGTGCATGAACAAGATCCGTCAGTTCCAGCAGGAGGGTCGCACGATCGTGCTCGTGAGCCACTCCTCGGAGCAGGTCGCCGACGTCTGCACGCGTGCTGTCGTGCTCGACGGCGGTCAGGTGGTGCACGACGGTGATGTCGGCGAAGGCGTCCGCGTACTTCGCGACGGGTACGAGCGGGATCGGCTCGCGAGCCACGAGAACGACTCCGGCGAACCACAGCGCCCGATAGTGGAGATCGCCTCGGTGTCCATCACCGACAGTGCCGGCGACCCCTTGCCCGCCGGCCCCATCGAGCGCGGCACCGGGCTCGTCGTGACGATTCACGCCGAGGTGCTCCAGCCGACCGAGTGGATCACCGGCTTCACCCTGCAATCGACCCTCGGACAGGCGATCTACCGGCTCAACACCGAGGGGTTCGGGATCGAGCTTCCGACCGAGCCTGGCCGCTACGACGTGCAGTTCTCGATTCCCCACACCAATTTCGGCATCAGTCGACTGGTTCTGAGCGCCGGCGCGACCGACGGCCTCGGGGAACCGCTCGCACTGCTCGAATCGGCAGGCCAGCTCGATTTCGCCGACGACCCGTTCGGCGCAGGCGTCGTGCAGTTCGAGGCGGCCGCGAGTGTGACGCCGATAGCCACATGAGTGCGACATCGTCGTCGACGATCGCTGTGGTGTCGGTGAGCTACCGCTCGGAGGCGGAGCTCGAGTCGATGCTGCGAAGCCTGCCGAGCGCGGCATCCGTCGCTCCACTCGTCGTCGTTGCAGACAATCTTCCTGCAGCAGGTCATACGAAGCAGGTCGTCACGGCTGCCGGAGCGCGCTACGTGCCGATGACGTCGAATCTCGGGTACGGTGGTGCCATCAACGAGGCCGTCCGCGGTCTGCCGCCCGAGATCGAGTGGGTGATGATCACGAACCCCGATGTCGTGTTCCACGCCGGTGCGATCGATCGGATGATCGAGGTCGGAAGGGCGGCCGACGACATCGGCGCAGTCGGTCCTCTCACGCTCAACGACGACGGCAGCGTCTACCCGTCGGCCCGAGTCATACCCGGAGTACGTGTCGGTTCGGGGCATGCCGTGTTCTCGAGCGTCTGGCCGTCGAACCCATGGACCCGGCGCTATCACGCCACTGCCGCAACCACGTCTGAGCGCGATGCCGGATGGCTGTCCGGTGCCTGCGTCCTCGTGCGTCGCGCGGCATTCGACATGATCGGCGGCTTCGACGAAGGCTTCTTCATGTACTTCGAAGACGTCGACCTCGGATATCGCCTGGGCCGCGCAGGCTGGCGGAACCGGTTCACGCCCGCAGCACGAGTCACTCATACCGGCGGTCATTCCACCGCCGGCGAGTCGGCCGCGATGGTTCGCGCCCATCACCGAAGTGCTGAACGCTTCATCCAGAAGAAGTACCCCGGCGCGGTCAACTGGCCGGTTCGTCTCGTGCTTCTGACCGGTCTGCGGCTCCGATCGACGTTGGCGGTGCGTCGAACGAGCCGCTGAGACTCGGCCGTCGTATCCGTCGAATCGGACCTACGACCTGCCCTGCGCAAGCAGAGTGCGCAGATATGCGCCATAGCCGCTCTTCACGAGCGGGGCCGCCAACTCGGCCAACCGGTCATCATCGATCCAGCCCGCTCGCCACGCGATCTCCTCGATGCAGCCGATCTTGAACCCTTGCCGGTCCTCGATCACGCGAACGTACTCCGAGGCCTGCATCATGGATTCGAATGTGCCCGTGTCCAGCCACGCGGTACCGCGATCCAGGACCTGGACGCTGAGCTTTCCAGCCTCGAGGTACCGCTCGTTGACCGTCGAGATCTCGAGCTCGCCGCGGGCGCTCGGCTCGATGGTCTTGGCGATTCGAACGACGTCGTTGTCGTAGAAGTACAGCCCGGGCACGGCGAAGTTGCTCTTCGGATCCTCGGGCTTCTCCTCGATGGAAAGGGCGGTGAACTCGTCATCGAACTCCACGACACCATACGCGGTGGCGTCGCTCACCTGGTAGGCGAAGATGAGCGCGCCATCGATGTCGCTGTTTCTGCGGAGGGCGGAGCCCAGTCCGGTTCCATGGAAGATGTTGTCGCCGAGGACCAACGCGACCGAGTCATCGCCGATGAACTCCTCGCCGATGATGAACGCCTGCGCAAGTCCGTCGGGGCTCGGCTGCACAGCGTATTCGAGCCGCATCCCGAGCGCCGATCCGTCGCCGAGGAGCGCACGGAACTGTGCGTTGTACTCGGGTGTCGTGATGATGAGGATCTCGTTGATGCCAGCCATCATCAGGGTCGAGAGCGGGTAATAGACCATCGGCTTGTCGTAGATCGGCATGAGCTGCTTCGAGATGCCCTTGGTGATCGGCCAGAGCCGACTTCCAGACCCGCCGGCCAGGATGATTCCGCGCATGTCAGGCCTTTCCGTTGAGTTGCTCGTAGTACGCGCGCGCCGCGCCCCACGTCGGCAGGAGACCGGCTGCCTCGGCCTCGGCGAGGCTCGGCGCCGCGGTGTCTTTCGGAGAGAGGAGGACGTCGCCGGCAGCTTCGGGAAACACGAGGCCGATCTCCGGGTCGGTGGGGTCGATGCCGTGCTCGCGCTCGGCGTTGAACGTCGATGTCACCAGGTAGCTGACCGTGGCATTGTCGCTGAGCGCGACGAAGCAGTGCCCGAGCCCCTCGGCGATGTAGATCGCACGCCGATCGACATCATCGAGAAGCACTGAGTCCCACTGCCCGAATGTCGGAGACCCGACCCTGACATCGACGACGAAGTCGAGCACCGCACCGTGCACTGCCGTGACGTACTTCGCCTGGCTCGGCGGCACGTCGGCGAAGTGGATTCCGCGAACCACACCGCGCTTGGAAACCGAGCTGTTCCCCTGGGCGAGGTCGAGCGGATGCCCCACGACTTCCGCCAACCGGTCGAAACGGTACCACTCGAGGAAAACGCCACGATCATCGGGAAACTGTCGCGGTGTGATCTCGTAGCTGTCAGGAATGCTCAGTTCTCGAATCTGCACGGAACCAAAGCCTACTCGACGGCGCCGCCGACTCGCCCGGATCGGCCCCACGCGCGTCGTCGCATCAGGCTCCCGAGCCGCCCCTGCCCCGGCCCAGGAATCGGCCGAGGCTTCGCAGGGGCCGAGTGATCCTCCAGCTGGTGCTGTGCAGATACTCCGCGAGCACCTCATCGCGTTGATCGAGCGCGCTGTTCACCCGCGCGAGTTCTGCCGTCTGTGCCGAGACGACGTCGTGGAGCGATGCGACCTCCGCGGGCATGGCCTCGAGCTGCGCCTGGCGTGTGACTCTCGATCCGAGTTGCTCGTAGTCCGACCGGATCAGTGCCGTCGTCGATTCGTCGGCGCCGAAGAGCTCGGTCAACGCATCGACGCGAACAGTGCCAAGAGCAAGCACACCCAGCCCATGACCGTGAGTGAACTCGAACGAGGGGTACTGCGACGACAGTTCTTCCCACAACCGCCACACTCCGAAACCGCGATCACGTTCGGCAACGTCGTGAAACAGTACGATCCCCCCTTCGCGCACGGAATCTCGCCACTGCTCGAAGTCCTGCTTGACGTCGTCGTACCCATGCCTGCCATCAATGTGCAGGAGATCGACCGAATCGTCGGGGATGAGTGACCGCGAGTGCTCGAACAATCCCCGCAGGAGATGGCTCGTGCGCGAATACTCGCGATCGACCACCTCTTTCACGGACTCGAACACCTCGTCGCCGTAGTGGCCGGAATGGTCGTCGCCCTCCCACGTATCGAGTGCGTAGATCTCCATGTCGATCTCGAGACGGCGAGCTGCTTCTGAAAAGACGAAGAAGGAGAACCCGTAGTGCGTGCCGAGTTCGACGATGCGACGCGGACGGACGGCGTCGGCCAGCCAGAATGCGAACGGGGCGTGCTCGAGCCAAGCGGATGTCACGATGTGCGCCGGTTGCCAGTACGACGCCGGGCTGAGCCAGGCAGAAACAGACGTCACAGCGCATTGACGGGTGGGGTCGTCGTCGAGCATCGTCATGAGCATCCTTGATCCGAGTCCTGTGGAACAGCATAGGTGTTGCGCGCGCGAAGCTCGACGGCCCTTCCCAGCCGCGTCCGGATAGACTCGGTGGGCTGCCCCACACATCGTCAGGAGACACCCACTTCCATGAGAATCCTCGTGACCGGCGGTGCCGGCTTCATCGGCTCCAATTTCGTGCACCACGTGCTCGCGAACACCGACCACTCGGTGACAGTGCTCGACAGCCTCACATACGCCGGCAATCTCGCCTCCCTCGAAGGGCTGCCCGAGAATCGCTTCCGCTTCGTCAAGGGCGACATCCAGGACGCGGCGCTCGTCGACGAACTGTTCGTAGAGCACGACGCGGTCGTGCACTACGCCGCTGAGAGCCACAACGACAACTCACTCGACAACCCCAGGCCGTTCCTCGAGACGAACATCATCGGCACGTACACGCTGCTCGAGGCGGCGCGCAAGCATGACATGCGCTTGCACCACATCTCCACCGACGAGGTGTACGGAGACCTCGAACTCGACGACCCTGCGAGGTTCACCGAATCGACGCCCTACAACCCGTCGAGCCCGTACTCGTCGACCAAGGCAGGCAGCGACCTGCTCGTGCGGGCCTGGGTGCGGTCATTCGGCGTGCGTGCGACGATCTCGAACTGCTCGAACAATTACGGTCCGTACCAGCACGTCGAGAAGTTCATTCCGCGCCAGATCACGAACGTGCTGCGCGGCGAGCGGCCCAAGCTCTACGGCACGGGCGAGAACGTGCGCGACTGGATCCACGCCAACGACCATTCCTCCGCTGTGCTCACGATCCTCGACCGGGGCGAGCTCGGTGAGACGTACCTCATCGGCGCGGACGGCGAGCGGAACAACAAGGACGTCGTCGAACTGATCCTCACCCACCTCGGGCAGGCGGCCGATGCCTACGACCACGTCGTCGACCGGCCCGGCCACGACCTTCGGTACGCGATCGACTCGACCCGCTTGCGCACGGAACTCGGGTGGCAGCCCCAGTTCGCAGACTTCGAGTCCGGCTTGGCCGACACGATCGCGTGGTACCGCGACAACGAGGCGTGGTGGGCACCCCAGAAGAACGCGACCGAGGCGCGCTACAAGGCGCAGGGACAATAGCGCGATGCGCTACATGATCACCGGGGCATCCGGAATGCTCGGACGAGACCTGCAGGCGGTGCTCGCGGGCCGCGATGTCACTGCGCTCGGCCGCACCGACCTCGATGTGACCGATGCCTCGGCGGTCTCGGCCGCGGTACGCGGCCACGACGTCGTGCTGAACTGCGCGGCGTACACGAAGGTCGATGACGCCGAGTCGCATGAAGATGTCGCCTTCGCGGTGAACGCGACCGGCCCGGCGAACCTCGCGACGGCATGCGCCGACCACGGCGCCCGATTCGTGACGATCTCGACGGACTACGTGTTCGACGGCAACGCCACGACGCCCTATGCCGAGAACCGCCCGCGCGACCCGATCAACGCGTACGGGCGGACCAAGGCCGCGGGCGAGGAGCTCGCGCTCGAACGCCACCCCGACGGTACCTTCGTCGTACGCACCGCATGGCTGTACGGCGCCCACGGGCCGAACTTCGGTGCCACGATGCTGAAGCTCGCCGAGTCGAAAGACACCTGGTCGGTCGTCGACGATCAGCTCGGCCAACCCACCTGGACTGCCGATCTCGCGGCACAGCTCGTCGCCATGATCGACGCCGATGCTCCGGCTGGAATCTACCACGGCACGAACTCCGACGAGACGACTTGGTTCGGGTTCGCGCGAGCGGTGCTCGAAGGGGCCGGGCTCGACCCCGAGCGGATCAGGCCGACCGACAGCAGCGCGTTCGTGCGCCCGGCAGCACGGCCCGCCTATTCGGTGCTCGGCCACGACGCCTGGAACGCCGCCGGCATCACCCCGCTGCGGCCATGGCATGAGGCGCTCACCGCAGCCTTCTCCTCCGGAGTGTTCGACCGCTCGTAGCGGAGTCGGGTGGAAGCACCTTGTGGCGATGGCCTCGCGTAGCTATGGTGCGGAGAGAGCCTGATGGCGCTTGATCTGCTCGTCTGGGCATCGATGCAGCGGTGACTCCCGGCGCAATGTGACCGTGCCGGAGGAGAGTCGATTCTTCATCGGCTCCAAGGCGAACCGGAAGGTTGGCGGATCATGGCTGAGCGCACGTTCACGGTGGCCGACTCGGGGCTGGTGTCGCCGAGTTCCGGATGGCAATTCTGCTCCGGGCGGTTCATCACCACGTCGGGTCAAGCCGACCTCTTCGGATATCACCCGATCAATGGCACCCTGTGGGTGGGCACGAACGCCGGCGGCGGATTCGGGTTCGGGCACTGGGGTACGGTCTCGCCCTCGGACGGGTGGTGGTTCGGGGCAGGCGATTTCAGCGCGGAAACAGGAGACGACATCGTCGGCTACCACCCCAGCAATGGCACCTTGTGGGTCGGCAGGAACGCCGGTACCCACTTCGCGTTGGAACAGTGGGGTTCGGTGCAACCCGCATCGGGCTGGCGATTCGGCGTCGGCTACTTCACTGGAGGAGCCAAGGCCGACCTGTTCGCGTACCACCCGAGCAACGGGAGTCTCTGGGTCGGCCAGAATACCGGCGCCGGGTTCTCGTTCACCCAGTGGGGCACGGTGACGACTGGCCCCGTATGGCAATTCGCGGTGGGTGATTTCACCGGCAGCGGTCGTCCGGATGTGGCCGGGTACAACCCGAGCGACGGTTCGATCTGGCTCGGAGAGAATGCGGGAGGTGAGTTCGATCTTGCGCAGCACGGGGTCCTTCAGCCTGCGGCGGGGTGGCAACTGTCCCCGGGGTACTTCACCGGCCGGGCGAAAGCGGACCTCTTCGCTTATCACCCCAGCAACGGCAGCATGTGGGTCGGGACCAACGACGGAACACGCTTCGCGTTCGAACAATGGGACTCGGCGAATCCGACGTCGGGATGGGAGTTCATTCCCGGGCAGTTCACCGAGGACACGTGGGTCGACCTGCTCGGATATCAGGCGGCGACGGGGCAGCTGCGGTTGTGGCGATCGACCGTACGACCCGTGGAAGGGTATTGCTGGCCACTCTCGGCCGAGCCGGGCCAGCGCATCTCCTTCATGACCTCGGGCGGAGACGCGTGCACCGCAACCATCCGCCGACACACATCCACCTCCGCTGACATCGATTCGGAGACGGTGATGCAGATCGACTTCACCTCGCCCGTGCAGCCCACCCCGGCGGAGCCGTGGCATGTCGGGTGCGGCTGGAGCGAGACGTTCGGGGTCGATGTCGGTGCTGGGTGGAGATCTGGGATCTACTCCGCACTGTGCGTCGACGCCGAGGGTCGCAGTGCCGACATCACCTTCGTGGTGAAACCGAAGCCGACGCAACGCTCGCAGGTCGCGCTGCTGGCGAACACCAACACGTGGCTGGCGTACGACGGGTGGGGCGGCGCATCCAAGTACACCGGACTGGCGCAGATCAGCCTCATGCGTCCGATGGAGAACGCCGCTCCATCCACGCCGTTCCCGACCGACTGGCACCTCACCCGAGGCGAACTCTGGATCCAGGGCTGGCTTGAGAGTGCAGGCTACGACCCCGACTCGTACTCCGACCTCGACTTCCACGAGAACGGATGCGACGCCGGGCAATACCGTCTTCTGGTGGTCGGAACCCACCCCGAGTACTGGACTCCGGAGATGTACGACAATCTCCTCGCCTACCTGGATGACGGTGGCAGCTTTGCCTACCTGGGCGGAAACGGACTCTTCGAAACGTGCGTGTACAACGCCGGGGCACGCGAGATGATGTACCTCGAAGGCGTCGAAGGCGGCTCTCGCGTGCCCGCGCTCCTGCGAACGCGTGAACCTCTGCGCCCTGAACGAGCGGTGATCGGCGTCGCCACCGAACGATGTGCAGTGACGGGATCACCGTACGAGGTGGTGGACGCCGATCATCCCCTCTTCGGGGGCATGGGTCTGTCGAACGGCGACCGATTCGGCCAAGTGGGCCTGAACACGGGATTCGGCAACGGCAAGGCGAGCGCATGGGAGGTCGATACGGCAGATGGGCTCGGAGCGATCTCGATTCCGTACAGCTGCGCCATGGAGACTCCCGCCGTCATCCCCCCTTCCGAGTTGCCGGACGGGTTGGCGTTCCTCGCGACCGGTGTGTTCGACGGCACTGGGCCCGGCGCCGACATGATCTGCTATGAGCATCCGGGGGGCGGCTTCGTGTTCTCCGTCGGTTCGTTGACGTTCGGGGGCAGCCTCGTCGTGGATCCGACGATCCAGCAGTTGATGCAGAACGTGCTGACCAAAGCCGGCGTCACCCCCGCCTGAGCCCATCCGTGCGTCCGGCGGCGGCCCCGCCGGCCGCCGTCGGCTACGGCGCGACCAGGCCGGTGACACCCACCCGTTCGAGCGTCGGGGAGACCGACGTCGTTCCCGTCAGTGTCGCACGGTACTGGATGTAGCGGGAACCACCCGGTATGTCTGCTCCGGCGTTCACCAGCGTGAAGGCCGTCCACGATCCATCAGGAGTCACGGTGTCGCCCGTTCGTACCTCGATCACGACCGAGGTACCCCCGGGCCCCTGTGCCGCGACGTCGAGGGTCTGCCATTCGGCCGTCTTCCCGGCGTCCAGCACGCGAGACGTGAATACTCCGGTCCGCGGGGCCGAGGTCGATTGCACACGGTCGACCGTCACGGCCGCGCCGCCTGCAGTGTAGTCGCTGACCACGACGCCCATCCTGCCCGAGAGCGAGAGGTTCGCTGTATGGCGAACCGTGCCGTCGATCGAGAACACGAGGCGGTCCTCGAGCCAGTCGATCCGGTAGGTGTGCGCAGTGCCCACGAGCCCCGTGCCGAGCGGCGTGTCGGCGAACCTCCCGGCATCGTTGGTGCGCGCATACAGCGTGTCCGTGCTCCCCATCGTGCTGAAGATCGCCCACGGAGAGCTGCCCGACAGGTCGGTTCCGAGGCCGACGTGCTGGAAGCTCGCGGCACCGAACGTGGCGACGAATTCGAGTGAACTGCCGGGACCCGAGAGGTCGGCGGTGCGAAGGAGCGCTCCGTTCACCGCGACCACGCCGCCGGAGACCGCCGTGCCGCCGGAACCGCCGGCCCAGAGGGAACTTCGCCAACCTGACGGCAGACCTGCACCGTCGAAGTCGGTCGTGATCGTCGGAAGCGAAGTCGTGAGGCGCATCCAGCGCAAGGTGACACCGCCGCCCCCCGTGCTGTAGTCGCTGGCGAGTGGGCGCATCGAGCCGCCGACGGACGCCGCGGTGTGAACAAGCGCACCGTCGATGTAGAAGCGAACGCCGGAGTCCCATTCGATCCGGAACACATGCTCCGAACCGACGTACTGCGACCCGAGCGCGACATCGACGACCGCACCGCCGGTGTTCCGCGTGCGCGCCTGCAGTACTCCGGTGGTCTCGTTCGTGCCGAACATCGCCCACGACTCGTTCGCACCGGTCAGCGCTTCGGCGAATCCGGCGTTCTGGAACGCAGCACCCGTGAACGTCGCCGAGAACTCGAGGGCCCGCCCCGAGCCGCCTGATGCGGTGGTCCGCAGCCACGACCCGTCGACCGACGCGTTGCCGCCGGGGAACGCCGTCGTGCCGCCGGTCCAGCTTCCCCTCGCCCATCCGGCGGGCACGCCCGATCCCTCGAACTCGGCACCGATCAGCGGTGCAAGCGTGACCTCACCGCCCGCGGAGTTCGCGACGTAGGTCGACGGGTCCGTCGCCCCCGCGGTGAACTGCGAGAACGTGCTGTCGTCGAGTACGGTGGCGACGGCCGATGCGGTCGTGAAGGACCACGTGGCGGCAGAGCCGAGCGGGTTGCCCGAGGCATCCGCGACGCTGCCCGCAACGGTGACGCTGTATGCGGTGGCCGGCAGCAGATTCGCGTCTGGATCGAGGGTGACGACGGCGCCGAAGACGGCGATCGTCGCGGCGACGTCCGTTCCTGCACCCGCCGCGCGGAGCACGACGCTCGCGGGCGTGAACGTCGGTGTGGACATCGGCTCGTTGAACGTCACCGTGACGTCGGTGTCAACCGCCACTTCCGTCGCGCCCGGTGCCGGGGTCTGTCCCGTGATGAGCGGGGCAGTGGTGTCGGGTGTCGGAGTGGTGAACTGTGCGACCGTCGAGGTCGCGGTGTTCCCGGCTGCATCGGCCGAGACGACGCGGAAGAAGTACTGCGACTGCGGAGCGAGGTCCAAGAGATCGATGCTGTGCGCCGTTGTGAGTGTCATGACCTCCGCGGCCGAATCGAGCACATCGGGGGAAGTGCCGTACTCAACGCGCGTCGTTGCCTGTTCATCCGTCGACCACGTGATTCTCGCCGTGCTCTGCCCGATCACCTGGGAGGTGAGATCCGAGATCGTCGGCGCGGTCGTGTCAGGCGCCGGCGGACGCGGGGTGTACGGCAGGTTCACCGCAGCGAGGACGGGCGTGACGTAGCCGTCTCCGGTGGTGAACCGCGCTCGGTACTGGAGGTATCGGCCGGAACCCGGCACATCTTCGCCGGTCGCGACCCGCGTGAACGCGGTCCAGGTCGCGTCGGGATTCGCGGTATCTCCGGTACGAACGTCCAGCGCAAGGGTCGAACCCGCGGGAACCTGGGCCGAATAGCTCAGTGCGCCCCAGTCGGCGGTCACCCCGGCGTCATGGATGCGCGACAGGAATGAGCCGTTGGAGGCGTGCGGCGTCACACGCAACCACTTCAGCTCGAGATCGCCGCCGCCGTTGGTGTACTCGCTGGCGAGCGCGCGCATCGTGCCGCTCACCGTCGCCGCGGTGTGCACGAGCACACCATCGACGTAGAACCGCACCGACGAATCCCACTCGATCCGGAACACGTGCTCGGAGCCCGTGTACTGGGACCCGAGTGCGACGTCGATCACCGCCCCCCCGGCGTTGCGGGTGCGCGCCTGCAGCACCCCGGTGGTCTCGTTCGTGCCGAACATCGCCCATGACTCACCGCCGGAGGCGAGCGTGACACCGAATCCTGCGTTCTGGTACGGTGCGCCGCTGAATGTTCCGGCGAACTCGACGGCACGGCCGGAGGCGACACGAACATCCGTGCGGAGCCACGAGCCGTCGACCGATGCGGTGCCGCCGGAGAACGTCGTCGTCCCGCCGGTCCAGCCTCCGGTCGACCAGCCGGCAGGCACGCCAGATCCTGCGAACTCGGTGCCGAAGAGCGGTGCGAGCTGCACTTCCCCGCCGGCCGAGTCGGCAAGGTACGTGCCCGTGCCTAGGGAGCCCGCACCGAACTGCGACACGGTCGTGTCGGTGGCGGCAGCCGACGGCGTGCTGAAACGCGCAGCCGGTTCCCCGGTCTCCGGCCACTCGGCGGTGTTCCCGTACGCGTCGGTCGCGACGACACGGTAGTAGTAGGTGGTGTTCGGGGCGAGGCCGGTGAGCTGGACCCGATGCGAGGTGGCAAGCGTCGCCGCCTGGGACGACGATGTCAACGCGGTCGGCGACGTGCCGAACTCGACCCGCGGGGACGCCGGCTCATCGGTCGTCCACGAGACATCGGCCGTGGTGCCACCGGTCGCGACCGCGGTTCCCGAACTGATTGTCGGGGCCGTCGAATCGACACTGTATCGAGCCGTGTAGTTGCCGTCGACCGCAGCGAACACGGCGTAGTCGACGCCCTTCACCACCTTCGTCTGGAACGACACCTCAGTGCCGCCGCGGGAGACCGACCGGAGGGTTCCGGTGGCGCCCTCGGTCGGTAGCATCGCCTGAAGCCCGGCGGACCCGCTGCCCGGAGTGAGTGTGAACGTCAGTTCGCCGCCGTTTCGGGCGATGTTCTTGAACGAGGAGGCGTTGCGACCGTCAGTCCATTCGAGCAATTGCTCGGCTGTGATGACGGGGATGCTCCGCGCCTGCGCGGCCGCGATCACCGCGTCATGCTCGCCGCCGGTGCGGTCGGTGTGCAGGTTCGCGACGTACGCGCCGTAGTAGCCCTTCTCGATCGCGCCGTCCAAGAGCGCGACTGCTGTCGACGGATACTCCTGCCCCGACTCGTCGGTCATCTGGGTAGCGGCCTGGTAGACGTCGATGAGGCGGCCGTCGAGCGAGAGGAATCGCTGTGCCATCGCCGAGCCGGTGAACATGCCGGGTCGCGTTGCCGCCCACGAAGGCGGCCAGTAATAGTAATTGGTGTCGAGGTTGATGCCGGCCTTCTCCTCCTCCTCGGCGACCGTCGTGTAGTCGATCCAGAACACGCAGTGGTTGCGGCTGGTCTTGGGCGAAGTGATGCTCGGGTAGTGCAGGGCGAGGGCTGCAAGCTGTTCCGACAGCATCGCGGCGAACTCGGCGCGATCGGGGTCGCCGCACTCGGAGTTGGGGTGCAGCGCCAACTCGAAGCCCTGTTGCTCGTACGTCTTGGCCTGGGCATCCGAGATCTGCGGGTAGTTGATGAACTGGTACGACGTCGACCTCACGCACCCCCAGTTGGCGACGAAACAGCCCGCAGGGCTTCGCATGAGTTCGTTGGCGATCCGAGCGGGGACTGCTCCGCCGTTGTGCTCATCCGCCGTCATGACGACGGCGGCGACCTCGCCTCGCGGGAAGTACCAGAATCGGGGAACAGGGAACTCATCACGGGTGGTCTCGGTGACGAGGTTGGCCAGGAGTCTCTGCTGCTCGTCTGCCTGCGGGACCGCCACCTTCGACCGGTCGATGTAGTCGGTGTAGAAGAGATCGTCGCTGCGGATCGGCGAGATCCCGTCGCGCTCCTGGCCGACGAACGCCGGGTTGCCCTGTCGTGTGGAGACGATCGAGCGTGCGAGGTCGAAGGTGAATGCGGATGCCGTTCCACCGGCCGTGCCGACGCTGCGGAGCGTCACGGCCGGGAACTCCGTCGCCGTCGTCGCGGTGCTGTACAGGCGAGCCACAACGTGCGTGCCTGCGTCGCTGGGATGGTAAAGGTCCGCGGTGCCGTGGATCTGCATCGTCGACGACACGATGCCGCTTCCCGGCTCTGTCGAAGTGTCCACCTTGAGGTATCCCTCGGAGAGCCCGGTGCCGCCCGTGGGAGCGAGTCCGAGAAGATTCGCAAGGGACCCCGATGGCCGCATCGCGATGAGGTTGCCGCCGGCGTTCACCCAGTCGGTCAGCGAGGTCACCTGGTCGGGAGTCAGCGTGGTCTCGCCGAGCACCAGTGTGTCGTACGGCGCCAGCGCGGCCGCGCTGAACGATGACGTGGTGCGCACGGTGAACAGGTTGAGACCCTCAGCGCGGATCATCTCAGGAAGGTATGCGCCGTAGGGACTCGTGCCCTTGACGATGAGAAGCGGCCCGCCAGGACCGATATTCGGGTTCGCACGAGTTCCGGCACGGGCGATCGTGGCGAAGGTCCAGGAGTACTCGTCGACCATGGGGTTGCCGGCGGCATCCGTCACGCCTCCCACGCCGCCACGGAGCGTGACGGTGTACTCGGCGCTGTTGGACAGCGAGGCGACGGGATCGATCACTGCCGACCTGGTTCCGGCGTCGTAGGTGACGACGGCATTCACCGTGCGACCTGCGGAGTCCCGAAGTCGAACGGTGTTTCCATTGATGCTGTCCGGTGCCATCGGCTCGCTGAAGATGGCGGAGAGGTTCGCCTCGACGCCGAAGTCCGCCGCATCGCGGGTCGGCCAGATCGCGCTCACCACCGGGGGTGCGGTGTCGGGGCCGGCGGTGCTGAATGCCGCGGTGAAGTTCGACTGGAGCGGCACACCGGAAGCGTCCGACACGCCGCCGGCGCCGCCCTTGACCGTGACGGTGTACCGTGTGGCGAACGCGAGCGGCCCGCTCGGGTCGACCACCGCCGAAGTGGCGGCGACATCGTATCCGACGCTCGCCGGGATCAGGTTGCCGGCGTCGTCCCTGAGTTCGATCGTCGACGCGTTGATCGAGGCGGGATCCATGGCCTCGCTGAACGTGACCGTCGCGTTCGCGTCTCGGGCTGCGCCGGTCGAGTCCGCAGACGGCGATGTTCCGATGACGACCGGTGCCGTGGTGTTCTCGCCCCCGGTCAGGAAACCCCAGACGTGGTCTGCAGCGAGCCGGTTGCCTGCGGCATCCGACACACCTTCCTCACCACCCCTGATGCTGGCGACGTACCTGGTACCCGCGGCAAGGTCGGTGTCGGGGTCGAGCGTTGCCCGCCGGTTGAGCGCGTCGTAGGAGACCACGGCGCCCACGACACTTCCCGCCGGATCGTGGAGCTGGAACGTGGTCGAACTCACCGAGGCGGGGTCCATCGCCTCGCTGAATATCGCGGTGACGTCCGCCGCGACGTTCGCGCCGGAACTGTCGGCCTGCGGCCCCGTGGCGGTGACGGTCGGCGGCGCAGCGTCTTCCGGCACGGCGGAAGAGAAGAGCACATCCACCAGGTAGTTCGCCGAGTTCCAGCTGTTCGCCGGGAAGATTCCTCCCGGACCGTACATGTACACGCCGTTCGAGCCGTCGACCCCCTCCTGGAGCGCATGCAGCGGCGGGTGGTCGACACCGGCGTTCGCGAACGACGATCCGGTCGCGTAGCGGCCGGTTGTCGTGTGATATGACGCGACGTAGGTCGCACCGGGCTCGATCGTGACCGGAGCCGAGAATGCAGCCTCCTGCCATCCTGTCGCAGACTCGGCGGCGAACGTCACCGTTGCGAGCGGCTGGCCAGTGGCCGACCACAGGGTGCCGGTGTGGGCACCGGAGTTGCCGCTCGTCTTGTAGAAGCGGATCCCGACGACCTGTCCAGCGACATCCGAACGGAATTTCACGCCGAGTTCCACTGCGGACGCGTCGGCGTTCTGTTCACCGGAAACGGATTGAGCGAAGATCGACGAGCAGGCGAGGCCGGTCGGGCACGCTGTCACGGGGGTGCCCAGGCCGACCACACCGCTCAGGTTCGCGCTGTCGTCGGAGGCACGCACCCTGATGGCGGGGGCGCCGGCCGGTGCGGAGAACGTGTAGCTCCACTCTTCGAGCCCCGTCGCACGGCGCCACGTCGACCCGCCGTCGGTCGAAACCTCGACTGCTCCGACCACGCCGCCCTCATCCGTGGCCGTACCGGACACGGTGCGTGTTCCAGGGCCGGTGACGCTGGCGACCGAAGAGTCGATGGCGACGCTCGGCGGGACGGAGTCGGTCGATGCCGTCGCGGCGACGAGATCGGACTGGATCGTCGCGGGTTGGGCTCCCATGTCGGCGAGGAGGTTCACAGTCGCCTGTTGCATCGTCCGACTCTCGGTGTTGCCCGGGTCGCCCATGAAGCTGCCGTGATCGTGCACGCGGTCGAGGCCCCAGGACCACTGCACCGTTCCGGCTCCGAAGACCAGCGCGCCGCTCGGCGCTCGATAGAGGCTCATGTGGTGCTGTTCCGAGCCGGCGAACGATTGGATGGTCGTGGTCGAGAGCAGCACACGCCCGGGTGGATACCAGTTGGCGTACTGCTCCTGCTCGGGATCCCACTCGTACCCGATGGTGCCATAGGGCAGCGTGACCTCGTCGGCCGGGGAGAGATTCGCGACGTCGGTGTTCCGCCAGAACCGCAGCCCTGCGAATTCGCCCGGAACCTCCATCGCCGCGGTGTTGCTACGCCAGCTGATCTGGCCCGTCAACGCGTTCTCAGGGTCGCCGATGACGGGGTCTGCAACAGACGACTGCGGCGATTCTCGCCACAGACCCGTCCATGTCTCGCTGGGGTCGCACGAGTAGTCGGCGTAGCAACGGCGGTGCTCGTCGGGCGCGAGCGGTGCCGCGGAGCCCTCCTTGTAGATGACCTGGGTTCGCTGGTCCGGCGCCGGATCCTGCGTGGAATCCTCCAGCCGGATCTTCCAGTAGACCTCGTTTCCGCTGAAGAATGCGAGGTCGACGCCGGCGTCACGCGCAGCCTCCACAGCGTCTCGTTGCTCCTGTGACCAGTACTCATCGTGTCCGACCGACAGGAATGCCTCGTGCTCGAGGAGTTCCTCCGGGCGTGTGCCGGTGTCGAGGTGGGTCGTGTAACTGACGTCGTAGCCGTTGCGTTCGAGCCAGCGGATCATCGGGTACTCGGAGTTGAACAGCCAGTTCTCGCGTTCTGCGCCGCGCGTCGCGAACGGGCGGTTGTAGCTGAGCTTCTGCGCGTTGACGCCTTCGGGTCCGGTGTCGTAGGCGTTGTAACCGCCGTACGGGTTGTACGACTGCCACGTCGTGTCGGACGTCTGGAACAGCAGGTCGGAGCTTCCGTCGTCGTCGCGCACGATGAAGACGATGTGGCTCGCGCCGCCCGTGTCTGCACGGGTCGGTCGCGCGATGTAGACGCCGGACACCGCGTCGCCGGGTACGCTCCATGACGCCGAGACCGACCAGTTGCCGCAGTCCACGAGATTGTCGTCGGTCGTTCCGTCGATGAGTGCGCACTCGGGCTGCTGCGTCTCGATCGTGGCTGCCGTGTCGATCGTTGCGACCTTCCGGGCTCCATTGCCCTGGTACCACCCGAGGCGATAGATGTCGATCCCGTAGTCGGCGGCATCCGTGTCGATCTTGAACTCGACCGTCTCACTCCGGTTCACGCTGATCTGCGTCGCGTACCCCTGAATGCTCTCATCGCCCGCACCGCTGACGTCCCATTCGGAAGCCGGCGACCCGGGCAGGGCGTTCTCGGCCGAGATCTCGTTGTCGATCGCACTGGCCGGGGCTGCAGTCTGCATCACGACCGCAAGCGGCACGACCATCAGGAAGGCGGCGAGCCACGCCGCCGCATATCGGGCATGCCTGCCGTAGGGTGCCTGACGATGCATCCGTGCGCCTTCTCTCGGGTACCGCAGATCACTGCGGGCGTGGAAAGCCTATGCACCGCGCTCCCGCTCGGTGAGTCCCCAAATCGAGGGGTCACCGACGACGATTGCGCGACGGAAGGGACCCCCGTTTCGCGCCGGAAGAGACGCCGAAGGGCATGCTGATCTCTACACCGGGATCGCATCCCGGTCGAGACGCGCAGTCTGAGAACGCCGCGCGTCAGAGCATGCGCGAGTAGAGCTCCACCTGCATGCGCCGGGCCCAGCGCCCCTGCAGGGTGGTGAGGTCGCTCTCGAGAATACGCGGATCACGGGACTTCGACTCGAAGTGGTACAGCCGCGCCCACGGGCTGAATACCGCGGATCGTCCGGTCGCGCGGATCTTCAGGTTCAGGTCGACGTCGTTGTAGTTTCCGGGAAGCGCGAGGGTGAATCCGCCGACTTCGAAGTAGAGTTCGCGAGCCATGAGTGCGCACGCGGCAGTGACGCCGGAGACCTCATGGTCGGTGTTCATCGACTTGATGGAGTCGTCTCGACCGCCGACCCACCCGAATGCGGCGTGCCCGGCGACTCCCCCGGTGTAGATCTGGCCGGCGTGCTGCACGGTGCTGTCTTCGAAGTACAGTTGGGCTCCGACGATGCCGACGCCCTCCTGCTGCGCCAGGCCGAGCATGGACTCGATCCAATCGTCGGTGACCACCTCGACATCGTCGTTCAGCAGCAGCAGATAGTCGCCGCGAGCAACAGCGGCACCCCGGTTCATCTTTGCGCTGAAGTTGAACGGTGCGTCCCACAGCGCCATGCGAAGCCGGTCGCCGCAGAGTTCCTCCAGCGCTTCGACCGTTTCGGGGGGTGTCTCGGCATCGGCCACCACCACGAACTCGACGTTGCGGTACGTCGATCGCTCGATGATGCCGCGAATCGCCTCGACGACCAGTACCCGGTCTCTTCCGGCGATCGTGGCACTGCTCCCGCGGGTCGGAATGACGATCGAGACCAGTGGGTCGCCCTCGATCTCGTAGCGCACCCGCCGGACGAACGGCTCCAACGCCTCGATCGAGGCACGAACCCCGATGCGCTCGAGGTGGGCGGCGACCACGGCGGCCTGCGACGGTGACGTCTCTGCGAAGTCGTCCCGGGTCAGTTGCTCCGTCGCCATGATCTGCGGGTCGAGCGCGACGACGAGGCCCTCGGCGTGGGCGCGCAGCACGAGATCGAGCACGTGGGCGCGACGCGCCTCGGGCCGGAACCCGCCGAGCCGCCGCAGCGCGCTGACGCGTGCGGCCACCACGGGGCCGAGGTAGTCATTGGTGCGCAGTCGCATCGGCGAGAACGGGGGTCTGAGGCGAGGGAGCCCATTGACGGTCACCGAGTCTCCGTAGGCAACGTCGACGGCGGAGAACCGATCGAGGAAGCCAACGGCCTTCGGAAGGAGGTCTGCCTCGACGAAGCCCTTGCGAATCAGGAAGAGCAACTCAGCGCCGGTCGTAGACAGCCGGCCATTGAGCTCAGCGGCCTCCTCGGCAAGGACGCCGACACCGACCGATTCGACTTCACGGATCAGCTCGGATGCGTCGTCGCCGGCCGGATGCTCGACCATCACCTTCACGCCGGCGGGGGCGAATCCCGCCTCGAGCACCGCGCGGGTGATGCGCATGACATCGCCGACGGAGCAGCCCGCGGAATCGATCCATGCCTCAACCCGCGCCGCGAGCGCCGCATCGGAGACACTCATCCGAGGACTCTGCGCTTGATGACGCGGATGACCCTGACGGGGAGGGTCACGACGCGACCTGCGCGCCAGGTGAGCGACGATTGCATGCCCGCAAGCTTCGCTTCGACCACCATCGTCTCGGTCGGTGAGAGTCGGCTGGCCGACTGCAGTTCGTGCACCTGCTCCTCGAGCCCGATGATTCGGTCGGTGAGGGCGAGACGCTCCTCCGCGAGTCGTACTTCTGAACTCACGCGGGCATCGGGCCGGGAGTCCGGCCAGCCGGTGCTCGGGGCGGTGGTCACAGTCGCTCTCGTCCTTCCCTTGGCGGTCGTACACTAGCCTAATGCCCTCGACGACACCGCCTGAGAACGCGTCGCCCGACGGCGCGCCCGCCGAGCGCGTCGTCGCCGTCGTTCCCATCTTCCATCCCGATGACGGAGTCATCCGGCGGTTGCAGGCGCTCGCCGAGCAGGTCGATCGCGTCATCCTGGTCGATGACGGGTCGGGTGCGTCGGCCGACGCCGTGCTCACCGAGGCCGATGCCCTCGGTGCCACGGTGCTGCGGCTCGAGCACAACTCGGGCATCGCTGCGGCGCTGAACGTGGGCGTTCGCGCGGCGCTCGAGCGCGGGGCCGACTACGTGCTCAACCTCGATCAAGACACGTACCTGCCCGCCGACTACGTGCAGACCGCCCTCGGGGTCTTCGCCAGGGCGAACCCGGTCACTCGGGTCGGCATCGTCTGCGTCGATGCGGTGAACGGCGCCCCCGCCCTTCCGACGTGGATGTCACCCGAGGGGTTCGGGCTCGTGCCCGAGGCCATCCAGACGGGGTTCGTGATCGGCCGCGAATGTCTGGAGACCGCCGGGCTCTTCGACGAGCGTCTCGTGATCGACTGCGTCGACACCGAATTCTGCCTGCGGGTGCGCGACCACGGCTTCAGGATCGCCGTGGCGAAGGGCACCGACATCCGTCACTCGATCGGCCGTCGGGCCGACCTTCGCCCGTTCGGATTCCCGCTGCGTCATCGCCCGTCGGGTCGCATCGCCACGTACCAGTACCACTCCCCCTTCCGCCGCTACTACATCGCGCGCAACAACATCGACCTCATCCTCCGCAACGTGGGCAAGCGCCCGCACTGGGTGCTCTCCGTGCTCAGGCGGGAGATGACCGGCATGATCGTGTCGATGGTGAGCGGGCCGCAACGCATCGCACAGGTGCTCGCCATCACCACGGGCACCGTGCACGGCCTCACCCGCCGCCGCGGGATGATCCCCGCGTGGCTGAAGCGCCTCATCTGACCGCGCTCACGGTGCGACGGCGCTACGCTCGGCGCTGCTGCCGCCGCTCCCACGAGCGACGCGAGATGACCACGTCGTCATCGAGCCCGGCACGCGCACCGTGGTAGAGACCGTTCCAGCGTGCGAACTGGTAGGCCGGGTTGACGGCGAGCCATTTCACCCGCTCGCCGATCCGGTAGTCGCGATCCCGCACGATCCGGCCCGAATCGACGAGTGCGCCCTTGATCGCGCGCAGTGTCGCGCCGGTGCGCGAGTACGTGGGCGGCACGTGGCCCACCCGGCGCAGCCCGAGCGTCTCGTCGAACATCCGGGCGGCGTACTCCTGCACGCCCATGTCATTCGAATGCAGCACCGCTGCCCGCGGAGAGTACGCCTTGCGATGGCCCGCCTCCAGCACGTCGCGCGCGAACGCGAGGTCTTCGGAGTACGGAAGGTCGCGCAGCGGAATCACATCGACGAGGAACGAACGGCGCGCCGCCGAGTTCACGTCGGAGTAGAAGGCCACGGCGTCGAGCTCGTCACCCGACCGCCCGTCGGCTGCGACGAGTGTCGGGCGATCGAGCGGGCCCTGCGCCGCGAAGACGCCCTCGATGTCGTACTTCTGCAGCGGAAACGCGTGACGCCGCGGGATCTGCCGCCCGAACACCGCTTCGACGCCCGGTTCGGCGAGCGGCGAGATGAGTTCGGCGAGCCAGTCGGATGCCGCGGGCGTCGCGTCCTGCGTGAGGAACGCGATGACCCGGCCGCGTGCGAGCCGCGCCCCGAGATTGCGGGTGCGGCCATGCCCGAACTCGGCGTTCGGAATCTCGTGCAGGCGCGCCGCGGGGTGCGACCGCACGATGTCGAGTGTGGCATCAGTCGATCCCGAGTCGATGACGAGTGTCTCGATGAGGCCGGCACCCTCTTGCGCGTTGATCGCATCGAGCACCTCGCCGAGGTATCGTTCGCCGTTCAGTGTGGGAATGACGACCGTGACATCGACGGATGCCGCGGCATCCGGTTCGGGCTCGCCCGCGGGCGCGCTCATAGCGCGGTCTGCATGGCCCGATCGAACGCCGCGACGAAATCCGCACCGGGGTCGGACCAGTCGGTCTCCGCGACCGACCTCGCGATCTTCTCCGCGTGCGCGGCCTGATCGGGTCGGTCGAGCACCGCGACCATGCGGTCGGCGAGGGCCGCCGGAGCCATCGGCGTGAACTCGATGTGCGGGGAATCGAGCACCCCCCTCGTGTTCGGCGCATCGTTGACGATCGGCACGACGCCGGCTCCCATCACCTCGATCGGCAGCAGGGACATGTTGGTGAGCGAGAGGATGAGCCCCGCAGCGCACCGGTTGTAGATGGCGTTGAGCTCGGCGATGTCGACGGCCGAGTGGTTCACGAACGGGAACGGCACGTCGTACCCCGACATGTCCCACCCCACGAGGTGGATCGTGACGTCGGGCCGCCGCCGGTGCAACTCGCGAAGCGCGAGCAGTCCGAACTCGGTCGCGCGACGCGGCGTCGGCGGGCGGGCGTAGAAGAGCACCTCGTTTCGCAGAGAGGTGTTGACGTGGTGGTAGCGCGAGGTGTCGACGGCGTAGTCGTAGTGGTCGCCCGACATTCCGTAGTCGGCGGTCAGCTTCTCGGCGAGCCACCGGCCCGCTGAGAACCCGTGGAAGCCGAGTCGATAGCTGTTCTCGGCCGCGGCGTAGTCGCTGCCCCACGGGAAGAACGCCGGCTCGAAGTCCTGGGTGAAGTAGAAGCGCTTCGCCGTTCCGCGATAGCGGTGGGCGGCATAGGTCGTCTCCCAGTCGCACGCGACGATGACGTCGAACTCGCCTTCGACGCCGCGGTCGGGATCGTAGACCCGGAAGTCACCGCGGATCTCGGGGTAGGCGCTCGTCTCGGCCATCATCTGCTTCACGCCGTCGACGCTCACAGCCGGGTACTTCGCCGGCGAGTAGAGGAACACCGTCGTCGGGTTGCCGGCCTGCTCGAGAAAGCTCATGAACCGGAACGCGTTCTGGTGGCCCCCGCTCGTGCGGCCTGGCGGGGAGATCAGCCACGCGACGCGATAGCCGGATGCCGGGCGCGAGGCTTCGTGCGCGTTGAAAGCGGCCGGTTGCGACCAGTCGACGGCGACGAGGTCGTCGGCATACACCGACGAGAGCGGAGCGACCTGGAACGGGTTCACGCGGCCCGCCAGCCATTTCGCGCCCCGCCACGCGGTCGATCTGATGCCGTTCTGCCGAATGCCCTGCATCGCGGTCGAGAGTCTTCCGGTCACACGTCCTCCATCGTCGGTCGCCATTCGCACACCGCGGCGATCACCCGCTCGACCTGCGCATCGGTCATGCCCGCCCAGAGCGGCAGCCGCACCAGGCGCCGCGAGAAGTCCTCGCTGCGGTCGAGCGGTCGCAGCGCGCGCCCGTAGCGCTGCCCGGCCGTGCTGGTGTCGAGCGGCACGTAGTGGAAGGCGGCGACGATGCCGCGAGATCGCAGGAACGTGATCAGTTCGCCCTGGTCGCTCCAGCGGCCAAGCAGGAGGAAGAACAGATGCGCCGCGTGGATGCCGCGGGGCGGGCGCATGAGCGTCGCGCCGACGAGGCCAGCCCAGTCGGCGAGCCCGGTGGCATAGCGGTCCCAGATCTTGTGGCGTGCGGCCTGGATCGTGTCGAACTCATCGAGCTGGGCGCTCAGCACTGCGGCGTTGAACTCGCTCGGCAGGTAGCTCGACCCCCAGTCGACCCAGCTGTACTTGTCGACGGCACCGCGCAGGAACTGGGAGCGATTCGTGCCCTTCTCGCGCATGATCTCGGCCCGCTCGACGTGGCCGGGGTCGTTGATGAGGAGCGCGCCGCCCTCGCCCGCGTGCACGTTCTTGGTGTCGTGGAAGCTCTGGATGCCGAGGTCGCCCATGCGGCCGAGCACTCCGTCGTCGGTGACGACGCCGAGCCCGTGGGCGTTGTCCTCGATGACCGGAAGCCCGTGGTGAGCGGCGATCGTCGTGATCGCTGCCATGTCGACGGGCTGGCCGCCGTAGTGCATGACCGAGATGGCCCGGGTTCTGGGTGTCACGGCTTCGGCGACCTGTGCCGGGTCGATGTTGCCGGTCGCGGCGTCGATGTCGACGAAGACGATGCGGGCGCCGGTCATCGCCACCGCCGCCGCGGCCGACGAGAACGTGAAGCTCGGCAGGATGACCTCGTCGTCGGGCGTGAGGTCGAGCAGGCGACTCGCCATCTCGAGGGCGTGCGTGCCCGACGTCGTCAGCAGCACCTCGCCGCCACCGGTGATCGCCCGGAGCCGCTCGCTGGCTGCCATCGTGAACGGGCCGTCGCCGTGCGCGTGATCCGATTCGAGCACGGACCGCAGGTTCTCGAGCGACGCGGGCGCCGGGTGCGGCCGCGAGAATGGAATGACGCCGACCGCCCCATCGAACGCCATCAGTGCTGTTCCCCATGTCTTTCACGTTGCCGGTTCAGGCATCTGCCACACAGTATAAGGGGGACGCTCTCCGCTTCACGGCGGATAACATGGTTGCGGACCCCGCGCGTCGACCCCCGCGCTGACTTGCGTGTTGACCTGCACGGTGGAAGGACCCAGTGTGACGACGACCCTCCGCGTCATCCTCGACCAGATCGTCGCACCGGTGCCCGGCCCGCTCGGCCGGTACACCCACGACCTCGCGCAGGCGATCGTCGCGGCGACGCCCCGTGACTGCGAGGTCGAGGGCATCATCTCGGCGTCGCCGCCCGATGACCACGATCGCGTGCTCGCCGAGATCCCCGGGCTCGCCGGCCTGTACAAGACGACCCTGGCCCGCCGCGAGCTCGCCGGAGCATGGCAGCTCGGACTCACGACCTCGCCGGGCCCCGGCATGATCCACGCGCCCAGCCTGTTCGCCCCGCTGCGCAAGCACGACCGCACCGTCGACGGCAGCCAGGTGGTCGTCACCGTGCACGACGTGCTGGCGTGGACGCACCCCGAGGCGCTCAGCACAACCACCGTCGCGTGGCAGAAGGGCATGCTGAAGCGGGCGCGCCGGCACGCCGATGCGATCGTCGTGCCCACCCACGCGCTCGCCGAACGGCTCGCCGACATCGCCGACTTCGGCGACCGCGTCCGCGTCATCGGCACGGCGCCGCGCGACGGACTCACGATCGGCGCCGACGCACCGATCCGCGCGGCTCGGCTCGGCCTGCCGCCGGAGTACCTCGCCGTGCCCGGCACGCTCGAACCGCGGAAGGGGCTCGCCGACGTGCTCGCCGCACTCGGCCGGCGCGGGGTGCCCGAGATCCCCATCGTCGTGCTCGGCCCCGAGAGCTGGGGTGACCAGCATCTCGTCACGGTCGCCGAGGAATCCGGGATCGCCCCCAACCGGATCACTCGCCTCGACGAGCTGGACGCCCCCGACCTCGCGGTGGTGCTCGCCGGTGCCACCGCATTCATCGCGCCGAGCCACGACGAAGGCTCGGGCACCGCGATCATCGAGGCGTTCAGCCTCGCGACACCGGTCATCCACTCGGATGCCGCGGCGCACCTCGAGGTCTCGGCCGGTGCGGGTCTCGCCGTGCCGGTCGGGGTCGGCGACGGCTACGGCGATCGACTCGCCGCCGCGATCACCTCGATCGTCACCGACGCCCGGCTCGCCGAGCGGCTCGCGATCGCCGGCAGCGACCGCAGCCGTGCCTTCAGCTGGCGGGATTCCGCCGAACGCGTCTGGCAACTGCACGCCGACCTCTGAGCCGGGTTCACTCGCCGGGCGTCAGCGAACCGTCATTCTTCGGTCGGCTCGGGCGAGGGCGGGTACACCGACTGCTGCACGAGCTGACGGATGTACTCGTAGTCGGGATCTTCAGGGTCGACATCGTTCTCGGGCACGAGTTCGACGTCGATGATCGGCAGTTCCTTCGTCTTGCCGGCGAGGTCGACGAAGTAGCCGAGGCTGCCCTGCGGGACATCCGTCTTCACGACCTGGGAGCCGGCCGCCGCGATCTCCTGGAACTTGGCGAGCACGTTCGCGGGATTGAACTGCGCGAGCACGGCCTCCTGAATCTGGCGCTGGCGGGCCATGCGGTCGTAGTCGCTCGTGCCGTGGCGCGAGCGCGCGTACCAGAGGGCGTGGTAGCCGTCGAGGTGCTGCTCCCCCGCCGGAATCCACTCGGCGACGGTCGTGAAGGTCTCGTCGGCGTGGATCGGCACGTCTTCGGGCACGGTGACGGTCACGCCGCCGAGGGCGTCGATCATCTGCTCGAATCCGGCCATGTCGATGAGCGCGTAGTACTGGATCTCGAGTCCGGTGATGCCCTCGGCCGCGTCGCGCATCGCCTCGATGCCGGGCTCGCTGCCCTGTGCGACGGCGTCGGGGTACATCTCGGGGCTCATCAGCTCGACCTCGGTGTAGATCGAGTTGAGCATGCAGACATCGACCTCGCAGCCGTCGATCGACCCGTACCCTTCGGGATAGAGCTCGGCGAGGGGGCTGCCCTCGGGGAACGGCACGTCCTCCATGTTGCGCGGCAGCCCGATCGTCACGGCCCGCCCGGTCTCGACATCGACACTCACGACGGTGATGCTGTCGGGTCGCAGGCCGTCACGGTCGGGTCCGGCGTCGCCGCCGAGCAGCAGGAAGTTGTACTTGCCGTCGACAGGCTCTTTCGACGGGGCGGCAACGAACACCGAGGAGATGAACCCGCTCGCCGTGGTCGCGAAGTAGGCACCGTAGGCGGCGGTGCCGGAGAGCCCCGCCATGATGAGCACCGTGAACGCCGCGACCCACACCCGGGCCGAGGGCGCCGTCTTCACGAGCCGCACGAGGCGCAGCGTGTCGAAGGTCAGGATCACCCAGAGCACCGCGTAGAACGCGAGCACCGCGGCGACGATCCAGAGCGAGATCGAGGTCGAGAACACCGTGTAGAGGGTTGCGGGCCAGAGGAACCAGACGACGATGGCGACGATCGCGAGCGTCCACAGCACGAGCGTGGCACCGAGGCCGAAGCGGCCGAGCCTGCGGCTGCCGGCGAGCACCTGCGGCGCGCCGGGGATCAGGAAGTTCAGCACGACGAGCCACCACGCACGGCGGGTCATGACCGTGCGCGAGGCGATGTCCGGGTAGCGGATCGGGCTGGCGGCGAACGTCATCTGGACTGCTTCAACCGTTCGTTCTTCTGCTCGACGAGGTCGGCGAGGTCGGCCGCGTAGTCGGCGAGCGCGACGCCGAGCGCATCGTCGGCCGTCGCGAGGATCTTCACCGCGATGAGTCCGGCGTTCTTCGCGCCGCCGATGGAGACGGTCGCGACGGGCACGCCGGCGGGCATCTGCACGATCGAGAGCAGCGAGTCGAGCCCGTCGAGTCGCGACAGCGGCACGGGCACGCCGACGACGGGCAGCGTCGTGACCGACGCGAGCATGCCGGGCAGGTGCGCGGCGCCGCCCGCGCCGGCGATGATGACCTTGAGTCCGCGCGCGGCGGCCTGCTTGCCGTAGGCGATCATCTTCTCGGGTGTGCGGTGCGCCGAGACGACCTCGACCTCGTGCGCGATGCCGAATTCGTCGAGCAGGGCGGATGCCTCGCGCATCACGTTCCAGTCGGAGTCGGATCCCATCACGACGCCGACGAGGGGTGTGGTGTTCGTCTCAGTCACTTGAACGAGTGTAGGGCCGGGTGCTGTGAGATGACCGCAGGGCACGCGGCCGATGCCGCGCGCGTCAATCCTGGAAGAACGCCGCCGCCGCGCGAGCCTCGTAGACGACCGCGTCGAGGTCGTCGCCCGACACGGTGACATGCCCGATCTTGCGTCCGGGTCGCGGCGCCTTGCCGTAGTTGTGCATCTTCGCGGTGGGGTGCGCGGCGAGTGCCTCGCCGTACCGGTCGGTGAGGGAACCCTCGGCCGGCCCGCCGAGCACGTTGACCATGACCGACCATTCGTCACGGCTGCCGGTCGCGCCGAGCGGCAGGTCGAGCACGGCTCGCAAGTGCTGCTCGAACTGCCCGGTCGTCGATCCGTCCATCGACCAGTGGCCGCTGTTGTGCGGTCGCATCGCGAGTTCGTTGACGAGGATGCGCTCGTCGCTCGTCTCGAAGAGCTCGACGGCGAGCACTCCCGTGACCCCGAGGCCCTCGGCGATCGTGATCGCGACGTCGGCAGCGACATCCGCGAGCCTGCCCGCCGACCGCGGGGCTGGCGCGATGACCTCGCTGCAGACGCCGCCGACCTGCACGGTCTCCACGAGCGGCCACGTCGCGACCTCGCCCGACGGGCGACGGGCGACGAGCTGCGCGAGCTCGCGGCGGAAGTCGACGAGCTCCTCGACGAGGAGTGCGCCGTCGCCCCCGTCTTCGGCGATGGTCGTGAACCATTCTGAAACCTCGGCTGCACGTCGCACGACGCGCACGCCCTTGCCGTCGTAGCCGCCGCGCGGCGTCTTCACGACGGCCGTTCCGCCGTGGCCGGCGATGAAGTCGTCGAGCTCGGCGGTCGTCTGGACGCGGGCCCAGTCGGGAACCGGGAGCCCCAGCTCTGAGAGCCGTTCGCGCATCACGAGCTTGTCTTGCGCGAAGCGCAGTGCATCGGGCCCTGGGTGCACGCGCACACCGGCGTCGACGAGTGCCCGCAGCACGTCTTGCGGCACGTGCTCGTGGTCGAAGGTGACGACGTCGACCCCACGCGCGAAGGCGAGCACCGTGGCGGTGTCGGTGTAGTCGCCGACTCGATCGGCCGCGATCGCCGCGGCCATGCCCTCTGCCTCGGCGAGTACACGGAGATCGACTCCGAGTTCGATCGCCGCGGGGATCATCATCCGGGCCAGTTGTCCTCCACCGATCACTCCGACCCGCACGCCATGCCCTTCGTTCACCACCGCCGTCGGCGCCTGCACGGGCGCCGTATTCAGTCTAGGCGCGCCCGACGGCATAGGATGTGCCGGTGCCCACCCGCCTCGCGAGCGCCATCTCCCGGCTCTGGAACGGCCTGCTCGCCTACGCGGTCAAGTTCGGCATCGTCGGCCTCATCGGCCTCGTGATCGACGTGACGCTCTTCAACCTGCTGCGCCTCGGGGTCTTCGGCGAAGGGCACTGGGCGCAGTCGGCGATCGGGGCGAAGACGATCTCGACGAGCGTCGCCATCGTCTTCAATTGGCTGGGAAACCGGTACTGGACCTTTCGCAGGCACCGTCGCCGCAACTACCTGCGCGAGTTCGTCGAGTATGCGATCGTGTCGCTCGGCGGCATGGCGATCGCACTCGGATGCCTCTGGGTCAGCCACCACTGGCTCGGCTACACGAGCCTCGTGGCCGACAACATCGCGACGAACGTGGTCGGCCTGGCGCTCGGCACGGCGTTCCGGTTCGTGCTCTACCGGTACTGGGTCTTCGGGCATCACCGTGCCGACGGGCTCTCGAACCTCGCGCGCGTCGAGGAAGCGCAGCGAACGCTGTTCGAGGAGCCCGAGGGCGAGCGGGCGCCCGCCCCCTGAGGCGGCGTTACGCCGACGCGGCGGTGGGCTGGAACCAGGGCGGGTACACGGCGACGCGAGCACGCACGCCGGCTCCGGCGAGCTGGGCGCGAACCCGATCGCGAACCGGATCGTTGGCGACCGCGATGAGCGCCACGTCGTCGAGCGGGAGGCACTCCCGCACGAGCAGCTCCGCGCCGTCGAGCCCGCCACCATCGTCATCGCGGTGGAGACGCTGCAGCAGGCGCTGGACGTCGGACCACTCGGTCGCGAGCTCGGCACCGGTGACCGCGGCATCCGCTTCGCTCACGACGATGGCGCCGGCAACCTCCGCGTTGCCGGACTGCGCGCTCGTGAGCGAGGTCACGAAGATGACGAAGTCGGCGGGAGCGCGCTTCACGGCCTCGTCGCCGAGACGCGGGTCGGGCGTCGCCGTGCGCACCGCGTCCCAGACGTGAGCGTCGGTCGTGAGCAGGAACGGCACGTAGTCGGCGATGACCGCGTCGGTGCCTGCGACCCCGGCACCGCGACGGTACTCGCGGGCGTGAGGGGCTGCGAGGTCGACGACGGGTGCGGCGCCCGCGGTGTCTGCGAGCAGTGCGCCGGCGTCGAGGATGGCGGGCAGGTTGTCGATGTGCGTGACGTGGTAGATGCGCATCGCCTTCACGTCGAGGCGAGGTGCGCCGGATGCGATCGACGGCCGTGAGGCGCCCGGCACTCGCGCGGGCGCGCGTCTGCCCTTCGTCGTCGAGGCCCGCGTGGAGCGGGAGGCCGGAGCAGGCGCGGCCTTCGCCTCCGGTTCCGGCGGGGGGAAGCAGATGGCGCAGAGGCCGTCATCGAAACCGTGTTTGCATTCGTCGGCCAAGAGGAACCCTTCATCGCGCGGCTCGCGCTCGGGCAACACGAGACCACCTCTCAACGTTACGTCGTTTGGAGGCATCCCGCTGAACGATCGCTCAGATTCAGCGACCGCCCCACGCCACGGTGTCGCCCTCGATCATGGACTGCTCGGCGCGACGGCGTTCGGCGACGCGGGAATGCTCCTCGCCCATGAGCTCCTGCAGTGCACCCTGCACCAGCTCGGGCTTCGGCACGTTCTTCAGCACGAACGGCTTCTCGTGGCCGGTGTTGATCCGCACGTCGCCCGAGCCGAACGCGCTCTGCCACCACGTGCGGCGGACCGTCACGTCGTAGCCCCGGCTGTGCAGCAACTCCTGCCGTACGCGCACGAAGATGCCGCTGCGCACGATGATGCGCCGGGTCGTGATCGTGGTGCGCCGGGTGAGCCAGGCGAGGAAGGGCAGGAACGACCCGAGCAGCGCGACGAGCACGGCCCCGCCGACGATCGCGAGGTCCTGCCAGAGTTCGGGTGCGATGCCGACGCCGTATGCCGCGGCCCCGGCGAGCACGATGACGAGGATCGCGGGCACCGTCAGCCCACGGGCGCTTCGTCGCAGGCGCGCCACGACGCGCTCCGGCGGCTGCGCCGGCGGCACGGTCGCTTCGGGTGTCGCGGCAGGCCTCATACGCCCATTAATACCGCAGGTGGGTGACGTCTCCGGCGGCGACAGTCCACGGCTCGCCGTTCTCACGGTCGATCACGACGAGTCGGCCGTCGCGCTCGAGCCGATCGGCGCGCCCGAGAAGCTCGCGGTCGCCAGGAAGTTCGACGCGAACCTCGCTGCCGATCGTGACGCAGAGCGCGGTGACCCTGGCCGCGATGCCGCTCGCCGCGGCATCCGCGCCGGCCCGGGTGAAGGCATCGAACATCTCGAGGAAGGTGTTGAGGTAATCGGCGAGCACCGCGTCGGCGTCGGGCTGTGCTCCGGTCACGAGCAGCAGCGATGTCGAGGCCAGCGTCGGCAGGTCGTGCTCGTCGAGCGTCAGGTTGAGCCCGGCGCCCACGATCACGGCGCCGGCGCCTGCCGGATCCGTCGAATCCGCCGAGCCGGGCGAGGGCGGCAGCAGCTCCGACAGGATGCCGCAGATCTTGAAACCGGAGACGAGCACGTCGTTCGGCCACTTGAGCTCGACGACGACACCGCCGCTCTCGTCGAGCGCTTCGGCCTCATCGGCACGAGCGCGCCGGCTGCGGCGGGCGGAGGTCGCGGGCTCGCGCTCTTCTTCCGGCTCGATGCGCGAACCGAGGTGCGGCTCGACGGCACGGCGCACCGCCTCGGTCATCGCGGCGCCCGCGATGAGGGGGATCCAGCCGTAGGCGTCGGCGGGCAGTGGCGCACCGCCCTCGAGCTCGGGTCGGAGCAGCACCGAGATCGCGAGGGTCTTGCCCGTCGGCGCGAGCCACACCCGGCCGAGACGCCCGCGGCCGCTCGTCTGGTTGTCGGTGACGAGCACCGCGCCATGACCCCACTCCGCGGCATCCGGCCCGCTCGCGGCCACGCGGAGCTCGTCGTTGGTCGACCCGACCTCGTCGCGGAACTCGAACCGCGGCACGGCCGCGCGCGAATGCTCCCAATCCATGAGCATCACCCTACCCAGCGATCACAGGAGGGCTCGGCTCCATTCGACATGCCCAGAGAGCAAAGTTGTAGGAATCCGTCAAGGAAGTGGGCCAACCGCTCAGCGGTAGAGTGAACGGCGTGACCGAAGCGACTGACGGCCCCGACCTCTCCACGACCGCCGGCAAGCTCGCCGACCTCAAGCTGCGCTACCACGAAGCGGTGACGGCGTCGGGCGAGGCGGCGATCGAGAAGCAGCACGCCAAAGGCAAGATGACGGCGCGCGAACGCATCGCCGAACTCCTCGACCCCGGCTCGTTCGTCGAACTCGATGAATTCGTCCGGCACCGCACCCACGCGTTCGGCATGGACGCCAAGCGCCCCTACGGCGACGCCGTGGTCACGGGCACCGGCACCATCCACGGCCGCCAGGTGGCCGTGTACTCGCAGGACTTCACGATCTTCGGCGGCTCGCTCGGCGAGGTCGCGGGCGAGAAGATCATCAAGGTCATGGAGCTCGCCCTGAAGACCGGCGTGCCGATCATCGGCATCCTCGACTCGGGCGGGGCCCGCATCCAGGAGGGCGTGGTGGCGCTCGGAAAGTACGGCGAGATCTTCCGGCGCAACACCGCGGCCTCCGGTGTCATCCCGCAGATCTCGATCGTCTGCGGACCGGCCGCGGGCGGCGCGGTGTACTCACCCGCACTCACCGACTTCGTGATCATGGTCGACAAGACGAGCCAGATGTTCGTGACCGGCCCCGACGTCATCAAGACCGTGACCGGCGAAGACGTCGGCATGGAGGAACTCGGCGGCGCGCTCACCCACAACTCGGTCTCGGGCGTCGCCCACTACCTGGCGAGCGACGAGTCCGACGCGCTCGACTACGCGCGCACCCTCGTCTCGTTCCTTCCCGACAACAACATGACGGATGCTCCGGTGTACGACGCCGAGCCCGAACTCGAGATCACCGACGACGACCGCCGGCTGAACACCATCATCCCCGATTCGCCGAACCAGCCCTACGACATGCACTCGGTCATCGAAGGCATCGTCGACCACGGCGACTTCCTCGAGGTGCAGCCGCTGTTCGCCCCGAACATCGTCGTGGGATTCGCCCGCGTCGACGGGCGTTCGATCGGCATCATCGCGAACCAGCCGAGCCAGATGGCCGGCACGCTGAACATCGCGGCGGGCGAGAAGGCCAGCCGCTTCGTACGGTTCTGCGACGCCTTCTCGATTCCGATCCTGACCCTCGTCGACGTGCCCGGCTACCTCCCGGGCACCGAGCAGGAGTGGACCGGGGTCATCCGACGCGGAGCGAAGCTGCTCTACGCCTACGCCGAGGCGACGGTGCCGCTCGTCACCGTCATCACGCGCAAGGCCTACGGCGGCGCGTACATCGTGATGGGCTCGAAGCAGCTCGGCGCCGACATCAACCTCGCCTGGCCGACCGCCGAGATCGCGGTCATGGGCGGGCAGGGAGCCGTGAACATCCTCTACCGTGCCGAGATCAAGGCAGCAGAGAGCGCCGGTGAAGACGTCGCGGCCGTTCGCACGAGGCTCGCGAACGAGTACACCTACAACGTGGCCTCACCGTTCCTCGCCGCCGAACGCGGCGAACTCGACGGCGTGATCGAGCCGGCGGCGACCCGCGTCGCCGTCGTGAAGGCGCTCCGGGCGCTCCGCACGAAACGCGCGAGCCTGCCGGCCAAGAAGCACGGGAACATCCCGCTCTAGGGGCTCGAGATGAACGACGACATCGACGAACGCGCTGCCGCACTGCGGTTCGAGACCCGGGCGGTCACCCCCGAAGACGCCGCTGCGGTCACCGCCGTGCTGCTCGCGGCCCTCGACGAGGAGTCGTCGGCAGCGGCATCCGTCGCCGAACCCGGTCGGAGCGCCTGGGTGCGCAGCGACGGTGCACTGCGCGGGCCGGTCGTCGTCGGACCCGGTCGTTGGGTGCGCCACGGTCGCTGAACCGTTCGCTCGCGAGCGTGTCCCCCGAACGTGTCCCCCGAAATGCTGACTGGTCGATGCGTTCGACGTGCCTCAGTATTGTCAGTGCAGGCTCCACTGGAGTCGCCGTCGTCACCGGTCGGGTAACCGCTGACGATTGGGGGCGAGTCAGGGTGACATTCGGGTTGTCGCCGTGACTCGGGCTTGATGGGGGGTCGATCTCAGATCGGCCCCCCACCTTCATGTCCGGGCTTCGGGCCGGGCTTCATGTCCGGGCTTCAGGCCGGGCTTCGGGCCGGCGCGGGATCTCCAGCCACAGGTCGACCTCGGCCTCGTCGGAGTCGGATGTCGACGCCTCCGTCTCGCGAAGCCCGACGACGGTGACCGCGATGGGCGAAGCCTCGGCCGCGGTGCGGACGATGATGCGATCGGCGGTCGATCCCGCGACGGCATCCGCGAGTCGGGACAGCACCCGGTCGCGCTCCGCCTCGTCGAGGTCGTCGATGCCGCCCTCGTCGAGCAGTGTGACCGTGATGCCGCGGGCGCGAGCGCGCTGCACCTCGAAGCGCACGGCGTCGGTCAGCAGCATCCGCCCGCGGATCTCGTCGCGGATGGCCGCCTCGAGTGTGCGGCACTCGTCACGTTGCGCCTCGCTGAGCGCGCCGCCACGATCCACGATGCGTCGGAGCATCGGCGCGGCGAGCCGGTTCGTCGAGGCGAGGCGCATGCGCCCCTCGAACAGGTGCGCGTCCTGGGCGGCCTGCCAGGCTGCGGCCTCCCGCTCGGCCTGCGCGTAGCGCCGGGTCTCGCGCGAAGCGCCCGCCAGAGCGGTCGTCAGCATGTGGGCGATCCCGACCCAGACGATGCTTCCGATCACCCCGAGGCCGCCGAGGGCGAGCGGGCCGGCCCACACGACGCTCTGCACCGCGAGGACGGCGACGCCGAGCCAGGCGGCCGTCAGCTGCCGACGAGCCGCCGTGATCGTCATGAGCGTGCCCACCGCGGCGACGTACCAGGTCGCGTACCCGTTCTCGGCGTCCGGGTCGAGCTGGCTCGTCACGAGGAGCGGCAGCACGATCGAGACGGCGAGGTCGAACGCGGCGAGCCATTCCGGCATCCGCAGGCGCGTGGTCGGCCAGAGGCTGAGCACGGTGGCCGTCGAGTAGAGCAGGAGGGCCACGACGGCCGGCCACGGCGAAGCGGCGCGGCCCAGCGAGTAGATGCCGAGCACCACGTGGTAAGCCGAGAACAGGGCCCCGAGTACGAGCAGAAGCCAGCGGGGAATCGAGATCATGCGCTGCCTCCCGCCCCCTGCGGCCAGGCGAGAGTCACGGTCGTACCGTGCCCGATGCGAGACTCGATCCGCGCCGCCCCTCCCGCATTCGCCATGCGCTCCGCGATCGAGATGCGGAGGCCGAGGCGCCCTTCCGGCACCCGCGCGAGATCGAAGCCGCACCCGTTGTCGGCGACCTCGATGACGCAGCCGCCCGCGCGCACGCCCCGGATGCGGAGTTCGCGTCTCGTCGACAGGGGCGGTTCGTCGGCGTGCTGCAGGCTGTTGACCATCGCCTGCACCGCGGCCGCGTACAACGCCTCGACGGCCTCGACGGGCAGCTCGACGCCGCCGGCGTTGACGGTTCGCACGGTGAACGGCGTGTTGAACGTCGTGAGGGCGGCGCGCAGCCGCCGCACCAGCACCGGAAGCGCCACCCGGTCGAGTGCGCGCGGACCGGTCGCCCCGGCCTCGTCGAGTCGTCGCACGGCATCGCGCGCCATGCGCGCAGCGAGCTCCTGCTGATCCGGCGATGTCGCGACGGCGGCGGTGAGCAGTGTGGTCAGCACGCTGTCGTGCACGAGCGCGTCGACCTTGACCCGCTCGATCTCGTTCGCGTGCAGGCGCGCAGCGACGTCGTATCGATCGAGCGCGGCCTCCTGCGCCGAGTCGACGGCCTTCGCCGCCTGGCGCAGCATCGTGACGATCACGAGCACGACCCCGCCGAGCACGACCGAGTACAGGGCGTCGAGCACCGAGAGCAACGGCCCTGCGTCGCCGCCGGCAGGGAGGAGCCGGACCGCGCCGTAGATGGCAGGCACGACGACCGTGTACACGGCCGCCCAGATCGGCGGCATCGCCACGACGGCGGCGGTGGTCGCAACCGTGCAGAGGTAGTAGAGCCACGGAGCACCGCCGTCGAGTGCCGCCGGGTTCTCGACGAGGAACGGCCACGCGACGAGCGCGAGCGCATAGAGCGCGGCGAAGGCGAAACACGCGGTGCGCACCGCGATCTTCGTCACGGTCGCAACAGCGAGGGCGACGATCGCGCCGTAGAGCACGGCCATGAGGGCGATACCGGCCCCGGGTACGAGTGCGTCGGCCTGTTCGAGCGCCATCGGCACGGTCTGCGCTCCGAAGACGAGGCCGACGAGGCCGAGCGCGCGGCCCGTCACGGTCTCGACCTGCGCGCGGGTCACCGGGGAGCGGCGACGCGCGATGCGCGTCACCCGCCAGTCAACGGCGGGCATCTCCGCCATCGTCGAGGCCGGGGAGGATCCCGTCCTCGACCGCCCGGCGCAACAGGTCGACCTTCGTCGGGGCCGGACGGCCCACCTCGATGTACTTCGCGCGGATGCGGTCGAGGTACTCGCGCGCGGTCGAGTGGGCGATGCCGAGCTGAAGGGCGACGAGCTTCAACGGCAGCCCCGAGGCATAGAGGTGCAGCACGTCGTGTTCGCGCCGCCCGAGCTGGGCCCTCGCGAAGTCGCTATCGGCCTCGATCGCACTCGCCCACTCGACGTTGTTGAGTGCCTCGCCCCGCGCCACCGTGGCGATCGCGGCGATCACCGCTGCCGTCGGCGCGGACTTCGGAATCACGCCCGCCGCCCCCGCCGCGAGCGATTCGCGCACCGCCGCGACACGGTCGGCGATGCTGTGCACGAGCACGGCGCTGCCCGTCGCGAGCACGGCGTGCACGTTCTCGGTCACCGACGAGCCGTCGCCGAGCGACAGATCGAGCACGACGACGTCGCAAGTGCGCCCAGCGAGACGATCGAGCAGTTCGGGCACGCTCGCGGCATCGACCACGACCTCGTACCCGGCGTCTCGACATGCCGCGCGCAACCCGAGTCGCACGGCCTCGTGGTCGTCGACGATCGCGATGGTCGCCGCGGAATCCGCTGCTGGTGTGGGCGCTCCGGCCACGACGTCCCCCTCTTCCTCGATCACACGATAGCGCGGAGCCGGGCGACCGCCTCGACGTGGTGCGTGTTCGGGAACAGGTCGACCGCGCGCAACGCGTCGAGTTCGTAGCCGCGTTCGCGGAAGAGGCCGACATCGCGGGCGAAGGCGACGGGGTCGCACGCGACGTACACGAGCTGGCGCGGTCGCAGCTCTGCGAGTCGCTCGACGACCTCGCGCCCGGCGCCCGCGCGCGGCGGGTCGAGCACGATCGTGGCGTCGCGGAGGCCGGCCCGTTCTGCGGCACCGTCGGACAGGAGCTCCGCGAGGTACCGGTCGACGCGAGCCGTCACGGCGCGGGCACCGAGCCATTCGGCGAGGTTCGCTCCGGCGTGCTCGGTCGCCCGCGCATCGGACTCGACCGTCGTGATGCGCACGGTCTCGCCGAAGCGGTCGCCGACGGCAGCGGCGAGCAGCCCCACGCCGCCGTAGAGGTCGTGGTTCGCCGCCCGCGGGTCGAAGAGGTCGCCGTCGATGAGCTCCTGCACCGCGCGGGTGAGCGTCGCCGCCGCCCCGCGGTGCACCTGCCAGAATCCGTCGCGGTCGAGCCGGAACGTGCGGTCGCCGACGCGTTCCTCGATCGTCGGGCGCACGCCACGCGGCATCCGCTCGACCGAGGCCATGACGATCGCCGGATCACCGACGCTCGGCGCCACCAGATCGATCGCCGAGGCGCCGGGGAACCGGTCGTCGAGCGGCGACAGGGCGGCCAGCTCGGGAACGGCGAGTGGCACGGATGCCACCGGGACGATCGTGTGACTCCGCGCCGCATACGGTCCCACCCGCCCGTCGGCGCCGACGTGGAGGCGCATGCGGGTGCGCCATCCGGTGCCGTCGTCGAGCGATGCCCCCGGCGCGAGCGCCGGGTCGACCGGCGCGACCTCGACCGCGACCTCGAGACCCGCCATGCGGGAGAGCGCCTCACGCAGTACCTCGCCCTTCAGCTCGCGCTGCCGCTCGATGCGGATGTGCCCGAACTCCGCGCCGCCGGCGCGGCGCTCAGGCGCCCGGTCGACGGATGCCTCGGACCACACGTGCTCGCGGCGGTCGGGCGAGGCCTCGAGCACCTCGACGGTCTCCGCTCGCCAGAACCTCTCCTTGCCCTGGTCGCTGACCCGTGCTGCGACCCGCTCGCCGGGGATCGCGTCGGCCACGAACACGACACGCCCGTCATGGCGGGCGACGAAGACGCCGCCGTGCGCGACGCGCTCGATCTCGAGCTCGATCACCGGCCCGTCGGTGGCGGGCGGCTTCGGAGACGGGCGCGGTGATCGCGGAGGCTTGCGCCCGCCGCTTCGACGTGGGCGTCGGTTCTCTGGCATGCATCGAGCATTCCACAGCGCAGCGAGGCCGGGCAGGATGGACGCATGCGCCTCTACCTCGCCTCGACGTCGCCCGCCCGATTGCAGACCCTTCGCGCGGCCGGAATCGAACCCACCGCAGCGCCTCCGGGGGTCGATGAAGATGCGGTCGTCGCGGCGCACGAGGCGGGATCCGGCCCGCTCGCCGCGCGCGACATGGTACAGGTGCTCGCGCAGGCGAAGGCCGAGGCGCTCGTCGGTGCCACGATCGGCGGCGCGCCCGTCGACGGCCTCATCCTCGGGGGCGACTCCGCGTTCCTGACCGGCGGGCAGATCCACGGAAAGCCGCACCGTCCCGACGTCGCGAGGCAGCGCTGGCTCGCCCAGAACGGCGGCCACGGCGAGCTCTGGTCGGGGCACTGGCTCATCGACCACCGCGGCGGGCGACCGAACGCGGCAGTCGGGCGGGCTGATGTCGCGACCGTGCACTTCGCGGCCCTCGACGAGGTCGAGATCGACGCCTACATCGCCACGGGCGAACCGCTGCTCGTGGCCGGCGCGTTCACGATCGACAGCCTCGGCGGACCGTTCATCCGGCGCGTCGAGGGCGACCCGTCGACGGTCGTGGGCCTCTCGCTCTCGACACTGCGCGACCTCGTGCGCGAACTCGGCGTCGCGTGGCCGTCGCTCTGGAATCGCTCGCCCGCCACCGAATGAGCCCGCACATCGATTGTCGATGCCCGCAAGAGACATCCGCTCTTTTTGTGGAAGGCGCCCAAAGAGCCGAACGCCCAGCCCAATAGGCTTGAGCATTATGCCGCGCATCTCCAAGGTCCTCATCGCCAACCGTGGCGAGATCGCCGTCCGCGTCATCCGGGCCGCTCGTGACGCCGGTCTCGGCTCCGTCGCCGTCTACGCCGACCAGGACCGCGACGCCCGGCACGTGAAGCTCGCCGACGAGGCCTACGCCCTCGACGGCGCCACGAGCGCCGACACCTACCTCGTGATCGACAAGCTCCTCTCGGTGGCCCGCCGCTCGGGCGCCGACGCCGTGCACCCGGGCTACGGCTTCCTCGCCGAGAACCCCGACTTCGCCCGCGCCGTCATCGCCGCGGGTCTCATCTGGATCGGCCCTTCGCCCGAGGCCATCGAGCGACTCGGCGACAAGGTCTCCGCGCGCCACGTCGCCGAGAAGGTCGGTGCCCCGCTCGCACCCGGCACCCTCAACCCCGTTGCAGATGCCTCGGAGGTGCTCGACTTCGTCGATGTGCACGGCCTGCCCGTGGCCATCAAGGCGGCGTTCGGCGGCGGCGGCCGGGGCCTGAAGGTCGCCCGCACCCGCGAAGAGGTGCCCGAGCTCTTCGATTCGGCGACTCGCGAGGCGGTGGCCGCGTTCGGCCGCGGGGAGTGCTTCGTCGAGAAGTACCTCGACAAGCCGCGCCACGTCGAGACCCAGTGCCTCGCCGACGCGCACGGCAACGTCGTCGTCGTCTCGACGCGCGACTGCTCGCTGCAGCGTCGGCACCAGAAACTCGTCGAGGAGGCGCCGGCGCCGTTCCTCACCGAGGCGCAGACGACCGCGCTCTACTCAGCGTCGAAAGCCATCCTGAAGGAGGTCGGCTACGTCGGCGCCGGCACCTGCGAGTTCCTCATCGGGCAAGACGGCACCGTCTCCTTCCTCGAGGTCAACACGCGCCTCCAGGTCGAGCACCCGGTCTCCGAAGAGGTCACCGGCATCGACCTCGTGCGCGAGCAGTTCCGCCTCGCCGAGGGCGGCGTGCTCGACTACGCCGACCCCGAGACGACCGGCCACTCGATCGAGTTCCGCATCAACGGCGAAGACCCCGGCCGCGGCTTCCTGCCCGCACCCGGCCCCGTGCACCAATTGCGCTTCCCGGGTGGCCCCGGCGTTCGCATCGACTCCGGCGTCACCTCGGGCGACGAGATCTCGGGCGCGTTCGACTCGCTGCTCGCCAAGCTCATCGTCACCGGTCGCGACCGCAAGGACGCGCTCGAGCGCGCTCGCCGTGCCCTCGAGGAGTTCGAGGTCGCCGGCCTGCCCACCGTGCTCCCGTTCCACCGCGACATCGTGAACAATCAGGCGTTCGCGCCCGCCGACGACCGGCCCTTCTCCATCTACACGCGCTGGATCGAGACCGAGTACGACAACCGGCTCGAGCCGTGGTCGGGCGAACTCGCCGATTCCGCCGGCCCCGCCGAACGCACGAACGTCGTCGTCGAGGTCGCGGGCCGCCGCGTCGAGGTCACGCTGCCGAAGCGACTCGCGGGCGGGCCCGCGGCAGCGCACACGGCCGGCGCCGCTCCTCGTCGCCGCGCTGCTTCGCACGCCGTCGACACCGGCACGGGCGACGCCGTGAAGGCGCCGATGCAGGCGACCATCGTGAAGGTCGCCGTCGCCGAGGGCGACAAGGTCGTCAAGGGCGATCTCGTGCTCGTGCTCGAGGCGATGAAGATGGAGCAGCCGATCCTCGCCCACAAAGACGGCGTCATCGGCTCCGTCAACGCCGAGGCCGGATCCACGGTCTCGAGCGGGCACCTGCTGCTCGCGATCAACGACGCCTGACCCCTCCCCACCCACTTTTCTCAGGAAGTTTCCGCTCGTCACGACCGGATTCGGCGGATTTCTCCTGAGAAGTGGGGTATTCGGGCTTGCGGTTCCTGAGAAGCGTCGTGGCAGGCAGCCGACCGGCGCGGGTGCCTCGATCGGTTCAGGCGGCCAACGCGGCGAGCGCCTCGACGACGAGACGAACGGCGGCGAATCGATCGGCGATAACCTGCTGAGCGGGAATGCGCAACGTCGGAACGCCGCGCCCGAGCATGACCGCATCACGGCCCCGGTCGCGGCGGAACGCGACGCGGTTCCGGTGGTGACGGTACCCGTCGACCTCGACGATCAACCGGCCCTCAACGAGGAAGTCGACGAACCCGACTCCGTCGAAGGGCACTTGCTGAGCGAACCGGATTCCGAGTGCCCGGAACGTCTCGGCGAGCAGGGTCTCGGCGCCTGATCCATCGACGCCGTGGAGCACGATGCCGGCGAGACGCTCCGGCGCTGTCGCGTCGAGCAACTGCTGCGCCGCCTCCAGACTGAGTTGCTTCGTCTGCACCACCGATTCGAACGCCGCGATCACGTCGACGCGAGCCTGGCATCTCGCGACCTGTCCAAGAGATCGTTCGAGTGGCACCCGCCATGACGACTCCGCTGGAGCACGCAAGGACACGGCGACGTCGGACCAGTGCAGCGTGAGTTCGATGGTGCTGCGATCCGCCGTGAGCGGCTCGTCACACGGCACGAGCACGCGATTGGTACGAAGCCGCGCAGCGTTCGCAGGCAACGAGACATGGACGGTCCCGTCGGCGTCGTCCCAGAGGCCATAGCTTCGCGCTGCAGTCGTGCAGCCGAGCCGCCCGCCGAGTCGAACGGCCGCGACCGCGGCCGCCGGCGCGGTCGGCACCGCGTAGTGGGCCCGACGGATGCGTCGCACTTCGCCCGCCCGCACTGAGAACGAGATCTCCGGACCGCGTACTCCTGCGGCGACCAGCTGATCACGGGTGGCGATCCCGTCGAACGCGGTGAGTACGGAGAGAATTCGCGACATTCCAGGAGCATGAGCCCTGCTGACGGAGCGCGGTCGCCGTGACATCCGATCTGTGGACACCTGGCCTTGATATCCGCAGGGGAGGACGACTCGCCCAGCACACCCGCGAGTTTGCGCTTCTCAGGAACACCCCCACGAAACAGCCCCCTTCTCAGGAGAATTCTGGGCAAGGTCGTGTCACCGCCAGAAAATCTCCTGAAAAGAGTGGGTCGGGTCGAGATGGTCGGAGTCAGGGGCTGCCTTGCGGGGTGGGCAGCTCGACCTCGCTGACCTGCTCGAGGCCGAGCCGCGAGCGACGCCGGCCGTACAGCAGGTAGATCACGATGCCGATCGCGAGCCACACCAGGAAGCGCACCCACGTCAACGTCGTCAGGTTGAACATCAGCCAGACGCACAGTGCGGCCGAGAGGATCGGCAGCACGGGCGACCACGGCACGCGGAACCCGCGCGGCAGGTCGGGCCGCGTGCGGCGGAGCACCACGACGCCGATCGACACGAGCACGAAGGCCGAGAGCGTGCCGATGTTGATCATCTCCTCGAGGAGGCCGACGTCGGTGAACGCCGCGACGAAGGCGACCAGGGTGCCCGCGATGATCTGCACGCGTGCGGGCGTCTTCGTGTGCTCGGTGGTCTTCGACAGCCACCTCGGAAGCAGCCCGTCGCGGCTGAGGGCGAACACGATGCGCGAGAGTCCGAGGAGGATGATCATGATCACCGTCGTGAGCCCGGCGAGCGCGCCGAGCGAGATGATCGCCGAGGCCCAGTCCTGCCCGACCAGCCGGAACGCGGTCGCGAGCGACGGCGTCTCCTCTGCGGCGAGATCCCGATACGAGACCATGCCCGTCATGACGATCGAAACGAGCACGTAGAGCAACGTGACGATGGCGAGCCCGAGGAAGATGCCTCGCGGCAGTCGCTTCTGCGGCTCGCGCACCTCCTCGGCGCTCGTGGCGACGACATCGAAGCCGATGAACGCGAAGAAGACGAGCGCTGCCGCCGAGAGCATGCCGAAGACGCCGTACTGCGCGGGCGCGGCGCCGGTCATCCAGGAGAAGAGCGACTGCGTCCAGACATCCGTCGCGCCGCCCTCGGTCGGCACCGACTCGGGGATGAACGGCGTGAAGTTCGCCGCCTTCACGAAGAAGAAACCGGCCACGATCACGAAGACGACGATCGCGACCTTGATGATCGTGAACACCGCGCCGACCCGCGCGGTGAGCTTCGTGCCGGCAACGAGCAGCGCCGTGAAGACGGCGACGATGAGGAACGCAGGCCAGCTCACCTCGATGCCGCCGAGCTGGAAGGTCGCGGGGAAGGGCAGCCCGAACGCGAGCAGGGCCTCACCGAGGTAGACGCCCCAGTACTTCGCGAGCACCGCGGCCGCGGTGAAGAGTTCGAGGATGAGGTCCCACCCGATGATCCAGGCGAGCAGCTCCCCCATGGTCGCGTAGGTGAAGGTGTAGGCGCTTCCGGCGACCGGCACGGTCGAGGCGAACTCCGCGTAGCACATGATCGCGAGCCCGCACGTGACGGCAGCGAGCACGAAGGAGAGGATGACGCTCGGCCCGGCGAAGTTCGCCGCGGCCTGCGCGCCGACCGAGAAGATGCCCGCTCCCACCGCGACCGCGATGCCCATGAGCGCGAGATCCCACGTGCCGAGCGAGCGTTTCAGGCTCCGCTCCTCGTCGTGGGAGTCGGCGATCGAGGACTCGACCGATTTCACTCGCAGGTTCATCGCTACCCCCTGAGATTCGCGCGCCCCGCGGCGCCGCAACCCTCAGCGTACGACGTGCATGGCCCGCGCGGCATCCGTCAACGAACCGCTGAGCGAGGGATAGACCGGGAACGCCTCGGCGAACTGGTCGACCGTGAGCCGGTGCTCGATGGCGAGCGCGAGCGGGAAGATGAGCTCGGAGGCCTTCGGCGCCACGATGACACCGCCGATGATCGCACCCGAACCGTTCGATGCGAAGAGCTTCACGAATCCGTCGCGGATGCCCATCATCTTCGCCCGCGCGTTCGACGACAGGGGCAGCTTGTAGACGACGCCCGGCACGACCCCCTCGTCGATCTCCTTCTCGGTCCAGCCGACCGTGGCGATCTCGGGCTGCGTGAAGATGTTCGAGGTGATGTTGCGCAGTTCGGGCGGATTCACGATGTCGCCCATCGCGTGGAACACCGCCGTGCGGCCCTGCATCGAGGCCACCGAGGCGAGCGGCAGGAAGGTCGTGCAGTCACCCGCGGCGTAGATGTTGGGCATCGAGGTGCGCGCGACCCGGTTCACGCGGATGTGGCCGCTCTCGGCGACCTGCACGCCGGCGTCTTCGAGGCCGAGGTCGGCAGTGTTGGGCACCGAACCGACCGCCATGAGGCAGTGGCTGCCGCGCACCTCGCGTCCGTCGGTGAGGGTCGCGACGACCGAGTCGCCGTCGCGCACGACGGACTCCGCGCGCGACTTGTTCATGACCTTCATGCCGTTGCGCTTGAAGACCTTCTCGATGACGGATGCCGCGTCGGCATCTTCACCCGGAAGCACCTGGTCGCGGCTCGAGATGAGCGTGACCTTCGCGCCGAGGGCACGGTACGCCGAGGCGAACTCGGCGCCCGTGACGCCGGAGCCGACCACGATGAGGTGCTCGGGCACCTGCTGCAGGCGGTAGAGCTCGGTCCACGTGAGGATGCGCTCGCCGTCGGGCACCGCGGTCGGCAGCACGCGCGGCGAGCTGCCCACCGAGATCACGAGCGTATCGGCCTCGATGCGGTCGAAGTCGGTGCCGCCCTTCGCGGTCGACACGATGACGGCGTTGGGCCCGTCGAGCCGGCCCTCACCCTGCACGAGATTCACGCCCGCCTCGATGAGGTTGCCGCGCATGTCTTCCGACTGCTGGGCGGCGAGGCCGAGCAGGCGCTTGTTGACGGCGGCGAGGTTGATCGCGACGCTCGGCTTCACGGCCTTGTCGGAATCGCCCTTCGCGAAGAACTGCACGCCGAGGTCGGCGGCCTCCTTCGCAGCGTTCGAGGCCTCTGCGGTGGCGATGAGGGACTTCGACGGCACGACATCGGTGAGCACGGCCGAACCGCCGACGCCCGCACGTTCGACGAGCGTGACCTCCGCTCCGAGCTGCGCGCCCGCGAGCGCCGCCTCGTAGCCTCCTGGTCCGCCGCCGAGGACGGCAATTCTCTGGGTGCGCTCGAACTCGTAGGCCATGCTCACATTCTGTCAGCTGTCGGCATCGAGCCGGCAAACGAGCAGGAGCACGCCGCGGCATCCGCTGCTCATTTAGAGTGGGACGATGCACGCTGCCAACCCGCTTGACGATCCTGCCGCAGACCCGTTCGAGATCGCGGCGCTCGCGGCCGCCCGCATCGCGGAGCTCACCGGGGTCGAGCGTCACGACATCGGCCTCACCCTCGGCAGCGGCTGGCGTCGCGCCGCCGATCTCATCGGCGAGACGACGCACACGATCCCCGCGACCGAGATTCCGGGCTTCTCCGAGCCCGCGCTCGAGGGCCACGTCGGCACCCTGCGCTCGGTGCTGCTGCCGAGCGGCAAGCGCGCCCTCGTCATCGGCGCGCGCACCCATTACTACGAAGACCACGGCGTGCGCCGCGTCGTGCACTCGGTGCGCACGGCGGCCGCGACCGGAGCGACCACGATGATCCTCACGAACGGCGCCGGCGGCATCAAGGAGCACTGGACGCCGGGCACCCCGGTGCTCATCAGCGACCACATCAACCTGACGGCCGATTCGCCGCTCGAGGGCGCGACCTTCGTCGATCTCACCGATCTCTACTCGAAGCGACTCCGCGACCTCGCCCGCTCGATCGACCCGAGCCTCGACGAGGGCGTCTACTGCCAGTTCCGCGGGCCGCACTACGAGACGCCGGCCGAGGTGTCGATGGTGAAGATCATCGGCGGCGACATCGTCGGCATGTCGACGGCGCTCGAGGCCATCGCCGCCAGGCAGTCGGGCATGGAGGTGCTCGGGATGTCGCTGATCACGAACCTCGCGGCCGGAATCCAGCAGACGCCGCTGAGCCACGAAGAGGTCATCGAGGCGGGTCGCATGGCCGAACCGGTGATCTCGAGCCTGCTCGCCAAGATCGTCGCAGAGCTCTAGGGGGCAGCGGATGCCGCAGACCGACCGTTCCGAGGACACCGAGCGCATCGCCCTCGCCGAGGCCTGGCTCCGCCAGGATCCCGACCCCGAGACCCGTACCGAGCTCTCGTCGATCGTCGACGCGGTGCGCGGCGGCGACCCCGCGGCATCCGCAGACCTCGCCGACCGATTCGATCAGCGGCTCGCCTTCGGCACCGCCGGCCTCCGCGGTGAGATCGCGGCCGGACCGAACCGGATGAATCGGGTGCTCGTGGCCCAGGCGGCCGCCGGACTCGCCGCCTACCTCATCGAACATGGCGAGCTCGGGCAGACCCCCTCGGTCGTGATCGGGTACGACGGCCGGAAGAACTCCTCCGTGTTCGCGCGCGACACCGCCGAGATCATGGCGGGCGCCGGGATTCGAGGCATCCTGCTGCCCCGGCTGCTGCCGACGCCGGTGCTCGCGTTCGCCGTGCGGTACTTCGACGTGTCGGCGGGTGTCATGGTGACGGCGTCGCACAACCCGCCGAACGACAACGGCTACAAGGTCTACCTCGGCGGCGCCGACCAAGGTTCGCAGATCGTCGCACCGGCCGACGCCGAGATCGCCGCGCAGATCCAGCGGGTCGCTGACACCGTGCTCGTGCCCGATCTGCCCCGCGCCGTGTTCGAGACGGCGGCCGAGTCCATGATCGACGAGTACATCCGTCAGACCGCGCAAGTCGCTGCTCCCCCGGCCGCGCAGCCGCGGGTCGTGTACACCGCGATGCACGGTGTCGGATGGCAGACGATGGCGAGCGTGCTCGCGGCGGCGGGCTTCGACCCGCCACAGCTCGTCGAGGAGCAGATCGAGCCCGACGCGACGTTTCCGACCGTATCGTTCCCGAACCCGGAAGAGCCCGGCGCCATGGACCTCTCGTTCGCGCGCGCGGCAGAGGTCGGCGCCGAACTCATCGTGGCGAACGACCCCGATGCCGACCGGCTCGCGATCGCGATCCCCGACGCGGCCGCGAAGGCCGGCTACCGGCGGCTCACCGGCAACGAGGTCGGCCTCGTGCTCGGTTGGCAGGCGGCCGAACGTGCCGCTGCGGCCCCGGGCGACGCCGGCCCGAGCGGTGCGCTCGCGTGCTCGATCGTCTCCTCCCCCGGCCTCGAGGCGATCGCGAAGGCGTACGACCTCGACTTCGAGGCGACACTCACCGGGTTCAAGTGGATCTCGCGCGCACCCGGGCTCGTCTTCGGCTTCGAAGAAGCGCTCGGATACCTCGTGAACCCCGGCACCGTGCGTGACAAGGACGGCATCTCCGCGGGTCTCGCCTTCCTCTCGCTCGCGGCGGAGTTGAAGGCAGAGGGGCGCACTGTGGCCGATCATCTCGACGCCTTCGTCGAGCGGTTCGGATGTCACGATTCCGCCCAGGTCTCGATCAGGGTCACCGAGCTCGCACGCATCGACGAGATCATGGCGCGGCTCCGTGCCGAGCCTCCAGCGTCGATCGGCGGCATCCGGGTCGAGCGCGTCGACGACCTCGCCGACGGGTTCGGCGCGCTGCCGCCCTCCGACGTGCTCCGCATCGTGCTCGATGGCGGCGGCCGGGTGATGGTGCGCCCGAGCGGCACCGAGCCGAAGCTCAAGATCTACATCGATGCCGTGTCCGAGACGGGTACGGTGGCGGAGCGCCGCGGCGCGGCATCCGCTGCCGTCACGGCGCTCGAAGCAGGCATGCGAGAACTCGTCGCGTAGCGTGCGGTTCGCTGCGGTGCGGTGCGCTGCGGTGCGGTGCGCTGCGTCGCGTAGCGTGCGGCGCGTTCAGCCGAGGGAGGTCTCGAGCTTCGCGCTGATCTCGTCGACGTCGAAGTAGTTCGACACCTCGACGATCTCGGCGAAGCTGCGACCGATCGCGCTGCGCACCGCGTCGGCGAGCTCGCTCGAGGTCAGGATCACCTGCGCGTCGGCCGCCGATGCGGCGATGCCGGCGAGGTCGCTCGCATCGACATCGGCGGAGAGGCCCAGTCGGTCGAGCGCGCGCTCGGCGTTGACCTTCAGGATTGCGGAGGTGCCGATACCCAGCCCGCAGACGGCGACGATCTTCACGCCTCCGCCTCTCCGTCGGAGCCTTCGGCTCGCTCGGTGCCTTCGGCTCGCTCGGAGCCTTCGGCTCGCTCGGTGCTCTCGGAGCTCTCGGAGCTCTCGGTGCCCTCGGCGCTCTCGAAGCCGAGCAGCGATCGCACCTCGTCGGTCGTCTCGGCCCGCGCCATGCGGCCGACGATGCCGCTGTCGTTGAACGCGTTCGCGAGCCGCGCCACTCGGGCAACGTGCTCTTCGGCGTTGGCCACCGCGAGCCCGACGACGATGCGTACCGGGTCGTTGTGCGGGTGTCCGAACGGCACCGGTTCGGCGAGGGTCACCACCGAGAGCCCTTCGCGGCGCACGTCCGGGCCGGGCCGGGCGTGCGCGAGCGCGAGCCCGGGAGCGATCACGACGTAGGCCCCGAACTCCTCGATGACTCCGATCATTCGATCGGCGTAACCTGACGCGGTCGACCCCGAGCGCACGAGCGCACGGCCGGCCTCGCGCACCGCGGCACGCCAGTCGTCGACGTGCGCACCGAGCACGATGGCCTCGTCGGGAAGCGGCGGGTGGGTCATGAGGATCCGTTCAGGGTGATACAGGCGGGCGCGCGGTGCTCCGGGGCATCCGCGGGTCAGGCGTCGTCGAAGCCGTCTTGGATCAGCTCGGCGAGCTCTTCACGGTCGTCGAGCGGCAGGAACGCGGCCGCGGCCGCGTTGAGCTGGAAGGTCTCGAAGTCGTCGAGGTCGTAGCCGAAGGCATCGCTCAGCAGCGCGAGCTCGCGAGTGAGCGTCGTACCCGACTGCAGCCGGTTGTCGGTGTTGACCGTCACACGGAAGCCGAGCTGGTACAGCAGATCGAACGGGTGATCGATGAGTTCGTCGCCCCACGCCGCGATCGCACCGGTCTGCAGGTTCGACGACGGACTCGTCTCGAGCGCGATCTCGCGGTCGCGCACCCACTGGGCGATCGGGCCGAGCGAGACGTAGGTGTTCTCGTCGTCTTGACGATCGATCAGCAGGTCTTCGGCGATTCGCACACCGTGACCGAGCCGCAGCGCTCGCCCGTCGAAGAGGGCACTGCGGATGGATTCGAGGCCGTCGGCTTCTCCGGCGTGCACGGTCACCGGCAGGTACTGGCTCGCGAGATAGTCGAACGCCGTGCGATGACGGCTCGGCAGGAAGCCGGCCTCGGGGCCTGCGATGTCGAAGCCGACGACCCCGCGATCGCGGTGCCGCACCGCGAGCTCGGCGATCTCGAGGCCGCGATCGGCATGGCGCATGGCGGTCACGAGCTGACCGGCTCGGATGCTTCGGCCCTGGCCCCGCACGTCGTCGGTACCCTGCTCGATGCCGGCCTGCACCGCCTCGACGGTCTCGTCGAGGCTGAGACCCCGGGTGAGGTGCTGCTCGGGCGCCCAGCGGATCTCGCCATAGATCACGCCGTCGGCGGCCAGATCCTGCACGAACTCGCGCGCGACCCTGGTGAGGCCCTCGCGGGTCTGCATGACGGCGGTCGTGAGGTCGAACGTCTTCAGGTACTCGACGAGCGAGCCGGAGTTCGACTGCTCGGCGAACCACTCGCCGAGTCCATCGGCGTCGGATGCCGGCACCTCGTGCCCGATCTCATCGGCGAGTTCGATGAGCGTCTGCGGGCGCAGACCGCCGTCGAGGTGGTCGTGCAGCGAGATCTTCGGCAGCGATTGGATGTTCGTGCCGTCGCCTTCGAGGCGGTACTCCGTCGGAATCGTGTTCACGACTCAACGATAGCGACAGCGCGGGCGCGAAGTCTCGGCATTCTCGAAGCAAGCACGTCATGACCCGATGTGCTCTTCTCAGGAACACATGCCGCAGATCGTGCGCTTCTCAGGAGATTTGACCCGTATACACCGGCGGCGTGGCGAAATCTCCTGAAAAAGGGAACTGGTCGTCAGCGACCGATGCGGTCGGCGATCAGAGGACCGCCGTCGTCGATCGGGTCGCCCGGTTCGCCGACGCGCCAGGCGCCCTCGACCGCCTCGAGCGCCCGCGCGAATCGCCCGGGTTCGTCGGCGTGCAGGGTGAAGAGCGGCTCGCCCGTGCGCACGGCGTCGCCGGGCTTGGCGTGCAGGTCGATGCCTGCGGCGTGCTGCACCGGGTCCTGCTTGCGCGCTCGCCCGGCGCCGAGGCGCCAAGCGGCGATGCCGAACGGCAGCGCGTGCTGCGCCACGAGCACGCCGTCGCGATCGGCCGTCACGACGTGCTGGTCGCGCGCGACCCGCAGAGGGGCGTCGGGATCGCCGCCCTGAGCGCGGATCGCCAGGCGCCAGGTGTCCATGGCGCGGCCGTCGTCGAGCGCCGCTTCGACGTCGACGTCGTGTTGCCCGGCGAGGGCGAGCATCTCGCGGGCGAGCGCCACGGTGAGCGCGCGCACGTCGGACGGGCCGCCCCCGGCGAGCACCTCGACCGATTCGCGCACCTCGTTGGCATTGCCGATCGTGAGCCCGAGCGGCACGTTCATGTTCGTGAGCAGCGCGGAGGTCGCGACACCGGCGTCTTCGCCGAGCTCGACCATCGTGCGGGCGAGCTCACGCGATTGCTCGATGTCGGTCAGGAATGCACCGGAGCCGAACTTCACGTCGAGCACCAGTGCCCCCGTGCCCTCGGCGATCTTCTTCGACATGATCGACGACGCGATGAGCGGGATCGCCTCGACCGTTCCGGTGATGTCGCGAAGCGCGTAGAGCTTCTTGTCTGCGGGCGCGAGCCCGGCGCCTGCGGCGCAGATCACCCCGCCGACGTCGCGCAACTGCGCGAACATCTCGTCGTTCGTGAGTTCGGCACGCCAGCCCGGAATCGACTCGAGCTTGTCGAGCGTGCCACCCGTGTGGCCGAGCCCGCGGCCGGAGAGCTGCGGCACCGCGACGCCGAACGTCGCGACGAGCGGCATGAGCGGCAGCGTGATCTTGTCGCCGACGCCGCCCGTCGAGTGCTTGTCGCTCGTGGGCTTGCCGAGGCTCGAGAAGTCCATGCGCTCGCCGCTCGCGATCATCGCCATCGTGAGGTCTCTGATCTCTCGCCGGCTCATGCCGTTGAGGAAGATCGCCATCGTCATGGCCGACATCTGCTCGTCGGCGACGTAGCCGCGCGTGTACGCGTCGACGAGCCAGCCGATCTCGGGGGTCGCGAGTTCGCGTCCGTCGCGCTTCGCGCGGATCAGGTCGACCGCATCGAACGGCTCGACGGGGTTCATGCCCCGGCTCCCCGGAACTCGGCGAGCTGCCGGGGACCGAACGCATCGGGCAGCACCTCGTCGATGGTCTTGATGCCGGAGACGGTGTCGAGCAGCATGTTCTCGGCCGAGTGCTCGTACAGGAGCTGCCGGCATCGACCGCACGGCATGAGTGCGGCGCCGTGCCCGTCGACGCAGGCGAAGGCCACGAGCCTGCCGCCACCCGACATGATGAGCGCCGAGACGAGCGAACACTCCGCGCAGAGCGTCACGCCGTACGATGCGTTCTCGACGTTGCAGCCGCTGACGATGCGGCCGTCGTCGACGATCGCCGCAGCGCCCACCGGGAACTCCGAGTAGGGCACGTACGCCTTCGCCATCGCCTCACGGGCGCGCCCGCGGAGCTCGTTCCAGTCGATCGCATCCGTTGCGGTCATGATGCTCCCCCGTTCCGGGTTCGGTCGAGCGGGTCCCGTGGCCGAGGCATCCGCTCAGGACTTGATATACGGCTTGCCGTCTGCGGCGGGTGGTCTGGAGATGCCGACGAAGCCCGCGACGGCGAAGATCGTCACGATGTAGGGCAGCATCAGCATGAACTCGCTCGGCACCGGCGACCCGATCACCGAGAGCGTGTTCTGCAGGTTCGACGCGAACCCGAACAGCAGTGCCGCGAGCGTGGCCTTGATCGGATCCCACTGCCCGAAGATGACGGCCGCCAAGGCGATGAATCCCGCACCGGCCGTCATCTCGCGGTTGAACGCGATGCCCGAGCCGATGGTGAAGAAGGTGCCGCCGAGGCCGGCGATCGCGCCGGCGAGCGTCACGTTCCAGAACCGCGTGCGGTTCACGTTGATGCCCACCGTGTCGGCGGCCTGCGGATGCTCGCCGACCGCGCGGAGCCGAAGACCCCAACGGGTGTGGAACAGGCCCACGTACACCAGCGCGACGGCGATGTACATGATGTAGACGACGATCGTGTGGCGGAAGAGCACCGGGCCGATGATCGGGATGTCGCCGAGGATCGGGATCGCGAACCGTTCGAACCGCGGCGGAGTGTTGAGCGTCGCGGCGTTCGGCGCGAGCACCTGGGAGTAGAAGAAGCTCGTGAGACCGATGACGAGCACGTTCAGCACGACACCGACGATGATCTGGTCGACGTAGTACTTGATCGAGAACACGGCCAGCACCATGCCGACGAGCATGCCCGCGACCATCGCTGCGACGAGGCCGGGCCACGGGTTGCCCGTGATCGAAGCCACGACGGCCGCAGTGAACGCGCCCGCCAGCAACTGACCTTCGATCGCGATGTTCACGACGCCGGCGCGTTCGCCGATCACACCGGCGAGGGAGCCGAAGATGAGCGGCACCGCGAGGCTCAGCGAGCCATAGAGCAGACCGATCATCGGAAGATCCGCGCCGGCGCCCGCCCAGGTGAGGAATCCGAACATGAAGGCGATCGCGAACAGCACGATGAGCCACAGCGGAACGCGGCGCTCCGAGCGCACGAGCAGCACCGAGTACAGCGTCATCACGGCGAGGACGATGACGACGAGCCACAGCGCCGTCATGACCGGCACGACGAGGTCGGGCACCTGGATGACGTCGGTCTCCCTCGACCACCGGTAGATCGTCTCGCCGGCGCGCGGTGCCAGGGCGGCGAGGGCGAGCGCGATGACCGTGAAGATGCCGAAGGCGATCGGTGCCTTCCAGCTCGTCACGAACGTGGTCGACAGCGCCCCTGGCTGGGACGCGACGAGCGGCGTCTCTGTGTTCGTCGTCATTTCGCCTTCGCCTCCTTCGCCTTACGTGAACGGCTGCGTCTGGCGTTGGGGTCGGGCAGGCCGAAGATCGTGCGCACGAGCGGCGGTGCGGCGATGAAGAGGACGATGAGCGACTGGACCACGAGCACGATCTCGATCGGCACGCCCTCGGCCGCCTGCATCGAGAAGCCGCCTGCTTTGAACGCACCGAACAGGATGCCCGCCGCGAGGGTGCCCCAGGGTGTGGACCGGCCGAGCAGCGCTACGGTGATGGCATCGAAGCCGATGCCCGCGTCGATGCCCGCGGTGAACCCCGTCGTGACCTGGCCGAGCACCTGGCTCACACCCGCGAGACCGAGCAGCGCGCCGGAGATGAGCATCGCGTAGACGTACATGCCCTTCACGTTGATGCCGGCGACCCGTGCGGCATTCGGATTGATGCCGACGGCGCGGAACTTGAATCCGAGACTCGAACGGCTGAGGATCCACCAGACCAGCACGGTGGCGAGTAGCGCCAGCACGAACCCGAGGTGCAGGTTGAACGGGGCCGGAAGTGCCGGGAAGATCGCCGTGTCCTTCATCGCCGCGGTCTTGGGGTTCGACGAACCCGGTGCCTGCAGCAGGCCGGGCGTGCGCAGCATCCACGACACGAGGTAGAACGCGACGTAGTTGAGCATGATCGTCACGATGACCTCGTGCGCGCCGGTGCGGGCCTTGAGCACGCCGGCGATGGCCGCCCAGAGCGCGCCGCCGATGACGCCGCCGACGAGGGCGACCAGCATGTGGATGCCCCAGGGCAGGTCGAAGCCGAATCCGATCCAACCGGCCACGGATGCCGCGATGAGCATCTGACCGCGGCCGCCGATGTTGAACAGGCCGACGCGGAACGCGAGGGCGACGCCCAGGCCACCGGCGATCAGCGGTGTCGCGAACAGCAGGGTCTGCGTGAGTGGCCTGATGCCGGCGAGGAAGTCGTCGCGGCGGAAGTTGTAGATGGCGCCCTGGAAGAGCGCCGAGTACGCCCCGGCCACGGAATCCCAGATCGCCACCAGCGTGTCGGTCGGGCGGGCGAAGAAGTAGCCGCTCGCCTGCTGCACGTTCTCGTCGGTGAAGGCGATCATGATCGCGCCGACGACGAGGGCGAGGAACACCGAGAGCACCGAGATGAGCGCGTTGCCCGTGGTGATCTGGGTCAGCATGGTGTGCCACTTCGACGGAGGCGGAGCATCACCGGGCGCTGGAGCCGAGGCGGTCGAGACGGCGCCGGGCTCTTCGATCGCGACGTCGGCGTCGAGTCGGTTCGAGTCGGGGGCCTCGCCGTTCGGGCGGGTGGGGTCGCTCATGCGGCGGCTCCTTCTGGAGGGGCTTCTCCGGCCATCATCAGCCCGAGCTTCTCGCGCGGGGTGTCGCCCGGCACGATGCCGACGATCTGCCCGCGATACATCACCATGATGCGGTCGGCCAGCGCCGCGACTTCATCGAGCTCGGTGGAGACGACCACCACCGGAACGCCGGCGTCTCGGGCGGCGACGATGCGCTTGTGGATGAACTCGATCGAGCCGACGTCGACGCCTCGCGTCGGCTGCGCCGCGACCAGGAGACGCAGGTCGCGACTGAGCTCACGGGCGAGCACGACCTTCTGCTGGTTTCCTCCCGACAGCTGGCGGACGAATTCGTCGGCACCCTGGGCACGGATGTCGAACTCCTCGATCTTGTCTCGGGCGAACTCTGCCAGCACACCCCGCTGCAGATTGCCGAGCTTCACGAACGGCGGACTCTCGCTGCGATCGAGCATGAGGTTCTCGGCGATGGTGAAGTCGCCCACGAGACCGTCTTCGGTGCGGTCCTCTGGCACGAACCCGACGCCCGACTCGAGGATCTTTCGCACGGAGGCGCCGTTCAGCTCGACGCCGTCGAGTCGGACCGAGCCATGAACGCGCACCTGCAGGCCGAGGAGCGCTTCGGTGAGCTCGGTCTGCCCGTTGCCCTGCACTCCGGCCACCGCGAGGATCTCGCCGCGCCGCACGTCGAAACTCACGTCGTTCACGACGTGATGGCCGGTCGGATCGACGACGGTGAGCCCATCGACCGCGAGCGCGACGTCGCCGAGCTTCGCTTCGTCCTTCTGCACGGTCAGCTCGACGGCGCGGCCGACCATGAGCGAGGCGAGCTCAGCGTTCGTGGCAGTGGGGGCGGCCTCGCCGACGACCTTGCCGAGCCGAATGACCGTGATGCGATCGGCGACCTCGCGCACCTCGCGGAGCTTGTGCGTGATGAACACGATCGACGTGCCCGCCTCTTTGAGCTGGCGCATGATGTTCATGAGTTCGTCGGTCTCACGCGGGGTGAGCACGGCGGTGGGCTCGTCGAAGATGAGCACTCGCGCGTCGCGCGAGAGCGCCTTGATGATCTCGACCCGCTGCTGCACGCCGACCGGAAGGTCTTCGACGAGCGCGTCGGGGTCGACGTGGAACCCGAATCGCTGCGAGATCTCGCGCACCTTCTCGCGCGCCGTCGCGAGGTCGAGCAAGCCGCCGACCTTCGTGCTCTCGTGGCCGAGCATGACGTTCTCGGCGACCGTGAAGACCGGGATGAGCATGAAGTGCTGGTGCACCATGCCGATGCCCGCCGCCATCGCGTCGCCCGGCCCGGCGAAGTGCTGCACCTCATCGTCGAGGAGCACCTCGCCCTCGTCTGCCTGATAGAGACCGTAGAGCACGTTCATGAGCGTCGACTTGCCTGCACCGTTCTCACCGAGGAGAGCGTGGATCTCCCCCGCCTCCACGGTGAGGTCGATGTGGTCGTTGGCGACCAAGCTGCCGAATCGCTTCGTGATGCCGCGAAGTTCGAGCTTCATGTCCCCGATCCTAGTGAGATGGCTGCATCCGTTGGGGGTGCTGCACGATGGTTGAAGTGACCGGATGTCGCGCGCTCGACCGCACCGCCGAGAGCTGACGCCCGTCCTGACGCCGATCGGGGAGGCCGGCTCCCGCCGACCTCCCCGATCAGTGCGTCTCGTTCCCTACTGTTCGAGGTAGGACGTGACCTCGACGTCGCCCGCGATGATCGCGGCCTGGAGGTCGTCGAGTTCGCCCTGGAGCGTGTCGGAGACCTTCGACTCGAAGTCGTGGAACGGCGCGACGCCGACTCCGCCGTTCTCGAGCGTTCCGATGTACGGCTCAGGGTCGAACTCGCCGTTGCCCGCGGCAAGCACCGCCTCGTAGGTCGCGACGTCGATCTGCTTGAGGATCGAGGTCAGCATGAGGTCGGCGACCGACGGGTCGGTCACGGTGAAGTCGGCGTCGACGCCGATCATCGCGATCTCACGGCCGGCTTCGCGGATGGCCGCAGCGGCCGACTGGTAGATGGGACCGCCGACCGGCAGCATCACGTCGACATTCTGGTCGATGAGGCTCTGCGCGGTCTGGCGAGCGGCGTCGTTGGCCTCGAAGCCGCCGGTGAAGAGGCCGTCGGTGCCGTCCCAGCCGAGAACCTGCACGGCCTTGCCCTTCTCCGCTGCGTAGTAGTCGACGCCCTGCTTGAAGCCGTCCATGAAGATCGACACGGTCGGGAAGTTCATGCCGCCGAAGGTGCCGACGACGCTGGTGGTCGTGAAGTCGGCCGCCGCGTAACCGGCGAGGAACGCCGCCTCCGCGGTGTTGAAGAGGATCGGCTTGATGTTGTCGGCGTCGGTGGTGCCGTCGAAGTCGTTGTCGGCGGCGTCGTCGACGATGACGTACTCGATGTCGGGGTTCGCAGTGGCCGACTCGACAGTTGCCGCGGAGAGCGCGAACCCGACGGTGACGATCAGGTTGCAGCCCTGGTCGACGAGGCTCGTCAGGTTGGGCGCGTAGTCGGTCTCGGACTGCGACTCGACGGTGACCGGATCGACGCCGAGTTCATCGGCCGCCTTGGTGAGGCCTTCGAAGGCCAGCTGGTTGAACGACTTGTCGTCGAAGCCGCCCGCATCGGAGACCATGCAGGGGATGAAGTCGAGCGCTTCGCCCCCGCCGTCGCCGCCATCGGTCTCCTCGGGAGCCGCTGCACAACCGGCGAGCAGCAGGGCTGCTGCACCGAACATCGCGAGGCCGCCGAGAGCAGCCTTTCTGGTCGTGACCTTCACTGTGTCCTCCAAAGACTGCACCCCGACCGATCCGAGGCTCGTGCAGTCACGTTACCGAATGTTGCGGCGCGCGCCACGGCGGATGGTGCGACGACCTCCAATGGTTATCAAGACGCGATCTTCTGCTCATATGAGCAGCTGCGATGACCCGCGAACGGGTGTCACAGCAGGGTGATCGTGTCGTTCTCCCCGACGTCCGGCACCCTGCCGGTTCGGGCGAACTCCGCCCAGATGCGGCGAACGATGCGACCCCGGCGGTGCACGTCACCCCAATCGGCGGACCCGAGCAACGCGGCACTCGCCCAGGCCCGGCGGCTGCCGAGCAGGAGCGGTAGATCGGTGAGGTGGGCCGAGCCGTATCCGTTGCGATCCGGCCGCCACGTCATGCGGTACTGATATGCACGACCACCCGCGATTCGGTGCCGGGCGACGAACCGCCGGGCCGGCAACTCGTACATGCTGCGGGTGGAGGGGGTGACGACCAGGCGCCGCACGAGACGACCGAGCACAGGCAGCCGGAACACGCCCTTCAGGGCCGGCAGGAGCGCCGCAATCACCCCGGTCTCCTCCATCGTGGAGCCGATCAGGACATCGACCCGCCGGGCCGATTCTCGCCGGGCCGGATCGTGGTCGGCCTCATCCGGCACCGGCGGGAATCCGGACTGCACCCCGAACGGCATTCTGCTCGACTGCCCGAAGCCTCGCGCTGCCCGCTCCGCCACGGGCTGCAGGGCGAGGATCTCCTCGACATCGGCATCGCGCGACAGTGCACCGACCGCAGACAGCATCGCTTCGGCCATGGCCGCCCGGCCCGTGGTGACGCCCAGCGGGGCGCTCTGCATGATCACCCGCCGGAAGAGACCGTCGGCCCCGTCGCTGATCATGAGATGCGCGATCGCGTCGGCGCCTGAGGACTGACCGAACAACGTGACCGAGTCGGGGTCGCCGCCGAACGCGCTGATATTCTCCCGCACCCACCGCAGAGCCATGAGCTGGTCGAGCAGGCCGAGGTTCGCGGCCAGGTCGGCTCCATCGCCGAGGAAGCCGAGCATCCCGAGCCGATAGGTGACGGTGACGACGATCACACGCTGTTCGGCCACCAACGTCCGCGGATCGTAATAGGCGAGATCACCGGCACCGACCACGTTGCCCCCGCCATGGATCCAGACCAGCACCGGCAGCCGCTCGGCGTCGTCGAGATCGGCCGGAGCCGTGACCGACAATCGCTGGCAGTTCTCATCCATCGCCAGAACGTCGTCGCCGATCAACCGGTCGAACAGCTTGGCCGGCAGTTGCGGCGCGATCGGAGCCCGTTGGAACGCGTGTACCGGTTCTTCGTATCGCGTGACTCGAACAGGAGCAGCGAAGCGTGCGGCCTCCGCATACGGAATGCCGAGCGCCCGCACCACATCGTCGTCGACCCGGCCCACCACGACTCCCGCCCCGAGCGCGAAACGTCGCTCGGCCGGGTCGGACTCCCTCCCGGGGTCGCGCGCGTCCGCCGCGTTCGCCTCGCTCACCGCCGCCGGGCCTGATCAGAGGACAACGCCACGCGTGCCCTGCGACGACGAACCCCGGCGTAGGAGGCCAGTCCGAGAAGGGGAAGGAACCCCGACAACGGCATGAACAGGAGGCCCCAGAGCGAGATCGCGGCCAGACCCCACACGGATGATGCGGGCACGACGCCTTCTCGCCGCTCGGCTCGTCCGGTCAGGACGGCGAGCAGCAGCATCGCCCAACCCGAGGTGGCGTACCAGAACCCTGCGCTGCGCAAGTCGACGAGTTCGGGGTCGGCGTCGATCGAGCCGACGATCCCGGCGTCTCGGATACTGCGGGTCGACTTGTCGTATACAACGGGCGTGAGCGCCAGGTGGATCACCGCGATCGACCCCAGTGCCCAACCGATCACGCGACGCCCGGTCAACGGAGACACCTCGTGCGCCTTCATCGATACCTCTCCCTTGCCTCGTCCGAATGCTCGAAGCCGTGGCTTCGCCATACAGTACTGTATTGAACGTACAGCACTGTACTGTACGGGTATGTCACGACGCCAGATGACGAGGGACGACTGGACGAACGCCGCGCTCGAGGCCCTCGCCGAGGGCGGTGTCTCCGCAGTGCGTGTCGACGTGCTCGCACGTCGACTCGGCATGACGCGCGGCAGCTTCTATTGGCACTTCGCAGACCGCGACGCGCTGGTCGCGGCGGCGCTGGAGCAGTGGGAACGCGACACGACGGAAACGATCGATGAGGTCGGCTCGATCCCAGACCCGGCCGAGAGACTGCGCGCGTTGCTGTCCAAGGCATTGGACGGAGCGGCGTTGTCGCGATTGGAACCTGCACTCGTGGCACATGCGAGCGACCCTGCCGTCTCATCGGTCGTGCATCGCGTGACCGAGCGTCGCGTGAGCGTTCTCGCCGAGGCGTACGGCCAGCTCGGACACCCCGCTCCGGTGGCCCGACAAGAGGCGCTGGTCGCCTACGCCGCATACATGGGGTGGCTCCACCTTCGAAGCGCCGCACCCGAGGTGCTCCCCGAACTCTCCGACCCGGGCGAGGTCGGAGTGGCAGCTCGGAAGCACCTGGCCGACCGGCTGATCGGCGATGAACGATGAGCCCGAGGCGCTGAGCCTGTCGAGTCCGCCGAGCATCGACGGTCGAGGGAGCGAACTCAGGGCGCGCTGGGAGACTCCACGACGATCTCACCGGCGATGATCGCCTGCCGGAGCCCTTCGAGTTCACCCTCGAGCGCCGGCGAGACGAGCGGCGCGAGGTCGTGGTACGGCGCGATCTCCACTCCCCCGTTCTCGAGCGTGCCGACGTACGGCTCGTTCGAGAAGGTGCCGTCGAGCACGGCGCCGACGATCTCGACCATCGCATCCTGCGTGTTCTTCAGCACGCTCGTGAGGATCACGGGTCGATACTGGGCCGCGAGCGACTCGAATCCGTCGCTGTCGACCCAGATGACCGACACGCCGTCGCGTTCGAGTGCGGCCGACGCCGCCCCCTCGCCCACCTGACCCGCGACGGGGAGGATCACGTCGGCACCCTGATCGATGAAGCTCTCGGTCAGGGTCTTGCCCTTGTTGACGTCTTCGAAGTCGCCCGTGAAGGCGCCGTCCTGGGCGGCCTTGTCCCATCCGAGCACGCGCACCTGCGCTGCGTGCACCTCGTTGTACTTCGCGACGCCGTCGACGAAGCCGTCCATGAAGAGGGTGACGGGCGGCTGATTGCCGCCGCCGAAGGTCGCCACGACACCGGTCTTCGTGACCCCCGCCGCGAGGTAGCCCGCGAGGTACGAGGCCTGAGCGGTGTCGAACACGACCGGCTTGACGTTGTCGGCCTCGACGGTCTCGTCGACGATCGCGAAGGCGATCTCGGGGTTCGCGCCGGCCTGGTCGAGCGTCGCGTCGGCGAGCTCGAAGCCGACCGTGACGATGAGCTCGCAACCCGATTCGACGGCCTGCGCCACGTTCGGGGCGAGGTCGGTCTCGCCGGTCGACACGATCGCCTCGGCCCCGACGCCGAACTCCTCCTCAGCCGCCTGCAGCCCCTCCCAGCTCGACTGGTTGAACGAGCGGTCTTCGAGACCGCCCGAGTTGGTGACCATGCGCACGCACGATTCGCTCGCTTCGTCGCCGGCCTCCCCCTCTGGCGCCGGCGCGCACGAGACGAGGGCGACGGATGCCGCGGCCAGCGCGGCGCCCACGACGATGCTTCGCCGGAGCGACATCCGACCCTGAGACATCCGACCCTGAGTCATCCGACCCTGAGACATCCGGAACCCGCTCTCTCTCGTGCTCTCAGAGCACGTCGTTGGACCCGCCGACCCGAAGGGCGTCGACGACCGCCTTGACCCGCTGGGCGTGCTCGCTCGTCGTGACGAGGAGCGCGTCGGGGGTGTCGACGACGACGATGTCCTGCACGCCGATGAGGCTGATGACGCGCTTCGAACGACTGACGACGATGCCGCTCGACGCGTCGGAGAGCACGCGAGCATTCTCGCCGAGGATCGCGAGCTCGCCCGAACGCCCGGCGCTGTTCAGCTTGGCGAGCGAGGCGAAGTCGCCGACATCGTCCCAGACGAAGTGCCCGCGGATGACGGCGAGCCGCCCGGCCGCCGCGGCGGGCTCGGCGACCGAGTAGTCGATGGCGATCTTCTCGAGGCGCGGCCAGATGCGGTCGACGGCGGGGCCGCGCGTCTCGGGGTCGTCCCATGCCGCGGCGAGCTCGATGAGACCGGCGTGCAATTCGGGCTTGTTGCGCGCGATCTCGGCGAGCAGCGCGTCGGCGCGTGCGATGAACATGCCCGCATTCCAGAGGTGCGTGCCGCCGGCGAGGTATCGTTTGGCGGTCGGGAGATCGGGCTTCTCGACGAAGCTCGCGACCGCTTCGACATGCTCGGCGCCGGCGATCTCGATGGGGGCGCCGCACTCGATGTAGCCGAAGCCGACGGCGGGTTCGGTCGGCGTGATGCCGATGGTCGCGATGTACCCGGCCCTGGCGGCCGCGACGGCATCGGTCACGGCCGCCCTGAAGAGCCCGCTGCCCGAGATCACGTGGTCGGCCGCGAACGAGCCGACGATCACGCCCGGCTCGCGCAGTTCGAGGATCGCCGCGGCGAGGCCGATCGCCGCCGTCGAGTCGCGCGGCTCGCTCTCGAGCACGACGTTGTGGTCGGCCAGGGCCGGCAGTTGCGCCTCGACCGCCGCCCGGTGGGCGCGCCCGGTGACGACCATGATGCGGTCGTCGCCCGAGAGCGGTGCAAGACGATCCCACGTGTCTTTCAGGAGCGTCTGGCCGGAACCCGTGAGGTCGTGCAGGAACTTCGGTGCGTCGGCGCGGGAGAGCGGCCAGAGCCGCGAGCCCACGCCGCCGGCGGGGATGACGCTGTAGAAGCCGTCGATCGGGGTTTCGTCCATCTGCACAGCGTAACCGCAGCACCGGTCGGCCACGCGAGCAGCGGATGCCGCGGCATCCGGTATCTCGACATCGAGAGAGTTAGGCAGCCCTAAGCGGCGGCCGAACTGGCGCGGGTCTACACTCGAATCGGGCCGTGTGGCCGTCGCGGTCCCTCATGTTCGGGGCCAATCACACAGCCAGGGAGGGTTGTTCATGCCAGAGACTTCGGCAGGAACCCTGACCGCACCCGCGACGCCTGCGAAGCAGAAGCCTGGTGGCACGCTGTACCGCGGCAACGAGGGAATGTGGTCATGGGTGCTGCACCGCATCACCGGTGTCGCGATCTTCTTCTTCCTCCTCGTGCACATCCTCGACACCGCGCTCGTGCGGGTCAGTCCGGAGGCGTACAACGCCGTCATCGGCACGTACCAGACGCCCATCATGGGCCTCGGCGAGGTGGCGCTCGTCGGGGCGATCGTCTTCCACGCCTTCAACGGCCTGCGCATCATCCTCGTGGACTTCTGGTCCTGGGCGACGCGCAACCAGCGTCTCCTCTTCTGGATCGTCGTCGGCCTCTGGATCGTGACCATGCTCGCGTTCACGCCGCGCCACCTCATCAACGTCTTCAGCCACTAGGGAGCCGCGGAAATATGACTGCCATGGAATTCTCCGCGCGCCCGCCGCGGCGCGGCATCAATCTGGAGAAGTGGGGCTGGATCTACATGCGCGCGTCAGGCGTCGTGCTGATCGTGCTCATCTTCGGCCACCTCTTCATGAACCTCATGGTCGGCGACGGCGTCAAGGCCATCGACTTCGGCTTCGTCGGCGGCAAGTGGGCCGACCCGTTCTGGCAGTGGTGGGACGTCGCGATGCTGTGGCTCGCCCTCATCCACGGCGCCAACGGCATGCGAACCCTCGTCAACGACTACACGAACCCGGGCATCGTCCAGAAGGTGCTGAAGGGCGCACTGTTCGCCGCGGCCGCGGTGCTCATCATCCTCGGCACCCTCGTCGTCTTCACCTTCGAGCCCTGCCCGGTCGGCGCACCCGCCGATCTGCTTCCCTCGTTCTGCGCTGCATAGGAGATCCGTGAACCCCCAGAGCGCCGACGCCGAGACCCAGGTCATCGACGGCGTCCACTACCACCAGTTCGACATCGTCATCGTCGGCGCCGGCGGCGCCGGCATGCGTGCGGCGATCGAGGCCGGCCCCGGCGCGAAGACCGCGGTCATCTCGAAGCTCTACCCCACTCGCTCCCACACGGGCGCGGCGCAGGGCGGCATGGCCGCGGCGCTCGCGAACGTCGAGGAGGACAGCTGGGAGTGGCACACCTTCGACACCGTCAAGGGCGGCGACTACCTCGTCGATCAAGACGCGGCGGAGATCCTCGCGAAGGAGGCGATCGACGCGGTCATCGACCTCGAGAACATGGGCCTGCCGTTCAACCGCACCCCCGAGGGCAAGATCGACCAGCGCCGCTTCGGCGGCCACACGCGCGACCACGGCAAGGCGCCCGTTCGCCGCTCCTGCTACGCGGCCGATCGCACGGGCCACATGATCCTGCAGACGCTGTTCCAGAACTGCGTGAAGCTCGGCATCAACTTCTTCAACGAGTACTACGTGCTCGACCTCGTCATGACCGAGGTCGACGGCCCCGACGGCACCAGAACGACGCAGCCATCGGGTGTCGTCGCCTACGACCTCGCCTCTGGCGAACTGCATGTGTTCCAGGCCAAGGCCGTGATCTTCGCGACGGGCGGCTTCGGCAAGATCTACAAGACGACGTCGAACGCGCACACCCTCACGGGCGACGGCGTCGGCATCATCTGGCGCAAGGGACTCCCCCTCGAAGACATGGAGTTCTTCCAGTTCCACCCGACCGGCCTGGCCGGCCTCGGCATCCTGCTCACCGAGGGTGCACGCGGTGAGGGCGCCATCCTCCGGAACGCATCGGGCGAGCGCTTCATGGAGCGCTATGCGCCCACCATCAAAGACCTGGCACCGCGCGACATCGTCGCCCGCTGCATGGTGCAAGAGGTCGCGGAGGGCCGCGGCGCGGGCCCGCACAAGGACTACGTGCTGCTCGACTGCACCCACCTCGGCGCAGAGGTGCTCGAGACGAAGCTGCCCGACATCACCGAGTTCGCACGCACGTACCTCGGCGTCGACCCGGTGGTCGAGCCGGTGCCCGTCATGCCGACCGCGCACTACGCGATGGGCGGCATTCCCACGAACGTCGCCGCAGAGGTGCTCTCGGGCAACGACACCGTCGTACCCGGGCTCTACGCCGCGGGCGAGTGCGCGTGCGTCTCGGTGCACGGCTCGAACCGCCTCGGCACGAACTCGCTGCTCGACATCAACGTCTTCGGCAAGCGCGCGGGCCGCAATGCGGTCGAGTACGTGAAGACGGTCGACTTCACCGCCCTGCCCTCCGACCCTGCCGGGGCCGTGCGCGACATGCTGGAACAGCTCCGCGACTCCGACGGCACCGAGCGCATCGCCGCGATCCGCAAAGAGCTGCAAGACGAGATGGACAAGAACGCCCAGGTGTTCCGCACCGACGAGTCGCTCGAGCACGTCACGAAGGTCATCGCCGCCCTCCGCGAGCGGTACCGGAACGTCGCCGTGCACGACAAGGGCCGGCGCTTCAACACCGACCTGCTCGAGGCCGTCGAACTCGGGTTCCTGCTCGACCTCGCCGAGGTGGTCGTGTTCTCGGCACGCAACCGCCGGGAGAGCCGCGGCGGCCACATGCGCGACGACTTCCCGAATCGCGACGACGAGAACTACATGCAGCACACGATGGCGTACCTGTCGGGCGATGCGCACTCCTCGGATGCCGCCGACCACATCAGACTCGATTGGAAACCGGTGACGATCACCCGCTACCAGCCGATGGAGAGGAAGTACTGACGTGAGCACCGCAACGCTCGAAGCCCAGTCGACGGATGCCGCCGTGCAGTCGTTCACCGTCACGTTCCTGATCCGCCGCTTCGACCCCGAGGTCGACGCCGAGCCGCGCTGGCAGGACTTCGACGTCGAGATGTACGCGACCGACCGCGTGCTCGACGCCCTGCACAAGATCAAGTGGGAGCAGGACGGCTCGCTGACCTTCCGGCGCTCGTGCGCCCACGGCATCTGCGGATCCGATGCGATGCGCATCAACGGCCGCAACCGCCTGGCCTGCAAGACGCTCATCAAGGACCTCGACATCTCGAAGCCCATCTACGTGGAGGCCATCAAGGGCCTGCCGCTCGAGAAGGACCTCATCGTCGACATGGAGCCGTTCTTCGCGAGCTACCGCGAGGTGCAGCCGTTCCTCGTCGCGAATTCGAAGCCGGAGCCGGGCAAGGAGCGGGTGCAGTCGGTCGCCGAGCGCGCGATCTTCGACGACACGACCAAGTGCATCCTGTGCGCGGCGTGCACCTCGTCGTGCCCCGTCTTCTGGACCGACGGCCAGTACTTCGGCCCCGCCGCGATCGTGAATGCGCACCGTTTCATCTTCGACTCCCGCGACGACAATGCGCAGACGCGTCTCGACATCCTGAACGACAAAGACGGGGTGTGGCGCTGCCGCACGACGTTCAACTGCACCGAGGCGTGCCCTCGCGGCATCGAGGTGACGAAGGCGATCGCCGAGGTCAAGCAGGCGGTCCTGCGCGGCAAGCCGTAGCCACGACCACGCACACGGCCGGCCCGGCTCCATCGTTGCGGGCAGGTCGTCGGGTGCGGGCAGGTCGTCGCTAGGGTTGGAGCGTGAGCGAGCGGAAGCCAAGGGCACCACGGAGCCGCGACGAACCGTCCGACGAGTTCGACGACCACGACGACGACCATGACGCCCGCGACCCGCTCGGCCTCGAAGAACGCTCGCGCTCGGCGAAGCAGCGATTCGACGCCATGAGCCGGCCGATCCGCGACCGGCTCGAAGAGCCGATCAGCAGGGTCAGCTCGATCACGCAGAAGACGCTCGCCCTCTTTCCGGTGCGCGTCTGGCGGCACTTCCTCGACCGTTCGGGCTTCATCCTGTCGTCGGGCATGAGCTACCAGGCCCTCTTCGCCCTCTTCGCGGCGGTCTACGTCGTATTCGCGGTCTTCGGCATCAGGCTCACGAGCAACCCGCAGACCCTCGACGCCTTCGTGGCCCTGCTCAACACCTACGCCCCGGGTCTCATCGGGCCGCAGGGCATCATCACCACCGACGACCTCACCCAGATCGCGACCGCCAGCACGAGCCTCTTCGGCTGGACGGGCGCCGTCGCACTCGCGGGCCTGATCTGGACGGCGATCGGGTGGGTCACCTATTCGCGCATGGCGGTACGCAGCATCTTCGGCCTGCCGAAGGATCGCCGTTCCTACGTGCTGCTCAAGGCGCGCGACTTCCTGGCCGGCTTCGGTTTCGGTGCGATCCTGCTGCTGGCCACCGCCCTCTCGGTCGCGACCACCTCGTTCCTCAGCTGGATCTTCCAGGTCCTGGGCCTCTCCGGCACGTCGGGCCTGTCCGGCGTGCTCGTCCAGGGCGGCTCGCTCCTCGTCGTCTTCGCGATCGACACGCTCGCGCTCGCGGTCCTGTTCCGCTTCCTGTCGGGGGCCTCCATGCCGTGGCATCGCATGTGGGTCGGGTCGCTCCTCGGCTCCGCCGCGCTCTCGGTGCTGCAACTGCTCGGCGGCACGCTGCTGTCGCGTTCGGCCGCCAACCCGCTGCTCGCGACCTTCACGGTGTTCATCGGCCTGCTCCTCTGGTTCCGGCTCACGAGCATCGTCATCCTCGTCGCTGCGAGCTGGGTCGCCGTCGAGGCATCCGACGCCAATGAATCGCTCCGCAGGGTCACGCCCGAGCAACTCGCCGCCGAGCAGCACGATCGCGAACGGCGTGCCCTCGTGACCGCCGCGCAAGTGCGGGTACGCGAAGCCGGGCGCGACCTCGAGACCGCCGGTTGGTTCGGCCGGTTCACCGCCAGGCGTCACCTCGAGAAGGCCGAGCTGGAGCTCGCCGAGCTCGAGGCGGAGGCTCCGAAGGCCGAGCAGACGGGGCGGCGGAACGACGTCGGAGGCCTCCCGTAGGATCGATCCATGCCCTCCGCGAAGCCCCTCCGTCTCGCCAGCGTCAACGTCAACGGAGTGCGCGCCGCATTCCGCAAGGGCATGGGCGAGTGGCTCGCCGCACGCGACGTCGACATCCTCGCCCTGCAAGAGGTGCGTGCCGCCACCGAAGACCTCCAGGGCCTCCTCGGCGACGACTGGGACATCCTGCACGACCCTGCCACTGCCAAGGGGCGTGCGGGGGTCGCGATCGCGAGCCGCAACCGCGCGAGCATCCACCGCGTCGATCTCGGTGCAGCCGACTTCGACAGCGCCGGCCGCTGGCTCGAAGCCGACTACGAGGTGGGGGGTCGCATCGTCACCGTCGTCTCCGCCTACGTGCACTCCGGCGTGGTCGACACCCCGAAACAGGTCGAGAAGTACACTTTCCTCGACGCGATGGTCGAGCGGATGCCGCGGCTCGCCGCCCACTCCGAACTCGCGGTGATCGTGGGCGACCTGAACGTCGGCCACCGCACGCTCGACATCAAGAACTGGAAGGGCAACGTGAAGCGCGCCGGCTTCCTGCCCGAAGAACGGGCCTACTTCGACCGCTTCGTCGGCGCAGAGGGCGCCCCCGACTACAACGCGGGAGCCGGCCTCGGCTGGATCGACCTGGGTCGCCGCTTCGCCGGCGAGGTCGACGGCCCTTACACCTGGTGGTCGCAGCGCGGCAAGGCGTTCGACACCGACACCGGCTGGCGCATCGACTACCAACTCGCGACCCCGGCGCTGGCCGACGCCGCGGTCGCCTACGTGATCGACCGTGCCGACTCCTGGGACACGCGATGGTCCGACCACGCTCCCGTGGTCGTCGACTACGCCATCTGACCTGCCGCACGGCCTGACCTGCCGCATCGCGGCGGGCATACTTCGAAGGAACTCCCAATGACGCAGAAGCCCCGCCTCTACTCGGGCATGCAGCCCTCGGCCGATTCGCTCCACGCCGGCAACTACATCGGCGCCCTCCTGCAGTGGAAAGAGCTGCAAGGGGCGCACGATGCCTTCTTCTCGGTGGTCGACATGCACGCCATCACGGTGGCGCAAGACCCGGCCGAACTCCGCGAGAAGACCCGGCGCACGGCGACGCAGTACATCGCGGCCGGCATCGACCCGTCGAGCTCGACGCTCTACGTGCAGTCGCACGTGCCCGCGCACGCCCAGCTGGCCTGGGTGCTCAACACCATCACCGGTTTCGGCGAGGCCGGCCGCATGACGCAGTTCAAAGACAAGTCGCAGAAGCAGGGCACCGATGCCACGAGCGTCGGTCTCTTCGCGTATCCGGTGCTCATGGCGGCCGACATCCTGCTCTACCAGACCGAGGTCGTGCCCGTCGGCGACGATCAGAAACAGCACGTCGAGCTGACCCGCGACCTCGCTGCGAGGTTCAACGCACGGTTCGGCGCCGACACCTTCGTGCTGCCCGAGCCCGTCATCCAGCGCGAGACGGCGCGCATCTACGACCTGGCGAATCCCACGTCGAAGATGTCGAAGTCGGGCGACTCGCCCGCTGGCATCCTCTGGCTGCTCGACGAGCCCGCCGTCACGGCGAAGAAAATCATGCGCGCGGTGACCGACACCGATGGCGAGGTGCGCTTCGACCGCGAGCTCAAGCCGGGCGTCTCGAATCTGCTCACGATCTTCACCGTGCTCTCCGGCCGCACGATCGCCGACGTCGAACAGGAGTTCGCCGGGCGCGGCTACGGCGACTTCAAGAAGGCACTCGCCGAGGTCGTCGTGAGCGAGTTCGAGCCGATCCGGTCGCGGGCCCTCGAGCTGCTCGACGACCCGGCCGAGCTTGATCGCCTGCTCGCCGTCAACGCCGATCGCGCGAGCGAGGTCGCCGAGGCCACCCTCGCAACCGTCTACGACCGCGTCGGCTTCCTGCGGCGCGCACGCTGACCATGCTCCCCGTCGTGCTGCGCACCGAACGACTCGTGCTCGACCTCCCGGTCGAAACCGACGTCGAGCTCGTGGCCCACTACTGCACCGACCCGCTGTTCCGCACGTACCTCACGACCCCGTGGCCGTACACCGTCGAACATGCGAGGGCATTCCTCGTGGAATACGTCCCGGCGGCGTGGCGCTCGGGCGACGAACTCACCTGGGCCCTCCGGCGCGGTGCGGGCGCGCCGCTTCTCGGCGTGGTCGGGCTGCGCCGGGGCAACGAGATCGGATACTGGCTCGGCGCGGAACACCGGGGCGAGGCGCTCATGGCCGAAGCCGTCGATGCGGTCTGCAACTGGGCGCTCGCCGGCGGAGTGGGCGACGCCGAGTCGGTGCTCTGGCGCGCGAACGAGGGCAACCTCGCATCGGCACAGGTGGCGCGTGCCGCGGGATTCCGGCGGACGACGCCCCGAATCGCAACCGTGCCGGGCCGCGACGGCCGAGTGCTCCCCGCCTGGCACGCCGAGCGCCGAGCAGAGCCCGAACCCGATGCGTACGCGAGTTGGGAGCCGGTCCTCGGGAGTGCGAGGTGAGCAGGCGGTCGCCCGCGCCCGCGCCGGTCGTCATGTTCGACCTCGACGATACCCTCATGGCGCATCGCGCGGCCGTCGCCGCCGGCATCACCCTGCACATGCGGGAGTTGGCATACGACGGCGATGGCACCGCGGCATCCGTTCTCTGGCACGAGCTCGAAGAGCAGCACTACCACTCGTATCTCGCCGGCCGGCTGACCTTCGAGGGTCAGCGCCGCGCACGGGCGCGCGACTTCGCCGTCGCTCACGGTGACGAACTCGACGAACTGGCGGCCGGAGCCTGGTTCGATCGCTACTTCGAGCGATACCGCGAATCATGGTCGCTGCACGACGACGCGCTGCCGGCCCTCGACGCGCTCGCGCTCGCGCTGCCCGGGGTGCGGCTCGGCATCATCACCAACGGCGAGCTCGACTTCCAGTCGGCCAAGCTCGAACGTCTCGGCATTCGCGACCGCTTCGAGCACGTGATCGCTTCCGGCGACGTCGGAGCGACCAAGCCCGACGCCGAGATCTTCCGGGTCGCGATCGAGCGCTTCGCCGCCGCGACACCCGTCGGGCGGGCCGTGTACATCGGCGACCGGTTCGAGACCGATGCGATGGGCGCCGCCCGAGCAGGACTCATCGGCGTCTGGCTCAACCGGCACGGCGCCGCGCATGCGACCGATCTGCCAGACGAGGCCGCTGCGGCACGAGTGGCCGCGTCACCGGTCGTGCTCGAGATCGCCGGGCTCGACGAACTGCCTGCCCTGCTCGCAGTGCGCCTCGCCGACTGAACCGGGAAGCCGGCCTGTGTGCCCGGAGACGAGATGGGGCCGGGCGCACCCCCATGCGCCCGGCCCCGATCTTCAACCGTACCGTCGCGACGACGAATCGCACTCCATCGCGTCGTCGGATGACCGGTGAAGGTCAGTTGACGTCGTCGTCGATCCAGTCGAAGGTTTTGGTGACGGCTTTCTTCCAGAGTCGGATCTGGCGGTCGCGTTCGGCCTGGTCCATGGTGGGTTCCCAGCGGGAGTCTTCCTGCCAGTTCGCGCGGAGTTCGTCGAGGCTGGACCAGAAACCGACCGCGAGGCCGGCGGCGTACGCGGCGCCGAGCGCGGTGGTCTCGGCCACGACGGGCCGCACGACGGGTACGCCGAGGATGTCGGCTTGGAACTGCATGAGCGTGTTGTTGGCGATCATGCCGCCATCGACCTTGAGTTCGGTGAGCTCGACCCCGGAGTCGGCGTTGACCGCGTCGAGGACCTCGCGGGTCTGGAACGCGGTGGCCTCGAGCGCGGCACGGGCGATGTGGCCCTTGTTCACGTACCGGGTCAGGCCGACGAGCGCGCCGCGGGCATCGGGCCGCCAGTACGGGGCGAACAGTCCCGAGAACGCGGGCACGAAGTACGCGCCGCCGTTGTCATCGACCGTCTTGGCGAGTTCTTCGACCGCTGGTGCGTCCGAGATCAGGCCGAGGTTGTCACGCAACCACTGGATCAGGGACCCCGTGACCGCGATCGAGCCTTCCAACGCGTAGTGCGGGGCGGCATCGCCGAGCTGGTAACCGAGGGTCGTGAGCAGACCGTTCTTGGAGTGGACGATCTCCTCACCGGTGTTGAAGATCAAGAAGTTGCCCGTGCCGTACGTGTTCTTCGACTCACCGGTATCGAACGCGGCCTGACCGAACGTGGCGGCCTGCTGGTCACCGAGGATCCCCGCGACCGGGACCTCTCGCAGCAGGCTCGAGGACTCCACCGTGCCATAGACCTCGGACGAGGACTTGATCTCGGGCAGCATCGAACGCGGCACCCCGAACGCGGCGAGGATGTCCTCGTCCCAGGCGAGGGTCTCGAGATCCATGAACATGGTGCGGCTCGCGTTGGTCACATCCGTCGCGTGCACCCCGCCATCGACCCCGCCGGTCAGGTTCCACAACACCCACGTGTCCGTCGTGCCGAAGAGCAGGTCACCGGCCTCGGCCTGCTCACGCGCACCCGGCACGTTCTCCAGGATCCACACGATCTTCGTGCCGGAGAAATACGTCGCCAACGGCAGACCCACCGTGGCCTTGAAGCGTTCCACCCCGCCATCGGCCGCGAGCCGATCCACGATCGGCTGAGTACGGGTGTCCTGCCACACGATCGCGTTGTACACCGGCCGGCCCGTGTTCCTATCCCACACGACCGCCGTCTCACGCTGATTCGTGATACCCACCGCAGCGATATCGTGCCGAGTGATATCAGCCTTCCCAAGAGCCTGACCGATCACCTCACGCGTATTGCGCCAGATCTCGACCGGATCATGCTCGACCCAACCCGCCTTGGGAAAGATCTGCTCATGCTCCAACTGCCCGGTCGAGACAATCGACCCGGCCTTATCGAAGACGATCGCACGCGACGACGTCGTGCCCTGATCGATAGCGAGGATGAAATCGGGCATCTGAGAACTCCGTTGCTGTCAGTGAAAACGAATGAATGAGGGTGAAGCAGAGGTCAGCCGAACAGCGGCAACAGGGGAATCGCCGCCCACCCCGCGGCGACGCCGCCGAGGATCGGGCCGACGACGGGCACCCACGAGTACGACCAGTCGCTGCCGCCCTTGCCCTTGATCGGGAGCAGGGCGTGCGCGATACGCGGACCGAGGTCACGCGCCGGGTTGATCGCATACCCCGTCGGGCCGCCGAGAGAGGCGCCGATGCCGATCACGAGGAGGGCCACGGGCAGTGCGCCGAGCGCGGCGAGACCGCCATCGCCCTGCCGGCCGCCGCCGAACCCGATGATGACGAACACGAGCACGAACGTGGCGACGAACTCGGTGACGAGGTTCCAGCCGTACGAGCGGATCGCGGGACCGGTCGAGAAGACGCCGAGCTTGGTGCCGGCCTCGGGTTCTGCGTCGAAGTGCTGCTTGTAGGCGAGCCAGCAGACGACCGCACCGAGGATCGCACCGATCATCTGCGCTGCGATGTACGCACTCACCGACACCACGCCGACGGGTACTTCGACACCCGCTGCGGCATTGCCGAACTCGGTTGCACCGTTGGCGACCAGACCGAGCGTGACCGCCGGATTGATGTGCGCACCCGACGCATACGAGACGATCACACCGGCGAAGACCGCGAGGCCCCAGCCGAAGTTGACCATGAGGGTGCCGCCGTTGAAGCCCTTCGTCTTGGCGAGAGCCACGTTCGCCACGACGCCGCAGCCGAGAAGCACGAGCATCGCCGTGCCGACGAGTTCGCTCAGGAACACGATTCCGAGATTGTCCACATTGACCTTCCTTGTCGAGGTGTGGTGCCGGCCGCCAGGACGACCATCGACCGGGCGGCTCCGTCGAAACTATCTGGCGTTTCGGCCCGTTCCGCGCGGATTCCGGTGCACATCCGTGCAGATTGCGCCGGTCTCAGACGAGGGTGGCGGATGCCTCCAGGTCGACTCCATGGCGCTCGGCGAGCAACTCCCTCGTGGTCGCCGCCTCGATGGCGCGGCGCTCGAAGTCCCATCCGAGTACGGCGCCGACGATCTCGGCGAGTTCGTCGAGGAGCGGCACCGTGAGCGCACCCGTGAAGGCGATGCTGGTGCGGCGCAGCACGACGTCGGCGAGATGCACGACCTGCTCGTTGCCGGCGAGCCAGGCGATCTCACGCCGGCTGTATCCGGGGTGGTGCGCGAGCGACTCGTCCTGCTCCCCCTCGATCGAGGTGATGAACGATTCGGCGCGCGTGCCGTAGCGCTCGAGCAGTTCTTCGGCGCGGAGCGGACCGACTTCGTCGCCGTGTGCCACGACCCAGACGCGTCGAGCATCGTCGGTCGTCGGGTACCCGGCGCCGCCGCCGATCGCGAGGCCCGCGGTCGAGCGGACGCGCTCACGATCGAGGAGTGCGAGCACCTCGTTCGAGAGGTGCTCGGCGAGGGCACGGAAGGTGGTCCACTTGCCGCCGACGAGGCTCAGCAGGGTGCTGCCCGGGCGCTCCGGGACATCCGCGTGCTCGATGCGGTAGTCGCGCGAGACGAAGCCGGGTGCTTCGTCGTCGTGGCGTGGCAGCGGGCGCACGCCCGAGAAGCGGTAGACGATCTGCGAACGGTCGACGGGAACGGCTGGGAAAACGTGCGCGATGAGTTCGAAGAAGTAGTCGACCTCGGCCTCGGTGCACACGGCGGGCTGCCGCATGTCGTGTTCGAGGTCGGTCGTGCCGACCATGACCTTGCCCTTCAACGGGTAGATCAGCACGATGCGGCCGTCTTCGTGCTCGAAGAAGATCTCGCGGCCGCCGGTCGCCGCGAGCAGCTCAGGGTTGTCGAGCACGATGTGGGATCCCTTGGTGCCGCCCATGAACGCGGTGGGGCGACCGAGCTCCGCGTTGGTGAGGTCGGTCCACGGTCCCGAGGTGTTCACCACGATGTCGGCTGCCACATCGAATTCGATGCCGGTCAGGGCGTCGCGCAGGCGCACGCCGTCGCCCCCCATGCCGACGGCCTCGAGGTAGTTCGCGGCGCGTGCATGGCCGCCTGTCGCGAGCCCGTCGAACAGCACGTCGAGCGCCAGCCGCTCGGGGTCGTGCATGCTCGCGTCGTAATAGGTCGCCGTGTACTTGATGCCGTCGTTCAGCGCGGGCAGTTCGGCGAGCGAACGCGTGCGGCCGTGGAAGCGGTGGCGCGGCACCTGACCGCCGCCTCTCGAGAAGGCGTCGTAGATCGTGAGGCCGGTCTTGATGAGCGCCGCGCCGCGTTCGGTGGGCTTTCCCGACTTGTGGGTGAGAAAGCGCATGGGCGCCGAGAGGATGCCCGAGAAGGTCGAGAAGATCGGCACCGTCGTCTCGAGCGGCTTCACGTAGTGCGGTGCGATGCGGATGAGCGCGTTGCGTTCGGTCACCGACTCCTTCACGAGCCGGAACTCGCCGTTCTCGAGGTAGCGGATGCCGCCGTGGATCATGTGCGACGAGGCGGCGGACGCCCCGGAGACGAAGTCGCCGCGATCGACGAGCACGACGTCGACCCCCTGCAGCGCGAGGTCGCGGAAGGTCGCGATGCCGTTGATGCCGGCGCCGATGACGAGCACGGAGGCATTCGGCCGGGTTCGGATGGCCGCGACATCCGCTCGCTCGCCGCTCGGGCGGGGCTGGATCGGGGTCTTCTGCTGCGGAGACAAGCTGTCCTCTCGGGGGCTGGAACGGCGGCTTGCACGAGCATGCCTGGTGTGGATGAATACATCGTGAACACGGCGGAACGAACTTGCAAGCCGAGTGAACAAACGTGCAAAGATGGCCGGGATGAACGAGCGGCAGAACGACCCCATCGAGACCGGCGCTGAAGCGGTGCCGGGAAAGACGCGCGACGCACTGCGTGCGGCCCACCTCTATTACCTGCAGGACCTCACGATGGATGCCATCGCACACGAGCTGCACACCTCGCGATCCTCGGTCTCGCGCCTGCTCAGCCACGCGAGGGCGAGCGGTCTCGTCGAGATCTCCATCCACTCCCCGCTCGATCTTCCGAGCCGGATCGAACAGGAGATCCTCGAGCGATTCGAGGTGGGCGCTCACGTGATTCCGGTTCCCGATCACGCGAGCGACGTCGACCGACTCGACCGCGTCGCGCTCTCTGCTGCACGAATTCTCGGCCGCGTCGTCGACTCGAACCAGACGATCGGCGTCGCGTGGGGCAGCACCATGAGCGCCATGAGCCGGCACCTCGTGCCCAAGGCCACCCACAACTCGGAGATTCTGCAGTTGAACGGCGCCGGCAACGGCCGTACGACCGGCATCGTCTACGCGAGCGAACTGCTGCGGCGCTTCGGCGATGCCTTCGGCGCCCGCGTGCAGCAGTTTCCGGTGCCCGCGTTCTTCGACGACCCAGAGACGCGACGCGCCTTCTGGCGCGAGCGCAGCACCCGCCGACTGCTCGAGCAGCAGGAGCGCATGGACGTCGCCCTGTTCGGCGTCGGCTCCCCATTCGCCGAGGTGCCGAGCCACGTCTACCAGGGCGGATACCTCGAGCGGGCCGACTACGAGGCGCTCTCGCGCGACGGCGCGGTCGGCGATGTCGCAACGGTGTTCTACCGGGCAGACGGTTCGACCGACGGTATCTCGATGAACGAGCGGGCGACCGGCCCCGACTTCTCGGTGCTGCGACGGGCCCCCCGCCGCATCTGCGTCGTCTCGGGCCGCGCCAAGCTCGCGAGCCTCCGGGGCGCGCTCGCTGCCGGGCTCATCACCGATCTCATCGTCGACGAGGGCACTGCGCGAGCGCTCGTCGAGTCGTGAACAGTCGACGGACGATCGGGAATAGCGACGCCCCCCACGCGTTGACCTAGAATCGAACACAGAAACGTGCTCCGGGGTCGGTGCAAGTCCGAACCGGCGGTGACAGTCCGCGAACTGCGAGCGCGAGGTCGTCAGACCCCGCACCCGCGGTCGAACCGGTGGAATTCCGGTACCGACGGTGAAAGTCCGGATGGGAGGGGCACGTGCCGGCAGCGCTGTGCGCCGCCGGCGAATGCCGTCGACGAGTGTCGACGACGCCCAGCACCCCGGAGCCCTGAGACAGGATCACGGATGAGTGCTGACGATCAGAGAACCGCGGATGCCGCGGCGATGCGACGTGCACTCGAACTCTCCGTTCGGGGCCCGGCACGAGGCGTGAACCCGCGCGTCGGCTGCGTCATCCTCTCCCCCGCGGGCGAAACCCTCGCCGAGGGCTGGCACCGCGGCGTCGGCACCGCGCACGCCGAGGTCGACGCGCTCGCGCAGCTCGACTCTGAATCGGCGCGCGGCGCGACCGCGGTCGTCACACTCGAGCCCTGCAACCACACCGGGCACACCGGCCCCTGCGCGCAGGCCCTGATCGAGGCGGGCGTCGGCCGGGTCGTGTACGCGGTGGCGGACCCGGGCACCCACTCCTCGGGCGGCGCCGAACGGCTGCGCAGCGCCGGCGTCGAGGTCGTCGCGGGGGTGCTCGCCGACGAGGTCGGCGCAATGCTCGACGACTGGCTCTTCGCCGCCCGCAAGCGGAGGCCGCACGTCACCGTGAAGTGGGCGTCGAGCCTCGACGGGCGCGCCGCAGCCGCCGACGGCACGAGCCGGTGGATCACCGGCGGCGAGGCGCGCGGCGACGTGCATCGGCGACGCGCAGCCGCCGACGCGATCGCCGTCGGCACCGGCACCGTCTTCGCCGACGATCCCTCGCTCACCGCACGGACACCCAGCGGTGAGCTCTTCGACATCCAGCCGGTGCCGGTCGTCTTCGGGCGCCGCCGGGTGCCCGCGGATGCCGCGATCACCCGCCACCCGCACGAGACCCTGTTCTTCGCCGGCACCGATCTGCGGGCCGACCTCGAGGAACTCGCGAGCCGCGGCATCCGCTCGCTCTTCATCGAAGGCGGCCCGACACTCGCGAGCGCCTTCATCGCAGCTGGTCTCGTCGACGAACTCCTCGTCTACCTCGCGCCCGCACTGCTCGGCGGCCCGCGACTCGCCGTCGGCGAGCTCGGCGTGCCGACGATCGACGCGGCGCTCCACTTCGACTTCACCGTCATCGAACGGCTCGGCGACGACGTGCTGCTCGTCGCCCGACCCCAGCCCACGAAAGGGAACTGACATGTTCACCGGAATCATCGAAGAGCTCGGCGCCGTCGAACGCGTCGAGCGCACGGCCGACGCCGCCCGCCTCACGGTGCGCGGACCGCTCGCCGTCGAGGGCGTGAAGCACGGCGACTCGATCGCGGTCTCGGGCGTGTGCCTGACCGTCGTCGACTTCGACGCCGAGCGATTCACGGCCGACGTCATGGCGCAGACACTTGCGATGTCGACGCTCGACACGGTCGGCGAGGGGCTCACGGTGAACCTCGAGCGCGCGGCGCTCGTCGGCGACCGCATCGGCGGCCACATCGTGCAGGGCCACATCGACGGCACCGCCGAGGTGCTCGAGATCCGCCCGGGCGAGGCGTGGCGGGTCATCCGCTTCTCGCTCGATCCCGAGCACGCGCCGCTCGTCGTCGACAAGGGCTCGATCGCCGTCGACGGCGTCTCGCTCACGGTCAGTGCAGTGGGCGACGAACCCGCTGGTTCATGGTTCGAGGTCTCGCTGATCCCCGAGACGCTGACGGCCACGACGCTCGGCGAACGCGTCGCCGGCGAACGGGTCAACATCGAGACCGACATCCTCGCCCGCCAGGTGGCGCGGATGCTTCGATTCGACCGCGCATGGGGCGGAGATCCGGGAGCGAGCTCGGTCATCGGGTTCCAGGCGGCCCCGCTCTCCGAACCCCGGCCGACGGCCGGAGGGGTGTCATGAGCCTCGCCACGATGCCAGAGGTGCTCGATGCGCTCCGCGCGGGAAAGCCGGTGATCGTCGCCGACGACGAGTCCCGCGAGAACGAGGGCGACGCCATCCTCGCCGCCGAGTTCGCGACGCAGGAGTGGATCGCCTGGATGGTGCGTCACACGAGCGGCTACCTCTGCGCCCCATTGCCCAACGAGCTCGCCGACCGTCTCGCGCTGCCGCTCATGACCGAACACAGCGAAGATGTGCGCGGTACCGCGTACACGATCTCGGTCGACGCGGCTGATCGCGCCTCGACGGGCATCTCGGCATCCGATCGCGCCCACACCCTTCGCGTGCTCGCGGACCCCGCTGCGACCCCCGCCCGGCTCATCCGGCCCGGGCACGTGATTCCGCTGCGCGCGGTCGACGGCGGCGTGCGCGAACGCGCCGGGCACACCGAGGCGGCCGTCGACCTCATGCGCCTCGCGGGCCTCGCGCCGGTCGGCGTCATCGGCGAGATCGTGGCCGACGACGGTGAGATGATGCGGCTGCCGGGGCTCATCGAGCTCGGCGAGCGCGAAGGCCTGCCGGTCACGACCGTCGCCGCCCTCGTCGATTGGCTCGAGCGGCATCACGCCGGACACGATCTCGCGGCGCCGCCGGCGGTGCCCGAGAGCTCCTCGGTCGATTTCGAGGTCGAGACCACCCTGCCGACCGAGCATGGCGAGTTCCGGGTGCGTGCGTATCGCGACCGGGCCACCGGGGCCGACCATGTTGCGATCATCGCGGGCGACCCCGCGTCCGCCCCCGGCGGCGCCATCGCGCGAGTGCACTCCGAGTGCCTCACGGGCGAGGCGTTCGGCTCGCTCAAGTGCGAGTGCGGACCTCAGCTCGACGCGGCCCTCGAGGCCATCCAGCTCGAGGGCGGCGTCGTCGTCTACCTGCGCGGCCACGAGGGGCGCGGCATCGGCCTCATCAACAAGCTCCGGGCGTACCGGCTGCAGGAGGACGGCCTCGACACCCTCGACGCGAACGTCGCGCTCGGACTGCCGATCGACGCCCGCGACTACAGCGCCGCGACCGCGATCCTGACCGACCTCGGCGTCAGCCGGGTGCGCCTGCTCACGAACAACCCCGAGAAGGTGCGCCAGCTCGAAGCCCACGGCATCGCCGTGAGCGAGCGACTGCCGCTCGTGGTCGGGGTCGGCATCGGCAACACCGGCTATCTCGATACCAAACGTCACCGCATGGGCCACACGATCGACGACCGGCAACTGGCCGACGGCGCGGCCGAAACCCTTCTGAAAGGACACCCATCATGAGCGGAGCAGGATCCCCCGCACTCGACATCGACGGCCGCGGCCTCACGATCACGATCGTCGCCGGCAGCTGGCACGACGAGATCACGAACGGCCTCATCGCCGGGGCGACGCGCACCCTCGAGGCATCCGGTGCCGACTTCTCACTCATTCGAGTGCCGGGCAGCTTCGAACTGCCCGTCGTCGCGAAGGGCGCGCTCGACGCGGGTGCCGACGCGGTCGTCGCGCTCGGCGTGATCATCCGCGGCGGCACGCCGCACTTCGAGTACGTCTCGGCGGCGGCGACCGACGGACTCACCCGCGTCGCGCTCGACACCGGCAAGCCGGTCGGGTTCGGCGTGCTCACCCTCGACGACGAGCGACAGGGTCTCGATCGCGCGGGACTCGCGGGCTCGAAGGAGGACAAGGGCCGCGAGGCGGCCGAAGCTGCGGTCGCAACCGTTCGGGCCCTGCGCGAGTTGAGCTGAACCCCGAACGCGCGGTCAGGCCGCCCGCACCCGGAAGAGGTGCATCTCGTGCGCTGAGAAGGTCAGCTCACCGTCAGGCGCGGGGCGCCCGGTCCAGGCGTTCCTGGCGCCCTCGCCGAGCCGGGCCAGGCGGGTGCCGCGCGCGGTCGTCAGCCAACCGCCGGCCACCCGTGCGGTGATGGCACGGTTCGTGCGGTTGAGGATGCCGACGGCGGTGCCGTCGGCGAGGTCGCGATGCCACACGTCGAATGACCGGTGGCGCGCCGTCCGGCTGCCCTGCCGCCCCAGCGGGTCCTGTGAGATCGCGAGCACACCGGGGTTCGTCAACACCTGACGCGTCGGCTCATCCATCGTTCGCAGGTCGTTGCCGGCCATGAGCGGTGCCGCGAGCATCGCCCACATCATGAAGTGGCTGCGCGACTCGATGCCGCTGAGGCCCGCGTTGCCGACCTCGAGCATGTCGGGGTCATTCCAACCGCCCGGCCCGGCGAACGGGGCGAGGGCGTGCTGGCGGTCGGCGATGCGCATCACCGATCGCCAGTTCGCTGCGATATCGCCCGTGGTACGCCAGAGATGGGCGACCTCGGGTGCCCAGGTCCACGGCTTCGTCCGGCCGTACTCCGAGATGCTGTAGACCATCGGCCGATCGCTGCGCCCGATCGCCTCGGCCATGCGCCGGAACGCTTCGCCCTCGGAGAGACCGGTGCCGCCCCGGTTCGCGCGGCACCAGTCGTACTTGAGGTAGTCGACTCCCCAACCCGCGAGCGTCTCGAGGTCCTCCTGCTCGTGACCGAAGGAACCGAGTGCTTCGCCGTGGTATCGGTCGTAGATCATCGCGCACGTCTTGCGACCGGGCGCGAGGTACATGCCGAACTTCAAGCCCCTGGCATGGATCTCCTCGCCGAGTGCGGCCATGCCGCTGGCGAACCGCCGCGGGTGCGACTGGAGCCGGCCGGAGCCGTCGCGCCGGTGGGCCTGCCAGCAGTCGTCCACGACGAGGTACTCGTACCCGGCGTCCCGCATCCCCGACGCGACCATCGCATCCGCCGTCTGCACCACGACGTCCTCGTTGAGCTCGTAGCATCGGAACCGGTTCCAGCTGTTCCAGCCCATCGGCGGCGTCACTGCGAGCCCTGCCTTCGCCGGACGGTCCGTTGTCGCCATCGACATCCTCCTCATCGTGCTGCCCACGCGACACTGTACTGGATCTGGGACACTTGACCCACATGCGCTGAAGCAGCAGGATTGGGGGCACCGGCGGCCCGCGCCGGTCTTCAGCGAAGAAGCGCGAGGAGCTTGCCATGTCCCGAGCCGCGAGCCCAGATACGGGCGGCTCCGCCGCCACGTCCTCCGGAATGCCGCCAGGTCTGCCCACCCCGCCGACCCGCAGAGTGTCGCGCCCCTGGATCGCGGGGCTCAGCCTGGCGTACCTCGGCATCAACATCGCGTGGGCGGGCCCTGGTCAGGTGCTCATGTCGCCGCAGGTGGAGTGGCTGACGACGAACGCGCCGATCGGCTTCTTCACGGACTCCAAGGAGTCGAACCTCGCGATCATCGGCTTCGTTGCGGGAATCTTCGCCCTCGTGAGCACGCCGCTCTGGGGTGCGCTCTCGGATCGCACCCGATCGCGATGGGGCCGCCGAACCCCGTGGATCGCCGTCGGACTCGTCGTCGTCGCGGTCACGATGTCGCTCTCGGGCTTCGCACAGTCGCTGCCGGCCCTCCTGCTCACCTGGGTGGCGATGCAGACGGCGATCAACGCCGTCATCTCTCCGATGTCGGCCGCGATTCCAGACCATGTGCCGCCGGCCCAACGCGGTCTCGTCTCCGGGTGGTACGGCTTCGCCTACACCCTGGCCGTCGTCGCCGGCACCGCGATCGGAACGATCAGCACGGCCGTGTGGCCGTCGATGCTCGGCATCGGCATGGGGTACGTGCTCTGCGCAGTGGCCTGCCTCGTCGCCGCGGCGCCGTTCGTGCTCAGTCGGTGGGAGCGATCGACCGCGGAACTCCCGCGCGCGCCGCGATTCGGATGGCGTGACCTCGTCGCGTGCTTCTGGATCGACCTGCGCGTGCACCGGGATTTCGGATGGGCGTGGGTCACCCGTTTCCTGGTGACCCTCAGCACTGCCATCTCGCTGTTCTACCTGTACTACTACCTGCAGGACCGGGTCGGCCTGATTCGCGACGACTCCGCCACCGCAGGCCTCCGGGTCAGCGACGGCGTGCTCATCCTCACCGCCGTCTACGCCGCCTCCGTGTTCCTCACGGTGGTCGCCGCGGGGGTCGTCTCGGACCGCGTCGGCCGTCGCCGGCCGTTCGTCGCGGTGTCGGCGATGTTCCTGTCGGCAGCCACACTGATCATGGCCTTCGTGCCGGACTTCACCTTCACCGTCATCGCCGCCGCCATCCTCGGGCTCGGCACCGGCGTGTTCACGGCCGTCGACTTCGCTCTCGTCACCGAAGTGCTGCCCGAGGCCGCCGACAACGGAAAGGACGTCGGCATCATCAACCTGGCGATCGGCCTGCCCAACGTGCTCGCACCCGTCATCGCGGCGATCGCGGTGCAGCAGCTCGGCGGCTATGTCGGCCTGTACCTGTTCGCGGGAGCGCTCGCGCTCGCCGGCGGGCTGCTCGTCTACCGGATCCGCGGTGTGCGGTAGACGAGCGCATGTGCCTGAGAACCGAGGTTACGGCTTCCAGACCATGAGCACGACGACGGCGACGAGGAGGAGTGAGGCGATGCCGCTGCCCGCGGCGATCGCGGGGTAGCTCGCCTTGGGGCCCGCGGCACCATCCGCAGCGCCGGTACCGAGCGCCTCGGCCGCCTTCTTCATCGACGGCACGACGAGGAAGAGCGTCAGCGCGAACGCGATGACGTAGAGGATGATCGACCAGAGGATCCACGGCGTCGTCATCGAGAGGCCGAACTCGTCGGGCGCCATGCTCATCGCTCCGAACCCGAGCACGAAGACGAGCAGGGAGAGCCACGTGAAGATCGTGGTGGACTTCGCAAGCACCGCGACCTGCGCTCCGTTGCCGGCGCGCACGGCCCGCATCGCCGTCATCGGGAGAATCGCCATCGGCCCGACGATGAAGACGGCGCCGGCGACGTGCAGAATGCTGATCAGGGTATCCATGGCCCATAGCCTAACGACGAGCGGATGCCGTGGCCTTCCGTCGTCGACCCATCGCATCGAGGCGTAGGCTGTTGCGGTTGCCACAAGCGACGATTCCACCCACCGACTCCGCGGGGCGCCAGACCGACATTCCCGGAGACGAGAGCATCGATCACCATTTGGAGTCTTCGCAAGCGATGTCCACCTCAACCGCGGCCGCGGCCGCACCCGCAACCCCCGCGAACCCGCGCAGCCGCGTCGTCCTCGCGAGCCTCATCGGCACGACGATCGAGTTCTACGACTTCTACGTCTACGCGACCGCGGCCGTGCTCGTCTTCCCGCACCTGTTCTTCCCGACCGGCGACCCGACCACCGCGCTGCTCGCCTCCTTCGCCGTCTTCGGCGCCGCCATGGTCGCCCGCCCGCTCGGCGCCGTCATCTTCGGCCACCTCGGCGACAAGCACGGCCGCAAGGCCACGCTCGTCGGCGCGCTGCTCACGATGGGCATCGCGACCTTCCTCATCGGCGTGCTGCCGACCTACGCCATGGTCGGCTGGTTCGCCCCGCTCCTCCTCGTCATGCTGCGCATCGCGCAGGGCTTCGCGCTCGGCGGCGAATGGTCGGGTGCCGCGCTCGTGGCGACCGAGAACGCCCCGAAGGGCAAGCGCGCCTGGTACGGCACGTTCCCGCAGCTCGGCGCCCCGATCGGCTTCATCATCGCGAACGGCCTGTTCCTGATCATCGCGGCGCTCCTGCCGTCCGAAGACCCGTCGATGCCGTCGCAGGCCTTCCTCGACTGGGGCTGGCGCATCCCGTTCCTGTTCTCGGTCGTCATGGTGGCCGTCGGACTCTGGGTGCGCCTGCGCCTCGTCGAATCGACGGCGTTCTCGAAGGCGTCGAAGGCGGGCAGGCTCAAGAGGCTGCCGCTCGCCGAGGTCTTCAGGAACCACTGGAAGCAGCTCATCCTCGGCACCTTCTTCATGCTCGCGACCTACGTGCTCTTCTACCTCATGACCACGTTCTCGCTGGCGTACGGCCGAGCCCCGGTCGAGGCGACCGGGGACGCTCAGCCCGGCCTCGGATACTCGTACAACACCTTCGTGCTGATGCTCATCGGCGGCGTCGTCTTCTTCGGCGTCTTCACCCTGCTCTCCGGTCCGTGGGCCGACCGCTGGGGCCGTCGCAAGACGCTCATCTGGGTGACGCTCGGCATCATCGCCTTCGGCCTGCTCTGGGTGCCCCTCCTCGGCGCCGGCTTCTGGGGCGTCATGCTCTGGCTCGTCGTCGGCTTCTCGCTCATGGGCATGACCTTCGGGCCCATGGGTGCGCTCCTGCCGGAGCTGTTCCCGACGAACGTGCGATACACGGGATCGGGCATCTCGTACAACGTGTCGTCGATCCTCGGTGCGGCCGTCGCCCCGTTCATCGCGGTCGCGCTCTGGCAGGCCGGCGACGGCAGCCCGTTCTGGGTGGGCATCTACCTGTCGGCGATGGCCGTGCTCACGCTGATCGCGCTGCTCGTCTCGAAAGAGACGAAAGACGTCGACATCGACGCCTGATCACGTCGCACTCGCCGAGTCGCACTCGCCGAGTCGCCGTCGCCGAGTCGCACTCGCCGAGTCGCAGGAGGATGCTCACGACACGCCGGGCCGCCGCGGATCACCGCACGGCTCATCCTGCGACTCGGCGCACAGCCGGAGAGCGGCCTCCACACGATCGTCGCGCCGTGTGCGCCGCCCTTCTCGGCCCGCTCCGCCCGGCGTAGCATGGCATCGAACAGGGCGGCCGAGTCATCCGTCGGTCTCGTCGACGCTCGGCGCCCAGGATGGCGGGTCGAGCCGATGAACATGACGATGGACATGATGAAGGGCGCCATGTCGTCGTCGGAGATGCCGATGCAGGGCATGGATCCGGCGATGATGCAGGAGTGCATGGAGGCCCTGTCGGCCTGCATGCAGGCGTGCGTGATGTGCGCCGATGCCGACGCTGCGGAGGGGATGGGCCGGTGCGCCGGCCTCTGCTCGAACTGCGCCGACATGTGCAGCACGATGATGCGCATGATGCTGCGCATGCACGGCTGGGACATGCAGGTGATGATGTCGATGATGCAGTCGACGGTCATGATGGCCCGTGCCTGCTCGGCGGAGTGCATGACGCACGCCGAGATGAGCGAGCACTGCCGCATGTGCGCGATGGCGTGCGATCAGGCGGTCATGGCGATGGAGAAGATGATGGGCTCGATGAGCGAGGCGATGCCGATGGCATGAGTGCACGGACGCCCGGCGCCCGGCGCTCAGGCGGGCGCGACACTGAAGCGGCGGTCGCCGTGCGCGAGCACGCCGTAGACGTCGTGCACCGCGACGGGCGCACCCGGGACGATCGCTCCGGCGAAGGCGTCGTGATGCCAGACCCGACGCACTCGGTCGCTCGCGAACTCGGCCACCGTCGCGAACCCGTCTTCGGTCACCTCGACGACGATCGCGTCGACCCACTTGCTCGCCGTCGCCCCGGCGAGGCGCTCCTGCATCGCGTGCAGACGATGACCGGGCCGTTCGCTCCGGCACTCCCCCGCGGCCCGGCACCCGCGCATGCCCATGACCGTGCCGGGGTTCGGCTCGGTTCGGGTGTGCGGTTCGCGGTGCGACATGAGGGCTCCTGTTCGTTGCGGCCACGATACGCGCGGGGCGAGCGGATGTCTCGGGCACCCGTCACACGCGGACATGATGTGCCGTCAGGCGGGCGCCGTCTGGGGCGGCAACGCCGCCACGAAGGGGTGGTCGAAGTCGAGCACGCCCGTCTTCGCCGCGCCCCCCGGCGAGCCGAGCGCCGCGGCACCGCCGGGCGTCACCTCGAAGAACTCGACGTTGGCCGTGTAGTAGTCGGCCCACACGTCGGGCAGGTCGTCTTCGTAGTAGATCGCCTCGACCGGGCAGACCGGTTCGCACGCTCCGCAGTCGACGCATTCGTCGGGGTGGATGTAGAGCGACCGCTCACCCTCGTAGATGCAGTCGACCGGGCACTCGTCGATGCAGGCGCGATCCTTGACATCGACGCACGGCAGCGCGATGACGTAGGTCACGAGAGCGCCAGGGCGCCGTCGCGCGAGATCTCCACCTGCTCGTCACGCGGCACGACCTTCACGCGCTCGCGCACGACGCCCTCGTGCGCGACCTGCGCCGGTTCCCACGCCTCGCCGAGCCTGCGCTCGTGCGCGTCGAGTTCCAGCCACCCGGCCCAGGTCGTGAAGCGGATGCCTCGAGCCTCGAGCAGCTCGAGCACCGTATCGCCGTCAGGGCCGGCCGCACCGAGTGCCTGGGGCAGCGCGCCCGCCGCGGCATCCGCCAGCAGGTTCGTGACGGTCTCGAGCGCGTCGCCCTTGGTGTGCCCGATGAGGCCGACGGGGCCGCGCTTGATCCAGCCGGTGGCGTACACGCCCGGGATCGGTGCGCCCGCGGCATCCGTCACCCGGCCGCCGTCGTTCGGGATCACGGCCCGGTGCTCATCGAAGGGCAGGCCGGCGACCGGGGAGCTCGCATAGCCGACGGCTCGGTAGACCGCCTGCACCGGCACGTCGACGAACTCGCCCGTGCCCTCGACCGAGCCGTCGCCGACCGGTCGGGTGCGCTCGAACCGCACGCCCTCGACGCGCCCGTCGCCGAGCACCTCGACCGGAGCATGCAGGAAGTGGAGGTGCAGGCGACGCGACGCGGTGAACTCGTGGCCGGAAGGCTTCCGCCATCCGTTCAGCGTGCGGGTCATGACCTTCACCTGGTTGTTCGAGGCGAACAGCGCCTCGGCGTGCGGGTCGCCCGCGGCCCGCTCGAAGTCGTCGTCGTAGACGATCACGTCGACATCGGGAACCTCGCCGAGCTCGCGCAGCTCGATGGGCGTGAACTTCACGTGGCCGGGGCCGCGGCGGCCGAAGACGTGCACGTCGGTGACGGGCGAGGCTTCGAGGCCTGCGACGACGTTGTCCGGCACGTCCGTCGTCAGCAGGTCTCTGGGGTGCTTCGCGAGCACTCGGGCGACATCGAGGGCGACGTTGCCGTTGCCGATGACGGCGATCGACTCGGCCTCGAGCGGCCACTCACGCGGCACATCGGGGTGCCCGTCGTACCAGGCGACGACGTCGGCGGCCCCGTAGGAACCGGGCAGCTCGATGCCGGGAATGTCGAGCGGAGCGTCGCGGAGCGCGCCGGTCGCGAAGACGACGGCGTCGTAACGCTCGCGGAGCTCCTCGACGCTCACATCGCGGCCGACCTCGACGTTGCCGATCAGCCGGATCGTGCCCGCGTCGAGCATCTCGTGCAACGAGTTCACGATGCCCTTGATGCGGGGGTGGTCGGGCGCGACGCCGTAGCGGATGAGCCCGTAGGGCGCGGGCAGCGACTCGAACAGGTCGATCGCGACCTCGCCGCCGGCCTCGGTGACCTGGCGGCGGAGGATGTTGCCGGCGTAGATGCCGGCGGGGCCGGCGCCGACGATCGCGACATTGAGGGAACGGGTCATTGCTGTGCGGCCTTTCGGTGGGTTTCGCTGGATTCGACCAGCGGCTGCGCATACGGGCTGAGTGTCACGACGTCGCCCACGACGACGACCGCGGGCGAGCGGACGCCGCGGCGCGCCGCCTGCAGCGCGATCGTGTCGAGCGTGCCGACGGTGACGCGCTGACCGGGCCCGTAGCCGTCTTCGACGATGGCGACGGGGCAGTGCCCGCCGCGTTCGCCGCGGGCAAGGGTGATGGCGGAGTTCGCGAGGGTGCCGATGCCCATGAGCAATACGACCGTGTGATCGCGGCCGCCGCCGAGCGAGCGGATCTGGTCGTGGCCGGTGGCGACGGTGAAGGTCGTCGCGAGTCCGCGGTGCGTGAGCGGAATTCCGGCGATCGCGGGTACGGAGATGGCGCTCGTGATGCCGGGCACGACCTCGACGTCGATGCCGGCGTCGCGGCAGAATGCGAGTTCCTCGCCGCCGCGGCCGAAGATGAACGGGTCGCCGCCCTTCAGCCGCACGACGCGCCTGCCGTCGAGCGCGAGCGCGACGAGCAGCGAGTTGATGGCGTCCTGCGGCACGGCGTGGTGCCCGGGCAGCTTGCCGACGTCGACGACCTCGGCGCGGAGTTCGATGCCCTCGGCCTCGAGCCCGTCGAGCACCCCGCGGGCGCCGAGGCGGTCGGCGACGATGACGTCGGCGGCTTCCAGCGCGCGGAGTCCGCGGATCGTGAGGAGCCCGGCATCGCCGGGGCCGGCGCCGACGAGCACGACGCGGCCTGCGCCGGTCACCGCGCGTCTCCCTGGAGCAGCCCGCGGCGACGGAGCATCCGTCGTTCGAGCGGGGCGAACGCGATGAGCTCGATGAGGATGCCGATCGCGAGGATCACCAGGATGGTCGCGAGCACGCCCGCGAGGTCTGCGAGCTCTCGACTCTGGTCGAGCATCGAGCCGAGGCCGAATCCGATGCTGCCGCCGACGGCGATGATCTCAGCGGCCATGAGCGAGCGCCACGAGAATGCCCAGCCCTGCTTGAGACCGGCGACGTAGCCGGGCAGCGCGGCCGGCAGCACCACGAAGGCCGCCCGGCGAAGCGGTCCGGCACCGAGCACGGTGCCGACCCGACGCAGTTGGGGCGGCACCTGATCGACTCCCGCGATGAGCCCGTTCGCGATCGACGGCACCGCCCCCATGAGCACGACGAAGTAGACCGTGGCGTCGGTGAGACCGAACCAGATGATCGCGGCGGGCACCCAGGCGACCGACGGCAGCACCTGCAGACCCGAGAGGATCGGGCCGATCGCGCGGCGCAGCGGCTTCACCTCGGCGAGGAGGAGCCCGAGCGGCGTGCCGACGACGATGGCGATGAGGAAGCCGGCGACGCCGCGTTCGAGGCTCGTGACGACGGCCAGCTGCAGGCGTCCCGACTCCCATGCGGCGGAGATCGCGGCGATGACATCGAGCGGGCCGGGCACGATGTCGGGGCGCGGCTGCGCGATCACGACGTAGAGCTGCCATGCCGCGATGAGCGCGATGACGAAGACGATGGGCGGCAGCACGCTCGTGGTGAAGCGGCGCCACGCGCCGGGCGTGCGTTCGGCGCCGGTCTGCAGTCGGTCGAGACCCGCCTCGAGGCTGCGCAGCTCGTCGTGGGCGGATGCCCCGTTCCCGGAGACGGCCGAACGGGGGCCGTGATCGCCCTCGTCGACCGGGTCGGCGAGTGCGAGTGCGGTGTCATGCGGCATTTCGGCGGATCTCCTTCCGGAGCTGTTCCGTGATCTCGATCGAGAGCGCCGCGACCTCGGGCGACTCGATGCGACGGCCGGATGTCTCGGCGATGCGCCACTCGCCCGCGACTCGGCCGGGCCGGGACGACAGGAGGACGACCCGTTGCCCGAGCCGAGCAGCTTCGCGGACATTGTGTGTGACGAAGACGATGGTTCGCCCGGTGCGGCGCCAGACGCGCTCGAGCTCCTCGTGGAGCAGGTCGCGGGTGATGGCGTCGAGCGCCGCGAAGGGCTCGTCCATGAGCAGCACGGGCCGATCCTGCGCGAGGGCGCGGGCGAGGGCGACGCGCTGCCGCATGCCGCCCGACAGCTCGTGCGGGCGCTTCTCCGCGGCATCCGCGAGGTTGACCGTGTCGAGGAGTTCCAGCGCCTCGCCGCGGCGAGCCGACCGCGCGACTCCCCTGAGGCGCAGCGCGAGTTCGACGTTCTGCCGAGCGGTGAGCCACGGCATGAGCGCCGACTCCTGGAACATCACCGCCGCCCCCTCGGCCGGCACCTCGAGCGTTCCCGTCGTCGGGCGGTCGAGGCCGGCGATGAGGTTCAGCAGCGTCGACTTGCCGCAGCCCGATGCGCCGAGGAGGCACACGAACTCCCCGGCCCCGATCGACAGGTTCACGTCGTCGAGCACGAGCGGGCCGTCGCCGAAGCGCTTGCCGAGCTGCTCGATACGGATGGCCGTCTGCCCGCTCATCGCTCCTACTCCTCGCCGAGGCCGCCGGCCGAGACCGGTTCGGCGCCGTCGGCCTCGAGCAGCCCGTTCAGGAGCCGCAGGTCGAAGAGCCCGTCGATCGATCCGTCCTTCTGCGTGCCGGCCTCGAGGCCGTTCGCGACGAGGGTCTCGAAGGTCTCGGCGTGCGGGTCGACGTCGAAGCTCACGTGCGCGAGCGACCGGGTGATGACCTCGTCGGCGAGCGGCTTGCCGGTCTCGGCTTCGAGCGCCTCGTTGATCACGACCGGCGCCTCGGCCGCGTGCTCGCCGAGCCAGGTGACGGATGCCACGTGCCCCTCGAGCAGCGCCCGCACCGTCTCGGGGTGGGCTTCGAGGAACTCGGCCCGCACGAGCAGCACGGTCGTCGGGAACGCGCCGTCCTCCCAGAGGTCGGCCTCGTCGACGAGCACATGCGCGCCGGCGTCGACCACGAGCCGCGACACCCAGGGCTCGGGGAGCCACGCGCCGTCGAGCCCGCCCTGCCGGAAGAGGGTGAGCGCCTGTGCGTTCTCGGTCGGCGTGATGTGCACGTCGCCGCCGCCCGTGGTGTCGGTCTCGTAGCCCTCGCCCCCGAGCCAGGAGCGCAGCGCGACGTCTTGCGTGTTGCCGAGCTGCGGCGTCGCGAGCGTCGTGCCCCCGAGGTCGTCGACGGAGTCGATGCCGTCGCGCACGACGAGCGCCGCACCGCCGGTCGCCGCACCGGCGACGATGCGGGCCGACAGCCCGCCTGACTGGATGAACGTGTTGATCGACGGGTTCGGCCCGATGTAGGTCGCGTCGATCGCCCCTGCGGTGAGCGCCTCGATCGCGGCAGGGCCGGCATTGAACACCTGTGTCGTGAGCGTCGTGTCGCCGAGGGCGTCGGCCAGCAGCCCCTCCTGCACCCCCACGAGCGCGGGCGCGTGGGTGACGTTCGCGAAGTACCCGAGGCGCAACTCCTCGGCGGGCCCGGACGGGCCGGCGGCATCCGCGTTCTCCCCCGCTGCCGATTGCGGCGCGCAGCCGCTGAGTGCGAGCACCGCCGTCGTGACGATCGCCGCTGCGAGCATCATGCCCGCGACCAGGCCGAGTCGGGAACGTGCGCGCGATGGTGCGGTCATGCTGCTACTCCTTCGGTCTCAGTGGTCGTGCGGGTGGTCCCGGCATCGCCGGTGTTCGAGGTCACCGGAGCGGTGACGATCCCGGCGGCGAGCGTGGCGCCCGACTGCGGGTCGATGACGAGGAACGCACCGGCGCGGCGATGCGCGGCGTACTCCTCGACGGGCAGCTCGGACGCGAGTCGAACGCGCACCTGGCCGATGTCGTTGATCTCGAGCAGGTCGGCAGGCTCGAGTTCGAGCGAGTCGAGGTCGCGGCGCCCGACGATCTCGGGCACGAGTGCCTGCACAGTCGTCGTGCCCGACTTCACGAGCACGCGGGCGCCGGGGCGCAACGGCGCTGCGCCGAGCCAGAAGACTGCCGCGTCGAGCTCGCGTCGCGGCCCGGGCAGCGCTCCGGCGGCGACGACGACGGAACCCCGCGCCGCATCGAGCTGGTCGGCCAGGCGGAGCGAGACCGATTGGGGAGCGGATGCCGCGTCGAGCTCGCGAGACCCGGCGTCGATGGCGGTCACGGTGGTCGTGGCCCCTCCGGGGAAGACCTGCACTCGGTCGCCGACCCGCACGGTACCCGAGGCGATGCGCCCGGCGAATGCGCGGTAGTCACGGAATCGCTCGGGCTCCGCGACATCTGACGCGACGGCGCCCTGCGGGCGGATGACGAGCTGCACCGGCATCCGCAGCGCTTCGAGCTCGGTCTCGAGCTCGTCGAGCGAGGGCAGCGTCTCGAGCAGTTCGAGCAGGCTCGGGCCGCGGTACCAGGGGGTGTTCGCCGAGCGGTCGACGATGTTGTCACCCGCGAGCGCCGACACCGGGATGACGTGCGAGTCGGCAAGGCCGAGTTCGCGCGCGAGCGCGGCGACATCCGCTGCCACTCGGTCGTAGGCGGCCCGGTCGTAGCCCAGCAGGTCGATCTTGTTGACCGCGATGATCACATGCGGGACTCGCAGCAACGCGACGACCGCGAGGTGCCGGCGGGTCTGTTCCAGCACGCCGTTGCGCGCATCGACGAGCACGACGACGGCGTCTGCGGTCGTCGCGCCGGTGACCATGTTGCGCGTGTACTGCACGTGCCCGGGGCAGTCGGCGAGGATGAAGGAGCGCCGACCGGTCGAGAAGTAGCGGTAGGCGACGTCGATCGTGATGCCCTGCTCACGCTCGGCGCGGAGGCCGTCGGTGAGCAGTGCGAAGTCGATCGCACCGGGCTCGCCGCCGAAGCCGCGTTCGGCGGAGGTGCGCGTCACGGCCTCGAGCTGGTCGGCGAGGATCGCCTTCGAGTCGTGCAGCAACCGGCCCACGAGGGTCGACTTGCCGTCGTCGACCGATCCGGCCGTCGCGAAGCGGAACAGCGTGCTGTCGCTCATCAGAAGTATCCGTCCTTCTTGCGGTCCTCCATGGCGGCCTCCGAGATGCGGTCGTCGGCCCGGGTGGCGCCGCGCTCGGTGAGCGTCGAGGTCGCGACCTCGGCGACGACATCGGCGACGGATGCCGCGGCCGACTCGACCGCTCCGGTGCAGCTCATGTCGCCGACCGTGCGGTACCGCACCGTGCGACGCTCGATGGCCTCATCGGCGCGCGCCGGCGAGACCTCCGAGACCGCACGCCACATGCCGTCGCGGCGGTACACCTCGCGCTCGTGCGCGAAGTACAGCGGCGGCAGCTCGATCTGCTCGCGCTCGATGTAGCGCCATACGTCGAGCTCGGTCCAGTTCGAGATCGGGAACGCCCGCACGTGCTGGCCCACGACGTGCCGTCCGTTGTAGAGGTCCCAGAGCTCGGGGCGCTGGTTGCGCGGGTCCCACTGCCCGAACTCGTCGCGAAGGCTCAGGATCCGCTCCTTCGCGCGCGCCTTGTCTTCATCGCGGCGGGCGCCGCCGAAGACGGCGTCATGCCTGCCGCCGGCGATGGCGTCGAGCAGCGGCTGCGTCTGCAGCGGATTGCGCGTGCCGTCGGCTCGCTCGGAGAGGCGGCCGTCGTCGAGGTAGTCCTGCACGGAGGCCACCTCGAGGCGGAGCCCGAGTCGCTCGACCGTGCGGTCGCGGAACTCGATCACCTCGGGGAAGTTGTGACCGGTGTCGACGTGCAGCACCGGAAACGGCACCCTTCCCGGCCAGAACGCCTTGGCGGCGAGGTGGAGCACGAGCACGGAGTCCTTGCCGCCCGAGAAGAGCAGCACGGGTCGTTCGAACTCGGCGACGACCTCGCGGATGATGTGGATCGCCTCGGACTCGAGGGTGTCCAGGGCATCGAGGGCGTCGATGCCCGACTTGGGCGTGATGGTGTCGATGAGGCTCACAGGTGCAACCCGCATTCCGTCTTGGCGAGACCGGCCCATCGGCCCGATCTCGGATCTTCTCCCGCGGCGACGGGTTTCGTGCACGGCTCGCAGCCGATCGAGGGATAGCCGTGCGACATCAGGAGGTTCACGGGCACCTGGTGCTCGCCCGCGTAGTCGAGCAGCTCATCGAAGGTCCACGCTGCGAGCGGGTTGACCTTCACGAGCCCGTTCCGCTCGTCCCACTGCACGAGCGGCGTGTTCGCCCGCGTGGGGGCCTCTTCACGGCGCACGCCCGTGAACCACAGCTCGTACCCCGCGAGCGCCTTCTGCAGGGGTGCCACCTTGCGCCGTGCGCAGCAGAGGGCCGGGTCGCGGGCGAAGAGGTCGGTGCCGAACTCCGCGTTCTGCTCTGCAACGGTCTGCTCGGGCAGCACGTCGACGACGCGCACATCGAGAGCTCGGGCGACCTCGTCGCGCGTCACGCGCGTCTCGGTGAAGTGGTACCCGGTGTCGAGGAAGAGCACGTCGACCCCCGGCAGTTGCGCCGCCGCCACGTGAGGCAGCACGGCATCGGCCATCGAGCAGGCGACCGCTGCGGCATCCACCCTGAAGTTCTCGGCGACCCAGGCGACGACCTCCGCAGCGGATGCCTCCGGCCCGTGATCGGGCGAGAGCAGCGCGCTTCCCGCCTCGGCGAGCGCGCGCAGTTCGTCTGCCGTGCGGCGGGCGGTCATTGCAGGGCCTCCTCGTCGGCGCGGTGCGACCATTCGGCGAAGGTCTCGTCGGCCGTCGTGTCGCGATCGGCGATGAATCGGAGCACGACCCGCTCGACGTAGTCGGCGAGCCCGTCGGCCGTGACCTTCAGGCCGCGCACGGTGCGGCCGGTGCCGGCCTCCTCGCGGGTCGCGGAGGCGAGGCCGCCGCCGAGATGCACCTGGAAGCCGGGGGTCTGGCCGCCTTCACCGTCGGCGAGCAGCTGGCCCTTCAGGCCGATGTCGGCGGTCTGGATGCGGGCGCAGGAGTTGGGGCATCCGTTCACGTGCAGGCTGATCGGGTGCGGCACGTCGATGCCGGCGAGCCGCTCCTCGAGGGCGATGACCGCGGTCGTGGCCGTCTGCTTCGTCTCGACGATCGCGAGCTTGCAGAACTCGATGCCGGTGCAGGCGATCGTGCCACGGCGAATGAGGCTCGGGCGTGCCTGCAGCCCGAGTGCGTCGAGTTCGGCGATGACCTGATCGACCTCGGCCGCTGGAATGTCGAGCAGCACGATCTTCTGGTGCGGCGTCGTGCGCAGTCGCGCCGAACCGTGCCGTTCGAGCAGTTCGGCGACCGCCGTGAGCGTGGAGCCCGAGACCCGGCCGACGAACGGCGTGACGCCGATGTAGCAGCGTCCGTCGTGCTGGGGGTGCACGCCGACGTGGTCGCCCTGGGTGAGCGGTTTCGGCGCGGCAGGGCCGTCGGGGAGGGGGGCGCCGAGGTATTCGGTCTCGAGCACCTCGCGGAACCTCTCGGCGCCCCAGTCGGCGACGAGGTACTTGAGCCGGGCCTTGTTGCGAAGGCGACGGTAGCCGTAGTCGCGGAAGATCGACGTGACGCCGCACCAGACGTCGGCGACCTGCTCGGGGGCGACCCATGCGCCGAGTCGCACGGCGAGGTGGGCGGCCGTGGACAGGCCGCCGCCGACCCACAGGTCGTAGCCGATGCCGAGCTCGGGGTGCCGGACGGCGACGAACGAGACGTCGTTGATCTCGTGCACGACGTCTTGACTCGGGTGGCCGGTGATCGCCGTCTTGAACTTGCGCGGCAGGTTCGCGAACTGCGGGTCGCCGAGGTAGCGGGCGGTGATCTCGTCGATCGCGGGAGTCGGGTCGATGAGTTCGTCGGCGGCGATGCCCGCGACCGGCGAACCCAGCACGACTCTGGGCACGTCGCCGCACGCCTCGGTGGTCGACAGGCCGACCGACTCGAGCCGGCGCCAGATCTCGGGAACGTCCTCGACGCGCACCCAGTGCAACTGCACGTTCTGCCGGTCGGTGAGGTCGGCGGTGTCGCGGCCGAACTCCGTCGAGATGCCGCCGATGACGCGGAGCTGCTCGGTCGTCAGCTGACCGCCGTCGATGCGGACGCGCAGCATGAAGTACTCGTCTTCGAGCTCGTGCGGCTCGAGCGTCGCGGTCTTGCCGCCGTCGATGCCGGGTTTGCGCTGCGTGTAGAGGCCCCAGACGCGGAATCGGCCGTGTAGGTCGGTCGGGTCGATCGAGCTGAAACCGCCCTTCGAGTAGACGCGCTCGATGCGCTCGCGCACGCTGAGCCCGTCGTCGACCTGCTTCCACTCCTCGTTGGCGTTGAGCGGCGCCCGGCCGTCGACCTTCCACTGTCCGTGCGGGCGGCTCGCCGGACGCGGCGGACGCTCGGCGGAACGAGCCGCCGGGCGGGCCGCCGGGCGGCCCGGCGCCTCGATCGTCTCCTGCGTCATGTCTCTCCTCGGTCGCCGCGAATGCGGGTTTCGACCGAGATTAGGCGGGTTGGAAGCAGGCCGGATCGAACGCCGTCACATCACGGCAAGGAAGGAAACACGAGGTCAATCACGGCAATGCGGCGTCACACTGCGCCGTTCGGGCCCTGCGGCGCTATGCTTCCCGCGCCTCCGAGTCGGCGCTCGCGCCCGCACCGGCGAGCGCGGCGGCGAAACGGTCGAGCACGACGTCGACGAGCTCGTTCGGAGCGTCGTCGGGGGTCAACAGGGGCTCGGTGACGAGGTCGGCGCCGGCCGCCGCCGCGAGGTCCTGGAAGTAACCGGGCGCGAGCAGGTAGCTCGCCGCGACGACGCGTCGCCGGCCGGCATCCGCACCGCGCACCGCGGCGATCGCGTCGGCGAGCCGGGGTTCGGCGGCGGAGAGGAAGCCGACGGTCACCGGCACGCCGAGCGCGGTGGCGAGCCGCTCCCCCATGTCACGACAGTCGTCGACCGCGCGCACGTCGCTCGAACCCGCCACAGCGAGCACCACGGCGTCGTCGCCGGTCGCGCCCGCCTCGTCGAGGCGCCGGCGCAGCACGTCGACGAGTCGGTCGTCGGGGCCGAGCGCTGCCGCGAGACGCACCTGCCGGTCGGCGACGGCGTCGATCTCGTGTCGCAGGTCGACATGCACGTGGTAACCCGCCGAGAGCAGGAGCGGCACGACCACCGCTGGCAACCCGGTCGGCAGCGCGCCGAGGCTCGCCGCGACATCCGGCTGCTGCACGTCGACGTGACCGAGCCGCACGAGAGCCGGCCGTGCGGCCGGCGCCGCTGTCGTCTCCGCCGCTGTCGCGGTGGCCGCCGTCACCGCGTCGATGAGCCGCTGCACCGCGGCCTGCCCCGCGGGGGATGCCGTGCCGTGCGAGATGCCGACCAGTGCGGTCGCAGTGGTGTCCATGTCTCCATCGTGCACCGGCCGACTGTGCCGTGCACAACCCACGGGCGATGGAGACCGGTTCTACGATGGAGGCATGCAGACTTCCTCGGCCGCGATCCGCATCGGCGACGAGACCCGTGCCGCCCTCGAGGCCGGCCGTCCGGTACTCGCCCTCGAGTCGACGATCCTCACCCATGGCCTGCCGTCACCGCGCAACCTCGAGGTCGGGCTCGCGTCCGAGGCGCAGGTGCGCGACCTCGGCGTGACGCCGGTCACGATCGGCGTGGTCGACGGAGTCGCCGTCGTCGGGCTCTCGTCCGAAGAGATCGAGCGACTCTGCACCGCCCAGGACGTCGTGAAGGCGAGCGTGCGCGACCTTCCGATCGCCCGGGCGAAGCGCCTCCACGCCGGAACGACCGTCGCGGCGACCGCGTGGCTCGCGCATCGTGCGGGAATCAAGGTCATGTCGACCGGCGGGCTCGGCGGCGTGCACCGTGGCGCGAGCGAGACGTTCGACGAATCGGCCGATCTCGGCACGCTGGCCACGACGCCGATCACGCTCGTGAGCGCGGGCGTCAAGTCGATCCTCGACATCGGCGCGACGCTCGAGCGCCTCGAGACGCTGAACATCCCGGTCGTCGGCTACCGCACCGAGCAGTACCCGGCCTTCTATGTGGCCGATTCCGGATTCCCGCTCGACTACCGCATCGAGAGCCCGGCGGATGCCGCGGCGCTCGCGCGCGCCCGCGACGAACTCGGGCTGGCGTCTGCCGTGCTCGTGGCCAACCCGGTCGACGAGGCGAAGCAGCTCGACCCCGAGTTCCACGACCGTGTGCTCGCCGAGGCGATCGCCGCGGCATCCGAGGCGGGCATCACCGGGCACGACACGACGCCGTTCCTGCTCGACTACGTGCAGCGCGCGACCGGCGGGCAGAGCCTCGAGGTGAATCTCGAGGTGTATCGGGGCAACGTCGCACTCGGTGCGGAGATCGCGCGTGCCGTCGCCGGCTGACGGCCGACCGGTCGCCGAACCCGTCGGAGTGCTCGCCGTCGTCGGCGACCTCGTCGAGGACATCGTGGTGTGGACGAGCGAACCCGTTCGCGCGGCGACCGACACGGCCGCCGAGGTGTTCCGTGCTCGCGGCGGCAGCGGCGCGAACGTCGCCGCCCATGCGGCCTCGCGTGTGCCGACCCGCTTCGTCGGCAGGATCGGCACGGATGCCGCGGGCGACGCGCTCGTCGCGGATCTCGCGGAACGCGGCGTCGACGTGCGGGTCCAACGCGACGGCCGCACCGGCACCGTCGTGCTCCTCGTCGATGCGGACGGCGAGCGCTCGATGTTCCCCGACCGAGCCGCGGCCGCTCGGCTCGACCGAGTGGACGACGCCTGGCTCGACGGAGTGGCGTGGCTGCACGTTCCTGCCTACGGGTTCGAGCGCGAGCCGATGCGGAGCGAGGTCGTGCGCCTCGCCGGAGTGGCACATGCGGCCGGTGCGCAGGTGTCGATGGACGCGTCTTCGACCGGGCTGCTCACGGGCCTCGGCATCGATCGGGCGCTGGGCCTGCTCCGGAGCGCCGCACCCGACGTGCTCTTCGCCAACGAAGACGAGGCGGCGCTGCTCGGGCTCACGGGCGGCGGCGAGGTCGCGGCATCCGTTGCACCCATCGTGGTCATCAAGCACGGGTCGCTGCCGACCGATGTCGTCGAGGCGGGCGAACTGATCTCACGCATCGACGTGCCGCCCGTTACGGGCATCCGCGACCTCACGGGAGCGGGTGACGCCTTCGCGGCGGGATTCCTCGCGGCCACGCTCGGTGGGGCGGATGCCGCAGCGGCATGTGTCGCCGGGCATGCGAGTGCCGCGTCCGTGCTGACGAGCCCGGGTGCGCACGCCGCTCGCTGAACCCGTCGAGCCTCCGCCGATGTTGCGTACGGCAGCCCGCGACGGGCCGAAGTCAACTGAAGTTGACACTTCGCACCGTCGTCAACTATCGTTGACGCCATGGACGACGGCACCCTGCGCACCGCCATCGCGGCGGCCGACGGCGACGACCCCTACCGAGCGTTGCGCGAACTCCATCGCGCGCGCGTCGCCCTCAACCGCGAACTCGACCGCGCCGAAGCGCTCGCCGTGCGGCGGGCCCGCACCGCGGGGTCGAGCTGGCAGCTCATCGCCCTCGCGCTCGAGGTGTCGAAGCAGGCCGTCCACAAGAAGTACGGACGCGGCTGACCCATCAGCCGGGCCACGTAAGCTGCAAGGCGGCGACGGCGCGGCATCCGAGCGGATGCGACATCCGATCGCCGCGCGAATCAGGAAGAGGACATGAGCACCACCGAGACCCGACGTTCCCCATTCGGTCGACGGGCGACCCCCGCCGGACCGCGCGCGACGTTCCGGCAGTTGCTGCCGTTCATCTTCGAGCACCGCCCCGTGCTCATCTGGGTCGCGATCCTCTCCGTCATCGGCGCACTCGCGAGCCTCGCCCAGCCGCTCCTCGTCGCCCAGGTCATCGAGGTGGTGGGCGCCGGCGATTCGCTCGGCTTGATCGTGTGGGCGCTCATCGCCCTCGTCGTCGTCAGCGGCATCATCACCGGCTACCAGCACTACCTGCTGCAACGCACCGGCGAGGGCGTCGTGCTCTCGAGCCGCCGACGACTCATCGGCAAGCTGCTGCGACTGCCGATCGCCGAGTTCGACACCCGCCGCACGGGCGACCTCGTCTCGCGCGTCGGCAGCGACACGACGATGCTGCGCGCCGTGCTCACGCAGGGCCTCGTCGAGGCGATCGGCGGCACGGTCACGTTCATCGGCGCCCTCATCGCGATGCTCGTCATCGACCCGGTGCTGCTCGGACTCACCGTGCTCGTCATCGCCGTCGCCGTCACCACGGTGACACTCCTGTCGCGCCGCGTGCGCGAGGCCTCGCACCAGGCGCAGGAGAAGGTCGGCGACGTCGCGGCATCCGTCGAACGCGCCATCGGGGCGGTGCGCACGATCCGCGCCGCTGGGGCGACCGAGCGCGAGATCCGCGATGTCGAGGAGCACGCAGCGGGCGCGTGGCGCATGGGCGTGAAGGTCGCGAAGATCTCGGCGCTCATCGTTCCGGTCGCCGGCATCGCGATGCAGGTGTCGTTCCTCGTCGTGCTCGGCGTCGGCGGCTACCGCGTGGCATCCGGAGCGATCACGGTCGCGAGCCTCGTCGCGTTCATCCTCTTCCTGTTCATGATGATCCTCCCGCTCGGCCAGGCATTCGGTGCGATCACCTCGGTGAACCAGGCGCTCGGTGCGCTCGGGCGCATCCAGGAGATCCTCGACCTGCCCGACGAAGACGCGCACGACCGCGACCTCGCGCCGCGTGCGCTCATGGTCGGCGACGCGAACGAAGGCGTGCTGCCGGATGCCCCGGCGATCGCGTTCGACGACGTGTACTTCGCCTACGCGGCGACGCGTCAGGATCCGGCCGATCCGGCGAACGACACTCCCGACGAGCATCTGCCCGAGCCCGACGTCACCGAGCGCCAGCCCGTGCTGCGAGGGGTCTCGTTCCAGGTGCCCCGCGGCCGTCGCATCGCCCTCGTCGGCCCCTCGGGCGCCGGCAAGTCGACGATCCTCGCCCTGATCGAGCGGTTCTACGACCCTTCGGTCGGCACCGTCCGCATGGGCGGCCTCGATGTGCGCGCCATCGACCGCGCTGAGCTCCGGGCGCAGATCGGCTACGTCGAGCAAGACGCTCCGGTGTTGGCCGGGAGCCTCCGCGACAACCTGAAGCTCGGCAGCCCCGACGCGAGCGATGAGGCCTGCGAGCGCGTGCTGCGCGCGGTGAACCTCGGCGGCGTGCTCGATCGCGACCCCGCCGGACTCGACGCCGCGGTCGGCGACGACGGCATCATGCTCTCGGGCGGCGAACGCCAGCGACTGGCGATCGCGCGCGCGCTGCTCGCGGCTCCCCCGATCCTGCTGCTCGACGAGTCGACCTCGTCGCTCGACGGGGTCAACGAGCGCATGATGCGCGAGGCGGTCGATGCGGTCTCCGAAGGGCGCACGCTCATCGTGATCGCGCACCGGCTCTCGACGGTCATCGACTCCGACCGCATCATCGTGCTCGACGAAGGCCGCGTGGTCGGCGAGGGAACGCACGCCGAGCTCGTGGCCGCCGTGCCGCTGTATCGCGATCTGGCGGCGCACCAGCTGCTCGTCTGAGCCCATCTCCAGCCCGCCTCTGCGCGACCTCAGGGCGAACCCGAGTGAATCTCAGTGCTTGCTCGGATGGCGCACGGGCCCGTCGTTCGTAGCGTGAACTCCTGCATCCCATCCGGATGCCACGAGCCCCTGCTCCACGGAGGACCATCATGACCATCGCAACCGTCGCGCGCGAACGCGATCTCAGCCGGCTCGACGAGCTGCCCGTCGAGTTCATCGACGAACTGCCCGGTGCCACCGACGACACCGAGACGGCAACGACCCGCAACGGTCTCGGCGACTCCTTCGACCGCGTGCAGTCCGGCATCCAGGGCTGGCTCCGGCACTGGGAGCCCCTGCGACTTCCGGCGTTCACGGCGGTACGCGACGTCATGCCCGACGGCGACCGGGGGCGTTCCGCACTCCAGTCGGCTCCGGCGCAACCTGACGGAGCCGTACGGCTCACCGCGAGCCTCTACGACCCGCCGAACCGCGAGGGCGAGCCCCTCGCCTGGTCGCGGAACTGGGCGAGCCTCGCCGTGCTGCCACCCGCGCGGGAGTCGGGCCGCCTCTTCTATCGCTTCCGCGTCGCGAGCCGGCTCGTGCTCGACGGCCAGGCCTCGCTCAGTCTCGTCTCCACGAGCGTGAACTTCGGCGTCGTCGCGGATGCCGCCACGGCGAGCCCGTTCGAGGTCACCGGATTCGCCACGCCGATCGCACGACCGCTCATGGGCGTGCAGTGCCGACCAGACCAGGATGCCTCGGCGACGCAGACCTTCGAAGGCTCGATCGCGGTGCGACAGGGTGAGACCCCGGCCATGGCCTTCGTGATCGGCACCGACGTGCTCTTCGAGAACGGCTGGGTGCGAGTGCACGAGGGCTCGAGCACCTGGATCGGCCCGACCGAACCCGGTGCGAGCGGCACGATCGAGTTCCGCTACGTGCCCGGCGCGATGCTGCGCCTGCTCGGCCGTCTCGACGAGCCGCACGTCGCCTGATCGCGCGTGACCGGCGTGACGACCGCGAAGCCTGCCCGACGCGTCAGCTCGCCTCGGATTTCGCGAGCGCCGGTTCGTCGCCGTCGTCGGACACGGCACGCTTCTGCCACGGCCACCGGCCCGAGATCTCGAGCTCGAGCGACCAGCTGAGGAACGTTCGAATGAGCACGATGATCGCGAGCACGAGGACCGAGTCCAGTGTCGGCGTGACCGCGACCGTCTTGATGATGTCGGCGGCGACGAGCAGTTCGAGGCCGAGCAGGATCGCCCGACCGAGCACCCGGCGGAACCGTGTGTACACCGGGCTCACCCGACGGAGGCCGCGAACCGCGGCGTCGACGGCCGCATAGACGACGCCGACCACGATCGCTACGACACCGAGCACGTCGATGACCTCGCCGACCGATTCGATGATGCTGCCGAATTCCATGGCGCCTCCTCGCGCACACGGTAGCGCGAGCGAGCGCGGGGTCCGGTCAGGCGTGCCGCATGCGCGGCGAAGCGCTCCGCGAGATCGCGGAGCGCTTCGCCGCAGGTCAGTCGCTCTGGTGCGCCAGGTGGTAGCGCAGGCTCGCGAGCTCCGCTCGGAGCGCCGCGGGCACACGGTCGCCGAACCGGCCGAAGTACTCGTCGGTGAGATCGCATTCGGACAGCCACGAATCACGGTCGACACGGAAGAGCTGCTCCAGCGCGGCATCCGAGATCTCGATGCCCTCGAGGTCGAGCGAGCCGGTTGCCGGCACGAGGCCGATCGGCGTCTCGACGATGTCGCTCGTGCCCTCGATGCGACCGACGATCCACTCGAGCACGCGGGAGTTCTCGCCGAACCCCGGCCAGAGGAACGAACCGTCGGCGCCCTTGCGGAACCAGTTGACCTGGAAGATCTTCGGTGCGTTCGAGCCGAGGACGCGGCCCATCTTCACCCAGTGCCCCCAGTAGTCGGCCATGTTGTAGCCGCAGAACGGGAGCATCGCGAAGGGGTCGCGGCGGAGTTCGCCGACGGTTCCCTCGGCGGCAGCGGTCTGCTCCGACGAGATCGTGGCACCCATGAACACGCCGTGCTTCCAGCTGCGCGCCTCGGCCACGAGCGGCACGTTCGTGGCGCGGCGTCCGCCGAAGAGGATGGCGTCGATCGGCACGCCGTCGTGGGCGTCCCAGTCGTCGGAGATCTGCGGGCACTGGGCGGCGGCGACCGTGAAGCGGGAGTTCGGGTGCGCAGCGGGTCGGCCCGAGTCCGGCGTCCAGTCGTTGCCCTCCCAGTCGATGAGGTGGGCCGGCGGCGTATCGGTGAGCCCCTCCCACCAGACGTCGCCGTCGGGGCGCAGTGCCACGTTCGTGAAGATCGTGTTGCCCCAGAGGGTCTGCACTGCCGTGGGGTTCGTGGTCTCCCCGGTGCCCGGTGCGACGCCGAAGAATCCGGCCTCGGGGTTGATCGCGTAGAGGCGGCCGTCGCCGCCGGGGCGCATCCAGGCGATGTCGTCGCCGATCGTCTCGACCTTCCAGCCGGGGATCGTCGGGCGCATCATCGCGAGATTGGTCTTGCCGCACGCCGACGGGAACGCGGCGGCGACGTGGTACGACCGCCCCTCGGGCGAGGTGATCTTGATGAGCAGCATGTGCTCGGCGAGCCAGCCCTCGTCGCGCGCCATGACGCTTGCGATGCGCAGCGCGAAGCACTTCTTCGCGAGCAGCGCGTTGCCGCCGTAGCCCGAGCCGTACGACCAGATCTCCCGCGAGTCGGGGAACTGCACGATGTACTTCGTGTCGTTGCACGGCCAGTCGGCTTCGGCGCGGCGGTGGCCGACGCCGTCGATGAGCGGGTAGCCGACCGAGTGCACGGTGCGCACCCACGGTTCCCCGGCTTCGATGAGGCGGTAGACGGCATCGCCCATGCGGGTCATGATGCCCATCGAGAGCACCACGTACGGCGAGTCGGTGATCTCGACGCCGAGCTGCGAGATGGGTCCGCCGAGCGGACCCATCGAGAACGGCACGACATACATCGTGCGGCCCTTCATCGACCCGTCGAAGACGTCGGTCAACTCTTCACGCATCTCGCGGGGGTCGCGCCAGTTGTTGGTGGGGCCGGCATCCTCTTCGTAGGTCGAGCAGATGAAGGTGCGGTCCTCGACGCGGGCGACGTCTTTCGGGTCGGTGCGCGCGAGGAAGCTGTTGGGCCGCCATTCCGGGTTCAGCTTGATGAGCTTGCCCTCGGCGACGAGCTGCTTCGTCAGCAGGTCCGCCTCGTGCTTCGAGCCGTCGCACCAGACGATCTCGTCGGGCTTGGTGAGGGCGGCGATCTCGTGCACCCACGCACGCAGGGCGGTGTCGGTGGTGCCGCGAACGACGTCACCGGCAGCATCGGATGCCTCGGCGCCGGTCGAGGCCGCGCCGGTCGAGGCCGCGCCGGTCGAGGCCGCGCCAGTCGAGAACTCGGAGATGGTCATCGTCGTCCCTTCACAGTTGGTGCCGACCGGAGCCGGATTCTGTTCGTACTTCAAGAATGCGCGCAGTCGGGGCATCCGTTCGCTCGATTCGCTGCTTAAGAATGCTCGATCTTTCGCTATTCTTAAGCCATGAAGGCAGGCTCCCCCGATCTCGCGACCCTCGGTCAACGCATCCGGCATTTTCGCGGCGAGCGAGGGCTCACCCTCGATCAGCTCGGCGAGGCAGTGGGCATGGCCGGGAGTCAGCTCTCCCTCATCGAGAACGGCAAGCGCGAGCCCAAGCTCTCGTTGCTCGACTCCCTCGCGACGGCGCTCGACGTCGAGCTCGCCGACCTCCTCTCCCGCGAAGCGCCGAGTCGGCGCGCCGCCCTCGAACTCGAGCTCGGTCGGGCGCAGTCAAGCCCGCTCTACGCGAGCCTCGGACTCCCGGCGATTCGCCCGGGCCGCGGCATCACCGACGAGTCGCTCGAGGCGATCGTCGGCCTCCACCAGGAGCTGCAGCGGCGCGCGAGCGAAGCCATCGCGACCCCTGAGGAGGCGCGGCGCGCCAATACCGAGCTGCGCGCACGGATGCGCGCACGCGACAACTACCTCCCCGACATCGAGCAGCTCGCCGAAGAGCAGGTGCACGCCTCCGGCCATCGTTCGGGCGCGGTCACACACCGTGAGGTGAGCGTCATGGCCGAACGCCTCGGATTCCAGCTCTTTTACGTCGACGACCTGCCCGACTCGACGCGGTCGATCACCGACATCGCCAACGGGCGCATCTACCTCCCGCCGGCCTCGATTCCCGGCGGCCACGGATTGCGCTCGATGGCGCTGCAGGCGATGGGGCACCGGCTGCTCGGGCACGAACGCCCCGGAAGTTACGCGGAGTTCCTCTGGCAGCGGCTCGAGATCAACTATTTCGCCGCCGCCTGCCTCATGCCGCGCGAGGCATCCGTCTCGTTCCTGCAGGCTGCGAAGAAGGAGAAGCGGCTCGCGATCGAGGACTTCCGCGACGCGTTCGGCGTCACGCACGAGGCCGCGGCGCTGCGCTTCACGAATCTCGGCACCTCGCATCTCGACATGACCGTGCACTTTCTGCGGGTCGCGGGCGATGGAGCCCTGATGAAGGGGTATGAGAACGACGGGCTGCCGCTGCCGAGCGACGTGACCGGCTCGATCGAGGGCCAGTGGGTGTGCAAGAAGTGGAGCGCGCGCACCGCGTTCGAGCACACGAACCGCACGACCGAGAACTACCAGTACACCGACACGCCCGCGGGCACGTTCTGGTGCGCGACCCAGACCGGGCGAACGGATGCCGCGGAGTTCTCGATCTCGGTCGGCGTGCCGTTCGCCCAGGCGAAGTGGTTCCGCGGCCGCGAGACCGCGCATCGCGCCATGTCGACGTGCCCGGAAGAGTCGTGCTGCCGTCGTGCACCGGCGGAACTCGCCGAGCGATGGACCGGCCGGGCATGGCCGAGCGCCCGGCTGCACGCGCACGTGCTGTCGCCGCTGCCGTCTGGCACGTTTCCGGGGGTCGACGACTCCGCGGTGTACCGGTTCCTCGAGGCGCACGCCGGGGAGTAGACCGCCGCCGGCGCATGCCCGCCATTCAATGCACTATGAAGCTTCTGTTGCAATAGTGTGTGTCAAACAGTATCGTGTGATGCATGGACGAAACGACCGCGAGTCACCTGCAGGAACTCCGCCGCGGCACGGTGGTGCTGGCGTGCCTCATGCGCCTGCGAACGCCCGACTACGGCTACGCGCTGCTCGAGTCCCTGAACGAGCTCGACATCCTCGTCGATGCGAACACGCTGTATCCACTGCTGCGACGGCTCGAGAAACAGGGGCTGCTCACGAGCGAGTGGAACACCGAAGAGGCCCGGCCCCGCAAGTTCTATCGCACCAGCCCCGCCGGCGAGCTCCTCGCCGAGGCACTCACCACCGACTGGCGCCGCATCGACGACGCCCTCGCACGACTCACCACTGGAGACGAACGATGACCACCCTCACCGACCGCTACGTCTGGGCCGCCGCCCGCACGCTGCCCGAAGCGCAGCGCACCGAGTTCTCGCGAGATCTCTCGGAGCGCATCGCCGACACCGTCGACGCTCGCGTCGATTCCGGGGCATCCACACCCGAAACAGCCGAGTACGACGCCCTCGTCGAGCTCGGCGACCCCGCGGTGCTCACGGCGAGTTACAGCGACCGGCCGCTCGTGCTGATCGGCCCGCGCTACTTCCTCACCTGGAAGCGCCTGCTGATCTTCCTCGAGTCGTTCGTCCCCGCCACCGCGACAGCGGTTTCCGCTCTCGGTCTCGTCATCGCAGGCGGCGGCTGGGAGGTCATCGGCTCGGCCATCGGCGTGGGCATCTCCGTGGCCCTGCACGTGGCATTCTGGGTCACACTCGTCTTCGCCGTGATCGAACGGACCGCCGCCGCAACCGGCACGGAGGCGCACCTCGGCTGGACGCCGGATCGCCTGCCGCAGCTCCCCGACGTGCGGCGCCCGCATCGGCGCAGCGACCTCATCGCGAGCCTGTCGTTCCTCGCGCTTGCCGTCGTCTTCCTCGTGTGGCAGCACTTCGGCATCGTCTGGCTGGGCGGCGAGCGGCAGCCGATCCCGGTGCTCGATCCAGCCCTGTGGAGCTTCTGGCTCCCCTACCTCCTCGTGCTCCTCGTGCTCGAGGCCGCCTTCGCGGTCTGGATCTACCGCAGCGACTGGAATTGGACGAACGCGCTCGTCAATGTGCTGCTCAACGTCGCGTTCGCCGTGCCGGTCATCTGGCTCTTCGTCGGCGGCATGCTGCTCAGCCCGGAGTTCGTCGCGGCGGTCGACCCGTACCTCGACACCGACGCCGACCGGGCGCTCTCGGTGCTCTTCGTCGCAATTGTGGTCGGTCTCTGCGCCTGGGACGCGATCGACGGCCTCGTGAAGGCGGCACGTGGCGGCGGGCGCGGCACGCTCGACTTCCCGGGCAACCGCAGCCCGCGCCGCACGATTCGTTGACGCGAACCGAGTTCCGCGTACTGCGGGCGGATGCCGCGGCATCCGCCCGCAGTCTGCTCGCCGACCTACTTCGGCTGCATGCGAATGGCGCCGTCGAGGCGGATCGTCTCGCCGTTCAGCATCGGGTTCGCGATGATCGAGCGCACGAGCGACGCGTACTCGGTCGGGTGCCCCAAGCGCGAGGGGTGCGGCACCTGCGCCTCGAGCGAGGCCCGCACCTCGTCGGTCATGCCCGTCATCATCGGCGTCTCGAAGATTCCGGGAGCGATCGTCACGACGCGGATCAGCAGCTTCGACAGGTCGCGCGCGATCGGCAGCGTCATGCCGGCCACCGCGGCCTTCGAAGCCGAATAGGCCGCCTGCCCGATCTGCCCGTCGAACGCGGCGACCGATGCGGTGTTCACGATGACGCCGCGCTCGGCGGTGCCGGGGCCCCCGGGCAGCGCCGAGCTGACCGGCTCGGTCGCAGCGATCGCCGCAGCGGCGAGGCGCGTCACGTTGAACGTGCCGATCAGGTTCACCCTGATCGTGCGCTCGAACGCCTCGAGCGGCGCCGGGCCGTCGCGGCCGACCGTGCGGTTCGCCGTCACGATGCCGGCGCAGTTCACGCAGACGCGGAGCGGCGCGAGAGCGGATGCCGCGTCGACCGCCGCCTGCACCTGGGCCTCGTTCGCGACGTCAGCTGCGACGAAACGTGCTCGATCACCGAGCTCCGCCGCGGCTTCCTCGCCGCGAGGGCCGGGCAGGTCGACGAGCACGACGGATGCCCCGCCGTCGATGAGTGCCCGCGCCGTGGCGCGCCCGAGGCCTGAGGCCCCGCCGGTGACGATCGCCGATGCGCCGCCCAGTTCCATGTGAAGTCCTTACGTCGTTGCGTTCGCCCGCGCGTCAGATGCGTTCGTACGTCAGATGCGTTCGTACGTCAGATGCGTTCGATGATCGTGGCGTTGGCCATGCCGCCGCCCTCGCACATCGTCTGCAGCCCGTAGCGCCCGCCGGTGGCCTCGAGCTGGTTGACGAGCGTGGCGAGCAGCCGCGTGCCGCTCGAGCCGAGTGCGTGCCCGAGGGCGATGGCGCCGCCGCGCGGGTTGAGCTTCGCGGCATCCGCCCCGGTGTCTCGCAACCACGCCAGCGGCACCGACGCGAACGCCTCGTTGACCTCGTAGGCGTCGATGTCGTCGTGGCCGAGGCCGGCGCGCGCGAGCACCTTCTCGGTGGCGGGAATCACGCCCGTCAGCATGTAGAGCGGGTCGCTGCCGACGACCGAGAACGACCGGAACCGCGCTCGCGGCGTGAAGCCGAGCTGTTCGGCACGTTCGGCGCTCATGATGAGGGCCGCAGAAGCGCCGTCGGTCAGCGGCGAGGAATTGCCGGGGGTGATGCGCCAGTCGAGTTCGGGGAACCGCTCGGCGAGTTCGTCGGTGCGGAACGCCGCGTTCAGCCCGGCGAGCGATTCGCTGGAAGTGCCCGGCCGCACGGTCTCGTCGGTCAGCGAGTCGACGCCGGGAACGGGCACGACCTCGCTCGCGAACGCGCCCGACTCCTGTGCGGCAGCGGCGAGCTCGTGCGATCGCGCGGCGAAGGCGTCGAGTTCGCCCCGGTCGAAGCCCCACTTCGCGGCGATGAGCTCGGCCGAGACGCCCTGGTTCACGAGCCCGTCGGGGTACCGGGTGCGGATGCGCGAACCGTAGGGGTCGGCGCCCGCCGTGCTCGAACCGAGCCGCACGCGGCTCATCGACTCGACGCCGCAGGCGATGACGATATCGGCGTGCCCGGCGAGCACCGCCTGCGCGGCGAACGTCGCCGCCTGCTGGCTCGAACCGCACTGCCGGTCGATCGTGGTGCCGGGCACCTGCTCCGGAAAGCCCGCCGCGAGCACCGCGTTGCGCGTGATGTTGTAGCTCTGCTCGCCGATCTGGCTGACGCAGCCGCCGATCACGTCGTCGATCAGTGCAGGATCGAGGTCGTGACGGTTCACGAGGGTGTCGAGCACCCCTGCAAGGAGATCGACGGGGTGGATCTCCGACAGGAGTCCCCCGGGCTTGCCGCGCCCCACCGGGGTGCGGACGACGTCGACGATCACGGCTTCTCTGCTCATGTGCCCAGCTTACGGCCGGCGCCGGAGAGACTCCGCAACGGCAGAGCGACTCAGACCGCTGCCACGGCCTCGCGCTCGAGCGCGACCGGCTGCCGCTCGGGCAGCACGACGGGGTGCGTGCCGGCCATCGCCTCGATGACGCGCACGACCTGACAGGAGTAGCCGTACTCGTTGTCGTACCAGACGTAGACGATCGCGTCGGTGCCGTCGGCGATCGTCGCGAGCCCGTCGACGATGCCGGCACGGTTCGAGCCGACGAAGTCGGTGGAGACCACTTCGGGCGACTCGATGTAGTCGATCTGCTGGCGCAGCGGCGACGTGAGCGAGACCTGGCGGAGGTATCGGTTCAGCTGCGTCTTCGACGCGGGCCGCTCGAGCTGCAGATTCAGGATCGCGAGCGACACGTCGGGCGTCGGAACGCGGATCGCGCTGCCCGTGAGCTTGCCGGCGAACGAGGGCAGCGCCTTCGCGACGGCCTTGGCCGCACCGGTTTCGGTGATGACCATGTTGAGCGCCGCCGAGCGCCCGCGCCGGTCGCCCGAGTGGAAGTTGTCGATGAGATTCTGGTCGTTCGTGAACGAGTGCACGGTCTCGACGTGGCCGCGCACCACACCATACGCATCGTCGATCGCCTGCAGCACGGGCGTGATCGCGTTCGTCGTGCACGACGCCGCCGAGAGGATCCGGTCGTCGGCGGCGATCGAAGCGTGGTTGATGCCGTGCACGATGTTCTTGATCGCGCCCTTGCCGGGTGCCGTGAGCAGCACCCGCGCGACACCCGTCGACTGCAGGTGCTGCGAGAGCCCGGCCTCGTCGCGCCAGCGACCGGTGTTGTCGACGACGATCGCGTCGTGGATGCCGTAGGCGGTGTAGTCGATCGAAGCGGGGTCGTTCGAGTAGATCACCTGGATGAGCGTGCCGTTCGCGAGGATCGTGTTCGCCTCCTCGTCGACCTCGATCGTGCCCGCGAACGGGCCGTGCACCGAATCGCGCCGCAGCAGGCTTGCTCGCTTGACGAGGTCGTTGTCGGAGCCCTTGCGCACGACGATCGCGCGCAGGCGCAGCCCCCTGCCGTTTCCCGAATGCGCGATGAGGATGCGGGCGAGCAGGCGCCCGATGCGCCCGAAGCCGTAGAGCACGACATCGGTGCCGGATGCCTCGGGCTCGCCCTCTGCCGCGATGACGGGCATGAGTTCGTCACGCACGAAATCGGCGAGCTCGCGGGCGTCGCCCTCGCCGACGGCGTCGGCGTAGCGTGCCACGAGACGGGCGACGTCGATCGAGGCGGGGCCGGGCGCGATCTCGCGCAGCACCTCGAGCACCCGCATGGTGTCGGCGAGATCGAGTTCGACGTCGCCGGCCTGTCGGGCGAAGCGATGGGCCTTCAGCAGCGCGATCGGAGAGCGGTTGATGAGCCGCCGGCCGTGGATGGAGGTGACCACCCCGTAGTTGCGGTAGAGGCCGCCGATGAGCGGGATCATCCGCTCGGCGAGCTCTTCTCTGGCGATCCATTCCGTACGGCGTGCGTCGAACTCGTGGCTCACGATCGTCCTTCTGGGCCGAGCAGGGCAGGTCGACCAGGGTCGTCGCGGACGGGCGCCGGTGGGCAGCCACGACCGCAGTGTCATCGGGGATGCTTCGATTCTACGGATGCCCCGCTTGGGGCACCCTGTACACCGGGTCGAACTCGCGCGCGCAGACCCGCCGATCTGTACGGCTCGACGGCCTCAGTACGTCTCGATGAACGACAGCCGCATCGACGCGATGCGGTCGGGAAGGCCCTCGAAGACCGCCGCACGTTCGCGCGACGTCTTGTACGCGACATCCACTCGCTCGAATTCTTCGGCGTCGCCGGGCACGCTGACCGCCCACGCGAACTCGTTCGTCTCGGCCGAGCCGTAGGCGAACTCGACGGTGAACCCCGTCGCGGCGCGCAGTGCGGGCATCGTGTCGCTCCACCAGGCGATGAACTCCTCGTAGAGTCCGTCGACGATCACGTAACTGCGCAATTGAGTGGTCTTCACCCGTCCATTCTGCCGTGACGGCGACCGGCGTCCTCGCCCGTACAAGATCCGCGCAGATTCTTTTGATCGCACGGCCGGAACCGGCGCGCCGCCGAACCGTAGCGTTGGCCGAGACATCCGCCGATCGAAGAGGAAACACCGATGACCGTACTCGCCCCGCCCGCTCCCCGACGTCTCGTGCTCGCCGACCGGGTGTTGCCTCGCAGTGTCGCCACCGACGTCGTGCTCGTCGTCGCGGGCGCCGCGCTCGTCGGCCTCTTCGCGCAGCTGTACGTGCCGCTGTGGCCGGTTCCCGTGACCGGGCAGACGCTCGCGGTCCTCCTCGTCGGCTCGGCGCTCGGCGCGGTTCGCGGCGGCCTCGCACTCGCCGCGTACGCAGCGCTCGGCGTGGCCGGCATCCCGTGGTTCAGCGAGGCGTCGAGCGGTTGGGGCGTGCTCGCCGGGCCGACCGGCGGCTACATCATCGGCTTCATCGTGGCGGCCGCGCTCACCGGATGGCTCGCCGGGCGCACGTGGGATCGCACGGTGTGGAAGGCGCTCGCCTGCTTCGGCGCCGGCACGCTGTCGACGTTCGCGATCGGCCTGCCGTGGCTCGCGGTGTTCCTCGGTTCCGTCGGCGCACCGAACGACCTCGCGTCGGTGCTGGCCGCCGGCTTCACGCCGTTCCTCATCGGCGGCGTCGTCAAGACGGCGATCGCGGCCGTGCTCCTGCCGCTCGCCTGGAAGGCCGCCGACCGGCTCCCGCCTCGCGCGTCGCGCTGACGCGAGCGTCACGCTGGCGCGAGCGGCGCGCTGACGCGCGCGGCGCGACATGCACCGTGCAGGCGATTCCGGGCTACGCACCGGTATTTCGACGTGTGACCGCGAATCGCCTGCAGCGACCGGCTGACCCGGCAGGTGCCTTCCGCATGAACAGCTGAGCTGCAGCTTGGCGGCGACATCGTATACGATTCAGGGGACCCTTGATGATGAGGAGGCAGTGTGCTCGAGCCACATCGCATCGCCATGATCGCCGACGAACTGTTCGTCGCCGACCGCGATCGAACCACCGTGCCGCTCCTGACCGCCAGGCACCCCGAGATGACCGTCGACGACGCCTACGCCGTGCAGAGCCTCTGGGCCGAGCGTCGCAAGGGGGCGGGCGCCCGTCCCGTCGGGCGCAAGATCGGGCTGACCTCGAAGGTCATGCAGGTCGCCACCGGCATCACCGAACCCGACTACGGGGTGATCTTCGACGACATGGTCATCGACTCCGGGGCATCCGTCGAGTTCGACCGCTTCTCGAACGTGCGCATCGAGGTCGAGCTCGCCTTCGTGCTCGCCGAGCCCCTCGCCGGCCCGAACACCACCATCTTCGACGTGCTCGACGCCACAGCCTACGTGGTGCCGGCGCTGGAGATCTTGAACTCGCACATCGAGATGGAGGGACGCACGATCGTCGACACCATCTCCGACAACGCGGCGATGGGAGCCATGGTGCTCGGCGGCAGGCCCGTGAAGGTCGACGCCGTCGACCTTCGCTGGGTCTCGGCGTTGCTCTCGCGCAATCAGACGATCGAGGAGTCGGGCGTCGCCGCCGCGGTGCTCGGCCACCCCGCGATGGGCGTCGCCTGGCTCGCGAACAAGCTCGCCCAGCACGACCAGGCCCTGGATGCGGGTGAGATCATCCTCGCAGGGTCGTTCACCCGACCGATGTGGGTCGAGCGCGGCGACACCGTGCACGCCGACTACGGGCAGCTGGGAACCGTGACATGCCGATTCGAATGACCCTCCCCCAGACGCTCACGGCCCGCATCGCGGCATCCGATCGCCCGCTCGTGGGCATGTGGGTGTGCTCCGGCAGCCCGATCATGGCCGAACTCGCGGCAGGCAGCGGCCTCGACTGGGTGCTCATCGACGCCGAGCACTCCCCCAACGGACTCGAATCGATCCTCTCGCAGCTCTACGCGGTCTCGGCGTATCCCGTCGCACCCGTCGTGCGCCCGCCGATCGGCGACGCCATCGTGATCAAGCAGTACCTCGACCTCGGGGTGCAGAACCTGCTCGTGCCGATGGTCGACTCGGCCGCCCAGGCTGCCGAGCTCGCCCGCGCCGTTCGCTATCCGACGGGCGGCGTACGCGGGGTCGGGGCTTCGCTCGCACGCTCGTCACGCTGGAATCGCGTCGACCGCTACCTGCCGGATGCCTCGTCGACGATCAGCCTCACCGTGCAGATCGAGTCCGCCGCCGCCGTCGAGGCCGCCCCCGAGATCGCAGCCGTCGACGGCGTCGATGCCCTCTTCGTCGGCCCCGCCGACCTCGCCGCCTCGATGGGGCTCCTCGGACAGCCGTCGCACCCCGACGTCGTCGAGGGCGTGCTGCGCTCGATCCGCGCCGGCGCCGCCGCAGGCACGCCCGTCGGCGTCAACGCCTTCGCGCCCGCGGATGCCGATCGCTACCTCGCCGCGGGCGCCGCCTTCGTCGCCGTCGGGGCGGATGTCGCGATCGTCGCCCGCGCCTCGGAGGCGCTGGCCGACCGCTACATCCGGAGCGAAGACGCAGCGGATACCGCGACGAATGTCACGACGAATGTCCCTGCGCCCGGCCCCGCGGGCACGCCGTCGAAGCCCCGCGCGAACTACTGACCGCCCACGCGTTCACCGCTCGACACCGCCCTTCCTGATCGTATATGATTTCAAATATCGAGAGACGAGGACGTCAATGGCCTTCGGCATCCCCACCCCCGGCAAGATCATCGCCGTGCACCTCAACTATCCGTCGAGGGCCGCGCAGCGTGGTCGCACGCCCGCCCAGCCGAGCTACTTCCTGAAGCCCGCGTCGTCGCTCGCTCCCACCGGGGGCACGCTCGAACGCCCGGCGGGTACCGAACTGCTCGCCTTCGAGGGAGAGATCGCGATCGTCATCGGCGACCCCGCGCGGCGCGTCTCGCCTGCCGAGGGCTGGCAGCACGTGGCATCCGTCACCGCAGCCGACGACTTCGGCATCTACGACCTGCGGGCGGCCGACAAGGGCTCCAACGTGCGCTCGAAGGGCGGCGACGGCTTCACGCCGATCGGTCCGGTCGCGATCCCGGTCGCCGGCATCGGCGAAGGCGACTGGCGCGTGCGCACCTGGGTGAACGGGCAGCTCGTGCAGGAGGACACCTCGGACACCCTGCTCTTCTCGTTCGGCCGGCTCGTCGCCGACCTCTCGCAGCTCATGACCCTCGAGACCGGCGACGTGATCCTCACGGGCACGCCCGCGGGTTCCTCCGTCGTGCTGCCCGGCGATGTCGTCGAAGTCGAGGTCGATGCCCCCGGCGCTCCCGGCGCGCCGAGCACCGGACGACTCGTGACGACGATCACGCAGGGCGACGTCGAGTTCGGCGACTTCGGCACGTCGCCGGCGACCGACGATCGCCAGCGCGTCGAGGCGTGGGGCAATGATGAAGCGCTCGCCGTCGCGGTCGCAGCGGGGCGCGCGTCGGCACCGGCGTCGGCGCCCGCGCCTTCGGCGGCACCGAGCGCCGAACCCGGTTTCACGCTCACCGACGAACTGCGCGAGAGCTTCGGCCGCGTCGCCGTCGCGACCCTCTCGGCGGCACTGCGACGGCGCGGCTATCACGACATCTTCATCGAGGGCGTCTCCTCGAACCATCCCGGCGATCGCATGATCGGACTGGCGAAGACGCTCCGGTTCATCCCGTTCCGGCCCGATCTCTTCGCGAGCCACGGCGGCGGTTTCAACGCGCAGAAGCTCGCATTCGACACGGTGCAGCCGGGCGAGGTGCTCGTCGTCGAGGCCCGCGGCGAGCGCGGCACCGGCACCGTCGGCGATGTGCTGGCCCTTCGCGCGCAGGTGCGCGGCGCAGCGGGCATCGTCACCGACGGAAGCGTCCGCGACTTCGATGCCGTCGCCGGGTTCGAGATCCCGGTGTTCTCGCAGGGTGCGCATCCCTCGGTGCTGGGGCGGCGTCACGTGCCGTGGCAGATCGATGTCACGATCGCCTGCGGCGGCGCCGCTGTGCAGCCGGGCGACGTCATCGTGGGCGACGGCGACGGCGTCATCGTGATCCCGCCGCAGCTCGCCCAGGAGGTGCTCGACGAGGCACTCGAGCACGAGCAGCGCGACGCGTTCGTGGCCGAGCAGGTCGCCGCCGGGGCATCCGTCGACGGGTTGTTCCCCATGAACGCCGAATGGCTCGCCCGCTACCGGGCGGCGAAGGAGGCATGATGCCCGCCCACGCCGCCAGCGCGACCGAGAGCAAGTCCCAGCAGGCCTACCGCTTCCTTCGCACGCGCATCGACGACGGTCGGTATGTGCCCGGGTACCGGCTCGTGCTCGGTGCCATCGCGCGCGAACTCGACGTCTCGGTCGTGCCGGTGCGCGAGGCGATCCGGCTGCTCGAAGCCGAGGGACTCGTCACGTTCGAGCGCAACGTCGGCGCCCAGGTCGCCCTCATCAACGAGACCGAGTACCTGCACACGATGCAGACGCTTGCGCTCGTCGAGGGCTCCGCGACTGCGCTGTCGGCACCGCTCGTCACTCCCGAGCAGATCGGCCGGGCGCGCGAGATCAACGAGCGGATGCGTCGTACGCTCGAAGATTTCGACCCGCATCGCTTCACCGGGCTCAACCTGGAGTTCCACTCGGTGCTCTTCGAGGAGTGCCCGAACCCGCACATCCTCGACCTCGTGCAGCGCGGCTGGAGTCGCATGAGGGCGCTTCGCGACTCGTCGTTCAGCTTCGTGCCGGGGCGCGCGCACGAATCGGTCGAGGAGCACGAGCGCATCCTGCAGCTCATCGAGCAGGGCGCCGATCCGCTCGACATCGAACTCGCCGCGCGCCGGCACCGCACCGCCACCCTCGACGCAGTGCTCGCGTACCAGGCGAGGCATCCGCACCCCGCACCCGCCTGACCGTTCGTTCCCTGACCTCGTCGACGCACACCCGACAACCGAAAGCAGCATGACATGACGCACTACATCCCCGAGGGCCTGCCCGACCGCATCCGACACTTCATCGACGGCGAGTTCGTCGACTCGGTCGGCGGCGAGACGTTCGACGTGCTCGACCCCGTCTCGAACGAGACCTACGTGCAGGCCGCCGCGGGCCGGCAGGCCGACATCGACCTCGCCGTCGCCGCAGCGAAGCGCGCATTCGACGATGGGCCCTGGCCTCGTTTGCTCCCCCGTCAGCGCTCGCGGGTGCTGCACAAGATCGCCGACCTCGTCGAAGCGCGTGACGCCCGGCTCGCCGAGCTCGAGACCTTCGACACGGGACTGCCGATCACACAGGCGCTCGGCCAGGCGCAGCGCGCCGCCGAGAACTTCAGGTTCTTCGCCGACCTCATCGTCGCCCAGCGCGACGACGCCTACAAGGTGCCTGGCCGCCAGGTGAACTACGTGAACCGCAAGCCGATCGGCGTCGCCGGCCTGATCACACCGTGGAACACGCCGTTCATGCTCGAGTCGTGGAAGCTCGCCCCTGCGCTCGCGACGGGCAACACCGTGGTGCTGAAGCCCGCCGAGTTCACGCCGCTCTCTGCATCGCTCTGGGCGGAGATCTTCCGCGAGGCCGGCGTACCCGACGGCGTCTTCAACCTCGTGAACGGCCTCGGTGAAGAAGCGGGTGACGCGCTGGTGAAGCATCCGGATGTGCCGCTCATCTCGTTCACCGGCGAGAGCCGCACCGGCCAGATCATCTTCGGCAACGCAGCGCCCTTCCTGAAGGGCCTCTCGATGGAGCTCGGCGGCAAGTCCCCCGCGGTCGTGTTCGCCGACGCCGACCTCGACTCCGCCCTCGACGCGACCGTCTTCGGCGTCTTCTCGCTGAACGGCGAGCGCTGCACCGCGGGCTCACGCGTGCTCGTCGAGCGCGGGGTCTACGACGACTTCGTGGCCCGCTACGCCGCCCGTGCGAAGAACATCGTCGTCGGCGACCCGCATGACCCGGCGACCGAGGTCGGCGCGCTCGTGCACCCCGAGCACTACGAGAAGGTCATGCGCTACGTCGAGATCGGCAAGAGCGAGGGCCGACTCGTCGCGGGAGGCGGGCGCCCCGAGGGCCTCGACACCGGCAATTACGTCGCCCCAACGGTCTTTGCGGATGTCTCGCCCGACGCTCGCATCTTCCAGGAGGAGATCTTCGGGCCCGTCGTCGCCATCACGCCGTTCGACACCGATGAGGAGGCGCTCGCCCTCGCGAACAACACCCGCTACGGCCTCGCCGCCTACATCTGGACGAACGATCTGAAGCGCGCGCACACCTTCGCCCAGTCGGTCGAGGCCGGCATGGTGTGGCTGAACTCGAACAACGTGCGCGACCTGCGCACGCCGTTCGGCGGCGTCAAGGCGTCGGGCCTCGGCCACGAGGGCGGATATCGCTCGATCGACTTCTACACCGACCAGCAGGCGGTGCACATCACGCTGAACGAGGCGCACTCGCCGCGCTTCGGCACCGCTCGCTGACCACCGACTGCCCGCCCGACCAGGAGGCCGACATGCAACTCCCAGAACCCGTCATCACGCCGGACGCACCCGAACCGGTCGTGACCGACACCGATCCCGTGCCCGCGCCGGTGAACCGCATCCCGACGCCGAAGTCGCCCGCCCCCGACATCCTGCGCTGCGCGTACATGGAGCTCGTCGTCACCGACCTCGAAGCGAGCCGCACGTTCTATGCCGAGGTGCTCGACCTCGTCGTCACGGAGGAGGACGAGAACACCGTCTACCTCCGATCCTTCGAGGAGTTCATCCACCACAACCTCGTACTCCGAAAGGGCCCCGTCGCCGCGGTCGCCGCGTTCAGCTACCGCGTGCGCAGTCCCGAAGACCTCGACCTGGCCGTCGCGTTCTACACCGAACTCGGATGCCGCGTCGAGCGACGCGCATCGGGCTGGACGAAGGGCATCGGAGACTCGGTGCGGGTCGAAGACCCCCTGGGCTTCCCCTACGAGTTCTTCTACGACGTCGAGCACGTCGAGCGGCTCGCCTGGCGCTACGACCTCTACACGCCCGGAGCGCTCGTGCGCCTCGACCACTTCAACCAGGTCACGCCCGACGTACCCCGTGCGGTCGCGTACATGGAGGACCTCGGCTTCCGCGTCACGGAGGACATCCAAGACGAGGCGGGCACCACCTACGCTGCTTGGATGCGGCGCAAGCCCACCGTGCACGACACCGCCATGACCGGCGGCGACGGCCCGCGCATGCACCACGTCGCGTTCGCGACGCACGAGAAGCACAACATCATCGCGATCTGCGACAAGCTCGGGGCGCTTCGCCGCTCGGACGCGATCGAGCGCGGCCCCGGCCGCCACGGCGTCTCGAACGCGTTCTACCTCTACCTGCGCGACCCCGACGGGCACCGCGTCGAGATCTACACGCAGGACTACTACACGGGCGACCCCGACAATCCCGTCGTCACGTGGGACGTGCACGACAATCAGCGTCGCGACTGGTGGGGCAACCCGGTCGTGCCCTCCTGGTACACGGATGCCTCGCTCGTGCTCGACCTCGACGGCAACCCGACGGCCGTGGTCGCCCGCACCGACGACTCCGAGATGGCGGTCACGATCGGCGCAGACGGCTTCTCGTACACCCGCAAGGGCGACGAGGAACAGGGCTTCAAGCTCGGCAACACGCTGTAGCCGTACGCAGTATCGACGGAACCGTTCATCTTCCGGTCGCCCACGGGTCATCCGCCGTGCCTATCGTCTGCTCCGGCGCCCCTGCCGCGCCGCCCGACGAACAGGAGAACGACCGATGCCAGAGAAGTCGCCCGTCAGCCGCAGAACGATCCTCACCGCCGGAGGACTCGGCGTGCTCGGCGCCGCCGCGCTCCCGACGGCCGCGCACGCGGAATCCGGCGACGCCGAGCGCGGCGCCACCGGCAGTCCGCGGGCCAGGGCGCCGAAGCTGCGCTTCCACGACGACGGCACCTTCAAGGTCGTGCAGTTCAATGACACGCAAGACGACGAGCTCACCGACCGGCGCACCGTCGAACTGATCGAGAAGACCCTCGACGCCGAGGCCCCCGACTTCGTGCTCATCAACGGCGACGTGATCACCGGCGGCTGCGAGACCCGCCTCGCCGTCAAGCAGGCGATCAACAACGTCGTGTGGCCGATGGAGAGCCGCGGCATCCCCTGGGCCGTCACGTATGGCAACCACGACGAGGACTCGCTGCCGCAGTCGGGAGTCGACGAGGCGATGATGCTCGATTTCTACCGCAGCTACGACTACAACATGAATGCCGAGAACATCGCGGGCGTCACCGGAACCGGCAACACGATCGTGCCGATCCGCACGGCGGGCCGCGGCAACAGCACTGCCTTCACCCTCTGGCTCCTCGATTCGGGACGCTACGCGCCCGATGCGATCGACGGACAGGACTTCACCGGCTACCCGACCTGGGACTGGCTGCGCATGGACCAGGTGTCGTGGTACCGCGGTGAGTCGCAGCGGCTCGAGAAGCGGTTCCGGCGCAAGGTGCCGGGCCTCATGTTCATCCACATCGCGCTCTGGGAACACCGATTCATGTGGTGGGGCGGCGTCGACACACGCACCGAAGCGGATGCCGCGCGCGGGCGCACCCGTCACGCCATCGTCGGCGAGCGCAATGAAGACGAGTGCCCGGGCCCCTTCAACTCGGGCATGTACAACGCGATCCTCGAGCGGGGCGACGTCAAGGGCGTCTTCGTCGGACACGACCACATCAACGACTACGTGGGCAACTACTACCGCGTGCTGCTCGGCTACGCGCCGGGCACCGGGTTCGGCGCGTACGGCCTGTCCGGCGATGAGCGCAACCGCATGCGCGGCGGCCGCGTCTTCGAACTCACGCAGTCGGGCGAGGAGGTCGACATCGCGACGCGCGTGGTCTACGCGCGCGACCTCGGCATCGATCTGACGGCCGACGACCAGCCGATGGAGCCGACGCCGCTCGCGCCGAAGCAGGCGGCGATCTGACGCGCGGTCACGCCTCGGCGAGGAAGGCGATCGCCGCGGCTTTGAACGCACGCGATGTGAGTGTTGAGACGTGGTCGCGACCGGGAACCGAGACGAAGTCCGCGCCCCACTCGCGAGCGAGTTCCTGCACCCCGGCGGGCACCGGGTCGTTCTCACCCGCGACGAAGAGCACGGGGATGCCGCCCGGAATCGACAGCGGCGCTCCCGACACACCCTCGATGACCGCGAGCAGCGCCTCACGATCTGCGCCGGACTCGATCGCCGGGCGCAGTACCTGCTCGATCACGGGGTCGCGCGGCGCCTCGTCGCGCAGCAGCACCGCTCGTGCATCGTCGATCGCCCACGACGCGAAGAGCTCGTTCGGCCCTGCGCCTCCGACGACGACCCGGCGCACCCGCTCGGCGGCGCTCGTCGCGAGCGCCGAGACGACGCGATTGCCCATGGAGTAGGCGACGATGTCGACGGCCTCGACGCCGACCGAATCGAGCACGGCGACGAGATCGGCTCCGAGCAGCTCGGGTGCATACGACTCGGGGTTGACCGGCTTGTCGCTCGAGCCGTGCCCGCGCAGATCGACCGTGATCGTCGATCGGCCCGCGTCGTCGAGGGCGCGCACCCAGCCGGTGGTCTCCCACGTGATCGCGGCGTCGGAGGCGAAGCCGTGCACGAGCAGCACGGGCGGCAGCGCGGCATCCGTCTCGCTGCGTGCTTCGACGGATGGGTCGACGGATGCCGCGTGCACCCGATACCCGATGAGCACCCCGTCCGGGGCTTCGGCATGGAGCGTCGGCGTCGGCATCGACCCCGCCTGCCTCACGAGGCGGCCCCGGCGAGCACCGTCGAATCGGCGATGACGACGCCGGCGTGGCCGAGCTCGGCGAGGGCGGCCTCCGACGACTCGGCCGCGACGCCCGCGACGAGGTCGGTGAAGATCCGCACGTGCTGCCCGTGCTCCACCGCGTCGAGCGCACTCGCCCGCACGCAGTGATCGGTGGCGATGCCGACGACGTCGATGTCGGTGATGCCGCGGGCGGCGAGCACGTCGCTCATGCGGTCGCCCGCGTCATCCGTGCCCTCGAAGATCGAATAGGCCGGCACGCCCTGCCCCTTGCGGATGTGCACGTCGACCCCGGTGGTGTCGAGGTCGGGGTGGTACTCGGCGCCGGGGGTGTCCGCGACGCAATGCGAAGGCCAGGTGTCGACGAAGTCGGGCTCTGCATCGACGGCGAAGTGGCCGCCGTTGTCGTGCTCGCCCGAATGCCAGTCACGGGATGCCGCGACGAGTGAGTACTCGTCGCGGTGCGCTTCGAGCAGACGCGTGATGCCGGCGGCGACGGCGGCCCCGCCCTCGACGCCGAGCGCACCGCCCTCGACGAAGTCGTTCTGCACGTCGATGATGAACAGGGCCCGGGTCATGGCTCGCTCCTTCGCACGTCATTCGCGGCACGGCTCGGCCGCTGCCTCCATTCTTCCAGTCATCGAGGGTGCTGCGCGGTGTTCAGCGCTCGGCGAAGCCCTTCACTGGTTCGAGAGGTTGTCGCCGCAGAGGTAGAAGCCCGTCGCGAGGGTGTCGATCGCCTGCTTGGCCTCGCCCGTGACCTCGCCGAGGGCGTAGATCGCGAAGGTCAGCGTCGAGCCGTCCTGCGCGCGTACGACGCCCGACAGTGTGTATCCGGTGTCGATCCATCCGGTCTTCGCCGACACCGCCCCGTCGGCCACCGCGTTGTCGCCCGAGAAGCGGTCGTCGTAGCCGAGTGAGCCGCGCACGCCCGAGACCGGGAGCCCGTCCATGAGCACGCCGAGATTGCCCTCACGGGCGTTGATCTTCACGAACAGGCGGGTCAGGTACGACGGCGGCACGGCGTTGTTGTCGGAGAGGCCGGAGCCGTCGACCACGGTGACGCCCGTGGTGTCGATGCCGTAGGCGGCGAGGCCCTGCAGCACGCCGGCGTTGATGGCGCCGAAGGTGTTGCCTGCTCCGGTCTCGATCGCGACCAGCCGGGCGAGCATCTCGGCCACGGTGTTGTCGGAGACCACGAGCGCCTTGTCGACCAGTTGCGCGACGGTCGGCGACTGCACCTGGCCGAGCTGCGCAGCGCCGGCCGGAGCGACGCCCCGCTCGACCACGCTGACGCCGCCGAGCTCGCTCGCGAACGCGTCACCGGCCCGGCCCACCGGGTCGGCGCTGCGCCCCGACGTGTTCGCGCCAGGATCGTCGCGGTCGCCGTCGACCATGAGCGCGGTGATGTTCGACATGTACCCGTCATCGCGCTCCTTGAGCGCCCAGCTCGGCTCCCACTCGTCGCCGCTGAAGTAGCTCGCATCGAGAATCAGTTTCGTGAGCGGCGGGTTCGACGGGTCGGCGGCCCACGCGGCTTCGACCTGGGCGGCGAGGTCGTCGAGGTGCGCGGCACCGGGGTAGACGGTCTCGGTGCCGGTCGAAGTGCGCGAGAGGGTCACGTCGCCGCCGCCGACGAGCACGACCGAGCCGGGCTCGGAGCCTTTCACGACGGTCGTGGCCGCTCGGTAGTCGGGGCCGAGCACCGAGAGGGCGGCAGCACTCGTCAGCACCTTCATGACGCTCGCGGTGCGCGAGGCCGTCGTGCCGCCCCGGTCGTAGAGCACTTCGCCCGTGGCAGCGTTCATCACCTGCGCCTGGAAGTTCGCGAGTCGCCCGTCGGCCGCGCGATCGGCGACGGAGCAGGTGCGCAGGCGACTCGCCGTCGCGACCGCCGCGGGTGCCGGGCGTGCCGGATCGACGGTCGGGGTCGGAGCCGTCGACGTCGAGAGCGCAGCGGATGCCGCTCGGCCCCGCTGCCCGCGACGCCGGCCACGACCGCGCCGGTGCCGAGCAGCCCGAGGGCCACGACGCCGCCCGCGATCATGAGCGGCAGTCGGTGCGTGCGCGCGAATGCGGCGATCGCGGTGAGCACGCCCGCCTTCGGCGGTTCGGCCGGCTCGGCGGCGTCGGTCGCTGACGTTCCGTCGGCGGCGTCGGTCGCTGACGTTCCGCCCGAGAGGTCACCGTCGTCGGGGGTCTCCCCCGCGGCATCCGTCTCGTCGATCACCCGAAAAGCCTACGCGAGCCATCCTCAAGACAAGCTGACCATGCACTGCATCGGGCCTCACTCGCCCGGGTAGACCAGGCCGATCTGCCGGCGCACCTCGTCGAGCGACGCCATGATCGCCACGGTCTCGTCGATCGGCAGCAGGTCTCCGGAGAGTGTGCCGGCCGCGACCAGTCGCTCGACCGCCTCGGCCTGGAATTGCATGCCGCGGCCGACGACCTCCGAGCGGTACTCCTCGAGCAGCGCGCCGTCGGTGGCGATGACTCGGAAGGTCGTCGGCGTGTACCACACGTGGTCGATCTCGATACGGGCCTCGGTGCCGAGTACGACCGCGGTGTTCGGCCCCTTCGCGTCACTTGACGACAGGGTCACGGCCATGCGCCCGCCGTCGTAGCCGAAGACGACGGCCACCTGCGCGTCGGCGCCCGTGGACTTGAAGGTGGCCGATGCCGAGGTCGTCACCGGCGCGCCGAAGAGGTCCCATGCGAACGAGATCGGGTAGATGCCGAGGTCGAGCAGCGCCCCGCCGCCGAGTTCGAGCGCGTTGATGCGGTGCGCCGGGTCATCGGAGAGCAGTTGCGTGTGGTCGGCGATGAGGCTGCGCAGCTCGCCGAGCGTGCCCGCGGCGATGATCTCGCGGATGCGTGCCATGTGCGGCAGGTACCTCGTCCACATCGCCTCGAGCAGCAGCAGGCCCTTGGCAGCCGCGAGCTCAGCGAGGGCGCGCGCCTCGCCGGCGTTGACCGTGAAGGCCTTCTCGACGAGCACGTGCTTGCCCGCCTCGAGCGCGAGCCTCGCACCGGCGGCGTGCATGGGGTGCGGCGTGGCGATGTAGATCACGTCGACGTCGGGGTCGGCGACGAGCGCCTCATAACTGCCGTGCGCGGTCGGAATGCCGAATTCAGCGGCGAATGCGTCGGCGCTGCCCTGCGAACGGGAGCCGACCGCCTGCACCGCGAACCCGCTCAGCTTCAGATCGCTCGTGAAGGCGTGCGCGATGCCGCCGGTCGCAAGAATTCCCCAGCGCAGTCGTTCAGTCATGCGCACAGCCTATTCGGCGCCGAGGCGGCGGCCCCTGTACTGGGTGCTGCGGCGACCGCCCTCGGCGGGCTAGCGTCGAGCTCAGCGCCCGATGTTTCTCCAGCGCGAGCGACCGGCCCGGCGACCCCGGGCCGTTCGTGTGTCATCGGGGCGGCTGCGACATCCGTCGCAGCAACGCACGCTGTGCGTCGGTGAGATCGCGCTGCTCCCGCGTGGAGCCTCACCCGCGCCTGCCGCTACTGCGACGAGTCTGTGCGCGGGCGTCCGCGGAACGGCACTGATGCTGCGAGCGCGAGAGTGAGCACAGACCCCGCTCCGAGCGCGGCCGTGAGCGCGCCGCGCGGCTTCGAGAGAGCGAGGCGTGACCCGCCGATCGATGGCACGCTCGCAGCTGCACCGATCGCGACCGCCGCGGCGATCACCCCGGTCGCCACGCGCGTCCACGCCGGTCCGCGGCCTGCGACGGCATAGCCACCGCCGATGGCCGCGAGCGCTACGCCACTGGCAGCACTGCCCTCGCCGGTCTTGCGCAGGGTGGCGACGGCTCCGGGCCGGGTGAGCGGGAGGACCCCGAGTGCGATCGGGGCCGCGGCGATCGCGCGACGGAGCGGGAGGTCTTCACCGTTGGCGCGGCGATGCTCGGCCCAGCCGAAGAGCGCCCCGATGGCGGCTGCGGGCATGAGGATCGTGCCGAACGTACCGAACCAGGTGACCTTCGACTCCGTGCCGACGAGCGACGCCATGTACTCGCGGAATCCGGCGGCCCACGTCAGACCGACGGCGACACCGACGGCGGCCGCGGCACCTGCTGGCATCATCGTGACCCCCATGTCGACGCATCCTCGGCCTCGAAGCGCTTCCCGAGCTCTCCTGGTGACGCGGCCAGTATACGGCGGGGGTCAGGTGACCTGCAGCGCCCCGCGCAGTTGCGTCTCGTCGGGATTGCGGAGCACGACGCCCCCTCGTGCGAACACCACCACCGGCAGGTCGGCCCCGACCAGCCCGAGCTTGGTCATGTGGGCCTCTGCGGCATCGTCGCTGTCGAGATCGATGAGCACGGAGGATAGGCCGTTGGCGTCGGCCCACTCCCGCAAGCGGCGGGCGTGGGGGTCGTCGGTATGCCCGACGATGCGCACATCGGCGAAATGTTCGAGGCCGATCGCCTGGCGGACGAGGAAGGCGCGCTGCACGAGTTCGCTCAACGCGGCGTCTGCGACGAGGACCTCGAGCAGCTGCTCGACGGTCAGCTGCAGCACCGAGCCGTCTCGGATGACGACGGCCGCCCGCTCGACGGTGGTGCGTTCGAACAGGTCGAAGGCACCCAGAAAGCGGCGCGGGCCGTGAACCCGAATGACCTGCTCTTGACCCACGGGCCGGCCGACGACCGCGACGGCGCCCGAGAGCACCACGGTGAAGTCGTAGCCGGGATCGCCGGGCCGGTACAGGATGTCGCCCCGAGAGACGGCCCGCTGCCGGCCGAGACGCGCGAGCCGATCCAGTTGATCGTCGGTGAGCCGTGGCTGGTCTCCGCCGGATTCAGGTGTCTCCGGCAGGTCGGGTGACAGGTCATCCAGCAGGTCGGCGAGATTCCACTCGGCCACCGCCACCGATCGTCGGGGATCAACGGCGGGGAAGGATGCCGTCATGGCACGCTGTTGCGTCTCGGTGGCACCGTCGGCCGCCAGCAACTCGGCGGCGAGGGTGCGCGCATCGTGCGGGCCGGTGTGCAGACGACCTCCGATGTAGAACGCGGGAAATCCGGTCACGCCGCTGGCCTGAGCGGATTCCATATCGTGCCGCACATGTCGCGCGAATCGCCCCGAGCCGAGGTCGCGGGTGAAGCGCGGCACGTCGAGCCCGAGTGCGGCCGCGTGGACGACCATATCGGGTGCGTTGAGCTGGTCCTGACGGGCATAGAGGCGGTCGTGCATCTCCCAGAAGCGCCCCTGCGCGGAAGCGGCCTCGGCAGCTTCCGCCGCCAGCTGCGCCTGCGGATGCACCGTGGTCTGCGGGGCATGACGGTACACGTATCGGAACCGGTCGCCCAGGCGTTCCTGCAGCTCGTCGATCGCGCCCCATCCCCGGTACGGCGCTTGGAAGTCACCGTACCCGACCAAAGTGAGCGGAGCGTCGACCGGACCGCGGATGTGGTCCCGCTCGGCATCGACCGGTGGATCCAGCAGCGGCGGCCCGGCATCCACCGGGCGGCGACGCGCCGCGATCCGGAGCAGCACACTGCCGAGGACGCCGGCGATGACCGATGCCGTCAGCACGCCGACCCTCGCCTGGTTCGCGAGCCGGTCGTCGGTGAAGGCCAGATCGATGATGAACAGCGAGATGGTGAACCCGATGCCCGACAGCGCTGCCCCACCGATCACGTGCAGTCGATCGATGCCCGGGGCGAGGGTGCCCAGTCGAAGGACGACGGCCAGCCAGGTTCCCAGGGAGATACCGACGAGCTTGCCCACCACGAGGCCGGCGACGACGCCGAGCGTGATCGGAGAGGTCAGCGATGCGGCCAGCGTCTCACCCGATAGCGGGACGCCCGCATTGGCCAGCGCGAACAGCGGAACGAAGACGAAGCTCACCCAGGGCTGCCACAGCTCGCTCAGGCGCGGACCCGGCGGCGTGGACCGCTCGATCGAGAGCCGGGCGGCTCGCGCATAGCCCGCATTCGGTGATTGCGCGTACATTCGGGTGCGGAGGACGGCAGCCTCCACCTCACCGCGGCGAGGCAGGTAGGCCGGTGTGATCAGCGCGACAGCGACCCCGAGCAGCGTCGGATGCACGCCCGAGAGGTAGAGCGCCACCCACGACACGGTGCCGACGACCAGGTACGCCGGGCCCCGCCACACGCGCAGCCTGCGCAGGCCGAACATCGCCAGCAGCCCCGCCCCGGCGACCGCGAACGCGAGCAGATTGAAGTCCTCCGTGTAGAACACGGCGATCACGGTCAGCGCCCCGACATCGTCGCCGATCGCGACCGCCAGCAGGAAGATGCGCAACTGCGGCGGAACCGCTGTGCCCAGCAGTGCGAGGATGCCGATCACGAACGCGGTGTCGGTGGAGATCACCACCCCCCACGCGCCGACCTCGCCGTCGGAGAGGTTGAAGGTGACGTACACGAGAGCCGGAACGGCGAGCCCGACGAGCGCGGCGATCGCGGGTACCGCGGCCCGCCGCGGGTCGGCGAGCTCCCCGAGCACCAGTTCCTGCTTGACCTCGAACCCCACGATGAGGAAGAAGAAGGTCATCAGGCCGTCATTGACCCAGTGCTGCAACGTCAACGAGAACTGGATGTCCCCGACGCTCATGCCCAGCTCGGTATGCCAGAACGCCTCATACGAGTCCCCGAACGGCGAGTTGACCCAGATGAGTGCGATGACGGTGGCCAGCAGCAGCAGGGCTGCCGCGCCGACGCCTCCGCTCAGCCGGGCGCGCAGTTCATCCAGACGCCGCGAGCGCCCTGCCATCATCGGCTCTCACCCACGCGACCATCATGCACTGCCAGAAGCCCGCCGCATAGGTCAGCGGGGGTCGACGCGCAACGTCGTCTCGCGGGCACTCGCGCTGGTGATCGATCGACTGGGCGCACCGTTCCCGTACCTGGCGACGTACGCCGCGTCGACCGCGTCGTCGTGGGACGCATCGAGCGTGAAGGCCACTTCGCGGGTCGTCGAGTTCCAGCTCAGGAACCCCTCGAAGTTACGGACGACCCCCTTGTACCACTGCCCGTCGGTGCCCTTGACCGACCGCAGGTACAGATCGCCGTCGACGACGACGTGCCACACGGTCGTGAGGGTGCGCGAGGATCCGTCGGCGCGACGGCCGGCCACTTTCACCTCGTACGCGTCATCCAGTTCCTTCAGTTCTGCAGCCGTCCATGCACCCATATCTGTTCCCTTCTCTCTTTCTTGCGCCCGACTGCAGACCGCAGTGAGCTCAGCGGTCAGCCACCGGATGCGTCGGCGTCGCCGACGAGTCGGGCGCCCCGGCAGTCGCCGCCCAGCTGGCGAGCACCTTCAACGCATCCTCGGTCGCCGAACCGGGTTCGGCGGTGAAGATCGAGAGCCTGAGCCCGGGGTCGGCGGGCAGCTCCAGCGCCTCGTAGCTCAGCTCGAGGTCACCGACGACCGGATGATGCATCCGCTTGACGCCGGTGCGGTGGTAGCGCACGTTGTGCGCGGCCCAGAGCGTTCGGAACCGTTCACTGCGCGTCGAGAGCTCGCCGACGAGGTCGGTGAGTCGCTTGTCGTACGGGTTGCGACCGGCTTCACTGCGCAGTGCCGCGACGAGGTCTTGCGTCAGGCGCTCCCAGTCGGGATAGAACTGCTTCGCTGCCGGATCGAGGAATGTGAAGCGAGCGCCGTTCGGCTCAGCCGCGGCGAAGACACCTGGGTAGAGAGCACGGCCGAGCGCGTTCGCAGCGACAAAGTCGAGGCGGGAGTTGCTGATGGTCGCCGGCGCCTCGGTGATCGCCGCGAGCACGCGGAGAACACTCGGCCGGATCGCACCGGGTTTCGCCCGGGGCCGTCGTACGACTGGCGACGCACTCGCCGCGCGCGCCAGGTCGAACAGGTGCGCCGTCTCTGCGTCGTCGAGGTGCAGCGCTCGCGCGAGCGAGTCGAGCACGCTGTCGGATGCCCCGGCGAGATTGCCGCGCTCGAGGCGCGTGTAGTAGTCGACGCTCATGCCCGACAGCATGGCCACCTCTTCACGGCGCAGCCCCGGCACCCGGCGGTTGCCGCCGTAGGCGGGCAGGCCGGCCTCATCGGGGGTGATGCGAGCGCGCCTCGTGCTGAGGAATTCACGCACCTCGCTGCGATTGTCCATCTTCTGAGAGTAGGCCGATGACGGCGCCGAGGGGAGGTACTGCCAGTACCCGGAACGACCGTGACTGGCTCGGATGCTGCTACGGGCGTGTGATGGGTGTCAGGACCCGGAAGCGGCCCACCCCCACGAGAGGAATCACCACACCATGCGAACAACACACGAACACGGGGCCGTCGATGTGCGGACCCTGAACAATGGAGTCGTCATGCCGGCCCTCGGCTTCGGCGTCTTCCAGACCCCGCCCGAGGTCACGACTCAGGCCGTCGAAACCGCGCTCGCGACCGGGTACCGGCTGATCGACACCGCGGCGGCATACGGCAACGAGCGCCAGGTCGGCGACGCGATCAGCAACTCGGGGCTCGCCCGCGACGAGGTCTTCATCGAGACCAAGGTGTGGATCAGCGACTACGGCTACGACCAGACGCTGCACGCATTCGACAAGAGCGCCCGCAAGCTCGGCGTCGAGTCGATCGACCTGCTCGTCCTGCACCAAGCGCTGCCCGGCGAGTTCGACACGACCGTCGAGGCGTACCGCGCGCTCGAGCGGCTCCTCGCCGACGGGCGCGTGCGTGCCATCGGCGTCAGCAACTTCATGCCCGGACACCTCGCGGATCTGCTCGAGCGCACCGAGATCGTGCCCGCCGTCAACCAGGTCGAAGTGCACCCGTACTTCGCTCAACCCGAGCTTCAGGCGTTCGACGCCGCGCGCGGCATCCTCACTCAGGCATGGTCGCCCATCGGCGGCATCACCTCCTATCGCGGCGACAGCGAGCGGAGCACCTTCACCGACCCCGTGATCCTCGGCATCGCCGAGCAGCACGGCAAGTCCGCCGCACAGGTGATGCTGCGCTGGCACCTGCAGCAGGGGCGCTCCGCGATCCCGAAGTCAGTTCGCGCCGAACGCATCGCCGAGAACTTCGACGTCTTCGACTTCGAACTCACCCCTGAGCAGCTCGCCGCCGTCGACGGCCTCGACACCGGGGTTCGGGGCGGCCCCGAACCCGAGGACGTCACCCTCGAGACGTTCGGCCGGGTCATCCCCGAAGACTGAGCTCGCGATATCCGCCAGGCTGATGAGAGGAAATGCACCGTGAATCGGAACATGCCGAGGTTCAGCCGGCGGGTGCTGCTGCAGCACACGCTGCTCACCGGCTCGGCTGCCACGGCGGCAGTGCTGCTGAGCAGTTGCGCCGCGCCGGCATCCGAGCGCCCACCGGCCACGAACCCGACCCCGGAAGCAGCCCCGACGACACCGGCGCCCGCTGAAGCGCCGGTCGGGGCATCCGTGCTCGTCGTGTACTTCTCCCGAGCCGGTGAGAACTACTCCTACGGCGATCGGATCGACCTCGAGGTCGGCAACACGGAAGTGCTCGCGAACAAGCTCAGTGCCCTCATCGACTGCGACGTCTACGAGATCGAGGCTGCAGAGCCCTACTCCGACAACTACGACGACACCGTCGACCGGAATGTTCGCGAGCAAGACGCCGACGCACGCCCCGCGATCGCGAACCTGATCCCGTCGATCGACCAGTACCAGACGATCCTGCTCGGCAGCCCGATCTGGAACGTTCGGCCCCCGATGATCATGTCGACGTTCGCCGAGAACTTCGACTTCGCCGGCAAGCTCATCCACCCGTTCGTCACGTATGCGGTCAGCGGCCTCGGCAGCACTGAAGACACCTACGGCGACCTGCTGCCGACGGCGACCTTCGGCGAGCCCCTCGCAGTGCAAGGTGAGACCGTCGCTGATTCGGATGCCGCGGCCGAAGCCTGGCTGGGCCGGATCGGGCTGCTCGCTTGACCTGCGAGCGGCGTGGCCGCCCAGTCCGGATCAGGGTTGCCGACCAGCTGCAAGAGTGCCCACCGGTGAAGAGCAAGAGTGCCACCGGTGAAGAGCAAGAGTGCCACCGGTGAAGAGAATGCATGCGAACGGCTCTCGCGTGCCTCATCTGGTATGTGCTGCCCGGCGCGACGCCACCACCCCACCGATGGCCGCGGCGATGCCGAGCACGGAGGCCGCGATGGGCACCGCGAGCGAGAGCCGGGTGGCCTCTATCGGCTCGACCCCGTCCGCCGCGGCCGCAGTCATGACCGCGCTCGTCGCGGCCAGTCCGATCGCGGCGCCGAACTGGAACGAGGTGTACAGCAGGCCCCCGCTGAGGCCCTGGTCCTCGTCTGCCACGCCATCGGTCGCCGCCACCGTGAGCGGCCCGTAGGCGAAGGTGAACGCGAGCCCAAGCGCGAGGAAGCTCGGGAACATCGCCGCGTACGCCCACTCGTCGGTGACCGGCAAGAACAGGAGAAAGGACGCCGCCGCGGCGACGAGCCCGACGAGCGTGACCGGCCAGAGCCCGAACCTGGCGACCAGGCGGGGCGTGAGCAACGGCGCGAGGATCGCGTCGATACCGAGCACCAGCAGGGCGAGGGAGGTCACGAGGCTGTTCCAGCCGCGCTGCTCCTGCAGGTGCAGCACGACGAGGAACTGGAATCCCATGAAGCCCGCCGCGAGCGACGCAGCGCCTGCGTAAGCCCGGAGTTGCGGGATCCGGCGCAGGAACGACAGGCGGACGAGCGGCTCTGACGCCCGCCGTTCGATGCCGACGAACGCTCCGATGAGGAGAATGCTCAGGGCCGCGAGCGACCACGTCACGAGAGGTTCGGCGTGCGACGACTGCTCGACGGCGGTGAGCAGCGCGAGGAACGCCCCGGTCACCAGAATGGCGCCCGCGACATCCGCCCGACCGCGCGGTGGTCGCGAGGCACCTGCTTCCGGCTTGGGTACGAGCGGGAATGCGAAAGCCAGGAGGACAACCGACACGATCACCGGCGCGAAGAACACCCACCGCCATCCGAAGATGGTGAGGAGGCCTCCGGTGACGAGCCCGATCGAAAATCCGGCCGCGCCGATGCCCGCGTAGATGAGGAGGGCCCGAGTGCGAACGGGTCCCTCCCTGAACCCCGTCGTGATGATCGACAGGCCTGCCGGCATCATGAACGCGGCCGCTACGCCCGTCGCGGCGCGGGCTGCCAGCAGCGGCCACGGCTCGCTCGCCAGCCCGCCGAGTCCCGAGAACACGATGAATACGGCGAGCGCCACGAGGAACACGCGGCGACGGCCGAGCAGGTCGGCAGCTCGTCCGCCGAGCAGCATGAAGCCGCCATAGCCGAGGATGTACGCACTCACGACCCACTGCAGTTGTCCCGTGGTGAGTCCGAGATCGGCTCGGATCGCGGGCAGCGCGACGCCGAACATCGCGATGTCGACACCTTCGAGGAACGCGGCACCGCAGAGCACCACGAGCAGACCGAGTGCGCGGCCCCTGATGCGGTCGTCGCGGCCCCCCGGACCGTTCGCATGGGTGGGCCGTGCGGGGATGGAGCTCGTGTCGGTCGTCACGGGCCGGCTCCTTCTCTGTCGGTGAAGTTGGATCAGTTATTTCTTGATACTGACCACATCATGCGTCACCATGGATGGATGGCGGAAGACGGCACTTCGAAGTCACTCGGTCACCATCGGGGAACCGACCGGGGCGACGCATTTCAATGGGACATCCGAGAGGACTGCGAAGTGCGGCAGATCCTCGATCGAATCGCCGACAAGTGGTCGCTGCTCGTGATCGCCCTCCTCGACGATCGCACGATGCGCTTCACCGAGCTGAAACGCATGATCGACGGCGTCAGCCAGCGCATGCTCACCGTGACCCTGCGTCAGCTCGAGCGCGACGGCATGGTGCACCGCACCGTGCATCCTGTCGTACCCCCGCGCGTCGACTATGCGCTCACCGACCTCGGCCGTTCGCTGCACACAACCGTGCAGTCGCTCGTGGTGTGGACGGAGCGACACCAAGACGACATCGCCGAGGCGCGAAGCCGTTACGACCTCAACGCGCAAGCAACTGCCGTCACGACAAGTACTGCCCTTTGAGGAGGTGCAGCCCCCGATGGCCATCGCCCGTCTCGAAGATGTGGGCGCGGTCACCGCGATGGCCCGTCGGCCACCTGGCGTGATGGAGCCGCCTGTGGGAATCGAACCCACGACCTTCTCATTACGAGTGAGACGCTCTGCCGACTGAGCTAAGGCGGCGTGGCATCCGGAGCGCCGAAGCGCACCGACTGGCACGAGAATCCATGTTAGCGGGTTTCGGGAGCGCCGATGACCACCTTCAGCACTTCGGGTCGGCGGTGGGCACCGTGCCGTCGATGAAGTAGGACTCGACGGCCTCATCGACGCACGCGTTCGACTTGTTGTACGCCGTGTGCCCCTCCCCCTCGTACGAGACGAGCACCCCGCTGTCGAGCTGCTCGGCGAGCGCAACGGCCCAGTCGTACGGAGTCGCCGGGTCACCGGTGGTGCCGACGACGAGGATCGGGTCGGCGCCCTTCGCGTGGATCTCGGCCCGCTCCCGGTCACCCTGATACGGCCAGTTGACGCACCCGAGGTCACCGAAGCCGAAGTACGGCCCGATGATCGGGGCGACTTCGGCGACGGCGGCGGCCTTCTCGCGCATCACGGCGACATCGGACTGGTACGTGTAGTCGAGGCAGTTGACCGCGGTGAACGCCTCGGTCGAGTTGTCGAGGTAGGTGCCATCGGGGTTGCGACCGTAGTACCCGTCGGCGAAGGCGAGCGCCATGTCGGCGTCGCCGAACATGACCGACTCGAACATGTCGCCGAGGTACGGCCACGAGTCGGCGCTGTACAGCGGGTAGATGATCGCCGTGACGAGGGTGTCGGCGCCCACGAGGCGTCCATCGGTACCGCGCAGCGGGCTCTGGTCGACGGATGCCAGCAACCGACCGATCTCGTCGACGGCCTCGTCGACCGTGCCGTCGAACGGGCACTCCGTGTCGGCGAGGCAGAACTCGAGGTACGCCTTCAGCGCATTCTCGAAGCCGACGGCCTGCGCCTGTGAGACCTCGGTCTCGCTGGCCGCGGGGTCGATGGCCCCGTCGAGCACGAGCTTGCCGACCTTGTCGGGATAGAGCTCGGCGTAGGTCGCGCCGAGGAACGTGCCGTATGAGAAGCCGAGGTAGTTGAGCCGCTCGTCGCCGAGCACCGCCCGCAGCAGGTCCATGTCGCGCGCCGCGCTCTCGGTGTCGACGTTGCCGAGCAACTCGTCGGTGTTCTCCGCGCATGCCTCGCCGAAGTCGCGCTCGGCGATCTCCACTGCGGCGATCCACTCATCGCTGCCGCGCTCGCCCGGCGTGATGCCGAAGAGGTAGTCGTCCATCTCGGCTGCGTCGTAACAGGCGACTCCTGACGAGCGGCCGACGCCGCGGGGGTCGAAGCCGACGACGTCGAAGCGCTCCTGCAGCGGCTCTCCGACGGCGAAGTCGAGCGAGTCCGCCACGAAGTCGTACCCCGAACCGCCCGGCCCGCCGGGGTTCACGAGCAACGACCCGAGCTTGTCGCCCGTCGCCACATGGCGCACGAGGGCGAGCTCGGTCTCGCCGGCCGAGGGGTCGTTCCAGTCGAGTGGTGCCGTCGCCGTGGCGCAACCGAGGTCGTCGCCGCAGCGCTCCCACTCGAGCACCTGGGTGTAGAACGGCCGGAGCTCGGCGTCGACCTGCTCACCGGTCGGCGTCGAGACCGGCTGCTGCGGCGTCAGCAACGACGACACGCAGCCGGTGAGAGCCAAGAGCGCCCCGAGGGCGGCAACGGCTGCGGCGGTACGTACTCCACGCGGCATCCCTGCGACACGGTCGCGGCGGCGCTGTCGTCTGGCGGTGGTCGAGTCGGTCATGCGGCCCCTCGTTCGGCGGTCGGTCGTCGGATGGCGGAGACGAGCATCGCCTCGAGCGCAAGGGCCGGCGCGACGTTGCCCTCGATGCGCGTGCGTGCCTGCTGGATCGCGTCGAGGGTCGCGAGGGTGCGAGCAGGCGAAGCGGATGCCGCGGCCCGCTGCATGCCCGCCTCGAGCTCGCGGTTCACGAGCGGCACGTCGGCGTGGAGTTGAATCAGCAGGATGTCGCGGTAGAGCGACGCGAGATCGACGAGAATACGGTCGATGCCGTCGCGGAGGCTTCGGGTGGCGCGGCGCTTCTGGTCGTCTTCGAGGGACTTCAGTTGCGGTCGCAGGGCATTGGGCACCGCCTGGCCGGGCGCGACGCCCAGCGAGTGCAGTGCGTGGGCGCGCTCTTCGGCGTCGCGCAGTTCGCCGATGGCCTTGGCGTCTTCACCGGCGATCTCGATGAATCTCGCGGCCGTGGCGACCGCTCCCGAAGCCGACCGCACCGCGAGCGCGAGTTCGAGGGTCTCGGAGCGACGCCGCCGTGCTTCCTCGTTGGTCGCGAGTCGATGCGCCATGCCGATATGGCTCTGCGCCTCGCGGGCCGCCCGCTCGGCGAGCACGGGATCGACGCCGTCGCGACGTTCGAGGAGCGTCGCGACATCCGCGATGCTCGGCACCTGGAGTCGTACCGACCGCACTCGCGAGCGAATGGTGGGGATGAGATCGGCCTCGCTCGGCGCGCAGAGGATCCACACGGTGCGCTCGGGCGGCTCCTCGAGTTCTTTGAGGAGGAAGTTCGAGGTCTGCTCGGTCATGCGGTCGGCGTCTTCGACGATGATGACCCGGTGCCTGCCGATCGACGGCGCGTAGTGCGAACGACGCACGATGTCGCGCACGTCGTCGCGCTTGATGATGACGCCCTCGGTGGCGAGCACGTGCAGGTCGGGGTGGCTGCGTGCGTCGACCTGCGCGCGAGTGCGCTCGTCGCCGTCGGGCAGGCCCGAGATGAGGGCGGACGCGAAGGCGTATGCGAGGTTGGATCGCCCCGACCCGGGCGGGCCGGTCACGAGCCACGAGTGGGCCATCTGCTGGGCGCCGGCACCCGAGCCAGCTGCGGCAGGGGCCCCGGCCGATTCGGCCGCGCTGCGGAACAGCGCGATCGCGGCATCTTGGCCGGTCAGTTCACTCCACACGCTCACGATTCAACGCTACCTTCAGCGGCTGACGACGAGCTGCGCGTGCTCAGACCAGGCGGGCCACTCGGGCCCGGATCTCTGCAGCGATCTCGTCGACCGGTGCGGCGGCATCGACCACGAGGAACCGCTCGGGTTCGGCCGACGCGAGCGCGAGGTAGGCGCTTCGCACCCGATCGTGGAACTCGGATGCCTCGGCCTCGAGTCGGTCGTAGCGTGTGCGTGCACCGTCGAGCCGGGTACGAGCCGACGCCGCATCGAGATCGAGCAGAATGGTGAGGTCGGGCAGGAGGCCCTCGGTCGCCCATTCGGAGAGTCCGCGCACGGCCTCGGGATCGAGCACGCGCCCGGCGCCCTGATAGGCCACCGAGGAGTCGATGTAGCGGTCCTGGATGACCACCTCTCCGCGCGCGAGCGCGGGCCGGACGACGGTCGCGATGTGATGCGCGCGGTCGGCGGCGTAGAGCAACGCCTCGGCGCGGGGGGCGATGTCACCGCGATGGTGCAGCACGATCTCGCGCACCTCGACTCCGACCTCGGTGCCGCCCGGTTCACGGGTGCGCACCACGCTGCGCCCGGCCTCACCGAGCCATGCGCCGAGCAGTTCGGCCTGGGTCGTCTTGCCGGACCCGTCGCCGCCCTCGAAGGTGATGAAGAGCCCGCTGCTCACTTCTTGGTCGCCGCCTTCTTCGCCGGAGCCCGCTTGGCGGGCGCCTTCTTCGCCCGCGGCGCCGCCGGGCCCTTGTCGCGCTTGATCTGCAGCAACTCCACCGCGCGTTCGAAGGTGATGTCTTCGACGGACTCGGCGCGCGGGATCGTCGCATTCGTGGTGCCGTCGGTGACGTACGGTCCGAAACGGCCGTCTTTCACCTTGATGGGCTTGCCGCTGACGGGGTCGGCCTCGAACTCCTTGAGAGCGCTCGACGCGGTGCGGGCGCCGTACTTCGGCTGGGCGAACAACTCGAGGGCCCCATCGAGTCCGATCTCGAAGATCGCGTCTTCGCTCGGCAGCGTGCGGGTGTCGGTGCCCTTCTTGAGGTACGGGCCGTAGCGGCCGTTCTGGGCGGTGATCTCGGCCTCGGACTCGGGGTCGACCCCGACGACGCGCGGCAGGTTCAGCAGGCGCAGCGCCGTCTCGAAATCGATCTCGGCGATCTGCATGCTCTTGAAGAGCGACGCGGTGCGCGGCTTCTCGGCAGGCGTCTTCTTCGCTGCGCGCTTGGCCTTCGGCTTCGGCGCGTCGGTCACCTCACCGGTCGCGGGGTCGACGGTACCCTCCTGAGCGGTTGCGGAGGCCGCGGCATCCGCTTCGGGCACTGCGACGGGCTGGGGCTCGAGTTCGGTGACATACGGGCCGAAGCGGCCGTCTTTCACGACGACCTCCTTGCCGTTGTCAGGGTTCACACCGAGCACGCGCGCCTCCTGCACGGGCGCATCGATGAGTTCGCGGGCCTTCGCCTCGGTGAGCTCGTCCGGCGCGAGGCCGTCGGGTAGGTTCACCCGTCGAGGCGTCGCATCGGGAGCGGCGCCCTCTTCGACCGTCTCGAGGTACGGACCGTACTTGCCGATGCGCAGCGTGATGCCCGGCGCGATCTGCACCGAGTTGATCTCTCGGGCGTCGATCTCACCGAGGTTGTCGACGACCTGTCGCAGACCACGATGCTTGTCCGAGCCGAAGTAGAAGCTCGAGAGCCAGTCGACCCGATCGGCCTCGCCTGCGGCGATGTGGTCGAGGTCATCCTCCATCTCGGCGGTGAAGTCGTACTCCACGAGATCACCGAAGTGCTCTTCGAGCAGCCGCACGACCGAGAAGGCCACCCAGCTCGGCACGAGTGCCTGACCGCGTTGCGTGACGTAGCCGCGGTCGAGGATCGTCGAGATGATCGAGGCGAACGTCGAGGGTCGGCCGATGCCGAGTTCTTCCAGCCGCTTCACGAGGCTCGCCTCGGTGTAGCGCGGCGGCGGCGACGTCTCATGGCCCTTCGCCTCGAGGTCGGCCATGGCGAGCGACTGGCCCTCCTTCAGCGGAGGCAGTTTCGCCTCGCCGGGAGCCTCTTCGGCGTTGCGCTCCTCGTCGCGGCCCTCTTCATAGGCGGCGAGGAAACCGCGGAAGGTGATGACCGTGCCGCTCGCGGTGAACTCGGCGATCGTACCCCCCACAGGGGCGGTCGGATCAGCGGGAGCCGCAGCATCCGCCGCCGTCGGCCCGACCTCGATCGTGACGGTTGCCGTCTGGCCCTTCGCGTCGGCCATCTGGGAGGCGACGGTGCGCTTCCAGATCAGGTCGTAGAGCTTGAACTCGCTGCCTCGCAGCACGCTCTGCAGTTCGGCGGGCGTGCGGAACACCTCGCCCGACGGGCGGATCGCCTCGTGCGCCTCTTGCGCGTTCTTCGATTTGCCGGCGTACGCGCGCGGCTTGTCGGGGATCGAGTCCGCACCGTACAGCTTCGTCGCCTGCGAGCGCGCCGCGGTGATCGCCTGCTGCGAGAGCGACGGCGAGTCGGTTCGCATATAGGTGATGTAGCCGTTCTCGTAGAGCGACTGCGCCACGCGCATGGTGTCGCGCGCCGAGAGGCGGAGCTTGCGGGCGGATTCCTGCTGCAGCGTCGACGTCGTGAACGGCGCCGCCGGGCGACGCGAGTACGGCTTCGACTCGACCTTCGAGACGGTGCGCGAGACGGCATCGTCGGCGAGCGCCGTGACGAGCGCCGCGGCGGTCGCTTCGTCGAGCACGACGGCCTTGCCCTTCAGCTTTCCGGCGTCGTCGAAGTCGCGGCCGGTCGCGACACGCTGACCGGCGAGGCGCACGAGCTTCGCCTCGAACGAGGGCGAGCCCTCGGATGCCGCGTCCGCGAAGCGTCCCGCGAGGTCCCAATAGCCTGCGGAGACGAAGGCGAGGCGCTCGCGCTCGCGGTCGACGACGAGGCGCGTGGCCGCCGACTGCACGCGACCGGCGGAGAGGCCGGGGCCGACCTTGCGCCAGAGCACGGGCGAGACCTCGTAACCGTAGAGGCGATCGAGGATGCGCCGGGTCTCCTGCGCGTCGACGAGTGCGGTGTCGAGATCGCGGGTGTTGTCCTTCGCCTTCTGGATCGCGTCCTTGGTGATCTCATGGAAGACCATGCGCCGCACCGGCACCTTGGGCTTCAGCTCCTGCAACAGGTGCCACGCGATGGCCTCGCCCTCGCGGTCTTCATCGGTGGCGAGCAGGAGTTCGTCGGCCCCCTTCAGCGCACGCTTCAGTTCGGCGACGGTCTTCTTCTTGGAGTCGGAGACCACGTAGTACGGCTCGAAGCCGTTGTCGACGTCGACCGAGAACTTGCCGAGCGGGCCCTTCTTCAGCTCTGCCGGCAGGTTCTTCGGCTCGATGAGGTCGCGGATGTGCCCGACGGACGACAGCACTTCGTAGCCCTCGCCCAGATATTGGGCGATGGACTTCATCTTCGTTGGCGACTCGACGATGACCAGTTTCTTCGCGCCTGACACCGGACTCCTCTGTATTGACGATTGGGACGAGAACGCACATTCGAGACCGCGCCCCCGAGCGGTGTGCCATCTGACGGCGAAATGGTCCGCCGACAGCCACACGATACACACACTCGCCGAGAGGAGGCGCACCGTGGTGCCGTCGGGCCGGTTCCACGGCATTCCCTTCCGCCTCTTGCGGTTCCCGCGGGGCTGAGGAGAATGACCATCATGGACACCTCAACGACAAGTTCGTACACGGCGATGCTGGTCGACGGACCGCTCGAGGGCAAGACGGTGGCCACCGCCTTCCTCGAGTCCGGAGATCCCCGCCCGCGCCTCGAACTCGGCACCGATCACGGCAAGCACTACGTGTATGCCCGCGCGGCCGGCATGGAGTTCGCGGCGGAGGGCGACGACCGACCGTCGGCCGTCGAGTACCGCTACATCGAGACCGTCTTCGACTGAGCTGCGAGTTTCGGGAACGACCCGCCGGCGGCGAGTTTCGGGAGCGACCCTCGACCCTCGGCGGCGAGCCTCGGCCGGGGTTTCAGCCGGGCCCTCCGGGCGGTCCGGCGCGAGCCGATGCTGAGACCGCGAACCCCGCCACGGTGTCGATGACGACGATGACGGATGCCGCGGCGCCGTCTCCTTCGCAGGCGCTCAGCCGCGCACCGTTGCGGGCGGCAACGGTGTCTGCGAGTGCGCACGGCACGCCCGCCACGGCGCCCGAGATCGCGTCGGCCGCCGCGAGGGCAGCGGCGTCTGCCGCGTTCGACGCCCGTTGCGAGACGACGAAGACGCCGAGCAATGCCGTGAGCGCCACGGCGAGCGCGGCCATCGCCCCGATGACGCCGACGGCGAGCACGGAGGCCGCGCCGCGATCAGCATCGACACGACGCCCGGCAGCATCGATGCGACGCCCGGCAGCCATCACCGGCCACCCGTCACGGCGCAGGACTCGGCCCGGAGTTCGATCGCCGCGAGCAGTCCCCCGCCCGAGGACGTGAGCATCGCACACACGAACTGACCGTCGACCGCCACCGAGAGATCGGCGCCGCCCGAGACGCGGTCGGCGATGGCCGCCGCCGCGGAGTTCGACTCCCCGCGCCCGAGCGATCTGGCGGCGTCGGCCGAAGCATCCGTCAACCGAACCTGCTGCGCCGCCAGTTGCACCGAGGCGAGACACGTCGCGAGCACGAGCGCGATGGCGGGCAGCGCGACCGCGAATTCCGCGGTCACGCTACCTCGCTCGCTCTCAGCCGACCGTGAGCGCATTCCGCACGAGATCGGTGAGGATGCCGCGCACCTCGTCGCCGCGGAGGATGATGACGAGCAGGCCGGCGAACCCGACCGCCGCCATGGTCGCCACGGCGTACTCGGCCGTCGCTGCTCCGCGTTCCCCGGCGAGTCGCACGGCGATCCGCCTGGCGACGAGGCGCGCGCGGCCGGGTCGTGTGCGGTCTCGGGGGTGTTCGGTCGCAGAGGGTTCGGCTGCGAGGGGTTCGGCTGCGGGGTGTTGGTGCATGGTGTTCCTTCCTGTGTTGCCGGTTCGCCGGCAGTCGGGTGGCACGAGTCGGGTCGGTTCACAAAGCACCGCCGAGGGTGCCCGTGATGACCGAGATCATGAGCGGTGCGACGCCGAGCAACACGAAGGCCGGGAGCACGCACAGCCCGAGTGGAAGCATGAGCCGCACGCCGAGCGCGGCGGCCCGCTCCATGCCTGCCGACCGCGCCGCCCGGCGCAACCTGAACGCCTCGGCGCGCAGCAACTCGGCGACCGGAGCCCCGGCACGCGCCGCGAGCCCGAGCACCGCGTCGACCTCCGCTCCGTCGCCGGCGTGCGGCACGTACTGCTCGATGGAGCTGCGTGCCAGTGCTCTCGCGCGATCGATCGACACTCCGCTCGACATCGCGATCGCGAGCAGTTCGAGTTCGAGCCCCGCGTCGACGCGCGATCGGCCGGCGCGAGCGGCGAGCGTCACGTTCCATCGGTGACCAGCCCACAAGCACACGAGCCCGAGGCCGAGGCACACGAGTCCGACGGGATTGCCGAACAGCACGCCGAGCGTGTCGAAGCCGAGCGTCGCACCGAAGACGACCGCGATCGCCGGCAACGCCATCACGAGGCGGGCACTCGCCGCCGGGCCCGCGAGTGCTGCGCGCACCTCTCGGCGCAGCTGCGCCTCGTCGCGCAGCACCGCGGCGAGATCGCGCAGGCTCCCGGCGAGCGGCGCACCGGCCCGGACGCGACGCCCCACGCCGCCGCGAGCACCGGCCAGGCTCGAAGCGCCGGGACGCACCCGAACCGCCTCCGTGATCGCCGGCGACACCTGGTCGCCATTCCCGGCCGCCACGGCCGCCGCCGCGAGGACCGCAGCGTCGGGCGCTGCGATCGACTCCGCGCCGACATGGCTCCACGCGGTCGCGGCCGGCACGCCTGCCGCGAGCAGCACGGCGAGCCGTTCGGTGACGGCAGCGATCGCATCGACCTCCGCGGCAGGATCGCGACGTCGCCGCAGTCGCACGACGCCGCTGCGGAACGGCAGCGGCCGGATCGACCGTCGTGTGCTCGATCCACGCCGCGGCCGGGGCATCCGCTCGCTCATATCGCGTCGACCGTGAGGCGGTCGTCTCGCTGCTCGAACCGGCCCATCTGCGCGAGGCGGCGGCGGCCGTCGATGCGATCGAGATGGAGCACGAGGTCGAATGCGCTGACGGTCTGCCGTGCGAGGGCGTCGGGAGTGAGCCCGGCGATCGCCCCGAGCGCTTCGAGCCTCGCCGGCACATCGGCGAGCGAGTTCGCGTGCAGCGTGCCTGCGCCACCGTCATGGCCGGTGTTGAGGGCCGCGAGGAGTTCCCTGAGCTCGGCGCCACGGCATTCACCGACGACCAACCGGTCGGGGCGCATGCGCAGTGCCTCGCGAAGCAGCGCGTCGAGGCCGACCCTGCCCGTGCCCTCGAGATTCGCCTGGCGAGCTTCGAGCGAGACCACGTGCGGGTGGTCGATCTGCAACTCGGCGACGTCTTCGATGACGACGAGCCGCTCACGCTCGGGCGCTTCTCCGAGCAGCGCGCCGAGCAGTGTGGTCTTGCCCGTGCCGCCGGCGCCGGTGATGAGAACGTTCTTGCGGGCGCCGATCGCCTGTCGGAGCGCCGCCTCGTGCGAGGCGTCGACGAGACCTGCGCGCGCGAGCGCAGCAAGCGAGAAGCCGCCCGCTCGCGGCACCCGCACGGAGATCGTCGTGCCGGTCGCCGACACCGGCGGCAGTACGGCATGCACACGGATGCCGGCGCCCAGGCGCACATCGACCGCGGGAGTCGCTTCGTCGATGTGGCGCCCGCCGCGGGCGATGAGGCGCACCGCGAGTGCCCGCACCGCGGCTTCATCGGCCGCCCACTCGGGTTCGTGCTCTGCGCCGGCGCCGCGATCGATCCAGAGCCCGCGGTCACCGTTCACGAAGAGGTCGGTGACCGGCCCGTCGAGGGCGAATGGCTCGAGCGGGCCGAGTACGGAGAGATCGGCACCCGGCCGCTGCGTCGGTGCGACCGCCTCTGCCTGGCCGGCTCCGGCAGACACTCCCTGGCCGGCTCCGGCAGACACTCCCTGGCCGGCTCCTGCAGGCACCGCCCGGCCGGCTCCTGCAGGCACCGCCCGGCCGGCTGCGGCCGAGCCCTGCGGCGCCGGCGCCGCCCCGGCCGGCCCGAACGTGCGCTCAGTCGCGAGTGAGACGAGAGGTTCGCGCTGCCAGGACGGCGACGCCACGAAGGGATGAGTCATGCCGCGAGCGTAGGAAACGACGCCGGTCCCGAGGCATCCATTCGACCGGAGGTACGGAAAAGTCCTCCCCCACAGTGCTGTGGAGGAGGACTCGACCTGACGCTTCGCCGAGACGGGAAGACGCCTGAACGAAAAGGGGGCGGCACCCATTGGGGGGAACAGGTGCCGCCTCGGCAGCACAAGGATTGGGGGGAATCGCGAGCGCTGCAGGCCACGAAACGAGTGTTCGGGCGGTACTCAGCATACGGCTTGCTGAAGGATGCGCAAGCATTTTCTGTCCTCATTTGTGCCGACACACAGAATTCTCTGCGCTTGGACACAGCTTGGCGTAGCAATCATCCAACCGGTGCTGCCGCGACGCAGCAGAACGACACGATTCTTCACCCGATCCGCGCGGCGAGTAGTGTGCTGCGTGGGGCAGGCGACCCATCCGAAAGATGACTCGCGAAGGAGCGACTGAAGAAACATGACTGTTCAGATCGATCATGCGCTCGAGGAGATCCGGCGATTCCGCCCGAGCCCCGAGTTCGCCGCCCAGGCCGTCGCCGGCGAGCAACTCTATGCAGACGCCGCGGCCGACCGTCTCGGCTTCTGGGCAGACCAGGCCAACGAGCTCCTCACCTGGAGCACTCCGTTCACCCAGACCCTCGACTGGTCGAATCCGCCCTTCGCCAGGTGGTTCCACGACGGCGAGCTGAACGTCGCCTACAACTGCCTCGACCGTCACGTCGAGGCGGGAAACGGCGATCGAGTCGCCCTCCACTTCGAGGGCGAGCCCGGCGACAGCCGAGCCATCACCTACGCCGAGCTCACCGCCGAGGTCAAGCGCGCGGCCAACGCGCTGCTCGCACTCGGCGTGAAGGCGGGCGACCGCGTCGCCATCTACCTGCCGATGATCCCCGAGGCCGTCGTCGCGATGCTCGCGTGCGCGCGCATCGGCGCGGTGCACTCCGTCGTCTTCGGGGGCTTCTCCTCGAAGAGCCTGCAGTCCCGCATCGACGATGCCCAGGCCGAGGTCGTCATCACGGCAGACGGCGGCTACCGCAAGGGCAAGGCCTTCCCGCTCAAGCCGACCGTCGACGAGGCGATCGAGGCCGCGGAGACCACCGTGCGCTCGGTGCTCGTCGTCAACCGCACGGGCAGCGATGTCGCCTGGGTCGAAGGCCGCGACGTGTCGTGGAGCGAGCAGCTCGCCGCCGTCGACGCCGAGCACGTCGCGCAGGGCTTCAATGCCGAGCACCCGCTGTTCATCCTCTACACCTCGGGCACCACCGGCAACCCCAAGGGCATCCTGCACACGTCGGGCGGCTACCTCACCCAGACGGCGTTCACCCACAAGAACGTCTTCGACCTGCACCCCGAGCGCGACGTCTACTGGTGCACGGCCGACGTCGGCTGGGTCACCGGCCACTCGTACGTCGTCTACGGCCCGCTCGCCAACGGCGCCACCCAGGTGCTCTACGAGGGCACCCCCGACACTCCGCACCCCGGCCGCTGGTGGGAGCTCATCGAGAAGTACAAGGTCTCGATCCTCTACACCGCGCCCACCGCCATCCGCTCGTTCATGAAGCAGGGCCGTGATGTCGTGCACGACTACAACGTGCGGTCGCTGCGTCTGCTCGGCTCGGTCGGCGAGCCAATCAACCCCGAGGCCTGGATCTGGTACCGCCACGTCATCGGCGGCGGCTCCATCCCTGTGGTCGACACATGGTGGCAGACCGAGACGGGCGCGATCATGATCTCGGCGCTTCCTGGCGTCACCGACCTGAAGCCGGGTTCGGCGCAGGTGCCGGTTCCCGGCGTCTCGATCGACATCGTCGACGACGACGGCAACCCGATCCAGGGCGAAGGCGGCGGCCTCCTCACGATCACCGAGCCGTGGCCCGCGATGCTGCGCGGCATCTGGGGCGACCCCGAGCGCTTCAAGGAGACCTACTGGGAGAAGTTCGGCGACAAGTACTTCGCCGGCGACGGCGCGCGCCGCGACGAAGACGGCGACATCTGGCTGCTCGGCCGGGTCGACGACGTCATGAACGTCTCGGGCCACCGGCTCTCGACCGCCGAGATCGAGTCCTCACTCGTCGCCCACCCGTGGACTGCCGAGGCCGCGGTCGTCGGCGCGTCCGACGAGACCACCGGCCAGGCAGTCGTCGCGTTCGTGATCCTGAAGACCAGCCAGGCCGCTAGGGTGACGGATGTCGCAGAAGCGAGCGACGAACTGCGCAAGCACGTCGCCCAGCAGATCGGCGCGATCGCCCGGCCCCGTCAGGTGTTCATCGTCAACGAGCTGCCGAAGACGCGATCGGGCAAGATCATGCGTCGCCTCCTCCGCGATCTCGCAGAGGGACGCGAGGTCGGCGACACGACGACGCTCGCCGACACGTCGATCATGCAGGTCATCAGCGAGCAGGTGAAGTAGGGCGCAGCGCCCCTGCGCCAGCAATTGCGCGTGCACTTGCGCGTGTGGTCTGCACTTGTGATCTGCGCCTGCGCCTGCGGTCTGCACTCGCGCCTGCGCCTGCGCCTGTGATCTGCGCCTGCGCCTGCGCCTGCACTTTTGCCTGCGCCTGCACTTGCGCCTGCACTTGCGCCTGCACTTGTGCCTGTGGTCTGCGCCTGCGCCTGCGCCTGCGCATTGTAGGACGTTGGGCCCTTTGTAGGACGAGCTCACGCGAGCTCGTCCTACTTTGCGGCGAACGTCCTACATTCGTTGGGCGGAATCTGGCGTAGGCGCGGCACGCAAGCGCGGCACGTAAGCGCGGCACGCAGGTGCGGCAGAGGCCAGGTTCGGCGAAGACGCGCCGGGCGGCATCAGGACGCCCGCAGCCGCCCGCCGGTCAGGTGTCTGCCGCTCTGCACGAGACCCAGGACCGTCGACTCGATCATCGACCACTCGCGAACCACGAGGTCGCGGCTGTACCGCAGCACGATGTACCCCTTGCGGCGAAGCCGATCGTCTTGCCGGAGATCGCGATTGTGCTGCCGGCGCTCGCTGTGCGGCCCGAAGCCATCGAGTTGCAGCACGAGCGCCGTGCCGATGAGGCCGTCGACCGGATGGCCGTCGATGATCACCTGCGGCACCATCACGATGCCCCGCCGGGCGAGGCGCATGCGCGCGAGGGTCTCGGAGTCGGAGTCCGATGCGGGATCGGCGTGCGCGAGCACCACTGCGAGCGCGGCATCGCGTGCCGCGAGTTCGCTGGCTTCGCCGAGTTCGATCAGGCCCCGCCGCAGAGCGGAATCAGTGACGATCACCGCCTGCTCGAGCGGCTGGCAGCGTGCAATCGTGAGCAACGTGTTCGCGACCGACTGGATGGGGGCACGAACCCGCGGCGCAGCGTCGGGTTCGGGATGCCGCGTCCAGTGCTTGCGGAGCGGCAGGGCGCACGCGGGCTTCGAGGGGATGCTCGTGTGGATGCGCGGTGTATTGCGCGCAGCACTGACGTGGAGCGCCTTCGGTTCGAGATCCCACATGCCGTGCACCACAGCCGCCGAAACGCAGGCGAGTGTCACGCCGGCGTGCGCGGCTCGAACCAGCCGAAGATCGCAGGTCGGCGCGGCGAACCAGTCGCGTCTGACGCGACGCACGTACCCCCGGTCGACCGCCGCACGCAGCACTCGCGCCGACACACCAGCGGCCTGGAGCTGCACACGGTGCGCGATGTGCAGTGAGCCGAGCGCGCTCACGACCGCTGCGAGATCGGCGGCGGCACGACGGGCGGCCTCTCGATCGTGCTGTCTCATGCTCGAAGCATCCGCTGCTCGAGCCGTTGCGCGCCGTCGCACGCTGCATCTGTGGACGATGTCTGCACACGACCATCTGTGGAGGAGTCATCGACACGTCAGCAATGTAGGACGAAGGGCGATGTGTAGGACGATCATCGAACAAGTCGACCTACACATCGCCCTTCGTCCTACATTGCGAGCGGCAGGAGCGGCGAGCGGCAGCAGGAGCGGCGCGCGGCAGCGGCGCGCGGCAGCAGGAGCGGCGCGCGGCAGCGGCGAGCGGCAGGAGCGGGAACGCGAGCAGCGGCGCGCGCGGCGCAGCGGCGCAGGAGCGCGAGAACTACGCGAACTCGACCACGAGCTCGAGCTCGACCGGCGAGTCGAGCGGCAGCACCGCGACGCCCACCGCCGAGCGGGCGTGACGACCCGCGTCGCCGAAGATCTCGCCAAGCAGCTCGGATGCCCCGTTGATGACGCCGGGCTGACCCGAGAACGAGGGGTCGGATGCCACGAAGCCGACGAGTTTCACGATGCGGGTGACGCGGTCGAGCGAGCCGAGCTCGGCACGAACCGCCGCGAGGGCGTTCAGCACGGCCGCGCGGGCGTAGGTCTTCGCGTCGGCGGCGGGAACGAGGCCATGACCGTCGCCGACCTTGCCGGTCGCGGGCAGCGCACCCGCCGTGAACGGCAACTGCCCCGAGGTGTAGACGTAGGCGCCGGTGACGACGGCCGGCACGTATGCGGCGACGGGAGTGGCGACCTCGGGCAGCTCGATGCCGAGCTCGGCGAGGCGTGCTTCGGCGGCGGCCATCAGGCTTGGCCCTCGAACTGCTTGGCGGCTTGTGCGGCCGCGGCCGCGCCGGCGGATGCCGCAGCAGACGATTCGCCGCCAGTGGGGCGCTTCAGGTAGGCGACGAGGCCGCCCTCGGGCCCCTGCACGATCTGCACGAGCTCCCATCCCTCGGAACCCCAGTTGTTCAGGATCGCCGCCGTGTTGTGGATCATCAGCGGAGTGGTGATGTACTCCCAGGTCGTCATGGTTCCTCGTCTCTCGGCCGTGAGCGTCGATCGCTCACTCACTGTGGTGTCGAACGGAATGCAGGTTTCGCGTGCATCGGCGAGCCTCCACCATGATGGCGCGCTCAGCATGCATGGCGGATTTTGTCAGTCTTCTCCGTTACGCTCCACTATATGTCTGCCCAAAAACGAACGATGAGCGACGTCGGTGCCGGAATCCTCGGCATCGTCGGCATGAGCGCTCTTGCCGGTGTGCTCGTCACCGCCGCCGTGACTCCGGCACTCGCTGTCACCGGCATGGCCGCCAACAACGGCATCTCGCTCTTCGAGAACCTTCCGGGCTACCTCGACATCAAAGAGCTCTCGGCGAAGACCGACATCTACGCCGTGCAGCCCGACGGCACGCAGGGACTCATGGCGTCGTTCTTCAGCGAGAACCGCGAGGTCGTTCCGTTCGAGGCGATCAGCCTCTATGTCAAGGATGCCGCGATCGCAGGCGAAGACCCGCGGTTCTACGAGCATGCGGGCATCGACATCCAGGGCACCACTCGCGCGGTGATGAACGAGTTCGTGATCGGCGGCGAGACGCAGGGCGGCTCCTCCATCACGCAGCAGTACGTGAAGAACGTGCTCATCAACAACGGCATCCGTGATGCGAAGACCGAAGAGGAGCGCGACGCAGCGTACGCTGCCGCGACCGAATCCGACGGCAATGCCGGCATCTCCCGCAAGCTCAAGGAGATGAAGTACGCCATCGCCCTCGAGAAGAAGTACCAGAAGGACGAGATCCTCAAGGGCTACCTCAACATCGCCGCATTCGGCGGGCGGGTGTACGGCATCGAGTCTGCGTCGCAGTACTACTTCGGCAAGTCGGCGGCCGACGTCTCGCTCCCCGAGGCCGCGAGCCTCATCGCGATCGTCAACCACCCCGAGAAGTTCCGCCTCGATCAGCCCGACGACCCCGAGAACGGCGCGGCCACCGTCAATGAGGCCGGCGAACCGGTGCCGTACGCGGCCAACAAGCAGCGCCGCGACTACATCCTCGACGAGATGCTGAAGTACGGCAAGATCACGCAGGAAGAGCACGACGCGGCCGTCGTCTCCCCGGTGACGCCGGTCATCACGGAGCCGAGCACGGGCTGTCAGACTGCTGCCGGCAGCGCGTACTTCTGCGACTACGTGAAGAACGTGATCCTGCACTCCTACGACGACCCGGCCACCACCGATATCAACGAGGGCCGGCGCAAGCTCGAAGAGGGCGGGTTGCAGGTGTACACGACGCTCGACCCCGAGCTGCAGCAGCGCGCAATCGAGGCCGTCGCCGAGAATGTGCCCTTCACCGATCCGCGATTCGATGTCGGGTCCGCGGCCGTCACGGTGCAGCCCGGCACCGGCAAGGTGCTGGCGATGGCGCAGAACAAGACGTATTCACAGGCCGACGAGATCCTCGCGACCGATCCCACGACCTCCGCGATCAACTACAGCACCGACTTCGACTACGGCGGATCCAGCGGCTTCCAGCCCGGCTCGACGTTCAAGGTGTTCACACTCGGCCAGTGGCTGAAAGAAGGACACTCCCTCCTCGAGTCGTTCAACGGCTCACGACGAACGTTCGCCTCGTTCCCCGGCGCGTGCAGCGGCGGCACCATCAGCACGCCCGGCTACAACCCGAAGAACGACGACTCGCGCACGGCGAACAACGCCGTCGACGCGACGAAGTACTCCGTGAACTCGTCGTTCATGGCGATGGCACAGCAGGTCGAACTCTGCGGCATCAAGAAGACGGCAGAGGCGTTCGGCGTCAAGCGGGCCGACGGTCTCGAACTCGGGCAGCGGTGGGCGTGGAATGAAGACGGCACCCCGGTGCTGAACCCCGACGGCAGCCAGGCCATCAATCCCGACGCGGAGTTCCAGCCTGCCGCGGTGCTCGGCACCGAAGAGGTGTCCCCGCTCAGCATGGCCGTGGCCTTCGCCGGCATCGCCAATGACGGTGTGACGTGCACGCCGATCGCGATCGAGTCGATCACGGAGAGCGACGGCACGCCCGTCGAAGCGCCCAAGTCGACGTGCACCGCCGCCGTCACGCCAGAGGTCGCGCTTGCGATGCAGTATGCGATGAAGCAGACCTTCAACGGCGGCACCGCCGGCGAGTCGAGAACCGGCACCGGCATCGAGCACATCGGCAAGACGGGTACGACCGACGACGCCTTCGACACCTGGATGATCGGCGCGAGCAAAACCGCGTCGACCGCAGTCTGGGTCGGCAACGTCACCGGTGGCGAGAACCGCCAGAACCTTCGACGCGTCGACTTCGACAGCGGAGAAGCCTCGAGGGCGCGCCACCGCATCTGGCGGTCGATCATGGAACTCGCTGACACCCGGTACGGGGGGGCCGACTTCACCGATCCCGACCAGTCCGCGTTCAAGCAGGTGCTCGCCGACATTCCGCAGGTGACCGGCCTCTCGTTCGACGCCGCCAAGCAGGCGCTCGAGACCGCGGGCTTCGTCGCGGAAGACGGCGGCCAGCAGGACTCGAACCAGCCGGCGGGCACCGTCACGGGCACCGATCCGACGGGGCAGGCCGGTAAGGGCTCGACCGTTCGCATCTTCACGAGCAACGGCTCGATGACCGGGGTGCCGAACGTCGTCGGCATGACCGACGGCCAGGCGGATGCCGCGCTCAAGCAGGCGGGCTTCAGGGTGCAGCGCCAGAACGAGGGCACGACGGACCCGACGAAGGTGGGCGTGGTGCTCTCGCAGAACCCGGCCGCCGGCGCATCCGCGAAACCCGGCGATCAGGTCACGATCTCCATCGGCAGGCTCGGCGGAGGCGGCGACGCCCCCGGCGACGACTAGTCACGCAGACTTCGTGGCCACGACTCGCACCTCGCCCGTCGCGACGGTCGCACTCGCGATCGCCGCGGCGGGCGCTGCCGCATTCGCGTACGGTTCGCTCGTCGAGCGCACGAGATGGACACTCAGGCGAGCGGATGTGCCGGTGCTCCCGCCCGGTGCCGAGCCGATCCGCGTGCTGCACCTCTCCGACCTGCACATGGCGCCGTGGCAGCGCGACAAGCAGGACTGGGTGCGGAGCCTCGCCGATCTGCGGCCCGACCTCGTCGTCGACACCGGCGACAACCTCGGGCACGAACGCGGCATCGAGGGGGTCCGGCGGGCCCTCGAGCCGTTCCGCGACGTTCCCGGCGTCTTCGTCAACGGTTCGAACGACTACTTCGGACCGGTGCTCAAGAACCCGCTCGCCTACTTCACTGGCCCGTCGCGCCTCGGTCTTCGCGCGAAGCGGCTCGACATCGGCGAACTGCACAACTTCTTCGCCGAGCTCGGATGGCGCGATCTCGACAACACCGCGGCGGCCCTCGACCTCAACGGCACGCACTTCGAATTCTTCGGCGTCGACGATCCGCACAAGGGCTACGACCGGCTCGACCTCATCACCGCGGCGATCGACGAGCTTCGCGCCGACGATCCGCTCGGCGATGAGACATGGCCCGACGAGGCATCCCCTCGACAGACGCAGGGCCCGGCCGCCCTTCGTCCGACCGTGACCGTGGGCGTCACGCACGCGCCGTACCTGCGCGTGCTCAACTCGTTCGTGAACCACGGCGCACAGCTCATACTCGCCGGGCACACCCACGGTGGCCAGGTCTGCGTGCCGGGTTTCGGCGCCCTCGTCACCAACTGCGACATTCCGCGCCAGCAGGTAAAGGGGCTCAGTACTTGGCAGCACGGGCTGCGGTCGGCGTTCCTCAACGTGTCGGCGGGCCTCGGCACGTCGATCTACGCTCCGGTGCGCTTCGCCTGCCCTCCCGAGGCCTCGCTGCTCACGCTGGTTCCGAGCGCGGCGGTTTAGTCGGAGCACACGGTGGTTGCGCAGAGCCTACACCAGACGGAGGCAATCCCGACGGTTCCGCGGCGGCGGCCGAAGAAAGAATGTGCCCTTCGGCACATTGATGGTGCTGGCTGAGCGCGAAAGAATAACGACGCACGAAGTTTCCATTTCCAGCAACGACCAACCGTCGCTGTACAGAATTCAAGCAAGGAGAATACAAATGAGGCGTCGCAAGGTGTTCATCTCAACAGCCGCAACAGCCGTTCTGGGGGTTGCCATTGCTCTAGGAGGCGCAGTGCCAGCTCAGGCCAACACTTGGACGGACTACTGTTTGCTCAATGTTCATAGCGACGACATCTTCGACACTTACCTCTCGACGCTCACACAATGTCGCGTCCAAGGCGGTCCCGCACTGGCATACGCAAATGACTTCAGGTATACAGGGCCGGTCGACGGGGCCATGGGGGTAAACAGCTGGAAGGGCTTCCAGTCCTGGCTTAGAATCTACGGCTATGGTGGGCCAGTCGACGGGATCCCGGGTACGAACACATACCGAGCTATTCAAGAATATGCACGACAGACCGGATTCTACTCGGGCCCAGTTGACGGCGTTATGGGCCCCAACAGCTGGTGGGGACTGACTCGGTCACTCCACGCGACCTTTTACAACCAGTAGGCTCCCTCCTTACAGCCATTAGGCTCCCTCCCTAAGTTCGCGATCGCGCGGCTCGGATGACCACCGAGCGGCTCGGTGACTAACCACTCGATCTCGGCTGCGACGAAAGCGCTCGCGCCGAAGTTGAACTTCGGTGGCGAGACGCTCCACAAGCGGGACATCTAGGCTCAGATCGGCCGACACCACATCCACCAGTCGTAGACGCTTCTCGGCATACACGCCCCACCTCCGGATACGCCCTTCGTCGCATTTCCAGCCCGTGACCGGTCTGTTCGTTGTTCGCGTCAGAGCCTCCGGATAGCGTTGAGCGCGTTGCTGAGGAGGCACGAGTGATCGACACGACACCAGAAGACGTACGTACCGTTCCCGACGAGATCCTCGAGGAGCTGCGCGTGAAGCTCTTGGCTCGCGGGAGCATTTTGGCGAACAACGTGTCCGTCGACGGCGGCCTCGAGTTCCACGTGCGCGCGATCGTCGCCGAGACGCTCGCCGCGATCGAAGGAGCTGTGGACCTGCCCGCGGTCTCCGTCGAGTACGGTGACCTCCCTGACCTCAACTCGCACGGTCAGCGCTCTGCGGCAATGGAGATGGATCCGGCCGAGCCGCTCATGGCGGCCGAACTGCTCTTCTCGATCGCCCTGCCGATGATCGCCTCCCGCGTTGCGACAGACGGATACCCCGGCCGCGAGGTCGACGTCGCTGGCGCGCTCCACCACGCGATCTGGCGCCGCTTCCCGCCCGGCGCGATCGCGTACGTCGAAGTCCTCCGCGCGCGGCTGCAGCAGTCGCAATACGACAGTCGCCAGCGGATCTCCCGCGAGCTGCACGACCGGATCGCCCACGGCATCGCCGCGGGCCTTCAACGCCTCGAGGTCGCGAACGCGACGAGACCGGACGAGTCCGTCACTGCAGCGATGCGCATTCTTCGCGTCGCCCTCGCAGACACCCAGGATCTCGCGCTCGACCTCCGCTCGCTCGTCGGTAATCGCTCGCTGCTCGAGGCGATCGACGAGTACGCCTACGCGACCGGCGGTGGCGGGGTTCTTCCCGTGCACGCCGTCGAGACCGGAGACGCACGACCCCTCACGGCGCTGGCGAAGGAGGAGCTCTTCACGATCGTCATGGAAGCGACCCGCAACGCGCGCACCCACGCAGTGAACGCCACCGCCATCGCAGTCCGACTCGAGTGGACTCCGACGAGGGTCGCGATCACCGTCACCGACGATGGCGACGGTTACGACGATGGCAGGCTGCAGGCGTCTTCACTCGGCCTCCGCGGCATCGCCGAGCGCGCCGCGCTCATCGGCGCGGCGGTCGAGTTCCTGAATGCGCCTCGCGCAACCGGGCTCCGACTCGCGCTTCCCTTCGTCGCGCCCCGTCACGCATGAACAGCAAAGTTGTGATCCGGGTCGTCATCGCTGACGACCACGACCTGTTCCGCGACGGCATGCGCGCCGTGCTTACTACCGGGGCTGGCATCGAGGTCGTGGGCGAGGCATCCGACGGCGCCGGCGCCCTCGCCACCACGCTCGCAGAGCGCCCCGACGTGCTGATGCTCGACGTGGAGATGCCCGGCGTTCCCGTGCTCTCGACGATTACCCGTGTACTCGCGGAGGCACCGGATACCCGGATCGTCATCGTCACCATGCACCGGGACCGCGTGCTCGCGAGTCACCTGCTGGCGGCCGGCGCGAGCGCCTTCATCTCGAAATCCGCCACTTCCTCTGAGCTCATCGCCGCCGTGCGCCAGACTGCACCCGCGGTCAGCGCGCGAGCAGAGACCCGCCGCGCTTCCTCCGAGTCGGTGCTCTCGCACCGGGAGCGCGAGGTGCTGAAGCTGATCGGCGATGGCCTGCCCAACCAGGCGATCAGTCAGCAGCTCTCGATCTCGGTCGGCACCGTGAAGCGCCACAATACCCACATCTTCGCCAAGCTCGGCGCTGCTTCGCGCACGGATGCCGTGCGACGGGCCCGGACCCTCGGGGAGTTCGCAGACGCCCGTCCTTGAGTCGAGATCGGTTGGCACTTGTCCGCCAGCGGCACCTGCCGTGATGGTCGCGTAGGGGCATGCGAGAGGTTCGTGACTGCGACGCGATCATTGGTGACCTTGCGCCTCGGCCGCCTCAGGGTCGAGCACCAGCGGGAGCCCGGCGCAAGGGCTTCGTCAACGGCTACGTAGTGCTGCCCGTGCAGTCCGGTTCGATCGGAAACACCACCTGATCCCCCACGATCGTCTTCCGAGTGACCGGAGCCTCGGGCGATGCCTGCGACCGGATCGTGACGGCGTTCATGGGGCCGGTTCCGAATCCGGGGAGCTCCCGCACCTGAGCCACGACATCATCCATCTCAGTCGGCTCGGCGACATCGACGCGTGCGGTCGGTCCTTGCTGCGTCACGGACACTGGGCTCGCGTCTGCGCCGGCCGAGCCGATGACGGCGCTCACTGAAAGTCCCCACTTCTGCTCATCGAAATTCCCCACCGTGGGTCGCTCCGCCGCATGAGGCGGGCCTCCCTCGATGCTGGTGGTCTCTGACCACACACCAGCCTTCGAGGGAGGCCCTGTTTCTCATGCTCTCAGAGAGGAGCAGCGTGGATATCCACGCTCTGAAACGGCAGGGATGACGATCAGCGAGATCGCCCGCCGCACCAACCATGACCGCAAGACCATCCGCGCTTACCTGTACGGTGACCGCAGCCCTGGGGTGCGTGAACGCGCCGCCCCGGACGCGTTCGATGAGTTCGTCGACTATGTCACCGCCCGGCTGGCCGAGGATCCGCACCTGTGGGCGGCGACGCTGTTCGACGAGCTCGTGCCGCTGGGGTTCACCGGGTCGTATCCGACGTTGACGCGGCAGATCCGGGTCCGAGGGTTGCGCCCGGCGTGCACGGCCTGCGCGCATGTCACGAAACGTCCGAACGCGATCATCGAGCACCCGCCCGGGGAGGAGACCCAGTTCGACTGGCTCGAGCTACCCGACCCACCCGCCGGGTGGCGGTTCCCGCGCAAGCGGGCGTTCCTGCTGGTCGGCTCGCTCGCGCACTCCGGAGCCTGGCGGGCGGTGATCTCGCCGTCGATGGATATCCCGCACCTGCTGGCCGCGATGACGACCCTGCTCGCGCTGCTGGGCGGGCTGACCAGGGTCTGGCGGTTCGACCGGATGCGGACCGTGCTGGACCCCGTGACCGGGGATCTGACACCGATGTTCGCGGCGTTCGCGAAGCACCACGCCGTCCAGCCCATCGTCTGCCGACCCCGCAGCGGGAACCGGAAGGGCGTGGTCGAGAAGAACAACCACACCGCCGCGCAACGCTGGTGGCGGAACCTTCCCGACGAGCTCACCCTCGAGCAGGCGCAAGCCAGCGTCGAAGCGTTCGCGAAACGGCAGGACGAGCGGCCCCGGCAGACCGAGACAGGCAAGACGACCGCGGCGGCGATGTTCGCAGCAGAGCGGCTCCGCCCGTTGCCGCCGCTCGTGTTCCCCGTCGTGGTGACCGAGGAGCGCTCCGCGACTCGGCAGGCCTTGATCGACTGGCGCGGGAACCGGTACTCCGTCCCGCCCGAGCTGGCCGCCACGAGAGTTACCGTGCACCAGCGCCTCGGCGCCAACACGATCGACATCGCCACCGCCGCGGGCACGGTCGTCGCCCGGCACCGCCTCGCCGAGTCCGGCCTCGGAGTCACGATCCGTGACAGCGGACACGTCACCGCGCTGGAAGCGATCGCAATGGCCTCGGCACCGCCGGGACGCCCACACCGGCGCAAGGAACGCATCCCGCCCGGGCCCGCCGCGCTTCGGGCTGCGCAGGTCCTGACCGGCGCTGCCCCGCCCTCCTCGACCGTGATCAGCCTGGCCGCCTACGAGCAGGCCGCGAAGAACAGGAACACCCTCCGATGACCACCACTACGACCACCGCCGCGAGTGTCTACCAGCAGCTGCGGAACCATCTCGTCGACCTGAAACTTGCTGACGCCGCCGACGCCCTCCCCAGAGTGCTCGACCAAGCACAGGCCGAGGGATGGACCCCCACCCACACGCTCGAACGGCTCCTCCAGATCGAGGTCACCGCGACCGACGCCAGGCGATTGGCGGGCCGGTTCCGGTTCGCGAGCCGGAATGGGACTATCTCATGAACGGTGTTTCCGGCGTTCTTTGATTAGTAAGTTTCCGCGGCCGGCCAGCGGTCCGCGAAGGTGATGGCGAACGCGTTCAGCGCGGGCTTCCACCGCATCGTCCATCGGGTGCGGCCTCGCCCGGTCGGGTCGAGGCTACGGGTGACAAGATACAGGCACTTCAACGCCGCCTGCTCGGTCGGGAAGTGACCGCGGGCCCGCACCGCCCGCCGGTAGCGGGCGTTGAGCGACTCGATCGCGTTGGTCGAGCTGATGATCTTGCGGATCTCGACGTCGTAGTCCAGGAACGGGATGAACTCCTCCCACGCCGATTCCCAGAGCCCCACGATCGCCCCGTACCGTGTGCCCCACTTCTCGGTCGGGACTGCTGAAGGTTGAGTTGACTCGTGTCCTTATGCCGCGAGAGCGACGTCGGTTCTCATTATGGTCTCGAACTCGATGGGCGTGAGCTTGCCGAGTCCGCGTTGGCGTCGCCGCCGGTGATAGGTCCGTTCGATCCAGGTGATCATCGCTCGTCTGAGCTCTTCCCGGGTGGTCCACTTCTGCCGATCGAGGACGTTCTTCTGCAGCAAGGCGAAAAACGATTCCATCGCCGCGTTATCGCCACACGCCCCGACACGGCCCATTGATCCGTGCAGCTTGTGCTGGCGCAGCGCGCGAACGTATTTCCTGGCACGGAATTGCGACCCCCTATCGGAGTGCACGATCACGCCCCGCGGGTTCCCTCGGTGTGTGACAGCCATGGTGAGAGCGTCGACGGCCAGACGCGCCTTCATCCGCGAGTCGATCGAGTAGCCCACGATCCGGTTCGAGTACACGTCCTTGATCGCGCAGAGATACAGCTTGCCCTCGGCGGTCTTGTGCTCGGTGATGTCGGTCAACCACAACTCGTTCGGGCCGTCAGCGGTGAACTCGTGCCGAATCCGCCCGTGCTCATCGGTCACGGCGCAGAGATCGTCGTGCACGGGAGGCCCGGGGCGAGGCCGTTTGCTCTTCCTCTTCGCGAACACGCTCCACAAGCCCTGCTGCGAGCAGAGCCGCCACACCCGCCGCTCACTGAGCACGAACCCCTGCTCGGCGAGTTCGTCGCTGATCAGTCGATACCCGAACGCCGGATCGTCGTGATGGACGTCGTACGCGGCGTTGATCAGATGCGCTTCGCCCCAGTCCCGGTCAGAGACCGGGTTGGCCACCCATGCGTAATAGCCCTGCTTCGAAAAGCCGAGCACCCGGCAGGTCACCGCGACCGGCACCCGGACGGGCGCGGTCGTATCGGCAAGGTCACGGACCAGCGGGTACATCATTTTGGGAGTGCCGCCTGGGACAGATACGCGACCGCGCGGCGCATGACCTCGGCCTCCTGCTCGAGCAGCCGAATCCGCTTCAACGCTTCCCGCAACGCGACCCCGTCATCACCGGCCGGCAGACTCCCATCGGGTGCACGATCGATCAGCCCCCGCTCCTCGAGCTCGACCTTCTGGATCCAGGTCGACAGTGCGGTCTTCGAGATCCCGAAGTCCGCCGCGATCTGCCGCTGCGTCGCCCCTCCCTGCCGAACCACCGCGACGACATCGCGCTTGAATTCATCCGTGTACTTCTTGGGCATGATGCTCCATCCTCCCGCACCCCAACAGATGCGGGTCAGGAGTCAACCAAACCTTCAGCAGTCCCGCCAGCAGGTCGTCGAGGCCGGGATGCGGGTCGCGTGGTTCCGACTCGAGGACCTCGGCGCGCTGATGCGGGCGCACCGATCCGACGACTCCGTCACGAAGGTCGTCGCGCGGATCCTCCGCGCTGATTTGATCGTGATCGATGACATCGGGCTGCTCCCGGTCGGAGCCGACGCGGCCGAGGGCCTGTACCGCCTCGTCGACGCCGCGTACGAGAAACGCTCGATCGCGGTGTCCTCGAACCTGCACCCCGCCGGCTTCGACGAGCTCATGCCCAAGACCCTCGCCACCGCGACCGTCGACCGGCTGTTGCACCACGCCCACGTCTGCCAAACCTCGGGCGACTCCATCCGGCTCACCGAAGCCCTCGCCGGCAGAGGAGTCACCGCGATGAGCTGAGCACCCCCGACCGCGCACGGCCAACGCCACCAACCCCCTGGTGGGCAGATCTGTTGGCCATGACCGGGCAGATTCCGTGGCCACCAGCGGGCATCTCTGCTGGCCACCTACGGGCAGAAACTATTGGCCATTGACAGTTCGCAGCTTCGGCTGCATCGAATGATCTTGGTACGGCGATTTGGGACGGATCCGTCGCTGCGCCCCGCAAGGTCACACCCCAACGGTCCTCGATATCAGTCACAGCCGCCTGCGCACTCGACAGCGTTGTCCCCTGAGTGAGTACCGACGCGCCTACGGCGCCGACGGCTGCAGTGAAGATCAATTGACGCCTGCTCAGCACGTGTCCTCCTTGTTGTTGTGGAAATAGTCGGATTGGCAACGCCTCGGCACTGTTGCCAAAGGGTTCCGTTTGAGCGTTCAGTTGGCCAGCACGGCCGGGTTGTCTCCCAGCTGATTTCGTGCCTCGGCATGGCACCCCGCGCCCGCTTCCGGAGAATCAGGATCCCCGAAGAGGGCCCCGAATGCAGGCGTCCCGTACTTCGCTGGCGACTCGCGGAGGCGAGCCGCTACAGCGGGATCCACGTCCTGCGGGATGTCCCACCACAGGGTGTACTGGAACGGGTAACCTTGCGTTGCCATGCACTTGGCGGTGATGGTCATCATCTCGACCCAGACGCGGGCGTTTACGAGCTCATCTTCAGCCCAGTCAGCTGGGTACTGAATCAGGGTCGGGTCGCTATTTGCGTCGTAGAACGGAATGCCATCAACGACCCCGGAGCTTCCGTTCGGCGGCAGGGCCGCAGCCGGCGCCGGAGTAGCAGCGAGAGCATCGGTCTCAGTCGCCGCCGGGGCGACGGGGGGTTGCACCGCAGCGGCTGGCACCGTCCTTTCGACACGGGACGCGCCATCGGTTGAATTCTCACTGGCAGCATAGGCCGCGCTGATGCTCACGCCGCCCACAATCAAGGCCGCCCCGGCTGCGATAGCCGCAATCAGTTTCCTGGTGATCATCGTCCCCTCTTTTCTCCATCGTGCTCGCCTGAACCGCATTGTGCTTCATGCCATTCAGGAAGCGACAGGAGTCCCTGTCGCGTGAGTTCGCCCAACTATCGCCTGGCGAGCGAGGAAGGGCAACTGGCCAAAAGTCACATATCAAGTGCCCGCGTGGACGATCCGAAACTGACCTGCACAGCTCTGTGCTTATCAGCTCCTCGGAGACAGCAACTACAAAGATGCGTGAGAGCGACGCCGAGTGCCGCACGGCTCAACAACTTTGCCGGTCAGTGTTCAGCGGAGCGTTCTCGGAACTCAGCAAAAGGCTATCGAAACTCATGGGCACAGCCACAGCCTCTGAGGTTCACGCTGCCTCTCGTCGAGCACATCCGAGAGCGGGCCGGTCTCCCACGCGTCTTCGAACCAATCCAGGACGGAAAGAGGACGCAACGTGGGTGGCGCGAGCACCGCATGCCCATTCGGAATTCAGACCTCCGCACTATTGAGTTCGATGAGGCGGACGAGGGCGTTGGAGGCGTACACCACAGCGACGTCGACGCAGTGGGCCAGCCTTTTCGGATGCGTCCGCAAGGGTCTCGAGCACCGCGACATGGCGCATCGCCATCGAAGCGAGTGCCGGCGGCACAGACAGGCGCATGAGGCACCGGCGCGAACCTCCGCCGAGACGGCGGCCACCTGCGAAGCGGGCCCGGCAAATGGATGTCACTAAAGTCACATTCTCGCCGTGAACGGGTCTTTGTGATTGCTCAGCCTGCCGAGCCCGGCCATCGTTGACAGCATGCAGACGCCCGGACAAAGCCGACAGAAGATGAACGGGTTCTCGATCAGCCGGCGCCAACTCATCGTTGGCGCTGCCGGCGTAGTGGCCGCGACGGTGGTGTGGGATCAGTCTGGCGGTCGGGTGGAGGCAGCGACACTCTCTGACGCAATCACGTCAGAGAACCGGCAGACCATCGAGTTTTTCTCCGCAGACTTCACGGTGAAGCATGTCTGGCAACTGGCGACCGTGATCGCCATCTCGACTCTCCCCGAACGCGTCCAAACGGTCAGCGCCGAGTTTCTATCTGACCCACGCGTCTTGGCTCAGCGCAGATTCCTGTCAGTCCAGAACGCCGACGGGCTGACCACTGTGAAGGCCGATGACACTTCACTGGACGGCTCAACGGCATCCGTGATCTTCAACTTAGACAGGCGTTCACTGAGCGGCGAGCAGGTCAGGATCTACCTCCCTCTTCTTGGGCGCATGCTCTACCCCGAAGACGGAATCGACGGGGTCAGCGCGCCCATAGTGAAGCTCGCCCTGATGGACGCCGACGGCAAGGTGGTCCAACGACTGGAACGACGCCTGATCCTAGAATCGATCGTTCAGGTCGCCCCGTGGGGGCTGGTACCTTCTGCAGGGTGGGCTGCCTTGACCAACCCTGAGCAGAACGTTTTCTATCGAGTTCCCGTTGCGATCAACCTCCGTAGCATCGGCCCGAATCCCACCCCATCAGGCGTGCAGGTTGAGATCACCGTCGATCAAGCACAGGCCGGAATGCCTGTTGTCACGTCGCTGGCGAGCGGACCCGAGCAACTCGATCCGACACTCATCACGGTCAGCGCCCCTGCAACCGGTCTCGCGCACACAGTAGTCCTCACCATCAACGAGGCCATGCCAGTCGGCGCGTCTCATGTGATCGGGTTGAGCTGGCCAAATGCTGATCCGCAGATCGCCGAGCCGTCTCCGCAACGTTCGGCAGTCACCATCCTCACCGAAGGAACGCAGGACGCCCCCCGCCGCCGTGTCGGGAACGCGGAGACACTCTCTGACGACCCCAACCGCCTCGATACCAAGAACATCGCCGCCAAGGAGGGACAATGAGCGATCCCCAGGTTGAGAACGCGCAGACCTGGCTCAATAACACGTTCAGTGGGCGCGCCGGGTACGTGGACGCACCCATGAACGGGGAGACCGGCTGGCTAACGATGTACTCGGCTATACGTGCCCTTCAGCTTGAGCTTGGCATCACTGCCACCTCCGACAACTTTGGACCGGGAACTCTCGCAGCGCTCGAGTCCCAGGTTGGTAATGTACGGGCGGCCACCGCGGCCACACATCCAAACATCGTCGGCATTCTCCAGTTGGCACTCTGGTGCAAAGGCTACTGGGGCGGATTGATCTACGAGTTCTGGGACGAGGATGTCGCATCCAGCGTCAATTCGGTCCGGCTGGACGCGGGGCTGAGCGCCGGTCAGACGGTACCGCCGAAACTGTTCAAGAGCCTTCTGACGATGGATGCCTACATCGTCATCGGAAACGGCAATAGCGAGACCCGCGCCGTGCAGAAGTGGATGAACGGCCACTACCTCGACCGGGCTGATTTCCAGATGATCCCCTGTGACGGGATATTTTCCCGACAGGTTCAGCAGGGGCTCATGTACGCGCTCCAGTATGAAATCGGCATGGCTGACGGAGTCGCGAACGGCAATTTTGGCCCCGGAACACAGCAGGGCATTCGCGATCACGGCACTGCCTCACTCGGGGATACCGATGGCGCACGAAAGATGATCCGGCTCTATCAAGCAGCTCTCATCTTCAACGGCTACACGCAAGCCCCGTTCACCGGTACCTTCGACGCAGCTACCAGAACGCAAACGACCGGCTTCCAACAGTTCGTTGAGCTCCCGGCGACAGGGGCAGCGAACTTCTCTACTTGGGCGTCGTTGCTCGTGAGCACAGGAGACGTCAATCGCCCGGCGACGGCGTGTGATACCGCCACGCCGTTGACATCCGTCAACGTTGGGTCGATCACTGGGGCGGGCTTTCAAGTCGTCGGGCGGTATATCAATGGCTTCGAGAAGCGCATTACCCACGATGAACCAGCCCGCATCTGGGCGAATGGCCGCACGTGGTTTCCGATTTACCAGGAATGGAATGACACTGCGGATCAGTTCTCATACAGCCTTGGATACGAGCAGGGCGAACGGATCGCCTCCCGGATGCGACAGCTCGGCATCGTAACCGGCAACCGGGTCTATCTGTCCGTGGACTTTGATGCCACGCAGGACGACATCGACGCAGTGGTTGTTCCGCATTTCCGCGGTGTGCGCGACGCTCTCGACTCGTCCAAGACAGTTGTCTACAAGCTCGGTGTATACGGCACCAGAAACGTTTGTGCTCAGCTAGCGGCCGAGGGCCTCACGGAGTCCTCGTTCGTCAGCGACATGTCGACAGGCTATAGCGGGAATCTCGGCTTCCCGCTCCCGCCCAACTGGGCGTACGACCAAATTCTCACCATCGAGGTGGGGAGCGGTGACGCTTCCATCGAGGTCGACAAGGTCGTCAAGTCAACCCGAGCGCAGTCCCTCTCCAGCGCGCAGCTTCGGCGAACACCTCGAAGATTCACGTCTGGGCAGGCATCCGGATTTGACGAAGCGTTCTTCTGGCGAGTGGCAGGGCTGGCATACCTCTCAGATCAGGTGAGCCCGGACACATACATGACCCAGGGCATTCGTGATGACATGGTGCTGAACTGGCTTCAGAAGCCGACCTACTGGATTGGCGGAGGCAACGGAGAGCTTGACGAGATTTGGACGCACTTCTATACGCCGAGATATCCGAATCTCTTCCCGCAGGATGCTCCCGAGTGGGCTGCTTTTGAGCTCGCATTCGCAGAGTTCGATGCTCGCGCCGGAAGCGAAATGTACCCTCGACCTGTCGACGCACAGTTCGGCGACACAACGCATTGTGCCGCGTCGACGCGCGGCTACACGAACTGGGGCGTTCCCGCACCAGGCGCGACTTTTCAAGTTTCGGACATCGGCGGATGGGCTGGAGACTTGGCAACCTTCTGGGAAGACTACGAAGCGGCTCGACTTGCAAGCTCTGGTGGCGTGCTGAACGTACGGGCCTGGACCGCCGCGAACCTCGGATCAGGAGCGAACTCTTTTGGCAGCGGTGACCTGCTTGCCGACATGGCCGCCTTCCTCTGGGCAAAACGACTTTCCAATGGGAGCGGCTCAGTTGATGAAATCGCCCGACAGATGCTCTGCGCCATCGAAGATGACCCGGGCTGGCTTGCCAAGCAGTTCATGGCGGAGAGATTCGGTTCTCGAGCGAACCTCGTCGCCGCAGCCAAGTCGGTGTTCACCTCACCGTGGCCAACAGAATTGGCGATTAGCAAACTAGTCGATGTCAGACTGCCAGGCGAGCCAGCGCCGACATTGTCACCTTCGCCGACAGTCCTGGCAACAGAGCTCGACGGTCTGGCAAATGGATTCGCGGACGTTGTTGTCGCGGCTCAGCAATGAACCAGAAAGCTACCGCCGCGAAGGCAAGAGCAGTCTTCAGATACCTAGCGGGAAGCCTTGGCTCGACAGGCATGCTGCTCGCATCGGCTCTCTTGCTCTTGCCCACCGGCCGTGCCGCACGCTGTGTTGTGCAATGGCAGGGTGCGCTAGCGGATGCCACATGGGCCTACTGCGTCGCGCTCATGTCGCTGCTGCTCCTGATCTGGGCACACAACTCGCCTAAGTCAGCAAAGTACGGTGGAGTCGACTACACAACATTCGGGCTTCTGATTCTTGGGGGTCTGCTCCTTTCTCCCATGGCGTTTCTGGCGACCGCCGCTGACGATGAGGGTGTCGCGATACGAACAGCATGCGGGCTGAGCACCTGGTCGGCGTTCGGCACCGTACTGACCGCCTTCTTTCCGTTGTTGACAGGCCTGCTGGTGGTAGTGCTCGCCAGAATCGGTGGGATCCCAGTCTGGGTGCGTCTGGTCTCGCCTATTGCGATTTTCACCGCTCTCTGGTGGCTGAACTCCAGCCTCATCGCCCAATTGTCATCCCCTGAAATCGTGCAGCTCCCCTGATCGCATCCGATAGTCACATCGTGGAGGGACCGCGGTCACGCGTGTGGACCATTGACACCTGGATGGAGCGTCGGCTCCTCGCCTGGTCGTCGTTGTTCGATTCGCTCAGCGCTCGCCCAATGGCTCATCGAGCGCCGCGTAAGGTGAGGTCATGGTGATCCTCGCCCCACGGATTAGCATGGCAACCGCCCTATGCCCAGCTTGGCGTCTATGCCCTCCTCATCGGTTCCGGAACGTCGGCCGGGGCGAGCATCCCCACTGGATGGGGTGTGGTGGAAGCGCTCGTCCGGCGAGCCGCCGTCGCCGGCGGTAGCACTGTTGACGAGGACTTCGATACCGAAGCGTGGTGGGATGCTCACGGCGACGGGGATGCCCTCGGATACTCCAACCTTCTGGAAAGTCTTGCTTCGACTTCCGCCTCTCGACGGGCGCTTCTCGCCGGCTTCTTCGAGACGACTGAGGAGGAACGCGAGGCAGGGTTGAAGATCCCGAATCCCGCCCACCACACCATCGCCGCACTCGTCAAACGCGGGCTCGTTCGTGTGATCGTGACGACAAACTTCGACCGCCTTCTCGAGCGCGCGATCGAGGCAACTGGCGTGAGTCCGCAGGTCATCTCGAGCGAGGCGGCGATCGCGGGCATGGAACCGCTGCAGCACGTGCCATGCACGATCCTGAAGCTGCACGGCGACTACGCCCCCTTGATCAACGCAACACCGTCGACGAGCTAAGCGAGTATCCGAAGCAAACCAGTGAACTTACTCGCCCGGATCCTTGCCGAATATGGCTTGATCGTCTCGGGGTGGTCTGGCGACGGGGATCCGGCACGACCTTCTTTGGTTTCACGTCTCGTCCCTTCGCATCAGCACCACTACATGCTGAGTTGCGCATGACGCTAGATGAGTTCGCACGGCACGCTCAGCTACGTCACGGGAAATGTGTCCAACGTCATATGCCGAGCATAGAGCTGCTCACGCCGGTGGCCGCGGAGTAGCTCTGCGCCGCAGGTCTGCGCAGAGCGGATGCCGCGGCATCCGTCGTGGTCAGCCTGCCGCCGATTTATCGGCTATTCTTGTTGAGGCCCGCAAGGGCCGACCCGGGGTGTGGCGCAGCTTGGTAGCGCGCGTCGTTCGGGACGACGAGGTCGCAGGTTCAAATCCTGTCACCCCGACCGGGTGAAGCCCCCTCCTTCGGGAGGGGGCTTTCTCACGCCTACGACCGGCCGATCCCGCGGTAGTGCCAGCCGGCAGCGCGCCAGGCAGCGGGGTCGAGCACGTTGCGGCCGTCGATGATGCGCCGCTCCCCCATGAGTCGGCCCGCGGCCTCGGGATCGAGCGTGCGGTACTCGCGCCATTCGGTGGCGAGGATCACGAGGTCGGCACCGAGCAGCGCCTCGCGCGTCGTCGGCACGGAGGCGAGGGCGGGCACGCGTGCACGCGCGTTGTCGAGCCCCTCGGGATCGGTGATCACGACGTCGGCGCCGAGCCCCTGGAGTTGCACGGCGATGTCGAGCGCCGGCGAGTCGCGCACATCGTCGGAGTCGGGTTTGAAGGTGACGCCGAGCACGGCGATGCGCTTGCCGTCGGCCGAGCCGTCGAGGTCCTGCACGGCGAGATCCACGACCCGTCGCCGTTGCCGCAGGTTGATCTCGTCGACCTCGCCGAGGAAGGCGAATGTGTCGCCGAGGCCGAGCTCGTCGGCCCTCGCAATGAACCCGCGGATGTCCTTCGGCAGGCACCCGCCGCCGAATCCGACGCCGGCGTTCAGGAACCGTCGTCCGATGCGGTCGTCGTGCCCCATTGCGTCGGCGAGAGCCGTGACATCCGCACCGGTGGCCTCCGCGATCTGGGACATCGCGTTGATGAAGCTGATCTTCGTGGCGAGAAAGGCGTTCGAGGCGACCTTCACGAGCTCTGCGGTGGCGTAGTCGGTGACGATGCGCGGTGTGCCCGCCTCGATCGCGGCGCGGTAGAGACGATCGAGCACGGATGCCGCATGGTCGTCACCCTCGGCGACGCCGTACACGAGTCGATCGGGCGAGAGGGTGTCGCTGACGGCGAATCCTTCGCGCAGGAACTCGGGGTTCCAGACGAGGCGAGCCGATGGCGCGTCGGCCCCGAGCTGCTCGGCGAGCCGGCCCGCCGTGCCGACCGGCACCGTGCTCTTGCCGACGACGAGCGCCCCATCTGCCAGATGCGGCAGCAGCGCGGTGAAGGCCGCATCGACGAATGAGACGTCGGCGGCACCGGTCTCGGCCGACTGCGGGGTGCCCACAGCGAGAAAATGCACCTCGGCTTCGGCGGCCTCGGCGATATCGGTGCTGAAGCGCAGCCGGCCGCTTGCGGTCGCAGAGGTGAGGATCTCGGGGAGCCCCGGCTCGAAGAAGAACGGCTTGCCGCCGGCGAGCGCCGCGATCTTGCGCTCGTCGACGTCGATGCCGACCACCTCGTGGCCGAGTTCGGCCATCGCCGCGGCGTGCACGGCGCCGAGATAGCCGCAACCGATAACAGAGATACGCATCGAGATCCTCTCGTTCGAACCGTTCAATTCTGCCGCACCGCGGCATCCGCTCGGCTTCGACCGCTCGCCCACCTGAGCACCCGTTCGAGCGGGCCGCGACCGAGGAAGCGGCGCCACAGCCAGGCGAAGACCATCGAGCCGATGATCAGCCCGAGCATGAGTTCGAGGGAGTCGTCGGTATAGAAGCCGTCTTCGATGCGAATCGACGCGGCCAGCACCACGAGATGCAGCGTGTAGATGCTGAGCGGCATCGAACCCATCGCGGTGATCGGCGAGAGCACGGCGCCGGCGACGCGGCGCACGGTCGGCCGGGCGAAGAAGGTGAGCAGCAGCATCCCGGCCACGACGACGACGCCGACCCCGACGTTGCCGACCGCCTCGAGCGAGGTGCGGAGTGCCGAGACCAAGCGATCGTCCCCGGTGACCGCGACTCCGCCGATCGGCACGGGCGCTGGCATCATCGCGACGATCGGCAGCAGCACCACGGCCGCCGCGGCACCCCAGAGCGCGGCGGTCGCCACGACTCGCCGCGAGGTCAGACCGAGGCGGGCCAGGCCGAGTCCGACCAGCATGACGGGCACCCACTCCACCACCGGGTAGGCGCCGCTCACGAACCAGTCGACGACGATCGCGTACGGGCCCTGCTGCAGCGCGATGACGGGTTCGGTCGTGCTCGCGAACTCGGCGAGCCCCGGCATCACCGCGAGCAGGGCGATGCCGAAGCCGAGGGCCGCCCGCGCGGGGATGAACAGCAACGGCAGCAGGATCAGGAACGCGACGCCGTAGACGTCGAGGATGATGAACACGAGCGGGTGCAGGGTGGCCGCGATGAGCAGCCCGAGCGCGATGAGAATGACCGCGCGGATCGCGATCTGCCGCCGAAGCCGGCCTCGTCCGGTGACGATCGGCCGCGTGCCGCCCGAGATGAACGCCAACGCCATGCCGGCGGTGAGCGCGAACAGCAGGCGTGGCCGTTCGTCGGCGATCGAGATCAGCGACTCCAGATCGGCGGATGTCGCGGCGGGCGCGACGTGCGCAACGAACATGCCGATGAGGGCGAGCCCCCGCGCGGCGTCCACACCGTCGAGGCGCCTCGCCGTGCGTGCCGTCGCCGCGGCCTCGTCGAGGTGTGTGGCGTCGCGGGTCACCTGAGAACGACCGTCGGCGCCACGAGGTCGGCGAGCACGCCCTGGCTGACGGAACCCAGCAGGAACCTCGCGAGCGCGCCGCGGCCGTGGCTGCCGACCACGAGCAGGCGCGCCTCGATCGCGGCCTCGGTGAGGTCGTTCACCGGGTCGCCCGCGACGACGACGCGCTGCACCTCGAGCCCGGAGTGCGCGGCGACGACCGGCGCGAGTGCCGTCTCGAGGATCTCGGCCTCGGCTCGGGCGAGGTCGTCGGTGGCGATGAGGGGCGCTCCGTAGCCGTACTCACCGCCGACCATGGCGACGACATCCCACGAGTGCACGGCGATGAGCGGTTCACCGAGGCGCTCGGCCTCGTCAGCGGCGAACGCGAGGGCGTGGTCGGAGGCGTGCGAGCCGTCGACGCCCACGACGACGCCTCGCCGGCCGACCGGCTCCAAGTCGGGGATGACGGCGACCGCCGTCTGGCTCACCGCCGCGATGCGGAGGCTCAGTACGCGGCGCCGGCTCGCCCGGCGCCCATCGTGCCAATCGCTGCCGACCACGAGCATCGAGGCTTCGGCAGAGATGCGTTCGAACACGTCGACGGCATTGCCGCGTTCGAGCGTCGTGACGGTCTCGATGCCGGGGTCGACGTCGGCGACGACGGCCCCGGCCTCGTCGAGGCACTCCCGCGACCGCCCGTCAGCTGCACCGGGTGTCTCCCCTGAAGTCGCCTCCGCGCCCTCGCGATCAGCGGGCGCCCCGTCGATGACATGCACGAGGCGCAGCGTACTGCCGAGCGTCGACGCCCGTTCGGCCGCCCAGCGCACCGCCCGCATGGTGGCCGAGCCACCGGTGCTGACGCCCACCGCGATCTCGTCCACCGTGATCTCGTTCATGGCGCACCTCCGGGTCTCACTCCATCTTCACGTGACACGCAGCGAATGCGCCAGCCCGCGGCGCCATCCGGCCGTGCCGAGGCAACTCCGTGCCGAGGCAACTCCTCGATCGCCCGGTCAGCGACGCCCGTTGAGCACGCCGCCGCTCTCTTCGAGGTAGCACACCCCGCAGAGCGACTCGTAGGAGACCGCGTGAGCACCGTCTTCGCCGAGCTGCGTCGAGGCATCGATTGCGACCTGGTTTCCGTCGAAGACGAATACGCCGTCGATGAGTCGCGCGTTGAAGATGGCCTTGCGCCCGCAACGGCAGATGGTCTTCAGCTCTTCGAGGCTGTGGGCGACCTCGAGCAGTCGCCTGCTGCCGGGGAACGCCACGGTCTGGAAGTCGGTGCGAATGCCGTACGCGAGCACCGGCACCGAATCGATGAGAGCGATGCGGAGGAGATCGTCGACCTGCTCCGAGTTCAGGAACTGGGCTTCGTCGACGAGCAGGCAGCTCACGTCGCGGCCGCGCTCTTCGATCACCCGATTGCGGTGCGACTGGAACAGGTCGAGCACATCCGTGGCCGGTGCGATCGTGAAGTCGACCTCGCGCACGACGCCGAGTCGCGAGACGATGTCTCGGTCGCCCTTCGTATCGACCGTGGGCTTCGCGAGCAGCACCCGGTGACCGCGCTCCTCGTAGTTGAACGCGGCTTGGAGCAGCGCCGTCGACTTGCCGGAGTTCATCGCCCCGTAGCGGAAGTACAGCTTCGCCATCTACTCGCAGCGCCCGTCTTCACTCGATGTCATATCTCAACTCCACTGTCACATTCTCTCGCGTCAGGGAAGCATCCGCTCGCAGCGCCACCGCTCGTGCCACGGCGACGAATCGGTCGAGTTCACGTCGATTCGGCGGGGCGCTGCCCGGCGCGGAGACGATCGTGACGACGCCGCGTTCGCCCTCATCGCCCTCGTTCGTGAAGGCCACTCTGATGAGCTGCGACCTGGCGGCATCGCCGAGCCAGGAGATGAGCGCGGTCACCGCCGAACGTTGATCGGCGCCGAGGTCGTCGGCGGCACCGGTCGGATCGTCGACGATCGTGTCGATGCCACGCGCCACGCGGATGTTCGCTGCGAGATCGTCGATCCACGTCGATTCGAGGCCGGCCCGCAACGCCCGCCTGAGCGCTTCGGCCAGTTCGCGCGCCCGTCCGGCGTCGGACACGGAGATGCGCTCGGCCGTCATCACACCGGCGAGGAACGGCAGTACTTCCCTGCCGAGCACCGAGACCCCGCTCTGCTGCACAGTGCGCGCGATGCCCGCGCGCAGCTCTGCATCGCGCTGCAGGGCCACCCGATTGGCCGCCCGTTGCCAGGCGAGCGTGTCGGAGACGATGCGGTAGGAGTACCCGGCCGCCGCGGCCGACATCGCGAGCACCGGTGCCGCGTTCAGGATGAGGATGCCGCCGATCGGGGCCTCCGAGGAGGCGTACATCGTCGCCCCCGCGGCGAGGATCGAGAGCACCACTGCCGACAAGACGCCGGCGAGCGATGCAGAGAGCCACGTGATGTACGGTGCGAGCGAGAGGATCAGCAGGCCGATGACCGCCGGACCGAAGTCGTCGTAGACCTCGCGATTGTTGCCGATGGTGCTGACGTACTCGGCGATGGCGGCTCCAACGGCGAGCGTCACCACGATCCAGAGCCGTTCGTTGGTGAACGGTGCATGAGCCGGCAGTGCCCAGACGGCGGCGACCGATCCGGCAGCGGCGAGAAGGAGGAGAGCGACCACCGCGGCCAGGGGCGAGCCGACCTCGTTCCAGTGGGCCCAGGTCAACCCGAGCGCCACCACGAACGCGACCGAAGCGCCGATCGTCACGATGGGTGCGGCGGCGATCGCGCCGATCGGGTCCGCCTCCTGCTGGGTGAGACGCAGATGCCCGTTCATGCGCCGCCCTCGGGAACCGTCAGCACGACGGTCGTGCCGATGCCCCTCGACGACCAGAGCCGAACCGTCCCGTGCTCCTGTTCGATGCGGGCACGTATCGACGTGCGCAGCCCGATGCGATCGGGGGCGACCTGAGCCTCATCGAATCCGATACCGCTGTCCATGACGGCAATGGTCACCTCTCCACCGCCGAGGCCGAGGGCGAGCTCCGCCTCGTCGACGCCGGAATGCCTCGCGACGTTGATCAGGCATTGCGCCACCGCGGCGTCGAGTGCGGCGGCACGGCGCGGCCCCAGTGTGCCGAGCACCGCGACATCGCCGGTGACCCGCACCCTGAGGCCCGCGTTCTCCGCCGCGGTGAACGAATGGTCGAGCGGGGGCACGTCGGATTCTGCGGGCGGATGTCCGTCATCGTCATCGAGTTGCCGCTCGCCGAGCGCCTTCGCGCCCCCCACCCCCTCGCGGTCGCCGGCCTCGCCGCTCGACGCATGGTCGATCGCCCAGTCGCGACCGACGACGAGACCGAGATCCTGACGGATGCCCGCTCGCAACCGCTCATCGACCGGGCCGGAGCCCGCGGCCGCGATCGCCACGAGATGACTGAGCGCGGTGTCGTGCAGCCGCGCCGTGGCGCGGAGCTCGTAGTCGTGCCGGATCGCGAGTTCTCGTGTCTGCTGGCTGGCACGGTGCAACCCGGTTTCGCGACGCATGCCGGCGCGGCGAGTGAGACCGTCGAAGACACGCACGATGACCACCACCACGAAGGCGAAGCACGTGGCGGCGTTCGACATGAACACTCCGCCCGTCACGACGGCTCCGACGAGCATCGCGACCTGGCCGAGGGCGAAGCCGAGCGTCGCCCAGATGATCGCGATCGTCGAACCGTTTCCGGCTCCGCCGACGAGCAGCAGCGCGACTCCCACGAGAGCGAGCACCGCGTTGTTCGTCGACGGGAACTCGCCACTGCGCAGCACGAGCACGGTGAGGGCGAGCAGAGCACCGGCGCCGGCGACGAGATAGACGACGGTCAGCGTGACCGTGGCGTACCGGGCGACGAGTGCGAGCAGCACCATCATGCCGACGGCGAGCGCGAACCCGATCCAGCGGTCGGAACGATCCTGCAGCAGCGAGACGACGGCAACGAGTGCTGCGGCCATACCGAGGCAGGCGAATGCCGCGCAGTGCCCTGCGTTGCGGAGCGCCCTGCTGAGCGATTCCCTCGCAAGGTGTCCCGGCAACCCCAGGGTCATCGTGATCCTCCGCTCGGTGCCGCACACGCGAACGTCGACGTTCGCCCCCGCGCGAACTTCGCCGTTCGTGCTTCTGCGGATTATCCCAGTTTCGTGCGCGCCACGCGGGCGACTCGGCCGAACCGACGGCGAACTCGGTCAGAACAGTGCCGACGGATCGTGCGGAAGGTTCAGGGCGTCGGGGAGTTCGGTCCGGACGGCGACCCCGTCGGAGCCAGGTCGCCGAGAGGCTCGGGCGCCGCGCCACGTCGCCGGACCGCGCGCGAGCGCCGACGACCGTACTCCCCCGGTGACCGGATCTTCGCGACCGCGCTCGAGACCGTGCGCACTGATCAGCGGGCGAATGCGTTCGCCCAGCCACTGCCGATAGGCCTTCGGTGCGTACGCGTTCGAGCCGTAGTACATGGATCGGTACTGCGGAACGAGCTCGGGGTGCTCGCGCCCCAGCCACTGCATGAACCACGGTTTCACCGCGCCGCGAAGATGGAGCGCCGAGTAGAGCACGCTCGTGGCTCCTGCCGACTTCGCCGAACGCAACGCCTCGTCGAGATGGGCCTTCGTGTCGGTGAGGTGGGGCAGGATCGGCATCAGGAACACGGAGCAGTCGAAGCCGGCATCGCGCACGGCCGAGACCGTCGCCAGCCGCGCCCTCGTGCTGGGGGTGCCCGGTTCGATCGACTGCTGCAGTTCGTCGTCGTAGATCGCGATCGACATCGCGATGTCGACGGGAACGTGCGACGCGGCGTCGACGAGCAGCGGCAGATCGCGCCGCAGCAGCGTGCCCTTCGTGAGAATGCTGAACGGCGTGCCGCTCGAGGCGAGCGCCTCGATGATGCCCGGCATGAGCGCATAGCGCCCCTCGGCGCGCTGGTAGGGGTCGGTGTTCGTGCCGAGCGCGACCGGCTCATGTCGCCAGGCCGATTTCGCGAGCTCGCGACGCACGACCTCGGCGACATTGACCTTCACGATGATCTGCCGGTCGAAGTCAGCGCCGGCGTCGAGGTCGAGATAGGTGTGCGTCGGTCGGGCGAAGCAGTTGTGACTGACGACTCCGTTCGCGATGAAGTCCCCAGTGGTGGTGGTGAGGTCGAGCATGTCGACGACCTCGTCGAGCGGATCGATCGCGATGACCTGCAGGTCGCTCGCGGTCTTCACAGCAGAACCCACTTGGCTGGCCACGTACTCGCCGCCTCCGGAGCGCGTGTAGGTTCGTCGCAGCATCATGCCGTCGCCGCGGATCATCCCGGCGAGGTAGCCACGCTTGTACTCCTCGGAGAACGCGTCCGGCGACACCTCTCTGCCGCGGTTTCCGAATCCCATCAGCGAGTTCGAGGTCGTCAGATAGGGGCGTCGGGAGCTTCCCGACATCCGGCCCGTCACGTGCTTCCACCCTCGCACCGTGAGGAAGCGATGGTCGCCGCTCGCAACGAGCCGCGTACCGTCGGCCAGCGTGACTCTGAACGCCGGCTTTCGTGTCGCCCACTTCGCGACGATCCTCGATGTCGTATATCGCCGATACCGACCGTGGACGCGCGTGCCGAGCACTTCGTCGCCAACCTCCACCGACCTCAGCGGCCGCTCTCGTCCGTCGGCCATCGTGATGAGCGTGTCAGGGTGCAGGCAGTAGGTGCAGGCGTGCGTGCAACCCCGATAGGGATTGATGGTCCAACCGAACGGCATCGCTGATTGGCCGGGAACGCGATTGAGCGCGGACTTCGCGAGCACCTCGTGGAAGGTGACGCCGGCGAACTCCGGCGTCTGTACCGAACGCACGAGATTGTTGAGTTTCGCGAGCCCGGGCAGCACGCCCGACTGCTCGACGCCCAGTTCCTGCCCGCTCCACCGCATACCGACATTCGAACACATATTCTGGATATCTGTATGGATGAAGTTCGTTTCGCCACTCAGCGGCGACGTGTGGCAGGTACCTCACGGCGAGCCGGGACGTTGAGCCCGCCTGTTGACACGTAAGTTTTGGGAGGGCGGGCTCAATGTCGAGCCTGCCGTAGCGGCGGAGCAGAACCATCGAAATCTTGAACAAGAGGAGTCCCACTTGCGGAGGATAGCCAGGGGAGGCATCACTGCCCTGATTGCAGCGCTTCTGGTCGTCCTATTCGGAGCTTCACAGCCTGCTCAAGCACTGTCTTATGGCTACTTTGCCGGCCACCCGCTTTACCGGGGTTCCGAGCCGTGGTGCACTGGCGGTTGGACCATTCAGGGCACAAGCGGCACGTTCATCCTGACTGCCGGCCATTGCTTCGGGGTAGGAGAACGGGTGTCCGGGACCGCCGTCCCTTTCGGCACGATGGCGTACCGAAAGTTCAACGGCACCGAGGGCGACTCCGGGCTCATCCGACCTGACGCCGGTGTCACGATGTACCAGATAGTGGTTGACCCGCGGACGGGACAAACTCCTCCTGGGACCAATGGACGCGTGACCGGGAAGATGCCCAACTATGAGCAGACGAACGGCACACTGGTCGGCAAGATGGGCATCACGACCGGTAGGACTGAAGGGACGATCCAATACCGGTATCCACGGAACGGAGTCTATGTCTACTGCGCAACGTACGCTCGAGCGGGAGGAGACTCCGGCGGGCCCGTTTGGCGGAATGATAGCCAAGGCTTGCGCGCTGTTGGCATGCATGTCGGGTCGATCGTTTACAACGGTGCCACCCTCGGGTGCTACTACCCCATTGACACGCTTCTGAGTCAGTGGGGTGCGAGCATGAACTTCTTCCCGAGCGCCCGCATGCAGGCTCCATCGGGCGACCTGATGCCTCCAAGCGAAAGCACCGACTTTCCGCCGATCGTCACAGACGCCGATGGTGCGGTCTGGAGCAACGACTAGACGGTATGTAGTGACCGCTCACCGGGTGTGAGTGTTGCGTGCCGGCATGCCGACACCAGCGTTGCGCTTCCCTCATGCGACTATGTCTGGCCGTAGCCGCGGCGTCCCAGCTCAAATGGGCGCATCATGGATGGACCAGCGGACGCCTCTCAGTCTCTCGGCCATCTCGTCTGCGCGGGCGCGCCGCTGCATCTGGCAGCCGCAATGCGCGTTCTCGTCCCAACCGACGCCCCGTCGATTCAGGGCACCGATGATGGCGTGATCTCCCGCGAGGGCACCACTGCGGCGTTCAAGATGACGCGGCCCCCGAGTGGCCGCTCGAGATCTATAGTGAACGGTGTCGCCGGGTTCCCCTGACACGATGCCTCACGGGCGCCCGACGGCCGCACCCCGATGACCAACTCAACCGTGGACTCAGTCTCGGCGATCTCGACGAGTTCGACCCGACCGGTGGCGTCCTGACCCGAGTTGCACGCGAACTCCGTGACGAGTAGTGCGAGATGGTCAGACTCGGGGGGCGGGCGGCGACGAGGGATCGAGGGAAACTCTCGCTGCATTCAGCTCGCCGAGGTCAAGCATCGGCGAGCAGGTCGACGACTCAACAACTGCCCATTCCGACTCGCCGGGATTAGCTGGCATGGAATCGGTGGAGATGACGATGTACATGTATTCGCGGATGTCGCCGCGGCCGTCATCTTGCGGAACGGCGAGCTTTGTCCATCAACATCACACGATCGTTGCTCTCCTGCGCAATCAGCCAATCGAGCGCATCGAAACCGGAGACACCGCGTCCGTCGAGGGCCGGCGCGGCAGCGGGTGCGAGCTCGCTCGCCGGCCTCGGGTCCTCCAGTGCCTGCACGGGCACCTCATTTCCCTGGCACAGCACCACGATGGGCTGATCGTCCGAGACCAGGTCACCGGCCGAGCGATCGGGCGCCGCGCACGCCGTCCCCACGAACGCCATACACGCGATCACCACTGAGAGTCGCGCCGCGGCCATCGACCTTTTCCTCATGCAGCTCAGGGTACAAGGGGCGCGTTGGCGATACGACCCAACGCATATCCTGACTCGGTCGTCACGACGCGCCACCACGTCGGCGATGGCCGCGTGTTGAAGCGAGCGCCCTCCGCCGGCGCTGCTTCATTCGAGCAGATACCCAGAACACATATTCGAGCGATCTGTCCAGTGCCGTGCTTGACACCGGGCATCGAGGTGGCAAGGCTCGCAGCGAGTCATCCGTCGACACCGGACAGGAGGCAGCGGATGTCGCAGCGACGCAGTGACCCGGCCGCCCCCGCTGCCCGCGCCGACTGGACGATCGCCGCCCTCTGCACCGGCACGACCCTGAGCGCCGTGAACTCGGGCATGGTCGCGGTCGCGCTCGTGACCCTCCAACGCGAGTTCTCGGTGGATGTCGCCACGGTCACGTGGGTGATCACGGCCTTCTATCTCACGTCCGCGGTGCTCCAACCGGTGATGGGTCGCATTGCCGACCGCTACGGCCCGAGACGCGTCTTCACCATCGGTCTTGCGATCGTCGCCGTCGCCGGGGCACTCGGCCCGTTCGCACCGGCGTTCGGCTGGGTGGTCGCCGTGCGGGTGCTGCTCGCGGTCGGCACCTCGACCACCTTCCCGAGCGCCGCGGCGATGCTGCGTTCGATCGCCGCGACCAGCACGCTGAGCGCGCCGAAGATGATCGCGCGCATTCAGCTCGTCGACACGAGCTCGGCGGCCGTCGGCCCGGTGCTCGGCGGACTGCTGATCACGGCGTTCGGCTGGGAGGCGATCTTCTGGGTCAACGTGCCGCTCGCGGCCCTCGCGATCCTCGCGACTCGTGTGCTTGCTCCGCGCGACGCAGCGCGCGAGCATGTTCCCCTGCGACGAACGGTTGCCGAGTCCGACCTGCCGGGCATCATCCTGTTCGCCGCAACGGTCGTGACGCTCCTGCTGTTCCTGCTCGACATCGCGACCGACCCGAACTGGTGGTTCCTCGTGGCCGCGATCATCGCGGGCTCGCTCTTCGCGTGGCGTGAGCTGACGTGCACCACGCCGTTCATGGATCTGCGCCTGCTCGGCGACAACCTTCCGCTCATCCGCGTGTACGTGACGTTCATCCTGGCGAACCTCGTGCTCTACAGCGCACTGTTCGGCGTGCCGCAGTACCTCGAGAACCACGGGGGCTACCGCACCGACGCGGTCGGCGCGCTGATGCTTCCGCTGGCCGCCTTCACCGTCATCCTCGCGCCCGTCGTCGAGCGCATGATCGACCGACGCGGTATTCGCACCGCGCTCGTCGCCGGCAGCATCGGGCTCGCGGCATCCGCTCTCGCACTGCAACTGCTCGCCGGATCGACGAGCCCCTGGATCGTACTGCTGCTGATGGCCGCGGTCGGCGTGCCGTACGGGATCGTGCTCATCTCGATCACCCAGTCGCTCTACGTCGCCGCGCCGCCCGATCGCGTGGGTCAGGCCGCGGGCCTGTTCCAGACGGCGCGCTCGCTGGGCTCGATCGGCTCGACGGTGGTGGTCGGGCTCAGTTTCGCTGGCGGCACCGATCCGACCGACTGGACCCTGCTCGCGACGGTGATCGCCGTGCTTGCCGGCCTGTTCCTGGCCGCCGTCGTGCTCTGGCGCGACAAGCGGGCGGCGCCGGCCGGGCCCGAATGAGCAGTGAGCGGATGCCGCGGCGACACGCGCCCCGCGGCATCCGCTCGCTTCATCGGAGCGCCGCGACCGGCGCCCTGCTGCCCGCGGCGAGCTCGAGTTCGTCGCCCGACCACCGGCGACGGAGCCAGCGATCGTGGCTCGCGATGACGACGGCACCGGGGTAGGTTCCGAGCGCCTCCTCGAGGTCGGTCGCGAGGGCCAGTGAGAGGTGGTTCGTCGGCTCATCGAGCAGGAACACGTGCGGTGGCCGGGCGATCACGAGCGCGAGCGCGAGCCGGCGCTGCTGCCCGACCGAGAGCGCGCCGATCGGGCGCGACTCGTCGCGCGGGGCGATGAGCCCGAGGCCGCCGAGCGGCACCTGCTGGGCACGCCGCTCGCCGAGCACCCGCTCGTAGAGACGCCGAGGTGAGGTGGCGAGGTCGGCGAAGCGCACGTCCTGCTCGAGCAGCTGCACGCGCAGCCCCTTGCGCCGGTGCACGAGACCGTCGTCGACGCGCTGCGCCCCCGCGAGCACATTCAGGAGCGTCGACTTGCCCGCGCCGTTGGCGCCCGTCACGAGCAGCCGCGTGAGCGGAGCAACCTGCAGCGACTCGATCGCGAGGCGGCCGTCGACCGCGACATCCGACAGCTGCAGGAGCAGACCGGATGACTCCTCGAGCGCGTGGGAGCCCGACGGGATGCCGGCGAACACCAGGGGCGACGGCGGCTTCGCCACCTGCTCGCGCTCGAGCGTCGCGAGTCGCAGCTCGGCGTTGCGCACTCGGCGCGAGACCGCCTGATCGACGTTCTCGCCCTTGAAGTGGCGGATGAACTTGTCGTTGTCGGTGGCCGCTCGGCCATGGGCGACGCGACGAGCGGCGCCGCCGACATCGCTGCGAAGCTGTTTCAACTCCGACTGCTCGTCGTCGTACTGGCGCCGCCAGCGCACTCGCTCCTTCGCCTTGACATCGAGGAATTCGCTGAACCCGCCGCCGAAGACGGTGCCGCCCGAAGCTGCGAGCGCGTCATCACGCGACGCGGTCGATGCGGCGTGGCTCGACGCAGAGTGGGCGAGCGCGCCCGCCCGCCCCGGGTCGAGGTCGAGCAGGCCGGTGGCCGCCCGGTCGAGAAACGCGCGGTCGTGGCTCGCGAACACCACCGGCCCGCGCCACGCGCGGAGCCGATCCTCGAGAAACGCCGCCGCGGCGTCATCGAGATGGTTCGACGGCTCGTCGAGGAGCAGCGCGTCGGGGGCGCTCAGCAGCAGGGCTGCGAGCGCGAACCTCGAGCGCTGACCCCCCGAGAGTTCGACGATGCGCCGGTCGAGGCCGAGATCGCCGACGCCGAGCCCCTCGAGGAGCTCGTCGCGGCGGGCCTCGGCGCTCCAGACCTCGGCGCCTTCCGCGGCGTCGAGCGCGGCGGAGTATCGGGCGGCCGCCGGGTCGCCCGCGTCACTCGGCTCGGCGGCGTCACTCGCGAGCGCGGTCGCCGCGGCGTCGAGTTCGCGTTCGATCGCCCGCACCTCGGCGAGGGCCGCCTCGAGCACCTCGCCGACGCGCTCCTGCGGTGCGAACGGCAGCTCCTGGGCGAGCAGCGACGTGCGCCGCGGCCGCACGATGCGGCCCGAGGTCTCGGCGTTCGAGCCGGGCGATGCCGCGGCATCCGCCCGCTCGAATTCGCCGGCGATGAGCCGGAGCAGTGTGGACTTGCCGGCGCCGTTCTCGCCGATCAGTCCGAGGCGTTGGCCCGGTGCGACCGCGAAACCGAGGTCGGTGAAGACGCGTCGATCGGGATACGAGACGGAGAGGCCGTCGACACGGAGATGGTGGGAATGGGTGATGGATACAGTCATGCGGTACGCCTTTGCCCTGTGTGCGAAAGCCCCCGGGCGGTCGACGGATGCCGCGGCGCGCGTGCAGCGGCACGATGCACCGAGCCGGCGGAACGCGGGCGCGCGGCGCCGACGACCGCCCGGGAGCGGAGAGGATCCCGCCGGGCGTTGCCGTCGCAGCTCGGGTGCGCGCGAATGCCGTCGCGAACAGCACGATGCCCAGATCAACCGGAGACCCGAACCGTGCGCACACCCGATGTCAACGGCGCCTCAGGCGCGGGACGAGGGTGTGTACTCACTTCATAGCGGGTACGACGGTAGCAGAGCTCGCCGAGAATACCAACCACCGCGCCGGATGCCGCACACGCGCGGGTGCTACGCACGCGGCTTGGCGGAATGTAGGACGCAGGCGGAGATGTAGGACGCAACGGCGCTGCGGCGCCCTACAAAGGCAGCTTCGACCTACAAACACGCCCCACGCGCGGGTGCTACGCCGTGAGTTCGAGCACCTTCGCGGTCTCGGCCAGCGACGTCGCCGCGGCATCCGCGTTGCCTGAGAGCAGTGTGCCGTGGCTCGGCATCATCTCGCGCAGCTTGGGCTCCCACTCGGCCATGCGGCCCGGGAAGCAGCGGCCGAGCACGTCGAGCATGATGGGCGCGGCGGTCGATGCGCCGGGCGAGGCGCCGAGCAGGCCCGCGATGCTGCCGTCGGCTCCGGTGATGACCTCGGTGCCGAACTGCAGCACGCCGCCCTTCTCCGGATCTTTCTTCATGACCTGCACGCGCTGGCCGGCCGTGATGAGCTCCCAGTCCTCGCTCTTGGCTGTGGGCATGAACTGGCGAAGTGCCGCGAGCTTCTTGTCGCGTGAGGCGAGCAGCTCCGAGACGAGGTACTTCACGAGGTCGAAGTTCTTGAACGCGACCTGCAGCATCGGGCCGAGGTTGTGCAGTCGCACCGAGAACGGCAGGTCGAACCACGTCGAGGTCTTCAGGAACTTCGGCGTGAAGCCGGCGTATGGCCCGAAGAGCAGCGCGGTCTCGCCGTCGACGACCCGGGTGTCGAGGTGCGGCACCGACATCGGCGGCGCACCCTTCGCGGCCTTGCCGTAGACCTTCGCGTGGTGCTGTGCGACGAGTTTGGGGTTCGTCGTACGGAAGAACTGGCCCGAGATCGGGAAGCCGCCGAAGCCCTTGATCTCGGGAATGCCCGAATGCTGCAGCAGGGCCAGCGCGCCGCCGCCCGCACCAACGAAGACGAAGCGCGCGTTGACGACCTTGGGGGTGTTGCCGACGAGGTGGCGCAGGTGGAGCTTCCACGTGCCGTTCTTCTGACGCTTGAGGCGGGTGACCTGGTGGTTCGTGGCGATCTCGGCGCCGCGCGTCTCGATGTCGCGAAAGAGGAACGTGGTGAGAGCACCGAAGTCGACGTCGGTACCGGCGACCGTGCGGGTCGCGGCGACGCGCGCCTTGGGATTGCGCTTCTTCGCGAGGAGCGGAGTCCACTCGGCGATGCGCTCGAGGTCTTCGGTGTACTCGAGGTCGGGGAAGAGCGGTTGCTCCCGCAGGGCGGCGACGCGCTTCTTCAGGTACTCGATGTTGGCATTGCCCTTGACGAACGTCATGTGCGGCGCGGTGTTGATGAAGTTCTGCGGTTCTGGCAGCGCGCCCTGCTCGACGAGGTACGACCAGTACTGCCGGCTGATCTGGAACTGCTCGTTGATCGCGACGGCTTTGCTCGCGCTGACGGTTCCATCGGGCTGCTCGGGCATGTAGTTGAGCTCGCAGAGCGCGGCGTGACCGGTTCCCGCGTTGTTCCACGCGTTCGACGACTCCTGTGCAACCTCGCCGAGGCGTTCGTAGACGCGGATCGTCCAGTCGGGTTGGAGTCGCGAGAGCAGGGAGCCGAGCGTGGCGCTCATGATGCCCCCGCCGATCAGCACGACGTCGACGGTTTCCTCTGAAGTCACGGATTCCAGTGTAGATGCCCCGGATGGTGCCCCAGACCAGCGTCGCTCACGCGCCGACCAGCGTCGCTCATGCGCGGCCCAGCGTCGCTCATGCACCGCCCAGCGTCGCTCATGCACCGCCCAGCATCGGCAGGCCCCGCTCGTCGAGCGGCCACGACGGGTTGTGGGCGAGCTCCCAGAGGTTGCCGTCGGGGTCGGCGACGTAGCCGCTGTACCCGCCCCACTCGGTTGGGCCGGCCGCCTTGGAGATCGAGCCGCCCGCGAGCACCCAGTCGCCGACGGCATCGTCGACCGCTTCGGGCGAATCGAGGTTGATCGCGAGGGCGACGGCGCGGAAGGCGGGGGCGTTCGCGTGCATGGTCGGGAGCGCCGCATCCTTCGCAAGCTCGGCCGTCTCCCACAGGGCGAGCACGCCGCCCGGCGTGGCGAAGAAGACGACCTCGCCGGACACCGACGACGGCGCTTCGCGCCAGCCGAGCCGGTGGTAGAACGCCGTGGCGGCCTCGACGTCGGCGACGCCGAGCGTGACGAGCGAGAAGCGCTGGGGAATGGCCATGCGCCTGACGCTACGCCGCTCGGCCCGAACTCGCACCCTGTGCGTGGGCGCGCCCCGCTTCGGGCGCAGGCGAGCGGATGCCTCGGGCGGCAGGTGCGCCCGAGGCATCCGTTCGCTCAGAGTGCCGCGACGCCGCCCGCGATGAGGCCGACGCCGGCGGTCACGAGCGCCGCCGTGAGCGAGACGACGCCGAGCCAGAGGAGCACGATGAGCCGCCCCGGCTTCTCGGGATCACGGCCGAGCACCGAGAGGAAGAACCCCGCCGGCATGAGGATCGCCGCGATCGGGACACCGACCCGCGCGAGCCAGAGCCAGAATCCGTCGAGCGCGGCATGCGAGATCACCGAGAGGATCGCGATCGAGAGCACGAGCAGTACGGCGGCGTGGGCGTGGCCGGCGCGGAAGAAGTTCGCCTGGAGGCGATTCGCCGGCACCGATCCGCGCACCACCCGGGTGAGGAAGTAGCCCCCGCTCTCGACCGTGACGAGGGCGAGCAGCAGGATGCCGACGAGGATGACGTCGTCTGCGGGCATGACCGGTCCTTTCGGTTGTCCATGGTTAGATAGTTGTACTCTCCAATACTAGAGAGTGACACTATCTAATGCAAGGAGCCGGGATGCGCATCTCCGCACTCGCCGCCGAGGCGGGTCTGCCGGTCGCGACCGTCAAGTACTACCTGCGCGAGGGGCTCTTGCAACCGGGCACCGTGACCTCGGCCACGCAGGCCAGCTACGACGCGGGCCACGTACGCCGGCTCCGGCTCGTGCGCGCGCTGACCGGGCCCGTCGGTCTGAGCGTGCAGCAGGCGCGCGCGGTGATCGAGCTCGTCGACGAGCCCGGCGATGATCTCTATGCCGCACTCGGGCTCGCCGTCGGTGCGCTGCCGCCGGCCGGCGCCGATCCGGTCGATGCGGTCGATCCGTTCCCTCGGGCGCGCGCTGCGCTCGAGGCGCTCGGGCAGGTCTACGACCCCGAGTTCGCCGCCGTCGCCCAGCTCGAGCGCGCGCTCGTCGCCGCGGCAGACGCCGGTCTGCCGATCAGCGATGAACGGCTCGCACGGTACGGCGCCGCCGCGCGCGACCTCGCCGACTTCGACCTCGAACGGATGCCGCCGGACGCCCACGCCGCCGTCGAGTACACCGTGCTCGGCACCGCGTTGTACGAACCGGTGCTCCTCGCCCTCCGGCGTCTCGCGCATCAGGACGCCGCAGTGCGACGCCTCGGCCGCGAGAGCTGAGGTTCACCGAGCCGCGTGCTCCGTCGTGCGGGCGGCGGTGCGCCCGAGGCATCCGCTCGCGTCGCCCTTCGCTCCTCAGACCGCCGCGGGCGCCTTCGCGGCGACGAGCTCCGCGATCTGCACGGCGTTCAGCGCCGCACCCTTTCGCAGGTTGTCGTTCGAGACGAAGAGCACGAGGCCCTTGCCCTCTGGCGCCGACTGGTCGCGGCGGATGCGTCCGACGAAGCTCGGGTCGGAGCCGGCCGCCTGCAGCGGCGTGGGCACGTCGGAGAGCTCGACGCCGGGAGCGGCCGCGAGCAGCTCGGTCGCACGCTCGGGCGTGATCTCGTTCGCGAACTCGACGTGGAGCGAGAGCGAGTGGCCCGTGAAGACCGGCACGCGCACGCAAGTGCCCGCGACACGCAGGCCAGGCAGCTCGAGGATCTTCCGGCTCTCGTTGCGGAGCTTCTTCTCTTCATCGGTCTCGAGGTCGCCGTCGTCGACGATCGAACCCGCCAGCGGGATCACATCGAAGGCGATCGTGCGCGGGAACTTCTCGGGCGCGGGGAACTCCACCGCCGAACCGTCCTGTACGAGTCCGATCGCATCCTGAGCGACCGCGGCCCGCGCCTGCTCGAGGAGCTCTTCGCCGCCGGCGAGACCGGCACCCGAGACCGCCTGGTACGTGCTCACGATGAGTCGTTCGAGCCCGGCTTCGTCGTGCAGCACCTTGAGCACGGGCATCGCGGCCATGGTCGTGCAGTTCGGGTTCGCGATGATGCCCTTCACCGCCTGGTCGATCGCGTGCGGATTCACCTCGCTGACGACGAGCGGAACCTCGGGGTCCATGCGCCATCCGCTCGAATTGTCGACGACCGTGACGCCCGCGGCGGCGAACCGCGGCGCCTGTGCCTTCGAGAGCGTCGCGCCGGCGGAGAAGATCGCGATGTCGAGGCCGCTCGGGTCGGCAGTCGAGGCGTCTTCGATGACGATCTCCTCGCCCTTCCACGGCAGCGTCGACCCGGCAGAGCGTGCACTTGCGAAGTAGCGGATCGAGGCGACCGGGAAGTCGCGCTCCTCGAGCAGGCGCCGCACGACCGCGCCGACCTGGCCCGTCGCGCCGACCACGCCGATGTTCACTCCGTTGGTAGCCATTTCTTCCTCGTATCCTCTTCGCTTCACGCTCATGATGCGTCACGGCAACTCTGTTTCAAGTTGCGTCACGGCAACTCTGTTTCAAGTTGCGTCACGGCAACTCTGTTTCAAGTTTGGTCACGCAACTCTGTTTCAAGTTTGGTCACGCAACTCTGTTTCAAGTTTGTAGGACATTTCCTCGTTTGTAGGACGCCCTGATGCGACTGCGTCCTACAACGGCGGAGAAGTCCTACATTTCGGCCGGATGTTGCGGGCGGATGTTGCGGCCGGATGTCGCGGCCGGGTGTTGCAGGCGGATGTCGCGGGCCGATGCCGCGGAGGAGTCAGCGACCGGTGCCCGCGTGCACGATCGCGTCGTCGTCGCCGTCGAGCTCGAACGCCGAGTGCACAGCACGTGCGGCGTCGTTGACGCTGTCGGCGCGCGTCACGACGGAGATGCGGATCTCGCTCGTCGAGATCATCTCGATGTTGATGCCGGCGGTGTAGAGCGCCTCGAACAGGCGCGCAGAGACCCCAGCGGCCGAACGCATCGCGGCGCCGACCAGGGAGAGCTTGCCGATCTGGTCGTCGTATTGCAGCGAGAGGAAGCCGATCGCCTCCTGCGAGCCCGCGAGCGCCGTGAGCGCACGCTCGCCGTCGGACTTCGGAAGGGTGAACGAGATGTCGGTGCGACCGGTCGAGGCCGCCGAGACGTTCTGCACGATCATGTCGACGTTCGCACCCGTGCCTGCGACGATCTTGAAGATCTTCGCGGCGACCCCCGGCTTGTCGGGCACGCCGACGACCGTGATCTTGGCCTCGGTGAGATCGACCGCGACACCTGCGATGACGGACTCTTCCACAGCTTCTCCTTCGGGAAGGCGCGCGGGGTCGTAGACGACGGTCCCCTCGCTGTTGTTGAACGACGAGCGCACATGCAGGGTCACGCCGTGGCGGCGAGCATATTCCACGGCTCGGATGTGCAGGACCTTGGCTCCGGATGCCGCGAGCTCGAGCATCTCCTCGCTGGTGATGCGGTCGAGCTTGCGCGCCTTCTTCACGATGCGCGGGTCGGAGGTGAACACACCGTCGACATCGGTGTAGATCTCGCACACGTCGGCCCCCAGCGCCGCCGCGAGCGCGACCGCCGTCGTGTCGCTGCCGCCGCGGCCGAGCGTCGTGATGTCACGGGTGTCGCGGTTGAAGCCCTGGAAGCCCGCAACGATGACGACCGCGCCGTCGTCGAGCGCTTCGCGCAGACGCACGGGAGTGACGTCGACGATGCGGGCGGCGCCGTGCGTGGCATCCGTGATCATGCCGGCCTGGCTGCCCGTGAACGAACGCGCATCGTGGCCCATGCTCTTGATCGCCATCGCGAGGAGCGCCATCGAGATCCGCTCGCCCGCCGAGAGCAGCATGTCGAGCTCGCGCGGCGCCGGGATCGGCGTGACCTCGTTCGCGAGGTCGAGGAGTTCGTCGGTCGAGTCGCCCATCGCGGAGACCGCCACGACGACGTCGTTGCCCGCCTTTCGGGCCTCGACGATGCGCTTGGCGACCCGCTTGATGCTCTCCGCATCGGCGACGGAGGATCCGCCGAACTTCTGCACGATCAAGCTCACGTGGTCACTCCCGATTGGATGGGCCGGGGAACATCCACCCGGCGTCGACCATCTTACGGCGGCCCACATGTGCGCCCGGCATTGTGACGGCCATGTGAAGGCCGCCGCGCATCCTCGCATCCCCTTCTCTACGCCGCTAACATGCGGTCATGTCCGATGCGCTTGACGTGTGGTCCGAGTTCAACGTTGCGATGGTCGGCGCGACGGCCGCGCTGGCCGGACTCCTGATCGTGGCGATGTCGGTGAACATCTCCGTGATCATGACCTCGGCGACGCTGCCGGCGCGTGCGGCGTCGTCGATCGCCGCACTCGTGCTCGCCATCGTGGCCAGCGCCTTCGGCCTCGTTCCCGGGCAACCCGTCGCCGCCTACGGCATCGAAGTGCTCGTCGCCGCGGTGCTGGCGGGCGTGTTCCAGTGGCACGTGATCATCGTGGTGGCCAGGGAAGACGACATTCCGACGCGGGACCGCATCGCGAAGGGCTTCTTGGGGGTGCTTCCGATCGCCGGGTTCCTGATCGGCGCCGTCCTCGTGTTGGCGGGCGCGGTCGAGGCGGGCCTGATCGCCATGGCGGTCGGAGCGATGCTCAGCATCATCTCTGCGCTCACCCTGGCGTGGGTCGTGCTCGTCGAAGTGCTGCGCTGACGGGGTCAGCCCTCGTGCGGCCTCGGCATGTACCACTCGGTGTACTCGGTCGCCCGGCCGTCGTCGGCGAGACGCACGATCCAGAGGTTCAGGAAGTCGCGGTCGGCCGGATACTCGGTGCGCCCCTCGATCACGACGAAGCCATCGTCTTCATGCACGATGTGCCAGTCGAACGCCCATGAGCCGGGCTCGTCGAGGTCGTCGAGCCAGCCCGCGACGATCGCGTCTCGACCGACCCGCGGCTCGGAATCGGGGCTCGTGAGATATCGTGCGTCGTCGGTGAACAACGCTCCGATCTGCCCGGGATCGTTGGACTTCCACGCCGCGACGTACCCCGCGACCCACTTCGCACCGTTGCTCGCCATGACTCCGTTCTAACGTCGCTCGCGCAGAGCGTCAAGCGACCGGCCCGCCGTCGGCCGCGCTTGCCGCCGCCCCGCCGCCGGCTCGCGTGGGAGGATGCTTGTTCGGTCGGAGGATGCGGATCCGTTGCCTCCGACCGAACACGCGTCCTCCGACGGGATCGCGCGCGAGCGCGCGAGCGCACGGCGCGCGCGAGCGTCGTCAGCCGACGACGCGCCGCCCCTCGAACGCGCGTCCGAGGGTGACCTCGTCGGCGTACTCGAGATCGCCGCCGACGGGCAGGCCCGAGGCGAGCCGGGTGATGCGGATCTCGAGGGTCGAGAGCAGTCGGCTGAGGTAGGTCGCGGTCGCCTCACCCTCGAGATTCGGGTCGGTGGCGATGATGACCTCGGTCACGGTGGCGTCGGCGAGCCGCTGCATGAGCTGGCGGATGCGGAGTTCATCGGGGCCGATGCCGTCGATCGGGCTGATCGCGCCGCCGAGCACGTGATAGAGCCCGCGGAACTCGCGGGTGCGCTCGATCGCGACGACGTCCTTCGCCTCCTCGACCACGCAGATGAGGGTCGGATCGCGTCGCGGGTCGCGGCAGATGCCGCACGTCGCCTCTTCGGAGACGTTGCCGCAGATCTCGCAGAACCGCACCTTGTCGCGGATCTGCATCAGGATCTCGGCGAGCCGGCTGACGTCGAAGTGCTCGGTCTGCACGATGTGGAAGGCGATGCGCTGCGCCGACTTCGGACCGATGCCGGGCAGACGCCCGAGTTCGTCGATCAGTTCTTGGACGATGCCCTCGTACATGCTCAGCCACGCTCCCCGAAGCCGGGCCGCGGCGGTGCTTCGACCTCTTCGAGGAAGGTCGCCCCGAGCACCTCGCGCACGACGGCCTCACCATAGCGCTGGATGCCGCCGGCGCCCGACGAGGTCGGCAGCGGGCGGCTCGTTCCCTTCGGTGCACGACCGGGAGTGGCGGCAGTTGCGGGATGGGGAGCGGTGGCGGGGGCCGGGGCGGGAGCGGGGGCGGGGGCGGTGGCGGGAGCGGGGCCGGTGGCGGGGGCGGCAGGTTCTGCTGCGCGCACGGATGCCTCGACGGTCGTCTCGGGCGCCGGCCCGGGATCGAACGGCGGCTCCTCGTCTTCGGGCGGCGCATCTGCGTCGTCGGGCACATCGCCGAGGTCGTCGCGACCGCCCTCGACAGGCGGTGTGACGGATGAGTCGGCGCCCGGTACCGACCGCACGGCCACGGGCCGCTCGGCGACGGGCCGCTCGGCGACGGCCGTTGCGGTGCGAGTCACCGATCGCCCAGGCTCGGCGCCGTCGGCGGCGCCGTCACCCTCGACCGGGTCACGCGGGATGGCGACGGTCGCCCACGAGTCCACCGGGCCGGACGGGGAGGACGATCCCGGCGCGGACGAGCCCAGCGCAGACGAACCCAGCGCAGACGAACCCGGCGCCGACGAACCCGGTGCCGACGAACCCGGTGCCGACGAACCCGGCGCAGAGCTCGACCGAGTCGGAGTTGCCGCCGTGGACCCCGACGGCCGGCGCGCGGACGGTGCGGTCTCGGCGCCCCGACCGGGCGACCCCGACGCCGAGTCGGTCGGTGCCCCCGCAGCTGGCTGCGCCGATGTCGCACCCCGATCGTGCCGTTCGGAAGGTGTCGGCGCAGGAGCCGTCGGGGACGCGCCGACCGGCGTGCCGCCGGAGCCGTCGACCTTCGCGACGAACTTCACCCGCACACCCAGCACGTCGACGATGGCGCCGCGCAACATGTCGCTGACGCTCTGGCCCGGTGCGCCGCCCCGGAAGCCCGCGACATCCTGTTCGCTCGGGAAGGTGAGCACGAGCACTTCGCCGTCTCGGAAGTCGCGCACCTGTGCGGTGAACGCCACCATCCACGCACTGCGCTTCGTGCGCTGCAGCGACGCGAGCACCTCGGGCCACGCGTCGCGCATCTGCTGGAGCGTGACCGGCGCGAGCGGCTTCGCAGGCGCAGCCGGCTCTGCCTCTGCAGCCGGCTCTGCCTGCGCAGACGCAGCCGCAGGCGCAGCCGGCTCTGCCTGCGCAGACGCAGCCGCCGCCTCGGGCGCGAGCGCCGCTGCGGGCACCGCTTCGACGGGTGCAGCGGGCGCCGACCGCGGCGCTGACACCGGCTCGGCCGCCGGAACCCGAGGGCGCGTCGCCGGGCGCGACTCGACCGCGTCCGGTGCCGCCCCCGCTCCGTCGTCGACGCCGACGCGGCGCTCGAGCCGCTCGACGCGCACGAGTGCGCCGCGCTCGGTGTGGTCGGCCGCCGGCACGAGCACACGCGCGAGCATGAGCTCGAGGTGGAGTCGGGGCGAGGTGGCTCCGGTCATCTCGGTAAGGGTCTGGTTGACGAGGTCGGCGACGCGCGAGAGCTCGGCCTGGCCGAAGGCCGCGGCCTGGGCCGCCATGCGGGCGAGCTCGTCTTCGGGCACTCCGCGAAGCACGGCCGCGGCCGTCTCGGGCGAGGATGCCGAAACGACGATGAGGTCGCGCAGTCGTTCGAGCAGGTCTTCGACGAAGCGACGGGGGTCTTGCCCGGTCTGCACGACCCGGTCGGCCGCGGCGAACGCCCCCGCCGCGTCGCCGGCGCCGATCGCATCGACGACCTCGTCGAGCAGCGCTCCGTGCGTGTAGCCGAGCAACGCCACCGCACGCTCGTAGTCGATCGTCGGGCCGTCGGAGCCCGCGATGAGCTGGTCGAGGAGCGAGAGCGTGTCTCGCGGCGATCCGCCGCCGGCGCGCACGGCGAGCGGCAGCACGCCGGGCGCGACCTCGACGCCCTCTTCGGTGCAGAGCTGCTGCACGTACTCGAGCATCGGGCCCGGCGGCACGAGCCGGAACGGGTAATGATGCGTGCGCGAGCGGATGGTGCCGAGCACCTTGTCTGGCTCGGTCGTCGCGAAGATGAACTTGATGTGGTCGGGCGGCTCTTCGACGAGCTTCAGCAGCGCGTTGAAACCCTGCGGCGTGACCATGTGCGCCTCATCGAGGATGAAGATCTTGAAGCGATCGCGCGCGGGCGCGAAGACGGCGCGTTCGCGGAGGTCGCGAGCATCGTCGACGCCGTTGTGCGAGGCCGCGTCGATCTCGACGACGTCGAGCGACCCACCGCCGTCTCGTGCGAGCTCGACACAGCTGGCACAGACGCCGCACGGGACATCCGTCGGGCCCTCTGCGCAGTTCAGGCAGCGCGCGAGGATGCGAGCCGACGTCGTCTTGCCGCAGCCTCGTGGGCCGCTGAACAGGTAGGCGTGATTGACGCGATCGGTGCGGAGCGCCGTCATGAGCGGCTCGGTCACCTGGGACTGCCCGATCATCTCGGCGAACGTCTCTGGCCGGTAGCGGCGATACAGTGCGGTGACCACGCATCAATCGTAGTTGCCGCGTCCGACACGACGAACTGACGTCGCTGGCGTACCATTCGGGGATCGGAAGGGGGCGCCATGACGTCGACGATGACACCGGCACAGCTCGATCGGTTCCGGGCGATACTTCTGCAGGAGCGTGCTGATGCCGAGGGCAGGTTCGCCGAGTTCGGCGACGTCATGAGCGAGGTGCGTGCCGCCAGATCGGGTGCGACGGCCGACGACGAGCACGACCCGGAAGGGCCGACCATGACGCAGGAGTGGTCGCAGCGCACCGCGGTGCTCGCCGACGCTCGCGCCGAACTCGCCGACATCGACCACGCGCTCGCGCGCATCGACGACGGCAGCTACGGCTTCTGCGGCAACTGCGGCAAGCGCATCACCGTGCCGCGCCTCGAGGCACGCCCGACCGCGACGCTCTGCATCGACTGCGCCAGGCACGCGCGCTGACCACGGCTTCGCACGCCGCCGACCCGCCCGCGCCGGCGCCCGCATGCACGCAAGCGCCTCGCGTCAGTCGCGGCGACGGTACGAGTTGATCATCGGGCAGTCGAAGGGGTCGCGGGCGGCGAGCCCGACCCGGTTGAGGTACGCGATGACGATCCCGTACGACTCGACGAGTCCGGTCTCGGTGTAGCGCACGTCGTTCTCTCGGCAGTAGTCGCGCACGATCTGCTGCGTGCGAGCCAGCGCCGGCCGCGCCATGCTCGGGAACAGGTGGTGCTCGATCTGGTAGTTCAGGCCGCCCATGAACGAGTCCATGAACCGGCCCCCTCGGATGTTCCGGCTCGTCAGCACCTGACGCTCGAGGAAGTCGACGCGAACGCCCCGCGGGATGAGCGGCATTCCCTTGTGGTTCGGGGCGAACGAGGCGCCCATGTACACGCCGAACACACCGAGCTGCACGAGCAGGAAGACCGTGGCCAGGAGCGGCGGGAAGGCCCAGAACAGGAGGGCGAGAACACCGACGAGGCGAACGGCGATGAGCGTGATCTCGAGACCGCGTCGCTTGACCTTGCCGCTGCCGAGCACATGCCGGATGCCGTGCACGTGCAGGTTGATGCCCTCGAGCAGCAGCAGCGGGAAGAACAGGTAGCCCTGCTTGCGCGTGATCATGCGCACGAGACCGCGGCTGCCTGCGGCATCCTCTTCGAGGAAGGAGATCGTGTCCTTCGCGATGTCGGGGTCGCGGCCGATGACGTTCGGGTTGCCGTGGTGCCGGGTGTGCTTGTTCATCCACCAGCTGTAGCTGATGCCGACGACGAAGTTCGCGAGGATGAGACCAGCCCAGTCGTTGGCCGGTCCCGACCGGAAGACCTGCCGGTGCGAGGCCTCGTGCGCCAGGAACGCGAACTGGGTGAGGATCACGCCGAGCGCGGCGGCCACGACGAGCTGCCACCACGAGTCGCCGATGACGACGGATGCCGCGACGGCCGCGCCGAACACGACGGCCCAGAAGACGGCCTTCCTCACGTAGAAGCCCACGAAACGGTCGAGCAGCCCCTCGGCCTTGATCTGGCGCGAGAGCCGGGCGAACCCGCTCTGCGCCGGATCCACGCCTTCGCGACGGCGACCCGCTGTGAGAATGACGGGCGACATCGTGCCCAGGGCTTCGTCGGGGCGATCTACGACCTGCAGGCTCACATGCGCTCATCTCTCGTCGCCCGAAAGCGCGAACGAGTCAGACGAACGTTTCGGGGGTGTGCTCGACCTGCTGATGCCGGCCGTGCCGTGAGCGTACGAACACGGCACGCGCGATCACATCACACGAGTGAGCCATTCACCCCCCGTACCCCCGTAGGGGTGTCAGTCGGCATCGACGCCGATTCGGGGGTCGGCGCTCTCGCGGCGCGCGGCCGCGAGCCCAGCGAACGAGCCGAGGTACAGCGGGCTCGACGCGAGCGCGAGGTAGATCCCGGCGCACACGGCGAGCGTCGGCACGAGGCCGAACTGCTCGACCGCCAGCCCGCCGAGCAGAGCGCCGAGGGGCATGGATGCCGCGACGCCGGCCGTCATCGCACCGAACACGCGCGCCCGCATGCCGTCTGGCACCTGGCCGTACATGGCCGTGGAGATCATCGGGTTGATCGCGCCCGCTGCGAGCCCCGACAGCGCGAGCACGGTCAGCAGCACCGGCAACGGAGCACCGATGGCCATCGTGAGATACGGCGGCACACCGCCGAGCACGAAACAGCTCGCGAACATCAGCCGCCCCGAGAAGCGATGCCCGAACGCCCCGAACAGTGCCGACCCGCTCAGGGCGCCGGCCGCGAAGCATCCGAGCATGAAGCCGAGCGTTGCGGGCTCCCCCAGCACCTCGGTCGCATAGACGGGTTTGAGCACGGTCATTCCGGCCACGTCGATCGCGTTCGTGAGCGTGACGAGCAGCACGATGACGCGGAGCAGCGGCGACGCGGCAATGAAACGGATGCCGGCGATGAAGCCGCCCTTCGCCCGATCGCCGTCGCCGATCGCGGCGGCGGATGTCGCGGCGCGACGCGGCACGAAACAGGCGACGAGCACCGCCGAGACCGCGAACCCCGCGGCGTCGACCACCAGCGCGGGCGTCGCGCCGATGAACGCGACGAGAACGCCTGCAGCGCCCGCGCCGACCATTGACGCGGTGCGCTGCACAGTCGCCTGCACTCCCGCCGCGCGGGCGAGCGGCATCCGCGCGACCTCGGCGAGATCGGGCACGAGCACCGTCTTCGCAGTGTCGCCCGGCGGGTCGAGCAGGCCGCCGAGGAACACCAACGCGAGCAGCACGCCGAACGGCAGGCCGACGGTGGCGCTGAGCACCGGGATCGCGATCACGGTGAGCGCACTCGCGACGTCGGCCACGATGCTGGAGACGCGGTAGCCGAACCGGTCGACGAGCACGCCGCCGAGGGCGCCGCCGATCACGAGCGGCACGGTCGCGAAGACCCCGGCGACGCCCGCCGCGAGCGGTGATCCGGTCTGGGCCAGGGCGATGATCGGGATCGCGATGAGGGCGATCGCATTGCCCGACAGCGAGAAGAACTGCGCGGTGAACAGCGCGGAGATCGGCAGGCGCCGGCGCGATGCACGGCTCCCCTCGACTCGCTCGGCGAGCACCGCGGCCTCGCTCATCGTTCGGGCCTGGCGAACGTGTGGGTCATCCATCGCACGATGCGGGTGCCCGGCTTCGCCGCACGGCCCCGCACCATCCACTTCTCGCGAACGGCCGCGAGATCGGCGGTGAGTTCGCGGAACTCCTCGAGCGTGAGGTGGGCCGCACCGTCACTCGAGTCGGATGCCGCGACCCACTCGGGCTCGAGGGTGTGCTCGGCGGCGAGCGCTTCCTGCAGTTCGCGGTGCGACGACTCGAGCACCGCCCGCCTCAGTGCCTCGGATGCCTCGTAGCGGTCGGGATCGCCCAGGAACTCGGCAGACGACAGGCTCGTCCACTCGTGAGCGGCCTGCCACCACCGTTCGCGGCCGTCTCGCTCGAACTCCGGTGCCGGAACGATGAAGCCGTGCTTCGCGAGGGTCGCGAGGTGGTAGCTCACCGAGCCGGATGCCGCGCCAGTCGCCTCGGCGAGCTGCCCCACCGACTGCGGGCCGTCGACGCGGAGCAGGCCGAGGATCTTCAGTCGCAGCGGGTGCGCGAGCGCGCGCATCGGGCCCGCATCGTGCAGGTCGATCGAACTTCCGGGTTCTGCCATGGCCCCATGCTAGTTCTGCAAGAACACTTGCACAAGAGTTCTTGTAGAATGCTGCGTGCGAGCGTGGAACACTGCTCGCTGCCGGTCAGGCGCCGACGAGCTCCAGTGTCTGGCGGGCGATCTCGAGCTCCTCATTCGTCGGCACGACGAGCACGGCCGTCTTCGAGGCATCCGTCGAGATGCGCCGGGCGTGCGTGCCCCGCACGCGGTTTCGCTCGGGGTCGAGTTCGACGCCGAAGCCCTCGAGCCCCGCGAGCGAGAGTTCGCGAACCTCAGACGAGTTCTCGCCGACTCCTGCCGTGAACGCGATCGCGTCGACCCGGCCGAGTTGCGCGGCGTAGGCGCCGACATACGCGCGCACACGGTGCGCGTAGACCTCGAGGGCGAGCGTCGCGGCGGCATCCCCCGTCGCACGCGAGGCGACGAGGTCGCGCATGTCGGCGTGTCCGCTCAGGCCGAGGATGCCGCTCTTCGTGTTCAGCAGGTCGTCGAGCCCGTCGGCGTCGAAACCCGCCCGTCGCTCGAGATGCAACAGCACCGCGGGGTCGATGTCGCCGGAACGGGTGCCCATCACGAGCCCCTCGAGCGGGGTCATGCCCATGCTCGTCTCGACGGAGCGCCCCTCGGCGACCGCACAGGCCGATGCCCCGTTGCCGAGGTGCAGCACGATCATGCGGAGCTCGTCGACGGGGCGTTCGAGGAAATCCGCCGCCGCCCGCGAGACGAAGCGGTGCGAGGTGCCGTGGAACCCGTATCGGCGGATGCGGTGCTTCTCTGCGAGCTTGCGGTCGATCGCGTACGTGTATGCCGCGGGCGGCATGGTCTGGTGGAATGCCGTGTCGAAGACGGCGACGTGCGGCACGTCGGGAAACGCGCGCTGCGCCGCCTCGATGCCCTCGAGGTTCGCGGGGTTGTGCAGCGGTGCCAGTGCCGAGAGCTCATCGATGTTGATCTTCACGAGCGGCGTGATCACGGTGGGTTCGATGAATCGCGCACCGCCCTGCACGACGCGGTGTCCGATCGCGATCGGCGCATGGGCCTCGAGCGACGGGCCGTGCGCGGCGAACGCCTCGAGCATCACCGCGAAGGCGCCCTCGTGGTCGGCGACCTCGACCGCTGCATCCCAGGTGGAACCGAGGCTGTCGTGCCTGGAGTGCCCCACGCCCCGGCCGATGCGTTCGATGAGCCCGCTCGCGAGCGTCTGCGAGGCCTCGACCTCGATGAGCTGGTACTTCAGCGACGACGAGCCCGAGTTGATGACGAGAACGACGCTCATGAGGCATCCGCCGCCTGGATCGCCGTGATCGCCACGGTGTTCACGATGTCTTGCACGAGGGCGCCGCGAGAGAGGTCGTTGATGGGTTTTCTGAGGCCCTGCAGCACGGGCCCGATCGCGACCGCGCCCGAGGAGCGCTGCACCGCCTTGTACGTGTTGTTGCCGGTGTTGAGGTCGGGGAAGATGAAGACCGTCGCACGCCCAGCGACCTGCGACTCGGGAAGTTTCGTGCGGGCGACCGCGGCATCGGCCGCGGCGTCGTATTGGATCGGCCCCTCGACCGCGAGCTGGGGGGCTCGCTCGCGCACGAGTGCGGTGGCGCGCCGCACCTTGTCGACGTCGGCGCCGAAGCCGGATTCGCCCGTCGAGTACGAGAGCATCGCGATGCGCGGCTCGATGCCGAACTGCGCCGCCGTCTCGGCCGACGAGATCGCGATGTCGGCGAGCTGCTCGGCGGTCGGATCGGGCACGATCGCGCAATCGCCGTAGACGAGCACCCGATCGGCGAGCGCCATCAGGAACACGCTCGAGACGACCTCGACGCCGGGCTTCGTCTTGATGACCTCGAACGACGGGCGGATCGTGTGCGCCGTGGTGTGCGCGGCACCGGAGACCATGCCGTCGGCCAGACCGAGCTCGACCATCATGGTGCCGAAGTACGACACGTCTTGCACCGTCTCTCGCGCCTGCTCGAGCGTGACGCCCTTGTGTGCACGCCGGCGCTGGTACTCCTCCGCGAAGCGGGCGACATGCACGAAGTCGTGGTTGGAGAGCACCTCGGCCTTCGAGATGTCGAGGCCGAGGCTGAGCGCACGGGAGCGCACCTCGATCTCTTCGCCGAGGATCGTGAGGTCGGCGACGTCTCGAGACAGCAGTGTCGCCGCAGCACGCAGCACTCGGTCGTCGTACCCCTCGGGCAGCACGATGCGTCGTCGTTGCTGCCGTGCGCGCTCGAGCAGCTCGTACTCGAACATGAGCGGCGTCACGACCTCGGGCCGTCTGACCTCGAGCAGGTCGAGCAGCGCCTGGCCGTCGACGTGCGTCTCGAAGAGGGCGAGCGCCGTGTCGCGCTTTCGCTGCGAGTCCGCCGCGAGCCGGCCCCGCGTGTGGGTGATCGCGAGCGCGGTGTCGTAACTGGAGAGTTCGGTGCGGATGATCGGCAGCCCGGCCTTCAGTCCGTCGACGAGGCGCTCGACCTGCTCGGCGATCGGGAAGCCGCCGTTCAGCACGATGCCGGACAACGACGGGAAGGTCGCACTCGCGTGCGCCGTGAGCACGCCGAGCAGCACCTCGCTGCGGTCTCCCGGCACGACGACCACAGCGCCCTCGGTGAGATGCGTGAGGATGTTCTCCATCGACATCGCGGCGATGATGGCCCCGAGCGCTTCGCGGTTGAGCAATTCGGGATCGCCGGCATGCAGGGTTCCGTCGACCGCGTTCATGATGGCGAGCATCGAGGGGGCGACGAGGTAGGGGTCTTCAGGAATCGCCCATGCGGCGACCACGGTGTCCTGATGCGGCCCGGCGCCGCCCTGAATCTGTCGAAGCGACGCCTCGACGTACGGGGCCCGGGCGATCGCCTCGACGATCTCGGGAAGCCGATCGGGGTCGGCCCGGTTCACGACGATACCGAGCAGGCTCGCGTGCTCGCGCTCGAGTTCCTCGACGGCGAGCTCCGTGAGCTGGGCGAGCGCCTCGGGGGTGCGCGCGTCGGAATAGCCGAGCCGCTCGGTGCGGCTGCTCCCCTGCCCATGGCTCACCCTGCCGCCGAGCACGAGCAGCACCGGGGCGCCGATGTTCGCCGCGATGCGCGCGTTGTAGGCGAGTTCGGTCGGACTCCCGACATCCGTGAAGTCCGAACCGATGACGACGACCGCGTCGCACCGGTCTTCGACGGCCTTGAACCTCCGCACGATCGTCGCGAGGGCGCCCTCGGGGTCGACGTGCACGTCGTCGTAGCTCACGCCGACCGCGTCGTCGTAGTCGATGGGGACGACACCCTCGTGGGCGAGCAGCAGTTCGAGCACGTAGTCGCGTTCGGCCGTCGAGCGTGCGATGGGGCGAAACACCCCCACCCGGGTCGCCCTGCGGGTCAGGGTGTCGAGGGTGCCGAGTGCCACGGTGGATTTGCCCGTGTTGCCCTCTGCCGAACAGATGTAGATGCGGTGCGCCACACGCTCAGCCTATTGGCCGCGGCAGGGCGGATATCTGGGAATCCGCCTCGGCATCCCTTCGATGGATTCGAGCCCGGCCGGTGCGACGCCGGCTCGCGGCCCGCGGTCAAGACGGCGTTCGCGCTCGGGTAGACTGTCTCCGGCTCCTCACGTGGCGCCATCCAGGCCAACTCCCCCAGGGCGGAAACGCAGCAAGGGCAACCGGGCTCTGGCGGGTGCGTGAGGAGTCCCCGGGAGGATTCGCCTAGTGGCCTATGGCGCACGCTTGGAAAGCGTGTTGGGTGCAAGCCCTCGGGGGTTCGAATCCCCCATCCTCCGCCCGGTGGCACCACACCGAGAACGGCCCCGATCACTCGGGGCCGTTCTTTGTTCACCCGCCCGTGTCCTCATTAATGCCGAATGGTGCCGATCCTGCGAAGCGTCCATCATGTGAGGGATGTCAGCGGCGATGGAGACGAGGAGCGGGGACGCAGGGGACTCCTCGATCGAAGCTGCGGCACCTGGGGGCGAGGGCCTCAGGGTGATCACCCTGAGGCCCAGCCGCACGCTCGGGCGCAGCGTCGGGCTGCCGATCGCCGTGCTCACCGTTCCGGTGCTGGCCGCCGTGCTCTGGCTGGTTGATCCGGTCGAGGCCTGGCCGCTGATCGCCGTGGCCACCGTGGCCGTGCTCGCCGTGATCTTCACCGCATGGGTCGGCTACCGCCGGGCCAACGCGTCGATCAGCAGGTACGGCATCGTGGAGCGGGGGTTCTTCGGCGGCGTCTCGACCGTCGCGGGCCGCGATATCGCCGGAGTGCTGCGTGTGCAGCTCTACCGTGGCAACAGCCTCGACACGAGCCAGGAACTCTTCGTCGTCGACCGCACCGGCCGCGGCGCGTTCCGCATGCGCGGCAGGTTCTGGGACGGACCGACCATGGACCGGGTCGCCGAAGTTCTCGGTGTCGACGAGACCGCCGGGTCGGAGCCGATGACGCTCGCCGACCTGCGGGAGTCGAACCCGCGCCTGCTCTACTGGTTCGAACGGCGCTCGCTCAGTCGCTGAACGCGGCGATCGCGCAACGCTCGCACGACGAGCCTCACCGACGCTTGGCCATGCCGAAGATACCGGTGATGACACTCGTGATGACGTTGCGCGTCGTCCTCGATCCGAGCACCTGCTCGAGGGCCGACTTCTCCTTCGAGCGGGAGGAACGCGATCGTGCGGCGCCCGAGGTCTGCTTCATCAGCCGGTCGTACTCGGCCCCCGCCTTCTTGTCGGCCTTCGCCGCATCCGCTGCGATCTTCGCCTGCATCTTCTCGAACTCGGCCTCCGCCTTCGCCTTCGCCTTCGCGGCCTCTTCGGCGTCGACCTTCGCCGCGGCATCCGCGAGCTTCTTCGTCAGAATCTCGTGCGCCGACTCCCGGTCGATGCCGGTGCCGTATTTCACGAGCAGGGGCGACTCGGCGACGGCCGCGTCGATCACGGCGTCGGGCGACGGCGACATCGACGCCTGCGGCGCCCGGAGTCGCGTCCACGCGACGGGACTCGGGGCTCCCTTCTCGTTCATGACCGTGACGATCGCCTCGCCCGTGCCGAGCTGGGTGAGCGCCTCTTCGAGGTCGTAGCCGGATTTCGGATACGTCGACACGGTCGCGCGCAGCGCCTTCGCGTCGTCGGGGGTGAAGGCGCGCAGCTGGTGTTGCACTCGGGAGCCGAGCTGGGCGAGCACGTCGGCCGGCACGTCCTTCGGCGTCTGAGTCACGAAGAAGACCCCGACGCCCTTCGATCGGATGAGCCGCACGGTCTGCGTGATCTGAGCGAGGAAGTCCTTCGACGCGTCGGCGAAGAGCAGGTGCGCCTCGTCGAAGAAGAAGACGAGCTTCGGCTGGTCGAGGTCGCCCACCTCAGGCAGGTCGGAGAAGAGGTCGGCGAGCAGCCACATGAGGAACGTCGAGTACAGCGCCGGCTTGTCGGCGACGCCCGGCACCTCGAGCAGGCTGATGACACCGCGCCCGTCGGATGCCACGCGCAGGAACTCGGCCGTGTCGATCTCGGGTTCGCCGAAGAAGACGTCGGCGCCCTGGTCTGCGAAGGTGATGAGTTCACGAAGGATCACGCCGACGGTCGCCTTCGACAGCCCGCCGAGGCCCTCGAGCTCTGGCTTGCCCTCGTCGCTGACGAGGTAGGCGAGCACCGCCCGCAGGTCTTCGAGATCGAGCAGGGCGAGGTTGTTCGTGTTCGCGTAGTGGAAGACGAGGCCGAGACTCGATTCCTGGGTCTCGTTGAGTCCGAGGGCCTTCGACAGCAGCAGCGGCCCGAAGCCCGAGATCGTCGCCCGAATGGGCACGCCCCGGCCGACCCCGCCGAGGGAGTAGAACTCGGTCGGGAAGCTCGCCGGCGTCCACTCCTGGCCGATGCCGGCCGTGCGAGCGAGCAGCTTCTCGCTGCCCTCCCCCGGGGTTGCGATTCCCGAGAGGTCGCCCTTGATGTCGGCGGCGAAGACGGCGACGCCGGCCGCCGAGAGCTGTTCCGCGAGCACCTGCAGCGTGCGGGTCTTGCCCGTGCCGGTCGCACCCGCCACGAGCCCGTGCCGGTTCGTCATCGCGAGCGGGATGCGCACCGGCACGTCGGGCAGCGCCTCTCCGTTGACGAGGGCGCCGATCTCGAGCGCGGCGCCCTGCAGCGCATAGCCGCTGCGGATCACCTCGATCTGGGCCGCATCGAGGGGGCCGGATGCTTCGGCGGCCGGCGCTTCGGTGGCCGGGGCGTCGGTGGCCGGCGCGTCGGTGGCCGGCGCGTCGGGATCAGCCGGGGCCGAGCCATCCGTCGCCGCTTCGGCCGCAGCCTTCGCGAGCGCGGCGGCCTCCTCGGCCTTGCGGATCGCCTCAACGGCCTGCGCCTGCAGTGCCTTCGCCGCCTCGGCGGCCGCGTCGGCCGCCTCCTGTGCCTGCTTCACCGCGTCATCGACCATGATGCGATCATATGGCGGGGCGTGCGAGCAGGGCCGAGCGCCGCTCGGCTTCCGCTCAGGTCAGACGGATGCTCGAGCGGAAACGCTCGGGCTTCGCGATGCCGAGGCGGGCCATGCGCACCGCCGAGTTCAGGTAGAGGGTTGCGAGCAACGCCATCTGGACCGACCCGCCGATCACGAGAGCGACCGACGCGGCTCGCGGCAACTGGCCGACGCCCGCCGCCGGCAACGCCAGACCGAGCACCCCCATCGCGGCAAGCACGGCGAACAGGATGCCGAGTCGACGGCTGAGCGCCGGCCAGGCGGTCATGCGCCACCATGCCCTGGGCGGGTCGACCGGCTCGCCCTGACCGCGGAAGACCCGCACCGCGAACGCGAACGCGGCGAGGTTCACGAGCGTGTTGACCAACTCGTATGCGACTTCAGTCGCGCCGAGCGCCCGGGACAGGTCGGCGATCGCGATCGCGACCATCCATGCGACCGCGATGTAGAGCAACTTGCGCTCCCAGCGCACGATCCGAAACGCAGATGTCCGCCCCATGGTGACTCCTTCGCGACCAGTGGTGGCAACACGGTACTCCAACGCGGTCCGCGTTCGCACTCCCTCGATGAGGTGACGCGACCCTCCCGCTCGGCCGCGCCGCGTCATAGTGTGGAGACCGTGAGCCCCAAGGCGACGACGGCCGAGGTGCTGCAGATCGACGACCGCGAGGTGCGCATCAGCAGCCCCGACAAGGTCGTGTTTCCTGAGCCCGGCCTCACGAAGCTCGACGTCGTGCGGTACTACCTCGCCGTCGCCGAAGGAGCCCTCCGCGGCGCCGGCGGGCGGCCGATGGTGCTGAAGCGCTTCGTGAAGGGCATCGACCAGGAGGCGTTCTTCCAGAAGCGCGCCCCAGAGAAGCGTCCGGAATGGATCGAGACGGCGACGCTGCACTACGCCTCGGGCAACTCGGCCGAAGAGGTCGTCATCCGCGACGCCGCCGCGCTCGCCTGGGTGGTGAATCTCGGATGCCTCGACCTCAACCCGCATCCGGTGCAAGCCTCCGACCTCGACCACCCCGACGAACTGCGCGTCGACCTCGACCCCATGCCGGGCGTCGAGTGGGGGCAGATCATCGACGTCGCGATGGTGGCGCGCGAAGTGCTCGCCGATCACGGGCTCGTCGGGTGGCCGAAGACCTCGGGCTCGCGCGGGCTGCACATCAACGTGCGCATCGAGCCGAGGTGGGACTTTCGGGAGGTGCGGCTCGCCGCAGAGACCCTCGCGCGCGAGGTCGAGAACCGGGCACCGGGCCTGGCTTCGGCGAGATGGTGGAAGGAGGAGCGCGGCGAGAGCGTCTTCGTCGACTTCAACCAGAACGCGAAGGATCGCACCGTGGCATCCGCGTACTCGATCCGTCCGCTGCCGGACGCACGGGTCTCGACGCCGCTCGACTGGAGCGAGGTGCGCAGCAGCCATCCCGAGCGATTCACCGTCAGGGCCGTGCTCGAGCGGTTCGCCGAGCGAGGCGATCCGGCGGCAGGCATCGACGACGAGGTCGGCAGCCTCGAGGGACTGCTCGCGCTCGCCGAACAGCTCGGCCCGGCCGAGAAACCGCCCAGGTCCACCGACGGCTCGGGGCGCCGTACCTCGACGATGCCGCTCATCGAGATCGCACGAGCCGAGACGAAGCCCGAGGCGCTCGAAGGACTCGAGCGATGGAAGGCCCGGCATCCCGGGGCTGCTGCCCTCCTGCACCCCGCAGACACCCTCGTCGACGGCATGCGCGGCAGCTCATCGCTCTGGTACCGCATCCGGGTGAACCTGCAGCACGTGCCCGAGGCCGATCGGCCCGAGCAGGAGCCGCTCGAGATCGACTACGACCCGTGGGCCGGCAGGGAGTGGAACCGCGAGTGAGCGACCTCGGACCCGTCGACCCCGGGCTGGCCGGCGATGCCGCGTGGCTCCGACGCTGGCGGCTGCGCCCCGACGGCGATCCGCTGACCACGACATCGAGCCGGATCATCCCCGTGCTGACGGGCGACGGCGTGCCGGCAATGCTGCGGCTCGCGCACACCGACGAGGAGGTGCGTGGCACCGAGTTGCTCGTCGCGCTCGCCGGGCGGGGCGCCGCGCGCGTGCTCGAGCACGACGGGGAGGCCCTGCTCCTCGAGCGCGCGACCGGGCCCCGCGACCTCGTGCGCATGGTGACCGACGGCCGCGACGACGAAGCCACCCGCATCATCTGCGAGGCGGCTGGCCGCATCCACGGGGCATCCGGTCTCGTGCTCGAACGCCCCGATCCGCCCGGACTCATCGACCTGCCGACCTGGTTCCGCGAGCTCTTCGCGGGCGCCGACCGGCTCGGACCGCTGCACCGGCGAGGCGCAGACCTCGCAGCCGAGCTCTTCGACGATCCTCGCGACGCCGTTGTACTGCACGGCGACCTGCACCACGGCAACGTGCTCGACTTCGGCGAGCGCGGCTGGCTCGCGATCGACCCGAAGGGCCTCATCGGCGAGGCATCCTTCGACTACTGCAACGTGCTCTGCAACCCCTCGCACGAGCGTGCGGCGCGACCCGGCCGCCTCGAGCGACAGTTCGGCGTGGTCGCCGAGGCGAGCGGCATCGAGTCGGCGCGGCTCGCCCGGTGGCTCGTCGCGTGGTGCGCCCTCTCGTCGACCTGGTTCGCACTCGACGACGACCCGGCGCGTGCAGACTCGGCGGCCGCCATCGGCGAGCGAGCGCTCACCCTCCTCGAAGCGTGAGGTCACCGTGCGTCGGAGGACGGTTCTCGCGTCGGAGTGAGCCGATCGGTTGCCTCCGACACGAGACCCGTCCTCCGACGTGCAGCGGGCGCGACGGCGTCGCGACGTGCAGCGGGCGCGACGGCGTCAGCGCGCGGGCGCGAGCCCGTCAGCGCGCGAGCGCGACGGGTGCCGCGCTCGCCCACTCCCGCACGAGGTCTTCGCGCACGGTCACGCCCGTGCCCGGGGCATCCGGAACCCGAAGCTGCCCGCGGTGCTCCCCCGTGCCGAGCACGAACGGCTCGGTGAGGTCGTCGGCATAGTAGCGCGACGACGCCGAGGTGTCGCCGGGCAGCACGAATCCCGGCAGCGCCGCGAGGGCGACGTTCGCGGCCCGGCCGACACCCGTCTCGAGCATGCCGCCGCACCACACGGGCACGTCGAGGGCCCGGCAGGCGTCGTGCACGCGCAGCGCCTCGAGGTACCCGCCCATTCGCCCGGGCTTGATGTTGACGACCGAGGTCGCGCCGCGCTCGATCGCATCGACGGCCGTCGCGGCGTCGAGGATCGACTCGTCGAGGCACACGGGCGTCTCGCACGCCTGCGCGAGCAGTGCATGGGTCGCGAGGTCCTCTTCGGCGAACGGCTGCTCGATGAGCAGCAGCCCGAATGCATCGAGGCTCGCGAGCAACGGGATGTCGTCGGCCGTGTACGCCGTGTTCGCGTCGACCTGCAGCAGACCGTCCGGGCCGAGCAGCTCGCGCACCGCGGCGACCGGCACGAGATCCCAGCCGGGCTTGATCTTCAGCTTGATGCGCCGGTAGCCCTCTTCGAGGTAGCCGGTCACCTCGTCGAGCAGTTCCTCGAGCGTCGGGGCGATGCCGACCGACACGCCGCAGTCGACCCAGTCGCGTTCCGCACCGAACGACTCCCCCATCGAACGCCCCTGCGACCGCAGTTCGGCGTCGAGCACGGCGGCCTCGAGGGCGCCCTTCGCCATGCGGTGGCCGGCGACGAAGGCGAGCGTCGGTGCCACGGATGCCGCGAGCGGCACGCCCGCCGATCGGGAGTCGTCGCGCGCGGGAGCCGTCGTACCGCGTGCGTCGAGCAGCGCCGGAGCGAGGTAGCGTTCGACGACGGATGCCGCTCCGTCGACGTACTCGGCCGAGTAGAATGGGTCGCGGCCGGCGACGCACTCGCCCCAGCCGTCGCCGGCGTCGGTTCGCACCCGCACGAGCAGCGCCTCGCGCTCCGTCTCCCGGCCGAAGCTCGTCTCGAACGCACGCACGAGCGGCACCTCGATGCGATGCAGCTCGATCGCCTCGATGCGCGGCGCCGAGGATGTCGGCGCCGCGTGCGTCTGGGCCTGGCCGGTCATGATGCCTCCCGATCGGGATCGTCGTTCGTGAAGACGTAGTCGCCCGTCGCACCCACCTCGGGGCGCAGCCGTGCCGCGTCGAGCGCGGCGAAGGACTCGTGCGCGCGTTCGCGCAGACGTGCGGCCTCAGCCGGGGCATCCGCTCGCACCTGCTCGAAGTCCGCGACGAGCGCCAGGCCGCCGTGCGACGACCAGTCCGGCTGGGGCCGGCCGGCGAGTGCGCGCCGCGTGCGCGGAGAATCGAGGCGCCACCGCACCTCGAATCGGTCGCTGCGGTCGGCGCCCGAGATGCGGTCGTCGAGGCGGCCGTAGAAGTCAGGGCGGAAGGCCGCGACCTCGGCGCCGAGCCGCACGAGGTTCATGTGGGCGTTGCGGCGGATGAGCGGATCGTAGGTCCACCGCATCTCGTCGATGCCGCGCTCGAGGCAGAGAGCGCGCTGGCGCAGTTTCAGGGCGACCCCGATGCCGCGGCCCCGCACTGAAGGGTCGACGGCGTTCATGTGGGAATGCAGGTGGAGGCCCTCCTCCCAACCGAGGAAGCCGAGGGTGGCGCCGAGCACCGAGACATCCGTTCCGATCTCGGCAGCGGGTACGGCGACGAGGATCGTGTTGCCCGCGTGCGCGATCGCCTGCAGCATCGACCGGTCGGGCCCTCGCCCTGCGCCCCACGTCGCCTCGAACCGGGCGAGCACCCGGCCCAGTTCGGCGCCCGCCGCCGATCGGGTGACGACACCCGCACGCGCGGCCGCGGCATCCGCAAGCTCGACTGCCGCAGGCCACGCGGGCGCAGGCGCACTCCGACGCGGCTCGATCACGCCGCCCGATCCTCCATGCCCCAGGCCTGGCCGTACCCGCCTTCGGCCTCGGGCCGTGCCATGAGCTCGAGGAACGGCACCGCGTCGAACGCCTCAGGGCCGAGCACGCCGCGGCCGGCCCACACGCCGCCGGCGAGCAGTTCGAGGGCGATGACCGGGTTCAGGGCGGTCTGCCAGACGACGCACTGGCTCTCGTACTCGCGCATCGTCCATTCGTTGTCGGAGACGTGGTACAGGTAGACCTCGCGCGGGGCGCCGTCGGCCCCGGTGCCCGTGACCCAGACCCCGGCGCACGTCTTGCCCGTCATCCGCGGACCGATGCTCGACGGTTCGGGCAGCGTCGCGGCGACGACGTCGCGCGGGGCCACGTGCACCCGCCCGTCGTCGCTGCGCACCGCCACCGGGCTCACCGAATCCAGACCGAGCCGGTGCAGCACCTGCAGCACGTTGATGAACTCGCTGCCGAGTCCGTACTTGAAGGTCACGCGCTTCGCATCGATCCAGCGCGGCATGAGCAGCACCTCCTCGTGCTCGACGTTGACGCACTCGACAGGGCCGATGCCCTCGGGGAAGTCGAACACCTCCGGCTCGGAGAACGGCGGGGTCGTGGTCCACCCGGCGTGCTTCTCCCAGATCACGGGCGGATTCAGGCATTCCTCGATCGTCGTCCAGATCGAGAACGACGGGGCGAAGATCTCAGTGCCCTCCTCGTCGGTGACCACGAGATTCGCGCCGTCACGCACACCGAGCTCGTCGATCTCGCTGAAGAGCCGGTCGGCGGCGTAGCGTGCGAACACGTCGGAGAGCCCGGGCTCGACACCCATGCCGACGAGGGCGAGCCGCCCTGCGGCCTCCCAGTCGCCCGCCTGCGCGAACTGGTCGTCGCCGAGCTTCACGCCCGTGAGCGAGTGCGGCTCGCTCGGATGCGGTTCTGAAAGGCTCATCGCCATGTCGAGGTAGTCGGCGCCCGCGGCGAGTGCACCGGCGAAGATCGAGGGCACGAACTTCGGCTCCACGGCGTTCATCACGTGGGTCGCACCGTACTCGAGTGCGACCGCCGTGACGACGTAGGGGTCGCCGGCGTCGATCTGCGCGGTGTCGAACCGCGCCGCGACCTCGTCGCCGTGCCGACCGCGGATCCACGCGAGGGTGCGCTCGGCACGCGACTCGTCGTAGTCGGCGATCACGAGCAGCTCGAAGAAATCACGGCGGGCGGCGATCTTGGCGATGGCGTCACCGACGCCCCCGGCGCCGACGAGGAGGATGCGCATGTCTCGACGGTAGCGTGGCCGGCATCGTTCGTCGATGCGCGGCATCATTCGTCGAAGAGCGGATGCCTCGCGCCACCCGATCAGCAGAATCCGTCGACGCCCTCCCACGCGAAGGGCGCGGGCGCGAGCCCCTCGCGCGTGACGGCCGCTTCGATGAGCCCGTACGGCCGGTCGGCGGCGTAGAACACCTCGTTCGGGTTGTCGAGGCCGAACCCGCTGAGGTCGACCACGAAGTGGTGCTTGTTCGGCATCGAGAACCGGATCTCGGCGATCTCGGGGTGCACCTCGAGCACCCGGGTGCCCATCTCGAAGAGCGTCGCCTGCAGGGCGGCCGAGTACCGCTCGGCGAACGCCTCGAGCAGCAGCCCCCGCACACTGTCGTAGACGGCGTTGAAGTCGACTTCGGCGCCGACGTAACGCCAGCGGGCCGCGACATCCGTTGCGAGGATTCGGTCGCCCGTCTCCTGCAGGGTGGTGTACCGATCTCGGGGAAAGCCCTCGAAGCCCGATTGCGTGGTCTTCAGCACCGTGAGCCCCTCGAGCCCGCCGAGCACGTGCCGTTCGCCGTCGTCAACGACGACGAGGGCGGTGCGCGTCTCCCGACCAGAGCGCACGAAGGCATGGTCGTGCGGTTCACCGTGCGCCTCGATGCGTTGCCAGGCGTAGCTCTCGGCCTGCCAGCGGCCACCGCTCACCCAGTCGAACGAAGAGGTGAAGTGGTCGGCGAGACGCAGCAGGAAGGCCTCGGGCGAGCCGACTCCGTCGCGCGCGAACGCGAAGATCGTGTTCTTCTGCGTATCGGTCGGAACCACGTGCGCATTGTCGCCCGACAGGTGCGCCGCAGCGAAGTCGCCGCGAAGCTGCGACGTGACGCTGAGGTCTTCGATCTCATGACGGTCGGTGTCGCGGGTCACCTTCACGACGCGAACCTCGGCCTTGCCGTACCGGTTCGGTCCGAGGACGATCTTGCGGTCGGTCATCGAGTCTCCATTCGGGGTCTCCATTCGCGGGTGCCTAGCTTCCTCGGTACGTCGAATACGCGAAGGGGCTGAGCAGGAGCGGCACGTGGTAGTGCCGGCCCGCCTCGGCGACCTCGAAGTGGAGCACGACCTCGGGATAGAACGTGTCGGTGCCACTCGCGGCGAAGAACGCGCCGGTATCGAAGTGCAGGCGGTACTCGCCAGGGGGCACCGAGGCCGGGCCGAGGCCGGTCGCCCGGCCGTCGTCGTCGGTGACACCCGCGCCGATGCGCACCCAATCGGATGCCTCGCGAACGGACAACTCGACGGGAACGCCCACGGCGGGGCGGCCGACCGTCGCGTCGAGCACGTGCGTCGTGATCTGGGAAGTGGTCATGCGGTCACGAGTCCCTTCAGCCGGAGCGCGGCGATCTCACGCAACTGCTCGGCGACGATGGCATCTTCCTCTGCTGACGAGTGCGCGAGGCGCTCGCCGAGCACCTCGAGTATCTCGCTCGCGGATCTGCCCGCGGCGCGGATCAGGAAGACCCGCCCGAACTTCTCCTCGTACGCGAGGTTTCCGGCGGCGAGCGCCGCAGTGACGGCGGAGTCTGCCGGGTCGACGCCCGCCTGCTCGCCGCGCGACATCCGCGCTTCGGCGGTCTCACCTCCGGGCCGTCGGCCGATGGGCGGATGGTGCACGAGCGCGCCCTCCACCTCCTCAGGACTGAGCGGCGACGCCGCCACTCCGGCCGCCTCCACGAGCTCGTCGGTCGAACCATACGGGCGGCCGTCGGCGATCGCTTCGCCCCAGCGCGGAACGTCGAGGCACGGACGGAGCGCCTCGATCGCCGTCGGGCGATCGAGCGCGTTGAACTCTTCGAGCCGCATCACTCGATCCTCTCTCTGCGCAGCAGCCGGCCGCGCGCGACGTTCCGGTCGATCGGATGTCCCGCGAGCAGGGTCGTCCGCACCGCACCCGAGAGGTCGCGCCCGTCGTACGGGCACACGGGGTGGCGGTGCTCGAGCGCGGCGGCGTTCACGGTGAAGGTCTCGTCGGGTGCGAAGACGGCGAGGTCGGCCGCGGCGCCTTCGGCGATGCGGCCCTTGCCCGTGAGTCCGGCCCGGTGCGCCGGTGCTCCCGACATCCATTCCACGACCCGCTGGAGCGGGATGCCGCGCCTGCGAGCCTCGCTCCAGACGAGGGCGAGACCGAGCTGGAGCGAGGCGATTCCGCCCCAGGCCGGGGCGAAGTCGCCGTGACCCGGGTCTTTCATCGAGGGCGGCGCGGGTGAGTGATCGGAGACGATGAAGTCGATCACGCCCGACTCGAGCCCCTCCCAGAGGGCGTCGCGATTGGCAGCTTCGCGGATCGGCGGGCAGCACTTGAACGCCGTGGCCCCGGCCGGGATCTCTTCGGCGGTGAGGGTCAGGTAGTGCGGGCACGTCTCGACCGTGAGTCGCACCCCGGCACGCTTGGCCTCCGCGATGCGGCCGAGCGAGTCCGCGGAGCTCAGGTGCACCACGTGCGCGCGCACGCCTGTGCGCGCAGCGCGCTCGATCACGGCGGCGATCGCGGTGTCTTCCGCTTCGCGGGGTCGCGAGGCGAGGAAGTCGGCGTACCGGGTGCTGTGCGGATGCGGTGCCGCGTCGATCAGGTGCGCGTCTTCGGCGTGCACGTTGAGGAGCGAGCCGGCCCTGGCGAGCTCCGTCATCGCGGCCTCCATCTCGTCGGCCGTGATCGCGGGGAACTCCTCGACGCCGGAGTCGAGCAGAAAGCACTTGAACCCGAAGACCCCTGCGTCGTCGAGCGGCCCGAGCTCGGCGAGGTTTCCCGGCACGACCCCGCCCCAGAACCCGACGTCGACGAGGATCTGCCCGGCGGCTGCGCGACGCTTCGCATCGAGCGCGGCGACCGAAGTGGTCGGCGGATCGCAATTGAGCGGCATGTCGATGATGGTCGTCACCCCTCCCGCCGCAGCCGCACGCGTCGCCGAGACGAAGCCCTCCCACTCGGTGCGGCCGGGCTCGTTCACGTGCACGTGCGTGTCGACGAGGCCGGGGATCAGCACCTCGTCGGCGGCGAGCTGTACGGTCTCCGGCGCCCTCAGCCCGGTGCCCGACGGCGCGATGCGCGCGATGACGCCGCCCCGCACAGCGACCTCGGCCGGCGAGAACTCCTCGCCGAGCAGCACGCGTTCGCCTCGGACGACGAGATCGAAGGTCTCGATCGACCCCGCTGACGCGACGAAGGAATCATCCGGCATCTCCGCACCCTCCGCGCGACTCATGTGAGCCGGATCTGCCGGTTCACGTCTTTGTAGAGCAGGTAGCGGAACGGACCGGGGCCGCCCGCGTAACACGCCTGCGGGCAGAACGCTCGAAGCCACATGAAGTCGCCCGCTTCGACCTCGACCCAGTCGTCGTTCAGTCGGTAGACGGCCTTGCCTTCGAGCACGAAGAGCCCGTGCTCCATCACGTGCGTCTCTGCGAACGGGATCGTTCCGCCCGGCTCGAACGTCACGATGTTGACGTGCATGTCGTGCGCGAGGTCGTCGGGATCGACGAAGCGGGTCGTCGCCCATGCCCCGTTCGTGCCCGGCATCTCACGCGGCTCGATGTCCTGGTCGCGGGCGACGAACGACGAGGGCGGTGCGATGCCGTCGACCGGCTCGTAGGCCTTCCGGATCCACTGGAAGCTCGTCACCCCGGCACCCTCATTCGCGAGCGACCACGTCGCACCGGCCGCGAGATAGGCGTAGCCGCCCGGCTGCAGCACGTGCCGAATCCCGTCGAGCGCGAGCGTCAGCGAACCGGCCGTGACGAACACGACGCCCTCGACACCGGCCTCCCGTTCGGGTTGCTCGGCCCCGCCGCCCGGCCCGATCTCGACGATCAGCTGCGAGAAGGTCGTCGCGAATCCCTCGATCGGCCGTGCGATGATCCACGACCGCGTCGAGGTGAAGCCCGGCAGCCTGCTCGTCACGATGTCGCGGAGCACCCCCTTCGGAATGACCGTGTAGGCCTCCTTCACGATCGCGCGATCGGTGAGGAGTTCGGTCTGGGCGGGCAGCCCGCCCTGCGGGGTGAAGTAGCTCATGCGGTTTCCTTGTCGTCGGGGCGGGGCATCCGTTCAGCCCTTCGCGAGTTTCGGATGGGCGAGCACGGTGAGCGCGTGTCGATCGATACCGAGGTCGGCGACGACGCCGGATCCGGGGAGCGCCCCGCACTCGACGCCGCGCAGCACGAAGCCCGCGAGCGCGCGGGCGGTGGCCGGTTCGTCGAGCACCGCACCTGGCGTGCTCTCGAGGTAGTCGCGCAGGCGCACGGATGCCGCGGCATACCCTTCCCGGTAGAACGCGTAGGTCGCGATGAACCGGGTCGGCAGCTGGTGCGCGTGGAGGTCCCAGCCCTGGTAGAAGCCGCGGTCGAGCGACCGGCGCACGAGGCGGGCGTGGAGGCGCCAGGCTTCGCCGGCCCGGTCGCCGATCGGGAGGATGTTGGTCGAGCCGTCGGAGAGCCGGATGCCGGTGCCCGCGACCGCGAGCTGCATGACCTCCTTCGCGTGGTCGGCGACGGGATGATCCAACGACTGGTTCGCCGCCGAGATCGCCAGCGCCTCGCTGTAGTCGTAGGTGCCGTAGTGCAGCGCGCTGATGCGACCGGGCACGGCGAGCGGCAACCGGGCGAGTGGCGCGACGCCATCGGGGCCGAGCACCAGTTGGGGGGTCTCGACCTGCACTTCGAAGCGGAGCCGGCCGTCGGGCAGCCCGTGCACACGCTCGAGCGCTGCCGCGACCTCGGCCATCGCCTCGACCTGCGCGACCGTCGAGACCTTCGGCAGGGTGATCACGAGCCCGTCGGGCAATTCGCCGCGCGCGAGGAGCGTGCCCACGAAGAGATCGAGGGTGCGGATGCCGCGCGCCCGCGCCGACGCTTCGAAGCCCTTGATGCGCACGCCGATGAAGGGCGGGGCGAGACCCGCTCCTACGGCCGCCGCGACGCGTTCCGCCATGCGCCACGCGTCGGCGTCCTCGACCTCGTCGCCGCGATCGCCGTAGCCGTCCTCGAAGTCGAGGCGGAGGTCTTCGATGGGTTCCCGTTCGAGCTTGTCGCGCACGTCGGCCGCGACGGTGCCGGCCAGCTCCGGGTCGAGGCCGACTCGGGCGGCGAGCGCTTCGAGACCGCCCACGGACTCGACAGCGGCGAGCGCGGCGACGCCCCAATCGGCCGGAAGTCCGGCGTCGTACCGGTCGGCCGGCACGTAGACGGTGTGCACCGGCTGCCGTGAGCCGTCGTCGCCCGGGTAGGCGGTCGCCAGGAGCGCGTCGGTCGAGGCGAGGCGGCGGTCGACCGAGGCGAGATCGGCCGCCGTGAGTGCGGTGCGAGGAGCGGGAGCGGCGCGTGCGCTGCGGATGTGGGCCATCGCTCAGCCGAGTCCCTCGGCGGCGCGCACGGTCGGGGCCGGCACGGTCGGGGCGGGCACGATGAGCGCGATCACGGTGAGCGCGGGCACGGTGAGGTGGCAGGTCATGCGGTTCCACTCCTTCGTGGCTCGCGGCGAAGCGCTGATACCGAGGCGCCCCGCATACCCTTCATCTTCGCGGTGTCGGCGACATGGCCGCAATGTCTCGTGGCACGGCGACGCTCGGGAGCTCCCGGGTCTGCCGGAGTCGACGCGTAGACTCGAACCACCGGACGCCGGACGCGACCCGGTGGCAGGCGCAGCGCAGCGCGGCGCCGCAGAGGGGTACGACCATGGATGACGTCGCCGTGACCGTCAACGGTCTGCGACGGCCCCTCCTCGCCGCCGCGCATACGACGGCACTCGACTGGTTGCGCGATACCGGGCTGACGGGCAGCAAAGAGGGCTGCGCCGAGGGCGAGTGCGGCGCCTGCGCGATGCTGCTCGCCACGCCCGACGACCGGGGCGGCACGGCCTGGACCGCCGTGAACGCCTGCCTGGTGCCCGCCGCCGCCCTGAACGGGCAGGAGATCGTCACCGCCGAGGGCCTCGGCTCGCCCGAGGCATTGCACCCGGTGCAGGAGAGGCTCGCCGAAGCCGGCGGCTCGCAGTGCGGGTATTGCACCCCCGGGTTCGCCTGCAGCATGGCCGACGAGTACTACCGTGCCGGTCGGGCCCCCGTGAGCACCGGCGAAGCGCACGAGGAGCTCGGGCCCAACGGATTCGACCTGCACGCCCTCAGCGGCAACCTCTGCCGGTGCACCGGCTACCGTCCGATCCGCGATGCCGCGTACGCGCTCGGCTCTCCGGCCGCAGACGACGACCTGGCCGCGCGCCGTGCCGCGCCCGCGCCCGTCGCCGTGCCGACCGACGTCCGATCCGGCGGCGGCCGGTTCCTGCGCCCGGCGAGCCTCGACGAGGCCGTCGACGTGCTCCGCGACGAACCCGAGGCGGTGCTCGTCGCGGGGTCCACCGATCTCGGTGTCGAGGTGAATCTCCGCGGACTCCGCCCGGCGCTCGTGGTCGCGATCGAGCATCTCGACGAGTTGCGGGCGCTCGTGGTCGGCAGCGAGGTGATCGAGATCGGGGCGGCCCTCACGCTCTCCGAGGTCGAACGCCGACTCGACGGGCGCGTGCCGATGCTCGCGCAACTCCTCCCCCAGTTCGCGTCGCGGCTCATCCGCAATCGCGCGACGTTCGGCGGCAACCTCGGTACGGGGTCGCCGATCGGCGACGCCCCGCCCGCGCTCCTCGCCCTCGGCGCACGCCTCGTGCTCGCTTCCCGCAGCGGTGAGCGCGAGGTCGACCTCGCCGAGTACTTCACCGGCTACCGTCAGACGCTGCGCCGACCCGATGAGATCATCCGCTCGGTGCGCATCCCGCTGCCGCTCGCCGGCATCGCCGCGTTCCACAAGATCGCCAAGCGGCGGTTCGACGACATCTCGAGCGTCGCCGCAGCCTTCGCGCTCGACGTCGACGATGGAGTGGTCACCGCTGCACGCGTCGGTCTCGGCGGGGTTGCCGCAACGCCCCTGCGCGCCCGCGCCACGGAAGCGGCACTCGTCGGCCGGCCATGGAGCCTCACCACCGTTCGCGCCGCCTCGAAGGTGCTGCGGGCCGAGGGCACACCGATCTCGGATCACCGTGCGTCGAGCGAGTACCGCTCGCTCATGCTCGGCAACGCGCTGTTGAAGGTGTACAGCACCACGCTCATCGCATCGAGGGAGGTTCCGGCATGAGCTCGCTCGCCGACCGCCCGGCCAATCCCGTCGTCGGCCTCCGCACCGCCCACGAGAGCGCGGCACTGCACGTCACCGGAGCGGCGATGTACACCGACGATCTCGCCGCGAAGACCGCAGGCGTGCTCACCGCCTGGCCGGTGCAGTCGACCGAGGCGCACGCCAGCGTGAGCGTCGACGTCTCCCCCGCCTACGAGGTGCCCGGCGTCGTTCGCGTGCTCACGGCGGGCGATGTGCCCGGTGTCAACGATGCCGGCATCAGGCACGACGAACCGCTCTTCCCGAGCGAGGCGATGTACACGGGTCACGCCCTCGTCTGGGTGCTCGGCGAGACGCCGGAGGCGGCGCGACTCGGTGCCGAGGCAGTGCGGGTCGCGTACGAGGCGCTGCCCTCGTGCATCACCGTGGCCGAGGCGATCGCCGCCGATTCGTTCCAGGGCACCGCGCGCACGGTCGTTCGCGGCGATGCATCGGGGGCGATGGCGGGCTCGGCCCACGTCTTCGAGGGCGTCTGCGAGGTCGGCGGCCAGGAGCACTTCTACCTCGAGACGCATGCCTCGCTCGCCGTCCTCGATTCCGAGGGCCAGTACTTCGTGCAGTGCTCGACGCAGCACCCGTCCGAGACGCAGGAGATCGTCGCGCACGTGCTCGACGTGCCGTCGAATCGGGTCACCGTGCAGTCCCTCCGCATGGGCGGCGCGTTCGGCGGCAAAGAGATGCAGCCCCACGGGTTCGCTGCGATCGCCGCGCTCGGTGCGAAGCTCACCGGGCGACCGGTGCGCCTGCGACTGAACCGCACGCAGGACATCACCATGACGGGCAAGCGTCACCCCTTCCACATCACCTGGAAGGCGGGGTTCTCAGAAGACGGGATGATCCAGGCGCTCGACGCCACCCTCACCTCCGACGGCGGATGGAGCATCGATCTCTCGGAGCCGGTGCTCGGGCGCGCGCTCTGCCACTTCGACAACGCGTACTGGATTCCGAACGTGCATGTACGCGGCCGCATCGCGAAGACGAACAAGACCTCGCAGACCGCCTTCCGCGGTTTCGGCGGACCGCAGGGCATGTTCCTCATCGAGGACATCCTCGGCCGCACTGCCCCGGTGCTCGGCATCGACCCGGCAGAGCTGCGGCGGAAGAACTTCTACCGGCCGGGCCAGAGCACTCCGTACGGACAGCCGGTGAAAGACGCCGAACGGCTCGGGGCGATCTGGAGCCGGCTGGTCGCCGAGAGCGATCTCGACGCACGACGGGGTGAGGTCGCCGCGTTCAATGCGGCGACCGCCGAAACGAAGCGGGGGATCGCGATCACCCCGGTGAAATTCGGCATCTCGTTCAACTTCTCCACGTTCAACCAGGCCGGCGCCCTCGTGCTCGTCTACAAAGACGGCTCGGTGCTCGTCAACCACGGCGGTACCGAGATGGGCCAGGGCCTGCACACCAAGATGCTGCAGGTCGCGGCGACGGCGCTCGGCCTCCGGCTCGAGCAGGTTCGGCTCGCCCCGACCCGCACCGACAAGGTGCCGAACACCTCTGCCACCGCCGCCTCCTCGAGTTCCGACCTCAACGGCGGCGCCGTGAAAGACGCCTGCGAGCAGATTCGCGGTCGTATGGCGGCCGTCGCGGGCAGGCTCCTCGGAGTCGATGAACGGGACGTGCGGTTCGAGGGCGGGTTCGTGACCGCGCTCGGCCGCTTCGACGAACGCCTCACGTTCGCCGAGGTCGCGAACGAAGCGTACCTGCAGCGCGTGCAGCTGTCGGCGACCGGCTACTACCGAACCGAGGGGCTGCACTGGAACCCCGAACTGATGCGGGGCTCGCCGTTCAAGTACTTCGCGTACGGAGCCGCCGTCACCGAGGTCGAGATCGACGGCTTCACGGGGGCGCTCCGGTTGCGCCGCGTCGACATCGTGCACGATGTCGGCGACTCGCTCTCGCCGATGGTCGACGTCGGCCAGATCGAGGGCGCGTATGTGCAGGGAGTCGGATGGCTCACGCTCGAGGAGCTTCGCTGGGACGAGTCCGACGGCGAGCAGCGCGGACGACTGCTCACCCAGTCGGCGAGCACCTACAAGCTGCCGAGCTTCTCGGAGATGCCCGGGCAGTTCAACGTCGATCTCTTCGAGAACGCCCGCGAAGACGGTGTGGTCTACGGCTCGAAAGCCGTCGGCGAGCCGCCCTTGATGCTCGCGTTCAGCGCGCGCGAGGCGATCCGCGCGGCGGTCGGCGAGTTCGGCCCAGCCGGCTGGAGCGTCGAACTCGGCTCGCCTGCGACGCCCGAGCAGATCTTCTGGGCCATCGAGGCCGCACGCGCCGCGGCCGCCGACGCTGCGGCCGGCCCCGATCCGCACGACAGGGCCGGCGACGAGCGCGCACCCGGGCTCGTCCCCGCCGGCACGACCGGGCCCTAGCCGGGGGCGCCATGGACTGGCTCGACGCCCTGCAGCGTCTCCGCGACGAACGGACGCCCGCGGTGATCGTGACGCTGGCCATGGTGCGCGGTCATGCCCCACGCAACGGCGGGGCGAAGATGGTCGTCGCGCCCGATGCGGTGCACGGCACGGTCGGCGGCGGCAACCTCGAGCAGACCGCGACCGACCGCGCTCGTGAGATGCTCGCCGCCGCGGCCGCGGAGCCGGAGTTGCTGACGATGACACTCAGCGACAAGACGACGACGGACTACGGCGTGCAATGCTGCGGAGGAGAGGTCACCATGCTGCTGGAACCCGTGCCGGTCGCGGCGTCGGTCGCCGTGTTCGGCGTCGGTCACGTCGGGATCGAACTCGCCCGCATCCTCGGCCGCCAGGAACTCGAACTCCACCTCGTCGATTCCAGAAGCGAGATGCTCGCACCTGAGCGGCTCGGCGTGCCGGGCGTCTCGGGCATCCTCGGCGACGCCGTCGCCTCGGTGCACCTCCACCATGAGCCCGTTCCCGAGGCCGGGCTGGCCCTGCTGCCGCCTGGCGCGCACGTGCTGATCATGACGCACGATCACGTCGAAGACCTCGCGATCACCGACACCGCGCTGCGGCACGCGGCCCTGGGGTCGATCGGCCTCATCGGCTCGCACTCGAAATGGGCACGATTCCGCACGCAGCTTCTCGACCTCGGCCACGACGAAACGGCCCTCGCACGCGTGGAGACACCGATCGGCATCCCGGAGGTCGCCGGAAAGGCCCCCGCGACGATCGCGGTGAGCGTCGCGGCGCGACTTCTCCAGCTCATCGCGCAACCGGATCCGGGCGACGTGCAGCCGATGACCGACTGACACCCTCGCAGCGTCAGTACTCGATCCGCGAGGTGGTGCGGCTCCACTCGGTGAACGGCGCGACGCGCCGTGCATCACCGAGATCGAGGCTCGCGACCGGCATCACGTTCCGTTCCTCGGCGCCGCCCTCGAAGTAGCGATAGAACGCCGCATCGTCGAAGCCCGCCTCCGCGGCATCGTTCCGATCCGCGGCGAAGAAGATGCGATCGATGCGGGCCCACAGCGAGGCCGCCAGGCACATCGGGCACGGCTCGCAGCTCGTGAAGAGCGTGGCGCCGCTGAGATCGAAGGTGTCGAGGCCCTGGCATGCCGCCCTGATCGCCGAGATCTCCGCGTGCGCGGTGGGATCGAGGTTCGCGGTGACCCGGTTGACGCCCTCGAAGATCTGCCCGTCGGCCGAGACCACGATGGCACCGAACGGCCCTCCGCTCCGGCGCACGTTCTCGGTGGCGAGTTCGACCGCACGGTCGAGGTGGCCGGCCGCGACCCCGGCGTCGGGAATGGCCGCCGGAGTCTGCCGAGCGGCCTCGGTGTCGAACGGATCCATTCGGTGCCTCCTCGCCGTCTCGCCTGACTTTCGACCGTAACAGCCGGGCGTCCGGCTCGCTCAGCCCTGATGGTGCGAACGACGAGAACCTGCTTGCAGTTCCGCGTTCGCGGAACTATCGTCCAATTCATGACGCAGTATCGGATCAGTGAAGCGGCCTCGCTCGTCGGCGTGAGCGATGACACCGTGCGCAGGTGGGTGCACGAAGGCCTGCTTCGGGCCGAGAAGGATGCCGCGGGGCGCCAGGTCGTCGCCGGAGACGAGCTCGCGGCGCGCGCCACCGAGATCGCTGCGAACACGGCCCCGACCGATCGCAGCAGTGTTCGCCGAAGCGCGCGCAACCGGTTCGTCGGCCTCGTCACCCGCGTCGAGATCGACGGCCTCATGGCCCAGGTCGAGCTGCAGTGCGGGCCGCATCGGGTCGTCTCCCTCATGTCGGCGGAGGCCGCCCGTGAGCTGCGCCTCGAGGTCGGCTCGAAGGGGGTCGCGGTGGTCAAGGCCACGATGGTCATCCTCGAGACCGAGCAGGACACCCGCGCATGAGCCGGCAGGCGTTCCATCCGCTCGCGCTCATCGCGTCGGCCGCCCTCGTCGCGCTGACCCTCGGAGGCTGCGCGGCCGGCGCGGGTACGGCAACCGACTCGTCCGCCGGCGCGGACGGACCGTCCGATGCGACGGGCTCCACCACCGAGCTGCGCGGCGAGCTCACGATCTTCGCCGCCGCCTCGCTCGGCGGCGCATTCGACGAACTCGCGGCGGAGTTCGAAGCGCGCCACCCCTCCCTCGACGTCGCACCCATCACCTACGACGGCTCATCCACCCTCGCCGTCCAGCTCATCGAGGGCGCCGCCGCCGACGTGTTCGCTTCGGCTGACGAGCGGAACCTCGCGAAGGTCGATGACGCGGGCCTCATCGCCGGCGAGCCCGAAGCATTCGCGACCAACGTGCTCGAGATCGCCGTGAGACCCGGCAACCCGCTCGGCATCGAGAGCCTCGACGACCTCGACGATGCAGCGACCGCAGACCCGCTCGTCGTGGTCTGCGCACCCGAGGTGCCCTGCGGCAACGCGGCCGCCACACTCATCGAGCTCGCCGGCATCACCCTGACCCCCGCGAGCGAAGAGCAGAACGTGAGCGCGGTGCTCACGAAGGTACGCACGGGCGAGGCAGACGCCGGACTCGTCTACGTCACCGACATCACGGCGGCGGATGGCGAGGTCGACGGCATTCCGATCGAGGGTGCGGATGCCGCGACGAACGTCTACCCGATCGCCGCACTCGAAGACGCGGCGAATCCCGAGGCCGCACGCGCGTTCATCGAGTTCGTACACTCCGCCGACGGAGCGAAGGTGCTCGCCTCGTTCGGGTTCGGCAGTCCGTGACCGTCGTCGACGACCCGCCGCGCGAACGGCAGGCGCCGACGGCAGCACCGCGGCGCGTCTCCGGCACCGGGTTCCCGGTCTGGCTCTCGGTGCCGGCGGCGCTCGGTGCCGCCCTCCTGGTGCTTCCGCTGCTCGCCCTGCTCGTGCGACTCGACTGGGCCGGAGTGCCGGCCGCCGTCACCTCCCCCGCCGCGCTCGAGGCGCTCACCCTCTCGCTCACGACGGCGAGCGTCGCGACCCTCGTGTGCATCGTGCTCGGGGTGCCGCTCGCCGTCGTCATCGCCCGCGCCTCGCGTGGGGTGGCCGCCGTGCTGCGCACGCTCGCGACGCTGCCGCTCGTGCTGCCGCCGCTCGTCGGGGGCATCGCGCTGCTCGCGCTGCTCGGGCGCAACGGCCTGCTCGGCGGAGTGCTCGAGGTGGCGGGCGTTCGAGTGCCGTTCACGACCGCCGCCGTGGTGATCGCGCAGGCGTTCGTCGCGCTGCCGTTCCTCGTGATCTCCGTCGAGGGTGCGCTGCGCACCGCGGGCACCGGGTTCGAGGTCGTCGCCGCAAGGCTCGGCGCCAGCCGGTCGACGGTGTTCCGGCGCATCACCCTGCCGCTCGTGGGCCCGGGCATCCTCGCCGGAACCGTGCTCTGCTTCGCCCGGGCGCTCGGCGAATTCGGTGCGACCGCGCTCTTCGCCGGCAATGCGGCGGGCACGACTCGCACGATGCCGCTCGCGATCTACACGGCGTTCAACGGATCGGGCGTCAGCGAAGACACGGCGATCGCCCTCTCGCTCATGCTCATCGTCGTCGCGGTCGCAGTGCTCCTCGTGATGCGCGGCTGGCGTGAAGATGCCGCGCGATGAGCGACGCAGCGGCATCCGCAGGGCTCGTCGCCGCCGTCACGACCCGGCTCGGCGACTTCTCGCTCGACGTCTCACTGCAGGTCGCACCGGGCGAGACGCTCGCGGTGCTCGGCCCGAACGGTTCGGGAAAGACCACGCTGCTGCAGACCATCGCGGGCCAGCTCGCGCCGAGTCGGGGTTCGGTGCACGTCGACGGTCGTGAACTCAGCGACGCCGAACCGGGTCGTGCGCTGCGCCACATCCCGCCGGAGGACCGCCGAGTCGGCCTGCTCGGCCAGCAGCCGATGCTGTTCCCGCACCTGAGCGCACTCGACAACGTCGCGTTCGGACCGCGCGCCCAGGGTGCCGGCGTGCAGGCGTCGCGAGAGACGGCGAGGCGCTGGCTCGAACGCGTGGGGTCGCCGGAACTCGCGGCGCGACGCCCGGCAGCGCTCTCGGGCGGTCAGCAGCAGCGCGTGGCCCTCGCCCGCACGCTCGCCGCGCGCCCGGAGGTACTCCTGCTCGACGAACCCTTCGCGGCGCTCGACGTCGAGACCGCTGCCGCCATGCGGGCGCTTCTGACCGATCGGCCGTGGCCGACGCCGATCCCGATCCTGCTCGTCACCCACGATCCGCTCGACGCGATCGTGCTCGCAGATCGGGCCGCGATCCTGCACGACGGACGCATCGTGCAGCGGGGCACGACGGCCGAGGTGCTCGGACACCCGGCGACCGGGTTCGTGGCGGCACTCGCCGGCGTGAACCTCGTCATCGGTTCGGTCGACGACGACGGGGTCGTCGTCTCGAGCATGTCGGGCGCCGAAGCGGCGCCCGCGCTCCGGGGCGCCGGCACACCACCGGCACCGGGCACGCCGGCATCGGCGGTGTTCAGCCCGGGCTCGGTGCATGTGACGCCTGCCGGGCCCGGCGAGTCTGCGGCATCCGCCAACCGCTGGATCGGCACCGTCGCGGTACTGCAGCCCGTGCCCGGCGGCGTGCGCATCGGCATCGCGGAGTACCCGCGGCTGGCGGTCGACGTGCCCTCGGCCGCCGCCGTCGCGCTCGACCTCGCGACCGACGCCCGGCTCATGTTCACGGTTCCGGCCTCGGAGGTCTCGGTGCGAGCCCGATCCTGAACCGGCCGCGGCGCCGACGGTGTTACGGTGGACGCCACGGACAGGGGGTGACCATCGTGAACCCGGACGTTGCACTCGAGACGCCCCGTTCCCGCGACGGAACCTCCGCCGGCGCGCGCCGCCTGCCGTCGACCGGGGGGCTGGCCGACCGGCTCGATCGCCCGCTGCGAGATCTGCGCATCTCGGTCACCGACCGGTGCAACTTCCGCTGCGTCTACTGCATGCCGAAGACCGTCTTCGGTCGCGACCACGCCTTTCTCGAGCACGATGAGCTGCTGAGTTTCGAGGAGATCACCCGCCTGGCCAGGGCGGCCGCGGCCAACGGCGTCGAGAAGCTGCGGCTCACCGGCGGCGAGCCGCTGCTGCGACGCGGCATCGAAGACCTCGTCGCCGCGCTCGCCGAGCTGCGCACGCCCGACGGCAGGCCGCTCGAGATCGCGCTGACGACCAACGGTGCGGCGCTCGCGGTGAAGGCGGCGGCACTGCGCGAAGCAGGTCTGACCCGGGTGACGGTGTCCGTCGACTCGCTCGATGACGCCGTGTTCCAGGCGATGAACGACGTGAGGTTCCCGGTGGCGCGCGTGCTCGCGGGTCTGCACGCGGCGCACGACGCCGGACTCGGGCCGATCAAGGTCAACATGGTCGTCAAGCGCGGGGTGAACGACCGGGAAGTGTTGCCGATGGCGCGCCATTTCCACGGAACGCCGTTCAGCCTGCGGTTCATCGAGTACATGGATGTCGGCAACTCGAACGGCTGGAGCCTCGACGAGGTCGTGCCCTCGGCCGAGATCGTCGAAACGATCGACCGCGAGCTCCCGCTCGAACGGATCGGTGCGCAGGTGCCGGGCGAGACCGCTGCGCGCTGGCGCTACGTCGACGGGGGCGGTGAGATCGGCGTGATCTCGAGCGTCACGAATGCATTCTGCGGCACCTGCAACCGTGCGCGCATCTCGACCGAGGGCAAGCTCTTCACGTGCCTGTTCGCGACAGAAGGGCACGACCTGCGGGCGCTGCTTCGCGGGGGCGTCGACGATGATGGGCTCGCCCGGGCGATGGCCTCGATCTGGGGCGCACGCGACGACCGCTACTCCGAGGAGCGGGCGAGCCTCACACCAGAGCTGCGAACCGCCCGCCGAAAGCCCGAGATGTCGTACCTCGGCGGTTGACCGGCGGTTGACGCCCCGGGTCGCCGCGCGTGGCCGCCCTCACCGCGAACGAGGCACGATTCAGAGCCCGACCCACTCCGAGGCGCCGTCGGCGAAGTGCTGGCGTTTCCAGATGGGCACCTGTTGCTTGATCAGGTCGACGAGGCGCTGGCACGCGTCGAAGGCTGCGGCACGATGGGCAGCGGATGCCGCGGCGGCGAGCGCGACGTCGCCGATGCGCAGTTCACCCGTGCGGTGTGCGGCCGCGACGGCGACGCCGGTCTCGTCGGCGATGCGCCGCACGCACTCGGCGAGGAACCGCTCGGCGTCGGGATGCGCCCGGTAGTCGAGCGCGAGCACCTCGCGGCCGCCGTCGTGGTTGCGGACGACACCGTGGAACATCACCACCGCGCCGCTCGTCTCTGCTTCGACCGCGGCACGAACGGCAGCCTCGTCGATCGGCTCGGTGGTGACGACGGCGGCGTTCGGGTTCATGCGTGCCTCTCGCGTGGTGGCTGTGGTGTCGGAGTGTCGGAGTTGGCGGTGGTGTCGGAGGTGGTCAGCGGTGCACGAGCTCGCCGGCGACCGACGAGAACGCGTCGATGCCGCCGGCCAGGTACACGACGTCGGCGTGCCCGAGCTCGCGCAGCAGGCGTGCTGCGCGGCGCGACCGCACATCGAATTCGCAATAGACGACGATGGCGCCCTCGCCGGCACCGGGTACGGCGCCGCCGACGAGCTCGCCGAGCGGCACGAGCTCGCTGCCGCTGATGCGCCGCAACGCCGCCTCGGCGGGCTCGCGCACGTCGATCAGGTGCATGGGCTCGCCGCTTCGCAGGCGACGCAGCAGTTCGGCCGACGAGATCGGCGGCACGGATGCGGCGGCGGCCTGCGCCGCGGCGTCGTCGACCCCGCAGAACAGCTCGTAGTCGACGAGCGAGGTGATCGCCGGGGCATCCGCAATCGCTTCGTACTCGATCTCACGGCTGCGACCCGAGAGCGCGTCGACGGTCGACACACGGCCGAGCAGCGGTTCACCGATGCCGGTGATGAGCTTGACGACCTCGCCCGCCATGAGAGCCCCGACGGTGGCGCAGAGGGTCGGCAGCACTCCGCCGAGCTCGCACGAGAGCACCTCGTCGGGCGCCGGCGGCAACGGGAAGAGGTCGCGATAGGTGGGGCCGTGCTCGTGCCATGACAGGCCGACCTGACCGTGGTACCGCAGGATCGCGCCCCACACGAGCGGCTTGCGTTCGAGCACGGCGGCGTCGCTCGTGAGATAGCGGGTCGGAAAGTTGTCGCTGCCGTCGACGACCAGGTCGTACCCGGCGAGGATGTCGCGCATGTTCGCCGCGCTCAACCGCTCGGTGTGGCGCACGACCCGGCACTCCGGGTCGATGGCGGCGACGGTGTCGGCGAGCGAGTCGACCTTGAGCCGGCCGATGTCGGCGACGCCGTGGCTCATCTGGCGGTGCAGGTTCGAGAGCTCGACGATGTCGTCGTCGGCGAGGCCGAGCGTGCCGACGCCCGCGCCCGCGAGGGAGGGCACGAGCGCGCTGCCGAGTCCGCCGGCACCGACGACGAGCACGCGTGCTGCGGCGAGGCGGCGCTGCGCGAGTTCGCCGAAGCCGGGCAGCATGATCTGCCGGCTGAACCGCGCGATGCGCTCGGGGGCGAGCGGTGCCGACGGCTCGACCAGTGGTGCCGGACGTGCGCGCATGCGGCAATTCTACGTTCGGTGCGTGTGTGCGGAACTGAATCGTGCTGGATCAGGACGGATCCCGGGCGACTCGGACTCTCCCACGAGCTTCAGCACCGGAACCGTCACGTGAACGACCGGCCGCACCTGCGAGACCGCGTCGGCCAGCGTGGATTCGGAAGTCGAGGGTGCCGTCGAGCAGCAGGTCGCGTGCCGCGTCTGCGCGCAACTGGTCGGCGCGCACTTGGTCGGCGCGCAACTGGTCGGCGCTGAGTTCATCGATGCGAAGCCGTTCTCTGCCCGTGCATTCGGTCTCGACCGACGGGCCGACTTCGGCGGCCGCCGCAGCGATCACGACCTCCGGACGCGGGTTCCGGAAGAACACGAACGACGTGCTGCCGACCTGGTACACGGCATTGCCGAGCCGCCCGGTAGACAGAACGACGTGGGGCATCGACGCGGCCAGATCGTGCACGTCCTCCGCCGTCGCCGGCCGGGTGTCGTCCATGCCTCAACGGTAGCCCCAGACAGAACGAACGCGCCCCGAAGTCGAGGGCGGAGGAGCATCGCGAAGCAGCGGTCGCCACGCGTTCCGTGAGCAGCGGCTCGGTTGAAGTACGGCTTCGTGGGTATGCTGCTGATCGGGCTGTGGATCGGAGGCAACTCGACCCGCCGGCGCAGTCGGATTTCCGCTGGCTAGACGTACTTCGTCCCGACTCTCCCCCTGAACACACGACAGCGTGGCCCGGGACGGTGCGGGTAGCATCAGTGTCATGGCGCTCGTGACCGTTCGGTACTTCGCGGCGGCCGCAGAGGCGGCCGGCGTCGACGAAGAGCGGCTCGAAGTCAGTGGCACGGCAACGCTCGGGGCGCTGCGCGACGAACTCGTCTCGCGCTACGGCGCGCCGATGGAACGGGTGCTGCGCTCGGGTTCGTTCCTCGTCGACGGCACGGTGCGACGCGAGGCGGGGCATCCGCTCGCCGACCGGGTCGACATTCTGCCGCCGTTCGCGGGCGGCTGAGCACGGTGGCCGACATGCGCACCTTCGTCGAGCATCAGCGCGCGGTGCGCGAACTGCTCGCCATTCTGCACGCATCGCTCGAGGCGGCGGAGGGTGCAGAGGTGCTCGCACTCGATGCCGTCTCGGGCCCGCACAGTCGCGTACGCGCGCACGGCCGGGTGCTCGCGCACGACGTGCTCGCCCCAGACGACCTTCCCGCGTTCGCGAACTCGCAGATGGACGGGTACGCGGTCGCCTCGGCCGACCTTGCGGCGGCTCGACCCGAGACGCCCGTCGCGCTGCCGGTCGGCAGAACGACCGCCGCGGGCGATCCGATCCGCACGCACGCCCCCGGCACCGCGTCACCCGTCATGACCGGCGCAGCCGTGCCCGACGGCGCCGACGCCGTCGTTCCGGTCGAAGCCGCCGATCCGCCCCGCTTTCCCCGGCTCGGCGGCCGCACGCGCGATGCAGCGCCCGGCACCTCCGTGCGATTCGCCCACCCGGTCGCTCCTGGCACCTTCGTGCGCGCGGTCGGCACCGACGTCGCGCGCGGCGCTGTGCTGCTGCCCTCCGGCACCCGGCTCGGCCCTGCTCAGCTCGGCACGCTCGCCGCGGCCGGCATCACTCAGGTCGCGGTGCGACGCCGCATCAGCGTGCTGCTGCTCTCGACCGGCCACGAGCTACGTCCTGCCGGCATGCCGCTCTCGCCCGGGCAGATCCACGACGCCAACACCTCGATGCTCCGAGCCGCGCTCGAAGAGGCGGGTGCCCTCGTGCGCGACACGCTTGCACCCGATGACCCCGACGCCGTCATCGCCGCACTCGAGGGCTCGGCCGGCATGGTCGATCTCGTGGTCACGACCGGCGGCGTGAGCGCGGGAGCGTTCGAGGTGGTGCGCGATGCACTCGCATCGCGCGGCGTCGGGTTCGTGAAGGTCGCCATCCAGCCGGGCGGTCCGCAGGGCCTCGGCCGGGTCGTTCTCGGCCCCGGCACCACCGCAGTGCCGGTCCTTGCCTTCCCCGGCAATCCGGTGAGCGCGCTCGTCTCGTTCGAACTGTTCCTGCGGCCGGTGCTGCGCGCCTTCGCGGGGCTCACTCCCGACCGGCCGCGTGCTCATCTCAGGCTCGCCCACTCGGTGACCTCACCGATCGGCAAGCACCAGGTGCGACGCGGCGTCATCGACGGCAACGGCGCCGTCGAGGTGGGCGCACCCAGCTCGCACCTGCTGCACGCCTACGCGATCGCCACCGTGCTCGTGCACCTGCCGGTCGGCGTCGACGCGCTGCCTGCAGGAGCACTCGTCGACGTCTGGCGCATCGATGACTGACGTCTGGCGGATCGATGACTGACGGCGGGCGATTCGTGACCGACGTCGGGCGCATGATGATCGAGGCGCGATGAGCACCGGCGACCTCGACACCGTCGATGCACACGTGGCACGCGTGCTCGCCGCGATGCATCCGCTCGCCCCCGTCGAGCTGCCGCTCGCCGACGCGCACGGGCATGTCCTCGCGGTCGACGTGCGCAGCCGGCTCGACATCCCGGTGTTCGACAACTCGGCGATGGACGGCTATGCGGTGCAGCATGCCGACGTCGCCGCGGCGAGCACTGATCGCCCGGTGGCACTGCGGATCGTCGCCGAAGTCGCCGCCGGCAGTGCCGACGACCCCCTGTTCGGCGCTGGGGAAGCCGTGCGCATCATGACGGGTGCGCCGATGCCGAGTTCGGCCGACGCGGTGGTTCCGGTCGAGCACACCGACGCGGGCCACCCGGTCGTCACCGTGTCGACGAGCCCGCGACCCGGCGCACACGTGCGGCGCGCAGGCGAAGATCTGCGGGCCGGCGACGCCGTGCTCTCCGCCGGGGTGCGACTCACCGCCGCGCGTGTGTCGGCACTCGCTGCCGCTGGGCTCGCGCACGTCGCGGTGCGCCGGGCGCCCCGCGTCGGGGTGATCTCGACCGGCAGCGAACTCGTCGCGCCTGGCCATCCGCTCGAACGGGGGCAGATCCCCGAATCGAACTCGCTGCTGCTCGCCGGTCTCGTGCGCGAGGCATCCGCCGACATCGTGCACGTCGCAACGGTGCCCGACGACGAAGCAGCGCTCCTCGCCGAACTCGCCCGCGGCCTCGACGCCGGCGCAGAGGTGATCGTGCTCTCGGGCGGCGTGAGCGTCGGCGCGCACGATGTCGTCAAGGCGACGCTCGCCCCGCTCGGCACCGTCGGTTTCCACCGCATCGCGATGCAGCCGGGCAAGCCGCAGGCGTTCGGCATGCTGCACCGAGGCGACGACCCGCCGACCCCCGTGTTCGGGCTGCCGGGCAACCCCGTCTCGACGGCGGTCTCGTTCGAGGCGTTCGTACGGCCTGCGCTGATGCGACTGCAGGGAGCACTCGACGTGCAGCGGCCCCGAATCGCGGCGATCGCCGCCGAGGGCTGGCGGGTGCCGAGCGCACGGGTGCAGTTCATGCCCGTCGTGCTCCTCGACGCCGACGATCTCGTCGACGCCGGCTCCCGCCCGCTGGTGCGCCCGGCGACCCGAGGCGGCGCCGGCTCGCACCTCGTCGGCGGTCTTGCGGCCGCCGACGGGTACGCGATCGTTCCCGCCGATGTCGACGAGGTTCGCGGGGGCGACCCCGTGACTGTCATGCTGGTGGCCTCATGAACGAGCATCCATTCACCCACCTCGATGCGCACGGCGAAGCCCGCATGGTCGACGTGACGCACAAGACGCCCACGGTGCGCAGCGCCACTGCGACCGGCCGCGTCGCGTGCGGCCCCGAGGTCGTCGAGCACCTGCGCGACGGGAGCGTGCCGAAGGGCGACGTGCTCGCGGTCGCCCGCATCGCCGGCATCCAGGCTGCGAAGCGATGCGCCGAACTGCTGCCCCTCGCCCATGTCATCGGCGTGCACGGCGTCGTCGTCGACCTCGCCGTCGACGACGACGGGGTCGCGATCTCGGCGACGGTGCGCACCGCCGACCGCACGGGCGTCGAGATGGAGGCGTTCACCGCGGTGTCGGTCGCCGCCCTCGCCATCGTCGACATGGTCAAGGGCATCGACAAGTCGGTGTCGATCGAGGGCGTCAGGCTCGAGACGAAGACGGGCGGCAAGTCGGGCGACTGGCACCGCCCGTGAACGGATGGCCCGGTCTCGAGGCCGTCGTGCTCGCCGGCGGCCGCTCATCGCGACTCGGGGGCTCGCCGAAGGCCGAACTCGTGATCGGCGGCACGCGCCTCGTCGACATCGCGGTCGACGCGGCGGCCACGGTCGCGGCGCAACGCATCGTCGTCGTCGGCCCCGACAGTCTCGGCGCAGGCCGCGAGAGCCACACCACCAGTGCAATGCTCACGGCGCGCGAGGAGCCGCCGTTCGGCGGTCCCGTCGCCGGGCTCGCGGCCGGCCTCACCGCACTCGATCGGGCGGGAGTCGACCACAGCGCCGCCGAGAGCGACACTCCGGCGAACAGATGGGTGCTCGTGCTCGCATGCGACCTGCCGCACGCAGGCGACGCGGCCGTCGCGCTCATCGACGCCGCGCGACGCGCCGAAGCGACGGTCGACGGCGTCTGCCTCGACGACGGCCGCCAGCAATGGCTCACCGCGGTCTACCGGCGCGACGCGCTCGCACGGGCCTTCGACAGCCTCCACGACCCGAACGGCGCGTCGATGCGCACCCTCGTGCACGGACTGGCGCTGACATCGATCGTCGCGGCAGACGGGCTCGCCGACGACGTCGACACCTGGGACGACCTCGAGCGCGCCCGGCGCGCACGTCCACCCCACTCCCCCGCCACCGCGCCCGCCACCGAAGGAGCCGATATGTCCACCGCATCGCACTCGCCCGAATCGCTCGACGAGTGGATCGTCGCCCTGGCGGCCGAGCTCGGCATCGACCCTGCCGCGGTTCCGGTCGGCGACATCCTCGACCTCGCCCGCGACGTCGCCCACGGCGTCGCACGGCCGGCAGCGCCGCTCAGCACCTTCCTCGTCGGCCTCGCAGCGGGCGCCGGCAACGGATCGATCGCCGAGCTGTCGGCAAGGGCGACGGTCCTCGCCGAGGGCTGGCCGCCTGACCCGACCGCCTGACCCGACCGCCTGAGGCGGTCGAGCGCACGCGCCGGATCTCACACCTCAGTGATCGCCGCCGTCGAGCTGTGCCACCAGGTGCGGCATCAGCGGGATGACGACGGCGAGCCCGTCCGCGACGCCACCCGTCGAGCCGGGCAGGTTCACGACGACCGCGCGCGGCCTGCCTGGGGTCGCAGCGATTCCCACGAGCCCGCGCGAGAGCACTGCGGTCGGCACGACGGATGCCCCGCGCCGACGGATCTCCTCGGAGACGCCGGGCAGTTCGGCCGCGAGCAGCGGACGCGTGCCCTCGGGGGTGAGGTCGCGCGGGCCGACACCGGTGCCGCCCGTCGTCACGATCAGGCGAACGCCCGCGGCGAGCGCCGCGGCGAGGGCGGCCTCGACCGCCTCGGCGCCGTCGGGTACGACGGCGACGTGCACGACCTCGAATCCGGCACCGGCCAGGCCTGCGGTGGCGGCCGGGCCCGAGGCATCCGCTCGCTCACCGCTGGCCGAGCGATCGCTGACCGTGATCACCGCCGCCCTGATGCGCTCACCGTGCTCTGCCATGCACCAAGGCTAGGCCCGCTGCTCGCGGGCGGCCGCCATCAGGAGCCCGGCCGCGCGTCGCGGAGCATGCCGGCGACGACGAGCGCGACGGCGCCGACGAGCACGAGCAGCCACAGCCCGAGTGCATAGGAGTTCGTCACGCTGGAGTACGTGGCGCCCATCACCAGCGGCGGGAAGTACCCGCCGAGACCGCCGGCCGCCGCCACGACCCCGGTCACCGCACCCACCTTGTCCTTCGGCGTCGACGGCCCGACCCAGGCGAAGACACCGCCCATGCCGAGCCCCATCGCCGCGGCCATCGCGAGGAACGTGGCGCCGGTGACGATGCCCTCCGGCGGTTGCTGGCCCACGACGTAGGCGAACGCGACGATGCCCGCGAGCGAGACGAGTGAGACGATCTTCGGCCCGAACCGGTCGGCCAGCACACCGCCGATCGGGCGGGCGACCACCGCGGCCACGGCGAACATCGCCGTGCGGGTGCCCGCGCCGATCGGGTCGACCTCGTCGGGGTAGATCGTGGTGAGGTACTTCGGCAGGAAGGTCGAGAAGGCGACGAAGCCGCCGAAGACGATGGCGTAGAGGAACGACATCTCCCACGTGATGCGGAGCCGGAGCGCCCCCATGACCTTCGGGATGAGCGGCTGGCGGCTCGCCTCCCAGACGGGCGAGTCGCGCAGGAAGAGCCACACCACGATCGCGGTCGCCACCATGACCCCCGCGATGAGCAGGTGGGTCGGCAGGTATCCGATGCTCTCGGCCAATCGCGGCGTGAAGAACGCCGAGACCGCGGTGCCGATCATGCCCATGCCGAACACGCCCGTCGCGAATCCCCGGCGCTTCGCCTCGTACCACGCGCTCGAGAACGGCACCCCGACGGCGAAGATCGTGCCGGCCACACCGAGCACGAAGCCCGCCACCATGAGCAGCGGGAAGTTCTTGAGGACGCCCGCCAGCGCGACGAGCAGCAGCGGCGGCACCGAAGCGAGCAGCACGAAGGTGAACATCCTGCGCCCGCCGAACCGGTCGGTGAGCGCGCCCACTGGGATGCGGCCGAGAGCTCCGACCAGCACCGGCATCGCGAGGATGAGCGAGATCTGCCCCTCATCGAGACCCATCTCGGTCGCGTACGTCTGCTGGAGCGGCGCGATCGCCATCCATGCCCAGAAGCCCACCGTCGACGCGAGGGTCGCCAGCAGGACCTGGCCGAACTGGCCCCGCAGCCCGGTTGCCTCGCGCCTCGTCGCCGTCGCCTGCATGTCGCCCCCCTGCTCGGCGGGATCATGAGGCCGCGCCGTCTGGTGCCGACCATATCGATACCCTTCCCGCTGCGCCAGCACCCGGCATCATCAGACGGTGCTTCCGCGGATCGATCAGTTGCGGCGAGGTTCTATGCCCCGCGATGGAACTCACGCATAATGGGCGGAAGACCGCGGCCGTGAAGCCGAGTTCATGGTGACACTCGCCGCCCGTTCAGGGAGGCCTCCGTGAGCCAAGCGTCCAGCACCTCGAACCAGCCGTCCACCGACGGCCCGCTCGCAGATGGGCTGCTCTCGCTCGGCCGTTTCCTGAGACCGGGCACGGTCTCGCCCGACCTGCGGTCGGTGTTCCTCGAGGGCGGCCGTCAGGGCGACGTGTTCTATCGCGACCGCTGGTCGCACGACAAGGTCGTGCGGTCGACGCACGGGGTGAACTGCACGGGCTCGTGCTCGTGGAAGGTGTACGTGAAAGACGGCATCATCACGTGGGAGACGCAGGAGACCGACTACCCATCGGTCGGTCCCGATTCACCCGAGTACGAACCCCGCGGCTGCCCGCGCGGCGCCGCGTTCAGCTGGTACACGTACTCGCCGACCAGGGTTCGCTACCCGTACATCCGAGGCGCGCTGCTCGGGCTCTACCGCGACGCGAAGCAGCGGGTCGGCGGCGACCCCGTCGACGCGTGGGCCGCGCTCATGTCCGACGCCGATGCCACCCGCGCCTACAAGCGGGCCCGCGGCAAGGGCGGACTCGTGCGGGCGACGTGGGACGAGGCGCTCGAGATCGTCGCGGCCGCGCACGTGCACACGATCAAGACCTATGGCCCCGACCGGATCGCGGGCTTCTCGCCGATCCCGGCGATGTCGATGGTCTCGCACGGCGCCGGGTCGCGGTTCATCAACCTCATCGGCGGCACCATGCAGTCGTTCTACGACTGGTACGCCGACCTGCCGGTCGCGAGCCCGCAGGTCTTCGGCGACCAGACCGACGTACCCGAGTCGGCCGACTGGTGGAACGCGAGCTACCTGATGATGTGGGGCTCGAACGTGCCGGTCACCCGCACCCCCGACGCGCACTTCATGACCGAGGCCCGATACCGCGGGCAGAAGGTCGTCACCGTCTCGCCCGACTACGCCGACAACACGAAGTTCGCCGACGAATGGCTGGCCCCGCATCCCGGCACCGACGCCGCCCTCGCGATGGCGATGGGCCACGTGATCCTCCGCGAGTTCCTCGTCGAACGGCGCACCCCGCGCTTCGCCGAGTACCTGAAGACGTATTCGGATGCCCCGTACCTGATCACCCTCGACCGCCGGGGTGATGCGTGGGTGCCCGGCAAGTTCGTCACCGCCGCCGACCTCGGCGGTTTCACGGCACGCGCAGGGAACGCCGCGTTCAAGACGGTCGTGCTGAACTCCAGGAGCGAGCCGGTCGTGCCGAACGGCTCGCTCGGCCATCGATTCGACGCCGACGCCGAGGGCTCGTGGAACCTCGATCTCGGCGACATCGATCCGCTGCTCTCGATCGCCGACGGGAACGTATGGCGCGGGGCATCCGTCGCCGTCGACCTGCCGCGCTTCGATGAAGCCCCTGAACCCGGAGGCGAACACGAGGGCGGCGCCGGCGCCGTGCGCCGCGGCGTGCCGGTCGCCCGCATCGGCGAGCACACCGTCACGACCGTGTTCGACCTGCTGCTCGCCCAGTACGGGGTGGGCCGAGACGGGCTCCCCGGCGACTGGCCCACCGGCTACGACGACGCCTCGACCCCGGGCACCCCGGCATGGCAGGAGGAGATCACCGGCGTTCCCGCTGAGAAGGCCGAGCGCATCGGCCGCGAATTCGCCGACAACGCCGAGAAGTCGGGCGGGCGATCGATGATCCTCATGGGTGCCGGCACGAACCACTGGTTCCATTCCGACACCATCTACCGCACGTTCCTCGCGCTCACCACGATGACCGGCTGCCAGGGCGTGAACGGCGGCGGCTGGGCCCACTACGTCGGCCAGGAGAAGGTGCGCCCCCTCACCGGGTACAACCAGTACGCGACCGGCTCCGACTGGTCGCGTCCCGGCCGACTGATGATCGGCACGGCGTTCTGGTACCTCGCGACCGACCAATGGCGCTACGACGGTCTCCCGGCCGACCAGCTCGCCTCACCGCTCGCGAAGGGCGCGTTCACGGGGCGCACGACGGCCGACTGCCTCGTCGAGTCCGCCAAGCGCGGCTGGATGCCGAGCTACCCGAGCTTCAACCGCAACCCGCTCGACCTCGTCGACGACGCGCGTGCCGCGGGGCGCGAGCCCGCCGACTACGTCGTCGAGAGCCTCGAAGACGGGTCGCTGAGATACGCCTGCGAAGACCCCGACGCCCCCGAGAACTTCCCGCGGGTCCTGAACGTCTGGCGCGCGAACATCCTCGGCTCGTCGGGCAAGGGCAACGAGTACTTCCTGAAGCACCTGCTCGGCACCGACTCCGCCGTGCGCGCCCCCGAGACGAGCCCCGACCGCCGGCCGAAGACGATGGAATGGCACGACGAGGCTCCAGAGGGCAAGCTCGACCTGCTCGCGACCACCGACTTCCGCATGACCTCGACGACCCTCTTCTCCGACGTCGTCTTCCCCGCGGCCACCTGGTACGAGAAGTACGACCTGTCGTCGACTGACATGCATCCGTTCGTGCACTCGTTCAACCCGGCCATCGCGCCGCCGTGGCAGACGAAGACCGACTTCGACCTGTTCCAGTTGCTCGCCAAGCGTCTCTCCGAGTTCGCCGTCGGGCACCTCGGCACCCGCACCGACCTCGTCGCGGCGCCGCTCATGCACGACACCCCCGACGCCATGGCCACGCCGCACGGCACGGTCGTCGAGGGCCTGCCGCCCAAGCCGGGCGTGACGATGCCGAAGCTCATCACGGTCGAGCGCGACTACACGGCCATCGCCGAGAAGATGACGACCCTCGGGCCGCTCGCGACGAAACTCGGCATGGTCACCAAGGGAATCGTGTTCGACCCGACGCCCGAGGTCGAGCGCCTGAAGCAGGTCAACGGAGTGGCCACGAGCGGGGCGGGCGCGGGGCATCCGCTGCTCGATACCGACATCAAGGCCTGCGAGGCGATCCTCTCGCTCTCGGGCACCACGAACGGGCGGCTCTCGGTGCAGGGCTTCGAGCAGCTCGAACGGCGCACCGGGCAGCAGATGGCCCACCTCGCCCGCGACCACGAGGGATCGCGCATCACCTTCGCCGATACGCAGGCGCGCCCCGTGTCGGTGATCACGAGCCCCGAGTGGTCGGGATCCGAGCACGGCGGGCGCCGCTACACCGCGTTCGCGATCAACGTCGAGCACCTGAAGCCGTGGCACACCCTCACCGGCCGCCAGCACTTCTACCTCGATCACGACTGGATGTCGGAGCTCGGCGAGAACCTGCCGATCTACCGGCCGCCCCTCGACCTGCACCGGCTGTTCGGCGATTCGCAGGTCGGGTCGACCGACGCGACCGGCGCATCGGGATCCGAGGGTCACGCCGAGGTCGCGGTGCGGTACCTCACGCCCCACTCGAAGTGGTCGATCCACTCGGAGTACCAGGACAACCTGTTCATGCTCTCGCTCTCGCGCGGCGGACCGACGATCTGGATGAGCCCGAAGGACGCCGAGAAGATCGGGGTGCGCGACAACGAGTGGATCGAGTCGTACAACCGCAACGGCGTCGTCGTCGCCCGCGCGATCGTCTCGCACCGCATGCCCGAGGGCACGGTGTACATGTACCACGCGAAGGATCGCACCGTCGACGTGCCGCGCACCGAGACGAGCGGCCTGCGCGGCGGCATCCACAACTCGCTCACCAGGGTGCTGCTGAAACCGAGCCACCTGATCGGCGGATACGCCCAGCTCAGCTTCGCGTTCAACTACCTGGGGCCGACCGGCAACCAGAGAGACGAGGTCACCGTGATCCGCCGCCGCAGCCAGGAGGTCGAGTACTGATGAAGGTCATGGCCCAGATGTCGATGGTCATGAACCTCGACAAGTGCATCGGATGCCACACATGCAGCGTCACCTGCAAGCAGGCGTGGACGAACCGCTCGGGCGTCGAGTACGTCTGGTTCAACAACGTCGAGACGCGGCCGGGCATCGGCTACCCGCGCGGATACGAAGACCAGGAGAAGTGGGGCGGCGGCTGGGTGCGCAACAAGCGCGGGCGCCTGAAGCTGCGCAGCGGCGGGAGGCTGAAGAAGCTCTCGCGCATCTTCTCGAACCCGAACCTGCCCGAGCTCCACGATTACTACGAGCCGTGGACCTACGACTACGACATGCTGCTGAACGCGCCGGCCGGCGAGCACACTCCCGTCGCCAAGCCGAAGAGCCTGCTCACCGGCGAAGACATGAAGATCTCGTGGTCGGCCAACTGGGACGACAACCTGGGCGGCTCGCGCGAGACGATGCAGGACGACCCGATCCTCCAACACATGAGCGAGCACGTCGCCGCCGAGTTCGAGCAGACCTTCATGTTCTACCTGCCCCGCATCTGCGAGCACTGCCTGAACCCGTCGTGCGTGGCCTCGTGCCCGTCGGGCGCCATGTACAAGCGCGTCGAAGACGGCATCGTGCTCGTCGACCAGGACGCCTGCCGCGGCTGGCGCATGTGCGTGAGCGGATGCCCGTACAAGAAGGTCTACTTCAACCACAAGACCGGCAAGGCCGAGAAGTGCACGCTCTGCTACCCGCGGCTCGAGGTCGGGCTGCCGACCGTGTGCTCGGAGACCTGCGTCGGGCGGCTCCGCTACCTCGGCCTCGTGCTCTACGACGCCGACAAGGTCGCCGAGGCCGCGTCGGTCGAAGACGAGACGCAGTTGCTCGACTCGCAGCGCGCGGTGTTCCTCGACCCGCACGACCCCGCGGTCGTCGAGGCTGCCCGCGAGGCGGGCATCCCCGAAGACTGGATCGATGCGGCGCAGCGCAGCCCCATCTGGAAGCTCATCAACGACTACAAGGTGGCGCTGCCGCTGCACCCCGAGTACCGCACGATGCCGATGGTCTGGTACATCCCGCCGCTCTCGCCCGTGGTCGACGTCGTGGCCTCCTCCGGCAACGACGGCGAAGACGCGCGCACCCTCTTCGCGGCGATCGACCGGCTCCGCATTCCCATGGAGTACCTCGCGGGGCTCTTCACCGCCGGCGACGTGCCCGCCGTCGCCGGCTCGCTGCGCAAGCTCGCTGCGATGCGATCGCACATGCGCCGCGTCAACCTCGGCGAACAGCAGGATCCGTCGATCGCGGCATCCGTCGACATGACGGGAACCGAGATCGAGGAGATGTACCGCCTGCTCGCGATCGCGAAGTACGAAGAGCGCTACGTGATTCCCGCCGCCCACACCGAGCAGGCGCGTGAACTCGACGAACTCGCGTGCTCGCTCGACTACGACGGCGGACCGGGCATGGGAGGCGCCGGCCCGTTCGGCGCGGCCAGCGGAGATCAGGTTCCCGTGGCGGTCGAGAACTTCCACGCGCTGAAAGACCGGCAGACCGCCGACCGCCCGTCGACGCCCGGCCGGGTCAATCTGCTCAACTGGGACGGCAACGGCAGCCCCGGCGGCCTGTTCCCTCCGAACAAGGACGGCAACTGATGCGACTCCCACTGCAGATTCGACTGAATCGGATGCCGCGGCCCGTCGAGACCCTGAAGCTCACGCCCGAGCAACGCCGTGTGGCGCACATGGCCGCATCGCTGCTGCTCGAATACCCCGGGCCGGAGTTCGCGACGCGGATGCCCCTGATCGAGTCATCCGTCGCCGCCCTGCCCGAGCCGCTCGCGGCCGAGTTCGCGACCTTCCTCGGCCACGCGCGCGCCGTGTCGTCGACGGCGCTCGAACAGGAGTACGTCGCGACGTTCGACCTCAAGCGGAAGTGCTGCCTGTACCTCAGCTACTACGCCGCGGGCGACACCCGTCGGCGCGGCACCGCGCTCGTGGCGTTCCTCGAGGCGTACCGCGCCGCGGGCTGGGAGTTCGAGGCCGATGAACTGCCCGACTTCCTGCCCGCTGTGCTCGAGTTCTCGGCACGCAGCGACTCGCCCGTGGCCGCCGAGCTCATCGCCGCCCACCGCGAGGGGCTCGAGGTGCTGCGGGCTGCGCTCGCCCGCATCGACAGTCCGTACGCGGCCGTGGCGAGCGCCGTGTGCATGTCGCTGCCCGAGATCGACGACGCGACCCGTGAGCGATACCTGACGCTCGTGAACGAGGGGCCACCGACCGAGACGGTCGGGCTCTCGTTCCTCGGCAACCTGGCGCCGTATTCGCCGACGGGCGCACCCCATGAGGAGGTCCGGGCATGAACGGCGATGCACTCTCGATCCTGCTCTGGGTGGCGCTGCCGTACGCGGCGTTCGCGACATTCGTGGTCGGTCACGTCTGGCGCCACCGGTACGACAAGTTCGGCTGGACCACGCGCTCGAGCCAGGTGTACGAGAACCGGCTGCTGCGGTGGGGATCGCCGATGTTCCACCTCGGCATCCTGTTCGTGATCGCGGGTCACTTCGTGGGCCTCATCATTCCGCGGGAGTGGCTCTACGCGATCGGCATCGACGAGCACATGTACCACATCGGCGCGACCGTGCTCGGCACGGCGGCGGCCGTGCTCACCATCGCCGGGATCGTCATCCTCATCTACCGCCGCCGCACCGTCGGAACGGTGTTCCTCGCGACGACGGCCATGGACAAGGTCATGTACGTCTTCCTCGGCGCGACGATCGCGTTCGGCACCGCGGCGACGGTGATGTACCAGGTGCTCGGTCCAGGGTACGAGTACCGCGGCACGATCGGCCCGTGGTTTCGCAGCCTCATCTTCCTGCAGCCCCAGCCCGAGCTGATGGCCGACGTGCCGCTCGCCTTCCAGCTGCACGTGGTGACCGCGACCCTGCTGTTCGCGCTCTGGCCGTTCACGCGGCTCGTGCACGTGTTCTCGGCGCCGATCGGCTACCTGTTCAGGCCGTACATCGTCTACCGGTCACGCGACGACCAGCGCTCGAACCGCAAGCCCCGGCGCGGGTGGGAACCGATCGAGAAACCCGACCCGAAGAAGCTCACCCGGCTCTGATCCTTCGTTCCCGCTCGAGCGGGCGCGCGAGCGCCGCCCAGAGCAGCAGCGCGATGCCGACCCCCGCGAGTGCCCCGCCGACCGTGTCGGTCAGCCAGTGCGCGCCGAGGTAGGTGCGACTGAAGGCCATCAGCAGTGTGTACACCGCGCCGGCCACCCACACCCACGTGCGCGGAACGAGCACGCCGACGACCACTGCGATCGTCGCGGCGTTGGCGACATGGCCCGACGGGAACGATCCGAAGTCTGAGACGACGATCATGTCTTCGGGCCTCGCCCGCCCGAACAGTTGCTTGAGCACCTGCACGACGCCGGCGCTCGCCGCCGACGCCGCGATGAAATACAGGGCGCCCCATGGACGGCGCACGATGAGCAGCACGATCGCAGCCCCGATCGGCACGACGAACACACCGATGTCGCCTCCGCCCACGGTGTTCATGGCGTAGGCGAACCAGTCGCCGACGGGAGTGCGCAGGCTCACCGCGAACTCCGCCCACGCCTCGTCGACGGCGAGCGGCATGCTGCCCGTCCAGACGGTGACCAGCATGCCGAGCAGGGCGGCAAGCACGAGGGCCGACGCTCCGGCGATGACGACCGGCGCGCGCCGCACGCCGCGCACGGTCGCCGACGTCTCGGCAGATTCGCTCGTCATGCCCTCACGCTACCGGCGGCGCCGCGGCATCCGCGTCATGCCCGGCCGATTCGGCGACGGATGTCGCGGCCTCACTCGCTGAGCGGCGGCACCGTCTTCGGGCGCACCAGGAGCCAGAGCGCAGCGACGGCCACGACCGCCGCGAGCACCATCACGAGCGCCATGGGCACGGCGCTGCCGACCCCCATGAGGCCGATGAGCGGCGAGATGACGCCCGCGAGGCCGAAGTTCAGCGCACCGAGCAGCGACGCAGCGGTGCCGGCCTCAGCTCCGTGGTGCGCGAGGGCGAGCACCTGCACGGCCGGGAACGAGAAGCCGCACGCGAGGATGTAGAACCACAGCGGGATCGCCGTGCCCCAGAACCCGGCGCCAGAACTGTCGAGGATCATGATCGTCGCGGCCATCGCGAGGTGCACGACCGTCGTGGCGGCGAGGATCCACTGCGGCTGCACCGGGCCGCGCATGAGGCGGGCACTCGTCTGTACGCCGATGATGACGCCGACGGAATTGACCGCGAACAGCAGTCCGTACTCCTGCGCGTTGAACGCGTAGACCTCCTGGAAGAGGAACGACGAGGTCGAGAGGTAGCTGAACAGCCCCGTGAACGTCATGCCGCCGATGATCGCCGCGCCGAGGTAGACCCGGTCGCGGAAGAGGGCTGCGTAGCGATCGCGGAGCGTCGTGTGACCCGAGACTCCGCGCTGCGAGGCGGGCAGGGTCTCGACGATGAAGAACGCGACCGCGACGACGACGGCCGCACCGTAGATCGCGAGCACCACGAAGATGCCGCGCCAGTCCATGACCGAGAGCAGTTGCGATCCGATGACCGGCGCGATGACGGGTGCGAGACCGTTGACGAGGGCGAGGCGCGAGAGCATGCGAACGAGCGGCTTGCCGCCGAAGAGGTCGCGCACCATGGCCATGGCGACGACGCCGCCGGCGGCGGCCCCGAAGCCCTGCAACAAGCGGAAGACCGAGAGCCACACGATGTCGGGCGCGAAGGCCGCGGCGAGGGATGCCGCGATGTGCAGGGCCGTCGCGAGGATGAGCGGAAGGCGGCGACCCACCTTGTCGCTCCATGGTCCGACGATGAGCTGACCGAGTCCGAAGCCGACCATCGTGCCGGTCAGGGTGAGCTGCACCGCCGCCGCTGAGACGCCGAGCTCTTCCTGCAGCACGGGGAACGCCGGCAGGTAGAGGTCGATCGTGAACGGCCCGAGGGCGGTGAGCGCACCGAGCACGAGCACGTAGACGAGCCGCTGCCGGCGGGTGAGGCGGTCGCCCGGGTGCGCCGGCTGCCGGTAGTCGTCGGGACGGATGACGGGGATGGAAGAAGTGACGGACATGCGAGTTCCTGAGCGGGGTCGAGCGTGAGCTGGGCGGGGCACGTCCTCGGACACCCGGTGAATGGTGATGGCGTCGTCACACGGACGCCGCCGATCGAGGATCCAAGGCGGACTGCGCGGCCTCGAATCGATTCGACAACCCTTCATCATACCGCGCGGAAAGCTGAGAACAACCCCCGAGCGGAAACGACGATGGGCGCCTCCCCGGAGGGAGACGCCCATCTTGGTGCGTCGGATCAGGCGTGTGCGTCAGATCAGGCGCGGACCGGGCTTCGAGACGACCGACTGAAAGCGCCGGTCACCGGGCCCCGACCACCACGGGAGCTGCGCTCCGCTCAGGATCAGAAGTCCATGCCGCCGGTCGGGTCGGCGACCGGAGCCGGGTTCTTCTCGGGCTTGTCGGCGACGACGGCCTCGGTGGTGAGGAAGAGGCCGGCGATCGACGCTGCGTTGAGCAGTGCCGAGCGGGTGACCTTCACCGGGTCGTTGATGCCGGCGGTGAGCATGTCGACGTACTCGCCGGTCGCGGCGTTCAGGCCCTGGCCGAGGGGGAGGTTGCGCACACGGTCGACCACGACTCCCGGCTCGAGGCCGGCGTTGAGGGCGATCTGCTTGAGCGGCGCGTCGACCGCGACGCGAACGATGTTCGCACCGGTCGCCTCGTCGCCCGAGAGGTCGAGCTTCTCGAAGGCGGACTTGCCGGCCTGGATGAGGGCGACGCCGCCACCGGCCACGATGCCCTCTTCGACGGCGGCCTTCGCGTTGCGAACGGCGTCTTCGATGCGGTGCTTGCGCTCCTTGAGCTCGACCTCGGTCGCCGCACCCGCCTTGATGACGGCGACGCCGCCCGCGAGCTTGGCGAGGCGCTCCTGGAGCTTCTCGCGGTCGTAGTCGGAGTCGGTGTTCTCGATCTCCTTGCGGATCTGCGCGACGCGGCCGGCGATGGCCTCCTCGTCGCCGCCACCTTCGACGATGGTCGTCTCGTCTTTGGTGATGATGACCTTGCGAGCCGTGCCGAGCAGGTCGAGGGTGACGTTCTCGAGCTTGAGGCCGACCTCCTCGGAGATGACCTGGCCACCGGTGAGGGTCGCGATGTCCTGCAGCTGCGCCTTGCGACGGTCACCGAAGCCGGGAGCCTTGACGGCGACCGACTTGAAGATGCCGCGGATCTTGTTGACGATCAGGGTCGCAAGCGCCTCGCCGTCGACGTCTTCCGCGATGATGAGGAGCTGCTTGCCGGTCTGGATGACCTTGTCGACGATGGGCAGCAGGTCTTTGATGTTCGAGACCTTGCTGTTCACGATCAGCACGTAGGGGTCTTCGAAGACCGCTTCCTGGCGCTCGGGGTCGGTCACGAAGTACGCCGACAGGTACCCCTTGTCGAAGCGCATGCCCTCGGTCAGCTCGAGCTCGGTGCCGAAGGTGTTCGACTCCTCGACGGTGACGACGCCCTCCTTGCCGACCTTGTCGATCGCCTCGGCGATGAGTGCACCGATCTGCTCGTCGGCGGCGGAGATCGAGGCGGTCGCTGCGATCTCCTCCTTCGTCTCGACGTCCTTCGCGTTGGCGAGGAGCTCGACCTCGACGGCCTGGACGGCCTTCTCGATGCCGCGCTTCAGCGAGATCGGGTCTGCGCCGGCTGCGACGTTGCGCAGGCCCTCGCGCACGAGCGCCTGGGCGAGCACGACCGAGGTCGTGGTGCCGTCACCGGCGACGTCGTCGGTCTTCTTGGCGACCTCCTTGACGAGCTCGGCGCCGATCTTCTCGTACGGGTCGTCGAGCTCGATCTCCTTGGCGATCGACACGCCGTCGTTCGTGATGGTGGGGGCGCCCCACTTCTTCTCGAGCACGACGTTGCGACCGCGCGGGCCGAGGGTCACCTTCACCGCATCGGCGAGCGTGTTGAGGCCGCGTTCGAGGCCGCGACGGGCCTCCTCGTTGAAAGCAATGATCTTTGCCATGTGTGTTTCTCGTCCCTTCTCGGACGTCTTCAAAGATTCGTTGGGTTAGCACTCAAATCGAGTGAGTGCCAACTCGATTCTGGCACTCGACCGCCATGAGTGCAAGCGAGCCCGAGCCTGTCCGCTCAGGGCGTGAAGGTCGCCGAACCCTCGCCTGGCACGAGTTCGACCCAGGTGTTGCCCGGCGCAAGACGCAGCGGCGAGCCGTCGTCTGCGGTGAGGGTGATCGGCGTGTCCGCGGCATCCTTCGCCCAGGTGCCGTGCGCCGTGCGGCCCGCGACCGACACCCACGCCTCGCCCGAGCCGATCATGACGGTCTTCGGCACCTCGCCGTAGCTCCAATCGATGCCGACCCGCAGCGTCACGACGTTCGTCGCGCGCACCCGCTCGGCCGAGGACTCCAGGTCGGGTGCGCCCTCCTGCGAGCGCAGCCAGACGGATGCCGCGGCATCCCATTCCCATGCGGGGAACCGTGCATCCGAGAAGACGAGGTCGATGCGCGATGTCGGTGTCGCAACGAGCGCCGGCTCGGCGAGCGGGTCGGCGGAGCCGTACGCGAACTGCGGCGGCGGCGGCGCGAGCGAGGAATTGCGCGAGACGGCCTCCGCAGAACGGAGGATCACGTCGTGCGGACCCGGCCGTTCATCGCCCCGGAAGAAGAGTCCCGTGTCGTCGTAGTCGAAGACGACGTTGACGAGCGGCGTCGCCATCATCATCTCGACGAACTGCTCCTGGCCACCCGAGTAGGCGATGATGCCGCCGAACGGCGAGGCGATGTCGGGATCCATCGGCCGGATCGATCGCACGGGACCGATCTCGTCGGGGATGTCGGAGTGCCAGATCGCGACGTAGCGGGTGATGCCGCCCTCGACGAGTTCCTCGAAGACGAGGTCGGTGCGGTTCAACGCGATCTGCGGACGCGCAGCCTCGTGGTTGTCGATCTTCGCGGCGAGCGAGGGGTGGGCCATCGCCGCGGCGTCTGCGGGCGTACCGCGAAGGGGTGCGAACGAGACGGCCGATGCCGCGGCATCGGCCGTCGGCCTGGCCGGCTCGCCCTGATCGGGGCGCTGTTCACCGGGAACCGACTGGCATCCCGCCAGAAGCAGGGCGGCCGCGACGAGCAGCGCGGGGCGCGCCCCCCGACGCCCGACCGGCGCAGACTGCGTTGCCATGCCGTCAGCGTAGCCGCGAGCACCGCGGGGCAGGCGGGAACGCGCCGCCGGGGCGGCGGCGCGTTCCCGAAGCCTCGTCAGGCCGGGCGGACCGCTTCGGCCTGCGGGCCCTTCGAGCCCGTGCCGACCTCGAAGACGACCTGCTGGCCCTCTTCGAGCACTTTGTACCCGGCCATGTCGATCGCCGAGAAGTGAACGAAGACGTCTTGCCCTCCATCATCGACGGTGATGAATCCGTAGCCCTTTTCAGCGTTGAACCACTTGACGGTTCCGTTCGCCATGCGTTGCTCCCATGTTGCCGTGTCCGATCAAGCACGCGCCCGTGGCCTGTGCCGGGCCGCTCAGTCGCGTGCAGGGCGCCGGTACGGAACCCCGCCGCGCCGGAGAGCGGCCGCATCCAGATACTCACGACCGGGCGCTCCTGCACAAGGGGCTGCGAAGCTGTGCGGATATCGGAATGGCAACGATTCGCGGGATCAGCCCGCCGGCGGGGCCGCCACTGCCGTCGCGTAGTCGGAACCGAGCACGACGACGAGCTGATTGCCGGTGGCGAGGAACTGGTCGGACACGCGCACATCGGCCTCGGGAAGGAACTGCGCGACGCCGCGAGCTGCGCCCTCGAGCTCGGGGGTCGCGTAGTACACGACCGTCTCGGTGAGCGTTTCTTCGCTGGCGTTCGCCGTCGATCCGACGGGCACCCCGTTGGCCGTGAGCGTCTCTGCGGCCTGCGCCGCGAGCCCCGACGTCGCGGTGCCGTTCAGCACGAGCACGGGGATGTCGGGGGCGACCACGGGCTCGGCGGTCTCGACCGGTGCTGCGCTCGGCGTCGCGACGGGCGGGTCGCCGAAGCTCAGGCGATCGTTGAAGAGCATGACGCCGCCGATGCCGACGGCGACGAGCACGACCGTCGCGAGCGTCGCCCAGCCGAACGCGATCCAGCCTGCACCTCGACGCGCCGGCGCTCGATGCGCACCGACACGGTCGATGCCGTGCGGGATCGAGTCGAAACGATCGCGGGGGAACTTCTGCGCCATGGGTCCAGTCAGGTGTCGGGGCCGTGCTCAGTCGAGCGGTCGGCCGGTCGAGAGCGAACGCCGCGTTCGCGCCGCCGCTCGGGCTGCACGCATCCGCTGCAGTCGCTTGATCAGCATCGGGTCGTGCCGGAGAGCGGCGGGCGTGTCGATGAGCTCGCCGAGAATCCGATAGTACCGGGCGGCCGAGATGCCGAACTCGTCGAGGATCGCCTCGGCCTTCGCGCCGGGGTGCTGCCAGGCACGGGCCTCGAACGCGAGCACCTCGACGGCACGCTCGTCGAGCGCCGGATCGGCGGGACGGTTCGGCAGGCGCTCGGCGCTCATCCGACCTCCCGTCGCGGCGAGCACGGTGCACCGCCTGCTCGTCATCCTAGACACCGCGAGCCGTGCACGAGCCGAGCGGCGACGGCGTGTGCCCTCCGCCCGCAGACCGCGCGCAGGCCGCGCGCAGGATCAGGCGAGGCGACGGCACCCTTCGCAGGTCTCGGCGGAACACATCGGTGCGACGCCGCGTTGCAACCGATGTCGGTATCCACAGGCAGACCTGCAAGCATGGAGAGGCATCCACGCGAGCACCGGAAGGACCATCATGGCGTACAACGTTCAGAAGACCGACGACGAGTGGCGCGCCGAACTCGGCGCCGAGCAGTTCGCCGTGCTGCGCGAGGCCGCGACCGAACGCCCGTGGACGGGCGAACTCCTCGATGAGGAGCGCGCCGGGGTCTACTCGTGCGCCGCCTGCGACGCCGAGTTGTTCAAGAGCGGCACGAAGTTCGACTCGGGTTGCGGCTGGCCGAGTTTCTACGAGTCCGTGCGGCCCGAGGCGGTCACGCTCATCGAGGACTCCTCGCTCGGCATGGTGCGCATCGAGGTGCGCTGCGCCAATTGCGGTTCGCACCTCGGCCACGTCTTCCCCGACGGCTTCGGCACCCCGACGGGCGACCGCTACTGCATGAACTCCCTCGCCCTCGACTTCACCGCCGAGTCCTGAGTGGGCTCGCCGGTTCGCGAGGCGATGCTGACGAGGCGCTCGGCACCGAAGGTCACCGACGCTGCGCCCGACGACGATGAGATCCGCGCGTTGCTCGAGGCCGCCGGAAGGGTCGCCGACCACGGTGCGCTCCGTCCCTGGCGGGTCATCGCGCTGCGGGGCGACGCGCGGGACCGCGTCGGCGCTGCACTCGCTGCCGCCGCGGGTCTCGACGGCGAGCCCGGCGCCCGGCTCGCGGCCAAACCGTTGCGCGCTCCGCTGCTGCTCGCGATGGTCGCGGTCACCGCGCCGCACCACAAGGTCGCCGCATGGGAGCAGGAGATCGCCGCTGCGGGAGTGGCCCACCAGTTGAGCCTGCTCCTCGATGACGCCGGGTGGGGCGTCATGTGGCGCACCGGGCCGCACACGAGGCATCCGCTGGTCGCAGAGGCCCACCATCTCGCGAACGGCGAGCGACTGCTCGGATGGCTGTATGTCGGCGGCGTGCCCGACGGCATTCGGCCGGGCCGCAGCCCGGAGATCGACGCCGAGTCGGCGTTCAGCTCGCTCGAGTGACGCCGGGCGTCTCGAGGTCGCTCACCAGGGCGTCCGCGGGCAACTGCCCGGCAGGCGTCACCGCGTGCTTGCGACGCCCCCACCTGATCGAGGCGACCCCGACGGCGACGAGGGCGAGCGCGGTGCCGCCGACGGTCGCGAGCCCGACGGGTCGATCCGCCGTCGGCAGGAGCAGGTCGAGGGCGAGTGCTGCCACGAGTTGGCCGGCGACACCGCACAGTGCGAGGATCAGCACGCCGAGCCGGCGCACGATCATCGCCTGCCCGGCGATGAAGATGCAGCCGAGCGCCCCGCCGAGGTAGAGCCACGGCTCGGTGGGCATCGCCGCGGGCCAGCCGGCGGATGCCGCGTGCACGAGCATCACGACCAGGAGCGCCGTCGTGCCGACCACGAAGTTGATGAGCGCTGCGGTGAGGGCGCTCTCCGCCACCGCCTTCACGCGACCGTTCACCGCCTGCTGCCACGCCGAGCCGATGCCGGCGATGAACGGCAGCACCATGAGCAGCACCGGCGCATCGCCGGCGACCTGCGCCGATACCGCCCATGCGATCGCAGCGAGCGCGAGCAGCGCGCCGAACACCCGGGTCAGGCTCGGCGGGCGACGGCCGCCCGGACCCAGCCCGACGAGGTCGAACACGATGCCGCCGACGGTCTGGCCGGCCACGATCGCGATCGTGAACAACGCCACCCCGATGACTCCCACCGAGAGCCCCTGCGTGGTCACGAACCAGGCCCCCGCGAGTCCGCCGAACACCATCCACCAGGCGAGCTCGCGCCGGCGGAGGGCGCCCGCCACGCGAACGAGCCCCGCACGGCCGGGCCGCCACACGCTCAGCACGATGAGCAGGATCACGAGCCCGCTGCCGAAGGAGATCGCCGCGGCCGTGTACGGGTCGTCGAGCGCCACCGAGAGTTGCCCGTTGATGCGGGACTGCAGTGCCGTGCTCGCACCGAACAGCAGGGCGAGCGCGAGGGCGACCCACAGCGGGATGCCCGATCGCTCGACGTGCGCGTGCCGGTGCGGATGCTCGATGGCGGTGGGGCCGCCCTCCGCCGGGGCGTGCCCCTGCTGGGTGTTCTCGTTCAAGTGCCGGCTACAGGACTCGAACCTGCAACCCCCGCTTTACAAGAGCGGTGCGCTACCAATTGCGCCAAGCCGGCGAGGGGATGCCTCGAAGACATCCTACCGACCGCCGGGCGGAGGTCATCGCACGGCGGGTCGACGGTCGGACGCGCGAAGGCCCGGCACACGGCCGGGCCTTCGCGGAGTCGTCGCGGCTACGGTGCCGGCGACGGCGACGGCGACGGCGACGGCGTCGAGTTCGACTCGGAGAACGTCTCGCCTGTGGCCTGCAGCACGAACGACTGGAACTCGGCCGGGTCGGTGAGCGAGCCTCCGTACTGCTTGCCGTTCACGAGCACCGTCGGGGTGCCGGTGATCGACGCGAGGTCGGAGTTCGGCACCGGCTCGGTCAGCGCGCGCGTCGTGGCATCCTCGACCCACGCCTTGAACCGGGTGTCGTCGATGCACTGCTCTATCGACGACAGCGAACTCACGCCTGCCTGCTCGGCGAGCGACTTGAGCTCACCGTTGCTGAGACCGACCGAGGTCTCTTCGGGCTGGTTCTCGAACAGCAGCGCGTTGAAGTCGAAGAACGACTCGGGAGAGGTGTCGGCGACGCAGGCTGCAGCGTTGGCGGCGCGCAACGAGTACTGGGTGCCGGCGGACTTGTTGGTCAACAGGGCGATCGGGTGCACCTCGAGCGTGGCTGCCCCGGACTCGACCATCGTGCGGATCGAGTCGGCGTTCGTCGTCTCGAAGTCGCCGCAATAGGGGCACAGGTAGTCGACGTAGGTGACGATGTTCGCCACGGTGCCGCTGTCGTCGGGCACCGTCGGCGTGGGCGTCGCGCCCGCGGCGAGCGCGGGGGTCTCCGTCGGGGTGACGACCCCGTCGACCCCGGTGAGCACGATGCCGTCGCTCGCCATGTTGGCCGGGCCCGGTCCGTCGGGCTTGATGTTGTTGAAGATCAGGCCGCCGATGAGTGCTGCGATCGCGACCACTGCCACGATGACGCCGCCCTGGAGCAGCACCTTGTTGCGTCGCTCGCGCTTCTTCTGCCCCTCGCGGAGCACCCTCGCCTTCTCGCGCGCGGCTTCGCGCTGCTCATTACGGGTGGGGCGTGGCTGATTCGATCCGCCATTGCTCATCGATGGTCACTCCGGTCGCTGTGGGGGTGCGCGTAGTCGCTGTGTGGGCGCGCATGTATGCATGCAGACGCACCCACGATAGTAGGGAGAGTGGCTGTGAAACACCCAAACGGATGCCGCGAACCGGCCGGATCCGCGCTGTGCGCCGCCATCGCCCGTGGTCGGCGTGGTCGGCGTGCGCGGGCGCGCATGCGATACTGGGTGGGCGTCAGCGTCGACGCAGTCCATCACTACGGATCGTCCGGCACGTACCTGCCGGTGAAGGAGAACAACGAATCATGGCGTCAGTCACGTTCGACAAGGCAACCCGCCTCTACCCCGGCGGCACCCGCCCCGCCGTCGACCAGCTCGACCTCGAGGTCGCCGATGGCGAGTTCCTCGTGCTCGTCGGCCCCTCCGGTTGCGGCAAGTCCACCTCGCTCCGCATGCTCGCCGGCCTCGAAGAGGTCAACGACGGCAACATCTTCATCGGCGATCGCAATGTCACCGACGTTCCGCCGAAAGACCGCGACATCGCAATGGTCTTCCAGAACTACGCGCTCTACCCGCACATGACCGTCGCCGAGAACATGGGCTTCGCGCTCAAGATCGCCGGCATCGGCAAAGAAGAGCGCGCCGCACGCGTGCTCGAAGCGGCCAAGCTGCTCGACCTCGAGCCCTACCTGGCCCGCAAGCCGAAGGCGCTCTCGGGCGGCCAGCGTCAGCGCGTCGCCATGGGCCGCGCGATCGTGCGCCAGCCCCAGGTCTTCCTCATGGACGAGCCGCTGTCGAACCTCGACGCGAAGCTCCGCGTGCAGACGCGCACCCAGATCGCTTCGCTGCAGCGCCGTCTCGGCGTCACGACCGTGTACGTCACGCACGACCAGACCGAGGCGCTCACCATGGGCGACCGCATCGCCGTGCTGAAAGACGGACTGCTGCAGCAGGTCGGCAGCCCGCGCGACCTCTACGAGAAGCCGAACAACGTGTTCGTCGCCGGCTTCATCGGCTCGCCGGCCATGAACCTCTTCCACGCCGACCTCGTCGACGACGGCATCCTGTTCGGCACGGCCACCGTTCCGGTCGACCGCGAGACGCTCGCAGAGTCGAGCGGCAAGGTCGCCACGATCGGTGTTCGCCCCGAAGACATCGTCGTGTCCCCCCACGAGGGCGAGGGTCTCGCGGTCGAGGTCGACCTCGTCGAGGAGCTCGGCGCCGACGGCTACCTCTACGGCCACTCCACGGTCGAGGGCAAGCGCACCGACATCGTCGCCCGTGTCGACGGTCGCATGCACCCGAACGCCGGTGAGCGCGTGTTCCTCACGGCCACGCCCAACCACGTGCACGTCTTCGATGCCGAGTCCGGCGAGCGTCTCGGTAACAAGGCCGTGGCCAGCTGACACTCGACGACCCTGCGATGCCGGCCGGGCCGCCGCCCGGCCGGCATCGCCGTCTCCCGCGGCATCCGACCGCGTTCGATGACCCGATCACGCTGAGGCACCAATGAGCGGCTCACTCTCCATCACTTCGGCTATGGCCGATCCGGCGCTGCTCGACCTTCCATGGGATCTCCCGCTCGAGTCATGGCCGAGCGACACGATCGCCGCCCTGCCGAAGGGCATCTCGCGCCACCTCGTGCGGTTCGCGCACCTCGGCACCCATGTCGTGGCGATCAAGGAGACGACGACCGAGATGGCCAAGGGCGAGTACGAGATGCTGCGCACGCTGCAGCGGCTCGACATCCCCTGCGTCGAGCCGGTCGCCGTCATCACGAACCGCACCGATGCGGAGGCCGAACCGCTGAAGCCCGTGCTCGTCACGCGTCACCTCCGGTTCTCGCTCCCCTACCGGGCGCTGTTCTCCCAGACGCTGCGCCCCGACACGGCGACGCGTCTCGTCGATGCCCTCGCGGTGCTGCTCGTGCGTCTGCACATCGTGGGCTTCTTCTGGGGCGACGTGTCGCTGTCGAACACGCTCTTCCGGCGCGATGCGGGCGCGTTCGCCGCGTATCTCGTCGACGCCGAGACCGGCAAGCTCTACGAGGGCGGCCTCTCGAACGGCCAACGCGAGAACGACCTCGAGATCGCCCGCGTGAACATCGCCGGCGAGCTCCTCGACCTCGAGGCGGGCGGCAGGGTCGCCGACGAGCTCGACCCCGTCAACATCTCGAACGGCATCGTCGAGGCATATCGCAGCCTCTGGACCGAACTCACGGGTTCAGAGTCGTTCTCGAGCGCCGAGCGCTGGCGCATCAACGAGCGCGTGAACCGCCTGAACGAACTCGGCTTCGACATCGAAGAGCTCGCGATCCGCACTGATGAGTCGGGAACGACGGTGCGCATCCAGCCGAAGGTCGTCGATGCCGGCCATCACCAGCGACGCCTGCTGCGTCTGACCGGCCTCGACGCCGGCGAGAACCAGGCGCGGCGTCTGCTGAACGACCTCGACTCCTACCGTGCCGCCTACGACAAGTCAGCGCTCGACGAGGAGATGGTCGCGCACGAGTGGCTCATGCGGGTGTTCGAGCCCGTGGTTCGGGCGATCCCCCTCGAACTGCGAGGCAAGCTCGAGCCGGCCGAAGTGTTCCACCAATTGCTCGAGCACCGCTGGTACCTCGCACAGCAGGTCGGACGCGACATTCCCCTCGCCGAGGCAGTGAGCTCGTACATCAATGCGGTGCTGCGGCATCGACGCGACGAAGCGACCGTGATCGACCCGCCGACCGGCGCCTTCACCTCGCCGATCGAGACCATCCCGTCGACCGACACCGCGGCGTTCGCCGCACTCGACCCCGACGACGACGGCGACTGGCGCGCGAACGTCTGACCGGTCATCCACTCTTCTCAGGAAGTTTCTCGGGTGTCGGGCCGTTTCGGGGCAGTTCTTCCTGAAATAGACACGTTTTCGAGAACAGGTTCCTGAAAAGAGTGTGGGCTGTCAGTCGGCGGCGCGGAGCTTCGAGATCTCGTAGAGCGTGACGGATGCCGCGATGCCCGCGTTCAGCGATTCGGTCGACGCCGAGATCGGGATCGAGACGATCGCGTCGCACGTCTCGGCGACGAGTCGCGAGAGGCCCTTTCCTTCGCTGCCGACGACGATCACGATCGGCCGGTCGGCCCAGCTGAGGCCTGGAAGTGAGACGTCGCCGCCGCCGTCGAGGCCGAGCACGAAGACCCCGCGCTCCTTCAATGCCTTGAGGGTCTGCGTGAGGTTCGGGGCCATCGCCACGGGGACACGTGCGGCCGCACCGGCCGAGGTCTTCCACGCGGCCGCGTTCACCCCCACAGAGCGACGCTGCGGCACGATGACGCCCTGCCCGCCGAACGCGCCGGTCGAGCGCAGGATGGCACCCAGGTTGCGGGGGTCGGTGATGCCGTCGAGCGCCACGAAGAGCGGGGTCTCGTCGCGCGCGAGCACTTCATCGAGCAGTTCGACGGGGTGCGAGTACTCGTAGGGCGGCACCTTGAGCGCGAGCCCCTGGTGCACGCCGCCCTCGCCGGCGAGCCGGTCGAGCTCGGGCCGCATGACCTCGAGCATCGGGATGCCTCGGTTGGCCGCGACCTTCATCGCCTCGCGAACCCGGTCGTCCATCTCGACCCGCGCCGCGACGTAGAGCGTCGTCGCGGGGATCCGGGCGCGCAGCGCCTCGACGACCGAGTTGCGACCGGTGACGATCTCGGACTCGTCGCCCGACTTCGCGCGCCGCGCCGCGCCTGACGCACCGCGCGGCGCCCCGGCACGCTGCCCGGAACCCTGGCCGGCGACGCGCTTGCCACCGCTCGCGCTGTAGCGCTCCTGCGCCGCCTTCCGCTTGCCGGCGGGGTGCCAGGCGCGGTCTTCGGCCTTCGGCGTCGGGCCCTTGCCCTCGAGGGCCTGACGACCCTGGCCGCCAGAGCCGACCTGCTTGTTCTTCGCCTTCCGCACGGCTCCCGCGCGCGACTTGCCGCTGCTGCCCTTCATAGTCCCAGGCTCCAATGTGTTCCGGTCGAACTGTCTTCGATGGTGATGCCCGCGGCCGAGAGTTCGGCGCGGATGCGGTCTGCGGCAGCGTAGTCCTTCGACTCGCGCGCAGCCTGTCGGTCTTCGATGAGGCGCGCGACGAGCGCGTCGAGAGCGGATGCCGCCGGGCCGGCGTCGGACGCCGCCCACCGCGGGTCGCGCGGGTCGATGCCGAGTACCTGGACCATCGCGGCGACCTCGCCGTGCGCCGCGGCGGCGTCGCGGAGTTCTTCGGAATCGAGCGCTTGGTTGCCGGCACGCACGGTGTCGTGCAGCACGGCGAGTGCCTGCGGGACGCCCAGGTCGTCGTCCATGGCCGACGCGAACGCATCGGGGATCACCGGAGCACCGACGCCGGCGTATCGAGTGCCGGCGAGACGACGCTCGACACGTGAGAGGAACCCGCGGATGCGATCGACTGCCGCCTCGGCCTCGGCGAGCGAGCTCGGCGCGTAGTCGAGCGTCGAGCGATAGTGGGCCGCCCCGAGCAGGTAGCGCACCGCGAGGGGCGAAGCGAGCTCGAACAACTCCGCGGCGTACACGGAGTTGCCGAGCGACTTCGACATCTTCTGCCCGCCGACGTTCACGAGGCCGTTGTGCACCCAGTACCGGGCGTATCCGTCGCCGGCCGCGGTCGACTGGGCGAGTTCGTTCTCGTGGTGCGGGAAACGCAGGTCGAGGCCCCCGCCGTGGATGTCGAACTCGGCGCCGAGGTAGCGAGTCGCCATTGCCGAGCACTCGATGTGCCAGCCCGGCCGGCCGTCGCCCCACGGCGACGGCCAGCTCGCCGACTCGGGTTCGGACGACTTGCGCCCCTTCCAGAGGGCGAAGTCGCGCGGGTCGCGCTTGCCGCGCGGGTCTGCGTCGGCCGCGGCCTCCATGTTGTCGCGGGCCTGGCGCGTGAGTTCGCCGTATGCCGGCCAGCCGGCGGTGTCGAAGTACACATCACCCGAGGCATCCGGAGCCGCATAGGCGTGGCCGCGATCGATGAGTCGCTCGATCAGGTGCAGCATCTGCGAAACGCTCGCGGTGGCACGCGGCTCGTAGGTGGGAGCCAGGATGCCGAGCGAGGCATACGCTGCCGTGAACTCGAGTTCGATCCGGTAGGCGAGCGCCCACCATTCCTCACCGCTCGCATCGTCACCCGCTCGCTCGCTCGCGGCGTTCAAGATCTTGTCGTCGATGTCGGTGACATTGCGCACGAAGGTCACCTCATTGCCGCGATAGGCGAACCAGCGGCGCATGATGTCGTAGACCAGCGCGCTGCGAAGGTGCCCGATGTGCGGACTCGACTGCACCGTCGGACCGCACACGTACATGCCGACGCGCCCATCGTGCAGGGGCGCGAAATCGCGCAGGGCCGCAGCCTTCGAGTCGTAGAGTCGCACGGTCACCTGCCCAGCCTACCGGCGGCTCGTCGCCCCCGGATGCGGCCTCAATCGAGCGGGAGGAGCAGCGCCGTCGCGACCGCGGCGATGCCCTCGCCACGACCGGTGAACCCGAGCCCGTCGCTCGTGGTCGCCGCGACGCTGACCGGCGCGCCGAGAACGCCGGAGAGCAGGCGCTCGGCTTCGGCACGACGCGGCGCCAGCTTCGGCCGGTTGCCGATGATCTGCACGGTCACGTTGCCGACCCGCCAGCCGGCGGCTTCCACGAGACGCCGGGTCTCGGCGAGGAACACCTCGCCGTGAGCCCCTGCGAACCGGGGGTCGGCGGTGCCGAAGACCTGCCCGACGTCGCCGAGGCCTGCCGCCGCGAGCAACGCGTCGCAGACGGCATGCGCTGCAGCGTCGCCGTCGGAGTGCCCCGAGAGTCCGCGCTCGCCGGGCCATTCGAGGCCGGCGAGCCAGAGCGGCGTCGATGCGTCGGAGGCGAAGGCGTGCACGTCGGTGCCGGTGCCGGCGCGCGGTGCTGACCGATTCGTCGGGTCGATTCCCGCCGTCGAGGCCGGCGACACCGCCGCAGCAGCCGCCTCGGCGCCCTCGGCGACGAGTTGCTCCGCCCGGTGCAGGTCGGCGGGCACGGTGATCTTGAACGCACGGACATCACCCGGAACCACGTCGACGACGAGGCCATCGGATGCCACGAGCGCCGCGTCATCGGTGTAGTCGCCGCGCGACGTGGCGTAGGCGTGATCGAGCGACGCCCGCGGAAACCCCTGCGGCGTCTGCACGGCCCGAAGCGTCGACCGGTCGACGGTCTCGAGCACGCGCCCGTCGCCCGAGACCCGCTTGACCGTGTCGACGATATCGAGCGCCGGAACGATGCCGCGTCGCCGAGCGCGCACGGCCGCGGCAACCTCGTCGAACAGCAATGCCGGGGCGAGGGCACGGGCGGCATCGTGCACGAGCACGGTGCCGACCGAGGCCGGGAGGCGGGCGAGTCCGTTCGCGACCGACTCCTGTCGCGTCCGCCCGCCGGCGACGACGTCGATCACCGTCGAGGCGGTCGTCGCGACGCGCGCGAATCGCGATCGGGTCGACTCGACGCGGTCGCTTGGCACCACGAGCACGAGGTGCGGCGTCTCGCGCATGCCGAGCACGGAATCGACGGCAGCCGACAGCACCGTACCCGAACCGAGCGGCACGAAGGCCTTGGGCTCGGCATGACCGAGACGGGTGCCGCCGCCCGCGGCGACGACGATGACGGCGATCGCGGAACTCACGATTCGAGCGTACCGCCGGGCAGGGATCGGTGCAGCAGCGACAACGACGAACGGCGGGTGCGCATGTGCACCCGCCGTTCGTGGAGACCCTCTCGCTAGGAGGCGAGCACCTCGTCGAGCACGGTCGAGGCCGCCTCTTCGTCGGTCTTCTCGGCGAGCGCGAGCTCGGAGATGAGAATCTGGCGTGCCTTGGCGAGCATGCGCTTCTCGCCGGCGGAGAGCCCGCGGTCCTGATCGCGGCGCCAGAGGTCGCGAACGACCTCGGAGACCTTGATCACGTCACCCGACGCGAGCTTCTCGAGGTTCGCCTTGTAGCGACGCGACCAGTTGGTCGGTTCCTCGGTGAAGGGGGCGCGGAGCACCTCGAAGACCTTGTCGAGGCCCTCTTTGCCGATGACGTCGCGCACACCGACCAGGTCGACGTTCTCAGCGGGCACCTCGATGACGAGGTCGCCCTGCGTGACGTTCAGCTTGAGGTAGAGCTTCTCTTCACCTTTGATGATGCGTTTCTTGACCTCGGTGATCGTTGCTGCACCGTGGTGGGGGTAAACGACGGTTTCGCCAACCTCAAAAAGCATGAATAAATGTCCTTTCGGCAACTATCAGGATATCACATTCCGGATCGTGCTAAGGTTCCGCCCCCTCTCGAACCGGGTGCCTCCCGTACGATATGCTCGGTTCCGATCCCTTCGCGCCCGGGTCTCCGCTCGCGCGCACCACGCACTTGGAGGTTCTGTGAAGGCGCGTCTCGCGGCATCCGCTGCTCTGGCCATCGGCATCGCGCTCGGCGCGAGCGGCTGCTCGATGCTCACCTACCAGGCGACGACCGAGAAGTACGACGCCAGCGACGGGGTCTCCGTCGATGTCGGCGAGCTCGACATCCGCAACGTCCTCGTCGTCTCCGACGACGGTGTCGACGGCACGCTCGTCATGACGGTCGTCAACAACGGAACCGACGACGTCTCGCTCGATGTGCAGTTCGGCGGCGGCGACTCGCAGTCGATCAAGGTCGAGGCCGGCTCCGAAGTCGTGCTCGGCGTCGACGAAGTCGAGGGCACCGACGAGGTCGAACCCGTGGTGCTCGAAGACATCGACACCCTGCCCGGCGCCTTCCTGCCGATGTTCTTCGAGTACTCCGGTGCCGAAGGCGTCGAGAAGGCGATCCCGGTGCTCGACGGGCGCCTGCCCGAGTACGAGAACCTGGTTCCCTGACGCGCCGCACTCGGGCTCGGCTCAGGCTCAGGCCTCGAAGCGATACCCGAGGCCGCGCACGGTGACGAGCTGCACCGGATCCGAGGGCCGCTGCTCGATCTTCGAACGGATGCGCTTGATGTGCACGTCGAGGGTCTTCGTGTCGCCGAAGTAGTCGGAGCCCCAGACCCGGTCGATGAGCTGGCCGCGCGTGAGCACGCGGCCGGGGTTGCGCATGAGGAGTTCGAGCAACTCGAATTCCTTCAGCGGCATGGGCACGGGCTCTCCCTCGATCTCCACCGTGTGCCGGTCGACATCCATGCGCACCCGACCGCCCTCGATGACGGCCTCGTCGAAGTCCTCGAGCTCGATTCGCCGGCGGAGTACCGCGCGGATGCGCGCCAGCAGCTCACGCGTCGAGTAGGGCTTCGTGACGTAGTCGTCGGCGCCGAGTTCGAGGCCGACCACGATGTCGATCTCGGAGTCCTTCGCCGTGAGCATGATGATCGGCACGGTCGAGCGGCCGCGAATCTCGCGGCACACCTCGGTGCCGGGCAGCCCCGGCAGCATGAGGTCGAGGAGCACCAGGTCGGCGCCGGCCCGGTCGAACGCCGCGACGGCCGACGGGCCGTCTGCGGCGACCTCCACCTCGTACCCCTCGCGTTCGAGCAGGAAGCTCAGCGGGTCGCTCAGTGCGATCTCGTCTTCGACGAGCAGGATTCGGGTCACGTGCGGACTCCTCGGTCGGTGGCTGCGGAGTCCGCAGCCGATGGGTCTGGGGTCGTCTCTGGGTCGGGCTCGATGGCCGCTTCGGCGAGTGGAAGTCGGATCATGAACGTCGAGCCGCGGCCCGGCTGCGACCACACCCGCACGTCGCCACCGTGTTTCTGCACGGTGTGCTTGACGATGCTGAGGCCGAGCCCCGTTCCTCCGGTGTTGCGCGATCGCGCCTGGTCGACCCGATAGAACCGCTCGAAGATGCGCTCGAGGTCGTCGGCCTCGATGCCGATGCCCTGGTCGGTGACCGCGATCTCGACGACATCGCCGTCGAGCTTGGCACCGACGCCGACCCTGGCGCCGGGGTTCGAGGAAGCGACGGCGTTGGCGATGAGATTGTGCACCGCGACGACGAGCAGGGCCCGGTCGCCGTATACCTCTGCCTTGGTCGAGGTGCGCACGGCGACCTCGATCTGCTTGGCGCCCGCCACGACCCGGTTCTGGTCGACGGCAGCGGCGATGACCTTGTCGACGCGAACGAGCCGGTCGGGCCGCAGCGCATCGCGCGCCTGAAGCCGCGAGAGCTCGATGACCTCGCTCGTGATGTGCGCGAGCCTCGCGGCCTCGACCGAGAGGCGCCCGGCGAAGCGACGCACCTGCTCGGGCTCGTCGGCGGCCTGGTCGAGCGCCTCGGCGAGCAGGCTCACCGAGGCGATCGGCGTCTTGAGCTCATGACTGATATTGGCGACGAAGTCGCGGCGCACCTCGTCGAGCCGGTGCGCCTCGGTGCGGTCCTCCGCGAGGAGCAGCACGAAGCGGGTGCCGAGCCGAGCGACACGCACCTCCAGCCGCATTGTCGCGTCGCCGAACGGCCCTCGCGCGACGGTCACCTCTTCGACACGCGCTTCGCCGTCGCGACGAACGGATGCCACGAGCTCGAGCAGTTCGGGATGCGTGAGCGCCTGCTGCCGCACGAGGCCCATCGAGAGCGCGCCCGGCGAGGCTCGCAACACGTTGTTCGACGGATCGATCACGACGCCGGCGGAATCCAAGACCTCGAGCACCTGGTCGACGCCGTCGGGAATCGTCGGAGCGACGACCTTCGCCGCACTCGATCCGCGGCGCTCGGCAACGTGCAGCATGACCGAGAACGCGGCACCGAGGAATATGCCGAGGGCCAGCGCCGTGAGCACCGACCAGGTGGAGTCCATGACACCCAGACTATCCAGCCGTTCGAAGCCCGATCCGCCGTTGTCCCGCTGAACAACGGTACGTTAGTGAGTGTTCAGCGTCCCGGCACCTGTTGTTCATCTTGCGCGGGAAGAATGCCCCGAGGGTCGAATCGCCCGAATACGTACCGGGCACGCCCGGCGCCCGGCACGGGCCAGAGCAGACAAGGATCCGAATACATGCGTGAGGTGTTCCAGCAAGAGCTGCGCGAGGTGCAGGACGGGCTCGTCGAGCTCGCCGAACTCGTGGCAGATTCGATCGAGAAGGCGACGCATGCGTTCAACAAGTCCGATGTGAGCCTCGCCGAGGAGGTGATCGCCGACGACGACCGCATCGACCAGCAGACCGTCGCCCTCGACGAGCTCGCGATCACGATCCTCGCCCGCCAGCAGCCCGTCGCGCGTGACCTCCGCATCGTCGTGAGCGCCCTGCGCATCAGCTCCTCCCTCGAGCGCATGGGCGACATGTCGACCCACATCTCGCAGCTCGCGAGATACCGCTACCCCGACAAGGTCGTCCTGAAGTCGTTGCGTCCGACGTTCGCCGAGATGGGTCGGCTCGATGTCGAGATCGCCCGCAAGCTCGTCGAACTCCTCCGCTCCGAAGATGTGGAGCTCGCGGAGGAGATCCGCAACGAAGACGACAAGATCGATGCGCTGCACCTGCAGGTCTTCGACAAGGTGCTCGGTGAGACCTGGAAGGGCGAGGCCGTCGACACGGTCGATGCGACGCTTGCGAGCCGGTACCACGAGCGCTTCGCCGACCACGCGGTCTCGATCGCGAAGAAGGTGCAGTACCTCGCCACCGGCGACTGGGACCCGGAGAAGTCGGCGATCTGACGCTCAGGCGCTCGGGCGAGGCCCGGCGTCGATCGCCGCCGACTACTTCTTGCCCTGCGCCGCGACCGCGGCGGCCCCCGCAGCAGCGGCTTCGGGGTCGAGGTACTCCCCCGGGCCGAGCGGCATGAAGTCGTCGCCGAGGCGGTAGACCAGCGGGATGCCGGTCGGGATGTTGAGCCCGGCGATGTCGTCGTCGCTGATGCCGTCGAGGTGCTTCACGAGGGCGCGCAGCGAGTTGCCGTGGGCGGTCACGAGCACCGTCTTGCCGGTTGCGAGGTCGGGCACGATGTCGGACTTCCAGTACGGCAGCATGCGCGCGATGACGTCTTTCAGGCACTCGGTCCGGGGCAGCTCGGAGTCGTCGAGGTTCGCGTAACGCGGGTCGCCGACCTGGCTGTACTCGGCATCGTCGGCCAGCACGGGCGGCGGCACATCGAATGAACGGCGCCAGAGTTGGAACTGCTCGGGACCGTACTTCTCGAGGGTCTCCGCCTTGTCGAGGCCCTGCAGCGCGCCGTAGTGACGCTCGTTGAGTCGCCACGAGCGACGTACGTCGATCCACGCCCGGTCGGCGACGTCGAGCGCGATGTTCGCCGTCTGGATCGCGCGCGTGAGCACCGAGGTGTGCTGCACATCCGGCAGCAGGCCCGACTCGGCGAGCAATTCGCCGGCGCGCACCGCCTCGGCGGTGCCGAGTTCGCTGAGCCGCACGTCGACCCAACCGGTGAACAGGTTCTTCTGATTCCATTCGCTGTTGCCGTGGCGAAGCAGCACGAGGGTGTGAGGCATGCGAACAGCCTACCGGCGCGGCATCCGTCGCTCGCATCGGCGGGTTCCGTCATGGTGGAGCAATTCTGCACTGGTTCGCGCGTGATTCTTATGTTGATCAGACAGAAACATCGTGCGGGAATGACAACTTTTGGTTGACGGACGCCAAAAGTCCCTCTAGGTTCTTGACCGGACGTGCACTGTCGCTCGACCCATCGAGCACAGGTCCGGCATACCGGAACCGATGGAGGTCTTCATGCTCACCCATGTTCATCCGGCCGCGAAACGGCTCATCGCCGTGATGCTCGCGGCTGTGCTCACCGTAGGAGTCGTGGTCGGTGTCGCCGCCCCGGCTCAGGCGCACGACGGCGCCCATGTCCTCATCTTCACGAAGACGACGCAGTACCGGCACACGGACGCGATCGACGAGGGCACCCCGCTCATCACCGCCGCGCTCGCGGCCGAGGGCATCGAGGCGACGCACACCGAGGACTCGACGGTCTTCAACGACACCGACCTCGCCGGGTACGACGCGCTCATCATGTTCCAGACGTCGGGTGACCCGTGGAACGCCGAGCAGAAGGCGGCCCTCGAGCGCTACCAGCAGGCCGGCGGCGGCATCGTGGCCATCCACAACGCCACCGACATGCGCGGCAACTATGCATGGTGGGACGAACTGGTGGGCTCACTCATGCCCGGGCACGCCGCAACGGGATCGGACCCCGGCCAGCCGGGTACGGTGCGGATCGAAGACCACACGCACCCGTCGACCGAGCACTTCGAAGCGAGCCGGTGGGACCGCGCAGACGAGTGGTACAACTTCTCGAACAACGTCCGCGGCACGGCACACGTGCTCGCGTCGATGGATGAGTCGACCTACGACGCCGGCGGCAACGCCATGGGCTACGACCACCCCATCTCCTGGTGCAAGCCCTACGACGGCGGTCGCACCTGGACCACGGCCATGGGCCACTTCGGCTCGCACTACGAAGAACCGGAGTTCATGGCGCACATCGTCGGCGGCGTGAAGTACGCGGCGGGCCTCGAAGAGGGTGACTGCGGCGGTACCGTCTGGGACAGCTTCGAGAAGGTCTCGCTCGACCAGAACACCTCGGCGCCCTTCGCGATGGACATCGCCGAAGACGGCCGTGTCTTCTACACCGAGCTCGTCCGCGGAGAGGTTCGCGTCTGGGACCCCGCGACGAACGCGGTCACGACCGCCCTCCAGCTCGACGTCTACTCCGGCGGCGAAGACGGACTGCTCGGCATCGCCCTCGACAACGACTTCACCGAGAACGGGCAACTCTACGTCTACCGCTCGCCGAATGCGGCCGACAACTCCGACCCGTCGAGCTTCCTGAGCCGCGTCTCGCGATTCACGATGGAGAACGGCACGATCGACCCCGCCTCGGAAGAGCTCATCATCGAAGTGCCCGCACGTCGGCTTCCCGACGAGCCCGGTCACACCGGTGGCGGCCTCGACTTCGACGCACAGGGCAACCTGTACCTCGGCGTCGGCGACGACGTGAACCCGCACTCCGAGCCGTCGGGCGGTTACGCGCCGATCTCGGCTCGCCCGGGCACCTTCCACGACGCTCGCGCGACCTCGGCGAACACGAACGACCTGCGCGGCAAGCTGCTCCGCATCACGCCGAACGCCGACGGACCCGGGTACACCATCCCCGATGGCAACCTCTTCCCCGAGGCCGACGACACCGCGGACAAGACCCTGCCCGAGATCTACGCCATGGGGTTCCGCAACCCCTTCCGCTTCTCGGTCGACCAGGTGACGGGCGCGATCAGCCTCGCCGACTACTCGCCCGACAACGGCAATGACGCACCCGCGACACGCGGCCCGGCGGGCATCGCGGAGTGGAACTACATCACCAGCCCCGGCAACTACGGCTGGCCTCTCTGCATGGGCGACAACGAGCCGTTCCGGAACGTCGACTACACGACGAGCCCGGTGACGGTCGGCGACTTCTTCGACTGCAGCGCGCCGATCAACGACTCGCCCCGGAACACCGGGCTCACCGAGCTGCCCGAGGCTCGTGCCGCAGACATGTGGTACGGCTACCAGCGCTCGTCCGTTCCCGGGATCATCCCCCAGGGCGGCGGTCTCGCGCCCATGGGCGGCCCGGTGTACGACTACGACGCCGAGCTCGAGTCCGACACGAAGTTCCCGGCCTCGTACGACGGCAAGCCCTTCTTCTACGAGTGGGCGCGCAACAAGATGTACTCGATCCAGCTCGCCGACGACACGACCGTCAGCGGCGACGCCGTCGAGAAGGTCAACGCCTTCCTGCCGCAGGAGCAGTTCCTCGCTCCGATCGACTCCAGGTTCGGCCCCGACGGGTCGCTCTACGTGCTCGACTGGGGCGGCGGCTTCGGCCGTGACAACCCCAACTCGGGGCTGCACCGCATCGACTACATCTCGGGTTCGCGTTCGCCGATCGCCAAGATCACGACCGATCAGGAGTCCGGCCCCGCGCCGCTCACCGTGGCGTTCGACGGCTCATCGTCCTCCGACCCCGAAGGCGCGGAGCTCACGTTCGCGTGGGACTTCGAAGACGACGGAACCGTCGATGCGACGACCGCGACGGCAACCAACACCTACGAGACCGACGGCGTGTTCGACGCTCGACTGACCGTCACCGATCCCGACGGAAAGACCGCGACGACGACCGTCCCGATCACCGTGGGCAACACCCGCCCGTCGGTCTCGTTCTCCCTGCCGCCGAACGGCTCGTTCTTCGATTTCGGTGACGAGATCTCGTGGGACGTCTCGGTCACGGACCCCGAGGACGGGACGGTCAACGGTGACGACGTCATCATCCAGCCGGCCCTCGGCCACGATGACCACGCGCACCCCACGACTCCGCTGAGCGGATTCACTGGGTCCACCGAGACGTCGCTCGGCGGGCACGCTCCCGACGAGGACATCTTCTTCGCGATCGACGCCCGGTACACGGACGGCGGCGGCGAAGCCGGTGCCAACCCGCTCACCGGGTCGGAGACGACGCTCGTCTTCCCGAAGCGGAAGCAGGCGGAGTTCTTCGACAGCGCGAGCGAGATGACGACGGCTCCGAGCCGCGACGTCGAAGGCGTCGAGAGCGATCGCGTGATCGTCGGCGGCGACGGTGCATGGGCGCACTTCGATCCGGTGAACTTCCACCGCATCGACGATCTCGCCCTCCGCGTCTCGGCGGTATCGGCGGGAGCGAGCATCGAGCTGCGCAACGGCGCGGTCGACGGTGCACTCCTGGCGACCGCCGAAGTGCCCGCGACCGGATCGATGCGGTTCACCGACGTGCTCGTCGATGTGAGCGCATTCCCCGCAGAGACGATGGACCTCTACGTCGTCTTCCGCGGCGGAGAGATCAAGCTCAACTTCCTCGAGGCGATCGGCCAGGGCTCGTCCCCGGTGGCGTCGCCGACGGTTGCGATCACCGCACCCGAGCAGGACGTCGAGCTCGAGCCCGGACAGGATGTCGCGGTCGAGGCCGAAGCGGCCGGCGATGTGGAGCAGGTCGAGTTCTTCGTCGACGGAGCCTCCATCGGCGTCGACGACGCCGCTCCGTACGCCGCGAACTGGGCTGCACCAGCGGAGGGGCTCTACCAGCTCACCGCCGTCGCGACGAACACCGCGGGCAAGTCCACGACGTCTCGAATCGTGCAGGCACAGGTCGGCGAGCTCTTCGGCGACCTCATCCCGTTCACGAACGCCGAGGGCACCTTCGAGCGGATCGGCGACGGTCAGTTCCGCATCACCGGCGCCGGCGACGACACGTGGCAGGGTACCGACGAGTACTCGACGCTGTACGCGCCCGCCGGCGGCGACGAGGACTGGGAGGCGGTGGTCAAGGTCGATGCGCAGCAGAACACCAACGGCGCCGCCAAGGCCGGCATCATCGTGCGCAACGACATGACGCAGCCGGGCACCTCACCCGGCTACGCCATGGTCGGCATCCGCCCCGCCGGCGGTGTGGAGTTCCTCTCCGACCCCGACGGCAACGGACAGCTCAACAACTCGGTGCAGGCCGGAACGACGAGCTATCCGGTCTGGGTCAAGATGAAGCGTGCCGGCGCCGACTACACGGCGTACTTCTCGAAGGACGGCACCACGTGGACGCAGGTCGGCGGCACGGTCAACCTGACCGGCGCGGCCGCCACGCAGGATGTGGGCATGTTCACCGTCTCGCACGCATCGGGCCCGGGCACGGTCGACTTCGCGGACTTCGCGATCGACACCGACCCCCAGGGTCCCGAGCCGACCGAGCCGCTCGAGCCGCTGATGTGCACGGCCGCTCCGCTCTCCGATGAGTTCGATGCCCCGGCACTCTCGCCGTTCTGGTCGATCCGTGAAGACAGCGCAACGCCGATCACCCAGGGCGACGGGGTGCTGAACCTCCCCGTCACCACCGGGGACATCAACGAGGCCGCCACGGGTCCGGTGAGCTTCGCAGGCAAGCCGTTGCCCGCCGGCGCATGGGAGGCGACCACGAAGATCACGCTCGAGCACACCTCCCACTGGCAGTGGGCCGGACTCGTCGTGCACCAGAGCGACGACGAGTACAACAAGCTCGCCTTCGTGCGGACTCAGGGCGGGCAGCGGATCGTGGAGTTCCAGAGCGAGACGGCCGGTTCGCGAACCACGCCTGCCGCTCCGCAGGTGCCGGCCGACTTCCCGTCGACGATCCACCTCAAGCTGGCCAGCGACGGGACGACCCTGACGGGCGCGTACTCCGCTGACGGCGAGTCGTGGACGGCGCTCACGGGGCAGATGCCGCTCAAGCAGAACGCCAAGATCGGCGTGATGGCAGCGGGTGACCTCGGCACGACTCCGGTCACCGCCCAGGTGGACTCGTTCCACTTCAGCCCCGAGCCCGCTCCCGGAGAGGCCGTCGCACCCAGCGACGAGTTCGACGGCGACGTGCTCGACGGTTGCCGCTGGAGCCAGAGCGTGCGGTACGACTCGAACCACGCCGCAGTCGCCGACGGGCATCTGAAGGTCACGACCCAGCCGGGTGACATCAACGGCGACAACCCGTTGTCGCCGCGGAACTTCATCCTCACCGAGGCGCCCGAGGGCGACTGGGTGGCGACGACGAAGTTCAAGGCGCCGTTGCTGCACCGCTACCAGCTGGCCGGTCTGATGATGTGGGCCGACGACGACAACTACGTCAAGGCCGACGTGGTCGCCACCAATGCCCCGGGCGGCGCGCTCGACCTGCGGGCGGAGCTGGCAGCCGAGGCGGATGGCACGGGCTACGGCAGCCGCAACGTGAACATCGCCGACTCGACCGAGAGCGGGTACTGGTACATCCGGGTCACGAAGACCGGTGACGAGTACACGGCCGAGGTGAGCGACGGCGGGATCAACTGGACCCCGATCGGCGACACCGCGATCACCTTCGACCAGCCGCTGCGCGGCCTCGGCCTGATGGCGATCGGCCCCCAGCAGGAGCAGCCCGTCGTCGTGGAGTTCGACTACTTCCACCTCGAGGCGGATGCCCCCGCGCCCACATTGGACGTGCCGGTGACCGTGAACACGCGGTGCGTGGCCGGCAAGGTGCTCGTGGCGGTACGGGCGACGAACAACGAAGACGTGCCGATGGCACTGTCGTTCGAGTCGGCCTACGGCACGAAGACCTTCGCGGAGGTCGCGCCCGGCAAGAACGCCGTGCACGCCTTCACGACGCGTCAGGTGGGCGTTCCCGAGGGGACGGTCGCCGTCACGGCGACCGCGACCATCGACGGCGCACCGGTGACGGTGACGGTCGACGCCGGATACGACGCAGCGAGCTGCGAGTGAGGTCGGGCCGGTGGCCCGTCGTCTCGACGGGCCACCGGCCTCCTCTCCCCCGAAGTTTCACACCCGATTCCGGCCCGACACGGCCGGAGCATGCAAGGAGAACTGAAATGAGCAAGTCTGGATTCGTCGCCCGGTGCGCCGCGGTCACGGTCGGATCGATGCTGCTGGCCGGCGTCGCCGGCATCGCGATGGCAGCCGAGCCCGACGATGCCGGCGTCGACGTCAACGTCTCGATCGCCGAGATCAACGAACCCGGCGTCCTCGCATTGAGCGTCGCCGCCACCACCACCACCCTCACCGAAGAGGGCTCGACGGCGACCGTGCGCCAGTTCACCGGCACACTGCCCACCGTCACCGTCACCGACACCCGCACCGCCGACGAGATCCCCGACGACGCCTTCTGGTCGGTCGTGGGCTCCTCGACCGACTTCACCGGCGACGCCGGACAACCCACCATCGGCGCCGGGCACCTCGGCTGGGCCCCGAACCTCATCGACGGCGGCGAATCCGGCCAGGTCGCCGAAGGCGGCGAAGTCGTCACCGTCCTCGACGACGAGACCCTCCCCGGCAACAACGTCGGCCTCGTCGACCAGGAGCTGCTGGCCATGGCCTTCGACTCCGGCGACATCGCCGCCGAAGGACAGTGGACCGCGAACGCGAGCCTCTTCCTCCGCACCCCCGCAACCGTCGCCGCCGGCGACTACACCGCCCGCCTCACCCTCTCCCTCTTCGAATAGGAAGCACCGACCCGAAACGACCGAACGGGCGAGCACGGCGAATCCAGCCGTGCTCGCCCGTTCTGTCAGCTCGGCCGGTCAGCCCTTGTGCACGCCGAGACGCGGCAGCCGCGGCACCTCGACGGCGGCCCCGGCATCAGCGGGCACGATCTCGACCTGCGCGGCTGCGACCTCGATACCGTGGCTCAGCACGATGAGCGGAAGGTCGGCGGGCACGGCGCGTTTCACGACCGCAAGCGCGACCGGTCCGAGTTCGTGGTGCATGGCCGCCGTCGTGACGCGGCCCACGACCTTGCGCTCGGGCAGGGCGCCATCGGCGGGCTCGGGGCGCACCTTCTCGCCGACGACCTCGTCGCCAGGCGCCGGCAGCACGGTGTCACTGCCGTCGAGGTGGAGGAGCACGAGCCGGCGCGGCGGGCGGCCGAGGTTCAGCACCTTCGCGACCGTCTCCTGGCCCTTGTAGCACCCCTTGCCGAGGTCGACGGCGCTGCGCAGCCAGTCGACCTCGTGCGGGATGGTGCGCTCGTCGACCTCGGTCGCGAACCGCGGGCGCCAGGCGGCGACCCGCAGCGCCTCGGCGGCCATCGATCCCGCCGCCTCGACCGTGCCCGCGCGAACAGCCGCGGCCGCCTCGGCGAGCGCGGTGCGCGGCACGATGCGTTCGATCCAGTGCCAGTCGGATGCCGGGTGGCCGGAGTCTCGGGCGTACTGGTGACCGCCGGGGCGGGGCTGCGCCCAGGGGTCGACCCAGTCGAGGGCCACCCCCGTCGGAGCGAGCGCCGGCGCCGCGGCATCCAGTGCCGACGTCGACATCGCGCCGAGCACCGCGACCTCGTCGCTCGCGTCGGCGACCTCGACACGGAGCATGAACCGCATACGGTCGAGGAAGGCGGCGAGCGGACCGGCTTCGTCACCCTCGACGATGAGCCAGCTCGTCTCGCCGTCGTCGATCACGTGCACCGCGTGCTCGACCCGGCCCGAGGCGTCGAGCAGCAGCGCCTCGACGCAATCGCCCGGCTGCAGGCGAGCCAGCGACTGGCTGGCCATGGAGTGCAGCCACGTCAATCGGTCTGGGCCGGTCACGGTCACGACCCCGCGGCCGGAGAGATCGACGACCGCGTCGCCGCGCTCGAGGCGGCGCTGTTCGACGATCGGGTTGCCGTAGTGGCCGGCGACGCCCGTGTCGACCCCTTCGGCCGCGACCGCGCCGGAAAGCCCGAGGAACGGCGACGCGGTCATCACTCGACCTTCGCCAGTCGAGCCGAGGCGTGGGTGCGCAGGTCTTGGCCGAGCGCCGCGATGTCCCATGCCCAGAGCAGGTGTCCGTCGACGAGTCCGTAGAGCCGGGTCGCCGCGGCGTACTCCTTCGCGCCGCTCCCGCGCATGACGGCATCGGTGGCGAGATCGATCCTCGGCCCCGCGACCTGCCCGAGATAGAGCTCGCTGACGCCACCCGGGTGCACGAGCGAGACCTCGAGGTCGAAACCACCCTCGGCGTTGCGCAGCGTCTCGACCGATTCGGCGTCGCCGTATCGCGATTCACCGACCGGCGGCATCATGCCGGGGCCGTGGTCGCCGTCGCCGAGTTCGCGAGCGAGTCGCCAATAGCCGGTCTCGGTGACGAGCGGCGTCGGATCGCCGCCCTCCTCGGCGGGGAACAGCCACGTGTACGAGGTGTAGTTCAGGTGCGGCAGCCCGTCGTGGCTGAAGCTGACACGCTGGCCGAACTCGTGCGTGACCGACTCCTCGCCCACCTTGTAGTCGATGACGCCCGACCCCTCCCAGACGCCGAGGAGCCAGGAGAGCGGCACGAGTTCTGCCGGGAGACCGACGGGCAGATCGATCATCGCCACGTCTCCACCAGCGCCTAGCGCTGACCCTTGAAGAGCTTGTAGACGACCACCCCGCTGATCCACGCGATCGCGAGGCTCGCAAGACCGAGCAGACCGATGAAGAGGAGTTCGAGGGCGAGCAGCTCAGACATGCTCCGAGTCTATCCCGCTCCGGCGACCGCGAGGGGCGCCACCGAGAGGGCCGCGATCAGGGCGATCACGATCGCGCCCGTGATGCTCCAGCTCACGCGGCCGACGAAACCCTCCGGTCGACGGGTCGCGAGCTGCACGATGAGGGCCCCGACGACGGATGCCGCGAGCACGACGCCGAGCGCACCGTACACGCCCCCGGGCGAGGTGTCACCGAACCAGCTGCCGTTTCCGGCGTAGGCCATCGTCACGACCACGACTGCCCCGATGAGTGCGATCGCCCAGACGAGCGCGATGCCGAGCCATCCGCTGCTCGTGTCGGTCTCGTCCAAATCGTCTCCCCGTTCCGCGTCGCGGAGCGCACTCAGGCGTCCCGTAGTATTGACCGCACCTTACTACTGGAGGGTGAGCATGGCGCAGCTGCTGATCCTGTCACCGGCAGCCGACGACGAAGTCCTTCCGGCGCTGTCGCTCCTGACTCACCGAACGCGGATCATCCCCGCTTCGCCTGAGCAGCTGGTCAGAGCGCCGGAGTCCGACCTCGTCCTCCTCGACGCCCGCACGAATCTCTCCGGCGCCAAGGCGCTCGCCCAGATCCTCCGCACCACAGGGCTCTCCGTGCCGCTCGTGCTGATCATGACCGAGGGCGGGCTCGCCGCCGTCACGCCCGACTGGGGCGTCGACGACGTCGTGCTCGAGCACGCGGGTCCCGCGGAGCTCGACGCGCGCATCCGGCTCGCCATCGGCCGATCGCAATCGTCGCAGCCGAGTGAGCGCATCCAGACCTCCGGCGTCGTGATCGACGAGGCGAACTACTCGGCGAAGGTGCACGGGCGCACCCTCGACCTCACGTACAAGGAGTTCGAGCTGCTCCGATTCCTCGCTGCGCATCCGTCGCGCGTGTTCACTCGCGAGCAACTGCTCAGCGAGGTCTGGGGCTATGACTACTTCGGCGGCACCCGCACGGTCGACGTGCACGTGCGGCGGTTGCGGGCCAAGCTCGGCGACCTCGACAGCCTCATCGGCACGGTGCGCAACGTCGGCTATCGCTTCAACGTGCACGAAGACGACGAAGAAGCACCCGTCCCCTCGCGTTGACCAACTCTTCATCAGCCGGTCGCCCCCGAATGGCATGATGAGGGGATGACCGCCGACAGCATCCTCGACGACCGCACGTCGAGCGACTTCGACGACGACTTCGAGCCGTTCGACCTCGAGGGCGCGCCCGAACTCGAGCCCGAACGCTACCTCGACCGCGAGATCAGCTGGCTCGCGTTCAACCAGCGCGTGCTCGAACTCGCCGAAGACCCGAGGATTCCCGTGCTCGAGCGGGCGAACTTCCTCGCGATCTTCGCCTCGAACCTCGACGAGTTCTTCATGGTGAGGGTGGCCGGGCTGAAGCGGCGCATCGACACCGGACTCGCGGTGCCCACCAACGTCGGCCGGTCGCCGCACGACGTGCTGAGCGACATCTCCGCCAAGGCGCACGAACTGCAGGAACGCCACGCGGCCGCCTACCAGCAGCTCGTCGAGCCGGTGCTCGCGGAGTCCGGCATCCGCATCGTCGCCTGGTCGGGGCTCGGCGACGTCGAGCACGAGCACCTGCGAAGCTACTTCTCGAAGCAGATCTTCCCCGTGCTGATGCCGCTCGCGGTCGACCCGGCGCACCCGTTCCCTTACATCTCCGGACTCTCGCTCAACCTCTCGGTGCGCGTGCGCAACAGCCGCACCGGCCGGCAGGAGTTCGCGCGCGTCAAAGTGCCGCAGATGCTGCCGCGCTTCGTCCGCGTCGATCCGGGCGAGTCGATCGAAGACGCCAGGTACGTCACGCTCGAAGACCTCATCGCCAACCACCTCGGCGACCTCTTCCCCGGCATGGAGATCGTCGAGCACCACGTGTTCCGCGTCACTCGCAACGAAGACGTCGAGATCGAAGAGGACGAGACCGAGAACCTGATCAAGGCGCTCGAGAAGGAGCTGCTCCGACGCCGGTTCGGCCCGCCCATCCGCCTCGAGATCACCGACGACATGGACGACGTGACGCTCGGCCTGCTCGTGCGCGAGCTCGACGTCACCGAGCAGGAGGTGTTCCGCCTCCCCGCACCGCTCGACCTCGGCGGACTGTTCGATCTCTCCCGCCTCGACAGGCCCGAGCTGCACTACCCGACGCACGTGCCGACCACCGCGCAGCAGTTGCAGCCGAGCGACTCGAACCTGCGCGCCGACCTGTTCACCGCGATCTCGCGCCAAGACGTCTTGCTGCACCACCCGTACGAGTCGTTCGCGACGAGCGTGCAGGCGTTCCTCGAGCAGGCCGCAGCCGACCCCGACGTGCTCGCCATCAAGCAGACCCTCTACCGCACCTCTGGCGACAGCCCCATCGTCGAGGCGCTCATCGACGCGGCGGAGTCGGGCAAGCAGGTGCTCGCCCTCGTCGAGATCAAGGCGCGCTTCGACGAACAGGCGAACATCTCGTGGGCGCGCAAGCTCGAGAAGGCCGGCGTGCACGTCGTCTACGGTCTCGTCGGGCTGAAGACCCACTGCAAGCTCGCCCTCGTGATCCGGCAGGAGAAGGGCGGCCTCCGCCACTACAGCCACATCGGCACCGGCAACTACAACCCCAAGACGAGCCGCATCTACGAAGACCTCGGACTGCTCACGGCCGACGACCAGGTGGGCAAAGACCTGACGCGGCTCTTCAACGAGCTCTCGGGCTATGCGATCGAGAAGAAGTTCAAGCGCCTGCTCGTTGCCCCGCTGCATCTGCGCAAGGGCCTGCTCAAGCTCATCGCCGGCGAGATCGCCAATGCCGAGGCCGGACGGCCCTGCGGCATCCGCATCAAGGTGAACTCGATCGTCGACGAGGCGATCATCGACGCCCTCTACCGCGCGTCGAACGCCGGCGTTCCGGTCGAAGTATGGGTGCGCGGAATCTGCAGCCTTCGCCCCGGCATCCCCGGGCTGAGCGAGAACATCACCGTGCGCTCGATCCTCGGGCGCTACCTCGAGCACTCCCGCATCTTCTCGTTCGTGAACGACGGCGACCCGCAGGTCTACATCGGCTCGGCCGACATGATGCACCGCAACCTCGACCGACGCGTCGAGGCGCTCGTGCGGCTGAACGACCCGGCGCACCTCGCCGAGATCGCCTCGCTGTTCGACCTCGCGATGGCCGAGACGACGAGTTCGTGGTGGCTCGACGGTTCGGGCGAATGGGTCCGGCATGCGACCGACGAAGCGGGCCACCCGCTCGACGACATGCAGAACCGGCTCATGCAGCAGATCGGCCAGCGCACCCGTTCGGGGCAGCGTCCACGATCGGGACCCAGGCGGTGACGACGGCGATCTACGCCGCCGGGGCCGTCTGCTGGCGCCTCATCGACGGCAAGGTGCACGTGCTGGTCATCCACCGCACCGTCTACGGCGACGTCACGATCCCGAAGGGCAAGGTCGACCCCGGCGAGTCGCTGCCGCAGACCGCCGTGCGCGAGATCGAGGAGGAGACCGGACTCGCGGTCGCGCTCGGCGTGCCGCTCGGCGTCTCCCGGTACCCGCTGCCGAGCGGCCGCGAGAAGATCGTGCACTACTGGGCGGCCGAAGTGAGCGATCGAGCCGTGCAGCGCTCGACGTTCAAGCCGAACGCCGAGGTAGCTGCGCTCGAATGGGTCACCATCAAGCGTGCACGGGGCTATCTCAGCTACGAGCCCGACGTGGAGATCCTCGACGCCTTCGCGAAGCTCCTCGACCAGGGCGTCACCTCGACCTTCGCGCTCGCCATCGTGCGGCACGGAAAGGCGGTCGGCCGATCGAGCTGGCCGGGCGACGACGCCACTCGCCCGCTCACGGAACGCGGCGTCGAACAGGCTGCCGGCCTCGTCGCAACGCTCGGCGCTTGGGCGCCGAAGCGCATCGTCTCGAGTCCGGCGGTACGCTGCGTGACCACGGTCACCCCCCTCGCCGCAGCCACCGGCATCGAGATCAGGCGCGACGCCGGTCTCAGCCAGGACGCGTGGGAGGCCGGCGAAGCCGAGGTGCGGCGGGTCGTCGGCAAACGCGTGCGCGCGGGCAAGAGCGCGATCCTCTGCGGGCACGGTCCGGTGCTCCCCGAGATCATGCGCGAGGTCGCCCTCGCCACGGGCACACCGCTCGGCTCCTACGTGACGGATGCTGCGGGGCTCGAGACCGGTGCGTTCAGCGTCGTGCACCTCTCGGCGACGAGTCCGGGCTCGGGCATCATCGCGATCGAAACGCACGCGCCGCGCGCCTGAGCGCGCCTCCGGTCAGTGGCAGCCCTCGCAGGTCGAGCGGGCGGCCCGGGCGCCGGCCTCACCCGCGGAAGCCAGTGCGACAGCGGTCGTTCACCTGCTGTTCACCGTCGTAACGGATGCTCGTAAGGCACGCTCACTAGCGTCGCAGGCGGGTCGGCACCGACCCACACCCTGCAATCGAACCCCGGAAGGGAATCACGTGAACTTCAAGCGTTTCGGCGTGCCCGTCGTCGTCGCCGTCACCGCGGCGCTCGCGCTCAGCTCCTGTGCCTCGAACGAAGCCGGAGCCGCCCCCGAGGAGTCGGCCTCGACGCTCTCGGGCAACCTCGTCGGCGCTGGCGCGTCCTCGCAGGATGCAGCCCAGCGGTCGTGGATCGCCGGCTTCCAGACCACGAACCCCGACGTCACCGTCGATTACGACCCCTCGGGCTCCGGTGCGGGTCGCGAGACGTTCCTCGAGGGCGCCAGCGACTTCGCCGGCTCCGACCGCGCGTTCAAGGACGAGGAGCTCGCCGAGGGCGGCTTCAAGAAGTGCGCCGCCGACTCGAGCATCGTCGAGCTGCCGCTCTACATCTCGCCGATCGCCGTGATCTTCAACCTCGAGGGCGTCGACTCGCTCGACCTCGACGCGGCGACCATCGCGGGCATCTTCGCCGGCACGATCACGAACTGGAACGACCCGGCGATCGCCGCGACGAACCCCGACGTGACCCTGCCCGACCTCGCGATCACGCCCGTGCACCGCTCGGACGACTCGGGCACCACCGAGAACTTCACCGAGTACCTCGGTGCAGCGGCCGCCGACGTGTGGACCTGGGAAGCCGACGGCGTCTGGCCGTTCGAGGGCGGCGAAGCCGCACAGGGCACTTCGGGTCTCGTCGACGCCGTGGGCAACGGTGACGGCACCATCGGCTACGCCGACGCCTCGCGCGCCGGTGACCTCGGCACCGTCGCGGTCAAGGTCGGCGACGAGTTCGTGGCGTACTCCCCCGAGGCAGCTGCCGCGATCGTCGACGCATCGCCGTTCGCCGAGGGCCGCGCCGAGGGCGACCTCGCCATCGAGATCGACCGCACCTCGGCAGAGGCCGGCGTCTACCCGATCGTGCTCGTGAGCTACCTCATCGCGTGCGGCCAGTACGAGGACCCGGCGAACGTCGAGCTCGTCAAGGGGTACCTGTCGTACATCGCAAGCCCCGAGGGCCAGGATGTCGCTGCGGCCGAGGCCGGTTCGGCCCCGATCTCGGACACGCTCCGCGAGAAGATCACGGCTGCGATCGACTCGATCAAGTAGCCGGTTCGTGCCCGGCCCTGTTCGTTCGCGACGGGGCCGGGCACGATCGCATCTCCAGAACCCGACCCATCAACCCCCGAGGACCCACCAGATGTCCGTAACGGCCCCGATCAAGGCGAAGCTCCGCGTCGGCGACCTCGTCTTCTCCCGCTCGGCGGTGTTCGCGGGATCCATGATCCTCGTGACGCTCGCGGCGGTGGCGATCTTCCTGATCGTGCAGAGCCTGCCCGCGATCGCGGCATCCAATGAGGATGCCTCGATCCTCACCACGAACTTCTGGGACTACGTCGGTCCGCTCCTGTTCGGCACCATCTGGGCCGCGACCCTCGCGCTCATCGTCGCGTTGCCGATCTCGATCGGCATCGCCCTGTTCATCTCCCACTACGCCCCGCGCCGGCTCGCCTCGGTGCTCGGCTACATCGTCGACCTGCTCGCAGCAGTGCCGTCGGTCGTCTTCGGCCTCTGGGGCATCGGGGTCTTCGCGCCGGCGCTCGTGACCGCCTACGCCTGGCTGAATGAGAACCTCGGCTGGATCCCGCTCTTCGCCGGCACCCCGTCGGCCACCGGCCGCACGATCCTCACCGCGGCGCTCGTGCTGGCCGTGATGGTGCTGCCGATCATGACGGCCATCTGCCGTGAGGTGTTCCTGCAGACTCCGGTGCTGCACGAAGAGGCGGCACTCGCGCTCGGCGCCACCCGCTGGGAGATGATCCGAACCGCGGTGCTGCCGTTCGGCCGCCCCGGCATCATCTCCGCCTCGGTACTCGGCCTCGGGCGAGCACTCGGCGAGACGATGGCCGTCGCGATGGTGCTTTCGGCGTCGCCCGTCATCACCTTCCACCTGATCACCTCGGTGAACCCGAACACGACCGCAGCGAACATCGCGCTCAGCTTTCCCGAGGCATACGGCCTCAACGTCAACGTGCTGATCGCCACCGGCCTCATCCTCTTCATCGTGACCTTCGCGGTCAACGCCTTCGCGCGCTGGATCGTCAGCCGTCGCAAGGAATTCTCGGGAGCGAACTGATGACCATCCAGACCAAGCGGCCGCCCGAGGCCGCCACACCGATCGCCAACTCGCTCACCACGGGCCGCCTCCCGAACTCAGCGCCGTGGACGATCCTCGTCGCCGCCGTCGCGGTCGCCGCAGCGGTGTTCGGCGTCGTCGCGATCGGCTCCGGCTCCGGCTTCAACTGGGGCGGCGCCCTCGTCGTCGGTGCGCTGCTCTACGTTCCCTCGATCTGGTTGTTCTCGAGCCTGGTCGAGGGCCGGCGCCGTGCGATGGACCGACTGGTCACCGCACTCGTGACCGGTGCGTTCCTGCTCGCCATGATTCCGCTCGTCTCGCTCGCCGTCACCGTCGTGAGCCTCGGCGTCGCCCGCCTCGATGCCGACTTCTTCTCGATGTCGATGCGCAACGTCACCGGCGAGGGCGGCGGGGCGCTGCACGCGATCATCGGCACGCTGTTCATCACCGGCGCTGCGGCGGTCATCTCGATCCCGATCGGGCTCATGACCTCGATCTACCTCGTCGAGTACGGGCGCGGCAAGCTCGCCCGCGGCATCACCTTCCTCGTCGACGTCATGACCGGCATCCCCTCGATCGTGGCGGGACTCTTCGCCTACTCGCTCTTCGCGATCTTCTTCGGCCCAGGCACGCGCACCGGCATCGCGGGCGCCGTCGCCCTCTCGCTGCTCATGATCCCCGTGGTGGTGCGCTCGAGCGAAGAGATGCTGCGACTCGTGCCGAACGAACTGCGCGAAGCCGCGTTCGCCCTCGGAGTGCCGAAGTGGCTGACGATCGTCAAGGTCGTGCTGCCCACCTCGATCGCGGGCATCACGACCGGCATCATGCTCTCGGTCGCCCGCGTCATCGGCGAGACCGCCCCGCTGCTGATCGCGGCGGGGTTCACGGCGAGCGTGAATTACAACCTCTTCGACGGCCGAATGCAGTCGCTGCCCGTGTACGTCTACACGCAGTACATGAACCAGGGCATCCCCCCGGAGGCGTTCATCGATCGCGCGTGGGCCGCCGCGCTCACCCTGATCCTCATCGTCATGGCGCTGAACCTCGTCGCGAGGCTCGTCGCCCGATTCTTCGCGCCGAAGTTCGGCCGCTGACCCCCGCAAGCAAAGGAAGCCCGTGTCCAAGCGCATCGAGGTCCGCGACCTCAACGTCTACTACTCGAAGTTCCTCGCCGTCGAGGGTGTGAACCTCGCGATCGAGCCCCGCAGCGTCACCGCCTTCATCGGCCCGTCGGGCTGCGGAAAGTCCACGTTCCTCCGCACGCTGAACCGCATGCACGAGGTCATCCCGGGCGCCCGAGTCGAGGGCGAGGTGCTGATCGACGGCAACAATCTCTACGACCCCGATGTCGACCCGGTGCTCGTGCGACGCCAGGTGGGCATGGTCTTCCAGCGACCGAACCCGTTCCCGACGATGTCGATCAAAGAGAACGTGCTCGCGGGTGTGAAGCTGAACAACAAGCGGATCTCGAAGTCCGACGCCGACGACCTCGTCGAGAAGTCGCTCAGCGGCGCGAACCTCTGGAACGAGGTCAAGGACCGGCTCGACCGCCCCGGTTCCGGGCTCTCGGGCGGTCAGCAGCAGCGTCTCTGCATCGCGCGCGCGATCGCCGTCTCCCCCGAGGTCATCCTGATGGACGAGCCCTGCTCGGCGCTCGACCCCATCTCGACGCTCGCCATCGAGGACCTCATCGAGGATCTGAAGCAGCAGTACACGATCGTGATCGTGACGCACAACATGCAACAGGCCTCGCGGGTCAGCGACCGGACCGCGTTCTTCAACATCGCCGGCACCGGCAAGCCCGGCAACCTCATCGAGTACGCCGACACCACGACGATCTTCTCGAACCCGTCGGTGCAGGCGACCGAAGACTACGTCTCGGGCCGATTCGGCTGATTCGGCCCCGCGTCAGTCGCGCGGCGAGCGCAGGTAGTCGTCGAACGCTCGCGTCTCGGCTGCGTCGTAGGCGACGGATGCCCCGTCGAGCCGCGTGACCCCGACGGCGAGCCGCACGCTCGACACGAGCCAGATCGCATCGGCTGTGCCGAGTTCGGCGATCGGGATGTCGCGGTACGCCGTGGCCCGCCCGGTCGCGGCGAGGTGCTCGAAGAGGCTCTGCTGCGTCGTGCCGTGCAGGATCGCGCCCGACGGCGCCGGCGTCGAGTACACCTCACCGTGCCGAAGGATCACGCTCGACGTCGGCCCCTCCATGACGTATCCGTCTGACGAGACGAAGATCGCGTCGTCGGCACCGCGCCGGCGCGCTTCGCGGAGCGCGGCCATGTTCGTGGCATAGCTCAGGGTCTTGGCGCCGAGCAGGAGCCACGGAGCCCGTTCGGCGGCGTCGTGCGCGAAGCCGCGATCGAGGGTCACCGCGGCGACACCGTGCTCGCGCACCGCGGTGAAGTCGTTGGCGCGCGCGGCATGCAACCAGGCCGTCGGCGCCGGCCCGTGCTCGACGCCGCGGCTCAGCACGAGCTTCAGCGCCCACTCGCCGTTGCCGGGCAGTGCTGCGACCGCTCGGTCGATCGCTGCGCGCCACTGCGCGAGATTCGGTTCGGGCAGGTCGCAGATGAGCGCCGAGTTGCGCAGGCGCTCGAGGTGCGGGCCGGTCTCCTGCGCGTGCCCGTCGATGACGGCGAGCGTCTCGAACACGCCGTCACCGCGCTGCGTCGACAGCTCTCCCACACGCAACGCCGGAGCGACGGCATCGACCTCGCGCATCGTGGCGGCGAGGTCGGGGGCGACCTCGACGGCGGGCACGGGTTCGATGAGCAGGGTCACGGTCTCGGGCATGCTCCGATGCTACGCGGATCGACGCTCGGGAGACGATGGAGGCCGGCCGCAGAACGCCTCTCGGCGCGAGGCCGCTCGGAGCGGCGAATATTGGAGCCCGGGGTTACTGCGGCCGGCCACGTCAAGTGTAAACGAGGTCGGGTGCCACTTCATTCCCCGCGGACCGAGGGAATCAGTCGAGCGAGTCGGCACGCCAGAGTCGTGCGCATGAGGTGAGCTCCTCGGCGAGTTGCGTGAGCCGGAGGGCGCGCTTCGTGAGCTCGCCGGATCGGGCGGGGTTCGCGGTGTCTGCGGCGTCGGCGTCGTCGGCGAGGCTCGCCATGCCCGCCGCAGTGACCCGCGCGAATGCAGAGGCGCGGTCGAGCGCAACGGCGAGGTCGCCGGTGAACAGGCCGTGCAGGATGCCGTCAGCGAGTTCGCGAACCTCATCGGGGCCGGCTGGGATGGGGGCGCCGGCGACGACCTGGTCGATCGTGTGGGAGACCTCCGTGCCGCGCTGGAACGCGAGGCTCAACCCGCGTGGATCCTGCCGGATCAGCGTGCGAAGCAGGTAGACGCGCCACAGCGCGCCGGGCAGGCTCCTCGGCGAGGCCTGCGACCAGAGCTCGGCGATCGCGTCGATGCCGTGTTCGTCGGTGTACGTCACCAGGCGGGCGACGACCTCGGGATCGGGGTCGGCACGCACTCTCGCCAGCAACGCCGCGGCGGTGTCGTGCGCGACGCGGCTGACCTGAGCAGGATCTTCAGCGCCGAGGAACCCCTCGAACTTGCCGGAAGGGAACTTGGTGGGGCGATGGAAGTCGGAAGCCATTGCCGCACACACTACTCGCCCGAGCCGGGCGGGCGCTCGACGTGCAGACGCAGCAACGGTCTTTCGACGTCGTCGCACTGAGCTCACGTTCGGGCAGGCTATTCTGGTTCGGCGGGCCTCTAGCTCAGTTGGCAGAGCAGCGGACTTTTAATCCGCGGGTCGTCGGTTCGAGCCCGACGGGGCCCACTCAAAGTGTCTTACGGGAACACGCGACATCGGAAGATGTCGGGTGTTTGCCTTCCTTGCCTCCGGCTGCCTCGCGAACGATGGTCGCGAACGGTTCGGCGAGGCGCGGGCGCAGCTGCTCGTCCTCGGTGATCTCCAACCGTGTGTAGAACGCCTGGTTTGCCAGCCTCCGGCTTCCGTCGCCGGAGTGGGCGTAGGCGCGGTGAGCGTCGGTAGGCAGCCGCAGGCTGTCGTGGAGGTACCTCCGACCACCGACGTGCAGTTCGTCGTGCTCACGCAGGCGCTGCTCGATGTCCGCGAGCCCCGCGCGGATGCGGTCTTGGTGCCGCTTGAGCGTGGGCAAGTCGATGGCATCGGCGAAGTGCGCCGCCAACAGTTTGTCGCTCTCAGCTTCCAGGCGCACCCGGTTCGCCGTGAGGTCAGCGAACTCCTGATCGCGGCCAGCAGATCGCTTGTCGAAAGCTGCGTCAACCTCGGCAGCGAGGTGGCGGTACTCGGCTTCGCTGATCGTGATGTTGGCGTAGGAGCCCGCGACCAGACGTTCCGCGACCTGCACGGGCACCGCCCGTCGTCGGGTGCAGGTGGTCTTTGGTCGCCCTGCCTGAGCAGACGAAGTAGGCGTAGGTCGTGCCGCGCGGGTTGGTCGCGAAGTCCAGCATCCTCGACCCACAGGTGCCGCAGTGCAGAAGCCCTTTCAGATGGTGCGCGTGCTGAACGTGCCGGGTTGCGTGAGCGTTACGCGCCTTCAACAGCGACTGCACCTGATCGAAGAGCGCGGGCTCCACGATGGGCTCGTGCGCGCCAGGATGGAGTGCACTCCGGTAGCGGATGACTCCGGCGTAGTACGGGTTCGTCAGCACACGGTAGAGCGCATTCTTCCCCAGCGGCTTCGCCGGACGCTTCGGCGTCGACACCGTGACCAGTCCGCGTGCGGTGAGGTCGCGCAGCAGCGCGGTCACCGAGGTCCCGCCGGTCGCATATCGCTCGAACGCCCAGGCGATGAGCGGCGCGCGTTCGGGATCGACCTTGACGGTGCGTACCTCGCGACCCTGCTCGTCGGTGCGGCGCACGTTGAGGTAGCCGATGGGAGCGCGCCCGGGGGTGCCGCCCTGGGCGACCTTCTGTGTCAGCCCCTTGGTGACCTCGGTGGCGAGGTTGCGGCTGTAGAACTCCGCGATGCTCGACATGATGCCGTGGACGAGCATCCCCGAAGGCGTCTGGTCGATGGACTCGGTCGCCGAGACGAGCGTGACCCCGGCGCTGATGAGCGCTTCGTGAATCTTCACGTCGTCGGCGCGGTTGCGGGCGAGCCGGTCGAGCTTGTGCACGATGCAGAAGCTGACGCGACTGGCGGCGATGAACGCGAGCATGTCCTGCAGCCCGTCGCGATCCGCCGAGCGTGCCGACTCGCCGGCGTCGATGAACTCCCGGACGATCCGCGCGCCCAGCTCATCGGACTTCCGAGCGTTCGCTTCGCGCTGGGCAGGGATGGAGAACCCTTCCTCGGTGCCGCCACGCTCGGCCTGCTCCCGCGTAGACACCCGCAGGTACGAGACCCAGCAGCACGGGGGCGTCGGCGGGCAGCTCGGAAGTCTTGGTGTCGAGTGTTGCGGTGCTCATGGTCAGCCTCCTTGCCGGGGTACTTCTGGTGTCGATCCTCTCGCGCACCCCTGACAAACCGAAGAGCTCAGCGGCGCGCAGACGCCAGGCTCTCGGGCGGTGGGAGCCCGTAGGGGTCGGGATCGCCGTTCACCCAGGCGCGGTGCCGGACCTCGGCGATGCCGAGCACCCACTCGATCAACTTCGCCAGGTCAGGCTCCTCACGCAGAGTCCCTCGCAGCCTCAGATTCTTCTCGTCACCTCGCATGCCAGACAGGTGCTCGGGCCTGCGCACGATGCACACTTTCGCCCGTCCGCCCGACTCCACTTTGAGGTCAACCGCGTCTTGCAGATCGGGGATTCGACACTTACGTCGGTGATGAAACCGACGTACCGTAGAACATGGTCACCAAACGCTATGACCCCACGGCGACCGACTTCAATGGCCGCTACGCGCGCTGGGTCGCCGCCCTCAAATCCGGCACCGAAGCCGAGCTGCTCGAAGCCACGGTGGCACTCCCGACCCTGAACAAGCGCGTGCTCAAGAAGCTCGCCGCGGTCGATCGGGACGAGCCTGACCCGACAGCACGGGCGGAGCACAAGCGTGTCATCGTTCTGCTCAGCGAGATCAACGCCAACCAGGCCGCACGCCTCCGTGAACGGAAGCAAGCGGAGCAGCGCCGTCGCGACCGGACCGTTCGCGTCGAGCGCCGAATCGAGCTGCCAGCCACCTGCGCACGGTGTGGCACCAAGCTCAAGGAAGTGAAGCCCACGGGCAGGCCGCGCCTGTACTGCTCGCCTGCCTGCCGCAAGGCTGCCTACGAAGACAGGCGCGCCCACCGCGACGGTGCCGTGAAGGTGCAGGTCGTAGAGAAGCTCGTCACCGAGGTTCGGGAACGCCGCATCGAGGTGCCCCACCCGATAAGCGACTGCATCGACGCCGTGCTCTACGACAACGACGCTCTCGTCCAGGCCATGTGGGTGCTCATCGACAACGTCGCCGACCAGAACTACGAAGCGTTCAGCCCGGCCCAGTCACGGTTCTGGGACCTCTACAACAACGTCGAAGTCCTCTACGAGGCGCTCGTGAAGCGTGCAGCCGCCGATGAGCGCCGCCCTCCTACGCCCGAGGCGACGCCGACGAACAAGCACAGGCGCAACATGCAGCTGATGGCCAGGCCTGATCCTGCATCGCCGCCGACGGAGTAGAGTCAAGACGTAGCCGAAGTACACCTTTGGTTGTCGTTACGGTTTCATCCTTAGTAGGATGGTGGTGTGAGGGAGCGAGAGATTTACCCGAGCGCACCTATCGTCCTGATGGCGATCGAGGTGCGGCACCCGCCGTGCGAACCACTTGACCGCAAGCAGGTCGCGGAGGTGTCCGCGCGGATCAAGCAGCTGTTACCACTGCCGAGTGAGATGAACGAGGTCTCCGTCATCGTGCAGACGGGGCCGGATGGTCCGCCCACACAGCAGCAGGTCGTCAGCGGCTTCCCGAGGTGGACGAGCCGCGACAAACGAACGGCACTGTCCATCCGCCCAGACAGCCTCGTGATCGAGACCACCGACTACGGCAGCTATGACAGAATGCATGAGTTGCTCGACGTCGCGCTCCAGACCCGCCTGGCCGTTGCAGCCCCAGCCGGAGTCGAACGGATCGGGCTCCGGTACATCGACGAGATCAGGGTTCCCGCTGAGAACGGTGGCAGCGCGCCAGACTGGGATCAGTGGGTGGATGCTTCGCTACTCGGTCCCGCGCACATCGGTGCGGAATTGGGGCTTGCGCCGGTCGTGAACGAAGGCGTCTTCGTCTTCTCCAGCGGCAGTGATCATGCGCTGGTGCTGAGGTATGGCGCGCAGAGCGACTACGCCGTGCAATCAACTCCCGACCTGCGCCGTCCGCTCCCACCGCCAGGGCCACTGTTCAAGCTGGACATTGACAGCTTTTGGCAAGCAGCCGACGAGGTGCCCGAATTCGACGCAGAGCTCATCCTGCGTCAGGCAGACGCACTGCATGAACCAGTGCGTGGGGTCTTTGAGAGTGTGATCACGGATCGACTACGAGAGGAAGTGTTGCGAAATGGCTGACACCTTGGTGCGGAACGCCGCTGTTGAGTCGGCGCTGGGATCGCGCGCTACCGCGGGTGACTCTACGTTCACTCGAAACCTGACCGAGACGAGACTTACGCCTCCCCGATTGACAACGGAAGTTGGCGGAATCCGGAGCGTGGCCCGTGCGCTCCACGACGACGTAGATGACCTCCACAAGCGCACCCACGAGGACGAGTGGCGCACGGCAGCAGCTGAACGCGGACGGGCCAGCGTGACATCGATGCTCACGGAGCTTGCTGATCTCGGGTTCGCCTGGCGCGACATCGCACGGATGGTCGGCGTGAGCGTGCCCGCAGTGCAGAAGTGGCGAAAGGGAGAGAAGGCATCGGGCGACAGCCGCATTCGGATCGCAAGCCTCCTTGCGGCCTGCGACTTGATCACGAGCCACTACATGGTCGACGAGATCGCCTCCTGGTTCGAGATGCCGCTCTCCTCGTCTGCCCCTGTCACGCCGATCGTGCTCTACGCCGCCAATCGTGCGGACCTCGTGTTCGAGTTCGCGAGCGGCCATGTTGACCCCGAAGCGCTCCTGTCGGAGTTCGACCCCGACTGGCGCGAACGGTACCGATCCGACTTCGAGGTCTTCGAAGCGGGCGACGGCAACCGCTCGATCCGCATGAAGGGATGATCTTGATCCGCGACCTCGAATCCCCGTACGTAGAGGGTGTCCCCGACTGGGACGCCCTCTACCGTGCGCGCGGCGACGAGGTCTCGGCAACTCGACCTATCTTCACCGGCGACGTGTTCACCAGCGTCCAACTCCCCGGATCGACCGGCAAAACGAAGGCGCGCTCCGTCGTGGTCCTCCAGCACCCGTGTTCGATGCGCACGAACGGCGTCGACCTCGCCTGGCAAGTACTCGTTGCCGAGGTAACGAACCGCAAGGAGATCGACGAGCCGGGTTGGATCAACGGCAACTTCAACCTGATGCCACTGCCCGACCTCCGCCCCGAGGTTGCGAGCCAGAGCCAGCATCAGGCGGCGAACTTCGACAACCTCTACACAGTGGCACCTGACCTGCTGACCGTGCGGATCGCCTCGTTGTCACCGTTCGGAGTGAACCTCCTACTTCAGCGTTGGGTGCACTACAGCTCCCGAGTCGTCGTGCCCACCCACACGTTCCACGAACAGACCGCCGCCTTCTACGAAGAGGCGGACCTGATCGAGGAGTGGTGCGACGAAACGAGCGGCGATGATCTCCGGATCGAGACGCAGGCGTGCCTGAACTGGCTTCGCGCTGACGGGGACGGCTCGACCTATCAAGAGCTGCTGAAGAACCCGCAGTCCCACAGCATGATTCGCCGCGCGATGCGCCAGGCGCAGAAAGAACGGAACCAGAGTTGAGAACGACTGACCTCGCCAAGGTGCGCGCCACGCTGTGGGCAGCGGCCGACGAGTTGCGCGCGAACTCGAAGCTGACGCCGGTGCAGTACCGCGACCCGGTGCTCGGTCTGGTCTTCCTCGCGTACGCCGAGAACCGCTTCGAAGGGATCAGGGCTGAGGTCGAGTCGCGGGCCTCTGTGCGCAACCCCGCCACGGTCGCCGACTACAAGGCGAAATCGGTGCTGTACGTTCCCGACGAATCGCGGCTCTCGTATCTCGTGGGGCTGCCCGAGGGCGACGACATCGGCAAGGCAGTGGATGACGCGATCAAGGCCATCGAGGCAACCAACCCCGAGCTGAAAGACATCCTGCCCCGCGGCTACCAGAAGCTCGAACGCCCGACACTGATCGAACTGCTCCGCCTCTTCGCGCCGCTGCCGACGCAGCTCGAAGGCGATGCGTTCGGGTTCATCTACGAAGACTTCCTCTCCAACTTCGCCGCTCAGGAAGGCAAGGGTGGAGGCGAGTACTTCACCCCCTACTCGATCGTCCGGCTGATCGTCGAGACTCTGGAACCCTTCCAAGGCCGCGTGTTCGACCCGGCGTGTGGCTCGGGTGGCATGTTCGTGCAGTGCGCGAAGTTCGTCGAACGCCATCACGAGTCGGCGACCCGCAAGCTCTCGGTCTTCGGAACCGAGAAGACCGAAGACACGGTGCCGCTGGCGAAGATGAATCTCGCCCTCCACGGGCTCTCCGGTGACATCCGCCAGGCCAACAGCTACTACGAAGACCCCCATCGCGCGGTCGGCGTGTTCGACTACGTGATGGCCAACCCGCCGTTCAACGTCGACAAGATCAAGAAGGATCAGCTCGCCGGCGACAAGCGGTTCCCTTTCGGACTGCCGAAGGCGGACAACGGCAACTACCTGTGGATTCAGCAGTTCTACGCGGCCCTCGCACCGAGGGGTCGCGCCGGGTTCGTCATGGCGAACAGCGCGGGCGACGCCGGGCACTCCGAGAAGGAGCTGCGCAAGCAGCTCATCGAGTCGGGCGCGGTCGACGTGATGATCGCCATCGGCTCCAACTTCTTCTACACCGTCACACTGCCCGTGACCCTGTGGTTCCTCGACAAGGCCAAGCTCGGCACCCCGCGCGAAGACACGGTGCTGTTCATCGACGCCCGGCACATCTACAACCAGATCGACCGCGCCCACCGCGACTTCACGCCCGAGCAGATCGAGTTCCTCGCCAACATCGTCCGCCTCTACCGGGGCGAGGACGTCGAGACCGGGGCAGGCAGTGAGTCGCTGCTGGCCGAGAACTTCCCCGAGGGGTGGTACGTGGATGTTGCGGGCCTGTGCAAGGTCGCCACTCGCGGTGAGATCGAGGCGCAGGGCTGGAGCCTCAACCCCGGCCGTTACACCGGCTCGGCAGTCGTTGACGAAGACGATGAGGACTTCGCAGTCAAGCTCGGAGAGCTCTACGAAGAGTTCACTCGGCTTAGCGACGAGGCGGGAGTGCTGCGCGCCAAGGTGGATGCCGCCGTCCAAGGGATTCTCGGCGTATGAGTGAGTGGCGTGAACTGGAACTTGGTCGGGGGCTGCGCGTCAAGCACGGCTGGGCGTTCAAGGGTGAGCACTTCCGTGACAGCGGAGAGCAGATCGTCCTGACTCCGGGCAACTTCCACGACGGCGGTGGCTTCAAGCCGAAGAACGGGACCGAGAAGTTCTACGACGGTGCTTACCCAGAGCAGTTTCTCCTCAAGCGCGGGGATGTCGTTACTGCGATGACCGAGCAGGCACAGGGTCTCCTCGGAAGCACGGCGACGATCCCGTCGGACGAGACCTTCCTTCACAATCAGCGGATCGGACTGGTTGAGATTACCGATCCCGAGGTGCTCGACCTCAGATACGTCTATCACCTGATGAACGCGCCCGTGGTGCGCCGACAGCTTCAGGCGACAGCAACCGGATCAAAGGTGAGACACACGGCTCCGGAGCGGATACAGGACGTGCGTGTCGCGGTTCCCGATATCCCTACGCAGCAAGTCATCGCCGAGGTGCTCGACACGGTCGATGACCTGATCGAGAACAATCGGCGACGGGTGGCGGTGCTGGAGGAGATGGCGCGGGCCATCTACCGCGAGTGGTTCGTGCAGTTCCGCTACCCCGGCCACGAAGACGTCCCCCTCGTCGACTCCGCCCTCGGCCCCATCCCCGAGGGGTGGATCGCGGGAACGGTTGGTGATGCGCTCGAACTCAAGTACGGCAAGGCTCTGAAGGCAGATGCTCGACGCGGCGGCGAGGTCGCCGTGGTTAGTTCCGCCGGCCTCGTCGGTTGGCACGACGAGTCGATTGTTGGCGGCCCAGCTATCGTCGTGGGGCGTAAGGGGAACGTTGGAAGCGTCCACTGGATCGATGGCCCCTGCTGGCCCATCGACACGGCGTACTACGTCGCGACCAGACTCCCTCTCCGATTCGTCGTCGAGCAGTTGCGTCGCACTGAGTTCACCAATACTCACGCAGCTGTTCCCGGCCTGAGCCGCGAAGGCGCCTACGCAAGGCCCTTCCTGATCCCGCCGAATGACCTGCTCGACAACTACCAGGGCACCGTCGATCCACTGGGTACTGAAGCCTCTGCTCTCGCGAGGCAAAGCGACAGCCTTGTGTCGTTGCGCGATCTGCTGCTGCCCAAGCTCGTCACGGGACAGATCGATGTGTCGGCGCTCGACCTGGATGCCCTGGTGCAGGAGGGAGTTGGGTCATGACGCCGTCGGGTCCGGAGTTCGCGTACGTCGAGAAGCCCAGCATGGAGTTGCTGGGCCAGCTCGGTTGGACGCAGGTAGACGCCTTTCAGGAGACACTCGGAGCCCAAGGCACGCTCGGTCGCGACTCCCAGCATGACGTGGTGCTGACACATCGCCTCCGCTTCGCGATGCGAAAACTCAACGACGCCGACGTCCCCGACACGTCGATCAACGAGGCCATTGAGGTGCTCACCAAGGATCGCTCTGTCATGGACCGCGTGCGTGCGAACCGTGAGGTCTACGACCTGCTGCGTGACGGCTACCGGGCCGAGTGGATCGACGATCTCGGTGAAAAGCGCATTGAGACGCTGCGCTACCTCGACCTGAAGAACCCCACCGACAACGATCTGTTGGCGGTGCAGCAGATGTGGGTCAAGGGCCACCTGCACTCCCGTCGCCTTGACGTCGCCCTGTTCGTCAACGGTGTGCCGTTGGTGCTGATGGAGTTCAAGGAGCCGGGCGTCGCCCTGAAGTCGGCGTACGACGACAACCTGACTGACTACCGCGACACCATCCCGCAACTGTTCATCCCGAACTGCTTCGTGCTGCTCTCGAACGGCAGTGAGGCGAAGGTCGGGGCGACCTACGCGCCGTGGGAGTTCTTCGGCGACTGGAAGGTCATCGACGCCGCGGGCACCCGTGGCGCGATCGCGCTCGAGACCGCACTTCGGGGCACCTGCGACCCGGCGATCCTGCTCGACCTGTTCGAGAACTTCGTCGCGTACCTGGAGCGCCCGGGCGGTCTCATCAAGAACGTCGCCCGCTCGCACCAGTACCTCGGTGTGAACGCGGCCATCGAGAACCTGCGCCGGGCTCGTGCCGAGCAGGACAAGCGACTCGGTGTGTTCTGGCACACCCAGGGTTCGGGCAAGTCGCTGTCGATGCTGTGGTTCACGCAGAAGGTGCTACGCCAGATCGCAGGCAAGTGGACGTTCGTGATGGTCACCGACCGCACCGAGCTCGATACCCAGCTTCACGGTGAGTTCGCCGACGCCGGTGTGGTTCCGCCCGAGGCGCGGGTTCACGCGGCATCCATCGCTCATCTTCGCGAGTTGCTCGCCGCCGATCACCGCTATGTGTTCACGCTGATCCAGAAGTTCCAGCCGTCCAAGGCCGCGGGCGAGCGGGAGATGCCGGTGCTCTCGGAGCGCTCAGACATCATCGTCATCACCGACGAGGCGCATCGCAGTCAGTACGACACACTCGCATTGAACATGCGTCGGGCGCTGCCCAATGCATCGATGATGGGCTTCACCGGCACGCCGCTGATCGCGGGTGAGGAGCAGGCGACCCGGGAGCAGTTCGGCGAGTACGTCAGTATCTACAACTTCCGGGACGCCATCGAGGACGGCGCGACCGTGCCGCTCTATTACGAGAACCGCATCCCCGAGCTGCAACTGGTCAACGAGAACTTCTCCGACGAGCTCGACTCACTCCTCGAAGCCGCCGAACTCGACGAGGATGCCGAGGGCGCGCTGGCGCGCGAGTTCGGCACGCAGTACACGCTGCTGACCCGCCCGGAGCGACTGAAGACCATCGCATCCGACCTGGTACGACACTTCGTCGGGCGAGGGTTCTCGGGCAAGGCTATGTACGTCGGGCTCGACAAGGCCGCCGCCGTGCGCATGTATGACCTGGTGCAGGAGGCGTGGGCGGAGCATCTCGCTGAGCTACGTGCTGAACACGATGCGTTGCCGGAGCTGGAGCGCCCTTGGCTTGCTTCGCGCATCGAGTTGATGGAGACCACCGATATGGCGGTGGTGGTGTCGCAGAGCCAGAACGAGCTGAAGACGCTCGACGACCAGGGCCTCGACATCCGTCCCCATCGCGAGCGGATGAACCGCGAAGACCTCGCCGAGAAGTTCAAAGACCCCGACGACCCACTGCGGCTCGTCTTCGTCTGCGCCATGTGGATGACCGGCTTCGACGCGCCGAGCGTGTCGACGGTCTACCTCGACCGGCCGATGAAGAACCACACCCTGATGCAGACCATCGCCCGCGCCAACCGCGTCTTCCCCGAGAAAGACAACGGGCTGATCGTCGACTACGTCGGCGTCTTCCGGAACCTGGAGAAGGCACTCGCCGTCTACGGCGCAGCGAGCGCTGGTGAGTCGCCGATCGAGATCATCGACGCTCTCGCGGGCGAGCTGGATGCTGCGGTGGCCGAGCTGACCTCGTTCTGCACGAATGCCGGTGTCGACCTCCTGGCGATGCGCGACGCGGAAGGCTTCGCCCACATCGCCGAGCGCGACGCCGCGGTCGAGGCTTTGCTTGTCGATGAGGAGACCCGCAACGGTTTCACCGGCAAAGCGCGGCAAGTGCGCAAGCTCTTCAAAGCGCTCTTGCCGAACCCGAAGGCCGCAGCCCAGCAGCGCACCGTCGCCGCGATCCGCGTGCTCCACGAGCGCATTGCCGAAGTCACACGACAACCGGAGGTCGATATCTCGGCGGTGGCGGATGCGGTTGATGCCCTGCTGGACCGTTCGGTGGGCGCGGAGGAATACGTCATCCGGGCCGCAGCCGAAGGCACCAACCCCGACCCGCTGATCGACCTTTCGCTCATCGACTTCGACGGCCTCGCCGCCAAGTTCGCAGGCCGGCGACGCGCCGAGACCGATCGGCTCGCGCAGTTGCTCCGCCAGCAGGCTATCGGCGCCGCTCTGCGGAACCCGACTCGTTACGAGCTGGTCGAACGTATTGAACAGCTCATCGAGGACTACAACGCGGGCAGCGTGAATATCGACGAGTACCTGCGCCGTCTCATCGAGTTGTCCCAGACCCTGACCGCCGAGGAAGAACGGGCCGTTCGAGAGGGCATGACCGAGGAAGAGCTCGCGATCTTCGACCTGCTCACCCAACCCGACCCTGTCCTGACCGCCGAGGAGCGAGAGACCGTCAAGGCGAGCGCGAAGCAACTGCTGGAACACCTGCACGAAAAGCTCGTGCAGGACTGGCGGCGCAAAGTCGCCACCACCAACGACGTCAACAGCACGATCCGTCGCGTCCTTGATCAGAGCCTGCCGGAAGTGCCGTACACCGTCGACATCTTCCACACCAAAGTGCAGCTCGTCTTCGATCACGTCCTCACTGCCTACGGCGACAACGGCGAGAGCGCCTACTCGCCCCGAATCGACTTCAGCTACCCGAGCGACCGTGTGCAGATCGAGTACGACGGCCCGATCGACGTGAACAAGGTCGCCGACGATGTCATCGCCCGCATCCACGCCGATCCCGCCTTTGCTGCGCAGGTTGCCCAGCAGCTGTCGGCACCGAACCTTACGCAGAATGGAACGGAGTGAACGTGTCAAACGGAGTCCGATACGGTCGGGGTGACTCGACCCCGCACACCGCGCGTCAGCAAGAGTTGGAGCGCTACAAGGACCGCTTCCGCAGGGTAACCGATCACGGTGCCGAACTCTTGGCCTACTTGGAGCGCTCAGGCTGTGGCATCTGGCGATGCGAGCAGGACCAATCGGACTCTCGGCGCTGGTGGATCAACATTACGTTACAGCCGAACGTCGCCGAGATGTTTGACGCTCACTTGGAGATACAACTGGTCTATGCCGAGTACCCCGAGGTGGAACCTCGGCTACTGGAGCTTGTTCAGCGCAGGATTTCAACGAATGCGCGGGTTGATCACGGCCTCTTTATGATTGCCAGCCTGGATGCCGATGTGGAACGCTTGCTGAGGCGGCGGCGCGGCGAGTTCGCGGCGATTGATCTGCATCTCGGCGACTTGGGGAGTGACGCACCTGATATCCGACATCGGATGGCAGCGGTGCTCACTTCAGTTGATCACTACGACATGACCACACCAGTGCATGACCCTGGCGGGTTCTTCGGCAGGACCGCGGAGTTTCAACAGATTGTCTCGGCGATCGAGCGAGGTCAGTCGGTTGGTGTATTCGGTTTGCGAAAGACAGGTAAGACTTCGCTCTTGAACTTCGTAGCCGGGCGGCGTCGCGATGCGGGGCGTGCAGTGGTATGGGTCGACATCAGCGGCCTTGCTAGCGCCGATGACTTCCGAGTACGCCTACTCGAGGGCGCCTGGGGGTCAGTCCGCGGTCTCGATGCGAACGAGGGTGAGATGCCGCGTCTGCGAGCATTGAACCGCAACGGTGAGCTTAAGATCGGGATCGATCTGATGCGTTTGCATTGGTTGCGCGATCTTGAGGCATTGTCCCGCCACGCAAGCGGACGCTTGGAGATCTTCATCGATGAGATCGATCAGTTGCACCCTGCTCGGTCACATCTCGGAGCAGATGCAAACGACATGATGATTGCGCTCACCCAGTTGCGTGGAATGATCCAAAGCGCCGAACCCCAGTCGGGGCTGGTGCTCATTTGCGCTGGGGTTGACCCTGCTCTCTTTGAACGTCCATTGCTTAGAGCTGGAACGGACAACCTCCTGTACAAGCTCGTTCGCCTGATGTATCTCGCACCGTTGTCCCGAGATGAGATGGCGGAAATGGTTCGAGACCTTGGTCGGCGCATGGGGGTCCGTGTCCGCGAGCATGAGGTTATCGACTTTCTCTTCGCGGAATACGGCGGACACGCGCTATTGACGCGAAAAGCTTGCTCGCTCGCAGTGCAGCAGCGACACAGGGACGAGATTCCCTGGCACATGTCGTTGGAGTCTCTAGAGGTGGGCGCGCGCAAAGATGGTGAGGGTTCTCCATTCCGCCAAGCGAGTGAGATCCTGGACTCGTTCGCTGAGTGGTTTCCTGAGGAGGCAAATCTCCTGCGCGACTTGTGGTCGGCCGACTCGGAGGAGCGAGAATTGGGAAGGATGCTCTTCGATGAGGACCCTCGTCGGCTGAGCCATGCCGGACCGTACGGGCTTGTTTTTCCTGACACGACAGAACCACGCATCCGTGCGGTCGAGCGGGCAGTGAGTTCTGGTGTTTAGCTGGCTTCCCAGCGAGCGAGCCTGGATCAACCAGATTGCCGAGCGAGTACTCACAGGTGAGATCGTTCTAGTCCGATCGCTCCCACGGTGGGGCCTCAGCGCAGTCTGCGAGTCGGTAGCCGAGGCACTCGGAGAGTCCGCCGTGATGGTGGATGGTCGCGGTGTAACCGAGAACAGTCAGAGGGAGCTACGCGAACAAATCGACGCGGACGTCGCGGCCGCAATTGATGCGGCTGGATGCGCCCAACTCGTCTTCGACGATTACGGTCACGCCATACGGCGTTCACAAGGCGGGACGCTCCACTCCATGCTCTATCGACTTCTCGTCGACTCCGAAGCCGCGCGGGATACAGGTGCCCTGTTGGTCGCACGCTCGGGTGACATGCTTGACCTCAGCTTCTCCGGGAGCCCTCTGATCAGCCGAGCACAAACCGTGGTGCTTCCCGTGCTCAGTGATGAGGATGCGGAAGTGCTGGATACCGATCTTGGGACTCTCAAAGAGATGGTCGGTGAATCAACCTGGCTGGCACGTCGTTTCCATGGTGCGAGTGCACGCCAAGGTCGAGTCAATGCGGTCGAGCACCTGAACAACGACCGACGTCGAATCATCGAAGCGTTGCCAGCCGCGACCGTGGAAGTTCTCCTGGGCGCCCGTGCGCCGCAGGATTGTGATGCCATCAGCAGCGAAGCGCTCTTGTGCTTAGGCTCTACGAATACGAGCGGTGAGTTCAAGCCTTCAGAACTGATCGAAGAGTCGAAGCTGTTGGAGGAAGTTCGACTCAAGAATCCTGGCTGGCCGGGTACGCCCGGCGAGTCGGTTCAAAGGTTTGCCGACTTTCTGGCTGGAGTCGAGCACGCCATTTGGATTGATCGCTATCTGTTCAGCGAGCCGTCGAGGGTCCGCGACTTCCTCATCGTTTTGCGAGGCCTTTCGGCCACACGGCTCCGCCTTCTCGTCAGCGATGACCGTGACCGCTCTAACTTCGCTGGCGCGATCTCATCGGTGATGACAGGGCTTCGCGACGTCGAGGTCCGCTTCATGAATCGGCACGACCGACGTAAGCTTCATGATCGGCACTTGGTGTTTCCTGCGATGCGATCAGGGGTAGTCCTGCCGACAGCTGGAGTCATCCTCGGAGCCGATGATCCTGGATCAGCGGTCTCCGTTCCGATGTCTGCCCTCGCGGTCAACTATGAAGATTACTGGGCTCGTGGGACGCGCATCTGGCCGATTCCGGTGTGATGCCCTATTCTCGCCCATACCGTCCCGCGATGAACCCCGAATTGCTTGGCCAGCACGCTCACGCTGACGCCCTGCGCACGGGCTGTTCGCATAGCGTCCACTTCCTCGTCCGTGAGCCGTGTTCGAGGTCGTTTCTTTGGTTCCGCCGACGCGCTGATCAGCGGGTCGTCCGGCTCCTCGGCGAGGCCGGGATCGTCGCAGATGCCTTGATCCCACGCGGAAACCAGCCTCTCTACCCGAGGTCGTCTGTTCCCGCAGCGCTCCATTGCGTCCACTCCGTGTGCGAACCGCACTCGAGCCGTCTGCGGCGATCACCGCGCGAGCCCGTGCTCGTACGCCCAGATCACCACGTGCACGCGGTCTGGCAGCCCGAGCTTCGCGAGGATCGAGGCGATGTGGGTCTTCGCGGTGTTGACGGTCATGTAGAGCCGCTCGGCGATCACATCGTTGGCGGCGCCGGTCAGCAGCTCCTGCAGCACGTCGCGCTCGCGAGCGGTGAGGGGCGCGAGCAGCGATTCCGCGTCGTGCCGCTGCGGTGCCCGGGCGACGAATTCGACGAGGCTCGCGGTGGCGCGCGGTGCGAGCACGGCGTCACCCCGATGCACAGCACGGATGGCGGCGGCCAACTCCTCACTCGAGGCGTCTTTCGTGAGGAACCCGCTGGCGCCGGCTCGCACCGCAGCGAACACGTACTCGTCGAGGTCGTACGTGGTCAGCACGAGCACCCGAGTGCGCGGGTGCTCGAGCACGAGCCGGCGAGTGGCCTCGATACCGTCGAGCCGCGGCATCCGGATGTCCATCAGCACGACATCGAGGCGATGGGCCCGGGCCGCCGAGAGAAGCGCGGCCCCGTCGGATGCCTCGGCGACGAGCTCGAGATCCGCCTGCGCCTCGATCATGACGGCGACCGCCGACCGGATGAGTTCCTGATCGTCGGCGATGGCGACACGGATGCGGTCGGCTGCGACGACGGCATCGCCGGTCGACGGTGAACGGTCAGTCATCTCGTGGCTCCCGGTCGGTGGGGTGCGAATCGAACGGGAGGGTCGCACGAGTCATCCAGCCGTCGATATCGCCGCGTGGGCCGCTCTCCAGACGGCCACCGGCCTGCTCCACACGGTCGCGCATGCCTCGGATGCCTCGCCCTGCGCCGGGCCGGCGGCCGTCCGTCACGGCGGTACCGTCATCTGAGACCGTGAGCACGAGTGCGTCGTCGGTCCAGTCGAGCTGCACCCGGCTGCGTGTCGGAGCGCGGGTGTGCTTCAGCGTGTTGGTGAGCGACTCCTGCGCGACCCGATACGCCGTCAGCCCGGTGCCGGGGCTGATGACCCTCGGCTCCCCCGTCGAGTCGACGTCGACGATTCGCTCGGGGCCGGATGCGCGCAGGGCGAGATCGGCGAGATCGGCGAGCCCGGGGCTCGGCGCACGAAGCGCTGCACCGACGATGCCGTCGCCGGGCTCGGGCTCGGGGTCGGGCTCGGCGAGCACCGTGAGCAGCCCGCGCATGTCGTTCATCGCCGCGCGACCTGTGGCGACGACCTGTTCGATCGCGATGCGGGCCCGCGGGTCGGCGGCGCCGTCGGCACGGCTCTGGAGCACGCGCGAGGCCTCCGCCTGGGCGACCATCACGGCGAGGGAGTGCGAGATGACGTCGTGCAGCTCTCGCCCGATGCGGCGCCGCTCGTCGGCGATCGCCTCGCGCTCGTGCTGCACCGAGAGTTCGGCGGCCTGCGCTCGCCCGAGTTCCTGCGCGGCACGCTTGCGGCGCGACTCCCGCCGATACCGCCCGAGCGCCCATGCGGCACCGATCGACGCGACGAGAAATCCCGCGAGGGCGATCAACGCGGCCGGTTCTGGCTGCACGGGAGCCGCCGTCGACGAGCCGTGCGCGATCGCCACCACGGTCATCAGGCCGGCGCCGACGATGCCGACGACGAGAGCGAGTCCGTCGGCCCATCGGTCGTCGCTCGCGGCGGCGGTGAAGACGAACACGAGGTAGACGAGGCTACTGGGCAGCAGCACGACAACTGTCGGGGCGTCCGGCAGGCTCGCGGCGGTGAGCGCCAGCATGACGGCGGATGCCGCGATGAGCGCGCCGCGCGGCGACCGGCGACGCACGGCGACCGTGAGGTGCAGCGCGAAGTAGAGCGCGCCGACGACGACCGCCCACGGGATGGTCTGCGAGGTGAGCACGGCGCGCACGAGCTCGACGATCGTGAGGGGCAGCAGCGCCGCTGCCCCGGCCGCGGCCCATGCCCAGTCCGCAAGCGTCGGGGCGACCCGGTCGGGGGCGCGAGCAAGCAGCGACTCCGGAGCTGAAGGGTCTGACGCGGCATCCATATCGCGACCAACGCTACCGGCGGCCGTCAGCCGTCGTCTCACCCGCTCGGGTGAGGCGGCGGTTCGCGAGCGCTGCCACGATCTGCCTGTGACCACGAGCCGACGGCGCATTCCGCCGCATCCATTCGAGGAGGCCTCCACCATGACCGACACCGACACCATCACGACACGCACCGCATCTGCTGCGACGAAGCCTGCCCCGGCGCCCCCCGCCACCCGTCGGGTGCGGGCACTCGCCCTGCTCGCCCTCGTCAGCTCGGCCGGGGTCGCCGGTCTCGGGCTGGTCTGGCTGTTCGCACCGGCGCTGAACCCGTTCGCTGCTGACGACATGCGCAGCGTTGCCAGTGCGCTGCTCGGGGCGACTCCGGTCGCCGTGATCGCCATCGCCGCCGGAGGTGCCGGGGTGCTGCTCACGCTGGCAGTGCTCCCGAGAGGGTCGATGGCCGCGCACCCGCGTCTGACGGGCGGCGGTGCCGCGGCGATCGCCCTCGCGCTCGGCTTCTCGCTCGGGAGCACCACCGCCATCGCGTACACCGGCTATCTCTTCGGCGTGGCGTCGGTCGTCGCCGGAGTCGTCACCGTCGCAGTCATGCTCGTGCGGGCTCCTCGGCTCGGCATCGCCTTGCTCGCGGGGGTCATCGCGCTCGCCGCGGCATTCGTCTGGCTCGCAGGCCTGACCCTCGACGGCGTTGCGGGGTTCGCCGAGAAGCTCACCAGTACCCTGATCGCCGACCTCCCGAACCTGCTGGTGGCCAGCGTGTCGGTGACGGTGACGGCGAGTTGGGTCGCGCTGGCGATCATCGCCCTCCGCGAGGGGCCGGCCGGACACCGCTTCGAGGGCTGGCTCGTGCGGCATCGCCGGGCCCTCACGATCCTCGCGGCGCTCGGACCGGTGCCCTACGCGATCGCGCGGGCGAGCTGGCTGACCCCGTGGCCGCTGTTCGCGCCGAGCGCCTCGGATCTTCCCGCCGACGTGCGCGCCACCGGCCTCATGCTCGGATCCGGTGCGGTCGCCGCGATCATCCTCACACTCGGACTGATCCTGCCGTGGGGGCGCGTCGTCCCCGCTTGGATTCCGCGCATCGGCGGACGCCCGGTGCCCGTGCTCGCGGCTGCGGTGCCCGGCTTCACTGCGGCAGGCGTGCTCTGCATCTCGGCCGGCTCGATGCTCGTGACGGTCGCCGGTGACCCGACTGCGCTGATGGACACGCTGATCATGGCGCTCGTACTCCCGCTCTGGTACTGGGGACCGATGCTCGCACTCGCCGTCTGGGCCTACACGGCATGGCGCTCGCGCGAGTCGGCCATCGATCACCCGGGTCACTGACCCTGTCGGGCACCGCCTCGGCGGGCGTTCGAGCTATTCGGCCTGGTCGACGATCGGTACGCCTCGCAGAAGCTCGAACGTTCCCGCCACGGCGGCTCCTCCCCGGTGTCCCTTGCGCCCGCGACATCGAGGGCACGATCTCACGCTAGACCCGCACCGGCCGGCGCGCCAGAGGCAGATTCGACGTGCTCGACAATGTCCCCGGCGGGAGTCGCAGCGGCACCTCAGCCGACGATCGACCGAAGTCCGGCCATCAGCGCGACCCGCTCGGCGGACGAGCGGGCGAGCGGGGTCACGGCGAGGGTCGTCACACCGGCCTCGGCGAAGGCGGCGACCCGCTCGGCCACGTGACCGGCCGGGCCGATGAGCGAGATCGCGCTGACGAGCTCGTCGGGCACCGCGGCGATCGCCTCGTCTTTGCGACCCTCGAGATAGAGGTCTTGAATGCGCGCGGCCTCGGCCTCGAACCCGAAGTTCGAGATGAGCTCGTTGTAGAAGTTCTTGCCCCGCGCACCCATGCCGCCGACGTAGAGCGCGAGCTGCGGCTTCACGAGCGGCAGCACCTGCTCGGGGTGGTCGGTGATCGCGAGCGCGGGGCTTGCGAAGATATCGAGGGGCGCGAGCTCGGGCGCGCGCTTGGCGGTGCCCGCTGCGAGCGCGTCGGCCCAGACGCCGGCGGCCCGCTCGGGGTGGAAGAACATCGGCAGCCAGCCGTCGGCGATCTCCGCGGTCTGCTCGACCGACTTGGGGCCGAGCGACGCGATCGTGATCGGGATGCGCTCGCGCACCGGATGGTTGATGAGCTTCAGCGGCTTGCCGAGTCCGGTGCCCTCGCCCGCAGGCAGCGGGATCTGGTAACGCCGGCCCTCGTGCACGACCGGCTCGCGGCGCCACACCATGCGACAGATGTCGACGAGCTCGCGAGTGCGGCCCACCGGTGCGTCGTAGGGCACGCCGTGGAAGCCCTCGATGACCTGGGGCCCGGATGCCCCGATGCCGAGCTCGAACCGGCCGTCCGAGACGTAGTCGAGACCGGCGGCGGTCATCGCCGTGAGCGTGGGAGTACGTGTGTAGAGCTGGAGGATGCCGGAGGCGAGCGTGATGGTCGAGGTTCGGGCCGCGAGGAATCCGAGCTGGCTCACGGCGTCGAACGAGTACGCCTCGGGTACCGCGATGAGATCGACGCCCGCACGCTCGAGTTCGACGACTTCGCCCGCGACCTCCCGGAATCCGCCCGCGTAATTCAGGAACATGCCGACGCGCATCCGAACTCCTCATCGTGTGCTGGTCCCGCTGCCGCGGGCACTCAGACCCTAGCCGAGGCGGGGCGGCGCAGCGGCATCCGTTGTCGCTGGTCGACTACGTGGCGATGACGACGATCGGATCGGTCGTGGGTTGCGGCGAACCGCCCGCGGGCTCGACCGTGACGCCGACCGCGACACCGGGGGCGAACTCTCCGTCGAGCACCCGCCAGCTCTCCTCGCCCTGCACATCGAAGGTGCCGGCCGACTGAGCGCCGGAATCGTCGATGTACCAGAGCTCGTACGTCGACTCGTCTCCGACATCGGGAAGCCCCTCGACGACGACGCCCGAGCGGCCCTGTTCGGCCGACCAGTAGAGGGTGACGGCGCCGCCGCCCTCGATCTCGTGGGTCTCAGACTGCACATCAGATGCCTCGGCGATGGCGGTCATCTCGCGCTGCGCGCCCCAGCCGTTCGGGCCTGCCCACCCGACGCCGATGATCGCACCCGCGATGAGCACGACAGAGGCCGCCGCTGCGGCGATGATCGCTCCCGGACGCTGGAACCAGCGACGCCGCGCGGTGCGTTCGGTCGGGCCGGGCTTCCGTGGCGGCTGCGCCGGCTGCTGCTCCTGCGCCGCCTGCGGCGCCGGTGCCTGCTGCTGCGCCTGCGGAAGCTGTTGCGGCAGTTCGTCGAGCTGCGCCAGGAGCCGGGCCCGCAGCGCCGGCGGAGGCTCGACGGGCGCGGCCGCCCCCGCGAGCTGCGCCGCCGTCTCGGCGAAGCCGTCCGCCTCGTCGCGCAGCTCGGCATCTGCCCCCAATGCACGCTCGACGGCGGCCCGTTCGTCGGCGTCGAGGGCGCCGAGCGAGTAGGCGGCGACATCGTCACGAGCAGCCTCGGAAGAGCCGTCTGCCGGGAGTCCGGCCCGAGACTCGTCGTGCTCGTCGCGCGGCTCGTTCGTCTCGCTCACGTCGTCACCCCCAATGCGGTTCGCAATCTGATCATCCCGTCTCGCAACCGGGTCTTGACGGTGCCGAGCGGCACCTCGAGGCGGTCGGCGATCTCGCTCTGCGTGAGCCCGCCGTAGTAGGCGAGCGAAACACACTCCCGTTGCAGTTCGCTGAGTCCGCCGAGCGCGCCGATCACCCGTTCGTGCTCGACCCGGATCTCGGCGGCCTCGGCGACCGTGTCGACGGGCACGTCGAGGTCGCGCACCCCGATGCGCAGGTCGCGGTCGCGCGCAGCCTGGGACGCTCGGATGCGATCGACGGAGCGGCGGTGGGCGAGCGTGAACAGCCAGGCGATGGCACTGCCGCGCGAGGCGTCGTAGCGCGGGGCCGTCTGCCAGATCTCGAGGTACACGTCCTGCGTCACCTCCTCGGCCTGCGCGGGATCGACGACGAGTCGGCGCACGAGACCGAAGACCCGGGCCGCGGTCTGGTCGTAGAGCTCGCCGAAGGCCTCCCGGTCGCCCGCGCCGACGCGCGAGAGCAGTTCTTCGGCGGTCGGTCCGGACCCCGGCGCGGTGAGGTCACGCTCGCGGTCGGCCACATCTTCCAGCATGGCAGATCGGATGCCCGGCACCGTGCGAGCCGGGTCGGTTTCGCGTTCGGATACGGTGACATGGCTCATCCGAAGGTGAAGGAGTAGGCGTTCACGCCCGCGGAGACGGTGACGGTGATGATTCCGGATGCCGCGGCATCCGTCTTCACGAGCTCGTACGACCTCGGCACGCCGCTGACCGCGATCTCGCGGCGCTCGCTGCCGTCGTCGACCGTGATCGTTCCCTCGCCACCGAGCACCAGGCGTACCTCGCTCGCCGTGTAGTCGAGCTGCACCAGGGCACGCTCGCCCGTGGGCGTGATCGACTGCGTGTCGAGCTTCCATGCGCCGTCGAGCGCGAACGAGTCGGCCGCGAGCTGCTTCGGAACGACGAAGTCCGTCGTCGACCGGCGGTACGGTTCATCGCCGCCGAAGTTCACCTGCTTCGTCGTGCCGAGGAACGTCTCGGGAGTCGTCGAACCGGCCTCCGGGGTCTCGTCGGCCTGCTCGGTGGCGGGCGGCAGGGCGACGCCGGGGTCGGCGTCCTGCAGCAACTCGCGGATGAGCCCCTCGGTCGCGGCGTAGTTGCCCTCGCCGAACGAGATATGGCGCACGACGCCCTCGGCATCGATCAGGTAGTGCGCCGGCCAATAGCGATTGCGGTAGTTCGTCCACGTCGCGAGCGAGTTGTCGAGGCCGACGGGGTAGTCGATGCCGAATGCGTTCATGCCCGCCTCGACATTGCGCGGCTCCTTCTCGAAGGCGTACTCGGGCGAGTGGATGCCCACGACCGCGAGACCGGCGTCGCGGTAGGCCTCGTCCCAGGCGACGACGTGCGGCACGGATCGCTGGCAGTTGATGCACGAGTACGCCCAGAAGTCGATGAGCACGACCTTGCCGCGGAGGTCGGCGAGGTCGACCGGTGCGCCGCCCTCGGTGTTGAACCACTGCTGGATCCCGGTGATGGAGGGTGCTGTGCCGCATGACTCCAGCTCGGACGCGCCGTCCGTGCACTGGTCGAGATCTTCGTTCTCCTCGTTGACCAGCCCGCCGAGGTCGAGCGCCCTCGTGATCTCCTCCGAGTCCGCGAGCTCCTGCTGGAATGCGCTCGTGTAGTCGGGCACGAGCCGCTGCAGCAGCTGCGGCAGGTTGAAGACGAGACCCACGGCGAGCGCGATCATGACGACGCCGCCCGTGATGCGGATGCCCTGCTGGTGCGTGCGGAAGGTCTTCACGCGTTCGGCGACACGGCGGCCGGCGAGGGCGAAGACGAGCAGCGGGAGTGCTGCGCCGACCGCGAAGGAGAGCGTCAGGACGACCGTTTCGGCTCCGATGCGCCCCGTCGACCCGGCGACGGTGATCGCCGCGAGCACCGGGCCGGCGCACGGCACGTAGACGGCGCCGAGGGCGAGTCCGAGCGGAAACCCGCCCTGCTCGGTGCCGACGTTCTTTCGCGGGATCCACGAGAACGGCTTCTCGAGCAGTTCCTCGAAGCGGGGAACGATGAGACCGATTCCGATGAGCACGAGCACGACGATGCCGGCCCATCGCAGCACGTCCTGCGGCAGCCCGAGCAGGGCGAGCAGGAGCGAGCCGGCGAGGGTGAAGACGCTGAAGCTCACCACGAGCCCCGCGATGACGAGGTACGGCCGCCAGCGACCGGCCGCCGGGGCATCCGCTGTGCCTCTCGCGCTCTGCGCGCCGCCCGAGAGGAAGATCACGGGCAGCACGGGCAGGATGCACGGTGAGATGCCGGTGATGAGGCCTCCCAGGAGACCGATGAGCGCGAGGGTGATCACTGGAGCCTGCTTTCTCGGGTCGACGGTGGTTCGCAGCGGAGGCCGGATCCGATTGGTCGGGACGGCGACCAATCCGATCGATGACGGGTGCCGAACCCCTCGCAACGACCCGCTTCCGTGGTCGCCATTCACGAAGGAGTCGACTGATGCGTTCCACGAACCGCAGCACCCGCACCGCCCTCGCCGCGCTCTCGATCACGGCCGTCGCCGTGCTCGGCCTCGCAGGCTGCAGCATGGGCGGCACCGCCGCCGAGAACGACGAACCCGCGATGTCCGAGGAGAGCCAGCCGACGGAGGAGGCGATGGAGTCAGACCCCGCAGCCGATCTGGTCGGCAGCGGCTGCGCCGCCTACGCCGAAGCCGTGCCCGACGGACCCGGTTCCGTCGTCGGCATGTCCACCGACCCGGTCGCCGTCGCAGCCTCGAACAACCCGCTCCTGACGACGTTGGTGTCGGCGGTCTCAGGCCAGCTGAACCCCGATGTCGACCTCGTCGACACGCTGAACGGCGACGAGTTCACCGTCTTCGCCCCCGTCGATGACGCATTCGCCAAGATCGACGCCGCGACCATCGAGTCGCTGAAGACCGACTCGGCGACCCTGTCGAAGATCCTGACCTACCACGTGGTGCCCGGTCAGCTCTCGCCCGACGAGGTCGTCGGCACGCAGACCACCGTCGAAGGCGGCACGGTCGAGGTGACCGGCTCGGGTGACGAGCTCATGGTCAACGATGCCGCAGTCATCTGCGGCGGCGTGCACACCGCCAACGCGACCGTCTACCTCATCGACTCGGTGCTGATGCCCACCATGTGACACCGAGCGCAGACGAGCGGCCCCGTCGACCCGGCGGGGCCGCTTCCGTGCCCTCACGATCTGCGCGCCTTCAGCAGTCTCGAAGACGGATGCCGCAGGCTGGAGTCTCCTCGGCCCCGAAGGGAGCCCCGTGCTCTGGAGCATCCTGCTCGACATCGCCCTCGTGCTCGTCTTCATCGGCGCGATCGCGAACGGCTGGCGCGCCGGACTCCTGCGCACGGCAGCGGGCCTCGTCGGCCTGGTCGCCGCCGGCATCGCCGCGTTCTTCGTGATGCCGTGGCTCGCCGGCATCGTGCCGTGGCCCGAGTGGCGGGCACCCGTGGCGATCGCGGGAGCGATCGCACTGCTCTGCATCGGCGCCTGGCTCGGCGCGGTGATCGGGCGGGCACTCCGGAGCGGAGTCCGCGCCGTCAAGCTCGGGGTGCTCGATCGCATCCTCGGAGCCGTCGGCAACCTGCTCGTCACGGCGTTCGTCGTCGCACTCGTCGCTTCGGGCGTCTCGGCGATGGGCGTGCCCGTGCTCTCCCCCGCCGTCGCCGGGTCGCGGGTGCTGCAGGGCCTCGACGCGGTCACCCCGGCGCCGGCCCGGACGTTGCTCGCCGAGATCCGCACCGCAGCACTCGGCGAGGGCCTGCCGTGGCTCGTCGGCGTGCTCGACGGGCCGACCGAGAGTCCAGCGCTGCCCGACTTCGCGGTCGACGATCCCGAACTCGCGGCCGCCGCGGCATCCGTCGTGCGTGTCACCGGCAGCGCCTTCCAGTGCGGCTCGACCCTTTCGGGCAGCGGTTTCGTGGTCGCTCCCGACCGCATCGTGACGAACGCCCACGTCGTCGCCGGCGTCACCGAACCGATCGTCGAGGCGCCGGGCAGGCCGGCCGTGCCCGGGCGCGTGGTGTCGTACGACGAAGCGAACGACCTCGCACTCATCGCGGTCGAGGGCCTCGCGACGCCGCCGCTCGCCCTCGCCGAGGCGACACCGGGCCTGGAGGTCGCCGTGGCCGGATATCCGTTCGGCGGGCCGTTCGAGCTGCGCCCCGCGAATGTCATGTCGAGCGGGCCGCTGACGCTCCAGTCGTCCGGCCGCACGTCGACGCGAGACGTCGTGACCCTCGCCGCCGACGTCGACCACGGCAACTCCGGCGGCCCGGTGCTCACAGGCGACGGCGAGGTCGCCGCGGTCGTCTTCGCGAAGTCGGAGACGGTCGACAACGTCGGTTTCGCCATCCCGACCTCGACGCTCTCGCCGCTCGCGAGTGCCGCGCCGGGGCTTGAAACGGCAGTCGACTCCGGGTCGTGCGTCGTCGGTTAGCCCCCGGTGTTGTTGTCCCGCCGGGCCGGCTCGGCTACTCCGCCGAGAATCCCTCGAACCGGATGCCCCATGACAACTGCCATTCCTCGCCCGGGTCGAGCCAGCGCAGGCCGCGGCCGGAATTGAACGCCTCGGCCGGCGCGGTCATCGGTTCGACCGCGACCGCTACGCCGCCCGGTTCGCCCGGGAACCGATCGGTGGTGTAGACCTGCACGTACTCGAACGCGGTGTCTGCCCAGATCGAGACGCTGCGCCCGTCGGGGGCGGTGAGCGTGTGCAGCACCTGGCCGTCTTCGCTCGCGATCTCGCCGAAGGCGTCGTCGAGTGAGACGTCGCCGACGCGCCGGCCCTCGCGGAAGTCCCACTCGGTGCCGTCGACCGGCACCTCGCCCGTCGGCAGCAGACGGTCATCGACCTCGATGTGGCTCGCGGCGTCGAGGCGCAGCACGAGGTCGGCCGTCGGCACACCGCCGATCTTGAGGTACGGGTGGGTGCCGACCGCGACGGGGGCCGGGTCGGCCCCCAGGTTCTCGACGTAATGGGTGACTCGCAGCCCGTCGGCGTCGAGCTCGTAGTGCACGGCCGTGCCGAGGAGATACGGGAAGCCGAGCTGCGGGTAGACCGTCGCCGAGAGCGTCACCGAGTTCCGTTCGCGGGCGATCGGCTTGTACTCCGCGTAGCGGAGGAGGCCGTGGATCGCGTTGTTCCTGTCGGGCTCCGAGATCGCGAGCTGGTGGTCGACGCCGTCGTGGCTCCAGCGCCCGTCGCGGATGCGGTTCGGCCACGGCACGAGCACGATGCCGGCCCCCATGGGCGGCGTCTGATCTTCGCTGTACGGCGGCACGAGGTCGATGCCGTTGATGCTGAGGGTGCGGATGCCTGCTGCAACGGCAGTGATCGTGGCGTGGAGGTCACCACTCGACGTCGTCGTCTCGAGCTCGAACTGTTCTCCCGTGGGAAGGGTCATGGATCCACTCTAGAGTCTCGTGCGAAGTGCACCGCGAGCCCTGCGTCGAGGAGCTCGGCGACGATCGGCGCCGGCGCCGCGGCATCCGTGACGAGTCCGTCGAACGCGTCGATCGGAGCGATCCTGCCGAGATGCACCTCGCCGAGCTTCGACGCGTCGGCGACGACGATCGAGCGCGCGGCGGCCCGCATCATGAGGGCCTTGACCGAGGCCTCCGGCAGGTTGGCGTTGGTGACGCCGTGCGCGGGGTCGACTCCGTTGCAGCCGATGAGGGCGAGGTCGACGTGCACCTCGTCGAGCATCGAGCCGGCGAGCGGATGCACCAGCGAGTGCTGCTTCGGACGGAGCGTGCCGCCCGTCACGACGACGGTGAAGCGCGGGATCTCGGACTCCAGCTCGAGGGCGATCGAGAGGCCGTTCGTGAAGACGACCACGTCTTCGAGCTCGGTGCGGGCGCGCAGGGCACGCGCGACCTGCAGGGTCGTCGTGCCGACGTCGAGGATGATGCTCTGCCCGCTCCGCACGAGCGCCGCCGCCTGCTCGCCGATCCGTCGTTTCGGTTCGACGGATGCCTCGAGCGCCTCTTCGAAGCTCGGTTCGCGCTCGGGGCGCTCGGCAGCGAGGGATGAGGAGACCGGCACGGCGCCGCCGTGGACCCGCCGGATGCTGCCATGTCGTTCGAGCGCGTCGAGGTCGGCGCGCGCGGTGACGGTCGTGACGCCGAATGCCCGCGAGAGCTCGGCGACCCGCACGAAGCCGCGTTCGGCGACGAGGGCGAGCGCGAGTTCACGTCGGCTCGGGGCGTCGAGCGGCACACTTGCGGCAGCGGCATCGATGGTCATACCGGACATCTTCCGCGCTTGCCGCGAGCTTTGCAATACGAAACCGATTTGTTTGCGAAACGAAAGGCGCGTAAGGTGTGCGCGTGACCGACTCGAACGACGCCGCCGTCGCGGCATTCGCTGCCCCTGTCGACCCGCGCATCGCCGTGACGTCGACCCTGCTGGCCGATGGCCGCGAACTCATCTACTTCGACGACGCCGACTCGGCGCTGCCGGCCGAGCGTGCGATCGACGAGCGCGTGCTCGACCCGCGTCCTGCGAATGCGCGGATGCGGCAGGATCCGCTCACCGGCGAGTGGGTCTCGATCGCCGCAGCGCGGCAGAACCGCGTCTTCCTGCCGCCCGCCGATCTCGACCCTCTCGCCCCGCAGCGGCCCGGCAACCCCTCTGAGATTCCGAGCACCTACGATGTGGCCGTGTTCGAGAACCGCTCGCCGTCGTTCGGCCCGGCGCTCGGCACCGCGGATGCCTCCGCCGCAGCCGCCCTCACGGAGCTTCGAGGGATCGGACTCGAACGCACCCTTCCTTCGATCGGCCGGTGCGAGGTCGTCTGCTTCAGCCCGGAGCACGAGGGCTCGTTCGGCACGCAGACCGTCTCCCGCGCCCGCACGGTGATCGAGGCGTGGGCACAGCGCACCGCCGCGCTCTCCACCCTGCCCGGCGTGCAGCAGGTCTTCCCGTTCGAGAACCGCGGCGAGGCGATCGGCGTCACCCTCGGCCACCCGCACGGTCAGATCTACTCGTACCCCTATGTGACGCCCCGCACCGAGCGGCTGCTCGCCTCGATCGACGCCTACGGGCCGACGCTCTTCGCCGACCTGCTCGAGCGCGAACGCGGCGGGCCGCGCGTGGTGCTCTCCGGCCGGCACTGGACGGCGTTCGTGCCGTTCGCCGCGCGCTGGCCGATCGAGGTGCACCTGCTCCCCCACCGCCACGTGCCCGATCTCGCCGAGACGACGCTCGCCGAGCGCGACGAACTCGCCTCGCTCTACCTGCGACTCCTGCGCGGCGTCGACCTGCTCTATGACACCCCGACGCCCTACATCGCCGCGTGGCACCAGGCGCCCGTGCACGAGCGACGGAGCGACGTGCGGCTCATGCTGCAGTTGACCAGCCCGCGCCGGGCCGCCGACAAGCTGAAGTTCCTCGCCGGATCCGAGGCGGCGATGGGAGCATGGATCGGCGACGTCACTCCCGAGTCCCAGGCAGAGGCGCTCCGCGTCGCGATCGGAAAGGCCGAGGTATGAGCGAGACCACCGGCACGGAGACCTCGACGGCAGCGGCCCACGGCTTCACCGAATGGTACGGACGGCCCCCCGCCGGCGTCTGGTCGGCGCCGGGGCGAGTCAACCTCATCGGCGAGCACACCGACTACAACGACGGATTCGTCTTTCCGTTCGCCATCGACCGGCGCACCGCCGTCGCGCTCGGCGACCGGGACGACCGAGTCATCCGCGTCGCCTCCGCGTTCTCGCCCGACGCCGTCACGATCCATCTCGACGAGCTCGGTCCCGACGCCGTCAGCGGATGGGCCGCCTATCCCCTCGGCGTCGCGTGGGCGCTCGGCGAGTTCGGTGCCGACCTCGCCCACGCTCGCGGTGTCGATCTCTACGTCGCCTCCGACGTGCCGATCGGTGCCGGCCTGTCGTCGTCGGCCGCGATCGAATGCGCCGTCGCGCTCGCACTCGACGAGCACTGGGGGCTCGGTCTCGATCGACCGACGCTCGCGAAGGTCGGTCGCCTGGCCGAGAACCGTGCAGTGGGCGCCCCGACCGGCATCATGGACCAGTCCGCCTCACTCCTGGGTGCGATCGATGCGGGGGTCTTCCTCGACTGCCGAAGCCTCGACGCCGATGTGATCCCACTGGGCTTCCGGGCCGACGGGCTCTCGGTGCTCGTGATCGACACACGAGTCGAGCACGCGCACGCCTCCGGCGGATACGCCGCCCGCCGGGCCTCGTGCGAAGCAGGGGCGGCAGCACTCGGAGCCGAATCGCTCCGCGATGTGCGGGACGTCGACCTCGATCGTGCGGCTGAACTGCTCGACGACGAGACGTTCCGCCGGGTGCGGCACGTGGTCACCGAGAACCAGCGCGTGCTCGACACCGTACGCACCCTCCGCGAGCACGGACCCGGCGCGATCGGGCCGTTCCTCGATGCCTCGCACGTTTCGATGCGCGACGACTTCGAGATCTCCGTGCCCGAACTCGACCTCGCCGTCGAGACCGCGCAGGCCTCAGGAGCGATCGGCGCCCGCATGACGGGCGGAGGCTTCGGCGGCGCGGCGATCGCCCTCATGGTCGACGCGCTCGTGCCCGTCGTGACGCGGGAGGTGCTCGCGGCGTTCGCCGAGCGCGGCTTCCGGGAGCCGATGATCTTCACCGTGCAGGCCGACGCCGGCGCGCGACGCGACAGCTGAACGCCGGTCGGTGCCGGTCGGTGCCGGTCGGTGCCGGCACGGCGGCTGTGTCAGCCTCCGCAGCGGCATTCGCAGATGTCGACGCAGCCGCGGCTTTCCCAGCACCGGTCGGGGCATTCGCACGTCATCTCGGCCAGCGTCGCTGCACCCCGAACCGAGCCCGATGCCCGCCTGCCGAGCTGCGCTCGCGCATCGAGTTCGCGCTCGCGTTGCGTCGGCTGGTCGTCCACGCGGTGCTCCGACCGTGCTCGCCGTCGATCGCGCTCGGCACGCTGGTGGTACCACGCGGTTCGCCTGACGGCCTCCCGATGCGCGGTGAGCCACGCCGAACGCGGGCGATCGGCCAAAGTCCTGACATCCAGATGCGCGGGCATCCGTCGGCCGGCACCATCACGAATCGAGTCGGACCCGATCGGCCGAACCTCGACGCCATCGCCGTCGATCACTGCGAGACGCATGCCTGCGAGGTCGAGGATGCGCTCCAGCAACTCGAGACTCACGATCGACCGCCCACCTTCGACACGAGCAATCTGCGATTGAGCGCGGCCGACCGCGGCGGCGAGTTCACGCTGGCTCAAGTCGCCGGCGCGACGAACACGCATCACCAGGCCGGGAACATCGATACCCGCGGCCCCGCCCGGTGCGGGTTGCCAGCGGCCCGCCTCGCGGAGTGCTCCTGGGCCGGCCTCGCGGCGTGCTCCGGGGCCCGCGTCGGTCGGGCGATCGCCCGCTGCTTCACTGTCCATTGACTGCCTTCACGGGCGAGCATCGCAGGAACCGACGACATCCCGCCCGATCGGTCGCCCGCCGTTGCCGTCCCGAATGTCTGCAGAACTCGACCGGCCTCGCCCGGTCGCGCAGTGATGCGTCACGCACATCAGCGACGTGCGCATCAGCAACGTGCGCATCACCGTCCTCATGCCCCAACACTCACGCGTTGATGCGCCACACGCATCACCGTCCACATCCCCCACACGCTCACGCGTTGATGCGCCACACGCATCACCCTTCTCATCCCCCAACACTCACGCGTTGATGCACCACACGCATCACCGTCCACATCCCCCACATACTCACGCGTTGATGCACCACACGCATCACCGTCCACATCCCCCACATACTCACGCGTTGATGCACCACACGCATCACCGTCCACATCCCCCACATACTCACGCGTTGATGCACCCCACGCATCACCGTCCTCATCCACCACACACTCACGCGTTGATGCGCCACACGCATCAACAGCAGAGTCGCGGGGAGGTTGAAGGGCGCGGAGTGACTCAGCGGCTGCGCAGGCGACGTGACGGCCGCCGGGATCGGCGGTTGACGGCCCGCCGATCCGCCCTCGCTACGCGACGGCCGAGCCCGGTTCAACCGCGCTCGGGGTGCCGCCTGTGATGCGCACGAGTTCGTCGAACGACGTCGGGAACACTGTCTTCGCGTGGCCCGCTGCAGCCCACACCGCCGGGTAGTCGGCGAGCTGCACATCGACGATCGTGCGCACCTGCTCGGGGTGGCCGAGCGGCGCGACGCCCCCGATCACCTGACCGGTCGCCGCTTTCACGGTCTCCTTCGATGCACGACGGATGACGCCGCCGAGTTCAGCGCCGAGCCACTCCGTGTCCACCCGATGCGACCCGGAGGTGAGCACGAGGATCGGCTCGTCGTCGATCGTGAAGACGAGCGAATTCGCGATCTGCCCGACCTCGACGCCGAGGGCCTCCGCGGCGAGCGGGGCGGTCGTGACGGCGGCGTCGAACCAGACGATCTCGGGCGTCAGCCCGTGCCCGGCGAGCGCCTCGGCCACGCGATCGACGGCGGAATGCGAGGTGGACATGCAGAAGATCCTAGCCACCTGCATGCTCTAGTGTGCGAGCGTGGAGCAACCAGACCTCGCCCGCAGCCTCGGCCTTCGTCAAGCGGTTGCGATCGGCCTCGCCGCGATGGTCGGCGCCGGCGTCTTCGCGGTGTTCGCCCCGGCAGCGCAGGCTGCGGGAACCGGGCTCATGATCGGACTCGCGATCGCGGCGTTCGTGGCGTTCGCCAATGCAGGCTCGACGGCGCAACTCGCCGCGCGCTACCCGCAGTCGGGCGGCGCCTACCGGTACGGCAGAGAACGACTCGGGGAGTGGCCGGGGTTCCTCGCCGGCTGGAGCTTCGTCATCGGCAAGACCGCGAGCTGCGCGGCCATGGCGATGACCGTCGCCGCCTACCTGGCACCGCCGGCGTGGCAGCGGCCGATCGCCGTCGTCGCCGTGCTCGCCGTCGCCGCGGTCGACCTGCGCGGGGTCACCCGCACCGCGCGGGTGGCGACGGCGATCGTCATCGGCGTGCTCGGAGTCCTCGCGATCGTGGTTGCGGCCGGTGTGGCAGCACCGGTCGGCGGCGCATCGGCCGGCGCAGCGACCGGCCACGGGCCGCTCGATCACGAGTGGCTCGGCATTCTGCAGTCGGCCGGGCTGTTGTTCTTCGCCTTCGCCGGCTATGCACGCATCGCAACGCTCGGAGAGGAGGTGAGAGACCCGTCGCGCACGATCCCCCGGGCGATCGGCATCGCGTTCGCCGTCGCGGTGCTCGTGTATGCCGCCGTCGGCGCGGCGTCGCTCGGCTCCCTCGGGCCGGACGGGCTCGCGGCATCCGTCGCCCCGCTCGTCGACGTCGTCGAAGCCGCCGGATGGCAGTGGGCCTCGCCCGTCGTGCGCCTCGGTGCTGCCGTGGCGGCGCTGGGGGCGCTGCTCGCCCTCATCGCGGGCGTCGGCCGCACGACCCTGGCGATGGCACGCGACGACGAATTCCCCCGCATACTGGCCCGGGTGCATCCGCGGTTCCGGGTGCCAGACGTCGCCGAGATCGCCGTCGCCCTCGTCGTCGTCGTGCTCGTCGCGACGGTCGACCTGCGCGAGGCGATCGGCTTCTCCTCGTTCGGGGTGCTGCTCTACTACCTCGTTGCGAACCTCGCGGCGATCACCCAGCCGCGGTCGGAGCGGCGCTTCCCCCGAGCGCTCTCCGCGCTGGGGGCGATCGGATGCCTCGTGCTCGTCGCATCCCTTCCGCCCGTCTCGGTCGTCGTGGGCGTCGCCGTGCTCGCCATCGGCGCGGCCTACCGACTCATCACCCGGCTCGTGCGCGCGTAGGCTGGCGGCATGCCAGCAGACCCCTCCGCCCGTGTCCTGACCATCGCCGGCATCGCGCCGCCCGTTCTCGACGAGACGGCCTTCGTGGCCGCGGGAGCGGTGATCGTCGGCGACGTGCAGCTCGCCGCCGGATCGAGCGTCTGGTACAACGCCGTGCTCCGTGCCGAAGCCGAGCCGATCCGCATCGGCGAGGGAGCGAACCTGCAGGACACCGTCGTCTGCCATGTCGACGCAGGCTACCCGTTGAACGTCGGCCGCGGGGTGTCGGTCGGGCACGGCGCGGTACTGCACGGCTGCACGATCGAAGACCACAGCCTCGTCGGCATGAACGCGACCGTGTTGAACGGAGCGGTGGTCGGGGCGGGGTCGCTCGTCGCCGCCGGCGCCGTGGTGCTCGAGGGCACGGTCGTGCCGCCGGGCTCGCTCGTCGCCGGGATTCCGGCCAAGGTTCGCCGCGAGCTCAGCGACATCGAGCGAGCCGGCATCCAGCGCAATGCCGCGGCGTACCTGCTCCACGTCGAGGAGCACTCCGCGCCCGTCGACTGACGCGGGAGAGTCGGAGCCCGGTCAGGCGTCGGCCGTGGCCGCACCGCTGACCGGCGCGAGCAGTCGCCGCATCCGCCGTACCCGACGAACGACCCATCGAGCCGGGATCGCCACGGCCATCGCGGCGGCGCCCGTGAACGTACGATCGTGCTCGCCGAGCATGCGCTTGCGTTCGAATGCACGGCGCAGCGCTCCGCCGGTGAGATTGTGCGCGCGCTCACGCGGCGCGAGCGCCCCGGCGGCACGCCGATCGAGGAGCGCCGAGAGCTGCGCCTCCCAGTCGTCGTGTTCGCCGCCGTGGAAGTAGTTGTCGACGAGCCACCCGGCGTTCGGATGCCGGAGCACCCAGCCTGCGAGCGCATCGGCCCCTCCGAACAGCCCACTGCCCTCGAACACGGTGTTGATGAGCTTCGGCTCGACCCCGAACTCGTCGACGAGCAACGCGGGCAGCCCGGCCGCGACAGCCTCGAGCACCGCCGTCGAGCTCACGGTCACGAGGCCCACGGCGCTCGCGAGGTGCGCCGACATCGGGCCGTCCTCCACGACGAGATTCGGCGGCAGCGTGCCGCCGAGTTCACGTCGCACCTCGGGATCGGCGAGCAGTTCGGCGTAGTCGAACGCCTCGGCGTGCGTCTGCGCCTCACCCCGGCGAGCCCGAACCTTCACCACGACACGTCGTGAGGGGCGCCGCCGAGCGGCGTCGGCGAGCCAGCCGAGCAACCGCACCCGATCCTCGCGGTCGGCCGGAACTTTCGCCTGCGCCGCGAAGACGAGGTCGCTCCGGGAATCGTCGGCTGCGACATCCGTCAGCGCTTCGTCGGAGAGGAACGGGAGGGTCGCGAGACCGAACTCCACCGAGACGCCGAGGCTCGCGGCGTTCGCACGGAACTCGCGCACCTCGCGGCGGCTGTGCAACACGATGAGATCGACCTGCTCGCGATACACGATCGCCTTCGGCGCGGCGGGGATCGTCAGGCCGGGGAAGCCGCTCACGAGCACGGCGCGATCGGCGCCGCTGCCGAGGAGCGGCGCGACAACCCGCACCAGCGGCCCGCGCAACGCGAGCAGCACGACATCGGGGCGAACGGCGACGAGGCGTTCCTCGAGCTCTTCGAGGCGAAGCGTCGCGACGGTGTCAGGTGCGAACGTCGAGCCCGCAAGCGCGGCACGCAATTGCCTGGCGCTCGGCAGCACCGGCGTCTGCAGCACGGCAAGGTCGGTCCGCCAGCCCTCGGGCAGCCGCGACGCGAACCCCGCGCCCCACTTGACGTACGAATCCGAGTCGGCGATGACGAGCAGGCGCCGGCCGGCGCTCACAGGGCCGGCACGCGCCGGAGCTTGGCGCGCGGCGCCTCTTCGCCCGGGAAGACTCGCTTGACGCCGTCGCCCATCGCGTCGGCGATCACGCGGATGTCGCGCACGAGGTGCTCGAACCCGGTCGGCTCGAGCGATGCCGCCTGGTCGGAGCCCCACATGGCGCGGTCGAGCGTGATGTGACGTTCGACCGCGACGGCGCCGAGGGCGACCGCGGCGAGCGAGATCTGCAGGCCCCGCTCGTGCCCCGAGTACCCGATCGGAACGCCCGAGTATCGCCCGCGCAACGTCTCGATCGTGCGCAGGTTGGCCTCTTCGGGCGGCATCGGGTAGCTGGAGGTCGCGTGCAACATGACGAGCCGGTCGGTGCCGAGCGTCCCGACGGCGCGGTCGATCTCGTCGAGCGTCGACATGCCGGTCGAGAGGATCACCGGCTTGCCCGTCTGCGCGATCGCCTCGAGCAGTGCGAGGTCGGTCACCGACGCCGACGCGACCTTGTGCGCCACGACGTCGAGCCCCTCGAGGAACTCGACCGACGGCACGTCCCACGGGGAGGCGAACCAGTCGATGCCGGAGCGCATCGCATACGACGCGATCTCGAGGTACTCGGGCTCGCCGAACTCCACGCGCCGCCGGTAGTCGAGGTAGCTCATCGTGCCCCACGGAGTCTCGCGCGGCACATCCCGCATGTGCTCGGGGGTCGCGATCTCGGGAGTGCGCTTCTGGAACTTCACGGCTTGCGCGCCCGCCTCGACGGCCACGTCGATCAGTCGCTTCGCGATCTCGACGTCGCCGTTGTGGTTCAGGCCGATCTCGCCGATGACGTAGACGGGGTACTCGGCGCCGACCGTCGATCGGCCGATTCGAATTGCGGTCATGCGTGCACTCCTGAGGTGTCGAAGGTCGGATCGGTGAGAAGCGCTGCCTGCTTCGTCGCGGAATCGCTCGCCCGAGCCGCGAGTACGAGGTCGGCGAGCTCCCGCACGGCGCCGCTTCCGCCGCGGTGCACGAGCACGTGCCTGACGACATCGAGCACGGCGGGGGCCGCGTCGGCGACGGCGATCGGCCAGCCGACGCCGGAGAGCGCGGGCAGATCTCCGTGGTCGTTGCCGAGGTAGGCGATGCGATCGAGGCGGATGCCGCGGAGCGCCGCCCACTCGCGGAGCACCGACCCCTTCTCGGCGATGCCCTGCGCACACTCGACGCCGAGCTTCTCGGCGCGACGCGCCACGACGGGGTTCTCCTCTGCGGAGAGGATGAGCACTGGCACGCCTGCGGCCCTGAGGCGAGCGATCCCGTAGCCGTCGCTGCGGCCGACCCGCACCGTTTCCCGCCCGAGCTCGTCGACCATCACGGTGTCATCGGTGTGCACTCCGTCGAAGTCCGTGACCACGGCGTCGACGTCGATGAGCGGCAGCGGATGCAGCGGCGCGAGATCGATCGCCCGGGCCAGCGCATTCGCCCGCGCCAGGTCGGCCGCATCGTCGATCTCGATCGCATGATCGGCGTTGACGCGCTGGATTCCCACGCGTCCGAAGAATCGATGGCCGTGCCGGACGAACCCGCCGGTGCGCATCACGTAGAACGCCCCAGTCTCGGCGTACTCGGGCTCCCGATCCTGTCGTCGCGGGCGATGTGCCGCGTCGTGGTTGACGCCCACGGTGTCGCCGCCGGCGTCGCGCCAGAGGAAGACGTGGCTCGGCGTCGCCGAGAACACGACGTCGCGCTCGTCGCGGGCGACGGTCTCGATCGCCGCGTCGAGGTCGGCCGGGTCGATGAAGGGCGAGGTGGCCTGGATGAACACGGTGATCGCGTCGGTGACGGCGGCATCGGCAGCATCGGCAGCATCCTCGGGCGCGGGCGCGGTCGCGCCGAGCGCCTCGAGGGCGTGCAGCACCGCGGACTCGCTCGTCGCCGTGCATCCGGCCAGCTCGGCGGGCCGCGCGACCGTTTCGGCGCCCGCAGCGCGTGCGGCGCCCGCGATCGCCTCGTCATCGGTCGTGACGACGACGCGTCCGATGCGCTCGGCCGCGAGCGCCGCACGCACGGCGCGCGCGACGAGCGGCACGCCGCCCACTCGTGCCACGTTCTTGCCCGGCAAGCCCTTCGACCCGCCGCGAGCTGGGATGATCGCCGTCGCCAGCGCGGTCGCGACATCCGTTCGCTCTGCGACCCCGTTCTTCGGGGCGGCGGAGGCGCCGGATGCTTCGGCGGGGGTCACACGTGCCATGCCGCGAAGCTACGGCCACAACGCGACCGCCCGGTGCACACATGGTGAACACCGGGCGACCGGCAGGTCGACTACGGGTGCAGGCGCTGCTCGGCGGCCTTGACGACGTTCGCGAGCAGCATCGCGCGGGTCATCGGACCCACGCCGCCGGGGTTCGGCGACAGGTGTCCGGCGACACCGGCGACCGCCGGGTCGACGTCACCCGTGAGCTTGCCCTTGCCCGTGTCCTCGTCTTGCACGCGCGTGATGCCGACGTCGAGCACGGCGGCGCCGGGCTTGATCCACTCGGCCTGCACGAGGTGCGGCACACCGACGGCGGCCACGACGATGTCGGCGCGGCGCACCTCCGCGGCGAGGTCTTCGGTGCGCGAGTGCGTGAGCGTGACCGTGGCGTCGAGGCCCTTGCGGGTGAACAGCAGCCCGAGCGGGCGGCCGACGGTGAGTCCGCGGCCGATCACGGTGACGTGGCGCCCGCGGATCGGCACGTCGTAACGACGCAGCATCTCGACGATGCCGGCAGGCGTGCACGGCAGCGGCGACTGCAACTCGCCCTCGATGCCGAGCACGAGCCGGCCGAGGTTGGTCGGATGCAGCCCGTCGGCGTCCTTGTCGGGGTCGATGAGCTCGAGCATCGCGTTCTCGTCGTGGCCGGCCGGCAGCGGCAGCTGCACGATGTAGCCGGTCACCTCGGACGCCGCGTTGAGATCGCGGATCGCGGCGCGCACGTCGGCCGTGGTGGCCGAGGCGGGCAGGTCGATGCGGATGGACTCGATGCCGACCTCGGCGCAGTCGCGGTGCTTGCCCGCGACGTACGAACGAGATCCCGGGTCGTCGCCCACGAGCAGCGTGCCGAGCCCCGGCACGACGCCGTGGGCCTTGAGCAGCTGGATGCGCGAGGCGAGTTCGGACTTGACGGCCGTCGCGGTGGCGACGCCGTCGAGCGTGATCGCGGTCATGGGCGCCCCTACTGTGCGAGGCCCGGGTACAGCGGGAACGCCGCGGTGAGGGCCTCGACGCGGGAGCGGAGCGCCGCGACATCCGCTTCGCCCTGGAGCGCCAGCGCGATGAGGTCGGCGACCTCGGTGAACTCGGCGTCGCCGAAGCCGCGGGTGGCGAGCGCGGGCGTGCCGATGCGCAGGCCGGAGGTGACCATCGGCGGGCGCGGGTCGAAGGGCACCGCGTTGCGGTTCACGGTGATGAGCGCCTCGTGCAGCAGGTCTTCGGCCTGCTGGCCGTCGATCTTCGAGTTGCGGAGGTCGGCCAGCACGAGGTGCACGTCGGTGCCGCCCGTGAGCACGTCGACGCCGGCGGCGCGCGAGTCGTCGGCGGTGAGTCGCTCGGCGAGGATCTGCGCGCCGCGGACGGTGCGCTCCTGGCGGTTCTTGAACTCCTCGGATGCCGCGATCTTGAACGCCGTGGCCTTCGCCGCGATGACGTGCATGAGCGGGCCGCCCTGCTGGCCCGGGAACACGTTGGAGTTCAGCTTCTTCGCGAGTTCCATGTCGCGTGCGACGATGAAGCCCGAGCGCGGGCCGCCGATGGTCTTGTGCACCGTCGAGGAGACGACGTCGGCGAACGGCACCGGGTTCGGGTGCAGGCCGGCGGCCACGAGGCCCGCGAAGTGCGCCATGTCGACCCAGAGCTTGGCACCGACCTCATCGGCGATCGCGCGGAATGCCGCGAAGTCGAGGTGGCGGGGGTATGCCGACCAGCCCGCGATGATGACCTGCGGCTTGTGCTCGAGTGCCTTGTCGCGCACGACGTTCATGTCGACGAGGAAGGTCTCGGGGTCGACCCCGTACGAGACGGCGTTGTAGAGCTTGCCCGAGAAGTTGAGTTTCATGCCGTGCGTCAGATGCCCGCCGTGCGCGAGCTCGAGGCCGAGGATGGTGTCGCCGGGGGTGGCGATCGCGGCGAGCACGGCGGCGTTCGCGGTGGCGCCCGAGTGCGGCTGCACGTTGGCGTACTCGGCACCGAAGAGCGACTTCGCCCGCTCGATTGCGAGCGACTCGGCGACGTCGACGTACTCGCAGCCGCCGTAGTAGCGACGGCCGGGGTATCCCTCGGCGTACTTGTTCGTGAGCACGGAGCCCTGCGACTGCAGGACCGAGACGGGAACGAAGTTCTCGCTCGCGATCATCTCGAGGTACTCGCGCTGGCGACCGAGCTCGAGCTCGAGCACTTCGGCGATCTCAGGATCGACCTCGGCGAGGGGGGCGTTCAGCACTGATTGGGAAATGGCGGACTCGGCCAAGACTGGCTCCTTCGTGACATACGGACCTTCGTGGGGGTGCTGCCTCGCGCGCGACAGGCCGCGAGATGCGTACCGGCCCAGGCGTTCGGTCGGTCCGTGCCAGTCGCTCCCCGATGGTGTCCATCTCAACGCCAGTCGCGACCCTCGAAGCTTAGCAATGTCTGCGACGAGCCGCGTCTCACGACGGTCGCGGCGTCACACGACGACCACGGGGATGCCGCGGCGACTACGCCTCGGGCGGCGGTGCCGTCGAGGCCCTGACGATGAGTTCGGGGCGCAACGGCTCGGCGGCGACGACCTCCCGTTTCTCGATCATCTCGATCACGCGCGTCGCAGTGGCGCGTCCGACCTCTTCGAAGGGCTGACGCACCGTCGTGAGGGCGGGCGCCGCGTAGGCGGCGAGCGCGATATCGTCGACGCTCACGACCGAGACATCGTCGGGCACCGTGCGACCCGCCTCGTGCAGCGCGCGGATCACGCCGAAGGCCATCTCGTCGCTCGACACGAACACCGCGGTGACGTCGGGGATCGCCGCGATCGTACGCCCGGCGCGATACCCCGACTCGGGCGACCAATCGGCGGGTATCACCGGGGGCGGCGTCACACCGCGCTCGCGGAGCACCGCCTCCCACTCCTCGCGGCGCGCGTTCGACTCCTGCCAGAACTCGTCGCCCGAGACGTGCCAGACGGTGCGGTGCCCGAGGTCGAGCAGGTATTCGGTGGCCGCGCGGGCGATCGCGCGCTGGTCGACGAGCGCGTCGGCGCCGACGCCGTCGGCCTGTCGGTGCCCCACCGTGGGTGTGCGCTCGGTGCGCGAGCCGAGCGCTTCTTCGAGGAATCCGACCGGCGCGAGAATCACGATTCCCTCGGCCCCCTGACGTTCCAGTCGATCGAACGCCTCGAGGAACGAGGCGGGCGCCGAATGCTGCGCCACGCTCGCGGTCGTCACCGCGTAGCCCTCTTCGGCGGCGATCGATTCGACGCCGAGCAGGATCGCGCTCGTCGAGTACCGCGCCGTGGAGACGAGGATCACCCCGATCGTCCGGGTGCGGCCCGAGGCGAGCGACGCCGCCGCCGCGTGCAAGCGGTAGCCGACGGCGTCGACCGCCGACATCACCCGATGCGCCGTCTCGGGGCGCACGTTCGGATGACCCGACATCACACGGGAGACCGTCTGCGTCGACACGCCGGCGACACGCGCGACATCGACCTGGCTCGGCGCGCGTTCCTCCGCTGTACGACGTGGCATGGGACCCATGCTAGTGAGCGTTCACCCCGTTGACATGGAGGCAGGGCTGACAACACCGTGATTGCGCGATAATGTGAACGCAAACATTCTTTCTAGGTCGGGCGGTATCGCCCGCGATTCAAGGGAGGCCGCGCAATGGTCGCGACCGACACTCGAGCCAGCGTTGATTCAGTAGCAGCGCTCACATATCGCGACAGCGTGTTGCTTCGCAACGGTCGCGCGCATCGGATGCTCGCCGGCGCCGTGCACTACTTCCGCGTGCACCCCGATCAGTGGGAGGATCGGCTCCGTCGCCTTGCGGCGATGGGCGCGAACACGGTCGACACCTACGTCGCGTGGAACTTCCATGAGGAGATCGAAGGCGCGCCGCGATTCGACGGGTGGCGCGACGTCGAACGGTTCATCCGCCTCGCGGGTGACATCGGTCTCGACGTGTACGTGCGGCCGAGTCCGTATATCTGCGCCGAGTGGTCGAACGGCGGGCTTCCGAGCTGGTTGACGGGCCGCACCAGGCGCGTCCGGAGCAGTGACCCGACATACCGCGCCGCGGTCGAGAGCTGGTACGCCGAGCTCCTCCCCCGCCTCGCACCGCTGCAGGCCGTGCACGGCGGCCCGATCGTCGCCGTACAGATCGAGAACGAGTACGGGTCGTTCGGTTCGGACCGAGAGCACCTGCACCACCAGCGCGACCTCCTGCGACAGCACGGCATCGTCGAGCTCCTCACGACTGCCGACGGCATCACCGCGGGCATGCAGGCCCACGGCACGGTCGAAGGCGCCATGCCGAGCTTCACGTTCGGCACCGGCGTGCCGACGGCCCTCGACCTCCTTCCCCCGAGCACTCCGCTCGTCTGCAGCGAGCTGTGGGGCGGCTGGTTCGACCATTGGGGCGAGCGGCACCACGTGCGCAGCGCCCGGAGCATGATCGGCACCGTCGACGAACTCCTCGCCGCCGGCGGCTCGGTCAGCCTGTACATGGCGCACGGCGGCACGAACTTCGGCCTGTGGAACGGCGCCAACTGGGACGGGGTGCTCCAGCCGACCGCCACGAGCTACGACTCGGACGCCCCCATTGCCGAAGACGGCCGCGTCGGCGCGAAGTTCGAGGCGCTGCGTGCGTCCTTCGCGCCGTTCCATGACGGTCCGCTGCCCGAGCTGCCCGCCGGGCCGCGCTTCCAGGATCCGCAGACCGCGACGCTCACGGCCGAGGCGTCGCTCATCGCGGCGGTCCGCGCCCTCGCCGCGAGCGGCCCGCACCCCCACCCGGCGACGTTCGAGGAGCTCGGCGTGGCTGAGGGGCTCATCGCCTACGAGACGACCGCCATCGTCGAAGCGGGTGAGAACGTGCTCGCACTCAAGGGACTGCACGACCGCGCCACCGTCTTCGTCGACGGCACCCGGGTCGCGACCCTCGACCGCGATGGTGAGACGAGCACCGCACTGCCCGTCTCCGACCGGCCCGTCGTCATCACGCTCATCGTCGAGAACCTCGGCCGCATCAACTACGGCCCGAAGATCGGTGAGCACAAGGGCATCCTCGAGGGTGTGCTGCTCGGACGTCGCTACGTGCACGGCTGGACCCACCGCGTCATCCCGATGGATGCCCCGCAACCGATCGGCGCGACCGGCACCGACGGCTATGCCGTGGCCGAGCTCGACGTCGCCGGCCCCGCCGACGCGTGGCTCGCCTTCCCCGGCGGAGTCAAGGGGTTCGTCTGGGTCAACGGGTTCCTCATCGGACGGTACTGGAACATCGGCCCGCAGACGACCCTGTACGCCCCTGCACCGCTCTGGCGCGCGGGGCGCAACACGGTGCGCGTGCTCGATCTCGAACACCTCGGCAGCGCGGTCGAGGTGCGCGACGAGCCCGAACTGGGCGAGATCGAGGAGTTCATCGGATCCTGACCCCACGACACGAGAGCGGGCCCGCGCCGCGGGCCCGCTCTCGTGCTCCAGAGGTGGACTGAGATCAGCCCTTGACCGCACCGGAGGCAAGGCCGGAGCGCCAGAACCGCTGCAGGCTGAAGAAGAGGATGATCAGCGGGATGACGCCGAGCAGTGCGCCCAGCATCACCGCACCCTTGGCCGGTGCGAAGTAGCTCATCATGCCGAAGAGGCCGAGCGTGACGGGCTTGAGTTCCGGCGACGAGACCATCAACAGCGGCAGCAGGAAGTTGTTCCAGGTGGCGACGAAGATGAACAGGAAGATCGTCACCATCGCGGGAGCCAGCAGGCGCAGCACGATCGTGAAGAAGATGCGGATCTCGCCGGCACCGTCGATGCGTGCCGCTTCGAGGAGTTCTGTCGGCACGGCGTCCTGCGCGTAGACGATGCCGAGGAACACCCCGAACGGCGAGACCGCCGACGGGATGATGATCGCCCACGGGGTGTCGACGAGACCGAGCGCATGGAACTCGAGGTAGAGCGGCACCGTCAGCAGCGCGACGGGCAGGAGCAGGCCGCCCATGATGACCCCGACCGCGATCTTCTTGCCGGGGAAGACGAACTTGGCGATCGCGTACCCCGCCATCACGGCGAAGAGCGTGCCGATCACGCCGGCGGTGACGGAGTAGAAGATCGAGTTGCCGACCCATTGCCAGAACAGGCCCTGCGTCCAGACCATGAGGCTCTCGTAGTTCGCCTGCAGGTTCCACTCGGCGAACCAGAACCCGAACGTCGAGGTGAGGTCGCTGTTGCTCTTCGTCGACGCGATCATGACCCACAGCACCGGGGCGACGAAGTAGATCGTCGCCACGGCGAGCACGGCGATGCCGAGCACGCGGGCCAGGGGGCTCGGCAGTTCGGACTTCGGCGGGCGGTCTGCTGCGGCCTTGCGCACGCGGGGCTTGGCGGATTCGATGATTGCTTCGGTGGTCATGCCGAGGCTCCCTTCCGCCGCTGCAGCAACGTGTAGACGATGGCCAGCACTCCGGCGACGACCGCCATGAGCAACGAGTACGCCGAGGCGATGCCGGTGCCCGACGGCGAGACCGCGCCCATCATCGAGTTGTACGTGAGCATCATCGGCGTGTAGGCCTTGCCCATCCAGGGGTTCGCACTCTCCATGATGACCGGCTCGTTGAACAGCTGGATGGTGCCGATGATCGACAACAGCACCGCGAGCAGCGCCGCGCCGCGCAGGAGCGGAACCTTGATGCGCGTCGCGATCTGCCACCCCGTCGCGCCGTCGAGTCGGGCGGCCTCATACAGGTCTCTCGGGATCGTCTGCAGGGCCGCGAGGAAGATGAGCATGTTGTATCCCGTGTAGGTCCACGTGGTCATGTTGGCCATGGAAGCGAGGATCGTGCCGGGCGCCATGAAGTCCGTGCCCTCTGGCAGGTACTGCATGAAGGGCGAGACCTCGGGGGTGTAGAGGTAGAGCCAGATCATCGCGGCGATCACGCCGGGGATCGCGAACGGCAGGAAGAACGCGAGACGGAAGAAGCCGGGTCGGCGCACGATGAGGGTGTCGAGCAGGAGAGCGAGCCCGAGTGCGGCGATGATCATCACCGGGATCTGGAAGAGCGCGTACACCATCACGCGTCCCATGCCCTCCCAGAACGTGGCACTGCCGATCGCGAGCGCGAAGTTGTCGAAACCGACGAAGGTGTCGACGAGTTCGCCGCCGCCGTAGAGGCCGTCGCCCGACGGCACCTGGGCGAACATCGACGACCTGATGGAGACGAGGATCGGAACGAGGAAGACGACGATGAACAGCAGAGAGAACGGCGCCATGAACATCCAGCCCGTGCGTGCCTGGTGGCGGGCGCCACTGCCGCGCTTCGTCCTCCCCTCTTTCATGTTCCCGGCGGGGGCCTGAGTGGATCCGGCGCGGGCCTGGGTGGAAACGGTCATTGTTGTCGGTCTCTCCTTTCAACCTCGAACCGGCGGCGGATCACACGACATCGTCATGGGATCCGCCGCCGTGGCGATCAAACGTCGGATCGTCTCACTCGGAGACGGGGAGCCCGAGGTCTTCGAGCGTGGCGACCGCGGTCGTCTGCGCGGTGGTGAAGACATCGGCGACCGTGGCGCTGCCGTCGGCGACACCCGAAGCGGTCTCGTTCATCTTGGTCAGCGAGGCGAAGCCCGGTGCGTAGACGAAGTCGGGGTTCAGGTTGGCAGACGCCTTCGCGAGCTCGGCGAGCACGTCCTGACCGCCGAACTGACGGAGCATCTTCTCGCTCGTGGTCGGCGTGCCGTTGGCGGCGACGACGAGGCCCTGCGATGCGAGGTCATCGACCTGCGTGTTGAACCAGGCGTTGAACTCCATCGCCTCGGCCGGGTGCTCGCAGCCCTTCATGACGGCGACGCCGGAGCCGCCGTCGGGGCCGGTCATCTCGCCTGCGCCGAAGTCGGGCAGCTGGGCGACGCGCCACTGGCCCTCGGCCGGGGTGCCGTCGAGGGAGTCGAGCAGGAAGCCGGCCTCCCAGGCTGCGCCGACGTGGCCGATCAGGCTGCCGTCGTTGAGCGCCCGGGTGAAGGCCTCACCCCAGCGCTCGGTGATGAGGGTCTGGTTGTTGTCGACCAGGTTCTGCCAGAAGGCGGCGACTGCCTGGCTGCCGGCGCCTTCGGTGTCGACCGTCCAGCTGTCACCGCTCGTGCCGAACCATGTGTCGCCGGCGGCAGCCGCCTGCGCGGAGAGCCAGGAGAGCGCCTCGTCGGGCGTGAACGCGGTGACGTACTTGCCGGCCGCTGCTGCGGCAGCGGAGTCTGCGGTGAGCTCCTCGAGCGTCGTCGGCACCGTGAGGCCGAGGTTCTCGAACTCCGTCGCGTTGTAGAAGTACACGAGAGGGCCGGTGTCCTGCGGGAAGCCGACGACGGCGTCGCCGACGGTCATCATCGCGTATGCGCCGGCCGAGAAGTCGTCCTCGTGCGCCGCAGCCTCGTCGGCGACGTCTTCGAGCAGGCCCTTGACGTACATCTGGGGCACCTCGGAGTAGCCGACCTGCGCGAGGCACGCGGCGTTGCCCGCGTTGACGTCGGTCTCGAGCTTCAGGATCATGTCCGTCGCCGCACCGTCGAACTTCGTCGCGGTGACCTGGATGTCGGGGTTGTCCGCGTTCCAGCGATCGACGATCTCGCTGACCGGGGTCATCCCCTCGCCGTCGGGCAGACGGTGCAGGTAGGTGATCTCGACGGGGCCGTCGGCGCTGTCCGAACCGCTGTCGGCGCTGCACGCCGCGAGCGCGAAGACCGAGATCGCCGTGACCGTCGCGGCAGCGGCGGCGCGTGCGAAGCGAGTCCTGGATGTCATGTGTCGCTCCTCTTTGAGAGAATCGCCGCCCGTTGGTGCACGGGCGGGCCCAGTCGTCGGCTCGATGCGCGCCTGCGCATCTCATCAACACTGGTGGAATGAATGTTTGCGTTCACATTACCCCTATCGTGCGTAAACTCAAGTATCGATCCCAAACTTTTTGCTTGGAATGTACAGCGCGAACACTTCGCGGTCCAGCATCATCGCCCTGCGAGGTTCGCGTGGGCTGTGAGCGCGCGCCACCGCCGCCTCGAGAGAACGGATGAAACCATGACCGGTATCGTTCCCGCCCCCGCCCGGATCGAACTCCGCCCGGCCGCAGCGCCGTTCCGCTTCTCCGAAGGCGCCCACATTGTCGCACCGGGAACTGCGAAGCGCATCGGAGCTCTCCTGGCCGCTGAACTGCTCGCGGCAACGGGCCGCGAGGTTCCCGTGTTCGAGACCGCACCCGTCTCTCCGGTCGACCGTTCCGCCGGCATCTCCCTCCTCCTCCGCCCCCTCGACGAGGCGAGCGAGGAGGCATACACCCTCGACGTCTCCGATCAGGGGGCCGTCGTCACCGCGAGCACACCGGCCGGGCTGTACCGTGGCACGCGGTCGCTCCGCCAACTCCTGCCCGCGCCGGCGTCTCGCGTCGACGCTCCGTCCGCTGCGTGGACGGTGCCGGCGGTCACCGTGCGCGATGCACCGCGATTCGCCTATCGCGGCGTCATGCTCGATGTCGTGCGGCACTTCTTCTCCGTCGACGAGGTGCTGCGGCTCATCGACGCCGTCGCGATGCTCAAGGTCAACCACTTCCACCTGCACCTCACCGACGACCAGGGCTGGCGCATCCAGATCGACTCGTGGCCCGAACTCACCGGCATCGGGGCATCGACCGCCGTCGGCGGCGCACCCGGCGGCTTCTACACGAAGGCCGACTTCGTTCGAATCGTCGAGTACGCGGCCGAGCGATTCATCACGGTCGTGCCGGAGATCGACCTGCCCGGTCACACGTGCGCCGCTCTCAGCGCCTACCCCGAGCTGAACCACGACGGCATCGCCCGCACACCGTACGAGGGGGTCGAAGTCGGTTTCTCGTCGCTGAGCGCCGCACCCGAACGCGCCGAGGCGACCGATCGCTTCCTCGCCGACGTCATGCGCGAGGTCGCCGAGATCACTCCCGGCCCCTGGCTCCACATCGGCGGCGATGAGTCCTGGGCGACGCCCGAGGCCGACTATCTCGACCTCGTGCGGCGCATCACGGCTGCTGCGGCGTCGACCGGCAAGACGGTGATCGGCTGGCACGAGATCGGCGCATCCGGCGCACTGCCGACCGGCACCGTCGCCCAGTACTGGAGTTACCTCGTGCCGCAGGAGAACGCCGGCGTGCTCACCGCATCGGTCGTCGAACTGGGCGGCCGTGTGATCATGTCACCTGCGGACACGGCGTATCTCGACATCCAGTACCCAGGTGCTCCTGCCACGCCGCACGGCTACGCTCTCGGGCTCGACTGGGCCGATGGCCCGACCTCGCTCGAGGCCGCCTACTCGTGGGAGCCGGCCGGCATCGTGCCCGGCGTCGGCGAGGACGCCATCCTCGGCGTCGAAGCTCCCTTGTGGACCGAGACCGTCCTGACGATCGACGATGTCGAGTTCATGGTCTTTCCGCGACTCGCGGCGGTCGCCGAGATCGGCTGGTCCGCGGCGCCCGGCGACGGCACCCGCGACTACGCAGACTTCGCAGCGCGGGTCGCCGGGCTGCACGCGCACTGGGATGCGGCGGGCACGCGGTACTGCACGGCAGAGCTGGATGCCGCGGGGTAGTCGTCACCCGCGGCATCCGCTCGGTTCGGTGGCTACTTGACGCTGCCCGCGGTGAGGCCGCCGACGAGTCGCTTCTCGATGATCATGAAGAGGATGACCACCGGCACGATCGCGACGATCGAGACGCCGAAGACGTACTGCCAACTCGTCTCGTACTGACCCACGAACTTCGTGAGGGCGACCGAGAGGGGCTGGTTGCCGGCGGTCGAGAGGATCACGAGTGACGCGGCGAACTCGTTCCAGCAGGCGACGAACGTGAACACGATCGCGGTCACGATGCCGGGCCAGACGAGTGGCAGGTTGATCTTGAACAGCACGGTGAAGCGGCCGGCGCCGTCGATCTGCGCCGCCTCGTCGACTTCCTTCGGGATGCCGGCGAAGAAGGAGTGCATGATCCACACGGCGAACGCGAGGTTGAACGCCGCGTTGATGAAGATCATCGCGGCCCACGTGTCGATCATGTTGAACGCGAGGAACTGGCGGAACAGACCAGAGGTCAGTACCGCGGGCTGCAGCATCTGCGTGACGATCACGAGGAAGAGGAACGCCAGTCGGCCGGGGAACTTGAACCGTGCCGTGTAGTAGGCGGCCGGCATCGCGACGAGCAGCACGAGCAGGGTCGCGAAGACCGAGATCACGATCGTCGAGATCATGTTCTGCGGCAGCGGCGTCTCGGGGGTCGACCACATGTTGATGTAGTTCTCCCAGTGCCATTCCGTGGGGAAGTACGTGGGATCGACCGAGCGGATCTGCGCCTTGGTCTTGACCGAGCCGAAGAACATGATGACGTACGGCAGGGTGAAGACCAGCAGCACGATGAGGCCCGCGAGCATGCGGAGCACCACCTTGCCGACGGGGATCTGGTCTTCGGTGTAGCGGCGCTTGCGGGCGGATGCCTCGGGCGGGGCGATCGTCTCGAACGCGGGTGCGGTGACGGCCACGATCAGACCTCCTTCATGGGCTTGACCACGCGCACGTAGATCGCGACGATCACGATGACGATGATGAAGGCGACGACCGACAGCGCGCTGGCGACGTCGACCTTGTGCTGGTTCTGGATGTACTTGAAGATCATCGTCATGATCGTGTCGGCGTCGTAGCCGGGTATCGATCCGGTCATCACCTTCAGGATCGGCAGCGAGTTGAAGACGTTGATGATGTTGATGAGCACCGCCACCGAGAGGGCGCCGCGGAGCTGCGGGAACACGACGCTCCAGTACGTGCGCACCGGTCCGGCGCCGTCCATCTTGGCGGCCTCGAGCACTTCGCCCGGTACGGTCTGGAGTCCGGCGAGGATCGTGTACGTCGTGAACGGCAGCGACACGAAGATCGCGATCACGATGGACCATGCGAACGCGGTGTCGGGGTTCCTGGTCCACCCGTACCCTTCGGGGGTGTTGATGAGGCCGATATCGACGAGGAACTGGTTGATGATGCCGAAGTAGGGCTCGAGGCCGTAGTAGACGACCATCGTCGTCATCACGACGGATGCCGCCCAGGGGATGATCACCGCGAGGCGGACGATGCGCCGGCCCGGGAACGCCTTGTTGAGGATCTGCGCGAGTCCGAGCGAGATCAGCACCGTCACGGCCACGACCACGACGACCCATACGATCGTGCGGCCGAAGATCGGCCAGAAGTAGGGGAAGGAGAAGACCTCGATGTAGTTGTCGAAGCCGGCCGAGCCCTTGTCGAGCCCAGAGATCGAGATGTCGCGGGTCGAGTTGTAGAACATGACGACGGCCGGGAACAGCACGACGCCGAAGATGAGGATCAGGGCGGGCCCGATCCAGGGCAACGAGGCGAGCAGGTCGCGCCCGCCGGGCCGCCGACCGCCGTCGCGGCCCTTGGTCTCAGATTCGCGCCCGCGGCGGGGGCGGCCTTCGGCCGCCCCCGCCTGGATCGGTGACGCATCGGATGTGGTGCTCATGGTTCGGTGGTCACCGATCCCTCCGGGTGTTGCGAACGGACTGCTGGGTGAGGCGGGATCAGCCCGCGTCGACCTGCGCCTGGATCTCGGTCAGGACGTCCTGGGCGGGCTTCGTCTGGATCTGTCCGAACAGCGACTTGAACGCGCCATCCGTCGCCGACCACTTGGGGTTCGAGCTCGGGTAGAACTGCGCGTCGGGCAGCACCTCGAGGAACGGCGCGAGCGCCTCCTCACCGGCGAGCTGCTCGGCACCCGTCTTCGTGACCGGGAGGAAGCCCTCGGCCTGCACCCACGGCACGTAGACGTCGGCCGTGTAGTAGTAGTCGAAGAACTTCGTGATCGCGTCCTGCTTGTCGCCGTCGTTCTCGAAGGCCATCAGCTGGTCCATGACGCCGAGCGTGAACGGCGAGCCGTCCTGCGTGGGGATCGGGACGATCGAGTAGTCGAGTTCGGGGTTGCCCTCCTCGATCTGGCCGACGGTCGGCGGGAGGCCGACCTGCATGCCGATCTTGCCCTGGACGAAGATGTCCATCAGCGGGGAGCGGTCGGTCGAACCCGGGTCGGCCTGCGTCGCGCCGGCGTCGATCATCTTCTTTATCTGGTCGGCGCCGGGCAGGTTCGCCGGGTCGTCGATGGTGATCGCCTCGGCGTCACCGAACGTGCCGCCGCCGCCCCAGAGCCACACGGCCGCTTCGGCCTGCGCCTCTTCGGAGCCGAGGGGCATGCCGTAGCCGGCGACGCCGCCGCCGAGGGCCGAGACCTTCGTGGCCGCGTCGAGCAGCTCATCCCACGTCGTGGGCGGCGCCGTGACACCGGCCTGCTCGAGCAGGGTGTTGTTGACGAACAGGGCACGAGCCGACGCGATCAGCGGCAGCGCGTACGCCGTGCCGTCGACCTCGGCGTTCGCGATGAACGCATCCTGGAAGTCGCTGAACGTCTCGGGCGAGACGACCTCTTCAGCTGGGTAGAGCAGCTCATCGGCGACGAAGCCGGCGAAGGGACCGCCGTTGTAGATGTCGGGCGCCTCACCGCCCTGGATCTTGGTCGTGATGACGGATTCGAGGTTGTCCCACGACTGCACCTCGAGATTGACGTCGATGTCGGTGTTCTCGGCTTCGAAGCCGTCGATGACATCCTCCCAGAGGCCCTGGGTGTTGTCGGAGTAGCTCGGCACGAGCAGGTCCAGCGTGGTCTTGCCGCTGGCTTCCTCACCCGAACCGCCGCCGCCGAACCCGCAGGATGCGAGCGTGAGCGATGCCGTGGCGGCGAGCGCGACGGCCGCGCCGAGGCGCAGAGACTTCTTCATGGATGCTTCCTCACTGTGGTGGATGGTGCATCTCCGCCCGGGTGAAGCCTCGCGCGACGATGCGTGTGTTCGAAGAGCGCACGATTGCGATGATGCCTGCGTGCACTTTCCTGAACGTTTGGTCGAGCAAACAATCATGTCCGTTCACTCTTCGGACGAAGAATATGACGGATTCTGCAAGTCCGTCAAGGCGCGCAACCCATTTGTTATAGATTCGGTCCAGCCTGCCGCGCGACCCCGCATGCACGACCCTGTCGCTCAAACCAATCGTTCAAATGATTGTTGGACACGAGTTACAGTCATCTGCGATCATGGGATGTCAACTGCTGTGGCGTGGCCACGGTAGCCGGAGCACACCCCGACTGGAGTACACGTGACCGACCATCTGACCTCCGTACCCGCGACCGCGGAGCACATGTCCATCGAGCTCGCTTCGCAGCCCGAGACCTGGGCCGCGGCCGAGGGCCTTCGCGCCGAGCAGGCGCTGCTCCCGGCCCGCGGTGCGCGCATCGCCGTGGTCGGCTGCGGCACCTCATGGTTCATCGCGCAGTCGTACGCGTGGCTCCGCGAATCGGGCGGGCACGGCGAGACCGACGCGTTCGCGGCATCCGAGGCCTTCGTCGATCGCGGGTACGACGCCGTCGTCGCCCTCACCCGGTCGGGCACGACCACCGAGGTGCTGCAGCTCGTCGAGCGCCTCAGCGGCAGTGTTCCCACCGTCGGCGTCGTCGGCGACACCACCTCGCCGCTCGTCGACCTCGTCGACGACGCCGTGCTGTTGCCCTTCGCCGACGAGAAGTCGGTCGTGCAGACACGGTTCGCCACGACCGCGCTCGCGCTCTTCCGCGCGTCGCTCGGCGAAGACCTGAGCGGCGCGATCGCCGATGCCGAGCGCGCGATCGCCGAAGAGCTGTCGCCCGAGCTGACGGGCGCCGAGCAGTACACCTTCCTCGGCCGCGGCTGGTCGGTCGGGCTCGCCCACGAGGCCGCGCTGAAGATGCGCGAGGCATCGCAGTCCTGGACCGAGTCGTACCCCTCCATGGAGTACCGCCACGGCCCGATCTCGATCGCCGCGCCCGGCCGGGTCACCTGGCAGTTCGGCGAGGCCCCCGAGGGCCTCGCCGGCGACATCGCCGCCACCGGTGCGCACTTCGAGGCCGGCACGCTCGACCCCATGGCCGAGCTCGTGCGCGCCCAGCGTGTCTCACTCGCCCGCGCCCGTGCGAAGGGCCTCGACCCTGACGCGCCGCGCAACCTCACCCGCTCCATCATTCTCGACGCGTGATGACCGGGCACCCCGCCACCGACGCGACCCGGCTCGGCTCGGGTGACGCGGTGCTCGCCTTCGACGTCGGCGGTACCGACACGAAGTCGGCGCTCGTCGATGCGTCGGGGCGGGTGCTGGGTCTGCGCCGCACGCCGACGCCGCTCGACGCCGCCGACCCCGCCGGAACGATCGTCACCTCGCTCGCCGTCCTGGCGCGCGAGCACCTCGAAGCGTCGCCCGGCGTCACCCCCGTCGCCGCAGGCATCAGCGTGCCTGGCCTCGTCGACGAGGTCGACGGCGTCGGCATGTTCGCATCGAACCTCGGCTGGCGCGACGCCCCGATCCGCTCACTCGCCGAGGCCGCCCTCGGCCTGCCGGTCGCGTTCGGTCACGACGTGCGTGCGGCCGGCGACGCAGAGCACCGCCTCGGCGCCGCCCGAGGCTTCGGCGACGTCGTCGTGCTCGCCATCGGCACCGGCATCGCGAGCGCGCTCGTGCTCAACGGACATCCGTACGCGGGAGGCGGCTTCGCAGGCGAGGTCGGGCACTCGCTCGCCGACCCGCTCGGCGACCGCTGCCCCTGCGGCGCCATCGGGTGCCTCGAGACGATCGCGTCGGCGGGCGCGATCGCCCGCCGCTACGCCGCCGCCACCGGCACTCCCGTCGGCGGGGCGCGACAGGTGCTCGAAGCCGCGGCATCGGGCGACGCGATCGCGCGCCGGTTGTGGGACGACGCCGTCGAAGCGCTCGCCGAGGCGATCGCCCGGCTCGTCGCAACTCTCGCACCCGAGGCGGTCGTGATCGGCGGCGGGCTCTCGCAGGCGGGCCCGGCCCTCTTCGAACCGCTCGGGGCGCGACTCGACACGCTGCTCAGCTTCCACCGTCGCCCGGCGCTCATTCATGCAGAGCTCGGCGACGACGCGGGGCTCCTCGGCACGGCACTGTCGGCCCGCGACCTCGCGGCCGCACGAACGACCGCGCAACCGATCGGCGGTGCGCTGTGATCGTGACCGTGACACCCAACCCGGCGCTCGACCTCACCTGGCACGTCGACCGGTTGCAGCCGGGTGAGACCCACCGGATCGACCCCGGCGCCGCTCGCGCCGGGGGCAAGGGGCTGAACGTCGCCCGCGTGCTCCATTCCGGGCGACGCGAAGTGGTGGCCGTCACCACCACCGGTGGCGCGGTCGGCGCCGAGTTCGCCGCAGAACTCGTCGCGAGCGGCATCCCCCATCGCCTCGTGCCGGTCGGGGGCGCGACCAGGCGCAGCATCGCCATCGTCGACGAGACGAGCGGCGACGCGACGGTGCTGAACGAACGCGGCATCGCCCTCGAACCCGACGAGGCCGCAGCACTTGCGGCGAACGCCCTCGAACTCGGCCGCACCGCAGACGCCGTCGCGATCTGCGGCAGCCTGCCACCGGGTTTCGGCCCCGACGAGCTCGGCGCGCTCGTGCGCACCCTCGTCGACGGCGGCGTGCCCGTGATCGTCGACACGAGCGGGCCCGGACTCGCCGCCGCCGCCCGCGCCGGCGCGACCGCACTGAAGCCCAACGCAGAAGAGCTCCGCGCAGAGACCGGTCTCGACGACCCCGTCGCAGGCGCACGGGCCCTGCTCGGGCTCGGCGCTCGCCTCGTCGTCGCCTCGCTCGGCTCCGAGGGCCTCCTCGTCGTCTCGGCGGATGCGCCCGGCGGCATCCGTGCCCGACTGCCCCGCACGTTGCACGGCAATGCGACCGGTGCGGGCGACGCCGCGGTCGCCGCGATCGCGGCTGCATTCGCCGAGACGCCGACCCTCGGGGCAGACACCCGGGAGGCGGCCGACGCCCGCGCCCGCCTCGCCCGCCGCGCGACCGCCTGGTCGGCCTCCGCGGTGCTCATGCCGTTCGCCGGCGATCTCGCCCCCGAACACTCCGCCCTCGAACTCGAGGTCGTCGTGACCACGACCAGCACCGACGGCTCCGTCGGAACCGACCCGGAAGCGAGCGCATGACCCTCACCTCAACCCGAACCATCCTCACCGACGCCGTCGCCGCCGGGCGCGGCGTCGGCGCGTTCAATGTGCTGCACCTCGAGACCGCCGAGGCGCTCGTGCGGGCGGCCGAGTCGACCGGGCTTCCCGTGATCCTGCAGCTGTCCGAGAACGCGATCCGCTACCACGGCGGATTCGAGCCGATCGCGCGCGCGACGCTCGCCGTCGCCGACGCTTCGAGCGCCGCCGTCGCCGTGCACCTCGATCATGCCGAAGACCCCGAACTCGCCCTCCTCGCGATCGACCGCGGTTTCGGCTCGGTGATGTACGACGGCGCCAAGCTCGACTTCGCCGACAACGTCGCCACGACCCGCCGCGTCGTCGGTCGTGCAGCGCTGACGGGCGTGCTCGTCGAGGCCGAGCTCGGCGAGATCGGCGGCAAGGACGGCGCACATGCCCCCGGAGTGCGCACCGACCCCGCCGAGGCGGCGCAGTTCGTCGCCGAGACCGGTGTCGAGGCGCTCGCCGTCGCCGTCGGCTCGTCGCACGCCATGACCGAGCGGGTCGCATCGATCGACCTCGAGCTCATCGCCCGCCTGCGGGCCGCGGTGCCGGTTCCTCTCGTGCTGCACGGGTCATCCGGAGTTCCCGACGAGACGATCGTCGCCGGCATCCGCGCCGGGCTCACCAAGATCAATGTCTCGACCCATCTGAACGCGCAGTTCACCGGCGCGATCCGGAGATACCTCGACGAGCATCCGGCCGTCGTAGACTCGCGCAAGTACCTCGCCGCCGGACGCGACGCCATCGAAGCAGAGGCGTCGCGTCTCCTCCGCCTCTTCGCAGGAAAGGACACCAACGGATGAATCGTGCGGAGCGCCTCAGTGCCGTTCTCGACCTCCTCGCCGACGGCGGGCAGGTCGACGTCGACCAGATCGTCGACCGCCTCGAGGTGTCGCCCGCGACGGCCCGCCGCGATCTCGACGCGCTCGCCCACCAGCAGTTGCTCACCCGCACGCGCGGCGGCGCCGTGGCGCACTCGGTCGCCTACGACCTGCCGATCCGCTACAAGAACCAGCAGAACCCCGACGCGAAGGCCGCCATCGCCCACGCCGCGAGCTCGCTCGTGCCGCGCGGTGCCGTCATCGGCCTCTGCGGCGGCACCACCTCGACCGCGATCGCCGACGCACTCATGTCTCGCGCCGACATCATGGACCCGTCGCCCGACCCGAGCCTCACCGTCGTCACGAACGCGATCAACATCGCGATGCAGCTCGCCATTCGGCCGCAGATCAAGACCGTCGTCACCGGCGGCGTCGTCCACGCACGCTCCTACGAACTCGTCGGCGCCTACACCGATGCGGTGCTCGGCAGCATCACCCTCGACCTCGCCTTCATCGGGGTGAACGGCATCGACCCCGTCGTCGGGCCGACCTCGCACGACGAACGCGAGGCCGCGGTCAACGCGCTCATGGCCGCACGGGCGACGCAGTCGGTGCTCGTCGCCGACTCCTCGAAGATCGACAAGCGCGCATTCGCGGCGATCGGCCCCCGCCGCCTCTTCTCGACGATCATCACCGACGCCGGCATCACGCGCGAGCAGCGCGAACGGCTCTCCGACGCCGGCTACGACGTTATCGTTGCTTAGGTGAGCACCGCGCCAGTCGTCATCCATTCCGCACGCATCGTGAGCGGCGCCGACACGGTCACCGACGCGTGGGTGCGTTTCGACGGCGACCGGGTGTCCGCGCGCGGCATCGGCGACGGCTGGCGCGACGGGCTCGCGTCCGAATCCGCAGCGGTGACGGATGCCGCGGGGCGGTTCCTCACCCCCGGATTCATCGATCTGCACTGCCACGGTGCCGGTGGCGCCGCCGCCGACGAGGGCGACGAGGCGATCGAGACCGTGCTCGCGGTGCACAACGCGCACGGCACGACGCGCACCGTGCTCTCGCTCGTGACCTCGCCGGTCGACCGGCTCGCTCGCGACCTCGCCACGATCGCCCGCTTCGCCGAGCGCGATCCGCGAGTGCTCGGCGCCCACCTCGAGGGTCCGTTCCTCGATCGGGACTTCCGCGGGGCGCACGACCCCGGGCTGCTGCGCGAGGCCGACGAGGCATCCGTCGATGTGCTGCTCGAGGCCGCGGCCGGAACGCTCCGGCAGATCACGATCGCCCCCGAACACGACGGGGCGCTCGCGGCGATCGCCAGGTTCGTCGCCGCCGACGTCCGGGTGGCGGTCGGTCACACGAGCGCCGATTTCGAGACCGCCCTCGCCGCATTCGACGCCGGCGCCTCGATCCTGACGCATGCGTTCAACGGCATGCGCGGCATCCACCACCGCGCCCCTGGGCCGGTCACCGCGGCGATGCACGCAGATCACGTCACCCTCGAGGTGATCAACGACGGCGTGCACGTGCATCCCGACGTCGTGAAACTCGCCTTCGCCGGCGCTCACGGCAGGGTCGCGCTCATCACCGATGCGATGGCGGCGACCGGATCGGCCGACGGCGTCTACGTACTGGGTTCGCTCGAGGTGATCGTCACCGACGGAGTCGCGCGCCTCCGCGACGGGGGATCGATCGCCGGTTCGACGCTCACACAAGACGACGCGCTCCGCCGGGCCGTCTTCGAGTGCGGCATCCCCTTCGACGAGGCGGTGGGCGCCCTCACCGTGACCCCGGCTGCGGCGATCGGCCGCGGCGGCGATCTCGGCCGGCTCGACGCCGGGTTCGCCGCCGACGCGGTGCTCCTCAGCGCTGAACTCGCGGTGGAGGCGGTCTGGGGCGGCGGAGTCCGTCTGGCCTGATCGACGGCCGGCGTGCGGCCGACCGAGACGGGGCCCGGAGGCGTGTTCCCCTTCGCCTCCGAGACCCTCGCCCGTTCGAACGGTGGGCTTCGTTTCCCCCCGAAGCTCACCGTTCATCCGCCGGCAATGCCGGCACCCGTCCCTGGTGTTCGGGTCGCCCGAGACGGCGGAGAGTGGAAGGCGGTTGAATGCCTTCCACCTGAGAGACGGCGATCCACCAGATCTATGACGCGGAATCGGAGAAATTCTTCCGCACCCGTTTGTCAGGGATCTCTGGTGGAATAGGCTCACCCGAATGACCGCGTCATGATTCCCGTCTCGGCGCAACCTCAGATGGAGCCGTCACTCGATCCGCGCCTCCACCCTCTACCCGAAGGAGCCCGTCGTGCCGCCGCTGCGCACCGAACACCCGGCCGACGCCGCGCTCATCGAACGCACTCGCACGGGCGACCGCTCGGCGTACGGCGAGCTGTGGCAACGGCACTCGGCCTCGGCGCGCACCGTCGCGCGGTCGTACAGCTCGCTCGACCCCGACGATCTCGTCGCCGAATCGTTCACGAAGATCTACAGCACGATCCTGGCGGGCGGCGGACCGACCGGCGCCTTCCGCCCCTACCTGTTCACGACGATCCGCAACACGGCTGCCGGTTGGGGTCGCGCCCGACACGAGACCACGCTCGAGACCCTCGAGTCGTTCGAAGATCCCGCGACGAGCGAGTCCGCCACCCTCGACGCCCTCGACCGGAGCGCAACGGCGCAGGCGTTCCGCGCACTGCCGACCAGGTGGCAGGAGGTGCTCTGGTACTCAGAGGTCGAGAACATGACACCGCAGCAGATCGCACCGCTGCTCGGCATGAGCGCCAACAGCACGGCGGCGCTCGCCTACCGTGCCCGCGAGGGCCTGCGCCAGTCGTGGATCCGCGTGCACCTTCGCAACCCTGCCAACTCGCCCGAGTGCCAGTGGAGCATCGATCGCCTCGGCACGTACACCCGGGGCAAGCTCCGCGCGCGTGAGACGAGTCGCCTCGAGGCGCACCTCGACGACTGCGCCCGGTGCACGATCGTCGCCGCCGAGGCTCGTGAGGTGGGATCCAGGCTCGCACTCGTGCTGCTGCCGCTCACCGCAGGCATCGGCGGAGCGACGGCCTACTCGGCCTGGCTCTCGCAAGGCGCGCCGGTGGCCGAGGTCGCGATGGGCGCGGCAGGGCTGCCCTCCGTGCTCATCGGCCAGGTCTCGGGTTCGGCGACGACGGGGGCCGGGGCATCCGGAGCGAGTGCCGGATCCACCGCCGGAGCCGCAGCCGGCACGGGATCGACGGCGGGCGGCGGCGCGACCTCGGCCACCGGACTGGCGGCGCTCGGCGGCAGCGGAGTCGTCATCGGCGTCGGCGCGGGTGCGCTCGTCGCGGCGGCGGCCGTCGCCGCCGTGATCATCGTGCCGGGCATCGTGGCACCGGAGGAACCCGTGGCGCGGCCCGCGGCATCCTCCGCGCCGAGCGAATCGGGGCCGACGGGTTCGACCGGCGACGAGCCGGCGGCGATCGCGCCGGTGCCGGCTCCGCCGGCGGCCGAACCGGCACCCGTGACCGAGGCCGCGCCCGAGGAACCCGACGACTCAGCGGGGCCGGAAGAGCCGGCCGTCGAGACGAGCCCGACGACTCCCGCGCCGGCACCGGTGCCGGACCCGGGCCCGCCCCCCGCGCCCGAGCCGGAACCCGAACCGGAGCCCGAACCGGTCGACACGGTGGCGCTCCCGCCTGTCGTGAACACGGCCGACGGCGCGAACGGGCTGGTCGATCCCCTCCTCACGGGCACGGCAGAGCCCGGTGCGAGCATCTTCGTGACGGTGCAGTCGGGCGAAGCGGCGGAGCCTGCTGCGGAGCGGGCATCCGCATCCGCATCCGACGAGACGCTGCCCGCGGCAGTTGCCGACGACGCCGGCAACTGGTCCCTCGTCGTCGCAGGCCTGAGCGCCGGCACCCACCTCCTCACCGTCACGCAGACCGATGTGGCCGGCAACCGCTCCGACCCGAGCGCGCCGATCGAGATCGCCATGCTCGCACCGAGTGCTGAAGTCGGCATCCTCCGGGCGGATTTTCATGGAGTCCCCGGCGCCACGGTGCTCATGGAGATCGACGGCGTGCCCTACCGGAGCTTCCTCCTCGATGCAAAGGGCCACGCACGGGAGACGAATGATCCGCTGAGCTGGCTGCTCCGCGCGGTGACTGTGCGGTACATCACCGCCGACGGGCGAACAGGCCCGAGCGTGGCCGCGACCACGTGGTGGGGCGAGAGCGATCGAGCGCCCGCTAGTCTGACGGGATGACCGAGCACGTCCCCGGCGCCAGCCCCGAACACCTCTACCACTGGGTCGTCACGCTCAGCTGCACCGACGGGCCGGGCATCGTGCACGCCATCAGCGGCGCGATCGTCGCGGCTCGCGGCAACATCACCGAGAGCCAGCAGTTCGCGAGCCTCGACACCGGGAACTTCTTCATGCGACTCCAGGTCGAGTCCTCGGCGGGTCGCGAAGAGGTCGAGGCGGCGCTCGCTCCCGTGACCGAGCGCTGGCGCATGGAGTGGCAACTCGACGAGGTCGGCCGGCCGCTTCGCACACTCCTGCTCGCGTCGACCGCCGGGCACTGCGTCAACGACCTGCTGTTCCGGCAGCGTGCCGGCCAACTGCCCGTCGAGATCCCGCTCGTGCTCTCGAATCACGGCACGTTGCGCGACCTGGTCGACTTCCACGGCGTGCCCTTCGAATCGCTTGCGGTGACGGATGCCGCATCGAAGGCCGAATTCGAACGCCGCGTGCTCGCCGCGGTCGATGAGCACGACATCGAACTCGTCGTGCTGGCGCGATACATGCAGATCCTCTCCCCCGGACTCTGCGACGCCCTCGAGGGCCGCTGCATCAACATCCACCACTCGTTCCTGCCCGGATTCAAGGGCGCGAACCCGTATCGGCAGGCGCATGCCCGGGGGGTCAAGCTCATCGGCGCGACCGCCCACTTCGTGACGAGCGATCTCGACGAGGGCCCGATCATCGAGCAGAACGTCGTGCGCGTCGATCATTCACGCACCCCGTCCGAACTCGTGGCGATCGGTCAAGACGAAGAGAGCCGCACCCTCAGCCAGGCGGTGAAGTGGTTCGCCGAGCGCCGGGTGCTCGTCGACGGGGTGCGCACGATCATCTTCCGCTGAGGTCGCGGGTAGGCTTGACGGTTGTGAGCGACCCCCGACAGCACGACCGGCAGCCGAAGATCGGACCGAACGACATCCTCCGATTCTTCCTCGAACTCTTCGCGTTCGTCTCCCTCGGAATCTGGGGCTTCCTGGCGTTCCCATTGCCGTGGCCGGGCGTGCTCGTCGGCATCGGAGCCCCGCTCCTCGCGATCGTCGCGTGGGCATTGTTCGTCTCGCCGAAGGCCGTCTTCCGCATGGACACCTTCGGCAAGGCGATCGTCGAGATCGCCGTGTTCTCGGCCGCGGCGATCGGGTGGTGGACCCTCGGCCAGCCTGTCGTGGCGGTCGTGTTCGCCGTCGTGGCGGCGGTCAGCGGCATCCTCAACGGTCGGAAGGAACTCGCGGGCTGATCCGCGCCGCGACATCCGCCGCACCCTCGCGTCAGGCCGCCACCGGCTGCGACTCGGCGCTGCGGGCCGCCTCCGCGTCCGGCTCCGCGCCGCCCGCGGTGCGGAAGTGGCCGAGAACCGAGAGCAGCAGACCGCCGACGGCCCACGTCGCGAGTACGAGCCACGGGAACGACATGTCGGCCGACGGGAAGTACGAGAGTTCGCGAACCAGTGTCGCGGCGGCGCCCGGCGGGAACCACTGCCCGATGTCACCCCACGGCACCGGATAGAACTCCTTCGGCACCGCGGCACCTGAGATCGGGTTCGCGAACAGCAGCATGACGACGGGGCCGACCGCGATTCCGGCCCGACCGATGAGCGCCACGAACCCGGTGATGGGCGCGGCGATGGCCGCGAGCGCGAGCCCGATGGCTGCGGCGTTCAGCAGGTAGTCGCCCTGCAGCGCCCCGAACCAGCCCTGCAGGATGCCTGCGAGCACCAACCCGCCCGCCGCCGAGTAGAGCAGCACGGCGAAGACCCGGCGCATCGCGCCGATGACCGCGATCGAGATCGCGATGCCGCCGACCATGCCGCCGAGCACGAGCGGGAAGAGCGCAGCGGCGAGTCCGGTGCCGCGCGGATCGGTGTCGGCGAGCGGCACAACGTCGGTGACGGCGACGTCGATGTGCGGCGGTGCCGCGGGGGCGCCGGCGGCCGCGGCAGCGGCGGCGGCCTGGGCGTTCACTCCCTCTTCGAGCCCGCTCGCGATGCCGGTGAGCAGCTGGGCGACCGCGAGGCTCGATGCCGAGGAGGAGAGCACCTCGGGCTCGGCTCCGAGCACGATGGCACCGTACGCCTCACGAGATTCGATGGCGGCGACGGCGGCGCCGCGATCGTCGACCGTCTCGAACGAGACGGCGCCGGGCGACTGTTCGTCGACCGTCGCTTCGACCGCCTCCACCGCCTCGGCGGGGCCGGCGATCGCGATCGGCAGGTTCTTCGCATCTGCCGTCACCGACGGCCACGAGAACGCGAGCACGATGACCGCGACGAGCGCGGCGAGCGCGAGCGCGACGCCGACGACGCGACCGACGGGGGTGTGTCGGCCGGCGGCATCCGGATGATCAGCCATGGTCTGGTCTCCTCAAAAGAAAATGAATGTTCGTTCTGTATAATTCTGATCGCGCCGTCTAGGCTTGTCAAGAAACGAAGATCCGCTCATCGACGGGAAGAACGAGCATGCCGAAGGTCACCGCCGAGTATCGTGAGGCCCGGCGCGACGAGATCATCGACGCAGCGCTGCGCGCGTTCTCTGCGAAAGGGCTCTCCGGCACCTCGATGGCCGACGTCATCGCCGAGAGCGGCCTCTCCGCCGGTGCGATCTACGGGCACTTCGCCGGCAAACGCGAGCTGTTCGCCGCCGTTGCCGTTCGCACGCTGCAGAGCAGGCGTCTCGAGGTCGACGCCCAACAGGCCGGCGGCCACGTGCTCACGCCCGGCGAAGTCGTCGCGACGGTGCTGCGCGGCATGCGCGACTCGTTCGACACCCGCCTGCTCGTGCAGCTCTGGGCCGACGCGGCCGCCGACCCCACGATCCTCGACAGCATCGGGGCACCGCTCGGGTTCGTGCTCGACGCCTTCGGTGCATCGGTGCGCCCCTGGTTCGAAGCCCACCCCGAGTGCACCGACGGTGACACCGACGCGGCGATCGCCCGCCTCGTTCCGATCATGCTCGCGCTCGGGCAGGGGTTCATGATCCAGCGGCAGATCTTCGCCGAGTTCGACGACGAGGCCTACCTCGCGAGCGTCAGGGAGATCCTCCCCCACTGACATCGATGGGGCGAGCGGATGCCGCGGCATCCGCTCGCCCCAGAGACGGCGGCTGGCTCAGATGCCCTGCCAGGCGGGCTTGTTCGACCATGCGTAGCGGTAGTAGTCGAGGTTCTCGAGCTCGGCGGCAGCGGCCTCGTCGACGATCACCGTGGTGTGCGGGTGCAGCTGGATCGCCGACCCCGGCTGACTCGCCGACACCGGTCCCTCGACGGCAGCCGCGACCGCGTGCGCCTTCGCCCGACCGAACGCGAGCAGCACGAGGTGGCGGGCACGCAGGATCGTGCCGATGCCCTGGGTGATGCAGTGCATGGGCACGTCGTCGGGCGTCTCGAAGAACCGTGCGTTGTCGAGGCGCGTCGCTGCGGTGAGGGTCTTGACCCGCGTGTGCGAGGCGAGAGAGGAGCCCGGCTCGTTGAAGCCGATGTGACCCGTGCGCCCGATGCCGAGGATCTGCAGGTCGACGCCGCCCGCCGCGGTGATCGCCGTCTCGTAGTCGACGCCCGCGTGCTCGATCGACGCGGGGTCGCCGTTCGGCACCCGCACGAGCTCGGGCGTGAGACCGAGCGGCTCGACGACCTCGCGCGTGATGACCGCGCGGTAGCTCTCGGGGTGGCCGGCCGGAAGCCCCACGTACTCGTCGAGCGCGAAACCGCGCACGCCGCGCACGTCGATCGAGTCGTCGGCGATGCGGCGCGCGAGCGCGCGATAGCTCGCGAGCGGCGTCGAACCGGTCGCGAGGCCGAGCACGGCATCGGGCTTCGAACGGATGAGCGAGACGATCGTGTCGGCCACGAGCGCGCCCGCGGCGTCTTCATTCTCTACGACGACGATTTCAGCCATTGATGTTCTCCTACGAGGGCGGTGCCGACGGCGTCCGCAGCGAATCCGGGTGTGACGATCACGCCCGAGCAGCGAGATCGATCGTTGCGAAGAAGACCCGACTCGGCCCCCTCCCGATTCAGGATACGTGCAATGCCGAAGGCAACCGACCCGGCGAGCGTCACGGCGTGGCCAGGGCCGGCCTGAGCGCGTCGTCGACGAATGCGATGACCGCTTCGCCGAGCAGGCGCGACGCACCGAACGTCGAGACGTCGGCGTAGGCCCGATCGTGCGACGGCCAGCCCATGTCGATCGTCACGACGTCGTCGCGCACGGCGCGCAGGGCGTCGATCGCCGTTCGGGCGAACGGATGCCGGTGCAGGTCCTTGCCCACGACGAGCACGGCGCCCTCGAGCCCCGCGGGGTCGGCGAGCTCCCGCTCCTCCGAGACGACGATCGAATCCGCGGCGCCGAGCCAGGACGGCGCCGCCGAGACGGCCTCTGCGGCGAACGGCCCCCACGGGGCCACGCCGATCGCGATGTTCGCGACGGTGTCGATGCGCACGACGGTGCCGACCCGTGACGACCGGGAGAGACGTTCGCGGGCGGCATCCGCGACCTCGAACGCGCCGATCACCCTGCTGATCTCCTCGGCGTCGTGCTGCGGCTCGATCGATGCCCGAAGCGCCGGGCCGATCGGTATCGGTGCCGCGTCGGCGGCGAGCGCCCGCACCCGGGCCGCCGCCTCGCGCACACGCTCAGCGGGGAGCCTGCCGGCCTCGATCGCGAACTCGACGGCCTCGACGATCTCCACCATCTGCGCGGCCGAGTTGTCGGTGCCGATGCAGAGCAGGTCGCATCCGGCGGCGAGGGCGCGCACAGCAGCTTCGGGTACGCCGTGCACGCCGCTCGCCCCCTTCATGTCGAGGGCGTCGGTGACGATGACGCCGTCGAACCCCAGCTCCCCGCGAAGCAGGCTGCAGAGGATCTGCGGGGAGAGGGTGGCCGGGTTCCGGGAATCGAGCTCCGGAATCAGGATGTGGGAGGTCATGATCGTGCGGCTGCCTGCGGCGATCGCGGCACGGAACGGCACGAGCTCGCGCTCGCGCAGGGTCGCGAGCGGCACATCGACGACGGGCAGGGCGAGATGCGAGTCGGTCGCGGTGTCGCCGTGGCCCGGGAAGTGCTTGGCGCCGGCCGCGATGCCGGTCTCCTGCAGTGCCGTCGTCCATGCGGCGGCGTGCCGCGCCACGAGCTCGGGATCGGCACCGAAGCTGCGCACCCCGATCACCGGATTGTCGGGGTTCGCGTTCACGTCGACGTCTGGCGCGAAGGTCACGGTGCATCCGGTTGCGGCGAGCGCCGCACCGACGGCCCGAGCGACGCGCGCGGTCAACTCCAGGTCGTCGATGCGTCCGAGCACGGCGTTGCCGGGGAACGGCGCACCGCGGTCGTAGAAGAGCCGTGTGACGTCGCCGCCCTCCTCGTCGATCGCGATCACGGCGAGCGGGTTCGCCCGGCGGAGCGCGGCGTTCAGGGTGCGCAGCTGCTCGGGCGTCTCGATGTTCGAGCCGAAGAGGCAGACGCCGCCGAGGCCGTCGCGGAGCGAGTCGAGCACCCATCGGGGGGCGACCGGCCCATCGAAGCCCGGCAGCAGGGTTGTGAGGATGTCCCGGCGAAGGCCGCTGCCCACGCCGGTTCGGTCGGCCCCGGTCATCCCTTGACCGCTCCCGCGACGAGACCGCCGACCATGCGTCGCTGCACGAACAGGAAGAAGACGACGACGGGGAGGGCGATGAGCGTGGACCCGGCCATCACGGCACCCCAGTTGGTCGCCTCGGTCGCCGACTGGAACGAGTTCAGCCACGGCGGCAGCGTCAGGTTGTATCCCTTGAGGAGCAGGAGCGCCATCAGGAACTCGTTCCAGCTCTGGATGAAGGCGAAGATGCCAGTGGCGACGAGGCCCGGGGCGAGCAGTGGGAACGTGACCTTCCAGAACGCCCGGCCCTTCGAGCACCCGTCGATCATCGCCGCCTCTTCGAGTTCGACGGGGACTCCCTTGACGAAGCCCCGCAGCATCCAGATCGTGAACGGCACGACGGCGGCGAGGTGCACGATGAACAGGCCGATGAGGGTGTTCATGAGTCGCCAGTCGTCGATCATGTTGTAGATCGTGAACATCATCGCCTCGCCGGGCACCATCTGCACGACGAGCACGCTCACGATGAAGACGACGCGGCCTCGGAAGGCGAAGCGGGCGATGGCGACCGATGCGAGGAAGGCGATGAGCGCACAGGCCACGACGACCGCGAGCGCGACCCCGAGGCTCGACGCGAGCGCATGGGGGAAGTCCGTCTGGCCGGGCGCCGCCTCGCGGGTCCAGGCGGTGACGTAGTTCTTCCACGTGAAGTCGAGCGGCAGGAAGCTCGGATTGCGGCTGATGATCTGATTCGGCGGGGTGAACGACATGTTCACCATCCAGTAGACCGGGAAGACCGAGCAGACGATGACGATCACGGCGAAGAGATTGAGCCCGAACCTGCGAGCGCGGGTGGTCTGCGTGTTCACAGCTCCTCCTCCTCCTCCTTCAGAGAGTTGCGGACGTTGAAATAGGAGATCGCCATGAGCAGGATCACCATGAACACGCCGATGGCGGCGGTCACGCCGAACTCGCCGAGTCCCTGCCGGAACAGGTAGGTGGGCAGGATGTTCGTCTCGCTCGCGAGGCCGCCCTGCTGTTGCAGTGCGTACACCTGGGTGAAGATGCGAAGGTTCCAGATCGTCTCGAGCACGAGCACCGCGGTGATGACGTTCCGCATGTACGGCAACACGATGAACCGGAATCGCTGCCAGGCGCTCGCGCCGTCGAGGCCTGACGCCTCGAGCACTTCGTCGGGCACCTGGCCGAGACCCGCGTAGAACGTGACTGCCGCGAACGGAACGCTCTGCCAGACCACGATGATGACGAGCACCATCATGAACGACCACGGGTCGATGAGCCACGAATGGCCTCGGAAGTCCTGGGTGCCGGTGATGGTGTTGAGCGCCCAGTTGACGAGCCCGTAGTCGGTGTCGAAGATCCAGCCGAAGACCACCGTCGCCGAGAGCGGCGGCATCGCCCACGCCAGCAGCAGGGCGATCGAGACGGCGAGCCTCCAGCCCCTTGAGAGCTTCGTCATGAGCAGGCCGATGAGCATGCCGAGCGCGACGATGATCACGGTGAGCACGACCATCAGCCCGAGGCTGCGTGCGAGCACCGCCGGGAAGTCGGACTCGGTGAAGACCTCGATGTAGTTCTCGAACCCGACGAAGTCCGGCGAGGTGCCGAGCATCTTGTTCTTGATCTCGAGGTTCGTGAAGGACTGGATGAACATCACGATCGTCGGGTACAGCACCATGACGCCGAGCAGCAGGAGGCTCGGGGCGAGCAGCAGCCATGGCGCCCAGGGCAGCGGCTTCTTCTTGCGGGGGCCGACGCCCGTCGGCCGGTGGGGCGGCCTGGCCTTCGGCGAGCGCGGCGCTGCGTCGGGCTCGGTGAGGGTTGCGCTCATGGCTGCTCCTCGGGTGTGTCGCGGGAGAGTCGCGGTGTGACTGATGGTACGTCTCGGGGATGGCGCCGGCGACGGGCCGAAGCCGCCCCGAGAAGCGGAGGGCCGGGGGCGGAGCTGTGCGGGACTCCGCCCCCGTGCAGGGGCTCGACAGGCTAGCTGTTGAGGATCTCCTCGATCTGCGTGTCGAGGTCGGCGGCGATCGCCGCGACATCCCCGCCCTGGGCGATCTTCACGAGCGCCTCCTGGATGATCTGCGCAGCCTCGACCTCGGCCCACTTCGGGGTGGTCGGGGTGACCTTCGAGTTGGCGAGCGCGTCGGCCTGGGCCTTGGCGATCTCGGTGTCGGGCAACGATGCAGCGGCAGCCGTGAAGCCCGGCGTCAGCCCGCCCTCGGCGAGGAGGGTCTGGTAGTCCTCGCCCGCCATGATGTCGAGCGCGGCGCGAGCCTGCTCGGGGTTGGCGCTCTTCGTCGCGACGGCGATGTTCGAGCCGCCGGCGAAGATCGGTGCCGTCTCGCCGGCCTCGAGACCGGGCAGCGGGAACGCACGCAGGTCGGAACCGAAGGTGTCGGCGCAACCCGGCGCCTCGGCGTCGGCCGGAGCCGTGATCGACCACTGCACCCACGCAGGAGCGGAGAGGAAGACGTCTTCACCGGCGCAGAACGCGACCTGCGGGTCGGTCTCGTCGCCGTCCTTGGCCGCGTTGGACGCGTTCACGTAGACGTCCTGCAGCTGGGTCAGGCCCGCGATGCCGCCTTCACTGGAGAAGCCGGCCTTCCACTCGTCGCCGTCCTGCTCGGCGATGAAGCCGCCGTGCGCCCAGACGTAGGGAAGTGCGTTGTACCAGTCGCGGCCCGGCGCCCAGATACCCGAACGGGTGTCGGTCTTCAGCGCCTTGCCCGTTGCGACGTACTCGTCGAGCGTGGTCGGAACCGGAGTGGCGCCGAGGATCTGCTCGCTGTAGAACACGATGCGGCCGCCGGCGTAGTAGGGCGCGGCATAGAGCTCGCCGTCGTACGTGGCGGACTCGACGAGGCCGGGCAGATAGTCGTCGGCGGCGAAGTCGGTGAGCGGCAGGAACAGGCCCTGGTCCGCGAAGCTCGCGGTCTGGGTGTTGCCGACCTCGACGACGTCGGGAGAGTCGTTCGACTGGAGCGCAGCTGCGTAGGTGTCGCTCACGTCGGCCCAGGTCTTCTCCACGACCGTGAGGGTCCAACCGTCGTTGTCCGCCTCGAAGGTCTCCTTGAGGTAGTCGCGCGCGGTGTCGGGGGTGTCGGTGCCGACGACCCAGACCGTGATCTCGCCGCCATCGGCAGACTCACTTCCACCACCGGCGCTACAACCGGCGAGGGTCAGGGCAGCAGCAGCGCCGAGCGCAACAATGCCGAGTTTCCTCATTTGTCGTTTTCCTTTCATGGGGTGGGGGCGGCAGCGGGGGTTCGCTGTCACCCGTGGTGCGGAGAGTCCCTCACGAGACTCCGAGTTGTCCGGAGAGGACCATGACGGCCGCGCCGCGCAAGACGATGTCCTGCCCGTGCTCGGTCATCCGAAGCCTCAGATCACGGTTGAACTCCGCCATCATCCGAGTCCGGAGCGTGTCGACGGCGGCCTCGTGCAGGGCACCGTCGAGCAATTGGGCCGGGCCGCTCAGCACGACCTCGGAGAGGTTCAGTGCGCCGACCACGGGGGCGAGCACGATGCCGAGTCGTCGGCCCGCCTCGCGGAGGATGTCATCACGAGCGGATGCCGCGGCGTCGCCGTCGAGCCCGGCGAGCTCGCCGGTCAGCCGCGGCACGGCGAGCCAGGCCTCGAGGCATCCGTCTCTGCCGCAGGCGCAGCGCGGGCCGCCGTCGGTGCCGACGACGACGTGGCCGATCTCGCCCGCTGCGAACGCGCCGCCGACGACGGGTCGCCCGTCGATGATGAGGCCGGCACCGACACCGTGGCCGACCTTGACGAGCAGGAGGTCGTCGTGGCGGGAGGCGCTGTGCTCGGCGAGAACGGCGACATTCGCGTCGTTCGCGACGTGCACGGGCAGGTCGAAGCGCGCGGCGATGCGGCGCTGCAGGGGCACGTCGCTCCAGCCGAGGTTGGGGGCCGATCGCACGACCCCTCGGGGGTCGACGACACCGGGCGAGCCGATGCCGATGCCGAGCACCGGGGTGGAGGTGCGGGCGAGCAGTCGCTCGACGAGCAACTCGACCAGTTGCACGGCGACCTCGCCCGTGGCGCCGTCGCGAGCGACCTCGTCGCGGTCGATGATCTGGCCCTCGAGGCCGACCACGGCGCCGCGGAACACCTCGTGCTCCGAGAGGTCGAGGCCGATGATGTGAAATGCTGCGCGATCGACGTCGATGAGGGTCGCCGGCTTGCCCGGCCGGGCGTCTTCACGCTGCCCGAGCTCGATCACGAGCCCGTCGACGATGAGCCCTGCCACGACGTCGGAGATCGTGACCCTGGTGAGGCCGGTCTCTCGCGCGACATCCGCTCGGCTCTGGGCGCCGACCGTGTAGAGCGTCTGCAGCACGAGCGCGCGGTTGTGGGTGCGGGCGTGCTCGGGCAGCACCTTGCCGGACGCGCGGAGGGCGCGCGGGCGGCCGAAGATGACGGCGCCAGGGGTGGATGCGGCGTGGAGCGCCGTCGCCACCCGGGAGGTGGGGGGCGTCGGCTCCGATGTGACCGGGCCTCGCTGCGCATCCATTGCAGTCACGTTTGTTAGTAAACCTTACGAACAAACCCTTCGCAAGAGTTCGCAACGGATTCCTCGCGGTGTTATCGAGTTGTGACCGGAGAGCGGATGCGATCTGCGCGGAACTCCCCTACCTCGCCGGCGCACCCGCGTGAGCGTGCACGGCGGGGCCCGGCGCATCCGCCTTCGCATCGAGACGCCCGCCGATCGCGCGAAGCGCTGCGAGGATCGTCACGAGGTCGACCACCTCCTGCAGGAGCGCGCCGACCGTCGCCGGGATCACGCCGAACGCGGCCACGACCATCAGTCCGACGCTCACGACGATGCCGATCCAGATGCTCTGCAGCGCGATGCGCACCGTGTCGCGGCCGATCTCGACCGCCTTCGCGGTGCGCGAGATGTCGTCGACGAGGATCACGGCCGACGCCGACTCGCTCGCCGCGGTGGCGCCCTTGGCCCCCATCGCGATGCCGACATCGGCCGCTGCGAGCACGGGCGCGTCGTTCACCCCGTCGCCGACCATGATCACGGGGCGCTCGGTGATCGCTGCGACCTCGGCGACCTTGTCGGCGGGCAGGCAGTCGGCACGCACGCGAGAGATGCCGAGCTCGGCGGCGATGTGGTCTGCGGTCGCCTTCGCGTCACCCGTGAGCATCATCGTGCGGTGCACGCCGAGTTCGCCGAGGCGCGCGAGCGTGGCGCCCGCGTTGTCGCGCAACTTGTCGCTCGCGAGCAGGGCTCCCGCGAATCGGCCGTCGACGGCGACGTAGACGGCGAGCTCTCCGGGCGCGATCTCGGTGCGCCGGGCCTCGGGCGCGTGCCCCTGCACGAACGCGAACTTGCCGACGACGACCTCGAGTCCGCCGAGCTTCGCCGTCACGCCGTTTCGTGGCGGCCTCGCGCGCCCACTCGGCTTCGACGAGCGGCAGGCCGCGATGCTTCGCCGCCTCGATCATCGAGGTGGCGAGCACGTGCGAGGAGTACTGCTCCGCCGAGGCGACAGCACCGAGCACCTCGTCTTCGCCGAAGCCGGGCTCCGGCCGGATCGCGACGAGCGTGGGCGAACCGTACGTGAGCGTGCCGGTCTTGTCGAACACGGCGGTCTTCGCGGCGGCGAGTTGCTCGAGCACTCCCCCGCCCTTCACGATCACGCCGTTCCTCGCTGCCCGGCTCATCCCGCCGATGAAGGCCACCGGCGCAGCGATGAGCAGCGGGCAGGGGGTGGCGAGCACGAGCACTTCGGCGAAGCGCACCGGGTCGCCCGAGAGCCACCAGGCCACCGCGGCGAGCGCAAGAGAGAACGCCGTGAACGGCACGGCGTAGCGGTCGGCAAGGCGTACGACGGGCGCCTTCGAGTCGGCGGCCGCTTCCACGAGTGCGACGATCTGCTGGTACTGGCTGTCGGCGGCGGATGCCGCGGCGACGACCTCGACGGCGGACTGGCCGTTGATCGAGCCGCTCAGCACGAGATCGCCCGCATGCTTCTCGACGGGCACGGACTCCCCCGTGATCGAGGACTCGTCGAAGGCCGCCTCCTGCGAGCGCAGCGCCGCGTCGACGGGAACGATCTCGCTCGGGCGCACGAGCAGCACATCGCCGACGCGCACATCGCCCGCGAGCACCTCGACGATCGACTCGCCCTCCATGCGGTGCGCGTGCTGCGGCGCACGGGTCAGGAGCGCGTCGAGCTCGCGCTTGGCCCGGCGGTTGGCGTAGTCCTCGAGCGCGGCCCCGCCCGTGAGCATGAGCACGACGAGCAGGGCCGCGACGTACTCGCCGACGAGCACCGTCGCGACGATCGCGGTCACCGCGAGCACGTCGAGGCCCCAGTGCCCGCGCAGGATGTCGCGCACCATGCCGACCGCCTCCCACGCCGCCACGGCGAGCGCGTAGACGCTGAAGACCCACGGCACGGCCGCGCCGGCGCCGGCGAGCGCGAGCACGATGCCGGCGAGACCGACGCCGAGCGTGAGGGTGACGACCCAGTATCTGCGGGCGAGCTTCAAGCTGCGTGCCATGCCCCCATCCTCCCGTCTCCCACTCTTTTCAGGAGTCTTTCGGTCGGGCCGGCCGGATCGAGTCGAAACTTCCTGAGAAACGCCCTGAATCGAGGGGGTGTTCCTGAGAAGAGTGGGTGACGAGGTGGAGGGTCGGCTACCCGGCGATGCGGGTCTTCAGGTTGTCGGCCAGCGTCGCGAGGAACTCCTCGGTCGTCTGGTAGCCCTGCTCGGGACCGACGAGCAGCGCCAGGTCTTTCGTCATGGCGCCCGACTCGACCGTCGTGATGACGACGTCTTCGAGGGTCGCGGCGAAGTCGATGAGCTCCTGGTTGCCGTCGAGCTTGCCGCGGTGCGCGAGGCCGCGCGTCCACGCGAAGATCGACGCGATCGGGTTCGTCGAGGTCGGCTTGCCGGCCTGGTGCTGACGGTAGTGACGGGTCACCGTGCCGTGCGCCGCCTCGGCCTCGACGACCTTGCCGTCGGGCGTCGCGAGCACCGAGGTCATCAGGCCGAGCGATCCGAAGCCCTGTGCCACGGTGTCGGACTGCACGTCGCCGTCGTAGTTCTTGCAGGCCCAGACGTAGCCGCCCTCCCACTTCATGGCCGAGGCGACCATGTCGTCGATGAGGCGGTGCTCGTAGGTGAGGCCGGCAGCGTCGAACTGCGCCTTGAACTCGGTGTCGAAGATCTCCTGGAAGAGGTCTTTGAAGCGGCCGTCGTACGCCTTCAGGATCGTGTTCTTCGTCGAGAGGTACACGGGGAAGTTGCGCGAGAGGCCGTAGTTCAGCGAGGCGCGGGCGAAGTCGCGGATCGAGGCGTCGAGGTTGTACTGCACCTGCGCGATTCCGTCGCCCGGAGACTGGTAGACCTCGAACTTCTGCGGCTCGCCGCCGTCGTTCGGAGTGAACTCGACGGTGAGGGTGCCCTCGCCCTTGAAGAGGAAGTCGGTGGCGCGGTACTGGTCGCCGAACGCGTGACGGCCGATGATGATCGGCTTGTTCCAGCCCGGCACGAGCCGCGGGATGTTCGAGATGATGATCGGCTCGCGGAAGATGACGCCGCCGAGGATGTTGCGGATCGTGCCGTTCGGCGAACGCCACATCTTCTTCAGGCCGAACTCCTCGACACGCGCCTCATCGGGCGTGATCGTCGCGCACTTGACGCCCACGCCGTGCTTCTGGATGGCGTGCGCCGCGTCGACCGTGATCTGGTCGTCGGTCTCATCGCGCTTCTGGATCGAGAGGTCGTAGTACTCGAGGTCCACGTCGAGGTACGGGTGGATGAGCGTGTCTTTGATGGCCTGCCAGATGATGCGCGTCATCTCGTCGCCGTCGAGCTCGACGACGGTGCCTGCAACCTTGATCTTCGACAAAGTGGATGTCTCCTTGATTTCTGGTGGGGAATGGAAGCTTTCGGGGCGGTCGGACACGCCGTCTGCCAGCTTACCGCGTCACGCGAATATCTCGACATCGAGACAAACGGATGCCGCGGCGGAGCCCCTTGCCGACGTAGACGACACCCGACGCCACTCCTACAACTACGCACCGCCTGTCTTCGCGTCCCGAGCACGAGGTTCGACGACACGGCGGCTGCGGTCACCGATCATGCCCGCAAGGAGGATCCGTCAACGCTCGCTCGCACGTACGAGCGCGAGGAATTGGTCGACCGCCCTGTTGATGAGGTCGTCGAGACGGTCTGGTCCTTCGAGCGCCGCGAGGAGCGCCGCACCCTCGATGGTGGTGATCGCCATTTCGGCGAGGGTGGCGGGGTCGAGGCTGGTGTGTACTGCGCCATGGTTCGCGTTGCGTTCCGCAGCCTGGGTGAGCGCGGTCAGGCGCCCCGCGAGTACGGCCTGAACTTCCGGCTGGTGTCGGTCGATGGCGGAGAACAGGAAGCGGTAGTACGCGGTCAGATCGGCCCCGAGCGATGAGATTTCGGCCAAGCTGTCGACCATGCTGGCCGCAGTTGCCCGGACGGCGTCCTCAAACCCCTGTGCGTCCCGCCCGACCGGCCTATCGGTTCCCACGAGGTCGACGAAGTATCGGTCGAGGGCGGCCTTGAACAGTTCCTCCTTGCTCGCGAAGTGGTGGTAGACGGCGCCCTTCGATGCGCCCGTGGCGTGGACGATGTCCGCCATGCTCGTGGCCTCGAATCCGCGCGTGAGGAAGAGCAGGAAGGCCTGCTCCAAGATGCGCTCGCGCGCGGAGTGCCGGGTTGAGGCGGTCACCCTCGCCCCTTCCCTTCGGGCCGGGTCATACAGTACACGGGCATGCCGTCAACGAGTTCCCGGCTCCTGATCGCGAATCCCTTGTGCTCGTACAACGCGACGTTCTGTTCGTTCTCGGTGTCCAGGGCAATACCTGCCGAGGCGGGCCGAGATCGTCGGTAGGGCTCCACGTTCACCGCCCCCTCGATGCGCCGGCCAGGGTCTCGGCCGCGGAATGCCCCACCTCGGAATGGTGCGTGACCGCGAACGCGAACACGACCTTCATCACGAACAGGGCGGCCGTCGCCACAATGAACGGTGGCGAGTAGAGCGGCATCCACAGAACGATGCCCAGGATGCCGGCGGCGACCAGGAACCCGCCCGCGGTGACTTGCAACCGACGGCCATGGAGCAGATTCACCGCAGACGCTGCAAGCAGGACGTATCCCGTCACGAGGAGCAGGGGCACCAACGCCAACCCCAGCAGCGCCCCCACCGCCACGAGATGCCAGTGAATGAGGATGAACACCCACCGGCCGGCCGGCCGCGCCGCATAGTGGGTGTCGGTGCCGAACGTGAAGTTCGCTACGCAGCCAGCCGCGACGTCGACGATCAGCAGGACCGCCAGCACAGCCCGCCACACGGGAACCGTCGCCAACACGTCGGCGCCAGTGACGCAGATCGCGGCACCGAAGCCGACGGCGGCGACCAACACGAAGACGATCTCGGCCGGAGTCTGCGTCCCGCCGAACACGTCGCGGAGGGCCTTGGGAACTCGGATCACTCGGTTCATGACCCGAGCGTAGCAAACCGACCGGTCGGTCTGTCAAGAAGATCGACGCCAGCCCAACCGGACCCTTGAACGGCAGCAGTGCCGGCACCCTGCGATCCCGCCGCACCACGAGCGCAGTCGGTCGCACGGCATTCACCGTTGCCCGCGCAAACCGCATCCGGCTACCGGCCGCGGCGCCGCACGGGTTAGCCTTGGCGTATGGCTGAGCTGAGACTGGAAGATCTGTCGGCGTCGAACATCGTGGCGGCGAACACGCTGTCGCTGAAGCCCGGCCAGGAGCAGTTCATCGCTCCCGTGACCTATTCGGCGGAGTCCTCGGTCGTCGACCCGGCCACTGCCTGGCAGCGGGTCGCCCTTCTCGACGAGCGCGTCGTCGGCTTCATCCACGGCAACTTCGACCCCGAGAACGAGCACGAGGAGTTCCGGGCCTGTATCTGGCGCATCAACGTCGACGCCGAGGTGCAGGGCAAGGGCGTCGGCCGCTTCCTCGCGACGGCGCTCGCCGAAGAGGCCAAGCACCGCGGCTTCGACCGCATCACCGTGCTGTGGGAGCCGGGCGAAGAGGGGCCCGAGGCGTTCTTCCACCGCATCGGCTTCACCGACATCGGCGAGACCGCATACGGCGACATCGTCGGCGCGCTCGAGCTCTGAGCCGTGCCGGCTCCTGAGCCCGCCGGTGCGACGCCGGACTCGACGGGCTTCGTCGAGGCGGTGCTCGTGGTCGTGGCCGACATCCCCTCGGGGCAGGTCGCGACGTACGGCGATGTCGCGGCCCTGCTCGGTTCTCGCGGCGCGCGTGCCGTGGGACAGGTGATGGCCCGCTCCGGCCACGAGGTGCCCTGGTGGCGGGTCGTACGCGCCGGCGGGCGCCCGCCGGCAGGGAAGGCCGACCGCGCGCGCCGGCACTACGAAGCCGAAGGCACGCCGCTGCGGCCTTCGAAGGATGACGACGGGTACCGGATCGACCTGGCCGCATGCCGATGGTCGGCCTGACTCGGCGTTCGCGGGCTGAGGCCGTCGCCGCCGAAAGCCGTGCGGCGGAGAGTGACGGCGGGCACCGCATGACGAATACGACTGACTCGGGGTTCGCGAGGACGCTCGTCGCGGGGCTGACCCTTGTCGTTCCGTTCCTCGTCGTGCTCGGTTCCTGGCTGCTGCTGCGAGAACGGCTGCCGGCCGAACTCGCTTCGCACTGGTCAGGGGTCGGCCGGGCCGACGGGGTGATGCCGGTCGCCGGGTCGTTGACGATCTCGCTGGTCATGACGGGGCTGGCGGCGACCGCCGGGATCGTGATCGCGTCGCGGCCGGGGATGAGCGCGTCGCTTCGCCGGGGCGGGTTCTTCTTCGCCGGCGTCTTCGCCGGAATCGGGATGGCGACCTGGCTCCTCTCCGCCGGCCTGACGCCGGCGGCCGGAGACCCGTTCGACGCGGTACTCGGGGAATGGATCGTCCTGCTGGTGGCCGCCGCGGGGTATGGGGTCATCCCGTTCCTGATCGCCCCGAAGCCGATCCACGCAGGCGTCGACCGGTTTCGGGGCGATCAGGTGCCGTTGGAGCCGAGCGGGGTGAGGGCGTGGTCGTGCACGGTCACCAGCACCGTCTTCATCTGGGTGACCGCGGCGCTGATCATCATCGGCGTCGTGATCTGCGCAACCTCGATCATCGCCGGGAATGCGGGCGACTCGGTGATCGGCGTCGTCGCGATCGCTGCGACGACACTGGTCGTCGCAGCGTTCATCCGACTGCGAGTCTCCGTCGATGCGCGAGGCCTGAGCGTCGTGTCGGCCGTGATGCGCATTCCCGTCAAGCGCATCGGCCTCGAACAGATCGCCGCTGTCGAGGCCGTCAGCGTGCTGTAACCGATGGAGTGGGGCGGCTGGGGTTTCCGCGTCACCTCCGGACGTTCCGCGTTGATCCTGAAGAAGGGGCCGGGTCTGGTCGTGACCACCACGCGCGACACGCAGTTCGCGATCACCCTGCCGGATCCGCACACGCCGGCGGCAGTGCTGGCGGCGTTGAGAGAGACGACGCCTCGAACGCGGCGTGATCGCCGCCCGCTTCTACGGCACGAGTCCGCCGCGGCCGAGCGGGATCCGAATGGTGATCGTCGTGCCCGCACCCGGCGGACTGTCGAGGTGGAACCGACCCCCCACGGCGTCGACTCGGTCAGCGATGCCCAGCATGCCGCTGCCGCCGTGCGATGCTCCGCCGACCCCGTTGTCGCGCACGACGAGCTCGAGCTCGTCGCCGACGAGGGCGGCACGCACCCACCCCCGCGTCGCCCCGGCGTGCTTGGCGATGTTCGCGAGCGCCTCGGAGACCGCGAAGTACGCCGTCGACTCGACCACCTCCGGCAGGCGTCCCTCTGGCTGCACGTCGATCTCGATCGGCACGGGGCACCGGCCGGCGAGTTCGGGCACCGCGAGCGCGAGCCCGCCCGACGACAGCAGCGACGGGTGGATGCCGTGCGCGAGCTCCCGCAGCTCTCTGAGCGCCTGATTCAGCATCGCGATCGTGGCGTCGAGTTCGACGCCGACCGGTTCGACACCGCGGTCGCGGGCCTGGTTCGCCGCAAGCCGCAGGCGCATGCCGAGCGAGACGAGCTGCTGCTGCGCCCCGTCGTGCAGGTCGCGCTCGATGCGGCGCCGTGCCTCGTCGCCGGCCTCGACGATGCGGCTCCGCGACTCGCGCACCTGTTCGAGCGTGCGCTCGATCTCGGAGCGCAGCCGACCGTTGTCGACCGAGAGGCGCAGTGCGCTCGAGACGCCGTCGAGCAGGCGCATGTTGTCGGTGAGCACCCGGTCGTGGCGGATCACGGCGATGGGCACCCCGGTCGGCGAGGAGACGGGCAGCAGGCCGTGGTCGGCGCGCCGGCTGCCCGGGCCGTCGTCGAGCGGCTCCCCCGAGGCATCCGCGTACCCGGCCCGTTCCTCGTCCCACCAGTAGACGCGCACGGACGCGTCGCGCAGGGTTCGGGCCAGCGATTCGGCCCAGAGGCCTCGGTCGGCACCCTCGCGCGTGATGCGCATGAGGTCGGCGACCCGGGCGCGCATGTTGCGGGCGTGGGCGATGCCGGCGACGAAGCTCACCGGGATGGAGGCGATCGCCACGAGCGAGACGGTGTCGACCACGAGGTCGGCGCTTCCCGAGGCGTAGGCCGCAGCCTGCGTCGCGAGCGTGACCACCCAGGCGATGAGCGCGACCGGCATGAGGAAGGCCACCGTGCGCGCCGGCACGCTGCCGCGGACCCATCGCACGAGCAGCCGCACGGCGATGACGATCGCGAGCACGACGCCGATGAGACGGTAGCCGACGTCGAGCACGGCGAACACGCCCGGCGCGTCGGCCACGAGATACGGGTTGGGAGTGCAGTCGCAGACCTCGGGCGAGGGCTGGCCGAGCAGCAGCACCCCGAGGAGGTAACCGACCGAGGTGACGAGCGCGATACCCGCGATCCAGCGGTCGACGGCGTCGATGAGCCGGCCGCGCGGATAGACGAGCACGAGGATGCCGGTGAGCACCGCCCACCACAGGTGCACGCCGTAGACGAAGGGCCAGAGCCACGACACGTGCTCGATGGCTCGAAGGAACGAGAGCGGAATCCAGACGAGCGGGAACACCACCATGAGGCGGGCGGGCAACCGCGATGGGCCGATCGCCCACGCCACGCCCGCACACGCCGCGAACACGAGCGGCACGATCGCGTGCAGCGTCGTCCACGACACCTCGCGCCTGAGCGATTCGGGGGTCGCGAGAAACCCCGAGATCTCCATCATGAGGCTCGCAGCGACGACGAGCGCGATGACGATCGAGCGCTTGATGATCCGGCCTCTGCGGCCGGGCGCCATCACCTCGCGCCGAGGAGCGTCAGCACCGCGAGCACCCGACGGTGGTGCTCGGGCGACTCCTCGAGGTCGAGCTTCTGCAGGATCGATCGCACGTGCGTCTCGACGGTCTTCAGCCCGAGGAAGAGCGCCTGCGCGATGCCGCCGTTGGAGTACCCCTGCGCCATCAGCTCGAGCACCGATCGCTCACGCTCGGTGAGGCGCGAGAGCGGGTCATCGGCCCGGGTGCGCTTCACGAGCTGCTCGACGACCTCGGGGTCGACGACCGAACCACCGGAGGCGACCGTCTCGACGGCGCGCACGAGGGTCTGCGGCTCGGAGACGCGCTCCTTCAGCAGGTAGCCCGTGCCGCTGCCCGCGCCCATGACGCGCAGCGCGTACTCGGGTGTCGCGTACATCGACAGCAGCAGCACCCCGATCGTCGAGCCTTGCGCGCGCATCTCCTCGAGCGCGAGGATGCCCTCGTCGCGAAAACTCGGCGGCATGCGGATGTCGAGCACGGCCGCGTCGATCCCGCCGCGGCCGGCGACCTCGAGCAGTTCGGCGCCCGTCTCGACGGAGGCGACGACCTCGAGGCCCCCGTCGACGAGCACCTTGGCAATGCCCTCGCGCAGCAGCAGCGCATCGTCGGCGATGGCCACGCGCAGGGGACGTTCGGGCGTCTCCATGGCTCCTCCAATCCGAGGGCAGGCCTCACCACTGCGGGGTGACCGCTTGTCGCGAGCGTATCGCGCATTCACCCGGAGCCGCACGCCCATTTCAGGGGACACCCTGACGCCGCGGGCACGCCGGTGCGTCAGACTGAGCGGTTCGGATGTCTCGCGCCGAAGCGTCGTCGCGAGACATCCGCTCGCTCTGCCGGCCTCAGACCAGTGATTCCCGCCACGCCGCGTGCAGCGCTGCGAAGTGACCGGTTCCGGCGATGAGCTCGGCGGGCGAGCCGTCTTCGACGATGCGCCCGTGTTCCATCACGAGCACGCGGTCGGCGATCGCGACCGTCGAGAGCCGGTGCGCGATGATCACCGCGGTGCGATCGGCGAGGAGTTTCGTGAGGCCCTCCTGCACGAGCCGCTCGCTCGGGATGTCGAGCGAGGAGGTCGCCTCGTCGAGGATCAGCACCGCCGGGTTCGCGAGGAACGCGCGCGCGAACGAGATGAGCTGCCGCTGACCGGCACTGACCCGGCCGCCGCGCTTGTTCACGTCGGTGTCGTAACCGTTCGGCAGGCTTTCGATGAACTCGTGCGCACCGACGGCCATGGCCGCCCGCACGATCTCGTCGAACGAGGCGCCCGGCTTGCCGAGTGCGATGTTGTCGGCCACCGAACCCGAGAAGAGGTACGCCTCCTGGGTGACCATGACGATCGCGCGCCGCAGGTCCTTCGGGTGCAGTTCGGCGAGGGAGACGCCGTCGAGCGTGACCGCACCGTCGCTCGGGTCGTAGAAGCGCGCGATGAGTTTGGCGAGGGTCGACTTTCCGGCTCCCGTCGACCCGACGAGGGCGATCGTCTGGCCGGCCGGCACATCGAGGTCGAAGCGCGGCAGAACGACCCGGTCCCGGGTATACGCGAACTCGACGCCGTCGAAGCGAACGTGACCATCCGCGTTCCACAGGTCGGTCGGCTGCACCGGGTCGGGCACGCTCGGTTCCTCTTCGAGCACGCCCGAGATCTTCTCGAGGGCCGACGAGGCGGACTGGTACCCGTTGTAGAACATCGCCATGTCCTCCATCGGGTCGAAGAACCGCTTCGTGTAGAGCACCGTGGCCAGCAGTACGCCGACACCGAGCGAGCCGTCGACGACGCGGAACCCGCCGAGCACGACCGTGACCGCCACCGCGGTATTGCCGATGAGGGCGAGACCCGGGTTGTACACCGCGAAGAGGCCGAGCACCTTCGCGTTCACGTCGCGGTAGTCCTCGACCAGCGCGCCGAACTCGGCCTCGTTGCGCCGCTGCTTGCGGAACGCCTGCACCGCGCGGATGCCCGTCATGGTCTCGACGAACTGCACGATGAGTTTGGCCGATGCCACGCGCGAGCGCCGGAACAGCGACTGCGAGCGCAGCTGGAACCAGCGGGTGAGGATGCCGAGGGGCACGAGCGCCCCGAGCAGCACGAGCCCCGACGGCGCGTCGACGATCACGAGCATGACCGCCGTGAACACCATGTACATGAGCCCGCGCACGAGGAGGGTCAGCCCCTCGTCCATGAGTTCGCGGATCGCGTCGAGGTCGCTCGTCTGCCGCGAGATGATGCGGCCGGAGGTGTACGACTCGTGGAACTCGAGCGAGAGTTTCTGCGTGTGCAGGAACACCCTGGTGCGCAGGTCGATGAGCACGGCTTGGCTGATGCGGGCCGACATCCGGATGTACACCGAGATGAGGAACGCGCCGACGATCCCGGTCACGAGGTATGCGGCGCCCGACAACGCGACCGGGAACCAGTTCTGCTCGGTGAGGGCGGGGATGCCCTGATCGATGCCGAACGCGATGATGGCCGGGCCCGCGACCTGCGCGGCCGACGAGACGATGATCGCGAGTGCGGTCACCCAGAGCTTCGCCTTCAGCGGTGAGAGCAGCGATCCGAGGAGCCGCCGCGAGCGGGCGCGGATCTGCGCGGACTCCGCCTTCGAGTAGTCCTGTCGTTCTTCGCCCTGCACGCCGGTGACGCTCATGATGCCGCCTCCTCTCGGATCGTGGTCTCGGCGTCGACGGCATCGACGCCGGTGCTCCTGCGCTCCTCGTCTTCGAGGCTCGTGATGACGTAGCGGTAGTGCTCGCTCTCTCGCAGGAGCTCGGAGTGCGTGCCGACCGCCGTGACCCGCCCGTGCTCGAGCAGCGCGACGCGATCGGCGAGCATGACCGTCGACGGGCGATGCGCCACGATGAGCGCGGTGGTCGAAGCGAGCACCGAACGGAGCTCGGCCTCCACCCTCGCCTCGGTCGCGACGTCGAGCGCCGAGAGCGGATCGTCGAGTACGAGCACGGCGGGCTCGGCCGCGACGGCGCGCGCAAGCGCGAGCCGCTGCCGTTGTCCGCCCGAGAGGCTCATGCCCTCTTCGCCGACCTTCGTGTCGAGCCCGTCGGGCAGGTCGTAGGTGAACCCCGCCTGTGCGATGCGGAGCGCCTCCTCGAGCACGCGATCGGCCTCAGCGCGCACCGCGGGCTCCTCGCCCGCGAGCTCGGGCCGCCCGAGCAGCACGTTGTCCCTCACCGAGGCGCTGAAGAGCGTTGCGTCTTCGAACGCCATCGCGATGTGGGCGCGCAGCTCGTCGCGGCTGAACGCACGCACATCGACGCCGTCGAGCGTGACCGAGCCGCCGGTGACGTCGTAGAGACGCGTGGTGAGGGCCGTCATCGTGGTCTTGCCGCTCCCGGTGAGACCCACGAGCGCCATCGTCTCGCCCGGTTCGAGCACGAGGTCGACTCCGTCGATCAGATCACCGAACCGCGCCGGCGAGTCCTGGTAGCGGAAGTGCACGCCGGCGAACGCGAGCTCGCCGCGCGGTCGTTCGAGCGTGCGGGGCTCGGCCGGGTCGACGATCGTGTTCTCGCTGTCGAGGATGTCGAAGTACCGGTCGGTCGCGGTGCGGGCATCGAGCGCGAACGCGAGCAGGAAGCCGATCGACTCGATCGGCCACGCGAGCACGGTCGCGGTCGCGAAGAACGCGACCAGCTCGCCCACCGAGAGCTGCCCTTGCGAGGCCAGCCAGACGCCGACCATGAGGCAGAGCGCCAGGGCGATCGCGGGCACGACCATGATCCAGACCCAGATGGCCGCGTCGAGGCGTGCCTTCTCGATCTCGGTGCTGCGCAGCGACTCCGCCTGCGCACGGAACATCGAGAGGGCGTGCTTGCCCCGGCCGAAGGCCTTCAGCACGCGGATGCCGTGCACCGACTCCTCGACCGCGGTCGCGAGGTCGCCGGCCTGGTCCTGACTGAGTCGGGACTTCTCGGAGTACCGGCTCTCGAAGCGCCAGCCCGCCCACCACAGCGGCAACGAGCAGACGAGGAAGATGAGTCCGAGGAACCAGTTCATCGACATCATGATGCCGATGCCGACCACGATGATCACGATGTTCGCACCGGTCAGCACGAGGCCGAACGACAGCCAGCGACGGATGAGTCCGAGGTCGCTGACTGCTCGCGAGAGCAGCTGGCCGCTCGGCCAGCGGTCATGGAAACTGACCGGCAGATCCTGCAGCCTGGCATACAGTGCGTTGCGCATGCGCGCCTCGACCCTGGTGCCGGGGCCCACGACGAGCCAGCGACGGATCGCGAACAGGATCGCCTCCACCGCGCCGAGCACGAAGACGAGCAGGGCGAGCGGGAGAACCGCGTCGGCTTCGCCGCGGGCGAGCGGCCCGTCGACGATCTGCTGCAGCACCTGCGGGATCGTCAGGGCGATGAGATGCGCAAGGATCGCGGCGGCCATGCTGCCGGCGAACGCGGGCATCGCGGGTCCCGCGTATTCTCGCAGGCGCCAGAGCGCGCGGAACGTGCCGAGCCGGGGCGGCCGGGTCAACGGCTCGGGGTCGCCTGGCGCATTCGGTGTTTTCTGGGCAACGGACACAGCCGGTTCCAATCGGAAGGGATCGCCGGACGCCCGAGCGGGCCGGAACGGCGAGAACGGTGAAGAGAGTGGGAGTGCCGCGGATCGCGAGAGCGCGTGACCGCGGAGCAGGCCGAGCCTGCGCGTGAAGCGGGCGGTCTACCCGGCGAACCCGACGAGGGGAGACGCCGGGCGGGCAGCGCCGGAGACCGCATTCGTGCGGGCGTCGGTGTCTGTCTGCATGGTTTCCTCCTGCGAATCGTCTCGAACCCTCGAGGCGGTCGGAATTCTCCCCGGCCAGCCCTACAGCATATGGGCGGGACCGGGTGGCGCACAAGACCACCAGCGGCGATAGGCTGTGCGGGTTCTTCGCGACGCGGCGAGTGCGGCAGCCGACCCCGGCACACCGCCCGGCCGGCCCCTACGCCCCCGCGCCCGCGACCCGATCGATGAGGAGCGCCCGTGGGAGCGGCACGGACAGCGTTCGCCCGTGCGAACGCCCGCGCCGGTGTGCTCGCCTCGATCGCCGCGGTCGTCCTCCTGCTCTCCGGCCTCTCGACGGCGGTCGTCGACTCGCTCGCCGGGTCCTCGGTCAGCGGGCTGCGCGAGGGCCTCGCCGCGGCGCAGGGCACGACAGGCGCCGCGCGGTGGCAGATCCGCGTGGCGCAGAACCCCGAAGCCCAAGCGGATGACGCGGCATCCGTGCTCGATCGCATGGTCGCCCCGTACGGCGCCGCCTGGAGTCGCAGCGTCGAGACCGCGCCGGTCGATGCCGTCAGCGGCGAGACGCCCTTCGGCGCCGTGCTCCTGGCCGACCCCGAAGCCGCGGCGCGCTCCGAGCTCGTCGAGGGAAGCTGGCCCGATGACCCCGCTGCGGTCGCAACGGCCGACGCCGAGAACGCCGTGCCTGCGACCCTCCATTCGGCCGCTGCCGAATCCCTCGACCTGGCGCCCGGCGAGGTCGTCGAGCTCGCCGGCGACCCTGCCCGACGCCTGCTCATCGTCGGAACGTGGCTGCCCCTCGACCCCGCCGACCCCGCCTGGTTCGGCGAGTCCGTCATCGCCTCCGGCGCCGTCGCCGAGGGCGCGGGTCCCTTCCTCGTGGCGGAGGAGGCCACCCTCGACCTCCCGGCGGCGATCGTGGTCCGCTGGACCGCGGTGGTCGATCCGGCCGCCGTCACGCCCGAGTCGGCACGCATGCTCCGTGCGGAACTGCCCGATGTCGAGCCGGCACTCCGCGCGATGCCGGAGATCGGCACCGATGGCCTGAGCGCCCTCGGCGGCCTCGACGCGACGCTCTCCCGGCTCCTCGCCGGACTCGGCGCGGTGCGGGCCATCGCCCCCCTGCCGCTCCTGCTCCTCGCCTTCGCGGGCGTCGCCGCACTCACCCGGCTCGCGACGCTGCTCGGCGCAGCCCGACGCGGCGAGACGGTGCTGCTGCGCGCCCGCGGCGCCTCGCCCGTCCGACTCGCGCGAGACACCGCGGTCGAAGTGCTCGCGCTCGGGATACCGGCCGCGATCATCGGTGCGGTCGGTGCCGAGGCGTTCCTCACGGCGAGCCGGCCCGGCGAGGACCGCGACTGGGGCACCGCGACGCTCGTGGCATCCGTCGTGCTCGGGGGCACCCTGCTCGTCGTCGTCGGTCGCGCGTGGCTCGACGCGCGTCGTCCGATCGTGCGCGGATCGGGCGACGAAGTGGGCCGTGTGGCGCGCGGGCTCGCGACGGGCGGCGGCGTGCTGCTCTTCGCGCTCGCCGCCGTCGCGCTCTGGCAGTTCCGGCTGTACGGCTCACCGCTCGTGACGAGCGCGGCAGGCACCGTCGAGGTCGACCCGGTCGCGGTGCTCGCACCGATGCTCGTGCTCCTCGCCTTCGCGCTCATGGCACTCGGCCTCTCCCGCCCGTTCAACGCCCTGCTCGAACGGCTTGCCGCCGCCCGCCCGGCGCTGGTGCCGTCGCTGCCGATGCGCCAGCTCGCTCGGCGCGCCGCGCTGTACGCGTCGGCAGCCCTCGTCACGATGCTCGCCGTCGGCGGACTCACCCTGACCGCGGTCTTCGCCGGCGCCTGGCAGGGCATCGACCGCACGACCTCGGCGCTCGCCACCGGCGGCGAGGTGCGCCTCTCCTACGCCGGGCGGGACGTCGTGCAGGCTCCCGATCCGCTCGCGCTCGGTGCCGGCCTGACCGGAATCGACGCCGTCACGGCGGAAGGGCCGGTCTTCCGCGGCGACGTGCGAGTCGGCAGCGACCCTGCGACCCTCGTGGCGCTGCCCGTCGCATCTGCGGACCGCATCGCGCCGGGCATCGGCATCGCGCCCGCCGCCGCAGCGCTCGGCGAGTCCTCCGCGGCCACCGGCGTTCAGGTTCCGCCGGGCACCGCGACGCTCGAGGTGGCCGTCGGCCTCGACGCACCAGGCGGCACGGCCGGCAGAGTCACCGTGACCGCGTGGTTCCTCACTGACGACGGTGCCGCAACCCCGGTTCCACCGGCCGCCGTCGACGTGGCCGCTGGGGGCGGCACCGTGAGCCTCGCGATCCCCGAAGCCGACGGCCTGCGCTTCATCGGCCTCGGCGCCGAGCTCTCCGGCGCCGGGGGCGCCGACGTGCTCGTGTCATTCGGCGCGATCTCCCTCGACGGAAGTGCGGCCGCCCCGGGATTCGAGATCGAACGAGAGCTCGAACTCACCTCGAAGGCACCGACCGCGCGCGCCGCCCTCACGAGCGGCGGCAACGACCCGCTGCCCGTGGTGCTCGGCACCGACATCGCGAAGCGCATCTCGGCCGAGGTCGGCGACCAGTTCGCGTTCCGGGTGCTCACCGGCAACGCCGAGATCGATGCCGTCGTCGCCGGCGTGATGCCCGTCGTGCCGACGGCCGGCGCCGGCGGCTTGCTCGCCGACCTCGCAGCGTTCCAACGCTACGCGTTCGAAGACGGGGCCGGGGTGCCCGCGTTCGGCGAGCGCTGGATCGCGACCTCGGACCCCGACCGCCTTGCCACCGAATTCGACCGCGAGCAGGGCTCGGCGGTCATCGCCGACGCGAGGTCGGCGGCTTCCTCTGCCCCATTCATCAGCCCGGCGATCGCCGCACTCTGGACGGGAGCCGCCGGTGCGCTGCTCTTCGCCCTGATCGCGGTCGTGGCGCTCGTCGCGGCGCTCGGCCGCAGTCGTCTGGGCGAGGTCGTCGTGCTTCGGACGCTCGGTGTGCCCGCCCGCACGCAATCGCGCGCCCGGCTCGCCGAGCTGGCGGTGACCCTCGCCGTCGCGGTCGCGATCGGCGTGCTCGTCGGATTCGCCACGGCGCTCCTCACCGCACGAGAACTGGCCAGGGCCGCCGTCGCCGGCGCGCCGGCGGTGATCCCCGTCGAGTTCGGCATGGACGTCGTGCCGTGGCTCCTCGGCGTCGCCGTGTTCCTCCTGCTCGCCTCGGCGATCGCGGCGGGCGCCACGGCATCCGTGCGGCGCATCGCCTCGCGCCCCGGTCTCAGGCAGGAGGAGGGATGATCACCGCCCACCACTCGCGGCTCACCGTGCCGGGTCTCCTGCGCCGCCAGTTCTTCGCCGGGCCGGCAGCATCGATCATGCTCGCGGTTCTCGTGTTCGCCGGTGCACTGCTCGCCACCGGCGTGCCGCGCGCCGTCTCGGCGATGCACACCGCGGCGCTCGAGGAGTCGCTCGAACAGTTCCCCTCCCGCGAGATCGACCTCGTCGCATCCAGTCGCAACCTGCCCGATCTCGGTGCGTCGGGCGGCGGAACGACCCTGACGCCCGAGGTCGACGCGATCTGGGGCGCACAGGAGGCGCTCCTGCTCGATGCCCGCGCCAGGATGCCGGCACTGTTGCAGAGCGTGACCGGGGAACCGCTCGCGTCTCTCGTGGCCGGACCGGCCAAGGCCGGCGTGGCCGGCGCCGCGCCCGGCTCGACGTCGTACCAGCTGCTCACGGCGTTCGACCCGAGGATCCGCGACCATATCGAACTCACCGGCGGCAAGTGGCCGGCGACCCTCACCGGCACGGTGCCCGGCAGCACCCCGCTCGAGATCGTGCTCGCCGACGCCGTTGCCGAAGAGATGAGCTGGGAGGAGGGCGAAGACCGATCGATCCCGATCGGCACCACTCCGCACGACGTGCGACTGGTCGGCACCTTCGCCGCGATCGACCCCGACGACGGCTTCTGGACGCACCTGTCGCCCGTGGCGCTCGAAGCATCGGTCGCGTTCGCGCCGAGCGGGGAGACCGAGGTCACGGGACTCGGCTTCGCCGACCCCGTCTCGTGGGCCGCCCTGCAGGACTCCGAACTGCCGAGCGCGATGGAAGTGTGGTTCCCGGTCGAACCCGAGCGCATCCGCGCCGCCGACTCGGCCGAACTCATCGCGCAGCTCGGCGAGTTCACGAGCCAGGAGTTCGTGCTCGGTTCGGGTTCCTTCGAGTTCTGGTTCGCGACCGTCGGCGACGTCGCGTTCACGAGTGGTCTCACCGAGGCGCTGGGCGACGCCGCCCTCGCCGCAGGCTCGAGCGACGCCGTGCTCGCCGCAATCGCCTCGGGGCCGATCGGCGTGATGGTCGCCGTGCTCGTGCTCGGATCCCGTGTGGTGTTCGAACGACGGCGCACCGGGCTCGAGCTGGCGGCCGCCCGCGGCGCGTCGCCGCGTCAGCTCCGCGGCATCCTCGCGCTCGAAGGCCTCGCCGTCGGCCTGCCCGCCGCGGTCATCGGCGGTCTGATCGGCATCCTCGCCGTTCCCGCCGACGCCGGGGCGGGCGGATGGGCGATCGCGGGGCTCTTCGCCCTCACCCCGGCGGCCCTGCTCGTGGCGGCCGAACCCGGCCTCAGCCCGCTCCGCCGTGCCCGCAGCGATCTCGGCCGGCGAAGCCCCGGTCGCGTCCGCTGGATCGCCGAACTGCTCGTCGCGGTGATCGCCGTCACCGCGGTCGTGCTCCTCTTCCGCCGCGGCCTCACCACCTCCACCGCGACGACCGGAGTCGACCCGTTGCTCGCGGCCGTGCCGCTCCTCCTCTCGCTGTTCGCGTGCATCGTCGTGCTGCGGTGCTACCCGATTCCGCTCGCGGCACTCGTGCGCCGAACCGCGCGCAGGGCCGACCTCGTGCCGTTCCTCGGGTCTGCCCGGGCACTGCGCGACCCCTCGGCAGGGCTCGTGCCCGTGCTGGCCGTCGTCGTGGGCGTCTCGGTCGCCGTGTTCTCCTCGGTGCTGCTCGGCACCGTGCAGTCGGGCGTCGAACGCGCCGCGGACGCGCAGGTCGGCGCCGACGCCTCCGTGAGCGGCATCCCCTTCACGCTCGATCAGCTCGACGAGTTCGCGGCCGTCACCGGCGTCGAGGCGATCGCCCCCGTGTATTCGACGAAGCCCACGAGGGTCACCGCTGACGGACGCTCGCGCACCTCGGCCCTCATCGTCGTCGACTCGGCCGAGATGCGGACCGTGCAGCAGGGACGCGACGCACCCACCCCCCTGCCCGACGCGCTCGCCGCGAGCGACGAAGACGACGCCGTTCCGGTGCTGCTCTCGAAGCGGGTTGCGGACTTCGTCGCCGACGCCGAATCGGCCGAACTCGACGGGGAGGACTTCGACTCGCTCGGGGTCGTCGACGGCCGGACCGCGTTCTCGCCACGATCGAACTGGGTGCTCATGGACGTCGCGAACGCGAAACCCTTCACCGACACGCTCGTGCCCCGCTCGGTGCTCGTGCGCTTCGAGCCCGGCGCCGACGCCGACGCGATCACCACCGCCCTCGCCGAGATCGCCGGCGACGACGCCGTCGTCGTCACGCCCGGTGAGGTGTTCGCCGAGTTGCGCGAACGGCCGACGACGCAGGGGCTCGTGATCTCGCTCGTGGTCGCGATCGTCCTGGCGAGCCTGCTCACGGCGCTCGCGATCGTGCTGACCCTCGTCGTCGGCCGCCCCGCCCGCGACCGGCTGCTGCCGCTGCTCTCGACGCTCGGCCTCGGCCGTCGCGGTGAACGCGCGCTCGTCGTGTTGGAGATCGGCCCGGTCGCGCTCATCGCGCTCGCGGCGGGAGCGGTGCTCGGCATCGCGCTGCCGTTCGTCGTGCTCACCGGAATCGACCTGCGGGCCTTCACCGACGGCGATGCCCAACCCGCCGTGACGCTCGACCCGTGGCTCATCACCGCGGTGCTCGCGGCCAGCGTGCTCGTGACCGTCGTCGCGGCGGCTGCGGCATCGCGCATCGACGGCAGCGTCAACGCGGCTCGCGCGATGCGCAAGGAAGAGGAAGGATGACTCCGTGACCCCGATCGAGACTCCGGCGTCGGCATCGACGCAGCCGCACATCTTGTGCACCGACCTCGTACGGATCTTCAGCGCCGACGGTGTCGAGGTGCAAGCGCTCCAGGGGCTGAACCTCCGGGTCGACCCGGGCGAGATGGTCGCCGTCGTCGGCGCCTCCGGTTCGGGCAAGTCGACGCTCCTGACGATCCTCTCGGGTCTCGACACCGCCACGGCCGGTGTCGCGAACGTCGCGGGGCACGACCTGCTCTCGATGGGCGGTCGCGAACGGGTGACCTACCAACGGCACACGGTGGGCTTCGTCTGGCAGCAGACCTCGCGCAACCTCCTGCCCTACCTCACCGCCGCCGAGAACATCGCCCTCGCGATGAACGTCGCGGGTACGCTCCGCGGAGCCGCCCGCGCGAACCGGGTCGACGAGCTGCTCGAACTGCTCGACGTCGGCGAGATGCGCGACCGCCGGCCCGGCGAACTCTCGGGCGGGCAGCAACAGCGTGTCGCGGTCGCCGTCGCGCTCGCGAACGCCCCGCAGGTGCTGCTCGCCGACGAGCCGACCGGCGAGCTCGACGAGTCGACGTCGGCCGCGGTGCTCGAAGCGATGCGCGGCGTCAACGAGGAGCTCGGGGTCACCACGCTCATCGTCACCCACGACCCGACCGTCTCCGATCATGTGCGGCGCACCGTGCAGATCCGCGACGGGCGCACCTCGACCGAAGTACTGCGCTCGACGCGTGTCGACGAGCACGGCGAGGAGCAGCATGTCGCCGAGGAGTTCGCGGTGCTCGACCGGGTCGGCCGGCTGCAGCTTCCCCACGACTTCATGCAGAACCTCGAGCTGCGAGACCGCGTGCGCCTGGCACTCGAAGCCGATCACGTCGGCGTGTGGCCCGGCGACGACGGGCGAGCGGATGCCGCGGTGCCGCGCGTTGCGGAACGGTCACCGGCATCGGAGGCACCGGCTTCGCACTCGCCCGCGCCGGCGCCCGAACCGCCCGCACCGCCGACACCGCCGACCCGGCGCGCCCGCCGTGCCGAAGAGCGCGCGGCCGAGGGCCGTGCGGGTGCCTCAGGCAACCCCGCCGGCCACGAACCGAAGGAGGAGCGATGACGACGCTTCGCGCCGAATCGATCAGCCGGGTCTTCGAGTCGAAGGCCGGCCCGGTGCGCGCCGTGACCGAGGTCTCGCTCGAAGTGCGGCCCGGAGAGCTGCTCGTCGTGACCGGGCCGTCGGGCGCGGGCAAGACGACGCTGCTGAATCTGCTCGGCGGCCTCGACCGGCCGACGTCGGGGCGGGTTCACCTCGGTGACGACGAACTCTCGACGCTCGGCGAAGACGAGCTCGCCGCCGTGCGTCGCGACCGACTGGGCTACATCTTCCAGTCGTTCGGCCTGATCCCGGTGCTCTCGGCGGCCGAGAACGTCGAGGTGCCGCTCCGCCTTCAACGCATGGACCCCGCCGAACGCAACGCCCGGGTCGCCGAGTCGCTCGACCTCGTCGGTCTCGCGGATCACGCGGCCCAGCGCCCCTACGAGCTCTCAGGCGGCCAGCAGCAGCGCGTCGGCATCGCCCGAGCACTCGCGGTGCGACCACAGCTGCTGCTCGCCGACGAGCCCACCGGTCAGCTCGACAGCGGCACCGCCGCGACCGTCATGGACCTCATCGGCGAGCTCGTGCACGCTCGGGGCGTCGCCGCCGTCATCACGACGCACGACCCGGCACTGGTCGGCCGCGCCGATCGAGTGCTCGAACTGCACGACGGCCGGGCGGTCTCGCTCAGCGCACCCGCACCGACAGGCACGTGACGCAGCCCTCGAGCTTCTCGAACTCGCCGATGTCGACGGTCACGACCCGGTAGCCGAGGCCCGCGACCATCGCAGCCGTCTGCGGCGCCGACGACGACATGAGCAGCGACTCACGCGACAACTCGACGACGGCGACGCCCTCGGGCTCGGGTACGGGTAGGAAGCGCGGGAACAACGTCGTGCCGTCGAGCAGGGCCGGGTCGCCGATGATCGTGCCGTCGGGCAACGCCGTGGCTGCGCTCTTCAGGTGCAACGCCTTCGAGATGGGCACCGCGACCACGGTGTACCGGTGCGGCGTGAGCAGGGTGCGGAGCTGCCGGATGCCCTCGGAGTTCGTGCGGCTCGATGCCCCGACGTAGACCGTCGATCCGACCTTCAGCACGTCGCCGCCGTCGAGCGTGCCCGGCAGCTGGATGCGCGTGACCGTCAGGCCCGGCACGGCGCGCACCGCGCGCTCGATCGCCTCGATCTCGGGGCGGCGGGACTCGGCGCCGGGGCTCGCGAGCACGGCGAGATCGCCGAACAGCACGACCATGTCCTCGACGAAGACCGAGTCGGCGAGATCGGGCGCCGCATCGACCTCGATGGTCTCCCAGCCCTCGGCGACGAGGGCTGCACAGTAGTTGTCCCACTGCTTGTCTGCGAGAGCCTGGTCGGTGGGCTTCCGGTCGCGATGGGTCAGCACGGCCTCATCGAGATTCGAGGCGGGGATGCGCACGAGCGCCATGCGCCGGTCGGTCGCCGCGGGCGCATAGTCGAGAATCCGCCGGAAGACCACGGGGGCGAGCAGCATCTCACCGACGATCACCGCGAGGATGAAGATCAGGTTGAGGCTGACGAGCGAACCGATCACGAAGAGCACGATCGCTCCAGAGAAGGTGTTGCCCGCGGCACTGGCCGTGACGCTCGTCGCAAGCAGCGCAGCGAGGCATCCCGAGGCGAAACCCGTGATGAGCGTCAAGAACCAGGCCCGCGTCGCCCCCACCGCGTTCGCGACCGACAGGAGCATCCACACCACGAACGCGGCAAGCGCGAAGTGCCCGAACACCTGGCCGAGCACCTGCGGCGACTGCCCGCTGCCGATGAAGAACGCGAGCAGCGACACGAGCATCGCGGCGAACGCGACGGCGGCCGCGGAGGCGAGCACGGCCGCCACCCGGCGCCCCGGAGTGATCGCCGGCCTGAATCGGGCCGGGGCGGTCGGGGGCATGGCGGGGGTCGTCATGAGACCCGAGCCTACTGGCGCGCCGCGGTACTCCGCGCGCGAAACGTCAACCTGCCGCGTCGAGCCGCGCGCGGGCGAGCCGCTCGGCCGCCATCAGCGTCGTCGTGCCGTCGGCGCGAGCGCTGCGCAGCACGGATGCCACGGTGTCGCCGATCCCCTCGATGCGGGCGTCGAGGGCTGCCTGGTCGGCACCGGGGACCGAGGCGACGTCGAGGTAGATCACACCGCCGGCATTGACGACGAAGTCGGGCGCCCAGACGATGCCGCGCTCCTGCAGCAGCGTTGCGACGTCTCGGGAGGCGAGCTGGTTGTTGGCGGCACCGACGACGGCGGCCACCCGCAGTTCGCGCACGACCCCGGGCGTGAGCACGCCGCCGAGTCCGCACGGTACGAACACGTCGGCTTCGACGAGGTGCGCCTCGGCCGGGTGCACCCACGCCGCGCCGAGGGCGTCGGCGAGAGCGCGCTTGGACTCCGCGACATCCGTGACGGTGAGCCGCGCGCCCGCCGCGGCGAGGCTCTTGGCCAGTCGTCCGCCGACCTGCCCGAGTCCGGCGATGACGAAGTGCCGGCCGGCGGGATCGCTCGAACCGACGACCTCGCCGAGGGTCGCGAGGATCGCGGCGTGCACGCCGGCGGCCGTGGCATCCGCCGGCTCGCCGACGCCGCCCTGCTCTGCCGGGAGGCCGCAGACGTGCTCGGTGCGCTCGTGCACGACGGCCATGAGCTCGGCGCTCGTGCCGACGTCTTCGGCGGTCATGTACGCCCCGTCAAGCGACTCGACGGCGTCGCCGAGGTCGAGCATGGCGTCGTGCGCGGTCGCGGCGTCGATCGTCGCACCCGCCGGAATCGCGACGACCGACTTGCCGCCGCCGCGGGCGAGCCCGGCCGCGGCATTCTTCAGCGTCATCGCCTGCGAGAGGCGGAGCGCGTCGGCGAGGGCATCGGTCCAGTGGCCGTAGTGCCAGAGCCGGGCGCCGCCGAGGGCCTGGCCGAGGCGGGTCGAATGCACGGCCACGATGATCGTGAGACCGGAGCGGGGGCCGCGGGTGATGAGCACCCGTTCGTGGTCGGGTGCCTCCGTCGGCAGTTCGGCGCTGGCTGTGACGGTGGTCGCCGGTGCATGGGTGATCGTCATCGATCGTTCTCCTTGAATCATCCGCTTCGTGGGCGGAACCTGGCCTCGCGCCTCATGAGCGCGGGTACCTGTCAAGGATACCGCCGCCGGGACCCTGAGAACCTCAGTGGAAGAAGTGGCGTTCGCCGGTGAAGTACATCGTGACGCCGGCCTCGCGGGCGGCCGCGACGACCTCCTCGTCGCGCACCGAGCCGCCCGGCTGCACGACCGCGCGCACCCCCGCGTCGAGGAGGATCTGCAGGCCGTCGGCGAAGGGGAAGAACGCGTCGGACGCCGCAACCGACCCCGCTGCCCGCTCCCCCGCGCGCTCGACCGCGAGCCTGCACGAATCCACCCGGTTGACCTGACCCATGCCGACCCCGACCGAGGCACCGCCCGACGCGAGCAGGATCGCGTTGGACTTGACCGCGCGGCAGGCCTTCCAGGCGAACTCGAGGTCGGCGAGCGTCGCATCGTCGGCGGGATCGCCCGCGGCGAGGGTCCACTCGGAGGCGGGCGCGAAGTGCCGGTCGGCCTGTTGCAGCAGCATGCCGCCCGATACCTGGCGCAGTTCGACCGCGGAGGGGGTGAAGCCCTCGGGCAGGGTCAGGAGCCGGATGTTCTTCTTCTGCGAGAGGAGTTCGAGCGCGCTGCCGTCGAAGGCGGGGGCGATGAGCACCTCGGTGAAGATGCCCGAGACGGTCTCGGCCATCTCGCGGGAGACGATGCGGTTCGCGGCGATCACCCCGCCGTAGGCCGACACCGGGTCGCACTCGTGCGCCCGACGATGGGCGTCGGCGATGGCCGCGCCGTTGCCCGGGCTCGCGGCGCCCTGTGGCTGCCGAAGCGTCGACGAAGCGGATGCGACGGCGATGCCGCACGGGTTCGCGTGCTTGATGATCGCCACCGCGGGCTCGTCGAAGTCGAACGCGGCTCGCACCGCGGCATCCGCGTCGACGAAGTTGTTGTACGACATCTCTTTGCCGTGCAGCTGCACCGCCTGCGCGATGCCGGGCAGTCCGCCCTGCGCAGCGTACAGCGCGGCCTGCTGGTGCGAGTTCTCGCCGTAGCGGAGATCTGCGTCCTTCGTCCAGGTGCCGCCGACCCAGGCGGGGAACGGCGACGCTTCAGCAGGCTGGTCGGGGGCGACGACGCTGCCGAGCCAGCTGGCGACCGCGACGTCGTACGACGCGGTGTGGCGGAATGCCTCGCGCGCGAGTTCGGCACGCTGGGCGAGGGTGGTGCCGCCCGCGGAGACGGCGGCGACGATGTCGTCGTAGCGCCCGGGTGAGACGACCACGGCGACGTTCGCGTGGTTCTTGGCCGCGGCGCGCACCATGGCGGGCCCGCCGATGTCGATCTGCTCGATGACGGCATCGGGCGCCGCGCCGGCGGCGACGGTCTCGGCGAAGGGGTAGAGGTTCACGACGACGAGCTCGTAGGGCTCGATGCCGAGGCCGGCGAGCTCGGTCTCGTGGGTCGCGAGACGAAGGTCGGCGAGGAGGCCGGAGTGCACGGCGGGGTGCAGCGTGCGCACGCGCCCGTCGAGGTGCTCGGGGTAGCCCGTGACCTCGGCCACCTGCGTGACCGGAAGGCCGGCGTCTGCGATCGTCGTGCCCGTTCCGCCCGTCGAGACGATCTCGACTCCGGCGCCGACGAGCGCGGTGGCGAGTTCGACCAGGCCGCGCTTGTCGCTCACGGCGATGAGGGCGCGGCGCGCTGGCACGAGGTCGCGTTCGCGGTACAGGCTCGGGTCGTGGGTGGGTCCGCTCATGATCGTGCGAGTTCCTTCAGGTCGAGGTGCGAATTGGCGATGTCGAGCACGGTCTCGATGAGCAATCGTCGCTCGACGGGCTTGATGCGTTCGTGAAGGCTCGACTCGGTGTCGCCAGGCAGCACCGGGATGCGCTCCTGCGCGATGATCGGGCCCCCGTCGACCGAGTTGTCGACGATGATGAGGCTCGCGCCGGTCTGGGCCACGCCGGCGGCGAGCGCGTCGCGTACCCCGTGCGGGCCGGGGAACTCGGGCAGGTAGGCGGGGTGGGTGTTGATGAGGTTCGGCGAGAACGCGTCGACGACCGCCGGCGGCACGAGCCGCATCAGGCCTGAGAGCACGACGAGGTCGGGCCCCCACCGCCGCACCTCCTCGATGAGTGCGTCGCCCCAGCTGTCGCGGTCGGGGTACGCCGTGAACGGCACCGAGAAGGTCGGCACGCCGTACTCCTCGCCGAGCACGAGCCCGTCGGCGTTGCGGTCGGCGCCGATCGCGACGACCCGCGCCGGGAACTCCGCATCGGCGGAGGCGTCGAGCAGGGCACGAAGGTTGGATCCGGTGCCCGAGATGAGGACGACGAGCTGCAGCACCCTCCGAGCCTACCGGCTGTGCCGCGCACAGCCTCGCGGCGCCCGGCCGGCCGGGCAACCGCTCGTCCGCGGCATCCGCTCGCCCGGAACCCCTCTCACCCGACGCCGCCGTCGACCGAGCGGATCAGCGTCTGCTCGTCTTCGGGCACGAGCACGTCTGTCTCGCGATTCAACGATTCACCACGGAAGAACGGCCGCGATTGCGCGAAGAACGACCAGACGACCATGAGCACCGCACCGAGCGCAAGCGAACCGACCCCGACGACGAAGACCCCGCCGATGCCGAAGAGCACCGTGTATCCGTAGTCGGGGTCGAGCATGTCGATCGCCGAGAAGACGAACGCCCCCGTCAGCAGGAGCGCGCCGGCCAACGGGAACACGAGTCGGTTCCAGAAGTTGCGCCACGAGGTGAAGAGCGTCCGGCGAAAGTACCACACGCACGCGAAGCCGGTGATGGCGTAGTAGAACGCGATGGCGAGACCGAGCGAGAGGATCGTGTCCTGCAGGATGTTGTCACTGATGAACGTCATTCCGACGTAGAACACGATCGCGACGAACCCCATGAGCAGGGTCGAGAACGAGGGCGTCCGGTACCGCGGATGCACCGTGGCGAACCGTTTCGGCAGTGCCTGGTAGACCGCCATCGCGAGAGTGCCGCGCGCGGTCGGCAGGATGGTGGTCTGTGTCGACGAGACCGCAGAGATCATCACGGCGGCGACGAGGAGCCAGGCCCACGGGCCGAAGAGCGCGTCCTTCAGCGCGAAGAACACGTCGTCGGCATTGCCCTCGTTGCCGAGTCCGAGCCCCGCCTCGCCGAGCCCGGAGTATGACATCGCGGCGACCGCGACGCCGACGTAGGTCACGAGCAGGATGAGGGTCGTGAGCACTGCGGCACGGCCCGGGATGCGCTTCGGGTCGCGGGTCTCCTCGTTCAGCGCGAGGCACGTGTCCCAGCCCCAGTAGATGAACAGCGCGAGCAGCACCGCCTCGACGAGGCCCCCGAACGATTCGAACGCGAATGGGTTGAACCATTCGCCGCTCGGTGCGGTGGCACCCTCGGGCGCGGTGCCGGTGATCACCGCCACCGTCGCGAACACCACGAAGAGCACGAGTGCGAGATACTGCACTCCGAGAAGGACATTCTGGATCCGCTCGCCGATCTCGAGCCCCCGCCAACTGATCCAGCTCATGAGCGCGATGAACACGACGCCCGTCGCAGTGACGAGCGGCACGCTCTCGGCGAGATCCGGGGCGACCAGAAGCCAGAAGTAGATGCCGCCGATCTGCGCGAGGTTCGCGAGCACGACGGTGCCGGCGACGGCGACGCCCCAACCGCCGAGCCATCCCACCCATGGTCCGAACGCCTTCGTCGCCCACGTGAAGGTGGTGCCGCAATCAGGCACGGCTCGGTTCAGCTCGCGATACGCGAAGGCGATGAGCAGCATCGGCACGAACGCGATGATGAACGCGATCGGCGCCTGCGCGCCCACCGCGAGCACGACGAACCCGAGGGTGGCCGCGAGCGAGTACACGGGCGCCGTCGAAGCGAGCCCGATGACGGTCGAGCCCCACAGCCCGAGCGTTCCGGTGGCGAGCCCCTTGCCGTGGGCGACTGGTCTCGCGGTCTCGTTCGGAGCTGACATCGATCCTCCTCGATCACGTGCCACACGCCGTCACGCGCAGGCTAGCACTTGCCCGCCCGCCGCGGCAGCCCCGAACGTCAGCGGGATTCGCTCACTGGATCCGCCCCGATTCCCTCGAAGAACGCATCGTCGAGACGGCGGCGCCGAGGTGCCGAGTACGCTCCGACGATCGCGCCGATCCCGACCGTGAGGGCGGCGACACCGGCCACGGGCCACGGATCGGGACCGACCTCCGCCAGGCGGCCCGGCCCCGCCGCGCCGCCCGACCACCACGCGAGCAGCCCGAGCACGAGCCCGGCGACCGCTCCTGATCCGACGCCGATCACGAGCGGGAACCACCACACGCCGCGCGACGACGACCGCGGTGCCCCCGAGGCGACGACGAGCCGGGCCCCGACGAAGCCGAACAGCACCGGCACGATGAGCCACAGGGCGCCGTACGGCTGCGCCTCGTTCGGCAGCGCGCCGAGCAGCGGGATGCCGGGCATCGGGCCGACCAGCGTGCCGGCAGGCGCAACCGTCGTGCCGGTGCCGATCGCGAATCCCGGTCCGAGCAGCCAGGCCGCCCCCCAGATGACGAGGTTCGGCATGAGCGAGAGCTCGGCGACGGTGAGCGCGATACCGCCGTCGATGCCGCTGCCGAGGGACTGGTAGAGGCCCGCGATCGTCGCGTAGTCGACGGCGACGAGCACGGCGACGAGCACAGCGGCGACCGCGAGCACCCCGAACGCGGCCCCCGCCCCCGCACGCACGATCGCGCGCGCGGCGTCGACCAGTGCCGTGGGCAGTTCGGCGACGCGGCGGCGCACGAAGCCGTCCGCGGCATCCGTCGCCTGATCGTTGCGGAGGGTCTCGGGAACCGCACCGATCACGACGCCGACGGCCATCGCGAATGCCGGCAGCAGTGCCGCTTGCCAGATCACGGGCCGCGCGCCGTCGACGCCCGCAACCGACGCCAGCACGAATCCGACGAGCGCGTACACGACGACGGCCGAGATGCCGCCCGTGAACGACTGCCCCTCGGCGGCCGAGCGTCGCCCGATGCGGCGGCCGAACACCACGGTGATGAGTGCGAAGCCGAGCAACGCGATCGTGATCGGGAACGGATCGCCGGCCCCCGGCAGGCCGGTACGGGCAGCCGTCAGCGGGTCGAGCTGCAGCACGAGATCGACGCCGTGGCCGAGCAGCCACACATCTGCCGAGGCCCTGAGAAAGATCGTGACGTCGATCGCGAGACCGAAGTGCACCGCCCACAGCAACATGAGCGGCACGAGTGCGATGCCGAGGCCGATGAGGGCGGCGACGGATGCCTCGAGGCCGGCGAGCAGGGCGATCGTCGTGCGTCTCATTCCACCGAGAGCCTATCCCGGCAGGTGTCGCTCAGTCGGCAGGGGGCGGGGTGTCGGCCCGACTCGAGGACTCGGCAGCGACGAGTGCCGGCTCGTCGGTGTCGAGCTTGTCGTCGGTGTCGAGCTCGTCGGTGTCGAGCTCGTCGTCGGTGTCGAGCTCGTCGTCGGGGGCGGCAGCGACCTCGGCCTGCGGCCGCCGCAGCAGTTCGACGATGAGCAGCGCAAGGAGGGCGAGCAGCAGGGTCGCGATGACGAGGCCCGTGGTGACCGGGCGCGAGAACAGCACGACGAGCGCCGCGACGACGGCGATCGCGATGTAGACCGCGACCCGCCAACGGTCGAGCCCGATGCCGAAGCGACCGGTCGTGATGCCGTGCGCGGACGCAGCGCGCCGCACCGCGCCGAATCCCGAGTCGGCGAAGCCGCGCAGGGCGCGAGCCGGCCGCCATGGTCCTGAGAACCACGCCACGACGGCGACGAGCACGCCGAGCACGAGGAGCGCGACGACCGTCGACTTCATGAGTTCGACGAGCCCCGAGTAGATCGAGTCCGCCGCGTCGGCCGGCATGACCGACGGGCTCACCGCCCCGACGAAGTACCAGCGACCGATGCCGATGCCGCTCGCGAGCAGCGCCATCATGAGCGCGAAACCGCCCGCCGCCCACACGAGTGCTCGCACGCGGTTGCGTGCGACGACGACCCCGATGACGAGGAACGCCAGCATGATCCACGGCAACCAGGTGCCCACGCCCACGGCGAGCGCGTACAGCGTGCGGATGAGCGCGAACGCGTCATCCTGCGCGATGACGACGCTGCGGTCGACCGCGGGAATGGCCTGCGCGAATCCGACCCCCTGGTCGACGAGTCGTTGCTTCACCGATTCGACGATGGGACCGAGCTGGACCGAGATCGTGCCGTCGCCGTCGACGGCGAGCGCGGCATCGGGGTCGCCCTGCATCGCGGCCACGAACTGCGTGTGCGTGATGCGCAGCGTGTTGGCCCAGATGTCGGCGAAGGCCGGAGACTCGATCAGGCGGTCGACGACGTCGCCGATGAGCGATTGGATGCCCTGGGTCGCGGGCCCCTCGAGCATGCCGAGCGCGTCGCTGGCCCGCGGCGGCAGGTCGAGCGAGCGGATGCCGTCGAACACGTCGGCCGTGAGCCCCGGGATGTCGACCTGCTCTTCGATGGCGGCGGTCACTTCGTCGCCGATGAAGGCCTGCACCTCGGGGTCCTCGATGATCGGCGCGAACGTCGCCACGAACCGGTTCGTGTCGGCCAGTTCGAGCCGGGCCCACGCGGTGATCACGGCGATGGGCGCGAGCAGCAGGCCGACGACGATGAGCACGACGGCGGTGAGGCTCCGGCCCCAGCGGCGTCTGACCTTCGGCGCTGCGGATGCCGCGGCATCCGTGCCGTCTGACGAACCATCCCGCGCGAGCCCGGCGCGCAGGGCCGCGTTCTCGGACTCCAGCGCCGCGATCCGCGCCTCGAGTGCGTTGCCGTCTGCATCCGACATGAGACACCCCTGTCCATGACATTAGCGGTTCTGGCGAGATTCCAGCGGCATGGAAGGATGGCCGTTGTGATCGAGGTCGACGAGGTTGGTGTCATCGCGGGTGATGCGACCCTGTTGGCGCCGGTCTCGGTGACGGCCCGGCGCGGCGAGGCTCTGATCGTGCGCGGCAGGAACGGGACCGGCAAATCGACGCTGTTGCGCGTGCTGGCCGGTGCGCGTCAGGCGTCGAGCGGGAGCGTGCGGATCGGCGGCGCTCCAGTGGCCGCGCGTGACCGCCGTTTCCGTCGACGGGTTGCCGCGATGGTCGGGTTGCCACCGATGTCGCCCGACCTCACAGTGTCCGATCACGTCCTGCTTGTGGCGACGACGTGGCTCGACGACCCGCACGCGAGTACGGAGCTTGCGCAGGGCGTTCTGGCGGAGTTGGGGCTGGGCGCTCTGGGCACGAGATTCCCGCACGAGCTGTCCTCCGGGCAGACGCAGCTGTTCGGTCTCGCGCTCGTGCTGGCTCGGCCGTTCGAGGTGCTGATCCTCGATGAGCCAGAGCAACGGCTGGACCCGGAGCACATCGGGTCGGTGATCGACGCGTTGCGCGCTCGGCGCGATGGCGGGGCGACCCTCGTGGTCGCCACGCACAGCCCGGTCCTCGCGGATGCGCTTGCCGATCGCACCCTCCGGCTGGACGCCGCAGCATGAGCAGTCGATCGGCCGGCGCGATGAGGATCTGGCGTGCGCGCAACGCTCGCTCGAGACGTGATCGCGCGTTCCTGGCCTACATGGTCTTCATGATCGCCGTCGTTGCCGTGGCGCCGCTCGCACGGGCCGTGTGGCTCAGCGCCACCAGCGCCGAAAGTGTCGCCGTGCTCGCGTCGTCGACGGCACCGGCCGTGACGGTGCTCGTCGTGGCAGGGCTGTGGGCCGGCGCGCTGCTCCTGGGTCGGAACCGCGGACCGGCGTTGCGGCCGTCATTCTTGACCCACGCCCTCGCCACCAGCGACCTTCCCCGGTCTGACACCTTCCTCCGCCCTCTGCTGATCGCCGGTTCCCTCGTGACCGCGCTGACCACGATCATCGCTGGGTTGCTTGCCGGCAGTCTGGTCAGCCACGAACTGGCAGACCCCCTGAGTGCCGCGAGCTTCGCAATGGTCGGCACGCTCGTCGGAGTCATCACGACCGTGGCCTGGCTTGCAGGCCAGGCCCTCCCACGCGCAGCGCTGCCGATCGCGCTCGGCATCCTCTCGCTCGGAGCGGCCACCGCCGCCCCCGCCGCACACCCATTCACCCCGTGGGGTTGGGTCGGGCTCGCCTACCCCGGCGGCTCGCCGCTCCTGCTCATCCCGATGATTGCCCTGACCGCTGCCCTCGTCACCGCGGCGCCGGCGCTGATGAACCGGCTCGACAGTGCGGGGCTGGTCGCACAGGCCGCGCGCTGGGACTCGTCGACGGCCCATGCGACCATCATGGACTTCAGTGCAGCGGCCACGATCTATCAGACACGACCGCACCTCGGACGACGCATCCGCACCGTCCGATCGATCAGGTGGCTGCCTGCGACCTTCCTGATCAGCGATGCGATCTCGGCCGTCCGCACACCGGGCCGGTTCGTCGCCGGTGTCGTCGCGATCGTCGCGGCCGGGGTTCTCATCACGTTGGCGTTCGCGCCGGGCACGCCGGGCTGGCCGCTCGGAGCGGCCGCCGGGCTGACCGTCTTCGCGGGCGTCGGCCCGCTCACCGACGGCGTTCGGCATGCGGCGAGCATCGCGTCGGACTTCCCCCTGTACGGGATCAGTGACGAGCGTCTGCTTGCCAATCACACGCTGTTCCCGCTCATCGTGACACTTCTCGTGCTGCTCGCAGTGGTCATCGTGTGCTCGACCGGCACCGGTATCGGACCCGCCGTCGTCGGCGCGCTCGCACTCGGGCCGCTCGCCCTCGCCAGCCGGGTCGGCAACGCCCTGAAGGGCCCGCTCCCACCGGCCCTGCTCACCCCGATCCCGACACCCGTGGGCGATCTCGACCCGGTCGTTCGAATGGCCTGGGCCCTGGATGGAATGCTGCTCGCTGCGCTGGCCGGCGCATCGGCGGCACTCGCATTCGATGCTCCCCTCCTGCTCGCCGGCGCGACCATTGTCCTCATCAGCGTCGGGTTCAGCCGCTGGCGCCACCGCGGATGACGCGACTGAAGCTCGCTCGTCGCACCTGCCGCCGGGGCTTCAGTGCACGACGGCCTTCAGCACGATGAGCGCGATGCCGAACGCGGCAGTGACGATCGACCCGAGGATCTGGACCGGCCACCATGCGCCGCGGCGGTGGAACGCGACGAATCCGAGCACCGCGAGCACGACGACTCCCGCCCAGAGGGCAGCCCAGAGCGCGAAGGTGTCGGGGATCGCGCGGGTCGCACCGAGCAGGAGGATGAGCAGCGGGATGGCGGCTGAGAACAGCAGACCGCGTGACCGGCGCCGCGCGATCCGGAAGGACTCCCCGAGACCGACGATCCGGTCGTCGTCGAGGCCGTGGTGGGCGACCGTTCCCGCGTACACGTGCGCGGCCCAGAAGACCACGACGGTGACCGCGACGCTCCAGAACACCCGCCAGGCGCTCTCACCGTGACCGCCGGACGCGACGATCATGCCCGAGACGAGCAGCACGCCGTAGACGGACTCCTCGGTCACGAAGGTCGCGCGAACGATGCGGTGGGCTTGGCTCCTGCCCTCCCTCGACGTCGGCTGCTCACTCATGCCTCAACTCTGGCACGAGTGCCGCCGACGCGGAACGGCCCCGCAGGCGTGCCTGCGGGGCCGTTCACGGGAGTACTCCTAGAGCGCCGCGTACACGTCGCGCAGCAGCTGCGCCGTCTCGGACGGCGTCTTGCCGACCTTCACCCCGGCGGCCTCGAGAGCCTCCTTCTTGGCCTGAGCGGTGCCCGCCGAGCCCGAGACGATGGCGCCGGCGTGGCCCATCGTCTTGCCCTCGGGAGCAGTGAAGCCCGCCACATAGCCGACGACCGGCTTCGTGACGTTGGCCTTGATGAAGTCGGCCGCGCGCTCCTCGGCATCGCCGCCGATCTCGCCGATCATCACGATGGCCTTGGTCTCGGGGTCGGCCTCGAACGCGGCGAGCGCGTCGATGTGCGTCGTGCCGATGACCGGGTCGCCGCCGATGCCGATCGCGGTCGAGAAGCCGAGATCGCGCAGTTCGTACATCATCTGGTACGTGAGCGTGCCCGACTTCGACACGAGGCCGATCGGTCCCTTGCCGGTGATGTTCGCCGGAGTGATGCCGACGAGCGCCTCGCCGGGGCTGATGATGCCGGGGCAGTTCGGCCCGATGATGCGGGTGGCGTTGCCCTTCTGCGTGGCGTAGGCCCAGAACTCGGCCGAGTCCTGCACGGGCACGCCCTCGGTGATGATGACGAGGAGCGGGATCGCGGCGTCGATCGCCTCGACCACCGCGTCCTTCGTGAAGGCCGGCGGAACGAAGGCGATGGAGACATCCGCCCCCGTCTCGGCCATCGCCTCGGCGACCGATGCGAACACCGGCAGCTCGACCGGGTTGCCCGCTGCATCGTTGTGCAGCACCGTCGTGCCGGCCTTGCGCGCGTTCACGCCGCCGACCACCTGGGTGCCCGCCGCGAGCATGCGCGACGTGTGCTTCGAGCCCTCGCCGCCGGTGATGCCCTGGACGATGACCTTGGAGTCCTTGTTGAGGAAGATCGTCATGTCTGAATCCTTCTGCTTACGCGGCGTTCGCCAGCTCGGCCGCCTTGGCGGCACCCTGGTCCATGTTCTCGGCGAGGGTCACCAGCGGGTGCGCTGCCTCCTCGAGGATGCGACGGCCCTCGACGACGTTGTTGCCGTCGAGCCGCACGACGAGCGGCTTGTTCGCGGTCGAGCCGAGCTCGGCGAGCGCTCCCACGATGCCCTTGGCGACCTGGTCGCACGCCGTGATGCCGCCGAAGACGTTCACGAACACGCTCTTGACCTGCGGGTCGCCGAGGATGATGCCGAGGCCGTTGGCCATGACCTCGGCCGAGGCGCCGCCGCCGATGTCGAGGAAGTTGGCGGGCTTGACGCCGCCGTGGTTCTCACCGGCGTAGGCGACCACGTCGAGCGTCGACATGACGAGGCCCGCGCCGTTGCCGATGATGCCGACCTCGCCGTCGAGCTTGACGTAGTTGAGGTCGAGCTCCTTCGCCGCGGCCTCGAGCGGGTCTGCGGCGGCCCGGTCTTCGAGCAGCGCATGGTTCGGGTGACGGAACTCGGCGTTCTCGTCGAGCGAGACCTTGCCGTCGAGCGCGACGACGTTGCCGTCTTCGTCGAGGATCAGCGGGTTGACCTCGACCAGCGTCGCGTCTTCGCCCTTGTAGACCTCGTAGAGCTTCACGAAGACGTCGGCGACCTTGTCGACGAGTTCGGTCGGGAAGTTCGCGGCGACCGCGATCTCGCGGGCCTTCGCGACGTCGACACCCGCGATCGGGTCGACCTCGATGCGCGCGAGCGCCTCGGGCTTCTCGACCGCGAGCACCTCGATCTCCATGCCGCCCTCGACGCTCGTGAGCGAGAGGTATGACCGGTTGGCACGGTCGAGCAGCACCGAGAAGTAGAACTCCTGGGCGATGCGTGCGCCGCCGGCGACCATGACCCGCTTGACGATGTGGCCCTTGATGTCGAGACCGAGGATCGCCTTCGCGGCCTCGTACGCCTCATCTGGGGTCTTCGCGACCTTGACGCCGCCGGCCTTGCCGCGGCCGCCCGTCTTCACCTGGGCCTTGACGACCACGACGCCGCCGAGCTTCTCAGCGGCCGCGCGAACCTCGTCGGCGGTGTCGGCGACGATGCCCGGAAGCACGGGGACCCCGTACCTCTCGAACAGGTCTCTGGCCTGGTACTCGTAAAGATCCACGCTCTACTTCCAATCGATCCGCACGCGCGAGAGCGCACAGGGGCTGGTGGGTGTCGGCCCGACCATGGATCTCTCGAAGTCGAGACAACCGCACGGGCCGCCGTCCATGCTACTCCCCTTGCGATCGGCACCGAACCCGCCGCTCACCCGTCATTCGGGCCGATGCGCGCGAACTCGTCGAGCGAGAAGACGAACTCGACCGGAACCTCGAAGAACCGCGCGATCCGCAATGCGAGGTGCAGGCTCGGGTTGAACTCACCGCGCTCGAGGTAGCCGACGGTCTGGTAGTGCACTCCGATCGCATCGGCGAGCTCGCGCCGCGAGACCCGGCGTTCGGTGCGGAGCATCGCAACGCGGTTGTGCACGCCGTCGGCGCCGCTTCGGCGGCCCGCGCGAGCGCCCGGCGACTCGCTCTCGACGGTCATACGCGCTGCAACGCGGCCTGCCGCCGCGCCTCGATCGCCGACCCCGTCTCACGGCGGGCGACCCGCCGCAGCAGCACCGGTGCGAGCAGGAGTCCCGCGACGGCCCAGGCACCCACGACCGCGAAGGCGATGCCGAGTTGCCAGCCGCCTCCGAGCTCGAACGCGCCGGCCGACTCGGGGAGGAACGCGGCGCGGAAGGCGTGCCCGATCCAGTAGAGGGGCGACCCCTGCCCGATCACCTGCACCCACCCCGGCATCGAGGCGAGCGGCTGAATGAGGCCCGAGACGTACGCGAGGACCCCGACCATGAGAAATCCCCAGCCGCCGACCGAGCGCGGATTGCGGAAGACGGTGCCGATCACGAAACCGAAGGTCGTGAGCGCGACGGTGCCGAGGATCAGCATGCCGGCGATCACGACGAAGCCCGTGCCGTCGACCCCGAGCGATCCGCCGAGGATCACGGCGGCGATGACGATCGTCAGCACGATCGTCTCGACGAGCTCGCACATCGTGCGCGTGAGGATTCCCGTCGAGTACACGCGCAGTCCGTTGGGGAGCGATCGGGCGCGGATGAGCGTTCCGTCTTCGCGCTCGGTGACGACGACCGTCGCAAGGCCGTAGCAGGTGATGAACAGCAACTGGATGGTGATGATGCTCGGCACGATGAACAACGCGGTGCCGAAACCCGGCACGATCTCGTTGTCGCGGTTGAGCCAGAGGACGATGCCCACCGCGACGAGACCGATGACCATGAATGCGGTCTCGCTCGGGGTGCTCAGCGAGATCCGGTGTTCCGTGATGCCGCGCCGGATTCCCGCGCGGGCAGCAGTGACGTTGGCATTCATACCGTTCCCAACTCCTCGACGGCGCCGCCGACCGTCACTGCTTCGCGGCGCGCCACCATCGCGAGGTAGGTCTCTTCGAGCGTCTGAGCGCGCACCTGCAACTCGGTGATCTCGACAGCCGGGCGGTCGAGCAGTTCGCGCACGAACGGCACGGGATCGGCGGCGCTGTGCACGTGGCGCACACCGTCCTCCCGCCAGGTGATCTCACTCGCGCCGGCGACCTCGCCCGCGAGCGCCACGGCGCTGCCGTCGGCCACGATGCGGCCGCTGTCGAGGATGAGGATGCGACCGGCGATCTTCTCGGCCTCGGCGAGGTCGTGGGTCGTGAGCAGCACAGTCGTGTCGTCGAAGTCGCTCAGCCGGTGGACGAGTTCGTGGAACTCGTGCCGGGCGACCGGGTCGAAGCCCGTGGTCGGCTCGTCGAGGAACAGCAGCTCGGGCCTGCCGACGAGCCCGATCGCCACGTCGAGGCGGCGGCGCTGCCCGCCTGAGAGGGACCGCACCTGGACGTCGCGATGGCCGGCGAGCCCGACGAGGTCGAGCAGCTCTCCGGCGCGGTAGGGTCCCGCGCGGCCTGGTCGCGAGTACGGCTCATACAGCGCACCGAACTGCTGGAGCAACTGACCGACACGCCAGCGCCCGTGATCGCGCCACGACTGCAGAACGACGCCGACCTTCGCCCGCCATGCGTCGCCGGCTCGTTCGGGATCGTCGCCCAGTACCGAGACCTCGCCGCCCACGCGTTGACGGAATCCCTCGAGGATCTCGATGGTGGTGGTCTTGCCTGCGCCGTTCGGGCCGAGCAGCGCGACCACCTCACCGCGGTCGATGCGCAGATCGATGTCATCGAGCACGGTTCGACCCGCGTACTCCATGCGAAGGCCGCGTACGTCGACGACCGGTTCGGCACCCATGGAACGCCCCTCACCATCGAATGGACAAGACTACGAAATGTAGCATGAATACTACACAATGATCCGCGCGAATGCCAGAGCCCCACCGTGAGCGTCAGCTGATCCGGCCGAGCGCCGAGGCCGCGTAGAGGAGCGCGGCGACCGTCTCGCCGTCGGTGATCTCACCTGCTGCCACCATGCGGATGACCTCGGCGAAGGGCACGGCTCGAACGCCGCTGATGCCCTCCTCGGCCTGCGATTCGGCGACGGATGCCACGCGCCGCACGCCGGTCGCGAGATACACGATCTCAGCGGCGCGGCAGATGCCGTTCAGGGCATTCATGCGCCCGATCTCGCGCCACTCCGCCGCTTCGTGGCCGGTCTCCTCGAGGAGCTCCCGTCGGGCCGCGACGAGCGGGTCCTCGCCGTCGGTGCCGCCCGCCGGCACCTCGATCGAGGTGCCGACGGTATGCCGGTCGATCGTGACGAGGAGCACTTCATCGTCATCGGTCATCGCGACGACGAACACGGCATCGTTGCGGAGCTCGACGACACCGTAGATGCCGTCGCTGCCGTCGGGCCTCGCGACCGCGTCTTCGGTGACGGTGATCCACTGGTTCTCGTACACGGTGCGCCGCGCTCGCGTCGGCCAGGTCACAACTTCTCGATCGGCGCGATCTTGATGAGGAGTTTCTTCCGGCCCGCGGTGTCGAAGTCGACGTGGGCGATGCGCTTCGTGCCCTCACCCGTGACCTGGCTGACCTTGCCCTCGCCGAAGTCGGTGTGGCGGATACGGTCACCGGCCGCAAGGGTGAGGTCGCCGTTGTCGCGCACGGTGCCGGTGACCCGATTGGCCCACTCGGTCTTCGGCTTGTCGGCCCTCGTCACGCTGAACCGCTCGAGGTCGCGATCGCGCGTGCCCCACGCCCCGCCGGGCGCACCGCGACGGGCGTTCAGCGCGCGCGGCTGCGTGCCGCCGCGCGAGGTCGCCATGCCAGGCGACTGGCGCCAGTCGATGAGCCCCTCTGGAATCTCCTGCAGATAGCGCGACGGCATCGCCACGGCGACCTCGCCGAACTGGGCCCGGCTCATCGCGAGCGAGAGGTAGAGGCGCTTGCGGGCCCGGGTGATGCCGACGTAGAAGAGGCGTCGCTCCTCTGCCGGGCCGCCCGGCTCGGAGGCCGACATCTGGTGCGGCAGCAACCCCTCTTCGATGCCGGTGACGAAGACGGCGTGGTACTCGAGACCCTTGGCCGTGTGCAGCGTCATGAGCGAGACGGTGCCGGATGCGTCGTCGAGCTCGTCTGCTGCGGCCACGAGCGAGACCTGGGTGAGGAAGTCGACGAGTGTCGCACCGGGGTTCTCGCGATCGAAGTCGCGGGTCTGCGCGACGAGCTCCTCGACGTTCTCAGCTCGGGTCTCGTCTTGCGGGTCGCGGCTGTTGCGCAGCGCATCGAGCAGGCCCGATCGCTCCACGAGGAAGACGAGCACGTCGGACACCTTGGCGGCCCCGACGTTCGTGCCGGCCTCGATGCCCTCGGCCGAGGGCACGAGCATCGCCGCGGCCTCATCGAGCACGCTCGCGAGCGCCGCGATGGCCCCGGTCACCTTCGGCCCGAGGCCGAGCCCGTCGGCGGCTCGCATCGCCTGCCGGAAGGTGAGCTCGTTCTGCTCGGCGAACGACGCGAGCGCCGTCTCGGTCGCCGGCCCGATGCCGCGCTTCGGCGTGTTCAGGATGCGTCGGAGGGCGAGCTCGTCGACGGGGTTCGCCACGGCGATGAGGTAGGCCATCGCGTCTTTGATCTCGGCGCGTTCGTAGAACTTCGTACCGCCGACGACGCGGTACGGCAGTGCGGAGCGCACGAAGATCTCCTCCAGCGCGCGCGTCTGCGCATTGGTGCGGTAGAAGACCGCGATGTCTCGATAGGCGATGCCCGTGCGGTGCAACGACTCGATCTCATCGGCCACGAACTGCGCCTCGTCGTGCGCCGTATACCCCGTGTAGCCCGTGATCTGCTCGCCATCGCCGTCGGCTGTCCAGAGTTTCTTCTCTTTACGGTCGAAGTTGTTCGAGATGACGGCGTTCGCCGCAGAGAGGATGTTCTGCGTCGAGCGGTAGTTCTGCTCGAGGAGCACGACCTTGGCACCCGGGAAGTCGCGCTCGAACTCCGAGATGTTGCGGATGTCTGCGCCGCGGAACGCGTAGATCGACTGGTCGGAGTCGCCGACGACCGTGAGGCTCGCCCCCGGGATCGACCCCGAGGCATCCGTCAGCCCGCGCACCAGGATGCCGTGCTCGTCGAGCTCGGAGACCACCTCGCGCGGCACTGCTCTCGTGAGCTCGTGGATGAGCGAGTATTGGGCGTGGTTCGTGTCTTGGTACTCGTCGACGAGAAGATGCCGGAATCGCCGCTGGTAGAGCGCTGCGACCTTCGGGAAGGCTCGGAAGAGGTAGACCGTCTCGGCGATGAGGTCATCGAAGTCGAGGGCGCTCGCCGCACGCAGCCGCTGCGTGTACTGACGGAAGATCTCGAGGAACATGACCTCTTGCGGGTCGTTCGTGTTGGCATTTCGCGCGTGGGTCTCGACGTCGGCGAGTTCGTTCTTGAGCTTCGAGATCTTGGCCTGTGCGCTTGCCGGCGTGAAGCCCAGCGTGTCGGCGTCGAGTTCTTTGATGATGCGCTTGAGGATCGTCCGCTGGTCGGCCGAGTCGTAGATCGTGAACGTCGACGACAGACCGATCGACTCGGCTTCGCGGCGGAGGATGCGCACGCACGCGGAGTGGAACGTCGAGATCCACATGCCCGAGGCGCTCTCGCCGAGGAGCGCCTGGACGCGCTCTCGCATCTCGGAGGCCGCCTTGTTCGTGAAGGTGATCGCGAGGATCTGACTCGGCCACGCCTCACGGCTCTCGATGAGGCTCGCGATGCGGTGGGTCAGCACACGGGTCTTGCCGGAGCCGGCGCCCGCGACGATGAGGAGCGCGGGCCCGCGGTACTCGACCGCCTCGCGCTGCTCGGGATTGAGCCCGTCGGTCAGTCGGGAGCCGGAATGGCCGTCGGAGGTCGCGGTCGGCGCCTCGCGCCAGCCGGCCGGGTCGTCGGGGTCGAGGATCAGCGTCATGTCCGTTCAAGTCTAGGCGCGGCCGCCGACATCGCCCCGGCGGGCTCCGGTGCCCCCATCGACGGACATCCTCAGAATGTCGTAACATTTGCGTGCCCCCAGCGAAGGACGACGATGACCGAACGCGCCGAGACGACGCCTCCCCCAGCCACGGCCCCCTGGCGCTACGCCATCGGCATGTTCGGCACCTCGATCCCGATCAACATGATCAAGGGTTCGATGATCCTGTACTACGTCGACATCCTCGGACTCGACGTGCGCGTGTACGCGGGCGTCATGATCGTCTATTCGGTGATCGACGCCGTCGACAATCCGGTGCTCGGCTTCCTCTCCGACCGCACCCGCACCCGCTGGGGTCGCCGCCGCCCGTGGCTCGTCATCGGCGCTCCCCTCCTCGCCGCGAGCATGATCGCCTTCTTCTCCGCGCCCGACTCCCTCGAGGGACTCGGCCTCGTGCTGTGGTTCGCGATCTTCGCGATCCTCTGCGAGGCATTCGACTCGATGTTGAACGCCAACTACGGGGCGCTCCTGCCCGAGCTCTTCCCGCGCGAGCGCAAGCGCGCGGTCGCGAACTCGCTGCGACAGGGTTTCCAGCTCGTCGCCCTCGTGATCTCGCTCGCCGTGACGCCGCTGCTGACGACCTCCGTCTTCGGCACCGAAGACACGACGGTCGGGTTCACCACGACCGCGGTCATCTACGGCGCGATCGCCACGGCCGTCATCCTGTTCATGGCGTTCAGCGCGAAGGAGAACCCGCGCTACGCCGCCGGCGCGCGGCCGCGCTTCTTCGCGACGCTCCTCACGATCATCCGCAACCCGAGGTTCTGGTCGATCGGCGTCGCGGGCGCCTGTTACGCGAGCGCCATGGCCCTCGTGCTCGCGGGCCTCCAGCTCTACGTGCGCTACTCCCTCGGCCTGCCCGTCGCGAACGCGCTCTATCTCCAGGCCACCGTCATCCTCTGTTCGGCGGCCGGGCTCGTCGTCTGGACGCGCGTGATCCGGCGCAAGGGCGCGGCGTTCACCTGGCGACTCGCGTTCGTCATCCTCGCACTCAGCTTCATTCCGCTCTTCTTCGCGGTCGACCTCGTGACCGCCCTCCTGGCCGGACTCCTCGTCGGAGCCGGTTACTCGGGCATGCTCGCCACGAACGATCTCATCGTGGCCCGCGTGCTCGACGACGACGCCCGCCGTCACGGTCAGCACCGCGAGGGGCTCTTCCTCTCGGCCTTCGGCTTCTTCGGGCGCCTGAACGGCATCATCACGGGCCTTGCCCTCGCCTCACTCGGCATCGTCTTCGGCTACAACTCCGGCGACGACCCCGGCAGCCGAGCGGATGTCGCATGGCGCGTCTACCTCTGCGTCTATCCGTTCATCCTCTGCGTGATCGGGGCCGTGCTCGCTCGCTTCATCCGGGTTCCCGACAGCCTCTCCGAAGCGGAGGCCGACGGCGAGATGACGCTCGCCACGGTGCGCGGCACCGCGTCCGACGACGAGACCGCGCAATGACCCGACGACTCGTGCTGACGGCCGACGACCTCGGCCGTGAGACCGGCAGCGCCGCCGAGATCGCGGCTCTGGCCGCCGAGGGAGCGATCACGGCGGCGACGGTCATCGTCGTCGCGCCCGGGGCAGAGGCCGCGGCGAGGGCCGTCGCCGACGCGGGCATCGCGGCGCGCCTGCACGCGACGCTCTCGAGCGAGCGCGGGCTCGCCGGCTGGCACCCGATCCTCGCGGCACCCTCGCTCGTCTCGGGCGACGGCGTGCTGCCGTTCGACCCCGACGACGTGGGCGCCGGGGCGGATGCCGCCGAGGTCGCCGACGAGCTCGATGCGCAGCTCCGGCGCCTGCAGGGCTGGGGCATCCGACCGCTCGCCCTCGATTCGCACGCCGGCACGCTGTACGGCCTCACGGGGCGATCGTTCATCGGCGAGGCCCTCGGACTCTCGGCGCGCCACGGCTTGGGATTCCGGCTCCCACGCGATCCGACGCTCTACCTCGGCGGCCCTCCCCAGGCCGACGCTGCCTCGGTGCACGCGGGCGGCGTGGAAGCGGCCGACGCGCTCGGCGTGCGCATCCCCGCCGCGATCGCGACGAACCGCCGGTCCGCCGCGCAACTCGGCGGCTACGACGCGCTTCTCGACGACTACCTCCGCATCCTCGGGGCGCTTCCCGATGGCACGAGCGAGATCTTCATGCACCCCGCGCCCGAGCACGCGGTCGTCGGCACCGACGGGGTCGTTCGCACATGGGAGCTCGCCGTGCTCCGCGACGACCGGTTCCGATCGGCGATCGAGGCGGAGGGCATCGAGCTCGTCGCGGCGTGGTGAGGCGTCAGGCCGTCGCGGCCTCCGACACCCCGCCGAGCACGACGCTCCGATAGCCCGGAATCAGCACTCCGCGTGCCGCGCGGCGCGAATGCACCGCGAGCGGGCGCACAGCCTCGGCATCGAGCACCGCCGTGAGCATGCCGCGGATCTGCGCCATCGCGAGCGGGGCGCCGAGGCAGAAATGGGCACCGGCACCGAACCAGAGCTGACGGAGACTCGCGGCCGGGTTTCCGATCGGATCGAACCCGGGCGCGATCCGATCGGCGAGGAAGGTCGCGAGCACGATCCGTTCGCCGGGACGTACGACCACGTCGCCGACGCGGGCCTCACGCGCCACGCTCCGCAGCATGACGGGCGACGGGGTCGTCACGCGGAGGCCCTCCGCGATGGCCGCATCGACATGACCGCGATCGCCGGAGAGACGGCGGAGCCATCCGGTGTCCGCCAGCAGGCAGATGATCCGGGGCAGGTAGGCGACGAGCGTCTCGGTGCCCGTCAGCACGAAGGCGCCGACGGCGCCGAGCGACTCCTGCTCGTCGAGGCCGAGCTCGCGCATGCGACCCGGCACGGTCTCGGGGTCGCCTCGCCGCCATGCCGCCGCGGCATGGCCGGTCAGCTCGGCCATGACACCACGCGCATGGCGCACCTGCGCCGGCGTCATCCGCGGCCGAGAGAGCCGCACGGCACCCGTCACCGTGGCGATCCGGCGGAAGAGCCGGTCGTCGACGACCGAGGCCGGCAGGCCGACGAGGGCCGAAATCACGGAGCTGGCACACCGGCGCGCCTCGGCGACCAGTTCGACCCGCTCTCCCGCTTCGAGTCGTTCCCGCAGCGACGCGTACGGCTCGCCGAGCGTGCGATCGACGATCGCGCTCACCGCGGCCGGCGTGAAGAGCGGCGCGAGCCGCCGCCGCAGTTCGAGGTGGTCGGCCCCCTCCATGTTCAGCAGCACCCGCGGTCCGAGCACGGGCGTCCAGAGCTCGCTCGGCGACCCCGGGCCGGTCTTCGCGAACGAGGCGGTGTCCATGAGCACGGCGCGCAGCAACGCGGCATCCGTCACGACCGTGCCGAGGCCGGGCACCCGGAGCACCGGACGCGTGATGCTCGCGAGCATCGGGTAGGCGAGCGGATGCGCCGCGCGCATCACGCGCTCCTCCCATCGCATCGCGGTGCGATCCGGCGCAGCTGCGCGCGTCACCACCTCATCACCGTCACGCCCAGGCTGATGCCGCCCGCGAGACCGACGAGCGCGACGAGGTCACCGGATCGGATCCGTCCCCGTCCGAGTGCGCGTTCGAGCTGCACGGGCAGGGAGACGCTCGCGAGGTTGCCGTGCGCCGAGATCGTCTCCTCGGTGATCGCGGGATCGACGCCGAGCAGGTCGACGATACGGCGATGCATCGGCAGCGCGACCTGATGCACGGCGACGAACGCGAGATCCCCGGTTCGCAGGCCTGCACCGGCGAGCGTCTCATGGAAGATGCCGAGCCCGACACGACGGAAGGCTCGCTCGAGGGCGCGCCCGTCCATGTCGAAGTAGCTGCCCCCGACCGCGTGCGGGTTGATCGAACCGCCGGTCGGCAGCGTGCCGACGTCCCAGTACTGCGAGTGCGCACTGAACCGGGAGCCGATGATGCCGGCGCCCGATCGTTCGCTCGATTCGAGCACCACTGCGGCCCCGCCGTCGCTCATGGTGTAGCCGGGGAAGGAGCGCAGGAACTGCGCGTTGCCGGCGAGCTTCCAGCGCACCGCGTGCGAGGGCTGCTCGCCGCTCACGACGAGGGCTCGCCGCGCCTGCCCGGTCGCGATGAGCGCCTCGGCGACCTGCATGCCGACGAGCAGGCTGTTGCACGCGTTCTTCACGTCCATGACCGCTGCCGACAGCCCGAGCTTCGCCGCCACGATGTGCGCGGTCGCCGGCTCGATGAGGTCTTGGCTCGCCGAGGCGAAGACGAGCAGGTCGATCGGTCCGGGGGCATCGGCGAGTGCCTTCCGCGCAGCGGCCACCGCGAGGTCGGAGGTCTGCCACCCCTCAGGCCGCACGTGCACGCCGCGCACGCCGGTGAGACGGGCGATGATGCCGGTCGGCAGCCCGAGTCCGGGGTTCGCAGCGGCGATGCGCGCTTCGGTCTCGCTCGTCGAGCGCCAGTGCTCAGGCAGGTAGACCCCGAGACCCGCGATGCGGGCCGAGGTCGTCCAGCGCGCGGCATCCGTTCGCTGCGGCCGCTCGGTCACGAGCGTCATCTGCGTACCCCGCCCGATTCGTCGCCGACTCCCGCTCCCGACACCCATGCCTCCTCGATCAGATCAGCGGCCCCCGCCGCACCGTCGTGCTCGCCGCTCGCCAGCCGGAATCGCTCGAGGGCGCGCCGCCGCGCCTCGGCCGGGGCGAGCGCCCGTTCGATCGCCGCGGCGAGCCTGGCTGCTCCGGAAGCCCCCCGTAACTCGGCGGGCGAGAGCCGTTCGGCGAGCCCATGGTGCACGAGACGCGCGGCGAGGTCGGGCTGATCGTAGTCGATGGGAACCACGACGGCGGGCAGGCCCGCGGCGAGCGCGGCGTGCACGATGCCTGCGCCGCCATGGTGGACGACCGCATCGTAGCCGCCGAGTTCGCCGTAGTCGGCATACTCGAGGAGCCGGACTCGCGTCAGGTCGCCGCCGCCGTTCGCCCGCGTTCCGCCGAGCGTCATCTCGAGGTGCACCCCGGGCAGGAGTTCGGCCACCAGCTCGGCGGTCTCGAGCAGTTCGGCTTTCGTGCCCGCCAGGTGCGTGCCGCAGGAGACGAGCACGCGAGGTCGGCGCGGCGCCGCGGCATCCGGCGACGAGGCGTGCGGTTCGCGATCTGAGGATGCCGGCGCACCCCACGCTCCCGGACGGCCCGGCGGCGTGTAGCGCACCGGTCCGACGAACCGCATCGCGGGCGGCCAGGTGCGCTGCAGCTCGAGTTCCGCGAGCCCGAGACCGAGCACGGTGTCGGGCGAGTAGACCTGCTCGGTGCCATCGTGCCGGAACGCCCCCGAGAACCCGAGCGCCCGCAGCCGTGCCGCGTTCATGGCGAAGACCCCGCGCTTGAACGCGCGAGCCGCCCCTCGGCCGGCGGCATCCCTCGCCCGGCCTGAGAGCCCGCGAGGCGGCGACCAACCGCCAAAGTACGCCGGGGTGCCGTCGACCGAGCCGATCGCGGCGGGTGAGGGTATCGCGGTGAACCACCGGGCGCCGTGGCGCCTCGCGGCCATGCCGGCGACCGGCAGGGTGAAATCGGCGACGACGATCGCGGGCAGCTCCTCCAGGTATCGCCGATCGAGTTCCTCGCTGATCGTGGCGAGCACTCCGAGCGTGCCGCGGAACTGCCGGTGCAGTCGCACCGGGTTCGCCCCGATGCGCTCGGGCGGGTCGACGATCGCGGCGATCACCCGATCGTCGGCGCTTTCGAGCGCCACCGCCGGCAGGCCGGCCGCCTCGATCTCGGCACGCGCCGATCCGGTGCTGACGACACGCACCGGCACCCCTCGCCGCACCAGTTCGGCGCCGATGCCGAGCATCGGGTGCAGGTGGCCCGCGAAGGGCGGTGACACGAGTTCGACGTGACCCGTCATCGGCGCACGTCCTGTTCTGCGCGCAGCCGCGCGATCGCGGCGACGACGACGGCGCGCAGCTCCGGCGACGAGAGGTAGTCGAGATGATGCCCGTCGATCTCGTGGTCGGGGGCACCGGTCGAGCGCCGGGCCAGCGCGTCGGAGCGCCCGGTCACGGTCTCGACCGTCGCGGCGCGCGGCAGCGACCTCGCCACCGGCCCGTAGGCCACGACGTGCACCCGGGCGAGTGCGTCGTCGTCGAGCTCGAGGTTCGCGAGGAGCTCGAGCCCGCAGCTCCCGGCGAGCACGAGGGTGCGATCGGTCGCCGTGAGCACCGCGCGAACGGCGGCGGAGTACATGAGGGCGAACGCGGGTCGCCGCGACGCGAAGTAGTCGCGAACGTTTCGTGCGCTCGCGACCGGCAGCGGAGTACGGCGCCACGGTCCGCTCGCCGGCAAGTAGGGGAAATTCACCCCGACACGCTCCTCCGGGGCGAGCGGGAGGCCATCGAGAAAGGCCTGCTGAGCGGGCGAGAGCGCCGAGTTCGCGCGGTCGCTGCGGCCGGTCAGAAAGCAGACTCCGAGCGTCATCGCGGTGCCTCTTCGAAGCGATCGTTGGCATGCACGAGATATCGCCGGCCCCGCCACACGATGCGACGGTCGGCGAGCGCCCGGCCGAACTGCACCGGCAGCACGAGTTCGCCGGCGAGCGACAGCACCGGGTCGTGCCGGAACCGCCCGGCGACGATGCGCTGCACGGCTGCGATGATCGCGGAACGCAGTGCCAGGGTGCCGGCGAGCGCCGTGACACGCGCCGTCGTCGGTCGCACGGCACTCGCTGCCACGAGCGCGCCGAGCAGCACCGCCGGCACCGCATACCCGGCCGCGATGCCCGCACGCCGCACCGGGCGCTCGGCACGGAGCAGGAGCGTCGCGAAGACCATCCAGCGATGCATGAGATCGCCGTACCGGCGCCCGCCGTCGACGGTCGTCGAGACGAACTGCACGACCTCGCTCTGATCGATCGAGCCGCCCGTCTCGCGCACTCGGGTCGCCACCGCGAGATCGTCGGCGAGCAGTGGCAGCAACGGCGAGAAGCCGCCGATCCGCTCGAGCGTGTCGAGTCGCATCGCCCAGGTCATGCCGTTGATGGTGCGCGGTCCGCCGATCGCCGATGCGGGCAGGTACGAGAGCGTGGCCTGGTCGTTGACGAACTGCGCGAGCAGGCGCGACCAGATGCCGGCGCCCGGAACATAGCTGGGGAGCCCGGTGCTCACCTCGGCGATTCGCAGCCCGTCGCGGAGCGCCGCGAGGCCCTCGGCCGTCACCCGCGTGTCGTCGTCGACGACCGCGAACGCGTCGGTCTCGATCAGCGATTCGGCGAGGTGCAGTTTGAAGGTCTTCGGGCCGACTCGAGGCGGGCACGGCGGGCAGTCGACGATGCGCACGGCGGCGAGTGGATGCCGCGAGCCCGCCTCCTCCGCAGTGCGACGCCCCTCGGGGTCCGCTGCGTCGACGAGCCACAGCACGGGCGAATCACCCGCGACCGCGAGGGTGTTCGCGAGGGTGTCGACGAGTTGCGGATCGCCCGAGAGGATCGGCTGCACGATCGTGACGGCCGACGGGGCCACCGCGGCGCCCGTGGCCGATCGCAGACGCGCACGGCGCCGCTCGACGGCCAGCGCCGCGGCAGCGGCCTTCGTGAGCATGAGAGCCGAGTACCCGACGGCGGCGGCGACGGCGAAGCGGTCGGCGCGTCTCATCGGGTGGCCCTCGCATCGCTCCGCACGGCGGCGATCGTGCGGGCGAGCGCGTCGTCCATCGAAACGCTCGGCGCCCCGAACAACCGCTCGGCGTTCGAGACGTCGAAGGTCTTCGAGGAGGCGAGCAGCCAGACCGCGTACCGAGTCAGGGGCGGTTCGCCGCGAAGACGGCCGAGGCGCCACACGGTCTCGGCGGCGGCGGCGAGTCCGAGCGCCGTGCCGCGCCCGATGTACCGGGTGGGAGCCGGAAGGTCGAGCTCGGCGAGGATCCGCCCGATCGTCGGCATGAGCGGTACCGGCTCGCCGTTCGTGAGGTTCACGCAGGTGCCGGAGAGCCCCGGCCGCAGCGCTGCTGCGATGAGCTGGTCGACGAGCGTGTCGATGTAGATGAGATCGCCGACTGCGGGTGCCGCCGCGTCGCCGATGAACGGCAGGCGCCCGGCCGCCGCTGCCGCGATGATCCGCGGCAGCAGGGTCGTGTCGCCGGGCCCGAACACTGCGCGCGGCCGCGCGATCACCCACTCGCCCGGGTACTCGCGCACCAGCAACTCGCCTGCGTGCTTCGTGCGCGCGTAGTCGTTCAGGTAGTCGGGCCCGATCGGCGTCTCCTCGGTGATGTCGTACTGATCAGCCGGCCGGTAGAAGACGGAGCTCGACGAGACGTACACGATTCGGGGCAGGCCCGTGCGCCGCGCGAGGTCGAGTACGTTCGCGGTCGCGTCCACGTTCTGGGCTTCGAACTGCGCGCGGCTGCCCCATTGGCTCGCGCGCGCCGCCGCGTGCACGATGACGTCGGGGCGGAACTCGGTCGCGAACGTCGCGGTCACGGGTCGGCAGAGGTCGATGCTCGCGATATCTCCATCGGGCACCCGTCGTCGTCCGATGCCACGGGCCTCCGCACCGGGCCGGCAGCGAAGCGCGCGCAGCAGTGCACCGCCGACGAACCCGGTCGCTCCGGTGACGAGGATCCGTACGGGCTCAGACGACATCGGCGGTCTCCTCCTGTGTCGCGGCATGTGCGCGGGCGATGCGCACCTGCTTCGCGCCGAGCTGCCGCGGCGCGAGCGCCACGACGTCGAGTTCGGGCAGCACCGCCCCGACCGTCTCGAAGAGTCGGGCGAGCACGCCGCGAACCGCGCGCGCGTGTTCGGGGTCGAGCGGATCGATGGCGACCTCGATCGCATCGGGCGCCCATCGGATGCCCCATTCCGCCGTCGAGGCGGTCGTCATCGCGCGTCGCACCGCATCGGGAAAGACGCGCACGACCCGTCCGTCGGGGGCGAATGCCTCGATGACCTCGTCGGCACGCCCTTCGACGGCGTCGATCACTCGGGCGGGATTTCCGCAGCCGCACCGCTGCCCGCGGGCGGGCATCCGCAGCACATCGTCGAGTCGGTACCGCACGATGAGCTGCGTGCTGCGATCGAAATCGGTGACGATGGGCACGAAACGCCCGCCCACGACCTCGGATCCGTCGATCCACTCCGATTCGACGACGATGCTCTGCTCGTTCAGGTGCAACCGCCCACGGTCGCAGTCGAGGGCCAGCAGCCCCTCGGTCGCCTGGTAGACCCGCCGGGGCCGTACACCCCACGCCGATTCGACGAGTTCGGAGTCGGCGTCGTCGAGCACCTCGGCGACGGCGACGACGAGCCGCGGCTCGATGCCGAGCTCGCCGCGAAGCCCGGCGCGCGCAAGTTCGACGAGCAGGCTCGACGGGGCGACGAGCACATCGGGTCGGGCACCGGCCACCCCCTGCCGGATCTGTTCGAACGGCGCGACGAGATCGACGAAGGCGAATGACAGGCGACGGCTCGCGACCGACTCGTAGAGGTTGGAGTTCGCGCGCAGCGCGAAGGCGATGCGCAGCGGCGGCAGCCACGGCTGCACCAGCTGGACGAGACTCCGCCGGTCGAGCAGTCGGCCGAGCACGGTGCCCGCCCAGCGCATCCGCTCTGCGGGGTCGACGAGGAAGACCCCCGGGCGCCCCGAGGTGCCGCTCGAGAGGCCGACCGTCACACCGCCCGGCAGCTCGCCGCGGAAATCGCGGCTCGCTTCGGCCGCCCGCGCTTCGGCGAGCGCGGTGTCGAGCGGGATGCCCCGCACGTTGAAGCCGGAGAAGTCGGCGAGCACGGTCGCCTTGTCGACGACGGGTGCGTCTCCGAGCCGGTCGAGTCCGCCGCGGTAGTGGGCGGCACGCGGCATCCGCTCGCGCAACAGCCGTTCGAGACCGCGGCGCTGCCGTCGCTCGAGGCTCGCCGCCCCGCCGATGCGGTCGACCCACCGTGCCCGAACGAACCGCGCCGCGGCGATCGCCGGCAGCGTCGCATCACGTGGCGTCCTGCACCGGGTGTCGGCGCCGTCCTGCTCCGGCACGCTCAGCGAGCCTCGGAGAGCATCGTGCGCACGTCGACGCCGAGGTCGGGGTGATCGACGAACACTCCGTCGACCCCCATGCCGATGATCTCGGCGAACTCGCCCGCCCAGTCGCCGAACGCGGCCCGCACGGTGCCGCGCCGGAATCGCCCGGAGAGGAACCGGTTCTCGGGCCGCAGGGTCCAGGTGTAGATCTCGAGGTCGGCCGCGTGCGCGGCATCGACGAGTTCGGCGCCGCTGAGGGGCGCGCCCGCGGCATCCGCTCGCTGTCGTCTCGTCTCGCCGACGAGCCGCGCCGTGCCGACGCTCACTCCGTCGAAGCGGCCGGCGAGCCCGAGCAGCCCGGCCTCGGTCACGAAGGAGTCGTAGCGCGGCGCGGCCTTGCCCTGTTCGAGCACGAGGTCCCACGGAGCACCCGATCCCTCGATGAGCAGCACCCGCTTGCCCCGGATGCCCCGAGCCCCGAGTCGCTCGAGCAGTGTCGGCTCGAACGCCTCCATGATGAGCCGCTCGTCGCCGCGCCCCCACCCGGCCGCCTCGAGCTCGGCCCGGAACAACTCGTCGAGCGGCAACCCGAGGGCGTCGAAGTGCGCGGCGTGCTTGAACTCGGCCACCATGCGCAGCATCCGGCGCTGCTGGTCGGCCGCGATGTCGATGATCTCGAAGAGTTCGCGGAGCCTGATGAGGGGGAACCGGCCGTCGAAGCTCGCGCTCGACCGGCGCAGCGCCCCGAGGCGCTCGCGGGCACGCAGCGTCGCGAGCTCGGCCCAGGTGAAGTCCTCGGTGAACCAGCCGGTGAGCGCGGTGCCGTCGATCTCGCGGGTCGTGCGCCGACCGGCGAACTCGGGTCGGTCCGCGACATCGGTGGTGCCCGAGATCTCGTTCTCGTGGCGGAGCACGAGCACGCCGTCGCGCGTGGCGACGATATCGGGTTCAACGGCATCGGCACCGAGGGCGAACGCCAGTTCATAGGCCGATCGCGTGTGCTCGGGGCGGTACCCGGGTGCGCCGCGGTGCCCGATCACGAGCGGGCGAGGCGCATCGTCGTGCTGCATCCGCCCAGCGTAACCAGCACTGCGTATGCCTGCGCGGGAATTCCGTGGGAATTCACGGCGTTGTCATGGATAACTCGGGTAGGTTGGAAGCCCGCACACAGCCGAAAGCAGAGGAAACCCATGGCTCTCGACAACCCCGCCTTCTCGCGGAACTCCGCGTTCTCCGCGCAAGGGGGCGTGGCCGCCGCGCAAGACGTCTCCGCACAGCAGCTGCAAGAGATGTACGACCAGCCGTCCACCCCGCCCGCGGGCGAGACCATGGCGATCGAGACGACCATCCAGAAGTCGGCCGTCGCATTCGGTCTCCTCGTCGTCGGCGCTGCCCTCGGCTGGGTCACCGCCGAGTCGATGCCGTTCCTCTGGATCGGCGCCGGCATCGTCGGCTTCGTGCTCGCGCTCGTCAACATCTTCAAGAAGTCGCCCTCGCCCGCCCTCGTGCTCGCCTACTCGGCCGTGCAGGGCGTCTTCGTGGGCGGCATCTCGGCCTTCTACGAGGTGCAGTTCCCAGGCATCGTGACGCAGGCCGTCATCGCGACCCTCGTCGTCGTCGGCGTCACCCTCGCGCTCTTCGCCTCGGGCAAGATCCGCGCATCGAAGAAGGCGACGAAGATCTTCCTCATCGCCATGGTCGGCTACGGCGTCTTCTCGCTCGTGAACCTCGGCCTCATGCTCTTCGGCGTGACCGACAACGCGTTCGGCCTGCGCTCGGCAGAGATCTTCGGCATCCCGATCGGCCTGCTCCTCGGCGTGCTCGTCGTCATCATGGCGGCGTACTCGCTCGTGCTCGACTTCGACTTCATCCAGCGTGGCGTGCGCAACCGCGCACCGAAGAAGTTCGAGTGGTCGGGTGTCTTCGGCATCATGGTCACGGTCATCTGGCTCTACCTCGAGATTCTGCGCATGCTCGCGATCGCGCAGTCGAGCGACTGACCTCGACACCGCGCAACAAGAACGGCCGCCCTCGGGCGGCCGTTCTTCGTTTCGGGTGCTGCCGGCCAGACCTCCGCGGCTCGCCGGACGCGCCGGTCCCGCACGGAACACCCCCACTGCCACAGCACTCTGCTGTTGATGCGCGTGGCGCATCAACAGCAGAGTGCTGGGAACGTGCCCCCGCCGCCGCCCGCGTGAGGATGCGCATTTCAGCGCGGAGTGCTCACTCCCACTCGATGGTGCCCGGCGGCTTCGACGTGACGTCGAGCACGACGCGGTTGACCTCGGACACCTCATTGGTGATGCGATTCGAGATCTTCGCGAGCACGTCGTAGGGCAGTCGGGTCCAGTCCGCGGTCATCGCGTCCTCCGACGAGACGGGGCGCAGCACGATCGGATGACCGTAGGTGCGGCCGTCGCCCTGCACGCCGACCGAGCGCACGTCGGCGAGCAGCACGACGGGGCACTGCCAGATCTCCTGGTCGAGACCGGCCGCGGTCAGTTCCGCGCGCGCGATGGCATCGGCCTCGCGGAGCAGATCGAGACGATCACGGGTGACCTCGCCCACGATGCGGATTCCAAGGCCCGGCCCCGGAAACGGCTGGCGGCCGACGATCGCCTCAGGCAGCCCGAGCTCGCGACCGATGGCGCGCACCTCGTCTTTGAAGAGGGTGCGCAGCGGCTCGACGAGTTCGAACTGCAGGTCTTCGGGAAGCCCGCCGACATTGTGGTGGCTCTTGATGTTCGCGGCACCGGTGCCGCCGCCCGACTCGACGACATCGGGGTAGAGCGTGCCCTGCACGAGGAACCGGATCGGCTGCCCGTCGGACTCCGCCTCGGCGACGAGGTCGCGCTCGGCAGCCTCGAACGCGCGGATGAACTCACGGCCGATGATCTTCCGCTTGGTCTCGGGGTCGCTGACCCCGGCGAGCGCGTCGATGAAGGTGTCGACCGCGTCGACGGTGACGAGGCGGATGCCAGTGGCGGCGACGTAGTCGACCTCGACCTGGCGGCGCTCGTCTTTGCGGAGGAGCCCGTGGTCGACGAAGACGCAGATCAGCTGGTCGCCGACGGCCTCGTGCACGATGGCGGCTGCCACAGCGGAGTCGACCCCGCCGGAGAGGCCCGCGATGACCCGGCCGGTGCCGACCTGCTCGCGGATGCGAGCGACCTGTTCGGCGATGACGTTGCCCGAGTTCCAGTCGGCGGGGATGCCCGCCGCGCGGTGCAGGAAGTTCTCGATGACATCCTGCCCGTACTCGGAGTGCTTGACCTCTGGATGCCACTGCACACCGTAGAAGCCCTGCTCGTCGTTCGCGAACGCCGCGACCGGAGTCGTGGCGGTGGAGGCGAGGACCTCGAAGCCCGCTGGGGCGACCGCGACGGAATCGCCGTGACTCATCCACACGGTCTGGGCCGACGGCTGGCCCGAGAGCAGCGCGTTGTCGTCGTCGGTTCGCGCAGTCACGGCCGTCGACCCGTACTCGCGGTGGCCGGTATGTGCGACCTCGCCGCCGAGCTGCTGCGCCATGACCTGGAAGCCGTAGCAGATGCCGAGCGTCGGAACGCCGAGCCGCAGGATGCCCTCGTCGAGCGCCGGCGCACCGGCTTCGTAGACCGACGACGGCCCACCCGAGAGCACGATGCCGATCGGGTTCTTCGCCGCGACCTCGGCCGCGGTGATCGTGTGCGGCACGATCTCCGAGTAGACGGATGCCTCGCGCACGCGCCGCGCGATGAGCTGCGCGTACTGTGCGCCGAAGTCGACGACGAGCACCGGGCGCTGCTCGGTGGGCTGATCGGTCACTGCTGGGCCTCCACGGTGTCGGAGTTGTCGGTGGTCTCGGATGCGGCAGTCGCGGATGCGGCAGTCGCGGATGCCTCAGCCTCACGGCGGTCGAGGTAGCCGCGCACCTCGCGGCCGATGCGCGCCTCGAGGAAGAACGAGAGCAACGGCACGATGCCGCCGAGCGCGATGATGATGAAGCGGCTGAACGGCCAGCGCATGAGGCTCCAGAGCCGGAAGTCGCTGAAGAGGTAGACGACGTAGAACCAGCCGTGGGCGATGAGGATGCCGGTCGAGAGGTTCACGCCGGTTCCGGTCGACTCGAGACCGGCGGCCGTCTCGATCACCGGGGTGACGGCGAGCACGCCTTGGTCGCCGAAGGCGTAGAGCTCGAGGTGGAATGCGTACTTCAGGATCATCTCGGCGCACAGCAGCAGGAGCATGACACCGGTGATCACCGAAGCGACCTGGTAGAACTTCAGCGCCCCGCGAATGCGCGGCAGATCGGCGGATTTCGGCTCGAGGGGCATGACGCCAGTCTACGCGGCGTCAGCGGATGCCTCGGCCTCGGCCTGCTGCTCCTCGCGCTCGCGTTCGACGGCGTCGCGCACGAGGCGATACCAGAGATAGATCGCGAACCCGGCGAAGACGGCCCACTCGATCGCGTAGAAGACGTTCAGCCAGTCGAGCTGCTGCTCCTGTTCGGGCGGCGGCGAGGCGATCGCGTCGAGCCCGGCCGGCGCCTCGGCCGCGGTGACGTAGCCGAAGTAGACGGGCCGGTCGTCGTAGTCGGCCCAGACGTTGATGAGCTGCGCCACGGCGACCGTCTGCATCGAGAACGGGTCGCCCTCATGGTCTGGGGCGATCGGCGCCTCGCTCGGCAGGAACCGGCCCTCGAACGTGATCGGTTCTGCCGGGTCGATCGACCGCTCGAATGCGTCGGCGGCCTCGTGGGCGGCGCGTTCATCGGCCGCCCAGCCGAGCGCGACGGGCAGCCCGCCCGGCGCGCCATCCGTCACTTCGAGGTGCACGACGGGCCAGTACCCGGCGGCGGCGTCGTTCAATCGCCCTTCGACGATGACCGTGTCACCGGGCACCACGGTGCCCGTCACCTCGACGAGTTGGGCGGTCACGGCCTGCTCGGTCGGTCGGTCGGGATCTGCGATGCCGGCGAAGGGGCGCACCTTCTCGGTCGGCCGTTCGACGACGGCCGAGGACTCGACGGCGCGCTCGAGCTGCCATTGGCCGAGCAGCGCGAAGGCCGCGGCGATGCCCAGCGCAAGCAGCAGTGCGAGCACCCATCGCGGGCGCAGCATCATCTTCAGCATCAGGCCTCGGCGTCTCCGTCTGCGCCCGTGTGAACGGCACGGAAGACCCCTTCGATGCCCTCTGCAGGGCCCACCGCGACGAGAGTGTCGCCGAAGCGCATCACGAAGTCGTCCGCCGGCGACGGATGCGCATGGTCATCGCGCACCACGGCGACGACGGCGACCCCGGATGCCGCAGGCAGCTCACCGATCGGGCGTCCGGCGATGGCATCGTCTTCATCGAGGGTGACCCAGCCGATCGGAACCCCGGGGAGAGCCTCGAGCTCTGCGATCGACTCGACGATGCGCGTGCCGCCGAGGAGTTCGGCAACCGTGTGCGCCTCGTCCTCCTCGAGTCGCAGGGAGACCGTGCCGCTGTCGTCTGGCGCCCCGGCGCGTCGGCAGACGAGGTCGCTCGAACCGGTGCGATGCGCCACGACCGACACTTCCGCTCCATCGGCCGTTGTGATCGAGTGCAGCACGCCGACCCCGGGAAGGGCGACTCGGCGGACTTCGACCATCGCGCAGGCTCCTCGATCTCTGGGGGTCGTACGCGATCAAGTCTATCTGCGCGCCGGGCGGTCACCGGTGCCCGGCCGAGTGCTCAGTCCACCTGCACGATGTCGGGAGCCTCGAGGCGCACTCGGTCGGCCGATTCGTCATCTGGCTGCTCCTGCGAGGCGCGCTCGGCCTCGACGCGCTGCAGGTAACGCTCGACCTCGAGTGTCTGCCGAGCCTCGTTCCATCCGAGTGCCCTGCCCATGAGCCTCGCCGCGACCGGTGCGGCGGAGACGCCCCGGTCCCACGCCTCGATCGAGATGCGAGTGCGTCGGGCGAGCACGTCGTCGAGATGCAGTGCGCCCTCGTGCGTCGCCGCGTAGACGACCTCTGCACCGAGGTAGTCGTCGGCGCCCGGCAGCGCTTCGCCGAGCGAGGGGTCGTCACGGATCAGGTCGAGCAGTTCGTCGGTCATCGTGCCGTAGCGGTTCAGCAGGTGTTCGATGCGCACCTTGTGCACGTCGAACGCACGCGCGATCTTGCCGCGCTTGTTCCAGGCCGCCTGGTAGCCCTCGGCGCCGAGCAGCGGGATGTCCTGCGTGGTCGACTTCGGCACCTTGCCGTCGAGCGCGTCTGCTGCGGCGTCGATGGCATCCTTCGCCATGACCCGGTAGGTGGTCCACTTGCCGCCCGCGATGACGACGAGCCCCGGAACGGTGTGGGCGACGAGGTGCTCGCGCGAGAGCTTGGAAGTCTGGTCGCTCTCGCCGGCGAGCAGTGGCCGCAGGCCCGCGTACACGCCCTCGACGTCCTCCCTGGTGAGCGGGATGCCGAGCACGGAGTTGACGTGCTCGAGGAGGTAGTCGATATCGGCTGCGGTCGCCGCCGGGTGCGCCTTGTCGAGGTTCCAGTCGGTATCGGTCGTGCCGATGAGCCAGTGCCGGCCCCACGGGATCACGAACAGCACGCTCTTCTCGGTGCGGAAGATCATGCCCATCGCCGACTGGATGCGGTCGCGCGGCACGACGAGGTGGATCCCCTTGGACGCGCGCACCTTGAACGTGCCGCGTTCGCCGACCATGCGCTGCGTGTCATCCGTCCACACGCCGGTGGCGTTCACGACCTGCTTGGCGCGCACCTCGAAGTGCTCGTCGGTCTCGAGGTCGTGCGCCTTCACACCGACGACGCGCTCACCGACCTTGATGAAGCCCTCGACCTTGACGCGGCTCGCGACGTGGGCGCCGTAGAACGACGCGGTGCGGGCGAGCGAGGCGACGTATCGTGCGTCGTCGACCTGCGCGTCGTAGTAGGTGAGGCCGCCGACGAGCGCATCCTTCGAGAGCGACGGGATGGCGCGCATCACCTGCCGTTTCGAGAGGTGCCGGTGATGCGGCACCCCGGGCGGGCGCCCGCCCGTGTAGCTGAAGATGTCGTAGAGCAGCATGCCCGCGCCGACGTAGAACCGCTCGATGACACGGGTCTTCAGCGGATACAGGAACCGCACGGGCTTGACGAGGTGCGGCGCGATGCGCTGCAACAGCAAGCCGCGTTCGATGAGCGCCTCGCGCACGAGCCTGAAGTCGAGCTGTTCGAGATAGCGGATGCCGCCGTGCACGAGCTTCGATGAACGACTCGAGGTGCCCGATGCCCAGTCACGGGCTTCGAGCAGGCCCGTCGACAATCCGCGGGTCACGGCGTCGAGCGCGGCTCCGGTGCCGACGATGCCGCCGCCCACCACGAGGATGTCGAGCTCCTTCTCCTTCAGCCGCGTGATCGCGGCCGCTCGCTCCTCGGGCCCGAGCTTGGTCGAACGCGTCACCGGCTTGAGTCTCGCCGACTGCTGAGTCGCCATCGTGCTCCCCATCCCCGCGGCCTCACGGCAAGGCTGCGCGATCCGTTTCCACGCTACCCGAGCGCCCGCCATGGCGCTACGGAACGCGCGTCAGGACGACTGGTACGGCGCGACGATCACGTCGACGCGCTGGAACTCCTTGAGGTCGGAGTACCCCGTGGTCGCCATCGAACGCCTCAGGCCGCCGACGAGGTTCGTCACGCCGTCGGCCGACGGCGCCGGGCCGTAGAGCACCTCCTCGAGCGGGGCGACCTGCCCGACGTGCACTCGCTGGCCGCGCGGGAGCTTCGGATGGTGCGCCTCGGCGCCCCAGTGGTACCCGCCGCCCGGGGCATCCGTCGCCCGTGCCAGCGCCGTGCCGAGCATGATCGCGTCGGCGCCGCACGCGATCGCCTTCACGATGTCGCCCGACTTGCCGACGCCGCCGTCGGCGATGACGTGCACGTAGCGCCCGCCCGACTCGTCGAGGTAGTCACGACGTGCACCTGCGACATCCGCCACCGCCGTGGCCATCGGTGCGTGGATGCCGAGCGTGGCGCGCGTCGTCGATGCCGCCCCGCCGCCGAAGCCGACGAGCACGCCCGCGGCGCCCGTGCGCATGAGGTGCAGGGCCGCGGTGTAGGTCGCGGCCCCGCCGACGATGACCGGCACGTCGAGCTCGTAGATGAACTTCTTGAGGTTCAGCGGCTCCTGGTTCTTCGAGACGTGCTCGGCCGACACCGTGGTGCCGCGGATCACGAAGAGGTCGACGCCCGCGGCGACGACGGTCTCGTAGAGCTCCTGTGTGCGCTGCGGAGAGAGCGCACCCGCGACCGTGACCCCAGCGGCGCGGATCTCGGCGAGGCGCGCGGTGACGAGCTCGGGCTTGATCGGCTCGGAGTAGAGCTGCTGCATGCGCCTGGTCGCGCGCTCCGGCGTGAGGTTGCGGATCTCGGCGAGCACGGGCTCGGGGTCTTCGTACCGGGTCCAGAGTCCCTCGAGGTCGAGCACTCCGAGGCCGCCGAGCTGGCCCATCATGATGGCCGTCTGCGGCGAGACGACGGAGTCCATGGGGGCGGCGAGGAAGGGGATGTCGAACTGGTACGCGTCGATGGACCAACCGACCGAGACATCTTCGGGATCGCGGGTGCGCCGGCTCGGCACGATCGCGATGTCATCGAATGCATAGACGCGCTGGCCCCGCTTGGAGCGGCCGATCTCGATCTCCTGGGTCACCACTCAACCCTACCCGTGTCGCGTTCCACGGTCTTCCGTGGCACGCTCCGCAACGCTTCGCGTCGCGAGCGCTACGGCTGCCGCCTTTCTGACGGAAGCCCGTCGCAGCTCCGCTGCGCCGTGCTGACCGTCAGCCCACACCGGGGCATCCGATTCGTAGACCTCGCCGTCGCCGCCGAAGACGATGAACCGGTCGAAGCCGCGCGCGAACCACCGGTCGTGCGTGACCGCGAGCACCGTGCCGTCGAAGCGCGACAGCCCCTCTTCGAGCGCTTCGGCCGAGACCAGGTCGAGGTTGTCGGTCGGTTCGTCGAGCAGCAGCAGTGTCGCGCCCGAGAGCTCGAGCAGCAGGATCTGCAGTCGCGCCTGCTGGCCGCCTGAGAGCGAGTCGAAGCTCTGCAGCGCGGATGCCGCGAGCCCGTACCGGTCGAGGGCCGAACTCGCGGCCTCCCGCGCCATGCCGTCGCGATTCGCGTCGCCGCGATGCAGGATGTCGAGGAGGGTTCGACCGCGGAACTCGGGGTGCTCGTGATTCTGCGCGAACCAGCCGGGCACGACTCGCGCACCGAGCACGGCACGCCCGGTGTGCGGCACCCGGTCGAGCCCCTCTCCCACCGTCGTGACGTGGCCGAGCGTGCGATCGGGCTCGGTGCCGCCGCCGGCGAGGAGCCGAAGGAAGTGCGACTTGCCCGAACCGTTCGAGCCGAGCACCGCGACGCGGTCGCCGTACCAGACCTCGAGGTCGAACGGTTTCATGAGCCCCGTGAGCTCGAGCCGTTCGCCGACGACGGCGCGCTTGCCGGTTCGCGAGCCGCGGAGTCGCATCGAGACGGCCTGCGCCGGCGGGCGCTCCTCGGGCGGCCCGGCCTCCTCGAACCTGCGCAGACGCGTGACCGCGGCCTGGTACCGGGAGGCCATCCCGTCGTTGTACGTCGCCTTCACCTTCAGCGTGGCGACGAGGGTCTTCAGCGCAGCGTGCTGCTCGTCCCACCGGCGGCGCAGCTCGTCGAGGCGCTCGAAGCGCTCATCGCGAGCCCGGTGGTACCCCTCGAAGCTGCCGCCGTGCACCCACGCGGTGTTGCCGGCAGCGCCGAGCTCGAGGGTCACGATGCGGTCGGCGGCACGGGCGAGCAGCTCGCGGTCGTGCGAGACGAGCAGCACCGTCTTCGGCGTGGTCCGCAGCTGAGATTCGAGCCAGCGCTTGCCGGGCACGTCGAGCGAGTTGTCGGGCTCGTCGAGCAGCAGCACCTGCTCGGGCCCGCGCAGGAGCGCCTCGAGCGCGAGCCGCTTCTGCTCGCCGCCCGAGAGCGTCGCGAGCTCACGCCACTTCGCCCGCTCGAACGGGATTCCGAGCGCCGCGACCGTGCAGTGATCCCACACCACCTCCTGGTCGTAGCCGCCGGCCTCCGCGTATTCGGCGAGCGCGGTGGCGTACCGCATCTGCGCGGCCGTGTCGTCGCGTTCGATGAGTGCGTTCTCGGATGCCTCGAGCTCGACGGCCGCAGCACGCACCCTGGTCGGCGCGACCGAGACGAGCAGACCGTGCACCGTTGCATCCGTGCCGGGGGCCGTGACGCCGGTGCCGACGAACTGATCCATCACGCCGAGGCCGCCGTCGACCTGCACGCTGCCCTCGTCGGGCCGCAGCTCACCGCGGATGATGCGCAGCAGCGTCGACTTGCCCGCGCCGTTCGCGCCGATGAGCGCGGTGGTCGCGCCATCCGTCACGCGGAAGGCGAGGTCGGCGAGCAGGGGCCGGCCGTCGGGCAGCGAGAACGAGACGCCGTTGACGTCGATGAATCCCATGCGTCGTCCGATCGGTTCGCGGCCGGGTGGGTGCACCCCGACGCCGCCCGACGGGCAGCCTTCCAGACTAGCGGGCCCCGATTGCACCTGCCACCCGCCGCCGTTCTGCGGCAAGCTGGAGGCATGCAACGCACCGCAGCAGAACCTCTCGACGTCCTCCGCACGCGAACGAGTGCGAAGTGGCGCCTCTACCCCGCCGACGTGCTGCCGCTGCCCGTCGCCGAGATGGACTACCCGCTCGCCGAGCCGATCAAGGCGGCGCTGCACGCGGCCGTCGACCGCTCCGACACGGGCTACTCGGCCGGAAGCCTCCAGGTGGCCGAAGCGTTCCGGGGCTTCGCCGAGACCCGTCTCGGCTGGAACGTCGACCCCGCCCGTGTGCGATGCACCGGCGATGTGAGCATGGGCATCGTCGAGCTGCTGCGGCGGGTCACCGCTCCGGGCGACGGCGTCGTCATCACCCCGCCGATCTACCCGCCCTTCTTCGATCTCGTGACCGAGGCATCCGGCACGGTCGTCGAAGTGCCGATGCTCGGCGGCATCGACGACGGCTGGTCACTCGACCTCGCCGGCATCGACGCGGCGTTCGCCGCAGGCGCCAGGGCCATGGTGCTCTGCAACCCGCACAATCCGATCGGCCTGGTACCGGATGCCTCGCAGCTGGCCGCCCTCGCCGAGATCGCGGCCCGACACGACGTGACGGTCATCTCCGACGAGGTGCACGGACCGCTCGTGCAGCCGGGCGTCGACTACACGCCCTTCCTCACGGTCTCCGACGCGGCACGCGAGCACGGCATCGCCGTCACGGCGGCCACGAAGGCGTTCAACATCGCGGGGCTGAAGACGGCGCTCATCGTGACCGCGAGCGAGCGCGGCGATCGGGTTCGCACCGCATTGCCGTACGAGGTCGAGTGGCGCATGAGCCAGTTCGGGGTGATCGCGACCATCGCGGCCTTCCGGCACGGCGGCCCATGGCTCGACGGCGTGCTCGCGAGCCTCGACGACAACCGCCGTCTGCTCGCCGAGCTCCTCGCCGATGAGCTGCCCGGCGTTCGCTATCGGATCCCCGATGCCACCTACCTCGCGTGGCTCGATCTGTCGGCGCTCGGCTGGGGTCACGACCCCGCCGCGTACGCGCTCGAACACGCGAAGGTCGCCCTCGGTATCGGCCCGCAGTTCGGTGCGAGCGTCGGCGGCGGCCATGCCCGACTGAACTTCGGCTGCACGCCGGAGGTGCTCGCCGAAGCGATCACGCGGCTGGCGGATGCACGGCGCTGACCGTCACCGCGTGTAGTTCGGCGCCTCGACGACGATCTGCACGTCGTGCGGGTGGGACTCCTTGAGCCCCGCCGGCGTGATGCGCACGAACCTGCCCTTGCTCTTCAGTTCGGCGATCGTGCGTGCTCCCACGTAGAACATCGACTGGCGGAGGCCCCCGATGAGCTGGTAGGCGACGGCCGACAGCGGGCCGCGGTAGGGCACCTGGCCCTCGATGCCCTCGGGGATCAGCTTGTCGTCCGACGGGACATCCGCCTGGAAGTAGCGGTCTTTCGAGTACGAGGTCTTCTGGCCTCGCGTCTGCAGTGCGCCGAGCGAGCCCATGCCGCGATAGGCCTTGAACTGCTTGCCGTTCTGGAAGACGAGCTCTCCGGGGCTCTCTGCGGTGCCGGCGAGGAGGGAGCCGAGCATGACGCTGTCGGCGCCGGCGACGAGCGCCTTCGCGATGTCGCCCGAGTACTGCAGGCCGCCGTCGGCGATGAGCGGCACGCCGGCCGGCTTCGTGGCCTTGGATGCCTCGTACACGGCCGTGATCTGAGGTACGCCGACGCCCGCGACGACGCGCGTGGTGCAGATCGAACCGGGGCCGACGCCCACCTTCACGGCGTCGGCACCCGCGTCGACGAGCGCCTGGGCGCCCTCGCGCGTCGCGACGTTGCCGCCGATCACGTCGATGTGGGCGAACGTCGGGTCGGCCTTCAGCCGGCGGATGATGTCGAGCACGCCGGCCGACTCGCCGTTCGCCGTGTCGACCACGAGCACGTCGACGCCCGCATCGCGAAGCGCTTCTGCACGCTCCCACGCGTCGCCGAAGAATCCCATCGCCGCACCGACGCGGAGGCGGCCCTCGGTGTCTTTCGTGGCGTTCGGGTACTGCTCCGACTTGTCGAAGTCCTTGACGGTGATGAGGCCGGTGAGGTGGCCGTCGTCGTCGATGAGCGGCAGCTTCTCGACCTTGTGCTTGGCGAAGATCGCGAGCGCCTCGTCGGGGTTCATGCCCACGCGGCCCGTGATGAGCGGCGTCTTCGTCATGACCTCGCTCACCTTCGTGACGGGGCTTCTCGAAGTCGGAGACGAAGCGCATGTCGCGATTCGAGATGATGCCGACGAGCTTGCCGTCGGCATCGACGACCGGCAGGCCGCTGACCCGGTAGGTCGCGCAGAGCGCGTCGACGTCGGCGACGGATGCCTCGGGCGTCGTGGTGACCGGATTGGAGACCATGCCCGACTCGCTGCGCTTGACGCGGTCGACCATGTCGGCCTGGTCGGCGATGGAGAGGTTGCGATGCAGGATGCCGAAGCCGCCCTGACGGGCCATGGCGATCGCCATCCGGGCCTCGGTGACGGTGTCCATGGCTGCCGAGAGCAGCGGTGTGGCGACCGTGATGCGGCGCGTGAGGCGCGACGCCGTCTCGGCTTCGCTCGGGATCACATCGGTATGGCCAGGCAGCAGGAGGACGTCGTCGTAGGTGAGTCCTGTGAGTCCGAACGGGTCGGCCTGGTCCATGTCGCTCCTCATGTCGAGTTCTGCTCGAGAATCAGCGTGCCGATGGTCGGGCCCGCGATATCAATGTTAAGCGAGTTTGCATCGCGGGCATTCCCGGATAACAATCGAACGCCGTTTGCCTCTTGTGCGAAACGTATGAGACATAATCGGCAAGTACCGTCGACGACGTCGTCGACGGATAAGGACCGAACCCGGAAGGCCACCAGCCCGACGGGTGCCCTTGGAGGTGCAGTGAAACCCACACGAACGCTCGCTCATCGGTCGCCCGGGAGGTGGCTCATACTCCTCGGATTCCTGTTGACCGCACTCACCCTGTCCGGCATCGCAGCGTCCCCTGCGATGGCGGAGGATGTGAGTGCCGCCGCAGCAACCGAGGAGCCCGCAGCAACCGAGGAGCCCGCAGCGACCGAGGAGCCCGCTGAAGAGTTCGAATACCACTTCAACGGGAACGTGCAGTTCGACGGTGAACCCGTCGAGGGCGTCAAGATCTCCGTCGAGGGCAACGGCTTCGAAGCCGACACCGAGACCGATGTCGACGGCCGCTGGCAGGTGGGCGTGCCCGAGAAGGGCACCTACACCGTGATCCTCGACGAGGACACCCTTCCCGAGGGCGTCATCGTCGCCGAAGAAGGCGGCGCGGAACGCGAAGGCTCGTTCGGGCAGACGCGCAACGCGTCGGTGAACTTCTTCCTCGGCGAGGGCGAACGGGTGACCGTCAGCTTCTGGAACCAGTTCCTGGAGCGAGCCGTGAACGGCCTGAACTTCGGTCTGCTGCTCGCGCTCGCAGCCATCGGCCTCTCACTGATCTTCGGCACGACCGGCCTGTCGAACTTCGCGCACGCCGAGCTCATCACGTTCGGTGCGTTGATGACCTTCACCTTCGGCACCACGTTGGGTGTGCCGATGTGGCTCGCCATCATCATCGCGGTGGCACTCAGCGCCCTGCTCGGCCTGGTGCTCGATGCCGGGCTCTGGAAGCCGCTTCGCAAGAAGGGCATCGGCCTGATCCCGCTGATGATCGTCAGCATCGGACTCTCGCTCGCGCTGCGGTACCTGTTCCAGTTCTTCTACGGCGGGCAGACGTTCCAGCTCAAGGGTGCGACGGGAGTCGCGAGGTTCTCACTCGGACCGGTCTCGCTCAGCTGGATCGATGTCGCGAGCATGGGCACCAGCATCATCGTGCTGCTGGCGGTCGCGTTCTTCCTGCAGCGAACCCGCATCGGCAAGGCGACGCGGGCGGTCTCCGACAACCCGAGCCTCGCCTCCGCGAGCGGCATCGACGTGAACTACGTCATCCGCATCGTGTGGGTGCTCGGCTCGGCGCTCGCCGGCCTCTCCGGCATCCTCTGGGCCTACTTCCGGCCGGGCGTCAGCTGGGACATGGGGTTCCAGATCCTGCTGCTCATCTTCGCCGCGGTCGTCCTCGGCGGTCTCGGCACCGCGTTCGGCGCGCTCATCGGCGCGATCATCGTGGGGCTCTTCGTCGAACTGTCGACGCTGTGGCTGCCGAGCGACATGAAGTACGTCGGCGCACTGGTCATCATGATCGTCGTGCTGCTGTTCCGGCCACAGGGAATCCTGGGCCGTCGAGAGAGAATCGGATAGGAGGGCCTGATCATGGATTGGGGAGCAATCTTCGGAAATGCGGCCGTCGAGCTGATCAGCCCGACCACCGCCGCGTACGCGCTCGCCGCGCTGGGTCTGGCGATCCACTTCGGCTTCACGGGCCTGCTGAACTTCGGACAGGCCGGCTTCATGCTGCTCGGCGCCTACGGGTACGCCATCCCTGCGCTCAAGCTCGGCTGGCCGTGGTGGGCCTGCGTGCTCACGGGGCTCGTGGCATCCGCCATCTTCGCACTCATCCTCGGTATCCCGACGCTGCGATTGCGAGCAGACTATCTCGCCATCGTGACCATCGCGGCGGCGGAAGTGCTGCGGCTGATCTTCACGACCAACACCTTCAACGCCGTGACAGGATCGGCGAACGGCCTGTCGCAGTACCAGGGCGACCTGCTCGCGTTCAATCCGTTCCCTGAGGGGCGGTACGGGTTCGGTCCGTGGGTGTTCGACAACCGAGTGTGGTTCTTCCTCGTGCTCGGGTGGATCGTCGTCGCGATCTGCGCGGTCTTCACCTGGCTCATCATGCGCAGCCCGTGGGGCCGCGTGATCAAGGGCATCCGCGAAGACGAAGACGCCGTGCGTGCGCTCGGAAAGAACGTCTACTCGTACAAGATGCAGAGCCTCATCCTCGGCGGGCTCTTCGGAACGCTCGCGGGCATGATCTTCGTCATGCCGCGCGCGGTCGTCCCGTCGTATTTCCAGCCGACGCTGACGTTCATCATCTACGCGGTCCTGCTCCTCGGAGGGGCGGCGACCATCCTCGGGCCGATCGTCGGTTCGATCGTCTTCTGGGTGCTGTTGTCGTTCTTCTCGGGATTCGTCTCCCGTGCCGTCGCGGCCGGCTGGTTCCCGTTCATGACGCAGGTGCAGGCCGGTCAGCTCCGGTTCATCCTCGTCGGAGTGGCCATCATGCTGATAGTGGTGTTCATGCCACAGGGTATCCTCGGAAACAAGAAGGAGCTCGCTTTTGTCAAGTGAAACCGCCTCCTCGAGGCCCACGAAAACCACCGGGCTCCACGTCGGAGACGCGGCGCCCGGCGTCAAGAAGCACGATCCGATCCTGATCGCCGACGGTGTCACTCGCACCTTCGGCGGCCTCACCGCTGTCGACGTCGACCACGTCGAGATCCCGCGCGGCGCGATCACCGCGCTCATCGGTCCCAACGGTGCCGGCAAGACCACCTTCTTCAACCTGCTGACCGGCTTCGACAAGCCCGACACCGGCACCTGGTCGTTCGAAGGTCGCTCGCTGGCGCACGTGCCCGCCTACCGCGTGGCGCGCATGGGCCTCATCCGCACGTTCCAGCTCACCAAGTCGCTCGGCCTCCTGACGGTGATGGACAACATGAAGCTCGGTGCGAAGGATCAGATCGGGGAGAACCTCTTCCGCTCACTCATCCCGTCGCTCTGGCGCAAGCAAGACGACGAGATCGAGGCGAAGGCCCTGGAACTCCTCGGGCGGTTCAAGCTCGACGCCAAGAAGGACGACTACGCGGCCAGTCTGTCGGGCGGGCAGCGCAAGCTCCTCGAGATGGCGAGGGCGCTGATGAGCGATCCGACCCTCGTCATGCTCGATGAGCCGATGGCCGGGGTCAACCCGGCCCTCACCCAGTCGCTGCTCGACCACGTGCTCGCTCTCAAAGAGCAGGGCATGACCGTGCTCTTCGTCGAGCACGACATGCACATGGTGCGCCACATCGCCGACTGGGTGATCGTGATGGCCGAGGGCAAGGTGGTCGCCGAGGGCGGCCCGCACGAGGTCATGGAGAATCCCGCCGTGATCGACGCCTATCTCGGGGCACACCATGACTCCGACCTCGGCTCGACCGACACGGAGACCGTCGAAGCACTGAAGGAGCTCATCGATGACGAACAGTAACGCGGCTCCCGCCGTCGTCGAGCCCCCGGCCACGAACCTCGTGGTCGAGGTGCGCGACGTCGTCGCCGGATACCTGCCGGGCATCAATATCCTGCACGGCACCTCGCTGACGGCGGCGCCCGGTGAGCTCATCGGCATCATCGGCCCCAATGGCGCCGGCAAGTCGACACTCCTGAAGGCGATCTTCGGGCTGGTGAAGGTGCGCGAGGGTCAGATCCGCCTGAACGGTGAAGAGATCACCAACCTGAAGGCGAACAAGCTCGTGGCGAAGGGCGTCGGGTTCGTGCCGCAGACGAACAACGTGTTCCCGTCGCTCACGATCCAGGAGAACCTCGAGATGGGCATGTACCTGAAGCCGAAGGGCGTGAAGGAGCGGCTCGAGTTCGTGCGAGAGATCTTCCCCGAACTCGCCGATCGTCTCGGCCAGCGCGCCGGGTCGCTCTCCGGAGGTGAGCGCCAGATGGTGGCCATGTCGCGCGCGCTGATGATGGGCCCGCACGTCATGCTGCTCGACGAGCCGTCGGCCGGCCTCTCGCCGGTTCGCCAAGATGAGGCGTTCCTGCGCGTCAAGGAGATCAACAGGGCGGGCGTCACGACCATCATGGTCGAGCAGAACGCGCGCCGCTGCCTGCAGATCTGCGATCGCGGCTACGTGCTCGACCAGGGCCGCGACGCCTACACGGGCACCGGCCGTGAGCTCCTGAACGACCCGAAGGTGATCGGACTCTACCTCGGCACGCTCGGCCAGGACGAGGACGAGTAAACTCCACGCACGATGAATGGGGCGGATGCTGCGGCATCCGCCCCATTTCTCGTTGCCTGCGCTCGGCCGCCCGCCCGCCGGGCTCCGCCGTCGTCCACGCGCTCTCCGCGGGTGCTGCAGCGAGCGCAATGATCGGGCCCGCCACGGCGCGAAGCAGTGCCGGAACGCCCCCGGAGAGACCGAAAAGGGCCCCGGCCGAAGCCGGGGCCCTTCTCAGTTCACGAACTCGGATCAGCCATCGCCGGTGCGCGAGTAGGTGTTGTCGTCTCCGTACTCGTAGATGCCGATGGTCGCCTCGGTCGGGTCGCCGTTCTCGTCGAACGTGATCGGACCGGAGGGGCCGTCGTAATCGATCTGCTGGCCCTCGGCGAGCAGTGCGATGCCATCTTCGTAGGTGGTGACCTTCTCACCTTCACCGCAACCACCCGAGACCTGCTGGAGGTAGGCGGCGATGTCGGCGCCCTCAGTGCTGTTGGCCGCGTAGGCCGCGAGCGAGAGCAGCACCACGGCGTCGTAGGACTCCGCCGCGTAGCTGTAATCGGTGAGGGCGGGGTCGACGGCGAGCAGCTTGTCGGTGAAGTCACCGAGCTTCTCGGTGTCGATACCCGGGAGGGTGCCCTGCGCGCCGGTGATGAGACCGGGTGCGAAGTCTGCACTGTAGTCGGAGAGGTTTCCGTCGACGAAGTACAGGTTCTCACCGGGGTAGCCGCTGCCGACGAGCGCCGGAACGATGATCTTCGCCTGGTCGAAGGTGATCAGCGCGATCGCATCGGGGTTGGCGGCGGTCACATCGGCGATCTGCGAGTCGAAGCTCGAGTCACCCTCGTTGAAGAGGGCCTCGGCGACGACTTCGCCACCGGCCGCCTCGAACGCGGTCTTGGTGTAGTCCGCGAGACCGGTGCCGTATGCGTCGTTGAGGACGATCAGGCCCAGCGTCGAGTTGCCGTCGGCGGCGATGCGGTTGCCGAGCACTTCACCCTGCAGCACGTCGGACGGCGACGTACGCCAGTACAGGCCGTTGTCGTCGTAGTCGGTGAAGTCGGCTGAGGTGTTCGCAGGCGAGAACTGGATGACGCCGGCAGACACGATCTGGTCGATGACCGTCTTCGACACACCGGACGAAGCGGCACCGATGATCGCCGACACATCCTGCGAGAGGAGGTCGGTGACGGAGACGGTCGCGATGTCGGTCGTGGTGTCGCCCGAGTCTCGGAACGTGACGTCGGCCGTCAGGCCCGAGTCGACCGCATTGACGTCGTCGGCACCGAGCTGCACGCCGGCTTCTTCGGGCGGGCCGAGGAACGCGAGCGAACCACTCTGCGGAAGGATCGTTCCGAGGTTGAGGGTGAGGTTGCGCTCGCCCTCAGCGATCGGCTGCGCGCAGTCGGTGTCTGCAGCCGGCTCTTCCGTATCGGCCGGGGCGGGAGTGCCCGAACTGCACGCAGTGAGGAGGAGGGCGCTGGCGCCCGCAAGGGCGACACCCGTCCAAGCTGCGCGAGCCGAGCGAGAGGCCGTGGCCTTCGCGAATACGCTCATGTTGCTCCTTGGGACTGAAGGAAATTGGTACACAATGCAGCGCCGTGATGACGCCGTTGTCTGACAGTATTCTGCAGCCCATGGCGAAACAAGCCGCTGCGGTCACAACCCGGTAACACCGGCCCAATCGTTACCACGCCGTCACCTGATCGGGTTCGCGCGCACGGAAGCCGCGCGAAGACGCGCTCTCACGCGGGGATCGCGCGCCGGCGCATGCCTCGGGCCGTGCCCGACCGACCAGCCTCCGGCCCCGTGGCCGACCGCTCAGGCGGGCTCGACGACGATGCGACGTGACGCACGAACGCCCCGCAGCAGATCGAACGTCAGCACGATGAGCGCCACCCAGACGAGTCCGAATCCGATCCACCGTTCCGGCGGCATCGGCTCTTGCAGCACGAAGACGCCGACGAGGAACTGGATGAACGGCGCGAAGTACTGGATGAAGCCCATGTAGATGAGCGGCAGCCGGCGCGAGGCTGCGGCGAAGAGCAGCAGGGGTACCGCGGTGACCGCGCCGAGCCCGATCAGCAGCACGGTGTGCCACACACTGACGGTGCCGATCGTGAGTCCGGTCGTCATGCCGACGAAGACGAGTTGCACGATCGCGAGCGGCGCGAGCCAGACCGTCTCGAGGGTCAGGCCGGAGACCGCGTCGACCTTCGGCCCGACGCGCTTCTTGATGAGCCCGTAGAAGCCGAACGAGAATGCCAGCACGAGGGCGATCCACGGCAATTGGCCGTAACCGATCGCCAGCACGATGACGGCGATGATCGAGATGCCGACCGCCGTCCACTGCGTCGGATTGAGCCGCTCTCGCATCACGAAGACACCGAGGAACACCGTGACGATCGGGTTGATGAAGTAGCCGAGCGCCGCTTCGACGACCTGGTTCGAGAGCGCCGCATACACGTACGTCTGCCAGTTGACGTAGATGAGAACGCCGGCGAGACCCATCGTCAGCAGGATGCGGCGATCGCGGAAGAGGAGGGCGAGCGGCCTCCACGCACGCGTGACCGCGATGATCAGCGCGCAGAAGACGAGGGAGAAGAGGACCCGCCACGGCACGACCTCGAACGGGCTCGCCGGTGCGAGCGCGATGAAGTAGACGGGAAGGAAGCCCCAGAGCGCGTAGGCGGCGATCGCGTAGACGAGGCCGGATCGACTCACCCCCGCTGCGGCGCTCGTCGCGGGGCCGGCGGAGGTCTCTGAGCGCGATGACACCAGCACAGACTACGCCCGGGCACCGGCGCCGCACGGTGCCGAGTCAGCCGTTCACCGTCGAGATCCGGCCGACATCGAAGCGGGTGAGCAGAGCGGCTGCGGCATCCGTCGCCGGAATACGACGAGGCCGGGACGCCCCGTGTGGGGCGACCCGGCCTCGGATGAATCGTGTCGACTCAGCGGACGACGACTGCGAGCACGTCGCGGGCCGACAGGACGAGCAGGTCGTCGCCGCCGAACTTGACCTCGGTGCCGCCGTACTTGGAGTAGATCACCTTGTCGCCGACGGCGACGTCGAGCGGAACGCGGTTGCCGTTGTCATCGATGCGGCCGGGGCCGACCGCCACGACCTCGCCCTCCTGGGGCTTCTCCTTGGCGGTGTCGGGGATGACCAGACCCGATGCCGTGGTCTGCTCGGCGTCGACCTGCTTGATGACGATGCGATCCTCGAGCGGCTTGATGGAAACCGACACGGTTGACCCCTTTACTCTCAGTGAATGAACTGTCTTGACGAAGACTTGTTAGCAGCCTCAGAGCGAGAGTGCTAGGTCGAGTCTAGGGCCGATTTGGCACTCGTGCAACGTGAGTGCCAGCCCGTTCAGCCATGGGCGGAACAGCGGTGACCGCACGATGCTAGCGTGGCCGGGTGGATCGCGCCGAACTCGTCGAACTGCTCTCCCCAGAGGGTCTCACGCTGCTCGACGCGCTCCCCGATTGGGACTCGAAGGCCGACATCGTCAAGACGGTCTCCGACCTCCGCAAGCAGGGTCACGCGCCGGCGCTCGTCGCCGCCGTGCTCAGCCAGGCCAGACTCCGCGCGAAGGCCGAGGCCAAGTTCGGCCCGTTCGCCTCCCGCATGCTCTTCACCGAGGCCGGACTCGAACAGGCCACCCGACTGAAGGTCGCGGCCATCCATGCCGGGCGGTTCTCACGCGCCGGGGTGCACCACGTCGCCGACCTCGGCTGCGGCATCGGCGGCGACACGCTCGCGATGGCGGCGATCGACCTCGAAGTCACCGCCGCCGACGCCGACGAGGTCACCGCAGCCGTCGCCGCATACAACCTCACGCCGTTCCCGCGGGTACAGGTGCTGCATGAATCGGCCGAGAGCGTCGCACTCGGCGGCATCGACGGCGCCTGGCTCGATCCGGCGCGTCGAACCACCGAGGCGGGTACGACAACGAGAATCAGGGATGCCTCGGCCTACTCCCCCTCGCTCGAGTTCGCCTTCGGCCTCGGCGACCGCATGCCGGTCGGCGTGAAGCTCGGCCCGGGCACCGACCGCGACGTGATCCCGGCGAACACCGAGGCGCAGTGGATCTCGGTCGACGGCGATCTCGTCGAGCTCGGGGTGTGGTTCGGGGCTGTCGCCCGACCGGGAATCCGCCGTGCGGCCCTCGTGATCCGCGGCGACACTGCGCAGGAACTCACGGCCGAAGCCGACAGCGAAGACGCCCCCGTCGGCCCGCTCGGCGAGTACCTCTACGAGCCCGACGGCGCCGTGATCCGCGCACGCCTGATCGGCGACCTCGCCCGCGCGAACGGTGCGTGGATGCTGAACGCCGGCATTGCGTACCTCACCGCCGACACGGCATTCGATTCGCCGTTCGCTCGCGGTTTCCGCGTGATCGAACGGTTGCCGGCCGACGAGCGCCAGTTGCGCCAGGCCCTTGCCGCCCGAGGGATCGGCACGCTCGAGATCAAGAAGCGCGGAGTGGACGTCGACCCGGCGCAGCTTCGCACCCGGCTGAAGCTGAAGGGCACGTCGTCGGCCACCATCGTGCTGACGCGTGAAGCGGGGCGTCACGTCACGCTGCTCGTCGAGCGGCTCTGAACCGCCTCGGGCCCCGTGGCATCCGCGGCGGTCGGTGCGACGGCGTCCGTCAGCTCGGAAGGGCGCCGAATACGATCGCGTAGTACCCGATCCAGACGGCCGAGAACACGAGTCCGGCAAGGCCCGTGCCGATGCCGACGAAGGCGAGCGGGCGGCCATGCTCCTCGCGGCGGAGGCCGAGCACGCCGAAGACGATCGCAGCGATCGAGAGGGGCAGCATCCAGCCGACGAAGAGCGACGCCACGGCGCCCATGGTGCCGACGACCGCGGCGACCCAGCTGTACACCCTGCGCTGCGTCTGCTCTTCGGCCTCCTCGACCGGATCGAATCCGGGGCGGTGCACGATGAGGAGTTGCCCCGTCGAGATCGATTGGAGCTGGCCGGTGTCGAACGGCACATCGAACTCGCGAACGGCAGGATCCGCGCTGAGGGTCGGCTCCTCGGGGCGGACCGGAGGCATGGGTGCGCCGGCCGGGCCGACCGAACGGTCGGGGGTCTCGCCGTCGGGCGAAACCCCCTCACGCGCGGTCATCAGGTGGCTCCTCAGTAGTAGTACGTGTCGTAGCCCGCGAAGAGCACGCCCCACAACACGAGCGACAGCAGAGCGATGCCGATGCCGACGAATCCGAGGATGATGCCGGTCAGCCACATGCCCTTGGCGGCCGGTTCCTTCTTCTTGCCGAGGAAGCCGAGCACGACGGCGGCAGCCGGGATGAAGAGCTGCATGATGCCGCCGACGAACGGGATGAACACGACGAAGAAGCCGACGAGACCGACGATTCCCGCGATGAGCGAGATCAGGCTCAGCACCGGCGTCGGCTTCGCGGGCGTGGCGGAAGCGTACGCCGCACCGTATGCGGGCTGTTCCGGAGTGCCGTACGCGGGCTGCGCCGGCGCTCCAGCGGCCGGAGCCCCGTAGGCCGGTGGAGCCGGCGGCGTCGGCGCGCCATAACTCGGGGCCGAAGGTGCCGCAGGCGGTGCCGGAGGTGCCGGCGGTGCTGCAGGCGGTGCCGGAGGCTCCGGTGCCGTGGGCGCGTCTGGTGCTGCCGGAACCTCGGGCTCGGGAACACCCGGCACCTGCGGCTCGGGAACGTTCGGCACCTGCGGCTCGTCGGGCACGTCGGGGAGGTCGGGGTTCTTCGGATCACTCATGGTGTTCCACCTTCTGCATCAGAACGTCCAGATCGGAGATCTGGGCTCAGTAGCTTCCGTAGGTCGTGCCGACGCTCGCGAGGACGGCGAAGGCGACGATCGCGAGGATGATGAAGATGATGCCGATCACGAGGCCGACGAAGCCGAGGATGATACCGGTCAGCCACATGCCCTTCGACGCGGGCTCCTTCTTCTTCGCGATGAAGCCGAGGACGACTGCGGCGATCGAGAAGAGCAGACCGAAGTAGAAGAACGACGCGACGAGGCCGACGATGCCGCCGACGAGCGACAGGATGCTGAGCACCTGCGACGGCTTCGCAGCGGGCGCACCGTACGCCGGAGCCGGCGGCGCTGCACCGTAGGCGGGCGCTGAGGGAGCCTGCTGCTGCGCACCGGACGCAGGCGCCGCGGGTGCGGCCGGAGGCACGGGCGGGACTGCGCCGGCGGGCTGCTCAGGAAGGTTCGGGTCGGTCACGGTGGATTCTCCTCGATGCTGTGAATTCGCGCATCGCCACGGTGACGTGCGCGCCGGACGCGATCGATGATCGCCGCCCCCGGTTGTTTCGCCCCCACACTATCGTGCAGAGGCTCCGATGCACGAGGTTCTTGCCTCAGGTGACCTGGATCTCGGTCGCCGGCAGCGTCGAGTCGGCACCGAAGTCGAGCGTCGACGCGGGGTGCCCCGCCATCACGAGCTGGGCGCCCAGGGCCGCGATCATCGCACCGTTGTCGGTGCAGAGCGACAGCGGGGGAATTCGCAAGGCGATGCCCGCGGCATCCGCTCGTTCGATCGCCACCTCGCGGAGGCGAGCGTTGGCCACGACTCCGCCGCCCAGGAGGAGTCTCGGAACGCCGAGCTCGGTGCAGGCTGCGATCGCCTTCGAGACGAGCACGTCGACGACGGCCTCGCGGAAGCTCGCGGCGACGTCGGCGAGCGGCACTGGCTCGCCGGCGGCCTCGCGCTGCTCGACCCAGCGGGCGACCGCGGTCTTCAGCCCCGAGAAGCTGAAATCGTGGCGATGGGCCGCCTGATCCTTCGGCTGGGTGAGTCCGCGCGGGAACCGGATGGCGGCCGGGTCTCCGCCGATCGCGGCCCGATCGATCTCGGGCCCGCCCGGGTAGGGCAGACCGAGCAGGCGCGCGACCTTGTCGAACGCTTCGCCTGCGGCATCGTCGACCGTCTCGCCGAGCAGTTCGACGTCGGAGACGAGGTCGCGCACGAGCAGCAACGAGGTGTGGCCGCCCGACACGAGCAGTGCGACGGTGGGCGTCTCGAGCGGTGCCGCAGTGTCGAGCAGGTCTGCGCCGACGTGGCCGACGAGATGGTTCACCGCGTAGAGCGGCACGTCGAGCGAGAGTGAAAGCGCCTTCGCGGCGCCGACCCCGACCATGAGCGCGCCCGCGAGGCCAGGTCCGCTCGTCACGGCCACCGCGTCGAGATCGGCGAGCGAGACGGATGCCTCGGCGAGGGCCGAACGGATCGTCGGGCCGAGCGCCTCGAGGTGGGCGCGCGCCGCGACCTCTGGCACGACGCCGCCGTAGCGCGCGTGCTCCTCCATCGAGGAGGCGATCGTGTTGGCGAGCAGGGTCGTGCCGCGCACGATGCCGACGCCGGTCTCGTCGCACGAGGTCTCGATGCCGAGGACGAGGGGGGCGTCGCGGTTCATCGGGCGCCCTCAGCGCCGCTGGCGCCCTCAACATCGCCGACACCCGCGGGCCGGGCGACTGCGGGCGGCACGGTGAGTCGCATGTGAACGGCGTCGATGCCGCCGCGGTAGTAGCGATGTCGCACGCCGATCTCCTCGAAGCCGAGCGAATCGTAGAGAGCACGGGCCACGGGGTTGTCGGCGCGCACCTCGAGGAAGATCTCGGCGACGTGACGGCGGCGGGACTCGGTGATGAGCGCGTGCATGAGGCCGCGACCGAGCCCGATGCCGCGGATCGCCGGGGCGACCGCGATGGTCTGGACGTCGGCCTGCCCGCCTCCGGAGGGTGCGAGGAGGCCGGCGTAGCCCAGCAGGCGAGCGCTCTCATCGGCTTCGTCGTCGATCGCGACGAGGTAGTAGCCGTGCGGGCTCTCGATCTCACGGCGCATGGCGTCTTCGGGCCAGGCGTCGGCCTCGAACGTCGCGCGCTCGAGCTCCATGATGCGATCGAGGTCGGTGACCTTCGCACGGCGCATGAAGACGCTCACCGCAACACCTTCCTTCCGGCGGAGGGGGTCACGTCGGGCGCGCGCAGGTAGAGCGGCGCGTCGGCCGCGAGCGGCAGACGCCCGGCTGCGAAGGCGAGTTCGGCGAGCATGCCGATCGCGCCCGCTGAGACGATCGATGCGTCGAAGCGGATGCCCCGTGCCGCGGGCACGTCGTCTCGCGGCACGAGCCCCGGGCCGGCCGCCCGAACGGGCAGTCCGTCGTCGTCGAGGCCGTCGTACTCCGAAACGGCGAACTCGCGTCGGCGAGCGTCGGTGACGACCTGCAGCGGGCCGGCGTCGCCCGCGGTGTATCGAGTCCAGGCGATCGCGTCGTGGCTGACGACCGGCACGAAGGGGCGGTCGATGCCGAGCGCGAAGGCGTGTGCCGCGGCGATGCCGACGCGCAGCCCGGTGTACGGCCCGGGGCCCATGCCCGCCGTGACGCCCGAGAGCCCCCGGCGATCGACGCCGGCTGCGGCGAGCGCACCGGCGATGAAGCCGCCGATCACCTCGGCGTGCCGCATGGTGTCATCGGTGCCGGTCTCGGCCAGGATGCCACCGTCTCGGTCGACGACGGCGACACTCGTGCCCGTCGAGGTGTCGATCGCGAGAAGCATGCCCTCAAGCCTACGCGCGCACGGCGTACTCGGTCGCGGCCCACCGGGGGCCGTGGCCCGTCGCCGTCACGATGCGCGGTTCGTCGGCGTCGAGCAGCGCGTCGGTGCCGATGAGCCCGCCGGCCGAGGCATCCGCTGGTCGCTCGACGACGGCGCTCGCACCGGTCGGCCGCTCGATGACGACCTCGAGCCACGAGTCGGTGACGTCTTCGACGAGGCCCGCGCCCCACTCGACGACGACGACGGAACGGCCGAAGTCGAGATCGAGATCGTCGAGCAGTGCCGCGCTGCCGAGCCGGTAGGCGTCGACATGCACGAGCGGGGCGCCGCCCACGAGGCTCGGGTGGGTGCGGGCGAGCACGAACGTCGGGCTCTGCACCGGCCCGCGCACACCGAGGCCCGCGCCGATGCCGCGCGTGAGGGTGGTCTTGCCCGCGCCGAGCGGCCCGGTGAGCACGACGACGTCGCCCGCGCCGAGCACACTGCCGAGTTCGCGGCCGAACGCCTCCATGGCTTCGGTATCGGCGGCCTCGAACCGCATCACTCGCCGCCGACGTAGCGCTTCGGCACGCGCGGTCCGATGCGGGTGACGATGTCGTACCCGATGGTGTCGGCGGCGTCGCCCCAGTCGTCGGCCGACGGCGCGCCGGTCTCGGGGTCGCCGAACAGCACGACCTCGTCGCCGGTCTCGACGCGGTCGTCGCCGACGTCGACGACGAACTGGTCCATCGCGATGCGACCGATGACGGGTCGGCGAGCGTCGGCGAGCCAGACCTCGGCGCGGCCCGACGCCTGGCGCGGCACTCCGTCGGCGTAGCCGAGCGGCACGAGTGCGACGGTCGTCGGCCGGGCCGCGCGCCAGATGTGGCCGTAGGAGACGCCGGCGCCCGCCGGAATGCGGCGCACGGCCGCGACCCTGCCGCGAAGGGTCATCGCCGGTCGCAGGCCGAGTTCGGCAGCGGTCGTGCCGTCACCGAAGGGCGGGATGCCGTACGCGCCGATGCCGATGCGCACGAGGTCGAAGCGCGAGGCCGGCAGTCTCAGTGCACCGGCCGTCGAGGCGAGGTGGCGCAGTTCGGGGCGGAGTCCGGCCGCTGCAGCCGATTCGAGGCCGCGCTCGAACGCCGCGAGCTGCACGGCATCTTCATCGGGCGAGGTGTTGGCCAGGTGGCTGAAGATCCCGCGCACGCGAATTCGACCGTCGGCCTCGAGCTCGGCCGCGCGAGCCACCGTTTCGGGCCAGTGTTCTGGCGGGATACCGCTGCGGCTGAGTCCGGTGTCGAGCTTCAGGTGCACGGCCGCGACGGTGCCGACGGATGCCGCGGCCGCCGCGATCGCCGAGAGCTGGCCGAGCGACGAAGCGCCGAGATCGAGGTGACCGGCGATCGCAGGCGCGAAGTCGGCGCCCGGGTCGTGCAGCCACGCGAGGATCGGCGCATCGATGCGCGCCGCCCGGAGCTGGAGGCCCTCGTGGAGGTCGGCGACCCCGAGCCAGTCGGCGCCGCCCGCGAGTGCCGACCGCGCGACAGGTACGGCGCCGTGCCCGTAGCCGTTCGCCTTCACGACGACCATGACGTGCGCGGGCGACACCGCCCTGGCGAGAGTGCGGACGTTGTCGCGGACGGCGCCCAGATCGACGACCGCTTCACGGAACGGCGCGGCATCCGCTGCATCGGCGGCAGGTGGCGCGCTCACGTCGCGTTCCCCGTGGTCGTCGCACGGTCGGCCGCGCCCTCGAGCACGACGAAGGCGCTCGCGATGCCGGCGTCATGACTCATCGTGAGATGCACGCGGTCGACGCCGAGGCCGGCCGTGAGTTCGGCGATCGCGCCGGAAAGCGCGAAATCGGGGTTGCCGTGTTCGTCCTGCACCACGCGCATGTCGTGCCAGCGGATGACGGGATCGCCGCCGAGCGCCTTGATGAGCGCTTCCTTCGCCGCGAATCTGGCCGCGAGCGACCGCGCCGGGCGATCCCGTTCGCTCTCGGCGAACAAACGCTCACGGAGCGCAGGAGCACGGGTCAGAGACCGTTCGAACCGAGCGATATCGACGACATCGATGCCGATTCCGACGATCACGGCGCCGTCTCCCGCACCTGCTCGCTCACTCGACCGTGACCGACTTCGCGAGGTTGCGCGGCTGGTCGACGTCGAGGCCCTTGGCCTGCGAGAGCTCCATCGCGAAGATCTGCAGCGGCACGACCGCGAGGAGGGGCTCGAACAGCGGCGCCGCGAGCGGAATGCGCAGCACCTCGTCGGCGAACGGCAGCACGGCGGCGTCGCCGGCTTCGGCGATGGCGATGACGCGCGCGCCGCGAGCCCGGATCTCCTGGATGTTCGAGACGACCTTCGGGTGCAGGGCGGCGGAGCCGCGCGGGCTCGGCACGACGACGAAGACGGGCTGGCCGGGCTCGATGAGGGCGATCGGCCCGTGCTTGAGCTCGCCGGCGGCGAAGCCCTCTGCGTGGATGTACGCGAGCTCCTTGAGCTTCAGTGCGCCCTCGAGCGCGATCGGGAAGCCGACGTGACGGCCGAGGAAGAGCACCGACCGTGTGTCGGCCATCCAGTGCGCGAGCTGCGCGACCTTCTCGGATTCGGCGAGGACGACCTCGAGCTTCTCAGGCACGGACTGCAGTTCGTGGAGCTGAACCGCGATCTCATCGGCGGACAGCGTGCCGCGCACGCGCGCGAGGTGCAGGCCGAGCAGGTAGAGCGCCGCGATCTGCGCCACGAAGGCCTTGGTCGACGCCACGGCGACCTCGGGCCCGGCGTGCGTGTACACGACCGCGTCGGACTCGCGCGGGATCGTGGCCCCCTGCGTATTGCAGACCGAGATCGTGCGCGCGCCGTGCTCGCTCGCGTACTTCACCGCCATGAGCGTGTCCATGGTCTCGCCCGACTGGCTGATCGAGACGACGAGCGTGTCGTCGCCCAGCACCGGCTCGCGGTAGCGGAACTCGTGGCTGAGTTCGACCTCGACCGGCACACGGGCCCACTGCTCGATCGCGTACTTCGCGACTGTGCCCGCGTATGCGGCGGTACCGCACGCGACGATCGTGATGCGACGGATGCCCCGGAGCTCCTCATCGCCGAACGACTCGAGTTCGGGAATCACCACCTGGTCGTCGACGACGCGGCCGAGCAGCGTCTTCGCGACCGCCTCGGGCTGCTCTGCCACCTCTTTGCGCATGAAGGAGGACCAGCCGCCCTTCTCGGCCGCCGAGGCATCCCACGCGACCTCGAACGGCTCGACCTCGACCGGCCGCCCCTCGAAGTCGGTGACGACGACGTCGCCCGCGGTGATCGTCACGATCTGGTCCTGGCCGATCGCCACGGCGCGCTTCGTGTACTCGACGAATGCCGCGACATCCGAACCCAGGAAGTTCTCGCCCTCGCCGAGGCCGATGACGAGCGGGGAATTGCGCCGCGCGCCCACCACGACGCCCGGCTCGGCGCGGTGCACGGCGAGCAGGGTGAACGCGCCCTCGAGGCGCGACACGGTGGTGCGGAAGGCCTCGCGGAGGTCGCCGGTCGCCCCGTACTCCCTGCCGAGCAGCACGGCGGCGACCTCGGTGTCGGTCTCGCTCTCGAAGACGAAGCCCTCGGCGAGCAGTTCGTCCTTCAACTCGGAGAAGTTCTCGATGATGCCGTTGTGGATGAGTGCGAGTCGCCCCTCGTCGCCGAGGTGGGGATGCGCGTTGCCGTCGGTCGGGCCGCCGTGCGTCGCCCAGCGGGTGTGGCCGATGCCGGTGCCGCCGCGGTGCAGCGGGTTCGCTTCGAGCTCGTCGGCGAGCACCTTCAGCTTTCCGGCGCGCTTGGCCGTCTCCATGGCACCGTCGTCGTCGACGACCGCCACCCCGGCCGAGTCGTACCCACGATATTCGAGGCGGCGAAGGCCTCCCATAAGGACGTCGAGGCTGTTGCGCTCTCCGACGTATCCGACGATTCCACACATGCGGTCGATTCTACTGTCGCGTCGCGGTGCGGCCGCTCCTCCTGACTACACTGGCACGGTGCTCGAACAGCAGGGTCAATCGCCGAACGGGGCGCACATCTCCCCGTTCACCGAGCTCGATCGGGCCCAGTGGGCCGCACTCGCGCCCTCGATGCCCTCACCGCTGACCGAGACCGAGCTCGTGCAACTGCGAGGACTCGGCGAGCCGCTCGACCCGCGCGAGGTCGCCGAGGTGTACCTGCCGCTCAGCCGCCTGCTGAATCTCTACGTCGGCGGCACGAAGTCGCTGCACAAGGTCACGAGCGAGTTTCTGCGCGAACGTTTCGAGTCGACGCCGTTCGTCATCGGCGTCGCCGGCTCCGTGGCGGTCGGCAAGTCGACGATCGCGCGACTGCTGCGCGAACTGCTCGCCCGTTGGGAGCACACGCCGCGGGTGGAGCTCGTCACGACCGACGGATTCCTGTTCCCGAACGCCGAGCTCGAGCGACGCGGGCTCATGGCCCGCAAGGGGTTCCCCGAGTCGTACGACCGGCGGGCGCTCCTGCGATTCGTGAGCGAGGTGAAGGCCGGTGCCGCCGAGGTGCGGGCGCCGTTCTACTCGCACCTCGCCTACGACATCGTGGGCGACGCGCAGATCACCGTGCGCCGACCCGACGTGCTCATCATCGAGGGGCTCAACGTGCTGCAGCCGCCCGGGCCCGGGCACCGCCTCGCCGTCAGCGACCTCTTCGACTTCACGATCTACGTCGATGCGCGCACGAGGGACATCGCCCGGTGGTACGAGGAACGGTTCCTGAAGCTCCAGCGCGGGGCGTTCGCGAACCCGCGCTCCTACTTCCACCGCTTCGCGAGCCTGACCGAAGACGAGGCACGCGCCCGAGCGCGCGAGATCTGGCACACGATCAACGAACCGAACCTGCTGCAGAACATCCGCCCGACGCGCTCACGCGCCTCGCTCGTACTGCGCAAGAGCTCCGATCACACCGTGTCGAGCGTCCTCCTGCGCAAGCTCTGAGGTCGCGGCCGGGCGTCGGACGCGCGACTTTCCTTCTTGACCTTTCCTTCTTGACCTCTCCTTCTTGACCTCTCCTTCTTGACCTTTCTTTAGGGAGCAATTATTAATTACCCAAGACATCAATGACGATGCGGGGAGAGACTTCATGAATTCAGCTCGGCTCATCCGGGAGAGAACCAGGGTTCCCATGGTGCTGCTCGTGGCGGCGGCGATGGTCGCGGGGCTCGCCGTCACCTCCGCGGCACCCAGCTGGGCGGCCCCGGCCGAGGCAACGCCGCCCACGATCGTGCCGCAGCCGCAGGAGTACGAGTCCTCGGGGGTGACACGACCGCTCGGCTCAACTGTGCGCGTGACCGATCCCGGGGATGACGCCGCCCTGGGCGTCATCAGCGACGCTCTGGAATCCCGCGGAGTCTCGGTCACGGTCGTCGATGAGGCCGCAGCGGGAGGCTCCGACCTCATTCGCATCGGCGACGCCGCGCGACCGGACATCTCGTCGTCACTCCACGGCGTCGACGCCCCCACCGCAGATGAGAGCTATGCGCTCGCGATCACGAACGATGCCATCACGGTCGCCGGAGCCGACGGCGCGGGTGTGTACTACGGCGCCCAGACGCTGCAGCAGCTCTTCAGCGGGAGCGGAGCTGAGACGTCGGTGACGGAAGCACGCATCGCGGATGCCCCGGCGATGCCGCTTCGCGGATCGATCGAAGGGTTCTACGGTGCGCCGTGGACCCACGAGCAACGGCTCGACCAGTTGCGGTTCTACGGCACCGTGAAGATGAACACCTACATCTACGCACCCAAAGATGACGAGTACCATCGCTCGCGCTGGCGCGAACCGTATCCCGCCGACAAGCTCGCCGAGCTCGGCGAGCTGGTGAGCGCAGCGGCGTCGAACCACGTGCGCTTCACCTTCGCGCTCTCACCGGGTGAATCGATCTGCTTCTCGCGGCAGTCCGACCGCGATGCGATTCTCGCGAAATTCGATGCGCTGTACGAACTCGGCGTGCGATCGTTCTCGATCCCGCTCGATGACATCAGCTACCAGCGGTGGAACTGCACCGAAGACGCCGCCGCCTACGGCCCGGCCGGCTCGGCCAACGCCGGAGCGGCGCAGGTCGATCTGCTGAACCATGTCCAGACGCAATGGGTCGAGCAGACACCAGACGTGCGCGCACTGCAGATGGTGCCCACCGAGTACAGCGACACCCGTCGCACCGCGTACAAGCAGAAGTTCGTCGACGGTCTCGATGCAGACGTGGTGATCATGTGGACGGGTACGGCCGTCGTTCCGCCCTCCATCTCGCGAGCGGATGCCGCCGCGGCCGCCTCGGCCTGGGGCCGACAGGTCTTCCTCTGGGACAACTACCCCGTCAACGACTTCAGCCAGACCACGGGTCGCCTGCTGATGGGAGCGTACGACAAGCGCGAGCACGGCCTGTCCGACTCACTCCTCGGCATCGTCTCCAACCCGATGAACCAGGCATCTGCGAGCAAGCCGGCCATTGCCGGCATCGCGGCATTCAGCTGGAACGATCAGGACTACGACCCGAGCCAGGTCCGATCCTGGACGCTGGCGCAGATGGCCGGCGGTGACGCGGCGACGACGGCAGCCCTCGAGGTGTTCGCCGACGTCAACAGCGCGGCGCCGACGTTCTCCAGCACGATGTGGTTGCCCCAGGCGCCACGGCTCGCAGCCCTCGTCGACGCCGCAGCGCCCGACTTCGACGGTACCTCGCTCGACGATCTCGACGCGTACGCCCAGCAGCTCACCGATGGGCCGGCGCTCATCCGGGAGCACGTCGCAGACACGCTGTTCCTCGAGGAGACCGGCCCATGGCTCGATGCGAGCCGCCTGTGGGGCGAGGCGCTTGGGGCCTCCATCGCGGCGATCAGGGCGCACGAGCTCGGCGATGACGACGAAGCGGAGGCGCTCATCGCCGACAGCGTCGAAGCAGTGCGGGCCGCACAAGCGGTTCGCATCACGGACCAGCGCAACACCTGGAGTGCGAACTCCACGCCGACGCCGCGCATCGGCGACGGCGTGCTCGACTCGCTCATCGCGAAGCTCCAGGTACTCGCGGGCGCATCCAGCCAGAACTGGGCGCTGGGCAGTCCGTCGGTCGTCTCGACCGGTGTCGAACCGGGCACGACGTTCCGGCCGCAATTGGCGGTCGACGGGAACTCGACGACGCGCTTCGCATCCGACTACGACGACGCCGCGTCGATCACCGTGCAGCTGACGCGCACCGTCATGGTGAGCGAGGTCGTCCTGAAGTGGGAGGCCGCCTGCGCTGCGAGGTACATCGTGCAGCTCTCGACGGACGGCACCATCTGGCACGACATTCCCGTCGATGAGAGCACGTGCGCCACGGAGCGGATCATGTCCGACACGGCGATGCCGGTGAACTTCGTCCGCATGCAAGGCGTCGAGCGAGCAACGCAGTGGGCCTATTCGCTGTGGGAACTCGAGGTGTACGGCGTTCCCGTCGACGTCGCTCCGACGCTGACCGCCTCAGCTCCGGCGGCGAACGCCGGCGAGTCCGTGACCGTCACCGCTCGCGGCTTCGCGCCGTACGAGCCCGTCATCATCGCGTTCGACGAGGAGACCGGTGTCGAAGCGGTCGAGCTCCGCGCGAATGAAGCGGGCCGGGCCACCGGGGCCGTCGCCATTCCGGCAGACGCGAACCCCGCCGCCGGCACGCTTCGAGCACGAGGCGCGACATCCGACCGCGAGGCGACGACACCGTTCACGATCCTGGGCGGAGCTGCCTTCGATATGACGGTCGTCGCGTCGACGCGGTGCGTCGCCGGCAAGGCTCTGGTCATGGTGAAGGCGAGCAGCGACGCGGACGCGCCGGTGGCGCTCGAGATCGAGTCGGCCTACGGCACGAGGGCCTTCGCCTCGGTTGCGCCCGGCAAGAACGCCGTGCACGCGTTCACCACGCGACAGCCGAGCATCGACGCCGGATCGGTGACGGTCGAGGCGACGGCGGTCATCGAGGGTGACCCGGTGAAGGTCGAGGTCGTCTCCGCATACGACGCGGCGGCGTGCGGCTGATCTCGGCCGGCAGGGGTCGTGGCCGAACCCAGTCGCGACCCCGCTCGTGCCGTCAGGCGATGGCGAGACGCTCGCGCACGACGGTGGCGAGGGCCTCGGCGTGCCGCTCCGCGACATCCTGCTCCGCGGCCTCGACCATGACCCGAACCATCGGTTCGGTGCCCGAGGGGCGAAGCAGCACCCGCCCGGAGTCTCCGAGCTCGGCCTCGGCGGCGGCGACCGCCGCGGCGATCTCCGCGTCGTCGGCGAGGGCGTGGTGGTCGACGCCGCGCACATTCACGAGCAACTGCGGGTAGACCGTCATGACCGACGCGAGCTCGGCGATGGTCTTGCCGGTGCGGGCCATCTCGGCCGCGAGGTGCAGTCCGGTCAGCACGCCGTCGCCGGTCGTCGCGAATTCGCTCATGATGACGTGACCCGACTGCTCCCCGCCGAGGGCGAGTCCCTCGGCGGCGAGTGCCTCGAGCACATAGCGGTCGCCGACCTTGGTCTCGACGACCCGGATGCCGTGCTCGGCCATCGCACGTCGAAGCCCGAGGTTCGACATGACCGTCACGACGAGTGTGTCGTCGGTGAGGGTGCCGCGCTCCTTCATCGACACGGCGAGGATCGCCATGATGCGATCGCCGTCGATGACGTTGCCGTCGGCGTCGACGGCCAGACAGCGGTCGGCGTCGCCGTCGTGGGCGATGCCGAGGTCGGCGCCGTGCTCGACGACGGCCGCCTGGAGCATGCCGAGATGGGTCGAACCCACACCGTCGTTGATGTTCATGCCGTCGGGGTCGGCTCCGATGACGACGACGTCGGCACCCGCGTCCTTGAACGTCTGCGGCGAGACGCCGGCCGCGGCACCATGGGCGCAGTCGAGCACGACCTTCAGCCCGTCGAGCCGATGCGGCAGCGTGCCGAGCAGGTGCACGACGTAGCGGTCTTCCGCGTCGGCGAAGCGGCGGATGCGTCCGACTCCGTCGCCGACCGGCGCGAGCGTGCGCCCGCCCAGGAAGGATTCGATGCGATCCTCGACCTCGTCGGGGAGCTTCGTGCCGCCGAAGGAGAAGAACTTGATGCCGTTGTCGGGCGCCGGGTTGTGCGACGCCGAGATCATGACGCCGAAGTCGGCGCGGATCGAGTCGATGAGGAACGCGGTTGCCGGGGTGGGGATGACTCCGGCGTCGAGCACGTCGACGCCGGAGCTCGCTAGTCCGGCCGAGACCGCTGCGGTGAGGAACTCACCGGAGACGCGCGGATCGCGCGCCACGACGGCCACCGGCCGACGGCCGGCGGCGCGCAACTCGTCGGCGTGCCGCCCCTGGGTGAGTACGGCGGCAGCCGCCTGAGCGAGATCCAAGGCCAGGTCAGCCGTGAGTTCACGGTTGGCCAGGCCCCGGACCCCGTCGGTTCCGAAAAGCCGAGGCATGTACTGAGAAGCGGGCGCTGAGATCAGCGCTTCGAGAACTGAGGAGCCTTGCGAGCCTTCTTGAGACCGGCCTTCTTGCGCTCGATGACGCGAGCGTCACGCGTGAGGAAGCCCGACTTCTTGAGCGTCGCGCGGTTGTTCTCGCGGTCGATCTCGTTCAGCGCACGAGCGATGGCGAGGCGCAGCGCGCCGGCCTGGCCCGAGGGGCCGCCGCCCGTGATCTTCGCGACCACGTCGTACGATCCCGTGAGCTCGAGCACCGTGAACGGGTCGGTGATGAGCTGCTGGTGCAGCTTGTTGGGGAAGTACGCCTCGAACTCGCGGCCGTTGACGGTGATGCCGCCGGCGCCGGGAACGAGACGCACGCGGGCGATCGCCTGCTTGCGACGGCCGACGGCCGCGCCCGACACGTTGAGCACGGGGCGGGGGGTGGTGGGAGCTGCCTCTGCGGCACTCTCGGTGGTGTAGCTCTCGGGAGCCGCTTCGATCTGGTCTGCGATCTTCGCCATGGTGGTGTGAATCCTTATTTCGAGAACGTCGAGGGTGCCGGAACTACTGGGCGACCTGGGTGAGGGTGTACGGCTTCGGCTGCTGAGCCGCGTGCGGGTGCTCCGGGCCGGTGTAGACCTTCAGCTTCTTGAGCTGGGCCCGACCGAGCGAGTTCTTCGGGAGCATGCCGCGGATCGCCTTCTCGACGGCGCGGACGGGGTTCTTCTCGAGGAGCTCGGCGTAACCGACGGCCTTGAGGCCGCCCGGGTAGCCCGAGTGACGGTAGGCCTTCTTCTGCTCGAGCTTCTGGCCGGTCAGGGCCACCTTGTCGGCGTTGACGATGATGACGAAGTCACCGGTGTCGACGTGGTTCGCGAAGATCGCCTTGTGCTTGCCGCGCAGCAGCGCTGCGGAGTGGCTCGCGAGGCGACCGAGAACGATATCGGTTGCGTCGATGACGACCCAGTCGTGCTGGATGTCGGACGGCTTGGGAGTGAACGTGCGCGTCACTGAAGTACTGCTTTCTGATCGAGTGAGGGGTTCGTGAATCCCGCTCCGGTGGGTGTTCGCCCGCTCACGCGTTGCGAACGCCCCGATGGAGGGCTCAACTTCGGATGCAGCCGCAGAGGACGGCACCAACGGGCAAGTCTAGCGGGTCGGGACCCGTCCGTCCAATCCGCGATGCACGGCGTCGAGGACCTCGTCGAGTTCGGCATCGCTCGGAGCCTCGCCACGAACGAAGACCCTGAACCAGATGGCGCCGGCGACGAGATCCATGACGGTACGGAGGTCGATGTCCGCCAGGGATTCGCCCCGCTGAGACGCTCGCTCGAAGATCGGCCGCTCGCGCACGAGTCGGTCGGAGAAGAAGGCACGCGCCACGGCCGCGAGCTCGGGGCGGCCGGCACCGGCGGACACGAGCGCCTCGGCGATCGGCGCGGTCGTGGGATCGGTGAGCAACTCGGCGATCCGGCCTGCGAGCGCGCGCAGGTCACCGCGCAAGGAGCCGGTGTCGGGCACCGAGAGCGCCAGCGCATCGCTCTCGGTGAGCGCAGCGGCAAGCAGGGCGTCTTTCGATGGCCACCAACGGTAGAGCGTGGTCTTGTTCACCCGCGCGCGACTCGCGACCGCCTCCATCGTGAGGCCGTGGTAGCCGCGCTCGGCGAGCAGGGAGAGCGCCGCGTCGAAGATCGCACGCGCCCGTCGCGGGCCTCGCGCACCTGATGCCGCCGGGCTCTCCATCGTCTGAGGATATAACGCGACGTGGCGTTGCATTGATTCCGGATGCCTGACAGACTCGACAGGACGCAACGCAACGTTGCGTTGCGATTCTACCGAGGATCGCTCGGTGAGCCCGGCCCGTCCCACCTCACCCGGAACCCGTCCCATCTCACCCGGAACCGGAGGAACCCCGTGTCCCACATCCCGTCATTCGTCTTCGTCCACGGAATCCGATTGAATCGTGCCGCCTGGGTCGAGGTGATCGATCACCTGCCTCCCGAGTCGGTCGCCACGGCGGTCGATCTGCCGGGTCACGGCTCCCGCCGCGGGCAGCACTTCTCGTTCGAAGCAGCCGGCGAGGTCGTGCTCGAGGCGATCGACCGCGTCGGCGGGCGCGCGATCGTGGTCGGTCACTCGCTCGGAGGCTACGCGGCGATGGCATCCGCGTCACGCGAACCCGAGAGGGTCGCCGGTCTTGTCGTCGCGGGTGCCACCTATGCGCGACACGGGCCACGACCGCGCCGTTCCTCGCCGCGCATCGCATGCTCTCGAGCTGGTCCGACGGCGGTGAACGGGTCAGCGCCCGTGTCCTGCGCGCCGTACTTCCCCGCCGCACGGCCGAGGCGATCGCGCACGCCGGCATCGCGTCGGAGGTGATTCCCGACGTCGTCGCCGCCCTGCGCGCAGTGCGCCCGCTCGACGACCTCGCGGCGTATGCCGGACCCGTTCGATTCGTGAACGGCCGCTTCGACCATTTCCGTGCCGAGGAACGCCGATTCCTGAGCGCGACTTCCGACTCGAGCCTCGTCGTCGCCCCCGTTGGCGGGCACTACCTGCCGATGACTCGACCCATGGCGTTCGCACGCGAGCTTCGCGCGTTCGCCTCGACGATCGAACCGGCCGGATCGGAGTCGGCGCCGTACGTTCTCGACCGGTGACGGGCCGGCACACGACGCCCCTCACGCCTGCTCGGGCTGCACCTGCAGTCGACGGCGCGCGCGCGTCTGCGTCGCTCGCGTCTCGAGCTCGTGGTCGTCTGGATACCCCACCTCGATGAGCACGAGGCCTTTCGCCGGCATGACGTTGAATGCGTTCGTGCGCTCCGCCGCCCGCAACAACTCAGCCGGCGTTCCGACCTCGAGCCGACCCTCCCCCACCGCCACCACGGCGCCGATCAGCGCGCGCACCATCGAATGGCAGAAGGCGTCGGCCTGCAGTGACGCCACGAGCGTGCCGTCGTCAGAGCGCCGCCACCGAAAGGACTGCAGGGTACGGATCGTGGTCGCCTCGGCGCGCGGCTTGCAGAAGGCGGCGAAGTCGTGCAGTCCGACGAGTTGCTCGGCCGCTGTCGACATCGCCTGATCGTCGAGGGCACGCGGAATGACGACGGTGCGGTGGCGCTCGAGCGGGTCGCGGCGAGCGGATGCATCGGCGACGCGATACTCGTACCGTCGCCACAACGCCGAGAACCGGGCGTCGAACCCGTCGGGCGCCCGATCGATGCCGTTGACGACGACATCGGCGCCGGCGCCGAGTATGCCGGTGAGGCGTCGCGCGAGCACGTCGGCCTCGCCCGCGGCCTCGGCCGGATGGCCCCGTCGCGGACGGGTCACCGCGCGCAACGCGTCGAAGGGAACGTCGAGGTGCGCGACCTGCCCGATCGCGTGCACGCCGGCATCGGTGCGCCCGGCCACCGTCAGCCTCGGAGCTAAGCCCGTGCGCCGGAAGAGGGTCGCGAGCCCGTCTTCGAGCACGCCTTGGACCGTGCGCTGCCCCGGCTGGCGGCTCCAGCCGTTGAAGTTCGTACCGTCGTACGCGATGCCGAGGCGAAGTCGCACGACGATCCCCTCATGCGACGCGGCGTCGCGAGCTTCGCGCGGACCTGAAGCATCACGCGCAACGGGGGTTTCGGGAGCGGCTTCTCGCTGCGTCGACGGGTCGTGCTCGGTCACCGTGCCAGCCTAGACGGACGCCGCCGGCATGACGAAGGACCCCGGCGCGGGGCACCGGGGTCCTTCGTGAACGAGCAAGAGGCTACTTGGCCTCAGCAGGCTCTTCCGCTGCGCCGGCGGCCTCGTCGACTGCGGCCTCGGCCTCGGTCACGACCTCGTCGGGCGTCTCCTCAACCACGGGCTCCTCGGCCGGAGCCTCCTCGGCGACGGGTGCCTCGGCGGGCTTGGCTGCGCGCTTCTTCGGCGTCACGGGCTCGAGCACGAGCTCGATGACCGCCATGGGTGCATTGTCGCCCTTGCGGTTGCCGATCTTTGTGATGCGGGTGTAGCCGCCCTCACGGTCGGCGACCTGGGGCGCGATGACCGTGAACAGCTCGTGCACGACGGTCTTGTCGCCGATGACGGCGAGCACACGACGCCGCGCGTGCAGGTCGCCGCGCTTGCCGAACGTCACGAGACGCTCGGCCAGCGGGCGGAGGCGCTTGGCCTTCGTCTCGGTGGTGGTGATCCGCTTGTGCGTGAACAGCGCTGCAGCGAGGTTCGCGAGCATCAACCGCTCGTGGGCGGGGCCGCCTCCGAGGCGGGGGCCCTTCGTGGGCTTCGGCATTTCGTTCTCTCCAGTAGGTGGGGGTTGTTGGGCGACCGCGAGGTCTGCCTAGTTCTCGTCGTCGAAGCCCGTGTAGAAGTGGGCGCCGTCGAATCCGGGGACGGAGTCCTTCAGCGACAGGCCCATTTCGGTGAGCTTGTCCCTGACCTCGTCAACCGACTTCTGGCCGAAGTTGCGGATGTTCATGAGCTGCGACTCCGACAGGGCGACGAGTTCCGACACCGTGTTGATGCCCTCGCGCTTCAGGCAGTTGTAGCTGCGCACCGACAGGTCGAGGTCTTCGATCGGGATCGAGAGCTCGCTCGAGAGCACGGCGTCGACCGGCGCGGGGCCGATCTCGATGCCCTCGGCAGCGGTGTTCAGCTCGCGGGCCAGGCCGAACAGCTCGGTGAGGGTGCGGCCCGCCGAGGCGATCGCGTCGCGCGGCGTGATGGCCGGCTTCGACTCGACGTCGACCACGAGACGGTCGAAGTCGGTGCGCTCGCCGGCACGGGTGGCCTCGACGCGGTAGGTGACCTTCAGCACCGGCGAGTAGATCGAGTCGACCGGAATCTGGCCCGCCTCGGAGTACTCGTTGCGGTTCTGGCTGGCCGAGACGTAACCGCGGCCGCGCTCGATCGTGAGCTCGAGCTCGAACTTGGCCGAGTCGTTGAGCGTCGCGATGACGAGCTCGGGGTTGTGCACCTCGACACCCGCGGGAGCGGAGATGTCAGCGGCGGTGACCTCACCGGAGCCCTGCTTGCGCAGGTATGCGGTGATCGGCTCGTCGTGCTCGCTGGAGACGACCAGGTTCTTGATGTTGAGGATGATCTCGGTGACATCCTCCTTCACGCCCGGAACGGTCGAGAACTCGTGAAGCACACCGTCGATGCGGATGCTCGTCACGGCTGCGCCGGGGATCGAGGAGAGGAGGGTGCGACGGAGTGAGTTGCCCAGGGTGTAACCGAAGCCCGGCTCGAGGGGTTCGATCACGAAACGCGAACGGAACTCCGAGATGTTCTCTTCGGTGAGCGTCGGGCGCTGTGCGATCAGCACTGTTGATTCCTTTCGGCAGGGTGTCCGCTATATGACACCTGCAAGTACGAGGATCTTGAGTTGTGTGAGAGAACGGATGTCCCGGCGATCGAGGAGGGTTCGCCGAAACGAACCGCTCCTCGAGCGCCGGGAGTGAATCAGACGCGGCGGCGCTTGGGCGGGCGGCATCCGTTGTGCGCCTGAGGCGTCACGTCGTTGATGCTGCCGACCTCGAGGCCTGCGGCCTGGAGCGAGCGGATCGCGGTCTCGCGGCCGGAACCGGGGCCCTTGACGAAGACGTCGACCTTCTTCATGCCGTGCTCCTGCGCCTGGCGCGCGGCCGCCTCGGCGGCGAGCTGCGCGGCGAACGGGGTCGACTTGCGCGAGCCCTTGAAGCCGACGCCACCGGAGGAGGCCCAGCTGATCACGGCACCGTTGGTGTCGGTGATCGAGACGATCGTGTTGTTGAACGTCGACTTGATGTGGGCCTGGCCCACGGCGATGTTCTTCTTTTCCTTCTTGCGCGGCTTGCGTGTTGCCGCCTTGGGTGCTGCCATGATTTCTCCTGAATCCTAGAGGCGCTGGTTCGCCGGCCGGGGCCTAGCGAGCCTTCTTCTTGCCGGCGACGGTGCGCTTCGGGCCCTTGCGGGTGCGTGCGTTGGTCTTGGTGCGCTGGCCTCGGACCGGGAGTCCGCGACGGTGGCGGATGCCCTCGTAGGAGCCGATCTCGACCTTGCGGCGGATGTCGGCGGCCACCTCGCGGCGAAGGTCGCCCTCGACCTTGAAGTTGGTCTCGATGTAGTCGCGGAGGGCGAGCAGCTGCTCGTCGCTGAGATCCTTCACGCGAATGTTTCCGTCGATGCCGGTGTCGGCGAGCGTGGTGAGTGCTCGCGTACGGCCGACGCCGTAGATGTACGTCAGTGCGATCTCCACGCGCTTCTCGCGCGGGATGTCGACTCCTGCCAGACGTGCCATGTGTGGCTTCTCCTGTTTCGAAGTGGAGGTGTGGAACAACGCCGGTGCCCGGGCCTCCGACCCGAGGTGTCCCCGCGGCATCCGATGATGCCGGCGGATCTGGCGTTGCCGATGTATTCAGTTGTGGGGATGCAGGGCGCGATGCGCCCGGCGCCTAGCCCTGACGCTGCTTGTGGCGCGGGTTCGACTTGCAGATGACCATGACGCGGCCGTGGCGGCGAATCACCTTGCAGTGGTCGCAGATGGGCTTGACGCTGGGGTTGACCTTCACGATTGTTCCTTGATTTCGCTGTCCTCGTACCCGCGGGATGCCGCGGGCCGTTACTTTCCGAACAGCCCTTACTTGTAGCGGTAGACGATGCGGCCGCGCGTCAGGTCGTATGGGCTCAGCTCGACGATCACGCGGTCTCCGGGGAGGATGCGGATGTAGTGCTGGCGCATCTTTCCCGAGATGTGCGCGAGAACCTTGTGCCCGTTCGTGAGTTCCACCCGGAACATCGCGTTCGGGAGGGCCTCGGTGACCGAGCCTTCGATCTCGATGACGCCGTCTTTCTTGGCCATAGCCTCACTATCGCTTGGAGTTTGGGATGCTGGTCGTGCGATGGTTCCGCTCGCCGGGCCGCTGAATCCGCGACGTGTCACGGGTCGTCAGGCATGCCGAAACGGGCAGGCAGAACACCAAGGGTCAACTATAGGCGATCGGCGCCGACTTCGCCAATCGGAGTCGCCTTCACGAGGCAGCGTGCCCGGCGTGCTCCGGGGCCCGCACGGCGGCCTCGTCGCCGCGCTCGATGACGACGAACTGGCCCATCATCCCTTCATCCTCATGGAGCAGCATGTGGCAGTGATACATGTACGGCACCTCGGGATCGACGTAGTCTTCGAAGCGCACGAGCAGCCGATACTCGCGATCCGGTTCCAGATAGATGGTGTCTTTGCGGCCCGAGAGCTCGGGCGGCGGCGCCTCCCCGTCGATCGAGAGCACGCGGAACTGCACGTCGTGGATATGGAAGCTGTGCGGGATCGGTTGGGAGCTGCGCACCTCCCACACCTCCGTGTCACCCACGTACACCACCTCGTCGATGCGCGACATGTCCATCTGCTCACCGTTGATCTCGCGGGTGTTCAGCACGAAGGGTCTGGTGACGGATGCCTCGTGCTCGTGCAACGCGTCGGTCGCGGCATCCGACGACTGCGGCCATGCCGGCTCGGGCGACGGCATCAGCGTGTCAGCGGCACGGAACTCCAGCACGTCGAACTCGTCGTTGCCGCCCGACGCGAACGGCACCGCGATGCCGCCGAGCTGCGTCTTCGCGGAGTGCAGCCGCACGGTCTCCCCCGGCTCGAACCCGACGACGACCTCGGCGCGCTCGCCCGGGGCGAGCCGCACCTGATCCATCTCCACGGGAGCATCGAGCAGGCCGCCGTCACTCGCGATCATCGTCATCGACCGGTCGGGCATCTCGAACGTGTACGTGCGCGCGGTCGAGCCGTTCAACAGCCGCAGCCGCACCCGCTCGGTCGTCACCTCCCGGTAGGCGCCGACCGTGCCGTTGACCATCACCGTGTCGCCGAGCATTCCGGGCTCGGAACCGTCGTGTCGCAGCACGAGCTCGCCGTCGCGGTCGAACTCCTTGTCTTGCACGATGAGCGGCAGATCGTCGACGCCGTACTCGCTCGGCAGCTCGGCCGCGAGGCTCGCATCGTCGTCGAGCAGGAAGAGACCCGCGAGCCCGCGGTAGACGTGCTCCTCGGTCTCGCCGTGCGGGTGCGGGTGATACCAGAGCGTCGCCGCCGGCTGGTCGATCGTCCAGGTCGGTCGCCAGGTGCCGCCCGGCGCGATCATCTGGTGCGGGCCACCGTCCATCTTCGCCGGCAGGTGCATGCCGTGCCAGTGGACGCTGGTCGCCTCGGGCAGCTGGTTCGCGACCTCGACCGCGACCTGTTCTCCGCGTGCGGCCCGCAGCGTCGGGCCGAGCAGCGCGCCGTTGTAGCCCCAGGTCTCGGACTCGCCGTCCACCCCCGCGAACTCGGTCTCGCCGGTCTGCGCGCTGAGCTGGAACGTGCGCACACCGTTCTCGACCGTCGACGGCGCGAGCGGCGGGATCGCGAGCTCGTTCACGAAGTTCTGCTCGGCCACGCTCGTCACCGAGATCGAGTCGCACCCGGTGAGCGCGAGGGCGGCCACGACCAGCGTCGCGGTGGCGATCGCGGGCTTGCGCCGGCGCCCGATCACCGGTCGCCTCCGGCGCGCACGAGTGCGGCAAGCCGCTGCATTCCGGCGGCCGCGAGTCCGGCGATCGCACCCAACGCCGCGTCGATGGCGAGGGCGGGAATGATCGACCACAGCGTGCCCGTGCCGCCGAACGGGCCGCCGCCGCCCGGCACGATTCCGGCCAGCACCAGTGCGATGAACCCTGAGGTGACGCCGGTGAGGGTGAGCGTGAGGATCGGGTGCGGCACCCTGCCGAGGCCGACCGTGCCGACCCACACGACCGCGATGATGCCCAGGATGAGGAACGCGCGTGGGGCGCCCTCGCCCGCGATCCCGGTCAGGGCGGTGAGCGGCCAGAGCAGCGACAGCGACGACAGTCCCAGGATCAGCAACCAGGGGAGCGGCCGGCGAGAGGTGGTGGATTCAGTGGGATTCGTCATGCCGCCAAGGCTTCAGGATGCCGGGCCCGCCCACATCGGTGCCGAATCGTCACCTCGAACCACCGTCGGTCGACGCCGGCAACATCGCGGGGCGACCCCGGTGTCGCCCCGAAGCGACACCGGCGTGAGTCTCGAATCGACTGCGCCGACCGCATCGGGTTCGTAGTCTGGATACGTGACCCACCGCCCGGCCCCCGCTGCACCCTCGGCGAAGCGGTCGCGCCTCGACGCGCGACTTTCGGACGCCGGGCTCGCCGTCGCGGTGGCGCTCGTGATCTCGGTCGTGATCGCGGCCGACCCCGTCGGCCGCTCCTCCCTCGGCGGCTATCTCTGCGCCGCGGGGTTCGGGGGCGTCCTGCTGCTGCGCCGGCGGTTTCCCCGGCTCATCCTCGCGGTCACGATCGTCGGAATCTTCGCCTACTACACGGCCGGTTTCCCGCCGATCGGAATGGTCCTCCCCGCCGTCGGTGCGCTGTACTCCGCCGCCGAGATGCGCCGCACCGCCTGGGCGGTGGGCGCCGCCGCCGTACTGATCGCGGTCGCATCCTTCTTCCGCATGGATGGATCCGAGCCTGCGGGCCAGCTCAACGGCTACACCTTCGTGACCGAACTCGCGCTCGCCGCCGCGGCCATCGCGCTCGGTGCCGCGGTGCGCCTCACGCGGGAAGCTCGCGAGCGTTCGGCGCAGATCGCCGATCTCACCGCGGCCGAGGAGGCGCACGCCGCGGACGCCCGCATGCACGCAGAGCGTGTGCGGATCGCCCGCGACCTGCACGACACGATCGGCCACACCCTCTCGGTCGCCTCGCTGCACGCCGGGGTCGCCGCCGAGGCGACCGGGCGCGACGACGAGGCCGCTCGAACGGCGCTCGACCGCGTGCGTGCGGCGATGTCGGATGCCCTGCGAGAACTCCGCCGCACCGTGAAGGTACTGCGCGACGACACCGCGACCCCGATGCCGGTGCTCGGCCTCGCCGCGCTGGATCCGCTCTTCGCCGCAGCGCGCGAAGCGGGACTGCACGTCGAGACCGAGCTGGATGTCGCATCCGACGCGCTCTCGCCCGCGGTCGACGCCACCGCCTACCGCACCGTTCAGGAGGCGTTGACGAACGTGCTCCGACACGCCGACGCGACGACGGTCCATGTGACGGCGCGGGCCGAGCACGGGCTGCTCGCCCTGCGCATCGTCGACGATGGGCAGGGCTCTGCGGCATCCGGATCCGGAACCGGCGCCGGAATCCGCGGAATGCGGGAGCGGGTCGCCCTGCTCGGCGGAACCGTGACGGCGCGGGCCGCGCCCGGCGGGTTCGCCGTCACGGTCGAGATCCCGGCGCAGGCGGGAGGCGAGGCATGAGCCGGCCCGATGCCATCCGCGTGGTGATCGTCGACGACCAGGAGCTCGTGCGCGCCGGCCTTCGCCCACTCGCCGAGCGCGACGGTGACATCTTGGTCATCGGCGAGGCCGCCGACGGTCGCAGCGGGCTCTCGCGGGTACGGGAGCTGCGCCCCGACGTCGTACTGATGGACATTCGGATGCCGGTGATGGACGGGCTCGAGGCCACCCGGGCGATCGTTGCGGATGCCGCGCTCGACGGCATCCGCGTGCTCATCCTCACCACCTTCGACGAGGACGACCACGTCTACGAAGCCGTCCGCGCCGGTGCATCCGGCTACCTGCTGAAGGATGTCTCGCCCGACGACCTGCGAGCCGCGATCAGAACTGTCGCCGCGGGCGACGCACTGCTGTCGCCGACGATCACGGCGAAGGTGATGCGCGCGGTGGCGGCGGGTCCCGCATCGCCGCCCGACCAGACGCCGCTCGAGGGGCTGAGCGACCGCGAACGCGAAGTGCTCACCTTGATCGGTCGCGGGAACACGAACGACGAGATCGCGGCCGCACTGTTCTTGAGCCCGGCGACCGCCCGCACCTACGTCAGCCGGCTGCTCGGCAAGCTCAGCGCACGCGACCGCGCGGCGCTCGTCGTGCTCGCCTACGAGACGGGGCTCGTCGCGCCGGGTCGCTGAGACCCGCCGCAGCCGGACGTGAACGCCGATGAGCGACGGGCGACAGTGGCGTCAGGCGCCTTCCTTCGCGGCCCCGACGAGCGCGACGAGATCGGCCGCGAGCGGATGCCCCTCCGAGATGCCGGTCACGTCGTCGACGAAGGTCGCAGCATCCCGCGACCGCAGCAGCTGCCTGAGCTCGACGCTCTCGGGATCGGCCGGCACATCGAAGCGCAGTGCGGCGCCGATCGCCGCGAGCAGCCCGTCGACAGGAAGCCCCATCGACGCGAGCTCGGCGGCGGGGCCGACGAACCGCTCATGCCGGCCGAGCTTTCGCAGCGGCTGCCGCCCGACCCGCTCGACCGTGTCGGGCAGGTCGGGATTCCGGAACCGCGCCAGGATCTTCTCCCGGTACTGCGCCTGCTCGACCTCGGTGAACTCGTGCTTCGCCACGATGAGCGCCGACGTCTGGCGGAGCGCGTGTTCGACGACCCTCATCACGTCAGGGTCGCCGAGCGCGTCGCTGATGCGGCGGTGACCTGCGAGGAATCCGAAGTACGCGGTCGCTGCGTGCCCGGTGTTCACGGTGAACAGCTTGCGCTCGATGTACGGCGTGAGGTCGGCCACGAAATGCACACCGGGGATCTCGGGTGCCTCCGCCCCGAACGGCGGACGCTCGATCGCCCATTCGAAGAACGTCTCGACGGTCACGTCGAGCCCCGCGCCTTCGGGCTGTCCCGGCACGATCCGATCGACCGCCGTGTTCGCGAACACTGCGCGGGCGACGAGCGACGGCCACTCCTCGGGACTCGAGAGCGCCGCCATCTCGTCGCGGAGCCGGTCGGTGGCGTTGATCGCGTTCTCGCAGGCCATGATCACGAGCGGCGAAGCATCCGCCGGCCGTTCTCGCAGCGCCATGACCAGGTGTGGGGCGATGAACCGCAGCACGTTGGGGCCGACGGCCGTCGTGGCGACGTCGGCTCCGCTCAGTTCGTCGAGAAGCGCCGCGGCATCCGTTGCGCTGTTGACGGCGCGGAAGCCGTCGACGACCCGGTCGCGGCCGCCCTCGCCGACCTCGTGCACGGTGTAGCTGCCGGATGCCGCGAGCGCGTCGATGACCGGTGCGGCGACATCGGCGAAGACGATCTCGTAGCCGGCTTCGTGGAGCAGCAGCCCCACGAAGCCCCGGCCGATGTTGCCGGCGCCGAAGTGCACGGCCTTCACGAGTCGTTGACCTCTGACAGCAGCTCGAAGATCTGCTCTGCCGATGCGGCGTCGACGAGCGCCTGCACCGCATCTTCGTCGGAGAAGATCATCGCGATGCTCGAGAGGATCTCGAGGTGCTCGTTCTCGAGCCCCGCGATGCCGACCACGAACCGCACCGGCTCCCCGCCCCAGTCGACCGGTTCGTCATACCGCACGAACGAGAGCGCGGAGCGCAGGATCGCGTCCTTGCCCTCGTTCGTGCCGTGCGGGATGGCCAGGAGGTTGCCCATGTACGTCGAGACGGACCCCTCCCGCTCGAGCATCGAGTCGACGTACGCCGGCCGCACTGCACCGGCGTCGACGAGGATTCGCCCCGCCGCGCGGATCGCGTCGTCTCGGCCGGCGGCGCGTGTCGCGAGCCGCACGTTCTCGGAAGAGAGGATCTGTTCGGTCATGGGGCCATTCCTTTCAGCGAACGCCTTCGGACTGCAGCAGGAAGACGATCTCGTCGTACTTGGGCGAGTTCATGAAGTTGTCGACCGAGACGTGCAGGGCGTTCGGCGACTGTCGCTTGGCCCGATCGGTGAGGTCCTGGTGGGTGACCACGAGGTCGACGTCGTCGGTGAGGTTGGCGATCGCCTTGTTGGTGACGTCGACGCTGTCGATGCCCGCCTTCTTGATCTTGTTGCGCAGCACCGTGGCCCCCATGGCGCTCGAGCCCATGCCGGCGTCGCACGCGAAGATGATCGTGTGGATCGGCTTCCGCTCGAATGCCGCCTCCTCGCCCTCGCCGACCAAGCCGGCGCCGCCGGCCACGCCGCCGGCCTGCAGGTCGTGCAACACGCCGCTCTCCTTGCCCTTGTTGGCCTCGGTCTGCGCGATCGCGGCCGAGAGGTCGCCGGCGCCCTCTTTCGCGAGGTCGCGCTTGCGACTCGCCCGGAGGATGATCGCCGCGACGAAGAACGAGACGGCGGCCGACAGTATCACCGACAGGATGACGCCCACGAAACTGTCGGAGGCGGTCTGGGCGAGCACCGCGATGATGCTGCCCGGTGCCGCCGGGGCTCGCAGGCCGCTGTTGAACACGACGTTCGTGGCGACGCCCGTCATGCCGCCCGCGATCGCGGCGACGATCAGCAGCGGCTTCATGAGCACGTACGGGAAGTAGATCTCGTGGATGCCGCCGAAGAACTGGATGATGATCGCCGCAGGCGCGGTCGCCCGGGCCATGCCGATGCCGAAGAACGTGAAGGCGAGCAGAATGCCGAGACCGGGGCCCGGGTTCGCCTCGACGAGGAACAGGATCGACTTGCCGGTCTCGCTGGCCTGCTGGGTGCCGATCGGGGTGAACACGCCGTGATTGATGGCGTTGTTCAGGAACAGCACCTTGCCGGGCTCGACCAGGATCGACAACAGCGGCAGCAGCGAGAGGGCGACGAGCCAGTCGACGGCCGCCTCGAGCGCGTTGCTCAGCGCCTGCACCACCGGGCCGAAGGCGAAGAAACCGGCGATCGCGAGGATGAATCCGAGGATGCCGGCCGAGAAGTTGTTGACCAGCATCTCGAAGCCGGCCTTGATCTTGCCCTCCCAGATGCGGTCGACCTGCTTCATCAGCCAAGCGGCCAGCGGTCCCATGATCATGGCGCCGAGGAACATCGGGATGTCGGTGCCCACGATCACGCCCATCGTCGCGATCGTCGCCACCACGCCGCCGCGGGTGTCGTAGATGAGGCGCCCGCCCTGGTTGGCGATGAGCAGGGGCAGCAGGTAGGTGATCATCGGCCCGACGAGTTCGGCGAGGGACTCATTGGGCGTGAAGCCCGCCGGGATGAAGAACATCGTGACGATGCCCCACGCGATGAAGGCGGCGATGTTCGGCAGGATCATGTTGGACAGGAACGAGCCGAACCTCTGGACGGCGACTCGGGCTCCCCCGGGCTTCTTCGAGCCGGCAGACGTCGTTGTCATGGTGATGCCTCTCTGGTGATCACGGGGCGGCTTCGCGCACCGTGGTGATCTCGGATGCGGCGGACTGCGCCGCCGCTCGGGCTTCGGCCGCTCCCTCAGCAGCCAGGGCGGCCTGGGCGAGCGTCTTCGCGTCGCTCAGGCTGTACCGCGCGAGGGAGGCGCGGACGTCTGCGAGTGCCGACGGTGACATCGACAGGCTCGTGGCGCCGAGGCCGACGAGCACGGCGGCGAGCAGCGGATCCGCGGCGGCCTCGCCGCAGATGCCGACGGGCTTGCCGATCTCGGCTCCGGCGGCTCCGACGTCTGCGATCAGGCGGAGCACGGCAGGGTGCCACGGATCTTGCAGGGTCGCGACGGTGCCGAGCAACCGGTCAGCCGCCATCGTGTACTGCGTGAGGTCGTTCGTTCCGATGGAGGCGAAGTCGCACGCGGCCAGCACCCGGTCGGCGACGAGCGCCGCCGAGGGCGTCTCGACCATGACGCCCGCGACCCGGATGCCGAGCTCCTTCGCGAGCCCCGTGAAGTACCTGGTCTCCTCGACGGTCGCGATCATGGGCGCCATGACCCACAGGTCGGCGTCGGTGGCGGCGTCGGCCGCGGCGAGTGCGGTGAGCTGCTCGCGCAGGATCACCTCGGCGTGCCGCAGTGCGCGGATGCCGCGGAGCCCGAGCGCCGGGTTGTCCTCGTGCGCGTCGTTGAGGAACGCGAGCGGCTTGTCGGCGCCCGCGTCGAGCACGCGCACCACGACCTTCCGGCCGGCGAAGGCCGTGAGCAGCCGGGTGTACTGCGCCTGCTGCTCGGTGACGCTCGGCGCGGTGTCGGCGCCGAGGAAGAGGAACTCGGTGCGGAAGAGGCCGACCCCTTCGGCACCGAGCCGGAGGGCCTCGGCCGCGCCGTCGGCGGACCCGAGGTTCGCGAGCAGCGGCACCGCGGTGCCGTCGGCGAGCGCTCCGGGAGTCACCGGCGCGGCCTCGAGGGCGGCGCGCTCGGCGATCCGCGCCTCGGCCGCCGCAATCTCGTCGGGCGATGGGCCGGAGACCACCAGGCCGTTGGCCGCGTCGACGATCACGGTGTCGCCATCGGCGAGGCCCGAGGCATCCGCTGCACCGACGATCGCCACGATCGACTTCTCGCGGGCGAGGATCGCCGTGTGCGAGGTCGGCCCGCCGTCGACCGTGACGAGCCCGAGCACCTGATCGAGGTCGAGGGTCGCAGTGTCGGCCGGGGCGAGATCGCGAGCGACCAGCACGAACGGATGACCCGGATCGGGCACTCCCGGAGCCGGCAGCTTCAGCAGATGCGCGATGACCCGCTGCGAGATGTCGTCGAGATCTGCGGCGCGCTCTGCCATGTACCCGCCCATGCCTGCGAGCAGCTCGCGGTACGAGGCGAATGCCTCGAAGACCGCGCGTTCGGCGGTCTTGCCGTCGGCGAGCCGGGCCGTCACCTCGTCGATGAGGCTCGGATCCTCGGCCATCATGGCCTGTGCCTCGAGCACGTCCTTCGCGGCGCCCCCTGCCCTCGCCCCGCGTTCGGTGAGTTCGTGCGCGACGACGGACAGCGACGCCTTCGCGCGCTCCCCCTCGCGCTCCGGGTCGAGGTCGCTCGGCCGATCGACCGGTTCGGGCAGTGGCTCCGCCATGCGCACGATCGGTCCGACTGCGACCCCCTGGCCGATGCCGGTTCCCGTGATCTCCATCATTCGCCCTCTCGAATCGGCTCGAAGGGAGACGGAATGCCCGCCCTATTCGTCGTGGTCGGTGCTGAGCAGTTCGATGAGCGAGTCGAGCACGGCCGACTCGTCGCCGCCGTCGACGACGAGGGTGACCTCGTCGCCGTGGTCGATGCCCTGCGAGATGACGCCGAGAATGCTCGCCGCATTGACCGGGTCGCCACCCGACTTGCTGAGCGTGACCGTGGCGCCCGATGCGGCGGCAGCCTGTGTGAAGAGCTTCGCCGGCCGCGCGTGCAGCCCGTGCGTCGATCCGATTCGAACTGTTCGTTCCAGCATGTGTCCGGCCCCCGTCGCGAGTATCCGTTCCCACGTTCACCATAGCCGCCCGCCGCGGATGTGGGAGCGGTCGGCACCGCACGGCGGGTCATGATCGTGCCTCTGCCGAGGCGAGGGCGAGATCGAGCATGTCGTTCGGGTCGGCGCCGACGGCCGCATCCTCCGGCAGGAGCACGACGGCGACGGATGCAGCGGCCGCGCGTTCGTGCACTGCGGTGAGCCGGCCGGCCAGATGCGCACCGACGAGCAGTACGTCGGCGTCGACGAGGGCCGTCGCGAGTTGCGACTCCCCGCTCGCGGCCACCTCGAGGGGCAGCCCGCGCGACACGGCCGCTCGGCGGATCCGGGCCGCGACGAAGGTGCTCGACGCACCGGCACCGCAGACGACGACGATGCGCATCGGGTGCCTCCTCGCTCCGCAGCCGCGGTCTCCGTCGATCGCCCGTTCGCGATGTCGAGCATCGCTCCCGGTCGCGGCGTGCGCCGCTCTTCCTCGATGGTGCCCCGCTGCGGGCGGTCGGCACCATCACGTTCGCTTCCGCACCCCCGGAAACCGGCCTCTCGAGCCGGGACGTCTCAGCGGGTGGTTGACTGTGTGCACCGCCCGGGAGCTCGGGTGGTGCAACAGGAGGGTTCGTGGCCGAGACTTGGGAGCGACTCGTCGACACGCTCGCCGAGCGCGCCGACTGGGCGACCGCGACCGAGCTCGCGTCACAGCTGGGAGTGACGTCGCGCACGATCCGCAACTACGCCGCGACCGCGAACGCTCGCGGGCCGGTCGTCGAGTCGGGGCCGCTCGGCTACCGTCTCGATCGCGCGGCGTGGGCCGCCGCATCGTCGGCGCCCCCGTCGGACACGTCTCCGGCTGCGCGCCTCTCGCGGCTCATCCGCGGCCTCGCCGACGCCGGCGACGGGCTCGACGTCTACGAGATCGCGGCATCCTTCCATGTGAGCGAGTCGACGACCGAGGCCGACCTCGGGCGGGTCAGGGCGCGGCTGACGGGCAGCGGACTCTCCCTCGTGCGGAGCGGCCCGCGGGTGCGGCTGCACGGACCGGAGTCCGCCGCACGGCGCCTGCTCGCCTCGTTGTTCCACGAGGAGGCGGCGCGTCGCGGCGGCCTGCGCGACGCATTCCCCGAGCTGCCGGCAGTCCGTGAGGCTCTCACGGCAGAGCTTGCCGCCGCAGGCTACGCACTCAACGCCTACGCACTCGACGACGTGCTGCTGCACATTGCGATCGCCGTCGACCGGGTCGGCGGCGACCACCTCCTCGAGGCGGGCGTTCCCCGCGACCCCGCCGACCGCGAGCGAACGCTCGGGCAACTGCTCGACCGGGTCATCCGCTCGCAGTACGGCACGGCCGTCGACCGGACCGAACTCGCCCACCTCTCGCGGTTGCTCGGCACTCGTGCCGCCACCCGCGCACTGGGGGCCGCGGATGCCTCGTCCCCGCCGTCGTCGAGGTCGGCGCTCGTACGTGCCGTCGTCGGACGCGCGGCCGACGAATACCTCGTCGAACTCGACGACGACGAGTTCATCGAGCGACTCGCCCTGCACGTCGACAGCCTCGTCGCCCGCTCCGCCGACCGCCGGCCGTCGCGGAATCCCCTGACCACCTCGATCAAGTCGGCGTACCCGCTCATCTACGATCTGTCGGTCTACATCGCCCACGAGCTCGCCCTCGTCGAAGGGATCATCGTCGATGACGACGAGATCGCCTATATCGCCATGCACGTCGGCGCCTACCTCGATCGGCATCGGTTGCGCGCCGACCGCGTACGCGTGCTGATCATCGCCCCGGCGTACCATGACGTGCATCTGACGCTGGCCGAGCGCATCACCACGGCGTTCCCCGACGAGATCGATCTCGTCGGAGTCGTCGACACCATCGAGGATCCGGCGCGCGCGACGGCCGAACTCCTCGTCTCGGTGCTCGAACCCACGGTGCCCGTCGAACACTTCGTACGGGTCGCGGTGTTTCCCACCGAAACCGACCTCGACCGCTTGCGGGCAGAACTCGGACGCATCAGGAGCGTGCGACGCCGCGCCCGCCTCGCCGCGGCCCTCTCCGAGTACATCTCCCCCGAGCTCTTCGTGCGCGGTCTCGACGGGCACGACCCCGAATCGGTCATCCGACTGCTCGGAGACCGCATGATCGCCGCCGGCGTGATCGATGCGGCCTACGTCGAGTCCACCCTCGAACGCGAACGGCTCTCCTCGACCGCATTCACCGAACACCTCGCGGTGCCGCACGCGATGACGATGTCGGCGGCGCGCACCGCGATCGCGATCGCGATCGACGATCGGCCGATCGACTGGTCGGGCGCTCGCGTCAACGTGGTCGCGCTCATCGCCTTCTCCGAAGCCGGGAGGGCCGGGTTCCAAGACGTCTTCGACCAGTTCGTGGAGGCGTTCTCCGAGCCGGCCAACGTCGATCGCCTCGTGACCGGCGCCACGGACTACCCCGGGCTGCTCGCCGAACTCGCCGGGCTCATGGCGCGGTAGCGCGGCGTCTGGCTCAGGGCCGGCTCGACCTGGCGATCGGACTGGGGCGCACGCCGAAGGGCGCGAGACCGGCGGCGCCGCCGTCGGGCGCGGTCAGCACCCAGATGCCGTCGGCGTGCACCGCCACCGAGTGCTCCCAGTGTGCGGCATCCGAGCCGTCCGACGTCGTGACGGTCCACTCGTCGTCGCGTGTGAACGTGTCGATCGAACCACCGACGATCATCGGCTCGATCGCGACGACGAGACCGGGCTTCACCGCCGGCCCGCGCCGATCGACACGGTAGTTGAACACCGGCGGCTCCTCGTGCATCGAACGGCCGATGCCGTGCCCGACGTAGTCGGTGAGCACGCCGTACCGATGACCTGAGCCTGTCGAGGGGTCGCCCTCGCTCTCGAGGTACTCCTCCATCGCCGCGCCCACCTCGTTGAGGTGGCGAGCACGTGCCAGCGTTGCGATGCCGAGCCAGAGCGCCTGCTCGGTGACCCTGCTGAGCTCCGTTCTGGAGGCCACGACCTCGGGCCGCTCAGGATCGGGCAGCACGACGGTGAACGCCGAGTCGCCGTTCCAGCCGTCGACCTCTGCACCCCCGTCGACCGAGACGATGTCGCCCGGCCGGAACGGACGCTCGCCGGGGATGCCGTGCACGACGTCGTCATCGACCGAGACGCACAGCGTGTGCCGGTACCCGGGCACGAGTTGGAAGTTCGGTCGGCCGCCGGCGGCGCGGATGACGCGCTCGGCGGCCGCATCGAGGTCGAGCGGGGTCGCACCGGGAACGATCATCGACCGGGCCTCGGCCAGCGCCGCGGCAGTCACCTCTCCGGCAGTCACCATCGAGCTGAGCTCGACGGGCGACTTGTAGATCGATCGGCGGAACACCGAACGGCTCAGGCGGAAGCCGCGTTGTCGGCCGCCGGTGCGAGTCCCCGGTCGGCGAGTGCCGAGAAGATGCGCCGCGTCACCTCGTCGAGCGAGCCGACTCCGTCGATGCGCACCACGACATCGCGGTCACGGTACAGCTCGAGGATCGGAGCGGTCTCACGCTCGTAGATCGCCAGGCGGTTCGCGATGACCTCTTCGGTGTCGTCGGTGCGGCCCTGCTCGGCCGCGCGCTGCTGCAGTCGGGCGATGCTCTCGTCGCGCGGCACCTCGAGTTCGAGCACGGCGTCGATCGCCTCACCGCGAGCGGCGAGGAACGCGTCGAGGTCGTCGACCTGGCCGCGATTGCGCGGGTACCCGTCGAGGAGGAAGCCCGCCGCGGCATCCGACTGCTCGAGACGATCGCGCACGAGTTCGCTGGTGAGCGCATCGGGAACGAGATCACCGGCCTCGATGATCGCCTGCACTCGCCTGCCGAGCTCGGTGGCTCCCGCGACGTTGGCACGGAAGATGTCTCCGGTGGCGACCTGGGGCACTCCGAAGGCTTCCGCCACGATCACGCCCTGCGTGCCCTTGCCGGAGCCCTGCGGACCGACGATCAGAAAGCGGGCGGAGCCGATCGGTGCGGGCGCGCCGCCCTCAGTCTCTCCACGGCTCATCGGAGCAGCCCTTCGTAGTGTCGCTGCTGGAGCTGGGCATCGATCTGCTTGACCGTCTCGAGACCGACACCGACGATGATGAGGATCGAGGCACCGCCGAACGGGAAGTTCTGGTCAGCGCCCACCCACGCGAACGCGATCAGCGGGATCAGGGCGACGAGGCCGAGGTAGAGCGAGCCGGGAAGCGTGATGCGCGTGAGCACGTAGTCGAGGTACTCGGCCGTCGGACGACCGGCGCGGATGCCGGGGATGAAGCCGCCGTACTTCTTCATGTTCTCCGACACCTCGTCGGGGTTGAACGTGATCGCCACGTAGAAGTAGGTGAAGCCGACGATGAGCAGGAAGTACATGATCATGTACAGCGGCTGCCCGCCCTGCGTCAGGTTGTTCGTGATCCAGGTGACCCACGCCTGCGGCTCCTCGCCGGCGGCCGGCGTATTGAACTGCGCGATGAGCGCCGGCAGGTAGAGGAGCGACGAGGCGAAGATGACCGGGATCACGCCCGCCATGTTGACCTTGATCGGGATGTAGGTGTTGTTGCCGCCGTACGTGCGACGACCGACCATGCGTTTCGCGTACTGCACGGGAACGCGACGCTGCGACTGCTCGACGAAGACGACGGCGACGACGACGACGAGTCCGATGGCGAGCACGATCGCGAAGGTGTCCCAGCCTCGGGCGATGCCGATCGCCCAGAGCGAGCCGGGGAAGGTCGCCGCGATCGAGGTGAAGATGAGGAGCGACATGCCGTTGCCGATGCCGCGCTCGGTGATGAGCTCACCCATCCACATGATGAGGCCGGTGCCGGCGGTCATGGTGATGACCATGAGGAGGATCGCGTACCAGGCGTCGTTCGTGATGAGCTGCGAGCACGCCGGGTCGCCCGAGGGGAACAGTGCGCCGGAGCGGGCCACCGTGATGAGCGTGGTCGACTGGAGCACGCCGAGCGCGATGGTGAGGTACCGCGTGTACTGGGTGAGGCGGCCCTGGCCGGCCTGACCCTCTTTGTGCAGCGCTTCGAAGTGAGGAATCACGACGCGAAGCAGCTGCACGATGATCGACGCCGTGATGTAGGGCATGATGCCCAGCGCGAAGATCGAGAGCTGGAGGAGCGCACCGCCCGAGAACAGGTTGACGAGGTCGTAGAGCCCCGCCGCGCCCGCCTGGTTCGCGGCGAGACACGCCTGCACATTGCCGAAGTCCACGAAGGGCGCGGGAATGAACGAGCCCAGGCGGAACAGGGCGATGATGCCCAGCGTGAACCCGAGCTTGCGGCGAAGATCCGGCGTGCGGAAGATCCGCCCGATGGCGTTGAACACTCGTCCTCCTGTTGCTCCGTGTGGAGTCAGTCCGTATGCGGCTCGAGCCAGTCGAGACCCCCGTGAATCATACGCGAGGTCCCGACTGGCTCGAACAAGCGGTGCTATTCGGTCTTACTTTACCGAGCCGCCGGCGGCGACGATCTTCTGCTCGGCCGAGCCCGACACCTTGTCGACCGCGACGTTGAGCTTCACCTGGATGTCGCCGTTGCCGAGAACCTTGACGCGCTCGTTCTTGCGAACGGCGCCCTTCTCGACGAGGTCGGCGATCGTGACGTCGCCGCCCTTCGGGTACAGCTCGGCGAGCTTGTCCAGGTTCACGACCTGGAACTCGACGCGGAACGGGTTCTTGAAGCCGCGCAGCTTCGGCGCACGCATGTGGTACGGAAGCTGGCCACCCTCGAATCCGGGGCGCACCGTGTTGCGGGCTTTCGTGCCCTTGGTGCCGCGACCGGCCGTCTTGCCCTTGGAACCCTCACCGCGTCCGACGCGGGTCTTGTCCTTCTTGGCGCCCGGAGCGGGACGGAGGTGGTGGACCTTCAGGACCTGCTCGCGCTTCTCCGCGACGTCCGCCTTGGGGGCAGCGGTCTTCGCGGGGGCCTTCTTCGCCGGAGCCTTCTTGGGCGCCTCGGCCGAGTCGGCCTTCGCGGCCGCAGCCTTGGCGGGGGCCTTCTTCTCAGCAGCAGCCTTCGGGGCTGCCTTCGCGGCGGCGGGCTTGTCGGCCGTCTTCTTCGCCGGAGCCTTCTTGGGGGCTTCGGCTGCGACGTCCTTCTTCTCGTCAGCCATTAGTCAATCTCCTCAACCTTCACGAGGTGCGCCACGGTGTTCACGTAGCCGCGGTTCTGCGGGTTGTCCTCGCGAACCACCGAGTCGCCGATGCGCTTGAGTCCGAGGCTGCGCAGCGTGTCGCGCTGGTACTGCTTCTCGCTCACCTTGGACTTGATCTGGGTCACCTTCAGCTGCTTGGCCATCAGGCACCTGCCTTCGATGATGCAGCGGCCTCGGCCGCCTGGGCCTCGGCACGCAGCAGACGGGCCGGAGCGACCTCGTCGTAGTCGAGACCGCGACGCGCGGCGACCGCACGCGGCTCTTCGAGCTGCTGGAGCGCCTCGACCGTGGCGTGCACGATGTTGATGGTGTTCGACGAGCCGAGCGACTTGCTCAGCACGTCGTGGATGCCGGCGCACTCGAGCACCGCACGCACGGGACCTCCGGCGATGACGCCGGTACCGGCCGATGCGGGGCGCAGCAGGACGACGCCGGCCGCGGCCTCACCCTGGACGGGGTGCGGGATGGTGGCGCCGACGCGGGGGACGCGGAAGAAGTTCTTCTTCGCCTCCTCGACGCCCTTCGAGATCGCGGTCGGAACCTCGCGTGCCTTGCCGTAGCCGACGCCGACGAGTCCGTTGCCGTCACCCACGACGACGAGCGCCGTGAAGCTGAAGCGACGGCCGCCCTTGACGACCTTCGACACGCGGTTGATGGTCACGACGCGCTCGAGGAACTGACTCTTCTCGGCGTCACGGCCACCGCGGTCGCGGCCACCCTGGTTGCGGTCGCGACCGCCGCCGCGGCGGTTGTCGCGCTCGTTGCGGGCCGGCTCTGAAGCGGCTGCCGTCTCGACGGGTGCCTCTGCAGTCACCTCGGTCTCCTTCGTAGTGTTCTCACTCACAGGTTGAGCCCTGCCTCTCGCGCTCCATCGGCGATCGCTGCGACGCGACCGGCGTACTTGCTGCCACCGCGGTCGAAGACGACGGCCTCGACACCGGCCTGCTTGGCGCGCTCGGCGACGAGTTCGCCGACCTTCTTCGCCTTGGCGGTCTTGTCACCGTCGAACGTGCGGAGGTCGGCCTCCATCGTCGAGGCCGACGCCAGGGTCTGGCCCTTGGCGTCGTCGACGACCTGCACGAAGACGTGACGTGCCGAGCGGGTGACGACGAGACGCGGACGCGCCTCGGTGCCGACGATCTTCTTACGAAGGCGGGTGTGGCGGCGCGCACGCGCAGCCGACTTGCTTTTCACGGCCATGATTACTTACCAGCCTTTCCGGCCTTGCGACGCACGACCTCGCCGGCGTAGCGGATGCCCTTGCCCTTGTAGGGCTCCGGCTTCTTGATCTTGCGGATGTTCGCGGCGGTCTCGCCGACGGCCTGCTTGTCGATGCCGGCGACCGTGATCTTGTTGTTGCCCTCGACGGTCAGCGTGATGCCTGCAGGCGCCTCGACGACGACGGGGTGCGAGAAGCCGAGCGCGAGCTCGAGCGAGCCGCCCTTCTGCGCGACGCGGTATCCGGTGCCGACGATCTCGAGGGCCTTGGAGTAGCCCTGGGTCACACCGATGATCTGGTTGGAGATCAGGGTGCGCGTCAGGCCGTGGAGCGAGCGCGAGGTGCGCTCGTCGTCGGGCCGGGTGACGAGAATCTGGTTCTCTTCGAGCTTGACCTCGATCGGGGCGGCGACGGTGAGCGCGAGCTCACCCTTCGGGCCCTTCACCGAAACGGCCTGGCCGTCGATCTTGACGTCGACGCCGGCGGGGATGTCGATGGGGAGTCGTCCGATTCGTGACATGGAACTACCACACGTAGGCGAGGACTTCTCCGCCTACGCCCTTCTTCTCGGCCTGGCGGTCGGTGAGCAGACCGCTGGAGGTGGACAGGATGGCGACGCCGAGGCCGCCGAGCACCTTGGGGAGCTCCGTCGACCGTGCGTAGACGCGAAGGCCGGGCTTGGAGACGCGCTTGATGCCGGCGATCGAACGCTCGCGGTTGGGGCCGAACTTCAGCTGCAGCGTGAGCGTCTTGCCCACGCGAGCATCGCTCAGCTCGAAGTCCGCGATGTAGCCCTCCTTCTTCAGGATCTCGGCGATGTTCGCCTTGAGCTTGGAGTTGGGCATCGATACGGAGTCGTGGTGCGCGGAGTTCGCGTTCCGCAGACGGGTCAGCATGTCAGCGACCGGGTCGGTCATCGTCATGACGAATGTTTCCTTACGTTCACCAGGTTTCAGCGTTCGTTACACGAGCGATGACCTGTGGTGTCGGCCTCTCGCGGTTGCGGAGGACCGGGTCGGATGCCGCCGGCGCCCCTTCGACAGGCTCAGGGGCAGGCCGCGGCATCCGGGGTCAGTTGGCGGCCGCCTTGAAGGGGAAGCCGAGCTGCTTGAGCAGCGAGCGACCCTCTTCGTCGGTCTTGGCGGTGGTCACCACGGTGATGTCCATTCCGCGGACGCGGTCGATCTTGTCCTGGTCGATCTCGTGGAACATCGACTGCTCCGTGAGACCGAAGGTGTAGTTGCCGGTGCCGTCGAACTGCTGGTCCGAGAGACCGCGGAAGTCGCGGATTCGGGGCAGTGCGAGCGAGAGCAGGCGGTCGAGGAACTCCCACATGCGGTCGCCGCGTAGCGTGACGTGGGCACCGATCGGCTGGCCTTCGCGCAGCTTGAACTGCGCGATGGACTTGCGAGCCTTGGTGACCTGCGGCTTCTGGCCGGTGATCTTGACGAGATCGGCGATCGCGCCGTCGATGACCTTGCCATCGCGTGCGGCCTCGCCGACACCCATGTTCACGACGATCTTCACGAGGCCCGGAACCTGGTGCACGTTGGTGTAGCCGTGCTCCTCGGTGAGGGTCTTCGAGATCTCGTCCCGGTACTTGGTCTTCAGACGCGGCTGGATTCTGCCAGCCTGCGTAGCCGTATCGGTCATTACAGGTCCTTACCTGACTTCTTGGCGTAGCGGACGCGGACGGTCTTCGTGGTGCCGTCCTTCGTCACGGTCTCGGTGCGGAAACCGACGCGGGTCGGCTTCTTCGACTCGGGGTCGACGAGCGCGACGTTCGAAACGTGGATCGGGGCCTCGATGGTCTCGATGCCGCCGGTCTTCGAGCCGCGCTGCGTCTGGCCGACGCGAACGTGCTTCGTCACGAAGTTGATGCCTTCGACGACGACGCGGTTCTCGGCGACGAGCACCTCGAGGACCTTGCCCTGCTTGCCGCGGTCTCCGCCGCGGGCCTGGCTGCGGCCCGAGAGCACCTGCACGAGGTCGCCCTTCTTGATGTTGGCCATTTCAGATAACCTCCGGTGCCAGCGAGATGATCTTCATGAACTTCTTGTCGCGAAGCTCGCGACCGACCGGTCCGAAGATACGGGTGCCGCGCGGGTCACCATCGTTCTTCAGGATCACTGCGGCGTTCTCGTCGAACTTGATGTAGGAGCCGTCGGGGCGACGGGTCTCCTTGACGGTGCGGACGATGACGGCCTTGACGATATCGCCCTTCTTCACGTTACCGCCGGGGATCGCGTCCTTGACGGTCGCGACGATGGTGTCACCGACGCCGGCGTACCGGCGCTTCGAGCCACCGAGCACGCGGATCGTGAGCAGCTCCTTGGCGCCGGTGTTGTCGGCGACCTTGACTCGTGATTCCTGCTGAAGCACTTTGAATCTCCTTCTTTCAAGTGGGCCAGAGGCCTACTTGGCCTTCTCGACGATCTCGACGAGGCGCCAGCGCTTCGTGGCGGAGAGGGGACGGGTCTCGCTGATCACGACGAGGTCGCCGATGCCGGCGGTGTTCTGCTCGTCGTGCGCCTTGACCTTCGAGGTACGGCGAATGACCTTGCCGTACAGCGGGTGCTTCACGCGGTCCTCGACCTCGACGACGATGGTCTTCTCCATCTTGTCGCTGACGACGTAACCGCGACGAACCTTGCGGTAGCCGCGGACGAGCTCGGCCGCGGTGTCGACCTCGGCCGCGGTGCCGACACCGGCAGCTGGCTTCTTGGTCTCAGCCATGATCAGGCCTCCTTCGTCTCTTCGGCCCCGGCTGCGGCATCCGCGGATGCCTCGGCCTTGGCCTTCTTCGTCTTCTTCTCGGCCTTGACCGGAGCCTCGATCGGCGCGGGCGTTGCCCGGATGCCGAGCTCGCGCTCGCGGATGACCGTGTAGATGCGCGCGATGTCGCGCTTGACCGCCTTCAGGCGGCCGTGGCTCTCGAGCTGGCCGGTGGCCGACTGGAAGCGCAGGTTGAACAGCTCTTCCTTGGCCTTCTTCAGCTCATCGACGAGTCGCTCGTCTTCAAAGGTGTCGAGCTCGGCGGGGCTGAGCTCCTTGGTGCCGACGGCCATTATGCGTCGCCCTCCTCGCGCTTGATGATGCGTGCCTTGAGGGGCAGCTTGTGGATGGCACGGGCCATGGCCTCACGAGCGAGCTGCTCGTCGACGCCCGAGACCTCGAAGAGGACTCGACCCGGCTTGACGTTCGCGACCCACCACTCGGGTGAACCCTTACCCGAGCCCATGCGGGTCTCGGCCGGCTTCTTCGTGAGCGGACGGTCGGGGTAGATGTTGATCCACACCTTGCCGCCGCGCTTGATGTGACGGGTCATCGCGATACGAGCGGACTCGATCTGACGGTTCGTCACGTACGCGGGGGTCAACGCCTGAATGCCGTACTCACCGAAGGAGACCTTGGTGCCGCCGGTGGCGTGGCCCGAACGGCCGGGGTGGTGCTGCTTGCGGAACTTGACTCGACGGGGAATCAACATGGTTATGCCTCAACTCCTGCTGCCACCGGCTCCTGCGCCTTGGGCGCACGACGGGGACGGTCACTGCGCTCGGGGCGCGACGACTTCTGGTTGGCCTGCTCGCGGGCGAGCTCCTTGTTGGTGATGTCGCCCTTGTAGATCCAGACCTTCACGCCGATGCGGCCGAAGGTGGTCTTCGCCTCGTAGAAGCCGTAGTCGATGTTCGCGCGCAGGGTGTGCAGGGGCACACGGCCTTCGCGGTAGAACTCCGAGCGGCTCATCTCGGCGCCGCCGAGGCGGCCGGAGACCTGGATGCGGACGCCCTTGGCGCCGGCGCGCTGAGCACCCTGCAGGCCCTTGCGCATCGCGCGGCGGAATGCCACGCGAGCGGAGAGCTGCTCGGCGATGCCCTGAGCGACGAGCTGAGCGTCGGCCTCGGGGTTCTTCACCTCGAGGATGTTCAGCTGGATCTGCTTGCCGCTGAGCTTCTCGAGGTCGGCGCGGATGCGCTCGGCCTCGGCGCCGCGGCGACCGATCACGATGCCGGGACGCGCCGTGTGGATGTCCACGCGGACGCGATCGCGGGTGCGCTCGATCTCGATGCGCGAGACACCGGCACGGTCGAGCGACGTCTGCAGCAGCCGACGGATCTTGATGTCTTCTGCAAGATAGTCGGCGTAGCGCTGACCGGGCTTCGTCGAGTCGGAGAACCACCGCGACACATGGTCGGTGGTGATGCCGAGACGGAAGCCGTACGGGTTGACCTTCTGACCCATTACTTCGTACCCTCCTCGGGCGTGGCGAGCACGACGGTGATGTGGCTCGTTCGCTTGTTGATGCGGAAGGCACGACCCTGAGCACGCGGCTGGAAACGCTTGAGGGTGGTGCCCTCATCGACGAATGCGCGGCTGATGTAGAGGTCCTGCTCGTCCAGGTAGGTGTTCGTTGCATCTGCCTTGACGCGAGCGTTCGCGATGGCCGAGGCAACGAGCTTGTACACCGGCTCGCTCGCGCCCTGAGGTGCGAACTTCAGGATGGCGAGTGCCTCCTGTGCCTGCTTGCCGCGGATCAGGTTGACGACGCGACGGGCCTTCATGGGGGTGACGCGGATGTGTCGCACGCGTGCGATCGACTCCACCATTTCTTCTCCTCCTTCACGTCACCGCTTAGCGGCGACGGCCCTTCTTGTCGTCCTTCACGTGTCCACGGAAGGTGCGGGTGGGTGCGAACTCGCCGAGCTTGTGACCCACCATGGTCTCGGTGACGAACACCGGGATGTGCTTGCGACCGTCGTGCACCGCGATCGTGTGCCCCAGCATCGCCGGGATGATCATCGAACGGCGCGACCAGGTCTTGATGACGTTCTTGCTGCCGGCCTCGTTCGCCGTGATCACCTTGCGAAGCAGGTGGTCGTCGACGAAGGGGCCCTTCTTCAGACTGCGTGGCATCTTCTACAACTCCTACTTGCGCTTCTTGCCGACGTTACGGCGGCGAACGATGAGCTTGTCGCTGGGAAGGTCGCGCTTGCGCGTACGGCCTTCCTTCTGGCCCCAGGGGCTGACGGGGTGACGTCCACCGGACGTCTTGCCCTCGCCACCACCGTGCGGGTGGTCGACCGGGTTCATGGCAACACCGCGCACGGTCGGGCGGACGCCCTTCCAGCGCATGCGGCCGGCCTTGCCCCAGTTGATGTTCGACTGCTCGGCGTTGCCGACCTCGCCGACGGTCGCGCGGCAGCGCGCGTCGACGTTGCGGATCTCACCCGAGGGCAGACGCAGCTGGGCGTAGGGGCCGTCCTTCGCGACGAGGCGAACGGATGCGCCGGCCGAACGTGCCATCTTGGCACCGCCGCCGGGGCGCAGTTCGATCGCGTGCACCACGGTACCGGTGGGGATGTTGCGCAGCGGCAGGTTGTTGCCGGGCTTGATGTCGGCGTTCGGGCCGGACTCGACGATGTCGCCCTGGCTGAGCTTGCTCGGGGCCAGGATGTACCGCTTCGTGCCGTCGACGAAGTGCAGCAGCGCGATTCGCGCGGTGCGGTTGGGGTCGTACTCGATGTGAGCGACCTTGGCGTTGACGCCGTCCTTGTCGTTGCGCTTGAAGTCGATCACGCGGTACTGGCGCTTGTGGCCACCACCGATGTGACGCGTCGTGATGCGACCCTGGTTGTTGCGACCACCGGTCTTCGACAGCGGACGGAGCAGCGACTTCTCGGGCGTCGAGCGCGTGATCTCCGCGAAATCGGCGACCGACGAACCGCGACGACCGGGGGTCGTGGGCTTGTACTTGCGAATAGCCATTCTTCTACCTCTGCTCCTTAGCCGACAGCCGTGAAGATGTCGATCGAGCCGGACTTGAGGGTGACGATCGCGCGCTTGGTGTCCTTGCGCTTGCCCGTTCCGAACCGGGTGCGACGGGTCTTGCCCTGACGGTTCAGCGTGTTGATCGACGCCACCTGGACGTTGAAGATCTTCTCGATGGCGAGCTTGATCTCGGTCTTGTTCGAGCGGGGGTCCACGATGAACGTGTACTTGCCCTCGTCGATCAGGCCGTAGCTCTTCTCCGAGACGACAGGCGCGATGATGATCTCGCGCGGGTCCTTGTTGTTCGCGACGGCGCTCATGCCGACACCTCTTCCTTCGCGGCGCTGTCAGCCTTGGCCGTCTTCGCGGCCACGAAGGCCTCGAGCGCGGCGGTGCTGAAGACGATGTCGTCGGAGACGAGCACGTCGTAGGCGTTCAGCTGGTCGACGCGCAGCACGTGCACGGTCGGGATGTTGCGCACGGCGCGCTGCGACAGCTCCTCGTCGTGCGCGAGCACGATGAGGAAGCGCTTGGCCGGCGCGATCGCAGCGAGGAGCGCGATGGCGTCCTTGGTCTTCGGCGTCTCGCCGGCCGCGAAGCCGGTGACCGCGTGGACGCGGCCGCCGCGAGCACGGTCGGAGAGCGAGCCGAGGAGGGCCGCGGCGATCATCTTCTTGGGGGTGCGCTGCGAGTAGTCACGCGGCTGCGGGCCGTGGACGATGCCACCGCCGGTCATCTGAGGAGCGCGGATCGAACCCTGGCGGGCGCGGCCGGTGCCCTTCTGCTTGAACGGCTTGCGACCGGCGCCGGAAACCTCGCCGCGGGTCTTGGTCGAGTGCGTGCCCTGACGCGCCGCGGCGAGCTGGGCCACGACGACCTGGTGGATGAGCGGGACGTTGGTCTGCACGTCGAAGAGTTCGGCGGGCAGCTCGACCGAACCGGACTTCTTGCCGGTCGCGTCGAGCACGTCAATGGTGTTGGCGGTAGCCATGGACTACGCCCCCTTCACTGCGTTGCGGACGAAAACGAGACGGCCGCGAGCACCGGGAACCGCGCCCTTGACGAGCAGCAGGCCCTTCTCGGCGTCGACGGCGTGCACGCGGAGGTTGAGCACGGTCACGCGCTCGCCACCCATGCGACCGGCCATGCGCATGCCCTTGAAGACACGGCTGGGGGTCGAGGAAGCACCGATCGAGCCGGGCTTGCGGTGGTTGCGGTGGGCACCGTGCGAAGCGGAGACGCCCTTGAAGTTGTGGCGCTTCATGACACCGGCGAAGCCCTTGCCCTTGCTCGTGCCGACGACGTCGACGAGCTGGCCGGCCTCGAAGGTGGCGTCGACCGTGAGCTCCTGGCCGCGCTCGTACGAGGCGGCGTCGGCGGTGCGCACCTCGGTGAGGTGGCGACGCGGGGTCACCCCTGCCTCACGGAAGTGACCGGCAGCGGGCTGGTTCACCTTGCGCGGGTCGATGGCGCCGGCCGCGATCTGCACGGCCTGGTAGCCGTCCTTCTCGGGGGTGCGAACCTGGGTGACCACGTTGGGGGCGATCTCGATGACGGTGACGGGCACGAGCTTGTTGTTCTCGTCCCACACCTGGGTCATGCCGAGCTTGGTGCCGAGCAGACCTTTCACGTTCTTGGTAGCGGAAGACATCTGTTACCTCAGAGCTTGATCTCGATGTTGACGTCGGCCGGCAGGTCGAGTCGCATGAGCGAGTCGACGGCCTTGGGCGTCGGGTCCACGATGTCGATGAGACGCTTGTGGGTGCGCATCTCGAAGTGCTCGCGGCTGTCCTTGTACTTGTGGGGCGAGCGGATGACGCACACCACGTTCTTCTCCGTCGGAAGCGGCACCGGGCCGACGACCGTGGCGCCCGCGCGGGTCACCGTGTCGACGATCTTGCGCGCCGAGGTGTCGATGACCTCGTGGTCATACGACTTCAGTCGAATGCGGATCTTCTGTCCCGCCATTGCTGACTCTCTCTCTGTCAAGGCGTCTTACCCCTTCCGAGGGCATCGGACGCCTGGGTGTAATAGTCACACCGTGCTACTCCGTGTGAAGCACCACTGTTCTTCTGTCAAAGGCCGGTGATCGAGCCTGTCGAAACCACCCGCCCGGATGCCCCGGGGCGGTGCTCTCGACACGCTCGACCTTCGAACCCGCCGATGCGCACGCTCGCATGCCTGTGTCTGTGCAGGCACAGGCATGGGATCGTGTTGAGTCGGCTTGTCTGTTCTCCTGCCTGCGGCCTAGCCTGACCCCCGTGCGAACCCCGTGGAAACGGGGTGAACCGGGTGGCTATGCACTGCCTGACAGTGATCCGATCGGCGCGCACGCATGCGCGCGTTCGAAATGTTGAACTCAACGAGTTTGCCACATCGCGTGCCCCCATGCAACCCGGGCGTGTCGCGGTGGCAGAGCTCACCGCATCCTCTCAGTCAAGCGGATGTCGCGGCATCCGCGCGCATGATGGAATCGAAGCACGACCGATCGACGGGAGACACCATGACCGACCAGACGACGGAGCATGCACACGCGGTGAGCGAGCGCATCGGACCGGGCAGCGTCTCGGTCACGAGGGTCGCGCCGCGGCGGTACGCAGGGCTGAACGAGCGCGGCGCCACGGTGGCGATCGGCGGCGCCGAGGTCGACGGTGAACACTTCACGCCAGGCGAACTGTTGAAGCTCGCGCTCGCCGGTTGCGTGGGACTCAGCACCGATCGGGTCGCTGCGAGGCGGCTCGGCGACGAGTTCGCGATGACGGTCTGGGCGCACGGCCGCTCCGACGAGGAGTCGAACCGGTACACCCATATCGCGGAGGAGGTGTTGATCGATCTCTCCGCGCTCGAGGACGGCGATCGTGCGAAGCTCGTCGAGATCATGGCCAAGGCCATCGATCGCGCCTGCACCGTCGGCCGCAGCGTCGAGGGCGCCATCGACGTCGACACTGAGATCGACGGCACCGAGGTGCGTTGATGATCGCCTGAGACGACGAAGAACACGTCTCCACCGACGACCCACGTCGTCGCGCTGAGGAGCGCGGAAGGGAAGACCGTTCAGTCGCGAACGCTGCGCGACCATGCGACATCGCGCTCGGCCGAGGCACGCACACCCCGTCTCGGCGTGCGGAAGGGGTCTTCGATGTACCGCTTCGAGAGTCCGGCGACGAGGAACGAGACCCCGACCAGCAGCACCATCAGCCACCACGGACTCGGCACACCGGTGAGGTAGGGCACGAACATGAAGATCGGCCAGTGCCAGAGGTAGAGCGAGTACGACACGTCGCCCATCCACTGCACGGGCCGAAGCGCGGCGAGCCGGGTCGGCGACCAGACGACCTGAGGCATGCCGGCCCAGATCACCGCGAGGGTGCCGACCACGGGCACGAGCACGATCGCCCCGGGGAAGAGCTCCGGCGAACGGAAGGTGACGATCGGCACGGCGATGAGCACGAGACCGGCGAGCGACACCGCGGCTCGCCAGCCGTTCCGATCCCGGAGGGGCGTCGCAGCGACGAGTGCGAGCAGTCCGCCGACGCCGAACTCCCACGTGCGGGTGAACGTCGAGAAGTACGCGAGGTCGGAGTTCTGCGCCGTCAGCACGAGGCAATGCACGAATGATGCGGCGGTCACCGCTCCGAGGAGGATCAGGAGGACTCTCCGCGACCCCACTCCGCTCCGAGCCGCCGCCCAGATGGCGACGATCATGAGGAGTGGCCAGAAGAGATAGAACTGCTCCTCCACTGAGAGCGACCAGAAATGCTGCACCGGCGTGGACTCGAGGTCGGAGTGACGCGGGATCTGCGAGTCGATTGCGAGCTGCCAGTTCTCGAAGTACACCGCACTCGCGACGACCTCGCTGAACCACGAACGCCACTCTCGTCGGGGTACGAGCGCGATCGTGAGCACCGAGACCGCCGCGAGCACCGCCACTGCCGCCGGGAGGATGCGACGCGCTCTGCGGCGGTAGAAGGTACCGAGGGAGATCTTCCCCCGCGTCTCGGCATTGCGAAGCAGGAGCCCGGTGATGAGGAATCCCGAGACGACGAAGAAGACGTCGACGCCCATGTAGCCGGCCGGTGCCACCGCGGGCCAACCGTGATGGAGCACGACCGCACCCACGGCCAGCGCCCGAAGAGCCTGGATCTCGGGGCGAACCGTCGAGCGAGCGACTGGCGGAGGGGGAGCTGCCATCCGTGCCAGCGTAGGTCGATCGCAGGGTACTTGAAAGGGGTTGCAGGATTCGCGAAAAGGTGCAGCGGGGTATGCGAAAGGGGCCGGACCCGAAGGTCCGACCCCTGTCGGCGATCAGTAGGCGAGAACCTACTTGACGATCTTGGTGACCGTACCGGCACCCACGGTGCGTCCACCCTCACGGATGGCGAAGCCGAGGCCCTCCTCCATGGCGATCGGCTGGATGAGCTCGACCGTCATGTCGGTGGTGTCGCCGGGCATGACCATCTCGGTGCCGTCGGGCAGCGTGATGACGCCGGTGACGTCGGTGGTGCGGAAGTAGAACTGCGGGCGGTAGTTCGCGTAGAACGGGTTGTGACGCCCGCCTTCCTCCTTGGAGAGGATGTACGCGGTGCCCTCGAAGTTCGTGTGCGGGGTGACCGAACCGGGAGCGACGACGACCTGACCGCGCTCGACGTCTTCGCGCTTGGTGCCGCGAAGGAGCAGGCCGCAGTTCTCGCCGGCCCATGCCTCGTCGAGCTGCTTGTGGAACATCTCGATGCCGGTGACCGTGGTCTTCTGCGTCGGACGGATGCCGACGATCTCGACCTCGGAGTTGATCTTCAGCGTGCCGCGCTCGGCGCGGCCCGTGACGACGGTTCCACGACCGGTGATCGTGAAGACGTCCTCGACGGGCATGAGGAACGGCTTGTCCTTGTCGCGCACGGGGTCGGGGATCGACGCGTCGACGGCCTCCATGAGGTCGAGGACCGACTGGACCCACTTCTCGTCGCCCTCGAGCGCCTTGAGGCCCGAGACCTGCACGACGGGAGCGTCGTCGCCGGGGAAGCCCTGGCTCGAGAGCAGCTCGCGAACCTCGAGCTCGACGAGCTCCAGGATCTCTTCGTCGTCGACCATGTCGGACTTGTTGAGCGCGACGAGCAGGTAGGGCACGCCGACCTGCTTGGCGAGCAGCACGTGCTCACGCGTCTGAGCCATCGGGCCGTCGGTCGCCGCGACCACGAGGATCGCGCCGTCCATCTGAGCGGCACCGGTGATCATGTTCTTGATGTAGTCGGCGTGACCCGGGGCGTCGACGTGCGCGTAGTGGCGCTTCGGCGTCTCGTACTCGACGTGCGAGATGTTGATCGTGATGCCGCGCTGACGCTCTTCGGGCGCGGAGTCGATCGACGCGAAGTCGCGCTGCACGTTGGTGGCCGACGGGTACTTGTCGGCGAGCACCTTCGAGATCGCTGCGGTGAGCGTGGTCTTGCCGTGGTCGACGTGACCGATCGTTCCGATGTTGACGTGCGGCTTGGTCCGCTCGAACTTGGCCTTAGCCACTGTGGGTCCTCCTCAGGACTCGTGTAGAGCCAACGGGCGCTGGATTGCGACCGGGGGCCTACGGGGGTTGTGTTGATATGTTACGCGAACCGGCAGGTTCGTGCGTGTCGGGCCTATTCGCCCTTGTTCTTCTGGACGATCTCGTCGGCCACAGCCTTCGGGACCTCCGCGTAGCTCTGGAACTCCATCGAGTACACCGCACGACCAGAGGTCTTCGACCGAAGGTCGCCGATGTAACCGAACATCTCCGAGAGCGGGACGTGCGCACGCACGACCTTCACGCCTGCGGCATCCTCCATCGACTGGATCTGACCACGACGCGAGTTCAAGTCGCCGATGACGTCGCCCATGTACTCCTCAGGAGTACGGACCTCGACGGACATCAGCGGTTCGAGCAGTACGGGGTTCGCCTTGCGAGCGGCTTCCTTGAAGCCCATCGAGCCGGCGATCTTGAACGCCATCTCCGAGGAGTCGACGTCGTGGGCGGCGCCGTCGAGGAGGCTCGCCTTGACGCCGACCATCGGATAGCCCGCGAGGATGCCGTACTGCATGGCGTCCTGGAAGCCGGCGTCGACCGAGGGGATGTACTCGCGCGGAACGCGGCCACCGGTGACCTTGTTCTCGAACTCGTAGATCTTGTCGCCTTCGATCTCGAGCGGCTCCAGCGCGAACTGGATCTTCGCGAACTGGCCGGACCCACCGGTCTGCTTCTTGTGGGTGAAGTCGTGCTTCTCGACCGCACGCTTGATCGTCTCGCGGTACGCGACCTGGGGCTTGCCCACGTTGGCCTCGACGTTGAACTCGCGCTTCATGCGGTCGACCAGGATGTCGAGGTGGAGCTCGCCCATTCCCTTGATGACCGTCTGACCGGTCTCCTGGTTCTGCTCGGTGCGGAAGGTCGGGTCCTCTTCGGCGAGCTTCTGGATCGCCGTGCCGAGCTTCTCCTGGTCGGCCTTCGTCTTCGGCTCGATGGCGACCTCGATGACGGGCTCGGGGAAGGTCATCGACTCGAGCACGACCTGGTTGCCCGGGTCGCAGAGGGTGTCACCGGTGGTGGTGTCCTTCAGGCCGATGACCGCGTAGATGTTGCCGGCGGTCACCGAGTCGATCGGGATCTCCTTGTTGGCGTGCATCTGGAAGATCTTGCCGATGCGCTCCTTCTTGCCCTTGGTCGAGTTGATGACCTGGGCGCCGCTGTCGAGGCGGCCGGAGTAGACGCGCACGTACGTGAGGCGACCGAAGAACGGGTGCACCGCGACCTTGAACGCGAGAGCCGTGAACGGCTCCGACGCGTCTGCGTGACGCATGACGATCTTCTCCTCGTCGCGAGCGTCGTGCGCCTCGATGGCGGGCACGTCGAGCGGCGAGGGGAGGTAGTCGATGACGGCGTCGAGCATCGGCTGCACGCCGCGGTTCTTGAACGCGGAGCCGCAGAGCACGGGGTAGATCTCGGAGTTGACGGTGAGCTTGCGGATCGCGGCCTTGATCTCGGCGACGGTCAGCTCTTCGCCGCCGAAGTACTTCTCCATGAGCTCGTCGCTCGTCTCGGCGACCGCCTCGAGCAGCGCGGTGCGGTACTCGGCGGCCTTGTCGACGAGGTCGGCGGGGATCTCCTCGATGGCGTACTCGGCGCCCATCTTGACGTCACCCTTGGAGTCGCCGCGCCACGTGAGCGCGCGCATCTCGACCAGGTCGACGACGCCTTCGAACGACGATTCCGAACCGATCGGGAGCTGCAGCACGAGCGGCTTGGCGCCGAGGCGGCTGATGATCGTGTCGACCGTGAAGTAGAAGTCGGCGCCGAGCTTGTCCATCTTGTTGACGAAGCAGATGCGGGGCACGTTGTACTTGTCGGCCTGGCGCCAGACCGTCTCGGACTGGGGCTCGACGCCCTCCTTGCCGTCGAAGACGGCGACCGCACCATCGAGCACGCGAAGCGAGCGCTCGACCTCGACCGTGAAGTCCACGTGGCCGGGGGTGTCGATGATGTTGATCTGGTTCTTGTTCCAGTAGCAGGTCACGGCGGCAGACGTGATCGTGATGCCGCGTTCCTTCTCCTGCTCCATCCAGTCGGTCGTCGAGGCGCCGTCGTGGGTCTCGCCGATCTTGTGGTTGACGCCCGTGTAGAACAGGATGCGCTCGGTCGTGGTGGTCTTGCCGGCATCGATGTGCGCCATGATGCCGATGTTGCGGACCTTGTTCAGGTCGGTGAGCACGTCTTGTGCCACGGGGGTTCCTCCGGAGAGTCAGGAAGCGAAAGGGAGTGGGAGCGGATGCCGCCTCGCAGCGGCATCCGCTCTGCCTGCTACCAGCGGTAGTGGGCGAAGGCGCGGTTCGACTCGGCCATCTTGTGGGTGTCTTCGCGGCGCTTGACCGCGGCACCCAGGCCGTTCGAGGCGTCGAGGATCTCGTTGGTGAGACGCTCGGTCATCGTCTTCTCGCGACGAGCCTTGGCGTAGCTGGTGAGCCAGCGGAGGGCCAGGGTGTTCGCGCGGTGGGGCTTGACCTCGACGGGAACCTGGTAGGTCGAACCGCCGACGCGACGCGAACGCACCTCGAGGGTCGGGCGCACGTTGTCGAGCGCCTTCTTCAGCGTGACGACGGCGTCCTGGCCGTTCTTCTCGGCGACGTTCGAGAGCGCTTCGTACACGATGCGCTGTGCGAGGTCTTTCTTGCCGTCGACGAGGATCTTGTTGACGAGCTGGCTGACGACGGGCGAACCGTAGACCGGGTCGGCGACGACGGGGCGCTTCGGAGCGGGTCCCTTGCGAGGCATTACTTCTTCTCCATCTTCGCGCCGTACTTACTGCGGCCCTGCTTGCGGCTCTTCACGGCCTGGGTGTCGAGTGCGCCGCGCACGATCTTGTAGCGCACACCGGGGAGGTCCTTCACACGACCGCCGCGGATGAGCACCATCGAGTGCTCCTGCAGGTTGTGGCCCTCACCGGGGATGTAGGCGGTGACTTCGGTGCCGTTGGAGAGCTTCACACGAGCGACCTTGCGGAGCGCGGAGTTCGGCTTCTTCGGGGTGGTGGTGTACACACGCGTGCACACGCCCCGCTGCTGGGGGTTCGCCTTGAGGGCGGGAGCCTTGGTCTTGGTGACCTTCGGCGAGCGGCCCTTGCGGACCAACTGCTGAATGGTTGGCACTACTTCTCCTTGTTGTTGCTGCACGGTGACAGCGTTTGATGGATTCACATCACGACCCACCAGCACTGCAGAACTGCAACACTTCAATGGTGGGTATGCCGTGGGGGCGAATGGCCCGATGCGTGCGACGGTCTCGGCCCGACTCGCGCCGGACTTGCAGGCACGATTCGAGCGCGCGACGACGCGCACACCCGATCAATGGTAATGCGCCGTCACCTCGCGGTCAAATGGCACAGAGAGCGACGGATGGCGCGGGCTCGCACACAGCGTCGGCGCGGTCGTCACCCGCCCCAGCCCGGGGCGTCGAGTTCTCGTTCCAGATCGGCGAGCAGATCCTCGATCTGCGGTTCGACGAGGCGCTCGACGGCATTGCCGATGCGGTACCTGTGCTGGGCGAGCTCGACGCAGATGCGCCGCCCGAGTTGCTTCGCGAACTCGTCGGCGAGGCGCACCTCCTCTCGGAGCGCCTCCTTCTCTTCGATGGTGAACGGGCGCGGCGCGGGTTCGGCCGCTTCGGCCGCCGCATCCGCTTCGAGACCCGACAGGGTGAACAGGAACGGCTGGTCGGGTACCGGCTCCGGATCGACGTCGAGACCCAGGAACTCGGGTTCGAGGCCCTCGCCGGCGCGATACGGCCGACGCGCCTTGCGCTCTTCTGCGAGCCGGATCTCCCGGTGCAGCATCGGGAGGTTGCGCGCCGTGTAGTCGTCGACGGCGAGGTCGATGACCCCCTTCATGCGCATCGAGAACGCATGCTGCACGGGGTGCGGCACGTCGAGGTCGAGGCCTGCAGCGGCGAGAATGGGTGAGCCGAAGCACCGGGTGCACAGGCGCACGCGGGCGCGATGCGTGCCGGGTCGCCACCGGGGCAGCCACGCCAGCCACCGGTCGACCTCGTGGCTCACGCGCGCCTCGATCGAACCCTGCATCAGCAACACGATACTGCCGGCCGCGGCTCGCGTCATCGAACGGCGGGCGGGCGGCGCGCCGGGATGCGGCTCACTCCTCGTCGTCGCGCTCCCACGGCCAGCGTGGTCGCTCCATGCCCGAACCTCGCCCGCGGGCGACGGGCACGGCGAAGGCCGCGGTCATCGCGGCGAGCGCGGCGACGAGCAGTCCGAACCAGCCGATGCCGAAGCCCACGCCGAAGAGGAGCGCGGCGAGCAGCGTGTTCGCCGAGCTCGCAAAGGCGTACCCGATCACCGAGACCACAACCAGGGCGAGCCACGCCCAGACCGCCGAGAAGATGATGCTCGGCCAAATCCGGTCGGGGCGGCGCAGCGTGACGGCAAGCGTGAGCAGCAGGGCGATGACGGATGCGCCGATCGCCGCGGGTGCCACGAAGAGCCCGGCCTCCGCGTCGACGATCACCTCGATGCCCGTCAACAGGCTCACGAAGCCGAACGCGCAGACCACGAGGGCGAAATCGAGAGCGGCGGCGAAGGCGGCGACGATCCAGGCCGTTCTGCGTGGCTCCATGCGTTCGAGCGTACGCCGCGTGTTCGCCGAACAGGCCTCAGCGAAGATTCAGGCCGGTTCCCATCCGGGGTACCCGGCGCAGCCGACCGTGAGGCGGATGAACCCGTCGTTCTTGTCGGTGAGGATCGCGTACGACTTCGCCGCATCGCCCGCATCGACGGCATCTCGCATGTTGTCGAGGTTGCGGAGCGCTGTCGGCAGCCAAGCGAGGAACGGCCCGTCGGGCAGACCCCGACGGATCTTCGGCGAGGATGCCTCGCACGCTCGCAATCGCCTTCAGCAGATCGGGGAGGTCTTGTGTGCGGTACGCCGCCCGACATGCTGGTCGCGACGAGTTCGGTGACCGGCTGTCGCAGCCGATCGCACCGCTGCTCGAGGGTGTCGGCCATCAGGCTCCCTGGCCGTTCGTGTCGATGTCGAATTTCTCGGGCGGGGTGCGAACCCCGTCGCGGAAGGCGCCCAGGCCGGCATCGAAGTCGACGGCCGAGCCGACGAAGAGCACCGTCTCGTCGGGCGCGACGTAGATCTTGCCGCCGCCGCGGACCGCGTGCACGAGGCATACGCCGAGCCCGTCGGGCAGTTCGATGACGTTCAGTTTCGGGTCTTCGGTGAGCTTCTCGAACAGCGCACGCCCGACCGCGACGAGCGGGCTCTCGCCCGGGGCATCCGTCGTCGTGTCGGTTACCTGTGCGTCGCCCGTCTGGAGGTGCGCACGCACCTGCGGCTGGCCCGCGAGCTGCGCGATCACAGCGAGGTGCTCGTAGAGACCCGCGAGCTGCAACTTCGCCGGGTCGGGCGAACCGCCGAGGGCGAGCAACGGCACGAACCCGAAGCACTGCTCGAAGCCGGGCACGCCGTCGCGCTCGGCCGCGGTCGGGTACGGCTGCCACTCCCACGCCGCATCGCGCTGGGCAGGGTCTTCGATGAGAGCCACGAGCTCGTCGAAGCTCAGCCCCTCGATGAGGTCGATGGCGCCCCATCGCGACTTGTAGACGAGGTAGAGCCCCTTGACGTGCACGACGAGGTCGCCGAGCGCCGTGGCGAACAGCACCGTCGACCCCTCGGGCAGCTCGAACACACCGGCGAGCATCTTCGCAGCACGCTCCGGGTCGAGGAACCTGAAGTAGCCGTCACCCACGAGGCCCGCGCCATGCGTGCGCCAGAGCTCGGCGACCTCGGTCGGGACGGCGCCGGCGAATGCGGCGATCGTCTCTTCGGTGATGGGGGCGACCGGGTCGAAGCTCCGGAACCTCGTCATACGTGAACCTTCCTCGGGCGGAGCCGCTCGGCCCGCTGCTGAAACGGCTCGGCTCGATGCGTCGGACGGAGCCGGGCCGCCTCGGAGAGTCTATCGAGGGGTGAGGTGAAGGACATGGGGAGGAGTCCCCATGCGTGGGTTCACTCAGTTCGTGTGCGCAGGAATGTCGAAGCCGAGCTCGACGAACGGGGTGACGAGCACCGTGTACTGCTCGGGAGTGAGCCGTCGACGCGTCAGGATCGCTCGCGCCGCCGTGGAGATCACCGTCCGGGCATCTGAATGGAGCCCGAAGAGGTGTTCGTCGAGTTCGTCGGCACGGGGATGGAGCGCAGCTCGAATCCGATGATCGAGCTCGGAATTCGCGCTCGCGGAGGGACCCGCCGCATTGCTCGCCTCCTTGCCGCCCTCGGTCCACAGATCGATCTGACGATCGAACGCCGCTTCGAGATCCGTCGCCGACAGAGCTGTCGCCGTGTCGACGAACTGCGTCGTCTCGGTGTCCAGCATCAGTTGGTCGCCTCCACATTCATGCCGTCGATCCTATCCAGCACGCGGCAGCAGCACGGCACGCCGGTCAGAACTCGATACCGGCGTCGCGGTCCGCACCGGTCAGAGACTGGAACTCGGCATCCGTCAGCTGTGCTCGCTTCCAGATCGCCTGCGCCGCAACGCTCGTGTTGGCGATGCTGGCACTGAGCGCACCATTCGGTACCAGCGCGGCAAGCTCATCGGCTCTCGGCCGGAACGCATCGCGAAGATGCTTGGCCAACGCGTCGAACTGCGCAGCGTCGAGCTTCGGCGCCTCCCCTGCGGGCTCGGGGCGCAAGAGCGATCGTCCGCCGCAAGTCGGCCAGAGTCTCGGTGGGTAGGGCGGCCGTCGCATCGATGAATGCGACCACGTCGCCGGGCAGAAACGACATCAGTGACCCTCGCCCGGCTCGACTCGGTATCCCCGGGCACGAACCAGGTCGAGGAAGGAGTCGAGGTCGGCCGCTTCACGAAGCAACTCGCCCAACTCGCCCTCGTTCTCAGCCATCCGGAAGACCGCGGTCGCGAACGGGTGCGTCACCGGCGCAACACCGGGCAACGGTGGTGGCGCCGACGTGCTGACCAGGAGGCCGCTCTCTCCTCGAAGGTCGAGCGCGAGTTGATCACCGGCGAACACCTTGTAGCGCCGCGGTGCCTCGAGTCGGGTCATGCCGCTCCGTCCGATCCACATGGGGCATGGGGCATGGTCCACATGCGCCTGCTACTCAGCCGGCGTGAACGGGAACGTCGAGGCGACCTCGACGAACGGCGTGATGAGCAGTGCGTGAGGAGTCCCCATGCGTGCGTACGCTCAGTCCGCGTGAGCAGGGATGTCGAAGCCGAGTTCGACGAACGGGGTGACCAGCACCGTGAACTGCTCGGCGGTCAGGCGCCGGCGCGTCAGGATCGCTCGCGCCGCCGTGGAGATCACCGTCCGGGCCCCCGTGTGGAGCCCGAGGACGTGTTCGTCGAGTTCGTCGGCACGGGGAAGGAGCGCTGCTCGAATCCGATGATCGAGCTCGGAGTTCGCGCTCGCAGACGGACCCGCCGCATCGCTCGCCGCGTCGCCGCCCTCGCTCCACAGGTCGAGCTGGCGCTCATACGCCGCTTCGAGGACCGCCGCGGGAAGTGCCGTCGCCGCGTCGACGAACCGCGTCGTCTCGGTGTCCAGCATCAGTTCGTTGCCCCCGGAGTCATACGTGCGATCTTATCGAGGTCCGGACGGATGTCTCGAGCGCGATCGTCCTCACTCCGTCGCCGCGACGGGTGTCATTCGGCTGATCTTCGCGAAGTTCGGGGTGTGGAACTCCTGACGAACCGCGCCCGTTCGCTTGTCGATGAAGATCGCGAGATTGTCCCAGCGGGCGAATGCCTCGACACCGTCGACGTAGAACTGCCGTGAGCCCCAGACCGGCAGATAATCCTGCTCGTCCTCGAACCACTCATCGGCGATGTAGAGGTCGCCCGAGATCGCGGGCGGGTGCTCGACGAAGTACTGATCGAGCGCCTGGCGTGCTTCGTGGATCGTCATGGTCCTAGTCTCGCTCCTTCGACGGGCCCGCGCCGACGCGCGACGCATCACCGTGCTCATCTTCGTAGTCGTCGCCCGGACCGTTGGTCACGATGGTCGACCCGGAAGACGTTCCGGATCCGCTGGTCGACGCCCCCGAAGGAGTGGACGGTGCAGCAGGTGCTGCCGGAGCACTACTCGGCGGCGTGGCCAGCTCGAGCTTGAACTGCACCGCCCCGGCCTCCAGCCTCAGGTTCTGGTCTCGGAGCACCTGGATCTCGCCCTGCAGACGACGCGCCTCGGCGATGCTGGTCGCCGGGTCGTGCAGGATCGTCAGCCGTTCGGCGATGAGTTCCGTGTTCCGGTCGCGCCAGCGTTCGTTGGCCGCGAACTCGCGGTCGATCATCTGCTGCGGCAGCGCCGACGGATCCGCGGCGTCGCGCCAGTCGACCAAGAGCTGGTACTCCGGCTGGGTCCACGGCTTCGACGTCTTCAGCACCTCGCTCGTGGGCACGAGGTCGTCGACTCGCATGACCAGGATGTCCTTCCACGGTGCCGACGACGTCTCGTTGAAGTGCATCGCGTCGAGATAGCCGGAGACGTCGGTCTGGTTCACCTGCCCGTCGTACAGCTTCACGCCGTCGGACTCCTTCACGACGGTGAAGATGTGCCCGCCACCGGTCTTCCAGTACCCGGCGATGAACCCGCGGCCGCCCTCGGGCCACGAGGCGGTGAGCGCATCGAGCGCCTCCCTGGCCGTCTGTCCCTGGAAGTCACCCAACTGCTCGAAGTCGCGACTGCTGCCGTCGGCCTGCATCCAGTCGGCGGCGATGCTGTGCGGGAAGCGACCCTCGAAGGTCGGGTTGATCGCGCCCGTCGCAGCGTCGACGACCGCACCCTGCACCGTGGGGCTGGCGATGACATCGTAGCCTCGGAGGCGGAGCTCGAGTGCGTTGACAACGTAGTGGCAGTTGTTCAGGAAGCGCCCCTGATCGACCGTGACGCCCATTCCGTTGACGATATGGATCGCCTGTGCCGACGACTCAGGCGTCGCGATGTGCGGGAACGCGTCGTCGAGGATCTGGTGGTGAATCGTCTCCGGAACCGCTGGTTCCTGCGACTCCGCGGAATCGGGGGCCTCGCTGTCGGCCGGGGTCGACTCGGCGTCAGGCTCGGCAGCGGTCTCGGGCGTCGAGTCGGCATCCGAACCGGAGTCGGTGTCGCTCGCGTTGTCCGTGTCGCTCGCGTTGTCGGTCGACGTCTCGCCCTCGGTTCCCCCATCATTTGCTGATTCGTCGGGGTTCGTACCCGACTCAGTAGGGTTCGTACCCGACTCAGCAGGGTTCGTACCCGACTCGGCAGGGTTCGTACCCGACTCAGCAGGGTTCGTACCCGACATCGAGGTCGGGTCTGCACCGGTGCGCGCGGGCGCGCCGTGTCCTGTTCCGCCGGTCACACCCGGCTGGGTCGAACCGGACGGCGTCGAACCGGACGGCGTCGAACCGGACGGCGTCGAACCGGAGGCGGGCGTCGCACCAGGGGCGGACGCACCCGGTGTCGAGCCCGAGCCTGCACTCGACGGCGAGGGTCCCGCTGTCACCGGCTTCGCCGAGGTGAGCGTGCTTTGGGTGGCGTTGGAGTTTCCCCCGACCGAGTCGGAAGCGCCGAGGTGAACGTTCAGCTTGATGTGAGCGTGCAGTTTCTTGTCGATCTTCCGCATTGCGCTGGCGACATCCGTGCGCAGATCATCGATACGCCTTCCCGACCAGGCCGGGCCGTGCGAGCTGTTGATCGGCGAGTGACCGACGCCATCGAAGCGATCAGCGCGCCCTCCCGCGATCTGGTCGGGTCCGTGAAGCACGGCAGGCTTCGGGAAGATGCTCCTGACACCCTTGGCCGTCATCGCGTCCAGGGCGGATTGCTGCAGTGTCTTCGCGACCCGCTTCCACTTGTCGTAGAACGTGACGTTGTGCCGCCACTCCGCGATCGTCAGGTCGTTCAGGCCTTGCTGCTGGAGGCCGACCTGGCGCTGGAACTCAGCCCAGTCATGGTTGGAGTTCGACCGGTTGAAGGCGGTGACCGTGATCGGATTCTTGAGCGAGAACGAACCGTCCGTGTTTCGCACGATCGGCGAGTCAGGCCGATCCGCGAGCGCGTCGAGCTGCTGACGGATCTCGGGCGTCAGCTCGGGGATGTTGTAGCCGTTGTACGTCACCCCGGCTCCGTCGGAGCCGTCGGAGGCGTGCGAGGGGTCGACCCGATCTGCAGGCGGAGTCCACTTCGGCCCCGAGGCGCTCCGGTCGCCGCCGTCAGAGGAGTCGCTGCCCTCGGAGGAGGCGTTGGCGTCGCTGGAGTCCGTAGCGGACGAACCGTCGGCGGCGTCGGCCGTAGAGCTCGACCCATCGACCGTGGCGGACGGACCGTCGGCAGATGTCGGCGTCCCACCGTCGACCGCGCTCGGCGTCGAGGGCGTGCTCTGGGCGGGAGCCGTGCTCGGCGACGTGGGGGACGACGGAGTCGCAGCCGTTGACGGCGAGTGGGGCGCGGTGTGCGTCGGCGAGGTCGTCGTCGACGCCGGCGACGACGGAGTCGTCGTCGACGACTGCCCGTCGGGGTTGGTCGCGTCGACGTTCGTCCCGTCGGCCGCCGGCGCATCCGGCTGCGCGGCGTGCGGCTTCGTGCCGTCGGGGTTCGTGACGCGCTCGGGCTGGATCGAGGCATCCCAGTTGGTCGCGTTCGGCTCGGCGGGCGGCCACGGCGAGCGGCTGCCGGTCTGCGCGTCGATCGACCACACGGTATCGCCGTCGAAGTAGGCGTTGAACCAGTGACCGTCACCGGTCGACCGGTCGATGCCGACCACGCAGTGGGAGCCCTCTCCCATGTCGCGCAGGGTCGCGTCGATCTGCTCGGGGGTCATGGGGGTCTGCGGGTTGCCGGTGCGCGCCTCCATCTGGGCCACGTCGAGCGTTCCGGTGGATGCTTCGGAGCTCGAGTCGCCGTTCAGGAAGTCGTTGAGGATGGCCGAAGTATTGCCGCAGTTCGTCGCGTATCCGTTGGCCGGATCGGACGGGTCGTAGTTCGGGTTGATCTCGTTGAGCGCCGTATCGATCTCGTCGAGCGTGCGGTCGCTGTGGTTCGATCCACCCTGGTCGGCCTCGGGCGCCTCGGGCTGCAGTGCGCCGTCGTTCTCGGGCGTTGCCCCGTTGTCGGAGTCCGCCCCGGAATCGGCCGTGCTCGCGTCGTTCGAACCGGCATCGTTTCCGGAGCCGTCGGCACCCGAACCATCCGCACCCGCGTTCGAGGAGTTGCTCGAGCCGTCGGCGTTCGGACCGGCCGGCTTCGGCGCGGCCGGGGTCGAACCGCCGGGCGTGTGCGTCGGCAGAATGCCGGGCTTGCCGATCATGAGCGCCGCGGCGCCGGCGACGGCAGCACCACCGGCGCCGGCAGCGGCGTCGGGGGCCAAGATGCCATCGGCATCGGATGCCTCGGGCGAATCGCTCTCGCCGTCACTCGACCCGCCGTCGGCGTCTGTCGAATCCGGTTCGGTGCCGTCGGTGTCAGTCGCGTCAGTGTCGGTCGCGTCGGTGTCGGTCGCGTCGGTGTCGGTGTGGCTCACATCGGCATTGCCGTTCGAGCCATCACCGGTGTCGCCGAGCGGGCCCCTCGACGACCCAGCACCGGCCGCAGCCGCGCCAGGTGCGTCAGAACCTTCGCCGCCGGACGTCGGTGCCTCAACATCAGGCGTCCCGCCGTTGTCGGCAGGAGTGCCGCCGTTCTCAGCAGGAGTGCCGCCATTGTCTGCAGGCGTCCCGCCATTGTCGGCAGGAGTGCCGCCATTGTCAGCAGGAGTCCCGCCGTTGTCAGCAGGAGTTCCGCCATTGTCGGCCGGAGTTCCGGCGTTGTCGGTCGGAGTGCCGCCGTTGTCAGCAGGAGTACCGCCGTTATCGGCCGGAGTTCCGGCGTTGTCGGTCGGAGTGCCGGCGTTGTCGGTCGGAGTGCCGCCGTTCTCAGCAGGAGTACCGCCATTGTCAGCAGGAGTACCGCCGTTATCGGCCGGAGTTCCGCCGTTCTCAGCAGGAGTTCCGCCGTTCTCAGCCGGAGTGCCACCATTATCGGCCGGAGTTCCGCCATTGTCGGTCGGAGTCCCGCCGTTCTCCGCAGGAGTGCCGCCAGCGTCAGCGGGCGCCCCCGCGCCGTCACCAGCACCGGCACCGGCCCCGGAGCCGTCGCCGACACCGCCACTGCCGTCGGCTCCGCCGCCCGTCGGTCCATCCGTCGGAATGTCGACCGACCCGCCGCCGTCGCCGGCACCGACACCGCCGTCGGCTCCGCCGCCCGTCGGTGCATCCGTCGGAATGTCGACCGCCCCACCGCCGTCGCCTGCGCTGGTGCCCGCATCGCCGGCACCGGGCTGCGGCGCGTCGTTCGAGACATCGACCGAGTTGCCGCCGCCCTGGTTCGACGACCCGGTACCGGAACCACCAGGAGTGGGGATGCCGCCGGAGTCGGTCACGCCTGACCCCGCACCGGCGTTCGACCCGGGCTTGAGTGCACTGAGACCGCGGCCAGCAGCGGTCATGCCGCCACCGAGCAGCGCACCGAGCACCATGCCCGAGATCGGGTTGAACTCCGTACCGTTCATGCCGGACTCGACCCCGGAGCTCACGAGGCCGTCGGCCGCACCGGCGACCGTCTCGGCCCCGACCTCTCGCGCACCCGCCCGGAAGCCGGGCCCGCCTGAGCCGCCGAGCACCCGCGAGACAGGTGAGGCGATCGCGCCGCCCGCGAACGCGGACACGAACGCCGTGCCGACGTTCTGCTGCTCGTAGCCCTCTTCGCCGGATCGAGCGGCATTCACGTAGGTGACCGAGATGGTCGACGCGATTCCTGCCTGCAGGCCCTCCTTCGCAGCACGCAGGCCGCCGCGCACCAGCATGCCCTTGACGCCGCGGATACCCCTGAGGAACGTCTTCAGCCTCTGGATGAGCTGGGCGATCTTGATGCACCAGCGGATGACGGTGTGGCCGACCTTCGCGGCGGTCGCGAGCGCCGCCAGACCCGCAGTGACGAGACTGAGCAGGCCGCCGACAGCGAGCTCCGCGGCGATCTCGATCGCCATCTGCTTGAGGAACCAGCCGAGTTCCTCGCGCATCTGACGAAGCTGGGTGCGGAAGTCGCGGATCCACTGCTCCATCGCGTCGGCACTCTGCCGGAGCTCGTTCAGCCCGGACGACATGCTCGAACGGCAGGCGAGCATCGAGGCCTTCTGCGGGCCCGGCAGCGTCGCAGAATTGGCGTTCGTGAAGCTCGAGCCGACGCTGGTGCGCGCCGAGCTGATACTGGTGGCGAAGTCGCTCCAGGCGTCGGCCGCGTTCTGCAGCTTGTCTTCGTCGCCGGTCGGGATGACGACACCGACCTGCGCGAGACCCCACTCGAGAATCTCCTGGAACTCCCCGAGCGGACCCGGCCAGCCCGGGCCGAGCGCGTTCGACGGATTCGCCTTCGAGTTGTCGATGCGCGCCGTCGCCTCGGCCGGCCGCGCCGTCTCCGGGTCGAGCCCGGCGCCCGGCTTCTGCGCCGCGTCGTAGGCACGTGCCGTGTTCGAGAGCGCAGCGTCGAGAATCCGCAAGGCGTTGCCGTGCGAGGTGATCGCATCGATCGTCGGACCGGCGAGCTGGTCGTATCCTTCGGATCCCTCGCAGAACTCCTCTGCCGCGTTGTCGTCGCCCGCCATGCCACCGCAGCCGTTGAGCTGCGAGAGCAGTGTGGTCACGGCGCTGTCGAGCGTCGTGGCGATGCTGTAGAGGTCATCACCGTCCTGCACGAGGCGTGCGGGATCCAGCTTCACCTGGGTCATCAGGAGTCCTATCGGAGTATCGGTTCTGAAACGAGAAGGGTCTGACCGGCGGTCACGACTCAGATCGGGGTGCCGCGGTTCCACCCCGGCTTCTGCAGGAGGAGGTCATCGAGTTCACGGGCGATCACGCTATGCCTCGAAGTTCGATTGGATCGACGCCCACGAGGAGTCGAGCTTCTCGATGGTGCCGGAATACGCGTCGGACGAGGCCTGCGCCTGGTTCTTGAGCGCCAGCGCAGTCACCTCGAGAGCCGAAGCGCCGACCGTCCACGCGTTGAAGGTGCCGAGAAACGCCTGCATCGCAGGACCCTGCCACTCGGTGGGGAGCATGTAGGCGAACCCGCTCGCTCCTTGCTTGAGTGCAGAGGTATAGCCGATGAGTTCGTTCATCGTCTGCAAGAGCTCACTGAGCTCGGTGGTGTCGGCCTGCTGCTCAGCCATTCCCGCCGCCTCCCTTGACCTGTTGGAACGCCTCGGCCACCGGGCCGAAGTCGGGCATGTCGATGTCGACCTCGATGTACGCGTTCGCATCGGGCTCGCCGTCGGCACCGACGCGGAAGACGCCCGTGCCGATCGAGTCGTCGTCGCCATCGCCGTCGGTGTCGCCGGAACCGCCCCCGGTGGCCTGACCACTCGTCTTGCGTGGGCCGAGCGCGCCGCCGCCGAACTGCTCGACCTCGTCGTCGCCGGCGTAGTCGCGACCGAAGTACTCGGCCATGTCCTCCGCCTTGCCCTCGCCCGTCGCCACACGGGCGCTGAGGTTGCCCGAGGCGCTTCGCACGCTGACGAGGCCCTGCTGACGCTGGCGGAAGCCGGTGCCGATGCCCGTCTCGGTGCGGGTGTAGCTGCCGTCTGCGGCGATCAGACCCTGCTGCAGACCAGTGAGGGCGAGCCGGACCTGCGATGCCAGGGTCACGAATGTGGCCCAGTCCTCACCGAACTTCTCTGCGTCATCACCGACCCATGTCGTACCGGCCATGCGGCTGACGACGCTGTCGGCTGACGCGAGGTTCGCGTCGAACGTCACGATGACGTTGCCGATGAGCGCTGCGACCTCGCTCAGCGATGAGGCGCGTACTTTGAAGAAGACCATCTCAGACCCCTAGCCGTGAACCGATGCCGGCGTGCGTCGCCGCACGCCGGCACCCTGGATGCGTGCGTCAGCCGTTGAACGTGCCGGCGATCGCGTTCTCGCTGTCTTCGTACGACAGCGCAGCCTGGTTGAGCAGGTCGCTGATGCCCTGGAGCGACTCCTTCAGCTGCAGGCCGGCCTGGTCCCACTGCGAGTACAGCTCGTTGAAGCTCTGCGACGCGGTGCCGCCCCAGTCGCCCGAGATGAGCCCCTCGACCAGCGACTTCAGGTTCGACAGCTGCGACTCGATCGACTGCGAGCCGCTCGAGAGCTGGCCGGCGACACCGGCGAGAGAGTCGGATGTGACGCGGATCTCCGCCATGATTTCCTCCGTTGAGTTGGATGCCTCGGTGGGCATCGAGCCGGAGCATGCGCTCCGAATTGTCTGTGCCTCGAACACGTTACCTGCAAGCACCGGAAATGCCGATGGGGAGTACTCCCCTAGTGGTTCCCGTCAACTGGCTGCGGCCATCCGCCCCCGAATGGGCGACAGGCTCGAGGCCGGGTAGGCTGACGGCGCGCGCGGTACGCCTCGTCCGTGGCGAGACACGGAGGATGCAGTGCAGGGGGTCTACCGGGCGCACGTCGACCGAATGAAGGTCGACACCGCCGAGCGGCTGAATCGGCGCCTCTTCGTGACCGGCCTCGCCATCGGGGCTGTCTTCGCCGCCCTCGTCGTCGTCGCGATCATGCGGGGCTTCGGTTGGTTCACGGTGGTCATCGCCGCGTTCGCCATGGTCGCCGGCCTCGTGTCCGCGGTCCTCGCACACCGACGCCGACGCGCACTCGGGCTGCTGATCGCCGACGACGGCATCGCGATCGCCGTCGGGCCCGACGGAGTGCAGCTCGCGGGGGCCCCGCTCATCCCCTGGTCGGAGATCGTCTTCGTCGGGGTGCTCGACGACCGTCGTCGCACCGGCACCTTGCGACGGCTGCCGGTCATCGGCTTCTTCGCGAGCACCGCTGTGCGCGCCGGCAGCGCCACCCTGCTGTGCGAGCTCGGGGTACGCGACGCCCCGTCGCTGCGCGACGCGTTCGCGCAGGCGCCCGGCGGTGAACGTGTCACCGTGTTCGACGAGTTCGACGGTCGGCGACGCGGTCTGGTGCCTCTTCTGCTCGATGCAGTGCTCGATGACGCAAGCGCGCACCAGGCGGCGCAGTTCGTCATCCGCGAGGCGGAGCGTCGAGACATCCCGGCTCGCATCTTCGACCGCATTTTCGACTACTTCGAATGGAAGGGGCCGATGATCGATCACAAGTGGCCCGTTCAGAAGGGGACCCAGTGACCGCCGAACCTCAGGAACAACCACTGCGCGCGAGCCCGGCCGAGGTACGCCGCGTGCGCTCGCGCAGCCAGATGGTCGCCGCGCTCGTGATGCTCGTGCTCGGGCTGGTGGCGTTGGTCATCAGCATCGTCATGTACGACGCCCTCGTCGAACTGTCGAGCACCTACCGCGGCCGTCGCGGCGGCCTGCGCGACGCCGTCGCCCCGGGAGCTGTGCTGCTCAGCGCCGGCGCCGCCCTGGGCGGACTCGTCTGGCTGCTCGCCTGGTCGTACCGCTGGGAGCGCGTCGCCACCGGAACGGTGTTGAAGCAGCAGGCGAGCTCCTACCTCGCGCTGCCCTCGCACGAGGCCTCAGCCGTGCTCGCCCGGCTGGCCAGCGGCGACCCTCGGACGTACCTGCCGCTGCCGGTCACGAACAAGGGAGACGTCGTCTTCGGCGTCTGGCTCGCCAAGGCGGATCGGGTCGCCTACGCCGGTGTCGCCGGCCGACTCGGGCGCGACTGGCAGGCATTGCCCCTCGCCATGCTCGACGGGCCGGCGTACGAGGCGATCAGCCGTCTCAACGTCGACCACTACGGTGCCCGCGCCAGCCAGACGATCGTGAACGGCTTCGTCTCCGGTCTCTTCAGCGACTGAGCCCGCGCGCGATCGCGTCAGGCCGCGCGCAGCACGAAGCTCAGGTCGCCGAGCCAGATCGTGTCGGTGATCTCGAGCGTGATACGGGTGCCCGCACTTTCGAGCGGGAGCACCGCACCTGCGCGCTCGACCCGTGAGCCGTTCGCCGATCCGGCGTCGCCCACGGTGATCTGCCCGCCCTGCACATCGAGGAAGAGGTGCACCCGCGAGACCGAACGCGTGTCGTCGACGACCTCGACGGCTCGGGCGCCCATGGCGAGGGCAGTGTCGGCGGGCTTGCGGCCGATGACCGCGGACCCTTCGACGACGACGCGCTGACCGGTCGAGAAGAGCAGCTCGACGCGTTCGATCGGCGCAACCGCGGCGGGCACTGCAGCGGGCGGCTCGATGCGCGCGCCCGGCTGCTGCCAGGGCAGCGAGCGAGGGAGCGGAACCGGCTCGAGCGGGGCCGCCGGAGACGGCTTCGGGGTGTCGGCGCGCGGCGCCGGCGCCGGCTTCTCGACCTGGAATTGAGCAGGCACAGGGGGCGTCGAGTGCTGCGGTATCAGCTGACCGCACGAGATGCAGTACATGCTGTTCGGCTGCAACGTGGCGTCACAGTACACGCAACGGGCAGAAGCCACTCGGATCATCCCCTTCTCGACGGGCGCAGCACCCGGTCACTCCCGGTGTCGCCCGGCTCAGTCTACGTGCGCGAGGCATCCGTCATTGCCGGATGTCCGGCACCCGCACCGGCAGCCAGCCGCTCGGCGTCGTGAGCACGGCGGAACCGGGCGTGGCCCGACCGAGCATGAACTTCGGAATCGGTGAACCGACTGCCTGCGTGCCCATGATCGTCGACTCCGGCCGCAGGACGAGGGCACGCCTGGCGCGCTTCGCCTCGACGACCGGACCGCCGAACAACGTCGACAGCGACTCGGAATCGGCGGCCACGATGAACACCGCTCGATGCTTCGCACCCGTGAGCGCATGCTCGATGGGTGCATTCTTGAGCTGCTCGGCGTCGTCGACGACGACGGTGACGAACTCTCCGGCGGCATCGAGGATCGGCTCGAGCTCTGCCGGTCCGATGTCGCCTCCCCGGATGACGTGGATTCCATGGGTGGTGGCCACCTCGGTGAGGATCGACTCCCGACCCGAGACCACGACGACCGGAGCCTTGCGCCAGGCCAGCTGGTGCACGATCGCCGCGAGCGCCGACGAGCGACCGGACTTGCGCGGCCCGGTGACGACGAACCCGCCTTCGGCCGGCCAGTCGAGAGTGAATCGAGACAGCAGGTCACCGCCGACTGCGACGACCGGGCCGTCATCGGGCCCGGACTCACCGAGCGGCAGCTCGTAGGCTGCGGTCAGCGCGAAGTGGCTCGGCAGCGGATCCACGCGGAACGGCGACGGCAGCGCTGCGAGCTGCGGGAACTGGTCGAAGTGGTCGCGCACCTGCTCGACGATGCGGCGCAGAGCGGTCGCCTGCGCCTCGCCGCTGGTGTCGTGCACGAGCACGGCGAGCTGGGCTTCGGCGGCATTCGCTCCGAACAGCACGCGCCCCGGCCCGAGGTTCAGCGGGACCTCCCGCGCGAGGATGCCGGCCGTGCGATAGTCGGCGATGTCGCGCAGCGGCAGCACGTACTGCTCGTCGATGAACGAGATGATCTTGTCGCCGGTGATGCCGCGGTCGCCGGTGATGATCACGCGCACACCCACGGCCGGGCCCTCGCGGAGGATGCGCATGAACTGGTCACGGAAGGTGACGAGCTGGTCGGGGTTCATCGTCGAGAGCATGCGCTCCCAGCCGTCGACCGCGACGATCGCGTACGGCAGTCGCGCTTCGGGGGCCGACTGGGCGCGCTGCTCTGAGATGTGCCCGACCCCGGCAGCCGAGAGCACCGACTGCCGACGGCTCAGCTCTTCGAGCAGGCGTTGCACGAGACGCGGCAGGCGATCGGAGTCGAGCTGGGTGACGACCGCACCGGTGTGCGGGGCATCGACGAGCGGCAGCAGTGCACCGTTGCCGAAGTCGATGATGTACATGTGCAGGTCGGCCGGCGAGAACTCCTGCACGAGCTGCGCCAGCATCGTGCGCAGCGCCGTCGTGCGGCCGGACAGGGCGCCACCGAGGAAGAGCAGGTGCGAACCCTCCGCGACGCCCCAGGTGAGGCTGCGCTGGGATTGCTCACCCGGCACGTCTTCGAGGCCGAGCGCGATGTGGTGTTCGGGCACACGCTGGTCCTGGAACTTCTCGAGCGGGAGCACGGTCGGCAGCGGCATGAGCCACGGCGACGGATTCTTCGGTACGCCGAGCTGCTGGGTCGCGTCTGCCACGAGGTTCACGAGCGCCCGCAGATCGGTGTCGTCGTGGTCGGCGTTCTGCTGCTGGGTCGACACCGCCTTCGGATAGCGCACCGGGTAGCCGAGATCCGCCCACTCGAGCGGCGCCTTGCGCGGCAGCACTTTCACCTGCCGCTGCACTCCGGGCCGGATGCCCGCCACCCGGGCCGTCTGGAAGGGAACGGGCGCCGAGGCGGGCCCCGTGCGCACGAAGCCCCGACCCGGGGTCGATGGGCTGATCATCGCCGCCTCGCCCGAACCGAGGATGTCGGAGGAGTCGGTGCGGTCGGTGACTCGCAGGGCGACACGCAGGTTGATGTTCGACTGCATCTCGGGGGTGACGACACCGGCAGGACGCTGGGTGGCGAGCACGAGGTTCACGCCGAGCGAGCGACCGACCCGGGCGATACGCACGAGTCCGTCGATGAACTCGGGCAGCTCGGTCTTGAGTTCGGCGAACTCGTCGATGACGATCATCAGTCGCGCGAGTCCGCGACGGGCGGCCGTGTCGGCGTCCTTCGCCCACGCCGAGTCGACGTCCTTCGCGTTCATGTCGCGCAGCACCTTCTCGCGGCGCTTCAGTTCGGCGTCGAGCGAGGCGAGCGCACGTTCGGTCTCGCGAGCGTCGAGGTTGGTCACCATGCCGACGGTGTGCGGCAGCCGCTCGCAGTCGGCGAACGCAGAACCGCCCTTGTAGTCGACGAGCACGAAGTTCAGCGCGTCGGGCCGGTTCGCCATCGCGAGGCTGACGACGAGGGCCTGGAGGAACTCCGACTTGCCCGAACCCGTGGTGCCCGCCACGAGTGCGTGCGGGCCGTCGCGCGAGATGTCGATCGCGAACTCGCCGTCACCGGTCGCGCCGACCACGACGAAGGTGTTCCGGGGGTGGGTCGACCAGCGACGCACGATCGGTTCGGGGTCGTCGAGGTCGATCTTCATCAGCTCGACGTAGCGCACGCTGCTCGGCAGCATGGCGTCGTCTCCGACGCCGCTGACGTGTCGCAGGGAGCACAGGCTGCGCGCGATCTGCTCGCAACGCGTCACCGACAGTCCGTCGAGCAGCACCATCGGGTAGTACTCGGAGCCGGTCTCGACGCGCGCCATGGCCAGGTCGTGGTCGTCGACCACGACCACGCTCTTGGCCTCTTCCGGCAGCCGCGCACGCTCGCTGTCGAGGGCGACGACGTGGATGCCGTGGTTCGCACCGTGCTCGAGCAACGGCACCATGCCCGGCAGCATGCGATATTCACGGGCACCGTCGACGATGACGAGGATGTCGTTGGACGGCGGGGCGCCGCGCTGGCCTGAAGCGCGCACCCGCTGCTCGAGCACGACGCCGAGCTCGCGCACGCGCTCGCGCCGGCTGTCATCGGTGTTGCCGACCGCAGCGGCGGCCGGGCCGCTCTCGACGTGGGGCAGCCACTGGGTCCACGCCCAGTCCTCTGCCGCGTCGTCGGGGCAGACGATGACGATCTCGGAGTCGCGGGGCGATCGCAGCGTGGCGAAGCTCGCGACGATCGAGCGTGAGACGCTGCGGACGGCGTCGGCCGACCCGGCGATGCCGAGGGGCCCGTTGCGCAGGTCAGCTGCGACCGGTGACGGGGACACGCCGACGCGGCGGGTCTCACCTCGGTCGCGGCCCCCACCCTCGAAGCGCACGTCGAGGGAGACCTCTGCCACTCCGACGCGCATCGACAGGGCATCGGAGTCGGCCCGGCGCCGCTCCCAGAGGCGCGACATCGGCTTGGTCGCGATATCGCCGATGACGACGGGGTCGGGCAGCCGGTACCAGTTCGCGAGCCGCTGCACCTTGGCGAGGTCTTCGATTCGCCCCTCTGCGACGCGCACCTCCTCGATCCACTGGCGTTCGGTCTTCACGCCCTTCTTCTTCGCCAGCTTGCGGTTGGTGAGGAAGGAGCCGATGACCATGATCGGGCTGGCCGCAGCCATCAGCAGCATGATCGCCCGGCCGAACACCAACGCCATGGTCACGCCGAGCACGACGGGGATGATCGCCGACAGCCACGGCAGCGGCGACTGATCGGGGTCTTCGGGGCGATCTCCCGGCAGTGGGATGGTCGGTTGCTCGATCGCGGGGCGGATGCGCGACGGGCGGTTGAATCCGCGATCGCCGAGTGCATCACGGGTGAGGTCGGCATCGGCGGCCGGCGCGACACCGAGTCGCAGCACGCTGCTGCCGAGCTGCAGCAGATCGGCGGGAACGATCTCGCGCGCGTCCTCGAGACGCTCTCCGTTGACCCAGACATCCGCTCCGGGCGCCGGGGTCAGGGTCGCGACCAGGCGCGCGGGGCGTCCGTCTCCGGTCGTCGCGTCGCTGAGGGCGAGGCTCGCGTGCATCGGCGCCAGCGCGCCGTCGGCGACGACGATCGAGGCGCCCGAATCGCGGCCGACGGTCACGACGGCGCCCCGGGCGAGGGCGACGGCGTCGCCCGCGAAGGGGCCGCCGACGAACTCGAGGCGCAGCGTGCCCAGCGGCAGCGACTGGTCGCCTCGATTCGGCACGGATGCCCCGGACAGCAGGGTGCTCTCGGAGAGCGATGCCGTCTCACCGGCGAGCGGGTCGAGCGCGACGCTGGGCAGGCCGAGCGCCTCGGCGACCTCGCCGACGGTCGTCGCCTCATCCACGTCGAGCGACCACGAGCCCGTGGCCCCGCTCCCGGTCGCCGGATCGATCGTCAGTCTCAGGCTCATCGGTCCTGCCCTCCGCCTTCGGTCACTCGTGCTTCACTCATCACTCGTCAGGCGCCGACCCGATCGAACACCGAGAGCAGCGGTCGGAGCAGCCCGCCGTCGGCGGCCGCATCGTCTTCGACCGGCACTGCGGGCGGGACGAACACGGGCACGCCCTGCTTCGACTGCTTCGGCGGCGCGATCGGCGCCGTGCCGGCGCCGGGCTCGGTCGCACCGGCCGGTACAACGGTGACCGAGCCGAAGCCGCGACCGCCATCGGCCGTCGCCACCTGGAACGAGAACTGATCGGTGCCGCCGTCGCCGCGGTACTCGGCGGTGCCGTCGGCTGCGCAGCGCACCTGCCCCCGAACGGGGTTGCCGCAGCCGACGACGATCAGCTCGCCCCCTCCGAGCGGGAAGGCGAGCTCGTTCAGGTCGACGCTCGCCCCGCCTTCGACGAGCTCGACGACCACGTCTGCGGTGGCCAGCGGCCGGTCGACCGGGTCGAGGATCGAGACACCGAGTTTCGCGTCGGCCGACCATGAACCGAAGTCGTCCGCGAAGCGGAAGACGAGTTCGACGGGACCTCGGGCATCTGCCGCGGCACGGAACACCAGGTGCGTCGGGGTCGCCCAGAGTGAACCGGCGCTCGCGGGCTGCACGGCGACCGCGCGCAGGTTGCCGCCGGTGTCGCTGCACACCTGGCACTCGAGTCCGAGGTCGGAGATCGGGATGCGAAGCAGCGAACCGGCGGGAGCGGGGCGCAGCTCGGAGCTCGGCGTCGCCGTGGGCACCGCCGGCGGTTCGAGTACCACTTGGTACACCGTCGTCGTGGTGATGCGTCCGTCGCTCAGCGACAGCCGCAGCGCTGTGGCACCTGCATCCGGGTCGTACACGGGGGCGGCGAGCGAGATCTTGCCGGCTTCGCAGGCGGTGACCAACGGGGTCGCGGCGAGCGGTGCGGCGCAATCGGTGATGGACCAGGGAGCGGCGATGTCGATGGAGGCGGTGCCGAGGTAGGGGATCGCCACGCGAGCGGGGTCGGCGTCGGGCTGCGCAGCAGCAGTTTCAGCGGCGCGCGCGGAAGACGCCGGGAGCAGCGTCGCGAACATCATGAGGAAGACCACGGCGATCGCCGGGAGTCGTCGCACCATGCCCACGCTCATCCTCTCCAGCACTGTCCGATGGGCGCCCGGCCGAGCAGGCGCACCGATATAGCATGGTACGCGGTCGCGCGACCATCACGGCGCGACCGGGCGAATACCGCCGCACCGAACACCCGCGCCCGTACTCCGGGCACCGAAGGCTGGAGCCGAGAGATGACCGACCGCCTGACCGCGATGTCATCGACGGCGACCGGGCGAGCGACGGTCGGCGACGCCGCCGGCCAACCCAAGCTCGGTGGCCGCGGAGGAGACCGCGCGCTCGGCAACGGCGGTTCGGTGCTGCCCGAACTCACCGAGGCGCCGGAACGTGTGCGGCGATGGTGGCTGCAGCCTGCCTTCATCGTCTCGGTCTGCCTCACCTTCCTCGCCCTGGCCGCACTCGCTGCCTGGCTCATCGTCTCCGCCCTCACCGACTCGAACGTGAAGGTCTCGGCTCTCTCGGCGAGCACAGAGTCCGGCAACCTGCGCCTCGACTGGTCGGGCCCCGAGGCCGACTACGCGCTCTTCGCCGTCTCCGGCGATGGCACCGCGAGTGACCTCACCGGTTTCGTGACCGGCACCGAGGCGTGGCTGCCCGCCGCTGCCGGGCTCTACGACGACCGCACCTGCTTCGTGGTGCGGCCCGCGGGCGATCAGGGCGAGGTGTCGCTCGACGCCGGCACCGTCGCCGGCCAGAAGGGCGCGAGCATCTGCGCGGCGGACGCCGCATCGTGACCGCGCCCCGCAGCGCAGCACTCCGCACGGCACGCGCGCACACCGCGGGTCGTCGCGTCCGGGGTGTCGCTCTCATCGTGGCCGCACTGACGGCCTCGGCACTGCTCACCGCCTGCAGCACGCCGCCCGAGCTGCCGGCAGCGCCCGAGGGCATCGATGCCGGATCGTTCGACGGCGCATCCGGCAACGGGCTCTGGCTCGCTCCGACCAGTGAGATCGCCTCGATCGTCGTGCAGTCGATGCACGAAGCCGGGGCGGTGTCGATGCACGGCACTGTGCACGAGTTCATCACCACAGAAGATGGTGGGTCGTTGCCCGGCCGCATGCTGACGATCGACTACACGGGCCGACCGGCCGGCTATCTGGCGCACTTCATCTCGGGCGCCCTCGAGACGCGGCTGCTCGTCGAAGACGGGAGCACCCGGGTGTGGGGCAACGACGCCTCCGCCGCTTCGAGCGGGCGCCCCGAACTGACGGCCGTGCAGTGCACGGTCGGCACCGATCCGGCCGTCGCCCAGTGGGCGCCGTTCACCGAGCCGGCCGCGCTCCTCGACGAGGTGTTGTCCGGCGCACAGCTGTCGGTGGCAGCTCCCGACGACGACGACGCCACGCTCGCGGTGCAGATCGGCTCGTCCGAGGCGATGGTGGGTGTGCTCACGGTCGAACGATACGGTCCGCCGCTGCCGCGTTCGCTCAGCATCGCAGAGCTCGGGGGCGACACCGAACTCGCTTTCACGGCGTGGGGTGAACCCGTCGACCTCGACGCCGACGCCGTGCTGCCCTGCGGCTGACCGGGCTCAGCGCACTTGCGGCCCGGCCGCGAGTTCACGGTCGTACGCCTCGAGCGCGAGGCGGTTGCGCTCGGTGACGGTGCGGCCTCGCGCGGCGATCCAGCCGCCGAGCCAGATCGGGATCTCGCGAGCGATGACGGCCGCGATGATCGCGAAGGGGTCGAGCCAGCGCTGCGAGATGAACTCCTGTGCCTGGTCGAGCGTGAGCGTCCAGGCCTGCACTGCGAGGAGCGCCCCGCCGATGTACGCGAAGTAGACGACGACCCCGACGAGCAGGCCGAACACCGCGTAGGTCCACCAGGGCCCGCGGTTGACGATCGCAGCAAGCAGGGCGAAGCCCACGAAGAAGGCGACGACCGGAACCCAGAACGTGGGCTCGATGAGGAACTCGCCGATGCCGATCGCCTCGCCCGCCGGTGCGCCGTAGCTCACGTAGAGCGCGTAGGCGATGGCGGCGTAGAGCACGCCGAACGCCACCGTGCCGATGAGGGCGACGAGCACGCCGAACCCCCGGTTGCCCTTCGTCTTCGGAGGCGTGGGAGCTTGCACGTAGATCGTCTGCGGCCCCGGTTGCGGAGCGACGTACAACGGTTCAGGCGTCTCGGCGAGCGTCGCGGCGCCCGTGCCTGCTGCGACGGTCGAGGCCGGCACGTAGGTCTCGCGTCGCACGGCGTCGGCGGCGACGGGGTCGGCGGGTGCCGCGGCATCCGCGTCGTCGATTCCGTCGGCGTCATCGGGCGCGGGGTGTGCGCTCGCCCGTTCGACCGCCTCGTCGAGGCGGGAGGTCGCGGCATCGGGTTCCGCCGTGTCAGAGACCGGAGCAGCTGGTTCGGCGGGCGATTCGGCGTCGGGCTCGTCGATCGCGCCCGTCTCGCTCGGTGCTGGCTCGTCGATCGCGCCCGTCTCGTTCGGTGCGGGCTCGTCGACCTGGCTCGCCTCGCTCCCGTCGCCGGCCGGAGCGGAAGCGTCGAGGTGGTCGTCGTCGATCGGATCGGACTGCTCGCCGTGGCCTTCCGGGTCGTTGCCGGGAGTCGTGCTGCTCATGGTCGCGCTCCTTCCGGGCATCCTCGTACCCGTGATCGGCCAACTGTAGCAACGGCGAGGGCCGGATTCCGGGAGCGCGCACGGCGCTTCGCGGAGCATTCGGACGAGCGAACGAGACAGGGCCCCGGATTGCTCCGAGGCCCTGTCGTCGTATCGGCTGATCAGCTGTAGTTGCCGGGGGTGAAGTCGTCGCTCGAGAACGCGTCGAAGTCGACGAAGCTCAGGTCGCCCTCGGGGAACGCCGCGTCGTCGGTGAAGATGCGGTTCGGGTAGCGCTCCGCCTTCGCCTCCTCGGTCGCCTCGACCGCGACGTTCCGGTACTTGCCGAGGCCGGTACCCGCCGGGATGAGCTTTCCGATGATGACGTTCTCCTTGAGCCCGACGAGCGGGTCGGACTTGCCCTCCATGGCGGCCTGCGTGAGCACGCGGGTCGTCTCCTGGAAGGACGCGGCCGACAGCCACGACTCGGTCGCGAGCGAAGCCTTGGTGATACCCATGACCTCCTGGCGGGCCGAGGCGGTCTTCTTGCCCTCGGTCAGCGCCGTGCGGTTGATCCCGTTGTACTTCAGCCGGTCGACGAGCTCACCGGGCAGCAGGTCGGTGTCGCCGTGGTCGACGACGGTGACCTTGCGAAGCATCTGGCGCACGATGACCTCGATGTGCTTGTCGTGGATCGGCACACCCTGCGAGCGGTAGACGTCCTGCACGCCGTTGACGAGGTGCTTCTGCACTTCGCGCACACCCTTGACCCGGAGGACTTCCTTCGGGTCGACGGTGCCGACGATCAGCTGCTGACCGAGCTCGACGTGCTGTCCGTCTTCGACCAGGAGGGTCGAACGCTTGAGCACGTTGTACGCGATCGGCTCGTCGCCGTTGTCGGGCGTGAGGATGACCTTGCGCTGCTTGTCGGTCTCGTCGATCGTGATGCGACCGGGGGCCTCGACGATGGGCGATGCACCCTTGGGGGTGCGCGCCTCGAAGAGCTCCTGCACGCGGGGCAGACCCTGCGTGATGTCGTCGGCCGAGGCCGAACCACCGGTGTGGAAGGTACGCATCGTGAGCTGCGTGCCGGGCTCACCGATCGACTGGGCCGCGATGATGCCGACGGCCTCGCCGATGTCGACGAGCTTGCCGGTCGCGAGCGAGCGGCCGTAGCACTTCGCGCAGACGCCGACGGCGGACTCGCAGGTGAGCACGGAGCGCACCTTGATCGTCTCGACCTCTGCGGCGACGAGCTTGTCGATGAGCACGTCACCGACGTCTTCACCGGCCTCGGCCACGACCTCGCCCTTGGCGCTCACCGCGTCGGCCGCGAGGCTGCGGGCGTAGACCGCGTTCTCGACGTTCGGGTCGCGCACGAGCGCCCCCGAGGCATCCGTCGTCGCGATCGGCAGCTCGAGACCCTTGGTCGTGCCGCAGTCGTCTTCGCGGATGATGACATCCTGCGAGACGTCGACGAGACGTCGCGTGAGGTAGCCCGAGTCGGCCGTACGGAGGGCCGTGTCGGCCAGACCCTTGCGGGCACCGTGCGTCGCGATGAAGTACTCGGCGACCGAGAGGCCCTCGCGGTAGCTCGAGATGATCGGGCGAGGGATGATCTCACCCTTCGGGTTGTTCACGAGGCCTCGCATGCCGGCGATGTTGCGCACCTGCAGCCAGTTACCGCGAGCACCCGACGTCACCATGCGGTTGATGGTGTTGTCGGTCGGGAAGTTCTCCTGCATGGCCTTGGCGACCTCGTCGGTGGCCTTGGTCCAGATCTGGATGAGCTCCTGGCGACGCTCGAGGTCGGTCGTCAGACCCTTCTCGAACTGGCCCTGCACCTTGGCGGCCTGCTTCTCGTACTTCGAGACGATCTCGCCCTTGTTGGGCGGCGTCAGGATGTCGGAGAGCGCCACGGTCACGCCCGAACGGGTCGCCCAGCGGAAGCCGGCGTCCTTGATGCGGTCGAGGGTCGCGGCGACCTCGGTCTTCGGGTAGCGCTCAGCGAGGTCGTTGACGATCTCCGAGATCTGCGTCTTGCCCACCTGCGCGTTGACGTAGGGGTAGTCGACCGGCAGTGCCTCGTTGAAGAGCGCACGGCCGAGGGTCGTCTCGAACAGGTACGGCTTGCCCGCCACGATGTCGTCGGGGGTCTCACCCTCGGCGAAGTGGAGGCCCTCGAGACGGATCTTGACCGTGGCGCCGAGGTCGAGCGCGAGCTCGCCCGGACGGTTCTGGTCGAACGCGAGGATGGCCTCGGACAGCGACGAGAACGCACGGCCCTCACCTGCGGCGCCGGGGCGACCGGTCGTCAGGTGGTGCAGGCCGATGATCATGTCCTGCGTGGGCAGGGTGACCGGACGACCGTCGGACGGCTTCAGGATGTTGTTCGACGCGAGCATCAGGATGCGCGCCTCGGCCTGCGCCTCCACCGAGAGGGGGAGGTGCACGGCCATCTGGTCGCCGTCGAAGTCCGCGTTGAACGCAGCACACACGAGCGGGTGGAGCTGGATCGCCTTGCCCTCGACGAGCTGCGGCTCGAAGGCCTGGATGCCGAGGCGGTGCAGCGTCGGTGCACGGTTCAGCAGCACCGGCCGCTCACGGATGATCTCTTCCAGCACGTCCCAGACCTGGGGGCGCGAACGCTCCACCATGCGCTTGGCGGCCTTGATGTTCTGAGCGTGGCTCAGGTCGATCAGGCGCTTGATCACGAACGGTTTGAAGAGCTCGAGGGCCATCTGCTTGGGCAGACCGCACTGGTGCAGCTTCAGCTGCGGGCCGACGACGATGACCGAACGGCCCGAGTAGTCGACGCGCTTGCCGAGCAGGTTCTGGCGGAAGCGGCCCTGCTTGCCCTTGAGCATGTCGCTCAGGGACTTCAGGGCGCGGTTGCCGGTACCGGTGACGGGGCGACCGCGGCGGCCGTTGTCGAACAGTGCGTCGACGGCCTCCTGCAGCATCCGCTTCTCGTTGTTGACGATGATCTCGGGAGCGCCGAGGTCGAGCAGACGACGAAGACGGTTGTTGCGGTTGATCACACGACGGTAGAGGTCGTTGAGGTCGGAGGTCGCGAAGCGTCCACCGTCGAGCTGGACCATCGGGCGAAGCTCCGGCGGGATCACCGGCACGACGTCGAGCACCATGGCGGCCGGCGAGTTGCCGGTCGAGAGGAACGAGCTGACGACGCGCAGACGCTTGATCGCGCGGATCTTCTTCTGGCCCTTGCCATCGGCGATCTGCAGGCGCAGGTCGTCGGCCTCGGCGGCCAGGTCGAAGGCCTCGAGACGCTTCTTGATGGCCTCGGCGCCCATGTAGGCGTCGAAGTACATGCCGAAGCGGTCCTGGAGCTCGTGGAAGACCGAGTCCTCGGGCTTGAGGTCGCCGACCTTGAGGGTGCGGAAGTCCTCCCACACGCGCTCGAGGTGCGCGACCTGCTCGTCGCCCGACTTGCGGACCTGGGTCATCTCCTTGTCGGCGGCAGCCTCTGCGCGCTTCTTCTGGTCGGACTTGGCACCCTCTGCCTCGAGTGCGGCGAGGTCCTCCTCCTTGCGCGCCATCAGCGTCGCGATGCGGGCATCGCGCTGGTCGCCGATGGTCTTGATCTCGAGCCGGAGCTCGTTCTCGAGGCCGGGCATGTCGGCGTGACGACCCTCTTCGTCGACGTCGATCACCATGTAGGCGGCGAAGTAGATGACCTTCTCGAGGTCTTTCGGTGCCATGTCGAGCAGGTAGCCGAGACGGCTGGGCACACCCTTGAAGTACCAGATGTGCGTGACCGGGGCGGCGAGCTCGATGTGGCCCATGCGCTCACGGCGCACGGAGGACTTGGTGACCTCCACGCCGCATCGCTCGCAGACGATGCCCTTGAAGCGCACGCGCTTGTACTTGCCGCAGGCGCACTCCCAGTCGCGGCTCGGGCCGAAGATCTGTTCACCGAACAGACCGTCCTTCTCGGGCTTCAGGGTGCGGTAGTTGATGGTTTCAGGCTTCTTGACCTCACCGTAGGACCACTTGCGGATGTCCTCTGCGGTGGCCAGGCCGATGCGAAGCTCGTCAAAAGTCGTTGCGTCGAGCAATTTCTCTCCTTGGAAAGTTTCTGTATTCGTCTACTGGCCTGGCTCAGATTTCGTCGATGTTCGACGACTCGAAGCGCGCGGAGATGTTGATGCCGAGCTCTTCCGCAGCACGGAAGGCCTCGTCGTCGGTGTCACGGAGCGAGACCGCGGTGCCGTCGGCCGAGAGCACCTCGACGTTCAGGCAGAGCGACTGCATCTCTTTCATGAGCACCTTGAACGACTCGGGGATGCCGGGCTCCTGGATGTTCTCGCCCTTGACGATCGCCTCGTACACCTTGACGCGGCCGAGGATGTCGTCGGACTTGATCGTGAGGAGCTCCTGCAGCGCGTATGCGGCGCCGTAGGCCTGGAGCGCCCAGACCTCCATCTCACCGAATCGCTGGCCGCCGAACTGCGCCTTACCACCGAGCGGCTGCTGGGTGATCATCGAGTACGGGCCCGTCGAGCGTGCGTGGATCTTGTCGTCGACGAGGTGGTGCAGCTTCAGGATGTACATGTAACCGACCGAGACCGGGTACGGGAAGGGCTCGCCCGAGCGACCGTCGAAGAGCTGCGTCTTGCCGCTCGAGTCGATCATTCGTTCGCCGTCGCGGTTGGGGAGCGTCGAGTCGAGCAGACCCGCGATCTCCTCCTCGAGGGCTCCGTCGAACACCGGGGTCGCGACCTTGGTGCCCGGCGCGGCCTCGTGTGCTTCCTTCGGGAGCTTCTTGGCCCATGCCGGGCTGCCGTCGACCTTCCAGCCCTGCTTGGCGACCCAACCGAGGTGGGTCTCCAGCACCTGGCCGAAGTTCATGCGGCCGGGGATGCCGAGCGGGTTGAGGATGACGTCGACGGGGGTTCCGTCGGCGAGGAACGGCATGTCTTCGACGGGCAGGATCTTCGAGATGACGCCCTTGTTGCCGTGACGACCGGCGAGCTTGTCGCCCTCGGTGATCTTGCGCTTCTGGGCGATGTAGACGACCACGCGCTGGTTGACGCCCGAGCCGAGCTCGTCGTCACCGTCTTGCGCATCGAACACCTTGACCGCGATGATCGTGCCGCGCTCGCCGTGGGGAACCTTCAGCGAGGTGTCGCGAACTTCGCGGCTCTTCTCGTTGAAGATCGCGCGGAGCAGACGCTCTTCGGCCGAGAGCTCGGTCTCGCCCTTCGGCGTGACCTTGCCGACGAGGATGTCACCGGGGCGGACCTCGGCGCCGATGCGGATGATGCCGCGCTCGTCGAGGTCGGCCAGCAGATCGGGGCTGACGTTCGGGAGGTCACGGGTGATCTCCTCCTTGCCGAGCTTCGTGTCGCGGGCGTCGACCTCGTACTCCTCGATGTGGATCGACGAGAGCACGTCGTCCTTCACGAGGTTCTGGCTGAGGATGATCGCGTCCTCGAAGTTGTGACCCTCCCACGGCATGAACGCCACGAGGAGGTTCTTGCCGAGCGCGAGCTCGCCGTTGTCGGTCGCGGGGCCGTCGGCGATGACCTCGCCGACCTCGACGCGGTCGCCCGAGTTCACGAGCACGCGGTTGTTGTACGACGTGCCCTGGTTGGAGCGGTCGAACTTGCGCAGGAAGTAGGTCTGCGTGCCGCCGGCGTCGAGCTGCACGGTGACCGAGTCGGCCGAGACCTCTGCGACGACACCGGCCTGGTCGGCCGTGATGACGTCTCCGGCGTCGATGGCCGCGTAGCCCTCCATGCCGGTGCCGACGAACGGCGAGTCGCTGCGCAGCAGCGGCACCGCCTGACGCTGCATGTTCGCACCCATGAGGGCGCGGTTCGCGTCGTCGTGCTCGAGGAACGGGATGAGCGAGGTGCCGACCGACACCATCTGGCGCGGTGAGACGTCCATGTAGCCGATCGCGTCAGCCGGAACGAGGTCGACCTCGCCGCCCTTCTTCCGGGCGAGCACGCGATCTTCGGTGAAACGACCGTCGGACTTCAGCGGCGCGTTGGCCTGGGCGACGACGTAGTCGTCTTCCTCGGAAGCCGTGAGGTAGTCGATCTGGTCGCTGACCTTGCCGTCGACGACCTTGCGGTACGGCGTCTCGATGAAGCCGAACGAGTTGATGCGCGCGAACGACGCGAGCGATCCGATGAGGCCGATGTTCGGGCCTTCCGGGGTCTCGATCGGGCACATGCGGCCGTAGTGCGAGGGGTGGACGTCACGGACCTCGACGCCGGCGCGGTCGCGCGAGAGGCCGCCGGGGCCGAGCGCGGAGAGGCGACGCTTGTGGGTCAGACCCGCGAGCGGGTTGTTCTGGTCCATGAACTGCGAGAGCTGCGAGGTGCCGAAGAACTCCTTGATCGCGGCGACGACGGGTCGCACGTTGATCAGGGTCTGCGGGGTGATCGCCTCGATGTCCTGCGTCGTCATGCGCTCGCGGACGACGCGCTCCATGCGGGACAGACCGGTGCGCACCTGGTTCTGGATGAGCTCGCCCACCGCGCGGATGCGACGGTTGCCGAAGTTGTCGATGTCGTCGACGTCGAGTCGCAGCTCGACCGCCTTGCCGGCGCGGCGGCCGGGCAGGGTGGTGCGCTCGTCGTGCAGCGCGACGAGGTACTTGATCGTGGCCACGATGTCTTGCACCGTCAGCACCGAGTCGGTGAGGGGTGCCTCGAGGCCGAGCTTGTTGTTGATCTTGTACCGGCCGACCTTCGCGAGGTCGTAGCGCTTCGGGTTGAAGTAGAAGTTGTCGAGGAGCGCACGCGCGGCCTCGGCAGCGACCTGCTCGCCCGGACGGAGCTTGCGGTAGATGTCTTTGAGCGCCTCTTCCTTCGTGAGGATGTTGTCCTTCTCGAGGGTGAGGGCGATCGACTCGTAGCCGGCGAACTCTTCGAGGATCTCCTCGGAGGTGAGGCCGAGGGCCTTGAGGAAGACGGTGACGGACTGCTTGCGCTTGCGGTCGATGCGCACGCCGACCTGGTCGCGCTTGTCGATCTCGAACTCGAGCCAGGCGCCGCGGCTCGGGATGACGCGGGCCGAGTAGATGTCTTTGTCAGACGTCTTCTCGGGGGTGCGCTCGAAGTAGACGCCCGGCGAACGCACGAGCTGCGAGACGACGACACGCTCGGTGCCGTTGATCACGAAGGTGCCCTTGGGGGTCATGAGCGGGAAGTCGCCCATGAAGACGGTCTGCGTCTTGATCTCACCCGTGAGGTGGTTCATGAACTCCGCGTTCACGTACAGCGGTGCTGAGAAGGTCTTCGACTTCTCCTTGCACTCGTCGATCGTGTACTTCGGCGGCTCGAGCTCGGGGTTGGTGAACGAGAGCTGCATGGTCTCGCCGAGGTCCTCGATCGGGGAGATCTCCTCGAAGATCTCCTCGAGGCCGGTGGTCTCGGGCAGGTCTTGACGGCCGGCCGACTTGCCCTCGGCGAGGCGTGACTTCCACGCGTCGTTGCCGACGAGCCAGTCGAAGCTCTCGGTCTGGAGGGCGAGCAGGTCGGGTACCGTGAGGGTGTCGGTGACCTTGGCGAACGAGAGACGGCTTGCACCGCGTCCGTTCTTGGGGGTGGGCGTGGTCGCGTTGCGCGCAGCAGCCAAGTGAGTAACCTCCATGGCCCCGTCGGGCCGGTTCACTGTCGGTAGCGGAGAGTGGAACCCCTCAGACGAGTGCGGATGCCGAAGACCTCAGGATCTCGACACGCACAGAAGCCGACCGCAATATGAAGGCATGGTGGGTCTGGGAGCGCAAAGGTTAACTATATGCTGCCGATCGCCGCGTGTCCAGTCGAATCTTGATTTGTCTCCGGCTCTCCGGTATAACCCGTTCCCGCACCCGGTTCGGCGGCCCGCGCATGGCACGATTCAGGCATGAATCGGCGCATCGAGTTCGAAGCCGACGTGTTCTCGTCGAACGGGCTGACACTGCTCGTCGACGGCACCGCGCAGTCGCACGTCGATGCGGTCGACCCGACCCGGTTGTTCTTCGAGTACACGCGCCGCGTCGGTCACGTGCTCGACGCGCTCGGTGCTCCCGGGGCACCGCTGCGTGCGGCGCACCTCGGCGGCGGCGCCCTCACGCTCGCGCGGTATGTCGCGGCCACCCGCCCCGGTTCCTCGCAGGTCGTGGTCGACATCGACCGCGAAGTGCTCGAGGCGGTGCTCGTTCGTCTGCCGCTGCCCGGTGACGCCGACATCGAGTTCGTCGTCGGCGACGCGGCATCCGTCATCGACACGCTCACCGCATCGTTCGACGTCGTGATCGTCGACCTCTACCGCCGCCTGCAGCCGCCCGCGTTCGTCGAGACCGCCGCATTCATGGGCGGATGCCTCAGGCTCCTCGCTCCTCGAGGCGCACTCGTCGTCAACGTGGCCGATGCCGCGGGGCTCGTTCGGCTTCGCGGCCAGACCCGTGCGATCTCGAGGTCCGACCCAGGTGCGCAACTGCTCGTCGCGGGCGACCCGAGCATGCTCTCGGGCGCCGAGGAGGGCAATGCCGTGGTCGTCGCCGCCCCGGATGGCCTGCCCGACGGTCTCGGCGAGCGACTGCTCGCGCTCGGGCCGCATCCGGCCGAGGTGCTCGAGGGCGACCGCCTCGACTTCGTGCTGTGGGGCGCGTGCTGACGGCGAGCGCGTTCGGCCGGAGCATGAGCAGCACCGCGCGGTAGCGTGGCATCCGTGTCAGAGCTCGAACGCCGCCTCGCCGCCAGCGGGCATCTCGCGCGGCTCGAGGAGTCGCGGCAGTCGCCGGGCTCGTGGACGCTCTACGTCGACGGCACGCCCCAGTCGCACGTCGAAGTCGACCGACCCGACTGGCTCGGCTTCGAGTACGTGCGCCGCATCGGCCATGCGATCGACCTCGTGCGACCCGAGGGGCAGGCGATCACGGCGGTGCACCTCGGCGGCGGCGCGCTCACGCTCCCCCGCTACGTCGCGGCCACGCGACCCGGTTCGCGCCAGCAGGTCGTCGAGCTCGAATCCGATCTCGTCGAGTTCGTGCGCGAGCACCTGCCGCTGCCCCGAGGCGCACAGGTGCGCGTGCGGCACGGCGATGCCCGAGCGGTGCTCGCGAAGCTGCCGGCCGGGCTCGACGGCGCGGTCGACATCGCGATCGTCGACATCTTCTCGGGCGCCCGCACACCCGCGCACGTGACGAGCACCGAGTTCTACGGGCTCGTCTCGCCGCGCCTGGCACCGGGCGGCATCGTCGCCGTCAACGTCGCCGACGGCGCGGGCCTCGCCTTCGCCCGCTCGCAGGCCGCGACGCTCGCGCACGTCTTCGAGCACCTGGCGATCGCCGCCGACACCTCGATGTTGAAGGGGCGCCGATTCGGCAACGTCGTGATGTACGCCTCCCACGACGAACTGCCCTTCGCGGGCCTGCCGCGTCGCCTCGCGAGCGACCCGGCGCCGGCGAAGCTCGTCGACGGCGAAGAGCTTCGCCGGTTCATCGCCGGCGCACCGGTCGTGACGGACGCCACAGCCGTGCCGTCACCGCCGCCGGCGCGCTCGGTGTTCCTCTCGAAGCCGTGAATCAGTCCTTGCGGCGGGCTCCGAGAACGACGGATCAGGATCAGACGGACGCGGGCTCGACCGCGCGTCGCGCAGCGACCTCCGCCTCCTTCGCCGTCATCCAATCGCGTAGATCACTCCGGAAGACGACCACGGCGATCGCGCCGTAGCCGACGAGGAGAAGGGCGGCCGATCCGAGCATCGCCCAGAGGCCGATGCCGCTGAGGAAGAACTCCACCACGACCCAGCCGAGGAGCACGATGCCGATCCAGGTCGCGCCGAGTGCGGCCCGGAACAGCGCGATCGCGAGCACGATGACACCGACGACCGCGCCGACGAGGCTCACCATCGACAGCGCAGCGGCCGGCCCCTGCAACGCCGCCTCGACCGCGGCCGGCGCGCCGTCCGCACCACCTGCGAGGACGAGCGAGATACCGGCGAACGCCGAATGGCCGACGGCGCCGAGGATGGTCAGCAACGCCGCGATGGGTGCGAGCACCGGCGTGCGGTCGCGGAGCAGGTGTGCGACGCCGATGATGCCGACGACCAGGGCTGCCTGGGCAGCGAGGAAGGCGTAGGCGGAGACGACCGCGGCGAGCGGCGAAGCGCCGTCGCCCGACCCGTCGAGCGGGGGCGCGGTGAACACGAAGACGACCGACAGCACCGCCCAGAGGGCGAGGCAGACGGCCGTGACGAGACGGTGGAACGAGGCGAGGCGGAACATCGGAACTCCTTCGGTCAGTGCCGGCGGGTCGCCGGTCGATGCCCGAAGTTAGTGAGGTTCCGTGGCAGGCGGATCCCCCGCGCGGCCAGAGCTCGGTGACTGCCGTCGCTGCCGGCATCGACTCGGGTCGATGCCGGGATCGACCGCGGGATGACGCGCGCACGGCCGGCATGGCGCTACCGTGAGGCCATGGAACGGCGACGGTTCTGGCACGGGCTGCAGGATGCCGCGCTCGCACTCGCCCTCGCCTGCGCCGGCGTCGCCGAGGCCTTCGGGCTCATCGAGTCCGTGCTGGGCGACGGATCGCCGGTCGTGAGCTCGATCGGCGTCGTGCTCGCCGCGGCGCTGCTCTCTCAGCGTCGGCTGCGCACCTGGCTCCTGCCCGGCGTATTCGTCGTCTGGCTCGTCATCGGGGTGCTCACCCTCGGGCACATGCAGTCGCTGTTCTGGGGCCAGCTCGTACCGTTCGTGCTCGCCCTGTACAGCCTCGCGCGGCACGGACGCGGTCGGCTGCCGTGGATCGGCGCCGGAGCGGCGGCCACGGCGCTCCTCCTCGCCGATGTCTTCCTCCCCGTACTGCAGGGGGCGGATGAGATCGTCTTCCACTGGACGGTCTGCGCCGTCGGGTTCGCCGCGGGCTGGGGACTGCGCACCTCCGAGGCCCGGGCCGTCGCTGCGGCGATCAGGGCGCGCGCTGCCGAGACCGAGGCACGCGAGCAGGCCGAAGCGGCCGTCACTGCGGAACGGTCCCGGATCGCCCGCGAACTGCATGACGTGCTCGCGCACTCGGTCAGCGTAATGGTCGTGCAGGCCGGCGCCGCCGAGCAGGTCGTCGATGAGGATCCCGAGTACGTGCGCGGCGCACTCGCCGCGATCCGGGTGGCCGGCACGAGCTCGCTTGACGAGGTACGCCGCATCGTCTCGCTCCTCCGCGAGCCGGATGCCGCCGACGGTCTCGCACCGCAGCCCGACATCGCCGCGATCGGCGAGCTCGTGACCGCGGCGAGGTCCACCGGCCTCGAGGTCGACCTCGAGATGTCGGGCGCGCACGAGGACGTGCCGCCGGGGCTCGGGCTCGCCGCCTACCGTATCGTGCAGGAGGCGCTGACGAACGTGCGGAAGCACTCGGGCGCCCGACGCGCGCAGGTAGCCGTGCGCTGCGACCCCGAATCGCTCACGATCGAGGTCGTCGACTACGGCACGGGCGCCGCGGGCGGCTCGGCAGTACCAGCAGCACCTGGCACCTCAGGAGCGCGGGACGCCTCTGCCGGGCCCGGCCACGGCCTCATCGGCATGCGGGAACGCGCCGCGATCTACGGCGGGCGGCTCGATGCCGGCGCATCCGCCGATGGGTTCCTGGTACGCGCGGTGTTCCCGCGGGCGGCGACGTGAAGCCCGCCGACGCGCGTCATGTGGATGGCACGCCGGATGCCGACCGCACGACTGACGCCGCGATCCGGGTGCTCGTCGTCGACGACCAGTACCTCGTTCGCGCGGGGTTCCGTCTCATCCTCGAGCGGGCCGGCTTCGACATCGTCGCCGAGGCCGCCGACGGCATCGAGGCCGTCGAACAGGCAATGGCGACCCGGCCCGACGTTGTGCTCATGGACGTGCGAATGCCACGACTCGACGGCATCGAGGCGACGCGCCGCATCGTCGCCCTGCCGGGACCCGCGCCACGCGTGATCGCGCTCACGACGTTCGACCTCGACGAGTTCGTGTACGGCGCGATCCGCGCAGGGGCATCCGGATACCTGCTGAAGGACATCTCACCCGCCGGTCTCGTGAACGCAGTCCACGTCGTGGCGGCCGGCGAGGCCATGCTCGCACCGGCGGTCATCGGTCGCATGATCGACCGATATGTGCAGCAGCAACCCGTCGCCGAACTGATGCGCGAGCGTCTCGACGAATTGACCGAACGCGAGACGGCCGTCGCGACGCTCGTCGCCCGGGGCCTTCCGAACGCGGCGATCGCCGCGCGGCTCTTCCTCAGCGAGGCGACGGTGAAGTCGTACGTGTCGCGGCTGCTCACGAAGCTCGCGCTGCGCGATCGAGTGCAGATCGCCGTGTTCGCGTACGAGTCGGGGCTCGTGCGGGTCGGGGACGAGTCCTGACGCAACGCGCCGCGCTCGCCGCTCACTCGTCGCCCCGGCCTGCGTTCACGCGTGGCGGAAGCGCACCGCCTGGCCGGGTCGGAGCTGGGCGACCGCGTCGAGCGACGCGCGAGCGACGATCGCGATGACGGGGTAACCCCCGGTGACCGGTCGGTCGGCGAGCAGGATCGTCGGCTGCCCGTCGCCCGCGACCTGGATGGAGCCGGGCACGGTCGCCTCGCTCGGCAGCTCGCCCGGGCGGATCCGGTCGAGCGCCGGCCCGACGAGCCGGGCGCCGATGCGGTCGGCCTGCTCCGAGAGAGCCCACTCGGTCTCGAAGAGCGCGGCGCGCGAGGCATCCGTGAACCAGTCGGCCCTCGGCCCGGCGTGCAGTGCGAGGGTCACCGCCCCCTGCGGCGGCGGGAACGCGACGTCGTTGCCGACGACCGGCACGGATGCCTCGGGCTCCGCGCCGATCTCGAGCACGCTGCCCGGGCCGACGGGGTCGGGGCCGAGCGCGGCGAGGGTGTCGCGCGAACGCGAGCCCAGCACTGCCGGCACGTCGAGTCCGCCGCGTACTGCGAGCAGGTAGCGGATGCCGCGTTCGGCCGTGCCGACCTCGAGCACCGCTCCGTCGGGGGCGCGGACCGCCGTGTACGGGGCGATCGCGCGACCGTCGAGCCGGGTGCCCCCCAACGCGCCAGCGATGGCGAACCACACCTCGCCCTCGAAGCGCGCGCGGAAGCCGCCGACGAGGAGTTCGAGCCCCGCGGCATCGTCGGGGTTGCCGACGAGCCGGTTCGCGAGCGAGAGCGCACCGCGATCGAGCGCCCCCGAAGCGGCGACCCCGAGATGCGCCAGTCCCGGGCGGCCGAGGTCCTCGACGAGCGCGAGGGCGCCGGGCTGTTCGACGTGCAGGCGGCTCATGACGCATCGACCGCCTCGAAGCGGATGCGTCGGCCGGGAGCCAGCAGGGCCGGCTCATCGGCCGACGGGCTCCACAGGGTCGCGTCGGTGCGGCCGATCAGGCGCCAGCCGCCGGGGCTCGGCCGCGGGTACACGCCGCCGAACGCCCCGGCGAGCGCGACGGCACCCGCCGGCACGCGGGTCCGCGGCGCGTCGAGCCTCGGCACCTCGAACGGCCAGTCGTCGCTCACGAGATAGCCGAATCCCGGAGCGAAGCCGATGAACGCGACCCGCCACTCGGCCGCCGAGTGGCGGGCGACGAGCGCTTCGGGCGAGACGGCGAGCGTGGCCGCGGTCTCGGCCAGGTCATCGCCGTCGTAGACCACCGGGATCGTCGCGGGGGCCGGCCCTACCGCGTCGACGACGGCACCGGCGGTGATGCGACGCACCCAGGTCGCCGCCGACTCGAGCGGCAGTCGCCCGGGATCGATCGCGACGAGGATCGTGCGAGCGGCCGGAACGAGCTCGACGAGACCCTGCGGCGGGTCGGCGGCGAGCGCGTCGTGCAGCGCGAGCACCTCATCGAGGCTGTCGCACTCGACGAGCAGCGCCGCGTCTCCGCTCGGCAGGAGGCGGCGGCTCACGCGAACGCCTCGATCTCGAACCCGGCACCCTCGAGCGCTGCCCGTACGGCTCGGGCGATCGCGACGGCCCCGGGGGTGTCGCCGTGCAGGCACAGCGAGTCGGGTGCGAGCTCGACCCTGCTGCCGTCGTCGGCGGTGATGCCGCCGGTCTCGGCGATCTCGAGTGCCCGATCGGATGCCGCGGCGGGATCGTCGACGACGGCACCGGGCTCGCCGCGCGGCACGAGCGAGCCGCCTGCCGCATAGCCCCGGTCGACGAAGGCCTCTCGGGCGTAGCGGAGCCCCGCGGCATCCGCTGCCCTGACGATCGCGCCCGACGGCTGGCCGAGCACCGTGAGCGCCGGGTCGAATGCCGCGACAGCCTCGGCGAAGGCGTGGGCGGCCGACTCGTCGGCGGCGAGGCGGTGGTAGAGCGCGCCGTGCGCCTTGACGTATCGCACCCGCGTGCCGGCGGCGCGGGCGGTGCCGTCGAGCGCGCCGAGCTGGGCGAGGAGTTCGGCGGCGATCTCGGTGGGAGTCGCGTCGAGATCGCGACGGCCGAACCCCGCGAGGTCGCGGTAGCCGGGGTGGGCGCCGAGCGCGACGCCGTGGCGTGCGGCACGGCGTGCACTCGCGAGCATCGTCACCGGGTCTCCAGCGTGGAACCCGCAGGCGATGTTCGCGCTCGAGACGAGGGCGAACATCGCCTCGTCGTCGCCGAGGCGCCACGCTCCGAACGACTCTCCGAGGTCGCTGTTCAAGTCGATGCTGTGCACATCGTTCTCGGCGGGCATGCTCCCATTCTGGCGCGGACTCGGCGCAGACCGGGATACTTCGGGGCAGACTGAGGTGGTCGGGGCAGACGGGGGCGGGAGGAAGAATGCCACGCACTCGGGTCGCATCGCAGCTCGGCCTCTCGTTCGCGCTCGCGCTCGCCGCGTCGCTCGCACTCGCGGCGTGCGCGCCGGCTCCCCCGCTGCCGACGCCGACGCCGCTGCCGAGCCCGACGACCCCGCCGACGACCGTACCCGCCTCGCCCGCGCCGCCCGTGCTGCAACCCGCGGGTGCCCCCGAACCGATCGCCTCGGGACTCGAAGCGCCCTGGTCGATCCTCGTGCTGCCGAGCGGCGGTGTGCTCGTCAGCGAGCGCGACCGCGGCGACATCGTCGAGGTGCTGCCCGACGGCTCGCTGCGTGTCGCGGGCGTCGTACCGGGCGTCGCGGCCGGCGGCGAGGGCGGGCTGCTCGGGCTCGCGTTCCTGCCCGGCGACGGCACACGGCCAGATCGCGTCTACGCGTACCACACGGCCGAATCCGACAACCGCGTCGTGCGGATGCCGCTCACCGGTGCACAGGGCGCGCTCGCGCTCGGAGCACCCGAAGACGTGCTGACCGGCATCCCCCGCGGCGCGGCGACGCACAACGGCGGTCGCATCGCCTTCGGGCCCGACGGCCTGCTCTACGTGACGACCGGCGACGCCGGCGACCCGAATGCCGCGCAGGACCCGGCGTCGCTGTCGGGCAAGATCCTGCGGGTGACGCCCGACGGCGCCGCAGCGCCGGGCAACCCGTACAGCAACGCCGTGTGGTCGCTCGGTCACCGCAACCCGCAGGGCATCGCGTGGGATGCGAACGGCGAGCTGTGGGCCGCAGAGTTCGGCCAGAACAGGTGGGACGAGCTGAACCGCATCTCGCGCGGCGCCAACTACGGATGGCCGATCGTCGAGGGCGTCGCGGGCGACCCGCGTTTCGTCGACCCCGTCATGCAGTGGTCGACGTCGGAGGCGAGCCCGAGCGGTCTCGCGGTGATCGGTGACACGCTCTTCCTCGCGGCGCTTCGCGGCGAACGCCTCTGGGCGATCGCGCCCGCGACCACCGGCGGCGCACTCGCAGCGACGCCGTGGTTCACCGGCGAACCGGGTCGCCTCCGCGACGTCACGCCTGGGCCCGACGGGTCGCTGTGGCTGCTCTCGAACAACACCGACGGGCGCGGCTCGCCGAGCGACGGCGACGACCGGCTGTACCGGGTGCCGCTCGCACCTGCAGATTCCCCTCCCCAGTGACGGCCGTCGGGTCTATTCTCTCTCTCATGGCGGATCTCGAACGGGTGCGACGGTGGGCCGAGGCGCTCATCGTGCTGCATCTCGACGCCACTGCCTGGAGCTTCGCGTTCGACAACGCGAAGAAGCGGGCCGGTCTCTGCAACTACACCGACAAGCGCATCTCGGTCTCGCGCTACCTCGCTGCGCGGTACGACGACGACGAGATCCACCAGATCCTCCTGCACGAGGTCGCCCACGCGCTCGCCGGGTCGCGCGCAGGCCATGGGCAGAAGTGGGCCTCGATCGCCTCAGACCTCGGCTACGTCGGCCGGCGCACCCACGACGGCGAGGTCGCGCACGAACTCGCACCGTGGGTCGGACGCTGCCCGGCCGGCCACGAGCACTTCCGCTACCGCGAGCCGCGACGCCAGTTGAGTTGCGGGTTGTGCCGGCGCGGGTTCGACCATGCGAACCTCATCGTGTGGCGTCGCCGCGAGATCACCCCCGCGGTGCGTCGCAGGGCCGCGAGCGCCGCAGCCGAGTGACGGGTCGCGGGTCGGCCGCGTGCGCCGTCACCGGCTAGATTGTTGGCGTGCCCGTCTCAACCGTCTCAATCGCCGTCGGGCAGTGGATCTCCACAGGAGACGACGTTCGCTGGTGGTTCGATTCGGGCTCGTTCGCGCTCGACTTCGCCTACACCGGTCGCATCGGCGGGCTGCGCAACGTCGAGCAGTTGCACGCGCCCGACGACCTCTCGAGGTGGCTGCACGAGCGCTTTCCCGTGGCGGTCGGCGTCGCTCGGTCGCGCGACCTCTTCGACGCGGTCGGCCTGCGCGACGCGATCAGTCGCATGGCGATCGCCGCGAGCCGTGACGAAGCCGTGCGCGCCGCCGACATCGACATGGTGAACCTCTATGCGGCCACGCCCGACGTGCCGCCGTCGCTCGCCGGCGGCACGCGCCAGGCCGGCCGCTCCGTGCAGACCGTGGCGCAAGCGCTCTCGACGATCGCGCGTGACGCCGTCGACCTCTTCGCACCCGTGAACGCGCTGCGCATCCGCTGCTGCTCCGGCGCAGACTGCGCGGTGGTGTACCTCGACACCTCGCGGGCCGCGAGCCGCCGCTGGTGCTCGATGCAGCGCTGCGGCAACCGCGCGAAGGTGCGCGCGCACCGCGCTCGCAAGGCCGGGAGCGTCGTGGTCTGAGCACGACCGGCGTGCCGCCGTTCGGCCGCCTTCCCGCGCGACGGGCACGTCACGGTCGATCAACGACGGGCACGTCACGGTCGATCAATCGGAGGATGCCTCGGCACCGCCCCTGAGCACGCGGGCCGCGTCGCTCGCATCGAGTGCCGCAGCCATGTGAACCGCGTCGACGCCCAGGCCCGATGCCGCCGCGGCGCGGCCCGCCGTCGACGCCGAGGTCAGGTGCCGTACCGCCCGGCGCAGCCCGCCGAACGCCGATGCCGCGACGGCGGCCTCCGGTGAGGTGTCGTCGATGCCGAGCGCGGCGAGCGCGTCGATGACGGCACCGGCGCCGAGCAGGTCGTCGGCGGCGAATCCCGCCTCGGCGTCGCCCGCAGCGACGATTGCGAGGAAGGCCCTGCGACCGAGCCGCTCCTGCTCGGCGAGGATCCACCGGGCGGTCGCCGTGGCATCGACCAGCCCCGCCTGGAGCACCGCGGCGGGCTCGGGTGCGAGACCGATGAGCTCGGCGGGCGAGCGCGACGACGCGGCATCCGGCAGCACGTCGACCCACACGACGATGTCGACGCCCTCGGTGACGCGCGCTGCGCCGCGGCCGCCCCAGTCGAATCGCACCTGGTACGTGGACTGGGCGACGGGATCGGGGCTCTGCGCGTTCACCCGCACAGGCTATCCGCTGCGCGCCCCGCCTGTTCCACGTGTCGTCACGTCAGTACCCGCGGTAGAGGGCGAGCGCCTCGGCGTCGCTCGAACGCGACGTCGAGCGGCGCGCTGCATCGAGCGCGGCGACGGGGTCGGGCTCCTGCCTGGCGATGATGAGTTGACGCTCGGCCTCGGCCAGTCGAGTGCGAGCCTCGGCGCCGATGGCATGACCGCCGCGCTCGATCGCGGAGCGCGCGACCCGCAGCTGACTCTCGGCGATGGCCATCGCCCCGCCGAGCGCACCCCGCGCGCCGTCGAGCCGGCCCTGGGCGTTGCGTGCCGCTGCGCGGGCGACCTCGAGGCGGTCGCGGCAGGCCCGGATCCGGTCACGATCGGCGAACGGATCCCCTGCGAGCTCGGCACGGCCCGCCATCGCCGCCGAAGCCGCGCCGATCACGATTCCGATCGCATCGGCGGCGTCCGCATCCTCCTGCGCGTCGCGCTCCCGCCGCGCCGCGACGAGCTCGCGATCGAGCGCCGCGGCCTCCTCGGCGGCTTCCTGCTGCGCAGCGGCGAGCGAGAGTTCGACCGAGTCGATCTCGTCGAGGTCGCGGCCTGCTCGGTCGAGCCGATCACCCGCGGCACCGAGGAGGTCGGCGGTCGGCTTCGAGCGGCCGAGCCGCACCTCGGCCTCGTCGAGCGCGCCTCCGGCGCCCGCGAGGGCCGTGTCGACGCGGGTGGCCGCCGCCCGCGCGGGCGCCAGTGCCGACTCCGCGAAGCGCGTCGCGAGCCGGCCGAGCATGGCGCCGGCCTCGATGCGTCGGCGTTCCAGCCGTTCGACATCAGCGCGGAGCGCCGGCAGCTCCTCGTGGGCGCCGCGCTCGGTACGCCGCCGCACGGCGAGCGCAGCCTCGGCGTCGTCGAGTGCCCCGACAGCCGAGGCGCAGAGGCCGTCGATGCGGGCGCTCCAGGTGCGGCGTTCGGCGGCGGTGTCGGCCTCGGCGTCATCGAGGCGCTGCTGCAGGATGAACGCCTCACGCATCCAGCCGTGCGCCGAGTCGAGTGCGCTCCGCAGGGCCCGCGCCGCGTCAGGGCCGAACTGGGCCTCGGCGAATGCGAGTTCACGCTCGGCGTCGCGCACCGCGTTGTCGGCCCGCACGATGTGCCCCTTCGCCCTGGCTTCGACGTCGGCACCGTCGGCGAGCGCCGCCTGCTCACGCCGGGCGCCGAACCGCCGCAGTGCCACGACCGCACCGGTGAGCACGACCGCAGCAGCGGCGAAGACGAGGAGGGATGGCAACCACCAGAGTCCGTCGGGCATGTGCGGGAGTCTAGGCGTTCAGTGCGGACGCACCCCGAGGAGTGGCTCCGAATCCGGCGCGGCGCTTGGCCGCGGCATCCGGCCGCCCTACTCTCGGCTCATGCGGGTGCTCTTGAAACTCACGCTCGACACGACTCCGGATGCCGCGTGGCGGGCGCTTCGGAGCCCGGCCGTGCTGCGCGAGGTCGTCGCCCCGTGGCTCGACTTCGAGTCGGTCGAGCCGGGCGGTCTGCCGACGATGTGGCCCGACGGCCCGCACCGGTTGCGGGTGCTCGCCTTCCGCCGCTTCGCGGTCGGCGAGGAGCGCGTCGAACTGACGAGCCCCGGCGGCCTGCCAGAGGGGGTGCGGATGCTCCGTGACGGCGGAAGCCCGCTGACGGGCCCGTTCGCCGCCTTCGGCAGCTGGGACCACCGCATGGCCGTCTCGGCGCTGCCCGACGGCCGCACCCTGTATCGCGACCAGTTGCGCGCAAGCGCCGGGGCGCTCGACCCATTGGCCTGGTACCCGACGTGGGCGTTCTGGCAGTGGCGCGGCCTGCGGCTGCGGCAACTTGCGCCGAGCTGGCGGTTCGACCCGCCGGGCACCGCCGACGTGAGCCCGCCCACCCACTCTTCCGGGCCCACCCACTCTTCTCAGGAGTAATGGTCGTCGCGGCGGTCGAAACACGGCGTGTCGCGGCCGAATCCAGCAGAATCTCCCCAAAACTCCTGAAAACGGTGGTGTTCAGGGAAATGGCGCGGGCATCCGCTAGACTTTCCCACGGTGTGCGCGACGACCGCGCCGCCCGCGTCGTAGAAACGCTTTCCGGGCACTGTGCACTCACAGTGGCCCGTTGACTCTCATACGGCGAACGGATGCGCCGACCGGCGCCTTCGCCAACACCCACCGCCGGGCCAGACCTTCCGTTCGCGGAAGACCGACCGGCGGTGTGCTCTGCCTGAAAGGCACCAATGACCGACATCACCTTCAGCACGCTCGGCGTGCCGGCTCCACTCGTCGCGGCCCTCGCCGCCGACGGCAAGACCACCGCGTTCCCGATCCAGGTCGACACGCTGCCCGACACGCTCGCCGGACGCGACGTGCTCGGCCGCGGCAAGACCGGCTCGGGCAAGACCATCGCGTTCGCGCTGCCCATGGTCGCCCGCCTCGGCACCAGCCTCGCCGGCGGCCGCCGCCGCCCGGGCCGGCCGCTCGCACTCGTGCTCGCACCCACCCGTGAGCTCGCCACGCAGATCGACGCGGTGCTCGCGCCGCTCGCCGCCGCCTACGACCTGAAGACCACGACGATCTTCGGCGGCATCAACCAGAAGCGCCAGGTCGACGCGCTGCGCGGCGGCGTCGACATCGTCGTCGCCTGCCCCGGCCGCCTCGAAGACCTCATGAAGCAGGGCTTCGTCACGCTCGACGCGATCGAGATCACCGTGCTCGACGAGGCCGACCACATGGCCGACCTCGGCTTCCTCCCGGTCGTCACGCGCATCCTCGACAAGACCCCCGCCGACGGCCAGCGCCTGCTCTTCTCGGCCACGCTCGACAACGGCGTGGACAAGCTCGTCAAGCGCTTCCTCCACAACGAGGTGCTGCACTCGGTCGACGAGGCGACCTCGCACGTCGCCGCGATGACCCACCACGTCTTCGAGGTCGCCGACGTCGACGCCAAGAACGACCTCGTGAAGACCCTCGCGAGCGGCACCGGCCGCCGCATCCTCTTCATGCGCACGAAGCACCACGCGAAGAAGCTCGCGAAGAAGCTCACCGAGCAGGGCATCCCCTCGGTCGACCTGCACGGCAACCTGTCGCAGCCGCAGCGCGACCGCAACCTCGCCGCATTCTCCGACGGTTCGGCCAAGGTCATGGTCGCAACGGATGTCGCAGCGCGCGGCGTGCACGTCGACGACATCGAGCTCGTGATCCACGTCGACCCGCCCATGGAGCACAAGGCGTACCTGCACCGCTCGGGCCGCACGGCTCGAGCCGGCAGCGAGGGCGACGTCGTCACCATCAGCCTGCCCGCACAGAAGCAGGACCTGAAGACCCTGCTCCGCAGGGCCGCGATCACCGTCACTCCGCAGCAGGTCACCGCGACCTCGCCGGTCGTGACGACGCTCGTCGGAGAGGTCGCCCCGTACGTGAAGCCGGCGCCGCGCGCCGCGGTGACGCAGCAGGGCGGCGGTCGCTCACAGGGCGCCAATGCCCAGCGCAAGCGCGCCGCACGCGACGAGCGCGGCGGCGAAGCCCGCACGGGCCGCGGTCGCGGTCGCGGCGGCAACGGTGGCCAGTCGGATGTCGCGGGCGCACCCCGCCGCGACCGTTCCGGTCGCCCGGCCGAGGCACGTGCCAACGCGCCGAAGCAGGGCGGTGGCCAGGGCCGCGGTGCGCAGACGACGGGCGCGCAGCGTTCGACGGGCGGCCGTTCGGGCGGCAAGGCGCCGCTGCGCGTCGGCAGCCTCGTCTCGCCCTCCGGCAACTCACGCGGCAATCGCCGCGCCCAAGGCTGAGTCGCACGCACCGATGAGCGGCCCCGACGAGTTCGCGTGAACTCGTCGGGGCCGTTCGCGTACGCCCGGCGCTGCGGGCAGGCTGATGCAGTGGGTCAGGCGGCCGGCGCCTGCGAGATGCGCACCGTGTTGCCGGCCGGATCGCGGAACGCGCAGTCGCGCGGACCCCACGCTTGGTCGATCGGCTCCTGAAGCACCTCGGCGCCCGACGCGCGCACGGTCTCGAAGGTCGCGTCGACGTCGTCGGAGCGGAACACGAGCATGGGCAGCACGCCCTTCGCGAGGAGTTCCTGCATCGCATCGCCGTCGGCCCGTGACCGGCCGGCGTGCGGGTCGGAGAGCACGATGCCGAGGCCCGGCTGCGCGGCACTGCCGAGCGTGACCCAGCGGTGATTGCCGGATGCCACGTCGTTCTGCACCTCGAGGCCGAGCGCGTCGCGGTAGAAGGCGACGGCCTCGTCGACGTCGTTGACGGTGATGTTCGTGAACTGCAGTGAGATGGTCATGACGTCGACGCTACGCCGCCGCTCGCCCTGGGGCTTCTTCGATTCTGCTCGGTGTGCCCCGCATCGGGCGTGTGTACGTCTTCGCGACGCACGGCGGCATCGCGTTGACGGCGTGGTGCTCGCGGCTGCGGTAGGCCGTCGGCGTCTCGCCGACGATCTCGGTGAAGCGCGAACTGAACGAACCGAGCGAGGTAGCGCCCACCGCCATGCAGGCATCGGTGACGCTCGCCCCGCCGCGCAGCAGCGCCATCGCGCGTTCGATGCGTCGCGTCATCAGGTAGCTGTAGGGCGTCTCGCCGTACGCGGCCCGGAACCGGCGCGAGAAGTGCGCCGGCGACATCAGCGCCCGATCGGCCATGGTCGGCACGTCGAGCGGCTCCGCGTACTCACGATCGATCAGGTCGCGAGCACGGCGCAGATGTACGAGGTTCTCGAGCTCCTGCGGAGTCATGGTTCCACGGTAGCACCGGGGCATCCGCCGCTCGATTTCGCGCCGCGCGCGTGCTGGCTTAGTCTCAGGGCATGAGCACCGAAGTCGTTGCCGAAGTCGTCGTTCGCCCCATCAGGGACTCCGATGTGGAGGCCCTGGGTCGCGTGCACGCAACCTGCTGGCACGAGACCTACGATCACCTGATCAGCGCCGCCGCGTTCGAGCACCTCTCGCCCCGCCGCATGGCAGATCTGTGGACCCACATGGCCTCTCGGGGCGAGGAGTACAACCAGTTCGCCGCCCTCGTCGACGGCGAGATCGTGGGCTTCGTGGGTTCCGGCCCCGCCCGTGACGAGAACCCGCCCCGCGAGCGCGAGCTCTACTTCATCTACCTGCTCGACGCGTACCACGGCACCGGCATCGGCCAGAAGCTCTTCGACGCCGCCTGCGGTGACCGGCCCGGCTACCTCTGGGTCGCCGAAGACAACCCCCGCGCCCACCGCTTCTACGCACGCAACGGCTTCACGCTCGACGGCGCAGCACAAGACGTGCCGTTCCTCGGTGAAGAGATCCACGAGGTGCGGTTCGTCCGCTGAGCGAGCGAACCTGGGCAAGCGAGCCAGAGCGAACGAGCCAGAGCGAACGAGCCAGAGCGAACGAGCCAGAGCGAAGAACGAGCCTCAGCGCAGCGCCCCCACCGAGGCCAGTGCCTGCTTGACGAGCGTGCCGCGCCCGCCCTCCATCTCGGCGGCGACGCTCTGGGTCACGGCCTCTTCGGGCGTCATCCATGTGACCTCGAGCGCGTCCTGGCGCGGCTCGCAGGTGCCGGTGACCGGCACCACGAACGCGAGCGACACGGCGTGCTGCCGTTCGTCGGTGTACGGCGTGATGCCGGGCATCGGAAAGTACTCGGCCACGCTGAACGGCACGGCGCTCGCGGGCAGCAGCGGAAACGCCATCGGGCCGAGATCCTTCTCGAGGTGGCGGAACAGGGCGTCGCGGATCGTCTCGCCGTACATGACCCGCCCTGAGACGAGCGTGCGCGTCATCTCGCCCACGGAGTTCGCCCGCAGCAGCACGCCGACCTCGGTCACCTGGCCGAGCCCGTCGACCCGCACCGGCACCGCCTCGACGTAGAGCAGCGGCAGCCTGCCGCGAACCTCGGCGAGTTCGAGGTCGGTCAGCCACCCGGGATTCGCCGGCGGCCTGACGACGGGTTCGTCGTCGGGGTTCCAGTCCGGGTCGGGGGTGCGTACGCTCATGCCTCGATTCTGCCCCACCGCGCTAGCGTTGACCCCATGACCGACGTGCAGATCGACGACGAGGCCGTGCTGTGGTCGGCTTCCGCGGCCGATCGCGAAGGCCGCCCGCTGCTCGTGCTGCTGCACGGCTACAACTCGAACGAGGGCGACCTGTTCGGCCTCGCGCCCTACCTGCCGCTCTCGCCGGCGGTCGCGTCGCTGCGTGCCCCGACGTTCACGGGGTACGGCCACGCCTGGTTTCCGCTCATGAACGAGGGCGTCGAATTCTCCGTCGAGGGCGCGGATGCCGCCGTCACCGCGATCATCGAGTGGCTGGGCCGCGTCGTGCCCGACGACGTGTCGGTCGGCCTGCTCGGCTTCTCACAGGGCGGCGCGATGGCGCTCGAGCTGCTGCGACGCGCACCCGAGCGTTTCGCGTTCGCGGTGAGCCTCGCCGGATTCGCCCTGCCCGGCGAGCGCGACGGCGATGAGCGGATGTCGCAACTGGCGCCGCCCGTCTTCTGGGGGCGCGGCACGGTCGATGACGTGATCCCCGCGGCATCCGTCGCTCGAACACAGGCGTGGCTGCCCGCGCACTCCGACCTGGACGAGCGCATCTACGAGGGCCTCGGGCACTCGGTGTCCGAACTCGAACTCGCCGACGCGTCGGCGTTCCTCGCCGCTCGCTACGCCTGACGCCGGGCCGGCGGGGTCAGACGCCCGAGCCGCCGCCGCGGCGCGCGGCGCGCTCCTTGTCGCGATCGGCGACGCGGATCTTCTCGGCGCGCACGGCGGCCTGCGTCGCGCGTTCGGTGACGAGCCATGCGGGCGGCGCCTCGAGCAGTGCCTTGATCTCGGCGGTCGTGAGCGGGTCGGTGACGCCGCCGCGGGCGAGGCCCGAGTTCGAGATGCCGAGCTTCGCGGCGACGACGGTGCGGGGGTGCGGGCCCTCGCGGTGCAGCACCTCGAGCCACTCGGGCGGGTCGGCCGTGAGCGCCGCGAGTTCGTCGCGCGTGACGAGCCCCTCGCGGAACTCCGCGGGCGCGGCCTCGAGGAGGATGCCGAGCTTCTTGGCTGCGGTCTCCGCCTTCATGGTCTGGGAGTTCTTCGACTGGCTCACTCCAACACCGTAGCCCGTCGCAGCGCCCGCGCCCACCGGGAGGCCACGCGGCCATCGTCTACGCTGGGAGCAGCCTGAACACGGCTGCAGGGAACGGGGGCCGGGGTGACACTGCGACTCCGCTACGTCGCCGGGGTGAGCCCGTCGAAATGGCTGCGCGTGTGGAACGATCTGCGACCCGAACTGCCGCTCGAGGCGATCGTGGTCGGCGAGGCCGAGCAGCTCGTCGCACTCGGCGCGGGCGACGCCGACATCGCCTTCGTACGCCTCCCCGTCGACACCGAAGGCCTGCACGCCGTCGCGCTCTGGGAGGAGCTCGCGGTCGTCGTGCTGCCGAAGGAGCATCCGCTCGCCGGCGCCGAGTCGCTCACGCTCGCCGATCTCGAGGGCGAAGCGACCGCGCCCGTGCAGGCCGACGCCGCCATGACGATCGAGCTCGTGGCAGCGGGCAGCGGCCACGCGATCGTGCCGCACTCGGTCGCGAGGCTGCACCGACGCAAGGACGTGGTCGCGATTCCGGTGACGGATGCCCCGGCCACGCAGATCTCGCTCGTCTGGCGCCGCGACCGCGACGACGCCGACATCCAGGAGTTCGTCGCCGTCGTGCGCGGCCGGGGTGCGAAGAGCTCGCGAGGTTCGGCCGACGACCCTCCGCCGATGAAGGCCGCGAAGGCCGCGAAACTCGCCGCCGCCGAGCGACGGGCGGCGGCCGCGAAGTCGGGCACGGGGAAGAAGGGCGGCGGGAAGGGCGGCCGCCCGGCCCCTCGAACCGGCGCAGGAGCCAAGCAGCGCAGCCGCCGGAGGGGGCGATGAGCGCCAAGCCGTTCCTCTTCCTCTCCGCACGCCCAGAGGTCGAGGCCGTCGGCCCCGAGTACGAGTCGGTGCGCCGCGCCATGGGCGTCGACGCGGCCCGGCTCGAGCACGTGCGCCTCGATGTCGATCCACTCGGCGAGCTCGAGTTCGACGAGTACGCCGGTATCGTCGTCGGCGGCAGCCCGTACAACGTGACGACCCCCGAGACCGGCAAGCACGAGGTGCAGCGACGGGTCGAGGCAGATCTCACCCGCCTGGCCGAGCGCGCCGTCGCCGACGACTTCCCGCTCCTTCTCACGTGTTACGGCATCGGCGTGCTGACCCGGCTGCTCGGCGGCGAGGTCGGCACCACGTTCGGCGAGCACGCGCAGGCCGTTGAGATCCGGCTCACGGCCGAGGGTACGGCCGATCCACTCGTCAGCGTGCTGCCCGGGCGGTTCGACGCCCTCGTCGGCCACAAGGAGGCGACGGAGCGGCCGCCGGCCGACGCCGTGCTGCTCGCGTCATCGGCCGGTTGCCCCGTGCAGATCTATCGCGTCGGCACGCAGGTCTATGCGACGCAGTTCCACCCCGAGGTGTCGACGACCGACTTCATCGCCCGCGCGCAGGTGTACCGCCATCACGGCTACTTCCCGGCGAGCGAACTGCGCGAGGTCGGCGAACGGCTGGCCGCGGCATCCGTCACCGAACCGCAACGGATGCTGCGGCGTTTCGCCGAACTCGCAGGCGCGCGCTCACGCGGCTGATGTCAGGCGGTCGTGCTCTTGCTCCGCCCCCGGGTGATGAGCCCCCAGATGAGCAGCACGATGATCGATCCGCCGATGGCGAGGAGCCACGTCCAGATGTTCCAGAACTCCCCCATGCCGATGCCGAGGAGGGCGGAGCCGATCCAGCCGCCGAGGAGGGCCCCGACGACGCCGAGCAGCAGGGTGACGAACCATCCGCCACCCTGATTGCCCGGCAGGATCAACTTGGCGATGGCCCCGGCGATGAGGCCGAGGATCAGAAACGCGAGGAAACTCATGATGTGCTCCTTCGTTCGATACCTCAACGAAACCACCGCCGGCCGGGCGCCGCAAGCGTCGCATTCCGGTCGGCGACGACGCGAGCATGCGCCGATTACGGCGTTCAGGCGGTGCTCGCCTCGACGAGCGGGTAACGGCGGCGCAGCAGCATCCGTTGCACGAGGGTCCACGCCACCGTGACGAGCAGGTAGAGCGCCGCGGCGAGCGGCACGAAGATCGCGATCACGGCGGTGATGAACTGCAGCGCTCCGAGTGCACGGGTCATGCCGGGTGCCGCGAGCAGTGCAGCGGATGCCCCGGCGCCGCCCGCCGAGGCATCCGCTCGGTTCGTGCCGGCGGCACCGCCGACAGGGGTGCTCGGCTGGAAGACGCGACGGGTGAGTTCGCCGACGACGGCGATGCCCGCGATCACGATGAGGAAGACGACGAGCGCGCCGGGCGCGAGCGTGCCCGCCGCGATCTGGCCGGCGAGGCTCGAGCCGAGCGGCACGCCGAAGAACGTCTGCTCGAGCAGGGCGTTCGGGTGGCCGGCGATCGTCGGCAGGATGAAGAGGGCGTAGATGACGCCGATGACGGGCGCTTGCACGAGCATCGGCAGGCAACCGGCGAAGGGCGTCGTGCCTTCGTCGCCGTAGAGCTTCATCGTCTCGCGCTGCAGCCGCTCGGGGTTCTTCTTGTGCTGTTTCTGCAGTGCTGCGAGCTTCGGCGCGAGGCGGGAGCGGGTCTGCTCCGCCTTGGCCTGCGAGATGCCGACGGGGATGAGCGCACCGCGCACGAGCAGGGTGATGAGCACGACGGCCGCCGCGGCGCTCGCGATGCCGATGACGGGTTCGAGCAGGGCAGCGAGGGTCATGAGCACGGTGTGCGCGCCGTCGAGGAGGCCCGCGATGGGCGGGAATGCGTAGAGGTCCATGAGGAGGTTCCTTGCGGTCGAGGGATGACAGGATCCGTCTGGCCACGAGGAAGGCCGAGCTCGCGCCGGATGGCGCGGTGCGCACCGAAGGGTGCGGTGCGCGCACCATGCCGGGTGCGCGCGGGTCGGCGGGTCGGTCTCGCTACGCGGCCGCGAGGCCGAGTGCCGGCGCCCTGGGGCGGGCACGCCCGGGCGCGTCGGGGTCGCTCTGTGCGAGCAGTCGCCATGGGTCGGCCGTCTGGCGGAACCGGGTGGCGGCACCGCTCGCGTCGGCCGCGACCATCGCGGGCAGCGACTGGCAGGCGACGACGACCACGGCGACGGCGGCCGCGCCGACGACGCCGACGAGCACGACGGATATCTGCGCGTTCGACGCGAGCGCGATCTCGAGCGAGGCCTGTGCGACGCGGAAGAGCGCGACGACGAGTTCGATCACGGCTGCTCCTCTCGGTGGTCGTGCACAGGGTCGATCCACGCTACCACCGGTGGTTCCGGTGCAGACTGGTGAGATGGGCGGACACCGTACGTCGTGGGTGCTGCACGTCGACCTCGACCAGTTCGTCGCTGCCGTCGAGGTGCTGCGGCGCCCCGAGCTCGCGGGCAGACCCGTGATCGTCGGAGGGCGCGGTGATCCGAGCGAGCGGGCCGTCGTCTCGACCGCGTCGTACGAGGCACGCGAGTTCGGCGTCGGCTCGGGGATGCCGCTGCGGATCGCCGCCCGCAAGGCGCCTGATGCGGTGATCCTGCCGGTCGACGCCGAGGCCTATGGCGCGGCATCCGCTGCCGTGATGGCGACGCTGCGCGTGCAGCCGGGCGCGATCGTGCAGGTGCTCGGCTGGGACGAGGCGTTCGTCGGCGTGGAGACCGCCGACCCCGAGGCGTACGCGCGGCGGATTCAGCAGGCCGTGCTCGACCGCACCCGGCTGCACTGCAGCGTCGGCATCGGCGACACGCTCGTGCGGGCGAAGGTCGCGACGGGCTTCGGCAAGCCGCGCGGGGTGTTCCGGCTCACGGCCGGCAACTGGCTCGAGGTGATGGGCGATCGGCCGACGATCGAGCTGTGGGGCGTCGGCACGAAGATCTCCCGGCGTCTCGCAGGACTCGGCATCGCGACGGTGGCAGAGCTGGCCGCAGCCGACCCCGATGCCCTCGCCACCGAGTTCGGCCCGCGCATGGGGCCGTGGTACGCCGAGCTCGGCCGCGGCGACGGCACCGATGTCGTCGACGACACGCCTTGGGTCGCTCGCGGGCACAGCCGGGAGACGACCTACCAGCAGGACCTCACCGAACCCGGGCAGATCGAGGATGCCGTGCGTGAACTCGCCGCGCACGTGCTCGATGACGTCGCTGCGGAGGGCAGGCCGGTGATCGGGCTGACGCTCAAGGTGCGATACGCGCCGTTCATCACCAAGGTCTTCACGAAGAAGATCGCGTCGACCACAGATCGCGCGGTCGTGGTGGCGCGAACGCTCGAACTCGTCGGCCGCATCGAGCCCGACCGGCCGATCCGCCTGCTCGGGCTGCGCGCCGAGATGACCATGCCCGACGACGCGCGAGAGGGGCATTCGCCCACGCGGAGCGGGTGGTGACCGGGTCGCTCTCGAACGAGTACGCAGTACCCGCGGCCGCGTTCTCTCGGTCGACGCCGCAGCATCAGGCGCGGCGCTGAGCGCGGCGCCGGATGCCCGCGGCGTACGCATCGAGCACCGCGATGATGCCGGAGTGCTGCCACACGCGATTGCGCCCATAGCCGGTGCGCTCGATGAGCACGCCCCGTTCGACGAGGGTGTCGAGTGCGCGTAACGACGACGCCTCCGACATCGCGAGTCGTTGCTGCAGGTACCTGGTGTTGACGACCGGCTGGCCGATCAGGGTGGGCAGGAGCTTCCACGCAGCGGCATCGGTACGCACGCCGCCGAGCTGCTCTCGAGCGATCTCGAGCTGTTCGGCGAGCTCGTTCACGAGCGCCGTCCCGGTGAACGCCGCCAGGCGCGAGGCATCCGCGAAGGCGCGGACGATGGGGCCGGCGTCGCCGTCCCGGTATGCGTCGAGCGCACCGAAGTACCGCTCGGTGTCGACCAGCAGCCCTGCCGAGATCGGCACCGTGGTGCTGGTGACCAGGCGCTTGTGATGGATGACCGATTGGGCCACGGCGCGCCCGGTTCTGCCGTTGCCGTCGACGAAGGGGTGGATCGTCTCGAATTGGGCGTGCGAGATCGCGACCTGCGCAAGGACGGGGATGTCCTCGCGATCGATGAAGACGACGAGATCGTCGACGGCTCGCCTCACGCGGTCGTGGTGCGGCGCGACGAACTCAGCACCGATCGGGCCGGCACCTTCACCGCCGATCCACACTTGCTCATGCCGGAATCGGCCGGCTTCGTCTTCGAAGCCGTACTGGTGACGCAGCAGCGCCGAGTGCATGGCGAGGATGGTCTCGGCGTTCACGTGATCTGCGAGCGCGAGTGCGGCTTCCATTGCTCGGACATTGCCGATCACCGTGCGCGCGTTGGCTTTGCCCGAACCGTGCGCGCCGCCGTTGCCTTCGTCGAGCTCTGCGAGCGCGAGCTGTTTCGCCGAGGTTGTCAGTTGTTCGATCTGAGAACTCGAGGCGCTCTCCGTGCGTAGCAGGATCGCCGACATCGGCCCCAAGGCGGGGTTGTTGATGCCGAGCGTCTTCTGCGCATGGCTGTCGAATGCGACGAGTGCGGCGGCTGCCTCCTCGAGGTCACGCGCGCTCTCCGCGCTGAGCCGAACATCGAGGTCGGCGATCTCAGGCGTGACTGCGGCGCGGTAGTGCCCTGTCTGCCGACGCACCGCGGCGTTGGAGTGGATCTGGGGCGCGCGCGGCGCCCAGCGATGCAACTCGTAGTCGAGGGCAGGCCAGGACAGCACCGAGGTGCGGGAGTCGCTTCCGCTGCTATCCGTTGGCATGAACCAACCATACCTTCACTTAGTGGCATAAGTGAAGGTAAGGCTTCACGGTGGCGGGACACGATGTGCGACGACTGCTGGAAGCTGGTCGACACGGGCACGAAGGGCCGCAACATTCCGCCGCACGCGCGCCTCGAGCAGGTCGGGGGCTTCCGTCAGTTCGGTGGCTCGGGCACGGTCGCCGACGAGCAGGACTACCGCTGCACCGCTTGCGGCAAGGAGTGGATGCACGAGACGGGCAACTCGGGCAAGGGCTGGGTGGAAACCACGCACTGACACATCGATCACTGGCCTACGAACAGTGGAATCCCCCACGACGCGCCACAAGCGCAGCGTTCGCATCGATCATCGACGCAGCAGAAGGCCGCCTCACCTGAACCGATCGACGCCATCCATCCTCGCAAGGCATCGAGAAATTCTGTCACCGCTGCGTTACCGCAAGCCCTCCCCCAGACATGACGAAAGCCCCGCCTCCCCAGTATTATCAAGGGGAGTCGGGGCCTTCGATCTGGCGGTACCGGTGGGATTTGAACCCACGGTGCGCTTTCACGCACACAACTTTTCGAGAGTTGCACCTTCGGCCGCTCGGACACGGTACCGAGGACAATCGTAGACGACGCGCCCGCCAGCACCAAAACGAGCGGATGCCTCAGCTGACGTTCAGCCAGCACCCAGCCCCCACGAAGCGAGCAGGCATAGCTTCTGCTCGTGACCGTCTCTTCCATCTCTCCCCTCGACGCGCAACGCCCGAGTGTCGCCGCGGGCGCCCGGCTCGCCGCGTCGACCGTGCTCGGCGCGGTCGGCGTGCGGCCGTTCCGCGCGCGCATGCTCGAGAACGCATCGACCCTGAACGACACGCTGCCCGTGCACTCGAAGTGGTGGCGCGAGCATGCGAAGGCCGAGGGCGAGCTGCTCTACGTCGCGATCGGCGACAGCACCGCCCAGGGCATCGGCGCCTCCCGCCCCGACCACAGCTACGTGGGTGTGCTCGCCGACGGGCTGCGCGCGGCGACCGGCCGGAGCGTGCGCGTCGTGAACCTCAGCGTCTCGGGTGCGACGACCACGCTCGCGGTGCACGACCAGCTGCCGCGCTTCCGCACCCTGTTGCGCCTCCAGCCCGACGTGGTCACGGTCTCGATCGGCGCGAACGACATCGCCGACTGGAACCCGGCGCGGTTCGACCGCGACATCCGCTCGCTCTTCGCCGCACTGCCCGCGCACGCCGTCGTGGCCGACCTGCCGTGCTTTCACCTGCCCCGCAACGAACGCAAGGTCGCCGAGGCGAATCGGATGCTGCGCGCAGCCGCCCGCGAGCACGGACTCGTCGTGGCGCCGCTCCACGAGGTGACGCGGCGACAGGGACTCCGCGGCATCCTGACGCAGTTCGCGCGCGACATGTTCCATCCGAACGACCACGGCTACGCGGTGTGGGCGGAGGCATTCCGGCCGGCACTCGCCCCCGTCGTCGAGCGGCTCGTGGAGCGAGATGCCTCAGCGAGTGCGTGGTCACGCGTCACCGAGCAGCGAGCTGCCTGACGACGATCTCGGCGTCCTCGCCGACACCCAGCAGGAGCGGTGACTTGCGTGTGCGCATCCACGGGACGCCGGCGAAGAAGAGTCCGGGAACGCTCGCGCTCGCGCCGTTCTCCTGCACGGGGAATCCCATGTCATCGACGATGCCGGGGATCGCGATCCAGTCGTAGGCCGGGCGGAACCCGCATGCGTTGACGACCAGGCCGAGGTCGGCGAGATCGGGCGGGTCGGCGGTCGTGAGTTCGGTCGCCGGAAGTTCGGGGAGTCCGGGCACCGGCAGCCCTCGCGCCGCGCACAGTCGCCCGATCGCCGAGCAGATCTCGGCGAAGGCGCCGTCGCCCACGGCGACCGACTCGGCGAGATCGTCGGCGGCCGCGACCCGCGTGCCGTCGACGCCGGTGACATGGCCGATCAGGCGTACCCCGTCGGCCGCGAGTGTGCGGAGGTTGAGGTCATGGCCCCCGCCGGCTCCCGTGGCGAGCGGGTTCGACGCGAACCGCACGGCGGGCGACGGCATGTCGGCGAGGGTCTGGTCGAAGAAGCCGAGGTCGATGAGCCAGTCGGCGATGTCACGACCGTCCACTCGGCGCGGCATGGCCGGCGCGCGGCTTGCGGCGACCACGACCTCGCGGCCGGCGTGCACCAGCTCCGACGCGATCTGACAGCCTGATTGACCGCCGCCGACGATCAACACGGTGCCGCCCGGTGTCGCGGCCGGTGAACGATACTCCGTGGCCCCGATGACGGGCACCTCGCGCGCGATCTCGTCGATGACGGCGGGGCGGTGCTCACGCTGGTAGGCGCCGGTGCACACGACGACGCGTCGTGCACGGAGGCGGCCGGTCGAGGTCTCGGCGATGAATACGTCGCTGCCGTCGCGCTCGCCGCTCCCGTCGCTGCCGGCGCTGCCGGGGCTGTCGGCGCTGTCGGCGTCGCGTCGGAGTGATTCGACCGCCGTGCCCTCCTCGACCGGCGCCGCGAAGGAATCCGCGTACGCGCGGAGATGGTCGCCGATCTCATCGCGGCCCAGGTACCCGTCGGGTTCCGTGCCGCTGTACTCGCCACCCGGTAACCGGATCGTGTGGTTCGGCGTGACGAGCCTGAAGCTGTCCCATCGATCCGCCCACGTGGCGCCGACCCGGTCGCGCTCCAGCACGACATGTTCGACAGCGGCTCGGTCGAGTTCGTGACTCACCGCGAGTCCGGCCTGTCCGGCTCCGATCACGAGGACGTCGACGTCGGCCCGCATGCGCTCAGGGTACGCCCGTCGTCGCCGCGCGGCCACGGGCGATCTCCCATTCGGCACAGCGGGCGGGCGGCCGGATGCCGGCGGAATGTCGGCGGGACGTCGGCGGGACGTCGGCGGGACGTCGGCGGGACGTCGGCGGGATGTCGGCGACGGTGATGTCTCCGGCCGCAGCTAGTCTCAGGACATGGCCCGATCCACCTCCACGTTCCGCTGCACCGAGTGCGGGTGGAGCACCGTCAAGTGGGTGGGCCGCTGCAGCGAGTGCCAGCAGTGGGGCACGGTCGTCGACGTGGCAGAGGCCACGGGCATCGTGCGCGCCGTGCAGGCCGTGCAACTCGGCGAGGCGCGCACCGCGCGATCGATCGTCGAGGTGCAGACCGAAGACGCCGCGCACCGCCCGAGCGGCATCGGCGAGTTCGACCGGGTGCTCGGCGGCGGCATCGTCGCGGGCGCCGCGATCCTGCTCTCGGGCGAGCCGGGCGTCGGCAAGTCCACGCTCCTGCTCGAGGTGGCAGCACGCGTCGCCGCCGCCGGCCGCCGCGTGCTCTACGTCACGGCCGAAGAGTCGGTGGCGCAGGTGCGGCTCCGCGCCGGGCGCACCGGCGCCCTGCACGACGAGCTCTACCTCGCCGCAGAGACCGACCTCGCGACGATCCTCGGCCAGGTCGACGCCGTCTCCCCCGCGCTCCTCATCGTCGACTCGGTGCAGACCGTCTCCTCATCGCTCTCCGACGGGCTGCCCGGGCAACCGAGTCAGGTTCGCGAAGTCGCCTCCACCCTCATCCGCGTCGCGAAGGAGCGGCAGCTTCCCGTGCTGCTCGTGGGCCACGTCACGAAAGACGGTTCGATCGCCGGCCCCCGCCTGCTCGAGCACCTCGTCGACGTCGTGTGCCAGTTCGAGGGCGACCGCCAGAACGCGCTGCGATTCGTGCGCGCCCTCAAGAACCGGTTCGGTCCGACCGACGAGGTCGGCTGCTTCGAGATGACCGGCGAGGGCATCGCCGAGGTTCCAGACCCGTCAGGCCTCTTCCTCTCGAGCGGTCGTAGTGCGGTGAGCGGCACCTGCGTCACCGTCGCCCTCGAGGGTCGGCGAGCGCTGCCGGTCGAGGTGCAGGCGCTCGTGGTCTCCACGAAGGCCCCGCAACCGAGGCGCGTCGTCAACGGGGTCGACCCCTCACGCGTCGCCATGATCATCGCCGTGCTCGAACGCCGTGCCGGGTTCAAGACCCTCGGCGATCACGACGTCTACGTCTCCACCGTCGGCGGGGTTCGGCTCGCCGAGCCCGGCGCCGACCTCGCGATCGCCGTGGCCATCGCCTCGGCCATGCGCGACCGCGCGGTGCCCCACGAGCTCGCCGCGTTCGGCGAGATCAGCCTCGCCGGCGAGGTTCGCCCCGTCTCGGCGGCGAGACAGCGCGCGGCCGAGGCCGGGCGGCTCGGTTACACGGCCATCCTCGACGTCGAGTCCGGCAGCGTCCACGCCGCCGTCGAGCGCGCCATGCTGGCCTCGACCGATGCGCGCGAACGAGAACTCGACGCCGCCTTCTGACCGCGAGCGCGCGCTACGCCTCGAGCGCGCGCAGCAGCTCAGCGGGCGATGCCTGCATCGGATGCGGACCCGCGATGTCGAGGAACACCGTCGTGATCGTCGATTCGTAGCGCTTCAGGAACGTGCGCAGCCACGCCGGGCTCTGCAGCCCCACCGCGGGCGGCAGGTTCTCGGGCTTGTTCACCGCGTCGCTGAAGAGCAACAGGGCGATCTCGCCGGTCTTCGCGTCGCGGTAGGTCCACACCTCGCCGCCATCGAGCGGCTTGTCGCGCGGCCCCGGCTTCACGAGCGGCACCACCGTGTTGCCGTGGCGCAGTGCCAGAGCGACCGCTGCGACATCTTGCCGCTCGAGCGCTTCGGCGAGCGCCTGCGAACGGAACTCCATGGGCTCGGCTGCCTGCTTCCGTCGTGCCTTTCCTGCCATGCCTCAAGGGTACCGAGCGAATTCCGCCGTCAGCTCCCTTCCGGCGCGGCGACCAGCGTCGGAAGGGCCCGCTCGATCATCTCCATCGTCGCGGTCAGCGAGATGCGGAAGTGCGCGGGCTGGTCGAACATCGTGCCCGGCATGAGGTACACGCCGTGCGCGGCGAGCTCGCGGCAGAACGCCGCCCCGTCGCCGCCGGGCGCCCTGCCCCAGAGGTAGAAGGTTCCCTCGGGCCGGGTGAGCGCGTACCCGGCCCGGGTGAGCGCGTCGTGCATGCGATCCCGCTTGCGGGTCAGCTCCGCGATGTCGATCGAGACGGACTCGAGCGCCGGAGCCGAGTACTGCATGAGAGCGTTGGGAAAGCCCCAGCCGATCGCGAGCTGCACGGGCATGCACGCGGACCTGAGCTCAGCACGCTCCTCGCTCGGGAGCAGCGGCGAGAGCGCGAGGTAGCCGAGCCGCTGCCCCGGGGCGAGGAGGACCTTGCCGTAGCTGTAGACGATCACGCTCCACGGGTAGGAGGCGGCCGGGCTCGCGAAGTCGATCCCGTCGAAGCGGATGCGCCGATACGGCTCGTCGGAGACGAGCCAGATGCGCCGGCCGTGCGTGCGGGATGCCTCCTCGAGCACCGCCGCGAGTGCGTCCCATGCCTCCCTCGGGTACACCCGCCCCGTCGGGTTCGCCGGCGAGTTCACGATCACCAGGCGTGTACGCGGGGTGATCGCCCACGCGATGGCGTCGATGTCGAGATCGAAGGTGACCGGATCGAGCGCGGCACCGACCGGCGCAAGGTTCGCGGCGTGCAGCATCGGCGGGTAGCAGAACCATCCGGGCACGGGGATCACCACCTCGTCACCGGCATCGGCCAGCATCGCCAGCGCGAGGGAGATCGCGCCGAACGCCCCTTGCGTCATCGCGATGTCGTCGGGTTCGAAGTCCATTCCGAGTTCGGCGCGAAGGCCCGCGGACACCGCCTCCTGGGCGAGCCGCTGGCTGGACTTGTACGCGAACCAATCGACGGATCGGGGTTCGAGCTGGGCGCTCATGGCGCTCGTGAGGCCCGGCAACGGCATCTCGTGCGGATTCCCGAAGGTGAAGTCGAGGGCCTCGGGATCGCTCGCAACGTCACCCATGCTCTCAAAGAACGAGGTCACCATCTCGACCGAGGCCTTCGCCTCGGCCGCTCGTGCAGACACTGACATGTCGACCGCCTTTCGGCTGCGCTTCGTCACGGGTCGGTGTCAGCGTCCCAAATGGATGGCCCGGTGTCAATGGCCCGGCGCGCGGCGTAGTCTGGCGACGAACGCGGACGGAGTGGCCATGTCGGACGCACGACGGATCTACACTCATCACCCGGAGCAGACTGAGATCGACGAAGTGCTCGGTCAACGCCTCAACGCGGCGGTCGGCACGCTGAACGCCGACGGCTCCGTGCATCTCGCCTACGTGATCTTTCTGTACGACGACGGTCGGTTCCTCATCGAGACGTCGTCGGTCACCCGTAAGGCACAGAACGTCGCATCACGCGGGCGCGCCACCGTACTCGTGCAGGGCGTGGCGTCGACGGGACGCAATCTGATGGTTTCAGCGGAGGGCGAGGGGCGCCTGCTCGAGGGGGCTGAGGCGAAACAGGCGATCGCCTGCGTGCGTGAGAAGTACATGGTGCCGGGTGCACTCGCCGGCATCGAGCGCGCATGGGGCCCGATCGACGATGTCTGCCTTGTGGTCACGCCCGAGCGCTGGCGATCGTGGACGGGCACCCTCCTCGAGGAAGCCGCCGTAAAGGAATTGGGCGACGACTACGAGCGCGCGTGGTTGCCCGACGACTGATCACCGGGCTGTGACCGCGCGGCATCCGTCACATCTGCTCGACCCATGTCGCACGCCAGTCAGGGGCGGCGAACGGTTCACTCCAGTACGCGGTCTCCTTCGCGATCTTGCCATCACGCAGTTCGAAAATGAACACCGTCTGGTCGACCGCGCCGTCACCGTAGTCGAGCGTCGCGATCAGGGCATCGACTGTTGCGTTCCCGTTCATGTGCGCACCCCTTCGAACGGATGCCGCGTGCACCCTCCGAGGCGTGGCCCGCTCCGTGTACCGGAGCGATCCAGTGCCCGTGCACGGGCAGGCGCGGATGTAACTCAATGTGGGCCGAAATCGGATGTGACGTTCCGCCGAAAGCAACCTAAGCTGTGTGTGCCGGACCGTGAGGGTCCGAGGTGTCGACGAAGACGACGGCATTCTTGTCGACCCCACGGCGCCGGCGCAACATCACCGCGCAGGCCGGAGTGAGCTCAGTAGAGCAGGAACTGCTTCTGCTCGACGGATGCGAAACCGTCGACGCTCACCGCGAGATGGTACGACGCGCCGCCGGCAGGCACCGTCTCACGGGCGCCGGTGCAGGTCTCGGGCGTCGAGCGCGTTCGATCCCAGATGAGCGGCACGCTCGAACTGACCGGCGCGCCGGGCGTCAGCGACACCTCGGCGTCGATGGCGTCGACCTGGCAGTCGGTCGAGATCCAGTACTGCTCCGATCCGCTCGTGATCGTGAAGACCTGGGCCGCCGTGCCGGCGTTCAGCACGCACACGTTCTTGCCGGTGTTGGTGATCGTGACCGAGAGCTGGGGCTGCTCCCCTGGCTCGTAGGAGGACTTGTCGGTGACAGCCTCGACCAAGACCTTCTCGGGGGCGCACGGATCGCCGTCGGCCGCGGTCGGCTCCGTCGGGATGGCGGTCTCGGGCGGCGCCGACGATTCGACACTCGGTGCGACGCTCGGGCCGGGCTCCTCACCCTGGCTCGCGCCGGGGCGCACGATGACGAGCACGATCGCGATGATCACCGCGACGAGCCCGATGAGCACGACGATGCGCCGCCGACGATACACCTGCGGTGACTGCCGCCCGGCCGGTGTGTTCGTCGACATGCTCACAGGGTACGACCGGGCCACCGCTGCACGCGGCATCCGCTCGGCGTGCCGTGTCAGGTGTCAGAGAAGCTTCAGCATGCGCGTGTTGCCGAGGGTGTTCTGCTTCACGCGTGCGAGGTCGAGGAACTCGGCGATGCCTTCGTCGTTCGAGCGCACGAGTTCGGCGTAGACGGCGGGGTCCACGGTCTCGGCTCCCATGTCGACGAAGCCTCGACGGCCGAAGAATTCGGTCTCGAACGTCAGGCAGAAGAGCCGTTTCAGGCCGAGCTCGCGGGCCTCCCCCTCGAGCGCCGAGAGCAGGGCGTGGCCGACGCCGTGGCCGAGCCATTCGTCGTCGACGGCGAGTGTGCGCACCTCGCCGAGGTCTTCCCACATCACGTGCAGGGCGCCGGCGCCGACGAAGCGGCGGTCATCGGTCTCGGCGACGCGGAACTCCTGCACCGCGCCGTACAGGTCGACGCGCTCCTTGCCGAGCAGGATGCGTCGCTGCACGAGCGGTTCCACCAGCTCGATGATCTTCGGCACATCGCTCGTGCGCGCCCGGCGCACGTGGAACTCGGTCATCCTGCCATCGTATTGTGCCGGCGACTGCCGCCCGATCATGAACGGAGACGACGAAGGGCGGATGCCGCAGCATCCGCCCTCGCGTCGTGTCGGCTACTGCTCGCCCGACGCAGCTGCCAGATCGGGGGTCGCCGAGCCGGTGCCGAGCGCGGCGGCGGCGTTCACGCCGACCGAGACGGGAAGCTCCCGCTGCGTCGTCGTGAAGAGGAACTCGCCGTCTTTGAAGTCGACGTGCACGTGGTCGCCCGAGTTGAGCTCGCCGTGCAGGATCTTCTCGCTGAGGCGATCCTCCACCTCGCGCTGCACTGCACGGCGCAGCGGTCGAGCACCGAGCGACGGGTCGAACCCGACCTCGATGAGCCGCTCCTTCGCCGACTGCGTGAGCTCGACGGTCATATCGCGGTCGAGCATGCGCTCGCTGAGTCGCTTGATGAACAGGTCGACGATCTGCAGCAGCTCGGGCTTGGAGAGCTGCGGGAACACGATGACCTCGTCGACGCGGTTCAGGAACTCGGGCTTGAAGTGCTTCTTCAGCTCCTCCTTCACCTTGCCGCTCATGAGGTCGTAGCCGGTGCGCGAGTCGCCCTCGAGCTGGAAGCCGACGGGGCCGCCCGAGATGTCTTTCGTGCCGAGGTTGGTCGTCATGATGATGACCGTGTTCTTGAAGTCGACGACGCGACCCTGGCCGTCGGTCAGCCGGCCCTCTTCGAGGATCTGCAGGAGCGAGTTGAAGATGTCGGGGTGCGCCTTCTCGATCTCGTCGAAGAGCACGACGCTGAACGGCTTGCGGCGCACCTTCTCGGTGAGCTGGCCGCCCTCTTCGAAGCCGACGAATCCGGGAGGGGCGCCGAACAGGCGCGAGACCGTGTGCTTCTCGCCGTACTCCGACATGTCGAGCGAGATCATCGCCGCCTCGTCGTCGAAGAGGAACTCGGCGAGCGCCTTGGCGAGCTCGGTCTTGCCGACGCCCGTGGGGCCGGCGAAGATGAACGAGCCGGAGGGGCGCTTCGGGTCCTTCAGGCCGGCGCGGGTGCGGCGGATGGTCTTGGCGAGGGCCGAGATGGCCTCCTCCTGACCGATGACGCGCTCGTGCAGCGCCTTCTCCATGAAGACGAGTCGCGACGACTCCTCTTCGGTGAGCTTGAAGACGGGGATGCCGGTGGCCTGGGCGAGCACCTCGGCGATCAGGCCCTCGTCGACGACCGCGGTGGTCTTGACGTCGCCCGACTTCCACTGCTTCTCGAGGCGCAGACGCTCGCCGAGGAGGTTCTTCTCCTCGTCGCGCAGCGACGCGGCCTTCTCGAAGTCCTGCTCTTCGATCGCCGTCTCCTTCGCGGCACGCACGACGGCGATCTTCTCGTCGAACTCACGCAGCTCGGGCGGGCTCGAGAGGATCGAGAGGCGGAGGCGCGCTCCGGCCTCGTCGATCAGGTCGATCGCCTTGTCGGGCAGGAACCGGTCGGAGATGTAGCGGTCGGCGAGGTTCGCCGCCGCGACGATCGCGCCGTCGGTGATCGAGACCTTGTGGTGCGCCTCGTAGCGGTCGCGCAGCCCCTTCAGGATGTTGATCGCGTGGGGCAGGCTCGGCTCGGCGACCTGGATCGGCTGGAAACGGCGCTCGAGCGCGGCATCTTTCTCGAAGTGCTTGCGGTACTCGTCGAGCGTGGTCGCACCGATGGTCTGCAGTTCGCCACGTGCGAGCAGCGGCTTCAGGATCGAGGCCGCGTCGATCGCGCCTTCGGCGGCGCCCGCACCGACGAGGGTGTGGATCTCGTCGATGAAGACGATGATGTCGCCGCGCGTGCGGATCTCCTTCGTGACCTTCTTCAGACGCTCTTCGAAGTCGCCGCGGTAGCGGGAACCGGCGATGAGCGAGCCGAGGTCGAGCGAGTAGAGCTGCTTGTCTTTCAGCGTCTCGGGCACCTCGTTCTTCACGATCGCCTGCGCGAGGCCCTCGACGACGGCGGTCTTGCCGACGCCGGGCTCGCCGATCAGCACGGGGTTGTTCTTCGAGCGACGCGAGAGGATCTGCATGACCCGCTCGATCTCCTTCTCGCGGCCGATCACGGGGTCGAGCTTCGACTCGCGCGCAGCCTGCGTGAGGTTGCGGCCGAACTGATCGAGGATCTGCGAGCCGCCCTGCGGGGTCTGCTGCTCGTTGGCGCCGACCTGCACCTGCTCCTTGCCCTGGTAGCCCGAGAGCAGCTGGATGACCTGCTGGCGCACGCGGTTGAGGTCGGCGCCGAGCTTGACGAGCACCTGGGCGGCGACGCCCTCGCCCTCGCGGATGAGCCCGAGCAGGATGTGCTCGGTGCCGATGTAGTTGTGGCCGAGTTGCAGCGCCTCGCGAAGCGAGAGCTCGAGCACCTTCTTGGCGCGCGGCGTGAACGGAATGTGCCCGGTCGGCTGCTGCTGGCCCTGGCCGATGATGTCTTGCACCTGCTCGCGCACCGCGTCGAGCGAGATGCCGAGCGACTCGAGCGCCTTGGCGGCGACGCCTTCACCCTCGTGGATGAGCCCGAGCAGGATGTGCTCGGTGCCGATGTAGTTGTGATTGAGCATCTTGGCCTCTTCTTGGGCCAGGACGACGACACGACGGGCTCGGTCGGTGAATCTCTCGAACATGCTCTACTCCTCACGGCCCCACTGGGCAGGGGACGTCGATATATCGAGCGTAAACAAGGCGGATGCCGCGTGGGGCCCTGTTCGCCGTGGGCGCACCGCCTTGACGTGCCGAGTGCAGCGTGCGAACCTATCGATAATCGTTAATATCGAGAAACGATATGCGATGTGCGCCGCCGTTGCAGGCGCAGGCACGACGACCGAATCCAGGAGAAAGGCGCTACGGATGCCCCGTTCCACCACTGCCCAACGGCTGAGCCGAAGCGACACGGCCGGCATGTACCTCACGATCCTTCTCGGCGCTGTCGGCATCGCCGTCACGATCTTCACGCTCGTCAACCGTCTCGTGGAGGTGGTTCCCGGCCGCGACGTGCCCGTGCTCGTGCCGTTCGCCGGAGAACGGGCGACCTTGCCGATCGGGCCCGACGGGGCATCCGTCGGAGTTTCGGTCGACCAGGCGGTCGTGACGGTGCCGCATCCGGCCGACGCCACGCAGTTCGCGATCGTCGCGCAACCGATCGTCACGGGGCTCGCGATCATCGCCGGCATCGTGCTGCTCGGCCTCCTGTGCTGGAACCTCGCACACGGGCGTGCATTCACCCGCCAGAACACGATGATCATCTGGTGGGGAACGGCGGTACTGGTCGTCGGGTGGCTGTTCGACCGGCTCTTCACGACGATGGCGGTCAACGGAGCGCTCTCCGCCGTGAGCGAGTACAGCTACGACGGAGTGCTGTTCGAGATGAACTTCACGCCCCTGTTCGGGTTGCTCGCGCTCGCCGTCGTCGGCGCCGCGTTCCAACTCGGAGAACGCCTGCAGCGCGACACCGAGGGCCTCGTCTGATGGCGCCGGCCGAAGGCGACGAGGCATCCGATGTGCACTGCCGGCTCGACGAACTGCTCGCGGCCAAGGGCATGACGCTCACGCGCCTGGCCGAACTCGTCGGCGTGAGCGTCGTGAACCTCAGCGTGCTGAAGAACGACCGGGCCCGCGCCATCCGCTTCTCGACGCTGCAGGCGATCTGCGAAGCGCTCGGCTGCGAGGTCGGCGAACTGCTGGTGCTCCGCCCGGGCAGGGCTCAGACGTAGCTGACCGCGACCATCGCGGCGCCCGCGCCGATCTTCAGCGCCCCGTCGATCGCCCAGAACACCCGGAAGTCGGCCGATCCGATGCGAAGGCCGACGAGCGCGTTCGCCATGCAGACGAGCGCGAGGAGCGCGCAGATCGGGCCGTGCGAGAAACCGAGGATGAGGAAGTGGGCCCCGACGATGAAGAGCATCCACATCCAGAACTCTCGCGAATCGAGGTCGGGGAACCTGCGCACCACGACGCTCACCAGGTACCCCTCGACGAGGAAGGCGATGCCGAGTACGACCCACTGCCAGATCGCCGGCGACGGCAGACCTGCGAAGATCAGCTTCGTGGCGCCGCCGACGGCCATGATCAGGATGCCGACGGCGGCACCGGCGATGAGCCAGACGATGCGCCAGCGGCGGGAGCCGAAGGCTCCGACGAGGATGCCGAGACCGATCGCGACGAGGAACGCGCCGCCGCCGCGCATGAGCGGGAACGCCTCGGCCATGCCGTCGAGCCAGGTCACGAGTGCGCGGCGCGGTGCGCCCGGCGGGCGCCGTGGAAGGTTCGCCGGCGGGACGGGGTCACTTGACCGGAACCGTGACCTCGGTGTCGAACACCTCGACGACGAGCGGCTCGGTGGTCGTGACGGTCACCGGGGTCCAGAACAGGGTCGTGTGGGGCACGAGGTCCATCGTGCAGACCTGGTCTGCGGGCCGTTCGACGAGGTCGATCGCGACACGGTTGCCCTCGCCGGCCTTCTCGAGCACGCGGATCTGATCGCCGATCTCGGGGCAGGTCGAGCTGCCCGAGATGGTGAGGGCCAGTTGCCCGCCGTCGGCCCACCAGACGACCACGGGGCCGTCTTCGGGCGACGGCGCTTCTTCGTCGTCGCCCGCCGGGTCGGTGCCTGCTTCGACGTCGACGGTGTCGGCCTCGGCCTCGGTCGGCAGGCCCGGGAAGTTCTCGGCGGCCCCTGACGGCGGGTTGCACGCCGAAAGCAGGAACACCGACGAGACCGCCAGAGCCACGAGACCAGCACGACGAAGACGCAGCGAAGGAGCCATGGCATCATGCTATCGCCCGCCCCGCCTCGTGGTCGGATGGCCCACGTAGAATCTGGGCCATGAGCAACCTCGAGCGCGATCCGGCCGAAGTGGTCTGCCCCGCCGAGGAGCCGGCCGGTCCAGCGCTGCAGGTGCTCACCGCACGCGACGTGCCGCTCGGCGGGCCCCGCGCGATGAACGTGCGACGCACCCTCCCGCAGCGCGGCCGCACGACGATCGGCGCGTGGTGCTTCGTCGACCACTACGGGCCCGACGACGTGACGGTCTCGGGCGGCATGGATGTGCCGCCGCATCCGCACACGGGGCTGCAGACGGTCAGCTGGCTCTTCGACGGCGAGATCGAGCACCGCGACTCTGCCGGCAGCCGTGCCATGGTTCGGCCCGGCGCCGTCAACCTCATGACGGCGGGGCGCGGCATCTCGCACTCCGAGGTCTCCACACCCGAGACCACGCGGCTGCACGGCGTACAGCTCTGGGTGGCGCTGCCCGACGCATCCCGCAACGTCGCGCCCTTCTTCGAGCACGCCGAGATCGCCGAGGTGACGATCGACGACGCCGTCGTGCGCGTCTTCGCCGGTTCGCTGCCCGGCGCTGAAGCCACCCTGCGACAGGCCCACGACAGCACCGTCTCCATCTTCTCGCCGCTCGTCGGCGCCCAGATCGAGCTGCCGGCAGGCGGCGAAGCGTGGATCGACCTCGATCCCGCGTTCGAGCATGGGCTGCTCGTCGATCTCGGCCCGGTCGGCGTCACGATCGCGGCGCTCGACGGCGAGGTCGACGACCCCGGGCAACTCGTGCCGCTCGCCGAGACCGGCCACGCCGCGACGCTCGCGCGAAGCGAACTCGGCTACGTGCCGGTCGGTCATGAAGGCGTGCGGCTGCGAGCAGCGGATGCCCCGGTGCGCGTGATCCTCATCGGCGGCGCGCCGTTCGGCGAAGAACTCGTGATGTGGTGGAACTTCATCGGCCGCAACAACGACGAGATCGTGGAGTTCCGGCGGCAGTGGCAGGCCGATGTCGTCGGCCGCGACAACCCCGACGGCCGGTTCGGCAGTGTCGACGGCTATGACGGGCCGCCGCTGTCGGCACCGGGTCTGCCGACCGTGCGGCTGAAGCCCCGGCGCTGATCGCGGGCTACTGCAACGCCGACGAGAGCCGCGCGAGGTTGTCGAGCACCGTTGATCGCAGCGGCTGCTGCATCCACTCGTCGAGCGTCAGTTCACGGCTGTCGCGGCGGTAGCCGTCTTCGACGGCGCGCATCTCGCGCACGAACGACGCTCCGCGCACGAGGAGCGTGACCTCCATGTTGAGTTCGAACGAACGGATGTCCATGTTGCTCGACCCGATCACGGCGACGTCGTCGTCGATCGAGAAGTGCTTGGAGTGCAGGATGTACGGCGACTTGTACATATAGATCTTCACGCCGGCGCGCAGCAGCGCCTCGTAGTACGAGCGCTGTGCGTGGTACACGAGGGCCTGGTCGCCGATCTCGGAGACGAAGAGTTCGACGTGCACGCCGCGCTGGGTCGCCCCGCTGACGGCCACGAGTATCGACTCGTCGGGCACGAAGTACGGACTCGTGATGATGATGCGTTCCTCGGCCGCGTAGAGCAGCGCGAGGAAGAGCTTGAGGTTGTTCTGGTTCGGAAACCCGGGCCCGCTCGGCACGACCTGGCAGTCGAGGTTCTCCGGCTCGCCCGGCTGGTCGAACGACTCCACGATCTCGCTGGTGATCTCTTCGCCGGTCTCGAGATACCAGTCGGTGGCGAAGATCACGTCGAGACCCGGCACGATCGGTCCCTCGACGCGCGCCACGAGTTCCTTCCATTTCAGGCCGCGGCGGATGTTGGCGCGCTTGTTGTAGCTGCGGTCGATCATGTTCTGCGAGCCCATGAAGCCCACCTCGCCGTCGACGACGACGAGCTTGCGGTGATTGCGCAGGTCGGGCCGCTGGTACTTTCCCCTGAGCGGTTGCACCGGCAGCATGAGTTGCCACCGCACACCCATCGCGGTCAGCCGCTTGAGCGTCTTGCGGTAGCCCTTCACCCGGAACGAGGCGACGTGGTCGAGCAGGAGTCGCACGTCGACACCGCGCGCGACCGCATCGCCGAGTGCATCGAAGAACGGCGTCGTCGTGGCGTCGAGGGCGAGGATGTAGAACTCGACGTGCACGTAGCGCTCGGCCCCCCGCACCGCCTCGGTCATCGCGTCGAGCGAGCCCTGGTAGTCGCCGATCAGGCTCGCGCTGTTGGAGCCGATGAGCGGCATCGAGCCGAGATTCCGGTTGAGGTGCACGACGCCCTCGAACCACTCCGGCCACTGCACGGAATCGCTCACGCGTTCGACGCCCAGCGTCGACTCGCGGATGAGACGATCGACCGCCGCCTGCTTCGCTCGCCGGTGCTTCGGCAGCTTCGGGCTGCCGATGAGCAGGAACGAGATCACCCCGATGAACGGGATGAAGAAGATCGCGAGGAGCCATGCCATGGCCGCGGTGGGGCGGCGATTGCGCGGCACCACGATGACCGCCGTGACACGCACGATCAGGTCGATGACGACGAGGATGCCGGCGAGGAGGAGCGCCGTCTGCTCCGCTGACATGCCGTCAGGCTGCCGGTCGCTGCTTGGCGAGCTTGGCCCGCTCCTCAGTCTCGACTCTGGAGTACGCCCTGCGCTCGTTGCGATCGGCGTGGATGACCGCGCGCATCACGAACCAGAAGATGAGCCCGATGAGCACGGTCGGCGCGAGCGACCAGATCGCGTTCGCCCAGAAATCGTCCATAGCCTCATCAGACTACCCCGAATCTCCGCGCCGACGCGCACCTGCGCGCATCTGCGGATGCCGCCCGCTCAACCACCGCCCGCGACGATGCCCCAGATGCCGGAGCCGAGCAGGTAGAGGCCGATGGCGCCGACGACGATCCAGATGCCGAGGCGCATGTTCGACGGGCGCTTCGGATCCTTCTCGGGTTCGAGTTCGCCCTTCGGCAGGTAGTCGTTCATCTGCGGCATCCGCTCATTTGACCAAGGGGAAGAGGATCGTCTCGCGGATGCCGAGGCCGGTGAGCGCCATCAGCAGGCGGTCGATGCCCATGCCCATGCCGCCCGACGGGGGCATGCCGAACTCGAGCGCCCGCAGGAACTCCTCGTCGAGGCGCATGGCCTCGGGGTCGCCGCCCGCGGCGAGCTTCGCCTGTTCGACGAAGCGCTCGCGCTGCACGACGGGGTCGACGAGCTCGGAGTAGCCGGTCGCGAGTTCGAAGCCGCGGATGTAGAGGTCCCACTTCTCGACGACCCCGGGAATCGAGCGGTGCTCGCGCACGAGCGGCGAGGTGTCGAGCGGGAAGTCCATGACGAAGGTCGGCCGAACGAGCCCCGACTTCACGTGGTGCTCCCACAGCTCTTCGACGTACTTGCCGGGCAGCGGGTGGTCGACCTCGACGCCGATCTCATCGGCGAGTTGCTTCAGGCGCTCGACCGGCGTCGACGAGGTGATCGTCTCGCCGATCGCCTCCGACAGCGAGCCGTACATCGAGATGCGCGCCCAGTCGCCGCCGAGGTCGAAGTCGGTGCCGTCGGCCCAGGTCACGACGTGCGAGCCCGAGGTCGCGAGCGCGGCATCCTGGATGAGCTGCTGCGTGAGGTCGGCGATCGTGGTGTAGTCGCCGTACGCCTCGTAGGCCTCGAGCATCGCGAACTCGGGCGAGTGCGTCGAGTCGGCGCCCTCGTTGCGGAAGTTGCGGTTGATCTCGTACACCCGCTCGATGCCGCCGACGACGGCACGCTTCAGGTACAGCTCGGGCGCGATGCGCAGGTACAGCTCGGTGTCGAAGGCGTTGGAGTTCGTGACGAACGGGCGAGCGGATGCCCCGCCGTGCATGACCTGCAGCATCGGCGTCTCGACCTCGATGAAGCCGAGGCCGTCGAAGGTGCGCCGGAGGCTCGAGTTGACCTTGGCCCGGTCGATGACGTTCTTTCGGGCCTGATCGCGCGAGATGAGGTCGAGGTAGCGGCTGCGCACGCGCATCTCCTCGGAGAGCTCGTTGTGCAGGTTCGGCAGCGGCAGGATCGACTTCGAGGCGATGCGCCACTCCTTCACCATGATCGAGAGCTCACCGCGCCGGCTCGTGATGACCTCGCCGGCCACGAAGACGTGGTCGCCCAGGTCGACGAGCTCCTTCCACTCGGCGAGCGACTCCTCGCCGACCTCGGCGAGGGAGACCATCGCCTGGATGCGGCTGCCGTCGCCCGCCTGCAGCGTGGCGAAGCACAGCTTGCCGGTGTTGCGCGAGTGCACGACGCGACCCGCGACGCCGACCTCGACGCCGCTCGCCTCGTCGACGCCGAGCCCGACGAACCGGTCGCGCACCTCGGGGATCGTCGCCGTGATCGGCAGGCGCACGGGGTACGCACCGAAGGCACGGTCGTCGGATGCCGCGATCAGCCGCTCGCGCTTGGCGCGGCGCACGGCCTTCTGCTCGGAGATCTCGTCGGCGCTGATCTCGTCGGCAGTGGGCTGGTCGGCGCTGGGCCCGTCGGCGCTGGGCTGGTCGGCGCTGGGCTGGTCGGCGCTGGGCTCGGGCGCGGCATCCGTCTGGTTCTCGGCCATCGTTCTCTCTCGTCGTGCGGCAGTGCCGTCTGTACCGGGGTGCGTGCACCAGCCTAGGCGTGCTCGGCGATCCGATCCTCCACGGAGCGGCAATCCTCCACGGAGCGGCGATCCTCCACGGCGTGGCAATCCTCCACGGAGTGGCGTCGGAGGACGCGAGTCCCGTCGGAGGGCCCGGCTTCGTTGCCTCCGACGGGACCCGTTGCCTCCGACGGGACCCGTTACCTCCGACGCGTCCCGGCGCCGCCGACGCGTCCCGGTGCCTCCGATGGCGCCCGGCGCCGCCGACGCGGCGGGTCAGAGCGGCGCGCGCCGGTCGGTGCATGCGTCAGCCCAGCGTGATGGCGGCGTTGTCGATGAGGCGCGTCGCGCCGACACGGGCGGCGACGAGCACGACGGCCGGGCCTCGCGCACCATCGGCGACGGGGAGGAAGGTCTCGGGGTCGACGACCACGAGGTAGTCGAGCGTCACCTCGTCGTGGTCGCCGAAGGCGGCCGCCCCCTCGGCGAGCACCTCGGCGAGGCCCTCGGGCGCCGCGGCATCCGCTGCCCTGAGGGCTTCGATCAGGGTGAGGGCCGCGGCCCGCTGACCCGGGTCGAGGAATCGGTTGCGACTCGAGAGCGCGAGCCCGTCGGCTTCGCGCACGGTCGGCACGGCGTCGATCGCGGTCGGCACGTCGAGGTCTTCGACCATGCGACGCACGAGGAAGATCTGCTGGGCGTCCTTCTGCCCGAAGACCGCCACGTCGGGCCGCACGATGTTGAGCAGCTTGCCGACGACGGTCAGCATGCCGTCGAAGTGGCCCGGTCGCGATGCGCCCTCGTAGAGGGAACCCACCTCGCCGGCACTGAGCGTCGTGCCGGTCGGCCCGTTCGGATACATCTCGGCGACCGACGGCGTGAACACGAACGCGACCCCGAGCCCCGCGAGCGCGGAGACATCGGCCTCGAGGGTACGCGGGTAACGGTCGAGGTCTTCACCCGGGCCGAACTGCAACGGATTCACGAAGATCGACACGACGACGACGTCGGCGAGCTCGCGGGCGCGGGCCACGAGCGCCAGGTGGCCGGCGTGCAGCGCGCCCATGGTGGGCACGAGAGCGACGGATGCCCCGGCCGCCCGTCGCTCGGCGAGCCGCTCGCGCAGTTCGGCGATGGTCGGCACGACACGAATGTCGAATACGGACTCGGTCACGCGCCACCCCACATCCGCCGGTCGGAATCTGCGTCGTCGATCGTGTCGGCGTCGATCATGTCGGCGTCGATCATGTCGGCACTGTCGGCGCCGCTGTCGTGCCGGGCGAGTGCGTTCTCGACGGCGCTGCGCACGAGCGGGGCGAGCACGGCTCCGGGCCGGCCGACGCCGATGCCGTCGAGGAGACCGCTGGCCTGATCGACGATCGACGTCGAGAACGAGACGGCGGTGTCGATCGCCTCGCCGTATGCCGCGCGGTCGTGCTCGGCCACGACGAACGGCTCGCCGCCCATCTCGACGACGAGCGCCTGCCCGATCGGCAGCACCGGCGCGGGCGCCGTGACGGCGAACCACGTGCCCGGCAGACGTGCGAGATCGATGCTCGTTCCGGTGAAGCTCATGGCGGGGTGCACCGCGAGCGGGATCGCGCCCGCCGCACGTGCAGGGTCGAGCACGCCCGTGCCGAACCGTGCGACGGTGTGCAGCACGAGCTGACCCGGCCGCCACGCGCCGGCCTCGGCGAGACCGGCGACGAGCGGCACGAGCTCGGGCTCGGGCACCGCGAGCAGCACGAGTTCGCTGCGCTCGATGATCTCGGGGATCGGCAGTACCGGCACCGAGGGCAGCATCGTGGCGGCCCGATCGCGGCTCGCGTCACTGACCGCGGCGATGCCGGTGAGCGCGTGCCCGGCACCGGCGAGCGCCGAGGCCAGCACCGCGCCGACGCGGCCGGCGCCGATCGTGCCGACGCCGAGTCGGCCCGGGCGATCAGTCGACATGGCGGGGGGCCGATTCCTCTGGCGCTGCTGCCTGAGCCTGATCAGCGGGCGAGGCGGGCTCAGCCTCGGGCTCGGGTTCAGCCTCGGGCTCGGGCCCGGGCCCGGGCTCGGCCTCGGGCTCGGGCTCGGGCTCGGGCGACCCCGGCGCGCTGGCGCCCCAGTGGTGCGAGGTGTCGCTCGCCGCGCGCTCGATCGCCTCGTGCGCGAGCCGCTCGAAGAGCGCCGTCGCATCCGGACGATGGGCGACGGGCAGCAGGGCCGAGACCGGACCGGTCACGGTGTGCAGTCGCAGTGTCGCGAGGTCGAGCCTGCGTTCGATCGGGCCGACCGACAGGGCGACCGACTGCATGCGCGCGAGCGGCACGAGGGTGAGACTGCGGATGAGCGCCCCCCTGCGGATCACGGCGACGCCCGAGGCTTCGGCGAGACCGATGCGCTTCCACGAGAACGGGCGCAGCCACGCAGCTCGCTTCGGCGTGACGGAGAAGCCGCCGGCGTCGCCCTGACCCACGAGACCGGCGTCGACGAGTGCCTCGACGTCGGCCGCAGCGTCGGGCAGCAGCAGGGCGAGCACCCGATGCACGTCGGCCGCGGTGCCGACCGGGAGCACGATGGTGCGCTGCGTCGACTCGCCCGAGGCCGAGACCGACTGCCCGGCGACGTTGATACGCACCGACCACCAGCCGAACGGCCGCCAGAACACCCACTGCGTGGCTTCGACGGCATGCACGCGACCCGGGGGGATCGTCTGGTTGGCGGTCGAGAGGAGGCCGTACCCGATGCGCACACCGTCGGCCGTGCCGGCGATCGAGTAGCGCAGCGACTTCGTGATGCGCGACCACATGTAGCTCACGAGACCGATGGCCGCGGGCACGAAGCTGAAGAGCACCCACATCTGACCGCTCGTGACCCCGATCACGATGATCGCGATGAGGATGACCACCCAGATCATGGAACCGCCGAGCAAAGTCGACCCGATCACGCGGCCGAGCGGCAGGTGCACGACCGACTCCGGCGGAGCGAGGTCGGGGTCGAGTTCGGGCGCGAGGAACTCGTCGACGCGCTGCGTGACGAGTGCGCCGGCACGGGCCGTGACCGGCGTGCGGGCACCGGCGGCAGCGGCATCGCCCGCACCCACACCACCGGCACCGGCGACAGCGGCATCAGCGCCGGCACCGCCATCGCTGCCAGTGCCGGCACCCCGGGCATCGGGTTCCGTCGCGACACCGGGCGCCGCGGCATCCGCTCGCCCCTCTGCCGCCCCTGCGGCAGCCGCAGTGCCCTGCGTGCGTTCGGCTCGCGCGCCCGACGCGAGGCGCAGCACGTCGGCGCGCAACGCGTCGGCGAGGGAGGAGCCCAGGTAGGCGAGCTGCACGTTCGCCGACTGCCCGGCCACCGAGATCTCGAGTTTCGCCGTTCCGAAGAGCCGCGCGAAGAGCGGCCGGTTGACGTTGATGCCCTGGATGCGATCGAGTCTGGCGCTGCGGTGCGAGCGGAAGAGGATGCCGCTGCGCACCTCGACCGCCTCGCCGGTGACCCGGAATGTGTGCATGCGCCACGACAGCCAGAAGCCGATGACGACCACGACGATGATCGCGGCGAGAGCGAGCAGCGCCCACCCGACCAGCCCGTTCGACACGATGCCGCCGACCGGGTCGTTCGCCCACTCCTGCTGCCAGTCGTCGTACTCGGCGTCGACCCGGTCGCTCGAGGCCGGAGCGAAGATCGTGAGGAAGATGTCGATGACCCGCTCGCGGAGGTTCGCGATCACGAAGCCCAGCACGGCGAGGAACAGCAGACCGCCGCGCAGCAGCGGGCTCGCCGGGTGCAGCCGGTGCCACTCGCCGTCGGCGAGGTTCACCGCTGTCTGCGGGCGGGTGCCTGTGCTCACAGTCCCGCCCGGCGCGACTCGGCGAGGGCCACGAGTTCGTCGCGCAACCGGTCGGCCTCCGCCATCGGGAGACCGGGTACGGTCACGGCGCTCGCCGCGGCCGCGGTCACGAACTTGAGGTCGGCCAGGCCGAGGGCGCGCGCGACCGGACCACGCGTGATGTCGACGAGCTGCATGCGCCCGTAGGGCACGGCCACCTGGCGCTGGAACATGATGCCGCGGCGGAAGAGCAGGTCGTCGGCGCGCAGCCGGTACCGGATGGAGCGCACTCGGCGCGGCTCGAAGGCGATGGCGATGATCGAGACCACGGCGATCGCGATCGCGACCCACAGCGCCCACTGCCAGTGCAGCACGAAGTAGGCGCCGAGCCCGATGCCCACGAAGACGACCATGCCGATGATCGAGCCGATCACCTCGACGAGCACGTACTTCGGCGAGACCCGCTGCCAGTCGGAGTCGGATGCCGCAGGCCGGCGCGATTCGTCGCGGGCCGTCTCATCAGGCTGGGGGCCGGATGCCTCAGGCATGCGCTTGCTCCTTCTTCTCGGTGTCGGTGTCGTCGGGGGGCAGCGTGCAGAAGGCCTCGGCGACGAGGCCTCCGGCCAGCAGGAGCGCTGCGCCGATCGCAGTGGCGACGGCGAGCCAGATCGTCGCCGGGGGCGGCACGACGCTGCGCGTGACCAGGAACAGCGTGATGCCGATCCCGAAACCGAGCAGGAGCGCCCCGCTCAGGCTGCAGGCCTTCGCCAGCACCGCGGTGCGCATGGCACGGAACGGGTCGAGGTGCTTGGTCGCCTTGCCCTTCACCGCCCGGCGGATGGGCCAGGCGAAGGCCACGACGAGTGCCGCGACGCCCGCGAGGGTGATCGACAGCGAGATCGGCGGCACGATCGCCTTCGACCCGCCCGACACGATCGCGAGGTCGATGAGGTACCCGGCGACGAGGCCCGCCAGCACGAAGGCGATGATCGTCGAGGGGTGCGTGCGCTTCATCGACGCACCACCTCGTCGGTGGCCGCAGCGCGCAGCGCGGCGATCGGCCCGTGCCCCGCGAGCTCGGCGTCGGGGTCGATGTCGAGCCACGGCGCCAGCACGAACGCCCGCTGCGAGGCACGCGGATGCGGCAGCACGAGCCGCTCGTCGTCGAGCACGATTCCGTCGACGTCGATGAGGTCGAGATCGAGCGTGCGGTCGCCCCAGTGCTCGGTGCGCTCCCGTCCGTGCTCGAGTTCGATGCGCTGCAGCAGATCGAGGAGCGCGTGCGGAGCGAGCGCCGTCTCGACGACGATGACGCCGTTCAGGTAGCGCGGGGCGTCTTCGTCGACGCCGGAGTCCTTGACGGCGGCCGACTCGTACACGGGCGACACGGCGACGAGGGCGATCCCGGTCGCCTCCGCGATCTCGCGAACGGCGGCGGCGATCGTCGCCTCACGGTCGCCGAGGTTCGCCCCGAAGGCGATGACGGCGCGCGTCATGCCCGGCCCCTCACGATCGTGACGGCGACATCCGAGAAGGGCACGGTGATCGGCGCCTGCGGCTTGTGCACGGTGACTTCGACCTCGTCGACGGCCGCGTAGCCGAGCGCGACTGCGGCGACCCGCTCGGCGACGGTCTCGATGAGGTCGACCGGGTCGCGTTCGACGGCGGCCACGACCGCCTCGGCGAGCTCGCCGTAGTGCACGGTGCCGGCGAGGTCGTCGGATGCCGCTGGTGCCGCGAGGTCGAGCGCGACCGACACGTCGATCACGAACTCCTGCCCCTCGGTGCGCTCGAACTCGAACACACCGTGGTGCGCGCGGACGCGGAGTCCCGTGAGGGTGATGCGGTCGGCCCGCCCGCGATTGCGCAGTTCAGTCACGTCGTCCACTCTGCCATGCGCCGAGCACGTCGAGGGCTCGGCGAGTGCCCTGCACGTCGTGCACGCGCACCGCCCACGCCCCGGCCTGCGCCGAGAGCACGCTCACCACGGCGGTCGGCAGGTCGCGATCGACGACGGATGCCGCGTCGGGCAGCATCGCCCCGAGGAAGCGCTTGCGCGACGCACCGACGAGGATCGGCAGCCCGAGGCCGGCCAGCACGTCGAGTCGGCCGAGGAGCTGCCAGTTCTGGTCGCCGCGCTTGGCGAACCCGAGTCCGGGGTCGAGGATGAGTTTCTCGGGGGCGACTCCCGCGGTGACGAGCGCGTCGACCCGTTGCGCGAGTTCGTCGCGCACCTCGACGGCGACGTCGGCGTACTCCGCGAGCGAGTCCATGCGATCGGAGTGGCCGCGCCAGTGCATGGCGACGTACTGCGCGCCGGTCTCGGCCGCGATCGGGCCCATGGCCGCGTCTGCGAGGCCAGCGGAGACGTCGTTGATGATCACGGCCCCGGCGTCGACGGCCGCCCGCGCGGTCGCGGCGCGCATGGTGTCGACGCTGACTCGGATGCCGCGACCCGCGAGCTCGCGGATGACGGGAACGACACGGCGAAGCTCCTCTTCGGGCGCCACGCGGGCCGCGCCGGGCCGGGTCGACTCACCGCCGACGTCGAGGATGTCGGCGCCGTCGGCGACGAGCTCGAGGCCGTGCGCGATCGCCGCATCGGCGTCGAACCAACGCCCGCCGTCGCTGAACGAGTCGGGCGTGACATTGACCACGCCCATGACGAGCGTGCGATCAGGCATGCGCCGATGCCCCGATGAGCGTGATGATCTCGGAGCGGGCCGCGGGCTCTGAGAGCGCGCCGCGGCTCGCGATCGTCACGGTCGAGCTGCGCTCCTGGCGGGAGCCACGCGTGGTGACGCAGCGGTGTTGCGCGTCGAGCACGACGAGCACGCCGCGGGGGTCGAGGCCCGCCACGAGCGCGTCGGCGATCTCCTCGGTGAGCCGCTCCTGCAACTGGGGGCGTCGTGCGAGCGTGTCGACGACCGCCGGGATGCGGCCGAGCCCCACCACACGATCGCCCGGCAGGTACGCCACGTGCGCGGTGCCGACGAAGGGCAGCAGGTGGTGCTCGCACACCGACCGGAACGCGAGGTCGCGCAGCACGACCGCTTCGCCCGTGGCCGGCGCACCGGCATCCGCACCGCCCAGGCTCTGTCGAAGCGACGACCCGATCGGAACGGCATCGGCGAGGTGACTGAGCGGATCGACGTCGAGGCCGCCGAAGAAGTCGGCGTAGGCCTCGGCGACGCGCTGCGGCGTGCGCTCGAGCCCCGGCCGTGACGGATCCTCACCGATCGCGAGCAGGATCTCGTGCACGGCGCGCCGGATGCGCTCGGCATCCACTCCGGCCATGACTCCCCCTCTTCGGGTCGACGGGCGTGGCCCGACGGTTAGGCCGTCGCGGGCCGCGGGTTCGACTGCGGTGCGCGCACCCGCGCCTCGTCGTCGATGGGCAACTCACCCGAGTCGACACCGCCGTCGACCGCACCCTGGTCGATCGGCATCTTGTCGGTCGGGAACGCGATCGGCGGCCGGTCGGAGACGGGGCGCTTGTCGCTCGAGAGCCAGAGCGGGCGCTCGGGCAGCTTCTTGACGTCCTTGAAGATCTCGGCGATCTGCTTGTGGTCGAGCGTCTCGTGTTCGAGCAGCTCTGCGGCCAGCTTGTCGAGGATGTCGCGGTTGTCGTTGAGCACCTGCCAGGCCTCGTCGTGCGCCTGCTCGATGAGCTTGCGCACCTCGAGGTCGACCGTCTCGGCGACCTCTTCGGAGTAGTCGCGCTGATGGCCCATGTCACGGCCGAGGAAGACCTCGCCCTGCGACTGGCCGAGCTTGACGGCGCCGACGTTCGCGCTCATGCCGAACTCGGTGACCATCTTGCGTGCCGTCGAGGTGGCCTTCTCGATGTCGTTCGACGCGCCGGTCGACGGATCGTGGAAGACGATCTCCTCTGCCACCCGGCCGCCCATCGCGTAGGCCAACTGGTCGAGCAGCTCGTTGCGGCTGACCGAGTACTTGTCTTCGAGCGGCATCACCATCGTGTAGCCGAGGGCGCGGCCGCGCGGCAGGATCGTGATCTTCGTCACGGGGTCGGTGTAGTTCATCGACGCCGCCGCAAGGGCGTGGCCGCCCTCGTGGTAGGCCGTGATGAGCTTCTCCTTGTCTTTCATGACACGGGAGCGGCGCTGCGGGCCGGCGATCACACGGTCGACGGCCTCGTCGAGGGCGCGATTGTCGATGAGTTGCGCGTTGGAGCGTGCCGTCAGGAGCGCGGCCTCGTTGAGCACGTTGGCGAGGTCGGCACCCGTGAAGCCGGGGGTCTTGCGGGCGAGCACCTCGAGGTCGACGCCGTGGGCGAGCGGCTTGCCCTTCGAGTGCACCTCGAGGATCTTCTGGCGACCCTTGAGGTCGGGCGCGTCGACGCCGATCTGCCGGTCGAAGCGGCCGGGGCGCAGCAGCGCCGGGTCGAGGATGTCGGGGCGGTTCGTCGCGGCGATGAGGATGACGTTGGTCTTCGGGTCGAAGCCGTCCATCTCGACGAGCAGCTGGTTCAGGGTCTGCTCGCGCTCGTCGTGACCGCCGCCGAGGCCGGCGCCGCGGTGGCGGCCGACCGCGTCGATCTCGTCGACGAAGATGATGGCGGGCGCGTTCTGCTTCGCCTGCTCGAACAGGTCGCGCACGCGGCTCGCGCCGACGCCGACGAACATCTCGACGAAGTCGGAACCCGAGATCGAGTAGAACGGCACGCCCGCCTCACCGGCGACCGCACGGGCGAGGAGCGTCTTGCCGGTGCCGGGAGGGCCGTAGAGCAGCACGCCCTTGGGGATGCGCGCCCCGACGGCCTGGAACTTCGCCGGCTCCTTCAGGAACTCCTTGATCTCGTGCAGTTCTTCGATCGCCTCCTCGGCGCCCGCGACGTCGTCGAACGTGACGGTGGGGCTCTCCTTCGAGACGAGCTTCGCCTTGGACTTGCCGAACTGCATGACCTTGTTGCCGCCGCCCTGCATGCCCGAGAGCATGATCCAGAAGAACAGGCCGATGAGCACGAGCGGCAGCAGGATGCCGAGCATCGAGAGGAACCAGTTCGGCTGCGGCACCTCGTCGTTGAAGCCGTCTGCCGGGTCTGCCGCGTCGACGGCCGCGATGACGTCGGCCCCGCGCGGGGTGACGTAGTAGAACTGCACCTGCGTGCCGAGCTCCTCGTCGGCCTTCGCGAGGGTCAGGTCGACGCGGTTCTCACCGTCGACGATCTTGACCGAGGCGACCTTGCCGTCGTTCAGCAGCTCGAGGCCCTCTTGCGTCGAGACCTCTTTGAAGCCCGAGGCGGTGATGAGGCTCGACCCGATCCACACGGCGACGATCGCGAGCAGAATGTAGATGATCGGCCCGCGCAGGATCTTCTTGATGTTCATGGTGCTCACAGGCTACATTGCAGTCACCGAATGGCAGCCGAGTGTTCGCTGAGGGCTGTGCGTCGCGCGCTGCGGGCGAGCGGCGGTGAGTTCACCGATCGGATGCCGCGCGGCGGGTGTCGCGAAGTCCGAGCATGTAGGGCACGCCGGGGCCCACCGCGGCGAACGTCTGCCCGATGCGCTTCGGCCACGAGGGCGTCGGCATCACCGTCTCGCCGTCGAGCTCATCGACGTCGACGTAGTACCCGCGCACGGCCCCGAACCCCTCGAACTCCGACACCACGTCGTGCACCGGGGCAGGCAGCGCGTCTACGCCCGAACGGTAGAGCTCCTCTGAGAGCAGCACGTACTCCGCGACGTCGACCGGGTTCTTCAGCATGCGATGCACGAGGATGACGTCGATGCCGACCAGCTTGATGCGATCGCGGATGGTCTGCGTGGCGACCTCTCCGACGTGCGCCACGAACTTCAGTTTGAGGTCGGACGCGCCCTTGCATCCCTTGCAGGGGCAGAGGTTGGCCGTGACGTACGCGCGTTCGAGGTGGAAGGCGCGATGCATGGCGAGGGCCGCGTCGAGGATCACGGGGATCGAGGCATCCGTCTCGCCGTCGCCCAGCTGCAACGAGAGGAAGGCGGCGTCGCCCTCGATCTCGATGAGGTCGAATCCGGGGGCGGCGTCGATCATGCGCTCGAGCATGCGACCGGTGTTGACCTCGGCGTGCGCGAGGCTCATGCGGTGGGAGCTCATGTAGTCGGTGTAGCCGCCGATGTCTGCGATCAGCAGCACGGCGCGGCCGGAGATCATGCCTCACCATCCCATTGAACTGAGCACACCTCAACACCCCTGTTCAGGAGGGCTGCCCTCAGGAGGGCTGCCCTCCTGAAGGCGGGTCGACGAACGGATGCTTCGGGGCGTATCGGTCGAGCTGCCCGTCGACGACGACGGCCGCCTCCTGCGCGCTCGCCGTGTAGCCGAGCACGACGGGAAGGAACCGGTCGGAGCCGAGCGCCCGCAGCGCGAGCGCACTGTTCGCCGTGACCGTGGCCGTTCTTCGCGTGCGGCGCAGCAGCGCGATCTCGCCGAAGCCCTCCCCCGGGCCGAGCCTCGCGACGACCCGGCCGTCGCCGACCACGTCGGCCTCACCCGCCTCGATCACGTAGTAGCGGTCGCCGACGTCGCCCTGCGTGAACACGGCGGTGCCCGCGGGAACGGCGACCGGCTCGAGGCCGCGGGCCAGCTGTTCGATGGAGGGCAGCGGCAGCGTGCGGAGCATCGACACCCGCCGCAGCAGCTCGATGTCGTCGTCGATGACGTCGACCGAACGGTCCATGCCGCGCAGGCGCCGGAGCGACACGAGCGCGAGCACCGGGCACACGAGGCCGATCGCCACGAGCGCGGTCGTCGCTCCGAACCATTCGATCAGGGCCGACGTGACGACCGCGCCGATGCCGATGAAGACGGCGACGAGGCTCTCGAGCACCCCGAAGACGCGAGCGAGCACCTCGTCGGGGGCCAACCGGGCGATGAGGGTGAACCCGGCGACGTCGATGAGGGCGTTGCCGACGCCGACGAAGGCCAGCAGGCCGAGGGCCGGCACCTCGTAGGGCGCCAGGCCGACGAGCGTGAACGGCAGCCCCCAGAGCGCGACTCCGACGGCGAACCACACGCCGAGCCGCCCGGTGCCCACGAGCAGCGAGGCCGCGAGCGATCCGAGCACCGCACCGACCCCGACCGCGGTCATCAGGGCGCCGACTCCCGGCTCCCCCGTGCCGAGCAGTTCGATCGCGACCACGACGGAGAGCACCGTGAGCGCGCCGCGGGTGAGGGCCTGCGCCGCGGCGAGACCGAGGATGAGCGACAGGTCGCGGTTCGACACGACCGCCTTCACGCCGTCGAGCGCCTCCCTGGCCAGGTTGGGGCGCTGCGGCGCGGGAGGGCGCGGCGGCGCGTCGTATCTCAGCCGAACGAGCAGGCCCGCCGCCCAGAACGACGCGGCCGCCGCGACCGCGAAGACGACGTCGACGCCGGTGAACTGCAGCAGCACCGCCGCGAGCAGCGGGCCGACGAGCGTGGCGGCCGAGTCGAGGAGCCCTCGCACGACGTTGGCGCTCGCGAGCTCATGACCCGTGCGGCAGAGCGAGGGCAGCAGCGCGGAGTGCGCCGGGCGGTAGAGGGTCGCGGCGATCGTCGAGAGCACGGCGAGCACGTAGATGACGGCGACCGGGCCCGACACGGCGGCGACCACGGCGGCGCCCGCCGTCGCGAGGCCGCGCACGATGGAGACGAGCACGAGCACCCGCTCGCGTCGGCCCCGATCGGCGATGGGCGACAGCAGCGGGGCGAGGATCGCCGAGGGCAGCATGCGAAGCAGGCCCACCAGGCCGAGCGCCACCGCGCCGCCGTCGCGATAGGCGACGATGCCGAGGGCGACGGTGAACGCCCACTCGGCGGTCCACGCGCCGAGGAAGCTGAGTTGGGCCCGGCGCAGGTTGCGGTTGCGCCAGTTGCTCGTGAACGCGGCGGCAGCGTCGCGCAACGTGCTTCGGCGTTGCCCTTCGGCCATGCGAAGACTCTAGGCCCGCGACCGCTCGCCGCGCGAGGGATCAGCGGTAGACGTGCGGTGGATCAGCTGTAGACGTGCGGTGCCAGGATCGCGACGTCGCGGAGGTTGCGGTAGTTCTCGGCGAAGTCGAGGCCGTAGCCGACGACGAACTGATTCGGGATGTCGAAGCCGAGGTACTTGACGTCGACCTCGACCTTCGCCGCATCGGGCTTGCGCAGCAACGCGCAGATCTCGACCGACTCGGCGCCGCGGGACTCGAGGTTGCCGCGCAGCCAGCTGAGCGTCAGGCCCGAGTCGATGATGTCCTCGACGATGAGCACGTGGCGGCCGGTGAGGTCGGTGTCGAGGTCTTTCACGATGCGCACGACGCCCGACGACTGGGTGCCCGCGCCGTAGGAGGAGACCGCCATCCAGTCCATGTTGAGGTGCGGCCGCAACTCTCGTGCGAGATCGGCCATGACCATGACGGCGCCCTTCAGCACGCCGACGAGCAGCAGGTCCCTGCCCTCGTAGTCGGCCTCGATACGGCGGGCGAGCTCGGCGAGCTTCGCATGGATCTCGGCTTCGGTGACGAGCACCTCGGTGAGGTCGGCCTCGATCTCGCGCGCGTACATGCCTGCTCCTTCTGTGACGACGACGGATGCGTCGAGCCTACGCCGCGTCGGCGGTGCCCCGTGCTCAGCGGGCGGCCGGCTCGGCTCGCTCGGCTCGCTCAGTGGTCGTGCGGAAGGATCTCGGTCGACCCCGTCGTGCTCAGCACGATGTGCCGGCCCGCGCGGGTCGCGAGCACCCCGCCCGGCAGGTCGATCGGGCCCTGCCCGTGCCAGTCGGTGACGAGCCGGGCGACCTCGAGCGTCTGAGTGCGAGAGAGCGAGACGCCGAACTCACTGCCCACGACGTGCCGGATGACCCGCTGTCGCAGCGCCGCCGGGTTCGCCGAGAGGGCGCCGACCGAGATCGCGATGCCGGCCTCTGCGGGCTCGCAGATCTCCTCGATGAACTCCTCGATCTGCTCCGAGAACGCCGCCTCGTCTTCACGGAGGTGCTCGGCCGTGCGCGCGAGCGCCTCGGCGATGCCCGGCCCGAGTTCGGCCTCGAGCACGGGCAGCACGCGCTCGCGCACCCGCACCCGTGCGTACGTGGGGTCGAGGTTGTGCGGGTCGTCCCACGGGGTGAGCCCCGCGTCGAGGCAGGCCTGCCGGGTCGTGGCACGGCGGATGCCGAGGAGCGGCCGTGCGTAACGGCCGGCGCGCGCCGGCATGCCCGACAGGCTCGCGGCGCCGAGCCGCGCGCGAGCCCGAGCAGCACGGTCTCGGCCTGGTCGTCGAGCGTGTGGCCGAGCAGCACGAGGGCGGCCCGGTCTCGGCCGCCGCGGCGTCGAGCGCGCCGTATCGGGCATCGCGAGCGGATGCCTCGGGACCCCCCGCGCTGCCCGCCCCGGTCGACGGCACTTCGACGCGTCGCACGAGCACGGGGCCCAGCCCGAGCTCTCGCGCGGTCGCCGCCGCGGCAGCCGCGACCTCGGCCGAGCCGGGCTGCAACCCGTGGTCGACGATGACGGCGCCCGCGCGGCATCCGGCCCTCGGCGCTTCGAACGCGGCGGCCGCAGCGAGGGCGAGCGAGTCGGCGCCGCCCGAGAGGGCGACGAGCACGAGTGTGCCGCCCGGTTCTCGCCGAGTCGCAGGAGCTGAAGTCGACCGACCGGCGCGAAGCTCGGCGTGTCGCCCCTCGGCTCCTTCGGCTCGGCGATCGGCCGACTCGGCACCGGCGGGGAGCACGGCACGCACCGCCCGGCGCACATCGGCGATCGGCGGTGTCAGGCGCGGGCGCCGGGGAGCCGCGGCATCCGTCGGCTGATCGTGAGGCATCAAGTAACCTTATTCCGCGCCCCGCGCGGGCGACGAAGCTTCCAGAATCAAGGAGAACAGCATGGGCGAGTACGCCGCCGTCATCGAGATCCCCAAGGGGAGCCGCAACAAGTACGAGGTCGACCACGAGACGGGCCGGGTCTTTCTCGACCGCGTGCTCTACACGACGTTCGTCTACCCGACCGACTACGGCTTCTTCGAGAACACCCTCGGCGACGACGGCGACCCGCTCGACGTGCTCGTGCTGCTCGACTACCCGCTCTTCCCGGGCGTGGGCGTCAAGGTGCGCCCGGTCGGCGTCTTCCACATGACCGACGACGGCGGCGGCGACGCCAAGGTGATCGCCGTGCCCGCCGGCGACCCGCGCTGGAACCACATCCAGGACGTCAACGACATCCCCGAGTTCACTCGCAAGGAGATCGAGCACTTCTTCGAGCACTACAAGGACCTCGAGCCCGGCAAGTGGGTCAAGACCGAGGGCTGGGCCGACGCGGCCGAGGCCGAGGGGCTCATCCAGAAGGCGATCGAGAAGTTCCCCGGTCACTGACCACGGCATGAACCGAGCGGATGCCGCGGGCTCGCGGCATCCGCTCAGTATTTGTAGGCCGAAGGCCGCGTGGTAGGACCCAGCCCCTGCCCTCGCTCCCAGCCCCCTGCCCCTAGCTCCCAGCCCCAGCCTCCAGCCCCGGCTCCCAAGCTCCAGCCCCCGGCTCCAGCCCCTCACCCCCACCGGGTTTGTAGGTCGAAGGCCGCTTGGTAGGACGAAACCGTGCCCCGCTGTCCTACAACGAGGCCTTCGTCCTACAAACCGATGTACGCGCAAACCGTTGTACGCGGCGTGCGGCGAACCTTGGCGCAGCGCTGGCGCAGCGCGCGGCGTACCTGGCGCAGCGCGCGGCGAACCTGGCGCAGCATTGGCGCAGCGCGCGGCGAACCTGGCGCAGCGCTGGCCAGCACTGGCGCGGCGCGGCGCGGCGTGCGGCGAACCTCGTCGGTCAGCCGGCGGGGCGCGCCGCGGCTGAGGGGCTGCCCCAGATCGGCCACTCGCGCACGGGCTTGCCGTAGTCGGGCGCCTCGAGGATGCGGCCGCCGCCGAGGTAGATGGCGACGTGGTAGTAGTTGCCGCTGGAGCCCCAGAAGAGCAGGTCGCCGCGCTGCACGCTGCCGAGCGGCACGGCTTTGCCGCGGCCGGCGAGCGTGTGGTACTGGTTCGTCGCCGAGTGCGTGCCGATGCCGATGCCCGCAGCGCTGTACGCGGCGCGGGTGAGGCCAGAGCAGTCCCACTCGTCGGGGCCTGCGCCGCCGAGCCGGTAGGGCTCGCCGAGCTGCTGGCTCGCGAACCAGATCGCCGTCTCGACCGCGCTCGCGTTCGGCGGGGCGGGGTCGGGGTTCGGCGCCGGGGTGCTGCCGCCGCTGCCGCCGCTGCTGCCGCCGCTGCCGCCGGTTCCCCCGGACGGCGGCGCCGGAGTGCTCGGCCGGCTGGCCTCGAGGGCTGCCATCGCCGCCTCGCGCGCCTGCCCCTCGACGCGCTCGCGCTCGAGTTCGGCGGTCGTGTCTTTCAGGGTCGCGAGCTGGGCGTATAGCTCGGCCGAACGCTGCTCCTGCGCGGTGACGGCAGCCATCGCCGATTCCGCTGCGGCATTCGCCTCGGTCGCCTTCGCCTCTGCGAGTGCCGCGAGCCTCGCGCGCTCTGCGGCCGCTTCGGTGGCCTGCGCACGCAACGAGTCAGCCGTGTTGCGGTCGGCGATCGCCTGCTCGTAGACGGCCTGCGACTGCTCGCCGAGCTTCGTCGCCATGCCGAGCTGCTTGAGCAGGCCATCGGCGCCGTCGCCCGCGAAGACGAGCTCGGAGCTCAGGTCGTTGCCCCCGGCCTTCGCGATGTGCGCTGCGAGCAGGCCCGCGCGCATCTTCGAGATCTCCGCCACGGCGTCGGCCTCGCCGGCCTGCCGTGCGAGAGTCTGCTCTCGTTCGGCCGCCTGGTCGCGCTGGTCGGCGGCGATGCGATACGACTCGGCCGCCATCTGCGACGCCTGCACCGCGGCATCCGCTGCCTGCTGGAGGCCCACAAGGAGCTCGCCGACGCGTGCGATCTCGGCCTGCTTCGTGGCCTCGTTGCTCTTGGCCTGCTCGATCTCGCTCCACGACGGGTAGTCGGGCTCGGCCATGGCGGGCCCGCCCGCGGCGACGACCGACGCCGTCACCGCGCCGACGGCGACCGCCGAGAAGATGGTTGCGGGCTTCACGCGCGACAGCGGTCTGGTGCGATTGTCAGCCAAAGTAGACCCCCCGGTCCCCCATGAACGGCTCGGGGTCGATGCGGCTGCCGCCGTTGTAGACCTCGAAGTGCAGGTGACAGCCCGTCGATGCCCCGGTCGTGCCGCTCGACGCGATGTTCTGCCCGGCGCCGACCCACTCGCCGACGCCGACGAAACGGCCCCCGTCGCGGATGTGCGCGTAGCCGGTCGAGATGCCGCCGCCGTGGTCGACCTTGATGAAGTTGCCGTAGCTGCCCGAGTACCCCGAGAACGTCACCACTCCGCTGTTCGCGGCGTAGATCGGAGACGAGCAACCGGTGCCGATGTCGACCGCGTAGTGGAAGCTGCCCGAGCAACCGCTGCCGGCGCAGATCGGCGATCGCGGCCCGTAGCCGCCCGTGAGTCCGCCGCTCGCGGGCAATGCCCAGCCCGATGAGGCCGGCGTGCCCGGCGAGCCGGCACGCAGGGCCTCCTGTCGGCGCCGCTCCTCTTCCTCCTTGCGGATGCGCTCGCCCTCTTCGTAGGCCGCCGTGGTCTTCGCCTCGGCGTCTTTCAGGAACGCGAGCTGGGCGTCGAGCTCGATCTTCTTCGCCTGCGATTCGGCGAGTGCTGCTTCGGCCGCCGCCTGCGCCTCCTGAGCCGCGACGAGGGCCGCTTCGGCGGCGATGCGCAGCTTCTCGCGCTCACCCTGCGCCACTTCGGCCTGGCCGCTCAGCGCCTCGGCGGTGTTCTGCTTCTCCTGTGCGCGGTCGTAGATGCTCGAGGTGCGCTCGACCATCTTCTCCATGTTGCCGAGCTTGGAGAGCAGCGTGTCGGTCGCCTGCGCGTTACCGGCATCGAGGAAGAGGTTCACCCCGACGTCGCTGCCGCCCGAGCGGTAGAGCTGCGCTGCGACCTGGCCGGCGTTCGACTCGGCTGCCACCGCCTCTGCAGCGGATGCGTCGGCCTGAGCCTGGATCTGATCGGCACGCAGCACGGCCTCGTCGTACTTCTGCTGGGCGAGGAAGAGCTCGTCGGTGCGGCGCTCGGCCTCGGCTCGCGTGAACGCGACGTTCGCCTCCAGCTCCGCGATGAGTGCGGTGACCTGTTCGACCGCCGCAGCGCCGGCGGCGGTGTTGGCCTTGGCTGCCTGCAGTTCGTCCCAGCTCGGATACGTCGCCGCGATCGCGGGCTGCTGCATCGGCGTGATCACGGGAGCCATGAGTGCGGCACCGACGATCGCGACCAGGGCGACGAGACGCCGCGCGGCACGCGAGCGACCGGCTCGCCGAACGCCGCCTGATGCCGGGCTCGTTCGGGCCCCGCCGGTGGGCGTTCGGTCTGTGGTGCGGTACATCTTTCCCCGTCCACGCGGGCTCGGGTCCCCGCGCTCCTCGACTCTCGGTTCGGGCACTGGCAGCCCCACGATAGGCGGGAGATCGGCCCACACCGGGCATTTCACGGGCATGTCCGCGGATGCCGCGTGGCGGTGCCGTCGCGAGTGTGTGGCCGGCGCCGCGGCATCCGCTGCCTTCGAGTGCCTGGTTGCTGTCACGATTGAAGGGTGTCCCGATACCACCTCACCCGAGAGTTGCACTGGCAAGGACGATCCGTTGCGTGGGAGCGTTTCGGGGTGGGGCCCGCTCTCGTGTTCCTGCACGGCACGCCCTGGTCGTCAGCCCTGTGGCATCCGATCGCATCAGCACTCTCCCAGCGGTTCACGGTCTATCTCTGGGACATGCCGGGCTACGGCGCCTCCTCGAAAGAGGCGCAGCACCCGGTCGACCTGGGCGCGCAGGGTGAGTTGTTCGCGCACTTGCTCGAGCAGTGGGGTCTCGACCGACCGCACGTCGTCGCTCATGATCTCGGCGGCGCTGTGGCGCTTCGCACGCGATTGCTGCACGGTGCGCAGTACGCCTCGCTCTGCCTCGTCGACGTGGTGGCTCTGTCTCCGTGGGGCTCGCCGTACTTCACGCTGGTCAAGCAACACGCACGCGTCTTCGCGCAGTTGCCTCCGGCGGTGCACCGCGGGGCGATCGAGGCCTACATCCGAGGAGCAAGCCATCGCGGACTGCGCGACGATGACCTCGCAATGCTCGTCGAGCCGTGGGCGGATGACGCGGGGCAGACCGCGTTCTATCGCCAGATCGCGCAAGCCGACGAACGCTTCACCGAGCAGATCGAACCCGAGTACGGCACGCTCACTGAACCCGTGCACATCATCTGGGGCGCCGAAGACACCTGGATTCCCGCCGACCGGGCAGACCGGCTCCAAGGGGCGATCCCACACGCATCAGTCACGATCATCGAAGATGCCGGGCACCTCATCCAGCTCGATGCTCCCGCCGCGCTCTCCGCCGAGCTCACGCGATGGATGGCCACCGTCGAGCCCGTGATATGACGCGCACGCTCGCATGCCCGACCGCTGCACAGCCCGTCTTCGATTCGTCGCCCTCGGCCACTTCGCGGGCATCCATCATGAGTCAACGCGTCGTTGCGGGTCGTTTTGCCATCTCGCGCGACTGCACGTATGCTTGGCTGTCGGCGGGCGTGCCCAGGCATCGCCCTCCGGCCCCATCGTTTAGTGGCCTAGGACACCGCCCTTTCACGGCGGCAGCACGGGTTCGAATCCCGTTGGGGTCACTGCACGACGTACAATTGAATAGCTCGGTGTCGCAAGACACCACGAGGCCCTGTAGCGCAGTTGGTTAGCGTGCCGCCCTGTCACGGCGGAGGTCGCGGGTTCAAGTCCCGTCAGGGTCGCTCAGGCGACAAGCCCTTTCCCTTACGAGAGAAGGGGCTTTCTCCTTATCGAGGTATCTTTCTCGGCTTCGGCCGAGCGGATGCTTCGAGGCTCTGTAGCTCAGTTGGTAGAGCGTTCGACTGAAAATCGAAAGGTCACCGGATCGATGCCGGTCGGAGCCACAGTCAAAACCCCCGGTTTACCGGGGGTTTTTTCGTGTCAGTGGGTCATTCCGCGAGGACGCCGGTGAGGCTGTGCCATTAATGGGCGCTCCTGACTCTTCTGTGGGTGCCTGAGCGGGTCTGAGCGTGGCGCACGCCGTTCCCTGTATAGGTTCTGAGCTGTCGAAGGCATCAGAATCCAGGGTCAGGAGAACGGCGTGCGTGATGTCAGTTTATGGCGGGGTGTGCTCGGCCTCGAGAAGACCGTGATCGAACGAGTCGAGTTCGACGAGGACGTGCAGCTACTGGTCGCGCACGTGCGGCCCCGCTCGCGGGAGCGCCGCCGGTGCGGGATCTGTCGCCGCCGTTGCCCTGGCTATGACACCGGTCCTGGTCGGCGGCGGTGGCGGACGCTGGATCTGGGCACGATCCAGGCCTTCGTCGAAGCGGACTCACCGCGCGTTCGGTGCCGTGTCCACGGGGGTCGTTGTCGCCGCGGTGCCGTGGGCTCGTCACGACGCCGGTCACACTCACGTCTTCGATGATCAGGTGGCGTGGCTGGCCACGCAGGCGTCGAAGTCCACCGTGGTCGAACTCATGCGGATCGCGTGGCGCACGGTGGGGTCGATCATCACCCGGGTCTGGGCGGATGTCGAGGCCGCTCACGATCGGTTCGCCGGGCTGCGGCGGATCGGGATCGACGAGATCAGCTACAAGAAGGGCCACAAGTACCTGATGGTCGTCGTCGACCACGACACCCGCCGGCTGGTGTGGGCGGCGCCGGGACGCAGCAGCGCGACCGTGCGTGAGTTCTTCGACCTCCTCGGCGAAGAGCGCTGCGCACAGATCACCCACGTCAGCGCCGACGGGGCGGACTTCATCGACACGATCGTCGCCGAGAAGTGTCCGGACGCGGTCCGGGTCGCCGACCCGTTTCATATCGTGAAGTGGGCCACCGATGCGCTCGACGAGGTCCGCCGTCAGGCGTGGAACGACGCTCGTGCCCTGGCCCGCAAAGAGCCGGGGCGTGGGCGCGGGCGTCCCCGAGCGGACGCCCCACCGCGACCTGGAAGCGAGCGCGCCAAGGCGCTCAACGGTGCCCGCTATTCGCTCTGGAAGAACCCGGAGAACCTCACCGAGCACCAGCAGGTCAAGCTCGCCTGGATCGCCGCCACCGACCCGAAGCTTTATCGCGCCTACCTGCTCAAGGAGGGGCTGCGGCTGGTGTTCACGATGCCGTACGACGCCGCGGTCGAGGCTCTGGACCGGTGGGTCAGCTGGGCCCGCCGCTGCCGGATCCCGGCATTCGTGAAGCTGCAGAAGAGCATCGTCAAACACCGCGCCCGGATCCTCGCCGCGATTGAGCACAACCTGTCCAACGGGCTCATCGAGTCGACCAACACCAAGATCCGCCTAATAACCAGGATCGCGTTCGGCTTCAAGTCCGCCGAAGCACTGATCGCCCTCGCGCTGCTCAGCCTCGGCGGCCACCGCCCCGTCCTCCCGCGCCGGGCATGACCCACAGATCAGTCAGGAGCGCCCATTAATGTGCCATTAAGGTCGGCGGGGGTCCGCCCTTTGGTTCGTTGCGATGGTCCGGCGCCTGCGCTCTTGAGCGCGTCGTTGAGGGCCGCGCCAGTGCGCAGCGCGACGCCCTCGCGAGCGCGCGAGTAGCGCTCGGTGACCTGCAGGCTCGAGTGGCCGAAGGTCGCCTGCACGTCGGGCGCGGTGGCGCCGGCGTCGAACAGGATCGTCGCGAACGTGTGCCGGAGGTCGTGGATGCGCAGGTCGGGTCGACCGATCGCCTCGCGAAGCGTCTCCCAGTTTGCTCCTCGTCGCGCGTTGTGGTTGGTGAGTCGCCCGCCGTCGGGTCCGGCGAAGAGCAGGTCGCTCGCCTGCTTGCCTCTCGCGGCTGCCTCGGCGTACGGACGCAGCGCGTCGATCAGCGGGACGTCGCGCGACTTGTGGCTCTTCGGCGACTGCTCGATCAGTTCGCCGCGCTGGCCAGGACTCAGCGACCGGCTGACGCGGATGATGCCGCGCTCGAAGTCGACATCGCCCACGCGCAACGCGGTCGCCTCCCCCGCCCGCATGCCGGTGTAGACGAGGGCCGCGAGGTAGCCGCGGTATGCCCCTTCGGGAACGAGCTCGAGCAGGGCGCGAATCTGGTCGAGGGTGAGCGCGCGCGAGACCGGCGAGATGGACTCGCGCATGCTCGGACGCTTCACCTCTCGGGCCGGGTTGAAGTCGATGAACCGGGAGCGGCGCGCGCCATCCAGCAACCGCGAGAGCACGGCGAGCGCATCGTTCTTGGCGGAAGCCCCGCCCGACCACGCGACCATCGCCGACTCGATCATCGGCGAGGTGATCTCGTCGAGCCGGTGCCGGCCGAGGCTCGGCTTCACGCGGAGCCGCCAGGCGACCCCGTAGCTGCGGGCCGTCGCCGGGCGGATGGATGACTCGATCGCAGGCCAGTACTTGTCGTACCACTGGTCGAGCGTCATCGAGCCGTTCGGGTTGCGGCCGGCCACCATCTTCGCGAGTTCACGCTTGGCCTCGGCGAGCGTGAGGAAGGTGCGGGATCGCTCGGCAGCGCCGCCCTCGACACTCGGGCCGACGACGCGGATCTGGTACCGCTGGCGGTCGGCTCGCCAGCGGATGCCCTCGGGCAGCGGCCGACCCGTGCGCGGATCGACGCGCGACGGGGTGTCTCTCGTCGGCCGCCCGGCCATCAGTGTTCCGTTCCACCCCGCGCGAGCAGCTCGTCGATCGTGTCGGCGCTCCAGAGCAGGTGCTTGCCCATGCGCGCGTCCGGCTCGGGGATGAGTCCGTCGTGGCGCAGCTTGTCGAAGCTCGAGACCGGGATGCGACACCGCTCGGCCGCCTCGACTCGACTCAGGTACTCAACCCTCCACGCGGTGTCGGCCATGACGCTCCCCCTCGACTCATCGGCCGCCGGCTGGCATCTCGTGCATGCCGACCCACGCGCGGCTATTTGCAAGTACCTGAGATTACCATCGCGCACGGGTTTCGGCAAGTACCTGAGCTGTGTGGCTAGACTCGAGCCATGGGCCTTCCCGAACCGTCCCCATGGGCGAACCAGTCGCAAGACGGGCTGCTTGACACGACCGACCTTCCCGACGGGTGGCACCTCCCAAGCCGATTCGCCGGCGAGCGGAGCGACGACGCGAGCGCGCAGATCGACGAGCTCCTCGGTTACAACGACTGGGCAAACACCGACGAGCGGGCTCAGGGGCAGCAAGAGTCCGACCAGAACGAGACGATCGACGGCCGCTGGCGATACATCGAACACAATGCGACGCACACACGCGTCATGATCCGCCTGCAGCGCCAGACGTTCGCCGTACCGGGGGAGGTGCGAATCACCGGCGTCATCTACCTTCCCTGGCGGGCCGGAGACCCGATCACGAGCCAGCTCCTCCGCGAGCTGCCCACCGCCCGCATCGAGGCCGCGATCAACAAGCGCCTCTTCGCGATGAAGCGCACCGAGACGATCACCGGCGGCAAGATCGTGCTCCCGTCTGGGCGGAAGGTCAGCCGGCGGGATCTGCTCAAGCCGCTGGGTGACCCGAAGAAGGTCCCGGACTTCTACGAGCTGGTGGCGCTGCAGCACGGCCGGCTCACCCAGCAGGGCGACGCGAATCCGAGCGCGACGATGGCGCAGATCAACGGCGTCGCCCTCTCCACCGCGCAGGGCTGGATCACGAAGGCCCGAGACCGCGGGCTCCTACCGCCTGGGCGTCGCGGCCGCGCGGGATAGAGTCGCCAAGGTTTCGCTACACTCACGCGAGGAGGAGGGGTACGCCCTCCGCATATCGAGGAGACATCAATGGCTGGCTTCCTGTCCAGACTGTTCGGCGGCGGCTCAGGACAGGCTCGCACCACGGAAACTCAGCCAGCGCAGTCTGCAAGCAGTGTTGTCGCCAGAGAGGTCCCGATTGGCCGTGGATGGAACGACATCGAGGTCGCTGGCGAGGCGTACTATCGCGGCGGGCTCGCAAACATCTTTGGCAGCCTAGGGCGCCTTGAGGGTGGCGTGACGATGCAAGTGGCACAGCTAATCCCGGAACCGACGAACAAGTACGACCCGAACGCGGTCCGAGTCGTCGTCAACGGGCATCAGGTCGGCCACGTCCCGCAAGAGGACAGCAGGAATGTGGCGCGAGCTTGCAGTTCGGTGGGTCGCGGAGGCATCGCGGTAGTCCCGGCACGAATCTGGGCCCGCAACGATGACAACGTGTGGCGGGGAAGAGTAACGCTGATGTTTTCCGGCGACTCCGAGTCGGAAAAGGACTACGCGGCAGAGCGGCTCGCGAGCGAAGCGTACGAATCCGCGAGGCTTGTTGAGCAAATGCGCAAGGCCGAGGCAAAGGCTGCGCGCGAGGCGGAGAAGGAAGCTCGACGGACCGCTGGCGCCGTCGACGGTGAGTACTGGGCACTACTCAAACCGAGCATCGCCGAACTCAAGCGCCAACAGCGCTTTGACGAGGCCCGGGATCTGCTTGTGAAGTGTCGCGATGCCGCCGAACGGGAGGCAGCCTCGATGGGAGAGATCCCGAACCCGTGGGCGACCGAGCAATTGTCCGTAGTCCTGCGTCGACTCCGTGAGTTCCCGCAGGAGCTGGAGGCGTTGGAGCGCTACGTCGCTGCTTGCGGAGACCGCGAGATTCCGGACTCGGTGTCGTCACGGATTAGCCGGTCACGAATCACCGCCGAACGCGGTGCGTAGGCCCAAGCCCGACCTCAACGCAGACAGCGTCACTCGCTCGATCGATGCCTGAGTACGCGACGTGGGCGGGTCCGCTTTGGGAGGACGCTGCTCAATCAGCCCCCGTCGCTACGCACACTCCTGAACAAGCGTGCGCAACTCGGATGCGAGATTCGCATCGGCTACAACGCGATCACGAACGCCCGCAACGCGGCGACCGTTTCGCGAGTGTCGTGCTGAGAGGTGCACACCGACTGCGTTCCGGACAGCACAGATCGTCACGGGCGCCTTTGTTCCCCCATCTAGCTCAATGCAGTGGAGGTGATCGGGGTGCACCACACGTCTCCGATCCTGTGCGTTCGCGTACGCAGTTGCCAAGGCATTCCCGAACGCAAGAGCGGAATCGAAGCGTTTGTTCGGATCATGCCTCACCGCGCGACGCACAACGTTTGCGACGGATTGAGGGACGTGCGGTGCAAGCTCGCGGAGTTCCCGAATGTCGCCCCGCACGATTCGGTCTCTCTGCTCTGCGGGGTGGAGCCGGTGGTCGACTGGGTACTCACCGGATAGTAGGTAGAAGACGGTTGCACCGAGCGAGTAGATGTCGCTTCGAACCGAGCACCTGCCATTGTCGATGGCTGCTTCCGGCGCAACCGAGCACCAACTTCCCGCCGGTTCAGCCTCACCGATCTCGTCCATGGCGATGCAGTACTCGAGATCTGAGACGCGCACTTTGTCACCCTGTAGCAGGACGTTTGCAGGCTTCACATCGCGGTGAAGCATGTTGCTTTCGTGAACGCGATCGATACCAGCCGCAATCTGTTGGCCAAAGCGCACTGCGCTCCTCAGACCGACGCCGACGGGACTGGCGAGCTGTTCTAGGTCACCACCTGGGACCAGCGGCGTAACGATGTACCTGATGTCACTATTGATTACGACGTCCGCGTTCAACACATCGACGATGAACTCGCTCCGGAGCTGCTCGAGCCTTCGAGCTTCATCCCATGACTGGGATTGCCCTTGGCGAGGCTCCAACACCTTGAACGCAACGACGCGACGCAGATTCCGGTCGAATGCTTCGTAGACACTGCCGTCCCGGCCGAGCTTCCCCCGAAATTCGTAGCGATCGTTAACGACGGTTCCCGGCGGGTAGTCGGGCGCTGATGACATGCACTCAGGGTACTGTCGTGCAATGCGAGTTCTTGGCGTCTCCGTAATACCTGCGGCCGGCAAACCGCGCATCGTCGGCGTTGTCCTCAGCGGAACCACCGCCAGTCCTGTCGTCGAGGCCGACTTCGAACTCCGTGCCTCTTCTGTCGAACCCGCGGAGCAGGCCGTCGATCTCGCACGACTGCTTAGCGGGAAACTGCCATCGCTAGCATTCGAGAGAGCCGTGTTCCGCGTCGCCGGAACCTCCCCGGTTGCCCGACGTTCAAAAGCACAGTTCTCACGAGCTCACGCTGAAGGGGCCTCGATCTTCGTCGTGCGCGAGCACCTCGGCCAGCCTGTTGTTCTCGGGGATGCGCAGGCATTCGCCCGCCGCCTCAAGAAGAACGGCCTGGACGACGCGGTCGCGTACGCGAAGTCAATCGGTGCCGGCAAGTACGAGGCCGTACTTGCGGCGCTGTCCGAACTCGCGTGAATCAGGCGCTTGGGCGCTTGGGATAAGGACCGAGTCGACACCCTCAATCGACCATCGGAAGTCGTGTGCCACCAATGAGTGAAGCGCTATCGCAACGACTCGCTCGACGACGGTTTCCTCTCGGAGCCGCCGGGCCGCGTTGGCGATGAGCGTGCCGCTTGCAACATTGATGTCGACGATCACCGTCCGAGCGGAGCGACCGCCTCTGAGGGTCGGGTAAAGCATCATCGCAGCGCCGAGCAACCGCTCGCCGGCCGGGCTCGCCGCCACAACGGTGAAGGCCGACCACTCGTCGAAAGAGTCCACCAGTGTAGCGGCGGCAGCCCTCAGGGATCGGTGGTCATCGTTAACGACGACATTGTCGTTGCCGCGTTGGATGAGCTCGAGAATATCCATGCGCTCTCCTCCTTTCGCCGGATCCTATTAGAACACTCATTCGACCGCATCAGGTCAGTCGGCGGTTCGGGCATACCTGCTGCGACTGCCACCTTCCCGACGCTTCATGAGAGCGGTTAGCGGTCCAGCGCCGAGCCTAGGTGGCATGGAAGCCAAGGCTGCCGAGGAATGTCTTCGAAACGGCTACTGCACATCGCGACTCTGCTCGACCCAGCCAAGTGTGCTTCAGGTTCCACGGTCCTACACGACTCGGATAGGCAGGAGAATGTGCTCGTAGAGCACGATGCCGGGTTGACGGTTTTGGGGGTCTGAGTGGTCGCAGGGCGAGGCAGCGTTGGGGGTGCCGCGGGAGAAGCTGGCGCCGAGTATCGTCGCGCGGTTGCTTCCTATCTGGTGGCGAGCGGCATAGCCGGAGCACCAGTAGCCGGGCTGGATGTGCCGACAGAGTACGCCTTCGTCAGAGCGGTCGGGCTCGAAACGGACGACGCCGTCGACGACATTTCGGTTTCGTTCGATGATGGCTGGATGGCCCTCATTCAGGCGAAGAGAAGCCTCGACGCCGGCGCGTCTTTGTCGAAGGCGGTTACTCAGTGGGTCGCGGCGGTCAAGCAAGGCGTCAACCCCGCCAAGACGCGTCTCGTTATTGCGTCTGGGAGGCTCTCGGGAACCATGCATTCCATGCGCCGATGGCTCCAACGGCAGAAACTGACAACACCCGCGGCGGACACGGGCGAGGAGCAGTCGCTTAGGGTGAAGCTTCGCGAGAAGCTGTCGGAGCTCAACGACGAACAGTTCGAGCAGGTGCTCAAAGTAGCCGTGATTTGGGAGGTCCAGGCGGAGCAGCCCGAAGAACCCGGTGCGCAGGTCGCAATCGGATTGCTGAGGGCCGAGCTCCAGGATCCGAAACAAGCAATGCTGGTGTGGGGGCTCACTCTCCAGGAGGCCGGCCGTGTAGCTCGCTTGCGAGGTGGGAACGACCTAGACGCATGGTTGACGGCGCTCCGTGCTGGTGGTGCCGGTTTCAGGGAACTGTCTGCGTCGCCAGCCGGGCTCTTCGAGAAACGCGAATCTGCTCTCGACCGATATCGTCTGAGCGTCCGACGGCGTGGTTGGGAGATCGACCTACGCTCGCTCGGCGCGGCCCTGCCGAATGTCGCACTCGCTGAAGCCGATGCGGACGTTCGCGTGGAACGGTCAGTCGACGGCCATACCGTCGGCCGCCCACTGACGTGGGCATTCCTCCGACGTGTGCGCTGCGTCCTCACTGGTCTGCCAGGAGCAGGAAAATCCACAGCCATGCGCCGGGCTGCCGCAGATCTTTGCGCCGGCGGGCACTTGCCGATACCCCTTCTGGCGTCGCTACGTGAAGTCAACGCGCTGGATCACAGTCTCAGCTTCCGCGACCGCTTGCTCGCCATCGCTCTGAAAGACTGCACAGCCTCTGATCGGGAGGTACTGCGGGCTGAGTTCGAGGTGCGGCTCGATGGAACACGACCGGTTGCTGTATTGCTCGATGCGCTCGATGAGACGTACGACCACCGAGCAGAGGTCATCAGCGACGTGCAACGGTTCACGGAAACGTTGGATGCCGGCGTGCCGGTCCTGCTAAGCACCAGGGACGTCGCGTACGCGTACGCCGAGACACTGGGCTGGCCACACGTCAACCTCATGCCACCCGCGAATTCCGGCGTCACCATCGGTGCGATACTTCGGCTAGCTGCCCCGACCCGGGAGGGGGTAAGCGCTGGTGAGTGGATCGAGGTCCGCCAGCGATGGGCAAACGACGTGCTCGCGAGCGATAGCATCCTTCGCGAGACACCCCTGATACCAATTCTGCTCACGTTGCTCGCCACGCGCACCGATGAAAGCGGGCTCCCGCACCGCCGGGCGGACGTGCTCCGGGAGGCCGTAGACGAGGTCGTCACGCGACGTGAGCTGAGACGCAATGACGGTCACCCTCTCGGGAGGCTTGAAGGAAGCGCACTCCCTATTGCGGGCCTCCACGCGTTCGCGGTTGAAGCGAGAACGCTGATGGACCACAACGGATCGGTGAGCCTCACCGCCCTCGTGGAAGTTGTAGGTGCCGAGCTAAGCCACCAATGGGACCTCGCACCAGGCGACGCGAAAGCGGCATCACTTGATGCGATCCGTCTATTCGACGAAAGCGGGATATTCACCATCGGCACATCGTCGAGTCAAGTAACTCCCCGCATCGTTTTCTTCGCAGAGATCGGAGACGCGATGCACGCCGTTGCCAACCCAACCACGTTGTCCACCTGGACCGGCGCTCGTATCGCTGCGGAGAATCTCGAGTCCGTTGTGCTTGCATGCGCGCTTGATCCTGCCACCGCGGGCGCCGCGGCGGTCGAAGTTCTGCGAGCAACGCCGTCGAACGTGCAGCTTGCTCGCGCGCTGGCACGTGCCATTCGTGAAGGCGCCGCGTTGGCCGAGCGGGAGAGGCGAGAGATCCTCTCGTCGCTCATCGAAAGCTTGAACCTCGGTACCGACGAAAGCTGGGACTGCTGGGACGACCTCCTCGAGATGTGCCCGCCGACGGACGCGCACGAAAGCATAATCGCGGCGGCCCGCTCCCATAGTGAGGATCACGCACTCGTCGCCGAGACGACGCTTGCGCTCCGGTTCACTCAGCCGTCTCCTGAGGACCTGATCGAGCAGGTGCGAAAGCTCATGACGCTTAGCAGTTTGCCGAAATCGGCCGGCGGCACTGGACGGGAGTCACGCGACTTTTGGAGCGTCCTGCGCCACGTCGGCTCATTGGCAACCGCGCAGTCGCAGGCAGCTGGCTTCCTCGCCGAACACAGTCCGGAGAACGTCGACTTGCTTGTGCAGAGGATCATGCACGGTCCAGCGATGCTCGCCGATCCGCTCACGCAAGTTCTGGTGGATCACGGCTTCGACGCTGAGGTGCGTGAGATCGTCGAGGCACGCACCGACGAACCGGGACGGATCAGACTCGCGGCCTGGCTTGACGACCACGAGGAGGCCCGAGAATCGGAAACAGTCGAGCAGATCGCTGAGGGCCAGCGCCTCTCCATGACGGGGCGCGAATCCGTCGCACTTGATTCGCTGGCATCGCTTCTCCAAGCCCTCCGTCTGGAGGACTACGGCGACCCCTTCCACGCACAGAGTCCCGCAGTCCGGCGTTCTGTATTCACAGCGGTGGCCGAACTACTCGGGCTGGACATGAGCGAACTCGCCACCGAAGCCTCGATTCTCCTTGAGCGGATGGGCGAGACAAGGTCGTCCGCGCCATTCGATGCGATGTTCGACCCCCCCGCGCCACGACAACCTGAGTGGGCTCGCCTCGACGACCCCGATTCAGCCGTGCACGCGCTTGCAAGCCAGTTCCTTCTGACCACGACACAAGCCCGCGTAGCCGCTAGATTCCTTTGGGCAACACCACAAGCTGCCACGGCCGCGCGTCTCATCCGTGATCTGATCCCCAAGCTGCACAGCTCTCCGGAGCATGAACGACTCGCTGCCCTTACTCTGTCCTCGCTCTCTGGCCAGCCTGAGCCATCAATCTGGCTGAATGATCCGGACCCGGTGTTGAGGGCAGCTGCGGCGGCCATGACGGAGTTCGACCGCCGTCGAGTTGACCCGCGCCTTGCTCTGCTGTTGAACGATGTGGACGGTCACGTTCAGGAGGCCGCCATCGATGCTCTCGCGCGCATTGCGCCTCCGGATGCCCGTGGCCTCTTGGAAGCGATTGCGGAGCGCCCCGAACCCGGATGGGAATGCCTCAGTTGCCGAACCGTAAACTCGGCGGGCTCGCGCGAGTGCCAGAAGCCGAGCTGCTTTCGATCTCCACCCCACCCGAGCTCCACCGCGCGGGAGGCGCTACTTAGGCTCTCCTGAGTCGCGTGCGCCGAACGAAACTGGCGATCTGAGGAGAGAGACACACCGCCTATCCGGAGGTGGCGAGCATCTGGGTCTCATTCACGAGGCGCGCGGGAGCGAAACCATGCTTTCCAGGTGTGCTGCGACTGCGGCGGATGCTCAACATCGACGACATGGCGTGGGAGCGCACCTAGCGAGGCACCCGCGTCACGCTCGGGGCTGCTGGGTTCTCACCCGACATACCGGTCACGCGCTCGGCGAGCGAATTAGCCAACTCGAACCTGCTCGACCGGATACACCTCCAGGCGCCGCCAAGAGTACCGATACATCGTTCCTACAGCACACACCCGCACACTCCGAGTCCCCCATTTCTGAATGGACGTATGCTACCGTAGGTAGTTGCAAGAACCTGAGCTAGCTCGGAGGAAGGCGATGCGAGGTGGAGTGAACCTGTACCGAGGTTCCGGAGCCGATGCGCGCCGATACCTGGAGTCCGATCGCTCCCGCGCCGACGACTACTACCTCGAGGGCGGCACGGCGCTGGCCGAGTTCTCCGTCGTCGACGGCAACGGCGACCTGATCGGCGAGGGCGCCCTCACTCCCGAGCAGTACGCGCACTGGGTCGACTGGATCAACCCGCTCACCGGCGAGTCGATGGGCACGCCCCGCCACGCCGGCGACGCTCGCCACGGATCGCCGCGGTTCGCGGAGATGGTCGTCAACGCGCCGAAGTCGCTGTCGATCGCCGCGGCGCTTCACCCCGAGGTATCCGAGGCCCTCGATGCGGCGCAGCGTGACGCGGTCGCCGAGATCCGCGTCTGGCTCGGCCAGCACTCGGTCACTCGTGTCGGCCCGCGCGGGGCGCAGCGGGTGGTGCCGGTCGAGCAGTTCGAGACGGTCGCGGTCTCGCACAAGACCTCGCGGGCCGGCGACCCGCACCGGCACATCCACTTCCAGATCGGCACACGGGTGTGGGCGGATGCCGCGTGGCGAGGTCTCGACACGGCGGCGCTGTTCCGTCAGCAAGGTGCGATCCGCGCGCTCGGCACGGCCGTGATCGCGGCGCATCCGCACCTCGCGGCCGCGCTCGACGCGCATGGCCTCACGCTCGATCCGGTGACGGCCGAGGTCACCGAACTGCAGCCGTTCAACGCGGCGATGAGCAAGCGTGCCGAGCAGGTTACGCGCAACCTGGCACGCTTCGAGAAGGACTGGCGTGCGGTGCATCCGGACCAAGAACCCGGACCCGCCGCGATGTCGCGACTGACCGCGATGGCGTGGGATCACGAGCGGCCGCACAAGAAGCCGACCCAACTCGGCAGCGAGGAAGCGTGGCGGCGCGAGCTCGAGGCATCCGGCTATCGACCTAATCTCGAACGCGTGCGGGCGCAACGGGCCGTCGCGCTCGATGAGCTGAGTGTGAAGGATGTCGCGTCCCGCGCGCTCGATCGATGCGCGGCCGCTGCGTCGACGTGGACGGTGCACGACATCCAGGAGCACGTGTCGCACCTCGTCACCGAGGCCGGCGTTCGGGCCGACCCGACGCCGCTGCGCGAGTTCGTCACGCTCGTCACAGAGCTCGCCAAGGCGAACTGCCTGTCGGTGCTGCCGCCCGATGGGCCGCATCCTGAGCACGTCGCGCACCTGACGAGCGTGCATGTAATCGCGGTCGAGACCCGGCTGCGAGATCTGCTCACGGCCCGTGCCGGGCGGCCTCCGCAACACACGCCGGACCTCTCGCGCCTTGCACAGCGGCTCCGACTCGACCCGGCACAGGCGCGCGCGGCTGCGGCCGTGGCATCAGCTCAACCGCTCGTCGTCGTGGAGGGTGCAGCCGGCGCGGGCAAGACGACGATGCTCGCCGCTGCGATCAAGGCGGCGGCGATGCAGGGTCGCAAGACCCGCGTGGTCACGCCGACGAAGAAGGCGGCCGACGTTGCGCACCAGGAGCTCGGGGTTGCGGCCGACAGCGTCGCCAAGCTCGTGCACGAGCACGGGTGGCGGTGGAATCGCGACGGCGTGTGGACGCGGCTCGCCATCGGCGACCGCGATCCTGACACGGATGCCGCGTACGCCGGCCCTGCGGCATCCGCTCGGCTGCGCCGCGGCGAACGAATCGTCGTCGACGAGGCGGGAATGCTCGACCAGGACACGGCGCTCGCGCTACTGACCGTCGCCGATGAGGTGGGCGCCATCGTTGCCCTCGTCGGCGACCGTGCGCAGCTCGCCGCCGTCGGCCGAGGTGGTGTGCTCGACATGGCCGCGCAACTGGTCCCCCGCGTGCATCACATGACGACCGTGCACCGATTCGTCGATACGAAGTACGCCGCGCTCACCGTGCAGATGCGGCGCGGGGATCATCCGGAGGCCGTCTTCGATCGGCTGTGCGCGCTCGGTCTTGTTGCGATTCATGAGAGCCCGGATGCGCAGCTCGAGGCGCTTGTGCGCGAGTGGCGCGAAGGGTGCGCAATGACCGTTGCGACGAACGACGAGGCGCGCGAGCTGAATGCGCGGATCCGCGAGGAGCGGGTGCGGGCCGATCTCGTCGATGACAGTTGCACGGTGATCGGGAGCGATGGGTTGAGCATCGGGCGCGGCGATGTGATTCAGACTCGGCGGAATGACTCGGGCGTGCGAGTGGCGAATCGGCAGGTATGGGTCATTCGGCGCGTGGGCGAGGATGGCGCAGTGTGGGCGGCGGAACGTGCCCCCGGGCGTCGGCCGCCATCAGTGCGGCTGCCAGCAGAGTACGTTGCCGAGCACACGCACCTCGCGTACGCCGCGACGGCACACGGGGTGCAGGGCATGACGGTGGACGAGTCGCACACGGTGGTCGGTGATGCGATGGGTGCGGCGAGTGTCTACGTGGGGATGACGCGCGGCCGGAGCATCAACCGGGTGCACCTCGTGGCCGTGGATGCGGGTGATGCGTGTGAGCAGTTCGTCGTCGCGATGGATCGGGATCGCGCCGATCACGGCCTCGTGAGGGGCACCTCGGCTGCACGAGAGTCCGTTCGCGGACTTACGACTGCATCTGCACCCTCACCACGGAGGAACCCAGGAGCAGTCCTGAACCGATGAGTATCCGTGGGCGAGACCTACCGAGCGGATGGTCGATGTATCGTTTGCCCTGCGACCCGGCCTTGGCAGAGCGAAGCCTGATCCAAGTAAGACTCTGTTCCCGAAAGGAAGTCATTTGGCCGGCAAATTGTACAAGTACCTCGCCCCTGATCTTGCAGGCAAAGCACTTTCGCAAAATGGCGCAACACTCAAGTTCTCCCTGCCGAACGAGTTCAATGACCCTTTCGAGTTGTTTCTCACCGTTGACCATAATTTCCCCCCTGACACTCTCGCTTTCTATGAAGAGGTGATCGGAGCGATGGGGATGATGCCCACCACATGCTTCTCACGTCACCCTGATGTCGTTCCGATGTGGGCTCACTACGGACAGAACGGTGAGGGGTTTGTCATTGAGATAGATGAAGCAAGTTTGCGTGCTGAACTCGGTGACTCCTGCGTTATTGATGACGTAACCTATCGCGACTCGCCCGCCGACGACCTCGCGGGTTCACTCGCGCGGGCTCAATATCGCCAGAAGTTTAGGGACATCTACTTTCTCCGCAATAGTGTGTACCACGCCGCATACTTCACAAAGGCCTCGTGCTGGTCGTACGAGAAGGAGAGGCGTCTCGTCCTGAACAATGCGACCGACCTCGTTCATGTGGACGGAGCATCACTCCTTTCGATTCCGCGTCATTGTGTAACCGCAGTGATCCTCGGCTCGAACATTGACGCTGACACGCAGTCCAAACTGCGCTCGTACGCCGCGGATATTGGTTGCGAAGTCTATGAGAGCAAGATCGGGCGAAACAACATAACCCCATTCTTCTTGGCTTCGGACGGTTCGTCTCGTGTCTTTGCAGAAGGGGCGATCTCAGAACCCGAGAACGCTTGCGAGGTGTGCGGCGAGCCTCTAGTAATGGGCAATCGCTGCTCATGGTGCAGGATCCAGGATGCTGATCGTGACATTGCGGCAGCAAATAACCCTTGGCGAGTCCTTGCTGAACATGGGTTCTTGGAGAACTACATCGAATCCATGAACTCAATCGGGAAGAAGTAGTCGCTCGAGACTGGCGAGGGTCTCGGCGAGTGACACCATACTGGTGAAGGCGAACCGGTCAGCAACATCATCTGCCTCAAAGGTGGTGTCGAGCAGCAACGTCCTCATGATTCGATTCTGGCAAGAGCTGCGGACATGACCACCACGACGGAACCGCTTCGCGCGCGAGGCTTGGGATTGTCAAACTCGTCGCGCCGTTAGCCGCGTGTACGCGGCACCCGGAATGCGGAAAAAAGTCATCAGCGAGCGCACCGGCTTCGCGTCCTCGACTGCGCCCGCGTGAGCCGGGTGAAACACTGGATACGTGTATTCGGCGTGGCAGTGGTGGGCTGAGATGATCATCCCTGCCGCGGGCGTCATCGCCTCGACAGCAGTCGCGATTACGGCAGTCTTTGTGACGGTTCGGCTCGCAAGAGTTCAGCGCGCGGAAGCCGAACGCTCTCAGCGACTGGAGTATGCGCTCGCAATCGATCTCGCGTTAGCCGAGTACCGATCGAGGCTGCAGTCTGGCGAGATCGATTACCAGCGAGCCTCGAGCATCAAGACGGCACTGCACGACGTCACGGTCAAGATGAACGCGGCTGCTGTTTCCGTTCGCGATGTGTCTGAGGTCGACGCTTGGTTGAAACACGAACTGACTGCCTCGCTGGCGGCCATCTTGGCGGAGGCGATCGACGGGCACCAGACCCGAGAGCTCCAGGCGCTAAGAGAACGTGTGGGTCCCCGCCTCTTTGCCTGGGCTCGTACGGGCCGTCTGGGCGACCCCGCCCAGAGACCAACGGACGACGCAGTTTGAGGGTCGCCCACGTCGGAGCTGACGGCGCTCTGAAACTCCCCTACCCCGGGTCCGCCCGACAGCCCGCATCCCGAGCACGTCGCGCACCTCACGAGCCTGCACGTCATCGCCACGGAGACCCGCCTGCGCGACCTGCTCACCGCTCGCGCCGCGCAATCACGGCAACGTGCACCAGATGTGACGCACGTCGCACGCAGGCACCGGCTCGACCCGGCGCAGGCGCGAGCGGCCGCGGCCGTGGCATCCGTCGATCCGCTCGTCGTCGTCGAAGGCGCAGCCGGCGCGGGGAAGACTACGATGCTCGCCGCCGCAATCGAGGCCGCCGCCGCGCACGGCCGCGCAACCCGGGTGGTCACGCCGACGAAGAAGGCGGCCGATGTTACGCATCAGGAACTCGGGGTTGCAGCCGACAGCGTCGCGAAGCTCGTGCACGAGCACGGCTGGCGATGGAATCGCGACGGCGTCTGGACCCAGCTCGCCGTCGGCGAGATCGACCCTGCAACGGATGCCCCATACACCGGCCCCGCGGCATCCGCTCGGTTTGCCCGCGGTGAGCGGATCGTTGTCGATGAAGCGGGCATGCTCGACCAGGACACCGCACTCGCGCTCCTGACCGTCGCCGACGAGCACGGCGCAACCCTCGCCCTGGTCGGCGACCGCGCGCAACTCGCCGCGATCGGCCGCGGTGGCGTGCTCGACATGGCCGTGGAACTGCTTCCCCGCGTGCACAGCATGACCGCCGTGCACCGTTTCACCGACCCCGCGTATGCCGCGCTCACCGTGCAGATGCGACGCGGGGAGCATCCGGAATCGCTGTTCGACCGCCTTCACGCGCTCGGCCTCGTCGTGATGCATGAAAGCCCGAATGCCCTCCATGATGCACTCGCACGTGAGTGGTGTGACGGAAATGCGATCACCGTCGCGACGAACGACGAAGCCCGCGAACTGAACACGCGCATCCGCGACGAGCGAGTGCGCGCCGGCCACGTCGACGACCAACTCACCGCGACCGGCAGCGACGGCCTAAGCATCGGACGCGGCGACGTGATCCAGACCCGGCAGAACGACTCCGCTGTGCACGTGGCGAACCGGCAGACCTGGATCGTCCAGAGCGTGGGCGGCGATGGCGCCGTGTGGGCGAAGGAACACACCTCGAGTTGGAGACAACGCACTGTGCGACTGCCGGCGGAGTACGTCGCCGAGCACACCCATCTGGCGTACGCGTCGACCGCCTACGGGATGCAGGGCGCCACTGTGCGCGAGTCCCACACGATCCTCGGCGACGTCATGGATGCGGCGGGCGTCTATGTCGGCATGACCCGCGGACGTGACTCCAACCGCCTGCACCTCGTCGCCGGCGACTTGGACGATGCACGGGAGCAGGTTGTCCTCGCGACGGAACGCGACCGCGCCGATCGCGGGCTTACCCGCGCGACCATCGCCGCGCGGGAGTCCGTGCGCGGCCTCGCGACCAGCACGGACGAGCGGCGTCGCGAAGCTCGCCTGCCGGACGGGACGAGTTTCGGTCGGGACTCCACAACCCGGAGCACGCCGGAAGTCGGTCTGAGCCGATGACGTATAGGTTCCGCGCTGACTTGGCACCTGTGGCCGCGAGTGCACGGAAAGTGTCATCGACGGAGAGCCTCGGATTCCGCCCGGGAAGGCTCGGTATAGCTGTCCCTTGCTTAGCGTCGATGGCTCCGCTGGACCTCTTGGGCGCCTCGCCGCTGGACTACGCCCACGAGGAACGGCGGCAACCCGGAGCAGCCGCTTGGGAAGTGGGCGTCCTGCTGCTGGGATGGGCCGGCGCCACTGCCCGCGAAGGCGTGTCGCCGTCGCTGTATCTTCGCCGTCGCAAGCTAGGACGCCGTTCTGCCATGACGATTCGCCGAAGGGGAAGATCGGCACAATGAAAGTACGTGACCAAGACCCGTTCGCTAACCGTCAGCGTTGAGGTTACCGTCGCGTGCTGTACTCCATGTCGATCCGCAGATCGTGGACGAGGATCCGGCCGTCGAAAATCTCGTGCCTGATGAGCCTGCCTTCGCGGACGGCGGCTTTCTCGGGGAAGTCCGCGAACCGGTCGTTGCTCAGCACGTAGGTACTGGGTTCCTTCGCCGCGTCGAGAATGGTCTCGTCCGCGCCGGCCTTCGTGGCGACGATGTGGACATTCATCCCCTGCATCTGAGATCGGAGCGCGTCAGTGCTCTGGACGCTGAGCTTCTGAACGATCGACGCGTCAAAGATCACCAGCACCTCGGCGTCCTCGGCCAATCGAGCCAACAGCGCTCGCAGCGCCCACAACCCGATGAGCCTGTCACCCTCGTAGCAGAGGTTGCTGCCGTCGACAATGAGCTTCTGTACGTCCAGCGTTCCACGGCGGATGATGTCCTGAACACGGTATTCCAGCTTGGCCACATCCCGCTGCGCCGAGGCGACCTTCGGCACGGCGGAATTGATGATGTCGCGGGGCCTCGAATTGCCTAGGTCGCTGCCGCACTCCTCGTGGATCTGCCGCCTCTCCCTGCCATTCTCAGCCAGTCCGAGCTGTCGGTCGTAGTATCGAGCCCGCTCAAGCTTCCGCTCCAGATCGCCCAGCTCGCTCTTCCGCCTGAGGTACTCCTTCAAGGGGACTTCGAGTTCCTCGTCGAGTGCAGTCGCCCGCGCCGTCAACGCGTCCAACTCGTCGCTCCTGCCCGCGGCTTCAGCGACCAACTTGCCCAGGCGATCCCCAGTCGCGCCGCGGTCGAACATCGAGTGCCGCTCCAGCTCGTCGCGCATCTCGGCGAGACGTGTCAACATCATGGCCTGCCCGTCTGCAAGCTCGCGCTCTAGCGACTGACCATTCTCGATCTCGACAAGGCACCGATTCAGCTCCTTCGTCTTCGCCACCGCTATCCGAGTAGCGGAGACCAGATCCCAGAGCAGAGTCCAAGGGAGTACCAAATTCCGAGGTTCGATTTGAAGACGAGTCTGCGGCCGAAGGTTGTCGGCCTGCTCACGTGTGCCCTCGATCGTCGTCCGCAGGTTCGCGAGTCTGTCTTCGCCGTCGACCACGGCCGCCTCAGCGTCGGCGATCTGACTCTCCATCGCGGCCGGTTCGAAAGCGTCGAACCACTCGAGCTCCTCGCGGCATTCGCCGATTGTCGAGCCCAAATCTTCGAGGGCTTCTGTGTGCGCGCGAATGTGCGAGGCAAGCGGGTTGTATTCCACAGAGTCATCCTGCCAGCCGTGCGGCGGGCTTTAGCTCACCGCAAGAGGCTACGGGGACTGGAATGCGCTGAGCTGTTCAGCGATCCGCACGACATCGGTCAATGACCCGAATCTCGCTATGGTGACGATGTGCAGCCACCATTCCTGATCGAGGTCCCGCATGCTCGCTACTTCGTAGATGACCACTGCGCTAATTGCCTCGATGAGCTCGACCTCGACATCGCAGGACTCTATTGTTCAACCTGGTGCCAAGAGGTGCCGGGCCACGTCCGTTACATGCGACGGGTGTTCCGGGACGGACGCTTCCATGACCCGGACGTGCAACTCGCCATCCACACAAAGAACGCATGCCTCCTGGTCGGCGGGTATCGCTCGCTCGGGCGCAGGCTTACTCCCCCGGATCCGAGTCGAGGTGCGACAGCGCGATAGCGGGATCTGTCAGAGATGCGGCAAGCCAGGGGTCGAAGTCGATCACATAGACGGGAACTCCGACGAGCTCGACAATCTGCAGTTGCTCTGCCTCGACTGCCACCACGCGAAAACCGCCGAGAACTTCGTTCCCGCCAGTGAGGAAAGCCGACAGCTACTCCTGGCGCTCGTGGCGATGCGTGTTGCGCCCGACGAGCCGCGGCTTCTCGCCGACGATGAGGTCGGCTGGAACGCACAGTGGCGCCGGTATTCAAGCGGCGCGCAAAGAACGCTTCATCGACCAGCTGCGGAATGCCGGGTTGCGAGTGCGCCGCAACGATTCGCATGCAACGCGTGTGCGGGCCTACCTCGAGGCCACGCCGTCGACGACTGCCTGATAACGGAGACGGCTCCAGACTTCGGAAAGGACGAGCTTCATGCCGAGGAGGCGCGGCGCTCCCTAGCAGACTCGTGTCTCGGTCGGCGGTCCGCCAACGGACGTCGGCAAGCGGATCCCCTATCGGTCACGTTTCGTCGTCGTACCTCGAGGCGGCTACGAAGGTCTCAAAGTCGAATGCCGGATCGTCGAGTGCGCTTGGGTCAACGTCGAACCGGCGGGCCGGGAGGCCAGCTGTCGATAGTTCTTCTTGGCCGTCGAGGACGAGCTCGCAAACGGCGCAGAAGAACACCATCGGATCGAAAGATGGCTGCCAATAACCGATTGCGATTGGTTCGTACTGCCCGCCTCCCAAAGGCTCCACGTCCCAGTCGACCTCAGCCTCCACATCGACGTATCCGAAAAGCCGGCCCGACGAGGCGCACTCGGGGCAATCGGCATCCATGCTCGTGCCGCCAGGCACGTAGTCCTTCGGGTCCAGGGTGAAGCGCTCGCGCTCGCGCTGACTTGTTGTCGTGTCGAAGCTGGGCTGCCCCAGCAGATCCTCCAACCGGCGAAGCCGGTTGCGTGCTTTCGCGAGTTTCATCTGCACGGTGGTTGACACCGACGCCTGTTGATCCTCCGCCAAGGCATTGACGGTCGCCACATCACTCCCGTAGAACGCATTGCGGTCGCGGCCGAGCTGCTCAAGCAAGAAATCGATCACCGCCAGGCAGTCAAGCAAGACGTGCCTTGCCTCCTCGGACGCAGCTCCAACATGGACCGCACCGTTCCGCACAGCCGCAATGCGGTCACGACGCTTCTTCTCAACTGGGAATCCGGCGTTGAGGTCAGCAAGTCGAGAAAGGACGACGCTCAGACTGGCCGTCTTGAGACCTGGTGCACTGAGGGGGTCCCCCTTGACGAGCCGCCGCAGAGATTGCTCGCCATCGTTGCCGGAGACCACCGCGAGCAGCGCGGGGTTACGCGCCCAAAGGGCAGCTTTGCCCAGCAGCTCGACCGCTTGCGGGGCCATGAGGCAGACTGCTTCCAGATCTTCGTCATGCCATGCGGTTAACGCGTCGCGAGCCCATCGCTCCGCGCTGGCGACGAGTGCGGCGCCTACTGTCGACACCGGCAACGATTTCGAGGTCATACCGATAGCCTGCCAGCCGCGCACCCGGCCTTCGTCGCTGGATGAACCGCAACACCCGCTGCGACGTTCCACCGATAAGACCGAACAACCCGAAGAGACGGTTCCCGCAGGGACGGTCACCAACGGTGCCGCCGCCGACGACATCACCCAGCCCGATGGCCCGCGCACCTTCACCCCCGGTGAACGCCATCGCGAGCCCCAGGAGCGAAAGCAACGCAGCGCAGGCCGCTGCCAAGTACTGTATGCGTTCGGCAATCCCGACGGCCGGACTGCCTTGCACGATGACTCGGATGCTTCAATCGCTACGAGCGAGCCATGCATCAAGGCCGGGAGCGTATCGCTGACGGCGCTCACTGAAAGTCCCCACTTCTGCTCATCGAAATTCCCCACCGTGGGTCGCTCCGCCGCATGAGGCGGGCCTCCCTCGATGCTGGTGGTCTCTGACCACACACCAGCCTTCGAGGGAGGCCCTGTTTCTCATGCTCTCAGAGAGGAGCAGCGTGGATATCCACGCTCTGAAACGGCAGGGATGACGATCAGCGAGATCGCCCGCCGCACCAACCATGACCGCAAGACCATCCGTGCCTACCTGAACGGTGAACGCAGCCCTGGGGTGCGTGAACGCGCCGCCCCGGACGCGTTCGATGAGTTCGTCGACTATGTCACCGCCCGGCTGGCCGAGGATCCGCACCTGTGGGCGGCGACGCTGCTGGACGAACTCGTGCCGCTGGGGTTCACCGGGTCGTACCCGACGTTGACGCGGCAGATCCGGGTCCGAGGGTTGCGCCCGGCGTGCACGGCCTGCGCACACGTCACGAAACGGCCCAACGCGATCATCGAGCACCCGCCCGGGGAGGAGACCCAGTTCGACTGGCTCGAGCTACCCGACCCACCCGCCGGGTGGCGGTTCCCGCGCAAGCGGGCGTTCCTGCTGGTCGGCTCGCTCGCGCACTCCGGAGCCTGGCGGGCGGTGATCTCGCCGTCGATGGATATCCCGCACCTGCTGGCCGCGATGACGACCCTGCTCGCGCTGCTGGGCGGGCTGACCAGGGTCTGGCGGTTCGACCGGATGCGGACCGTGCTGGACCCCGTGACCGGGGATCTGACACCGATGTTCGCGGCGTTCGCGAAGCACCACGCCGTCCAGCCCATCGTCTGCCGACCCCGCAGCGGGAACCGGAAGGGCGTGGTCGAGAAGAACAACCACACCGCCGCGCAACGCTGGTGGCGGAACCTTCCCGACGAGCTCACCCTCGAGCAGGCGCAAGCCAGCGTCGAAGCGTTCGCGAAACGGCAGGACGACCGGCCACGGCAGACCCAGACCGGCAAGACGACCTCGGCGGCGATGTTCACCGCCGAGCGACTCCGCCCACTCCCACCGCTCGTGTTCCCCGTCGTGGTGACCGAGGAGCGCTCCGCGACTCGGCAGGCCTTGATCGACTGGCGCGGGAACCGGTACTCCGTCCCGCCCGAGCTGGCCGCCACGAGAGTGACCGTGCACCAGCGCCTCGGCGCCAACACGATCGACATCGCCACCGCCGCGGGCACCGTCGTCGCCCGGCACCGCCTCGCCGAGTCCGGCCTCGGAGTCACGATCCGTGACAGCGGACACGTCACCGCGCTGGAAGCGATCGCAATGGCCTCGGCACCGCCGGGACGCCCACACCGGCGCAAGGAACGCATCCCGCCCGGGCCCGCCGCGCTTCGGGCTGCGCAGGTCCTGACCGGCGCCGCCCAGCCCTCCTCGACCGTGATCAGCCTGGCCGCCTACGAGCAGGCCGCGAAGAACAGGAACACCCTCCGATGACCACCACTACGACCACCGCCGCGAGTGTCTACCAGCAGCTGCGCGGCCACCTGCTCGAACTCAAACTCACCGACGCGGCCGAGGCGCTGCCCACAGTGCTCGACCAAGCCACTGCCGAGGGCTGGTCGCTCACCCAGGCGCTCGAGCACCTGCTGCGCGTCGAGGTCACCGCGATCGACGCCCGCCGCCTGGCCGGCCGGTTCCGGTTCGCGAACCTCCCCACCGGCGCGACCCTCGACGACTTCGATCTGGATTCCGCCAGCGGCATAGACCGTTCGCTGCTCGCCGAGCTGGGCACCTGCCGCTACATCGACACCGCCACCAACGTGCTCCTGATCGGACCGCCCGGCGTCGGGAAGACCCACATCGCGACCGGTCTCGGCCACGCCGCCGTGACCGCTGGCTACCGGGTCTACTTCATCAGCGCCGCCGACCTCGCCGCGCGCTGCCACCGCGCCGCGATCGAAGGCAAATGGGCGACGATGATGCGGTTCTTCGCCGGCCCCACGCTCCTCATCATTGACGAGCTCGGCTACCTCCCGCTGCCCGGCGAAGCCGCGTCCGCACTGTTCCAGGTCATCAACCAGCGGTACTTGAAGACCTCGATCGTGATCACCACGAACCGGCCCGTCGGGGCTTGGGGCGAGATCCTCGGCGACACGACCGTCGCCGCCGCGATGCTCGACCGGCTCCTCCACCGATCCGTCGTCGTCACCCTCGACGGAGCCTCCTACCGGCTCCGAAACCACCACGCCGCAGCCGAGCAACTCCGCCGCGTCACCACCGGCACAAACCTGCGCTAACCTTGCCCCGCGACCTGAGGAACTTCGATGAGCAACTCTGGGGAAATTCGCTGAGCGCCGTCATCGCTGGGGTCAGCCCGCTCGTTTGTCGGGTGTCCCTTCCTCGAGACCGTTACGCGTGGCCCACGCCTTGGTCTGCGGCAGCCGGCAAGATGAGTGCATGGATGACATTGCCAGGTCGAAGCAAGCGGTTTCTCAGCCGGACGTGCGTCAGTTCGTCGCGGCTGCTTCGAACCAGCGTGACGAGGAGTGGTTGGCCGGCACCACCACGACCAGCAAAGCTGCCGCCCACGCGCTGATGCTCAGGCACGGGATCTCCGGGGTGGGGATGCTCGACAGGACCGGCGTTCTGGTGCGCGAACCAGACAACCCGGTCTACGCCGGCGCGATCGCGGTGCACGTCGAAGGGGATCGGATCGGATACCTCTCGTCGGGGACAGCCGGTGGGTTTCCGCTCGGCGACGGCGCGGTGACAGTTCCAGTCCGGTTGTTCTCCGCCGACACCCCGAGCGGGTTCCGGGTCGAAGGGTGGGCCTGGATCGGAAGCCGGAAGCCTCGATGGACGTTCAACGAGGTCGACCGCCCGCCGATGACCTCGGCTGAGAAACGGCTGGCGAACCACCAGCGAGCACGCCGAATGGTCGCCGATGCGATCGCCCGCGATGATGAGCGCGGTGACCAATTCCGGGCGTCGCTGGTGGACGGCGTCCACTACCTCGAGCTGGTCGAACCGATCAAGCAGCTGAAGCGCGACGGTCGGCTCGAGGAGGCGCTGGTGCTGGCCTACAAGGCGATCGAGGCTGCCGAGGACGGAAGCCGTTTTGAGGGGAAGCGGGCGCTGCCACCGTTCTACACCGAGCAGGCGGCGATCATCTTACGGAAGCTCGGCCGCCACGATGAGGAGATCGAGGTGCTGCGCCGCTGGATGCGGAATTCCGACCCGAAGTACTGGCAGTCTGCGATCGTGGACCGGCTAGCAAAGCTCACCGGCAGCCGGCCGTGGACCGAGCTCAGCTGATCGGCACGGTCCGGGTGAGAGGTCTCGAGCTTCACCTTCCAACGGTGGTAGCTGTCTTTGACGAGGGTGGCGGTTTCGGTAGCGGTGGCGAGCACCAGTGCCCATAGCCGGTGCTCGAGCGACCGCAGTTCGAGCCCATCCGCACGCTCGCCGGTGCGCGAATTGTAATGACCAAGAAACATCGCCCAGTGAGGATGCCCGCAGGGGCACGCCAATGGGCAAGCTGGGATCTCCGTTCGGGGATCGGCATACCGGCCCGGGCGCCCGGGCAGGGCCTCCGTGTATGAGCATCTCACCGGTGCGGTGCTTGGTGGCAGAGTCTGCGTGTCACTCTCAAGGACGGGGTACGCATCGGGGAGCAGGTCTCGCTCTGATCACCGCGCACGATGCGAGAGAGGTCACGCGGAACGTCTTCACCCGGAATGGCCCAAATCCAATCTCCATGCTTGGAAACTCACATCTTTCGTTAGAATCCAAGCATGAAATCGCGTGAGGCGCTCCGAGTGCTGGCGGAGGTGTCCGGATCCCAGTGGGGCATGGTCACCTCAGCACAAGCCAGCGCGCGCGGCATCAGCCACATGAACCTCACGCGACTGGCTGAGTCCGGTGACCTGATCCGCCTGTCGCACGGGGTGTACAGGGTTGCCGGCGCACCCGGCGGACAGCATGAGGAACTGCGTGCGGCATGGCTGGCAACCGAGCCCGCGAAGCTTGCGTACGAGCGCCTCAGCGAACGACCGGGAAGCGCCGTCGTCTCCGGGGAATCGGCAGCTCGACTCCACGACATCGGCGACCTACGGGCGATGAAAAGCGAGTTCACGACCCCAACCCGCAAGCAGACCCAGCGAGCAGACGTCCGACACCGAACCCGAGTGCTGCCCGAGCAGGACGTCACCGTGCTGGACGGCCTGCCCACGACGACTCGGGAACGCACGATCGCCGACCTGGTCGAGGGTCGGCACGACTTCAGCATCGTCGGTAATGCACTCCGTGACGCCGCTTGGCAGTCCCGTCTGGACGTGGACCGACTCACCGAACTCCTGAGCCCGCTCGCTGATCGCAACGGCCACCGCAGGGGTGATGGTGATGCGCTGCTCGAGGAACTCATGCGTGTCGCCGGCATCGACCAGGACAGCATCGCGAAGCAGATCGCCTCGATCCCCTCGCTCGGCGGCCTCATCGCAGCCCATTTCCTCGAGAACCTCCCGAAGGCCGAGTCCATTAGCGGAGTCGCTGCAGCGACTAGGTCGTCAGACGCGCATGCGCGGCTGACAATGCAACTGGACGCGGTTGATTGGGTCTCACTTGCCGTGTCGACGCAACCGGCGACGAAGGAGGTCCGCAAGTGACGACCGAGGACAGACCGCCCAAGATGCCCCGTCGACGCAGGCGACCGCCGCCGCCTGGAGCGGGATTGTGATGTCTCACGACATCGGTGACGAAACTGCCTCAGGACATCGGTGACACTTCATGTCTCAGGACATCGGTGACGCTACGGTGGTTCGGGGGCGTCGGCCGCGGGGTTTGCCGTTGCCGACGTACTTGATCCCGGGCGCGGGCCTGCTGTGCTCGATCAGGACCGTGCCGTTGAGGTCGGCGACGGTGATGGGGTCACCGTCTTCGCTGACGAGCACGTCTTCGCCAGCGCGTTGGCCGTCAACCATGTAGGTGATCTTGCGTAGACGGATGCTGCCGTTCTCACGCAGCTTGAGGACACGCATGCCGCCGACAACCGGAATCGTGCGGATGGGTGAATCGGTCGACGCTGCCCGTTGCGGTCTCGGCCGGTCAGGCTTCGGTCGTGGCGCCTGGGCTTTCGGGGTCGCCGACCATGCTGTCAGCGGCATGACGCGACCGGGCAGTCCCTGGTGAGGGCGCTCGGTGTTGTAGATGTGAACGCGACCGCTTCGCTGCCCACACGCGCTGCCTGCGTCGCGGGCGATCATCAACCAGTGGTGGGCAACTCAGGTAACGAGTTCCAAGCCCCGTCGCGCACCTCGGGGGCGGGGGGCGCTCTGCGCCGCGATCGAAGGCAAATGGGCGACCCGGATGCGGTTCTTCGCCGGCACAGCCCCTGCTGATCATCGACGAGCTCGGCTACCGCCTACTGGCCCGGCGAAGCCACCGCCCCGCCCCGACAGCGCGCCACGGGCCCTCCCGTCGCGTTCTGCCGCGACCCGCCCCGCAAGACCGGGTCGCCGATGAGGTGCGCAGCGCACAGTAGGATCACGATGCAGCACATTTGGTGCGGTCAAGCTGCCTGCTCCCGCGCCAACGCGCACGATTCATGTGCTACCCGCGCGAATGGATGACTATGGAACTTCACGTGAACGATTCGGGTCTCGCGGCAACTATCGAGATCGCAGTCCCACCACTCATCATCGTTGACTATGAGTTCACCGAAGAGTTGCGAGAGTCCGCCCGATCCGCAGGTGTTGATCCGGACGACTTCGAGATTCACGACAGCGCTATCGGCTACGTCTACCGAGTGATGATCCCGGTCGCGATGGCGGGCGATGGCGCCAAACCCGCGATCACGGATGGTTCTACCGCATATGCAGTCGTCGGGGCGGGTGCAACGGAGAAGGGGCTGAAGGGCGCACTCAAGACGGTGACTAAGACGCTGCGTCGGGACCTCGGGAAGGACACAGCGGCGAGGGCTGAGCATCGCCTGAACGGGGATGCGGCGGCGATGAAGCGTGCGCTCGCCTCATTGGGCGGTCACTCGGGGCTTGGAGAGGACGGGTTCGAGGGCAACGAAGAACCGTCGAGCCAGCCCCTTCAAGGAGTGCAGTCGAACGACAGAGAGTCGGAACTGCGAATTGAACTCGAGCGTCTTACTGCGATCTCTTCCGAGTTCGAAGTCAAAATTCAGTCGGCGGCGACTCTCAAGAAGCAGGCAAAGATCGCGGAGAAGTTCCTGCGACACCTTGATCTCGTTGACGCTGTGTCCGATGAGCTTGATGCATTGATCGCCGCTCGCTCCGATTAGCGACTCGCGACCCGCAGACCGACACCCCGGAGTGTGCCGATGTCTTGGCATACGAAGTGTTACCGATGTCCCTACACAGATTCGTCACCGACGAGCCTGATCGCCGACCCCGATTCCGAACCGAATCTGTGCCACCAACTGTGACCGTTTCGAAGAATCCCTGATCAGCGCGATATCGCACACATAAGAACTGAGCGAAAACCGCCCAGGCTCACTGAAAATCGAAAGGTCACCCGATCGAGGAACGTCGCCGTCCCCGCGGCATCCGCTCGCCTTCCCGCGTGCGGACCATTCGTCGATGAAGCGGGCATGCTCGACCAGGGAGTTGCGCTCGCGCTGCTGACCCACGTCGCCTCGGTCGGCGACGGTGCAGTTGCGACGCGCGCAGCGCCCGGGCCTCGCTGTGCGCTGGGTTCATCAGTGGTCGACACGAGTCGCGTCGGTCAGAGCCCATTCCTTGGTCATGACCTCCTTGCCGACTCCGTAGAACCGGAACATCAGCTCGAAGCGTTCCGAGTCTCCGGTCTCGATGGTGTTCGCCTCCTCGCCCGGCGCGGCATGCGGCGCGAAGTAGACGTCAACGGTGCCGTCGTCGTTGGTGACGAGCCCGGGCGTCTGCGACGAGACGGAGTACTTCGTGTTGCCGCGGATGAACGCGTGGGTGCCGGCGTCGTACATGGTGACCGACCAGAACTGCGAGACGGGGACGTTCGCGGGCACGCGCATCCGATACCTGTTGTTCGAGGAGAAGAATTCGCCGTCGCTGTCGCGCAGGTCGACCAGGTAGAACTGTCCGATCCCGAGGTACCGGATGCCGATGAAGGCCATGTGATAGATGACACCGCGGTTGAGGTAGGGGTACCCCTCAGGGTGGGCGTCGAAACCGTCGCGCTGACTGTCGGTGAAGTCGGTGCGGCCGGGGAAGAACCATTGCGTGCCTGCGAAGAACGGATCGAAGTTCTGCTCGTACTCGGCTTTCACCCACGCATGCGCCTCAACGACGGCGTCTTCGAGAATCGCGGTCAGCTCCGGCGATGGCCGGAACGGTTCGCCATGTCGGATGCCGATCGAGGAGAGCATCTCGGCGAAGGGTCGGTCGCGTGCGAGGAGCGGCTCGTCTTGGAGGGCCCGGTGCAGGAGCTCGTAGAAGCGCAGGTCGTACGGGATGGTGGCGTCGACGACCTTGCCCTGCAGGTCGCGGGCGTGGGTTTCGGGCGGGCTGCCTGCGCTGGCGAGGGGGTAGACGCGGATGCGCCGGCATAGCTCGAGGCCCTTGTCGAGGGCCTCCTGGGTGTGCTCGCCCAGCACAGAGCGCAGCAGCGCGTAGGAGCTGTAGGTCTCGCAGGGCAAGGCGATGTAGCCCTCCGGCACCGGTTCATCCCATCCGGGAGGGAGGATGAGGTAGTTGCCGCCGCGACCCTGATCGACGCCGAAGTGACCGACATCTTCGAGCGGAACCTGCCAGAGGCTGCAGATCGAGCCGTTCAGCGCCTGACCGTCGCTCTCACCCGGGATCTCGACGACGACCGGGCCGTCATGGGTGTCGAAGAAGGCCATGTAGTAGATCAGGTCGGGGTTCGGGGTGAGCGTCTGATTCTGCCAGTCGAGCAATTGCGACCAGTAGACGAATTCGTTGGTCTTGCCCGAAGTCATCACTTCCCGCATCAGCTGGAAGTTCACGGCAGCCATACCCCAGATCGCGGCCTCGACCGCGTGGCGGTGCGTCCCGCGCGCGAGCGCGTCCGTGCTGGTGTCGGTGTCGGTCATTTCATCCTCGTCTCCGTGTGAGTGCGGGTGCTGTCGGTCCAGATGTCCGTCCAGTCGCGGGCAATGCTGGCCACCGTGTATCCGCGGTCGGCGGCAGATGCCAGCACGGTCTCCGCGCCGGTGTCGTAGGCGGGGTCTTCCCGCTCTGTGTCGTCGTGATGGACGAGCAACGCGAATCCCGGCCGTGCTCCGCCGAGGGCGTAGTCGAGCATCTGGGCGTCACCGTCGGAGTTGCCCGCAGCGAAGATGGGGCGTCGCCCGACGCGGCTCCAGATTCGGACCGGCTTCTCTGCACCGTCGTCCATGAACGAGAACGACGGTCCGTACCTCACTTCGGTGGTGGCGTCGTCATACTGCAGGCCGACGGCCGAGCCGATCACCCGCTCCGGAGGGATGCCGTAGACGCGTTCGGTGAACGGCCGCATGAAGTCGCGGTCGCCGCCGGACACGATGTAGCAGGTGAAGCCCGCCCGCTCGAGGTATCGCAGCAGCTCGAGCATCGGCCGGTACACCGTCTCGGCGTACGGGCGGCGCAGGACGGGATGCTCCGCCCTCGCCGCGAACTCGGCCACCGACGCCGCGTAGTCAGCGACGCCCATCCCTTCCGTGATGCGCGTGATCGCACCGATCAGGATGTGCAGGTCGGTGTCGTCACCGGCAAGGTGCTTGCGCAGCGCAGAGGCAAGCCAGGAGAAATCACCGCGCACCGCGCTGCGGTACGGTTCACGGGCGGTGAGCGCCGGATCAGCTGTGGCCATCGCACTCCACTGCTCGACGATGAACCCGACCTGCGCCGGCAACGGCCTCTCAGTCCACAACGTGCCGTCGTTGTCGAACACGGCGATCCGCTCCTCGACCGGAATCGCCGAAGGGCCGGTCGTCGCAGACTCGACGAATCGGAGGATGGCCGTCTTCACAGACGTGTCCTGCCACGACGCCAGATCCGGCTCCGTCACGACGTCATCTCGCGCGTGGCAGCCGACCTCGAGGGGTTCACGCCGACGAACAGTCTCACCGTGATCAGTCCGTCGGTGTGATGTCGTCGAGTCGCCAGTTGTGGTCGAACGCGGCCGGCGTGGGACCGTAGATGCGGAAGTACGCGAACCAGCCGCGCCCAGGCTGAGTCTGTACCCACGCGGCCGCATCACTATCGGGTCGCTCGGGGCCGAAGACGATCTCGGCGTCGGTTCCGTCGAGCTTCCCGTCGAGTTCGAACAGTGATCGCACCGCGGCTGCGTCTTGGGCGGTGGCGATCTGCGATCGGGTCTCCGCGTCGTAGACGGTGAGGGACCAGAACAGCCCGGCCGGAACGGGAAGGGGCACTCGGAGACGGTAGGAGCGAGAGCCGCCCAGATAGACACCGGTGTCGTCGCGCGCGACGAACCAGTACAGCGACCCTTGGCCGGCCTGGCGGCGGAACATCACCGGTGATGAAGCGATGGCCTGGTAGAACCAGGTCTCTCGTGCGTCGACGTCAGGTCGCCCGTCGATCTCGAACGCCGCGTTCTCGGGGCGCAGGGTCACCCACTCCCACTGCCGATCGGTCCACACCACACGATCCTCTCGACGATCGGCGAGCGACTGGACGCGCAGCTGCGCGTCGGCTTCGCGGGCCGCGTCGACCAGGATGCGTGTCAGCCTCTCATCCGGAGCGAACGGTGTGTTGCCGCGGATTCCGAGAACGGCGAGTTCACCGATGTACGACCGGTCGTCGGCATGAATGGGTTCGGTACTGAGGTAGTCGTGCAGGAGACGCCAGTAGCCGATCGTTCCCTGGACCTCGAGCGGCGTGGTGTCCTGCGGCTTGCCCGTGAGGTCGAGCCACGTGGGCTGCTCCCATGCTGTGTCGTGGCGCAACGGATTCACCTCGACGGAGCGCAACAGGTCGATCGCCGCGTCGACGTCACCGCCTACTGGGATCGCCCGGAGGCCGACCACGACCCGGTTGCCCAACGCGCGGTGCACGTAGGCGCCGTCGGGGAAGCCGTCGTCATGATCTGCGGTGGCGAACACATGCCGGCCTCCCTTGCCTGCGTCCGGTCCGGGGATGCCCACATCGCTGATCCAGCTCTGGTCAGCGTTGAGTGACGCGCCCACGATCGGGCCCGGCGGGATCGTGACCTCGAGCGGGCCGCCGCTGAGATCGAGCAAGACCGGCGCGTAGGGCGTGTCGGAGTTCAGGGTGAACCCGATCTGGCCGGGGCGCGTGTCCATCGTTCCGAACACCCGATTCGGTCTCACTCCAACCGCTTCGGTGCCCTTCAGGATGGCCATGCCGGACACAGCGGGGAAGAAGTGCTTGTAGCACGTCACCGCGCGGATGAAGTCGGCGTTGTCGTACGCCGTGGTCACGGTCTGCTCTGTGGGGAACCCGCCACGGAACTCGTATCGCCCGTCGAGTGTCGTCATTGCCGCCTCCGGTCGTCGTCTGCTCATTCAACCGCTGATATCACCCCACTGACCAGAGCAACACGGCGCCACACACGTAGCACGGTCTGCAGATCGCATCCAACGCGGGATGGTACGCATCGGCGAGCCGACCGAAACGGCGATAGGGCGCTCGTTCAGCTGCCCCCGCGAAAGGGCTGTGACCAGATGAGCCCCACACCGGCCACCGTCACGATGGCGCTCAACGTCGTCATGGTGATTCGCCCGATCAGCTTGGAGGGAAACGCGGCAGCGGCCTGTCCGGCGAAGCCGATGGCGACGGCGATGCCGACGAGCACCGCACTGGTGAGCACGATGCCGACCGGGTTCATGCCCGAACACTCCGTGGAATCTGCCGTGCACGTGCGGAACGGGCCACCCTGACCGCTGGTGTCGTAGTCGTGCAGGCTCATCGAGAGCCCGAACATCGCGAAGAGGTTGATCGGCAGGGCGACGCACGTCAGCACGACCGTGAGCACAGGGCCGAGAACCCGGCGAGCCCGCGCCCGTCGCGCATCGGCCTTCATGAGGGCCTCCGGCATCTGCTCAGCCGCCCTGCCCGGCACGTCGCGGTCGGGTATTGCGGCGTTGTACGGTTCCACGTCGGCTCATCTCAGGTCGGTGACGGTAGGGCTACAGGCAACGTACGTCGGGGCCCGTCAGTGCGTCGATACGACCTTCGCTACATTCCACGTGCCCGAGCCGCCGCCTGTCCGATGCACCGAAGGAGTTCACCACACGAGTTCGTACGAGCGGCCGTCTCCAGGCGGCGAACCGAATGTCAGGCGGTAGCCCCTCGGCGTTCGTATCAGGCCGTACTCGCCGTTCGCGAGCGCGTTGTTCGGGTCGTCCGTGAGGATCGATGCGCCGTCCGAGTACCACGGGCCCCATTCCTCAGCAGGCTCGAGGACGGTGTACCTGGTGTGATGCCAAGTCTGGGCGCGGACCAGGTGCTGCGTGCCGTCGTCCGCCGTGATCGTGACGTACTGCCTGACCGAGGCGATCGCGATGAGGAGCAGGAAGAAGAGGCCGATTGCGATTCCGCACAGGATGAGAAGTGGTCCGAGCGCCCAGCCGGCTGCGCGCTCCAGCGTCCGCGTCGCTCTGGTCAGCTGATGCGTGATTGTCCCTGCCGCCACGCACGCCGAGCCGAGGAAGAAGAAGTGAAGGATGACTTCCCATTGGGAGGTGTCCACCGAGAAGACGACGACGTCGAACCCGGGAAGCTGGAGGTGTTCCAAGATGAGCAGCGCGCTCACGGAGGCTCCAGCGGCGGCCATCGCCACCCAGCGAATGGCCGCGCGAAGGCGGCCCGACGACGGGGGCAGCAGTGCAATCGGAGCCGATCGCGCGCCTGAAGGAACCACACCGCCGTTCTGCGGGGCCGGATCAGACGACGGCTCGCTCATGACCGCGGTGATTCGATCTCGCCGAGCCGTGACGCCTTCTGCACGGCGGCGGTGCGGGAGGACGCCCCGAGCTTGGTGAAGATGTTGGTGTTGTGCCGTTTGACCGTGCCGACCGAGATCGACAACGATCGACCGATCTCCTCATTGGACATGCCGTGCGCGATCAGCCGCATCACTTCCTTCTCGCGCAGCGACAGAATCGAGGCGACGGGCGCGGCCCGGCCGACAGTGTCACTGATGAAGGCCGCGGAACGGATCGCGTCGACCAGCTCGCTGGCCGGCGCCGATTTCGACACGAACCCTGCCGCGCCCGCCGCTCGCAGGTGATTCGCGAGGACCCGGTCGCGATGCATCGTGACGATGAGGATCCGCGTGTCGAGGGCCTCGGCTCGGACCCGGCTGATCGTCGACAGCACCGGAATGCCGGGCATCTCGACGTCGAGCAACAGCACATCTGGTCGTGTCGCGATCGTCTGCTCGTACGCCTGATCGTGCGTCGCGGCCTCACCGATGACCTCGATTCCATCGGCCGCGGTGAGCATCGCCCGCAGCCCGTCCCGGAACAGTTCGTGGTCGTCCGCGATGACCACGGTCACGGATGCCGCGCCCGTCACATTGCGCTCCGGCCGACGAACGGCAACCTGAGTCGTACGCCCGCAGCACCGGGCGCGGTCGGAAACTCCACCGTCGCTCCGATCGTGCCGGCGCGCTCGGCCATGCCGTGCAGCCCGAGCGAGGTGGGCTGGCGAACGCCGTCGGCGTAGCCGAGCCCGTCGTCGGTGACCGTGATGTGCAACTCGGTCGACGACCACTCCAGACGCGCCTGCACCGCGGTCGCCTGCCGTGCGTGCGTGCGCGCGTTGCGGGTCGCCTCAGTGACGATCGTGAACAGCTCCTCACGGGCAAGGTCGCTCAGCGGCCTCACCGCACCGACCTGCGTGACGTGAATGGGCAGCGTGCCGCGCCCGCCGGTCGCAAACGCGTAGTCCTCGAGCGCTTCAGCCAGATCCTTGTCGCCGACCTTCGCCCGGAGGTCGACGGCGATGTCCTGCGTGTCTGCGAGCGCACCGCGGAGGATCCCGATCGCCGTCGCGACCTCCTCATCCGGTCGACCCAGCTGGGCCGCCTCCAACCGCTGCACTCCGGCCGCAATGCCGTGGGCGATCCGATCGTGCAGCTCGCGCGCGAGTCGTAACCGCGCCTCACGATGCGTCGACCGCAGCTGATGCCGGAGCACCTCCACATAGGCGATGGCGCCGGGCGGGAACCGCCGCCAGATCGCATGATGCAACGCCCGCGCGACATCCAGGTCCCGTCGCTGACCGGACGCTTCGGCAGCGGCGTCGGCAACGAGCGGCAACGCCACGCCGTACAGCAGTTCCGCGGCCATCAGCGCCTCAGATGGATCGATGTCCAACGCAGCCGACAGCTGTCCGTGCGCACTCAACACCTCGAGCTCGCTGTACTCAACCGCGACGAGCGGCGAGCCGACCCCGCCGTCGCCCAACTGCGAGAACGTCTCCGCAAGGATCGACTCGACCTGAAACTCCAGCCCACCGTCGAGCGCATCAGCAGTCGCCAACACGCTCCCTCGCTGCAGCAGCCGCGCATGCAACTCGGCGATCACCGAACCGGAGACCGCAGGCACATCCATCCGCATTCCATCCCCCACTTGCCGTTCTCGGGCATTCGACGGTGGCCACGCTGCACGTGGCCCTCTTCTGGACCGTACCCCGAAGCCGACCACGGATCGATACGACCTCCGGCACATCATCACGATCCGCGACGCCGTCGAGCGGATGCCGGGGCTCAGCTATTCCGCGGAAGGACGGCCGCGGCGATGATGACGTTGTTGACGATGATCGCCGTCATGGTGCGGGCGACGGCCTCGGCGGCGGCTCCGGCCCCCCAGTTGCCCCTTTCGAGTTCCTTCGCCCTGGTGATGACCGGCGACGACCAGGGAATCTCACGATGGAACTGGGGAAGTGTGCCGCTTCCGGAGAGCAATGCGGCGAGCGCGGCGACACGGGGCGACGGCTCCGCGCCGTCGACGAGCACGTCGCGGATCTCGGCGATCAGGCGATCGCGACGAGCGGTCCCGCCGTCTTCGAGTACGGCCATCTCGAACAACCCGAGTGCCTTGCGGGTGCTTCGGCGCACGTCGCCGCGTTCGATGAGCCGCTCCAGCAGTGGCCCCCGCAGCGTCGGCCCGATCGCAGCGAGGATCGTCTGGACGCCCCTTGGCTTCTCAGAGACGTAGTCCCAGGCGGCTCGGAGGATGTCATCGGCCGGCGGCCGGTGCTCGACGGCCTCCACCTTCGTGTTCCGGCTCGTCCTCACGTGGTCGCCGAGGGCGAGGTCTGCGACCACTGCTCCCGCGAGGATGTAGAACAGGGTGTTCTCGCCGGCGATCGCTCCGGAGTCGGGCTGGAACAGCAGGAGGAGCAGGTCCTCCGCCAAGGTGGATGCGTCGGAGGGGGTGTTCTCGCGGGGGCTCGCGGGTTCGGGGCGGGCGAGTGGGCCGTCGGGATGCGGGATCATCGGTCGTTCCTTTCTGTCGTGCTCTCGTCGACCTGTTGTGCTCTCGTCGACCCTGTTGTGCTCTCGTCGACTCTGTTGTTCTCGTCGACTCTGTTGTTCTCGTCGACGGACGTGCGCGGACGAGGTCGTAGGTGCTCAGACGCCGACGACGAAGGTGAGAGCGGCCCAGACCGAGACCGTGCCCACCGTCGTCCACAGCGCGATGGCGATGGCCTGCCAGAGCAGCACCCACGCTCGAGGGGTTCCTCCGGCGACGAGCATGGCGGCCGTGAAATGCGTCGGGATCGCGAGCGGGCCGAGGATGCTGGCCCCGGGCACGCCGAATCGGATGAGCCATCTCTTGAAGCGCTGACGGCCCTTCGACTCCGGCTTGGCGGGCGCGGGCTCCTCGAGCTCCGGGGCATCCGCGTATCGCGAAGCGCCCGCGTAACGCGAAGCGCCCACGGTTGCCGGGGCGCCCACCGTCGCCGGTGCGCGTGCCGAACGACGACTCACGACGGCGCTGCGAGCTCGCGAGGTGACGAGTACGACGACGAGTACGGCGACGAAGTTGCCCGCGGCGCCGGCGATGCCCGCGATGATGGGATTGATTCCGCCGACGATGCCGATGATGGCTGCCCCCTCGCCTTCGATGAAGGGAACGGCGCCGGCCAGCAAGACGATGAACGGCTGGAAGATCTCAGGCACCTGGGCCACGAGATCCTGGAAATTGCGGATGAGTTCCTCGACGGGATTCACGGTGAGCTCCTCGAACTGGGTGGCGAACGCCGAGATTCGTCCCGGCTGTTCCCCAGTAGAAACCGCGTTCTCAGAACATGGTCAAGTCCTGTGAGCCAGAAGCAGAGCCCCTTCACTTCCGCCTGACCCGGCTGCTTCCGCTGATCGTTCGCTACCCCGACAGTCCGCCGAACAGGAACGAGACCATCATGGCGATGATGACGGAGTTGAAGACGAAGGCGATGACGACGTTGCCGCGCACGATGCGCCAGGCCGTACGGGAGGCGGGGTCGGCTGAGGTCGTGGCGGCCATGGTGGAGATCAGCACGGCGAACGTGATGTAGTCGCTGAAGTGCGCGCGGTCGGGGAGGTGGAAACGGAAGTGAGCACCGTCGCCGTCTCCGTCGCCGTCTCCGGCCCCGGCCCCCAGCCGGAGATAACTCTGCGCGAAGGAGAAGACCATCAGGATCCAGGAGCTCGCGACGGTGAGCAGCGCGAGAACGATGTAGAGGGGTTCTCCGCGAAACGCCGGTTGCTGGGCGATCGCCACGGTGACGGCGACGGCCACGACGGCGGCCGAGATGGTCGTGTTGGTCGTGCCGGTCAGGCCGAGGAATCGCGGCAGCGAACGGTGTTCATGCCGGTTCTCGGCGACGGTCACGCGCCTGAGTGAGGCATGGTCGAGGCGCGAGTACACCCGGTATCCCCAGCCCACGTACAGCGCGGTGTACACGGGCCACGAGATCGCGTAGACCGGCACGATCCATTGGTCCAGCTCGCGGAGGTCGATGTGCACGACGTACACCAGGATCGCCAGCACCGCGAGAGCGGCGACGGAAGCGACCGCGCTGCTCACCCAGACCCGGAAGATGTCGCTCCTCGGTCTCTTGGCCGACCCCATACGGGTCTCCCTCCATCGTTCGCGAGCACCTCAGAACCGGCCGGCTGCCTCAGTCTGGCGTGATCTGCGACCGCCGGCCGATCCGCCCGAGGTGCGTATGAGCGAAATCCTCCAGCTTGAGTCCGTACCCGAGCGCTCGATCGACGGCGACGTGAAACGCCCAGCACGCCGCGAGAAGGGCAAGCCAGACCACATGACGATCCATGATGAGCAGGATCACGTAGAGCGAGAACACGATCGCCGGGCCGGCGTAGTTGTGCACCGCGTTGTAGGTGACGGCGCCCATGCGAGCGCTTCGCAGATAGCCGGCAGCGGAGAGATCGAACAGCAGGAACGCGGCGAGCAGCAGCCACCAGGGCTGACCGAACGCAATCACTGCGAGCAGAATCGCCACCGCGATCGCGGCATTCTCGATTCGCTGGATGGTCGTGGTCGTCTCAGAACGCATCGTCCGGGGCCTTCCCTCGTTCGGTGCGCAACTGCTCTTGAGCGAGCACGCCGGCGCGACCGAGAACGTCGAGCTGTGCGGGGTTGTACAGTTCGACCGCTGCCTCGATGAACGTCTGCTGGGTGACGCGTTCACTCTTCGACAGATGCCCTGCCGGGTCCGCCAGCCACGGATACTCGACCAGGTTCTGCGCGAGGGCTGGAGCGAGCCGCTCTGCAAGTCGCTGTCGAGTCGCGTCATCCGCGTTCTCCGGCAACGCATCGATCGCTTCCCCGACCGCGCCGGCGTCGGCGTCGACTTCAACCATGCGCCGCAGATCGGCGAGAGCTTCTTCGTCATACAGCTGCGTGTAGATGTGGATGATCGAGCTGTCCGCCTCCGACATGCGCGACGCGACCGACGCGAACCCGGCCGGCGCATCCGCAGGCGCATTCTCACGCAGGATCACGGCGATGTCAGTGCGAGCCCGCTGCAGACGCTCGATACTCGCCGCGAGTTCTGCATCCAATTTCCGGAGCGCATCCGGCGTGCTCTCGTCACCTGCGCCGACCTGCCCGATCCGCGACAGGGGAACCCCCAGCTCCGCAAGCCGTCGGGCCCTCAGCAGGCGCACCAGGTCTCGCACGCCGTACTGCTTGTACCCGTTGTACCGGCGCTCGGGTTCGTCGAGCAGACCGAGCCGGTGGTAGTGGCGGATCGTGTTCACGGTCGTGCCGGCGAGTTCTGCCAGCTCACGCGTGCTCCAGGGCATCGGCTGCTCCTTCGGTATCGGGCTTCACCGTCCGCCCTGCAGGGACGGGCCAGGGCGAGAGGTGTCGACGATGGCGGTGACCTCCGCTTCAACAAGGATGCCCTCATCGAACAGGATGTCGACCCCGATCGCGGCGAGTGGCGGTCGAGGCAGATCGAACTCGCGTGAGGCCTGCTCGACACCGGCGACCAGCTCGCCGTTCTCGTCCCATGCGACCTGGCCCGCAATGTGCACATGGGTGTCCCCGGTCGCGACGGCGACGTGATGGTACAGCGGGTCGGGGCCGGCCTTGTCGGGGTTGAGCAGTCGTACGGTCATGGTGTCTCCTGACTCGATGTGATTCGCGACGGGCATGGTTGGGTTGACGGGTGCGCGCTTGCGCGTCGTGCGTGATAGGCCACTATCGATGCGGTGGCGAGACCCAGATCGTCGGGTCGGACTCGTGTGACCGGAACCGTCTCGGTGCAGAGAGGCAGCGTGAAGCCGCCGGCAGTCACCGCGGCTGAACGGGGTGTCATTTCTCTGCCCGAGGCGGTCGTCGGTGCGGGATGCGGGGGCGCTGCGTGCCGGCCAGGCCCAACAGGGTGCCGCCGAGCACCGCGGCGACGCTGAAACCGCTGGGGCGGGTGGCACGATCACGAGCGGTGGCCGGGTTCGCAGCGCGGGTCGCCCCGGTCGAGCTGCTCGGTTCATTCATCGTCGGCTCCTTCTGAGACGGGTCGTCGACGGCGGCTCTGCGGCGCCGTCAGTCGAGGTGCGGTGCCATGAAGGCGAGCAGCACGGCGTTGACCTCGGGGGCGTGCGTCCACAGCAGCCCGTGCGGAGCCCCGGTGATCTCCACGTACTGCGCGTCGGGCAGCGCCTGCCGGAACCGGCGGGCCGTCGCGTCGATCGGGAGGATCCTGTCGGCCGTGCCGTGGAGGATGAGCGCGGGCTTGCCGCTGGCGCGAACCGCCTCGACATCCCCACGGAAGTCTTCGATCCACGACGACACCACGGCAGACGCCGCCACGGGTGCGCTCGAGATCGCGACCTGCCAGCTGCCGGTGACGGCCTCCTGGCTGATTCGGTTGCCGAGGGTCTCGTCGAGGTTGTAGAAGTCGGTGAAGAACTGCGTGTACCAGGCGTACCGATCATCCCTCGCCTGTGCTTCGATCTCATCGAAGACCATCTGGGGAACGCCCTCGGGATTGTCCGACCGGGCGACGAGGTACGGCTCCAGGGCGGCGAGGAACGCGAGCTTCGCGACCCGTTCGTGGCCGTATCGTGCCACGTAACGGGCGAGTTCGCCGGTTCCCATCGAGAACCCGACGAGGATGACGTCTCGGAGGTCGAGGGTCTCCATCACCGTGTTCAGATCGGCGGCGAAGGTGTCGTAGTCGTAGCCCGAACCGGCCTTCGAGGACTGGCCGAAGCCCCGACGGTCATAGGTGATGACCCGGTATCCGGCAGCGAGCAACTCCCGGGTCTGACGCTCCCAGCTCTGGCCGTTCAGCGGATACCCGTGGATGAGCACCACAGGCTGGCCTGCGCCATGATCCTCGTAGTACAGCCCGATCGGCGTGCTGTTCTCCTCCCCGACGGCGATGTGTCCCATGTCGTTTCCCCTCTCGAAAGTCCTTCATGCAGATTCGGTTCGGCTGGTTCCCCGACTCGCGGGTCTCCACCGTGCTGTCAGGCTCGCACCGGCACGGGCCGCTTCGCGTCGGTGGAAGCCACCGAGTTGATCTCCGGATGTCACCGACGGCTGTTCGGGCCGTCGACACCCGCGTCAGGGATAATTGCTGTGGAAACCACATGGTTTCGGGCAGGCGGTGCCATCCGACACTGCATGGGAGCGAAACGTGCCGAAGCTTCTGGACAGGCGCTCTGAGCGCCACGAGCTCGAGCAACTTCTGGCCGCGGCGCAAGCCGGGCGCAGCGGGGCGCTCGTCGTGCGCGGCGAGGCTGGAATCGGGAAGACCGCCCTGCTCGATCACCTGCGCGACATGGCAGAAGCATCCGGGTTCCGGGTGGAGTCATCGACGGGAGTCGAGGCCGAATCGCAGTTCGCGTTCGCCGGGTTGCATCAGTTGTGTGCACCGCTGCTCGACCGCATAGGGGTGCTGCCGGAACCGCAGCAGATCGCCCTCGGAGTGGCGTTGGGCAGGCAAGGCGGTGCCGCTCCAGACCGGTTCCTCGTCGGATTGGCGACCCTCAACCTTCTCGCCGAGGTCGCCGAGCATGGCCCGTTGCTCTGTCTCGCCGACGATGCGCAGTGGCTCGACCACGCGTCCGCCGAGGTGCTGGCGTTCGTGGCCCGGCGGGTGTCGGCCGAGCAATTGGTGTTGGTGTTCGGTGTGCGCGACCCCGCAGAGGGCACTGCACATACGTTCGCCGGCCTGCCCGATCTGCGTCTGAACGGGCTCGACGAGACGAATGCCCGGGTGCTGCTGGGCACAGCCGTGCGGGCGGCGTTCGACGACGGCGTTCGCGACCGGATCATCGCGGAGGCGCGGGGAAACCCGCTCGCGCTGCTCGAGCTGCCCGGGAGCATGCAACCTGCTCGGCTTGCGGGAGGCTTCCAACTGCCAGACCTCATGGATGTCCCGGGCCGCGTCGAAGACAGTTTCCGACGCCGCTCGGGCAGCCTGCCAGAGACCACGCAGGCTCTGCTGCTGGTGGCCGCGGCCGAACCGACGGGAGACGCGGCTCTGCTGTGGCGCGCGGCTGCTCAGCTCGAGATCTCCCCTGAGGCGGCCGCGCCGGCGGAATCCGCCGGGTTGCTCGAGATCGACTCCCGAGTGCGGTTTCGCCATCCGCTGGTGCGCTCGGCGGTGTATCGGGCCGCAACCCCGCCCGACCGCCGCCGGGCGCACAGCGCGTTGGCCACGGCAACCGACCCCCTGCTCGACCCCGACCGGCGCGCATGGCACGGCGCGCAAGCGGTCATGGGCGCCGACGAGCAGGCCGCAGCAGAGTTGGAGCGTTCAGCAGGGCGAGCGCGTGCCCGCGGCGGATTCGCAGCCGCGGGAGCGTTCATGCAGCGATCCGCAGAGCTGACGCCCGAGCCGTCCGACCGCACGAGACGCGCGTTGGACGCCGCGCATGCCAAGCACGAGGCCGGTGCATCGGATGCCGCCCTGGAACTGCTCGCGGTCGCGGAGGCCGGGCCGCTCGACACGCTGCAGCGCGCACGAGTCGATCTGCTGCGCGCTCAGATCGCGTTCCACGTGTCGCGTGGCACGGAGGCGCCGGGAATGCTGCTGGATGCCGCCAGGATGCTCGCCCCGTTGGACGCAGCGCTGTCTCGCGAGACGTACCTCTACGCACTCGATGCGGCGATCATCAACGGCGGCTCCGCCGGTGCGGGCATCGCCGAGGCGACGCTTGTCGCTTGCGACCCGGGGCCGACGGCGCGGCCGGTCGACCTGCTCCTGGACGGACTTGCGACGACCATGGCCCGGGGGTACTCGGCAGGGGTTCCTCGACTGCGGCTCGCGCTGGAGGCGTTTCGTGACGCCGACCGCGCGGACGTTGTGCACGACGATCGGGATCAGCCGTGGCTGTGGCTGGCGGGCCGAATCGCCGTCGGAATCCTCGACGACGAGCTGGCTCACGTGCTGTCCGACCGCACCGTTCGCCTGACGCGTGCCGCCGGCGCACTGGCAGGGCTCCCCGCCGCCCTGAACTTCCAGGCCAACGTTCTCGTCATCAGCGGGCAGCTCGCCCGCGCCGGCGAGTTGGCTGCCGAGGCGTCGGCGATCACCGACTCGACCGGCGGCGTTCAGCTGCGTCACGCGCACACCATCCTGGCTGCCTGGTGTGGCGACCGAGCTGTGACGACCGAACTGAGCGATCTCACATTCCACGATGCCAGCTACCCCGAGGACGGTGCCGAGGTTGCCTTGGCACAGTATGCGACAGCAGTGCTTCACAACGGGCTCGGCGAGTATCCGGCCGCTCAGGAGGCTGCGGCGAGGGCGTGCAGCACCGACGAGCTGTCGATCAGCAGCGTCAGCCTGCCCGAGCTGATCGAAGCATCCGTTCGTGCCGGCGACCCGGAACGCGCGGCACTCGCGCTCGAGCGGTTGAGTTCGCGAGCCCGTGCCTGTGGCACGCCGTGGGCGCTCGGCCTCGAGGCACGTTCACGGGCACTGACGAGCACCGGCCCCGATGCCGAAGACCACTACCGTGAGGCGCTGGCACTCCTCGGAGACTCCAGGATGACCGGCGAAACCGCCCGCGCCCACTTGGTCTACGGGGAGTGGCTGCGCCGCGAGGGTCGTCGGCAGGATGCACGCGAACAGCTGCGGGAGGCCCACGAGCTTCTGTCGCACATGGGTGCGCAGGCGTTCGCCTCACGAGCCGCCCGTGAGCTACGCGCCACCGGGGAGCATCCGCGCAAACGAACCGCCCGGTCCACCGACGAACTCACCGCCCAGGAGCTTCACATCGCGCGCCTCGTGGCCACCGGGGCGACGTCGAGAGAAGTCGGCTCGCAACTGTTCCTGAGTCCGCGCACGATCGAAGCCCACTTGCGGAACATCTTCCGCAAGCTCGACCTCACCTCGCGCCGTCAACTCAGAGAGTTCTCCCTTCCGTGACTCCCACTGCACATCTCTGCAGCAAGATCGGAAGCATCCTCAATCGAGGTCGGAGGCGGCCCACCTGACAGGATCGATGCGTGGTCAGTTCCTTTTCTCTCGTCACCCGAACGACAGTGCCGGTGGAGCAGCTGTTCGATGCCTCCCTGAGCATCGACGAGCACGTGGCGTCGATGCGGCAGTCGAGCGAGCGAGCGATCGGCGGTGTCACCGGCGGATCGATCGGGCTCGGCGAGACCGTGACCTGGCGTGCGCGGCACTTCGGGGTCTGGTTCACGATGACCGCGCAGATCACCAGTCTTGATCGACCCGATCGGTTCGTCGACGAGCAGACCAGCGGACCGTTCCGCTCCTTTCGCCATGAGCACTCGTTCGGCCGGGACGGCGAGATCACCGTCATGGTCGACACGTTGACGATCGGGTCGCCGATCTTCGGACGGCTCGCCGAGCGCACGGCGCTGGTGCCCTACCTGCGCCGGCTGATCCGCATCCGCAACCGCCACCTCGTTGCGGTGCTCGAGGAGGCGACCGGCACCACATGACCGACCCTCAGCTGCAGGCATGGCCCGTCGACGAGTCGAGCTCGTTCCATCGCTCCGAAGCATCGACCGGGATCGGACACGGCGACGAGGTCTGGGAGCGCGCCGTACACGATGTCCTCCGTTGGAAGGTGAAGACCCGGAGCGGATTCACCGTACCCGACGCGCAACCGGTTTCGCCGGGCATGGAACTCACGATCACCGCCCGGGTGGCCGGCATCACCGTCCACGAACCCGTCCGAGTGGTGTCCGTCATCGCCACCGGATCACGCGTCGGGTTCTCCTACCGAACCCTCCCAGGGCACCCCGTCGACGGCGAGGAAGCATTCATCGTCCACCGCGAAGTCGAGGACGTGTTCCTCACCATCCGATCGCTCACGCGCCCGGCGCCCCAGCAACCGTGGCGGGCGCTCTATCCGCTACTCCGCATCGCTCAGCAGATTGCCCGACGCCGGTATCTGAGCGCGCTACGCTGACCATCTCACCGACGACGCGCGACTCCCGAACCACCGGTCACGAACCGGTCCACTCGTACCCGTCTGGGTCAGTGAACGGATCGACATCCCGGACGGCTGCGCGCGCACGCGCGAATCGAGCCCCGGCGCCTCGGCGTAGAAGACCCCGGCTCGTCAAGGTGCGGCCAGGCGCATCAGGTGCGGCCAGACTCACGTACTGATGCGCCAGACGCATCAGTAGGAGAGTGTGCCAGCACCACGCCGTTGACGGGGATTCCGGCGGCGAGGATGATCGACGCTATGGGCACGAAAGCGGCGCCCCGGCGGCCTCCCAGGCGGCCGGAGTCGAGTCTGGCCGAGCGGTGGACCACGGTCGACGGCATCGCCCTGTTCTACCGCGAATCCCCGCAGCCACCGGATGCCCCGGCGATGATGCACCTGCACGGTTTCGGCCTCTCGGGGCGATACCTGCTGCCGACCGCAGAGCGCCTCGCCGACCAGTTCCACACCCTGGTGCCCGACCTGCCCGGCTTCGGCCGCAGCGGCAGGGCCGCGAATGCGCTCGACGTGCCCGACCTCGCGCACGCTGCTGCCCGCTTCCTCGACGATCGCGGCATCGAGAAGGCCACCCTCGTCGGCAACTCGATGGGCTGCCCGGTCATCCTCGAATTCGCACACCATTACCCCGAGCGCATCGAGCGGGCCGTGCTCGTCTCACCGGCCGGCGGCGTCTACAACCAGCCGCTCGGCCGCGCGGTCGGCCAGCTCACCCGTGACGGCGGCCGCGAGCCCCCGCGCATGATGAAGGTCGCCGTGCCCGACTACCTTCGCTTCGGCGTGCCCAGCACCTTCAAGATGTTCCGGGCCCTCACGCAGTACCCGTCGCTCGAACGTCTGCTCGAGCTCCACGTTCCGACGCTCGTCGTCATCGGCGAACGCGATCCGCTCATGCCCGGTGCGACCCGGGTGCAGGAGGTCGCCGCAGCGACCGACAACCACGTGCTGCTCGTCAAGATCGAGGGCGCGGCGCACGCGATCAACTTCAGCCACTCGGGTGAGCTCGCCCATCTCATCCGACTGTTCATGGCCGACAGACCGATCGTCGACGACCCCGCATCCCCCGGACACGCGAGCCTCACCGAGATCCACCGCGGCACGCACCTGCCGCCGCATCAGGGCACATCGCAGCGTCCGGGTTCGTAGGAGAGCAGCTCACGCCGAGCGGTCGCGACTCCACTCGAGCAGCCGCTCGACCGGCCATGTCGTGACGATGCGTTCGGCGGGCACGCCGTTCGCCGTCGCGCGGGCGGCCCCGAGTTCGAGGAACGTCAGGTGCCCCGGAGCGTGCGCATCGCTGTCGATCGAGAACAGGCACCCCGCCTCGAGCGCGACCGCGATCAGCTCATCGGGCGGATCCTGCCGCTCGGGCCGCGAATTGATCTCGACGGCGACGCCGTGCTCGGCGCACGCCTCGAAGACCGGCTGCGCGTCGAAGGTCGACGGCGGGCGAGTGCCGCGCGCGCCCTCGACGAGCCGGCCGGTGCAGTGCCCGAGCACGTTCGTGTGCGGGTCTGCGATGGCGCGCAGCATCCGCTTCGTCATCTCGGGCGCCTCGGTGCGGAGCTTGGAATGCACGCTCGCGACCACGACGTCGAGCCCGTCGAGCATCTCTGGAGTCTGGTCGAGGGTGCCGTCGAGCATGATGTCGACCTCGATGCCGCGAAGCAGACGGATGCCGCCGGCCCCCGCCGCCGCCTCGGCGATCGCGTGCCGCTGTGCCGTGAGTCGCTCGGCGCTCAGCCCGTTGGCGACGCGCAGGCTCGGCGAATGGTCGGTGACGGCGAGGTACTCGAGGTCGAGTGCCTCAGCCGCCCTGGCCATCGTCTCGAGGCTCGTCGTGCCGTCGGACCAGTCGGTGTGGCTGTGCAGATCGCCGCGCAACTGCGCGCGGAGACCGGTGCGCGCGCCCTCGGGCGAGAGGCCGGCCTTCGCCCGGAGCTCCGCGAGACGCGCGGGCACGCCGCCCTCGACCGCTTGGGCGATGACCGCGAGCGTCGAGTCGCCGATGCCGGCCGTGCGCTTCAACCGGCCGTCGCCGACGCGAGCCGCGACCTCTTCGGCGTCGAGCGGGCGGATGATCTCGGCCGCCCGCCGGAACGCCTTCGACTTGTACGCCGAGGCGCGATCGCGTTCGAGCAGGAAGGCGATCTCCTCGAGCGCGGCGACGGGGTCCATCGCCCCATTCTGCTCGGTCGCGGCGGTCAGTACGAGGAGTACATCTCCATCGAGCTCGAGAAGAGGTTCACCATCATGACCGCGACCCACGTCACCACGCCGATCGTGAGCACGACCGACAACGCGATCGCCGCCGCCATCGGCAGGAACCCGCGACCGGCCTGCCCCCGCACCACGACCGAACGGCCGATGACGTAGACGAGCGAGGAGAGGAATGCCCACGCCCAGTGGAAGCGGCGCGCGTAGCCGAGCCGCCTGAGTGCCGCGTAGTCGAGGTAGGCGAACCAGACGACGAGCCCGTAGGCGATCCAGCTGCCGAACATCAGCGCGAGATACCACGGGTCGGTGTAGGGGCCGAGCGCGGCGAGCACCGGGTTCGCCGAAGCATCCACCGACATCGACGACATCACGTACGCCTCGAGGTCCCAGAAGAAGATCGGCAGCGCGGCGAGCACGGGCAGGGCCACGATCAGCCAGATCCAGAGCGTGTCGACCGGAGTGCCCTCGGGCATGCGCGCGGCTTCGGCGCCGCCGTACGGCGCAGGGCGCCCGCCCTCCGCAGCCGGCACGTAGGCGGGGGCGGCGGGGTATGCCGTCACCGGGGCGGCAGCCCGGTGCTCGGTCCACTGCGCACCGTCCCACCAACGCTGCGCTGCGGCATCGTTCGGATCGGGATACCAGCCTGCGGGTGCGGCACGACCATCGCTCATCGATTCCTCCTGAGGGTTCCCCGTCATGCTACGGGGTCATCCGATGGGCACCTGACGAGCAGGGCGAGCGGATGCCGCTACAGCTCGACGACGGTCATGCCCGAGCCTGCGCCGCCCGCCCGGCCCATCGCCGCGAGCGCCGACGGCACCTCGTCGAGGGTGATGCGCCGACCGACGAGCTCGATCGGGCGGAAGTCACCCGAGGCGACGGCGCCGAGCATCGAAGGATACTCGTGGGCCGCCATGCCGTGACTGCCGAGGATCTCGAGTTCGCCGTCGATGACGGCGTCCATCGGCATCGCGGCGAGCGCGGAATCGCCGACCATGAGGCCGATCTGCACGTGCCGGCCCCGCTTCTTCAGGCTGCGCACCGAGGCGAACGACGTCTGCGACGAGCCGTAGGCGTCGACCGAGACATCCACACCGCCGCCCGAGATCTCGAGGATGCGATCGGCCGCGCCCTCGCCGCCCTGCACGGGCACGGCGCCGAGCCCCTCGGCCGCGGCGAGCGCGGCATCCGACACGTCGACGCCGTAGACCTTCACGCCCGCCGCGACGGCGATCATGATCGCGGAGAGGCCCACCCCGCCGCATCCGTGCACCGCGATCTGCTCGCCGGGAGCGAGTCGCGAACGCGAGACGATGGCCCGGTAGGCCGTCGCGAACCGGCAGCCGAGCGAGGCCGCCTCGACGAAGCCGAGCGAATCGGGCAGGGCGATGAGGTTCAGCTCCGCCTCGTCGATCGCGACGAAGTCGGCGAACGAGCCCCAGCGGGTGAAGCCCGGCTGCGACTGGTGGTCGCAGACCTGCTCGTTGCCGGTGAGGCACTCGTGGCAGCGGCCGCACGCGCAGATGAACGGGGCGGTGACGCGATCGCCGACCGCCCAGCCCGCCGCCGGGTCGACCTCGGAGCCGAGCACGGCGATCTCGCCGGCGAACTCGTGCCCGGGCACATGCGGGAGCGACACGGTCTCGTCGTGCCCCATCCAGGCGTGCCAGTCGCTGCGGCACACGCCGGTCGCGCGCACCCGGATGACGGCGCCGCGCGGCGGACACTCGGGCTCGGGCACGTCGACGAGTTCGGGCGTCTCACCGAAGGCGTTGAAGAGCACGGCGCGCACAGGAGTCCTTTCCGTTTCGGGTCACGGATGTCGGCTGCGCCCACGGCTTCGTCGCCGGATCGCGCGCACGACATCCGCGAGCCTACCCGCCTGCGGCGAGGCGCCCGCGCACCACCGCACGCGGGATTGTGGAACAATATGGCATGAGATTCGTGACCGCCGTACTGCTCGCGGCCGTCTGCTTCGGCACCACCGGCACCGCGCAGGCGCTCGGCCCCGATGCGAGCGCGGCCTCGGTGGGCGCGGCACGGATCCTGATCGGCGGCGGCGCGCTCTGGCTCATCGCCCTCGTTCCGATCCTCGCCGCGCGCCGACGCGCGGCCGCCCGCGCCCCCGTCGCGCCGGCCGCCGGCATCGCCACGCGGCATCCGCTGCCCTCATGGCTCGTCGTCGCCATCGGCGCTGCCGGCGTGCTCGCCTACCAGCCGGCGTTCTTCGCGGGCACCGCCGCGAACGGCGTCGCCGTCGGCACCGTCGTGGCGCTCGGCTCGGCCCCTGTCATCACGGGCGGACTCGACTGGATGCTGCGGCGCCGCTATCCCGGCCACCGCTGGGCCGTCGCGACCGCCATCGCGACCCTCGGCGTCGGCATCCTCGCGGCCGCGACCGGCGGCGGCGGATCCGCGGGGGCCGACCCGCTCGGCCTCGCCGCGTCGCTCGGCGCCGGCGCCTCGTACGCCGTCTACACGCTCGCCGCGAAGGCACTGCTCGATCGCGGCTGGAGCGCGTCGTCGAGCATGGGGGCGCTCTTCGGCGCGGCGGCGGTCTGCAGCATCCCAGTGCTCGCGACGACGGATGTCTCGTGGCTCGCGACCGCGCCCGGACTCGTGATGGCGCTCTGGCTCGGCCTCGTCACCACGACCGTCGCCTACCTCCTCTTCGGGTACGGGCTGGGCGGACTGGCCCCCGCCACGGCGTCGACGCTGACCCTCGCCGAGCCGCTGACCGCGGGCATCCTCGGTGTCGCGCTGCTCGGCGAGGCGCTCACCGGCGGCGCACTGCTCGGACTCGTCGTGCTCGCCGCGGGCATCGTCGTGCTCGCGACAGCGAACGTCGGGCGGCGCCCCCGCGTCTCGGTCGCCCGAGGGGCGGCCGTCGCAGTTCCCCGTGTCGGAGGTCGGGGATAGCGTCACCGCATGGACGTCATTCTCATCCCCGGTTTCTGGCTCGACGCGTCATCGTGGCAACGGGTCACCCCGCTGCTCGAAGAGGCGGGCCACCGCGTGCATCCGCTCACCCTGCCCGGCCTCGAGTCGGCGGACGCCGACCGCTCCGACATCGGCCTGCGCACCCACATCGATGCCGTCGTCGAGGTGGTCGACGGCTTCGACGAGCCCGTCGTGCTCGTCGGCCACTCGGGCGGCGGCACGGTCGCCCACGGCGTCGTCGACGCTCGCCCCGACCGCATCGCACGTGTCGTCTACGTCGACTCCGGGCCGGTCGCCGAGGGCGACGTGATCAACGACGATCTGCCCGTCGAGGGCGCCGACCTGCCGCTCCCGCCGTGGGAGGCGTTCAGCGACGAAGACCTCGTCGACCTCGACGACGGGCTCCGCTCCGAGTTCAGGGCTCGCGCCGTCCCCCAGCCGTCGGCGGTCGCCACCGACCCCATCCGCCTCGGCGACGAGCGTCGCTACGACGTGCCGATCACGATCATCGCGTGCGAGTTCCCGAGCCGGCTGCTCGCCGAGTGGATCGCAGCAGACGCACCGATGACCCGCGAACTCGCGAAGGTCGAGCAGGTGAACTACGTCGACCTGCCGACCGGCCACTGGCCGCAGTTCACCAGGCCGGTCGAGCTCGGTCAGACGATCGCTGCAGCGCTCGCAGACTGAGGGCGAGCAGGTCGGGTTCCGGGGTGTCGTGCTGCTCGACGCGCTTGCCGAGGCGGGTGCCCGTCACCGGCGGGGTGCCCGTCGGTTCTGCGTACCAGTGATCGGCGCCGCGGTTGCAGGTGCACGCGAGTGCGACCGTCTCGTCGATCGTGACCGCTCGGAAGAACTCGCGGTGTTGAGTGGGGGTGTCGCGTCGTCGCCGGGCCATGCTCGCTCTCCTGTCTGCGCACGTCGTCGGTGCGCTTACAGAAGAGACGTCGATCGCGGCCGATCATGACGCCGGGCGGCGAAATCCGTTCGGCGGCCGAGTGGCCGCCGGTCAGAGGGTGCTCGGGCTGAAGGTGTCGCAGGCGCCGGCGCCCTGCTCGTAGCCGGTCTCGAACCATGCGATGCGCTGCTCGCTCGTGCCGTGCGTGAACGAGTGGGGCGTCACCTGTCCCTGCGTCGCCTGCTGGATCCGGTCGTCGCCGACCGCCGATGCCGCGCTCAGCGCATCGGCGTACTGCGCCTTCGTGATCGGCTGCAGGAACGGCACGCCGCGCTCGTCGGCCACGCGGGATGCCTCCGCCGCCCACGCACCAGCGAAGCAGTCGGCCTGCAACTCGACCCGCACGGCGTTCGATGTCGGGCCGGTCTGCCCGTCTTGCGAGCGTTGCAGCACGCCCGCGAGGTTCTGCACGTGGTGGCCCCATTCATGCGCGATGACGTACATCTCGGCGAGCGGGCCGCCGCTCGCTCCGAAGCGGCTGCGCAGCTCGTCGTAGAAGCTCACGTCGATGTAGATGATCTGGTCGGGCGGGCAGTAGAACGGCCCGGTGGCCGATGAGGCGGCGCCGCACGCCGTCGTGACGGCCTGCTCGAAGAGGATGAAGTCCTGCGGGGCGTTGTAGGCGACGCCGAGCGCCGGCGCTTCGGTCTGCCAGTACGCCTCGAGCGACGCCGACGCGCCCTTCATGCGGCACTCGACGTTCTCGTTCGCGTCTTGACCGGTGAGGCACTGCTCGAGCGCGGAGTCGTTCACCGCGGACTGTTCGCCGCCGCCGCCGAGCCCGGTCAGGTCGACGCCGAGGAACTGGGAGATCAGGAAGAGGGCGAGCACGCCGAGCCCGCCGCCCACGGCGATTCCGGCGTTGCGGCCGCGCTTCGACGCCTTGCCCCTACTGATGTCGGCGTCGGGATTGAACGTCATGAGCCGACGTTACTCCTCGACGGAATCAGCGGGTGCGGTCGACACCATCGTCGGCCTCTTCCTCGTCATCGGCGTCATCCTCGCCGTCTTCGTCTTCGTCATCGTCTTCGTCATCGTCTTCGTCTTCGACTTCGTCATCGTCGTCGAAGGTTCCGGCGGCGAACCGGTCGGTCGCCGTGATGAGCGCATCGAGGATGCCGGGCTCGTCGAAGGCGTGCCCGGCGTCGTCGATGATCGTCAGCTCGGCCTCGGGCCAGGCCTGGTGCAGATCCCACGCGGTCATCGCGGGGGTGCACATGTCGTAGCGGCCCTGGATGATGACGGCCGGGATGTCGCGGAGTCGCGAGGCATCCCGGATCAGCTGCCCTTCGTCCCACCAGCCGCCGTGCCGGAAGTAGTGGTTCTCGATGCGCGCGAACGCCGTGGCGTACTCGGGCGCGGTGTAGCGGGCGACGTTCGCCGGCTGGGGCAGCAGCGTGATGGTCGACGACTCCCAGCGCGCCCACGCGATGGCGGCCGGCTCGTGCACCTCGGGGTTCGGGTCGGCGAGCAGCCGCGCGTACGCCTCGATCAGGTGTGCCCGCTCGAGCGGCGGAACCGGAGCGAGGAAGTCCGCCCACAGGTCGGGGAAGACGGCAGACGCCCCGCCCTCGTAGAACCAGTCGAGCTCCTGGCGACGAAGCGTGAAGATGCCGCGCAGCACGAGTTCGGTGACCCGCTCGGGGTGGGTCTGCGCGTAGGCGAGTGCGAGTGCGCTCCCCCACGAGCCTCCGAACACCTGCCACGTGTCGATGCTGAGATGCCCGCGAAGGCGCTCCATGTCGGCGACGAGGTGCCAGGTCGTGTTGGCGTCGAGGCTCGCGCCGGGCTCGCTCGCGTGCGGAATCGACAGGCCGCAACCCCGCTGGTCGAAGAGCACGATGCGATAGCGCTCGGGGTCGAAGAGGCGGCGGTGCTCGGGGGTCGTTCCCGCTCCCGGCCCCCCGTGCAGGAACACGACGGGCTTCCCCTGCCGATTGCCCGACACCTCCCAGTAGATGTGCTGGCCGTCCCCCACGTCGAGCATGCCGGTCTCCAGCGGCTCGATCTCCGGATACATCTCTCTCATGGCGACACGGTATCGACCAGCGGATGCCGCGGCCAGGCGCCGCGCCGCGGCGGCGCCCCGGCTACGCTCGAAGCATGGCCGCCAAGAAACCGATCACCGTCACGCTCACAGGCGCAGGCGGCCAGATCGGGTACGCCCTCCTGTTCCGCATCGCCTCGGGCGCGATGCTCGGGCCCGACACCCCGGTGCGCCTCAACCTGCTCGAGATCCCGCAGGGTGTGCGCGCCGCAGAGGGCGCCGCCCTCGAGCTCGCGGACTCGGCCTTTCCGCTGCTCTCGCACGTCGAGGTCTTCGACGACGCACGCTCGGCGTTCGAGGGCACCGGCGTCGCCCTGCTCGTCGGTGCGCGCCCCCGCACCGCTGGCATGGAACGCGGCGACCTGCTCGCCGCCAACGGCGGCATCTTCGGCCCGCAGGGCGCGGCGATCAACGCGGGCGCGGCCGACGACGTCCGCGTCGTCGTCGTCGGCAATCCCGCGAACACCAACGCGCTGATCGCTTCGGCGCACGCTCCGGATGTGCCGGCCGAACGCTTCACGGCGCTCACTCGCCTCGACCACAACCGGGCGCTCGGGCAACTTGCGGCCGCCGTGGAGCGTCCCGTCGGCGACCTCCGCGGGGTCACGATCTGGGGCAATCACTCGGCGACCCAGTTTCCCGACGTCGCGCACGCGACCGCGGCAGGTGACTCGGTGCCCGCGCTGCTCGCTGAGCGATTCGGCGGCGACACTGCCGCCCGCACGTGGGTCGCCGATGAGTTCATCCCCCGGGTGGCGAAGCGCGGCGCCGAGATCATCGAGGTGCGCGGGTCGTCGTCGGTCGGCTCGGCGGCGAGCGCGACGATCGACCACGTGCGCGACTGGGCCCTCGGCACCGCCGACGGGTGGACGAGCGCGGCGGTCGTCTCCGACGGCTCATACGGCGTACCCGAAGGACTCGTCTGCTCGTTCCCCGTCGACTCGGTGGGCGGTGCCTGGCGCATCCGTCAGGGACTCGCCGTCGACGACTTCGCACGGCAGCGCATCGAGGCATCCGTCGCCGAACTCGTCGAGGAGCGCGACGCCGTGCGCGCGCTCCGACTGCTCTGACGGCCTCCGGCGCCGACGTAGGCTGAGGTCATGGCCGAACCGAAGTCTTCCGCACGCCGCAATCAGCTGATCGTCGGCCTCATCGTCGGAGCCATCGTCGGGGTCGCCATCAGCCTGTGGACCGGCTTCTGGCTGTGGACGGCGGCGGGTGTCGTGGTCGGCCTCGCCGCGGGGGCGATCATGAAGCCGCCGTCGAAGTAGCGCCCGGGCGCCCGGACGCCGCGATGTAGCCCTCGATGCCGTCGATGACGCGAGCGAGCCCGAACTCGAACGCGTCGGCTGGGTCACTCGCCGACTGGTAAGCCTCGCCGGCCGCCTGGCCGACGCGACCCGAGACGGGGTAGCGGGCGGCGTCCATGATCTCGTCGAGCAGCGGTGCGTTGCGCTCCCACCACTCGAGGTCGGTTTCGTCGCTCGAGGCGTGCAACCGCTCGGCGTCGACGTACGCGCCGGCCGGCCCGCCGACGTATCCCAGCAGCAGGTTGATGACCCGGTCCATATCGAGATCGGAGAGCCCGAGGCCGTCGATCGCGCGCAGGCACCACTCCCAGTGGTCGGACACGTTCGGACCGAGCGGCGGGCGGCTCGTGTCGATCGAGAGGAGCCACGGGTGCTGCACGAACTCGTTCCACTGCAGGCGTGCGATGCGGGTGAGCCGCTCGCGGAGCGTGCCCTCGAGCGGTGGCAGCGATCTCTCGCCGGCGACCTGATCGACCATGAGGTCGATGAGTTCGGCCTTGCCCGGCACGTAGGTGTAGACCGACATGGGCTTCAGGCCGAGCCGATCGGCGATGCGGCGCATCGAGACGGCGTCGATGCCCTCGTCGTCTGCCAACTGGACCGCCGCGTTCACGACCTCGTCGACGCTCGAGCGCTGCTTGGGTCCGCGGGAGCCGGTCGGCTCACCGAGGTGTGCTCGCCAGAGCAGCCTGAGTGTGCGATCAGGCTCTCCTCGTCCGGTGGATTCTCCCGCCATACGGGCTAGCCTAGCCTCTCCGTATGGTGTACGCTAATGCCCCGGATCAAATTCGGCATACACCGTACAGAGAAAGAGAGCGATGACTCCGAAGCCAGCTCGACCCGCCCCAGCGCTGCAGGCAGCCGGCCTGCAGAAGCACTACGGAACGACGAACGCGCTCGCCGGTTTCGACCTCACGGTCGAGTCGGGCACGGTGCACGGCCTGCTCGGCCCGAACGGCGCCGGCAAGACCACCGCAGTGCGCTGCCTCACCACGCTCACCTCGATCGACGGGGGCACCGCGACGATCGACGGCATCGACGTGCGAAAGCTGCCCGCGCTCGTTCGCGAGCGCATCGGCCTGGTCGGCCAGTTCCACGCCGTCGACGAAGCCCTCACCGCACAACAGAACCTCGTGCTCTTCGCGCGACTCAGTGGGCTCTCGAAGGCCCGCGCACGACGCCGGGCAGAGGAACTGCTCGGCACCTTCGAGCTGACGGATGCCGCGAGCCGCGCAGTCTCCGGCTTCTCGGGCGGCATGCGACGACGACTCGACATCGCCGCGAGCCTCGTGCTGACCCCGGCGATCCTCTTCCTCGACGAACCGACCACCGGGCTCGACCCGCGCGGCCGGGCGACGGTCTGGCAGGCGGTACGCGAGATCGCAGCGGCCGGCACGACGGTGCTGCTGACCACGCAGTACCTCGACGAGGCCGACCAGCTCGCCGACCGCATCTCGGTGATGGACCACGGCCGTGTCGTCGCCGAGGGCACCTCGGGCGAGCTCAAGCGCAGGCTCGGCGGCGACCGGGTCGCCGCCGTCATCGCCGAGGTCACGCGGCTCGACGAGGCAGGCTCGCTCATCGGGCAGGTGGTCGGGGCAGCGGCATCCGTCGACGCAGATACGCGCACGGTCACGGTTGAGGTGGCCGACGGGCCGAAGGCGCTCGCGCCGATCGTTCGTGCGCTCGACGCCGCTGCACTGACCGTCGACGACCTCGCACTGCGACGGCCGACCCTCGACGAGGTGTTCCTGCACCTCACCGGGCCGGCGGCCGGGCCGCAGCCCGTGGCATCCGCCGCACCGACCGCATCCGCCGCACCGACCGCCGAGGAGGCACGATGACCGCCGTCACCCCGCCCACCGCCGTCACCGACGCATCGCGCACGCGCGACCGTCGCCCGAACGCCGCCCGGGAAGGCTGGCTGATCGCCGAACGCGACATGCTGCACTGGATTCGGGAGCCCTGGGGCATCGTGTTCGGGCTCGCCTTCAACATCATGCTCATCCTGATGTTCGGGTTCCTCTTCGGCGGCGCGATCGAGCTTCCGGGCGGCGGCGACTACATCGCGTTCCTGCTGCCCGGCATGTTCGCGCTCACGATGCTCTTCGGACTCGAGTCGACCATGACCGCCATGGCCGAGGATGCCAAGCGCGGCATCACCGATCGGTTCCGTTCGCTGCCGATCGCGAGCGCCTCGGTCGCGCTCGGCCGGGCCATCGCCGACCTCGCCTCCTCGGCGCTGAGCCTCGGCGTGCTCATGCTCGGCGGCCTGCTCATCGGGTGGCGGCCGACCACCGGCCCCGGCGAGATCGCGCTCGGCATCGTGCTGCTGCTGTGGCTCCGCTTCGCACTGCTCTGGCTCGGCATCTTCCTCGGCCTGCGGTTCCGCAGTGCCGGAGCGACGACCGCGGTGCAGGTGCTCGTCTGGCCGATCGGGTTCCTGTCGACCGTGTTCGTCTCGGCCGAGACGATGCCGGGCTGGCTCGGCGTGATCGCCGAGTGGAACCCGGTGTCGGCGACCGCGACGGCGACCCGCGAGCTGTTCGGGAACCCCACGGGTGCGACGAGCGGGTGGCTCGCCGAGAACGCCGTGCTCGCGGCATCCGTCTGGCCGCTCGTGATCACCGCCGTCTTCCTGCCGCTGGCCGCGAGCGCGTACCGGCGACTGCGCCGCTGACGCTGCGACGAGGGCCGGGCATCCGCGGATGCCCGGCCCTCGCGGTGATCGGGGTGCTACTTCTTCTTCGACTTCTCGGGCACGGGCAGCGTGCCCGCCGCGCGCTGTTCGGCGTAGTACGCCCGAGCCTCGTCCTGACGCTCCTGCTCGGCACCCGACGCGATCTTCGCGCGCAGGTGCTCGGGGCCGTAGCCGAACGCGTCCACGAGATCTTGCGCATGCGGGCGCAACCGCTCGAGCAGCCGGTCGATGTAGGCGGTGACGGCCTGCGCGCGCTTCGGCGAGAGCCGGCCGTTGATGAGGTACCAGGCGAGGTGCTTCTCGACGAGGCCGAGGCCGAACAGGTCGCGCACCCACGTGAGCACCTGCTTCGTGCCGGGGTCGGCGGTCTTCGCGAGTGCGCGGGTGAACGCCTCCCACTGCAGCAGTTCGCCGTGCGCCCGTGCCGCCTCGATGAGCTCGTTCTGGTTGCGGTTGAACGCCGCGGCGGCCTCGGCCTTCGGGAGCTTCCGCGCATCGCGCAGGCGGCCGGCGATCTCGGAGATCATGGTCTCGACCCGGTCGGTGAGCAGTTCCCGCTGGGCGGGTTCGTCGCGGAGCTCCGAGACCGAGCGCGCCGTCGAACCGAAGTCGGCGATGGTCTGCGCGAGGCTGCGGAGCCCCGTGCCGTGATACGCACGGTCGGCCGTCTGTGCGACGACGTAGCGGGCCATGGCGCCGGCATCGGCCTTCGCGAACTGCTTCGAGAAGTCGGTGAGCAGGCGCTTGGCGACGAGCTGCAGCAGCACGTTGTTGTCGCCCTCGAACGTCGCGTAGATGTCGAGGTCCTGACGCAGACCGACCATGCGGTTCTCCGAGAGGAAGCCGGCCCCGCCGGTCGCCTCGCGAGCCTCCTGCAGGGTATCGAGCGCGTGCCAGGTCGAGAGGGGCTTCAGCGCGGCGGCGATCGTCTCCAGGTCTTGACGATCGTCGTCGGTGTCGGCCGCGCCCGAGAAGACGGCGTCGAACTTCACGAGGAACTCGTCGTGCGCGAAGACCTGCGCGTACGTCGTCGCGAGCTTCGGCAGCAGTCGGCGCTGGTGGCGCTGGTAGTCGAGCAGCACCTCTTCGTCGGTGTCGCTCGCGGCGTTGAACTGGCGGCGCTGGTTGCCGTAGGTGATCGCGATCGTCAGCGCCATGGCGGCGGCCGTCGTCGCGGCACCGTCGAGCGAGACGCGGCCCTGCACGAGGGTGCCGAGCATCGTGAAGAATCGGCGGCCCGGGCTCGAGATGGGACTCGAGTAGGTGCCGTCTTCGGCGACCGAGCCGTAGCGGTTCAGCAGGTTCTCTCGCGGCACGCGCACGTTCGTGAAGTGCAGGCGCCCGTTGTCGATGCCGTTGAGGCCGCCCTTCAGCCCGTCGTCATCGCCGCCGACGCCCTTGAGGAAGCCGCCCTTCACGCCCCGGATCGGCACGTAGAACGCGTGCACGCCGTGGTTGACGCCCTTGGTGATGAGCTGCGCGAAGACGACCGCGGCCGTACCGTGCAGCGCGGCGTTGCCGAGGTAGTCCTTCCACGCACCGCGGAAGGGCGTGTTGATGACGAACTGCTGCTTGGCCTCGTCGTAGGTCGCGGTGGTGCCGATCGCCGCGACATCCGAACCGTGACCGGTCTCGGTCATCGCGAATGCGCCGGGCACCTTCATCGACATGATGTCGGGCAGGTAGGTCATGTGGTGGTGCTCGGTGCCGAGATGCAGCACGGCGGCGCCGAAGAGACCCCATTGCACGCCCGCCTTGATCTGCAGGCTCGGGTCGGCGATCACGAGCTCTTCGAATGAGGCGATGTTGCCGCCGTGGTCGTCGGATCCGCCGAGCGACTTCGGGAATGCGCGGTGGATGGCGCCCTGATCGACGAGGATCTTCAGCTGGCCGAGCACGCGCTCGCGGTGCTCGGCCATCGACTGGCCCTCGATGCGCTGCAGCTCCGGCTGCGCGGCGCGCTCGCGGGCGATGAGTCGAAGGTCGGCCCAGGTGCCGAGCAGCTGGCGGCCGAGCGCGGCGACATCGACCTGCGGGGTCGCTGCGGTGTCGCCGTTCGCGGGCACGGATGCCGCGGGGCGGTCGTGCGGCGCTGCGGCGCCGGCGGGCCGGCTCGCCGTGGTCTTGGAGGTCTTCGATGCGGTGCGGGGTGCCGTGTCAACCATCGTCGGTGTCTCGTCCTTCGTGTGCGGTCTGGGCTTCGTTCCACGGTAGGTCGAGCCTGTGCATCACCGAAACCCTGCGTCCGTGCCCTACAAACGGGCGCGACGACGCATCGACGGCACTGTGAGGACTCTACAACTGAGACCCACGGCACCGATGGGATACCGACAAGGCGCTCAGTGTCGGAAGAACGCGCTCGCGCGGCCCGTCCAGAGAATGGCCAGCACGATGACCGCGATCGCGATACTGAAGAACTCGCCGATCGCCTGGGCGGGGTGGGCGATCGCGAGGAAGATCGAGGTTCCGATCGAGAGCACCTGCACGACGGTCACGATCGTGCGGGCTCCGCTGCTGCCGCGCAGCAGCCCGCCCGCCACGATGATCACGATCAGGCCGATCAGGATCGAGATGATCGCCGAGGTGATGAGCGCGCTGGCACCGCCGAACTGCTCGACGGTCGCCGCGACACTCGTCTGGAACAGCAGGATCGTGCCGCCGATGACGTCGAACAAGCCCGAGATCCAGGTGAGCACGGCGACGAGCGTGACGCCGCCGGGTCGATCGTTGGCCATGGTGACTCCCCCGAGTTCGGCGCCGCCGGAACGCAGCGCGTCTGGTAGGAGGTTAGCGCAACGCCGTCTCGGCGCTTCGGAAGTACGCGCTCGCCGAGTGGGTCCAGAGCAGGATCAGGATGATCGCCGAGACCAGCACGCTCGCCCACTCGCCCACCGGGTGGCCGAGGTTCGCCACCGCGAGGAACAGCGACTGGATGAGCGACAGCGCCTGGAGCACCGTGATGATCATGCGCGCCCACCCGCCGCCGACCCAGAGGCCGAAGGCGAGGATCACGACGATCGCCCCGAGCACCATGCCCCCGATCGACGCCGCGAACACACCGCCCGACCCGCCGAACGCGGCGGCCACCGCGGGATCGTCTGCCCGGAAGATGAGCAGTACGCCCGAGATGATGTCGATGACGCCCGAGAGCAACGCCAGAATCGAGACGATTGCAACCCCGACCGGTCGACTCACTGCTTCAGCCATGATGCACCCCCATCGTCGCCGCATCGGTGCGACGGCTCTGGGCCGATGGTAGCGCGGCGACCGATGCCGCCGCGAGGGCGTTGAGCGAGGTGCGGGCGTGACCGGAGACGAGCGGGTCGGCCCAGTCGGAGTCGATCCCAGTGCTACGCGCTGCGCTGATACACGCGGAACGCTCGCGTCGCGATCCACGCGAGCACCGAGGCGAACGCGGCGAGCAGTCCGAGATGCGCCCACACCTCTGCCCAGTCGGGGCTCTCGGTGAGCGCCTGGCGACCCGCAACCACCGCCCACTCGAACGGGTTGAATCGTGCGACATCCGCGACCCAGTCGGCCGCCAGTCTCGTGTCCATGAGCGCTGAGCTCAGGAACATGAGCGGGATCGTGATCAACTGCGAGATACCGATCAGCACGTTCTGGTCGCGCGCGAGCAGCGCCGCCGCGTTCGAGAGCGCCGAGAAACCCGCCGTCAGCAACATGGCGGCGAGCAGCAGCACGAGGATGCCGGCGAGTCCGCCATCGAAACGGGCCCCCATGAGCCACGCCACGCCGAGCACGATGAGCGACTGCACGAGCGTGAGCAAAGCCTGATAGAGCAGGGTCGACACCATCATGGCGCCACGGCTCGTCGGTGAGGTGAGGAACCGGTCCATGACGCCCCGATCCATGTCCTGGATGTAACTGGTTCCCGCCCATGCGCTGCCGAACAGGGCCATCATCATCACGATGCCCGGTGTCAGGAAGACGAGGTAGCTCTCTCCGCCCCCGAATCCGGGGATCTCGACGACGGACTTGAACAACTGACCGAACAGCAGCAGCCAGATGAGCGGCTGTACGACGTTCATGAGGATGAACGCGGGGATGCGCCAGGCCGCTCGCAATTGGCGCAGCGTGAGGTACGCAGTGTGCCGAACGAAACTCGGCCGGGTGCGGGTGCGGGTGTCGGCCGATCGCGTGTCGTCCGTCGCCGGCGTGATGATCGTGGTCATGATGCGACCTCCTGAAGCTCTTCGGCCGGCGACGGCCCAGCGTCGCGGTGCGCCGATGTGAATGAACGGCCCGTGTGGGCCAGGTAGACGTCGTCGAGGCTCGGCCGCGACACGGTGGCGGATGCCACGGCGAGACCTGCAGCGTCGAGCTCGCCGAGAGCGAGCGGCAATGCTGCCGCGCCGTCGTCGGCTCGAGCTCGAACGGTGCGACCGTCGGCCGCGACTCCGCGCAGGGCGCTGATTCCGGCGATGCGCCCGAGCACGGCGGGAACATCGCCTGTCTCACGCACCTCGATGACGACCGCGTCGCCGCGCAGTCCGCTCTTCAACTGCTCGGGCGTTCCCTCGGCCACCACTCGGCCGCCGTCGACGATCGCCAGACGATTCGCGAGCCGGTCGGCCTCGTCGAGGTAGTGGGTGGTGAGCAGCACGGTCATGCGCTCGTCGCGGGACATCCGCTCGATCTCGGCCCACATCTCGGCACGCGCCTCGGGATCGAGGCCAGTGGTCGGCTCGTCGAGGAACAACACATCGGGACGATGCATGAGCCCGATCGCCACGTCGAGCTTTCTCGCCATTCCGCCCGAGTACGTCTTCACCTGACGCCGCGCTGCGCTCGTGAGCGCGAATCGATCGAGCAGCTCGTCGGCCCGAGCGTGCGCTGCTCGCGGCGACATGCCGTGCAGCTCACCCGCGAGCACGAGGTTCTCGACGCCGGTGTCCATGGGATCGGAGACCTGCTTCTGGGCGACGAAGCCGATCGCGCGGCGCACGCGTGCGGGATACCGGCGCACATCGATGCCGGCGACGGTCGCCGTGCCCGCGTCGGCTCGCGAGAGCGTCGAGAGGATCTTGACGGTAGTGGACTTGCCTGCGCCGTTGGGGCCCAGCAGACCGAAGACGGTACTCGCCTCGGCGCTGAACGTGAGCCCGTCGAGGGCCCGGAGCGGCGGCTTGCCGCGCCCCTGGGAGTAGGTCTTGACGAGATCGGCGGCCGTGAGGGCCATCCCGTCGGGTGATGCAGCCATGAGGCTCTCCTTCGGTGGGGAGCCGTTCGGTCGTGAGGCGCGCGCCGGTAGAATGGCGGTACGCACTGGGATGGATTCGATTCACGTTGAACGACTCGGTTGCGAGATGGCTCGGGTGTTGCCGCATCCGGGCCATCGGTCTGCGTGCTGGTCAGTGCTGCTGCGGGTCTGCGGCTCCTTCCCTCAGGTGATGCGCGAGCAGCGACTCGATCTCGGCGGCGGAAGCGCCTGACTCGATCAGCTCGTGCATGGCCTTCCAGGCGTCGAGTCCGCCGAGCTCGCCCGACTCGAGGCGCACGAGCATGGTGGCCACGAACTCACGCTCGGCGCGGGTCATGGCGACGCGGTAGCGGAACTCGACGAGAAAGAGCTCAGGCAGTCGAAGTTCGTCGGATTGCTCGGCGAGCTCGGCCCGGGAGGCGAGCTCGGCGTCGAGACGCTCGAGCCGCTCGCGCAGGAGCGCGACCGCCTCATCGGGAGCAAGCAGTGCGAGGAGCGACAGGCCGGCCTCGAAGGCGGGATACTCCTTGACCGGCACGGCGATGAGCTCTCGCATCCAATCGTGCGCCTCTGCGCGACCTGCGTCGGTGATCGCGTAGACGATGCGCTCGGGCCGATTGCCCTCTCGCTCGACGCGTGCTTCTTCGATGAGGCCGTGCTTCTCGAGCGACTTGATGATGGCGTAGAGGGAACCGAAGTTCAGCTTGATGCTGTCTTCCTTGCCACGCTCACGCAGCGTGGTCGTGATCTCGTAGGGGTACATCGGCCGCTCCCACAGGCTCGCCAGCACTGCGAGTGCGAGCGGATTGCCCACCGGTCGACGCGACATACTCACCTCCAAATACTTTGATCAGAGTATATCGCGAATGAGCGTCGGTCAAGGGTCGCTGAATACCACCGACAACCCGGGCGTGCGCTACGCCGAGGCGACGACGGCGAGCAGCGCCTCGCCATAGGCCTCGCGCTTCTTGGCGCCGATGCCCGTGATGCCGTCGAGCTGGGCGAGGGTCGCGGGCTTCGCGACCGCCACGGCGCGCAGGGTCGCGTCGCCGAAGACGATGTAGGCGGGCACGCCCTGTTGCTTCGCCTCGCCGGCACGCCACGCGCGAAGCTGCTCGAAGAGCTCGGCCTGCACCGGTTCGAGGTCGGCCGCGGCAGTCGCCGCCTTCGGACCGCGCGAGCGCGAGGCGCGCTCGGGTTCGGCGCGGAAGTTCACCACGCGCCTGCCCGCGAGCACGTCTGCCGCGGCATCCGTCACCGCCAGGGTGCCGTACTCACCGTGCGTCGCAAGCAGGCCCTGGGCGAGGAGCTGCCGCACGACGCCGCGCCACTGCTGGTCGGTCAGGTCTTGCCCGATGCTCCACGTCGCGAGCGCGTCGTGGCCGTACTGGCGCACCCGCGGCGTCTCCTTGCCGCGGAGGATGTCGATGAGGTGGCCGGCGCCGAACTTCTGGCGGCGCTCGCGCTGCAGGCGCACGATCGTCGACATGAGCTTCTGCGCCGGCACCGTGCCGTCCCACGAGGCCGGCGGCTCGAGGCAGGTGTCGCAGTTGCCGCACGGCTCGCTCGGCTGGCCGAAGTAGCCGAGCAGGTTCTGTCGGCGGCACTGCACGGTCTCGCAGAGCGCGAGCATCGCGTCGAGGTGCTGCGCCAGCCGCCGCCGATGGGCGAGGTCGCCCGGGCTCTCGTCGATCATGCGGCGCTGCTGCACGACGTCTTGCAGGCCATAGGCGAGCCACGCGGTTGCGGGGGCGCCGTCGCGGCCCGCGCGGCCCGTCTCCTGGTAGTAGCCCTCGACCGACTTCGGCAGGTCGACATGGGCGACGAAGCGCACGTCGGGCTTGTCGATGCCCATGCCGAACGCGATCGTCGCCACCACGACGACGCCCTCTTCGCGCAGGAACCGCTCTTGCGTGCGCCGGCGAACACCAGCGTCAAGGCCTGCGTGGTAGGGCAGCGCGGTGACCCCGTGCTCGGCGAGGTACGCCGCGATCTTCTCGGTGCTCGCCCGCGAGAGGGCGTAGACGATGCCCGCCACGGGGTTGCCCGCGGCGTCACGCCCCTCGCTGCGGATGAACTCGAGCAACTGCCTTCGCACCTCGAGCTTCGCCTCGATGCGGTACTGGATGTTCGGCCGGTCGAAGCTCGAGACGAAGTGCCGGGCGCCGCCGAGGCTCAGCCGCTCGGTGATCTCGCGGTGGGTGGCCTCGGTCGCCGTCGCGGTGAGCGCGACGCGCGGCACGTCGGGCCAGCGCTCGGCGAGTTCGGAGAGCGCGAGGTAGTCGGGGCGGAAATCGTGCCCCCACTGGGCGACGCAGTGGGCCTCGTCGATCGCGAAGAGCGCGATCGTGCCCTGCTCGAGGAAGCGCTTGGTCGCCTCGGTGCCGAGCCGCTCGGGGGCGACGTAGAGCAGGTCGAGCTCGCCGGCGAGGTAGGCGCGCTCGACGCCGGCCCGCTCGTGCGACGACTGGCTCGAATTCAGGTAGCCGGCACGAACGCCGTTGCGCACGAGGGCGTCGACCTGATCGTGCATGAGCGCGATGAGCGGCGAGACCACGATGCCCGTGCCCTCACGCAGGAGTGATGGGATCTGGTAGCAGAGGCTCTTGCCTCCGCCCGTCGGCATGAGCACGACCGCGTCGCCGCCGCCCGCGAGCTGCGCGATGATCTCGGCCTGCTCGCCGCGGAAGCTGTCGTAGCCGAAGACCGTGTGGAGCGCTTCGGCGGCCGAGTCGAACCGCGCCGGGGCCGCGGCACGGGCAGCGGCGGGCACGGTGGGCCCCGCGACAGCCGGGCGACCGGCCCCGAACTGCGCGTCATCGGCAGGCGGAACCCACTCGTCGTCGGGCGGCGGCGCGAACTCGTCGGCGTCCCACGGGACCTCGTCGGCCCAGGCGGGTTCCGCGTTCCAGCTCATTCGTCGAGTGTAACGAGCGCCACCGACCGAAGCGCCGGGCGAACACGCGAGCGGGGTGGCGGTCCACCGACCGCCACCCCGCTCGTCATGAGCCCGCGCTGCCTACCAGACGAGGATCGGCACCGCGAACGACCGCGAGCCCTCGTACGGTGATGCGCCGTCGAAGTTCGACCGAAGCACATGCACACCGCGGCCGAGCGCGGGCAGGGCCACCGAGAAGCGGCCGTTGTCGTCGGCGGCGATCTCGACGGTCGCGATGACCTTCGACCCGTCGGTGATCGTCACCGTGCCGACGGCGCTGGATCCGTCGCGCGCGAAGACCACTCCCGAGTACTTCACCGTCGACCCCGACCGGGCGAACAGCTTGTTCGGGAACCCGATGGTCGTCGTACCGACCTCGGCGACCGGCTCGTCGATCGTGATCGGCACCTCGACGTTCGTGCCCGTCGATGCCACCGAGATGACGAGCTGCTGCACACCGGCGACACCCTCGGGAATGACGACCGACAGGTTCGCCCGACCGATCTCGTCGAACTTCTCGAGCAGGGTGCGGTCGACCGGTGCGGTGCCGAGCTCCGTGCCGCCGAGCGACACGCTCACTTCTCCGGCGGCGACCTCGGTCGTGCTGAAGTCGAGCGAGCTCAGGTCGAGCTCGACCGACTCGCCGGGGGCGTATGCCGTGCCGTTGGCCGGAGCCGACATCGCGACACCGACCGAGCGCTGCGCGAGGTCGGGCGTCGCCGTGCCATGTGCCGCGAACCACTCGACGGTCGACTCGAGGTCGACCTTGCCGGTGTCGGAGCGGTTCGTGCCCTCGGCGAAGGTCGCGAAGCTGTCGCCGCCTCCGGCAAGGAACGAGTTCGCGACCACTCGGTACGTCGCCGCCGGATCGATCGGCGTGCCGTCCAGGGTGACCGAGACCACGTGCGATCCGGTCGGTGCCGTCGGGTCGTAGACCACTTCGACACCCTCGTTGACGCCGAGCTTCAACAGCGGACGAGTCGGGCTCGTCTGCCATTGCTCTTCGAACACCTGCTTCACCTGGGCGCCCGTGAGGTCGAGCGTCACGAGCGAGTTGGCGAACGGCTGCACCGTCGCCGCCTCGCGATAGGTGACGTTGCCGTCGGGGTCGTCGGCCGCGCTCGACGCGTACGCGAGATTCGCACGGATGCCGCCCGGGTTCATGAAGGCGATGTCGGCGTGGCCGTCGACGTTCGCCGCCCAGTAGTGCACGTCGGCGATGAAGTTGCCGATCGTGGACTCACCGCCCCGGTTCTCGACGAGCACCGGGTTGCCCTGGGCATCGACGCCGGGCTGCTGTGCCCGGTTCAGATCGTCGGTGATCGTGCCGACCTTCACCTTGCCCAGCACGTCGGCCTCGGCGGTGGCCTTGGCGACGATCTCGGCGACCTCGGGCACCGGCTGGTACACCGAGACCCACGGCGACGTCGGGGTCTCACGGGTCATGAGGGGCTTCAGCTCGTTGGTGATCGAGAGCAGCTCCTTCGAGACCGAGTCGACCTGCAGCTGCATGAGCCCGAACTGCTCGCCGTACTGCCCGGCCGAGACGACCGGCCGCCCGTCGACCGTGTGGTTGTACGGCAGGTGCGTGTGCGCCGAGACGATCGCCGCGACGGAGTCGTCGACGCCCGCCACGATCTGCGCGAAGGGCGAACCGTCGGTGAGCGCCTCGATCTTCGTCGAGGACGCGCCCTCGTGCACGAGCAGGATGAGCACGTCGGCCTCGCCGTTGGCCGGGTCGCCGTCTTTCAGGTCGGCCGCCGTCGCGTTGACGGAGTCGACCACGCTGCGCACCTCGAGGTCTTCGATGCCCGCGGGACTGACGAGGGAGTGGAGGTCTTCGGTCACGGCGCCGATGAACCCGACGGTGACTCCCTCGAACTCCTGCGTGTAGCTCGGCGCGAGCGCCGTGTCATCCGTGCCCTTCAGGAAGACGTTCGAGCTGATGTACTCCCAGTCGGCACGGTCCTGCACGCGGCCCTTCAGGTCTTCCCAGCCCTGGTCGAACTCGTGGTTGCCGGCCGCGCTCACATCGAGCCCGGCCGCGTTGAGCGCGTCGATCGTCGGGGTGTCGTTCTGGATGAACGACGTGAAGGTCGACGCACCGATGAGGTCGCCCGCCGCCGCGAAGACCGTGTTCGGGTTCTCGGCCCGGATCTGCTCGACCGCTCCGGCGAGCTCCGCGATGCCCGCGGCCGGCGCGGACTTCTCGATGCGGCCGTGGAAGTCGTTGATCGTCACGACGGAGATGTCGACGTCGGCGAGCTCGGCGAGATCGACGCCGATGAGCGTCGGGTCGTGGTCGCTCGAACGGAACACCGAACCGTCGTCAGCCGCCTCACGCCCGTACTGGCGGGCACTCCACTCGGGCGAGTTGATCGCCCAGCGGCCGATGCCGGTGACGGCGGAGGCGCCCTTCGAGTTCGCGAGTGCGTGGTCGAGCGAACCGAGTTCGCCGTCGAAGGTGTACGTGTACTCCCCGGGCGCGAGCTCTGGCAGCAGGTCGGTGTATCCGGCGCCGGTCAGCACCTGGATCGGATCCTCCTGCGCGTAGGCGTTGAAGTCGCCGAGGAGGAAGACCTCGTCGGACTGCTCGGCGAGCTGGTCGGCCAGGGTGAGGAGCGAGGTCGCCTGGGCGACGCGGTCGGCATTGAAGTGCCCCTGCCCGTCGGCCGGTTCGGCCCCCGTGCCGCTCTTCGACTTGAAGTGGTTCGCGATCACCGAGAGATCGGTGCCGTTCGCCATCTCGAAGACCTGCCCGATGGGCTCGCGAGCGTTGCCCCAGACCGCCTCGTCGACGATCGTCTGGGCCTCGCCCTGCGGCGTGACGGCGTCGGAACGGTAGATGATCGCGTTCTGGATGAAGTCGGTCGTCGCCGCCGTGAGCACGGCCGGGGTCGGCACGAACTCCCAGACATCCGAACCCTCGGCCGCGTTGAGCGCGGCCACGATCGCCCCGATGGCCTCGTCGGCGTTCCCGTCGAGCTTCAGCGAGTTCTCGATCTCCTGCAGCGCCACGATCTCGGCGTCGAGCGAGGTGATCGCCTCGACGATCTTCTCCTCCTGCAGCGCGAACTCCGCTGCGGTGTCTGCTCCGCGTGCGTCGGCGTTCTCGCTCGTCAGGGTCGTGAAGTAGTTGAGCACGTTGAAGACGCCGATCTGCACGTCGCCGCCGACCTCGGGTGCCCCGGCCGGGCGTTCGTTCTGCGCCTCGAACGTGGGCTTCTCGTCGGGAGTCAGGTCGTCGATCGGGGCCGTCGGCTGCAACCGCCACGCGTTGAAGCCGTAACTCAGCACGTAGGGAGCCTCGGGGAAGACGATGCGGTCGCCGTTGCGCACCACCGTGTCTTCGGTGAGGTACGGCTGCTCGTTCGGGTGCGACGAACCGTCGGCCCGGCTGTTCCAGCCGTCGTCGAGCACGAGGAGGCGCGCGCGGTTGGCGACGGCGATCTCGTCGGCTGCGGGGCCGGCGTCGACCTGCTCCGTGCTCTTGACGGGAAGCGAGTCGCCCGCGGCGAGCCACACCGAACCGAAGCTCGAAGCCTCGTGGGTGCTCGAGACGAGGTACGAGCCGCTGGGGGCGACGAGCATGCTCTCGAGGGGCTCGCGCGCCGCGCCCACGGTGCTTGCGGGCAGCTCGACCGCGTCGGGTACGCCGACGGAAGCGGTGACGACCTCGGCGCCGGTCGCGCTCGTGGTGATCTGGGTCAGCCCGAAGTACTCGCTCACCGTGCCCGTGACGCGCACGAGGTCGCCGATGGCGCCGACCGCGGGCATCTGGAAGACGAAGATGCCGTCGGATGCCCCGGGCGTCGTGTCTGCCCCAGGTGTCTGGATCGTCACACCGCCGTAGCCGCCGGTGCGGTGATCGGCGGTGATGACGCCCTCGACGACGACCAGTGCGCCGTCCATCGCGGTCGCGTCGCCGGTGCCCTGCACCTCGGCGATCGTCGCCGCGGTCGGGTCGACGGGATCGGTGCCGCCGCCGGACCCCTGCGGCGTCACGGAGGCGGAGAAGGTGAAGTCGGCGGCATTGACATCGGTGTCGACGAAGTCGGTGCGCACGATGCTGCCGGGGTCGGAATTGCCGCCCGTGTAGTCGGCCGCAGCACCCTCGAAGTTGTCGGAGGTGCCGTAGCCGACGTAGTCGACGACCTGGGGGTTGTTCACGATCGAGCCCGTGCCCGGGTTGATCGCGCCGGCCACGTTCGCGAGGAAGAGCGAACCGTTCGTGCCGCTCGGGTTCACCGTGACCGTGACATCTACCGGCGGCAACGCGGCGCCGGTCCCGGCGGGATTGCCGGGGAGTCCGATGAGGTAGTAGCCGCCCGCCCCGATCTCGCCGGAGAGCGCGCCGACGCCGCTCGAGGCTCCGGTGCTCGTGGCACTGCGGTACTGCAGCGACCAGCCGTCGAGCGAGACCGCTTCTCCGGTCGGGTTGTACAGCTCGACGAACTTGCCGCTGAACGGCTGGTTCGCGCTGCCGCCGCGGGCGTACACCTCGTTGATGACGACGCCGGAGCCGTCGACGGCGGCGAGCGCCGGCGGTGCGCCGAGCAGGCCGACGACGAGTGCTCCGATCGAGACGGCCGAGACTGCGGCCAGACGTGGGATGTGGCGGCGACGATGCATGACTCTCCTCAGTGCGATCGGATCCCGCCGACGACGCACGAACCGGCGCCCTGTTCGGGGGGACAATGCCACAGAGCATATGAGCGGGCGGCGGCACTGCCAAGGGGGTCACGCCGATTCATCCGCGTGATTTCACGTGTTGTTCACGGATGTCGCACAGATGAGCACGGCGCACTCGATCGGCTGCTCGGATGAGCGAAACGCGATCACCACACGAGCACGGGCACCCGGAACGAGGTCGAGTCGGTGTACGGCGCGGCGCCGTCGAAGCTCGAGCTCAGCACGTGCACCCCGCGCGACAGCGCCGGCAGCTCCACCGTGAACTCGCCGCCGTCGTCGGCACCGATCTCGGCGGTCGCGATCACCTGCGACCCGTCGAACACCGTGAGCGTACCGACCGCGTTCGAGCCGTCGTCGGAGACGATCCAACCTCGATAGTGCAGTGCGGCGTCGCCCCGCACGAAGAAGGGGCTCGGGAGTCCGATCACGTAGGTGCCGACCGGCTCGGGTACGACGACGTCTTCGACCGTGATCGGCACGTCGACCTCGGTGCCGGTCGGCGTCGAGATCACGAGTGCCTGGGCTCCGACGACCCCGTCGGGGATCGTGATGTCGAGCGTCGCCCGGCCGCCCTCGTCAGTCGTCGGCACCGAGGTGGGATCGACGGGCGCGGTGCCCAGCACCGTGTCACCGAGCGACACCGTGACCTCGCCCGCAGGCGGTTCGGTCGTCGAGAACTCGAGCGAGCTGAGCGCGAGCCGGATCGTCTCACCGGGTGCGTAGGCGGTGCCGTTCGCCGGCGGCGGAAGCACGACGCCCACCGATCGCTGCGCGTAGTCGGGCGTCGCCGTGCCGAACTCTGCGAACCAGTCGACCATCGACTGCAGGTCGATGCGGCCCGTGTCAGCGCGGTTCGTGCCCTCGGCAAGAGTCGCGAAGTTGTCGCCGCCCGAGGCGAGGAACGAGTTCGCGACGACCCGGTACTCGGCAGCGGGATCGATCGGGGTGCCGTCGAGCGTGACCTGGGTGATGTGCGAGCCGGCCTGCGCCGCCGGATCGTAGACGACCTCGAGCCCCTCGTTCACGCCGAGCTTGAGGAACGGACGCGACGCGCCGACCGGCTGCCACTGCTCCTCGAGCACCTGCAGCACCTGCGCCCCGGTGAGGGTCATCGCGAACAGGGTGTTGGCGAACGGCTGCACGTTCGCGGCCTCGGCGTACGTGACGTTGCCGTCGGGGTCGTCGGCCGAGGTGCCGGCATACGTCAGGTCGGTGCGCAGACCGCCCGGATTCATGAATGCGATGTCGACCTGCTGCCCATCGGCTCCGGCCGCCCAGAGCTGCACGTCGGCGACGAAGTTGCCGAGGGTCGACTCGGCGCCGCGGGACTCCACGATGGCCGGGTTGCCCTCATCGTCGAGGCCGGGCATCTGTGCTCGGTTGAAGTCGTCGGCGATCTCACCGACCTTCACCGCGCCGAGCTCGTCGGCGACCGCGACCGCCTCGGTCACGATCTTCGCGACCTCCGGGTCGTCGGGGTACGGCGCGAGCGGGGCGATGACGTTGTCCATCGTGAGCGCACCCGTCTCGGGGTCGTACGTGATCGTCATGTTGCTGAACTGCTCGCCGTACTGACCGCTCGAGATGACCGGGCGGCCGTCGATCACGTGGTTGTACGCGAGGTGGGTGTGCCCCGAGACGATCGCGTCGACGTCGTCATCGACGCCGAGCACGATCTGGCCGAACGCCGAGGCAGGGTCGGTCGCCGACTCGATCTCGGTCGTCGTGGCGCCCTCGTGCACGAGGAGCACGACGATGTCGGCCTCGAGGTTGTCGGGGGTGCTGACGCCGTCGACCAACCGGTCGGCGGCGGCGTTGACCGAGTCGACGATGTCGACGACCTCGAGCTCTGCGATGCCGGCCGGGCTCACGAGCGACGGGAGCTCCTCGGTCACGGCGCCCACGAAGCCCATCGTCACGCCGTTCGGCAGCGTCGTCGTCCACGACTCGGAGAGCGCGGTGTCGTCGGTGCCTTCGAGCACGACGTTCGCCGAGATGTACTCCCAGTCGGCGAGCCCCTGCACGCGATCGCGGAGATCGGCCCACCCCTGGTCGAACTCGTGGTTGCCCGCCGCGCTCACGTCGAGGCCCGCCGCGTTGAGTGCCTCGATCGTCGGCACGTCCTGCTGCACGAACGAGGTGAAGGTCGATGCTCCGATGAGGTCGCCGGCCGCGGCGAAGACGGTGTTCTCGTTGGCCGCGCGCACCTCGTTCACGGCCGTCGCGAGTGCTGCGACCCCGGCGACGGCGCCGCCACGCGGGTCTCGCTCGATGCGCCCGTGGAAGTCGTTCACGGTGACGAGGTTGATCGTCTGCGGTGCGGCGACGACCGGCTGCACGACGGCACCGGTCAGCGCCAGGGCGGCTCCCGTCGCGAGTGCGGTGGCCGCGACGGCCGATCTGCGGCGAGCCCGCTCGGTCTTCGGCTGGCGATCGGCGATCTTCGAGTGATGCGACATCCGGCTTCTCCTCGTTCAGGCACGCTTCGTCGCGCGCACATCGGGCACCTGCCGCCAGACTAGGCACCGCGACGGCGCGCGCCAAGGGGGTTGCGCTTCGCGCGAACCTGCGCTTCCGGCCAGAGTCGAACGATCTCGTCAGAGCCGAACGATCTCGCTGACGCGCACGACCGCTGCGCCCTCCTCGGCGGAGGCATCGAGATCGACGTCTGCCCTGATTCGCCAGTCATGGTCGCCGGCCGGATCGTCGATCGTCTGCTCGGCCCGCCACATGCCGCTGGCGGCATCCGTCTCGTCGATCGTGACCATGCGCGGCGAGCGGGCCGCCGGCCCGGTGCCGATCTCGTCGTGTTCGGCGTAGTACCGGTCGAGGGCGTCGGGCCAGCCCGCCTCGGGGTCGAGTTCGGCGAGCTCGTCGTCGCGCTCGAGCGCGGCGAGCTGCACGCGCCGGAACAACTCGTTGCGCACGAGCACCGTGAAGGCGCGGCGGTTGCCGACGACCGACGGCGGAGCGGGCGGCACGACCGCCGTCTCGTCTTCAGGCAGGTGGGCGGCAGGGTCGATGAGCTCGTTCCACTCGTCGACGAGGCTCGAGTCGACCTGGCGCACGAGTTCGCCGAGCCACTCGATGATGTCGAGCAGCTCTTCGTCTTTCGCCTCGGTCGGCACGGTCTGGCGGATCGCTCGGAACGCGTCGGAGAGATAGCGCAGCACGAGTCCTTCGCTGCGCGCGAGCTGGTACATGCCGACGTATTCTCCGAACGACATGCTTCGCTCGAACATGTCTCGTACGACCGACTTCGGCGACAGTTCGAAGTCGCGCACCCAGGGCTGGCTCGACGCGAAGACCTCGAACGACTGGGCGAGCAGCTCGTCGAGCGGCTTCGGCCAGGTGACCTCCTCGACGAGCTCCATTCGCTCGTCGTACTCGATGCCCTCCTGCTTCATGCGGCCGATCGCCTCGCCGCGGGCCGTGAACTGCTGCTGCGAGAGGATCGGGCGCGGGTCGTCGAGCGTCGACTCGATGATGCTCACGACGTCGAGGGCGTAGTGGCCGGTGCCGACCGCCCCTGACTCGGCCGGCGGGCCGGCGGGCGCCTCGGGGTCGAGCAGCTCGATCGCGGCGAGCGCGAACGGCGACAGCGGCTGGTTGAGCGCGAAGTTCGGCTGCAGGTCGACGGTGAGCCGCACGATCGGCAGGCCGTCACCTGCCGGCGCCAGCAGCTCGACGACGCCCGCGTCGCGCAGCGTGCGGAAGATGCCGAGCGCCCGCCGGGCGAGCTCGAACTGCCGGGCGCGCGGCTCGTGGTTGTCGAAGACGAGCGAGCGGATGTCGCCGATCACGTCGCCCCCGCGACCGATGACGTTGATGAGCATCGCCGCCGTGAGCTTCATCTGCGGCACGAGCGGCTCGGGTTCCGCCGCGACGAGACGGTCGTACGAACCCTCGCCCCAGGTGATCTGCCCCGCCGGCGCCTTCTTGCGCACGATCTTCTTGCGCTTCTTCGGGTCGTCGCCCGCCCGGCGCACCGCCGTCTCGTTCTCGATCTCGTGCTCTGGTGCGAGCACCACGACCGTTCCCGCGGTGTCGTAGCCGGCCCGCCCCGCCCGCCCCGCGACCTGGTGGAACTCGCGCGCGGTGAGCTGCCGCATCCGCTGCCCGTCGAACTTCGCGAGCGCGGTGATGAGCACTGTGCGAATGGGCACGTTGATGCCGACGCCGAGCGTGTCGGTGCCGCAGATCACGCGCAGCAGACCGCGCTGCGCCAGGGTCTCGACGAGTCGCCGGTACCGCGGCAGCATGCCGGCATGGTGCACGCCGATGCCCGAGCGCACGAGTCGCGACAGGGTCTTGCCGAAGGCCGTGGTGAAGCGGAACCCGCCGATCGCCTCGGCGATCTCGTCGCGCTGCTCGCGGGTGACGACACGGATCGACGACAGCGCCTGCGCCCGTTCCATCGCCGCGGCCTGCGAGAAGTGCACGATGTAGACGGGCGCCTGGCGGGTCTCGATGAGCTCTTCGACCGTCTCCTGTACCGGGGTCTTCGCGTACGAGAAATGCAGCGGCACCGGTCGGTCGACCCCCGTGACGAGCGCGGTCTCCCGGCCCGTGCGCCGCTGCAGGTCGGAGGCGATGGCGGTGACGTCGCCGAGGGTCGCCGACATGAGCACGAACTGCGCCCGGTGGAGCGTGAGCAGCGGCACCTGCCAGGCCCACCCCCGCTCGGGGTCGCCGTAGTAGTGGAACTCGTCCATCACGACCTGGTCGACGTCGGCGCCCGGCCCGTGCCGCAGCGCGAGATTCGCGAGAATCTCGGCGGTGCAGCAGATGATCGGGGCATCCGGATTCACCGAACTGTCGCCCGTGACCATGCCGACGCTGCCCGCGCCGAAGATCTCGACGAGCTGGAAGAACTTCTCGGAGACGAGCGCCTTGATGGGCGCCGTGTAGTAGCTGCGCCCGCCTCTTGCGACGGATGCCGCGTGGGCGGCGACCGCGACGAGCGACTTGCCGGTGCCCGTGGGCGTGGAGAGGATGACGTTCGCGCCCGAGACGATCTCGATGACCGCTTCGTCTTGCGCGGGGTAGAGCGAGAGGCCGCGGCCCTCGGCCCAATCGACGAAGGCGTCGTACATCGCATCGGCGTCGTACGGGCTCGGCGAGAGCTCGGGCAGCGTCAGGGTCATCCGTCGAGTCTGTCACGCGAGCGCGACGCGGCACGTCGGCGCCGTGAAACGGCGTCGGCGCCGTGAAACGGGGGAAGCCGGCCTGCACCTCGCCTTCGAGACTCGGTGCTGACCGGCTATCCAGCCGTCGTTGCCGCGATGACAGTTCCCCCTGCAGCCCGCGGAACGACGACCGGTACCCACACTATGAACGGCGACGGATGCCGCGAATCAGGGCTAACCCTGATCTTCACGCCGGACCAGCACAGGAGACACAGGGCGGTGCGAGGCGCTAGCGTTCGCGGAGACGTACTCGCTCGAGGAGAATCCAATGCGGATCGCACCCAGCCCCACGCCAGACGAATCGGCAGCGACGCCAGAGGAATCGGTGGAGACGACGCCAGACGATGGCGCGGAGTCGCCCGGCGACGTCAGCCGGTCGGCGGAACGCCGTGCAGGGGCATCCGATGGCGGCGGGTTCGACCGCGCCCTCGTCGTGGTGCACGGTATGGGCAACGCGTATCGCAGCCAGATCCTGCTGGAGTGGGCGGAGCCGCTGCTCGGCCGCATGGACTGGCTCGCGCGCGACCGGGTGATCGGCGCAGACGAGCGCCACGGCGTCGAGATCCACGAGTCCGATCTCTCGGGCGACCTGCCGATCATCACGGCGACCGTGCGCTACCCGGGCCCGCGAGCGCAGGCGGCCGGCGCGCCATCCGACGAAGACGACGACGTCGAGCAGAAGATCGCCATCATCGAGGCGCGATGGTCGGAATCGTTCGTGCCGATGAACCGCGGCCAGATCTTCCAATGGGCCGTCGTCTTCATGTGGCGTGCGATCTGGCGCGTGCTCGACCTCTTCGTCGGCACCATGGTGCTCGTGCCCTGGTACACGCTCGTGCAGCACTGGACGAAGGGGCCTGACGAACCCCGGGCGCTGCCGAGGCTCGTCGATCTCGTGATCGACGCGGTCAGGCTCGTCGTCTGCACGATCGCCTTCGCCGTGACCTGGGTGTTCCTCGTGCTGCTCTCGGTGGTGCTGACGCCGATCCTGCCGCTCATCAGCCCGCTCCTGCTCATCCCGTGGTTCAAGAACGCCGCCCAGAGCGTCATCGACGGCATCGTCGAGTCGATCGGCGACGTGGCGGCATGGAAGGAGCGGCCGGTGCGCGCCTCGGCGATGCGACTCGTCGTGCGCGACGCGCTCGCGCGCGCCAAGGAACTCGTCGGCGATGACGGCGACGTGCACCTCTTCGCCCACTCGCAGGGGGCGGCGGTCGCGACCTTCGCGCTCTTCGAAGAGCTCTCGCCGAGCGACTACAACGTCAACCGGCTCACCACGGTGGGCGCGGCGGTCGTGCTGCTCGGCCGGGATCGATGGCTCGGCCGGCCCGACGAGTACCGGCCCGTCGCGAAGTGGATCGAGTGCAACGAGGCCGCGGGCGAGGGGCACGGCGTCACGTGGGCGAACCACTGGGCCATCTGGGATCCGTTCTCGGCCGGCCCCATCGCCGACACCGCGCCGGGCCGCCGTGAACGCTGGCGCAACGCCTACTTCCCCGGCCCCGCCACCGTGATGGGCCCCGAGGAGCACGCCGTGCACAACACGAGCCAGCCATTCCTCGACCACTCCGTCTACTTCGAGAACACGATCCAGGTGGTCGAACCGACGGCCAGGCTCCTGCTCGGCCCCGACTTCCCGGAGGCCCCCGTCGCCGTCACCCAGGTCGAGAACCGGCTCTCGGTCATCGACAAGAAGTCGCTCGGCATCAACATGCTCGCCGCCGTCGCGATCGCCGCGATCCTGCCCGGCCTTCCCGGCGTCTACGCGGCATTCGCGACGCTCGCGAGCTGGGTCGCCGGTGCGATCGGCTTCGTGATCGGCGTCTTCCCGGGCGGCCAGGATGTCGCAGAGGCCGTGCCCGCGGCGATCGCCTCGGCCTCGTTCGTGACCGACCCGAACGGGCTCGGGCCGTGGAGCTGGCTCGTCGCCTCTGGCCTCACGCTCGCCGTGCTGATCTGGCTGAACCAGCGCCTGTCGACGCTCACACGCCGGTCGCGCGAGTGGGACCGGTGCCCCGTCGAGCCGAAGGACTGGCTCGTGCTGAGCTCGATCCCCCGCGCGGCTTATGTCTTCGGTGCCTTCGTCTGCATCTGGCTCGCGATCGCCACCTGGAGCCGGCCCCCGCTCGAGTGGCTGCTCGTGAGCGCCGTGATCCTCCTGATCGTCGCGGTCTTCGTCTTCGTCGAGCCGCTCTACTCACCTGTTCCCGTGGTCGTCGCCGCACGCGCCGGCGACTCCGCCGCGAGCGTCATGGCTGCGGCCGCGATCCCCGCGCCGATGAGGCTCCGCGACGCGGTGCGCACCGACGAGTTCACGAAGGATCTCGCGGCGCGACGCCGGTTGCTCCGCCCGCAGGGCTGGCGTGCCCGGGTCTGGGCCCGATGGTTCCACGACTGGCCGAAGACGGCCGCGCAGGGCCCGACCCCACCGCCGCTCAGCGCAGCGTCGGCCGCCACACCCCGGCCGGGTCGCCGCCGCTGACGAGCTCGACGAACGCCTCGACGAGCCGGAACGGCACGATCGCCGCGAACTGCACGAGCGCGAACGGCCCCAGCCATCCGAGCGAGAACGCCAGCACGAGCTGCGGTGCCGCGAGGCGCCCCCACGCGAGCCCGGCGAGCGCGACGACGGCGAGCAGCACGAGCCACAGCGGGTTCCAGAATGCGGCGACGGATGCCCCGGCCACCACGAGCCCGCCGAGCACCGCCTGCGCGACGAACAGCACGCCGGCGGCGCCGCCGAACTGCCGCTCGCGATCGGCCGAGACCCACGCCCACATCACCGCGGTTCTCAGCACCGGCACCCCCTGCTCGCGGAGCGCCGTGCGGAACACCCGGTCGTCGACGCGGCGCTGCGCGAGGGCGGCCCGCCGGTCGCCGAGCCCGCCGCGACCGCCGAGCGATGGTCGTGCAGGAGCGCCGGCGCCGACTGGCGACCGTAGCTCGCGATGAGGCCCCACAGTGCGCTCGGCACCGAGGCCAGGTCGGAGCCAGCGGCGCCGTCGCCGGCGTCGCCGGGAGAGCTCGCGGCATCCTGTACCGGAACCTCGTAGCGCTGGCCGCCGACCGGATCGAGATAGGCGAACGGCGCGCGCACCTGGAACCGGTGCCCGTCGTCGGGGCGCTGCGCGAGCAGCAGCTCGTCGAGCGGCCGGTCGTCATCGGTGAGGAATGGCATCGAGGCGTCTCCTTCGCTCGTGATGTCGCGAGCACAGAGATCGTCGGGGTGCATCACAGGCTCATCACCACCGACGTTAGCCGCTGCCGCTCCTTCCTCCTCAGCGCGCTTCGACCTAAGCTCGAAACGAAGCCGAGTCGACTGGGGAAGGCATGGCCGAAGCACGCAGGCACGAGGTTCCGCTCGAGGTCGTCGACGCGTGGTGGCGCGCCGCGAACTACCTGAGCGTCGGCCAGATCTACCTGATGGCGAACCCGTTGCTGGCCCGACCACTCGAACCCCGAGACATCAAGCCGCGACTGCTCGGGCATTGGGGCACCTCCCCCGGTCTGAACCTCGTGTATGCCCACCTCAACCGGGCGATCGTCGAGCGGGGCACGCCGACGATCTACGTCTGCGGTCCCGGCCACGGCGGGCCGGCGATGGTCGCGAACACCTGGCTCGACGGCACGTACTCCGAGCTCTTCCCGGCAGTCGGCACCGATGCCGAAGGGATGCGCCGGCTGTTCCGCCAGTTCTCCTTCCCGGGCGGCATCCCCTCTCATGCTGCACCGGAGACACCGGGCTCGATCAACGAGGGCGGCGAGCTCGGCTACTCGCTCATGCACGCGTACGGCGCCGCGCTCGACAATCCGGGCCTCGTCGTCGCCTGCGTGATCGGCGACGGCGAGGCGGAGACCGGTCCGCTCGCGGCGAGCTGGCGCGGGCACTCGTTCCTGAACCCGCTGACGGATGGCGCGGTGCTGCCGATCCTGCACCTGAACGGCTTCAAGATCGCGAACCCGACGCTGCTGGCCCGCATCCCAGAGGCCGAGCTCGTCGACTTCTTCCGAGGCAACGGCTACGAACCGCTGCTCGTCACCGGCGGATTCGACGGCGACGACCCGATGGCCGTGCACGGCCGGCTCGCCGACGCGATCGACGTGGCCTACGCGCGCATCGCCGCGATACGAGCGGATGCCGCGGGAGGCGCGTTCGCCGAGACCGCGCCGCGCCGGCCCGCGATCGTGCTGCGCACGCCGAAGGGCTGGACCGGACCGCGTGTCGTCGACGGCGTGCAGGTCGAGGGCACCTTCCATGCCCACCAGGTACCGCTCGCCGGGGTTCGCGAGAACCCGGAGCATCTCGCGATGCTGGAGGCCTGGCTGCGCTCGTACCGGCCGGAGGAGCTCTTCGACGGCGAGGGACGTGCCGTCGCCACGCTCGACGCACTGCGACCCACCGGTGAGCTGCGCATGAGCGCGAATCGGAGCGCCCGCGTGAACGGCGGCATCGCCCGTCCGCTCGCGCTGCCGCCGCTCGCGCCCCATGCGGTCGATGTCGTCTCCGGCGAGCGCGGCGCCTCGGGCGAAGCCACGAGCGTGTTCGGCTCCTGGCTCGCCGACGTGATGCGCGACAACCCCGCGGACTTCCGCCTCTTCGGCCCCGACGAGGTGAGCTCGAACCGGCTCGGCGCCGTGTTCGAGGTCACCTCGCGGGCATGGGCTGAGGCGATGCATCCGCTCGACGAGCACCTCGCGCGCGAGGGGCGCGTGATCGAGGCACTCAGCGAACACCTCATGCAGGGCCTCCTCGAGGGGTACCTGCTGACCGGGCGACACGGGCTCATCACGAGCTACGAGGCGTTCATCCACATCGTCGATTCGATGTTCAACCAGCACGCGAAGTGGCTCGAGTCGGCATCGCAGGTGCCGTGGCGCGGTGATGTCGCGAGCCTCACCTACCTGCTCTCCTCACATGTGTGGCGCCAGGACCACAACGGCTTCTCGCACCAGGACCCGGGATTCCTGAACGTCGTGGTCAACAAGCAGGCGGAGATCGTGCGGGTCTACCTGCCGCCCGACGCCAACACCCTGCTCGAGGTCATGCGGCACGCCTTCGGCACGCGCAACCGGGTCAACGTCGTCGTGGCGGGCAAGCAGCCGCAACCGCAGTGGCTCTCACCTGCCGAGTCCGCCGCGCACGTCGAGGCCGGTCTCGGCGCGTGGGAGTGGGCGGGTAACGAGTCGGGCTTCGATCAATCGGATGCCGCGGCATCCGAACCCGACGTCGTGATCGCCTGCGCCGGCGACGTGCCGACGACCGAGGCGGTCGCTGCTGCCCAGCTGCTGCGGGAACGTCTGCCCCGACTGCGCGTGAGACTCGTGAACGTCGTCGACCTCATGCGGCTGCAGGATCCGCAGCACCACCCGCATGGGATGCCGAACGAGCGGTTCGACGCGATCTTCACGCGCTCGGCACCTGTGATCTTCGCGTTCCATGGGTATCCGTCGCTCATCCACCAGTTGACCTACCGGCGCACGAACCACGCCAATGTGCATGTGCGCGGCTTCGCGGAACGCGGAACGACCACGACCCCGTTCGACATGCTGCACCTGAACGATCTCGACCGATACCGGCTTGCGCTCGACGTGGTGCACCGGGTGCCCGGCCTCGAGGACCGTGCCGGCATCGGCGAGATCACCGACGAGTGGCACGCCGCCCGCGCGGCCGCCCGCGCCTACGCGTACGAGCACGGTGAGGACCCCGAGTGGATCACGGGCTGGCGTTTCGCGCCGACGCCGGCCGCAGCGAACGGGTAGACGCACCGCGAGGTCGGTGGTGCGCGTGAGACTGTCTGCATGGCCATCGACCTCATCGCCGCTCCGTCGAACCTGGGCCTGCGCCCTCCCGAACCGGGCAGCGTGCCCGGTACCGCGAAAGCCCCCGAGGCGCTGCGCGAGTCCGGGCTCTTCGGGGCGTTCGCACGGCTCGGCGCACGCGATGCGGGCACCGAGCTCGCCGCTCGCTATCGTGCCGCCGTCGAGCCGGGCGCGACCGTGCGCAACGAAACGGCGATCATCGATCACAGTCGACGCCTCGCAGGCCGCATCGACGCCGCCATCGGTGCGGGTCGCACGCCATTCGTGATCGGCGGCGACTGCAGCATCGTGCTCGCGCCGGCGCTCGCCCTGCGGCGTCGCGGCCGATTCGGGCTCGTCTACCTCGACGGTCATGGCGACTTCCGGCATCCGGGCAACAGCGACGAGGTGGGGGCGCTCGGCGGCGAGGCGCTCGCCGCCGCCGTCGGGCTGCATGCGCCGGCGGTCAGCGACCTCGACGGGCTTCGGCCGCTCATACAGCCGCGCGATGCCGTGCAGCTCGGCGCCCGAGACGACGAGGTCGATGCCATCGAGCTCGCCGAGACCCTCGGCGCATTCCTCCCGACCAGCGCGGTGCGCACCGACGGCATCGAGCGCACCGTCGAACGCGTGCGCGCCGTCGTGGCGGCGAGCGATCTCGACGGCTACTGGATCCATCTCGACGTCGACGCACTCGATCCCGAGTACATGCCGGCCGTCGACAGCGTCGATGCCGGCGGTCTCGACCCTGCTGAGCTGGTGGCGCTGCTGCAGGCCCTCGCTCCCGACGCGATCGGGGCCGACGTCGCGATCTTCGACCCCGATCTCGACCCCACGGGCGAGTACGCCGAGTCGCTGACCGCGTTGCTCGAGGCCGGCTTCGCCGAGCTCGGCACCGCTACCGTGGTCAGCACGCGAGGGCAGGAGCGACATGGCTGAGAAGTACGACGTGAAACGCGAGCTGCCCTCGTACACCGCGCCGCGCGGCCGGTTCGAGATCATCGAGGTGCCCGAGCACGCGTACTGCATGGTCGACGGGCACGGCAACCCCAACACCGCCCCCGAGTACGCAGCAGCGGTTGCGGCGCTCTACGCCGTCTCGTACGCCGCCAAGTTCCAGAGCAAGCGCGAGCTCGACCGCGACTACGTCGTCGGGCCGCTCGAGGGGCTGTGGAGCGCCGACGACCCGGCGGCGTTCGTCACCCGCGAGAAGTCGGCCTGGTCGTGGACGATGATGATCTGGCAGCCCGACTGGCTCACCCCAGAGCTTGTCGCCGAGGCGATCGCGAGGGCAATGGCGAAGGCGCCCGCCGCCGGCCACGTGCGCTTCGAACGTCTCGCCGAGGGCAGCTCGGTGCAGACGCTGCACGTCGGCCCCTACGACGACGAAGGGCCGACGCTCGCGCGCCTGCATCACGAGTTCATGCCCGAGCACGGCTTGCGGTTCAACGGCCGTCATCACGAGGTGTACCTCGGCGACCCGCGCCGCGCCGCACCCGAGAAGCTCCGAACGATCCTCAGACAGCCGGTTGCGCGACGCGCGGAATGAGCGGCTCGGCGGCGCGTGCCGCGATCTGCTGCACGGCCCAGGTGTTGCCGTCGGGGTCGGCGAAGCCGAAGAAGGTGCCACCGTCGCGCTCGTCGAAGACGGTGATCTCGCTCGCCTCGACGCCGCGCGAGATCAGTTCGTCACGAGCTGCCGCAGCGTCGGCGACGACGAGCTGCACGCCGTGCAGGGAGCCCGGTGCCATCTCGTTCTGCGACGGCAGCGAGCCGATGACGATCGAGCAGCCGGAGCCGCGGGGGGTGAGTTGCGCGACGTGCATGCGCTCGTTCTCGGTGTCGTGGTCGAGGTCGAAACCGACTTGGTCGCGATAGAACGCGATCGATCGATCGAGGTCGCTCACCGGCACGATGACGACTTCCAGGGTCCAGTCCATGAGGTGCTCCCTTCGAGATGATGTTGGGTCGGATGCCGCGGCGCGGGCCGCCGATGGACGCGGGCGCCGCGGCATCCGCTCGCTCTCAGGCGGCGAGCACACCGTCGAGTCGCTCGTAGCCCTCGCGGACGCCCTGCTCCATGTTGCTCTGGATCATGCCGTCGCGGGCCTCGAGACTCGGGTAGGTCGAGTGGATGCGCAGGAGCGTGCGCCCGTTGCCGAGGTCTTCGAACGCGATCGACTCGATGGCGACGACGTCGGGGAAGCCCTCGTACTCGAAGGTCTGCACGGCGAACTCGTTCTCGCGCACCGAGTGGAAGGTGCCGTTGAAGGCGTACTCCTCACCGTCGGGGTCGATGTGCAGGTAGCGGTAGCCGCCCTGCGGCACGAAGTCCCACCGGTCGACGCGCATCTCATAGCCGTTCGGGCCGAGCCAGCGCGTGACGAGGTCGGGGTCGCGGTGCGCGTTGAAGACGGCGGCGACGGATGCATCGAACTCGCGCTCGATCTCGACGAAGGGCAGGCCTTCGGGGGCGGTGATGGTGACGGGGTTCGTCATGATGGGGTCTCTTCTCGTGTGCGGCCGGTCGTGGTGCCGGCATCTTCGGTACGGTCTTCGGCGAGCAGCGCGTCCAACGAACGGAACTGCTGCTCGTGGATCAGCCGGTATCGGTCGATCCACGCGGTGAGGGCTTCGAGCTGGGCCGCGTCGAGGTGCACGGGTCGGCGCTGCGCGTCGCGTGTTCTCGTGACGAGCCCCGCGTGCTCGAGCACCTGGATGTGCTTCGAGACGGCCTGCTTGGTGATCGCGAACGGTTCTGCGAGCTCATTGACCGTGGCCGGCCCCCGGCTCAGGCGGGCGATGATGCCGCGGCGCACCGGGTCGGCCAGCGCCATGAAGGCGCGGTCGAGGCGGTCATCTGCGCTCGGATCGAGAATCATTGCCGGCTAACCAACCTATTCATTGATCAACCATTTAGTTGATAACAACGTAGGACGGGCAGCGGGCGATGTCAAGCACTGGTTCTGATCTGCTCGGCGGTCGGCGCCGGCGGTTGGTCCCCGGGGTTGCCGCCCGGGCTTCGATCGACGAGTATCGGCCCCGACGACGCACCTCGAGATCGAAAGGGTCGCACCATGGTCACGCTCAACCCGTACCTCAACTTCCCCGGCAACGCGAAGGAGGCGATGGAGTTCTACCGGTCGGTGTTCGGCGGCGAACTCACGACGAGCACCTTCGCCGAGGGCGGCCAGGCCGACGACCCCGCCGATGCCGACAAGGTCATGCACGGCCAACTCGAGGCGCCGGGCGGACTCGTGCTGATGGGCGCCGACTCCCCGAGCGCGATGGGAGACCCCGGCACGGGCGGGCCGATCTCGGTCTCACTCTCTGGCGGAGCCGACGACGATGCCACCCTTCGCGGGTACTGGGAGACGCTCCTCGCGAGCGGCTCGCAGATCGTGCCACTCGAGGTCGCCCCGTGGGGCGACGCGTTCGGCATGTGCACCGATCGCTACGGCGTCACGTGGCTCGTCAACATCGCCGCCTGACCCACCGCCACCACACCACCCCACTTTTCTCAGGAGATTTTCGTGGCGATCCGCGTGATCGGTCGAAAATTTCCTGAGAAGAGGGGTGTTTTCAGCACTCGTTCCTGAGAACGGTGGGGGAGCTGAGAAGCGGTGTGAGAGCGCGTGATCAGTCGAAGAGCTCGGAGAGCCAGCTCTCCTTCTTCTTCTTGCGGTAGCCCTGGTTGCCGCGGTTGTCGTACCCACGGTCGTCGTACCCGCGGTTGTCGTACCCACGGTTGTCGTAGGGCTGCTGGTAGGCCGGCTGCCCGTATGCGGGGGCCGGCGGCTGGGCAGCAGCAGCGGCCGGCGCCGCCGGAGCGCCCGGCGCTGCCGGTGCGGCGAACTCCCGCGCCGCGCGATCGATGATCTTGTCGAGCTCGCCCCGGTCGAGCCACACCCCGCGACACGTCGGGCAGTAGTCGATCTCGATGCCGCTGCGCTCGCTCATCACGAGCACGGTTCCGTCACTGGGGCACTGCATGGGGCTCCTCCTTCGGGGCCGACCGGGAACGATCGGCAGTCGTCTTCGACGAGCCTACGGAACGAGTCTTTGAAGAAGCTCGGCATCGGCCGGCGCCGTGAAACGCAGCGAGCGGATGCCGCGGCGCCCGACCTCACGAAGAGGCGGCTGCCGCGGCATCCGCTCGTGGATCGGGTGCCGACGCGCACAGCGCACCGACACCCGATCGAAAGGGATGCGAGAACTTACGAAATGACCGTGATGTTCTCAGCCTGCAGACCCTTGGGGCCGCGGGCGGTCTCGAATTCGACCTTCTGGTTCTCCTCGAGCGAGCGGTAGCCGCCCGATGCGATCGCGCTGAAGTGCGCGAAGACGTCGGCCGAGCCGTCGTCAGGAGCGATGAAGCCGAAGCCCTTGTCGGCGTTGAACCACTTGACGGTTCCGGTTGCCATATTTCTTTTCCTTCTGTAAAGCCGAGCCGCCGAAGCGACTGCGACGTGCACGACCTCAGGTCGCGCAGGGTTCCGACGGCGACGTCCGCCGCCGGAAGTTCATGATGCCCACCACTCGGGAGGGACGCGGAAGACTCGTCTCGTCGGTGTTCGATGAGACGGCGATGGCGCTCCGCTTGATGTCAGCTGAACCGGTGCGGGGCTTCGTCGCCTGCGTCGCACCGAATGCTTCGGCGTGAGTGATGTCTACTTCGTCCCGACTGGTCGTCGGCTTCCCAGCCGTGTCACGCGAGGAAGGAACCCCGCTGCAGATGACTCGACTCTACCCCACTCGCATGTACAGCCACTGGGAACCGGACAAACGAGCGGACGCGGGCCGGACGGTGCGAGACATGACGAACGCCCCCGCAGCGTGCGCTGCGGGGGCGTTCGAGTGCTGCCGCCGTGGCCTAGAGGCCGCGGATGTTCTCGGCCTGCAGACCCTTCGGGCCCTGTGCGACCTCGAATTCGACCTTCTGGCCCTCTTCGAGCGAACGGTAGCCGTTGCCCGAGATGGCGCTGAAGTGCGCGAAGACGTCGGCCGAGCCGTCGTCGGGAGCGATGAAGCCGAAGCCCTTTTCGGCGTTGAACCACTTGACGGTTCCGGTTGCCATACTGCTGTCCTTCTGTCCTATGGGCTGCAAGTGCGAGCCCGATGCGACCGACGGTCGATCGCTGCCCCGCACGGCGGGTTGCCGACGGAGCGGGGGCGAGGGGCGGGTGTGCGCTCTGGCATCCGCCGTCTCGTATCGGGTCATGCCACGCGGATCGGTCCGCCTCCGGGCAATCAGATGGAGGCACGGGCGAGTGCCCGCTTGATGGAGGAATCAGTGAACATACCCTATCGGGTGACGCTCAGCTTCACACGGTACGCGACCGAATCGTGACATGGGAAGACCGTTCCGGCGATTTTCGTCATGATCGGGTCGATTTCGGCAAGGTGCCAGCGCACTTGCAGCGAACGGGTGGAGAATCGGGGGCATGAACCGCCGCCCCCTCGGTATCGTCGCCGCTGCGTATGCAGGCGCGGTGCTCTGGGTGACGATCGGCCCGGCACCGTGGCGCACCGCCGGGTACCAGCTCGACGGCGGCATCCTGAACCCCGAAGCCTGGGTCTCCCCGCTCACCTGGACGACCGGCTACATCACCGAGATCGCCTTCAACGTGGCGATCTTCGTGCCCGTCGGCGTGCTCGCAGCACTGCTCATCTCCCGCCGGCTCTGGCCCCTCGCCATGCTCGCCGGCCTCGGATTCACCACGCTGATCGAACTCGTGCAGTTGCCAGAGCCCACGCGCGTCTCCGACCCGCGCGACCTCGTCATGAACGCCGCAGGCGCCGTGCTCGGCGTGCTCATCGTGGTGTTCGCCCGCGAGGTGCGTCGCGCCGGCCTCGTCGCGGCCTCACTGGCCGATCCGACTTCGGCCGCGCTGGCCGATCCGACTTCGGCCTCGCTGCCCGATCCGACTTCGGCCTCGCTGCCCGGCACCGTCGCAGACGGCGCGCCGACGCCCGAGCCGACGCCCACGCCTGCGCTCACCACCGCCCACGTCGACAAGGCCGCATAGGCGGCGGCGAGATCGTCGGCCCCACCGGGAGCGCCAGTACAGTGGGCGGGTGACCTCTGCCGACCCGACTGCCGCCGAGACCGCCGGGCAGCGCGCCGGCTGGGTGCGCCTCGCCGTCATCGGCCTGGTCGGGGGATTGCTCTCAGGGGCGTTCGGCGTCGGCGGCGGCATCATCATGGTGCCGCTCTTCATGATGCTCGCCGGCATGGACCAGCGCCGCGCATCGGCGACCTCGCTCGCCGCGATCGTGCCCACCGCCATCGTCGGCTCGATCACGTACTTCGTGAACGGCGAGGTCGAACTGATCCCTGCGCTGTTCGTCGCCGCGGGCGGCATCATCGGCTCGTGGGTCGGCGCCAGGCTGCTGCGGCGCCTGCCGCTCGGCTGGTTGCGCTGGATGTTCATCGCCCTCATCGTCGCGGTCGCCGTGCGCATGCTGCTCTTCGTGCCCGAACGCGCGGGTGCTCCCCTCGACCTCGATGCGCTCACCATCATCGGCATGGTGGTCCTCGGGTTCGTCGTCGGCGTGGCATCCGGACTCTTCGGCATCGGCGGCGGGCTCGTCATGGTGCCCGCGTTCATGCTGTTCTTCGGCATGAGCGACCTCGCTGCCAAGGGCACGTCGCTCGCAGTGATGATTCCCACGGCGATCAGCGGCACGCTCACGAACGCCCGCGGAGGCGTGGTCGACCTGCGCGCGGGCATCATCGCGGGCATCGCGGCGACCGTCGCCTCGTTCGGCGGCGTCGCCCTTGCACACCTGATGTCACCCGAGGTGTCAGCCTGGCTGTTCGCGGCCCTCGTGGTGTTCGCCGCGGCGCAGCTCTCGGTGCGCGCCGTTCGACTGCACAAGAAGGAGAGGAGCGAACGTGTCGCTTGAGGCCGGTTGGTACGACGACGAAGCGGATGCCGCGCTGCTGCGGTATTGGGACGGCACCGCCTGGAGCCCGCACACTGCACCGAGACCAGCGGATGCCGCGCCGAACCCGCTGCCCGCTGCGGCGGGTGCGAGCGCGGCTCCGAGCGCTCCGCTGACCCCGCCCGCGCCTGCGGCGCCCGCGGCCCAGACGCCCCCGGCGTTCGACGACATCGACGAATCGACGAGCGTCCGCCCTCCCCGTTCGCAGGCTGCGCCCGCTGCTCAAGCTCCGGCCGCCTTTCCTCCGCAGCCCGCGGCACCGGCCGCCTTCCCTCCGCCGCCCGCCGCCCCTCCCGCGGCGTCCGGCGAGTTGCCGTCGTACACGCTGCCCGCCCCGCCCGGATACACCCTGCAGGAGCAGACGACGGCGCCGCTCCCGCCCGAGTACGGCGCGACATCCGGCCCGCAGTTCTCCTACGACCCATATCGCACCGCCGGCCGCACCTTCATCGCGACGTGGTTGTTCGCGATGCTGCTCGGCTACTGGGGCGCCGACCGTTTCTATCTCGGCAAGTTCGGCACCGCGATCGCGAAGCTCCTGACGCTCGGCGGACTCGGCGTCTGGGTGCTCGTCGACCTGCTGCTCGTGCTCACGGGTTCGCAGCGCGACCGCGACGGGCGCCCCCTCGAGGGATACGACGAGCACAAGCGCACCGCGTGGATCGTGACGGGCGCCCTCGTCGGCCTCGGCATGCTCATCGGCATCGTGTCGAGCGTCGTGAGCCTGATCGTGCGCTGACTCGGTTCGCGCCCGCTCGCACGGTCGAACCGCACGCGTTACCCCTTGACAGTGCTCTCAGACGTGACGAGAGTTCGAGCGTCAGCATCGTGTTCAGGGAGGACGGCGATGGCGGCGGAATCGACCTTCGGTATCGAGGAGGAGTTCGTCTTCCTCGACCGCGACACGCTGCGACCGGCGGATGTCGCGGCCGGCGCGTTCCACCGCCTTGCGGCTCGTCCGGCGTGGGCGCCGATCACGCATCGCGAGTTCCTCGCATCGCAGGTCGAACACGCCTCAGCGGTCTTCACCACGACTGAGGAGGCGCTCACCTCGCTCGCGTCGTTCCGCCGCGAGCTCGCCGAAATGGCGGCTCGGCTCGGCGTGACGATCGCCAGCGTCGGGTCGCCGCCCGACGCACACGAGTTCCCCACCATCAGCGAACTGCCGCGGTATCTCCACATCCTCGACGACATGAGCGGAGTCATCGCCGACCATCAGATCCAGGGACTGCACGTGCACGTGGGCGTGGCCGACCGCGATGCCGGGGTGCGCGCGCTCAATGCGACACGAACCTGGCTCCCGCTCCTCTCCGCCATGACCGGCAACTCTCCCATCTGGCGCGGGCACGACACCGGGTTCGAGAGTTGGCGCAACGTCACGCAACGACGGTGGACCACGACCGGGTGCCCGCCAGTGTTCCGCGACGGCGCTGACTACGATCAGCGTCTCGGACGATTGCTCGGCGTGGGCGGCATGAAGGATCGGGCGATCATCATGTGGTTCGCGCGGCTCTCACCGCACCTGCCGACCATCGAACTGCGGGTCGCCGATGCGCAGCTCGCGGCCTGGTCGGCGGTGCTCGTCGCCGCGCTGTACCGTGCCCTCGTCGCGTGCGTGGTCGATGACGGGCTGGACCGTACCTCAGCAGTGCAGCCGACCGCCGCGACGGCGCCCGGACCGGAGTTGTTGAACGCATCCCTCATGCATTCAGCGCGCTGGGGCTTGCGCGGAAACGTACTCGATCCCGTGCTCGCCGAGCTGCGGCCTGCGGCCGAGACGGTGGCGAGAAGCATCCTCCTGCTGACGCCCGCACTCGAAGCGGCCGGCGATCTCGATTTCGTGAACGACGGCATCGCGCGGCTGTTGCGCGAGGGCACCGGGGCCACACGACAGCGCGCCGCCTTTGCGGAGCAAGGCAACGCGGGATTGCTCGCGCTCTACGAGTCGACGTTCGCGGCGGGATAGCGTCGAGGGCCGGCTTTCTGGACTGTTCAGCAGCCGGGGCCGGAGGGGTTGGTGTTGCAGTCGCCGTTCGTCAGCACCGTATCGAACTCGCCGACGAGCACCCGCTGCGGATCACCAGCGACGGCGAGCGTGCCCGCGATCGACTGCCAACCCGAGCCCGCGAAACGATACTCCGCACGCAACACGACCTCGAGCGCGACCGTGTACTCGCCCGACTCGGCATAGACATGACTCGTGCCCGTGACACTGAACTCACGCTGCCCGAGCACCGCCCAGGTCGCACCCGGGGAGCCGCTCTCGACCACGGCACCATCACTGTGCAACCACCGGAACCCGACCGGCGTGAACCGAACATCGGCAGGCTGGCCCAGCAACATGCCCGACACCACCTGCACGGATGCCACAGCCACGAAGTTCGCCGGAAGATCCTCCACCGCCCAGCCACCCGGCTCCATCTCGCTACCCGGCCCCGCCGGCACGAACGACGCAATATCGCGCAACGTCACGACCACACCCGGAACCGGCGCCGCCGGATCCGCCGGAAGCGCGGGCTCGAACAAGCAACTCGCCGGATCGATTGGGCTGCACAAGTCATCGCCCGCTCCGAGTACCGGCTCGGCCTGCTCCTCGGGCATATCGATGTCGGATTCCTGCTCTGAATCCGGGCCAGCAACCGGCCGTAAGGTTGTGTCACCGCCCTCAGCGACAAGCTCGAGGATTACGTCGCCGGGCCCCAGACTCGACGACACCTCGCATCCGAGCGCTGCAGCAGCGTCTGAGCATGAATCGGTTGCGGCCGCAGCGCCAGCAACAACTGAGCACACCAAAGCCACCGCCATGGCCGTGCCCGCGCCTGCACTCAGCAGAAATCTTCGCCCTGCCATTTTTCCACCCGATCGACGATTAGGACACTGGCCTCGTCCGCGCTGGAAACGAGGAAGACATGAGAGGGCACACGATTCTGACGATCTGATGGCGTTATGTCACTGGAGTCTGGACCCAGTACTCGAACGCTGGTCAAATCCCTGCAGAGATAGATCGACACTTCGGCGCTATCGTCTGCTTCCGATCGATCGACGAGCGAGACGGTGTCGATGGTGCTGTCTCCGATCGTGCGTGCACCGGCCGAACGAAACGCTTCAAACTCCTCGGCGAGTGTGACCGCATATGTTGCAGTTACGAAAGGCACAATCCGCTCTGGCGCCGCGCCGCCTTCAGCGAGAATCATTGCCGAGGTCGTTCGGTACTGGTCGTAGGCCGATTCCGCCGCCGCGAGGGCCTCCTCGTCGGTGGCGAAGATCGGCTCGGCGGCATCCGCTGACGGGGCCGGGGAGGCCGCAGGGTCGCCGCCCGTGCATCCGCTCAGCAGCACCGCGACCGCGCAGGCCGCAGCGAGCGCGGCGGCCACGCCCCGACGAGGTCGCGACACCGGACGCAGTAGGGGCATGGCGAATACCCTAGGCGAGCCGACGATCGACGAACCCGGTTATCCACAGGCACATGAGTCGACTGCCGACCGGAAGGTCGCCCATCGCCACGCCGGCGGCTTCGAACGGTCGGAGCCTTCCGGTGTTTCGGCCATGCCCCATTTCACCCCCGGAGATGCGCGGCGAGGGTTTCGAGAGCTTCGGATTCGGTATGCCAGTTCCGCCTCATCGGTGAGGTGTGAAGTCTCAAGGCCATACCGATGAGGCGGAACTGGCATACGCGTGTGCGCCGGACATCGTCGCGTTCAACCGACGCGCATCGCCACCCGCACCGTTCAGCAGCCGGGGCCGGAGGGGTTGGTGTTGCAGTCGCCGTTCGTCAGCACCGTGTCGAACTCGCCGACGAGCACCCGCTGCGGATCACCAGCGACGGCGAGCGTGCCCGCGATCGACCGCCAACCCGAGCCCGCGAAACGATACTCCGCACGCAACACCACCTCGAGCGCGACCGTGTACTCGCCCGACTCGGCATAGACATGACTCGTGCCCGTGACACTGAACTCACGCTGCCCGAGCACCGCCCAGGTCGCACCCGGGGAGCCGCTCTCGACCACGGCACCATCACTGTGCATCCACCGGAACCCGACCGGCGTGAACCGAACATCGGCAGGCTGGCCCAGCAACATGCCCGACACCACCTGCACGGATGCCACAGCCACGAAGTTCGCCGGAAGATCCTCCACCGCCCAGCCACCCGGCTCCATCTCGCTACCCGGCCCCGCCGGCACGAACGACGCAATATCGCGCAACGTCACGACCACACCCGGAACCGCCGCCGCCGGATCCGCCGGAAGCGCGGGCTCGAACAAGCAACTCGCCGGATCGATTGGGCTGCACAAGTCATCGCCCGCTCCGAGTACCGGCTCGGGTTGCTCCTCGGACATATCGATGTCGGATTCCTGCTCTGAATCCGGGCCAGCACCCGGTCCTATGGTTGTGTCACCGCCCTCAGTGACGAGCTCGAGGATTACGTCGCCGGGTCCCAGACTCGACGACACCTCGCATCCGAGCGCTGCAGCAGCGTCTGAGCATGAATCGGTAGCGGCCGCAGCGCCAGCAACAACTGAGCACACCAAAGCCACCGCCATGGCCGTGCCCGCGCCTGCACTCAGCAGAAATCTTCGCCCTGCCATTTTTCCACCCGATCGACGATTAGGACACTGGCCTCGTCCGCGCTGGAAACGAGGAAGACATGAGAGGGCACACGATTCTGACGATCTGATGGCGTTATGTCACTGGAGTCCGGACCCAGTACTCGAACGCTGGTCAAATCCCTGCAGAGATAGATCGACACTTCGGCGCTATCGTCTGCTTCCGATCGATCGACGAGCGAGACGGTGTCGATGGTGCTGTCTCCGATCGTGCGTGCACCGGCCGAACGAAACGCTTCAAACTCCTCGGCGAGTGTGACCGCATATGTTGCAGTTACGAAAGGCGCAATCCGCTCTGGCGCCGCGCCACCTTCAGCGAGAATCATTGCCGAGGTCGTTCGGTACTGGTCGTAGCCAGATTCCGCCGCCGCGAGGGCCTCCTCGTCGGTGGCGAAGATCGGCTCGGCGGCATCCGCTGACGGGCTCGGCGAGGCGGCAGGGGCGCCGCCCGTGCATCCGCTCAGCAGCACCGCGACCGCGCAGGCCGCAGCGAGCGCGGCGGCCACGCCCCGACGAGGTCGCGACACCGGACGAAGAAGGGGCATGGCGAATACCCTAGGCGAGCCGACGATCGACGAACCCGGTTATCCACAGCCTCACGCCCGCGCGAGGATCGCCCCGACGTCGACCCCGCGAGGCAGCACGCCGTACTGCGCACCGCCCTCGCCTCCGAGCCGCGAGCGCACGAACGCCTCGGCGACCGGCGCCGGCGAATACCGCAGCATCAACGAGCCCTGCAGCACGAGCGCCAGCCGCTCGGTGAGTTCACGGGCGACGGATGCCGCGGCATCCGGGCTCATCGTCGAGGTCTCGCGCACGAGGGCGACCGCTGCCGCGAGCGCCTCGTCGAACACGCCGCTCGCACCGGCCGCGGCGCCCACCTCGGCGAAGAACGCCTCGAACGCCTGGGGTTCCCGCGCGAGCACGCGCAGCACGTCGAGGGCGATGACGTTGCCCGAACCCTCCCAGATGGCGAGCAGCGGCTGCTCGCGGTACCGCCGGGCGAGCGGAAACGCCTCGGTGTATCCGTTGCCGCCGAGGCACTCGAGCGCTTCGGCCGCGTGCCCCGCGCCGCGCTTGCACACCCAGTACTTCGAGACCGCCGTCGCCAGTCGCCGGAACGCCTGCTCCGCGTCATCCGCATCGACGTCGTAGGCACGCGCGAGCCGCATCGACGTGAGCGTTGCCGCCTCCGACTCGAGCGCCAGGTCGGCCACGACCGCGGCCATCGCCGGCTGGTCGACGAGCAGTGCGCCGAACGCACGCCGGTGCCGCACATGCCACGCGGCTTCAGCGACCGCCTGCCGCATGCCCGCCGACGAGCCGATCACGCAGTCGAGCCGCGTGCGCGTGACCATCTGCACGATCGCCGCGACCCCGCGACCCTCTTCGCCGACGAGCCAGCCCGTCGTTCCGTCGAGCTCGATCTCGCTCGAGGCGTTGGACCGGTTGCCGAGCTTGTCCTTCAGCCGCTGGATGCGGAACACGTTGCGCGAGCCGTCGGGCAGCACCCGCGGCACGAAGAAGCAGCTGAGCCCGTGCTGCGCCCGCGCGAGCACGAAGAACGCGTCGCTCATCGGCGCGCTGGCGAACCACTTGTGCCCGGTCAGTCCGTACTCGGCGCCCCACGATCCGGGGCCGCCGCCGGAGCCGCCACCCGAGCCGCCGCCGCGCCGCTCCGCGCGCGTCGTGTTGGCCTGCACGTCGGAACCGCCCTGCTTCTCGGTCATCGCCATGCCGATGAGCGCCGACGACTTCGGAGGCGCGGCGCCGCCGCCACCGCCACCGCCGAGCGCAGGGTCGTACGAGCGGCTCAGCAGTCGCGGCATCCATTCGCTCTGCAGACCGGATGCCGCGAGCTCGAGTGTCGGCACCGCCGCATGCGTCATCGAGATCGGGCAGGCGTGCCCCGGTTCGACCTGCGCGAAGAGCAGGAACGCCGCCGCCCGATCGACGTTCGCTCCGGGCCCGGGCGCAGCGGCGGCACTCGTGTGCGCACCCGCCGCGACCGCCGCCCCGAGGACCCGGTGATACGCGTCGTCGTACTCGACCTCGTCGACGCGCCGGCCCCACCGGTCGAACGCCTGCAGCACCGGCGGATGCGTGTTCGCCCGATCGGCGTCGCGCTGGAATGCGGCCGAGCCCACGAGCCCGCCGACGTCGGCGAGCGAGCGAGCGGATGCCTCGGCGCCGCCGCGCCCCCATCGCGCGACCGCCTCGACGAGCGGCGCGTTCGACGTGTACTCGTCGACGCCCTCGCGCGCCGGAACCTGGTTCTCGACCTCGTGCGTGCTGATCATCATCGACCTCCGCCGCCATTCTCGCCTGAACGGCAAACGGCTGGTCGACGAAGATTTCGCCCTCGGTGAACGCGGGCGTCGGATGCCCCGATCACGCTTGCGTCACCCTGCCGGCCGTGTGAGGCTGAAACGCTGCAATGTCGTACGGGGGTGCGACCATGCAGATCGAACGCAGGGCGCCGCAGCCTTCGTCGACGCCATGCGCGCAAGAACGCGCCGCGGTGCGCGGCATCCGTTCGGTTCACCGACCTCTCACTGACTCCGCACGATGGAGACGCAATGCTCGGAAAAATCCTCGTCCGCTACCTCAAACCCTACAAGTGGCTGCTGCTCGGCGTGCTGGTGTTCCAGTTCGCCTCGGCGATCGCCACGTTCAATCTGCCGAGCCTCAACGCGTCGATCATCGACGAGGGCGTCGCCAAGGGCGACACCGCGTTCATCTGGTCGACCGGCTCGCTGATGCTGGTCATCTCGCTCGGGCAGATCACCGCGTCGATCATCGCCACCTTCTTCGCAGCCAAGGCCGCGATGAAGGCCGGCCGCGACATCCGCGACGACGTGTTCGAGCGCGTCTCGACGTTCTCCGAACGCGAGGTCTCGGTCTTCGGGCCCGGTTCGCTCATCACCCGCAACACCAACGACGTGCAGCAGGTGCAGATGCTCGCGATGATGGGCGCCACGTTCCTCGTGACCGCGCCGATCCTCGCGATCGGCGGCATCATCATGGCGTTGCAGCAAGACGTCGGGTTGTCGTGGATCATCGCCGTCGCGGTGCCCACGCTGCTCATCGTCGCGGTGCTCATCATCGGCCGCATGGTGCCGCTGTTCCGCAGCTACCAGGCGAAGCTCGACAACGTGAACCGCATCATGCGCGAGCAGCTCACCGGCATCCGCGTGGTGCGGGCGTTCGTGCGCGAGCCGATCGAAGAGGAGCGCTTCCGCGGCGCGAACACCGACATCCTCGTCGTCGGCCGCAAGGTCGGTTCGCTCTTCGTGCTGCTCTTCCCGCTCTTCATGCTGATCCTGAACGTCACCGTCGTCGGCGTCGTCTGGTTCGGCGCGATCGAGGTCGATGCGGGCACCGTGCAGATCGGCACCCTGTTCGCGTTCATGCAGTACGTCATGCTCATCCTCACCGGCGTGCTCATGGCGAGCTTCATGACGATGATGATTCCGCGTGCGGCGGTGTCGGCCGAGCGCATCGGCGAAGTGCTCGATTCAGAGACCTCGCTCGTTCGGCCCGAGAACGCGGTGAGCGTGTTCCCGACGCCAGGCGCGGTCGAGTTCGCGAACACCGAGTTCACCTACCCCGGTGCGCAGCACCCGGTGCTGAGCGGCATCACCTTCTCGGCGGCACCGGGTGAGACCGTGGCGATCGTCGGGTCCACGGGCGCCGGAAAGACGACGCTCATCTCGCTGATCCCCCGTCTCTTCGACGTCACCGGCGGCTCCGTCAAGGTCAACGGCGTCGACGTGCGCGAGGCCGACCTCGAGCACCTGTGGTCGACGATCGGCCTCGTACCCCAGCGGCCGTTCCTCTTCACGGGCACCATCGCGACCAACCTGCGGTTCGGGCGCGAAGACGCCACCGACGAAGAGCTGTGGCACGCGCTCGAGATCGCACAGGGCCGCGACTTCGTCGAGGAGATGGAAGGCGGCCTCGACGCGAAGATCTCGCAGGGCGGCACCAACGTGTCGGGCGGCCAGCGCCAGCGGCTCGCGATCGCCCGCGCGATCGTGCACAACCCCGGCATCCTCGTCTTCGACGACTCGTTCTCGGCGCTCGACCTCACCACCGACGCAAGACTCAGACAAGCACTCTGGAGGGAGTTGCCGGAAGTGACGAAGATCGTCGTCGCGCAACGGGTGTCCACCATCACCGACGCCGACCGCATCATCGTGCTCGATGACGGCGGAATGGTCGGGGTCGGCACGCACGAGCAGCTGCTCGAGTCGTCGACCACCTACCGCGAGATCGTCGAAAGCCAGCTCGGAGTGGAGGCCGGCGCATGAGCACCGATTCCAAACTCACCGCAGACGAACAGCTCGAGATCGAGCTCGGCGAGCAGGCCCGCATCAACGCCGACGACTGGAGCGGCGGCGTCGCCCCGGGCAAGCCGAAGAACTTCGGGCAGAGCTTCGGCCGGCTCATCGGCCTGCTGAAGCCGCACGCGTTCGCCTTCGTGTTCGTGTCGATCCTCGGCGCCCTCGGCGTCGTGCTCACGGTGCTCGCACCGAAGGTGCTCGGCGAGGCGACGAACATCATCTTCGAGGGCGTCGCATCGGCCGGCCTCGCCGGGCAGTTCCCGCCCGGCACCTCGCAGGAGCAGGTCGTCGAAGCACTGCGGGCCGCCGGCCAGACCGACTTCGCGAACATGATCGCCGCGATGGAGAACTTCGCGGTCGGTGCGGGCGTCGACTTCGTGGCACTCAGCCAGGTCATCGTGGCCGTGCTCGGTCTGTACTTCGCGGCATCCGTGCTCACCTGGCTGCAGGGCTACGTGATCAACATCATCATGGTGAGGACCATGTGGCGCCTGCGCGAGTCGGTCGAGGCGAAGATCAACCGCCTGCCGCTCAGCTACTTCGACAAGGTGCAGCGCGGCGAGCTGATCTCCCGGGTCACGAACGACATCGACAACATCACGCAGGCCATGCAGCAGTCGCTGTCGACGGCCCTCACCTCGGTGCTGACCGTCATCGGCGTGATGATCATGATGTTCTCGATCTCGTGGCAGCTCGCGCTCGTCGCGCTCGTCTCGCTGCCGCTCATGGCCGTGATCTTCGGCATCATCGGGCCGAAGTCGCAGAAGGCCTTCGGCATCCAGTGGCGCAAGGTCGGCCGCCTGAACGCACGGGTCGAGGAGTCGTTCTCGGGCCACGCGCTCGTCAAGGTGTTCGGCCGCGAAGAGACCTCGCGCGAGGCCTTCAAGAAGGAGAACCACGAACTCTACGAGGCCTCGTTCAAGGCGCAGTTCCTGTCGGGCATCATCATGCCGGGCATGATGTTCATCGGAAACCTCACCTACGTCGGCATCGCGGTGCTCGGCGGGCTGATGGTCACCACCGGCCAGCTGCGTCTCGGCGACGTGCAGGCGTTCATCCAGTACTCGCAGCAGTTCACCCAGCCCCTCTCGGAGCTGGGCGGCATGGCCGCGGTCGTGCAGTCGGGCACCGCCTCGGCGGAGCGCGTCTTCGAGCTGCTCGACTCCGACGAGCAAGAGCCCGATGCAGCGGATGCCCCGGCGCCCGTCGACGGCGACGGCACGATCGAGTTCGAGCACGTGTCGTTCTCGTATCACCCCGATCGCCCGCTGATCACCGACCTGTCGTTCCGGGTGGAGCCGGGCCAGACGGTCGCGATCGTGGGCCCGACGGGCGCGGGCAAGACGACGCTCGTGAACCTCATCATGCGGTTCTACGAGCTCGACGGCGGTCGCATCCTGCTCAACGGGCAGAGCATCGCGGAGCTGTCGCGGCACGACGTGCGGTCGCGCACGGGCATGGTGCTGCAGGATCCGTGGCTGTTCGCGGGCACCATTCGCGAGAACATCCGGTACGGTCGCCAGACGGCGACCGACGACGAGGTGCTCGCGGCGGCGCAGGCGACGTACGTCGACCGCTTCGTGCACTCGCTGCCCGACGGGTACGACACCGTGCTCGATGAAGACGCGTCGAACGTCTCGGCCGGCGAGAAGCAGCTCATCACGATCGCTCGCGCGTTCGTGGCGCAGCCGTCGGTGCTGATCCTCGACGAGGCGACCTCATCGGTCGACACCCGCACCGAGCTCCTGCTGCAGCACGCCATGGCGGCGCTGCGGGAGGGCCGCACCTCGTTCGTGATCGCGCACCGTCTGTCGACGATCCGCGACGCCGACCTCATTCTCGTGATGGAACACGGCGACATCGTCGAGAAGGGCAACCACGAACAGCTCATCGCTGCGAAGGGCGCGTACTACCGCCTGTACAACTCGCAGTTCGAGCAGGCCGCAATCGACATCGAGGCCGAGGAGGCACTCGGCGACGACACGGTCATCACGTCAGACGGCGAACGCGAGGCGGCCGAGACGGCGCTGGTCGACGCGACGCTCGCTGCCGGAGCGGTGGCAGCGCCGGGCATCGGTGCCGGCCTCGGCGGTCTCGCCGAGGCGGAAGCGATGGCCGAACGCCCCGATGGGCCGGCCGACGAGGCCGGGCCGCGTTCGGAGCCCGGTTCGGAGCGTGGTTCGAAGCGTGGTTCGAAGCGTGGCACGGAGCCCGGTTCGGAGCGTGGCACCTCGAAGAGCTAGCTCTCCCGGTTCGCCTCGACTGCCCGTCGGATGCCTCAGCTGAGGTATCCGGCGGGCAGTCGGCGTTTGGAGCGGGGCACTCCGGCACTCCGGCACTTCGGCACTTCGGCACTTCGGCACTTCGGCACTTCGGCACTCCGGCACTCCGGCACTCCGGCACTCCGGCACTTCGGCACTTCGGCACTCCGGCACTCCGGCACTCCGGCACTCCGGCACTTCGGCACCGTGTGCCACGAGACGAACCCCTTGACGGCCGCCCGACCATCCCGGGAAGATGAGGAACGTTCAGGGGGGCCATCGCCTTCCTGAACGATCGTGAACACCGTAACCGAAGCGTCATCGCGCACAAGGGAGTACGCAATGTTCCAGAAGCTGAGCACTGCCCGAAAGAGCACTGCACGCCGGCTCGCCATCGCCACCGCGGCGGCATTGATCCTCACGGTGGTGACCGCGGCGCCGAGCATGGCGAGACCGGCTCCCCCGCCAGCGGGGGACGACCGGCTCGCCGTCTACACGGGTGCGGTCGATGCTGCAGGCCTCGCCGCGATCGTCGAACTCGGCGTCGACCGGAGCGAGATCGTCACGACGCCCGGCGCCGATGCGGGCACCGTCGACGTCGAGGTGATCCTCTCGGGTGAGCAGGTCGCCGAGCTCGCGAAGGCCGGTACCGAACTCGAGCAGAAGGCCTCATCCCAGCGCCGAGCACTGGTGCAGGGCGACGGGGTGTACCGCACCTACTCGGGTGCGGGCGGAATCCGGGAGGAACTCGTCGCGCAGGCCGCGGCGAACCCGACCATCGCCGAACTCGTGGTGATCGGCCAGACCATCAACGGGCAGGACATCACTGCCGTGCGGGTCACGAAGAACCCGACGAAGGTGAAAGACGGCAAGCGTCCGGCGACGGTGTTCTCCGGCGCGCAGCACGCTCGCGAGTGGATCACCCCCGAGATGGTGCGGCGCCTGCTCGACAAGGTGCTCACCGAGTACGGCACCGACGCTCGCATCACGGATCTGGTGAACACGACCGAGATGTGGTTCATCCCGGTCGCGAACCCCGATGGCTACGACTTCACCTTCGAAGAGGGGCAGCGCCTCTGGCGCAAGAACCTGCGCGACGTCGACGGCAACGGCGTCATCACCCCGGGCGACGGCGTCGACCTGAACCGCAACTACCCGACCCGGTGGGGATACGACAACGAAGGTTCGTCACCGAACCCGGGCAGCCAGACGTATCGCGGTGCCGCACCGGCATCCGAGCCCGAGACGCAGGCGCTCGACTCGCTGTTCGCGAACATCACGCCCGAGTTCCTCGTGAACTACCACTCGGCCGCCGAACTGCTGCTGCACGGCATCGGCTGGCAGGTGGCGACGCCGTCGCCCGACGACGTGCTCTACGAGGCGATGGTCGGTGACGATGCGAACCCGGCGATTCCCGGCTTCGACCCCGACATCTCGGCCGAGCTCTACACGACGAACGGCGACACCGACTCGCACATGCAGGAGGCCTACGGCACGCTCGGCTTCACCCCCGAGATGACGACCTGCGAAACGGTCTCGGATTCAGTGCCCGACGACGAGTGGCTGGCGGAGGACTGCCAGAGCGGCTTCAACTTCCCCGACGATGAAGACCTCATCCAGGCCGAGTTCGAGAAGAACGTGCCGTTCGCGCTCGCGGTCGCCGAGTCGGCGCTCGACCCGAACGACCCGGTGTCGGTGGTCGACCGCGAGGCGGCCGACTTCAAGGTCGACAGCTTCACCGTGTCGTACGGCGACCCGCAGCCGGTGGCCGTCATCGCGAAGCGCGACCTGACCGCGAAGTTCATGCAGTACCGCATCAACGACGGCCGCATGCGCGTCTCGCTCGTGCGGGAGTGGCAGGGCGGTGAACGGTACGGCGACGAGAACGACGACTACTACGCCGAGTATCGAGGCACCGTGCGCGGCGCCGACCCGGGCGACACGGTCGAGGTATGGTTCTCGGCATTCCCGTCGATCCGCGACCTGCTGAACGGCGAACAGTTCCGCAAGATCGAGAGCGAGCACTTCAGCTACACGCTCGCGCAAGACACCGGCAGCCCGGCGCTCGTGATCGCGAACGAGGACTACACGGGCGTGAACCCGACGTACCCGGCGGGCACGACCGCGCCGAAGTACCTCGACGAGCACGTCGCGGCCCTCGTGGCGAACGGCGTCACGCCCGACACCTGGGACGTCGACGCGCAGGGCGTGCCGCATCCGCTCGGAGTACTCTCGCACTTCGACACGGCGCTGTGGTACCTCGGCGACAACCGGCTCACGCAAGACCCGGAGGACGAGCTGACCGACACCTTCCAGTTCGGACCGCTCCCCGACCTCTCGGTCGCCGAACGGCAGCAGTACCTCACGATCGCGGTGCGCGACTGGCTCAACGAGGGCGGCAAGCTGGCCGTCTCCGGTGAGACCACCGGGTACTTCGGATTGCTGGGCGGTTCTCTCGGCGGCATCTACTACGGCCTCAACGGAGCGCCGGAGGCGGACTGCGCGGTGACGGAGGACTTCTTCTCCGATTGCCTGCTGCTCGCCGACGACTTCCATCAGTACTGGCTCGGCGGGTACGACCGCACGCCGCTCGTCGCGGCGGGAGTGACCGGCACGGCCGATCCGCTCACTGGCATCGACGCGGCCTTCGGCGGGCCGGCGACGGTCGACAACCCGATCGACGAGCTCGGTGCGTTCACGCCCACGAGCGAGGTGTTGCCCGTGGACGAGTTCCCGCAGTTCGAGAGCTGGGCCGCAGCCGACTACGTCGACGCCGACGGCCGGGTGGTTCCGGTGGAGGGTGCGTGGGCCGCCGCGGCGGAGCACATCGACGACGGCTACCAGCGACTCAGTCGCACCTTCGACCTCACCACGGTGGCGGCGTCGGACACTCCGACGTTCGAGGCGCAGTTCGCGTACTCGACCGAGGGCGGGTACGACCACGTGATCGTCGAGGCACGCCCGGTGGGCACCGAGGCCTGGACGACGCTGCCCGACGTGAACGGCGGCACGACGAGCGCCGTCCCGACGGAGTGCGAGGCCGGCTTCCTGCTGGCCGAACACGCCTTCCTCGAGCACTACCTGACGGGTGGCAACCCCTGCACCCCGACGGGCTCGACCACCCCGGCCGGCTCGTGGAACTCGTTCACCGGGTCGTCAGGCGGCTGGGTGCCGGTCGCGTTCGACCTCAGCGAGTTCGCGGGCGCACCGGTCGAGGTGGTCGTGAGCTACGTCACCGACCCGGGAACGGGCGAGATGGGGCTCGTCGTCGACGACACGAAGCTCGTCGTCGCCGGTGCCGACACCGAGGCCGAGGGCTTCGAGAACGGGCTCGGCGCCTGGACGGTGCCGGGTGCGCCGGAGGGGAGCCCCGGCAACAGCTCGGACTTCGAGCTCACGCAGGGCATCGGCGCCATCATCGCCGCCACGGCGACGCCCGACACGCTGCTCTTCGGCTTCGGCCTCGAGCAGCTGTCGACCGACGCCGAGCGAGCGGCAGTGGTCGAGCGGATGCTCGCGCACCTGCTCGGGTAGCAGTCGACGGATGCCTCGCCGCGACGCGTGCGCGGCGAGGCATCCTGCTGCGGCGATACCGGGATGCCGGGGATACGCTGGACGCACCGTGACGATCCTGCCCCAACCCGTGCGCCCGTGGCGGCTCTGGCTGGTGTGGTCGGTCGGGGTCGCCGCCTACATGCTGTCGGTGACGAACCGCACCTCGCTCTCCGCCGTGGGCGTCGACGCCGCCGTGCGATTCGACGCGGATGCCTCGACGCTCTCGATGTTCGCCGTCATCCAGCTCTTCGTCTACGGCGCGATGCAGATTCCCGTCGGCATCCTGCTCGACCGGTTCGGCGCACGGCCGATCATCGGCATCGGCATGCTCGTCATGGCGATCGGTCAGCTCGTGATGGCGTTCGCGCCCGACGTCGGCACGGCGATCTTCGCCCGCATGCTGCTCGGTGCCGGCGACGCGGCGATCTTCCCGAGCGTGCTGCGCGTCGTCGCCGTGTGGTTTCCCGAACGGCAGGCGCCGTTCATGGTGCAGCTGACCGGCATCGTCGGCCAGGCGGGGCAGTTGCTCGCGATCCTCCCGATCGCCGCCCTGCTGCACGCCACGAGCTGGACCGTCGCCTTCGGCAGCCTCGCCGGTCTCGGCGCGCTCTTCACCGTGCTGACGTTCGCCGTCATCCGCAACCGCCCGCCCGGGCGCAGCGCCGACGTCTCGGTCGACACGGCCACCGGCGCGATCCATGCCGTGACGTCGTCGGCCGACCTGCGACAGGGCTTCAAGGAGTCGTGGGCGCACCCCGCGACTCGGCTCGCGTTCTGGTCGCACTTCACCACGCCGTTCTCGGGCACCGCGTTCGTGCTGCTGTGGGGGTTCCCGTTCCTGACCGTCGGCGAGGGCCTCTCCCCCGCGATGGCCTCGCTGATCTTCAGTGTGTATGTCGTTGCGGGCATGCTCATCGGGCCGGTGATCGGCGCACTGTCGAGCCGGCACCCGATGCGCCGGTCGCGCATGCTCGTGCTGCCGATCATCGCCGTGCAGGTCGTCGCGTGGCTCGTGGTGATCCTGTGGCCGGGCACGTCGCCGCTGTGGTTGCTGTTCGTGCTGGCGCTCGCGCTCAGCACCGGCGGCCCCGCCTCGATGATCGGCTTCGACCACGCGCGCACCTACAACCCGCGGCACCGGCTCAGCACCGCGACCGGCATCGTCAACGTCGGCGGATTCCTCGCGGCCCTGCTCGCGATCCTGTTCATCGGCATCGCGATGGACGCGCAGGGGGCCGGAACTCCCGAGACCTACAGCCTCGACGCGTTCCGCATCGCGTTCCTCACCCAGCTGCCCCTCTGGCTGCTCGGCGCGGGCTTCATCGTCTTCGAGCGCAAGCGCACCCGCGTGCACATCGGGCTCGACGAGCCGCGCCGGCCGCGACGGGAGCGGCCCGCGGAGTGAGTGCGGGGTGAGCGCGGGCCGGGAGCGACCCGCCGAGTGGCGCCCGGCTGCCGCTCAGCGCCGCTCAGCGCCGCCCGAGGAGCGCCGCGCGATTCGCCTGGTACTTCGGCTTGCCGATCACACGCCAGATCAGGCGCACCGGCGCCGGCAGATGCGAACGCTGCCAGGCAGCACCGCCGTCGGGCTGCGCCGCGAGGATCGCCCCGAGCTGCTCGAACGTCTTGCCCTTCGGGGTCGCCTTGCGCCCGTGCTCTGAGAGCGCGTCGACCTCCTTCGGCGTGAGCGTGACCTCCATGACGGGCACGATGTTCGCCTCCTCGTCGGGAAGGTGGTCGGCGAGCGCCGTAGTGACGCCGTCAAGGGCGGCGAGCACTCCCGCGGCATCCGCCGGCCTGCCGCTCGCCCGCCACGCCGGCAGTGCCGCGTCGAGTTGCTGCAGGTGCACGAGCATCACGGCGTGCTGCGCCTTCATGCGGGCCACGTGGGCGACGCATCCGGGTGCGCGTTCTTCGAGGGCCCCCCAGAGCATCGTGTCTTCGCCCTCGTGATGGGCGTGCAGCGCGGTCGAGAGCATCGAGAGGTGGTCGCCGACGACCTCGGCGTGAGCGGCATCCGCTTCGTCGACGCCCTCGACGAGTGCACGACCCTCGCCGAACCCGGCGCGGAAGAAGCGGTGGATCTCGGCCATGCCGCTCGCGTCGCAGGTCTTCGCGCGGCCACCGGCGCCACCGGCATCACCGGGTTGATCGCCGCTCGAGGGCAGGGCGGTTGCGGGCATGTCGACTCCGATCGTCAGCGAACAGCGCAGTCGCACGCGACCCTATGACGTGACGGATGCCGCGGCAAGACCCCGCACGAGGGGCGACGATCTACGATGGCTGGATGCCTGAACTCCCCCGCGTCGCCGGTGCCCACCTCGTCGGATCGATCAACCAGCCCACCGCCGAGGCCACGTTCCGCGTCGTCGCGGCGGAGCTCGGCGGGAATCTCGGCGCCGACCTTCCCCGCATCCCCGACGGCGAGGTCGGCGAGCGGTTCCACTGGATCCTGTTCCAGGGCGCCGCGTTCGACGCGGTCGAGGGGCTCAGCCGGGTGCCGATCGATCCGATCATCGTCGCAGGCTTCGACCTTCGGCCGCTCGTGCTCGACGGAACCGTGCCGGCATCCGACCTCGCGTTCGGTTCACTCGGCTACGCGGATGCCGCGGCCGCGAGCTACGCGGACTTCACGCGCCTTCGCGGCGAGGGCGTGATTCCGGCGGGCACGCGGTTCCAGGTGTGCCTGCCGTCGCCGCTCGCGCCCGTCACGACCTACGTGGCGCCGGCCGATCGCGCCGCCGTGTATCCGGCGTACGCCGCCGCCCTCGCCGCCGAGCTCGACCGCATCGCCGCGGCCATCCCGGCCGACGACCTCGCCGTGCAGATCGACCTGGCGACCGAGTTCGCCTACCTCGAGGGCGTGAGCCTCGGCGGCGGCCCGCTCGAGGCGTTCTTCACCGACGGCGGTGCGGATGCCCCGGCGCTCGTCGAGGCCATCGCCGGGCTCGCCGTCGAGCTGGCGGCACGGGTGCCGGCCGGCGCGCAGCTCGGGTGCCACCTCTGCTACGGCGATGTCGCCGAGAAGCATTTCGTCGAGCCGAGCGACGCGGGCCGGCTCGTCGCGGTCGCCAACGCCCTGGCCGCGCAGCTCGATCGGCCGATCGACTGGGTGCACCTGCCGGTGCCGATCGAGCGCACGGATGCCGCGTACTTCGCGCCCCTCGCCGGCTGGGCGCTGCCCGCCGAGACAACGCCGTTCCTCGGTCTCGTGCACCACGAAGACGGCGTCGACGGCGCGCTCGCCCGCATCGCGCCCGCCCGCGAGGCGTTCGCCGCCGCCGGCGTGACCGTGTTCGGCATCGGCACGGAGTGCGGGTTCGGACGCGGCCCCGCCGATCGCACGGCAGGCCTGCTCACGCTGCACCGCGAGGTCATCGCCGCCGCGGGCTGAGGTCGCTGACTGCGGGCGCGAGTACGATCGCGGCATGCGCATCCGCTTCACCGCCGAGATCTACGAATGGACCGCGCGCCGCAACTGGTTCTTCGTCGATGTTCCGCCCGAGCCGAGCGCCGACATCTTCGATCAGCCGCGGATGCCGCGGGGCTTCGACTCCGTGCGCGTCGTCGCGACGGTCGGGGGCACGACGTGGAGCACGTCGATCTTCCCGGGCGCCGAGACCTACGCGCTGCCGCTGAAGAAGGCGGTGCTGCGGGCCGAGGGCATCGGCGAGGGTGACGAGATCGAGGTCGACCTCGACGTGCTCGACGGGTGACGCCGGCGGCGCGGCCGGCGCCGCTGGCGCGGCTGGCGCGGCCGGCGCGGCTGGCGCAGTCTCAGATCCAGCCGTGCTGCCACGCCTTCTCGGCGGCCTCGTGCCGCGAGGAGGCGTCGAGCTTCGTCATCGCCGATGAGAGGTAGTTGCGCACCGTTCCCTGCGCGAGGTGCAGGCGGTCGGCGATCTGCTGCACGCTCATCGTCGAACGGCTGTGGCGCAGCGCATCGAGTTCGCGGTCGGTGAGCGGGCAGCGCTCGGCGGTCAGCGCGGTCGCGGCGATCTCGGGGTCGATGTAGCGCCGGCCGGCGGCGACGTCACGGATGACGTGCGCCAGGTCTTCGGCAGCGGTCGACTTCGGCACGAAGCCCGACACCTTCGAGGCGAGGGCCCGCCGCAGCACACCGGGGCGGGCGTGCCGCGTCACGATCACGACGCGCGTCGGCACCTCGGAGAGGATGCGGACGGCGGCCTCGAGCCCATCGGCCTCGGGCATCTCGAGGTCGAGCAGGCACACGTCGGGGGTCGCCGCGACCGCCTGCTCGTAGGCCGCCACGCCGTTGTCGGCCGTTGCCACCACCTCGATGTCGGGCTCGAGGTTCAAGAGCGCGACGAGTGCGCCGCGGATGAGGTGCTCGTCGTCGGCGATCAGCAGACGGATGCCGCTCACGGGAGCACCACCGTGGCCCGGACCTCGAAGCGACCGCCCCGTCTCGACGGGCCGGTCGAGGCATCCGCGGCGGTCTCGAGTGTGCCGCCGAGCGTCGCAAGCCGCTCGCGGAGCCCAGCGAGGCCTGAACCGGCTGCGCGCCCGCTCGTGCCAGTGGGGCCGGGCGCCGGGGCATCCGTCGCCGGGACGCCGTCGTTCGCGATCGCGAGCTCGGTGCGGTCACCTGTCGTGGTCAATTCGATCGTCACTCGCGTCGCCTCACTGTGCCGCAGGATGTTCGTCGTCGCCTCGCGCACGACCGATGCGAGCAGGCTCTGCGCCGCGGCATCCGACGGCACGGCGCCGAGCCGGAGCTCGCACTCGGCCCCCGCGGCGGTGAGCACCTCCCGGGCGTTCTCGAGTTCGTCGTCGAAGGCGACCTGCCGGTAGCCGGCGACGAGTGAGCGCGTCTCTTCGAGCGCCTGCTTGGCGATCAGGCGGGTCTCGTGCAGGTGCACGCGCGCGGCCTCGGGGTCGATCAGCAGCAGGCGTTCCGCGAGCTCCGATTTCAGCGAGATGACCTGCAGGTGGTGGCCCTGGATGTCGTGCAGGTCGGAGGCGAAGCGCAACCGCTCCTGCGTCACCGCGAGCTCGGCGGCGGCGCGACGGTGCCGGTCGAGTTCGACGACGACCTCCCAGAACCACATGCTCGTGATCACCATGAAGGGCAGCAGCAGGCAGTAGATGCCGAGCATCCACGCGGCAGACGCGCGTACGTGGATGTCTGAAGCGCCCGTCGTCATCACGGCGAGCACAGGATGCGCGATGAGCACGAGCGCCCCGGCGAGCAGCGAGAGCCAACGCCTCGTGGTCGGCAGCAGGCAGGCGGCGAGGCAGGTCGCGGCCCACAGCGGCACCGCGGCAGCGAGCTCGTTGCCGGGCGGGATGAGGCCGAGCACCCAGACGGCTCCGGCGGATGCGAAGAGCGCGATCGTCCAGGCGGGGCGCGGCAGGCCGCCGCCTCGACCGGAGCGCAGGAACCAGCAGTAGCGAAGCTGAATCGCCGAGGCGACGAACAGCAGCACGATGGCCGCGGCCGTCACCGGGTCGTCGGTGCTCAGGTACGTCTCGAGCATCGTCAGCGCGACGATCACGTCGAGGAACCCGAAGAAGAACACGATCGACCCGAGCGTGTACAGCCAGGTGGTCTGCACACCGCGGGCCTGTTCGGCAGGCATGGGTTCGAGCTTAGAACAGTGACATGTGTCACGGATGCCGCGTGCGGAATCGCACCCGAACCGCTGACGCCGCGACACTGCCGGGGGCGCGGCGCCGCTCGCAGGATTGAGGCAACAGCTTGTTACCGGCCCGACGAAAGGACATCTCGTGATCGACGCCCTGCAGGACTTCGCCTCCTCACTGCCCGCCTTCCTCCAGTGGTTCGGCGTCATGGTCGTCGCCGCGATCCCGTTCGTCGAGTCGTACTTCGGCTCGGTCATCGGCGTGCTGATCGGGCTGCCGACGGCACTCGCGATCGGCGTCGCCATCATCGGCAACATCGTCTCGATGCTGATCTTCGTGCTGACGGCGCACGGCGTGCGCGGCAAGGTCGTGGCGGGCAAGAAGGAGCCGACCGCCGAGTCGCCGCGCCGCGAGAAGCTGCGCCGTTCGTTCGACAAGTACGGAGTGGCAGGCGTGAGCCTGCTCGGCCAGACCATCCTGCCGAGCCAGATCACTTCGGCCGCGATGGTGTCGTTCGGTGCCAACCGCAACGTCGTGATCGTGTGGCAGGTCATCTCGATCGTGCTCTGGGGCGTGGTCTTCGGTGTGCTCGCGACCCTCGGCGTCTCGCTCGCGCGCTGAGCCGTGGCAGGCGCGGGCGCCGGGTGCAGGCACCCGCGTCGCCGTCACGCCGCGGGCGCGCCCATCTCGGCGGGCGCGTCGGTTCTCCGTGTTGCACGGCGGGCTCGACGTCCTGACGCCAGATGCTCGCGAGCCAGGTGATCTGGGGCGATGTTGCCCGCCCGAGCGACCTGGTCGGGATCGAGATGCGCCGGCGGAATGAACCAACTTCGAGCGTCTCTGATGAAGATCGTCCACCCGTCGTCATGCACCCGATGGTGATGATGTGCGCAGAGCATGATGCCGTTCTCGAGGTCGGTCGGCCCCTCGTCTCGCTTCCACCATCGCAGGTGATGTGCTTGCGTGTGCGAGGGAGGCCGCTGGCACCCGGGCCAGGCGCAGCCGCCATCACGAGCGACCAGCACCGCCTTCTGAGCCGCGCTGAAGAGACGCCGCGATCGCCCGAGCTGCACTCGCTCGCAGCCCTCGGCCATGTACAGCGGCGAAACACCCGGCCGACATCGCCCACTCGCGCACCGTATCGGTGGCGACCGGATGCTCGATGCCGTCGATCGTCGCGTGCCCCTCGCCGGAGGCGAGATCGTCGCCGTCGACGCGAACGATGACGGTGACCGCCCGCAACGCAGGAGGGGCGTCGCTGCTCGAGAGCGACAGCCACGCAATGTCTGCGAGCGCGTCGGCGTTCATCTGAGCGATCGAGCGGTCTTCGGCGACCACTCCGTCGAGGTGGGGAGCATCGCCCTGGCCACCGGAAGCCGCACTCGACGCTTTCGCACCGAACCCGGGGCGCGCATCGCGCGCGGCATGCAACTCGGCGCCGACGAGCGTCTCGATCGCCAACTTGATGGGGGCGCCGCTCGCCGGATCGAACGCGCCGCGCAGATTGATCATGCCGGCAGCGTCTTGCCAGATCTTCAGCGACCGCGCGCTGCGCAGCTCGTCTTCGCGTGGCTTCACTCCATCGGGGTCGAGATGCGCTTCGAGTTGTCGAATGAGGCGCTGGGTTCCCTCGACACCCACAACCGGTGCTCGTTCGACAAGCAGCATCTCTGCATCGCCGAGATCGTCGCGATCGGCCCGAAGGGCGACGCGGTCGAGGAAACGGCGGATCAGATCGGCGGCATCGAGGCTCACCGCGCCCGACTCGAACGCCGTGGCCAGATGAGGGTGACGTGCCGGCAGGACCTCGCCGGCGAAGGAGCGCCGCGCCGAGGTCGCCTCGCCGATGGACACCAGGCGCGCGGCATCCGCATACCGACCACCGGTCGCCTGCACGATCAGTCGCTCGGCCGTGGCGAACCCGTGCTTCTTCGCCACATCGGACTCGTCACCCGTGCGCGACCGCCCCGCGAGTTCGGCGGCGCATCGTGCTTGCAAGACCTGCACGCTGCGCTGCAACCGCGCGAGCGCCTCTGTCGCTCGAACCAGACCGTCGTCGCTCATGACCCGAACATCGTCGCCGACATCACGCGATTCACCGAGGAGCGCCCCCGACCAGGCATCCGTCACATTCGCATGCAGAGCCTCCAGCGACTGGAGTGCCTGCGGCGAATCGTTCATGCTTGATTCTCCCATGGCGGGAGTTCGAATGGAAGAGAAAGTTTCGAATTGTGGACAAGTCGGCACAAGCTGAACTCGGACATAACTTCGAAGCACCGGCCGCCGATCGGGCCGGGTGGGTGGCGGACATGCAATGCTGGAATGCCAAGCACAGCCACGTCGAGGGGGACCGTTGCCCGTCATCGCTCATCTCAGTGACACGCACCTCGATGAGTCCTCGGCACGACTCCGACGCTTGCAGGCAGTGCTCAACCAGGTGGCAGACCTCGGCAACGTCGATGCGCTGCTCGTGAGCGGGGACATAGCCGACCATGGCGACGTCGGTGAGTACGAACAGTTCTTTGCCGCACTTCCCGGTCTGCCTACGCTCGTGGTACCTGGGAACCACGATCTGTCTGCGCCGCTGCTCGCCGCCATGCGGGCGCACGGTCATCCGCCGTCACTGAACGCGACGTTGGACGTCGGCGGCCTCCTGCTGGTCGGCCTCGACTCGCATCTCGACCGAAACGACCACGGCGAGTTGGGCTCGGCAACGGTTGAGTACGCCCACGAGCAGCTTTCCGGCACGGACGACCCCGCAGTCCTCGTCATGCATCACCCGCCGGTTCCGATCGGGCATCACGTCATGGACCGATTCGGGCTCGCGAACGGCGACGTGCTCGCGGCGATCATCCACGCCCACGAGAACGTCGTCGGCGTGTTCACCGGGCATGTGCATACGGCCGTCGCGACGGCGTTCGCCGGTGTGCCTCTGCTCGGCGCGCCCGGTATCGTGTCGACGATGCGGCTGGGGAGCAAGACGGACCCCATCGCGGATCCTGACGCGATGCCTGGCCTTGCCGTGCACACCGTCGACGGCGCCACCATCAGAACGGTGTTCCACTACCTCAGCCCGTCCGCGTTGTGAACATCGCGCTCCTGGCCGCAACGGCACTGCCGTTCGTGATCACTCCCGGTGCGAGCTTCACCATTACCGTCAGCGCTGCCATCACGGGCGACCGGCGCGCTCCGGTGAAGGTGTGGTCGGGAACGTCGCTGGGGATCCTCCTCCTCGCCGGCGTTGCCGGCTTCAGCGGCCTCGGGCAACTCGTCGCCGGCAGCGACGTCGCCCGGATCATCTTCGGCGTCGTGGGCGGGGTCGTGCTGATCGCGATCGGTATCGTCTCCCTCACCAAGACCATGGGGCGGCCCAAGGACGGCAGCGATCAACCCCCGCGGCCGGCACCACGGCTCGTGCTCTGGGCCTTCCTCGCGGTCATCACGAACGTGAAGGCGCTCAGCCTGTACGGACTGCTCGTTCCCTCTCTCTCCGGCATCGGTGTCGACGGGCCCGCCCTCTTTCTGGCCTTCGCCGCCGTACATGTGGTGATGCTGTTCGCCTGGCTCACGCTTCTCGGCGTCGTCGTCAGATCTGTCCCCTGGCTCGGGACGTCACGGCGCGCTCGTGATCTGCTCCTGCTGCTCGCCGCCGTGACCTTGGTGGCGCTTGGCGCCTGGAGCCTCGTCGATGCCATGGCAGAGACGGCCGCGCGCGCCTGAGCCCCGCCCAAGGCACACTCCATCGTGGGGCCGTCGTGTGCGCAACAGCGTTCCGCGTGGAAGTCGCGCGGCGACATGACGCCGAGGGCGGTAGGAAGAAACTACCGTCCTCGGCGCCGTCCCCCTCGAAGATGCGGCGTTATCCCCCGAGTCCGCCGAGCATCTCCGGGTCGACTCCGGGCGTGTTGCGCATCCCGGAAACCTGTGGGTGTCGACAGGAAATCGATCACTCCTGCTTGTCGTCAAGCTGCGTGACCGAGAACGGCCACTTCGCGTTCGACAGACCCAAGAGAGGCATCCCAATGCCGGGATGCACCCATGAAGAACCGCAGCAGGCGCTGAGCGGTTCGGAGATCCTCGAACGTGCCGCGCTCGACGCCGAACATGTCTCGCGTTTCGAAACCTGAGCTGCTCTGTTCGATGGAGCCGACGAATATCCCGGGGGCATTGCCCACCCAATACCGGTCATCCACCTCGACCCAGATGACATCGTCCACACCGTCGAGTCTGCGATTGTGGTCGATCTCCACCGGGCTGCTCGTGCCACTCATCGCCTTACTCGAAACGGCTTGAACTCGCGTCCATGCCCATCGCTCGCGGCTCCACGCCCATCGCGCGCGGCCCACGAATCTGAGAACCACCGGCGCGCGTCGAACCGGCGTGAAATGATCTTCGCCGATACCGGCGAAGGCGATGACGATGACGACGAGTGAGACCCGGAAGAGCCGGACGAGTGAGTGCTCATGCATTCAAAGCTATGCAACGCGAGGAGGCGCTGGTACACCCCTAGGGGTGAAATTCTCGCCTAGAATTGCACCATGACTCAAGTCTCACTTGCCCTCGTCAACGACTACGAAGTCGTCGTCCGCGGCCTGGCCGCCATGCTGCGCTCCTACGATTCGAGGGTGCGCATCGTGGAGCTCGACGCGAACAGGCAAGTCAGCGAGCCAGTCGACATCGCACTGGTCGACACGTTCGGAAACGTCCAGGAGAATGGGGCGACGGTTCGAGAGCTCGCAGCCGATCCCTTGGTCGGCGCCGTCGTGGTCTACTCATGGGCAGGAGACACTGCGGTCGTCGACGCGGCGCTCTCCAACGGCGCACGTGGTTACGTTTCGAAGGCGCTACCCGCCCGTGATCTCGTTGCGGCGCTCGAAGACGTCAACCACGGCGATCACGGACTGTACGACGGGAAAGCCACGACCACGGTCCTCAGTGGAGATTGGCCGGGGCGAGAGGAAGGGCTGACTCAACGTGAAGCGGAGATACTCGCGCTGGTCACCCAAGGCCTATCGAACCTCGAGATCGCCGACCGCGCCCATCTCTCGATCAACTCGGTCAAGACGTACATCCGCAACTGCTACCGGCGCATCAACGTGACCAGTCGCACGAATGCCGTCCTGTGGGGCATCGAACACGGTTTTCGACCAGACCATACCCGCATCAGCAACCCTCGACGTGTCCTGAAGGCTTGAAGCCGGTCGGCGATCTCATCGGTTCCCGAGCGCGAACGCAGCCGCGACCGCGCTGAGGCGAGTGCCGGCGACAACAGCTGGACCATCGCGCGCGCGGCGCCGACGGGGCGTCGGCGATACCGCGGCGCCGACGGAGCGTCGGCGATACCGCGGCGCCGACGGAGCGTCGGCGATACTGGGGGCGTGGAGTACGTGTCGAGAGCGCCGCGACCGCCGCTGGACGGGCTGATCGACGACCTCTACTACCTGGAGGGCGTCCCGCCGTACGCCCGGTTGATGTTGCCGGCGGCGCCCGCGCCGTTGCTCATCGTCAATCTCGGAGCGCCGTTTCTCATCCGCGCAGGCGCCGACGTCGAAGCCGTGGAATACGCCGACGGCTGCGTCGTCGCCACGCCCACCCGTGCCTGGGAGTTCGGCTACCCGACCCCGACCCGGTCCGTTGGCGTGCACTTCAGGCCGTGGGGGCTGGCACCGTTCCTTCCGGTGCCCGCGGCCGAACTGTGCGACCGACCGGCGACGGTGGAGCAGATCTGGGGCCCGCCCGCCACCGCGGAATTGCGACGCCGACTGGCCGTGGCGGACGCACCGCACGACATGCTGACGTTGCTCGAGGAAGAGCTGGTGCGACGGATGCGGGCGATCAACGGCCTCGACGTCGTGCGCCACATGAGCAGCGCCATCGCGGAGACCGGCGGAGCGGTGCCGATCGGCGACCTCGGCCCGGCGGCCCGCGCCAGCAGCACGTACTTGGCGAAGCGGTTCAAAGAGATCATCGGTGTCACGCCGAAGCGGCTGGCGCGCAGCTACCGGTTCACCGCCGCCGTGTTGGCGCTCGATGTCGCCGCACCTCGCGACTGGGGCGACGTCGCCGCCGGCGCAGGCTACTTCGACCAGGCCCACTTCGTGCACGAGTTCCGGGAGTACACCGGGCTCACGCCGACGCGGTATGTCGAAGTCCGGCAGCGCTTCCTCCGCGAACACCCCGACCACGCCCTGGAAGGCTGGCCGCTGCCGGCCGATTGATTTCTTACAAGAGCGACCGCACACGACCCGCGAGACTGGGCCCCAGACAGAGGAGGAACCCATGGGGAAAGTGGTCATGAATGCGTCGGTCTCGGTGGATGGATTCATTGCGGCCGACGACGACGATCCCGGCGCACTGTTCGAATGGTTGGTGAGCGGTGCCGTGCCGCTGGACGACAGCGGCGTACTGAACGTGTCGCAAGCGTCGTACGACCACATCCGGCCGTACTGGGACCAGATCGGCGTGACGATCGCCGGACGTCACGTCTTCGACATCACGGACGGCTGGGACGGGACGCCCCCGAGCGGGATCGACCACGTCATCGTGGTGACACACCGGCCTGCGCCCGTGGGCTGGGACCCCAACGCGCCGTTTCACTTCGTCGACGGCATCGAGGCGGCCGTGGCCACGGCGCAGGAGCTCGCGGGTGACCGCATCGTCGAGGTCGCTGCGGGCGACGTCGGCGGTCAGGTGCTCGCCGCCGGCTTGGTCGACGAGGTGCGAATGGATGTCGCACCCGTCGTGCTCGGGTCGGGCAAGCGCTACTTCGGGTCGATCAACGGGCAGCACCTGCTGGAGGATCCTGACGAGGTCATTCAAGGCAACCGGGTGTTGCACCTCCGCTACCAGGTGCGCCGCCGACCGGCGTCGCCATCGAGCCTGCAGGGGGAGCGAGAGGTATGACAGCCGAACGCATCAAGGCGTTCACCGACGCGGTCGTGGCGATCGCGATGACGTTGCTGATCCTGCCGCCTGAACATCGCGTGGATGTTCACGATCGTGTGGCTACCCGTGACCACCGCGACCTTCGGCCTCGTGCCGAACGACATCGTGCAGAAGGCGCTCTACATCGGAGCACTCTTCGCCACCAGCGTCATCATGGCTGCGATCGGCATGTACACCCAGCGCCACCCCGAGTTGCACAGCATCCCCGAGCGGCAATTGCGCCGCGACATCCGCGCGGAAACGATCGCGTCAGTCATGTTCGCGGTCGTCTTCCTCGTCTCGGTCACCTTTCCCGGCATCGGGTACTGGTCGATGGTCTTGCTCGTGCTCATCGGCCCCGTGCATGCGCTGCTGCAACGACTCGATCGGCGTGGGCACGCAGGCACGCACACTGCGACGGGTGAACGTGCCGACTAGGACCGGAGACCGGCGCCACCGGACGGCTGGCGTCGTCGCGATCGGAAGATCGCGATGAGCGCCGCCACCGCGCCGACGGCGAAGCCGACTCCATGCAGGTCGCCGGTGGCGATCAGGACGATCCCGCCGAGCACACCGGTGATTCCGACGATCCTCACCGAAACCGCACCGGCGGCGCAGAGGGTGACGAGGCACAGACCCGCGGCACCCATGTTCGCGACCGAGTTGCCGGCGAACCCCTGATGCGGCATGAGCGTGTACGCGAATGCTTCACTGACGATTCCGGCAGCGAAGTAGACGCAGACGAACGTCAGGCCGTTGTACAGCGTCTCGGCGCAGAGCCCGATCACGATGAGTGAGCTGATGTTGAAGATCGTGCCGAGCCACGCGCCGTCCTGCACGAAGAGCGGGGTGATCATGCGCCACCATTCGCCGTCGAGCAACTGCGATCGGTCGCGGCCGAACAGATCGAGGACGTGCTGATCGAGATCCCCGAGCACACTGATGACCAACGTGACCGCGGCCACAACGAGCGTCACTTTCGGAAACCGGAAGCGACCACCGGTCCGTCGAAGGTGCAACATGGTGCCGACGACGGTCGTGGCGGTGATGACGCCGAGCGCGAGACTCTCCACGGTTCCTCCCTGCGGCCCACTTGCCGCCCCAGTGCTCCAGTATGAATCGCCGCACCTCTCCCCGAGAGGGAAACGGGCCCGGGCCGCGGCACGAGCTCTTCGTCTACGTCGAGAACCTGGATGACTCCACCGAGACGGCGAGCGGGGCCGGCGCACAGGTGCTGAGGCCGCCTGCCCTGATGCCGTGGGGTGGGCGTCTCGCGTATCTCCAAGACCCGGAAGGAAACCTCGTCACGCTGGCACAGGCGAACTGACACCCAGCGCGATGCGTCAGCCGCGCGGCGTGCGGAATCCGCCTCCGGTGTCGAGGTCGTCACCGGATTCGAGGTCGGGACCGTCGCTCTCGGTGATGTTCGCTCCCTCGAAGAACGGATCGACGCCGAGCTCCTCGTCGTGCTCGGCGCGCAGTCGCTCCTGTTCGTCGGCGTCGTCGGCGAAGTCGCGGTCGTCCGGCAGATTCCGGTTGCCCGGCACGCTCCGGTTGCCTGGCACGCTCCGGTCGTCTGGCAGCCGATCGTCGCGTCCGGTGGTGTCGCTCATGTTCGCCCTCCTCGTTCGGTGCGTTCAGCGTTCGGTGCGTTCAGAATAGGGCGACGGATGTCACGCCGCACGGGGGTTGCGCATCGGCCATCGGTGCCCCACTCGACCGAGTCGGATGCGACAATGGCGCCATGAGCCGACGACGACGCGACCGAATTCGCCCGATGGCCGTCGCCCGCTCGATCGCCCGGTGGCTGCTCGCGACGCTGCTCGTCTTCTCGGGGCTGTCGCACCTGTTCTGGGCCCGGAAGGGCTACCGCATCGTCGTGCCCGATTGGGTCGTCGAGTCGGCGCCGATCGACAAGGACGCGGTGGTGGTGGCATCGGGCGCGGTCGAGATCATGCTCGGAGCCGCGGTCGTGGGCCTGCCCCGCGAACGCCGCCGGATCGGCGCCCTGATCGCCGCGTTCTTCGTCGCGGTGTTTCCGGGCAACGTGCACCAGTGGCGCACCGGTCGTGCCGCGCCGCTTCTGCGCACCGACCGCGCGCGATTCGTGCGACTGTGGCTGCAGCCGGTGCTCATCGCGTGGGCGCTGTGGAGCACCGCGCCGAACCGCTCGACGCTGACTCACTGAGCCGGCGTCCCCCGCCTGGTACGCGACCCGCGCCGCTACGGCCCGGCGCCGCGGCCGGCGCGAGAATCCCGCACCTCTACTGCGAGGCCCATACCCCGAGCTCGTTGCCGCTCGGATCGAGGAAGTGGAAGCGCCGGCCACCGGGGAACTCGTAAGGGCCGCTCACGATCTGCCCGCCGGCCCGCGTCACCGAGGTGACCGTGGCGTCGAGGTCGTCACTGTACAGCAGCACCAGGGGCCCGCCGCGCGTGACCTCGTCGACGAGGTTGAGCCCGCCCGCCTCATCGCCGCCCTCTTCGGCGGCCGTGCGGATGCCCGCGTACTCGTCTCCGTACGAGGTGAACTCCCACCCGAACGCCTCGCCGTAGAACGCCTTCGCAGCGGCCAGGTCGGTGACGGAGATCTCGATGTAATCGATGGTCATGGGAATCGTGTGCTGGTGTGGCGACATGATGGCAGCCTCGCACGGCCCACCGACATGAGCTCGAATGAACCCGACTGCAGCTATGCGTACGCCCGCGACATCCGCGACGCTGCAATGTCACGCCGGGCCTGGCGCAGGGATTCGCTCGCGAGGTACGCGACCCGCTGGGCGAGGGCGATCACCTGCTCGCGGCGATCGTCCGTCATGATGATCGCCGCGGAGCCGCCGAGGAAGTGCGTGAGAACGACCCGGATGTGCTCGGACTCGGCCAGCCGCGTGAGCGCCTCCGCGCTGATCCATCCGGGGTGGCCGGCGATGGCGTCACGGGCGATGTCGAGCTTCCGGTCGGCGTGCTCGAGCGCATGGTGCAGGTGGTGCATGTGGTGCATGTGGTGCATGTGGTGCGCGGTCGGGGCCGGATGCATCGCCCGGTCCCCCGCTGGCGCCGGAGCTGCCGCCGGCGGCTCGGGCCCCGCGACCGCCGCGGCGAGGTCCCGACGGGACTCCCCGGCGACCGCTGCCGGCGCGGATTCCGCACGCAATGCCTCGACCTCGAACGTCTCGACCGCATCGAGCAGCGTCGCAGCTCGCCGCACCGATGCAACGGATGCCTCGAGCGCGACATCCGCCTGCTCGCCGTGGCCGGCCGAACGCCGCAGCTCTGCCACGCCCACGCTGTGTTCGGCGAACCCGAGCAGCTGCTCGGCCTCGGCGGGGTTCACCTGCCCCCGGGCCAGCGCCGCGCTCGAATACCGGGCGGCGAGATGGTCGGTGACAGCGCGGGCGTATGGGATCCGGGCGCGCATGCGCTCGATGTCGACTCGCACGGAAGCGATGATCTCTGGCGCATGCCGCGCGCGCTTCGCCCGGTCGGCGAGGGCGGCGGTCTGCGCGTCGAGCACGGTCTCGGCCCACTCGCACAACTGCAGGATGCGCAGGTTGCGGGCCCGCGCGTCGTCGGCTGCGGACGAGGCGGCGCCGGTTGTGACGCCGCCGGGGGCGCCGGGTGTGACGCCGGCGGGCGCCTCGATGGCGCTCCCGATGGCGGCGGTAGCAGCCACATCGTGGTTGAGCCGGTTCAACCGGAAGGCAGCGTTCAATTGGCTGCGCACCGTGACGAGCGTTTCGCTCGATTGCGCCGTGGCGCCAGATCCCAGCTCGGCTTCGGCGAAGCCGAGTTCGTCGGCGGTGAGGCGCATGCGCTCGTCGGCGGCGACCAGGGCTGCTCCGGCGCGTTTCGCCAAATCGGCGTCGTGGGCCTCGGATTCGTGCGCAGCGCGCCTGCGCCCGACCCCGAAACGCCTGACCCTGAAACCGGCCATGCTCCATCCTACGATCGCCGCTCGCAACCACTGACGATGTCAACCATTACTTGACATCCTCCGAAGTGTCAATCTATCGTTGACGCATGCGCCGGCCAATGAACCGTCACCTCATCGCCGGATGGTCGACCGGCTTCGGCGCCATACTGCTCGGCGTCTCCACCACCATGCTGGGCATCCTCCTGCTGGAGGGGTTCGTTCGAGGAATGCTGATCGGCATCGGCATCGTGCTGACCATCACCGGCACGGTGCTCTTGGCCGGCACGCTCGGGTGGCTCTCATCGCACAACCGGTCGAGCGAGAGTGACGGCTGGTGGTTGCCCAGCCGCGACGACGAGCGATGAGCAGCGTCGGCGACGCGGTCACGCTCGCGATTCTCGATTCCGTCGAGGTCGCCGGCGGCGGCGAGATCGGTCACGACGGCCATCTCGCCCTCATCCGGGCCAGCGACGAGGCTGAACGCGAGGTGCGCGCCATCCTGCGACAGGCCGTCGAGACGGCTCGCTCAGGCGGTGTCAGCTGGTCGGCGATCGGCGCCGAACTCGGCATGAGCAGGCAGGCCGCGCAGCAGCGCTTCGGCGATACAAGCCGAGCGGATGTCGCGGACGACGACACCGAATATCGCTGGCTCGGCCCGGTCACCGCGTTCGACGAGATGGCCGAACTCGAGCTCGCCGGGCGAGCGGGCTGGCACACGGTGGAGGCCGGCATGCTGCGCCACCGCATGGTTCGCACCGTCACGCAGTGGCAGCACAAGCGGATCGTGGGGCGGGGCCCATCACGGCGTGACGAAGACGACGGCTGGATCGTGGCGTGTCGCGCCTTCCCGTGGGTGTACCTCATCCGCGACCTCGGCCTCGCGCCCGAGTGACCGCGGGCGGACGCCCGTCAACCCGGCTGGATCACCTCGACGCCGAGATCGTGCGCGGCCTGCGCGAGACGCCCGTCGAAGGTCGCAATGCGGCCGCGGTTGCTCAGCGCAGCATCGAGCACGCAGCAATCGGGAAGCTTCAGCCCCGACTCGACGCGCACTCGGGCGAGACGCGCTGCACTCCCGGCCGGCGGCATCCACTCGCTGATGCCGAGGCTTGCGAGCGCGTGCTCCGCCGCTTCACTGCGCCCGACACGGATCGGCCCGACCAGGATCTCGGTCATGGTCAACGAGTGCATCACGAACGCCTCGGCCACGTTCGCGCGGAAGAACGCCACAGCACGCTCGTGATGCGTATCGTGCGAGCTGAGGTGCGCGATGACCACACTCGCGTCGAGCACGATCACTCGGCCCACTCGGTCACTCGGCCCACCCGATCACTCAGCCCACTCGGTGCGAAGTTCTTCGAGGTAGCCCGGCGCGTACGCGACGTCGAACGCACCCGCGGTGAAGTCGACCGCGCTGATTCGATCCCGACGTGCAGCCTCGCGTTCGGCATCGAGCTCGGCCGCAGCCGTGCTGAACAGCCGGCTGACGAGCTCATGCCGCGGCACGTCAGGCCATGCCGCCGAGGCGAGCCGAAGCGCGCGCTCGATCTCGGGCGTCTCAGTCACCTGGAACCGCGGGCGGATGGTGGGCATGCCGTCAGTGTACCACCGGCGAGTCGGTGGCACACCTGTCGCGCCTGATCGAGCCGCCCCGGCGATATACCGGTCGAGTAACGACACGCGATTCGGATGCCGCCGCGCTCGAGCGATGTCGACCTGCTCGTCGATGCCGGGCCCGAGGTCGACTTACCGTCACGACGCACGCGCCCGCACTGCTCGATGCGATCGACGCTGCGCTGGGCGCGCGCGCGATCGAGCGACAGCGAACAGGTCGAGAGACCGGCACCGCGGAGCTGAGCGAGCGGATGCCGCGGCGCCACGATCCCCGGCGGCGTGAACTACTGTTCGTCGAACAGCAGCCCATTCTGCGTCACCTGGTCTCGGCTATCTGACCTCGGAGTCCCTTGACGAATGGCTCCCCGAATACGACGGCCCCCATCAACGCGACGCTGACGACGCTCGCCTCGCAGCACATCAAGTCGATCGTCGAGCCTGCTCACTCGAGCTCGGAGACTCGCTGCTACGGAGACGTCGAGTGCGTGCGCTGCCGACCAACGATTCAGACCGATGAAAGTGGTGGACGGCAGCCAGAACGCGAGCACAACAACAATGGCCCATCCGATGAGCAGCGCCGCCGCGATCTGGCTCACGGGGTCGGGATCCAGCGCGAACGGAACGCAGATCGCGAGGATTCCGAGAACACCCATGACCCTGGCCACTATCGAGACGTTGCGCCTGAAAATCGACGTGACGCCGCGGGTACCTGCCCATGAGAGCCAACCGGCAGCAAGCACCGCGCCGATCAGTACGCTCGCGAGCGTCATCGCGCTCGCAATGAGCGTGGCGGAGTACCCCTCACCCTGGCCCACGCGCACGACCACCCAGATCATCACGATCGGCGGCACGCAAATCCACGCGGCGAGCGCGCAGCGCGCTCCGAAGTCGGCCCAGCGGCCGCGCTCAGGTTCGCCGATTTGAGCAAGGCGTGCGCTCGCCTCAGCGATCTGGGTCTCGACTACCGCGATCTGCGTGGTGAGCGGCGGCACGAAGAGTCTGCCCACCCAAGCCGCGAGCACGATGGTCGCTCCACCGATCACGATCGACGCGGCCGTTGCAGGCGCAGCTGCCATTCCCCTCCAGCCGCCGACGAGGAGGAGCCCAATCCAGATTCCGGTTGCGATCGCCGCGATGGCAGCGAGCAGTGCGAAGATCCGATGCTCGCCGTCGGGACGAGACGAGACCGATCGATCAGCTCGAAGCGCAGAGCCCGCGTGCAGCGCGATGACGAGGCCGAGCATGGCCGTGACGAAGGTCATCGATTCCTGTGATGCGGCACGGCCGAATTCGGCGAGGGACTCGATTGCCCGGCCCACGGCCGGGGTCTCGGCAGAACCAGCTGTGTCGCGCAGTTCGTAGACGATCGTGAGCGCTTGGATGCAGACCAGCAGACCAGCCACGGAGAGGAACGCAATCACCGCAAAGGTGAACCACGGGGTTGCGGGCATGCCGTGTTCGCCAGGTCGCGAGCCACGATCCCGAGTGAGAGGTTTTCTTGATTGGGGCGTCATCTGAAGGCTCCTGCTGCTGTGGCTCCGGTCGAGCCGAAGATCACGACGCTACCGCCGACCACCGACCACCGACCACCGACCACCGACCACCGACCACAGCCGGAGAATCAACGAGGCGAAACGTCAACTCTCGACTCGCGCGCGCGACCGCCGGTCGAGCAGCGCGCTGCGCCGGGCGTCGAGCGCCGCGACGCGCGCACGGATCGTGACGAGCACCGCAGCGACCTGGCGCCGAAGGTGCGCCTCGAGCCGGCCGTCATCCTCGAGCGAGCGCGCGCGGATCGCGAGGTCTCGACACTTCGTGGCCGTGTCGCGACGCCAGTCCTGGTAGCGCTCGTCGCTGCGACTCGCGAGCCGCTCGAACCGATCGTCGATGATGGCGAGGCGCAGTTCGAGATCGTTGATGTCTGCGACGAACCGCGCCCGCTCGATGCGGCGTTCCGATGCATCTGCGATGCCGAGGTGCCTCGCAGCGATCGCGGAGAGGTGAGAGTCCGAACTCATGGTCGTGCCCCTAGCTGACTCCGGCCGGGGCCGAAGATTCCGACGCTAGAGCGGGCCACCGACATCCGAGTCGCGGCACTTCGGCACTTCGGCACTTCGGCACTCCGGCACTTCGGCACTCCGGCACCGGCGTTTCGTGACGAACTCTCTCGACGTCGTGACATCCGCTGGCTTTCATGGCCGACGGATGTCACAACTCGACCTGCTTCTCAGTCGTATGTAGTGAGGACGATTGGAGAAGCCGCACATGCGAAGCACCGTGGAAGAACCTCGTGGCGAGTTCGTGGCGGGCCCGGGCCACCGGCCCGACGGCCGGAGCCCGGCGCGCACCTCGGTCACCGACCGACTCGCCGGGCGGGCGGCGAACACCACGATCTTCGGCCGCCGCATCGGCGACGTCACCGCCGAGCTTCGGCGGCGCAGGGTGCCGAGCCACTGGACGAACCTGTTCGGCGTGGTGACGCTCGCCTGCATCGTGGTGATCACCGTCACCGGCGTGCTGCTGATGTTCTGGTACACCCCGTCGAGCGAACTGACGACGTACTCCGGCGGGTACGCTCCGCTGCACGGTGCCGAGGTCTCGAAGGCGTTCGCGTCGACCATGCACATCTCGTTCGAGGTGCCGGGCGGCCTGCTCATCAGGCAGGCGCACCACTGGGCCGGGCTGCTGCTGCCGGCGTCGATCATCATGCAGCTGCTGACGACGTTCTTCACCGGGGCGTTCCGGCGGCCGCGCCGGGCCATGTGGGTGCTGCTCTTCCTCATCTTCGTCGTCGCGCTCGCCGGCGGCTGGAGCGGCTACGCGCTGCCCGACGACATGCTGTCGGGCACCGGCCTGCGCATCACCGAGGGCATCGCACGCGGCATCCCACTCGTCGGCACCTGGCTCAGCTTCCTGCTCTTCGGCGGCGAGTTTCCGGGGCAGATCATCGAGTACCTGTATCCGCTGCACGTGGCGGTCGTGCCTGCGCTGCTCATCGCGCTCGTCGCCACGCGCGCGCTCGCGGCGTGGCACCACCGGCCGCCGCAGTTCCCCGGCATCGGGCGCACCGAGCAGCACATCGTCGGCGTGCCGATGCTGCCGAACGCGGCGGCTCGCGCCGGCGGGCTCATGTTCATCGTCACCGGGCTCATTCTGCTGATCTCGGCGCTCGTCACCGTGAACCCGATCCAGCTCTACGGCCCGGCGTCGCCCACCGACGCGGGCGCCGGCAGCCAACCCGACTGGTACACGGGCTTTCTCGACGGGGCGCTGCGACTCGTGCCCGTCGGCTGGGAGTTCGTGTGGCTCGACCGCACGTGGACGCTCGCCCTGCTCGTGCCCCTCGCCGTGGTGACCGCGTACATGCTGCTCATCGTCGTCTACCCGTTCGTCGAGGAGTGGATCACGGGCGACCACCGCGACCACCACCTGCTCGACCGCCCGCGCAACGCCCCGACCCGCACCGCGATCGGCGTCGCCGCCATCGTCTTCTACGGCACCCTCTGGATCGCGGCGAGCGCCGACCTCATCTCGACGCACTTCTCGGTGACTTTCGAGGGCGTGATCACGGTGCTGCAGGCGACGCTCGTGCTCGGCCCCGCGACCGCGTTCTTCATCGCGAAGCGCGTGTGCCTGGCCCTGCAGCGCAAAGACCACGAGCTGCTCGTGCACGGCTTCGAGACCGGGCGCATCGTGCGAATGCCCGGCGGCGAGTACGTCGAGATGCACAAGCCGGTGAGCGAGCACGAGCGGCGGCGCATCGGGTCGGTCGACGTTCCCCGGCCGCTCGAGCTACGGCCCGACGAGCGCGGGAGGCTGACCGTCGCGCGGCGGGTGCAGGTGCTGTTGTCGCGGTTCTTCTTCGAGGATCGGATCGAGGTCAGGGCCTCAGAACGCGCCATCGACGCGCGCGACGACTCGGTGACGCCGTCGGATGCCCCGATCGCCGAGGATCTCGCGACCGCCCACCGGCACTGAACCGGCCGGTGTCTACGCGGCGGCGACCTGCCGCTCGGCCTTCGCGAGGTTCGCGACGAGCTCGTCGCGGGTCTGCGGCACGACGTAGGCCGGCTGGTCGCGCTCGATGCGCCAGCTCTCGGAGAGCGGGCCCACGTTGACCGTGTCGAAGCCGATCTGGTCATAGAGGTCGGCGACGAACTGCGCGGCATCGTCGAAGTCGCTCGCCGTCGCCAGCGCCCGACGCTCGGACGACCCTGCAGGCGCGCCGTCGGTCGTGATCTCTCCCGACCGGATGTGGTTGAAGCCCTTGGCCACCCGACTCGTGGGCAGGTGCTTCTGCAGCATGCCCGAGACGGTGTCGCGGCCCTCGTCGAGCGCGGGCACCCGGCCGTCGCGCTCCCAGTAGTAGTTGTTCGTGTCGATCACGATCTTGCCGGCGAGCGGTTCGACGGGGATCGACGCGTAGGCCTTGAAGGGCACCGTCACGACGGCGACATCCGCCGCGGTCGCGGCATCCGTCGCCGTTGCAGCGCGCGCGTTCGGACCGAGCTCCGCGACGAGGTCTGCGAGCGTCTCGGGCCCGCGCGAGTTGGCGATGACCACGTCGTAGCCCGCCCCGATCGCCGCGCGCGCGACCTGGCTGCCGATGTGTCCTGCTCCGATGATTCCAATGGTCGTCATGGTGAAGCGAACCATGTGCGGGCGTTCGTTGTTCCCGGCTGCCGGCTTGACCGGCACGAAGATCACGGCATCGGCGCGTACAGCGGCATCGGGTTCAAGGCCACGCGCGCGTTCGCCGCTGGTAGCGGCGGGACCGATGGGCCTCAGGAATCTGCGTTGCGGCTTCGTGCCCCGTTGTGGGGGTTCCGCGAATCGATCACCAGATCAGGCGGCGAATCTCGCCGCGCTCAGCCCGCCGATCCGGCGTTCCGGGCCAGCGTTTGTCGCACCGGATCTGTAACGTCAGTCGGCTGTCGACCCGACGGCGATGCGCACTGACTTCGACGCATCCGACACCACAGCGAAACGGACCATCATGAACATGCCTACCGACTTGCCCGCCGAAAGCGGCTTGCCCGTCGACACCGACGGAACTGCACCCACGGGCGTTCCCGCGGGCTGGTACGACAGCGTGGGCGGCCTGCGCTACTGGGATGGCGAGGCATGGACCGAGCACGCAACGCCCGCCGCAACAGCGTCCGACGCATACGCAGCACCAGCCACCGGCGACACCCCTCCCAAGTCGTTCATCGCGACCTGGCTCTTCGCACTGTTCCTCGGTTTTTTCGGCGTCGACCGGTTCTACCTCGGCAAAGTCGGCACCGGCATCGCGAAGCTGCTCACGCTCGGCGGTCTCGGCATCTGGGTGCTGGTCGACCTCATTCTCGTGCTCGGCGGAGCGCAGCGCGACCTGCAGGGTCGCCCGCTTGACGGTTACGCGAAACACCGCACGACGGCGTGGATCGTCACGGGCGTCGTCCTCGTACTGTCGCTCGTCATCAACGGCATGAGTGCCGCGGCACTCGCAGGCACGGCTGCGTCGGCGGGCGCCGCCGCGGCCACGACGACGGCAGATGAGAAGAGCCAGACCGAAGAGGATGCCGCATCCGCTCCGAGACCGGAGAAGCCCGCGGCACCCGCGATCCAGGACCCCGCCATCGTGGAGTCCGCGTTCGGCAAAGACGTCGAATCCGACACCTGGTGGTACGCCGTCGTGATCGAAAATCCCAACGCCGACCACGTGTTCCCGTCGGCAGGAATCACCGTCGAGGCAGTCGACGCTGCTGGCGTGATCCTCGATTCCGCGAGCAACTACACAACGGTTCTGCAGGGTCGCACCGTCATCGTCGGCGACTTCTACTCGGTCGGTGCCGGCACCATCGCAAAGCTCGATGTGCGCGGCCCGACATCGCTCGCAGCCACGTCTTCTCCTGCGGCTGAAACCGGCTCGTTCAGCGTCTCGGGCATTGCGACCGCGGAAGAGTACGGCTGGCTCAGTGTCACCGGCCAGGTATCGTCGGCCTTCAGCGAAGACCAGGAGCTCGTCGAGGTCGCGGTGATCGCCCGTGACAGCGCTGGAACGATCGTCGGCAGCGGCTTCGCCTTCATCGATCGCCTCCCTGCCGGCGGCACCGCCCAGTTCGAGTCCTCCTTCTGGGACCTCGAGACCCTGCCCGCTGGCCTCACGTTCGAGGCGTACGCAATGCTGTGACGTTGTGCGGTCGGCCGGGCTCGAGAGTCCGGCCGACGACGCCGAATGCGAACCGGCCCGCGTTGATGGCGAACGGATGCGCTGACCGAAGGCGTCAATCGGAACGACCGTGTTGCCGGGGTACACCATCATTCCTCCGATGGTGTACCCGGCCGCCTTGAACGTGAGCACGCCCGCGGTTGGTATCTGCTAAATGATCTGGGCGGTCGTCACCCAGTCGGAGTACGTGTGCACGACCGAGTCGCTCGCGAGGAAGAATTCTCCGACATCGGAGTGATGGTAGAGGTAGGGCCCTCGCCTCGTATCGACGAGATCGAGCATCCGCCCGTCGGGTAGCGGTTTGCTCCACAACAGCTTGTGCTATGCCCGCAGCGTGGGGCTGTGCTGATCGGGATCCTTGCCACCCGCATCGTCGCGGAAGTCGAACGTCGTGTCGATTCTCACCGCGTCGTTCAAGAGTCAGCACTCTTGCCGACGAAAAGCCCCCGCGGGGTGCGATCAACTCGGAGCCGGGTCACAATCGGAACCAGTGCGAACGAAGGCGCACATCAGGCGGGTCGGCGATCGACGTGCTCTCCAGCAGGTGGGCGACCGCACGCTTCAAGGCGACGGACGGCACGAGCACACGATCGATCAGCCGGAACGGCACTCCCTGCTCTACCAGGAACTCCGCGCTCTGTGCGATCGGATGATCCGCAAACCTGTCTCCCGTTGCACCACGTGCGAAATCGATCAGTTGGATCAGATCCGATTTCGAATGGCGGATGCCGGTACGCGGATCTCCGGCGTCACGAGACGACACGGCCCACCGGAGCTCGAACGCCCGAGCCACATCAGGATCGCGATGGATGACGCGGCGAAACGACGTCTCGAGAGCGATCATCGTCTCGACGGGCGGCCGTTCCTCCGGCGCAACGAGACGAACGTCGTCACGACCACGAACGAGCGCTTCCATGAATGCGGGTCGGTGGGTGAGGCTGAACGGGACGCAGTCGAGCGCCGTCACATCCGGCTCCCGCACGAGGGTTCCGGCACGCTGCCGAGCGCCGGCAACCGATCCGAAGCCCTTCACCGATGCGTCAAGCCGGCTTCGGCAGACCACCTCCCGGTCACCGATGATTCGGATGAGGTTGTCGAGCGTGGTGAAGTGGGTGAGCCGCAACTCACCGATGTGGCGCTCCGTCGGCTGCTTCCGCCGCCAACGCCGAGGATCATACGGGCGGCACTGCGGGCACGGTCGGGCACCCTCGCGTTCGGCTTTCGCGAACCCGATCTGCCGACGCCAGTTCGGATCCTTCGAGTACCGGCCACGACGTTCGCTCAGCGTTCGAGTCTCGCAGTCTGGGCGGTTGTGGAAGAACTGCTCCGTGTCGCTCAGCCAGACGCGGTTTGCCGCGAACTCGGCGCAGAACAGGCAGGCATCGATGTCGATGCCGTGACCACACGGCTGCGTCTCGGCGACGAGTGACCGGCTGACCTCAGACATCGGTGGCGGCGATCACCCGATCAGGACGCCCGAAGCAGCTCGGACGGGCGACCATTCCACAACACGACGAGTTCATCGCGCGCCCGACTTGAAGCGACGTAGAGCAGTGACCGTTCGCGCAGCTCCTGGTCGGCTCGGTCCTCGGGCGCGAGCCCCCGCGAAGCCCACGCCGACGGGAACGACCCGTCGGACATGTCGAAGAGCACGACGCGTGAGAACTCCATGCCCTTCGAGGTGTGCATGGTGAGCACGACGGGATCGGTGCCGGTCTGCTTGGCCGTCGTGAGGATGGTGCTGTGGATGTCGTGATGCGCCAGCGCGTCGTGCACGTCTTTCGAGGCGTTGTTCGACGCTGTGAGCACCGCGATCGTCTCTCCGCGCACTCCCTGGTCGAGCCATCCGCGGATGGTGTCGGCGAGCACCGAGTACTGCTCGCCTGCCGACGTGGTCGCGATTCGTCGAGGGTCGGGTCCGAGGCGCGCCGAGCGGTAGCCCGCGACATCCTCAGGGTCGCCCTGTGCATCGATGAACTCCGCACCTTCGAGCAGACCGAGTGCGTAGCGCAGGTTCTGCGCCGTGGTGCGGTAGTTCAGGCTGAGCCTGCGGCTGCGCCCGACGATCGGGATACCCAACCGTGAGAGCACGATCCGGCGGCCGTAGATGCGCTGATGGATGTCGTCGGCGATGAACATGTCGTCGTCGCCGACGGCGGTGAATGCGCGAAGGAACTGCCAGTGCGACGCGGTGAGGTCTTGCGCCTCGTCGATGAGCAGGTGGTCGGCGAAGCTGCGCGGCTCGCCGCCGTCGAGGCCCGCGAGCCACCCGGCGGCGATGGCGGCGAGTTCGGCGTAGGTGACCGTGCCGTTGATCCGCGCGTTGCGCCGGAAGTGCTCGACGACCTTCCAGACCTGTGCGCGCTTCGCGCGGTCGAGGGCGATGCCGCGTCCCGGCCTCCGCGCGGCGAAGTACTCGTCTTTCGTGGTCACCCGGTTCGGGAGAACGACCTCCAGGTACTCGCCCGAGAGGAACGACTTCGAGCGGAGCGCCCCAGCGAGGTCCGCCCCGGAGTCGTCGACCGCGGCATCCCACCCGCTGTCGTTCGAAACGGGCCGTGCGGACGAATCGACCTGACCGCCGATGACCCGCGTCGCAGCCTGGCCGAATCCGGCACCGGCGCGCTCGCGGATGGCCGCGACGAGTGCGTCGACCCCCCGCACGAGCACTCCCGATTCGCCGAGGCCGCCTGCGAACGAAACGTCGGGATCGAGACGCTCGAGGTCGCGTCGCAGGTTGTCGGCCAGCGCCCGCGTGTACGTGGTGAGCACGACTCGCGATGCCGGGTCCTTCGCGCTGAGGTTGCGGGCGCGGTGGATCAGGACCACGGTCTTGCCGGTGCCGGCCCCTCCGGTGAGCCGGAACGGTCCGTGGTACTTCGCCGTGGCGTACTTGCGCTGGTCGGGGTGGAGGAAGACCCGCCAGGCGCCGAAGTCGGCGCCTTCGATGACGCGCTGCAGTTCTTCGTCGTTGTCGATGAACGTGAACTGCATCTGCGCGGCCGGGTGCTTGAGTGCGTCGACGAGTCGAGCATCTTCGTGGCGGACATCGACCTCGACGGGCGCAACGGGCTCAGTCGATTCCGCGATGCCGAGCGACTCCTTGATCTGCGAGATGGCGGAGCCCACCGCCATCTCGAGCAGCACCGACGCCTGCCAGTCGTTCTCGAGCGACGCGGCAAAGGTGAGCAGCGCGTCTTCGTCGGGCGCGGCGAAGGCGCGCTCCGCGATTTCACTGGTGAAACCGAACTCGTCGACGAGATCGCTTCGGAAGTACGACCGCTCGGTGAGGAACGAGCGTGACGCGGCGGCCTGCACGTCAGAACTCCCGGCCGTCGGCTGACCCTCAGCAGGCACCTCATCCGCGGGCGTCGTCGACTCGATGAACTCCGGGATCCCGTTGACCGGGTTGATCTGCAGCTTGCGCGTGCGGGCACGCTCGATCGCCTCGTCGTGCTCCCAGGTTCCTGCGTACACATAGGTGCGCTCCTGCCCGATGGGGTCAAGCTGGTAGAGCACCGCACGCAAGTGGATGTCGACCCGCCCGGTGCGCGCCCGCTCGTCGACCGGGTGGTTCATCCGCTCGATGTTGAGGCCGGGAATGGTGTCGTCCTCGGTGAGCTTGCGCAGGAACGCCATGATCTTCAGATCGACGGCCTTCTCGTGCTTCTGACCTTTCATCTTGGTCATGATCAGGTTGGGCATCGGCGTCCTCTCGCGTCGGCAGGGATGGTCAGTTCAGGCCGAGGGCGGCGGCCACGGATGTCGCGTCAGGCTCGACGAGCGTCCAGCCGGCGTCCTCGAGCTCGGCTCGGTCGCCGGCGGCAGGGTGCAGCAGCACGACGATCTTCGGTTCGATCCAGGCGAATGACGCGGGGATGCCGTCGCCGAGCTCGAGGCCCATCTCAGGCACGGGCATGCCTTCGACCGCGTGCATGGCGTCGATGAGCACCCGCTCTTCGGGCGTGGCGAGGTCGACGAGGCCCTGCCATTCGATGGTGAGGTCGGCAGACATCGTCACGTCGGCGGGTCCGGGCGCGCCGCCGGAGGTCTTCGGCATGAGGTCGCTGAGGGCCGCGATCGTGACCGACGACACCTCCGCCCGCGCACCGAGCAGGTTCGAGAGTCGCAACCAGAACCGCCAGTCGTCGGCGAAGCTCGCGCCGCCGACGGCCGCGGTTCGGTCGTCGAGGGCGACGGATGCCTCGGTCTTGCCGTGCCCGAGATGACGGGCCGTGAGCACGGCGCGATCGTGCCTCAACTGCCACGTGGTCGGGTCGGAGCCGACCGGCTGCCCGTCGACGAGGGCCTCGACACTCAGTTCATCGAGCGTGCGTTCGCCCGAGTCGATGAGCACGCTGGTCGGCAGGCGCACGAGCATCGGCAGCGCTTCGGCCACCGACTCCCATCGCTTCGCGGCCTTCTCGGGGTCTTGCATCCAACCCATGAGCCAGGTCATCGGGTTCGCGGTGACGTGGTCGAGCGAAGCGAGCGAGAGCCCGTACTGACCCGAGAAGACCGTCGCCGTGCCGGCGTCGAACCACGGCGTCGCGGGCTCCACCTTCTCGTCGCGGGCGCGCACGAGGTCGTCCCAGGTGAACGCCAGCACCAGGTAACCCTGCTCCCTGAGCAGCTCCCGTTTCTGCGCGTCGTCGGCGATCCGGTTGTGGGCGACGGAGGCGTGGAACGCACGCCCGTCGGTGTAGATCGCGATCGGTTTGGCCCCACCGCCGAACTGTTCGAGCACGAAGTCGGGCTGCGTGTGGCCGAGCATGAGCTGCGGTTGCAGCATCCAGATGCGACGGCTGCCGGGGAAAGTGACCTGGATCTTGTTGCCGTGGTCGCCGGGGATCTCTTTGACACCGGCGCCGAGTTTCTTCGCCCGGGCCATGAAGACCTCACGGAAGAGCGATTCGATGACCGGCTCGCCGACGGCGACGCCGGGGTCTTCACGGGTGACCTCCCACGCGGTCGGTTCACCGTCGACGACGCCGAGCAGCACCGCGAGGCTGTGTTCGGCACTCGCCCGCGAGACGCGGTCGGCGCTGCCGCCGGGCGCGTACGGCAGCAGGCAACGATGGCATGACGCCCTGCCTTCGGTGCGGCAGGGGCAGTCGCGCACGGTCTGCCACGCGATCTCGAGGAGCTCCCGGATGCGGTCGGTGTTCGCGAGCTCTGCGAGGTAGCCGGTGCCGCCGGGCACGGCGTCGTGCACGAGCAGCGCGGGCACGTTCTCGGAGCCGTCGGAGAGCGTGGGCTGCACGGTCTCGATGATGCGCAGGTGGTCGGGGTCGCCGCCGATGACTTCACGCAGGCCCCGCAGGATCGCCGCGGCGAGGCTCGGCACGGCGAGAGTGTCGCCGATGGTGATGCGCGGCGGCAGACGCAGCATGATGCCCTGGGTGGTCAGCGTGCGGCTGAGCGCGATCGGAATCGCCTGCTCGTCGCGGGCGTCGCGGTTCGGGCACCACGGCTTGTGCTCACGCCGCGAGTTCGCGTTCGCTTCGGCATCGAGCTTGCCGCAGACCCGGCAGACGCGGAACAGTGGCGCCGTGCGCTCGTCTCCGGCGATGAGCCGGTTCTCGCCGGCGGGCCCGACGCGCCCGAGGTTGAGCCAGCGCACGGTCAGGTCGCGCAGGTACGTGACGCCGAAGCCGTCGCCCTCGACGTACCAGGCGTCGGTGATGCCGGCCGGGTCGACGTCGGCCGCGACCTGCATGACGAACCGCTCGCGTTGGCGTTCGTCGCGGCGGTCGCCGATGGATGCCTCGTCGCGGCGCACTTCGGCCGACACTTGCTCGAGCTCGACGACGCGCAGTTGCTGCGCGGTGTCGGCGATGCCGCTTGCCCCGCAGCGCGGGCATGAGCCGTGGGTGTGCTCCACAGTGCCGTGGTCGTATCCGAAGCCGCACGCGGGGCAAAACGACCAGGTGCGCACGGCCTCGCCGCCGCTGCCGAGGTCGACGGCGTTGACGGTGATCTCGATGCCCTGAGCGTAGAACACCGCCCCGGGCGCGAGCTCGCTGATCGCGATGCCCGCGCCCCGCTCGTAGCTGATGGCGCGATCGCGGTATTCGAGACTGTCGGGGTCGATCCAGCTGAGCGCCACGTCGAGCCGCACCGAGTCGTCGATGAGCGAGTAGTTCGGCAGCAGCCCGAAGCGCTCGAGTGCGGCGACCCAGTGCTCCGACCGCAGTTCGGCAAGCTGCTTGGTCGCCATCGCGTACGAGGCCCGCGCGGTGCGGTATTCGCGGCGCTCCTCGTCGCCGGCGGTCGGATGCTCCGCCGCGCGCTTGAGGTCGTCGAGGGCGTCAGCGACGGCATTCTTGCGGAACCGCACCTCGTCGACCTGCGCGCTCCATCGCTGCACGGCATCACGCGCAGCCGCGGCGAAGGCGCTCGACCCGGGTTCCTCGCCCGGTGTCGCCCAGCGACGGAGCGCGTCGCGAGCCTCGTCGCTCACACTGCCGCCGTCGAAGGCGCCGAGGAAGGCGCCGAGGCGCTCGACGTGGTGCGCCTCGGCATCGGCGACGAGGTCGCCGAGGAAGGAGCCGGGCTCCGTCGAAGAGAGCACATCCCGCGCGTTCCGCGGGGCGTCCGTGAGGTCGGCGGCTCGCCGGTCGACGAGGGAGGCGACGTATTGCCGCCGCAGGATCTCTTCGGCGTTGAGGTAGGTGGCGGGCGCCCGCACGGCCCCGTTGATGACCGAGAGCGGTTCGCCGAGTTTGGGCAGTTGTTCGCCGCGGCCGGTCACGAACGCGAGCGACAGGGCGTTGCCGGTGAGGCGCCCCGCGCGGCCGACGCGCTGCAAGTACGACGCGACGGTGCGAGGGAGCCCGGCGAGCATGACGGTCGACAGGTCGCCGATGTCGATGCCCATCTCGAGCGTCGGTGTGGCGACGAGCACGTTGGGGCTGTCGGGGTCGGTGCCCGACGACTTGAACCCGTCTTCGTAGGCGAGGCGGGTCTCGTCGTCGAGCAGGCTGGTGTGCTCGCGGGCGACGACGCGGCGCATGTCGCCGTCGTCGTAGAGGGCACGGTAGTAGTTCTGCCCGCCGCGGCTGCGTCGCAGCGAGCCGGGGCAGCGGGCCGACACGCAGGGGCCGTCGGCGAGTTGGTCGACCACGGCGATCGTGCCGGGCACCGGGTTCTGGCAGACGTCGCAGACGAGCAGGTGGCGACCCGCTTCGAAGTCGGCGAGGTCGACCGGATGCACCGTGACGGATGCCGGCGCGAGCCGGTAGACCGTCGCGGCGCCGGCCCCGATGCCGACCGACGAGACGACGCCGTCGGCGTCGAGCTGCGCGAACAGCGAACGCGTGAGGTGGGCGCCGACGGCCGGGGTCACGTCGAGCACGTCACGCGCCCAGGAGGCGTACCAGCTCTGGCTCGAACTCGCCTGGTCGAGGTGGCTCTTCTGCCCGGGGCCGCCCGCAGCCGACGGCGAGCCGATGCGCGCGAACCCGGGGGCGTCGCGGCCGTCGGGGAACGCGGGCATGCCGACGCCGCGGGGGCGACCGCCCCACAGGTACCAGCGCTTGCCGTCGTTCTCGACGTACTTGCGGAACCAGTCGTGGTCGATGGCGCCGCGGTCGCGCAGTCGTTCGAGCACGCCGCGCACCCAGCGCACGACGACGTCGGCCGGCACCTCGGCGGGGGTGCCTTCGTCGAGCGTGGTGGTCTTCGAGAAGCCGGTGAGCACCGAGCGGCCGATGGCCTCGAGCTTCGCCGGGGTGCCGGCGCTCACCTCGGCGGCAAGGCTGCCGGTGAGCTCGAGCGTGCGACCGACCCGCGACTGCAGGCCGAACTCCATGACGAGGTCGAACAGCAACCGCTGTCGCACCCGTTCTTCGACGGCGGGGTCGACGTCGCGCGCCGAATCGGCCTCCCAGAAGCCGCGGAAGTTGTCGTGGTCGACGATCTCGGGCGCGAGCAAACGATAGCGGGCGTCTCGGTCGTCGCCGGCATCCTGCAGCAGCAGCTCGACGAGCTTCGAAAGGTTCGCGGGGCGCGTGCCGACGGCGCGGCGCACCGCGTTGCGCAGACTGAACACGTGCGAGCGACTCTGCACGAACCCGGCCCGGTGCGCCGCGTCTTGCACGCTGTCGGTGAAGACGAGCGCCTTCTTCTCGGCAGCGTCGAGCGCGGGCTCGCCGAAGAGCGTCGTGACCGCGACCGAGAGCATGGTGGCCACGGCGCTGCCGATGAAACGGATACCGTCGGCACGCCCGCACGACGGGCAGTCGTCGTCTTTCGATCGGTCTTCGACGTCGTTGCCGGAGAGCACGAGCACCGGCAGCACGACGGCATCGTCGTCGGGTGCCGCGTCGAGGATGATGCGGTCGCGCACGTGGAACCAGCGGAGCCCATCGACGGGTTCGTCGAGGGCACGACGGGCCTCGTTCGGCGCGTGCACGAGGGCACGGAATCCGCGCTCGCGGTGCAGGTGGTTGCCGCGGATGTCGACGTCGTCGTGGTCGAGGTAGGTGCCGACGGGGGCGAGCTGCACGCCCCATCCGCTTCGGCCGCAGTGGCGGCAATAGATCGCCGGGTACGCCGGCGCGCCGTCGAGGTCGGATGCATCGGAGCCGAGCAGCTGCCCGTCGTCGCTCCATCGGAACCGGGCGACGGGGTCGGCGACCCGGTCGATGCGCGTCAGTGCACGGAGCCAGAGATGGAGGTCGATCGAGAGTGCGCCGCGTCCCTGCCGGGTGCGGATGTGGCTGAGTGCGGCGAGCACCGTGACGAGGAATGCGCGGCGTCGCTCGGCCCGCGTCTCGAAGGTCTCGTCGACGGCGAGGCCGGCTGGCAGGATGCGGTCGGCGAGGTCGTCGAGGCGGATCGCGTCGTTCGCGGTTTCGGCGAGCGCGCGGACGAGCGGGTGCGCTGCGGCGAGGGCGGCGACGAGATCATCGTCGAGCGAATCTGATGCGACGCCGTCGTAGAGCGCGGCGCTGACGCGGCGGGTGAGTTCGTCGACGTCGAGCTCGCGCGGGTCGGCCACGGCGCCCACGACCGAATCGACCAGCGCGTTGTCGACCGGTTCAGCGGCGAACCCGCCCGCGACGGCTCGAGCGGCCGCGTCGCGCGACCACACATCGTACGACATCCGGGTCTCGGTGACGACGGAGGTCTCGTCGAAGTGGACCCCGAAGACGGTGCGGGCGAAGTCGATCATGGCGCTCGGGTCGCCCCGGTCGCCGAGCGTCGCGGAGGTCGCGACGGGCGTCACCTGCACCGCCTCGCCGGCGTACCGTTCGAGTGTGAGTCGCAGGCGCCGCAACAGCATGGCGACGTCGGTGCCCTGCGCGCCGTCATAGGTGTGGAACTCGTCGAGCACGAGGTACTGCAGGCTGCCGGCGCTATGTTGCCATATCGTCTGGTCTTCGCCACGCAGCAGCAGCTGGTCAAGCATCTTGTAATTCGTGAGCAGAATGTCGGGCGCTTCGCCGCGGATCGCCGCCCGGCTCGTGATGAGGCCGTCAGGCGTGACGTGGGAGCGCTCGGCGTCGGCTTGCCCGGTGTAGATCGCCGCACGGATGCCGCGGAGCTCCTCGCGCATGGTGACGAGGTCGGTGAGGCGTCGCGCCTGGTCGTTGGCGAGTGCGTTCATCGGGTAGAGAATCAGCGCCTTGACGCCGCCCTGACCGTTCCGCTTCGCGCGCAGCACGTGATCGAGGATCGGGTAGAGGAACGCCTCGGTCTTGCCCGACCCGGTGCCGGTGGTGACGAGCGTGGGCAGCGGGTACGGCTTCGCTTCGCTGAGGTTCGCGCTGCTCAGCCGTTCGAACGCCGCCGCCTGGTGGCCGTACGGCGTCTGGCCGCTGTCCCACTCGAGCGCCGCCGGCCGGTCGGCATCCGCCGGCCGGAACGGGAGCCGAACTCTTACGTACGGCCCACGGAAGATGCCGTCGTCGGGCTGGTCGAGGAATGACGTGAGCGCATCGCGAGCCTCGACGTCGGCGAGGGCGAACGTCGTCGTGAGGTAGCCGAGCAGGCTGCGTCGGATCTGCTCCGCCTCGACGCTCGGCAGCAGATCGCTCACGACCGCTCCTTCAGGATCCGCTCGAAATGCGCATACGCCTGCCGCATGTCGGCCTCTCGGTCGAGCGTCACGAACGGAAGCTCGTACGTGTATTCGATTCCAGAGCCCGGATGCTCAGCCGTACGCTCCGATTCCGTAATGCTTTCGCCCTTCTTGCGCCACACCGTCAGGACAGAGTTCGGGACGAGGCGCCCGCAGGCATCGAAGTGCTCTCGCCGGTCATAGCCTGCTTGAACAGCAAAGCCAGACCGCAAGATCCCGACAAGCATGTCTGCCGTGAGGCCGAGTGCCATCGCAACAATCACGTCGATTTCGAGAAGCGCCTGACGGCGGTCCGCATCTCGCCGAAGAAAGAGACCTCTATCCCATTCATGGCCAACGTCGCCCAATTTCGGTCGCCCAACATACCCGACGCCACCCGTCCATCGCTCATCCACGAAACTGTCGCGGTGGCTGACACGCCAGAGTTTGGAGTAGGCATCCGTCGCTAAGTTCAATCGCAGTGCGCGCAGGGCCATTGCATCCACCAGATGGTGCTCGGTGGAGATCGGAAGACGCTGAATTGCGTTGGCGCGAATCGTCGATTTAGGAGCCGCGCGGATGAGGAAGTCCGCCACCAATGAACTCATGAAACCCAGCGCACTCGGCAACGACTCTTCATCGACGATCATCGAGTGAATTCCATCAACATGGGCGCACCCAGGCGGAATGATGCTCGGCATTAGCGTCCGCCTGCCGACATTGTCAGCCATTGCCCGCCAGGCAATCCGGTAATGATCGAGTGCTGAGGTCCCATCCGCGACGTGGTCGTAGCGTGCACGATACTCGGACTTTTCAAGGATCGGCATGAAGGACGAGGTGGGGACGGCCGACCGCTCAAGCGCCTCGACGTCATAGTTCGTCGTGTCTTGATTGTGGCGAAGTGTCGAATTGGGTTTCTTGTAAAAGGGCCGAGCAACGTGGAGGAAACTGCCCTGAAGGATCACATCGCTCCACGCATGCGGGATCCCCCAAGCAACATCAAAGGTACCGCCAGGGCCGTTGTCAGATCCTTCCACCCATCCAGCCGAAAACTCTGGCATCAATTCACGCAAGCGGCGGGTTTGCTGCAGTTGCTCAAAGAGACGTGTGGCCGCACGACCGCCGGCGAAAAGCATCTTTGTCTGACGAATTGGGGCGCTCTCGCCGAGAACATCACGCCATGCAGCGAGGGTCGAGTCGGTAACTGTGGCGATCCGTGATCGATGGGGTGCAGTCTCCCACCGCCCTTCGAGAGTCCGTGGCCCCGGCTCGGGACCACTTCCGTCGTGGATGAATGACCGCTGAACTGTCTCTGGGTGATAGAGATTTGTCGCTGAGAGAAAACCAACCCAATCCCGCGCCACAGCATAGATGTGGACGCCATACCGCTTATTGTCCTTGATCTCAAACAGGAGCAGCGCATTCACGAACTGCCAGTGCCGACGAAGTCGAGTGTAAGTCGCTTCGCGCAATGGCCCGGCCTTTTCGTCGGTGAAGTGCGTCTCTGGGTGGATAAGTCCAATGGCACCACGGTTGCTGCCGTGCGACCACGCCCGCTCCATGAAACAGCGGTAGAGGTCGGGCTGCAGACCAGCGAGATGGGTGTAGTTCTGAGTGGCTCCGACGAACGCGGCGGTGGCCGCGACATCCGCCGTGCCGTCGACCAGCAGGTCTCGGATGCCGTCGAGCTCGAGCGTCTGGGCGCGCTTCGCCGCGATCTGCGCCTGCGTCGGCTTCACCGCCAGCTGCCACCAGGGATCACCCTCAGCGAGCAGCGCGTTGACGTCGGAGCGAGGCCGCACCCAGGGCGGGTTCCCCACCTGCAGGTCGAAGCCGCCGCGCTCGAAGACGGTCGCGAAGTCGAGCTCCCAGTGGAAGAAGCCCTGCTGGGCGGCGATGCGTTCTGCCGCTCTGAGCCAGGGCGTGGTCTCGACGAGCTCGACCACCGGCTGCGCACCTGCGAACGAGAGGTCGAGTTCTTCGGCGTCGCCGAGCGCGTGCCAGCCCGTCGGCAGGCCGAGGGTCTCGGCGCCTGCGGTCTTGCCCGTCTTCTTGCCCTCGAAATGGGTGCCGAGCAAGGCGGTCATGCCGTCGATCCACTCGTCGAGCGACGGGGGCTGGGCACCGTCGGTGAGCGTGTCGGTGAGGGGCCAGAACCAGAGGGCGTTCCAGGCGTCCATGACGCGGCGGAGTCGTTGGAAGGCGCCGTCGGGGTCGTTGAGTTTGGCCTCGATTTCGGGGCGGGTGACGGGGGTGGTCTCGATACGCTCGCTGGCGCTCGCTACTCGACCGACGGAAGGTGCAGCGTCTTGGCCCCAGAGGGGGATGGCGCGGCGGGCCTCGCGTTCGGCGATGGTGAGGCGGCGCAGGGCGAATTGCCAGAGCGTTTCGACTCGGTAGGCGAGGTTCACGAGCTTCTTCGTCTGCGCCGTCGTCGGCTTGAGCAGGATCTGCTTGCGCCAAGCCTTCAGTTTGGCCAGCGCTTCGGGAGCGAGTTCCCTCGCTTCTTTGGCGTCGACCGCGGCGCCCCATCCGTCGGCCGGCAGCAGGAAGTGGTGGATCGCGCCCGCCGTGCCCTCGGCGAGCCGCCCGACGCGCAGGTTCTCGGCGAGGTCGGTCACCGGCACGTCGCGCGGCACATCCTTGAGCCAGGACTTCTTGGCGAGTTGCTCGGTCGAACACACCGCACGGCGCGCCCCCATGAGCGAGTTGCCGCGCTTGAGGTGCAGCCCGAACCACGGCGCGGCCAGGCCCTCGACCATGGTGTCGAGCCACAGCGAGATCTCGGCCAACTCGACCGCGGTCGCGTTGAGGTCGACGCCGTAGACCTGGTGCAGCGCGATCGACGCCTTGACCCGCTGCAGCTCGCGCGGGCGGTCTTCGGGGTCGACCTTCTCGCCGAGCTCCTGCTCCTTGCGGGTGAGGTATTCCTCGGCGAGCTGGCGCACCGCCTCGATCGCGAATGCGCCCGAGCCAAGCGCCGGCTCGCAGACCGTGAGCTCGAGGATCTCGTCTGCGGTGGTCGTGCGACCGTCTTGGTCGAGCAGTTCTTCGAGTGCCTGACTCACCACGAACCGGGTGAGCACCTCGGGCGTGTAATACGAGGCCGACTGCTGGCGCTCGCGGCCGGCGAGGCGGAAGACGAAGCTGCCACGCTCGTGCAGCACCGCCTTCTTCTCGCCGGTGATCGGGTCTTCCGCCGGCACGAAATCTTTCGGCGAGATGCCCGACGACCGGTCGACGGGCACGACCCACGAGCCCTTCGAGGGATCCCCGTCTTTGGCGACCTCGAAGAGGTCGGTCGTCGCGAAGAAGCCGGTATACGACATCAGGCCCTCGTACACGGCGCCGAGCTGGTTGATGCCGAGGTCGGAGTAGCTGATGAACCCCCGGTCGCGTCCGCGCTGCTCCTTGCTCAGCAGCAGGTGGGCGAGCACCCGCTGCATCGCCTCGTCGCCGAGCCCGACCTCGTCGATGTGCGCGGTCGCCGCGGGCACGAAGAGGTCGGCCTTGAGGCTGTTGAACGTGAGACCCTCGAGTACATCGGATGCCTCGGCCGTCGCGGCCTGCGCCGGCCGATGCCCTTGGTCGACGAGTCGGAACAGCACGCCGAGTGAATCGTGGAAGTGCGTGCGGTCGGCGGCGTCGGCCGACAGTTCGACGAGCACGAGTTCGCGCAGGCGGTCGAGGCTGTAGCCCTCTTCGTATTCGCTCGCGCCGATCGGCAGCACCTCGAGCTCGGGTGATGCCTCGGCGTACAGCAGGAACAGGATGCGGTAGAGGTAGCGGAGCGCCTGTTTGGCGAGCGGTTGCGCCTCCTCGGCGGGCAGCGGCTCAAGCCCCTTGGCGGCACGACGTCGCACGACCTCGTTGGCGATGATCTCGATCGACGACCGCACGCCCTCGCGAAGGTCTTTCGAGACGCCGACGGTATGCTTCACCGAGTCGTCGAACACCGACTCCCACCACACCGTGCCCTCGGCATCCGGCAGCAGCGATTCGGCAGTGAGGCAGGCGATCGCCCGATCGAGCTCGCCGGCCTTCTTCTGCTCGTCGCGCTCGACGACGAGCTGCAGGTTGATCGCGAGCCAGCGTCCCTCGGGCCACCGCTCGCGGTCGGTCAGCAGCAGCCACCGCCCCGCGACGACGAGCGCGAACGCCGGGCCATCGTCGGCGGCGAACAGGCGGGAGAGTGCGCGGGGTGCCGACTCGATCGCGACGGATTCGTCGTCGGCCGGCACGAACGGTTCGGCGAGCGTCGCGGCATCCTTCTGCAACAGGTCTTCGACGTCGGCGACGTGCTTCGCATCGACGACGACGAGCTTCGCCGGCTCGTCGAGCCCGCGCTGCCGCACGAAGGAAACTGGGCCGCGTCGGTCGAGCTCGTACAGCCCGTCGTCGAAGCCGAGCCCGCGGGTGAGGGCGGTGCTGATGCGGGCCGCGGCGTCGGCGGCCGATGACTCGCCGTCGTCTTCGAGGTCGGCGAACGCACGCACGAGCTCGGGACGAACCGCAAGGAACGTGGCGCGCACAGACTCCTGGCCCGATTCGGCGACGGCGTCCCATTCCTTGCGGCGCGCGGCGACGCGCGCCTGAAAGGACTGCTTCGTCGCATACGTGTTGAAGTAGTGCTCGCTGATCCAGCCTTCGCCGACGATGAAGGCGTCCGACGCCATCAGTTCTCCCCTGCTTCGTTCGGCACGACCAGCAACAGCGGGCGCACCAATCGCCGACTCGGCTTCATCGACTCGGCGATCGTCTGCTCTTCTTCGACCGTGAGGCGGCGCTGCCTGAGGTCGCCGCGCTGCACGAGCGCGTCGGCCTCGTGTTCCCACCGCTGCGCCCGCTGCGACCACCGGTCGACGTTCGACTCGACGTCGCCCGCCGCTGCCTGTGCCAGTTCGGCCATCAACGCGTCGGCGTGGCGGACCGCGGGGCGGATCAGCCGCTGCAGCTCCTCGATGTCGCCGACCGCGCCCGGATTCGTCAACGTGCCGAGCAGGCCCAGCTCATCGAGGGCGTCGCGAGCGCTCGCGTGCGGCTCGACCAGCACGAACTCCGGGTCGCCCGCGTCGGGAACGGCGGCCGTCAGGAACGACGACGCAACCACATGCCCGCGGCGGTTCGTCAACGTGCCGATGAGCAGCACCGTCGGAAACGCGACGTCACCGCGCACCGTGAACACCTCGTTGCGGCCGAGCTTCGCGAGCGCGCGGTCGCTCACCCATTCGAGCACCGGATGCAGCGGGCCGAGGTAGTGCGCCTCGGGCCAGAGCGACCTGCTCGACCGGTCGTCGATCGCCTGCTGCAGCACGCTCTTCGCGAGCGTCTCGGTGACCGCGAGCTTGAAGTGCTCGGTCACTCCCTGATCGCGCAGGTAGCTCTGGGGCAGTACGCCGAGTCGCTGCGCAAGATCGCGCGGCGGGGTGAACTCGACCAGCCCGTGGCCCGGGTGGCGCCGCCAGTCGACGCCGCCGCCCTGCGGCCCCGGTGCCGCCGCCGGGGTGGTGAAGACCTCTTCGAGCGCCGCGCCGAGGTACGCCTCGTCGTCGGCGAAGAGGCCGGATGCACCCGCCGCAGCGCTGCCGGCCGTGCCGGCGGCATCCTGCTCGGCCGTTTCACCCGATTCGGAAGCCGCCACGCCGAGCAGCAACTCGAGCCACGGGTCATCCGCATCGGCTGACAGCCCGTCGATGCCTGGCACGATCTCGTCGACGTCGACGCCCTTCGCGAGCGCCCGCGCGATCGCATCTTCTTCGGCCGCCACGTCGTACTTGCCCATCAGCGAGGCGACGTCGCCGAGCGCCTCGTGCGCCTCTTGCTCGCGTTCCATGAGGCGGGTGAGCACCTTGACGTCGCCCGCGAAGCGTTCGTTGCGCGGGGTCAGCAGGATCGTCGTGATCTGCGGGCGGTGCCGCTGGCCGTACCGGTCGACACGGCCGTTACGCTGCTCGATGCGGATCAGGCTCCACGGGATGTCGAAGTGGATCAGCTCGTGGCACTGCGAGTGCAGGTTCACGCCCTCACTCGCCACGTCGCCCGTCACGAGCACGCGGATCGGCGACGACGACTGCTTGAACGACTCGACGATGCGCTGCTGCTCTTGATCGTTGAGCTGGCCGTGCAGCACCTCGATCTGGTCGGCGCGGAGCTTCAGGTCTTTCTGCAGCTTCGCCCGCAACCACTTCAGGGTGGGGACGCGTTCGGAGAAGATCACGGCCCGTTCGGTGCCGTTCGCGGCGATGCCGATCTCGCGGAGATAGGCGACGAGCCGGTCGTACTTCGCCGAACCCGTCGCCTCGGCCTCAGCGGCGAGCGCGGCGAGGTGTTCGAGGGCCTCGTGCTCTTTCTCTTGGGCGCCGGTCGGTTCGGAGCCCAGCCGACGGATGCGCTCCGTCGTCGTCTCGCGCAGCGCCGCGGGCGACGAGAGGAACGCCTTCGCGAGTGTCCAGGGGAACAGGCCCTTGTTGTCGCCCGAGTACGGGCTCGAACCAGTGGCCGGGTAGAGCCAGACATCCGCGAGCTCGTCGGCGATGGCATCTTCGACGTCGTTCGCGGGCACCGCGAAATGCTGCAGATCCTTGCGCTCGGCCCAATCGCCGCCGACCTCCTCGGCCACCTCGGGGCTGTGGCGGTGCCGGCGGATCACCAGGCGGGCGAGCTCGTCGCGGTCGATGTCGCCGTCCGGCGACACAGCCGTCGGCTCGAGGAGTCGGATCAGCTCGGCGAACGAATCTTTCTTGCCGTTGTGCGGGGTCGCGCTCGCGAGGATCAGTGCCTCGGTATTGCGGGCGAGCAGCCGCGCGAGCGCGTTGTTCTGCGTCGCCCCCGTGATGTTGTGCGACTCGTCGATGACGACCGCATCCCACTTGTGCTTGCGCAGGTGCGCCCGGTACTTGTCTTGCTTCAACGTGTCGATCGAGATGATCGCGCGCTTGTAGAGGCTGAACGGGTTGCGCGTCGCGGGCAGCTTCTGTCGCACTCGCTGGATGCCGACCGAGTCGAGCCGAACGAACGGCAGTGCGAAGCGAGTCCACATCTCGTACTGCATCTGCTCGAGCACGTGCTTCGGCGTCACGATGAGGATACGCTCGCCGCGCCCCCGTCGCACCAACTCGGAGAGGATCATGCCGATCTCGATCGTCTTGCCGAGTCCGACCGCATCGGCGATCAGGATGCGCGGGCGCAGGTTCTGCGGATCGAGGGCCCGACGAACCGCGGCCTGCTGATAGCCGAGCGGGTCGGAGAGCATGCGAGTGCTGACGGTGAGGCCCGGTTCGTTGAGCGGGATCGGGGTCTTGCGCAGCGTCGCCTCGAGCCAAAGCTTCGCCTGACGGTAGCCGGGTGAGTCGTCGGCTTTGAGCCGCGCCGCGGCAGGGTCGAGCACCCGGATGTCGTCGACGTGCTCGTAGAACGACGCCGTCGTGTCGCGGACCAGCTCGGAGAGGCCCTGGGCACGGATGAGCAGCCCGTCTTGCGTCTGCGTCGCGGCGGTCACCATCCACTCGGCGTCGCGCACGACCACGACCGAGCCGGGGGCGACGTTGAGTTCGGGCGCTGCGGTGTGTTCGGGCGCTGCCGTCGCCGCCGATGCGTAGGGACTCGGCACCTATCGATTCCTCTCGGTACGCGGCGCCGGATCCGCGACTGGCCGCCCCCTCATGTTAGCTGGGGGCATCGTGCACCTTCGGTGCCGGGGAGGACGTGGCCCCCGAGTTGGGGGTGCTCCTTTCCGTCGAGGACTCCCTCAGCCTTCGCCTCGGGCTGAAAGGATGCCAGGACGGGCATCCGAGGGCGGATGTCGGTGCGTGTCTGTAACGTCACTCGGCTGACCGGTCAGAGTTCGCACGGTCGGCCCTCCCGCGCTCTTCGGAGCCGAATGGAAGCCCAGCGAGCCCTACATCGGAAGGCAGAACCATGGAATGGAACAGCGCGGGCGGCCGGCTGCGCGACTACGTCGAAGAGCGGCAGGCTATTGCTCTTCGCACGTACGAGGTCAATCTTGACCTCCTCGAAGAACATGTCAATCAAGAAGACAGCTTCCGTGCGGGCGGATACGGCGACCGTCAGATCAGCGAGCTGCTGCAGAACGCCGTGGATGCGCTCACCGCGTCGGGATCGGCCGGGGCGGTCGAGTTCCGACTTGCCGACGGGAATCTGTACTGCGCCAACGAAGGCGTATCGTTCGACGAAGGAGGCATCCGAGCGGTCTGCCACGCATTCCTGAGCCCCAAGCGCGACGAAGAGAGCATCGGGCGCTTCGGTCTCGGCTTCAAGTCTGTTCTCGGGGTCTCCGACCACCCCCAGATCTTCAGCCGCTCGGTGAGCTTCGAGTTCAACGCTCCTGAGACCGCTGAACTCTTCGGCGGCATGGCGGCGCCCGACGGCCGTGTGCCGTTGATGAGAGTGCCGAGCCTCATCGACGCAGACGCCGCACGTACCGAAGATGCACACCTCGCAGAGTTGATGACCTGGGCGACCACGATCATCAAGCTGCCGCTGATGCGCGACGGTCAGCGGCTGCGCGAGGAGCTCAAAGAGTTCAAGACCCAGTCGCTCCTGTTCATGAAGTCGGTGTCGAGACTCAACGTCGTACTAGAAGGCAAGGGCGGTGTCCCAATCCCGGTGACGCATCGCCGCGAAGGGGATCTGAAGTCGGGCGAGGTCATACTGACCGGGCCCGCGAGCGAGCCGACGCCGTGGCTCTACGCTGAGCGCGAGTATCGACCAACTGAAGACGTGTTGAAGACCCTCACCGCAAACATGGCGCGGAAGACGATGACCGTCTCGTACTCGGTCCCCAAGCACGGCCAGACGGATCTCGGCGAACTCTGGGCCTGGTTTCCGCTGCGCGACAAGACCACGGCCCGCGGCATCTTCAACGCGCCGTGGCAGGTCAACGACGACCGGACCACCCTGCTTGCGACCAGTGCACTCAACGGCGAAATGCTTGATGTCTGTGCAGAACTGTTCCTCGACGTAGTCGTGCGATCAGCGCGAGACGACGACCCGGCTGCGCACCTCGACCTGTTTCCGTCCCGCCAGAACGAGTATCGAAGTGCTGCAGACCGCTGGCTGACGAATCGAATTCCCGAACTGGCCCGGGAGCGCCCGATCATCCCTGACCGGAACGGAACGCTTCGCACCAGGGACCACTACCGAAGCCTCCCACGCCTTGACGTGCCACACGTCCCCGCCGAGGCCATGAGATCGTGGCAGCAGATTGTGACACGTGACACCATTCCTCATTGGTCCGCCTTCACGACGCGAAGGGAGCGCATTTCACGACTGCGAATTCTGCTTCGCGACGCCGAGAAGAAACCCTCGCCGGCCGAGACGAACGCCACAGAGTGGCTCGAAGAGCTCGGGCACCTACGCACGGAAGAATCCGTCGCCGCGGCCCTGCGCATCTATCAGGTTCTCCGCAATGCAGGATTCTCGGACCAGATCGAGTCGGCCAGGATCATCCCGGTCGAGGGCGGAACCTGGGAGCGACTCTCGGCGCGCAAGGGCATCTTGATACCGCGGGAAGGCGCCCCGGCACCCGATGGCGTCCCCCTCATCGACGCGCGGTTTGCGAACGGGGAGGCGCGAGGGCTCCTCGAGGCCCTTGGCCTCTCGACAGTATCGACCGACCAGATCGCAACGGCTCTTGCGGCGCGGACGAGGCCGTCCTGGCGTGAGGAGGACTGGGGGAAGCTGTGGACAGCCTTGCTCCAGGCAACGCCGGCCGCCGCTTCGACGGCACTCGACGGATTACGCGACCGAGGTCTCGACGTCCTGGTACAAACGGCCGCCGGCCTGTGGCGCCCCGCCCACGAGATATTCGCGATCGACACCTGGGCGCCCACGCTCGCCGCTCGTCACGCAGGCGACCTCCATCGGGGGCGGAGAGACCTCTTGCAGTCGGCCGGGGCGCTCACCGAGGCCAGCCCGGACTGGGAACCTTGGCACGAGGCCGTCTATTCCGAGTACCGCGACTCGCAGTCGGAAGTCATCCGCAGGATGCTCCAGAAGGAAGGACACACGTCTCGGAGCATCGGGATCCCCGACCTGGTGAGTGCCGGCCCGCTGCAACTCCTCGTTGAACTCCAGGGCAACGAACCGGCGATCACCGCCTGGACGAACGCCCTGCTCCGTGTCCTGCCGTCCCTGACCGAGGTCGTGTCAGTTCGCCTCGACAGCACGGCACATGTCGCCGACATCACGATCGACTCGCCCGGCTGGTGGGCAATCCGCAAGTACGGGCGTATCGTCACAACCACCGGGTTGGAACGCGTGGACGACGCCGTCAGCAACGCAATGCGGAGCTACGGTGATTTCCTTCCGATCGCCGATCCGGATACGAGCATGTGCATCCCTCTCCCCCGAACGCTCGACCAGGTGCCCGATCGAATCCTTTCTACCGCGCTGACTCGGTCCGGGCAACGGGTCGAGTCAGCCGACACGGTGACGGAGCTCGCGGCAGAGGCGGCGCAAAGACGCACCATCGAGACCCCGAGCCGCATCCCCGCGGTCTCCCGCGGAGTCGTCATGCTGCACCGGCCCGCCGATGTGGTGCTCGCCGACTCAGATGAAGACCGGGCGATGCTCGATGAGCATGGCGTGGCCTACCTCGATGGAACGGTCGAGGGAGCAGCTGAGCTCGCCAAGTCGTGGGGGCTTCGTTCAAGCAACGAAGCACTTTCGCGGCAATTCAAGATCCGTGACGGCGGAGACGAGATGCCGTTGACCGACCGGTTTCCAAGCCTGCCCGGCCATGTAACGGCTCCCCTCGGGCGGGTCAGTATCCGCACCAGCCCTGCGATCCTGCGGCGCGTGACCACACCTGCAGGAACCATCGACCAGCGCTTGATGAGCCACCGCGACGACGAGGTCGTGATCCTTGACGACACGCTCGACGATCATGGGCAGCTCCGGGAGATCTCGAAGCAGCTCGACCTCGGACTCTCCCGAGACGACATCGCGGCCATCCTCGATCAAGACGACCGGATGCGGCGCAATGAACTCATCGCGAAGGTGATGGCCACCGGCGCGGTGCCTCAGAAGCTCCTGATGCTGTTCGGGCTTGGAGTGCTGAAGGGGGCGCTCCCCCAAGGGCTCCTCGAAGCCGTCGAGGAGAAGAACGGAAAGCGCGACGATGTCGAGGTCGCTGAACTCTACTGGCGAGTTCGCGGATATGACAGCCTCTGGTATCTCCGCGATATCCTCGAGGACCTCGGCCTGGCCGCGCCGACGAAATGGGCGGGGTCTGATCAGGCCCAAGCGTTCGTCGCCGGCCTCGGGTTCGCGACCGGCTACGCTGGCGCCAAAGAGGTCAAGCGCCCAGCCCTCCAGCAAGTACTCGGACGCATCGATCTCTCGCCGCTGCACGACTTCCAGGAACAGCTCGCCGGCGACATCCGCACCCATGTGCTTGAGACGGGGACCGACGGCCAGAGACAACGCGGCTTGCTGTACTTGCCGACGGGCGCGGGCAAGACCCGGGTGACGGTCGAGGCCGCGGTTCGGATGATGGTCGCCGACGAGCTGAACGGGCCCGTGCTGTGGATCGCGCAATCCCAGGAGTTGTGTGAACAGGCGATTCAGACATGGGCGGATGTCTGGCGCGCGATCGGCGACGAACGCGTGCTCGACCTGAGCCGGTTCTGGGGCGACTATGAGCTCGACGAGTCACGGGAAGAACTGCAGGTCGTGATCGCCACCGACGCGAAGCTGCACTCGCGCATCAAGGACGACGATCGAGCGTACCCGTGGCTGGCGAAGGCGTCGCTGGTGATCATCGACGAGGCACACAGGGCGGGTACGCTCACCTACACTTCGATCCTGCGCTGGCTCGGTATCGCCGCGGGGCGGGGCGGGCAGAGCAGGGCCAAGACCGCGAGGCCGTTGCTCGGGCTGACCGCGACGCCCTACCGTGGCCGCAACCCCGAGCTCAACCGTCTGTTCGCCGAGCGTTTCGGAAACAAGAAGCTCGAATCGCTCGATCCCGACGACCCCATCGGCCAGCTGCGACGCGCCGATGTGCTCGCTGAGGTCGATCACTACATCCTCGACGGAACCGCAGTCGAAGCGAACGCCGAAGACCTGCTCGGGTTCAACACGATGAAGGACGTCACGAAGTCGATGCTCGACCGTATCGGTCAGAACATGGACCGGAACAAGACACTCGTCGAAGACATCCTGACCCACGACACGTCGTGGCCCATTCTGGTGTTCTCGGCATCCGTGGCATCCGCGCACACCATCGCAGCGCTGCTCACGCTCGAAGGCGCGTCAGCAGCCGCGGTCGACGGCAACATGCGGGCGCAGGAACGGCGACGCGTCATCGAAGACTTCCGCTCGGGCAAGACGCAGGTGCTCGTCAATTGCGACCTGCTCACCCAAGGCTTCGATGCACCGAAAGTGAGGGCGCTCTATGTCGCACGCCCGACGTTCAGCCCCAATCGGTACCACCAGATGATCGGCCGGGGGCTGCGTGGCCCCAAGAACGGCGGCAAGGAGCGGTGTCTCATCGTCAACGTGGCCGATACGTTCGAGGAGTTCGGCGAACAGCTGGCCTTCACCGAATTCAATTACCTGTGGGAGATGCAGAACGCATGAGCAACGACGCACGCGACGAGTTCGTCGACCAATTGCGGCGAATGTGGCTCGGCCCCATCGGCGGCGCCGACGAGTTGCTGCCACGCAACCCGGTGTACGCCTACCTCGTCGGAACGCTGTATCCGGTCGAGGAAGGCGTGGCCGAAGCTGCTCCCGCCGTACTCGATGAAGACATCGAGGCCGGAGTGCTTCACCGCGAGGCGCCCGACGGCACCGAGCTGCTCGACGACGAGATCGATGTCAGCGGTGACCCGACCGACGAAGACGACGACCCTGGTCTGAGTCTTGTGGGTGCGTTCGGCTGGGCACCGCAGTCGATGGGCCTCTCGTTCATCCACGATGGACGCGACCTCATCGTCTCCATCGACGCCGGCGTCTATGCCCCCGAAGCCGAGGGAGACGACGATTCTGATCGGGAATCGTGGCGACGCCGGGATGTCTCGGAGACAGGCATTCGCGTACCCTCAACGCCGCACGGGAACGTCAGTGTGCTAGATGGGCGCGGAAGGCTCGCGTGGCGAACGCGCTCGGTCGGCGACAAGCAACTCACCACGATCGCCGTCTCGAACGCCGAGACGGCGGCAGCCGGAAAAGCCAAGTCCGATCCGGAGAAGTGTCTGTTCCAGGTGCGTATCCGCTGCGATGTCGAAGAAGGGCGCCTGCATCCCTACCCGACCAGCAACCCGGTGACCTCGTCGCGAGAAGACCGTGAACTCGAGTTGCGGTACCGCTCGAAGCCGACGTACGCGATCGGTCACGGCACCGCGGTCGTGTGGGACGACTCCGACGAACCCGGTCATGCAGCGACCGAGACCGTGCCACGTCAGGAAGTTCCGGCCGTGCGTGCGCGCGCCAGCGACCTGCGTGGGCTCGAGCTTGCCTGGCTCAGCGATGAGTCCGTAGGTGCCGCCGATCTCGGTCGCGGACTGCGCGACTTCCTCGCCGGATACGGAACGTGGATCGCCGACCGCGAACGAGAGGCCGAGACACTCGCACCGCGATTCGATGACCCGGCCCGAGACATCCTGGATCGGATGCGTGGCGCTCGGGATCGTATGGAGGAGGGAATCCGACTGTTGGAGCACGGCGGCACGGTGCTCACCGCATTCCGCTTGGCGAACCGGGCGATGCGCAGCCAGATGCTGCAACAGCGATGGACTCGCGATCACGCCGGGATGGTCGGCGTGCCGCTGTTGCCCGTACCTGAACCCGACGCGGCGGGCGAACCGAGGTGGCACCCATTCCAGCTCGGTTTCATCCTTCTCTCGCTCGCGTCGACTACCGACGCCGAACACACCGACCGAGAACTCGTCGACCTCATCTGGTTCCCCACCGGTGGCGGGAAGACCGAGGCCTACCTCGGGCTTGCCGCCATCGAAATGATCCGGCGCCGGCTCGACCGCAGCATCCACGGAGGCGGAACCGCGGTCTTGACCAGGTACACGATGCGACTGTTGACGGCCCAGCAATTCCAGCGAGCAGCCACGCTGATCTGCGCGCTCGAGCTGCTGCGAGAAGTCGACGACCGCCTGAAGGGCACACCGTCGTTCTCGATCGGACTGTGGCTCGGCAACACCACGACGCCGAACACGTACGAACAGGCTGCCGACCAGATGAAGCGGGTGCGGAAGGAGAAGACACCACAGAACCCCTTCCAGTTCCGGCAGTGCAGCTGGTGCGGGACGTCGATCATGCCTGACCGTCAGACCTCATACGACGAGCGCTACGGAGTGAGGGCGAGCAAGTTCTCGTTCGAATTCTTCTGCCCGCACGCGGAGTGCCCGTTCCATGCGAACCTGCCGGTGCAGGTCGTCGACCAGGGCATCTTCGAGAATCCGCCGACCATGCTCGTCGCGACGGTCGACAAGTTCGCCCGGCTGGCGTGGATCGATGATGGTGCATCGATGTTCGGTCTCGGCGGAGTGCCGCACGATCCGCCGTCTTTGGTGATCCAAGACGAGCTCCACCTCATCGCGGGCCCGCTCGGCACGATCGTGGGCATCTACGAAGCGGCGATTCGCGGGCTCATGTCATGGAACGGTTCGATGCCCAAGGTGATCGCGTCGACCGCGACGACGCGCGCGTCAGCCGACCAGATCCGAGAGCTCATGGCGTCCGAAGTCGCCGTGTTTCCACCGAGCGGTCTCGATGCCGATGACAGCTACTTCGCAGAGCCCGACCCCGATCGTGCCGGCCGAATGTACGTCGGCATCATGCCGCAAGCCCACACCCCCTCGTGGGCCCTCGGCCAGATCGCGACCGAGATGCTGAGCGCGCCGGTGGCACTCGGGATGACCGGGGCTGAACTCGACGCATACTGGACACTCGTCGTCTATCACAACAGCCTGCGCGAACTCGGCCGTACGGTGACCATCTTGCGCGACGACGTGCGCGCCGCGCTCGACCGCAAGTCGGTAACGGACGAGGCCGAGGCAACGCGGACGCTGGCGAAAGACGGCATCGAGGAGCTCAACGGGAACGTCTCCGCTGACGATCTCCTCCGCATCCTGGAGCAACTCGGCGAAGGCCCGGGGGGCGAAGGCCACCCGCTCGATGCGCTCGCGACGACCAACATCATGTCGGTCGGCATCGACGTGGGCCGGCTCGGCTTGATGCTCGTCAACGGTCAGCCCAAATCGACGTCCGAGTACATCCAGGCGACCAGCCGGGTCGGGCGCGGAAAGGTGCCTGGCCTCGTGGTCACGATGTACCGATCGGGCAAGCCGCGCGATCGCTCCGTGTTCGAGTCGTTCACGGCCTACCACCGGGCGTACTACCGCTTCGTCGAGCCCGGAACCGTGACGCCCTGGTCGCTCCAGGCACGGCGGCGAGCACTGCGAGCGGCGCTCGTCATCCTCATGCGCCATGGCGCAGGGCTGAACCTCAACGACAATGCGTCGCGCTTCGAGTCCGATGCGTCGGTCGTGAAGAAGGCGGTCTCCGTACTCAGTAGACACGTGAGGGTCGCGGATGCCCGCGAGGCGGAGGCCGTCGTAGATGAGCTGACGCGAGCGGTCGAGGATTGGGAGATCCGAGCGGAGGATACCGCCTTGAACGGCACGCCGCTCAAGTACCGATCACGAACACCTGCGGAGCGGCTGCTCAAGCAGTTCACCGAGCCTGGCGCGGGCTGGTCGACGATGAACTCGATGCGGTCCGTCGACCGCGTCGTGCGGGTGCGAGCGGATGGAGAGCGCTGATGGCAACGAAATCGAAGGTGATCCGGACGATCCGCCTGTCGGAGACCATCTCCCCGTTCGGGCCCGGTGCGCTCGTCGACATCCTCGGCGAATCGTTCATGGCGATGACCGGTGATGAATGGCCGCCATCGAAAGTACGCAATCCTGTGTACTGCGATCGGCTCGCGGTGAAGCTCAAGGTCGACGAGCTGTGGGCCGCGCCGAGTTCCGGCGAACCCGACGATCCCAAGACACCGGGGCTCGAATTCGCGCGATTCCCCGCTTGGTTGTTCTGTCAGGAATGCCGACGGATGACACGATGGATGCGAAGCATGGAAACGGGTTACGCGCCGCTCTGCCCCGACTGCGACGGCAGGCTCGTCCCGATGCGATTCGTCACGGTCTGCGCCACCAAGAGCCACGCCGCCGATGTGCCGTGGCCCGATTGGGTGCACCGCGCCGGATCGGGAGAATGCGACCGCAAGGACCGCCTGCGATTCCAACCGTCTCGGGGCGCGCATGAGGGTTTGAGCGCCCTCGAGGTCTCGTGCGATGCGTGCAAGACGATCCGATCGCTCGGCGACCTGCGCGGTGATGTGCTGGCGCGCGACGGGTTCACCTGTCGCGGAACGCAACCCTGGGAGCGGGAGTGGGGCAACTGCGGCAAACCGCTCGAAGTCTTGCAGCGTGGTGCGACGAGCCTGCATTTCGGCGAGGTCGTCTCGGCAATCGACATTCCCGAGGTCGACGGTCGAGCAGAGCAACTCGATGAGCAGATCCGAAAGCACCCGTATTGGCAGGCCATCCAGACGGGGAACGAAGCGATCATCGACATGCTCGTCGATGAGCTCGTGAACCTCCTCGATATCCCCGACTCAACGATCCGCCGCCGGATCGTCGCGCTGACCAGTGACGAACCTACGCTCCAAGACACCAAGCGATCGCTGCTCAGCGAAGAGTTCGAGGCCTTCATGGCCGCCCTCGACGGATCCGCGCCGGTCGAGGACTTCGTTACTCGCGTCGAGCCTCGATCGCCCTCGACGCCGGAAGGGATCGGCGACGTGGTTCTCGTCGACCGGCTGCGCGAGGTCAGGGCCTCCTTAGGCTTCCGGCGGTACAGCCCCGAGGCGAGCCTGGTGCCGTCGGTGCCGAAGCGACCGCTGGAGCGCAGCTGGTACCCGGCCGTCGAAGGATACGGCGAGGGGATCTTCATCCGATTCGATCCGGCCGCGGTCGACGAGTGGGCGGCACAGCCGACCGTTCAGGAGCGGGCGATACGAATCACCGACAACCAGAACGGGTCGCTCCTCGGGAGCCGACTCCACGAAACCAGCCCTCAGTTCCTCCTCCTCCACGCGTTCGCGCACTCAGTTATGCGAGAGCTCGCCTTCGTGAGCGGGTACTCTGCGCCGTCGCTCCACGAGCGCATCTATTGCGAGGGGGCAGGCGATTACGCCGTGTTCATCTACACGACGTCGACCGATGTCGAAGGCACCCTCGGTGGTCTCGCACGGCAAGGCGAGGCCGACTACCTGCCCGGCGTCGTTCTTCGTTCGTTGGAGCAGGTCGCTTGGTGTGCGAACGACCCAGTGTGTTCCGAATCCGATCCGCAGAGCATCGACGGGCTGAATCTCGCGGCGTGCCACGCGTGCCTTCTCGCCCCGGAGACGTCATGCGAGAGCTTCAATCTACTCCTGGACCGGATGATGCTGGTGGGAGGCGATGGAGTGCAGGGCTACTTCCAGTCGCTGGTCGAGTCGTCACTCGATGATTCGGTGCGTGCGATGTCCTGAGCTCCTCATAGACCGACCGAATGTGCGTGCCGACTCCTTCGGGGTAGGCACGCACATCGTGTTCCCAGATCCGCAGTACGGTCCACCCATGCGCACGGAGAAGCGCATCGGTCTCCCGATCGCGTCGACGGTTGGCCTCGACCTTGGCGTCCCAGTACGCCTGGTTCTTCGCAGGCCGCTGGTAGTGCGTTGTGCAGCCGTGCCAGAAGCACCCGTCGATGAACACCGCGAGCTTCACCCGGGTGAAGACGACGTCCGCGGTGCGCCGAACTCCTGGGACGGGGGTCGCATTCACGCGATACCGCATCCCCGCCGCGTGCAGCACGCGCCGCACGACGAGCTCTGGATTCGTATCGCGCCCACGATTGGCGACCATCGACCGGCGCGTACTTTCGGATGACGCCCACGAGGCGCCAGGTGCGCCCATCGCATCCCTCCAGAATCTGCATCTCGGCCGCGCCCGCGGTGCGACACAGGAGGTCGTAGCCGCCGGCTAGACTCAGGGAAATGCAACCCACGGCCCCCCATAATCCTCTCACCGCCGACGACGGGCGTGGTCTCATCCGTGTGCTCGACCTCTTCGCCGGGGCGGGTGGGCTGACCGCGGGTTTCCATTCCGCATCACCTCGCTTTCGAACGGTTCGCGCAGTAGAGATGGATCTCGCGGCCGCCGCGAGTTACGCAGCCACCTTCGGAGACGAAGTCGTCTATGCCGGCAGCATCCAGGACTGGCTCGCGAATGAGGCGGTTCCCGAAGTGGATGTCGTCGTGGGCGGTCCTCCGTGCCAGGGGTTCTCCACCCTGGGCAAACAAGATGTCAACGATGAACGCAACTTGCTGTGGCGCCAGTACGCAGAGACGATTCGTCGCGCGAAGCCGAAGTACTTCGTGGTCGAGAACGTCGCGGCATTCGCCAAATCGTCGCAGTTCGCCGACTTCCAATCGGCGACATCTCGCGGTGGCATTCTCGAGGAGTACGACTTCCGTCATGCGGTGCTCAATGCCGCGGACTTCGGCGCATTCCAGGCACGCAAGCGGGCTGTCGTCATCGGGTTCCATCGGGATCTCTTGTTCCCCGGATTCCCCACCCCGACTCATTTGAAAGCACATCGCACGGTTGAAGAGGCGTTCGACGGGATCTCCTGGACGCCGACGGAGACCGAGCTGCCCGCTCGTACGCTCGACTTCGGCGGCAGAACGTTCTCTGGTTCCTATCGTCCCGCTGAACTTCACCTCGACCGCGAGTATCGACAGATCTCGCTCGACCGATTCGCCGCCATCCCGCCTGGCGGAAACCGGTTCAACCTTCCCGACGAGCTCCTCGCCCCCTGTTGGCGTAAGCACAAGTCCGGCTCAGGCGACGTCATGGGTCGCCTGCACTGGGACCGACCGTCCGTCACGATCCGCACCGAGTTCTTCAAGCCGGAGAAGGGGCGATACTTGCACCCCCAGGCCGATCGTGCGATCACTCACTACGAGGCCGCCGTCCTCCAGGGGTTCCCCGATGACCACAAGTTCGTGGGGTCGAAGACCGCCATCGCTCGACAGATCGGCAACGCCGTGCCTATTCCATTGGGCGCGGCGATCGGCATGGTATTGGCCGCCCGCCTCGAGTAGGCGACGGGAAGGCGCGCCCCGCTACTCTCGCATTGCACTGCGCCGGGTTACAGAGTCGGGTTACAGAGAGGTGAAGTCGTGAAGGTCAGCGATCTTCTGCATCAGGTCGATTCCGGTGATATCGCACTTCCTGAGTTTCAGCGAGGTTACGTCTGGAACGGCGATCAAGTTCGAGGACTGTTCACATCGCTCTACCGGGGATACCCCGTCGGCGGATTCATGACGTGGATCACGCCTGCGGCCGGCGCGAGTGCCCGTGGCGGTGTCTCCACGGATGGAACGGTGAAGCTGCTTCTCGACGGGCAGCAACGTGTGACCTCCCTCTACGGGGTTATCCGCGGCGCTGCACCCAAGTTCTTCGAGGGAAACGCCAAAGCATTCATTGACTTGTACTTCAACGTCGCCGATCAGAACTTTGAGTTCTATGCACCCGTAAAGATGAAGTCGGACCCTGCGTGGGTCGACGTGAGCAGGCTCTTCCTTGAGGGCCCCGGCGCGTTCCTACCGGCGATGATGCAGCTCGCCGACGGTGACGCAAAGCAGCAGGCCGAGTATTTCAACCGCCTGATGGCGCTCGCGAACATCGACAAGCGCGATTTCCATATCGAAGAAGTCGTGGGCCCGGACAAGACCATCGACATAGTCGTCGACATCTTCAACCGTGTCAATTCGGGTGGGACGAAGCTTTCGAAGGGTGACCTGGCTCTTGCGAAGGTGTGTGCTTCGTGGCCAGAAGCACGGCAAGAGTTCAACGCTGTCCTTGACCTCTGGCGAAAGGCGGGCTTCACCTTCAAGCTCGATTGGCTCCTTCGGGTCGTCAACGGCATCGTCACCGGCAACGCACCGTTCACCGCGCTTGCGAACACTCCGATCGTCAATGTGCAGGAAGGCCTCAGGAAAGCGCAGCGGTATGTCAGCGGCTGGTTGGACGTCATTTCGGGTCGCCTGGGACTCGATCACGATCGAGTGCTGTTCAGCAAGTACGCTCTCGTTCTTCTGGCGCGCTACTCCCACCTCCACGGAGGCAAGCTTCCGGATGCCGCGGCGCAGAGCCGACTCTTGGCCTGGTACATCCACACCGGAATGTGGGGACGATATGCAGGCTCATCGGAGTCAGCATTGGCTCAAGATCTCGAAGCGGTCGAAAGAGATGGCGTCGACGGGCTCTTCGGGACGCTTCGCCAGTCACGCGGTGACCTCGCGGTTCGAGAGAGTGATTTCGCAGGAAACTCGATGGGATCTCGCTTCTATCCGACCCTCTACCTGCTGACCCGGACTCACATTGCACGCGACTTCGGAACCGGGGTGGCTCTCTCGAGCTCTCTGCTTGGGCACAACACCTCCTTGGATGTGCACCACATCTTCCCGAAAGCCCTGCTCTATGCAGCGGGATACAGCCGCGGCGAAGTCAATGCCGTCGCCAACTTCTGCTTCCTAACGAAGCACACGAACATCAGCATGAGCGCCACCCCTCCGGCCGAGTACATGCCGCGAGTCGAGGCCGATTTTCCCGGAGCCCTTTCGAGTCAATGGGTGCCGGAGGATCCGCAACTGTGGAACGTGGAACGATTCCGGGAGTTCCTAGCGTCGCGTCGCGAACTGCTCGCAAAGGCGATGAATGACTTCCTGAAGGATCTGGAGTCCGGCCACGGAGCACAGTCCGAGCTCGTGCGTGGTGCGGCTGTCACGTTGGCTGAGGAAGAGCGCGACGCCGAGGATACCGAGCTGAAAGACCTCGTCGATTGGATGGTCACGGAGGGTTACTCCGCTCCCGATATGGGGACGGAGGTCGTGGATGACGACACGGGCGTCATTCTCTGCAACGCCGACGCCCTTTGGGCGAACGGACTGCAGGAAGGTATTGGAGAACCCGTCCTGCTGGAACGAGACGAGCCTGATGCTGTCGAAAGGCTCAAAGTCCTCGGGTACGAGGTATTCACAACGGTCGCAGCGCTGCGGGAATACGTATCGAGGCGGTGATACCGCCGATGACCGCGCGCCACGGAAGGCATGCCGCCTCACCGCACCGAGTTGGAAGGCAAGCACTGCGCTTCCGGTGGCGTCAGCCAGCCGTCGCCCGGGCGAACGTCCCTACGACGTGAGGACTCCACGTCGGCGCGTCCGGAGTTCGCGGCGTAACCACGCGCGTCTGCATACTACGATCACTTCAGCCGAACAAGGAGAGCTCGCATGTCCGCGTCAGAAGAAGCACCAAGCGCAACGGTAGCGACCACTCGGGATGACTCGATGGTCAGCCTGGTCGAGATCGAGCCCGGCCTCGCCGTGCTCTTCGCGGACCAGCCGCCCGCCGACCTCGACTTCACGCCTTTCGAGATGATGAGCGCCCAAACGAGCAAGGCCCTGACCGATCAGCTCGCCATCGCTTCGGGCATCGGCAATGTGGCGGCACAGGGTGCCCAGGGTGCGGTCTCAGCTCAGGGGTTGGTGCGTCTGGCGCCCGAGAGCGTGGAATTGCTCAAGACGTTCCAACCGATGACGTCAGGCGGCTGGAATCTGGGCCCCATCGTCGACGGTTCGGGGAAGATCGTCGCCCAGGCGCGCTACGCGCCGGTCGTCGCAGCGCAGAGCGCTGCGATGCTCACCGCTCTCGGTCCGGCGATTGCGCTCCTGCAGATACAGATGCAGCTCGAGTCGATCTCGCGTCGAATCGACGAGAACATCGAACTCACTCGGGACGTCCTCCGAGCGCTTCACGAGGACCAGTGGGCGACACTGCTCGGTCTGCACGAGACAACGGTGAGGGCCGTACGTGAGGCCAAGGCGGTCGGCGCCGTCAATGACCACATCTTCGCCTCCATCGCGACAAAGGATGCCGACCTGCGCAAGCAGCGACACCTTTTCATGTCGCTCGTCCGAGGGCATCTCAAGGCGCTCGACGCTGACGCCGCGGGCCGTCGCGTCTACATTCAGAAGAACATCGAGCAGATCATCGCCGACACGCACGGCGTGCTCATGGCCGAAGGGTCTTGGCATCGCTCGCAGGTGCTGCGCGCCGCCCACATCATCCGTGACGAGGCGAATGCCGTCGAGAATGAACGACTTCTCGCCGAACTCGTTGCCGAGACGAAACGCGAGCACAGCGAGGCCATGAGCGACATCGCGCGACTCCTCGCGGACATCGAACGTCAGTGCCGTCTGATGGCGGAGCTGCCGGGTGAACGCAGCCTGCCATTCACCACCAAGCGTCGGAGCATCCGCGACGCCGTCGCCATGGCCGAGGCGTTGTCTGAGCAAGTCGCGGCACTCCGCAATCGTGTCCACACTCGACCTGATCCGCTGGATCCGCCCGTGGCGGTGTTCAAAGAGGCCACGCCCGACGAGGTTCTGCGGGTTCTTCGTTGGGTCGTGCCCGGCGAAGCCCGACTGTTGGCCCTCGCCGACGTCAATCTCGACCGCCTCGTCGGTGACAACGCCTACATCGGCGTGACGCCCGAACACTTCTTCATCTCGACGCAGAGCGCGGTGCGCAAGCAGGGCATGATCGAGCGCGAGTTCCCCCTCTCGGACATTCGCTACGTGCGATTCCGCGAACGCGACAAACAGGGCCCTGTGCTGGACGTCATCACCAAGGACGAGAACGTCAGGCTCACCTTCGACGATTGGGCCGGCAAGGGGCAAGGGCTCGACGACGCCCGCCGACTCGGCAATCTGCTTGCCGCAGCGATGGAGCTGCCCGAAGACGAGCGACGCACCGACCCACTCTTGACCGACGAGTCCTCGACGGATCGGGCGATCGCCCAGTAGCCCAGGAAAGCGGGGCCGATCCCGTCGCACTATGGCCGGCCCACAGACACCATCACGAGGTATTTCCCTACATGCCCGATAGCGCACCACGTAGTCACGTCTTCATCATCCGCGGCGACATCACGAACCTCGCCTGCGACGCCTGGCTGCTTCCGAGCGATTCGCGGATGGAGGTGGCCGATGCGTGGCTCAGTGCAGTTCCGGATGCCGCGGGGCGCCTCCCAGCCGCCGCACGTCGTGCCATCGACCGAGACGAGATCCTCGCTGCCAGGCTCGACACGCACGAAGGTGATCCGGTGCCGATCCTCACGACCGTGCCGTTGTATGGCGTTCGTCAGACCGACGACCTTCGACCCGCGGTGCGAGCGTTTATCGAGGCCGGAGCGGCTGCTCCGCATTACACCAAGCGACCCACGCGGCTCCTCGCGATGCCGTTCTTCGGCGCTCAGGGCGGCGGTGGCTCGGCGTTGCGCGGCGACATCCTGCGAGTACTTCTCGATGAAGCCGGTTCCACGGCCGAGCGCCTCGGCGTCGACGTGGCGCTCGTGCTTCGAGACGAGAAGGCGTACGCGCTCGCACAACACGTGCGACGCACGGAGCATGGATGGGAAGGGCTCGACCATGCACTCGTGGAGAAGGCCCGCACCCTCGGCGACCATGCCAAGGCGGGCAGACTCGTGCCCTTCATGGGTTCGGGCGTCAGCGTGTCCGCGGGCGCTCCGGTCTGGAGCGAGCTTCTCCGAAGGCTCGCCCACGACGCCGGCCTCGACGACGTCGAACGCGAACAGCTCTCGAATCGGGATCCGCTCGATCAGGCGGCCCTTCTCCGCGCCGCGTTCGAGGCACGTGATGGCACCGCGAAACACGCATTCTCCGCAGCCGTCGCACAGCACGTCGAACGGAAACGATACGGGCTCGCCCCCGCGCTTCTCGCCTCACTCGACTCCGAGCAGGCCATCACGCTGAACTACGACACCCTCTTCGAGCAGGCCGCAAGGGATGCCGGCCGACCACGCATCGTGCTTCCCGACGAGTCATCCGTGCGCGATGACTGGCTTCTGAAGCTGCACGGCAGCGTGACGAATCCGGAGACGATCGTGCTCACCCGCGACGACTACCTCGGGTTCAACTCCGGTCGTGCGGCACTCAGTGCGCTCGTGAAGGCGACGCTCATGACGCGACACCTGCTGTTCGTGGGCTTCGGGCTGCGCGACGACCATTTCCACGAGATCGCACACGATGTACAACGCGCAGTCGACGGCAAGGCGCACCTCGGCACGGTGCTCACCCTTGCATCCGACCCGCTCGACGAGAAGCTCTGGCAGGGTCGATTGGACTTCATCTCGATGTCGCCTTCGGAAGCAGCCTCCATGGATCCGTCGGCTCAGCGTGCCGACGCTGCCCGGAAGCTAGAGATCTTCCTCGACATCGTGCTCGCCTATGCGAGCGACGGGCACTCCTACCTTCTGGACCCCGACTTCGCACACGCGCTGACGCCGGCCGAACTCCACGTGCGCGACCTGCTTATGCGTCTCGCTCGAGACGCCGACGAATCCGCGCACGAAACCGCCGCTTGGGCGCGGGTGGATGTGCTGCTCGGTGAACTCGGGGCCGAGCGCATCACAGGTTCATCCCCAACGCGATGATGAAGTCGGCATCCGTCCTAGTCCACCGAGTCATCTGTTGGTTTCGAGGGTTCGCGCCACCCACATACCGCAGGTATGCGGCCCGATCTTCATTCGAAACCGTGCCCGAATCGATATCCGTGACTACGAACTCTGTCGAGCGACGGTGCAACTCGTGAGGGACAATGGCGAGCCAGAGCTCATCCTGCATCCGCCCGAGCCACCAGACGGATGCGACCTCGCTCTCGGCGGGGAAAAACCGGCTCTCACCACGAGCAGTCATCAGCTCGAATCGCCCGCTGTCGGGATCCATGGACATCAACCTGATCCCGCGCCAGGCAGCCCGATCCGCTCCGTTCAGACCGAACGCACAGAAGTACAGGTCGCCGTCCTCGCCGACAACTTCGCGCAGGCGGCACATGACCGGATCTCGATGCCAGATCGGCTCGGGCACCACGAGGTATTCTTCGGTGTCGCAAGCCTGCTGTTAAGGCGTCAGAGCTGGATCGATCATTCGTCGACTCCGGCGTCGATTCGCGACTGCCCATTCGCCAACAGATACCCCGTAACATCCGCCCACGTCTCGTATGGCGCCACGCCGAACTGCAGCCATTCGCCCTCGAACTCCGAAGCGCCGCGCGCGGCGCGGTCGTCGATGAGGTAGTCGCCGCGGTTGAGGTGCTTGTGGTGCGACAAGATGAGGCGCTTGTACGCGGGGCCCGAGGCATCCGTCGCGAGGTGCTTCTGCACCCAGAGCAACTTGTCGCTCCAGGCCGACGGGTTGTTCCACGGCGCCGTCGACAGGATGTAGACGTCGTACTCCTTCGACAGTGCGTTGAACGCATCAACGGCGCCCGGCATCGCGTCCATCAGCGCGAAGATGCCCGGGATGTCGTCGAGATCGGATTCGTCGGTGTCGCGGTCACGCGCCGGGTCGAGGCGCGGCAGCGCCGAGCGGAAGTCGACGAGCGTATTGTCGAGGTCGATGTAGACGATCTTCTTGGTCATAGGGTTCTGCGTTCCTTTCGGAGGGGGTTGTCAATACGTCAGGGCAGCCATGGCCCGACGATCTGCATCATCGTGAGCGTGAGGTTGTCGTTGATCTCGCGATACATCGGCAGCAGCTCCTTCGCGCCGTCGAGCGTGTGTGCGACGCCCGCGAGGTCGAACACGACGGCCGGCACGTGGTTGCGCATGAGCGCGATCATCGGCGCCTGGAAGACGACCTGGCCCCGTTCTTCGACGGCAAGTTGCGCAGCCAGCGCGCGCAGGTATCCGCCCGCGGCATCCGGAATCGTCGGAAAGTGCGAGAACACCGGATGCCGCTCGAAATCGGTGTCGAAGTCGAAAGCCACCTCTTCGGCATACCAGTCGTGCCGGTCGTTCACTCCCGCGGCGAGCGCGGCGGCTAATACCCGGTACACGATCGAGCGCGCCGTGGTCGCGGGTGTGTTCATCGGCACGCCGAGGCCCGACTCGACCTCGATGCGCTTCACGATCTCGTGCGCGTTGCCAGGCGCCATCATCTCGATCCAGCTGATGGTGTGCACCTCGTCGCCGAGCTTGAACTTCGCTCCGCCCACCAGATCGAACTGCACGCGGTAGGCGTCGGGTTCGTCGTAGACGAGCACGAGCCGGTAGCCGTCGGGCGCCTGGACGGTGCCGGCACGCAGGTGCGGATGCCGCCGGCAGAGCTCGCTGACGATCCACCACGTCTGCGCGAGCAGGAACCGGTCGGCGGGCGGGTAGTAGTCCTCGAGCACGTCGTTCGCGCTCGCCCCGTCGTCGTTCATCCCTGATCCGTTCATGCCTGCTCCTTTACGCTCATCCGCTCCACCACCTCGGTGAACCACGGCTGCGGGGCACCGTGCGGCAGCGCAGCCGTGACCTCGGCGAGCGCCCGCGTGGCGGGAACCCCGAGGTGCCGCACCGAGTACGCCGCCGCGATGGATGGGGTGCGGCTGCGGGCCTCGAAGCAGTGCAGGTACACGCTATGGCCCTCCGCACGCAGTGCCGCGATGGCGTCGGCCGTGTCGGCGAAGACGGCGTCGAGGTCGAGGTTGTTCGAGGCGCCGGGCTTGTCGACGAGCCACACCTCGTGGTGCACTCCGACGTGCTGCGGCACCTGGTCGGCACCCACCCGGCAGAGCGACACCACCGCCGATACGTCTGCGGGCAGCCGGTCGAGACCGCGCAGGTCGCCGAGCCACACGCCGTCGTCGTGCGGGTGCCGCACGAGGGTGCCCGTGCGGGGCGTCGCGAACCGGTCGCCGCCCGGCCAGCCGTCGCGATCGTTCGCCCCGCCTCGCGCCGCGAGCACGGCGAGCTTCACGAGCCCGTCGGCGTCGAGCGCCGCGGCATCCGCCCCCGACCAGCCGTGCAGGTGCCGCCGCCACGCGAACGGCACCGCGCTCGCGCCGTACCTGGCGCCGGCGAGCGAGCCGGCGATCGCCGCGACCGTGTCGGTGTCGTTGCCGCAGCGCACGGCGCGCTCGAGCACCCCGGCGAGGGTGTCGGCGCCCACGATCGCCGCCCATGCGGCCTGCAGCGCGGCCACGACCCATCCGTTGCTGCCGGGGATGTCACGCGGATGCAGCCGCTCCGCCGTATCGATGAGCTCGTGCCAGCGCGCACGGCGCCCTGCCGGCAGCACATCGATCGGGCCGCGCAGGTCGAGCTCGCCCGTGCGGATCGCGTGCCGGATCGCGAGCGACCAGATCGCACACGCGTCACCCGCGTCGGTCTCGAAGTGCGTGAGACCAGAAAGACTGCGAGCGGATGCCGCGAGCGCGGCCTCTCGGCCATCGGCGAGGTAGCCCAGGGCCAGGGGCCCGGTGCGCATGAGCGAGCCGTTTCCGGCGGAGCGACCCGTCGCGTCGTGCACGGCACGGGCGGCGTCGCGGGCGGCGGCAGCCGAGGCATCCGTCGCTCGACCGAGCACCTGCCGGGTCTGGATGCCGACGTCTTTCGCGGTGCGCGCCCAGTCGCACCACTCGGCGACGATGCCGCCCTGGACGGCCTCGTCGTCGAGCGACGCGCCCCGGGCGAGCGCCCGCAGCACGGGGATGGCCATGCTCGTGTCATCCGTCCACTCGCCGAGCTGCCACGGGCCACCGGCCTTCATCACGATCGCGACGTCGTCGGGCACCGAGGGGCGGAACTCGTAGGGCGCGCCGAGCGCGTCGCCGGCGGCGGAGCCGAGCACGGCGCCCGCGGCGCGATCGAGCTGCACGGGCGTGAGGTGGAGAGGATTCATGGGGCTCCTTCGGGTCGGTCGGGATTCTTCGTTCGGCGTTCGAGTTGTGCCGCAGGCGTTCGGCACCTCGGCACTTCGGCACTTCGGCACCGCGTTTCGCGGGGCACGCGAACGCCCGACGGCCAGCGCACCGACCCCGTGCGCAGAATGAAGTACGAGGCCCGTTCAAGGCACGAGCACGCCGATCGGCACGACGAGCACTCCATCTTCTCGCGTGTCGGCGTATCCCCGATAGCGGTGATGACCATGCAGGCGCGAGGTGCGCCCGAACGCGACACGTCGACCGACGCACGAATGCTCCGGCACTTCGGCACTTCGGCACTCCGGCACTTCGGCACTCCGGCACTTCGGCACTTCGGCACTTCGGCACTTCGGCACTTCGGCACCGGGTTCTCACGCGCCCCTCCCGGCCGCGGCGGGACGGCATGCACGGACCCGGCTCGTCGGCGACCCGAAATTCACGGCCCTGGTTCATCGACCACGGGACATCCGCCCCTCTGGCAGACTGCTTCGGTGACTTCACGCGAACGCTTCCGCCTGCGCATTTCCCTGCTCCGCAGCTCGCCCGAGATCTGGCGCACCATCGACGTCGACGGTGCGCTGCGGCTCGATGAGCTGCACGACGCGATCCAAATCGCGATGGGATGGCGCGACAGCCACCTCCACGAATTCACCGAGACCGACCCGCACCCGCAGGCGCGGGGGCTGCCGCAGATCGGCCGCCCGGTCCGACGGTGGATGCCCGACGACCAACTCGCCGAGGAGCAGCACGACGCCGAGTTCACCGCCCGGTTCGGCGGCCCGCTCGACGCGCTCGGCCGCACCGGCCCCGCCGAACAGCTGATCGACGAGCACGAGGCCGATGTGGCATCCGTCTTCGATCAGAGCGGCGGCCCCATCTACTACTGGTACGACTTCGGCGACGACTGGTGGCACCTGATCGAGCTCATCGAGCGCGAAGGCGTCGACGCGCCTGGCGCGTCGCAACCGAAGTGGGAGCGGCGCGTCGAGCTCGTCAGCGGCGATCGCCGCGGGCCGTTCGAGGACTCGGGCGGCGTGCACGGCTACGACCAGCTCGTCGAGAGGCTCGCCGACGACCGGGCCCCCGAGCACGCCGAGGCGGCCGGCTGGGTGGCGTTCACGACGTGGCCGGATGCCTTGCCGCAACCGTTCGACCCCGAAGCATTCGACCGCGACGGGGTCGATGACGAGTTGCGCCTGCGCTTCGAACTCGGGAGCGACATGTCGGGGCTCGTGCTCGGCCGAGACGACGATCCGGTCGACGAGACCGCGCCGCTCGTCGAACTGCTCACCGCGCTGGCGCCGCCGTTGCGCAGCGTGCTGCGCCGGCGGCTGCGCGCTGCCGGCGCACTCGACCCGGTCGTCATCGACATCGACACGGCCGAACGCATGGTGCGCCCGTTCACGTGGCTGCTTCGTCGCGTCGGTGCCGATGGGCTCACCCTGACGAAGGCGGGGTGGATGCCTCCGGCCACCGTGCGCGAGGGGATGACCGCTCTCGGCTGGATCGACGAGTGGTTCGGCACAGCCAACCGAGAAGACAACACGAGCCCGATCCGCGAGCTGCGCGCGGCGGCCCGCACGTTCGGACTCGTTCGCGTCGCCAAAGGGCGCCTGCTGCGCACCGCCAACGGCACGAAACTGGCTGACGACCCGATTGCGCTCTGGCGCTTCATCGCCACCGCCCTCGTCGAACGCCGACGCGGTGAGGCCGATCGCCTCGCGGCGATGCTCGTGGCCGTCGAGGTCGCGTGCGGCGGTGACGGCGAACTCCAGCCACTGAGCAGCGCCGTCGCCCGCGGCCTCGACGCGCTCGGATGGCGACGGCCCGACAACTGGCCGCTGGCTGCAGACGACGCCCGCTACCTGGTGCGCCCGATCTGGTACACGCTCGGTCAGCTCGCGGTGTTCGGCCCCGACCACGACCGAGTGTTCGCCTGGCCGCTCCCGCCACGTCCGCCGGTGGCCGAGGGGCGTGCGTTCGCGAGGGCGATGCTCGGGATACGGTAACGCACCGCATCGTGGATGCCGTCTCGTGTGTCGGCGTATCCCCGATAGCGGTGATGACCATGCGGGCGGCCGAGGTCCGGTACGCCGCGACGATCCTCACCGCGCCGTGCTCACGATGCTGCCGGCTTGAGCTCCTGGGCGAACATCACGAGGATCCCGCTGGGACCGCGCAGGTAGGTGAGCTTGTAGACGTCCTCGTAGGTGGCCACGCCCCGAAGCGGGGAGTAGCCGTGTCTCGCCGCGATCGCGAGGGCGGCGTCGATGTCGTCGACGGCGAACGCGACGCGGTGCATGCCGATCTCGTTCGGAAGCGTCGGCTCCGTCTCGATCGCATCCGGGTGGATGTACTCGAAGAACTCGAGGCGCCCGTGGCCGTCCGGCGTCTGGAGCACCGCGATCTTCGCGTGATTCCCGTCGAGGCCGACGGCGGTGTCGGCCCACTCACCGCTGACCGTGTCGCGGCCGACCACGGTGAGCCCGAGGTCGGTGAAGAACGAGATCGCTGCTTCGATGTCGCGCACGGCGATGCCGACGTTGTCGAGTCTGATGGCCATCTGCGGTTCCTTTCAGTCGTGGTTCCATGCTGGAGGTGCCGCTCGCGCCGATCAAGGGTGACTCGCTCTCGCCACCGGCGCCCGGGCGCGCGAAGTCGCGCCATGCTGCATCCGAGGCGTCGCCCACGCGTATGCCAGTTCCCCCTCATTGAGGTGTGACGCCTCAATGAGGGGGAACTGGCATACGCGAATCGCAAGACCGTTTCGAATCGCGAGACCACTCGGCGACGAGCCTCGCCATTCACGCGGTCGGTCGCTCCCACAGAACATCGGGAAAACGGCCGAAGTCGTTGTCGAACGTGATCACGGTCGCTCGGTGCTGCAGCGCAAGCGCCGCGAGGTGGGCGTCGTTCACGAGGTTGCCACCGCGACCGGTAGCACCCAGCAGTTCGCGGATGCGCGCCAGGTGGCGTGCATCAGGCTCGGGTGTGACGACCGAGGGGGCAGCGAGCCACGTGTCGACCACGTCGAGCGCGTCGGACACCGGCAGCGGATGCTCGTACACCGACGGATGACTCACCAGGCGCACGAACGCGAGCACGCTGACCCAGGGCAACAGCACGGTCTGAGGCCCGCGGAGCGCCGCGTCGAGCCAGGTCTTGGCCGCGCGGTGATGGTCGGCCCCGCGATCGACCGCGTAGAGCAGGACGTTCGCATCGACGAGTCTCATCGCGCGCTGCCTCCCGATCGATACGGACGCCCGGGTCTCACTTGCCCTGCTCCCGCTTGCGCAGCAGCTGCTCGTCTTCGAGCTCGGCGGCGAGGGCGATCGCGCGGTCGAGCGGCAGCCGTGCCCGGCCGAGGTCGAACGTCGGGGTCTCGACGGCCGCTGATCGGTCGACAGGGGCGAGCCCCGCGATGATCGCGAAATTCACCGCGTCTCTGAACGAGAGCCCGCGTTCACGCATGACCCGGCGCACGAGTGCGTCGGCGTCGGCGGTCAACGTGATGGTGGTGCGCACAGGTGCATCATAGCATCATCCGATCTGCATCACTGCATCACCCGTGGCGCGACCCCACGATCACCGTCTCGGCGCGTGCTGTGCCGCGGTCAACTCGTCCTCCACACCCGCTCGGCGGCACCGGCAGTTCACCGATTCACGCCGGCCCGCCCGACGAAGACGTCGGCCGCGCAGGATTGCCCCATGCGTCGACGAAGCGACCCCCAACAGCAACTGATCCTGCGTCTCGACCTCGAGCGTGCCGAGCACGAGACATGGCGCGAGATCGCCATCGACGGCACGGCGCGCCTCGATCAGCTCGCCGACGCGATCGTGATCGCGTTCGGGTGGACGGGAACCGGCACCCACGCGTTCGGCTCGACATGGCCGGGGTGGCGCATGACCGAGTACGGCTCGTACGAGCACGATCTGCCGGGGGCGGCGAACCGAGTCGGTGCGCCAGAACGGATCCGCCCGCTCGGGCGACGCGATCGGCGTCCGGATGCGTGGCGCGAGTACAGCTATTACCCAGACGCTGACGAGTTCGCCTGCGAGCACGCGTGGACGGTCGCCGAGGCGGTCGAGCAGCTCGGCGGCGACTTCGTGTTCGAGTATCGTCGCCACGAACCCGACTACGACCGGGATCCCCCACCGGGCTGGCGCCACCGCATTCGAGCGATCGAGAGTTCGAAGCGACCTCTCGGGGCCACCACGGCGACCGTCGTGGCGGGAGTCGGCCTGATTCCGCGCGACCTCGCAGAGAGCGCATACGGTGAACTCGCCGATCCGGCCCAACTCCACCTTCTGGAGCACGAGTTCGAGGTGCGGTTCGGCGCGGGTACTGCGGGCCGACTCGGCTTCGCCAAGCACGGACTCTCCCTCGACGACGCCGTCGCAGGGGCGAGCGTCGCTGCCCGTCGAGCCCTTCGGATGGACCTTGTCGACGCGGGAATCCTCCTCGCCCACGAGATCGAACGCGAAGTCGCCGAACGGGTGACCACGCCGATCCGCGACATCCTTCGCCTGGCCGCCGCGCCCGACGGCGTCGAGCCGTCGAGCCTCGGTGAGCTCGGCGACGACCTGCACGCGCTCCGACTGCTTCGACGGAGCAAGGGCCGCCTGCACACACTCGCAGAAGTGCGCGATCGAGTGATGGAGCGCCCGCCCGAACTCTGGCGCGTGCTGGCCGCACGGCTGATGAACGCCGGCGCGCCCCGATACTCGCCGTCGACATCCTCGAAGATCGCGGAGTTCGCCGTCGAACTGGCTCGTGCCGAACGCGAGGTTCGCACGTTCGCATTCGACGAGGCCCACCGCGACGCGGGCGGTGCGGGTTCACGGGTGCTCGACTTCAATCGAGTTCTGCGCGTGCTCGTCGCGATGGGTCTCGTCGACGAAGGTGGAGCCCCGTCGGATCCCGCCGCTCGCCCGTTCGCGATGACGATGCTCAAGAGCTGAACAGTGTGAGTTCGTTCGGAGAGCACCCCGCCCGAGGGAGTTCAGTCGAAGATGCCGTCGAGGATGCTCCCGATGACGAGGCCGCCGAGGATGCCGCCCATCATGTCGGACCCGCCGCCGCGCCGACGACCGCCGCCCCAGCCGTCGCCTCCCCAACCGTCGCCGCCCCACTGACCGGAGTCCTGCGGGCGCGAGGAGTCGATGTCGCGCTGCGCGAGCTGCAGTGCCTCGCTCGCGAGGTACGCCACTCGCCGGGCCATCGCCATCGCCTGCTCGCGGTGATCTTCGCCGATGGCGGTGACCGTCGCCGCAGGCACACCGAGGAACCGGTCGAGGTCGACCCGCACGCGCTCGGACTCGGCCAGTCGGGTGCGGGCGTCGGCGCCGATCCAGCCGCGGTGGCCGGCGATGACGTCTCGAGCGACCGCGAACTGTCGATCGGCGTCGTCGATGGCGTGGTGCACGTGCTCGAGCGGCGGAATCGGGCGCGCCGCACGCTCGCGGGCCGCCGCGATCGCGGCATCCAGCCCCGTGTTGGCCTCGCGCAGGCGACTGAGCTGCGCGAACGGATCGGTGTTGACGCCGACCGGCGGCAGCGAGGAGAGTGCAGTCTGCAGCGTCGTGATCGCGGTGGCCACGCCGGCGGTGTGCGGCTCCTTGAGCGCGACGGCGAGATCTTCCCGGGAGTCCTCGACGATCGCCGCGAGGGTCGACTCGGCCCGCAGCGCCTCGACCTCGAAGGTCTCGACCGCGTCGAGGAGCGTCGCCGCCCGGCGCACCGACTCCGTCGAGGCCTCGAGCGCGAGGTTGGCCTGCTCGCGCTGCCCGGCTTCTCTGCGGCGTTCTGCCACGCCAGCGCTGTGCTCGGCGAATCCGAGCAGCTGCTCGGCCTGAGCGGGGTTCGACGCCACCTGCGCGAGCGCGTCTCGGGCGTAGCGGGTGTCGAGCCGTTCGATGGTGTCGCGAGCGTGGGGAATGCGGGTGCGGAGGCGCGCGGCATCCGCTCGCATGCCGGCGATGATCTCGGGAGCCCGACGCGCACGTGCGATCTTCTCGGCGAGGGCGGAGGTGTGCTCGTCGAGCACGTCATCGGCCCACTCGCACAGCTGCACGATGCGGGCGTTTCGCGTGCGCAACTCCTCGGCGGTGTCGGGAATCTCGTCGTGATTCAGCTGATTCAGCCGGAACGCCTCTCCCAGGTGCTCCCGCACCGCGGCGAGCGCCTGCCGCAGCCCCGCGGTCGCGTCGTGCCCCAGTTCGGCATCGGCGAAGGCGAGTTCGTCGGCTGTGACGCGCATGCGCTCGTCGGCGGCGACCAGTGCGGTGCCCGCCTGCTTCGCCAGATCGGCATCCTGAGCTTGGAGCTCTTGCTCGTCGCGCTTCTTCTTGCCCCAGAATCCGGCCATGCCTTCGATCCTAGGCGCGCCGGTCGTCGGCCGGCGTCGAGTTCCCGCTGGGAGGGGGCGATGCGCGCTCGGCGCTGCCGCGTGCGCAGCTCGGGTCTCGCTGCCGCGTGCGCAGCTCGGTGGTCGTGCCGCATGCACAGCTCGGAGCTCGTGCCGCGTGCACAGCTCGGGGCGGCCGGATGCACAGGGGAGCGGTTGTCCGTTCTCGGATTCGGTGCCGAAGTGCCGAAGTGCCGAAGTGCCGAAGTGCCGAAGCATCCCACACCCGAACCCCTCTCTCGGCGCAGGGAACAGCCGCGGCATCCGCCCGACGGGCGCGCGCCGCGGGGCGCGCGGTACGTGATCGAGGAGTACGCGGCCGCACTGGCGAGCGCAACCGAGCACCCGTTCTCGGCAGGCTTCGTTGCGCGGTGCTACAGGTACAGGCGCTCGTGCCGCACCGCTGATGCCTGCCGTAACAATGTCGGAGACGGCGTTCGTTCGGCGCGAGGATGAATCACATGACGAATCAGCCCGCGAGCGAGCTCGGCCACCTCACCATTCGCCCGAAGATGCTCTACGTCGGCACCCCCGTCTTCCTCGTGAGCACCGTCAACGCCGACGGAACCTTCAACCTCGCGCCCGCGTCGTCGTACTGGGCGCTCGAGCAGATGCTCGTGCTCGGCCTCGAGACCGACGGGCAGAGCGCCCGTAACCTGCTCGAGCGGCCCGAGCTCACGGTGAGTTTTCCGCACCCCGAACTCTGGCCGGCCGTCGAGCGGCTCGCCTCGGTCACCGGGCGGCATCCGGTGCCCGCCGCGAAGGCCGAGCGCTACCGGCACGCCTCCGACAAGCTCGAGGTGTCGGGGCTGAGCTTCGAGCCATCAGAGATCGTCGCGCCGCCGCGCGTGCGCGAGTGCAAACTCCAGTTCGAGGCATCCGTGCGACGCGCGACGCCGGGGCTCGGCGAGTACCTCATGGTCGAGGCCGAGGTCGTGCGCGTGCACGCCGCACCCGAGATCGTCGTGCCGGGCACCGACCACGTCGACCCGAACGCGTGGCATCCGACGATCTACAGCTTTCGCCACTACTTCGACATCGGCGCAGAGGTCGGCTGGCGGTCGACGAGCGACACCGCGTCAGGCTGAGCGGATGCCGCGGGGTCGCTCGATCAGGTCGAGGTGAGCGCCTCGCGCGCGTGCCGGTACTTCTCGGTGAGGCGCACCTGCGCGGCGTAGTCGAGTCGGCGCACGCGCCACGGGGCCGTGTTGTCGGCGATGTCGGCGAGCTTCACGCGACGGGCCACCGGGTGGCGGCGGATGCCGGCGTAGTACGCGTCGTCCGCGACATCCGGATTTCGCGTCAGCAACTGAACGATCTCGACGACCTCGGGCTGCACGCCGGCCTCGAGCAGATCTTGCGCGGTGACGTCGGAGTCTTCGAGCACGTCGTGCAGCCACGCCGCCGCAACGAGCACGGGCTCGGTGAGCGCGTCGAACCGCTCGGCCACGCGGCCCGGGTGATCGATGTACTCGGCGCCGACCTGATCGAGCTGGCCGTGGTGGGCGACGAAGGCGATGCCCTTCGCGAGCGCGACCTGCGCGGCGGCATCGACGGCCTGCTCGGGCTCCGGCGCGACCGACGCGACCGGCGCGACCGGCGCGACTGGCGATCCTGGCGGTACTGGCGGTACCGGCGCCGGCGCGACGGGTGCGATCGACGCGACCCTGGAGGCGGTGGCCGGCATGGCGGTCGCCTCGGGCTCGGCATGCTCGAGCCGGTTCGAACCAATCACTGGGTGGTGCTCCTCGATCGCCTGGTCTTCGTCGTCTTCATCGGCATCCGCGGCTTCGGCATCGGCAGCGTCGGCATCCGCAGCGTCGGCATCCGCAGTCGCGGCCGCCGCCTCGGCGAGCGGGTCGCGACCGAGCACGGGGCGCACGAAGTCGAGCTCGGCCTGCAACTCTGCCATCTCGCGGGCGTCGAGCTCGAGCAGTGAACGGGCGTTGCCCTCTCGGCGATGCACGAAATAGTCTTCGTCGACCTCGGTCAGCCTGTCGCCGTCGCGCGTGGTGAAGTACCGGATGTGACCGGCATCGGTCACCGGAATGATGATCTCGACGAACTCGCCGCTCGGCTCCTCGCTGCAGAGGTAGTAGCGCTGCCCGTCGCGGTGCGGCGGATGCCTCCCCCACTCCGGCGCCGGAAGACGCCGCGGACGCAGCGTGCCGTTCGGGTCTGCGCTCCGGCGGCCGGCTCGCGGCGCGGCCTCGCCCGCTGGCGCACCGAACCCGAGCACGGGGTGGTCGTCGGGATGAGTCGTCACGCGGGCTCCTGTGTGCAGCACCGGCGGGGCGGAGGGTCGACTCGGGGCGACGTCGGGTGGGGGTGCCGGTGCGCTCCTCCGATGGTAAGGCGGTTCGGCGCTCGGCGCATGCATCTTCGCCCGGTGTTGCGAGCAGCACCTCGACCGTCATCGCCCGAGGCCGACCTGAAGTCGTTCACCGGCCGAGTCGGTGCCGTTCCTGGCCGATGAGCGACTGCAGGTACGTCACGCGATTGAACACGTCGGCGCGCTGTGCTTCGTGCGCCACCGGGATGTGCTCGACGTAGGCCTGGCCGCCGGTTCCCCACACGGTGACGGTGATGAACCCCGAGATGCGCGACTCGCGGGCGAGCAGGAACAGCAGGCTCAGCAGGAAGAACCAGATGAACAGCACCACCATGACGATCGCCCAGGCGGGCGTGTGCGTCGTCACCTGGGTCTGATCGGTGGTCGAGACGTTGATGTCGGCGATCGGCCAGGTGCCACCCGGCGTCACCGCGTGATGCTGTGTGGCGTGGACGTTTCCGATCGAGACGAGGAACGGGGGCGGCTGGCTTGGTGTCGAGTGCGCGAGAGTCACTGCACGAGCGTATCGGGCGTGCCCGGTCAATTTCGTTTGAGCTGACGCTTGTCGATCATCGACAACCGGCTTTCAGATATTCACAGCTTCGCGCAAGACTCGACGGCATGCGTGTGACACCTCGACGCCTCGCCGTCGGCATGAGCCTGTGGATTCCCAACCTGTTCAGCGGCATCCGGGTGAAGCGGTTCGCTCCCGACTGGACGAGCGCGACCGTCGAGCTGCACATCAACCTCTTCACCCGCAACTACGTGAAGACCGCGTTCGGCGGATCGATGTCGGCGATGACCGACCCGTACTTCTTCATGCTCGTGATGCACCAGATCGGTCGTGACTACCTCGTGTGGGACACCCGCGGCGAGATCGAGTTCGTCAAGCCGGGCCGCGGGGTGCTGACCGCGCACTTCGAGGTGTCGCCCGAGAAGGCCGCCGAACTGCGCGAACGCGCCCTCGGCGGCGCCAAGGTGCTCGAGTGGTTCGAGACCGAGATCACCGACCGCGACGGCGACGTCGTCGCCCGGGTTCGCCGCGAGGTGTACGTGCGCGAGAAGAAGCGGGTGAGCACGCCCAAAACTGTTTCATAGGCGCCCGTTCTTCAGCTCCCGTTCTTCGGCTCCCGTTCATAGGCTCCCGTTCATAGGCTCCCGCTGCGGCGACGGGTCGCATGCGGGTTCTCACGTGGTATGCCAGTTCCGCCTCATCGATGAGGCGTCATCGATAGTGAGGTGGCACCAATAGTGAGGTGCCATCGATAGTGAGGCGTCATCGATAGTGAGGTGGCACCAATAGTGAGTGCCATCGATAGTGAGGTGGCACCAATAGTGAAGTGCCATCGATAGTGACATCGATAGTGAAGTGCCATCGATGAGGGGGAACTGGCATACCGTTTCCGAGAAGTGCTTCCGAGAAGTGCTGCTCGGCCGGAGCGGCATCCGCTCTACGATCGCAGCATGAGTGATGCGCGGGAGCCGGGCGATTCCGAGGAGCCGGACCGGCCCGAGGAATCCGGCGGGCTCGACGGCCCGTGGTGGACCGGTGAGGATGAGGTGGGCGGCATCGGGTTCGCCCGGTTCTTCGCCTACACAGGTCTGCTGATGGCGGTCGGCTCCCTCGCACTGGCCGTGGCCGCGCCGCTCGAGGGCGACGCGCTGCGCACCGTGTGGATCACGGGTTTCGCCACGGTTTCGATGTGGATCGCATTCATGGCTTCGCCACGCTATCGCCGCGAGGGCGTGCGGGTCTCGCCCGCGGTGAAGATCACGATGGTGCTCGGCGGGTTGACGATCGCGATCATGATCTACGCGTTCGCCGCGATCGCGCTCGCGTCGGTCGGCGTCGAGCTTCCGGCTCCGGCGTATTGGTTCGGCGGGCCGGCGGCGCCGAGCGGCGTCAACGTCTGACGACGCCGCCCGGTGGTGAGGCCGCGGACGCCGCGACGCCGCGGATCGCTCCCCCAGTCCGGGGGTGATGCGGCAGTTTCCGTCCGTTTCGGCCGAGTCGCGATCCTAGACTGCGATTCGACCCCACGAGTCCGACGCCGCGCGACCCGAAGTCTTCGCCGCGGACTCCCCGAGCCGAGCCGATTCGGCGTGAAGCCGAGCCGCCTCGGCGTGAAAAGAGGAACCCGCATGAAACGAACGCTGTCTGCGCTCACGATCGCCGTGCTCGGCGCCGGCCTCGCCGTCGTCGGTGTCGCCGCACCGGCCACCGCGTCGACGCCCGCGGTCACCGCGAGCTGCATCTCGCTCAATGTGAACCTCACCGACTACTCGACCGACCCGGGCGCCCCCGAGGTGACCGAAGAGGTCGTCGTGACCCCCGCCGTCGACGAGGTGAGCCACACCGACTTCCAGTACAAGACGACACGCTTCGACTGGTCCTGGCCGCCGTCGCCCTACACGGCGTACCGCTGGGCGCACAAAGACAGCGGCAGCACCGTCGTCTACGACTGGGAGTTCTGGACCCGCACGAACGTGACCCAGAAGCACGTCGAGGTCGAGGGGCAGCCCGCCGTCACCGAGACCGTCGTCGTCACCCCGGCAGTGCCCGCGAACCCGACGCCGAACACCGTCACCGTCGAGATCGGCGGCGACGTGGTCGTCGACGGCGCGGCCTTCGGCGAGTCGTTCTCGCAGTCGTTCGACCTCGACAAGTACACCGAGCAGGCGTACACGGTGACCGTCACGTCGTTCGACGGCGAGGGTGCCGGCGTCGTCGCGGAGGGCACCTCCTCGGCCTGCGCGCTCGGCGCAGCGAACGCCGCCGCGACCATCGCTGCCGCGAGCTGCGGCACCGTCGACCTCGCGATCACGAACGTCGCCCTCGCGGAGGACGCCATCAACCCGACCACCTCGGCCGTGGTGTACATCGACGGCGCAGCGACCCACTTCCACGCGGTCGCCGAGAACGCCACCGAGACGCGCACCCTCTCGTTCCCCGAGGACTCCGGCGACCGTGAGGTCGTCGTGCGCACCGGCCCGGCACACGGCGACCTCGTGCTCGCCACCGCGACGGTGCCCACCGACTGCGAGGAGAACCCCGTCGAGCCGAACACCGGCGAGCTCTCCGTCACGGGCAGCTTCGTGCCCGGCGGCGCCATCACGATCACAGGCACCGACTTCGAGCCGAACACCGAGTACGACGTCGAGCTCCACTCGCCGGTGCAGGCACTCGGCACCGTGACGACCGATGAGAACGGCGACTTCACGCTCCCCGCCACGATCGGCGCCGACACCACGATCGGCGACCACGACGTCGTCGTGCTGCTCGAGGGCGAAGAGGTCGCGAGCACCGGCATCACGGTCGCCGCGGCGACCACGCCGGGCGGCTCATCGAACGAGAACGCGGCACCGGCCGACACCACCACCCCGGCAGGCACCACGACGCCGGCAGCCGCGAAGACCGGCCTCGCCGAGACCGGTGTCGACGCGAACGGCATCATGCTGATCGCGCTCGCGGCACTCCTGCTCGGCGGCGCCGCATTCGGCGTCACCCGCGCAGCACGCGCTCGCGCCTGACGCGACTGAACGAACACGAGGGGCCTCGCGGCGAACACCGCGGGGCCCTTCGCGGCATCCGCTGATCATTTCGGACGTCGGAAGGTGACGCGAATCGGCGTTGCGGGGCGAGCCGGTTGCACCCACCCGACCCGCGGGTCAGCGGGCGACGACGGGGTGGAGATTCGAGAAGTCGTCGTACTGGCTCGCCCGCACCGGCTCCGAATCCACGCATGCGGGGTCCACCGCCTGCGCGTGCGTGCCGATGGGCGAACAGCGGGTGGCGACTCGATGAGCACTCACCCTGCGGCCACGGCGTCGAGCGCCGTGAGCACCCGCTGCACCGAGCCGCCGAGGTTCCACGCCGTCGTGAGCGCTTCGAGCGCGTCGCGGCGCCCGCCCGTGACGGGCCGCAGGCCCGAGTCGAACTCGCCGAGATCGAGGTCGCACACGACCTCGACGACGGTGGGCGCGACGTCGAGGTAGGGCGCCGCCGCCGCGAACTTCGCCCGCACACCGGCAGACATCGGCGCCGAGGCATCCGCTGCCGCAGCCCTGATGCCGCCCAGGTCGACGAACTCCTGCAGCAGTGACGCCGCCGTCTTCTCGCCGACGCCCGCGACGCCCGGCAGCCCGTCGGAGTTGTCACCGCGCATGACCGAGAAGTCGACGTACTGCTGCGGCAGCACCCCGTACTTGCCGACGATCGAGGCATCGGTCAGCACTTCGAGCCTGCTCATGCCCCTGGCGGTATTGATGACCCGCACGGATGCCGCGTCGTCGATGAGCTGGAACAGGTCGCGGTCGCCCGTGACGACGTCGACCGGCATCGCCGCGCCCTTCGCAAGCGTGCCGATGACGTCGTCGGCCTCGTGCTCGGGGGCGCCGACGACGGCGATGCCGAGCAGGCCGAGCACCTCGCGGATGCGCGGGATCTGCACGATGAGGCCCGGCGGGGTCTCTTCGACGTCGACGCCGCCGGGCACCGCCCGCGTGACACGGTGCGCCTTGTAACTCGGGATGAGCTCGACCCGCCAGGCAGGTCGCCAGTCGTCGTCCCAACAGGCGACGAGGTGGGTCGCCTCGAACTCGGTGACGAGTCGCGCGATCATGTCGAGCAGCCCGCGCACGGCGTTGACGGGGGTGCCGTCGGGCGCCGTGATCGAGTCGGGCACGCCGTAGAACGCGCGGAAGTAGAGCGAGGCGGTGTCGAGGAGCATCAGTCGGTCGGCCACAGGCCGATCATGGCACGATGCCGCCCGCGCTCCTACCCCGGGAACGTCTCGACCCAGTCGCCTGCGGCGTCGAGCGCGTCGACGTCACTGCGATCGCCGAGCATCTCCCACCGCTGCAGCGACATCGGCACGTTGCCGTTCAGCCACACGGAATCATGGAACTCGCGAAGCGAGAGGTCGTCGCCGCGCGCGACCGCGATGTCGGCCAGCAGTCGCTGCACCTCGAGTTTGCCGACGAGGTACGCCATGGCGAGGCCCGGGGTCGCCACGTAGTACGAGGTCTCTTCGGTGGCCGTCGCGCGATCCATCGGCACGAGCCGCACGAAGAAGTCGATCGCCTCGTCGAGGGTGAACGCACCGGTCGCGAGACTGACGTCGACGACGACGCGCAGCGCGCGCAACCGCATGAAGTTGTGCACGGTCGTCTGCGAGTGCGGCGCATCGCCGAAGAGCCCAGCGGCCAGCATGAGCTCTTCGTTGTAGTGCGCGATGCCCTCGTTCGCGACCGAGTCGACATAGTGGCGCCGCATGGCACGCGGGTGCCCCCACGACAGCGCGAGCTGCTGGGCGTGCGCCCCCTCATGGATGATGCCGAGCCGCGGGTCACGCGCATTCGCGGCGTCGAAGTAGGGCAGATCGGCGGCCGGTTGCGGCACGTACGACACCGCGGCGCGCTCACGCGACCGCTCGTTCGCGAGGTCGTCGGTCACCCCGAGGAAGGCGACCGGCTCGAGATAGGCCGGGTACGCCGCGAACCGGTAGTGGCGCAGCGACTCGGGTTGGCTGAGCAGACCTTCGCGTTCGTACAACGCTCGCACCTCGGCCTCTGCCGTAGCCTCGTCGGCGACCTCGGCCGCCACGTCGTGCACAAGCGGCGCCGGCGGAACGTCGCGGTGCCGGTTGCGTGAGATCGTCTCGGCGACGACGACACGCCGGTACTCCTGCATGGCGGAGCGCACGAGCTCTTCGGGCTCGGCCGCGACGAGCGCGACGTGCCGCAGGTACCAGACGAACGCGTCACGCCCCACGATGACCTCGTCGCCGAGAGCGGATGCCTCGAGCCACCGGGCGTACCGGGTGAGCGCGTCACTCGCGGCGGGCTGCGCCTCGGCGAGCGCGGTCGCCGTCGCCGCATCGACGTGCGCGGTGAGGGCCGCAACCGATTCGGCGAGGCGCGGCCCGATGCCGGCGAGCTCGGCTGCGGCCACCCGGGCGAGCGCAGCGACCCCGGCACGCTCGAGGTTCGAGATCGCCTGGTCGACGGCCCGGGGCACGGCAGCGAGCACCGCGACGAGGTCGGCCTGGCGGGCGACGCCGAACGGCGGCGGTTCGAGCAGCAGGTCGAACCACGGGCCGAGGACCTGGCTCGTGAGGAACACGGCGTCGCGCTGCCAGTTGCGCAGCACGTCGAGCTCCCAGCGCACCCGCGCGAGGGCCGACCCCAGGAGCCGGTGATCGACCTGATCGGGGATCGCGAGCGCCGCGGCATCCGTCGCCCGCCATCGTGCGACGAAGTCGGCGAGCTCGCGCCGCTGCTGCTCGACGGCCTCGGGCGCGAATCGCGGCACCCAGCCCGCCGGGCGCTCGATGCGCGGAACGTCGTCGGAAGTGCGGAACGAGTTCACGGCGCGCCACTGCCGGAACTCGGTGCCGAGGCGGGCGAGGTCGGCGTCGATGTCAGCCATGCGCGCCACGATAGTCGGGTCGGCCGACACTCTGTAGCGTGGCTCGCATGGGCATCACCCGCACGTTCCGCGTCTCGAAGCGCATGCCCATCCTGCAGGTGGCGAAGGCCTCGGCGGCGACGATCGCCGCGTGGCTCGTCGCGGGATGGCTGATCCCGGGACCGCTGCCCGTGTTCGCCGCGATCGCCGCGCTGCTCGTGGTGCAGCCGAGCGTGAACCAGTCGTTCGGCAAGGCGATCGAGCGGTCGATCGGTGTGATCCTCGGGGTCGTCGTCGCCACGGCCGCCTCGCTCGTCTTCGGGCAGAACAGCTGGATCATCCTCGTGACGATCGTGATCGCGATGCTCATCGCGTGGGCGCTGAAGATGTCGCCCGGCACGTCGAACCAGGTCGCGATCAGCGCGATGCTCGTGCTCGCCCTCGGCTCGTCGTCGCCCGAGTACGCGATCGACCGCGTCATCGAAACCCTCATCGGGGCCGCGATCGGCATCGTCGTCAACGCCCTCATCGTGCCGCCGGTGGCCGTCGCCCCCGCCAGGCGCGACCTGTCGCTCCTCGGCAGCGAGCTCGCGGCATCCCTCGACCGCCTCGCAACCGCCCTCGAGACCCCGCAGGCGCCCGCGGACCTGCAGCGACTCATGGTCGAGGCGCGCCTCATGCGGCCGATGCGCGATGCAGCGGATGCCTCGATCGCCACGGGCGAGGAATCGCTGACGCTGAACCCCAGGCGCTCCGCGCACCGCACCGATCTCGCCGAGCTGCGCACGCTGCTCGAGCGCCTCGGCCCGATCGTCACCCAGGTGATCGGCATGACGCGGGCGTTCTTCGACCACTACGACGACGCGCTCGCCGAGGAGCCGACCGTGCGCGCCATCGCCGAGCAGTTGCGCCGGGCGGCACACGACGTTCGGCTCGCCGTGCACCTCGCCGACGTCGACCCCGAGCCGCTCACCTCGGCGATCCCGGCGCTGACCTCACCCCTCGTGATCAGCCCGCCGAAGTCGGGACACTGGATCCTCATCGGCTCGCTCATGGAGGACCTGCGACGCATCCGCAGCGAACTCGTCGAGGAGTGAGCGGCGCATGCGACGCGTCCGTCCGGGACTGAACTCGCCCACCGGCCACGCTCCCGCGAATCGGTATGCCAGGTCCGCCTCATCCGCCCAGAACGAGACGAGTATGGCAGTTCCCCCACATCCACCGGAGAGCCACGACCGATATGCCAGTTCCCCCTCATCCACCGATGAAGTTCCCCCTCATCCACCGATGAGGGGGAACTGGCATACGGAAACGTGTGGCGGAGTTGTCACACGGCCAGCTGCAGAAAATGGGCACCGAGCGATGAGGCGGAACTGGCGTCGGCATCACCACCGCCCACGCTCAAATTGTGGGAAGCACACCGCCGTCCGCTCTGAGCGCAGCGCCATTGGTCGCCGAGGAGAGGGGGCTGGCGAGATAGACCACGAGATTGGCGATCTCATCAGGCTCGATGAATCGCTGAATGAGCGAAGAGCTGCGCACGAGCGACGACTTCAGCTCGGCGGGCGACATCGACTGCGCCGATGCGATCTGCTCAACCGTGCATGCGACACCATCGGAGTAGGTCGGCCCGCCGAGCACCGTGTTCACCGTGACCTCGGTGCCTCGCGTGAGCTTCGCGAGTCCGTTGCTCAGTGCGAGCGCGGCAGCCTTCGTGGCCCCGTAGTGGATCATGTCGCTCGGCACGTCGACCGCCGATTCAGTGCCGATGAAGATGATCCGCCCCCACCCCTTCACGAGCATGGGTTCGAGGAGGCGACGCGACAGGCGAACGCTACTCATCACATTGATCTCGAAGTATCGCAACCATTCCTCGTCCTGGATGTCGGCGAAGCGTGCGATATCAAAGAGCCCGACGTTGTTGACCAGCACATCCACCGCCCCGATCGAGTCGAGGAGTGCTTGCACCTGACCGGGATGGGCGAAATCGGCCGCAATCCCTGAGACGTTCCCGCCAGGAGCCGTGGCGCGGAGCCGTTCGACCGCTTCAGCCACGCGCTCTTCATCGCGCCCGTTGACGATCACCGAGGCACCCTCGGCCAGGCACGCCTCGACGACGGCGTAGCCGATGCCCTGGGTGGAACCGCTGACGAACACCGTCTTGTCGGCGAGTTCGAGATTCATTTCGTTATGCCTTTCTTCCTGCTGTGAGAGCAGCCGTAGATACTTTCCCGAACAAGTGACTGTAAGTCGTTTTACTTTCCTAGACAAGTCATGGCGTAGGGTGAACGCATGGCCGCACCGGAACCAGCTGACGCGTTCGATCGCGACGAGCTCGAGACTTGGTCCGCCGTTGCGACACTCCTCGAGTGGCTACCCGCCGAACTGGACACGCAATTGAAGCGCGATTCCGAGATCAGTCACTTCGACTTCGGGATTCTCTTCGCGCTCTCTGAAGCCGACGGCGGCACCCTTCGCATGAGTGATCTCGCCGGCTTCGCGAACAGCACGCTCTCGCGGCTTTCGCGGGCGGTGAACAGGCTTGAAAGCGAAGGTCGGGTTCGTCGCGCCATTGACCCGACCGATGGTCGAATCACCCTCGCAACGCTGACCAGCAAAGGTCACGATGTCGTTCGCGCCGCGACACCGGGGCACGTTGAACTCGTGCGGCAGCTGGTATTCGACTCACTGACGTCGGCGCAGTCTCAGCAGCTGAAAGTCATCGTTCGGCGAATCACCGGTGCCATCCGCTCACAGCGGGGGTGGCGCCCGTCGATCTAGATGCTGCTGCCCGCCATCCGCGTCACCGAGACCGGGAAGGGCACCTGCAGGTACACCCACAAGTCCCACGCGTCGACCAGCTCGTCGCGGTGCAAGAACAGTCCGTCTACGACCAGCACGGCGCCGGGCGGCGCCGATTCGATCGGTGGATCGACCTGATAGCGGCGTGATCCGCGAGGCGGTCGGCCATGATCGTCTCCGCTTCGTTCTGCGGGATCATCAACAGGTACGGGTACGCGGTCGGGAGTTCCGAGAGGTCGGCCCGAAGGATGCGCCGGCGTTCACTGAACACGTTGAACCGGTCGGCCCGGAGACCGCGCTCAAGCAGCGCCTCCACGATGCCATGAAGCTCGAACAGTTCCAGTGTCCGTGCCTGCATCCCGAGGGCGCGAGTCCGGGTGCCGGGCTCGGCCGACATGTCGATGATCCTTGACCGGGATGTCGCGGCGGGCTAGCTCGGTGGCGACGGTGAGCCCCGTGGTGCCCGCCCCGACGACGAGAACCTCAAGAGGCAGAACGCTGGGCATGGCTATCCTCCAATCCCTGAAATCGGCCGGCGAGCCGGGGGAACAGCTGGGCGGCGGCCTGGTGGTCGATCGAGCGCCGGATCGGTTCGCTCAGGGGAGCGCGTTCGTAGTAGCGGTTCATCAACCGCACGGCCGCAGGTGGGGCGAACGGGAAGTCCGTGCCGTGCAGGATCCGGGTGGAGTCGGCGATCTCGAGCAGGCTCGGCAGAGCCGCCGGCGTCGAGGAGAGGGCGGTGTCGTAGTAGAACCGTCGCAGAACCGACAGGTGGCGCGGGACCATGCGATCTGGCGCGGCGACTGTCGCGGCCCGGACGAGCGGGCTGGCGCGTTGCGCCATGGCCAGCATGACGCGGTAGGAGATATAGGGCAGGAAGCCGCCGGCGTGCCCGAGGATGAACCGGACGCCGTCGAACCTCTCGAGCGCACCGGAGAACGCGAGGCTCACCGCGGCTCGCGTCGTGTCGAGGAGGAAGTCCGCGACGAACGACGGTATCTCCGGCACCGGTGCGGCCGGGAGCTCGCCGGGATGGATGAAGACGACGGCCCGCCGTTCGTGCAGGTAGGCGAGCAGCGGCTCGAACTGCGGGTCGCCGAGGTAGCGTCCGTGGTTGTTGGCCAGCAGGACGACCCCGTCGGCGCCCAGCGCGTCCAGGGCGTACTGTGCTTCGCTGAGAGAGCCGTCCACGTCGGGCAACGTCAGGGTGGCGAAGAACCCGAACCGGTGCGGATGGTCCCGCACAAGGTCCGCGGTGTACTCGTTGACCGTCCGCGCCCACGCACGCGCTTCCACGTCGTCGCCGAGGTGGACGCCGGGGGTGGAGACCGACAGGACTGCGGCGGCGACATCGTGCCGGTCCATGAACCGCAGTGCGCGCGACGGGCTCCACGCGGGCAGCTCGATGCCTCCCGGGCGGATGCCGCGCTCGTTCAGCCAGTCGGCATAGCTGGGCGGGATGAGGTGCTGATGCGTATCGATGCGATGGGGCATCGGATCAGCCCTTCACGACTTCGGAACGACGGTCCCGGAACTCCACCGTGCCCAAGGGCGAGCCGACGGCCGGGGCGAAGGTGGGCATGCTCGGCTCTCGCAGGGTCAGGTCGGGGTCGAAGGTCTGCGCCAGGAACTTCCGCAGCGACGCGATGTCGGCCTCGTCGGGCGTGCCCCGAAAGGCACGCTCGAGGAGCGGGCCGTATTCGGTGTGGTCGTGGCCCGGCGCGAGGAGCAGGTCGGGCGTGGCTCGGACGAGGTCGCGGATCCGGTTGATGGAGTCCAGCTGGCGGTGCTGCGCCTTCTTGCCCAGCATGATGGGCCGGAGCTGGTCACTTGCCAAGTGGCGCACCGTGTAGAGAGTGTCGCCGACGCAGAGCAGCCGCCACCCGGCCGCGTTGATCAAGACGCTGAGGTGCCCCGGCGCGTGGCCCGGGGTCGGCAGCAGGACGACGGAGCCATCGCCGAAGAGGTCCTGACTGGCTGTGAACGGCCCGTAGGGTCCAGAGCTGAAGTCGACGAGCTCGGGGTCGGTCAGGACGCCCTTGAGCGACGGCGTCCGGCGGAATGGGAAGATCCCGAGGTTTCGTGCCTGCCAGTTCTTGCGGGACACGATCACCCGCGAGCCGAGGAGGTCCCGTACCCCGCCGAGGTGGTCCTCGTGCAGGTGGGTGAGCACGACGACGTCGATGTCCGCAGGCGCGAGTCCGCGACGGGCGAGCTGGCGGACCAGCTGCTGGCCGTCCTCGAGCTGGTATTCGTCCTCATCGAACGCGGCGCGAAGCAGGGGCCCGTCGTAGTACTCGCGGTGGTGGTGTGCCTGATCCCAGTTGATGCCGGTGTCGACCAGGACGCGACCGTGCGTTGGGTGGTCGATCAGGAACGCGTAGATCGGCACCGAGATGTAGTGCGACTTGTCCCTCAGGAAGCTGGCCACGGCTCGCAGACCGAGCCATTCCCCCTCCGTACCGCCATAGAACTGCCCGAACGGCACCTTGGTGTCTCCGATGTGCAGCGCGTGGACTTCGATCATCGTCTCTTCTCCATCTGTCTGCCTTGCGCGGCCGCGGCCCAAGCCTCCAGCATCTCCGGCTCGAGGAAGTCCAGCACCCCCGGCTCGACGCCCAGCACACGATGAAGAGCATCGAGGTGCGCCGCTGCGATCCGCTGCAGACGGTTCGGCTCATCCGCCCCCTGCGCCATCGCCACCAGAGCGCGGCCGATTCGGTCTGAGAGGTCCTGGATCAGCGAGATCACCACCTCGGCCGTCGCCTCCGCGTCATCCATCTGCACGGATCCTTCGCGCCGTGCGTCTTCCAGCAACTGCTGCACGAGCGGTATGAACAGCTCCGCGGCTGCCCGACGGGTCCGCGCGTAGACGAGGACGTTCTCGTCCGCGAAGACCGGTGCTGCCACCTCGAGGAGGAAGGCGTTGTCGGTCGTCTTCTGCTCGGCGATGACATGGAAGAACTCACGCAACCGGGGCAGTGCCGGCCGGTCGGCCTCGACGACGGGGATGAGGACGTCCCGCCAGGCGTTGACGCGGCGCTCGAGCAGCGCCGAGAGCACCTCGGACTTCGACCGAAAGTAGTGGTAGAAGGCGCCCTTCGAGATGGCGCCGCCGCTCATGATGTCGGCGATCGTCAACTGGTCGTAACCCTTGGTCGCGATGAGGCGCTCGAGAATGTCCAGAATCGCCCCGCGCTTCCTCTGATGAGCCCTGACGTCGATCGTGCGGGCCATGTTCGCGCCTCCCCTGCCAATAAACCAACCGTCGGTCTATTATTAGACGAGTCGACTCCGGCGTCAAGAGTTCGAAGCAGCTCCACGCAGGAGCGGTGACCTGGCCCACCGAGCGTCTTCGTATGCTCGGCAAGTGACCGAACCGTCTGAGGCAGCGCTCGAAGCCTGGATCGATGAGTGCGTCGCGCACCTGCGCGTCGCCGACAGCTATGACGTACTCAGACCTCATGCGAACGAGTTCCTGCTGATCTACGGGATCATCGCACGCACTGTCCGCTACGCCGACGGATACCGAGTACGCGTGAGAACGGGCTACGGCTCGGAGGCGGTCGCGCTTGCCCGGGCGTCGCTCGAACATGCCGTCACGCTGCAGTGGATCTTCGTGGTGCAGGGCGGCATCGATCGATTCCGCGTTGACTCGGCGCACAAACGCAAGGAGCACTACTCCAACCTTGCTACGTGGCTCAACAGCGATGAGCTGGCTCAAGAGTTGAAGAAGCTCGATCCGCCACCCGTCGGTAAGCGAATGCCTCCGTTCATGAGCATTCTGCGCGATCTCGACTAGGAAAAGCTCCTGGAAACGACTTATCACATCCTTTCGCAGCAGGTACACGTGACCCACGCAGCGGTGACCTCATTCGTAGAGCCGGGCAAGGAAGAGCTCCATATCAAGTACGACCAGGACTACGGCTACCGTTACCAGGCGACGTACGTCGTTGCTGCGGCGTGCATGTTCGCCCGTTGGGTGATCGCTCGGCTCACGAACGACGCGGCACTCCTTGACCGGCTCGACCGAACCTCGGACCAGCTGATCCTTCCCATGACGTTGCTCGAAAGCGTCCCGCCGGAACGCCGGCGAAACGGTCTCTGACGCTGACGCGGCCTCTAGGATCAGCTAGTGACTGACACCGCAGTAGGCGCTATGGGCAACGCCCCGTGGCCGAGTGCATCCCTGCCGCAGGCCATGGCTCGATTCGTTGTCGGCACATTCCGACTCCGAGGCCGGGCAAGCCGCAGCGAGTAATGATGGTGGATGCTCGTCAACATCGTCTTCCTGGCGATGACACATTCCTCGTTCCAGCGCTGATCTCCGGGCGGACACCACAACCGACCCTGCTCGTGGGGCCGTTCGGCTCCTGGCTCGAACAGCGCCGGTCGGCAGGTCCGTTCAGCGACGCTGCTGTCTCAGGCGACCCAGTCTCCCGCTTCCTCTGGGAGCGCCGTCAGCCAGTAGTGCGGCAATGCCTCGCGGAGAGAAATCCATCGCAGCACGGTCGGGTCTCCGGGCTCGGCAATGGCGACCTGCACTCGGGGCCCATGATCGGCCAGTCGTTCGCGGCAGATCCCACACGGGCTGAGCACGATGAAGCGCCCTTCCTCTGTGCGATACAGACAGACCGAGGCGACGATCGCCTGATCGAGGCGGTACGCCGCGCAATAGGGTTCGACCTCGTGGCACACCGTCGTGCTGGAGTTCGCGAAGTCGGGACTTGTGCCGGTGACGATCGACCCGTCAGCGAGGAGCACGGCAGCAGCGCCGGCTGCCCCACCCGGGAAGCGTCGTTCGATCAATCTCTTGCAGGCCTCGATAGTCGTGGCCAGGGCGTCTGGAGTCATGAGCGGAATCCTTTGTTCATGTGCCGTGTTCGTTGTTCCGCAGAAAGGCGTCATGTCACCCGTCGGGGGCACCCCCATAGGTGCGGATCTTGTATTCGGTCGTTTCAAGAGCGAGCGTCAACTCGCGCAGTCTTCGTTCGATGCGGTCGCGCTGGTCGAGCATTATCCGGCGGCGTTCGGCGATCGTCGCCTCGCCGTGTTCGACCAGCGCGATGTAGCGTTTCAGATCGTGCATCGTCATGCCCGAGAGTCGCATGCGGGTGAGGAAGACGAGGCGGCGGAGATCGAAAGCCGAGTATGCCCGGTAGCCGGATGCGTTGCGGGCGGGGAGAACGAGGCCCTCCTGTTCGTAGTACCTGAGCGTGTACGGGGACAGTGTGAGGAGGCGAGCCACCTCGGTGATGCCCTTCGGTGCGTCTCGCTCTTCGATCATCTCGTCGTCGAGCACCTGCTCGATCAGGTCTTCCGTCGGCACTGTCACACCCTCCTTCTCAGTCAGAATGCTCGGACGGCGGGGTTCAGCCCCGGGAAATCCGCGGATTCGCTCACCCCGGCCCACTGTCGGAGATCGGCGAGGTCCCGCTGGTGAACGGCGGTCAGGTTCTTGACCGCTTCTGCCCCCAGGGCGAGCCGCAGCGGAGCGTCCGGCTCGTTCAGCATCCGGCGGATGACGGCGGCGGCCCGCACGGGGTCGCCTTCCTGCATGCCGTCCGCCCCAACCATATCCGCCCGCACGGCGCCGATCACCTCGTCGTAGGCACTGTTCCGCGCGGCGGCGCGCAGCACGCCGTCTGCGTTGAACTGCGTTCGGAACCGGCTCGGCTCGACGATCAGCACCCGGATGCCGAAGGGCGCGACCTCACCGGCCAGAGCCTCCGACCACCCTTCCAGGGCGAACTTGCCGGCCGAGTAGCTGCCGACCGCGGGGAACGATCTCCGCCCGCCCTGACTGCTCAGCTGGACGATGGCCCCGGATCGTGCCTCCCGCATAACGGGCAGCACAGCGCGTACATACGCGGCGGGGCCGAACAGATGCTGATCCAACATGTCCCGCAGCTCAGCATCGGTGACCTCTTCGGCAGCACCGACCTGCCCGGCCCCGGCGTTATTGACAAGCACATCCACCGCGCCGAACACGTCGACCGCGTGGGCCACGACCGCCTCAGCGCCCTCGATGTCTCGGACGTCGTGCTGGATGGCGGAGAGTCGCTCCCCGTAGCGAGCCTTCAGCGGGTCGAGCCGCTCCGGGCGGCGGGCCGTGCCGACGACTCGGTCACCGGCCTCGAGCGCCGCTTCCGCCAGCGCACGCCCGAGTCCGGAGGTCGCACCGGTGATGATCCACGTCTTCGTCCGAGGTGTTGTGTCCATGCCTGCCACGCTAGAGATTCGAGTGCGCTCGAAGGCAACCGCGTGGTTCGCGTCGCCTTCGACCGCGCATTGCCGCGTTCCGTCTGAACTAACTTGCCCGCACGAGCATCTTGCCGATATTGGCGCCGTTGAGGACACCGAGCAGAGCGGCCGGAGTGTTCTCGATGCCGTCGACGACGGTTTCGCGAGTGCGTAGCGAGCCATCGGCCAGCAATGGGATCGCCTTGCCAAGGTATTCCGGCATCAGGTCGAAGTGAGAGGTCACGAGCATGCCACGCAACGTCACTTCCTTGGTCGCTGCTTCGTAGAGGTTGCTCGGTCCCGCGTGCGAGCCGACCTGGTTGTACTGACTCACCGCGCCGACCATCGCAATTCGACCGTGCGGACGCATCTGACCGATCCCCGCCTCCAGTTGCGCTCCACCGACATTGTCGATGAACACGTCGATGCCCTCGGGGGCGAGCTCGGCGAGGCGATCGGATACGCGTTCCGTGCGGTAGTCGATGGCGCCGTCGTACCCGAAGTCCTCCAGAAGGGTGCGGACCTTCGCAGTCCCGCCGGCGGAGCCGATGACACGTGAGGCGCCGAGGCGCCGAGCAAGCTGCCCGGCGACACTGCCCACTGCGCCGGCTGCTCCCGACACGAACACGACATCACCGTCTCGAACGGGAGCGATGCGGGTGACGGCAGCGTAGGCAGTGAGGCCGGTCGTGCCGAGGGGCCCGAGATAGGCGGTTTCGGGCGCCTCGCCGACGTCGATCGGCATCGCGTGTTCGCCCTGGAGCACTGCATGCCCGCGGAGCCCGGCGAAGTGGCTCACCCGGGTTCCGACCGGGAGCTCGGCGTTGCGAGACTCGATGACCTCGCCGACGGCGCTGCCTTCGAGCGATTCGTTCAACGCGAAGGGTGCGATGTAGGAGGGGGCATCGTTCATGCGGCCGCGCATGTACGGGTCTACTGACAACCACGTATTGCGCACCAGCACCTCGCCCGATTCGAGATCGGGAACCGGCACCGTGACGAGGGCGAAGTCGCTCTCACGCGGCTCGCCGGCCGGGCGGTTCAGGAGGTGAAGCTGCTGGGTGTGGGAAGTCATCTTCGTGCCTTTCGTGCGCCGCATGGGGCGGTCGCCTGGTTGTGCTGAGCGGTACGGATGGGCTGAGCGGTGCGGGTGCGCCGGATGGTGGCGAGGCGCCGGGCTATCCGCGGACTGGACGCCAGACGTCTGCACGCTCGCTCGCGAAGGTCGCCAGACTGCGCGGCTCGAACCGCGTGAGCCGGAGAACGTCGTCGGTGACTTCGCTGAAGACACCTTCGTGAACTCGCTCGATCATGTTGCCGACGATGCCGGCGAGCCACGGCTCGAGCGCGGCCGTCGCTTCGTCTCGCGAGGGATCCGTTGGGCGAACTTCTCTCTCGGAGACGTCGCTGACGATTGCGGCTGCTTCAGCGATGGACAGCGCATCAGGGCCCGTGACCGTGATCGCCTCCCCCGCCAGCGCGCGATCGCTGAGTGACGCCACCGTAATCGCCGCGATGTCCCTCGCATCGACGAAGGCGATGGTCGCGCCCGCGGATGAGATCGGCAGCACCCCGTGGTCGCGAATGGCCGTCAGATAGAACCGCGGGTCGTCCATCACCTGGTGGAACCACGATGGGCGCACCAGCGTCCAACTCGCGGCCGCGTCGGTCACGGCGATCTCGACCTGACGCTCCCAGCTCGAGTCGGCGAGCGTGCCCGCGCCCTGCTCTGAGAGCAGGACGACGTGCGCGCCGGGCGCCTGCGCCACGAACTCGCCCACCAATTCGGGGGCGTTCTCGAGATCGGGCCGCATCAGGAAGATCGACTCCACGTCGGCGACGGCCTCCGCCCAAGTACGGCGGTCCTGCCAGTCGAAGCGCACCGGGGTCGTCAGGTCGTGAGGAGTGCCGGGCCTGCGTGTGCCCGCGTTGACCGGCGCGCCGGCTTCGGTGAGCAATTGGACCACTTCGCGCCCGGTCTTTCCTCGGCCGCCGGTCACGAGGGTGCGGGCGGCGTTCACCGCTCGAACCCCGTCGATGCGACCTGCGGTGGCGGCCGGCCACCTCGGTGCGGAGCGAGCATCTGCGTCGTGGGTCATTTCGGTTCCCAACTAGTTGAGTCAATCAAGTAATTACAGTACATCACAGATACTTGAGCGGATCAAGTAGATTCTGTAAACTTGCGGAATGACGGTTACTTCCGGGCCAACGGCAGGCGCCAGCAAGGTCGAGCACACGCTCTACGACTTTGTCGATTCATACGACCGCGCCTATGAGGCCGCCGCGGCCAGCCAACAGCTCAGTGTCGCTCAGGCCTGCGTGCTCGTCCGGCTCGACCAGCGACGAGGCATGAGTTCACTGGCGACGGAACTCGGGTGCGACGCATCCAACATCACCCAGATCGTTGCCCGACTCGAGTCTCGCGGATTTGTCACGCGGCACGCGGATCCAGCCGACGGACGAGCGAGACTGATCGATCGCACGCCGGACGGCGACGCGGTCAGCGCCGGATTCGACTCGGCTTTCGAGTTCGCGCGCGAGGCGATGAAGCGCCTGTCGGCCGAGGAGCAGGATCACCTGACGGCGCTGCTGCGCAAAGCCCTCGGCGGCTGATCAGACGCCGACTACGACACCCCGCCTTCGATCACGGCCGCGTGTCGTAGTCGGCGCGAGCGCTCTCGACCTCGGGCATGTGCTGCTCTGCCCAGACCTTGAGCTGCCCGAGAATGCCGGCGAGCGACTCACCCAACAGCGTGAGCTCGTAGTCGACGCGCACCGGCACCGACGGCGTGACCGTGCGGGTGAGAATCCCGTCGCGTTCGAGGCTGCGGAGCGTCTGAGTGAGCATCTTCTGACTGACGCCGGCCAACTGCCGAGACACCTCGGAGTAACGCTTGGGGCCTTCGGCCAGCGACTTCAGCACAAGGGCCACCCACTTGTCCGCAAGTCTGGCGAGGAGCTTGCGGCTCGGGCATGACTCGAGGTACGCGTCGAACTCGCCCCTCGCCTCGTCTCGGTGCTGCTGTGCGGTCAACGTCGGCATGGCTCTCCTCCAGGTATGTACCCGACTTCTGGGTTCCTTCTTCCCAGTTGAGCGTACGTCGTCCATTCTGGTGTCTCCACTACCGACAAGGAGGCTCACTTGCCCGCACTACTCGCATACTCCACCAGCACCTCGCCCGCGCTCGAAGATGTCGCTCCGCCCGAACTCGGGCCGACCGATGTCCGGATCGGGGTGATCGCCGCGGCAGTCAACCCGGTCGACGTCAAGGTGTTGACCGGGCCGTTGCGCGCCGCGCTCGGGCTGCCCGACCCGATCGGGCTCGGCTGGGACGTCAGCGGCACCATCATCGAGATCGGCAGCGAGGTCACCGACCTCGTCCCCGGCGACCGGGTAGCCGGAATGCTGCACCTGCTCGCCCTCAGGCCGAGCGTCGGCACCCACGCCGACGAAACGGTCCTCTCCGCCGACGCCGTCGCCCGCGTGCCCGACGGCCTCGACCTCGTCGATGCCGCTTCGCTGCCGATCACCGCTCTCGCCGCGCACCAGGCACTCGATCTGCTCGGCCCTGCAGAGGGCCGAACCCTCCTCGTCACTGGTGGCGCCGGCGCCGTCGGCGGACACGCCCTCGTGCTGGCCACGCGCGCCGGCTGGAAGGTTTCCGCGCTGGCCCGCGATGCCGACGCCGACTTCATCGCGCGCGCCGGCGCACAACTCGTGACCGAGGTGCCCGGCCCGTCGTTCGACGCGGTGCTCGACGCGGCAGTGCTGCTCGGGTCAGCGTTGACCGCGGTGCGTGACGGCGGAGCATTCGTCGGGATGGCACCCGATGCGCCGGTCCCCGCCGAGCGCGGAATCACAGTGCACACCGTCAGCGTCGAGCCCGACAGCACGGCACTCAGCCGACTGCTCAGCCTCGCCGCAGAGGGCGTGCTCGAGGTTCGAGTGGCCGGGCTGGTGCCCTTGCACGCGGCGACGCAGGCGTACGACGAGGTCGCTGCCGGCAGCCAGCGCGGCCGCTGGCTCCTCATCCCCTGACGTCCGGGCATCGGTCAACCCGAGAATCGGCCTCGCCCAGACCGGATCCCCGGCCGCCTCTCTTGACCTCGAGCGCACTCGAGCGCTTAGCCTCCCAGATCATGGGAACACAACGCATAGCTTTGATCACCGGCGGCGGCAGCGGCATCGGCCGCTCCGTTGCCAAGCACCTCCTCGATGACGGCTGGTCAGTCGCCATCACCGGACGAGACCAGACCCGCCTCGACACAGCAATGAACACGCTGCCTGCTCCAGACAGAGTCTTCCCTCTCGTGGGCGACACCAGCAACGATGCCGACGTCAGAATGTGGGTCGAAGCCACCGTGGCGCGGTTCGGCGGGTTGACGGCCGCCGTCGCCAACGCAGGGCACGCGACGACCGGATGGCTCGAACACGACAACCCCGAGGCCTGGCGGCAGATGGTGCTGACGAACATCCTCGGCCCAGCACTCCTCATTCATTACGCCAGGTCTGAGCTTGTCCAGTCCCGCGGGCGAATCGTTCTGGTCGGCAGCGTGGCGGGGATGGTGCCGACGCCAGGGAATCTCTACGGTGCGACCAAGTACGCGGTTACCGGTCTTGCCGAGAACACTCGCCGAGCCTTCACCGATGACCAGGTCGGCGTCACGCTCCTGGCGCCAGGCAGAGTGGACAGTCCGTTCTGGGACGATCTCGGCGGCCGCCCGGACAGCACCATGCTCAACCCCGACGACCTCGGCCGAGCAACCGCGTGGGTCCTCGATCAACCACCGGGCGTCGATGTCAATACACTCACCATTCGCCCGTTCGAATCGGCGGTTTGAGCGCGCGCACAAGGTGGGAGTGGAGCGTGCCGACTCAGGCGAGCCGATCGCGCACGGCGGCGCCCCACTGGAAGCCGCACTCGCGGCAGTCGAAGATGGGGCCCTCGTCGAGTGCCAGGGCGGCGGCCGCGTCGCCGGCCTCGACTTCGAAGTCGAGCGGACCGTAGACGATCGCGCGCACCGCGAGGGAGTCGCAGCGCGGACACGGCTCATCGATCACCAGGTGGGGAGCTGAGTGCTGCATCTGCTTCGTCATGGCAGTCACGGTACGCCGAGCATCCGACATCGCCGGCACCGCACCGCGCGCGTTGCCGACTGCCCAGCGGTCCCTAGACTGGGCGCGTGCTGACCGCCGTGCTGATCATCGCGATCGTTCCCGCGTTCCTCATCCTGGGGCTCGGGCTGGTCGCGCGCGCTGTCGCCGCGCAACGCGCGACGCCGCGGGTGGTGCAGTACACCCCCGAGCGCGATTCGACGGTGCTGCGCGATGCGCTGCTCATCGATGCAGACCGGCGCGCGGCATCCGCTGCCCTCATCGACCTCGCGGTCAAACGCAAGATCCGTCTCATCGCGGGCGCGGGCAAGCGCGACCCCATCGGCGTCGAACTCGTGTCGACTGCCGTGCTCACCACCGAAGAAGGGGCACTGCTCGAGTCGCTCTTCGGTCCCGAGCACACGAGCACGCGCGTGCGCCGGCTCTCGGCCGATCGGCGTGCGCTCGCCGGTCGCCTGAGGAGCCTGCTGCTGAGCACCGAGCACGCCCTCGCTCGTGACGATCTCGTCGCGCCCCGCCGCGTGACGTGGCCGGGCGTCACCCTCACGATTCTCGCGTACCTCGGCCTGCTGGTCGAGGCGGTGTTCCTCGTCGTCACGATCGTGGGCGCCGACTGGGCGGCGCTCGTCACGACCCTGATCGCCGTCGCCGCGACGATCGCGACGGTGCTCGTGACCCCGTCATCGTGGCGGAGGTTCCTGCCGGCCGCGACGCCGCGCCGCGAACACCTCGCCGGGCTCAAGCAGTACATCGACCTCGCCGAGGCCGACCGGTTGCGCATGCTGCAGTCGCCGAGCGGCGCCGAGCTGCGCACGACGGATGCCGCGGCGCCCGAGCAGTCCGACCCGATCACGCGCTTCCACCTGCACGAGCGCCTGCTGCCCTACGCCGTGCTGTTCGGCCTCGAGCGCGAATGGGTCGCGAAGCTCAAGCTCGAGCACACCGAGCTCGCCGCGACGGATCTCGACACTGTCGGTCTCGTCGACGTCACGGTCGACATCGCCCTCGCGATCGAGGCGGCCGGCAGCGTCGTCGAGCTCACCTCGGCTGTCGGCGATCTCGCCGACAGCGCGGGCAACGTCATCGACGGTGTCTTCGAACTCTTCAACCTGTAGCCGCGCATGACCGCTGCCGAACTCTCCATCACCATCGACGTCGACGGCACGCCCGTCTCCGGCGTGTATGCGCGCCCGCCGGGCGCGGCGGCCACGATCGTCGTGGCCCACGGGGCGGGCGCGGGCATGGAGCATCCGTTCATGACGGGCTTCACGCGCGCACTGAACGACGACGGCCTCGCGACCCTGCGCTTCAACTTCCCGTACCGTGAGGCGGGCCGGAAGTTTCCCGATCGACCGCCGGTCGCGATCGCGACGTGGCGTTCCGTGATGGATGCCGCGGCCGCGCGCGCCGCCGACGCCGGAAGCCCCGGCGAGCCGATCTGGGCGAGCGGCAAGTCGTTCGGCGGGCGTATGGCGTCGATGGCGGTCGCCGAGGGCATGCCCGTCGCCGGGCTGGTCTTCCTCGGCTATCCGCTGCACGCGCCGGGCAAGCCCGAGAAGCCGCGGAGCGACCACCTGCCGGGCATCACCGTGCCGATGCTCTTCCTGCAGGGGCGGAACGACCCCTTCGCGACCCCCAACGAACAACTCGACGAGGTCGCCCGGCGCATCGGCCAGAACGCCTCGCTCGAGTGGGTCGAGGGCGCCGGCCACTCATTCGAGATCAAAGGCGCGAAACGCCCGGCCGCCGAGATCGGGGCCGGGCTGGCCGCGCCGGTCTCCGCGTTCGTGCGAGCAGCGAGCGCGGCGCGGCGCTGACCACTCGCCGGGCGGCGTTCGCTCGCGTCGGCTAGCTCCAGATGTCGTCGCCGCGGAGCGAGGCGTCGGCGCCGCCGTCGATGTAGATCGTCTGGCCGGTCACGTGCGTGTTCTCGTCACTCGTGAGCCAGGCGAGGAGCCGGGCGATCACCACGGCGTCGGAGTGGCCGTTGAGCGGCATCGGCACGGCTGCGTCGACCATCGCACGACCCTCTTCAGTGGCCAGCAGCGGCGCGGTCATCGGCGTGACGACGGTCCCCGGGGCGACGGCGTTCACGGGAATGCCGGCACCGGCGTAGCGCGACGCGATCGACTCGCGACGCACCCATCGGCTGAGCGCACGTTTCGACGACGGGTAGTTGAGGTAGCCGGTCTCCGGGCCTCGCTCGGCGAGCGCCGCGCCGAGCTCCAGCGCCTTCGCCTCGTCGCCCGCGAGCAGCGCGTCGACGAGTTCGGGCGAGTTCGCCTGCAGGCTGGCCATCGAGCTCACCACGGCGATGCGCGGCGCGTCGGCCTTCGCGAGCGTCGGAGCGAGCGCGTCGAGGAACTCGGTCACGCCGAAGAAGTTCACCGACACGGTCAGCGGGATCGGTGCGGAGATGCCCGCCGCCGCGATGACGGCGTCGATCTGCCCGCCGGATGCCTCGATGGCCGCGGCCGCGGCATCCGCCCGCCCCTCGGGCTTGGAGAGGTCGGCGGTGAGATCGGCCCCCTTCAGGTCGACGCCGATGACGCGGTGACCGCGCTCGGCGAGAAGCGTTGCGGTGGCCGCTCCGATGCCTGATCCTGCTCCGGTGATGACATACGTTCTGCTCATGATTCCGACGTTACGCCCTTCGGGCGCACGCGCGCGCGAAGAGCAGATCGACCTGATTTCGGGCTGTGAATCGCGAGCGAGCGGATGCCTCGTCGCATGCCGTCGTCAGGCGCCGACGTCAGGCGCCGACGTACGCGCGCAGGTGCGTGCCCGTGAGCGTCGCCGAGTCGGTCGTCGCCGCCGCATCGACGAGTGCGCGGGGCGTGCCCTCGAAGACGACGCGCCCGCCGTCGCGGCCGGCACCGGGGCCGAGATCGATGAGCCAGTCGGCGTGCGCCATCACGGCCTGGTGGTGCTCGATGACGATGACCGAGTTGCCGTCGTCGACGAGCCGGTCGAGGAGCGCCAGCAGTCGATCGACGTCGGCCAGGTGCAGTCCGGTGGTCGGCTCGTCGAGCACGTAGATCGAACCCGTCTTCGCCATGCTGATCGCGAGCTTCAGTCGCTGGCGCTCACCCCCCGAGAGGGTGTTGAGCGCCTGCCCGAGGCCGAGGTAGCCGAGCCCCACGTCGGAGAGCCGCTGCAGGATCGCCCGGGCCGGCTTCTCGGTGAGGTACTCGAGCGCCGCGTCGACCGAGAGGGCGAGCACCTCGGCGATATTCAGCCCGTTGAGGCGATATTCGAGCACTTCGGCCGTGAATCGCTTGCCGCCGCACTCTTCACAGACGCTCGAGACCGTCGACATCGGGCCGAGTTCGACGAACACGAGGCCGATGCCCTTGCAGTTGGGGCAGGCCCCCGCGGAGTTCGCGCTGAAGAGGGCCGGCTTCACGCCGTTCTCCTTCGCGAACGCCTTGCGGATCGTGTCGAGGAGACCGGTGTAGGTGGCAGGGTTCGACCGGATCGAGCCGCGGATCGGCGACTGGTCGACGACGACGACCTGCTCGTGCCGCGGCACGTTGCCGTGGATGAGCGACGACTTGCCCGAGCCCGCCACGCCCGTGACCACGGTGAGCACCCCGAGCGGGATGTCGACGTCGACTCCGGTGAGGTTGTGCTGGCGGGCGTCTCTGATCTCGAGCACACCGGTCGCCTCGCGCACCTCTGGGCGAAGCGTCGCCCGGTGATCGAGGTGCCGACCGGTGAGCGTGTCGGAGGCGCGCAGCCCGTCGAGGTCGCCTTCGAAGCAGATACGCCCGCCGCGCGCGCCCGCACCGGGCCCGAGGTCGACGATGTGGTCGGCGATCTCGATGACCTCGGGCTTGTGCTCGACGACGAGCACGGTGTTGCCCTTGTCGCGAAGCTGCAACAGCAGGCGATTCATGCGCTGGATGTCGTGCGGATGCAGCCCCACCGTCGGCTCGTCGAACACGTACGTGACGTCGGTCAGTGATGAGCCGATGTGGCGGATCATCTTCACGCGCTGCGCCTCGCCGCCCGAGAGGGTGCCCGCCGGCCGGTCGAGGCTGAGGTAGCCGAGTCCGATCTCGACGAAGGAGTCGACGTTCTGCCGGAGGTTCTCGATGAGCGGCGCCACGCTCGGGTCGTCGATGCCGGCGAGCCAGCCCGCGAGGTCGGAGATCTGCATCGCCGAGGCATCCGCGATGTTGATGCCCGCGATCTTCGATGAGAGGGCCTCGCTGTTCAGGCGCGCGCCACCGCACTCTGGGCAGGCCGTGAACGTCACCGCGCGATCGACGAAGGTGCGGATGTGCGGCTGCATCGCGTCGCGGTCTTTGGCGAGGAGGCTCTTCTGCAACTTCGGCACGAGACCCTCGTAGCTGAGGTTCATCTTGTCGACCTTGACCTTGGTCTGCTCGCGGTAGAGGAAGTCGTGCAGTTCTTGCTCGGAGTAGTCGCGGATCTTCTTGTCGGGGTCGATGAAGCCCGATTCGGCGTAGATGCGCACCATCCAGCCGTCGGCCGTGTAGCCCGGAATCGTGATCGCGCCCTCGGCGATCGACTTGTCGCGGTCGAAGAGTTCGTCGAGGTCGACGTCGTTGACCTGCCCGGTGCCCTCGCACCTCGGGCACATGCCGGCGGGAACGTTGAAGCTGTAGTGGAAGCTCGGACCCGCGGAGGGCTGCCCCAGCCGGGAGAAGAGGATGCGCAGCAGCGCGTACGCGTCGGTCGCCGTGCCGACGGTCGAGCGGGAGTTCGCGCCCATGCGCTCCTGGTCGACGATGATCGCCGCCGAGACGTTGCGCAGGCTGTCGACCTCGGGCCGCGGCTGCGTGGTCATGAAGGACTGGATGAACGTGGAGTACGTCTCGTTGATCAGACGCTGCGACTCGGCCGCGATGGTGCCGAACACGAGGCTCGACTTGCCCGAGCCCGAGACACCCGTGAAGACGCTGAGCCGGCGCTTCGGGATGTCGAGCGAGATGCCCTGCAGGTTGTTCTCGTGCGCCCCGCGCACCTCGATGACGTCGTGGGCATCGAGGATGTGCCGGGTGGAGGTCTGGTCGGGCGCGGTCTGGTCGGGCGCGGTCATTCGGCTGCTCCCCTCGGGCGGGCGCGCGCCCGCGACTCACGATTCTGGCACGGGGCGGTGACATCCGGCAGAGCGGATGCCTCGCAGGCCGCTGCAGCCCGACGAGCGTACGCTGTGCGCATGCTGGTGGAGATTCGCCGCCCCTCCCGCGGCTGGAAGCTGCCCGCCGTGGCGGGCGTGGCATCCGTCGCCCTCGGAGCGGGGGTCGGCGAACTCGTCGCGGCCGTCATCGCTCCCACCTCGGGTCCGTTCGTCGTCGTCGGCGCGATGCTCATCGACCTCGCACCGCCCTGGGCGAAGGACACCGCGATCAACCTCTTCGGCACCGGCGACAAGGCCGCGCTGCTCATCGGCATCGGGCTCGTGCTGCTCATCATCGCGGCCGTGGCCGGGGTGGCCGAGTCGCGGCGATCGCCGTGGGGCATGGTGATCATCACCGTCATCGGCGTCGTCGGCGCGTTCGCCGCGGCGAGCCGCGCGAACGCCGGCATGCTCGCGATCGTGCCGTCGGCCGTGGCGGCGATCGCGGCGATGCTCGCGCTCGCGTTCCTCCTGCGGAAGCTCGCACCCGCACCGGCGCCCGAGCCGGCACCGGCGCCCGCACCCGCACCCGCACCGACGACTGAGCCCGCACCGGCGCCCGCGGCCGACGCGCCGACCGCGGCAACCGTCGGACGGCGGCGATTCCTCGGCTGGGCCGGCGGCGCCGTCGCACTCGGTGCGCTCGCCGCACTCGGGGGTTACGCCCTGCAGGCGGGCGCCCGCGCGGTGACCGCGGTGCGCGATGCGATCACCCTGCCCAAGGCCGCGACCACCGCGACCGTGCCGGCGGGCGCCGATCTCGCCATCGACGGCCTCGCCCCGATCGTCACGCCGAACGCCGACTTCTACCGCATCGATACCGCGCTCGCAGTGCCGGCGGTCGACCCAGCCGACTGGAAGCTCCGCATCCACGGCCTCGTCGGCAGCGAGGTCACCCTCACCTGGGACGAGCTCCTCGCCCTCCCGCTCGGCGAGAGCATCACGACCCTCGCATGCGTCTCGAACGAGGTCGGCGGCAGTCTCATCGGCAACGCCGTGTGGCTCGGCTATCCGATCCGCGAACTGCTCGCACGCGCGGGCCCGACCGCCGACGCCGACATGGTGCTCTCGCGCAGCGTCGACGGCTTCACGGCGTCGACGCCGCTCGAGGTGCTGCAGGACGACCGCAACGCGATCCTCGCGGTGGGCATGAACGGCGAGCCGCTGCCCGCCGAGCATGGATTCCCGGTGCGCATGGTGGTGCCCGGGCTCTACGGCTACGTCTCGGCGACCAAGTGGGTCGTCGACCTCGAAGTGACGCGCTTCGACGCGGCAACCGCCTACTGGACCGATCGCGGCTGGAGCGAGCGCGGCCCGATCAAGCTGCAGTCCCGCATCGACGTGCCGCGCCACGGCCGGCCGGTCGCAGCGGGCTCCGTCACGATCGCGGGCGTCGCGTCGCACCAGCATGTCGGCATCGCCGGCGTCGAGGTGCAGATCGACGACGGCGACTGGCGCGCCGCCGAACTCGCGACCGCGATCTCGGATGACACCTGGGTGCAGTGGCACTACGAATGGGCGGATGCCGCGGCCGGCTCGCATTCCGTGCGCGTGCGCGCCCTCGGGGCCGACGGCGAGGTGCAGACCTCACGCGGGCAGGGCCCCGTGCCTGATGGCGCGACCGGCCTGCACGAGCGCACGTTCGAGGTCAGCTGACGCGCCACTCGTCCTCCACAGCGTTACAACACGCCGATCGCTCCACTTCGTTCACGGAACCCCACGTCGCCCCGCGAGCTTCGCGATTGGGTGGGGGATGTCTCGGTGAAAGGCCCGGCACTTCGGCACTCCGGCACTCCGGCACTCCGGCACTCCGGCACTCCGGCACTCCGGCACTCCGGCACTCCGGCACTCCGGCACTCCGGCACTCCGGCACTTCGGCACTTCGGCACTTCGGCACTTCGGCACTTCGGCACTTCGGCACTTCGGCACTTCGGCACTTCGGCACTTCGGCACTTCGGCACTTCGGCACTCCGGCACTCCGGCACTCCGGCACTCCGGCACTTCGGCACCGTGACTTTGAAAGGAATACCGCTGTGGAGCGACGAGAGCCGACGAGCCGATGGGGAGAAATCGGCACAGTCAAGGGCGAACTCGGCACAGTCAAGGGCGAACTCGGCACATTCAAGGGAGAACCACGCCCGGCCACGAGACAACGACCGACGGTGAAGAGAAGCGACCGGCGACACGGAGGTGACGATGCATGAGAAGACCGTCAAGGTCGACGAGCAGACTGAACGGCTCATAGCCGAGTTGGCGTACTTCCTCGGCTGCACGAAGAAATCGGTTGTACGCGAGGCCATCGCGGAGTTCGTCGAGGGTCGCGCCGCACCGAGTTCGCCGAGTTCGCCCGCGTCGTCGACGGCGTCCACGGCGGCGACGGCGTCCACGGCGGCGACGGCGTCCACGGCGGCGACGGCGCCCGCGGCGGCGACGGCGCCCGCGGCGGCGACGGCGTCCACGGCTGCGACGGCCACGGCGTCGACGGCGGCGACGGCCACGGCGTCGACGGCGTCGAACGCATGGACGTCGCCGAAAGGCCCGGAGGGCGGCGAGCGTCGGCGCTTCGACCAGCTCCCGCTCCTGGAGAGAATGGCGCTGCGGCGGAACGAGATCATCCGCGAGTTCGCGAAGCTCGGCGCCTCGGAGATTCGCGTGCTCGGAGCGCTCGGAGCCGGAGACGCCGCGAACGAGTTCGAGTTCCTCGTCGAAACCGATGTTCTCAAAGGCGGCGCGGCGATTTTCGAGCTCGAGGAGGTTGCGATGAAGTTGCTGGCCGCGCCGGCCACGATCATCTCGTCGACCGCGCTGCGACTCTTCAACCCCGCGGAGCTGCGCCGCAGGATCGACGAGTCGCGACCGCTCTGAACGCACCCCGCGCCGAGCACGCCCGAGGGAGGTGATCTCGCCGGCGATCGCACGCCGGTCCTCGGCGGCCGAACAGCGCTTGCGCCGGCGCGCGCAGGCCGCCGCTCGCGACTATTGTGAGAGACATTCACGGAGCGGAAGTCGGAGATCAATGGCAGGTCGTGCGAACAATCTCGACAGCCCTGACGCAGGTCGCATGCGGGTCTCGCCGGGCGGTGTCACCGGTCGGATGTGGGTCGGGCGCGGCGGCCAATTCGAGTCGCAGGCCGCGGTGCGCCAGAAGCATCTGCAGCGAGTGCTGCAGCACGTGCTCCGCGACGCCGGCACCGCGACTCGCGCGTCGATCGCCAGGAGGACGGGCCTCACCTCAGCCACGATCTCGTCGCTCGTCGCGGAGCTGATCACGCTCGGCCTCGTGGCCGACGGCGAGCACGCTGAGAGCACCGGCGGCAAGCGACCGACGACCCTCCGCATGGACCGGTCGACGTTCGCCATCGTCGCGGTCGTGGTGCGGGCGCGCTCGCTGCGACTCGGCCTGCTCGACCTCACGGGCACGACCGTCGCCGAGACGACGAAGTCGTTCGCCTCGGCGCCGTCGGCCGACGACATCGTGCAGGGCATTCGCGAGCTCACCGGCGGCCTTCCGCACCGCCTGCTCGCCATCGGCATCCAGGTGCCCGGCACATCCGACCAGGGCGTGGTCGTCGAGAGCGTGCAGCTCGGCTGGAGCGGCGTGCCGATCGCCCAGATCATCGAAGACGCCGTCGGCGCTCCCGCCTACCTGCTGAACGACGCCGACGCAGAGGCGCTGGCCGACGCTGCGATCGATCGCGAGACCGTCTCCGAACGCCTCCTCGTGCACCTGGGCGAGGGCGTCGGCTCCGCGCTCACGGTCGGCGGAATCCTCGTGCGGGGTTTCTCAGGGCGTGCCGGCGAGATCGGTCACGTGCGGGTCGTGTTCGAGGCCGAGCGCACCTTCTGCCGATGCGGGCTGAGCGGATGCCTCGAATCGACCGCGTCGTTGACGGCGATGCTCGGCGACGGGTTCCACGACGACCTCGACGATGCGTCGATCGCCCTGCTGTCGACAGCCCGCGACTCCCACGATCGCATGGCCCTCGGCACCAGAGCGCTCTCCCGCGCCCTGCGGATGCTCTCGGCGATGCTCGACCCCGAGGAGATCCTCATCGGCGGCTCCGCCCCGAGCCTCGGCGGCGAGTACCTGTCGATGCTCCAGGACGAATTCGAGATGTATCCCGCGAAGGGCACTCGAACGGTGCGCATCAGATACTCGAGGGCCGGCGGTTTCCCGTTCATCGGCGCAGCCCAGTTCGCCCTCCGCTCCGAGCTCGGCGTCTCATGGTGCGCCCTGGAGGAGCTGCAACCGACGGTCAGCGCCGGCCCCGCCGGCGTCAGGGCCGCCGGCGACTGAGCCGCTTCAGTCCAGTCGCGGCGTGCGCGGCGGCGCCACGCGGCGTGCGGTCGGGGTCGGCAGCGCCTCGAACGCGGCGGCGAGCGCCAGCAGGGCCGAGTCGTCGTAAGCGCGCCCGGCGAAGGTGAGGCCCACCGGCATCCGGATGTCTCGCATGACGCCCATCGGAACCGTGACCGTCGGAATGCCGAGGTGACGCGGAACCAGATTGCCGTTCGCGACCCAGACACCGTTGCGCCAGCCGAGATCGGCGGATGCCTCGTCGACATCCATATCGGCGGGCCCGACGTCGGCGACGGCGGGGAAGGCGACGGCATCGAGGCCGAGCTCGTCCATCCACTGCTCGAGGTCGACCCGCCGTGTCTCTTCGAGGCCGCGGAGCCCCGCCTCGAGCTCGGGCATGTCGGCGAGCGCCGCGCCGGGGTGCGCCCGCGCCCAGTCGGGATACTCGGCGATGTCGTCGTCGAAGCCCGTGTACCGATCGGGCAGTGCGCCCTCGGGGTGCGGGAAGATGCGGGATCCGTCGACGCCGGCGAGCGCGCACAGTGCGGGGTCGCCGTTGGCGTCGAGGAAGTCGTTCCACGCCCACGCCGAGAGGTCGACGATCTCGCGGCGCAGGTACTCAGGGCTCACGAAGCCGCGGGTCGCGATCGTCGGGGCGCCCGGGCGGTCGCCCTCGTAGTTCGAGACCACCGGGAAGTCGACGAGCACGACCTCGGCACCCGCGGACTCGAGGTCGCGGCGCGCCGCCTCCCAGAGTTCCATGACGGAGCCGCGGGTCTCGATGCGCTGCCCGGTCGGGCCGCCGATGCCGGGCGAGCGGCCCGGCTCTGCCGTGCCGGCCTCGGGGTCGGCGTTCACGTACATGCGCGGCACACCGATGCGCCTGCCCGCCAACGCGCCCGCGCGCGGCAGCAGCGAGAGATAGGAGCCGGGGCGAACAGCGGATGCCGCGGGGATCTCGATCCACGGCTGCACGCGCCAGAAGTCGCCGCGCGTCTCGGCGTCGTCGGCGACGATCACGTCGAGCACCTCGAACAGGTCGGCCATCGTGCGCGTGTGCGGCACGACGACGTCCATCGTGGGCACGAGCGGCCAGTTGCCCCGCACCGAGATGACACCCCTCGAGGGGGTGTACGCGCAGAGCCCGTTGTTCGAGGCGGGCGCCCGGCCGCTCGACCAGGTCTCTTCGCCGAGGCCGAACGCCGCGAACGACGCGGCCGTCGCGGTGCCCGATCCGTTCGACGAACCCGAGCCGAACGCGGCGGTGAGGTACTCGGCGTTGTACGGGCTCTCGGCTCGCCCGTAGACGCCGCGCTGCATGCCGCCGTTCGCCATGGGCGGCATGTTCGTGAGGCCGATCAGCACCGCGCCGCCGGCCCGCAGGCGCTCGATCGTGAATGCGTCGCGCTGGGCGACGAGGTGCTCGAATGCGGGGCTCCCGGCTGCTGCGGTGAGGCCCTCGGCGAGGTAACTGTCTTTGGCGGTGTACGGGATGCCGTCGAGCGGGCCGCGCGTCTCGCCGCGGGCGCGACGGGCGTCGGAGGCACGTGCCTCGGCGAGCGCGTCGGGGTTCAACACCACGAGCGCATTGAGCGCGGTCGAGGTCTCGGGCGCGTCGAACGCGGCGACGCGGGCGAGATACGCCTCGACGAGATCGACGGATGTCGCGGCCCCCGACTCGAGCCCCGAGCGCAGTGCTGCGATCGACGCCTCGACCACATCGAAGCTCATGCCGACGTCCTCCCGTTCGTTCGTTCGTTCGGTTGCGAGGGTCAGACGGCGGGCTGCTGCTGCGTGATGCAGTGGATGCCGCCGCCGCCGGCGAAGATCTGGCGCGCGTCGACCGTGACGGCGCGCCGGCCGGGATAGGCCGCCTCGAGGATCGCGCGCGCCGCGGCATCCGCTTCGTCGTCGCCGAAGCCGCACGCGATGACGCCGCCGTTGACGACCAGGTGGTTGACGTAGCTGTAATCGACGAAGCCCTCGTCGTCGCGGATGACCGAGGGGGCCGGCAGTTCGGTGACCTGGAGGGTGCGCCCCGCGGCATCCGTCGACTCGGCCAGCAGCGCCGCGATCTCACGGCTGACCTCGAAGTCGGGGTGCTCGGGGTCGCGCTGCGAGTGCACGAGCACCCGGCCGGGCGACGTGAGGGTCGCGACGATGTCGACATGCCCGTTCGTGCCGAGTTCGTCGTAGTCGCGAGTGAGGCCGCGGGGCAGCCAGATCGCCGTCGTGGCCCCGATCGTGCGGGCCATCTCGGCCTCGACGCGGCGCTTGTCGGCGTAGGGGTTGCGGCGCGGATCGAGCTGCACCGTCTCGGTGAGCAGCACCGTGCCGGCGCCGTCGACGTGGATGCCGCCGCCCTCGTTCACGAGCGCGCTCGAGACGAGTTCTGCGCCGACGCGATCGGCGACGAAGCGGGCGTGCTCGGCGGACTTCTCCCAGCGGGCCCACTCGGGTGCGCCCCAGCCGTTGAAGGTCCAGTCGACCGCGCCGAGCACGCCGGGGCGCTCATCGTCGATGACGAAGGTCGGGCCGTGGTCGCGCATCCAGAACTCGTCGACCGGGCATTCGACGATCTCGACCGCGGGACCCAGCAGACGGCCGGCATTCTCGAGCTCGCTCGGGTCGACGAGAATCGACACGGGTTCGAACCCGGCGATCGTGTTCGCGACCTCGGCCCAGGCGGCGAATGTGCGCTCGACGCCCCCCGGCGCCTCGTCGGCGACGTTGCCCGCGACGGGGAACGCCATCCACGTGCGCTCGTGGGGTGCGGTCTCGGACGGCATGCGCCAGCTCATCGATTCCTCCGTGCGTCGCTTCGGTGCGTCGGCCGTGCAGAGCGGCACCGTCGATCCTATATTCTCGGGCCGCCGGCTCCCATGTCGGTCGCCGCCGATACGGTGAGAGCCTGCGGCGGAAGGGGCCACGATGTATCTGGTTGACGGTTCCGTCGTCACGAGCGCGAGCGACCTGAAGAAGGCCTCCGAGTGCGAGTTCGCATTCCTCCGCGCCCTCGACGCGAAGCTCGGCCGCATCGAGAAGGTGCCCGACCCCGAAGACGCGATGCTCGAGCGTTCGGGTCGCCTCGGCGACCAGCACGAGCTGCGCGTGCTCGACGCCTACCGCGCCGAGCTCGGTGACGGGGTCGTCGAGATCGAACGGCCCGACGTGCGCGACCCCGACGCCGTCGCCGCGGCCGTCGAAGCGACGCGGGCCGCGTTCGACGCCGGCACGCCCGTCGTCTTCCAGGCGACGTTCGCCGACGAGGGCTTCATCGGCTTCGCCGACTTCATCGTGCGCCAGCCCGACGGCCGCTACCTCGTGCAAGACTCCAAGCTCGCGCGCCGGGCGCGGGTCACCGCACTGCTGCAGCTCGCCGCCTACGCCGAGCAACTCGAGCGCACGGGCGTGCCGGTCGCCGACACCGTCGAGCTGCTGCTCGGCGACGGCTCGACGAGCGTGCACCGGCTCGCCGACATCGCCCCCGTCTACCGGCTGCGCCGCGCGCGACTCGAGCAGATCGTCGCCGACCGCGTCGCCGAGTCGGGCCCCGTCGCGTGGGGCGACCCGCGCTACTCGCTCGACGGCCGGTGCGCCACGTGCGACCTCGAAGTGCAGGCGCATCGTGACGTGCTGCTCGTCGCGGGGCTCAGGGTCACGCAGCGCGTCGCCCTGTTCGACGCCGGCATCACGACGATCGACGAGCTCGCGGCATCCGCTGGGCCGGTACCCGGCGTACTCGACGCGACGATCGAGAACCTGCGGGTGCAGGCGCGGCTGCAGCTCGAGGCCGAGGCGGCAGAGCTCGCACTGGATGCTTCGAGCCTCCGCTCCCCCGACGACCCGCCGCTGCCGCCGCCCGTCGTCGTGCGCGATGCGCCCTCACTCGCCGCAATTCCCGAGCCCGACGCCGGCGACCTGTTCTTCGACTTCGAGGGCGACCCGCTCTACACCGAGGGCGCCAGCGACGACTGGGGGCTCGATTACCTCTTCGGCATGGTCGACGACGCCGAGCAGTTCACCCCGCTCTGGGCGCACTCCTTCGCCGAAGAGCGGGTCGCACTCGAGCAGTTCCTCGAGCTCGTGGCGCTGCGCCGGGCGGCGCATCCGCACATGCACATCTACCACTACGCGAGCTACGAGCGCACGCACCTGCTCGCGATGGCCGCGCGGCACGGCGTCGGCGAGGCCGCGGTCGACCAATTGCTCGCCGACGGCGTCTTCGTCGACCTCTACCCGATCGTCAAGCGCGCGGTGCGCGTCGGCAGTCGCTCCTACTCGATCAAGAAGCTCGAACCGCTCTACATGGGCACCGAACTTCGCGAGGCCGACGTGAAGTCGGGCGGCGACTCGATCCTCGAGTACGTGCGGGCGCGCGAACTCGCCGCGACCGGTGGGGTCGATCCCGTCACCGGGCTCGTCGGCGCGGCGGCCGCCCAGCACGTGCTCGACGACCTTGCCGACTACAACCGCTACGACTGCGTCTCGACGCTGCGGCTGCGCGACTGGTTGCTCGGGCTCGCGCGCGAGGCGGGCGTCGAACCCGTGCCCGAGTCGCTCATCGTCGCGGCGGCCAAGGCGGCGGGCAAGGTCTACGAGCCCACCCCGCTGGCGGTGCACCTGCAATCGGTCGCGGGCCCGCCCGACGACCCCGACCGCGACGCCGACCACACGGCCCTTGCGCTCGCGGCGGCCGCCATCGACTATCACGACCGTGAGGCGAAGAGCTTCTGGTGGTCGCACTACTTCCGCGTCGAGCAGCCGCTCGAGGCGTGGGAAGATCACCGCGATGTGCTCGTCGTCGACCCCGTGACATCCGCCGTGGTGCAGCGCTGGTACCGCGAAGACCACCACCGCGTCGATCGACGGCAGGTGCGACTGCGCGGCCGCATCGCGCCCGGATCGAAGTTCAGCGTCGGCGGTGAGCCGATCGCGCTCTACGAGCCGCCCGCGCCGTTCCCGAGCAATTCGCTGCGGCCGGGGTCGCGAGCCTGGCACTCGGTGAGGGTGCTCGAGGTGTTCGACGATGGAGTGCTCATCGAAGAGACGGCCGTCGCCGGGGTCGAGTGGCAGGAGCTGCCGTTCGCGATCGCCCCCGGCACCCCGCCGCCGGCCGGTCGGCAGCAGGGGGCGATCCTCGAGTGGGCGCAGCACCTCGATCGCGCCTTCCCGCGCTGGCCGGCGAACCCCTCCGTCGACGTGCTGCGGCGCATCCCGCCGCGCACCCGCAGCGGCAACGGCCTCGCGCCACTCGGGCCGACGCACGACTACGTCGCCGCCGTCACCGCGTCGCTCCGCGACCTCGACGACTCGTACCTCGCGGTGCAGGGTCCGCCCGGCACCGGCAAGACGTACCTCGCCTCCCATGTCATCACCGAGCTCGTGGGTCGGCACGCGTGGAAGATCGGCGTCGTCGCCCAGTCGCACGCCGTCGTCGAGAACGTGCTCGACGCGGTCGTGCGGGCGGGCCTCGACCCCGAACTCGTCGCGAAGGCGCCGAAAGACGCGAAGGATCCCGGCGACCACGCCTACACCTTCATCGCGAAGAACGGCGTCGCCGAGTACACGGCGGCGCACGACGCGTCGGGGTACGTGGTCGGCGGCACCGCTTGGGACTTCTCGAACGACAACCGGGTGCCGCGCGGCTCGCTCGACCTGCTCGTCATCGACGAGGCGGGTCAGTTCTCGCTCGCCTCGACCATCGCCTCGGCGGTCGGCGCACGCAACCTGCTGCTGCTCGGCGATCCGCAGCAGTTGCCACAGGTCAGTCAGGGCAACCACCCTGAGCCGATCGACACCTCGGCGCTCGGCTGGATCACCGACGGCCACGACGTGTTGCCCGCCGAGTTCGGCTACTTCCTCGCCGAGAGCCGGCGTATGCATCCCGCCGTCGCGGGGCCGGTGTCGTCGCTCTCGTACGAGGGCGAACTGCACTCGCATCCTGCGGCCTCGCAGCGGTCGCTCGACGGTGTCGCCCCCGGCGTCACGGCCCTGCCCATCGAGCACGTCGGCAACACCACGTCGTCGCCCGAAGAGGCGGCGGCGGTCGTCGAACTCGCGCGCTCGCTACTCGGGCGCGACTGGGTCGACGGTGTGGATTCAGCGACGGCAGGGGCGACGGATGCCGCGGCAACCGCTCGCCCGCTGACGCAACGCGACCTCATCGTCGTGACGCCCTACAACGCCCAACTCACGGTCGTGCGCGCCGCCCTCGATGCTGCCGGGCTCACCGAGGTGCCGGTCGGCACGGTCGACAAGTTCCAGGGGCAGGAGGCGGCGGTCGCGATCGTCTCGCTCGCCGCATCCTCCGCCGCGGCGGCGCCTCGGGGTGTCGAGTTCCTGCTGCTGAAGAACCGGCTGAACGTGGCGATCTCGCGCGCCAAGTGGGCGGCGTATCTGCTCTATTCGCCCGGATTGCTCGACGCCCTGCCATACACACCCGACGGGGTGGCGCAGCTCAGCGCGTTCATCCGGCTCGTCGGCGTGCGCTGACGGCGGCGCCGAGCGTGGAGGGCGCCGACAGCGAGGTCACACGTTCGAGAGCTTCGCCGCGATTCCGTCGACGCGGCGCTGCCTGGTCTCGGCGGCCTTGGCGCCTTCGACTGCCGTGACATGCGCCTTCCTCGCGCTCGGCGAAAGGGCGTCGAACGCCGCCCGAGCACCCGACGCCTCGAGGGCTGCGGCGAGATCGGCCGGCACCTCGACCGTGCGCGGTGCCGTGTCCAGGTCGAGGTCGACGACGATCGGGTCGCCGCCGCGGATTCCGCTCGCTGCACGCTTGTCGGAGCTGAACGAGATCATGAACCGGCCACCCATGACCGCCACCGTGCTGCGGTACTCGTAGCCGTTCACGATCACGACGACGGGCGGTCTCTTGCCGGCGCCGAGCGCCTCGATCACCTCGGGCGGCACCTCGATGCCGGTGTTGTTGCCGACCTGGGACATCGTCGTCTCGAATCGCATGGCGCCGAGTCTTCCACGTCGGCGGCTGAGCGGAAAGGGCGGCCGTCAGTGGCTCGAATCGTCGCGGCGAGTCGTGTCGGGAGCGTGGCCGGCTTCGTTCCGGCCGAGTGGCAGTCGGTTGCTGCGAGGATGAGCCCATGGTCGAGTTGGAGGTGGCGGCAGACGAGGTAGGCGACTTCGCCGCATCGTTGGTTCGGTTGCAACGTGTCGCCTATGCCGTCGAGGCCGCGTTGATTCGCGACGACCGCATTCCGGCATTGCGTGAGAGTGAGGATGAGCTGGTTGCGGCGGGCCTTCACTGGCTGCTGGAGACCGAGAACGGCCGGATCGTCGGAGCGCTCGCCTACCAGGTCGACGACGGCACCGTGGATGTGGATCGCCTGGTGGTCGACCCGGCCCATCACCGGCGCGGAATCGGCGCGAGGCTCGTCAGGCGAGTGCTCCAGACTGCACCACGCGTCGTCGTCTCGACCGGTCGCGACAACCTCCCCGCGCGACGGCTCTACGAGGCAGCGGGATTCGCACATGAACGCGACCGCGAGGTTCTTCCCGGCCTGTACGTCAGCGACTACGCCTCCCGGTCGTGACCATTCTCTCGTTGCACGCTCCTGCTGATCTCGAAGGAACCAGGCGGTATCCGGCTTCCATATCGCGCTCCTGAAATGGCTGGTTGTGCTGGGTTTCGCGGGGCGGTGGAATGTCGGTGGGCAGTGGCAGGATCAGGGGTATGGCAGGCATTCGAGAGGCGCTCGACGAGATCGGCGCGCAACTCGCCGCCGTGTTCGCCGTCGACACGCCTCAGCGCCTCGACGACGAGGAGTTGCTGCTCGTGGCCGGCGCCTACGAAGCATTCGGCCGGGAGGTCGACGCGCACCGCGCGGCCCTCGCGGGCGAGGTCGCCGAACGCAGCCGGGTCGAGCTCGGCGCCGAACGACTCTCGGCACGCAAGGGCTGCCGTTCGCCCGTTGAACTCCTCGAACGGGTGACACAGGTCTCCGGGAGCGAGGCACGCCGCCGCGTCACCGTCGGGGCGGCGACCCGCCCCCGTGCCGGATTCACCGGTGAACCGCTGGCCCCCGAGCACCCGCACGTCGCTGCCGCGCTGACCGCGGGCGGCCTCGGCCTCGACGCCGCACACACCATCATCCGTGAACTCGGGCGCACCCGCACCGTCGCCGACCCCGCCCACCTCGACACCGCCGAGCGTGCACTCGTCGAGCAGGCCACCGGTACCGGTGACGGCGCACCGGTGCGGGCGTCCGCCGACGAACTGGCCGTGCAAGCCAGAGCATGGGCCGGCTTCCTCGACCAAGACGGCCCCGAACCCGACGATGAACGCGCCATGCGCCGCCGCGGCCTCCGACTCGGCCGCGCACGTGACGGGCTGATCGGCCTGAGCGGTGAACTCCTGCCAGAGATCGCCGCGAAACTGCAACGTCTCCTCGACGCCCACCTCTCCCCACGCTCCGGCGGCGGATTCCTCACCGAGGCCGAACGAGCCGACCTCGCCGTACAAGCCGAAACCCGCACCACCGACCAGCAACGCCACGACGTGCTCGCCGCGATCATCGACACCGCCGCCCGCTCCGGCGAACACCCCAGCATCGGCGGCGCCGCCCCCACCGTACTCGTCAGCGTCCGAGACGCCGACCTCGAAGCCGGCCGCGGCGCCGCCCACGCCGACGGCATCAGCCTGCCCGTCTCGCTCCGCGCGGCTCGACACATGATCTGCACCGGCGGCATCCAGATCATCACCCTCAACGACGCCGGCCGCATCACCCGACTCGGCTCCCCCGAACGCTGCTTCACCCCACACCAACGCCGCGCCATCACCCTCCGCGACGGCGGCTGCCTCATCCCCGGCTGCACCGTGCCCGCCGCCTGGTGCGAAATCCACCACGTCACCCCCGACAACCGCGGCGGCCCCACCCACACCGACAACGGCGTACTCCTCTGCTGGTACCACCACCGCACCATCGACACCTCCGGATGGGGCATCCGAATGCACCACGGCGCACCCCAGATCCGACCACCCACCTGGCTCGACCCCCACGGCACCTGGCGCACCGCCACCACCTCACCCACCCGACTCGCCAACCTCCTCGAATCGGAATGGCCTGAGCTCCCGTGGGAAGACACCGCGTAGAAGCCGGCAGACGCGGTCGGGCCCGCCCTGACGCTGAGGAACCATGACGCTGAGGGACGATGACGCGCAGGAACCGGCGGGCCCGGGAATATTCGACACGGTACCCACGTAGGTTATTGGTATGGCTTCCCCTGCTACTGACCTGAACCCTGCCCTCGTCACGATGTACGGCGCCGAGTGGTGCAGCGACTGCCGGCGCTCGAAGGCGCTGCTCGACCGCCGCGGCGTCGAGTACGACTACATCGACCTCGAAACCGTCGCCGACGGTGCTGACCGCGCGAAGGCGATCAGCGGCCGCACGCAGATCCCGGTCGTGGTCTTCCCCGACGGCACGCACTTCACCGAGCCGACCGACTCCGAGCTCTCAGAGAAGCTCGACGAAGCCCTCGCCGCGTAGCCGCCGCAGCTCGTGCGACGTCACACTCAGGTGACGTAACAAACGGGCGACCGCACCACGGTCGGGCGTAGAACTGAAACATGCCCAGACCGCGGAGCCGACGATGACGCTCACTCGCATCCTGCCGACGCTGCGTCGTTCGATTCCCGACCCGATCGCCGGTGATCACTGGCCGGCGGCCACGACGGCCTCGACGAGCGACGTCTCGGTCGGCGGCGTGTCGCTGCTGCGCCTCGCCGAGCTGTGCGGCACACCCGCCGTGCATCTCGGGCCGGCGGCCGCGCCGGGCACGAGTGGCCGGCTCGCCTCCGCGACGAGAAACTCCGGCGTCGTCGTCGTGCGGGTGCTCGAGGCATCCGCTCGGCACGGCAATCGCACCGCGACGATCGATGCCGATCTCAGCGCCCTCGAACCGGTATGGGCCGAGGCGCGACTCATCGGGCGCACCTCGGTCGCGCGAGTCGCCCCCACGCTCCTGACGGCGGCGAGCGGATGCCTCGCGCCCGCTCCGATCGCCCTGCCCGGCGATCTCGACGCCGGCGACCTGCTCGCGCTGCCCTACGCAACCGTCACGGATGACGCGGGCATCGCCCGCCCCGCGAGCGGATGGCGGGATGCCCGCTACCGAAGCGCCGGCACGACCTCCGACGCGAAGAGCTCGAGCCCGGAACGGTCGTAGGCCGCCTCGGGGAAGTAGTTGATCGCATAGCCGAGGCCGAGCCGGCTGCGCTCCTCGAGTCGCGCGACGATGTCGTCGGGCGTCCCGACGAGCGTGGCCGGGCCGCCGGCACGATACTCGGCCATGAAGCGCTCCGTCGCATCGGGCCCGAGGTACGGCGCGACCCGCGCTTCGATGCGGTCGAGGCGCGCAGCGACGTCTGCCGCATCGGTGCCGATCACGACGAAGAACTCCGACGAGCGGGTGATCGCCTCGAAGTCGGTGCCCGCCTTCTCGCAGTGCGCACGCAACACCTCGCTCTTGTGCGTGAACACCTCGGGCGAACCGACGAAGTTCGTGTACGACGCGTACTTCGCCGCGATCTTCAGCGTCACCTTCTCGCCGCCGCCGGCGATCCAGATCGGGATGCCGCCCGGTTGCACCGGCTGCGGTTGCACGATCGCACCGTCGACCTGGTAGTAGGTGCCGTCGAGCGTCGCACTGCCGGTGGTCCAGGCCTGGCGCATGATCTCGACGCCCTCGCGCAAGCGCCCGAGCCGCTCGGGGATCGACGGGAAGCCGTAGCCGTAGGCACGCCATTCGTGCTCGTACCAGCCGCCGCCGATGCCCATCTCGAGGCGTCCGCCCGAGACGTGGTCGACCGTGGCGGCGACCTTCGCGAGGTAGGCGGGGTTGCGGTAGCTCATGCACGTGCACATCTGGCCTACGCGCACGCGTGACGTCGACGCGGCGAACGCGGCCATGAGGCTCCACGCCTCGTGGGTCGCCTCGGTCGCCGAGGGCACTGGCGTGGTGTGGAAGTGATCGTAGACCCACATCGACTCCCACACCGAGTCGGGAGCATCGGCGTACTCGGCGAGCGAGAGCATCGTCTGCCAGTGCTCGGCCGGCTCGATGCCGACGAGGTCGTAGCGCCAACCCTGGGGAACGAACATTCCGAATCGCATGCGTTCCACCCTAGGGGCCGGGCCCGTCCCTCTGGGCCGGTCGTGCCTCTGGTCGGTCGTACCGATGGGCTCGGCGGCACAGGAGGTGGCCCGGAAAACTCAGCGCCAGCACTGAGGCCGTCTCAGTTCCGACCCGCTACCTTCGGCGGAATGAACGGATCGCAGCACTGCGAATACTCGGCCGCCGACTTTCGAGCGACCGTCTTCGAGAACACCGACACCCGGCTGATCCATGTCTCGGGCTACGGCCTCTGCGCGAGCGCGGGCTGGAGCCTCGAACTCGTCGCCGCGAACCCCGGCGTCGTGCCCCACCCCGAGAGCCTCTGGCTCGAACTGCGCGAGACGCCGCCGCGAACGGACCGGCCCGGCGCACTCACCGAGTGCCACGTCGAGGCGATGATCGAAGACGCACACGCGCAGGAGATCGTCATCCGCTTCCGCTGGCGGCAGGGCTTCGTCATTCCCCTGCGTGAGCGCGCCGACGCCCTTCGCGAACGGGTCGGCGCCGCCCGCTGAACCAATCCGTGCCGCCGCCTTACGCCAACGCGAACCTCAACTCGGCCATCGCCGGTCCCGACCAGACCGTGCCGTCGAGGTCATCGCTTCGCACGGTGACGACCCTGCCGCCCTTCGACATGACGAGCAGCGCGAGCTGCGGCAGCAGGTCTCCCGCGTGGGTGCCGTCGCTGAGCTTCTCGTCGCCGCCATTCCCGCTCGCGAACTCGACGGCGCCCGACTCGCGGTCGAGCGTGCCGTTCACCGAGGTCGTGAAGTCGAACCAGAACACCTCGACCGCGCCGTCTGCCGCCTCCCTCGCGATCGCCGCGAGATCGCGTTCGACGCGCCCTGCGGTGCCCTCGGTGAGCTGCCGCAGCGCTCCGTCGGCCTCGGCGACGTTCAGCCGGCCGAGCTGCTCGCGAAGCGCCTCGTCGATCTCGGCGGCGCCGAGCCGGTCGGGCGCGCCGGGCACGCCGACCAGACGACGCCCGTTGCGGAGCCGGTCGATGAAGAGGCTGAGCAACGGCTCGGCGGCGAAGACGAAGAGCGGCACATGCCCGTCGGGGTCGCGCTGCAGGAGCTCGTGGCGGGTGGCGTCGGCGACGCGCTTCGCGTAGAGCTCGAGGAAGGCCTTCTTGCGTTCGTCGCCGCTCACGCCCCGGTCGCCGTGCTTGCCGCCGCGCGGCTTGTCGTCGTTCTCGGGGTCGCGATTGGTGGCGTCGTCGAGACTCTTGTCGTGCGACTCGTCGACGTCGAGGCGCACCGCCCGATCGGTCGGGGTGGCGTGCCACAGCGACCACTCGTTGGCCGAGAGGGTGAGTGCGAACGCCTCCTGGTCTTGACTCGGCGCCCGCAGCAGCTGGCCCAGTGTGAAATGCGAGCCGACGTGCACGGCGTCGTCGAGGTGGTTGGGCAGCACGAACACCTCGGTGAACCCGGGGGCGACGAAGATCGCGAGCGACCGGGCGAGGCCCGCCCAGAGCTGCTGGTCGGCGATCACGGCGTCGCGCTCGCGGCGGAGCGCGTCGAGCTCGGTGGTCGCAGCGCCCGACGCCTTCACTCGTTCGATCGCCTCGTCGAACGAGCTCTTCACCGCGACCTCTGCGCGCTCACGCTCACTGACGACGGGAGACGTCGACGCGTAGATCGTGATCGCCGGATAGTGTGCTCCGGCGAGCGCCGTGAAGTCGGCTGAAACGGGCAATGCGTAGTGAATTGTCATCGATCCTCCCCGGGGTCGTGCGACGACGGTGTCGCTCGTCCCAGCCTATGAAGACCGGGGCACGAGCGACAGTCCCACTCAGCCGATCGACAGCCCCCGCTCAGCCGAGCGGGTGATTCGAACGCATCATCCGGGTCGGGTCGACGGCCCGCTTGACGGCACGAAGTCGCTCCAGGTTCTCACCGAAGAACCGGCCGGCGGGGCGGGCGTGCTCCGCGAAGTTCAGGTAGTCGGTGTCACCGCGCCACGGCTCGAGGGCCGAGAACAGCCGGCCGAGCGATTCGGCGAGTGCATCGCCGTTGCCCGGCATCGCGATACCGGCGCCGAACATGAGGAATCCGGCGTCGAATCCGGCCGTGACTCCGGGCTCTGGCATGCCCTGCACGGATGCCGCGGCGCGGGCGACGCCCGGAGCCAGCATGCCGCCGAGGTGCCGGATCTCGATGGAGAGCAGTGCCGACGTGGCATCCGGCCCGACCGCCTCGACGAAAGCGCGGATCGCGGCGGGAGGCAGCTCGGCGAGCAGCATGCCGTCGCCGTGCCCGGGAGTCGGCCCTGGCGGGTCCATGTGCAGCTGCAGCAGCTCGGCAGAGGCCTGCGGGTGCACGGTGTCGATCTCGGGTGCGAGATCGCGCAGCGGCGCGAGGAGTTCGTCGACGCGGGCCGGCTCCTCCTGCATCGCGACCTCGACGACGACGAGCGAGCGGCCGGAGAGGAAGGGCGGCAGCTCGGGCATCGGCGGCAGACGCAGCACACGGGCGACCGAGGTGACGGTGGTCGGAACGCCGCCCGTCCACTCCGACCATGCGGCGAAGACCTCGGCGGTTCGCTCGATCGGCCAGAGCAGCATGCCGGCGCTCAGCACGGGCACGTCGAAGAGCCGGACCTCGACGGCGGTGACGACGGCGAAGTCGCCGCCGCCGCCGCGGAGCGCCCAGAACAGCTCGGCGTCGTGCTCGGCGTCGACCCGGCGTGCGACGCCGTCGGCCGTGACGAGTTCGATCGCGACGACGTGGTTGGCCGCGAGTCCGTGCGAGCGGCCGAGCCAGCTCACTCCGCCGCCGAGCGTGTAGCCCACGACGCCGACGTCATGCGACGATCCGGCGAGCGCGGTGAGTCCGAACGGTGCGACCGCGGCGACGACGTCGCCCCACTGGCCGCCCGCCTCGACGCGGGCGATGCGGGCCTCGGCGTCGACCTCGACGCCCCGCAGTTCGTGCGTGCGCAGGAGGATCGCGTCGGCGAGTCCGCCGTCCGCGGCGAGCGGAGCGGCGTTGTGGCCGGTGGCCTGGGGGGCGACGGCGAGGCCGAGTCCCTTCGCCGCTCGCACGGTCTGGGCGACGTCGTCGGCATCGGCCGCGACGACGACTGCTGCGGGGTGCTGGTCGACGGCGAGGTTCCAGGCCGAGCGGGCGTCGTCCCAGCCCGGATCGCCGGGAATCAGCACGCGACCGGTGATCCGGTCGTCGAGGAGTGCGAGTGCCTCGCGCAGCGAGAGCGTGACGGGGTCGGCCGCGATGGCCGACGGCATGGGGGTGTTCACGGATGCGTCCTTTCGAGATCGTCGCGGGTCCATGCGCGCCCCACTGGGCGGTGCTCCGACGGCCGAGCTGATTTCAGGCGGCGCTCACGACGAGATCATCCAACGGTGCCGTCGCCGCGGCCGCGTCAGTGGCTCCCCTCCGATCGCCTCAGTGGCAGCCCGCCCCGGAATACACCGCGCCGCGCCCCGGTTGCCGTCAGGGATGACTCCTTCGCCCCGCCTCTCCGTGCTCGACCTCGTTCCGGTGCGCACCGGCCAGACGAGCGCCGGCGCGTTCGCGGCATCCGTTCGCCTCGCACAGCTCGCCGACCGACTCGGCTTCACCCGCTACTGGTTCGCCGAGCACCACAACATGCCTTCCGTCGCCTCGACGACGCCGCCCGTGCTCGTGGCGTCGATCGCCGCGCGCACCGAACGCATCCGGGTCGGATCCGGCGGCGTCATGCTGCCGAACCACGCGCCGCTCGTCGTGGCCGAGCAGTTCGCCGCGCTCGAGGCGCTCGCTCCGGGGCGCATCGACCTCGGCATCGGGCGGGCGCCGGGCAGTGACCCGGTGATCACCCAGCTCCTCCGCGTGAGCGGCCCGACGGCCGAGGTCGACCGATTCCCCGACCACATCGCCGACATCCTGAGCCTGCTCTCGCCCGACGGCGCATCGCTCCGCCTCACGAGCGGGCGCGAGTACGCGATCAGCGCGACTCCTGCGGCGACGGATGTCCCGACGCTCTGGCTCCTCGGATCGAGCGACTACTCGGCGAAGCTCGCCGCCGAGCTCGGGCTGCCCTACGTGTTCGCGAACCATTTCTCTGGCGAGGGGCTCGAGCGGGCGCTCGAGCTCTACCGCACTGAGTACCGGCCGAGCGAGGCGCACCCCGCGCCCGAGACCTTCCTCACCGTGAACGCCTCGGTCGCTCCGAGTGCCGACGAGGCGCGCGCCAGGGCGCTGCCGCAACTGCACTCCATGGCGCGGCTGCGCACGGGCCGACCGATGCGCCAGCTCGAAACCGTCGAAGAAGCCGCAGCGGCCCCCGCGGACTCGGTCGGCGACGACATCATCGCCGCCATGGAGAAACGCTGGATCATCGCGGACCCGGCGAGCGCAGCGGCGGAACTGCGCACCCTCGCGGCCCGCCACGGCATCGACGAGATCATGCTCGCCCCGATCGGCGGCTCCTACGACTCCGAGCCGACCGACACGACTCCCGGGCGTGAGCAGACGCTCGAGCTGCTCGCGGGCGAACTGCCGGTCGCCTGAGCGGCAACCCGGCCGCACTACCTGCCTCGGGCCGTCGCGGCAAGCCCTCGCCCGAACGTGCGACGTGCACCTAGCCTTGACGAATGCCGCTCTTCCGCAAGCACGCCCCGGCCAGAAGCGCACCGCCCGCCGAGGTCGAACTGCAAGCCGCCACGCCGCCGAGAAGCCTGTGGGCGGATGGGTTCGGCCGTCTCGCGATCCGCGCCATCCAGATCATCGTCGTCGTCGTGGTCGCCGCTGCGATCATCTTCGGCCTCCAGACGCTGACCCTCGTCACCATCCCCCTCGTGCTGGCGCTCATCCTGGCCTCCGCGTTCTGGCCGGCGATGCACTGGATGCGCTCACACGGCGTACCTTCGCTGCTCGCGACGCTCATCACACTGCTGACGATCATCGCGCTCATCAGCGGTGTCGTGTGGCTGATCGTCTGGGCGGTGCGCAACCAGTGGGCCGATCTCTCCGCGCAAGCGCAACAGGGCTTCGAGGATGTGCTCGCGTGGGTCAAGACCCTGTCGTTCATCGACGATGAACAGCTCGACGCATGGGCCACGCAGCTGCAGGGCTTCGTCACGAGCGCGCAGTTCGGCTCCGGCGCCATCGCCGGTGTCAGCGCCGTGGCGAACTTCGTCACCGGGTTCGTGCTGATGGCGGTCGTGCTCTTCTTCTTCCTGAAGGACGGACCGAAGCTGTGGGCGTTCCTGCTGCGCCCCTTCCACGGCGAAGACTACGCGCGCGCACACCGCATCGGCGGCAAGACGGTCGCGGTGTTCGGTGCATATCTCCGCGGCACGGCGGCCGTCGCGCTCGTCGATGCCGTCGGCATCCTGATCGGCCTGCTCATCCTGCAGGTGCCGCTCGCGGTGCCCCTGGCGGTGCTGGTGTTCCTGCTCGCGTTCATCCCGATCGTCGGCGCCACGCTCGCCGGCATCCTCGCCGCCCTGGTCGCCCTCGTCTCGAACGGCCTGGTCAATGCCCTGTTCGTCGTCGGGGTCGTGGTGCTCGTGAACCAGCTCGAAGGCAACTTCCTGCAGCCGTTCCTGATGGGCCGCTCGATGAAGCTGCACGCACTCGTGATCCTCGTCGCCCTGACGATCGGCACCGTGCTCGGCGGCATCGTCGGTGCCGTGCTCGCGGTGCCGATCACCGCGGCGGCGTGGGGCGTCATCCAGGTCTGGGACGGCCCGAACCTCCCCGCCAGGTGGGCGAGGGCGAGACCGGCCCCCTGACCCGGCTGCCCGCACGGCCGCCGGCTGCCCGCACGCATCATGCGATCTGCGTGATTCGGCCGAGCACGGCCTTGGGTACGGTGACCCCGTCGTCGCCGAGCTGAACGCGGCCGAGGTGTCGACGGATGCCGCAGCATCTCGCCGCAGCACCCTGCCGCACCGACACGGGGGAATGTCATGAAACCAGATCGCCACGCGCGCACGATGCTGCCGATCCCCGATCGCCCGGCCCCCGGGCTCACGACCTACGACGCGAAGGATCCCGACACGGCGTATCCGCCGATCGAGCCGCTGCTGCCGCCCGAGGGCGCACCGAACGTGCTCATCGTGCTGATCGACGACACGGGTTTCGGAGCATCGAGCGCCTTCGGAGGCCCGTGCAACACCCCGAACGCCGAGAAGCTGGCCGCACGCGGCCTCATGTACAACCGATTCCACACGACCGCGCTGTGCGCGCCCACGCGGGCCGCCATGCTCAGCGGCCGCAACCATCACTCGGTCGGCATGGGCAGCATCACCGAGACCGCCACCTCGGCGCCGGGCAACAGCTCGCTGAAGCCGAACACGAAGGCTCCCGTAGCGATGACATTGAAGCTGAACGGGTACTCGACCGCGCAGTTCGGCAAGTGCCACGAGGTGCCGGTCTGGCAGTCCTCGCCCATGGGGCCGTTCGATGCCTGGCCCACGGGCGGCGGCGGATTCGAGACGTTCTACGGCTTCATCGGCGGAGAGAACAACCAGTGGGATCCGGCCCTGTACGAGGGAACAACGCCGGTCGAACCACCGGCGACGCCCGAACAGGGCTACCACCTGACCGAAGACCTGGCCGACCACGCCGTGAACTGGATCCGCACGCAGAAGGCGCTGATGCCCGACAAGCCGTTCTTCGTGTACTTCGCGCCCGGCGCAACGCACGCGCCGCACCACGTGCCGAAGGAGTGGATCGACAAGTACACCGGAGCATTCGCCGACGGCTGGGACGCGCAACGCGAGAAGACGTTCGCGAAGCAGAAGGAACTCGGTATCGTCCCCGCCGATGCGGAGCTCACGGCGCGTCACGCCGAGATTCCCGCGTGGGACGACATGCCCGACGAGCTGAAGCCCGTGCTGGAACGCGAGATGGAGGTGTACGCCGGATTCCTCGAGCACACCGACCACCACGTCGGCCGCGTCATCGACGCCATCGAAGACCTCGGGGTGCTCGACAACACCCTCATCTACTACATCATCGGCGACAACGGCGCGTCGGCAGAGGGCACGATGAACGGCGCCTTCAACGAGATGGCGAACTTCAACGGCATGGCCGCGCTCGAGACGCCGGAGTTCATGCGCTCCAAGATGGACGAGTTCGGCTCCCCGACCTCGTACAACCACTACTCGGTGGGCTGGGCCTGGGCGATGGATGCGCCCTTCCAGTGGACGAAGCAGATCGCCTCGCACTGGGGCGGCACGCGCAACGGCACGATCGTCTCGTGGCCGAAGGGCATCACGGAGCAGGGGGGGCGGCGCTCCCAGTTCACCCACGTCATCGACGTGGCGCCCACCATCCTCGAGGCGGCCGGACTGCCCGAACCGACGATGGTGAACGGCGTGCAGCAGTCGCCCATGGAGGGCACGAGCATGCTCTACACCTTCAACGCGCCCGACGAGGCCGAGCGGCACGATCTGCAGTACTTCGAGATGTTCGGCAACCGCGGTGTCTACTACAAGGGGTGGAGCGCGGTCACGAAGCACCGCACTCCCTGGGAGCTCATCGCCGACACGGTTCCATTCGACGACGACGACTGGGAGCTCTACGACGGCAGTGCCGACTACAGTCAGGCGCGGGATCTCTCGAAGGAGCATCCCGACAAGCTGCACGAACTGCAACGGCTCTGGCTCATCGAGGCGGTCAAGTACAACGTGCTGCCCCTCGACGACCGAACCGGTGAACGGCTGAACCCCGATCTGGCGGGGCGGCCGACCCTGGTGCAGGGCGACTCGCAGCTGCTCTTCGCAGGCATGGGCCGCCTGTCGGAGAACAGCGTCGTGAGCATCAAGAACAAGTCGTTCTCGGTGACCGCCGAGGTGGAGATCCCGGATGGCGGCGCAGACGGCGTGATCATCGCGCAGGGCGGCCGCTTCGGCGGGTGGAGCGTGTACGTGAAGGAGGGCAAGCTCGTCTTCGTCTACAACGTGCTCGGCATCCATGAGTTCACGACGACGGCCGATTCGCCGATCCCGTCCGGCACGCATCAGGTGCGCATGGAGTTCGCCTACGACGGCGGCGGCCTCGCCAAGGGCGGCGGTGTCACCCTGTACTACGACGGCGCCTCGGTCGGCACGGGCCGGGTCGGCATGACCCAGCCGATGGTCTTCTCAGCCGATGAGACGACCGACGTCGGCTACGAGTCGGGTACCGCGGTCAGCCCCGACTACACCCCGCAATCCAGCCGGTTCACGGGCAAGATCAACTGGGTGCAGATCGATCTCGGTGACGACGACCACGACCACTTCATCGATCCCGACGAGCGGATGCGGGTGGCCATGGCGCGCCAGTGATGCTCAGGCCGCGAGGCCGAGGCGGCGCAGGTCGTCGCTCGACGCGCGGTATTCGTCGCCGGCGGCGATCGAGAGTTCGCGCGGCACGCGTGCGCCGTTCTGCACCTTCGCGTCGCGACCGATGGTCGCGTACGGACCGACGACCGCGTTGCGGCCGACGACGGCGTTGCGGCAGACGTGCGCGTTGACGCCGACGACGGCACGTTCGGCGATGATCGCTTCGCCCTCCACCCAGCCGCCCGGCCCGATCTGGGCGCCGCGCTGCACTTCGGCACCGGAATCGACGTAGGCCGTCGGGTCGACCCACGCGGTCGGGTCGACCTTGGCGGTCGTGGCCACGAGGCCGCGGCCGTTCACGTGCTTGCGGTAGCGACGAAGGATTCCGCCGTCGTCTTCGAACTCGACGTAACTGATGCCCACGCTCTCCTCCTTCCGGTGCGCTGTCGTACGCACCCGGACTCTGATACAACACTCCAGCTGACCGGGGCATTCCCGGGCAGACGGCAACTGGTGCACTCCGGGGCGTCGCTGCTCCCAGTCCGAGCTGACCGTCGTGGCATCGTGGCTCGCTGCACAGCGTCCCACTCGGCTCGCAAGGTTAGGCTGTCCTAAGCACTGCGGATGCCGCGTCGCGGGTCGTCCGATCACCTTCACCTCGCCGAGCCGACCCATGCCCCCAGCACCACTTCTCGAACTCGACCACGTGAGCATCCGTCACGAGGGCGCTGACGTGGCGACCCCGGTCGGCGTCTCGTTCGAGGTCGCACGGGGCGAGGTCGTGCTGATCCTCGGCCCGAGCGGGTGCGGCAAGTCGACCTTGACCCTCGCCCTCGACGGGCTCGTGCCGCACGCCGTGCCCGCTGCCCTCGAGGGCACGGTGCGCGTGGCCGGCCTCGACACGAGCGAGCACCCCGTCGGGGTGATGAGCGAGCACGTCGCGATGGTCTTCCAAGACCCCGACGCGCAGATCGTCACCGGTACGGTGCTCGACGAAGTGTGCTTCGCGCCCGAGAATCAGCTCGCCCCGGCATCCGAAGTGCTCGAACGCGCCGAGCGCGCACTGAAGCTCGTCGGTCTCTGGGACCGGCGCGCCGAGAACCCCGACACGCTCTCGGGCGGCGGGCGGCAGCGACTCGCGATCGCCTGCGCACTCGCGATGGCCGCGCCCGTGCTCGTGCTCGACGAGCCGACGGCGAACCTCGACCCTGCAGGCATCGATGAGGTCTACGCCGTGCTGCGAGAGCTCGCGAGCGAGCGCGACCACGCCGTCGTGCTGGTCGAGCACAACCTCGACGCGGCCGTCGACCTCGTCGACCGGGTGATCGTGCTCGATGCGGGCGGGCATCTCGTGCTCGACGGGCCGGCCCGCGAGATCCTGCGCGAACGCGCCGACGAACTCGTCGCCCTCGGCGTCTGGCTGCCGGTCTCGACCCTCGCGGCGATGCGACTGCGAGACGCCGGCGTCGTGCTCGACCCGCTCCCCCTGTCTCCGGCCGAACTCGCCGCAGCCCTCGACGCGCTGCCGTCGCTGCCCGCTCCGCTCAGCGAGTCATCGCCCGTGCGCTCGACTGCGCTGTCGCCGCGGCCCACCCTCTCGATCGGCCCCCCGACGGGGTCGACGGGCGCGCTCGCGGTCGCCGGCGAGACCGCCATCCGCGCGCGGGACGTCTCGGTGCGGCGCGGCGGGCGGCGCGGGCCGATCGTCGTCGAGGGCGTCGACCTCGACGTCGCCGCGGGCGACCTCCTCGCGATCGTCGGCACGAACGGCGCGGGCAAGACCTCGTTGCTGCAGGCGCTCGCCGGCGTGATCCCTGCGCCGGCCGGCACGGTCGACGTGCTCGGCGTCGACCCGGCGCGGTGCGCTGCACGCGAGCGCGCCCGGCGCATCGGCTTCGTCTTCCAGAATCCCGAGCACCAGTTCATCGCCCACTCGGTGACCGAAGAACTCGCGCAGGGCCTGCGGCTGCAAGGCGTCTCCGATGCCGAGGCCGCCCCGCGTGTCGAGGCGATGCTCGAACGCTTCGGTCTCGAGGGGCTGCGCGACCAGCACCCGTTCCTGCTCTCGGGCGGGCAGAAACGCCGGCTCTCCGTCGGCACCGCGCTCATCGCCGGCGCCCCGGTGCTCGCACTCGACGAACCGACGTTCGGGCAGGACCGCGCCCGCGCCTCCGAGTTGCTCGACATGCTGCGGGGCCTCAACGACGAGGGCACCACGGTGCTCGTCGTCACACACGACCTGCAGCTCGTCGCGGACTACGCGAGCCACATCGCCGTCATGAGCGGTGGGCGCCTGCTCGGCGTCGGCCCGGCCGCCGACGTACTCGCGGGTCCGCTCGTCGAGCAGGCTGGCCTTCGCCACCCGCCGCTCGCACGGGCCACCCGCGGCCTCGAACGGCATGCCGCCTGGCATTCGGTGACACGGATGTCGCAGCTGCCCGTCTCCTCGAAGGGTGCCTCGTGAGCGGGGGCGGCGCGAGCGGCGCGAGCGGCACGGCCGGCGCGAGTGCTTCGGGGCTCCCCGCGAGCACCTCGGGGCTCCCCGCGAGAGCCGCCGTGGAGTTCGAGCCGCACACGGCATCGCTCGCCGTCGACCCCTTCGCCGAGCACCGGGTGCAGCGACCCGCCCGATTCCTGTACTCGCTCAATCCGCTCGCGAAGCTCGTCGCTCCGCTCGCCGTCATGGTCATCGTCGTGTTCAGCCGGGGCATCGCCCTGCCGCTCGCGTTCATCGTGTTCGCGGCGGCGGTGCTGCTCATCGGCGCGAAGCTGTCGGGCCGGGCGATCGCCGCGCTCCTCATCGGAACCCCCGTCGCCGCCCTCGCGCTCGGCGTCACGTTCGGCGTGTGGATCGACCCGTCGAGCGTGGCCGACCACCCCGCGGCATCCGTCACCCTCATCTCGATCGGCGACTGGGAGTTCACCCTCGCGGCCTACCTGGTCGGCCTCGCGACGGCCCTGCGCATCCTCGCGATCCTGTTGCTCTCGCTCATCGCCGGCGTCACGTCGACCGGCACCGAGTTCGTGCGCTCGATGGTCGAGAACCTGCGCGTGCCCTACCGCCTCGGCTACACCGCCCTCGCGGCGCTGCGGTTCGTGCCTCGCTTCGGCCACGAGCTCGAGATCATCAGGGCCGCCCATCGCGTGCGCGGCACCGATGTCGGCCGCGGACCGGTCGCGGCTGTTCGTCGTGCGCTCGGCTACATCGTGCCGCTGCTCGCCTCGGCCATTCGGCACGCCGAACGGGTCGCGCTCGCGATGGACGCACGCGCCTTCGGTGCCCACCGCACCCGCACCGAGCGCCACTCCTCGCCGTGGCGCGTGCGCGACACCGTGTTCGTGACGTGCTTCCTCGCGGTGAGCATCGTCATCGCCGTTGCGACCTGGGGGCGCTGAGCGGTCAACGAGGGATTCAGCGGCCGGCTGGTCTCTGGTGCCGGTCTGGTCGTTTCGGGTCTGTCGGATCCACGATGATCCGGTTGCCCTGGATGTCGCCTTCGCCGGGGTCTCCGGGTTCAGATCGCGGCGGCGCGCACGCCTTCGCCCGTTCCACGGCCCAGCGGGAACTGGGGAGAAATCGCGGTATCATCCGGTCGCCTCGGCCTCCTCCCGCGCCTCGGCACCAGAGGCTGCGCGGCCGATGGTGGTGCGGATCTCGAAGCCGAAGTCGGGGTTCGCCGAGAAGGGGTGGACTTCGGGGAGTGGGCGCTGTGCATGTCGAGTCCCTTCGGCGTGAAGCAGGTGATGACGTCGATGTGCGTGGAACAGTATGAGGATGACACGATTCGGTCAACGTCAACTCGAGTACTTCATCGCGGTCGCCGAGGCCGGGTCATTCCGCCAGGCGGCCGAGGTCGTGCACGTGTCGCAGCCGTCACTGTCGACCCAGGTGGCGGCGATGGAACGTGCCCTTGACGCCCCGCTTTTTCACCGCCACGCGCGAGGAGTGAGCCTGACGAGGGTCGGCAGGGTCCTGCTCAAAGAGGCTCGCACGGCTGTTGCTGCCAACGACCGCGCATATCGCATGGCGAAGCTCGCTGCTGACGGGGAAAACGGTGAGCTCAAGTTCGCAACCATCACCAGCATCGCCAGTGGGCTCGTGCCGCGCACGCTGGAGCATTGGCGCGCCAAGCAGCCGGGGATTCACATCGGCATGACCGAGTTCCGGAACCCCGTGGCGCTTGAGCAGTCGATTCGCGACGGGCACTTCGATTTCGCGATCGGGCCGGAACCCACGGACCGATTCACACACACGCAACTCCTGGGCTCAGAGGAGTTCGTCATCCTCCTGCCGCGAGACGACGTCCTCCTTGCGGAGACTCAGCTGCCGTTGCAGGCGCTCGCCGACCGCCGATGGGTGCTCCTCTCTGCCGACAACGGGGTGTATCGGGTGCACCAAGAGCTCTTCGCGAGAGAAAAGCTTCAAGTGGCGGGAGCTGCGCATACAAGTCAGACCGATGTCGCGGTGAACCTCGCAGCGGCCGGACTCGGTCCCACGGTTGTGCCGCGCAACATGGTGCCACAGCATCTGCTTCCACTCACCCGCTCCATCGAGCCGCCATTCCTTCGAGAGATCTTCGCATACTCGCTCGACACACTCGATTCGCTTGCAGCCCGCTTCGTGCGGGAGCTCAGTCTCGTCATCGACGCGGAACGCACCACGGGGGATCCGAGACCCATCCGATAGCTTTTGCCTATATCTGCGCAAGTAAATGTCTGATTGTCCATATCGATCAGAGCTGAGATGCTCGGGCGAGCGACACAGTGACGTGAATGCCGAGGACGGGGTTCTGCGAGCACGAGTTGCATTCGACCACATCAGGAGATGCAGTGACCAACCTTACGATCCGCCCGCTCAACACCGGCTTCGTCACCACCGTGCCCGCGGAGTACCTGTACCACCACTCCGTGCACCCGTACGTCGAGGGGGCGACACGCGACCGGATCGAGATTCCTGACTTCGCGTTCCTGATCGAAGGCGGCGAACACCTCGCCCTCGTCGATACGGGGATGAGCTGGACGGAACGGGCCTCCAAGTATCACCATCCGGGCTCTCGCCAACCGGCAGGCATGGCGATCCACGAACAGCTCGCTGCGCTCGACATCCAGTGTGAGGACATCGGCGTCATCGCCATCACGCATCTGCACTGGGACCACTCGTACTACCTGGAGAAATTCGCGAACGCGACGATCTACGTGCACGAGCGCGAGCTTGCATTCGCGCAGGACCCGATTCCCATGTACTACAAGTCATACGAGAACGCAGCCCTCGGGATCACGCCGCACTTCCATGGCGTGAACTTCACCACGATCAGCGGAGAGCGTGAGCTGATACCGGGCGTGCGCGCCCTGGAGACGCCCGGCCACTCACCCGGCCACATCTCGATCGAGGTCGATACCGCGGCCGGCAACTTCGTCTGCTCGGGTGACTCGATCTTCTGCCCAGAGAATCTCGAGCCGATCCCGGACCTGAAGTACGACATCACGCCGCCGGGGCGATATGTGGATGCGATCGGAATGTGGCGATCGATCGTCGCGCAGCGCGACAGAGTCGCCGACCCGAGCTATATCCTCGGTGCGCACGACCTCCCGCTCCTCGAGCGGATTCGCGAAACCCCGGTACTGGGGCTCCCATGAACACGATCGCCGTCGTCGCGAGCAGCGACACGAAGCAAGCGGAGATCGACTTCGTCTCGCAGCAACTCACTGCCAATGGGCTCCGACCGTTGACCATCGACACCAGCACGTCGAAGGGTCACAACTCGTCCTCCAACATCTCCCGAGAGGCGGTGGTCGAGGCAGCGGGCCATCACTGGGCCGATATCGAAGACGAGTCGAGGGAGTTCCTCTTGTCCGCCATGGCGGACGGTGCTAGCACCCTCCTCGCTGAACTGCAGGCCAACGGGCAGTTGCAGGGCGCCCTCGGCTTGGGTGGCCTGCAGAACACCACCGTCGCGGCCAGTGCGATGCAAGCGCTGCCCATCGGGGTGCCCAAGATCATCGTGTCCACCGTCGCGTGTGGCACTCGCACCTTCGATTCGGTGGTCGGCACGAGCGACATCATGGTGATGCCGTCGATCACCGATCTCGCTGGCCTCAACCCGATCAGTGAGCGAATTCTCGCGAACTCGGCTGCCGCAGTGGCAGGTGCGGTGAAGGCCGGTGGGCGGCCGGTCGAGGTCGCCGGGCTCTCGCTGGTTGGTGCCACCCTGATGGGTGCGACCAACGACGGGGTCGTCCACGCGATGGATGAACTCCGGGACTCCGGGTACTCGGTGGTCCCCTTTCACGCGACCGGCGTCGGTGGGCAGGTGCTCGAGAGTCTCATCACTGCTGGATCGCTGTCTGCCGTGCTGGATCTCACGCTGCACGAAATCGTCTACGAGTACTTCGGTGGGGGATTCGGTGCCGGAACCGATCAGCGCCTCATCGCAGCCGCGGAGGCCGGCATCCCGATGGTGGTGGCCCCTGGTGGCCTCGACTTCATCTGTCAGTGGCGAGGTGAGCTCTTCGCGGACGCCGAAGAGCGAAAGTACATCTGGCACAACGAGAATCTCGCTCACGTCAAGCTTACCGAGAAGGAAGCGCGCGACGTCACACGCATCGTCGTCGGCCGCTTGAATCGGGCGAAGGGGCCGGTGACCGTGCTGTTGCCGACACGCGGTCTGCGAACCTTCGCGAGCGTGGGGGGCCCATTGCATGACCGTGTGGTCGATGACGCGATCATCGAAGAGTTCCAGACGGGTCTGTCGCCGAGAGTTCGAGTGGCGACCGTCGAGGCCAACCTGAATGACCGGGAATTCTCGCGTGCCGCCGCATCGGAACTGAACCGGCTGCTCCTATTGGATCGGGTGGTGTCCGCATGACGATCTCGTACGAGCATGAGCGCACGGAAGTGCTCAGAGCACAGCAGCGCTGTTGGGAACAGAAGCTCCAATCTGGAAACGGTGGAAACGTCTCCGTCCGAATCGCAGGAACTGATCGGATGGCGGTGAAGGCCACCGACACATCATTCAGCAGCGCCGATCCGCATTCAGTGGTGATTGCGGACTGCTCCGGTGAACTCATCAACGGAGCCCGCCCCGCCACGAAGGAAGCCGTGCTGCACGGTGCGATCTACGCGGCTCGCGCCGACGTGACCGCGATCGTGCATTGTCACTCGCCCTGGGCGGTCGGCTGGTCGCTCACCGGCGAGGCGATCCCGAACGTCACGTATCACTCGGCGTTGAAGCTCGCGCAGCCGGTACCGGTGATCGACACGGGGAGCTATGCGGTTGCGCCGGAACAGATCGAGGACGTTCTCGCATTGTTCGCGAGTTCCGGGGCACGGGCCGTCATATTGCAGGGGCATGGGCTCGTCAGCGTCGGCGTTGATATTGATGACGCGCTCTGTACTGCCGAGTTGGTCGAAGAGACGGCTCACATCGCATTCGTCAGCAGGATGCTGCACAGGTAAGGATCGTTCGCTCATGGTAGACGGAATGAAGTCGGCAGCGGTCGTCGGCGCGGGTATCAGCGGTTTGACCGCTGCGATCGCGCTTGCGAACACGGGACTCACAGTTCGAGTCCTCGAGAAGGCGGATGCCGTCAGGACTGCCGGGTCGGGCATCGCGATCGATCCGAACGCCCAGGCGATGCTGCGCCGAGTCAAAGCCCTGGACACCGCGCTTGATGGGTTGCCTGAGCTTCGGCAGTTCGTCGGACGCGATGGAGCGGGACGGACGCTCGGACGCTACGACTGGACCTCCCGGGTCATCTTCTTCGTCAAGCGGCCCCAGCTCTTGAAGGCCCTCTACGAGTCGGCACTCGCGCGGGGGGTGGAGTTCCACCTGAACGCCGAGGTGGCCTCGGTGACGCTTGACGGCACGGTTGTCACCACCGATGGCCGGACGTTTCGGGCGGACCTCGTCGTCGGTGCGGATGGAGTTCGCTCGAAAGTCCGCCGGGCTCTCCCTGGCACGGCGGTTCTCCGGCCGTTGCCGTTTCGCGCAACAGTCACCGTCATCGACCCCGCCGAGCACCCAGACGAGAACTCCTACAACGGTGAATGGACCGAGTACTGGAGTGGCACCAAGCATGTGTACTCTGCGCCTGTCGGGGGAGGTCAGACGTACTACGCGTTCTTCTCGGCCGACTTCAAGCGCCTACCCTGGCGTCGCATCACAGAAGAGCGGCTCGCTGCTGAAGGGCTCGACGACCACGATCCTGCCGTCTGGCGCAAGCGTTTCCCCATCCTCGGCAGCGCGATCGACCGAGTGCCGGACACGCTCCGGTCGTCCCGATTCGTCGAGGTTCACCTTCGGCATTGGAGCGCGGGCCGGGTGGTCGTGATCGGTGACGCTGCGCACGCCATGGCGCCGGCCCTCGGCAGCGGCGGTGCATCCGGAATGATGGATGCGATCAGCTTGGCTGACTACCTCCATCGAGATCTCTCGTTGGCCTCCGCCCTTTCGGAGTGGGAGGCGGATCATCGGCCGCTCGTCGACCGGATCCAGCGGAGGTCACGCGGCTGGGCCACGTTGTTCCATTGCGGGCCGCTGGTGCAGAGGATCATCTTCGCCGGCGTCAACAACACCGCCGTACTGCGATCGATGCGTTTCGGCCACCTCGGGAGGGCGCCTATCAACTAGTCATCCCAGACGAGCCTGGTCCAAACATCGGGCCTCGTCGTTCCACGCCAAGAGGAGTCGTTGCGCTCTGCTGGCAGCCTCACACCGACAAAACAATGGAGTTTTCATGAGTCAAACGCAACAGCTTCAGCAAGAAGTGTCAATGGCGTCGAAGAAGAAGGTATTGATCGGCGTCAGTATCGGACAGTTCGCCGAGTTCTTCGACTTCACCCTGTACGGGCTGTCCGCCGTCATCCTTGCTGACTACTTCTTCCCTGCCGGCGATCGGTTCACGGGGCTCCTCGTCATCTTCGCCACCTTCGGTGTCGCGTTCGTCATGCGCCCGGTCGGCGGGCTGTTCTTCGGCGCGCTCGGCGACAGGATCGGGCGGCGGAACGTGCTGACCATCACCATCCTGTTGATGGGCATCTGCACGGCGCTCATCGGGCTGCTGCCTGGATACGCCCAGATCGGCTGGACCGCATCGATCCTGCTCGTGCTGGCGCGCCTCGGTCAGGGGTTCTCGGCGGGTGGTGAATCAGTGGGCGGACCGTCGTTCGTCTATGAGCACGCCCCGGTCGAGCGACGGGGTCTGTGGATCAACACCACACTCGCCGCGACTGCCATTCCGTCGGTGTTCGCCAGCGGTCTCATCCTGCTGCTTCGCGCGGTGCTCTCCGATGAGGTCTTCACCGACTGGGGTTGGCGTATTCCGTTCCTCCTGGCACTGCCGCTTGCGGGAATCGGTCTCTGGATTCGCATGCGCACCGAAGAGAGTGAGATGTTCAAGAACGCCGCGAAGGAGCGCCCGAAGGAGTTCAGTCCGATCAAGCAGTCGTTCCGAGACAACTGGGTCGGCATGCTCCAGGTGTTCTTCATCCTCGGCCTGACAGCGCTCGGGTTCTACACGCTGTCCGCCTACTTCGTCACCTACGTCCAGGTCGCCGGAAACCTCACGCAGGAACAGGCGCTGCTCACCAACGCCATCGCGATGGGCGTCTACACATTCTTGCTCATCTACGCGGGGCACCTCGGCGATCGATTCGGCCGCAAGCCGATGCTCATCGCCGGTTCGATCCTGCTTGCCGTCACCTCGATTCCGGCATTCGGCCTCGTGACCAGTGGAAACGTCTGGCTTGCGCTGGTCGGTCAGATGATCTTCCTCGTCTCCCTCGCCTGCTACGGGGGCGGCTCGCAGACCTTCTTCACCGAGCGCTTCCCGACCCAGACGCGCTTCACCTCCGCGGCGATCAGCTACAACGTCGCCTATGCGGTGATGGGTGGAACGGCACCGTTCGTGGGAACCTGGCTGGTCGAGAGCACCGGTGTGAACGCGGCGCCCGGCTACTACATGGCGATCTGCGCTGCGATCGTCGTCGCGCTCATCTTCATCTCCCGACTGCCGGAAACGCGCGGACGGCGCGGCTGAGCAGTCACCTCGCGGGGCGGGCATCGATGACCTCGGTGCCCGCCCTGTGCGCTCCCGCCGCTGATAGGTCATGAATGGGCCTTCTCTCGATCGTGGCTGATTGGGCCGGCGCGGTAGGTGACAGCGAGCTTGTCGAAGCGGGTCGCGATGCCACGCCCTTGCTTGACGTGGGCGAAGGAGCGCTCGACGACGTTGCGGTCTTTGTACGCGTCGGCGTCGAATGCGGGCGGCCTTCCGCCGTCGCGTCCTTTGCGCTTGCGGGCCGCGATCTGGTTGCTCTTCTCGGGAATGACGGCCGCCGGTGTCTTGCTCGGGGCGGGTCGTGTTCGTCGCGTGCTCGTGCGCCCGCGCGATCGTCGCGCCCACGCTCACGTCCCAGTCGATCAGGCCCGCCGCGTCAGCGCGGGCGAGAAGGGCTTGCAGCACGCCAGCAAAGGCCTGATCACAGCCTACTGCGCATCACTCAACCGGCGAGAACGAGAACGACGACGAGACGACACACGCCCAGTTTCCCCGATCAACCCCTACACATTTGGAGACACACCCTAGCTCGCGGCCTCGGTGCCCTCGATCTCGACGAGGAAGACGAGCGTCTGTCCGCCGAGCTCGTGCGCCGCGGCATCCGTGCCGTATGCGAGCTCCGGCGGAATGGTCACGATGACCTTGGAGCCGACCTTCTGGCCGACGAGTGCCGCGCCGAAGCCCTGGATGACGCCATCGGTCGGGAAGGTCGCGGGCTCGCCGCGCGTGTAGCTCTGGTCGAAGATCTCGCCCGTGGTCCAGCTGATGCCCTGGTACTGCACGGTGACATTGTCGCCGTCTTGCACCTCGTCGCCGTCGCCCTCTTCGAGCACCTTCATCTGCAGCTCGGTCGACGGGTCGGTGGCGGGCAGGGTCACGACGGGCGGCTCGCCGTCTGCGCCGAACTTCACCTCGGGAACGTTCTCGGTCCACTCGGCCGGCGTCAGGGGCTCCTGCACCTCGACGACGTCGATGACGATGACGACCGTCTCGCCGGCAGCGACGCCGATGGTCTCGTTGCCCGTGTCGCCGTAGAGCGTCGAGGCGGGCGCGACCGTCACGGTGCGGGAGCCGACCGGCACGCAATCGATGCCGGCGCGGAACGACTCGAAGACCTGCTCGTCGCCGACCTTGATCGTGGTCGGCTGCGAGAAGATGGCCTCGCCGCTCGTACCCGAGAACGCCGTCACGACGATGTTCATCGGGTCGCCGGCCGCGGTCTCATCGCCGTCGCCCTCGATGGCGACCGTGCGCTCGAGCTTCTCCGCCTCGAGCGGCGTGGCGAACTCGGCGGTCGGGGATCCGGCGAACTCGCCGTCGACCTTCACTCCGTCGCTGAGCTCACCGGCGGGCACGTCCATGCACGCCGCGGCGTCCGTCGTCGCCTCGGGCTCGTCGGGGGTGGTCGCACAACCGGCGAGGAGCAGGGCTGTCGCGGAGGCGAGCGCGAGGGGCGCGGCGCGGCGCAGGACACGGTTCATGGCAGAACGACTCGATTCGATCAGGGGTGGAATGCATACAGTCTGCACTGTTCGGCTTTCGATTGCCTGAGTCCCCGATCACGATTCGGCACGACGGCGGGCGGAAACGCCCGATCCGCGCAGAAACGCCCGATCCGCCGTCATGGAGGTCACAATGGACTGATGGGGGACAAGTCGGGGGAACCTGAACTCATCGGAGCATCCACGGCCGCGGCATCGATCGACCTCGACGACGCGCTCTGGAATCCGATCTCGACCGCAGCACTGGGGCGGGCGCATCCGCTCTTCGACGAACGGGTGCTCGACGCGTGCTGCGGTGACGGGGCGTCGGCCCTGTCGACCGCCGAACTCGTCGGCCCCGGCGGCGTCGTCGACGCGGTCGACCTCGCCGAGCCGCTTGTCGAGGCGGCCCGCGAACGAGCGGGTGAGCGGATGCCGCAGCTGCGGCTGCACGTCGCCGACGTCACGAGCTGGGAGCCGACGGGGTACGACCTCGTGCAGTGCGTGCTCGGCGTCATCGACTTCGACGATCTCGACGCCGGCACACGCCACCTGATCGAGCGCGCCAGGCCCGGCGGCCGGGTCGCGATCACGGTCTGGGCGCGCGGCGCGTTCGAGCCGTTGTACGACGTGCTCGCCGAGGCAGTGCCGGGGGCTTCGCGAGGTACCGAGATGCCGCGTGCTGCGGGCCTCGGGTCGATCGACACTGCGGGCACGCTGGCGCACTGGCTGACCGAGTTCGGGCTCGTCGGGGTTCGCGCGCACGCCGTGCAGCGGCACCTCGACCTCACGCCGGAGCTCGCATGGGCGCTCGCGCTCGGCACCGGGTTGCGAGCGCAGCTCGACGAGCTCGACGAGGCGTCGGTCGCCGAGGTGCGAGTGCGCTACCTGGCCGCGCTCGAGGATCGGGCCGTGACCTCGGTCGACGTGTCGACGCTCATCGCGATCGGTCATCGCCCGGTCGAGTGATGAACTCGAGCTGCGCCGCTTGAACACCTACCCATATGGGTATATGTTGTGACCATGGCACGAGCAGCGACGACCTCGGATGTCTTCAATGCGATCGCGGAGCCTCGGCGCCGAGACATCCTGACCCTGCTGCGCGCCGGCGAACGGCCCGTGTCGGAGCTCGCTGAGGAGCTGGGGATGTCCCAGCCGGGAGCATCCAAGCACCTGCGGGTGCTCCGCGAGGTCGGGTTGGTGCAGGACCGCAAGGCGGGAAAGCAGCGCGTGTACGGCCTCGACGCCGGTGGGCTGCGGGCGGTTCACGAGTGGACCGGCGGATTCGAGCAGTTCTGGAGCGAGAACTTCGACCGGCTGGACGCCTACGTGCAGGAACTCAAGCAGAAGAGGGAAGAGGAGTAGCTGATGACGACGACTGTCATGCACGGGCCCGACGGCACCGACTACCGCGAGTGGATCACCTGGACCGAGATCGTCCCGCCGGAGCGGATCGCGATGCTCCATGGCGAGTTCCGCGGCGACCCGAACGCGTTCGAGTCGGTCCTCACGTTCGAGTCCGTCGGGGAGTCCACCCGCGTCGAGATGCTCGCGGTGTTCCCCACCGCGGAGCTGCGCGACGAGGCGATCGAGCGGCACGGCGCGATCGAGGGCGGTCGGCAGACCCTGGCCAACCTGGCTGCCTACGTCGCGGAGGTCGTTTCGAAGGGAGCGTCGGACTGATGCCCGGAACGGTGTTCTTCAGCGTGTCGATGTCGCTCGACGGGTTCATCGCCCCCGAGTCGTCCGAGGAGCTGATGGGGCAGCAGTGGATGGAACTGCAGCAGTGGGCGTTCCGACAGCGGTTCTTCCGAGAGAACCTGAAGCTCGGGAAGGGCGGCGAGGAGGGGCGCGACAACGACATCGCGCAGGAGACGTTCGAGCGAACCGGCGCGAGCGTGATGGGCAAGCGCATATTCGACGCGGGCGAACGGATGTGGCCAGAAGAGCCCCCGTTCCACACACCGGTCTTCGTCGTGACTCACGAGGAGCGCGACCCGTGGGAGCGGCAGGGCGGAACCACCTTCCACTTCGTGAACGACGGCATCCACTCCGCCCTCGACCGTGCCCGCGAGGCCGCCGGCAACCGAGACGTCCGCATCGCGGGCGGCGGAGAGACGATCGTGCAATACCTCAACGCCGGCCTGGTGAACGAGTTCCACATTGCGCTCTCGCCCGTGCTGTTCGGCTCGGGAGTCCGCTTGTTCGAGGGCATCGACGCCGCCCGATGGGCACTCGACCTGGTCGACGCAGAGCCGTCGCCGCACACGACCCATCTCAGATACGCCGTGCGCGCGCGATGATCGACGGGGCGGCGGGGCCCGACCGCCCACATGGCCGATTGCTCATGCTCAGGCCCTGACGGGAGCCCGGATTCAGCATTCTGCACGCAGCATCCGTGTCTCTGTTGCGTAACGACGGCTTGCGGATGCCTCGTCGCGCACCGTATCTTCAAGGGTGTTGAAATAGTGACCGAATGGTCGGTCATGAATACCCTCGATGTCGAGAACCCGTTTGGGCTCAAAGGAGAGTTCGTCCCATGAACCGTGCGCAACGCCGTCTGCTCGTTCCAGCCGCGATCGCGGCATCCATCGCCCTCGCCCTCACCGGTTGCGGCGCCTCGAACTTCGGCGGCGACTCCGGCGACGACGGCGGCGCCGAAGAAGGCCCCATCAAGATCGGCGCCGTGCTCGACATCACGGGTGTCGGCGCGAACCTCGGCGTGCCCGAGCAGAACACGCTCAACATGCTCGCCGATCAGCTGAACGCCGACGGCGGCATCGACGGCCGCGAGGTCGAGCTCATCATCAAAGACAACCAGTCCACCGAAGACGGCGCCGCCAAGGCCACCACCCAGCTCATCGAGAACGACGACGTCGACCTCATCATCGGCGCCTCGCGAACTGGCCCCTCGCTCGCGATGCGGCCGCTCGTCGAGGCCGCCCAGATGCCGACGATCTCGGTCGCCGCGAACGCCGCGATCGTCGACGGCTCGGAGTGGGTCTTCAAGACCGCGCAGAACGACCTCGTCGTGCTCGAGCGCATCCTCGACGACGCCGAGTCGAAGGGCTACACGAAGCTCGCGCTCGTGCGCGACGCAACCGGCTTCGGCGAGGGCATCGGCGAGATCATCACCGAGCTCGGCTCGACCCGCGGCATCGAACTGACCGCGACCGAGTCGTTCGAGCCGAGCGCCACCGACTTCACCGCGCAGATGACGAACATCCGCGCGGCCGACGCCGACGCCGTCATCATCTGGGGCATCACCCCGTCGGCCGGCCTCGCCCAGGCCGCCTATGTGCAGCTCGGCGTCGGCAAACCGGTCTACCAGTCGCACGGTGTCGCGAACGACGCGTTCTTCGAGGCCGCCGGCCCCGCCGCCGACGGCGTCATCGCGCCGATGGGCCGCTTGCTCGTGGCCGACCAGCTGCCGGCCGACGACCCGCAGAAGGAGGTCATCGACCAGTTCATCGCCGACTACAGCGAGGCCTTCGGCTCGTCGCCCTCGAGCTTCGCCGGTCACGCCTACGACGCGTGGAAGATCGGCGTCGCCGCGATCGAAGAGGCCGGCACCGAGCCCGAGGCACTGCGCGATGCGATCCTCGGCACGACCGACTTCGTCGGCATCTCGGGCATCTTCACGATGACCCCGGAGGACCACTCGGGGCTCACCGCCGAAGCGCTCATCATGGCGCTCGCCGGCGACGGCCGCTGGAACCTGATCGAATAACGGAGCGTTCGAGCGTTGATCGACTTCCTCCAGCTCACGGTGGCAGGGCTGTCACAGGGATCTGTGTACGCCCTGCTCGCCGTCGGCCTCATCGCCACCTACACGGTGCGCCACGTCGTGAACATCGCCCAGGGCGACTACGCGACGCTGGCCGGCCTCGGCAGCATCTCGCTCGTCTCGGTCGGCCTGCCGCTGCCCGTCGCCATCCTCATCGCGCTCGTCTCTGTGACGCTCGCCTCGGTGATCATCGAGCGACTCGTCATCTCGCGCGTGAAGAACCTCACGACGCTCGTCTCGATCATCCTGACCCTCGGCGTCTCGACCCTGCTGCAGGCGATCATGCTCCTGATCTGGGGCGCGGAGGGGCGGCGCCTCCAGGCCTTCCCGGGCGACGACCTGAATCTCGGCGGCGTCAGCATCCGCTCGCAGGAGCTCTGGATGCTGGGCGCCCTCGTCGTGGTCGGCGGCGGCGTGCTGCTCTTCTACGAGAAGACCCGCTGGGGCAAGGCGTTGCGCGCGAGCGCCGAGCAGCCGGTCGCGGCGCGCATCGTCGGCATCTCGCCGGCCGCGGCCTCCATCATCGCCTTCGCGATCGCCGGATTCGTGGGTGCCGCCGCCGGCGTGGTCAGCTCGCCGATCTACCTCTCGATCTGGTCGGGCGGCCTGCTGCTCGGCCTCAAGGGCTTCGTCGCCGCGGTGCTCGGGGGGCTCGTCTCGTTCCGCGCGGCGATCGTCGGCGCGCTGCTGCTCGGCATCATCGAGTCGTACGTCGCCGGCTACGTGGCATCCGGGTGGAAGGACGCGGTCGCGTTCTTCATCCTCATCATCGTGCTGATCATCCGACCGGCCGGCCTCGTGCTGCGCCCGAACGCCGTGAGGGTCTGAGATGTCCTACCTGAACAAGGCCGCCATGCGGTCGAAGACCGGCTTCTGGCCCAACAACCGCGGCACGATCATCGGCGTCGCCGCGTTCGCCGTGATCATCGCGATCGTGCCGTTCACGGCGAGCTCGTCGATGATGAACATCGCCGTCTTCTCGATGATCTTCGCGCTGCCCGCGATCGGGCTCTCGCTGCTCATGGGGCTCGCCGGCCAGGTGAGCCTCGGGCAGGCGGCGTTCTTCGCGATCGGCGCGTACACGCACGCGATCCTGCTGCAGAAGTTCGAGTTGCCGGGCACGGTCGCGGCCGTCGGCGGCGTCGTCGCGGCCATGCTCGCGGCGCTCCTCGTCGGCCTGCCGATGCTGCGCCTGCGCGGACACTACCTCGCGCTCGCGACCCTCGGCCTCGGGTTCATCGTCATGATCGCCGTGCGCGAGTGGGACTTCACCGGCCGCACGACCGGCATCTACGGCTACGGCCGGCCCGAGGTCTTCGGCATCCCGATCGACAACAACGGACTGTTCTTCTGGTTCGTCGCGCCGTTCGTGCTCATCGGCCTCGTGCTCGCACTGAACCTGACCCGCTCACGCGCGGGCCGGGCGCTCTCGGCCGTCAACGACTCCGAGCTCGCGGCCGAGTCGCTCGGCGTCAACACCTACGCCCTGCGCGTGAAGGTGTTCACCCTCTCGGCCGGGTTCGCCGGACTCGGCGGCGTCTTCTACGCCTACCAGGTGCAGATCGTCTCGCCGCAGGTCGCCGAGTTCCACGTCTCGGTCGAACTGCTGCTGATGGTCGTCATCGGCGGGCTCGGCTCCGTCTGGGGCGCGATCGCCGGCGCCTTCATCGTCGAGCTCCTCTCCGAGGGCCTCCGCGACCTCATCCCCGCGATCATCCCGGGGGCCACGGGCGAGGTGCAGCTCATCGGCTATGGCCTCGTGCTGATCCTCGTGATCATCCTGCTGCCGGGCGGTCTCTACCAGGTCGTGAAGTCAGCGTGGGCGGCGATCACGAGATGGCGAGCGGATGCCGCGGCGCGACCCGTTCCCGACGGCACCGCCGACGGCGGCTCGGGCGAGGTGCCGACGCGCGCGTTCGGCGGCCTGCCGGGCGAGTCGCCGGGCGGCGGTCTCGACGCGGTGACGGATGCCGCGGCATCCGATGCCCGCATCCCCTCCGTCTCGACGCCGGTCGCGGCTGGCGAGCCGATCCTCGAGGTGTCGGGGCTCACGAAACGCTACGGCGGCGTGGTCGCCGTCGACGACGTGACCCTGACCGTGCCCGCCGGCCAGATCACGGGCCTCATCGGCCCGAACGGCGCGGGCAAGACGACGTGCTTCAACATGATCACGGGCGCGATCGCCCCGACCTCGGGCACGGTGCGCTTCCTCGGTGAGGAGATCCAGGGGCGCAAGCCGCACGTCGGCGCCGAGGCCGGCCTCACCCGCACCTTCCAGAACCTGCAGGTGTTCTCGTCGACCGATGTCGTCGGCAACGTCTACATGGGCCGCTTCCGCAAGGGCCGGGCCGGAATCCTCCGCGGCATGTTCGGCCTCCAGGGGCGCGAGCAGTACGCCCACGAGGAGATCGCCCACGACATCCTCGACTCGATGCGACTCGGCGACGTCGCGGGCCTGCCCGCCGGCGACCTGCCGTTCGGCCGCCAGCGCATGATGGAGGTGTGCCGTGCGCTCGCCGCCGAGCCCGCGCTGCTGCTGCTCGACGAGCCGATGGCCGGCCTCTCGGGCCACGAGCGCGAACTGCTCGCTCAGTTGCTGCGGGCGCTGCGCGATGCCGGACTCACGATCGTGCTCGTCGAGCACGACGTCGCCCAGGTGATGGCGCTCGCCGACTCGGTCGCGGTGCTCGACGACGGTGTGCTCATCGCGCACGGCGACCCCGAGTCGGTGCGCAACGACCCGGCGGTGATCGTCGCCTACCTCGGCACCGATGCCGAAGAGGCCGAGGCCGAGCTGAAGAAACTGGAGGAGCACTCATGACCCTCGAAGTCGTCGGCCTCGACGCCGGCTACGGCAAGCTCGCGATCCTGCACGAGGTGAGCCTCTCGGTCGCACCTGGCGAGATCGTGACGGTGGTCGGCTCGAACGGCGCCGGCAAGACGACGTTGCTGCGTGCGCTCAACGGGCTCATCAAGCCGACCGCCGGCACCGTCGCGATCGACGGCGTCGACATCACGGGCAAGGCGACCGAGAAGATGGCCGGGCTCGGGCTCACCCATGTGCCCGAGAACCGCCTGTGCTTCCCCTCGCTCTCGGTGCGCGACAACCTCATGCTCGGCGCCTGGAGCCGCGGCGGCAAGGGCGACCTCGCCGCGGTGGTCGAGCTCTTCCCTCGGCTGCAGCCACGACTCGGTCAGGCCGCAGGCACACTCTCGGGCGGCGAGCAGCAGATGGTGGCGATCGGCAGGGGCCTCATGGCCTCGCCGAAGGCGATCATGCTCGACGAACCGTCGATCGGGCTCGCGCCCAAGGTCGTCGCCGAGATCATGAAGGTGCTCACCGAGCTGCGCGGGCGCGGCATGGCGGTGCTGCTCGTCGAGCAGAACGTGCGTGCCTCGTTCGGCATCGCCGACCGGGCCGTCGTGATGCAGCGCGGCCGGGTCGTGCTCGAGGGCACGCCGCACGAGCTCGTCGAGCTGCCAGAGGTGCGAGGCGCGTACCTCGGAGGGGCGGCGGCCTGACTCGTGGAGCGCTCGCCCCTCAGGGCTTGGACTCGCGCGGCTTGCGTTTCTGCACCTCGGGCACCGTCAGCTCGGGCACGGCGCGCAGCATGAAGCGGTCGAAGTCGGGAACCGTGAAGGCGGCGTAGCCGTGCTCGGGCGTGTAGAGCATGCCCATGTCGATGAGCTCGGCTCGCGTCGGCCCGAGCTGGGTGGACTCCCGGCCCATCACCTTCGCGACATCCGATGCCTTCTGCGGCGCCGACCCCAGCTCGGCCATCGCGCGAAGGTACGCCGTCTGCAGCGGCGTGGTGCGGTCGAGGCGCACCCGGAAGAACGAGCCGTCGAGCTTCGTCTCGTACGCTTCGCGTGCGGTCGCGACATCCGCCCGCGTGACGCGGTCGCCTGCGGCGACGCCCCAGACCTGGGAGCCGAGCTCCTGGATGAAGTACGGATAGCCGCGCGTGATCGAGGCCGCGAGGTCGACCGCATCGTCGTCGAAACGCACCCCCTCGGCAGCGGCCGGTGCGGTGAGGGCCTCGCGCGCCGCCTCGCCCTCGAGCGAGCCGATGCGCGGAAAGGTGAACAACCGCTCCGCGTACGACTTCGCGTCTCCCGCGAGCTCGGCGATCTGCGGCAGCCCCGCTCCGACGAAGGTGATCGGGAGCCTGCGCTGCACCGTCTTGTGCACCGCCTGGATCAGGGCCTCGAGCTGCGAGCGGCCGAGGAACTGCAGCTCGTCGATGAGGAGCACGACGCCGCGGCCCTGTTCGGCTGCGGCCTCGCCGAGCGCGACGAACACGTCGGTGAGGTCCATGCCGAGGTCGCCGTGATTGCCCTGCCCTTCGGCCGGCGGAACGTCCCACGACACGCTGAACGCGCCGTGCCGGTCGACCGAGACCGCGAAGGCGCTCAGCACCTCGGCGGCCCGCCTGCTGCGCTCGCTCCAGCGGGCACGCGGCGAGAGCCGGAGCAGCGCCGCCTTCAGTTGCGAGAACATCGATTGCCGGAACCGGGCGTCGTCGTGCTTGGCCGCCTCGATCTCGACGACCTCCCAGCCGGCGGCACTCGCGATGTCCATGAACTGCCCGAGCAGCACCGTCTTGCCGACGCCGCGAAGCCCCGTGATGATCATCGACTGGTCGGTGCGTCCGCGCGACAGCCTGCTGAGAAGCACCCGGAAGGCGTCGAGTTCACCGTCTCTGCCCGCGACGATCTCTGGAGCAGCACCGGCGTTCGGCGTATACGGATTGCTGATGCTGTCCATGATCCAGATCTTAGATCTTTTACCAAACTTTATCGAGGCTTCATAAAACCGGCTAAAGAGTCGCTCGACTGCCGATAGACTGACACGACGGTGCGAGCGCGAGGAGGGTGAATGATCTTCAGCCTCGCCCTGTTCGGTGCGCTCGCCCTCGTCACGCCGCTGCTCACGCGCTGGCTCGGCCGGCGCGTCTTCGCCGTCATCGCGCTGCTGCCGGCCGCCGTCTTCGTGCTGCTGCTCACCTGGCTGCCCGGCGTGCTCGCGGGCTCCCCCGTCGTCGAGATCGTGCCGTGGATCCCGACCCTCGACATCGCGCTGAGCTTCCGGCTCGACGCGCTCGCCCTGCTCCTCGCGCTCATCGTCACGGGCGTCGGCGCCCTCGTGCTGCTCTACTGCATGCACTACTTCGCCGACGACGAACCCGCCCTCGGGCGGTTCGCAGCCCTCCTGCTCGCCTTCGCGGGCGTCATGTTCGGCCTCGTCACGGCCGACGACGTGTTCATCCTGTTCACGTTCTGGGAGGCCACGAGCGTGCTCTCCTACCTCCTCATCGGCCACTACACCGGCCGCAAAGAGAGCCGCGGTGCCGCGCTGCAGGCGCTGACCGTCACGACCTTCGGCGGGCTCGCGATGCTCGTCGGCCTCGTCATCCTGGCCGTCGACGGCGGCACGACCTCGCTCTCCGAGCTCATCGCCCACCCCGTCACCGGCGCGGCGGGCGAGTGGGCGATCGCGCTCGTGCTCATCGGCGCGATCTCCAAGAGCGCGCTCGTGCCGTTCCACTTCTGGCTTCCGGCCGCGATGGCCGCGCCGACCCCCGTGAGCGCCTACCTGCACGCGGCGGCCATGGTGAAGGCCGGCGTCTACCTCGTCGCCCGCCTCGCTCCCGGCTACGCAGACCTCGACGTGTGGCATCCGATCGTCATCGGCATCGGCGCGTTCACGATGCTCGTCGGCGGCTGGCGCGCGCTGCGCCAGTACGACCTGAAGCTCCTGCTGGCCTACGGCACCGTCAGCCAGCTCGGGTTCCTCATCATGGTCACGGGTCTCGGTACCCGCGACGCGGCGCTCGCCGGCGTCGCCCTGCTGCTCGCGCACGCCCTCTTCAAGGCGACCCTCTTCCTCGTCGTCGGCATCGTCGACCACGCCGCGGGCACGCGCGACTGGCGCAAGCTCTCGGGCGTCGGCCGGCGCATGCCCGTCATCGCGACGATCGCGTTCATCGCGGCCGCATCGATGGCCGGCGTGCCGCCGCTGCTGGGATTCGTCGCGAAAGAGGGGGTGTTCACGGCGTTCCTCGAGGCGGCCTCCGCGGGCGACCCGTGGGCGTGGGTCGCCCTCATCGGCGCTTTCGCGGGCTCCGTGCTGACGGTGGCCTATTCGGTGCGTTTCGTCTGGGGTGCCTTCGTCTCCAAGCCGGATGTCGCGGACTGCGCGCTGCACGCCCCGAGCCCCGCCATCGCGGTGGCGCCCGGCCTGCTCGCCGCGGCGAGCATCGTCTCGGCGTTCGCGATCCCGTTCATCGAGCCGCTGCTCACGAGCTACGCCGACGAACTGCCGGGCAGCCACGATTACCACCTCGCCATCTGGCACGGCCTCGAACCCGCCCTCGCGATCTCGGCCGCGGTGTTCGCCCTCGGCGCGCTGCTCGTGTGGGCCCGTGTACGTGTCGCGCGGCTGCAGGCGTCCATGGTCCCGGTGGTCGATTCCGCACGCGGCTACCTCAGCATGGTCTCGTTCATCGACCGCGTCGCCGCGTCGGTCACGCTGGCGACGCAGCACCAGGGCCTGCCCGGCTATCTCGCGATCATCGTCACGGTCTTCATCGGCGGGCTCGGCACGGCGACGGCGATGAACACGTCGTGGCCCGACGGCATCCGGCTCTGGGACTTCCCGGCGCAGCCGTTCATCGCGATCGTGATGGGCATTGCCGCCGTCGCGGCGGCCACGGTGCGCCAGCGCATGACGGCCGTGCTGCTCGTGAGCGTCACGGGCTACGGCCTCGTGCTCCTCTTCGGCATGTCAGGCGCCCCCGACCTCGCCCTCACCCAGGCCCTCATCGAGACGATCGTGCTCGTGGTCTTCGTGCTCGTGCTGCGTCGCCTGCCCAAGCAGATCGCCCAACGGAATCCACCGGTGCACAAGCTCGCCCGCGCCATCATCGGCTTCATCGCCGGGCTCGTGATGGGCGTCATCGGACTCGTCGCCCTCGGCGCCCGCATCCAGCCGACCATCGCCGACGGGCTCCCCGCCCTCGCGCTCGAGGCGCACGGCAAGAACATCGTGAACGTACTGCTCGTCGACATCCGCGCCTGGGACACCCTCGGCGAGATCTCGGTGCTGGTGGCGGTCGCCACCGGCGTCGCGAGCCTGATCTTCGTCTCGGGGCGCACGGGCGGGGCGCCTCGCCTCGGCGACTTCGACACCGATTTCGAGATCGACCGGCGACAGCGCCTCCGTCCGGTGCCCGAGCCGGCCTGGAGCATCCGCGCCCCCCGCACCAGCCTGGCCGACACCGAAGGCGAGACGGATGCCGCGGCCGAAGCCGCGACGACCAGGCAGACGTGGATCCTCGCAGGACGCACCATCTCACCGCGCAACCGCTCGATCCTCATCGAGGTGCTCGTGCGGCTGCTCTTCCACCCGGCGATCGTCGTCTCGGTCTTCCTGCTGTTCGTCGGGCACAACTCGCCGGGCGGCGGGTTCGCCGGCGGCCTGCTCGCGGGGCTCGCCCTCGTGGCGCGCTACCTCGCCGGGGGGCGATACGAACTGGGTGAGGCGGCTCCCGTCGATGCCGGGCGGCTGCTCGGCACCGGCCTGCTGCTCGCGGCCGGCACGGCGGCCGGGTCGCTCTTCTTCGGGGGGCTCCCACTCGAGTCGACCTGGTTCGAATACGAGGTGCCGGTCCTCGGCACCATCTCGATCGGCACGTCGACGCTCTTCGACATCGGCGTGTACCTCGTGGTCGTCGGGCTCGTGCTCGACATCCTGCGGTCGCTCGGCGGCGAGGTCGACCGGCAGGAGGAGCAGTCGGGCGACGGCGACAGCATCGACGGCGGCGATCTCGACCGCGCCGTCGAAGTGATCGAGCAGGGCGAGGGGCCCGAGGTCGCCGAACGACCCGAGCACGTCGGCTCCGAACTCGTGACCCCCCTCACCGGCGACGAGCGACCCGAGGAGGCACGCAGATGACCGGCTCGCTGACCCTCGTGCTGCTCATGGCCGTGCTCTTCGGAGCCGGCATCTCGATCATGCTCGAGCGCAGCCTCACCCGCGTGCTCATCGGGTTCCTGCTCGTCGGCAACGCCGTGAACATCCTCATCTACCTCATGAGCGGCACTCCCGGACTCGCGCCGATCCTGAACGACGGCGTCGACCCCGAGGCGATCTCCGACCCACTGCCGCAGGCGTTCGTCCTCACGGCGATCGTGATCAACCTCGGCATCACCGCGTTCATGCTGGCACTCATCTACCGCTCATGGTGGCTCGCACAGCTCGGCGAGAAGGGCGACCTCGTCGACGACGAGGCCGACGACCTCGAAGACGCCGAGGAGACGGCCGATCTCATCCGCATGTCGGCCGCCGATGACGCCGCCATCCAGCAGATCATCGACGCGAGCGACGAGGAGCCCGAAAACGCCATGAGCCCGTCGGACGACGACGACAGCGAGGTGCGTCCGTGACCGCCGCACTCGTGCCCCTCGTCGTGCTGCTCCCCCTGCTCGGTGCGGCGACGGCGCTCATCCTCGGTCGCCACCGCCGCGCGCAGATGGCGGTGAGCACGACCGTGCTCGCTGCCGTCGCCGCGATCGCGATCGTGCTGCTCGTCACCGTCGACGGCGGCGAGCCGATGGCGGTCAACGTCGGTGGCTGGGAGGCGCCGTTCGGCATCGTGCTGGTCGTCGACCGGCTCTCGGCGATCATGCTGATCGTCTCGGCGATCGTGCTGCTCGTCGTGCTCGTGTATGCGGTCGGGCAGGGTGTCGCCGACCGGCATCGCGAGACGCCGGTGTCGATCTTCCATCCGAGCTACCTGATCCTGTCGGCGGGCGTGTTCAACGCGTTCATCGCCGGCGACCTGTTCAACCTCTACGTCGGGTTCGAGATCCTGCTGTCGGCGAGCTACGTGCTGCTGACCCTCGGCGGCACGGGCGAGCGCATCCGGGCGGGCGTCACGTACATCATCGTGAGCCTCGTCTCGTCGCTGTTCTTCCTCAGTGCGATCGCACTGATCTACGGAGCGGCGGGCACGGTGAACATCGCCCAACTGTCGGTGCGCATCGCCGAGCTGCCGGCGAGCGTGCAGCTCATCCTGCACCTGCTGCTGCTCATCGCATTCGGCATCAAGGCGGCCGTCTTCCCGCTGTCGTTCTGGCTGCCGGATTCGTATCCGACCGCTCCGGCCCCGGTCACCGCGGTGTTCGCGGGCCTGCTCACGAAGGTGGGCGTCTACGCCATCATCCGCACCGAGACCGTGATCTTCGCCGACCACGACCTCTCGATGCTGCTCATGATCATCGGTGGGCTGACCATGCTCATCGGCATCCTCGGCGCGCTCACCCAGGCCGACATCAAGCGATTGCTCTCGTTCACGCTCGTCAGCCACATCGGGTACATGATCTTCGGCATCGGCGTGGGCACCCAGCTCGGGCTCGCCGCCACGATCTACTACGTCGTGCACCACATCACGGTGCAGACGACGCTGTTCCTCACGACCGGACTCATCGAACGCTTCGGCGGTGCCACGTCGATCAACCGTCTCTCGGGCCTGCTGAAGGCCTCGCCCCTGCTCGCCATCCTGTTCTTCATCCCGGCGCTGAACCTCGGCGGCATCCCGCCGTTCTCCGGGTTCCTCGGCAAGGTCGGGCTGTTCCTCGCCGGTGCCGAAGACGCGGGCGCGACGGGGGCCGACGCAGCAGGCGCAGGTTCGGCCTGGCTCATCTGGATCCTGATCGCCACCGGCGCGATCACCTCGCTCATCACCCTGTACGCGCTCACCCGCTTCTGGAACATGGCGTTCTGGCGCCGCCGCGAAGAACTCGACGGCTACGAATCCGCGTTGCTCGGCTCGGTGCTCGAGGCTCCCGAGGGGGCCACCGTCACCGCGAAGCGCACCACGCCGGTGCTGATGGTCGCCGCGACGACCACGCTCGTCGTACTGACCATCATGCTCACGGTGTTCGCCGGGCCCATGTTCGAGCTCACGAGCCGCGCCGCCGACGGCCTCACCAACCCCGATGTGTACGTGTCGCTCGTGTTCCCCGGAGGCACTCGATGACCCGCACCGAACACGAGACCTCGCGCTGGCGGCTGGTGTGGCGCCAGCTTCCGCTGCTCATCGCGCTCGTCGCGCTGTGGCTGTTCCTGTGGGACCACATCGACGTGCTCACGATCACCACGGGCGTGCTGCTCGCGATCGCGGTCACCCGGGTGCTGTACCTCCCGCCCATCCTGCTCAGCGGGCGCTTCAACCCGTGGCACGGACTCGTCTTCGGGCTCCGCATGATGGGCTGGGTGACGGTCGCCTCCCTCCAGGTCGGCTTCCTCGCCGTGAACCCGCGCTGGCATCCGATGAACTCGATCATCGCCATCCAGCTGCTCACCCGCTCCGATCTCGTCACGACCCTCACGGCAGAGGCGACCTCGGTCGTGCCGGGCACGGTCGTCGTCGACATCGACCGCGAGCGCGGCCTGCTCTACCTGCACGTGCTCGGCACTCGCACCGCTGCAGACATCGAGCGCAACCGGCTCCAGGTGCTCGGAATGGAGGAGGGCATCGTGCTCGCGATCGGCACCCGCGAGCAGGCGGCATCCGTGCGCGAGGCCCGGCGGGCGCGACGTGCAGCCGGCCGGTCGGCTGCGGGGTCCGGCCCTGAATCCACCCGCTCCTCGAAGGGAGACCCATCATGACATTCCTCGGAGTCGTCGCCGTGCTCGCCGGTCTCATGTTCGGCATCGGCGCGATCGCGGCGGTCTACCACATCATCCGTGGGCCGTCGATCCTCGACCGTGCGCTCGCGACCGACGTGCTGCTCGCGATCGCGATCTGCTCGCTCGGCGCCGAGATGGCCATCAACCGCCACACCGACACCCTCGTGGTGATGCTGGTGCTCGCGATGTTCGCCGTGGTCGGCTCGATCTCCATCGCCCGGTTCATGGCCAGACAGGATGTCTCGTGAGCGCCGCGGAGATCGCCACCGGACTGCTCATCCTGGTGAGCGCGTTCCTCTCGATGGCCGCGGGCATCGGCATCGTCCGGTTTCCCGACGTGCTCACCCGCCTGCACGCCGCGACGAAGCCGCAGGTGCTCGGGCTCGCCTCGGTGCTCGTCGCGATCGTCGTACAGGTGCCGACCTGGGGCGTGCTCACGACGGTCGTGCTCGTCATGACGTTCCAGCTGCTGACCCAGCCGATGACGGCGCACATGCTGGGCCGGGCCGCGTACCGCAGCGATCACGTGCGCCGCGACCTGCTCATCGAGGACGACCTCGACCACGACATCGCCGAGCACGACCAGACCGGGCGCTGAGGCCGGCGTCGAGGCAGCAGACTCTCGCCGACCAACCCGTCGAGGCAGACTCTCGCCGACCAACCCGTCGACGAACTCGGGCCGTCTCCTTGCTCCGACGGTTCCCTTCCAGCGTGTGCCAGTTCCCCCTCATCGATGAGGGGGAACTGGCACACCCGAATCAGGAACGCCAAGCCCACTCACCATCCGGGGAGGCGGAACTGGCACACCCGAATCAGGAACGCCAAGCCCACTCACCAACGCGGGAGGCGGAACTGGCACACCCGAATCAGGAACGCCAAGCCCACTCACCAACCGGGGAGGGAGAACTGGCACACCCGAATCAGGAACGCCAAGCCCACTCACCAACGCGGGAGGGGGAACTGGCACACTCCGAGAAGCGCCTGCGTCCGTGTCCTGAACGGAAGGCACGCGAACACAACGCGCGGTCTCAGCCGCGCCCGGTGAACTCGGGCTTCCGTTTCTCCTGGAATGCGGCGAAGCCCTCACGGTAGTCGGCGGTGTCGCAGAGCGCGGCCTGTGCACGGTTCTCCTCGGCCATCGAGGCCCAGAGTCCGAGCCGGTCGTCGCGGAGCGCTGCGACGAGCCGCTTCGAGGCGACGAAGGCCCGAGTGGCCCCGGATGCCGCGGCGCGGGCCGCGGCGCGGGTGGCATCCGTCACCTCATCGGCCGGCATGGCCTGCGAGAAGAGGCCGGCCGCAACCGCCTCGGCACCCGTCATGAGCCGGCCGGTGACGATGAGGTCCATGGTGCGATGTGCACCGAGGCGCTCGACGAAGAGCGCGTGGCCGCCCGAGTCGAGGGTCGCCCCGAGGTTCGCGAACGGCGAGCCGATCTTCGCGGTGTCGGCGACGTAGACGATGTCGGTGGCGATGAGCAGTCCGAGGCCGACGCCGAGGCACGCACCGTGCGCGACGGCGAAGGTCGGCACGGGGATGCCGGCCATGCGCTGCAGCAGCGGCTCGACGAGTCCGCCGAGGTAGCCGAGCACGTCGTCCTCGCGCGGATCGACGCCCGAGATGTCCCGGCCCGCGCAGAATGCGCGCCCCTCGCCGCGCAGCACGAGCGCACGGATGTCGCCGGCCTGCGCCATCCGCTCGGCCTCGCTGTAGGCCGCGGCCAACTCGCCGATCGCCGCCTCATCGAGCGCGTTGAGCCGGTCGGGTGCGTTCAGCACCACCTCGGCGATGCCGCCGTCCACGTCGAGATCGATCATCCTTCAACCCTTCCACTCGCCCCACTACTTTTCTCAGGAGATTCTCGCCCGTCGCCGCCGATTCCCGCCCGTTTCTCCTGAGAACCGCACGATTCGGGAGGGTCGTTCCTGAAAACGGTGAGGGAGTGGGGTGAGGGAGTGGGGTGAGGGAGTGGGGCGAGGGGCATGGGTCACCCGTCGTAGTCGACGACGACGCGCTCGGACTTGGGGTGCGACTGGCACGTCAGCACGTAGCCGCGTTCGAGCTCGTCGGGTTCGAGTGCGTAGTTCTCGGTCATGGCGACGCTGCCCTCGATGACGCGCGCACGGCACGTGCCGCACACGCCGCCGGCGCACGCGAAGGGCACGTCGGGCCGGATGCGCAGCGCCGCATTCAGGATCGACTCGTTCGCGCTCACGGGGCTCTCGACGGTCGTCGACTGCCCGTCGAGGGTGAACTCGATCGCGACGGTCGGCTCACCGCGCTCCACCACGACGGGGCGGCCGTGCCGCGGTTCGACCCGGTCGGCGTCGGTCGTGAAGAGCTCGTACCGCACGTGCTTCGCGGGAACATCGCGCGCCTCGAGGGTGTCGCGCGCGAGCTGCACGAGCTCGAACGGCCCGCAGAGGAACCACTCGTCGACCGTCTCAGGCCGGATCAGCACGTCGAGCATGCGCTCGAGCTTCTCGCCGTCGATGCGCCCCGACAGGAGCGGCGCGGTGCGCTGCTCGCGCGAGAGCACGTGGTGCAGCGCGAGGCGCGACGGGTAGCGGTCCTTCAGCTCGGCGAGTTCCTCGAGGAACATCACGTCGAGCGTCGAGCGGTTCGTGTAGACGAGCTCGAACTCGGATGTCGCGGAGCGTGCCAGCACCGTGTGGGCGAGCGCCATGAGCGGCGTGATGCCAGAGCCCGCGGCGATGCCGACGACGTGCTTGCCGTCGAGCGCGTCGAGGCTCGAGGTGAACGTGCCCTGCGGGCTCATCACGTCGAGGCGGTCGCCCGCGACGAGCTCGGTGTTCGCCCACGTCGAGAAGAGACCGCCGAGATCGCGCTTGATCGCGACCGAGAGCGTGGTGCCCGAGCCCGTCGAAGGCGTGGGCGGGCGACAGATCGAGTAGCTGCGGCGCAGCTCGTGGCCGTCGAGTTCCTTGCGCAGCGCCACGTACTGGCCCGACATGTAGGTGTAGTCGGCGGCGAGGGCGTCGGGCACCGCGAAGGTGACCTCGACGGCATCTGCCGTGAGCGGGCGCACCTCGGCGACCTCGAGCGAGTGGAAGCGCGCGCGGTGGCGCTTCGCGACGTGTTCGCCGCCGACGGTGCTCTGCAGGAACGCCGCGGCGACCGCAGCGTCGGGTGTCGGGGTCGCCGTGGCCCCCAGGTTGCGGGCGGCCATCAGAGCACCTTGAAGTAGTCGAACGGTTCGAGGCAGTCGCGGCACTCGTAGAGCGCCTTGCACGAGGTCGAGCCGAAGCGGGCGAGTTCGCGGGTGTTCAGCGAGTCGCAGCGCGGGCACTTCACGGCGAGCGCCACCCGCACCGGGCCCGACGGGCGAGCGGCGGCGTTGCCGCTCGGCGCCTGGATGCCGTAGCGGCGGAGCTTCTCCTTGCCGGCCTCGCTCATCCAGTCGGTGGTCCACGCTGGGGCGAGCACGAGGTCGACCTGCACCTCGTCGTACCCGGCGTGCGTGAGCGCGAGCAGCACGTCGTCGCGCATGGCGTCGAGCGCCGGGCATCCGCTGTACGTGGGGGTCAATTGCACGCGAACGCGACCGTCGTCGTCGATCTCGACCGAGCGCAGCACGCCGAGGTCTTCGATCGTGAGCACCGGAATCTCGGGGTCGGTCACGGTCGCCGCCGCCTGCCAGGCGCGACGGGCCGCCGGGTCGGTCGGCACCGGCCGGGCGACGGATGCCTCGAAGCGCTCGTCCGCGCCGGCCACCCGAACCGCGTCGGCCACCCGAACCGCGGCGGTCACCACGATGCTCCGGGGTGCGCGCGGGCGAGCACCTGCATCTCGGCGAGGAGCGGCCCGAGATGCTCGGTGTGACGCCCCTCGCGGCCGCCGCCCGAGGCGATGAACGCGGTGCGGCCGGTCGGCCGCTCGAGCCCGGCCTCGGCGAAGACCTCGTCGATGACCTCCTCGAACCCCGGTCGCAGCGTCGATGGCAGCACAGCGACGCCGGTCTCGGCGAGGCGCTCGACGAGGGCATCGTCGGCGAACAGCTCATCGACGTAGGGCCAGGTGTCGGCGATCGCCGTGATCATGCGGCGACGGGACTCCTCGGTGCCGCCCGCCAGCCGCAGCACCCACTGGGTCGCGTGATCGCGGTGGTAGTCGACCTCCTTCACCGATTTCGCCGCGATCGCAGCGATCACCTCGTCGGTGCCGTGCATGAGCCGCGAGTACAGCTCGAACAGGTACACGGATGCCGCGAGCTGACGCGCGATCGTGTGGGCGAAGTCGCCGTTCGGCTGCTCGAAGAGCCAGGCGCACCGCCACTCGGGTTCATCGCGGAAGTACGCGAGGTCGTCTTCGCTCCGCCCGCTCGCCGTGCCGGCGTAGTGCAGCAGCGACCGGGCGTGCCCGACGAGGTCGAGGGCGATGTTGCCGAGGGCGACGTCCTCTTCGAGTTCGGGGGCGCGGGCGATCCACATGCCGAGCTGCTGGGCGAGCACGAGGGCGTCGTCGCCGAGGCGCAAGGCGTACTCCGCGGCATCCGCCGAGGCGACCGCGATGCTGCCGTCGGCCGACGTGCCCGAGAGCTCTTCGGCGAGCGCGAGCCGATCGACGGAGACGTCGCCGTGCACATCGTCGGAGGCGTCGTGCTCGAGGTCGGGGCCGCTCACAGGTGCTTCACCCCCTCGCTCTTCGTGTAGTAGACCGCGTGTCGGTAGTTCTTGCCGGCCGGGCTCTCGAAGAAGGCGCCCTTCGCATCGGGGTCGCTCGTCGTGATCGCATCGGCGGGCACGACCCAGATCGAGATGCCCTCGCCCCGTCGCGTGTAGAGGTCGCGGGCGTTGCGCACGGCCATGTCGGCGTCGGGCGCGTGCAGCGAACCGACGTGCACGTGCGAGAGCCCGCGGTTGGCGCGCACGAAGACCTCCCAGAGGGGCCAGGCCTCGGTGCCGATCTCTCCGGGGGCCGACATCACGCCGCCCTCCGTTCGGCCTGCTTGCGGGCGTATTCGTGCGCGGCCTCGCGCACCCACGCGCCGTCTTCGTGCGCCTCGCGACGGCGGCGCAGGCGCTCGGCGTTCGCAGGGCCGCGACCGGCGAGCACCTCGTTGAACTCGTCCCAGTCGATCTCGCTCATGTCGTACTGCCCGGTCTCGTCGTTGAATCGCAGGTTCGGGTCGGGCAGGGTGACGCCGAGCACCTCGGCCTGCGGCACGAGCATGCCGACGAAGCGCTGGCGCAGCTCGTCGTTCGAGAAGCGCTTGATGTTCCACGCCATCGACTGCGCCGAGTTCGGCGACTCGTCGTCGGGCGGGCCGAACATCATGAGGCTCGGCCAGTACCAGCGGTTCACGGCGTCCTGCGCCATCTCGCGCTGCGCCTCACTGCCCTGCATGAGTTCGAGCAGGATCTCGAAGCCCTGCCGCTGGTGGAACGACTCCTCTTTGCAGATGCGCACCATCGCCCGGCCGTAGGGGCCGTACGACGCCCGGCAGAGCGGCACCTGGTTGCAGATCGCAGCGCCGTCGACGAGCCATCCGATCGCCCCCATGTCCGCCCACGTCGGGGTCGGGTAGTTGAAGATCGACGAATAGCGGGCTCGACCCTCGATGAGCTGCGTCGTCATCTCTTCGCGCGTGATGCCGAGCGTCTGCGCCGCGGAGTAGAGGTAGAGCCCGTGGCCCGCCTCGTCTTGCACCTTGGCCATCAGGATCGCCTTGCGCTTCAGGCTCGGCGCGCGGGTGATCCAGTTCGACTCGGGCTGCATGCCGATGATCTCGGAGTGGGCGTGCTGGCTGATCTGCCGGATGAGCGTCTTGCGGTACGCCTCGGGCATCCAGTCGCGCGGCTCGATGCGCGAATCGGCGGCGATGAGGTCGGCGAACCGTGCCTCCTCGGCGGAGAGCTCCGGGTCGACCACGCTGAGGTCTGCTGGAGAGGTCATCGTCGACTCCTGTTGTGTCCTTGGTCCCGGTCGTGCCACCGGGATTCGGCATTACTAACCGATCGTTCAGTTAGTATATAGTCATCTTGAGCGCCGCAGCAACGGCGCTACACGCACGAACTCGATGAGGAGCTTCAGATGACGGATGCCGCGACCACCGACAGTGCAGCGAACCGCGCCATGATGGACCGCGACCAGGCATCCGCCGCCCTCGGCATGGTCGTCGAACGCGACGAGCCCGGTCACGCCGTGGTCTCGATGCGCGTGCGCGACGACATGACCAACGGCTTCCACATCACCCACGGCGGCCTCGTCTTCACGCTCGCCGACACGGCGTTCGCCATCGCCTGCAACGAAGACCACACCGTCACCGTCGCCGCCGGAGCCGACATCACCTTCCTGAAGTCCACCGTCGCGGGGCAGACCCTCACGGCGACCGCCCGCCGCCGTGCCCGCAGCGGCCGCACCGGCCTCTACGACGTCACGGTCGTCGACGAGCAGGGCGACGCCGTCGCCGAGTTCCGCGGCCGCTCGATCTCCACCAACCGCACCATCTGAACCCGACCAGGAGCACCCCGTGTCGATGACGACCTCACACTCCATCTCGGGCCTCGCCCCCGTCGCAGCCGCCGACCTCGACCCCGAAGAGCGGATGTCCCGCGCCGAGGTCGAGGCGCTGCAGCTCGAGCGCCTCCAGCAGACGGTGCAGCACGCCTACGACCACGTGCCCCTCTACACCGAGAAGTTCGACGAGGCGGGCGTGCACCCCCGCGACATCCGCTCGCTCGCCGATGTCGAGAAGCTGCCCTTCACGACCAAGGAGGATCTGCGCCGTACCTACCCGTTCGGCATGTTCGCCGTGCCGATGGAGCAGGTCGCGCGCATCCACGCCTCGAGCGGCACCACGGGCCGGCCGACCGTCGTCGGCTACACGGCGGGCGACCTCGACCGCTGGGCGACCCTCGTTGCCCGTTCGCTGCGGGCGAGCGGCGTTCGCCCCGGCATGAAGGTGCACAACGCCTACGGCTACGGCCTCTTCACCGGCGGCCTCGGCGCACACGGCGGCATCGAGAAGCTCGGGGCGACCGTGATTCCGATGTCGGGCGGGCAGACCGCGCGCCAGGTGCAGCTCATCTGCGACTTCGAGCCCGACGTGATCCTCTGCACGCCCAGCTACCTGCTGACGATCGCCGACTGCATGGTCGAGCAGGGCATCGACCCCCGCTCGACCTCGCTGAAGGTCGCCGTGCTCGGCGCCGAGCCGTGGACGAACGAGATGCGCCACGAACTCGAACAGCGCCTCGGCCTCGACGCGCTCGACATCTACGGCCTCAGCGAGGTCATGGGCCCGGGCGTGGGCAACGAGTGCCTCGAGACGAAAGACGGCCCGCACATCTGGGAGGACCACTTCCTGCCCGAGATCATCGACGGCGAGACGGGCGCGCAACTGGCCGACGGCGAGAAGGGCGAACTCGTCTTCACCTCGCTCACGAAAGAGGCGTTCCCGGTCATCCGCTACCGCACGCGCGACCTCACGCGGCTCCTGCCCGGCACCGCCCGACCCGGCATGCGCCGCATCGAGAAGATCACGGGGCGCAACGACGACATGATCATCCTGCGCGGCGTGAACCTCTTCCCGACGCAGATCGAGGAGATCGTGCTCGGCATCGAGCAGCTCACTCCCCACTTCGTGCTCGAGTTGCGCCGCACCGGCACCATGGACGACATGACCGTACGCATCGAACGCCACCCCGACCTCTCGGTCGAAGTCTGCCAGGCCGCCACCGTCGTGCTCGCCAAGCGCATCAAGGAGGGCATCGGGTCATCCGTCGCCGTGGTGCTCGAAGAGCCGGGCGCGCTCCCGCGCAGCGAGGGCAAGTACCGGCGCGTCTACGACCTGCGCAACCAGTGAGCGGATGCCGCGGCGCTCGCCGTCAGCGACGGCGAAGCGGTGCACGCAGGGGATGGGAGACTGAGGGCGATGTCTGAGAACGGTTCACTTCGACGGGGGCGCCCCGGGTACGACCAGCGGGGGATCCTCGAGGTCGCCATCGCCGCGTTCAACCAGTACGGCTACGACGCGACCTCGATGGGCGTGCTCGCCGATCGGCTCGGCCTCTCGAAGTCGGCGATCTACCACCACTTCGCCTCGAAGGACGAGATCCTCGAACGCGCGCTCGACGACGCACTGAGCGCTCTCGAGGGCGTGCTCGCCGATTCGGGTGCCACGCAGGGCCGCGCGGCCGATCGACTCGAGGCGGTGCTCGGCGGCGCCGTGCACGTGCTCGTCGACAAGTTGCCGTCGGTGACGCTGCTCCTGCGCGTGCGCGGCAACACCGAGGTCGAGCGGCGCGCCCTCGCACGGCGGCGAGCTTTCGACCGGGCGGTCACCTCGCTCGTCGAGGAGGCGCAGGCCGAGGGCAGTCTCCGCTCCGACATCGACCCCAGCGTGGTCGCGCGACTCGCCTTCGGCATGATCAACTCGATCGTCGAGTGGTACCGCCCCGGCGGCCGCGAAGACGCCGACAAGCTCGCCGACGACGTCATCGCCGTCGCGCTCGACGGGCTGCGCATGCCGACCTCGAACCGGGTCGAGGAGCTGCTCGGCGGCTGACACTCCCTCGGTCGCGATCAGGTGCGGCCGCGGGTCGGGATTCACTCACCCATTCGACGTGAACCCCCGCCGGCCCCCGCCCGCCCCGTCGACCACGCCCAGGCGGCGATCGCGACGCGGTTGGGTGCGCTGAGCTTGCGTCCGATGTTGGCCACGTGGTTTTTCGCCGTCCCTGCGCTGATGAACAGGTCATCGGCGATCTCCGCGTTGGTCCTTCCCTGCGCAACCAGCCGCACCACCTCGAGCTCGCGGTCGCTGAGGGTTGAACCGTCGCTGCCGGGAGCCGCCGGGGCGACCACATGGCGGAGCAATCGAACGGTGAGCTGAGGACTGATCAGGGTGTCGCCGGACATGGCGGCACGGACCGCCTCGACGAGCAGCGCGGGTCCGGAGCGTTTGAGGAGGAACCCCGACGCACCATTGCGCAGCGCGGTAAAGACGTACTCATCGAGATCGAAGGTGGTCACTACGATCACGCGAGTACGCTCGGCAACCTCGGGACCCGCGAGAGCCAGCGTCAGGTCCAGCCCGTTGAGCCCGGGCATGCGAATGTCGGCGAGCACCACGTCGGGTCGGAGTCGCCGCGCCAGGTCGAGGGCGGCGGTGCCGTCGGGGGCCTCCCCGACCACGGTCATGTCGGGCTGGGCATCCAGCACCATGCGGAAGGCATCCCGGATCCCGCGCTGATCGTCGGCGATCACGAGCCGAATCGTCACGCTGTCGCTCCTTGGTCGGTGTTTCGTGACAGCGGCAGGGCGACGGTCACCTGCCAGCCTCGCGATCGCAGGGGCCCTGCCTCCACACTGCCGCGGAGGCGCTCCACCCGATCGGTCATCGCGACGAGGCCCAGTCCGCCGACGGCCTGGCGTGCAGTTGCTGATCGCCCATCGCCGTCGTCGACGATCGACACGAGCAGTCCGCCGCCGACTTCGTTCAGGACGACGGTCACCTGCGTCGCCCGAACGGCGTGACGGCGAACATTCGTGAGCGCTTCGACCACGACCCGGTAGGCCTCCGCGCCGATCGTCGCGTCGACTTCCCGGATCAGTCGTCGTTCGACGACGGCCTCGAGCTCACCGGCGGAAGCGAACCTCCGCACCAGTTCGTCGATGTCGTCGATGCCGCCCCGGGCGAGGCGGACGGGGTCCTGACCCTCGCCCAACGCGTGCACGGCCTGGTCCATCGACTCGAGGGCTCGCAGTCCGGCGGCCTCGATCTGCCCGAGCAACTCAGCAACGCGAGGGTCATCCAACGGCAGCACCGCGGCACCGGCCTGAGCCCGCGCGACGATCTCGCTGATGTCGTGGGCGACGAAGTCGTGCAGATCCAGTGCAAGTCGCAGTCGCTGCTCCGCCCTCGCGAGGGCGATGGCCCGCGTCCGCTCGGCGGCGGCCCAGCAGAGGTACCAGGCGACCGTCCCTGCGGCCAGCGAGGGGATCAGCCAGACCGCACTCGCGAACACCGCATCCAGGGGCGGTTCGTCGGAAAGGAAGCGCTGGACCCACAGCGCCGACCCGGCGGCGGCGAGAGACCCGGCCACCGCCGCCGCTCGCGGGGGTGACCAACGGACGACGACGAACACGAGGCCGGCGAGCACGAGGGGCTCGGCGAGCAGCCATGCCGCGTCGTTCTCGTTCCGGTCCGTCGTGAGCAGGCCGGTACGGACCAGCACGGTGATCACGATCGAGATCGACCCGGCCACGGCCACGGCCACGGCAGTGGAAGCGGCGGCCAAGCCTCGTCGATCCATGGAAGACGAGCCTACGGGCTCGGGCCCGGCCGCCGCTGTGTCGATCGGCATGAGTTGGGAGGCAGGCGCCGGCGTGATGTGCCGAACGGCATATGGTCTACACATGTCAGCCGGTCGAGGCTTGAACCATGAGACGAACGTGGACTGGGTGGATCGGATACGTCGTGGCCGCATGGTCGGCCGCGTACGGAGCGCTCGGCGTGTGGTGGGCCCTCGGCGGCGGCGGTTTCCCGTTCGGAACGGGCGACCCCGAACTCATGGCCGAGCCGAGCGCCGCGGTCAAGGTCTCGCTGCTGGGTCAGGCCACGCCTGAAGTCGCCGGCCCGGTCATCGCCGTGATCGGGCTCGTCGGCGCGGTCGTCGCGATCATGATGGCGCGGGGCGTGGCCGGAAGGTGGGCTCGGCGGCTGCTCCCCGCCTACGCCTGGCTGCTCGCGATCGTGTTGACGGTCGGCATCCAGGATTATCGGACGCTGATCGTGTTCGCCTACACACCGATCCTGGCGATCGCCAAGCTCCTCGGGGTCTGGCCCGAGGGGAGCGGATGGGGCGACCTCTATCTGGCACCCCGAGTGAACCTGCTGATCTGCCTGATTGCTGGAATCGGCTGGGCGTTGACTGCAGTCGCCTACCGCCGCCGGGTCACAGGATCCTGCGGCGTCTGCGGGCGTGCGGGTGCGGACGAGCGGTCCTTCGTGGATCGATGGGGACGGCGCGCCACCTGGATCGCGATCGCCGCGCCGCTGATCTACTGCGCCACGCGGTGGGCATGGGCGCTCGGATTCTCGCTCGGGATGGACCCGAACGCCTACCAGGAGGGCAAGGACCAGGGCCTGTGGATGGCCGGCGCCGCCCTGGCGTCCTTCGGGCTCATCGGGGCGGTGTTGACGCTCGGTCTCATCCAGCGCTGGGGCGAGGTGTTCCCCCGGTGGATGATCGGTCTTCGCGGCCGACGGGTGCCGCCGATGCTGGCTGTCGTGCCGGCGATACTCGTCTCGGTCCTCGTGACCTCAGCATCGTTCATGTACCTGCGGATCGTGCTCATCGACGGGATCACCGCCGAGACCTGGGCGTTCAACCTCCCAGAGGTGTTCTTCTCGGTGTGGGGCGCTGCGCTCTTCGTGAGCGCTCTCGCCTATCGACGCCGGCGGTGGGGGGCGTGCGAGGCGTGCGGCCTCGGAGTGGACCACGCGCCGAGCAACCCCAGCGGAGACGCGCTCCTTACGGCGTCCGCGGTCCGCTGGCGCGTCTGACGGACAGCCCGATCGTCGCGTTCACGCGTTCAGCGTTGGCACCCAGGCACTGCCGGTCAACTCGTCGCCACGCTGCCGGTTCGGCGGGTTGGCTGCACGCCGCGCCCGCCTCGACCTGCGGCTCGGTCGCGTAGCCGCGGAGTCGCCCAGACGTTCCGTTCGAGCCGGTCGGCCGCCACACGCCGCCGTTCGAGGTCGCGCGTCAATTGAGCCTCGTGGGCTGCCTGAAGGTGGGGGAAGGTGATCTCCGAGATGAACATGTCGACTCCTGCGTGTGTATGTCTCGAGATTCCTCTCTAAGGGGGGCACGCGGCATCCGCTGATCGCCCTATTCCTCGATGCGACGCGCCCACCTCTCTGAGGTAGGGAACGGTCGGATGCCTCGGAGCGCTGTAGACAAGGTGAAGCAACGCATCGGGTTCCTCTCGTTCGGCCACTGGCATCCCTCGCCGCGATCGGGCACGCACGAGCCGGATCGAGATCGGCACCGGCGTCATCGCCATGCGCTACGAGAACCCGCTCTACATGGCCGAGGAGGCCGCGGCGGCCGACCTCATCAGTGCCCGCGCGAGCGACGAGGGTCGGCTGCAGCTCGGCGTCAGCCGCGGCTCACCCGAGACGGCGCTCGACGGCTCGCGCGCGAGCCACCGCGAAGTGGACCGCCGAGCAGGGCATGAACCTCATGAGCTCGACGCTGCTCACCGAAGACACGGGCGTGCCGTTCGACGAACCGCAGGCCGAGCAGAGCCAGATCTTCCGCGGTCTCGCCCGGTTCGGCAAGAGCTTCATCGGCGAGCCCGACAAGATCGCCGCCGACCTCGCGAACGACGCGGCGGTTGCGGCATCCGACACCCTGCTCGTCACCGTGCCCAACCAGCTCGGCGTCGACTACAACACGCGACTGCTCGCGGCGATCGCCGAACACGTGGCGCCGCGATCGGGTGGGAGCCCGCCGGGCACTGAGCCGCCAGGATGCCCAGCCCGTTGTCGGTCGCGTGGGCCAGAGTGGTGGCATGACTCGCGCCGTATCGCCCGCCGACACCCGCGATGCTGCACTCGAGGCGCTGCGTGAACTCGTCGGGCGCCCCGACGCCGAGTTCCACGACGGGCAGTTCGAGGCGATCGAGGCGCTCGTCGAGGGTCGACGGCGAGCACTCGTCGTGCAGCGCACCGGGTGGGGCAAGTCAGCGGTGTACTTCGTCGCGACGCTGCTGCTGCGCCGTCGGGGCGCCGGGCCGACGGTGCTCGTCTCGCCGCTCCTGGCCCTCATGCGCGACCAGATCGCCGCAGCCGAGCGGGCCGGCGTGCGCGCGGTGGCGATCAACTCGACCAACCCGCACGAGTGGGGCGACGTGCTCGCCCGGCTCGACCGCGACGAGGTCGACGTGCTGCTGGTCTCGCCCGAGCGACTCAACAATCCCGCCTTCCGCGAGCAGCAGCTGCCAGCACTCGTGCGGCGCATCGGCATGCTCGTCGTCGATGAGGCGCACTGCATCAGCGACTGGGGGCACGACTTCCGGCCCGACTACCGGCGACTGCGCGACCTCATCGCGCAGATGCCGGCCGAGGTGCCGGTGCTCGCGACGACCGCGACGGCGAACAGCCGGGTGGTGGCGGATGTCGCGGAGCAACTGGGTACCGGCTCGGCCGACAACGGCGGCGCGGCCCCCGAGGTACTCACCATTCGCGGGCCGCTCGCTCGCGCCTCGCTGCGACTCGGGGTGCTGCGGCTGCCCGACTCGCCGAGCCGCCTGGCGTGGCTCCTCAGTCACCTCGACGACCTCCCCGGCTCGGGCATCATCTACACTCTGACCGTCGCGGCGGCCAACGACACCGCCCGCCTGCTGCGCGACCGCGGCCACGAGGTGCGCGCCTACACGGGCCAGACCGACACCGACGAGCGCACCGAGTCCGAGAGCATGCTGAAGCGCAACGAGGTGAAGGCGCTCGTCGCCACGAGTGCACTCGGCATGGGCTTCGACAAGCCCGACCTCGGTTTCGTGCTGCACCTCGGTGCACCTTCGTCACCCGTCGCGTACTACCAGCAGGTCGGCCGCGCGGGGCGGGCCAGCGAGAGCGCCGACGTGCTCCTCCTCCCGGGCACCGAAGACGGCGCCATCTGGCACTACTTCGCGACCGCCTCAATGCCCGATCAGGAGCGGGCCGAGCGCGTGATCGCAGCGCTCGGCGATACGCCGGTCTCGACGCCGGCGCTCGAGGCGATGGTCGACATCCGCCGCACACCGCTCGAACTGCTGCTCAAGGTGCTCGACGTCGACGGTGCGGTGCGCCGCGTGCAGGGCGGCTGGGTCGCCACCGGTGAGCGGTGGGTCTACGACGCCGAGCGCTACGAGCGCATCGCCGCCGAGCGGCTCGCCGAGCAGCAGCACATGATCGAGTACGAGCAGACCGACGGATGCCGCATGGAGTTCCTCCAGCGATCGCTCGACGACGACACGGCGGCGCCCTGCGGGCGGTGCGACAACTGCGCGGGCGTCTGGTTTCCACGGGAGATCGCGGCCTCCGCCACGGCCACCGCTACCGAATCGCTCGACCGCGTGGGCGTGCCGATCGAGCCGCGACGCGCGTGGCCGACCGGTGCCGACCGACTCGGCGTGCCCGTCAAGGGCCGCATCGCCCCCGCCGAGCAGGCGAGCGAGGGCCGCGCGCTCGCTCGTCTCACCGACCTCGGCTGGGGCGGCACGCTTCGCGAGCTCTTCGCGCCCGGCACGCCCGACGCCCCCGTCTCGCCGCAGGTGCTCGCCGCGTGCGTGCGTGTGCTCGCCGACTGGAGCCGGGGCGAGCGACCGGTCGCCGTCGTCGCGATGCCGTCGCGCTCGCGCCCGCTACTCGTCGACTCGCTCGCCCGCGGCCTCGCCGACGTCGGCCGGCTCCCGTACCTCGGTGCCCTCGAACACCGAGACGGCGGACCGAGCGGGCAGCCGGGCGGCAACAGCGCATTCCGGCTCGCCGGGCTGTGGAACAGGTTCTCGGCTGCAGGGCTCGACGTGCCCGGCGGCGGCGTGCTGCTCGTCGACGACCAGGCCGACAGCCGCTGGACCTTCACGATCGCCGCGCGCGAGCTCCGTCAGGCGGGGGCGACAGAGGTGCTTCCCTTCGCGCTCGCCCTTCGCGGCTGAATTCGGCACCGTCATCGCATTCGTGCGTCTCGTTCAGTCTGTGGGAGTTGTTCCTACGGATTCGGGCGGCACTTCGGCACTTCGGCACTTCGGCACTTCGGCACTCCGGCACTCCGGCACTCCGGCGCGTCGCACTCCGGCACTCCGGCACTTCGGCGCGTCGCCCTTCCGCACTCCGGCACTCCAGCGCGTCGCACTTCGGCACTCCGGCACTTCGGCACTTCGGCACTCCGGCACTCCGGCACTCCGGCACTTCGGCACTTCGGCACTCCGGCACTCCGGCACTTCGGCACTCCGGCACTTCGGCACTTCGGCACTTCGGCACTTGTTCTCGTGTCGAAGTCCCGTCCCGCTGTGCCGTCCAGCACGTGCGTGCGAACCCGCAGCATGGAACCCGCTGCGTTGCCGTCGCCTGCTTCCCGCCACCCGCTTCCCGCCACCCGCTTCCCGCCGCGCACGCGTCAGGAGTGCTCCTTCGCCACGAGCGTGAGCACGTCATAGGTCGCGACGAGTTCGTCGTTCTGGTTTCGCAGCACCGCGTCCCAGCGCACCTCGCCGTACTCGTCGGTCTCGCGCGGCGTGATCTGCTTCGCCGTGAGTTCGACCCGGATCGAGTCGCCCGGCGACACGGGCGTCACAAACCGCAGGTTCTCGAGCCCCGAGTTCGCGAGTACGGGCCCGGGCGCCGCGTCGACGAAGAGGCCCGCCGCCCACGAGACGAGCAGGTAGCCGTGCGCGACGCGTCCGGGGAAGAACGGGTTCGCTGAGGCCGCGGCCTCGTCCATGTGGGCATAGAACGTGTCGCCGGTGAACTGCGCGAAGGTCTCGATGTCCTCCAGCGTCACGGTGCGTGACGCGCTCACCACCTGGTCGCCGATCGTGAGCTCGGCGAGCGACTTGCGGAACGGATGCGGTTCGCCGGCGTCGGCGAACGGCTTCGAGGTCGCGCCCGCGTGCCAGACGCCGGTCAGGGCGGTGAGCATCTCGGGCGAGCCCTGCACCGCGGTGCGCTGCATGTGATGCAGCACGGCACGGATTCCGCCGAGCTCCTCACCGCCGCCGGCGCGGCCCGGGCCGCCGTGCACGAGGTTCGGCAGCGGCGAGCCGTGCCCGGTCGAGGTGCGCGCGTCATCACGGTCGAGGAACAGCACGCGGCCGTTGTAGGCGGCCATGCCCGACGCGAGCGCCACGGCGACCTCGGGGTCGTGGGTCGCCACGCTCGTCACGAGCGATCCGCCGCCGCGCGCCACGAGCGCGGCAGCCTCGGCGACGGTCTCGTAGCCGACGATCGAAGAGACCGGGCCGAACGCCTCGACCTCGTGCAGCGCGGGGCTCGCGGCATCCGCGAACCGCAGCAGCATCGGCGCGACGAACGCGCCGCCGGACGCCTCGCCGCCACCACCACCGGCACCGGCACCGGCACCGCCTTCGAGGGTGACGGCCGGGGCATCAACCGAACCGATGACGAGTTCGCCGCCTCCTGCTTCGAGCAGGCCGACCTGGCGGAGCACCTCGTCACGCTGCTCGAGCGAGGCGAGCGGTCCCATGGTGACGCCCTCGACACGCGGGTCGCCGACGACCACGCGCTCGGCGATGCGAGCGCGCACCGCGTCGACCACGGCGTCGACGGATGCCGCGGGCACGATCGCCCGACGGATCGCCGTGCACTTCTGGCCGGCCTTCGTCGTCATCTCGGCGACGAGCTGCTTCACGTAGGCGTCGAACTCGGGAGTACCGACGACCGCATCGGTGCCGAGCACGCTCGCGTTGATCGAGTCGGTCTCGCTCGTGAACCGCACGCCGCCCGTCTGCACCGAATCGTGCGAGCGCAGCTTCTCGGCGGTTGACGCCGAGCCGGTGAAGCCGACGAGGTCGCCGAGCCGCAGGTGCTCGAAGAGGTCTGGCACGCTGCCGGAGACGAGCTGGAGCGACCCCTCAGGCAGCAGCCCCGACTCGACGAGGATGCGCACGAACCCCTCGGCGAGGTAGCCGGTGGGTGTCGCGGGCTTCACGAGGGTCGGCACGCCGGCGAGGAAGGCGGGGGCGAACTTCTCGAGCGAACCCCACACCGGAAAGTTGAAGGCGTTGATCTGCACAGCGACGCCGGGCAGGCGCGTGTAGATATGCCGCCCGAGGAATGAACCGTCCTTCGACAGTTGCTCGACCGCGCCGTCGACGTAGACCTTCGAGTTGGGCATCTCGCGACGCCCCTTCGACGAGTACGTGAAGAGCACGCCGATGCCGCCGTCGATATCGACCCACGAGTCCTGCTTCGTCGCCCCCGTGCGCGCGGAGAGTTCGTAGAGTTCGGCCTTCCGTTCCGTCAGCGCGAGCGCCATCTGCTTGAGGAGCACCGCGCGTTGGTGGAAGGTGAGTTCGCCGAGCGACGCCTGTCCGGCGGTGCGGGCGTACTCGAGCGCTGCGCCGAGGTCGAGCCCTTCGGTCGAGACGCGGGTGACGATCTCGCCGGTCGATGCGTCGCGCACCTCGGTCGCCGCCGCCGCGGCATCCGGGGTCCACCACGCGCCGTTGACGTAGCTCGGCAGGAAGTCGTTCATCGGTGCATTCTCCTTCGTCGGGTCAGTCAATGGCGTGGGGCCTGCGGAACCGCCGATCACGGAGCATCCCAGAGGTAGAAGCCCTCGCCGGTCTTGCGGCCGAGCTTGCCCTCGGCGACCATGCGCCGCAGCAGCGCGGGCGGGGCGAAGCGCTCGCCGAGCGTCGACGAGAGGTACTCGGCGATACCGAGCCGCACGTCGAGACCGACGATGTCGGTGAGCCGCAGCGGGCCGATCGGGTGCTTGTAGCCGAGGGCCATCGCCGCGTCGATGTCTTCCGCAGAGGCGACGCCCGCTTCGAGCATGCGAATCGCCTCGAGCCCGAGCGCGACACCGAGGCGCGACGACGCGAAGCCCGGGGCATCCGCGACGACGATCGGGGTCTTGCCGATGGCGCGCACCCAGGTGCGTGCCTGCTCGACGAGCGTGCCCTCGGTCGCCTCGCCTCGCACGATCTCGACGAGGGTCGACGCCGGCACCGGATTGAAGAAGTGCATGCCGAGAAACCGCGACGGCCGGTCGAGCAGCGCCGCGAGCTGGTCGATCGAGATCGACGACGTGTTCGACGCGAGCGCGGCGCCCGGCGCGAGCACGCCCTCGACCCGGGTGAGGGCGTCGATCTTCAGTTCGAGGTCCTCGGGCACGGCCTCGACGACGAGGTCGCACCGGGCGAAGTCGGCGACATCGGTCGTGGCGGCGAAGCGAGCGGCGATCACCGCCTCCTCGTCGTCGGCGGTGCCTCTGGCGACGGATGCCGCGACGGACTCGAGCACTCGGGTCGAAGCAGCAGCGGCGGCCGGGGCGTCGCGTTCGACGACGGTGACACGTGAGCCCGCGAGCAGGAAGGCGTGTGCGATGCCGGCGCCCATGCGCCCGCCGCCCAGCACGCCGACGTCGGCGGGGGCTCCGGTGTCGGTCTCGTTCACTTCTGCTTCCTCTCGAGGAACTCGGTCATGCGGCGCAGCTTCTCGGGGCTCTCGAAGAGCACGGCCTGCTCAGCGAGGTCGACGGCAGGATGCTCGGGCCGCGGCGCGCGGAACACCCGCTTCGTCGCGATCGTCGCCGCGCGGTCGTTGCGCGCGATGCGATCGGCGATCGCGTGCGCGGCGGCGAGCAGTTCGGCTGCGGGGTGCAGCCCGCTCACGAGCCCGATCTCCAGCGCTTCTGCGGCGCCGATGGTGCGGCCGGTGAGCAGCAGTTCGATCGCGCGAGCATCGCCGACGATCTCCTTCAGCCGCCAGCTCGCGCCGGCCGCGGCGATGATGCCGAGCCCGGTCTCGGGATTGCCGATCTTCAGTTCGGGCGTCGCGATGCGGATGTCGGCCGCGTATGCGAGTTCGGCACCGCCGCCGAGGGCGTATCCGTCGAGGGCGGCGATCACGGGCATCGGCAGCAGCGCGAGCCGAACGAAGGCGTTCGCGTTGATGCCCGCGCGCGCGTCATCCGCTCGCCGTTCGCGAAGCTCGGCGATATCGGCACCCGAGGCGAAGACCCCGTCAGCGCCCGTGAGGATGAGCGTGCGCGGAACCGCCTCGAGTTCGGCGCACAGCACGTGCAGGGCGTCGATCGTGGCCTGGTCGATCGCGTTGCGCTTCTCGGCCCGGTTCAGGGTGGCGACGACCCGATCGCCCCGCCGCTCGACGAGCAACGGCGACTCGGTGCCGTCCGACGCGGCGGCGCGGGCGGCGGGCATCACACCCGCTCCACGATGAGCGCGCTGCCCTGTCCGACGCCGACGCACATCGTGGCCAGGCCGTAACGCGACTGCTCGCGCTCCATGCGGCCGAGCAGCGTCACGACGAGCCGTGAGCCCGACGAGCCGAGCGGATGCCCCAGTGCGATGGCTCCCCCGTCGACGTTGACGCGCTCGGGGTCGAGCCCGAGGCGGCGCATCGACGCGATCGACTGGGTTGCGAAGGCCTCGTTGAGTTCGACCGAGCCGATGTCGTCGAGGTCGACGCCCGAACGCTCGAGCGCCTTCTCGGTTGCGGGCACGGGCCCGAGACCCATGATCTCGGGCGGCAGCCCGGCCGAGGCGCCGACGACGACACGGGCACGCGGCGTGAGTCCGTAGCGCTCGACGGCGGCGGCACTCGCGACGAGGATCGCCGAGGCGCCGTCGTTCAGTGCGCTCGAGTTGCCGGCCGTCACGATCGAGCCGCCGTGCACGACCGGCCGCAAGCCGGCAAGTGCCTCGAGCGTGGTCTCGGGCCGGGGGCCCTCGTCGACGAGCACCTCGCCGCGATGCGTCGGCACGCCCACGATCTCGGCCTCGAACCGGCCGCCTTCGATCGCCGCCGCCGCACGCTGCTGCGAGCGCAGCGCGAAGGCATCGGCCTCTTCGCGCGTGATGCCGTCGATGCGGGCGACCTCTTCGGCCGTCTCGGGCATCGAGAAGGTGGCCTTGTCGCGGGCGAGGAGCTTCGGGTTCGGGAAGCGCCAGCCGATCGAGGTGTCGTAGGCGGCGCCGGGCTTCGCCCATGCCCGGTCGGGCTTGGCCTGCACCCACGGCGCGCGGGTCATCGATTCGACGCCGCCGGCGATGATCAGGTCGGCGTCGCCGGCCCGGATCGCCTGTGAGGCCATCGTGATCGCCGACATGCCAGAAGCGCAGAGGCGGTTGACCGTGATGCCGGGCACCTCGTCGGGCAGGCCGGTGAGCAGCACCGACATGCGCGCGACGTTGCGGTTGTCTTCGCCCGCCTGATTGGCGGCGCCGAGGATGACCTCGTCGATCGCGCCGAGCTCACCGGCCTGGTCGAGACGGGTGCGGCGCACGAGTTCGCCGACGACGAGCGCCGCCAGATCGTCTGGCCGAACGCCCGCGAGCGCTCCGCCGTAGCGCCCGACCGGCGTGCGAACGCCCCCGACGAGGTAGGCCTCAGCCATAGTTCACTCCTGACCGCACTGTCTGTGGTGGAACGTCGCACCCAGCGTAGGCAGGCGCCGCGACATCCGCTCGCTCGGAACAATTTCTGACCGACCGTTCAGGTAGTAATTATGGCAAACGGATGTCCCAGGCGCCAGTCGCGCCCCACGCCGCCCATGATTGTGAGGCCACTGCAAACATCAAGCGTGGAAGAGCTGAGTGCACGAGTGCCCGCGTCCGTCTGGACGCGGGCACTCGTGGCTCATCGGGGGTGCCTCAGCCGGCGAGTTCCTCATCGGCCGTGCCGCGCTCGAGCTCGCCGGCGAAGTCATCGCCGAGGCGCATGTCGACGAAGTCGACGTCGATCTCGGCACGGTCGAGCAGTTCGACCATGCGACGCTGGCGGTTGCGCGGGATGAGCGTGACGACTTGACCGGCCTTGCCGGCGCGACCGGTGCGGCCCGAGCGGTGCAGGTAGGTCTTGTACTCATCGGGCGCGTCGGCCTGGATCACGAGGTCGATGTCATCGACATGGATGCCGCGTGCCGCGACATCCGTCGCCACGAGCACGTTGACCCGGCCGCTCGTGAGCTGCTGGAGGTTGCGCGTGCGACGCGACTGGTTCAGGTCGCCGTGCAGCGCGACGGCGCGGATGCCGTAGTCCTCGAGGTGCTCGGTGAGGTCTTCGGCGAACGCGCGGGTGCGGCTGAACACGAGGGTCTTGCCCTCGCGGTTCGCGAGTTCGGCGACGATGTCGCGCTTCTCGTGGTTGCCGATGACGAACACGCGGTGCTCGATCGTCGAGGAGGCCTGGTCTTCACCGGCGACCTCGTGCACGGCCGGGTCGACGAGGAACTCGTCGACGAGCGCGGCGACGCCCTGGTCGAGGGTCGCCGAGAAGAGGAGCTTCTGCCCGCCCTCGGCGGTGCGACGGATGATGCGCTGCACCGGCTCGAGAAAGCCGAGGTCGCACATGTGATCAGCCTCGTCGAGCACCGTGATGACGACCTCGGAGAGGTCGAGGCGGCGCTGCTCGATGAGGTCTTCGATGCGACCGGGGGTGCCGATCACGATGTCGACGCCGCGCTGGAGCGCGCCGACCTGACGGTGCTGCGGCACGCCGCCGTAGATCTGCGTGGTGAAGAGGCCGACGCTCTGGGCGATGGGCTGCACGGTGCGGTCGATCTGCAGGGCGAGTTCCCGGGTCGGAGCGAGGATGAGCGCGCGGGGCTTGCGGCCCATCTGGCGCTTGCCGCCGGCCTTGCCGGACGCGGCCCAGAGCTTCATGAGTCGCTCAACGGTCGGGGCACCGAAGGCGATGGTCTTGCCCGAGCCGGTCTTGCCGCGGCCGAGCACGTCGCGACCCTCGAGCACGACAGGGATGGTCGCGGCCTGGATCGGGAACGGCGACTCGGCTCCGAGATCCTTGAGCGCGCGCACGACGTTGCCGCCGAGTCCGAGGTCGGCGAAGCTCACACCCTCGGCGTCGGTCGCCTGGATGGCCTCGGCCTCGAGCCGCTCGAGCACGACATCGTCGTTCTGGGTGCGGCGTCGGCCCTGATCCTTGGCCGGGTAGAAACTCGAGTCGCGGCGGCCGGACTCCTTGAAACCGGGGCGGTCGAAGGAACGGGTCGGCCGGTCGTTGCGGTCGAAGGAACGGGGAGCACGGTCACTGCGGTCGTTGCGGTCGTTGCGGTCGAAGGAACGGGGAGCACGGTCACTGCGGTCGAACGAGCGGGGAGCACGGTCACTGCGGTCGTTGCGGTCGAACGAGCGGGCGGGACGGTCGTTGCGATCGAAGGAACGCGGCGCCCGATCGCTCGAGCGACGCTCGTCACGACCGTACGAACGCGACGGACGGTCATTACGGTCGTTGCGGTCGAACGAACGAGGAGCACGCTCGTCACGACCGTACGAACGCGCCGGGCGGTCGTTGCGGTCGTTGCGGTCGTACGAACGGGGAGCCTGCTCGTCACGACCGTCACGATCGGATCGGTGCGGGGTGCGGCCCGACGCGACGCGCTCATCGCGCGACCAACGCTCTTTACGGGGTGCGTCGGCCTCGGGGCGGTAGCCGCGGTGGCCTTCGCTCCGCGACCCGGGCTTCTGCGATCCGGAGCGCGCCGGACCGCCCTTCGAGCCCCCCTTCGCGTACGAGGGATCGAAGTTCCTGGCGGGCCTGCCGCCTTGGGGTTTCTTGTTCTTGGGCATGGTGACTTCCTGGGTTGTACTCATGTACATGGCAGCACCACTGCTGGCGCAGCACACTGAGAACCCGGAGCATCGTCGACCGGGGCCGTTCACATACGGTGACTATCCGAGGCCATTGCCCCGAAACCGGCCCTTTGGACTCACAAACCCATCCGCGCACAGCGCGGTGTCCAGAACCGACTGGGCCACGATACCTGAATCATCTGGGAAAGTCCCGCACGCGGCATCCGCCCTGCGGTCGGACGGCCCTGGCGCCGGGCAGCTCAGCCCTCTGGTGCCGCCTCCGGTGCGGCCGTGGCACTGGAGAGCACCCAGACCCCGCCGGTGCATTGGTAGAACGTCACCGTCTCGGTGTCGATGAACACGTCGCCGTCGGTCGTGCACGTCTCGGGGGCCGGTTCGCCGGCGCCCAGCACGACTTGGGTGCCGGGTGCGCCAGGTGCGCCGCTTTCGCCGGGCGCGCCCGTCTCCCCGGTCGCACCGGTCTTTCCGGTCGCACCGGTCTCGCCGGTCGCACCCGGCGCGCCGGCGAGGTTCTCCGCCGCCGACACCCGGATGTTGCCGACGAGCGCCCAGTCGCCATCCGTGAAGAGGTAGACGTCGGACGTGGCGATGTCGATGTAGACGTCACCGTCGTATCCCTTGCCCGACGCGGGCACGCCCGACCCAGCGCGAACGGCGGATCCGGCCGGCAGGATCTCGGCGAACGCCTCCTCATAAGCGGCCTCGTCGACCTCATCGACGGCCGTCGGCGTCGGGGTGGCGATCGCCTCGTTCGCATCGGTCGAACGCGCCATGGTCGCCCCGAGGAACGACGCCACGAACGAGAGGAGCACGACGGCTGCGCCGACCCAGAGCAGCATGGCCCGGCTCACTCCCGCGGTCTTCGCCGGCGCGTCGGCCGGAGACGACTGGGGCGGCGCTCCGGTCGGTTCCGACGATGCGTCCTTCGGGATCCGGTCGTCACTCATGTCGCGCGCCCCTCACGTCTCGCGCTCCGGTCGACCCGTGACGGCACGGTGCGGAGCCGCGTCGAGCCCAGCGTAGCGAGCGCGATCCGCGATCGAACAGGGCCACGCGGGCGCGTGGTCGTCCGAACGTGAGGTAGCATCACTCCACCCCTGAACCACGGAGCCCGGTGTGACCTCGACCCGACGCACAGGCGGCTCCGGCACTCGCGCCCGGCGAGTGATGTGGGCCGCCCAGGCCGCTGCAGCCGCCATCGCGAGCGTGAGCGCGCTCTCGGGCTTCCACCTGCCGCTGCGCGAGATCGACCCGCGAGGCGTCGACGCTGCAAGCGCCGGCACCGAGATCATCGGAATCCGCACGTTCACGGCGCCGCCCGGCATCCGGGTCGAGGCAGACCTCGAATACGGAGTGCGCGAAGACGGCACCATGCTCACGCTCGACGTCTGCACGCCCCCCGCAGCCGCGCTCGCCGATGAGCCCCTGCCCGCGGTCGTCTCGATCCACGGCGGCAGCTGGGCTCGTGGCGACAAGGCGAACGCCGACTGGCGAGGCACCTGCCTGTGGCTCGCGAGTGAAGGCTTCGTCGCGGCATCCGTCAACTATCGACTCGTGCCGGGCGCAGTCTTCCCGGCGGCGATCGACGACGTCGCCCTCGCGGTCGAGTGGCTGCGCGCGCCCGAGCAGGCGGCGCGCTTCGGCATGGATCCCGATCGAATCGGCGCGTTCGGCGGCTCGGCCGGCGGCAGCCTTGCGGCACTGCTCGGCACCACGGGCGACGGTCCGCTCGAGACGGGTTCGCGAGTCGCGGCGGTCGCCGAGCTCTCGGGCCCCGTCGGGCTCGGGGCGTCCGAGCTCGTGGCCGACGGGGCATCCGACTGGCTGCATCGCATCATCGGCGATTACCTCGGCTGCGAGCCGGGCGCGAGCGACGAGCAGTGCCCCCAGGCAACGGAAGCCTCGGCGGGCACGCACGCCGACCCGAGCGATCCGCCGTTCTTCATCGGCCACTCCGAGTCGGAGGTCGTGCCGCTCGGTCAGTCGCAGCGGCTCGCGTCGACGCTCACGACCGCCGGGGTCGCCGTCGAACTCGCGATCGTGCCGGGCGGTGATCACTCGATCGGACTCCTCGACGAGGCGATGCGCGCTCGCGTCGCGGCGTTCCTGCACGCACACCTCGATTGAGCAGCTGAGCGACGTTCGCAACCCCCTGTGCGGGCGCGTCCACGAGCCGTAGGCTCGGGGCGTCACAACGGGAGGCAGCATGCCCGCACACCAGCGAACCGATCACGATTCCGAGGAGTCATCCGGCCACGACTCACCCGTGCAGCTGTCCCGCGCCGACTGGCGCATCATCGTCACGCGCACGGTGCACGAGTACCGCATCAACCAGTCGCACGACATCGCGGCGGCCCTCACGTTCTACGGGCTGCTCACGGCCTTCCCCGCGCTCCTCGCGGCGTTCGCGCTGCTCGGCATCTTCGGCAGCGCCGAAGCCGTGGTCGCCGATGGGCTGCAGGTCGTGGAGGAGCTCGGCGGGGCATCCGTCGCCGATGCCCTTCGTGAGCCCCTCGACCAACTGGCCAACGCCTCGCACGCCGGTCTGGCATTCGCGACCGGTCTGGTCGCCACGCTCTGGGCCGCATCGGGATACGTCGGATCGTTCGGCCGCGGCATGAACCGCATCTACGGGGTCAAGGAGGGTCGTCCGTTCTGGGAGATGCGTCCCGCGATGATCGCGGTCTCGGCAGTGCTCGTCGTGCTCGGCGCGATCGCCGCGGCGGGCCTCGTGGTGACCGGCCCCGTGGCCGCAGCGACCGCCCGCGTGCTCGGCCTCGACGAGGGCGTCGCCTTCTGGTGGGACCTCGCGAAGGTGCCGGTGCTCGCCGCGATCGGCATCCTCGTGATGGCGCTGCTCTACTGGGCCGCGCCGAACGTGAAGCGGCGGAACCTGCGATGGCTCAGCGTCGGGGCGATCGTCGCCCTGCTCGCGTGGATCGTCACGACGGCGCTCTTCGCCCTCTACGTCTTCGGGGTCGGCACCTACGAGCGCATCTACGGCATCCTCGGCGGGGTCGTCGCCTTCCTCCTGTGGGTCTGGCTGTCGAACCTCGCGATGCTCTTCGGAGCGGTGCTCGACACGGAGGTCGAACGTGCTCGGCAATTGCGCGCCGGCATTCCCGCAGAGGAGCAGGTGCGACTGCCTCTCCGGGACGACCGCGTGATCGCCAAGAACGCTGCCCAGCGGCTGCGCGACGAGCACGCCTCGGCGGGAATGCGCCCCGATACGGTCGTCGACGGCGTCACCCCGCCCGCCGGCCTCCGCCCGCACGGCTGATCGGCACCGTACCCGCGTAGGGGAGCGAATCGCCCGAGGGAGGGATGCAGCACAGCGCTCCGCGTGGTTGGCTACTGGCATCATGGCGCAGATCCATCATTCAGAACACGGTCCGGCGGATGCCGCGGCGCCGGTGCCGCGCGCAGCACCGCCGCACGCGCCGGCACCACCGCGACCGTCTGCACCACCGCGACCGTCGCCGTCGTCTGCGCCGTCCATCCCGGCGGCACCCGCGCGACTGGCCCGCATCACCGCCGACGAGCGCCAGTTCCGCGCGTGGATGCAGGTGTCGACGTCGCTGCTCGCGGTGATCCTCCTGTCGGTGTCCCTGCCGCTGGCCGCGACGATCTACGACATCGAACTGCTCGCCGCCGCTGCCACGAGCCTCGCGCTCGCCGTGGCACTGCCGCTCGCGGTGCGGTGGCCGTGGGTCGCCGCCGGAGTCTCCGCCGCGGGGCTGCTCGCCTTCGCGCTGCTCTCCATGAACTCCGACGGGGCGCCGTGGCCGTGGCCGGTCACCTCGATCGTCAGCCAGAGCGTGCTGCTCATCGTGCTCGGACTCATGTGGGAGTGGTGGCTCGGACTCATCGCGTGGGGCGCGGGGGTCGTCGTGACCCTGCCGTTCGCCTTCTTCGACACGGGCGCCGCGGCGAGCATGATCACTGGTGCGGCCGTCACGGCACTCGCGTGTGCTGTCGCCGTGCTGCTCGCACAGCGACGCGTGATCGGCGTCGAGCTCTTCCGCGAGCGCGCGCACTCCGCGTCGGAGCAGCAGCGCCGCGTGCTCGTCGAGGAGCGCAACCGCATCGCTCGCGAGCTGCACGATGTCGTCGCGCACGGCCTGTCGATCATCCATGTGCAGGCGACGAGTGCGCCGTACCGCGTCACCGGGCTGAGCGACGACGCCAAGACGGAGTTCGCCGAGATCGCCGTCTCGGCGCGCTCCGCGATGACCGAGATGCGCCACCTGCTGGGGGTGCTCCGGAGCACCGATACCGCGGCGGAGACGGCGCCGCAACCCGGGCTGGCCGAGCTGCCCGAGCTCGCGGCATCCGTCGAGCGCGCCGGAGTTCCGGTGACCCTCACCCTCGCCGAGCGCCTTCCCGACGGCGGGCTGGCTGCCACGACCGCGTACCGCATCGTGCAGGAGGCGCTCAGCAACGTCGTTCGCCACGCGCCGGGCGCGCCCACCTTCGTCTCGGTTGAGGTGCTCGCGAGCGACCTCGTCGTCTGCATCGACAACGAGACGGCGACGGATGCCGCGGCGCCCGACGCCAGGGGCGGTGGCCACGGGCTCATCGGCATCAGTGAGCGCGCGGGGCTCCTCGGCGGGCGCGCGGAGTTCGGCGAACGGCCCGGTGGCGGATACCGTGTTCTGGCGACCCTTCCGATCGGGTCGGACGGAGGCTCGGTGTGACGATCTCGGTGCTCATCGCCGACGACCAGGCGATGGTGCGCGCCGGTTTCGCTGCCGTGCTCGACGCGCAGACCGGCATCGAGGTCGTCGGCCAGGCGGCCGACGGCGACGAAGCGGTCGCCATGGCGCACGAGCTGCGCCCCGACGTCGTCGTGATGGACGTGCGCATGCCCGGCCGCAACGGACTCGAAGCGACCCGTGCCCTGCAGACGCCGCCACGTTCGAGCGACTACGTGCCGCGCGTGCTCATGCTGACGACGTTCGACATCGACGACTACGTCTACGAGGCGCTGCGTGCCGGGGCGAGCGGGTTCCTGCTGAAAGACGCCACGCCCGAAGAACTCGTCGTCGCGGTGCGCGTCGTGGCCTCGGGTGACGCGCTGCTCGCGCCGAGCGTGACGCGGCGTCTCATCGAGGACTTCGCGCGGTCGGCCCCGCCGCGCATCGACGCGGGCCGTCTCTCCGAACTCACCGAACGGGAGCGCGAGGTGCTGACCCTCGTCGGACGCGGGTTCTCGAACACCGAGATCGCCGCAGCCCTCTTCATAGCCGAGCAGACGGTGAAGACGCACGTGTCGAAGATCCTCTCGAAGCTCGGCCTGCGCGACCGCGTGCACGCCGTCGTGCTGGCGTACGACACCGGGCTCGTGCAGCCGGGATCCTGACCGTACGCCGGTACCGCACAGAACCACTCCGCCGGGTGATGCCCACTCCGGCGCCGCTTTTCTAGCCTGCCCTGCAAGGGCGGAGAGGCCGCCCGGATGGAGATGGTCATGACCGACGTACTCGTACCCTCGACCACGCGGGGCGACGCGGCATCCGCTCGACCTTCGACTGCGGTCGCCCGCGATTCGAGCGTCGACGTCATTCGGGTGGTGCTGCTCGTGGTGGTCTTCGCGCTGCACGCGATGATGGTCGGCGTGAGCCTCGGGCCGAGCGGACCCGTGCTCGAGAACGCACTCGAGGGGCAGGGCTGGTTCGCCGCGGTGAGCTGGTTCGTGCAGATCATGCCGCTCTTCTTCATCGCGGGCGGATTCTCGAGCCTGCACCACTGGCGCTCGATGCGATCACGCGGGGCCAGCAGCGCCGACTACGTGCGGGCACGCGTCGAGCGGCTCGTGCGGCCGGCCATCGTGCTCGTCTCCGTGGTCGCCGCCGCACTCGTGGCGCTCTCGCTCGGCGGCCTTCCGCCCGAACTCGTGGCGACGGCCGGCTTCCGCATCGGCCAGCCGCTCTGGTTCCTCGGCGTCTATCTCGCGACGTCGGCGCTCGTGCCGTTCATGGTGCGCGCACACGAGCGGGCCCGCGTGAGCACGCCCCTTGCTCTGCTTGCGGGCGTCGTCGCAGTCGACGTGCTGCGCTTCTCGACGGGGGTCGACGGCATCGGTCTGCTGAACCTCCTGCTCGTGTGGCTGCTCGTGCAGCAACTCGGGTTCCACCTCGCCGACGGCGGGTTCGACCGGTTCTCGCCGACTGCCCTCTGGTCGATCGCCGGCGGCGCGCTCGCGCTGCTCGCCGCGATCACGCTCGCCGGGCCGTACTCCGCCGACATGTACGTCAACCTCAACCCCCCGACCGTCTGCCTCGTGGTGCTCGGCGCCGCCCAGCTGGCGCTCTTCCAGCTGGCGCGCCCGCGCATCAGGGCCTGGACCCGTCGAACGGATGCCTCCCGGCTCGTCTCTGCCGTGGGCGAGCGCGCGATGACGATCTACCTCTGGCACATGCCCGTGCTCGTCGCGCTCGCGGGCGCGCTGCTCGTCGCCAATGCCGGGTTCGGCCTCGCACTGCCCGAGCCGATGACGGCCGGCTGGTGGGCGAGTCGTCCGCTGTGGCTGGGCCTCGCCGCCGCCGCGGTCGCGGGTGTGACGATCGTGTTCGCGCGGTTCGAGCGGGGTCGGCGAGGGGGCGCTCCAGCGGCGGCTTCCGTCGCAACGGGTCGCGGCGCCGCAGCTCTCGATGCGATCTGCGGAGTGGCAGGCGTCGCCGTCGTGCTCATCTCGGGCTTCGGCCCGGTGCAGGCCGTCATCTCACTCGCGCTGCTGACGGTCGCGCTGCGCGGCAGTGCGACCATCAGGGCGTCGTTCGCACGGAGGTCGGCGACGACCGACCGAACCCGCTCAGTGCGCGTGGCCCCCCGGCCGGTCGGATTCCCGCGAGGGTGAATCGGGAGCCTGCTGGTGGGTGCCGTGCGGCACGGCGGACTCACCGGCTTCGGTCGCGGCGAGCGCCGGGGTCGCGAGCGCGGCAACGAGCGCGGCGCCCGCGACCAGGCCGATGAGCCGCGCGGTGTCGGATGTCGCGCGATCGCCTCGAGTCTCCGTCGCGGCTCCGCGACCACGGTCACGGCCCCGCAGCACGAGGCCTGCCGAGAACGCCACGACCACGATGAAGACGGATGCCGCGGCGAGCGGGCCAGGCGCGACATCCGCTGTCGCGGCCGAGCCCGTCGCGACCGCCGTCGCCGTCCCCACGAGCGAAGCGGCGGCCACGACGAGCACGGTCGCCGGGGCGAGGACTCGCCCCGTGTGGAGTGCGAGCCCGCCCCAGCCGAGCGCGGCGACGCCGAGCACGAGCAGGGCGGGCTGCATCACTCCCCCGGCACCGGCGGCGAGCGCGATCAGCACGAGTGCGGCGCCGAGCGCGGCGAGCATCGGCCAGGTTCGCACGGTAGCCGTCAGTGCGTGCATGGCCGGTTCCCTATGCCGTCACCATGCGTCCGGAGCGCTCGAACCCGAGCGCCACTCCCAGGAGCACGATCGCGCTCGCGAGGTGCAGGAAGTGGTCGGCCGTGTTGAGCGCGAGAATGTTCGCTGCCGTGCCCACGAGGAAGAACCCCACGATGCCGAGCAGCAGGTAGGCGGCACCGACGGTCGCGTTGACCGCCTTCGCCGCGGTCGCCGAGACGATGCCGCCGATGAGGAGCGCGGCGCCGATCAACAGGTGGGCCACGTTGTGGAGCGGGTTCACGGCGAACACGCCGAGCAACAGGCCTCCCTCGGTCGCGATGAACCCGACGCCGCCGGTGACGGCGAATCCGAGCAGTCCGACGAGCAGGTAGACCGCACCGAAGATGGTCGCGACGATGCGGTTCGGGGAGTTTCGCATGAGGTTCCTCCTTCTCGAGGCACGACGTCTGCCGTGCGCAAAGGAGTTCGGAACGCTCGCGCGATCGGATTGGCGAACTCGGGCGGGCACAGTTCCGGCGAAGATGGAGACCGGCCGCCTGCGCCGCCGCGCTGGAAGCAGGCGGTGGCCATCTGGCTCGGCTTCTTCCCGGTGAACCCGGTCTTCACCCTGCTCGTGACGGCATTCCTGCGCCCGGTCAGACGGAGGCTTCGTCGGGCTCGCGAACGGCTTCGTCGCTGAGGCGGAGCGCTTCGTCGGAGAGGCGCCGGTGCTCGAGGATGCGGCGGATGACGAGCACCGCGAGTGCGATGGCGATCGCGCCGTAGACGACCCAATCGAGGTACTGCAGGTACTCCTCGAGCAGCGCGTGCTGCGTGCCGAGCGCAGCGCCGACGCCGATCAGCAGGGTGTTCCAGAGGCCGGAGCCGATGGCGGTGAAGAGGCAGAACGAGAGCAGCGGCATGCGGTCGGCACCCGCGGGCAGCGAGATCAGGCTGCGCACGCCGGGGATCATGCGCCCGACGAGCACGGACGAGCGGCCGTGTCGATGGAACCAGCCGGCACCTCGCTCGAGGTCGGTGAGGCTGACGAGACGCGTCCACGCGATCCAGCGGATGGCACGGTCGAGGCCGACGACGGCGCCGAGCCCGTAGAGCACGAGCGCGCCGATGACGGAGGCGAGGGTCGACCAGAAGATCAGCCATCCGAGGTGGAGGTCGCCCGACTGGCTGAGGTATCCCGCGAACGGCAGGATGACCTCGCTCGGGATCGGAGGGATCAGCACCTCGAGGAAGACCAGCACCCCGACCCCGATGTCGCCGAGGGAGTTCAGCACGTCGGCGGCGAATCCGGTGAGGCCGGTGAAGCCGTGTTGCTCAGTCATCAGCAAGTCGTGTCTCGGCTCTCGGTTCTGGGTCGATGATCGGCGCTCGGCGGCCGCCGCCACGCTATCGGATGCCGCATGGGCGAATGCTGAGCGTCGCTCGCTCAGCGGTGCGGGCCGATGCGGCGTGCGAGGGTCGCCGCGGCCTCCTGCACGGCCGGCACGAAGCCTGCGAGCACCTCGTCGGATGCGGCATCCGGAAACGTGATCGCGATCGCGGCGGCGGGCCAGCCGACGTGATCGCGCACGACCGCCCCGACCGAGGCGAGACCGCCGGTGACCTCTCCGTCTTCGCCGGCCCACCCCTGCTCGCGCACCACGGCGAGCACGCGCTTCAGGCGCCCGTAGCTCCAGTCCCCGCCATGCGGGGCATCCGCTTCACCCTGGGGGAGCCGCGACGCGAACGCGGCCCGGTCGGGGTAGAGGGCGCGCAGCTGCGCGGGCGGCAGCACGGCGAGCATCGCGCGGCCGGTGGCCGTGAGGTGCGCGGGCAACCGCACACCGACGTCGGTGACGAGCGACGGCCGCCGCGGGGCGCGCTCCTCGACGAGGTAGAGCACATCGCGCCCGTGCAGCACCGCGAGATGCCCGCTCTCGCCGAGGCGGTCGACGAGCGCCGCGACGAGGGGGCGCCCGAGCCGGGCGAGGGGCTGCTGGCGCGAGAACCCGCTCGAGAGCTCGAACGCGGCGACGCCCAGACCGTAGCGGCGCTCCTCCGGCAGGTGCACGACGAAGCCGCGCTCCTGCATGACGGCGAGCAGGTGGTAGACCGTCGATCGCGGGATGCCGAGCGCCGAGGCGATCGTCGCCGCGGGTGCCGGCCCTCGCTGCGCCGCGAGGTGGGCGAGGATCGCGAGCGTCTGATCTGCGGCAGGCACCTTCGATTGCTGGCTCACGGCAATCAGCCTACGCCGCGTCTGGGATACCGGACGATGGCGGGTGTCAGGGCGTTTCCGCGCGCACCGACGCAGTGTGGAATCGGAGGTATGAGCAGCATCACCTCAGCACCCGCGCGCGCCGCGGCATCCGTCACCGTCGGCACCGGCGCCCTGAGCATCGACGACGTCGTCGCCGTCGCGCGCCACGGAGCATCCGTCGTGCTCGACCCCGGCGCACTCGACGGCGTCGCCGCGAGCCGTGCGATCGTCGAGGGCCTCGCCGCAGACCCCGAACCGCACTACGGCATCTCGACCGGGTTCGGGGCGCTCGCCACGACCTTCATCGCCGAGGAGCGCCGAGCGCAGCTGCAGGCGAGCCTCGTGCGGTCGCACGCCGCCGGCTCGGGCGCCGAGGTCGAGGCCGAGGTCGTGCGCGCGCTCATGCTGCTTCGCCTGTCGACCCTCATGACCGGCCGCACGGGCGTGCGCCGCGAGACCGCCGAGACCTACGCGGCGATCCTGAACGCCGGCATCACCCCGGTCGTGCGCGAGTACGGCTCACTCGGATGCTCCGGCGACCTCGCTCCCCTCGCGCACTGCGCGCTCGTGGCGATGGGCGAAGGCGAGGTCCGCGACGCCGGCGGCGTTGCGACGGATGCCGCGAGCGCCCTCGCTGCAGCCGGCATCACGCCGCTCCACCTCGCCGAGAAGGAGGGCCTCGCTCTCATCAACGGCACCGACGGCATGCTCGGCATGCTCGCCCTCGCGATCGACGACCTGCGGATGCTGCTCACCACCGCCGACGTCGCCGCGTCGATGAGCGTCGAAGGCCTCATGGGCACCGACGCCGTCTTCGCCGAAGACCTGCACGCGCTCCGCCCGCAGCGAGGGCAAGCGGTCTCGGCCTCGAACCTGCGGCGCCTGCTCGCCGACTCCCCGATCGTCGCGAGCCACAAGGGGCCCGAGTGCACCCGCGTGCAAGACGCCTACTCGCTGCGCTGCGCCCCCCAGGTGCACGGCGCCGCGCGTGACACGCTCGCGCACGCGGCATCCGTCGCCGATGCCGAGCTCGCGAGCGCCGTCGACAACCCGGTGCTCACGCTCGACGGCCGCGTCGAGTCGAACGGCAACTTCCACGGCGCGCCGGTCGCGTACGTGCTCGACTTCCTCGCGATCGCGGTGGCGGACGTGGCATCGATGAGCGAGCGACGCACCGACCGATTCCTCGACCGCGCGCGCAACCAGGGGCTGCCGCCCTTCCTCGCCCACGAGGTCGGCGTCGACTCGGGCCTCATGATCGCCCAGTACACCGCCGCGGGCATCGTCAGCGAACTGAAGCGGCTCGCGGTGCCGGCATCCGTCGACTCGATCCCGTCGTCGGCGATGCAGGAAGACCACGTGTCGATGGGGTGGGCGGCCGCACGCAAGCTGCGCCGAGCGGTCGACGGACTCTCCCGAGTGCTCGCGATCGAGGTCATGACCGCCGCGCGTGGCCTCGCGCTCCGGGCGCCGCTCGTGCCCGGAGCCGCCACCGGAGCGGTCGTCTCGCTCGTCGCTGAAGCAGGTGCGGTACCGGGGGCGGACCGCTTCCTCTCCCCCGAGATCGAGGCCGTCTCGGCCCTGGTCGCGCGGGGCGAGGTCGTCTCGGCGGCGAGGTCAGCGGCCGGCACACTCGACTGACGGCGAGCGTGCCCGGCGGCGGAACTGCCGGATGTGCCCCGAACACGGGTGCGGGTTCGATGGGCTCAGGAGTTGTGCCGCCCTGCCTCCGCTGAGAGACTGAGGTGACGTGTCGGCCCCGAAGCCGGTCGTCGAACGGAACCGTATGTCGCTGATGCATCGAAAGCCCTGGCCCCAAGACCCGCCCCGAGCGCGCCGCGCCCGGCCAGACGGGTTGTCGCTCGCCGCCGCAGCGGCAGTGATCGTGCTGGGTATCTCGGGCATCAGTCCGGCGTCGGCGCAAGAGGTCGATCCGACGACGGAACCCCCGTCGACGACGACCGAGCCGACCACACCGGCACCCACGACGACTCCGACACCGGAGCCCAGCCCAGACCCCACTCCGACGCCGACGCCGACGCCCGAACCGACGCCGACGCCCACCCCCGAGCCGACGCCGACGCCGACTCCGACTCCCGAACCGACCCCGACGCCCACCCCCGAGCCGACGCCGACTCCCGAACCGACCGAACCGCCGGCCACCACTCAGCCACCGGCCGCACCGACGGCACCGGTGACCGCGCCGGGCACACCGTTGCTCGTCGGCAGCGGGCCGTACGCGCGCATCTCGACCGGCGTCGACCCGCAGCTCAGCTCGCTGCTCGGCGCGCGCACCGCCCTCGACCGGGCGACCACCGCCCTCAGCGCAGCCCAGGCCGAGCTCGAGTCCGCTCAGTCGACCCGCGCCACCGCCCGAACGCTCGCCGTGCAGCTTCTGGAGAACGCCGAGATCGCCCGCGCCGATGCCGATGCCGCGGCCGCGGTGGCCTTCGCCGCATCGCGCGGCGGTGACTCGTCGCTCACCTCGATGGCGGCGGCGTTCGGCTCCGGCAAAGACCTCCTCGCCGGGCTCGGCGGCGTCGAACGCGTCGAGCAGATCACCGGCGACGCCGAGAAGCTGCAGAAGATCGCCCAGAAGCGCGCCGACGAGGCCGACACCGCCGAAGAACGCGCCGCCGAGGCCTGGGCCGACGTCGAAGCCGTTCCGGTCGAGTCGGCCAGGGCCGCTGTTGCCGACGCCGAGCGCGCGCTCGAATCCGCTCGTGCCGAGCTCTCGGGGCTGCGCACCAGCGTCGCAGCGACGAGCGTCTCGCTCATCGATTCGCTCCCGCGCGACGCCGGGCAGCTGAGCGACCAGGGCTGGGCTCCTCCGGTCGCCGGGCGGCAGACCGACGGGTACGGTCCGCGACCGAACAAGCCGATCGCCGGCGTCAACGAGTTCCACCGCGGCACGGATGTCGCGGCGAGCTGCGGCACGCCGGTCTTCGCCGCCACCGGAGGCATCGTCGTCGAGGCTCGCCCGAACGGCAGCTACGGCAACTGGATCATGCTCGAACACGGAGCGGGCGTCTCGACCGGGTACGCGCACCTCGCCGCGGGCGGCATCCTCGTCAACGCCGGCGACACGGTCTCGGCCGGCCAGCTCATCGGCACCGTCGGCAGCACCGGCGCCTCGACCGGCTGCCACCTGCACTTCGAGGTGCGGCTCGACGGCACGGCCGTCGACGCCGTGCCGTTCATGGCGGCCCGCGGCATCCAGCTCGGCTGACCGCCTCATGCGCGGGCGAGGTGCAGCCCGTCTGGGATTCCAGACAGCGAGCACGCGGCATCCGTTGTCGACGCCGCACCGGTGAGCGAGCATCGGAACATGACCGACGCACCCGCCACATCCTCCGGCCCGCGCACCGTCCGTGCCTCCCGCGGCTCCGAGCTCACCGCGAAGAGCTGGCAGACCGAAGCACCCCTGCGCATGCTCATGAACAACCTCGACCCAGAGGTCGCCGAGCGGCCCGACGACCTCATCGTCTACGGCGGCACGGGCCGGGCCGCACGCAACTGGGAGTCGTTCGACGCGATCGTGCGCATCCTCGAAGACCTCGAAGCCGACGAGACCCTGCTCGTGCAGTCGGGCAAGCCGGTCGGCGTGTTCCGCACGCACGAGTGGGCGCCGCGGGTGCTCATCGCGAACTCCAACCTCGTGGGCGACTGGGCGACGTGGCCCGAGTTCCGCCGGCTCGAGCAGCAGGGCCTCACGATGTACGGCCAGATGACCGCGGGCTCGTGGATCTACATCGGCACACAGGGCATTCTGCAGGGTACCTACGAGACGTTCGGCGCTGTGGCCGCAAAGCGGTTCGGTGGAAGCCTCGCCGGCACGCTCACCCTCACCGGCGGCTGCGGCGGCATGGGCGGCGCGCAGCCGCTCGCGGTCACCATGAACGAGGGCGTCGTGCTTATCGTCGACGTCGACGAGTCCCGGCTCGCCCGGCGCGTCGAGCACGGCTACCTCGACGAGATGACCTCCGACCTCGACGACGCGATCGCCCGCGTGCTCGCGGCCAAGGCCTCCCGCACACCGCTGAGCGTCGGCCTCGTCGGCAACGCCGCGACGGTCTTCCCCGAGCTCCTCTCCCGAGGAGTCGCGATCGACATCGTCACCGACCAGACGAGTGCGCATGACCCGCTCTCGTACCTGCCAGAGGGCGTGAGCGTCGCCGAGTGGCATGAGCTCGCGGCGGCAGACCCCGAAGGTTTCACCGAAAGGGCGCGAGCGAGCATGGCCAGGCAGGTGCAGGCGATGGCCGAGTTCCAGGACGCCGGCGCCGAGGTCTTCGACTACGGCAACTCGATCCGCCGCGAGGCCGAGCTCGGCGGGCTCGCACACGACCGCGCATTCGCGTTCCCCGGATTCGTGCCCGCCTACATCCGCCCCCTCTTCGCCGAGGGCAAGGGGCCGTTCCGGTGGGCCGCGCTCTCGGGCGACCCCGCCGACATCGCCGCGACCGACCGGGCGATCCTCGAACTGTTCCCCGACGACGAGCACCTGCGCCGGTGGATCACGCAGGCCGGCGAGAAGGTGCACTTCGAGGGGCTGCCGGCCCGCATCTGCTGGCTCGGCTACCAGGAGCGCCACCTCGCAGGGCTGAAGTTCAACGAGATGGTGGCGTCGGGCGAGCTCAGCGCGCCGGTCGCGATCGGACGCGACCACCTCGACTCTGGATCGGTTGCGAGCCCCTATCGCGAGACGGAGGCGATGGCCGACGGCTCCGACGCGATCGCCGACTGGCCGTTGCTGAACGCCCTGCTGAACACGGCCTCGGGGGCGACGTGGGTGTCGATCCACCACGGGGGCGGCGTCGGCATCGGCCGTTCGATCCACGCGGGCCAGGTGATCGTCGCCGACGGCACCGAGCTCGCGGCCGAGAAGATCGCCCGGGTGCTCGTGAACGACCCCGGCACGGGGGTCATGCGCCACGTCGACGCGGGCTACGACCGGGCGATCGAGGTTGCGCGCGACCGGGGCCTCCGCGTGCCCATGCTCGAGGCATGAACGACGGCGGCGCCGTGCAGCGCATGCTTCTGACGAACATCGGGGAGCTGGTCACGAACGACCCGGCACCCGGCCGCGACGGGGGCCCGCTCGGCATCGTGCGCGACGCAGCAGTACTCGTCGAAGGCGGGCGCATCGCGTGGGTCGGCAGTGCGACGCACGCCGACGAGCGGCTCGAACTCCGAATCGAGCGTGGCGACGACCGGGAGGCCGACGAGCACCGCACGCTGTGGGACGCCGAGGTCGACTTCGTCGACGCCGACGGCGGAGCGATGATCCCGGGCTTCGTCGACAGCCACACGCACCTCGTCTTCGGCGGCGACCGGGCGGAGGAGTTCGCCGCACGCATGGCGGGGCAGCCCTACGAGGCCGGCGGCATCCGCTCGACCGTCGCCGCGACGCGGTCCGCGAGCGACGACGAGCTGCGGGCGCGGCTCGCGGGGTTCGTCGCCGAGCTGCACGCGCAGGGCACCACGACGTTCGAGATCAAGAGCGGTTACGGGCTGAGCGTCGCCGACGAGGAGCGGCTCGTGCGCCTCGCCCGCGAGGTCACCTCCGAGGTGACCTTTCTCGGCGCGCACGTCGTGCCGTTCGACTTCCGTGAAGACCCGGCGTTCGGCGGCGACGCGGACCGTGCCGCCGAGGCGTACGTCGACCTCGTCGTGGGCGAGATGCTCGCCGCGTGCGCACCCCACTCGCGCTGGGTCGACGCATTCTGCGAGCGCGGCGCCTTCACCGCCGAGCAGTCACGGCGCGTGCTCGAGGCCGGCGCGGCAGCCGGGCTCGGCGTGCGCGTGCACGGCAACCAGCTCGGCGAAGGCCCCGGCGTACAGCTCGCGGTCGAACTCGGCGCCGCCTCGGTCGACCACTGCACCTACCTGAGCGATGCGGATGTCGCGGCGCTCGCGGCATCCGACACGGTGGCGACACTCTTGCCCGGCGTCGAGTTCTCGACCCGGCATCCCTACCCCGACGCGCGCCGGCTCATCGACGCCGGTGCCACAGTGGCCCTCGCGAGCGACTGCAACCCCGGCTCGAGCTTCACGAGCTCGATGCCGTTCTGCATCGCCGTCGCCGTGCGCGACATGGGCATGACCCCGGCCGAGGCGCTGTGGGCTGCGACGGCCGGCGGCGCTGCGTCGCTTCGGCGAGCGGATGTCGGCGCCATCCGCCCCGGCATGCGAGCCGACCTCGTCGAGCTCACCGCGCCGAGCCACGTGCACCTCGCCTACCGACCTGGGGTGCCGCTCATCGCACGCACCTGGAAGGACGGCGCGCTGACCTGAAGAAGCGCGCCGGCCCTCGGCGGGCCGGTCACCATTCGCGCTCGTGCGTCCGATCGGGGGCATCGAAGGCCACGGCGGCGGGCGGTGCGGCGGGCGGGCCCGCGCTCATCGCGGGGCGCACATCGGCCCATGACGCTGCCTCCAACGAGAACACGGCGATCGCGGCGGTCGGCATCGCCTCGATCGTTCTCGAGAAGCGGGTCGCGAGGTCGGTCATCTCGGGGTTGTGGCCGACGAGCATCGCGCACTCGAGGCGATCGTCGAGCGAACGGATGACTCGGAGCATCGTGTCGACGGACGCCGCATAGAGCCGCTCATCCGCGACGATGCGCTCGGCGGGGATGCCGAGTTCGCCCGCGACCAGCGCGGCCGTCGACCGTGCGCGCTCGGCAGTGCTCGTGATGATCACCGCGGGCTCGATGCCGCGTTCCATGAGCCGCCTGCCCATTCGCGGTGCATCCTCGCGGCCGCGCTCGTTCAGCGGGCGATCGTGATCGGCGAGACCTGGCGAGTCCCAGCTCGACTTCGCGTGGCGCATGAGCACAAGGGTCTTCACGATGCGTCCTTCCGTCGGGTCGGTCGCGCGCAGCCCTGCTCAGCGCAGTGCGATGCCCGCAGCGACCTCCAGCACGCAGAGTGCCGCCAACCGTACCGTACGCCCATCGGGCGCATCCGCGGTGGCATCGACCTCGGCGAGGTCGACCGATTCGACGCGACGGTCGGCACCCGCGGCGCGAGCGGCCTGCCGCAGCTCGAACGCCGAGATGCCGCCGGGCACCGACGCAGGGCACCCCGGCGCGACGGCGCGGTCGCACACATCGACGTCGAGATCGACGTGCACCGGGCCGCCGCCCGCGCCGGCGATCTCGAGCGCCTCGGCGAACACCTCGACCATCGGGCGGCGGTGCAACTCGTCACGGTGCACGACGGTGATGCCGGCGTCGCGGGCCCGATCGGCGTACTCGCGCGAGTTCACGAAGTCGGCGATGCCGATCTGCACGATGCGTCGGCCGTCGACGCCCGCCTCGAGCAGTCGTCGCACGGGCGAGCCGTTGCTCACGCCGTCGCGCAGGTCGTAGTGCGCATCGAGGGTGATGAGGCCGGCCGTCGCACGCCGATCACCCCAGACGCCGAGGGCGACCGGCGAGGTCAGCGAGTTGTCGCCGCCGAGGGCCACCACCGTGCCGGCTCGCGCCGCGGCCGCCGCGACGGCAGCGCGCACCCGAGCCTCACCGTCGGGCCCGTCGGGTTCGCTGACGTCGCCTGCGTCCGCGAACACGAGGTCGGCGAGCGACCGCGCGTCATCACGGCGCCCACGATCGGCCATGAGCGTCGGGCTGTAGCGCCGCAACGCCGCTCGGATGGCCGCCGGCGTCGCGTGCGCGCCGGTCGGCGAGAGCGAGGTGCGGTGCGCCGGCACCCCGAGCAGCGCGAGGTCTGCGCTCTCGTCAGCGGGCAGGGCGTCGAGCGACGGCCAGTCGCCGGCCCGTGGCCAGAGGGGATCGTTCGGAAGCGCCGCAGTGCCCATGGCTCGAAGCTAGCAATTCGGATGCCGCGAGCCGAGGAATCCGTCGGCGCCCGTGTCTGCGATGCCAGACGTCGAGCATGCCGCTGGCGCGCGTAAGCCCCGGTCGCATCGCTGTCGCGCCGCCCGGCCGTCCTGCATATGCTCTGCCAGTTCCGCCTCATCCGGCGGTGAACTCCGGTCACACCGCTGTCGCCCCGCCCGGCTCTCCTGCATATGCTCTGCCAGTTCCGCCTCATCGGCGGTGAACTCCGGTCACACCGCTGTCGCCCCGCGCGCTGTCCCGCATATGCTCTGCCAATTCCGCCTCATCGGCGGTGAACTCCGGTCACACCGCTGTCGCCCCGCGCGCTGTCCCGCACGCGCTCTGCCAGTTCCGCCTCAGCGGACGGAGAGCCTGCATCGCCCGAGACCCGCCCGCTCGAAGCCGCATTCCACCAGAACCGAAGCGCGACCGGCGCCGACTGAGCACGACCCCGTCCCGACTGAGGGGGAACTGGCATACCCGCTGAGCGAACTTGCCGCGCGATCACCGGAACTCGGGAGATGGCTGCCTCATACACGCCGGATGAGCCGGGGCCAGAGGTTCGCAACGCGGCGCCGCCACGCGGAGTCAGCCGCGAAGCGCCGCGACCAGCTCGCGCTCGCGCGCGGCGTCGAGGCCGGCACGGCGCTCGCGATCGAGGCCCTGCTCGCGCTCCCAGTCGAGGAGTTCGCTGAGCAACTGGTCGAGCGGTCGCAGCCGTAGGCCCGCGGCGAGCGCCGCCTCGTTCGAGCGGTCGAGAAACGCGTGCCACTCGGGGTCCATGATCCAGAGGGGCAGCGAATCGGGGCCCGACCACTCGGCGACCCCCTGCTCGGCGAGCCACTCCGGCGAAGCTGCCACGACCTCGCCCGCGTGCCCGGCGATCGCACGCGATCGTTCGAGCCAGGCGCCGAACGTGGTGTGCTCACCGACCGCGTTGAACGCTCCGGTGCGTTGCTGCTCGATGCCGTCGATGGCGAAGGTCACGAGGTCGTCGACGTGGATCGCCTGCACCGCGTCGTCGATAATGTCGGGAACGAGCATGGGCTCGTCACTCCGGGCCGCGCGCGCGACCCAGTAGCCGCCCCGCCCCGATGGATCGCCGGGGCCGGTGATGAGCCCGGGGCGGATCACGAGCAGCCGATCGCGACGAAGGCCGCCGCGGGCGCCCGTGTTCTCGTTCCGCGAAACGCAGTGGGGCCGCTGCTACCGTCGGAACAGGCTCGACTGGCTCGGGAATAGTTCGGACCGGCACGCGTTCCATTCTCGTGAGAGGTACCCCCTAGGGGTATTTGCTCGACACGAGCGGCACGACGGAGGAAGACCGATGAGCACGACCCACGGTGAACGGCACGACCACACCGGACACGACACGAGCGACCACGCCGGGCACGACACGAGCGCGCACGCCGGCCACGACATGAGCGAGCACGCCGGGCACGGCGACCACGTCGGTCAGTTCCGCCGCCTGTTCTGGATCATGCTCGTGATCGCCGTGCCGACGATCGCGTTCAGCCCGATGTTCGCGTCGATCCTCGGCTACCCGCTGCCAGACAACGTCGTGGTCGCGTGGATCCCGCCGGTGCTCGGCACGGTCATGTACTTCTGGGGCGGCAGGCCCTTCCTCACCGGCGCCTGGTCGGAGCTGAAGGCGCGCACGCCCGGCATGATGCTGCTGATCGGCCTCGCGATCACGGTCGCGTACTTCGCGTCGCTCGGCGCGAGCCTCGGCCTGCTCAGCCACCACCTCGACTTCTGGTGGGAGCTCGCACTCCTCATCGTGATCATGCTGCTCGGCCACTGGATCGAGATGCGCTCGATCATGCAGGCCTCGAGCGCGCTCGATGCGCTCGCAGCTCTGCTGCCCGACGAGGCCGAGCGGGTCACGGATGCCGCCGGCGGCACCTCCTCGACCGAGACCGTCTCCCCGGCAGAGCTCGCGATCGGCGACGTCGTGATCGTGCGGCCCGGCGGCCGCGTGCCCGCCGACGGCGAAGTGGTCGACGGCACGGCCGCGATGGATGAGTCGATGATCACCGGCGAATCGACCACGGTCGCCCGCGGCCCGGGCGCACATGTCGTGGCCGGCACCGTCGCGACCGACACGGCGATCCGCGTGCGGGTCGGTGCCGTCGGCGACGACACCGCGCTCGCCGGCATCCAGCGGCTCGTCGCGCAGGCGCAGGCCTCGACGTCGCGCGCGCAGCGCCTCGCCGACCGCGCAGCCGGCTGGCTGTTCTGGTTCGCGCTCGGCGCCGCCGTGCTCACCGCGATCGCCTGGACCCTCCTCGGCGACCCCGACGACGCCGTGATCCGCACGATCACCGTGCTCGTGATCGCGTGCCCCCACGCGCTCGGTCTCGCCATCCCGCTCGTCGTCTCGATCGCGACCGAGCGCGCGGCGAAGGGCGGCGTGCTCGTCACCGACCGCCTCGCCCTCGAGACGATGCGCACGGTCGATGCGGTGCTCTTCGACAAGACCGGCACGCTCACGAAGGGCGAGCCCGCCGTGACGGATGCCGCGGCCACGGGGGACTTCGACCTCGACGGCGTCATCGCGATCGCCGCCGCGGTCGAACGCGATTCGGAGCATCCGCTCGCCCGCGCCATCGTCGCGCACGCGACGGCGAAGGGGCTCGACATCCCGGCCGCCGAGTCGTTCCAGTCCGTGCCCGGCCTCGGCGTGACGGCCGTCGTCGCCGGCGTTCCGGTGCATGTCGGCGGGCCCTCGCTGCTCGCCGGCCGAGACGCCGACCCCCTGCCCGCCTCGGTGCCGTGGGCGAATGCGGGCGCGACCGTGCTGCACGTCTTCGTCGGGCACGTGCTGGCGGGAGCCATCGCGCTGGCCGACGAGATTCGCCCCGAATCGAACGAGGCCGTCGACGCGCTGCATGCGCTCGGCGTGCAGGTCGTGATGATCACGGGCGATGCCGAGCCGGTGGCCCGCACGGTCGCCGCGCAGCTCGGCATCGACCGGGTGTACGCGGGCGTGCACCCCGAGGACAAGTCCGCCAAAGTGCAGGAGTTGCAGCGCGAGGGGCTCTCGGTCGCGATGGTCGGCGACGGCGTCAACGACGCTCCGGCGCTCGCGCAGGCCGATGTCGGCATCGCGATCGGCGCGGGCACGGATGTCGCGATCGCCTCGGCCGGCGTGATCCTCGCGTCATCCGACCCGCGTTCGGTGATCTCCGTCATCGAACTGTCGCGGGCGAGCTACCGAAAGATGCAACAGAACCTGTGGTGGGCGGCCGGGTACAACCTCATCTCGGTGCCGCTTGCGGCGGGAGTGCTCGCGCCGATCGGGTTCGTGCTGCCGATGTCGGTCGGTGCGATCCTGATGAGCCTCTCGACGATCGTCGTCGCCGCGAACGCGCAACTGCTGCGCCGCCTCGACCTTCGGCCCGAGGCCTCGACCCGGGCCGTGCTCGATCGGGCGAGCTGAGGCATCCGCTCGCTCACGTTGCAGGCGATTTCATGTCTTGGGCCCTGAGCAGGGCCTGAACGTCGGAATCGCCTGCAGCGTGCATGCGAGCCGGGCGCGTCGCCGATGGCCGACGCGCGGGATCACCGTTCCGCGACGGCGTATCCGGCCTCTTCGACGGCTGCGGCGATCGCGGCGTCGGAGACGGGTGTGCTGCTCCGCACCGTCACGGCGGAGACACCGCCGCCCACGAGCTCGACCTCCACGGCCTCGACGCCGCCGATCGCCGTGAGCTCTTCGGTCACGTGGGCCACGCAGTTTCCGCACGTCATGCCGACGACGCCGAAGCTCACCTCGACCGGCGCGGCGCCGGCGCGAGGAGCAGCGGCATCCGTCGCATCGGTCGCGCAGCACGCGCACCCTCCGCCTGCGAGGTCGATCTCGGTTCGGCCTTCGGGTGCGAGCGTCATGGGAGGTCCTTTCGTCAGTCCGAGCCACTATACCCCCCTAGGGTACACGAGACACGAGACCCCCTCCGTGGAAACATGGGCCGAAGAAATCTCGGAACGGTGTCGATCGGGCCCTCACCTGTTCGACGCCAGAGTGAGGCGGGCACTTCGGCCCCCTCCCACGAAGGAGAGAACGACCATGAAGTACATGCTGATCATGCGCTCCAGCGACGCAGCCGTCGAAGACTACGAGAACCTCGACTTCACCGAGGTCATCGCCGCGATGGGCGCCTACAACGAGTCGCTCATGAAGGCGGGCGTGCTGCTCGCCGGCGAGGGTCTCAGCGAGGCGAAGGAGGGGTTCGTCGTCGACTTCGACTCGACTCCGCCGGTCGTCACCGACGGCCCCTACGGCGAGACGAAGGAGCTCTTCAACGGCTTCTGGATCATCCAGGCCTCGAGCCCCGAAGAAGCCGCCGAGTGGGCCAAGCGCTGCCCGCTGGGGCCGGGCTCGAAGCTCGAGGTGCGCCGCGTCACCGAGCTCGACGACTTCCCGCAGGACAACGAGTGGATCCAGAAGGAAGCCGGCTGGCGCGAGGAGCTCGAGAACAAGGCCGCGAACGGCTGATTCCATGACGACGGATGCCGCGGGCACGGCCGGGCGAGCGGATTCCGCGGGCACGGCCGGGCGAGCGGATGCCGCCGCCGACCGTGCCCGGCGTGCCGTCGCCGCGGTCTGGCGCATCGAGTCGGCACGCATCGTCGCGACGCTCACGCGGTTCGTCGGCGACATCGGGCAGGCGGAGGACCTCGCGCAGGAGGCACTCGTCGAAGCGCTCCGCCAGTGGCCCGCCGAGGGCGTTCCGAACAACCCCGGCGCGTGGCTCACGGCGGTCGCGAAACGCCGGGCGATCGACGGATGGCGCCGGCGCGAGCGGCTCGACGAGCGGTACGCCGCGATGGCGCGCGACCTCCAGCAGCGGGGCGGCGAGGCATCCGAGACCTTCTGGGACCCCGACACCATCGACGACGACGTGCTGCGGCTGATCTTCGTCTCGTGCCACCCCGTGCTCTCGCGCGAGGCGCAGATCGCGCTCACGCTGCGCATCGTCGGGGGCCTCGGTTCCGAGGAGATCGCGCGGGCCTTCCTCGTGCCGACCGCGACCGTGCAACAGCGCATCGTGCGCGCGAAGAAGACGCTCGCGGCGGCGAAGGTGCCCTTCGAGGTGCCCGAACCGAACGAGTACGCCGAACGGCTCGGCTCGGTGCTCTCGGTGCTCTACCTGATCTTCAACGAGGGTTATCTGCCGGCGTCGGGCGACGAATGGGTGCGGCCGGATGTCTCGGCCGAAGCCCTGCGGCTCGCACGCGTCGTGGCGGGGCTCATGCCGAAGGAGCCCGAGGCGCTGTCGCTCGTCGCCCTCATGGAGTTCACCGCCGCCCGCTTCGCGGCGCGCACGGCTCGCGACGGCACGCCGATCCCGCTCGACGAGCAGGACCGATCTCGCTGGGATCGCGCGCAGATCGGGCGCGGCCGGGCCGCACTCACGCGCGCCGACGCGATCGGCCGCGGCCGCGGCGCGTACGGGCTGCAAGCGGCGATCGCCGAGTGCCATGCGGTCGCGGCATCCGTCGACGACACCGACTGGGCGCGCATCGTGCTGCTCTACGAGGCGCTCGGCCGGCTTGCCCCGTCACCCGTGGTCGAGCTGAACCGGGCTGTCGCCGTCGCGATGGCGACCGGGCCGGCCAGCGGGCTCCGGATCGTCGACGGCCTGGTCGCGAGCGGCAAGCTGGCCGGTTATGCCCCGCTCCCCGCCGTGCGGGGAGAGCTGCTGCGCCGGCTGGGCCGCATCGGCGAGGCGCGCGGGGAGCTCGAAGCAGCCGCACGCCTCACCGGCAACGAACAGGAGCGCGCGTCACTGCTCGCGAAGATCGCAGAACTTGCGCCTCCGCCGCCGTCGGCGCCGTCGGCAGGATAGGCGCTCAGATGCCCTCGCCCGGAGAGACTTCCGCCGTCACGGCAGGCGTCGACCCCGGAGCATCCGCGGCATCCGCACCCTTCGCGGCGCGCCGCTCGCGACGTCGCTCGCGCCCGCCCTCGACGAGGTTGTAGAGCACGGGCAGCACGACGAGCGTGAGCGCGGTCGACGACACCAGACCGCCGATCACGACGAGCGCGAGGGGCTGCGAGATGAAGCCGCCGTGCCCCGTGATGCCGAGCGCCATCGGCAGCAACGCGAAGATCGTCGCGAGCGCCGTCATCAGGATCGGCCGCAGACGCCTCGACGACCCGTGCACGAGGGCGTCGCGCACGTTCATGCCGCGATCCCGGTACTGGTTCACGAGGTCGACGAGCACGATCGCGTTCGTCACCACGATGCCGACGAGCATCAGCACGCCGACGAGGGAGGCGACGCCGAGCGGCACGCCCGTGATGACCTGCAGCGCGATCGCACCGGTCGCCGCGAACGGCACCGACACGAGCAGCAGCAGCGGCTGCAGCAGCGAGCGGAACGTCGCCACCATGACGATGTAGACGATCAGGATCGCCGCGAGGAGGGCGAGGCCGAGCTGCGAGAACGACTCCTGCTGGTCGGCGCTGACGCCGCCGATCGAGGCGGTCGTGCCGGCCGGCAGGTCGACCGAGTCGATCGAGGCGGCCACGGCACCGCTCGCCGTGCCGAGGTCGTCGCCCGCCGGCGTCGCCGCGACGGTCGCACTGCGGAGCCCCTGCACGGTCGTGACGGATGCCGGTCCGTCGACGTTCTCGACGGTCGCGAGTGAATCGAGCCGCACGAGGCCGGCGGGCGTCGGAATCTCGAGGGCCGAGAGCTCTTCGACGGTCGCCGGCGAGTCGCCCGCCGTGAGGTAGATCGTGAGGGTCTTCTCGTCGATCACGACGGATCCGGCGCGCTGCGGCTGCATCGCGGCGGAGACGAACCCGCCGAGGGCGACCTCCGAGTAGCCCGCTGCCGCGGCATCCGCTCGGTTCACCTCGACGGCGACGTACGGCTGGGACGCCGACAGGTTCGAGGAGACCTGGGCGATGGAGTCGATGCCGTCGAGTTCGGTGACGACGGCATCGGCGGCGGCCTGCAGGTCTTCGGCGTTCGAGGCGGTGATGTCGACCTCGATGTCGCTCGAGGCGCCGAACCCGCTCGACGCCGCGAGGGTGACCTCGCCGACGTCGTCGAGGCTCTCGAGCTCGCCCCGCACGCTCGCCTGCAATGCGTCCTGGTCGGCGCCCTCGTCGGTCGTGACCGAATAGGTGATCGTCGCCCCGCCGCCGCCGAACGCCGCGGTGAGACCGCTGCCGGAGCCGATCGAGGTCTGCACGGTCTCGACGCCGTCGGTGTCGCGGATCGCCTGTTCGACGGGCTCGGACGCCGCGTCCATGGCGTCGAGGCTCGTGCCGATCGGCAGTTCCTGGGTGACCTGGAAGGTGTTCTGCCCGGAGGATCCGATGAAGTTCGTCTTCATGAACGGGATGAGCGCGACGGTGCCGCCGAGCACGAGGGCGGCGATGACGAGCGTCACGGCGCCGTGCTTCAGGGTCCACTCGATGATCGGCAGGTAGCCGCGCTGCAGGCGAGAGGGGTGCTCGAGCTCGTCGGCGGGCGCCGCGGTGCCGCCCGCGCCGGTGCCGCTCGAGCCTGTGCCGCCCGCGCGTGCCGCCCGCGCCGGTGCCGCCCGCGCCGGCGCCGCCGCCCGACACGGTCGTCTCGTCGACGAACGCCGCCGCCGCGACCTCCGCTTCGCCCTCGTGCTTGTGCAGCTTCGCGGGCTTCAGGAACCAGTATGCGAGCACCGGCACGATCGTGAGCGAGACGAGGAGCGAGGCGACGAGGGCGATCGTCACGGTGAGAGCGAACGGCCGGAACAGCTCGCCCGTGACACCCTCGACGAGCGCGAGCGGCAGGAACACCGCGACCGTCGTGATGGTCGATGCGGTGATCGCGCCGGCGACCTCGCGCACCGCGTGCACGATCGTGGCGGCCTTGTCGACACCCTCGACGAGGTGCCGCTTGATGTTCTCGATGATCACGATCGAGTCGTCGACGACGCGGCCGATCGCGATCGTGAGCGCACCGAGGGTGAGGATGTTCAGCGTGTAATCGGCCGCCTGCAGCCCGACGAAGGTGATGAGCACCGAGGTCGGAATCGAGATCGCGGTGACGAGCGTCGCCCTGATCGACAGCAGGAAGACGAGGATCACGATGACGGCGAACGCGAGCCCGAGCAGGCCCTCGGTCGCGAGCGCCTCGATCGACTGCTCGATGTACGGCGCCTGGTCGAAGACGACCGTGAACGACGCGCCCGGGTTCGTCGAGTCGAGCGAGGACTCGAGGTCTGGCAGCAGCGCGGTCACGGCATTCGACACCTCGACGGTGTTCGCCGCGGGCAGCTTCGTGACCGAGATCGTGAGGGCGGGCTCGCCGTTCACGCGCGAGATGCTCGAGACGGGATTGTCGGCCAGTTCGACGGATGCCACGTCGGCGATCGTCGCCGCGACGGGCACGCTCGTCGTGGTGGGCAGAGCGGTCGCGTCAGGCAGCGTGGTGCCGTCGGTCGGCGCCGGCGCCGGGGCATCCGGAACCTGTTCGGTCGCCCCCAGCACCGGAAGCGCCGCGATCTCGTCGACGCTGCCGATGCGCGTTCCCGTCTGCACGGCGTACGTCGAGTCGCCTTCGGTGATGGTGCCGGCGGGCACGAGCAGGCCGTTCTGCTCCAGTGCTTCGCGGATCGCCTGCTGCGTGATGCCGAACGCCGCGAGCTTCGCGGGGTCGGGCGTGATCGTGACGCGCTGGCCGATCTCGCCGACGAGGCTCGCCTCGCGCACGCCGTCGACATCGGTGATCTCGGGCAGGGTCGTGCGCTCGAGCTCGTCGGAGAGCGCGCTGACGTCGTCGACCCCGGTGACGGCGATCTGCAGCACCGGGAAATCGTCGAGGCTGAGCGCGATCACCTGCGGATCGACGTCGTCGGGCAACTGGTTCGAGATGCGGTTCACGGCCGAGAGCATCTTCTGCTCCACGAAGGCGAGGTCGGTGCCGTAGGTGAAGCTCGCGGTGACGCGCGACGTGCCCGTCGAGCTCGTCGTCGACGTCGACTCGAGCCCGGTGATGCCCTGGATCGCGGTCTCGATCGGGGTCGAGACGTCGGTGTTGACGATGTCGGGCGACGCGCCCGGGTAGCTCGTCACGATCGACAGTTGCGGGAACTCGATCGACGGCGCCAGCTCCTGCTTCAGGCTCGTCAGCGAGATGCCGCCGAAGATCGCGACGACGACGGTGATGAGCGCGATGAGTGCACGGTTCTTCATGCTGAGCGCGGCGAGCAGGTGCATTGCTCGATTCTCGCAGGCGCTGCGGCGGTCTCGGTCACGGCCTCAGTCTCGGCCTCGATCTCGATCCCGATCTCGATCCCGATCTCGATCTCGATCTCGATCTCGTGAGAATCGCGCGGAGGGGTAGCCCGATGGGTGAATCGCCCCCTAGGGTGGCTGGCAGGGGAACGAAGGGGTGGCGATGGCTTCCGCGGATGCTGCACGGCAGGTGCCGTGGCTCCGCTATGCGCTGCTCGCCGCGGCGTTCACCGCCGTCTGGCTCGTCGTCTCGCTCTTCTCGAGTGCGCCGAGCGCCTCGGCCGATGAACGCGATTCGGGCGGGCTTCTCGGCACCGTCGGTTCGCTGCTCGGCGGCGTGACCGAGGTCACGGGGGCCGTCGGCGATCTCGCTGGCGGCGTCGTCGACACGGTGGTCGAGCCGGTGAACCAGGTGCTCGAGCCCGTGGTCGAAGTGGCTCCCGCGCCCGTGGCCGACGCAGTTCCCGAGGTCGTCGACACGGCGACCGATGCCGCGAACGAGGTCGTCTCCGGCACGAATGCCACGGTCGGCACGGTTGTCAACGACCTCACCGGAACGCTCTCCGACGTGGCAGGCGGCGGCACGGTCGGCGGGGTCACCGCCCCGGTCACCGGCCTCCTCGACGGCGTGATCGGCGCGGTTCCGATCGTCGGCGACGTGCTCGGCGACAACGCTCTCGGGAGCGTGGTGGCCCCGGTCGCGGGCCTCGTCGACGACACCCTCGGCACGGTGGTCGGGTCGGCGCAGCAGCTGCCGACCGACGGCACGGGGGTCGTCCCTCAGCTTCCCGGTATCCCGCTGCTGCCGGGTGATTCAGCCACGCCGACAGATCCCGGAGGTCCTGCCGAACCACCGGCCGTGACGACTCCGGCGGTCAACAGCAACGGGCCGGCGGGCCCCACTGCGGCATCCGCGAGCACCGGCGATTCCCGTTCCGGGCCCGCAACTCGCAGCGCGACGAGTGCGCCCGCAGGTCTCTCGGGCACCATCACGCCCTCCGGCGGAGACGCGCCGCTCGGCAACGCTCAGCCCGCTTCCCCAGCCGCGTCCGGAGCGGGCGGCTCGGGCACCGCGGGCAGCGGCGGCGGCGCGGCATCCGGCACCTCCGACGCGGCCTACGCCGCCCTCGAACTCGACGCGCTCGCGTCGCACGCACTCCACTCGGTGAACGACGAACTGCCGTCGTCGCCGGTCTTCGACACCGACGCCACCCCTGACTGACGGGGGCCGTTCCGCCTGCACGCATCGCGTGCTGCACGCATCCGCGTGCCCGGCGGACACGGTCATCGCTCCCTGCCCGGGAGCGAACATCCCATCAGTCAGGAGACTTCATCATGAAGAAAGTACTGTCGAGGGCGCTGTACGCGACCCTCTTCACCGGGGGGCTCATGCTTCTCGGCGCCGGTGTCGCACACGCCTCGGAGACGAGCGGCGACGACGGCATCCTCTCGGGAACCCAACTCGGGATCTCGATCGACGTTCCGGTCACGATCAGCGGCAACGCGATCTCACTCATCGGGGATTCGTCGTCGTCGGATGCCACGACGGTCGTCGAGACCGGCGGCACCGAGCCGGTCGGCGATGGCGAGCCGGTCGCCGTCACCTCGGGTGACGACGGCATCGGTTCGGGTACGCAGGCACTCATCGACGTGTCGCTGCCGGTGACGGTCGGCGGCAACGCCGTCTCCGTCATCGGTGACAGCGCGTCGACGGATGCGACGACCGTGGTGCCTCCGGCCGCGCCGGTCGCGGCATCCGACCCCGTTCCGGCGACCACGAGCGGCGAGGACTCGATCCTCGGCGGCACGCAGGGCCTGATCGACGTGTCGGCCCCGGTGACGGTCAGCGGCAACGCGATCTCCGTCATCGGCGACTCGTCGACCGAAGGTGCGCAGACCTGGGTCGCCTCCGGCGGCTCGGGCGACACCGGCACCGAAGCGGTGACGAGTGGCGTGGACTCGATCCTCGGCGGCACCCAGCTGCTCGGGGATCTCGACCTGCCGGTCACGATCGCCGGCAACGCGATCTCGGGCATCGGCGACAGCACGTCGACGGATGCCACGACGATCGTCTCGACGGGAACCGGCAGCGGAGACGGCGTCGACGCGTCGACCTCGGGCGAGGACTCGATCCTCGGCGGCACCCAGGCCATCATCACCGGCAGCCTGCCGGTCACGATCGCCGGCAACGCGATCTCGGGCATCGGCGACAGCACGTCGACGGATGCCACGACGATCGTCTCGACGGGAACCGGGGGCGGTTCCGCAACGACGGATGGCACGGACGGGCTGCTCGGAGGAACACAGCTCATCCCGGTTCTGTCGCTGCCCATCACGATCGGCGGTAACGCGATCTCGGTGATCGGTGACAGCGAGACGGACGGATCGACGACCATCGTCGTTCCGACCGACCCGACCGACCCGACGGATCCCACGGACCCCACGGATCCCACGGACCCGACGGATCCCACGGATCCCACCGACCCGACCGACCCGACGAACCCGACGAACCCGGGCACGCCCGGTGACAGCGGATCCACGGTGGCGTCGGCCGGCGCGACCACCGTCGCGGCGTCTCCGATGCTCGCGTCGACGGGAGCGAACACCGCGGGCCTCGGCGTCGCGGCGTTCGCGCTGCTCGCAGGCCTGCTGCTCTTCGGCATCCGCCGGTTCGCACTGCGCCGTTGATCAGGTGAGCACCCGGCGCCGCCCTACCGGCGCCGGGTCGCCGCCTCGGCAGTGACGCACTGCCTCACATGCTCCGTGCCGCCGTATCGGGTCGGCGGCACGGCCGGTCGCGCCTGCGGCAGGTGCCGGGCCGCTCATCGGGTGAGCGACCCGACAGACCTCAGCTCGGTGCGACCACCCGGGGTGGCGGACGACGGGTATCGTCCGCCACCCCGTTCTCCCGTGGCGCGGCCCGACCGACGTGGCGAACGGTGAACTGAGCAGATCTCGGCGTCCATCACTTCCCAACCAACCCCTCGACTCAGCGGATCATGGCACGGGCGTGGATTGCCGTGGCGGTCTGGCCTGCACCGTTCGTCGCCGGTAGGAGTTGGCGGCGGCCGCGAGCGCGAGGCCGTATCCGCAGAAGGCGATCATTCCGACCCAGGTTGCCAGCAATGCGTCCTCGGGGGTGGGGAAGTCACCAGCCCGGATCGACACCACGTCGGTGGCGACGAGAGTTGCGTAGCCGAGCCCGATCGCCCCATAGGGCAGGAGCGTGGCGGCGCCGACCAGAGCTGGCGTGAGTGGCAACCATCGCGGGACCCGTCGGCCATTCAGGACCGGTGTCCAGCGCGGGAAGGTCAGCCCCCATGGGCGAACAAGGCCCCAGAGGAGGAAGATGCCGAGTCCGGCGAGCAGCACGGTGGGGTCCAGGCCCCAACGCTGCAGGATCAGCCACAGGCCGGAGGCACCGTTGCGCGCTGAGATGGCTTCCAGCTCGGCGCCGGTCACGCCGGCGAAGGAACCGCCGGCGGACCAGATCATCTTCATCGTGATGTAGGGCAGAAAGGACAGGGTGCCCACAATGGCAATGCCGTGCACCGATCCGTTCGCGGCCGCAGGCAGGTCGGTTCCGGCGGCCGTCGCCGGCTCGACCGCTCCGGTGCCGGCCCGATTCCCCTGTGCGGTGATCGCCAGCAAGACGGCGCCCACCGCGGCCAAAGCGTGCCCGAGCGCGGTCGGCCAGCTATCGACGGGTTGTCCCAACAACAGGCCGAGCACATCCATCAGCAGGCTGAAGGCCGACATCGCCGCGGCGCCCGCAAGTATCCAGAGCAGCACCCGCAGCATCGGCCGCGGCCCGAGGACCGTCGCGGCACCGGCGACCGGGACCGACACGGTGCCGAGCACCACCGCGATCCATCCCAGAACCCCGGGCGGCAGCAGGCCCTGGGACAGCAGCGCGGTGTCGGTACCGACACAGACCAGCCCGAAGCCGAGATAGCCAACCGCCCACACCGTGGTGGCAAGCCCGGGCCAGCGTCGACCGACGTTCATGACGGCGGAGTCCGCTCGCGGCGACCGTCGCGACGGATGCCGACCAACAGCCGAATGCTCGCGAGCATGCCGCTACCGACGGGCATTCTGGATCATCTCCGTCATCTTGCGGTCTCGCTCGGTCTCTGCAGGCATGGCTTCGAGCAGGGCGTTGCAGCGGGCATGAATGGGATCAGCCATCAGGCGATCGGGCTGACAGTAGAGCTGATCGTCGTGGATGGCATTCAGCACCATTGCGCCGACCACGTCGGGATCCTGACCCAGCTGTTCGAAGAGTGCCTCGAAACGCTCCAGTTTCTCCCTGTACTCCGGATCCATCGATTCAGTCGCGGTCTCTGAGGGGTCGAGCCCGCGGGTCGTCTCCGCGATCCGGGTGTTGACGAAGCCCGGACTCACCAGAGTGAGGCCGATCCCGTGCGGCTTCAGCAGGTTTGCGATCGCCTCGGAGAGACCGGTTACGGCGAACTTCGATGCGCAGTACATGAACTGGGCGCCGCCGATGACGGCGAGGCCGGAGCCCGAGGAGGTGTTGACGACATGTCCCGGCCCGCCCCGCTCGATCATGCGGGGCACGAAGGTCTGCATGCCATTCACGACACCGCCCAGGTTGATGCCCAGCGTGTGGTCCCAGTGCTGATAGCTCATCGCCTGGAGGTTCATGCCGCCCATCCCGCTGCCGACGCCGGCGTTGTTGCAGAGGACGCGGACCGGGCCGAGTTCCTGCTCGGTCCGGTCGGCGGCTGCCGCCATCGCGTCGCGGTCGCGGACGTCGAGCGTGAAGGTGATCACGTCGGTCGTTGCCCCCAGCTCGTGTTGCGCCTTACGCAGGTCGTCACCGTTCAGGTCGGCCAGGGCCAGCTTGGCTCCTTCGGCGGCAAAGGCGCGGGCCATGCCGAGGCCGATGCCACTGGCTCCGCCGGTGATGAACGCGGTGCTGTCAGAGACCGTCTGCATCAGTGTTCTCCTTTCGTCGAGGGTGATCGGCTTCTCCCGATCCACTATTACGCTACACACATGTAGCGTAATAGCAAGGAGGCATGCGAAGATGTCTGCATGACCGGCCGACCGCGCAGCACTGACGTCGATCGCCGATTGGAGAGTGCCGCGCTGATGCTGTTCGCCAGAGGTGGCCTGTCGGCCGTGAGCTTCGACGCGGTCGCACGTCAAGCGGGCGTCAGCCGCACCGCGATCTACCGCCGGTGGGACACGCGGGAGGCGCTCGTCGCCGCCTCGCTTCGCGCCTTTCGTGCCGCTGCGGAGTCGGGCCTGGAGGATTGGACCGACCGCACGCTGGACGCGATCCTCGACATCTTCGTCGACCGCGCTGCCGCCGCATTGGACGATGCGTTCGCCCGGAATCTGCTCCGTCACCTGGTAGCGCTCGGCCCTGACGGCGAGGCCATCACCCACACCTACCTCGCGGAGATGATCGTTCCCAGACGCGAGGCGTTCTCCGCAAAGATCCGAGAAGCCCAAGCTCGAGGCCAGATCGAACCCACCCGTGATCCCGATCTCATGCAGGATCTGCTCGCTGGTGCCCTGATCCAGCGGCTGCTGCTGTGGGGCGACCTCGCCTCCGGCACCGACCCGAGGGACTATGTTGAAGCGGTCCTCGAGGCGGTGGGATTCCCCCGACGCCCCGGAAGCCGCGCTAGGGAGTGAAGAGCCATCCAGAGATCGAGTCCAGCACTTCGGCGCGGCTGCGCGCGCCATGGTCGACGTCGATGAGGCGGTTGCCGATGGCGACCGAGAAGGCGATGAGGCAGCGGGCTTCGACCTCGCCTTCGTCGGTGCATGATTCGGCCAGCAGCGAGCGCAGGTAATCCATCCGCCGTTCGTCGACGCGGCGCAGACGGTCGGCGACCGGCCGCTCGTGGCGGGCCCAGTCGCGGACCGCGAGGTCGATCGTCAGCAGTTCATCGCTGAACGTGAGCGCGGCCGCGCGCCGCCCCTTGGTCATGGCGTCGCCGCCTTTTCGCTCCACACCCTCGATCACTTCGGCAGTGCTTCTGTGCTCCCAGACGTCGAGCATCTCCTCCAGCAACGCTGAACGGTCATCGAAGTGCCCGTAGAAGCCGCCCTTGCTCACACCGAGCCTCTTGGCCAGCGACTCGATCCGGACTGCGGCCGGCCCTCCCTGGGACAGGGCCCGCAGTCCCTCCTCGATCCAGCGGGCGCGAGGCGTCCGTACCACAGCCATGACCTGCCTCCGTTCGGACTCATCTATACGACACCGTACATTGTTGTGGTACCGTCCATTTATACGAAGCCGTATAGGAGTTGGGCGGCAGCACATCCCGAAGCCGTACGACTCCACTCGCCTATCGCAGATGAGGAGCACCGATGCCAGACACCTCCCGAACCCCTCACATGGCGCACGAGATCCAGGTCCCACCGGAGGTGCGTGCACTGAGCACGCTTTCCCGGATCGACTACCAGAACGCCGTTCTCGTCGACACCGACACACGGCCCGACTCAGCCTTGCAACGGACCGCCGAACAGTGGGCCCGGGCCGCTCTCGAGGACGCCCCGGCAGAGATCCGGCGCACACTCACCCAACAATGGACTGCACGATTCGGCCTTCAGCTCGAGCCGGCGCACTCCGACCGACATGTGCTCGGCTGGCCGATCAGGCGCAGCGCCCCCGACCATGCCCTGCTCGGCACAGCCTCCGACAACGGACTGCAGGCCGAACTACTCATCCAATGCCGGCCGGATGCACTGCTCTTCGCCAGCTTCATCCAGCACGACACCGACGACGCGCGAGCGCGATGGACCGAAGCCGAGCATCTGCACGCACCGGCAATGTGCCGACTCCTCGATGACGCGATCGGGCGAGCAACGCCAGCGTGAAACTGGCCCTCATCCGAACCCACTCCGCGCCGCACCCGGGTCCTGGCAACGTCAGTTGATCTTGCGGCGTCGGTGCGAATCCAGACGCTGGGCTGTGCCGTAGCGTGGAGTGATGGCTGAGGCGAGCTGGCACGAACTCACCGGCGATCTCGACGACGACGATCTCGCGATGATCACCGCGTTCCGTCGCTTCTGTCGCGGATTGCCCGACGTGGAGGAACGCGTCCACACATCCGAGGTCGCGTACGCCGGAGCGCGGGTGTTCGCGTCGGGCTACATCAAGAGCCACTACCTCGAACTCGGTATCGAGCTGCTGCGCGAGGTCACCGACCCGAAGCCTCGCACCTCGTTCGCCACTTCGAAACGGGTGACCATGCACCGGTACAGCCTGCGGCATCCCGAACAGTTCGACGACGCGATCCGAGCGCTCATTCGCGAAGCGTCTGAAACCGTCGGGCCGGGCACCCGCACCGGCGGCACCCCGAAGTGACGCTCCCCGGAGGACGAATGGCCGAACGGAACGAAGTGCACGGCATCGCGCAACGCCGCACCCGCATCGACGGGCATGTCACGTCGTACGGCGAGGGCCCGGCCAACGGACCGCCGCTCGTCGTGCTGCATGGTCAGGCCTCGCAATGGCGTGACTACGAGAAGGTGCTTCCGACGCTCGCCCGGACCCACCATGTCTATGCACCGGACATCTACGGGCACGGCGGGTCCGACCGCCTCGCGTCCGGCCTGTACACCAACGAGCACATCGGCCGGCTGCTGGCGGAGTTCATCGAAACGGTGGTCGGCGAGCCCGCGATCGTGTCCGGACATTCGTCGGGCGGCGTGCTCGCCGTGTGGATCGCCGCCAACCGCCCCGACCTCGTTCGCGGATTGCTCCTCGAGGATCCGCCGCTGTCTCCTCGATCCTGCCTCGTGCCGAGAAGACGTTCGGCGGGGTGCTGCCACGACTGGCCGCCGAGTACCTGCGCGAACGCCCCGACGGGGGTTTCCAGCGCTACTACATCGCGAACGGCGACTACTTCTCGTTCTTCGGGCGACTCGCCCCATGGCTCACGCGGTACTCGCTCAGGTGGATCGACAAGCATCCTGGTGAATCCCTGCGGATCGTCTTCCTCCCACCCCTCATCAACGTCTTCTTCGAAGGACTCATGGACTTCGACCCGGCATTCGGCGTCGCCTGGGACGACGGGACCTGGTACGACGGCTTCGATACCGCCGCGGCGCTGGCCGCGGTCGAAGCTCCGACGACGCTGATGCACACGACCTGGTGGTTCGACCACCACGACACGTACTACTCCGACGACGGCACCCTCATGGCCGCGATGGACGGGCAGGATGCGGCCCGAGCCGCAGAGCTGCTCGGATCGCCCCGGATCGTCACCGTCAGCTCGGGCCACCTCGTTCACTTCGAGCGGCCGAAGGCCTACCTCGAAGCCATGCACGAGTTGTCGTCGCGCGTCCGCTGACGCCGCGACGCGGGCGGTGTAGTCGACGCGAGCGAGCACGTCCCGTCAGACCCCGAATCACACCACTGACGCGAGCAGCTCCGGCTCGGGTTCGGCCACCGGGGAGTGCGCCAGCGACCGCCACGTGCGGGCGAGCGCCGCCACCGCGGCATCCGTCACCTCGGGTGGATAGCAGATCGGAAGCCGCAGGAACCGCTCGAACGCGCCATCGACGCCGAAGCGGGGGCCCGCTGCCACGATGAGGCCCTCGCGGCGTGCGCCGAGCGCAAGCTGCGAACTGACGGGCGAGCCGAGACCGACCCACGTCACGATGCCCCCGTCGATGTGCGGCACCTCCCACGACGGGAAGGCGCGCGCAAGGAGCGCTTCCAGCCGGCCGCGGCCCTCGCGCAGCTGCTCGCGGCGCAGCGCGAGGATTTCGTCCATGCGACCGAGGAGTCGCGCGACCATGAGCTGCTCGAGGATCGGCGTGCCGAGGTCGCCCGGGGCGCGCACGGCGAGCAGCCGTCTGATGAGCGGGCGCTCGGCACGGATCCACCCCACCCGGATGCCGCCCCACACCGTCTTGCCGACCGAGCCGATGAGCACCGCTCGGCCGTCGGCCGCCATCGGCGGGAAGCGGCCCGCCCGATCGATGTCGAGCTCGGCGGTGGTCTCGTCGGCGATCACGACCGTGCCCTGGCGAGCGGCCGCGTCGAGCACCTGCGCCCTCGACTCGCGGCTCATCGTGCGCCCGGTCGGATTCTGGAAGTCGGGCATGAGGTACGCAGCGACGGGATTCGAGTGTCGGATCGCCTGCACCAGCGCCGCCGTCTCTTCGCGTTCGTCGATGCCTGGGCCGTGCGGCGCGACCGGCACCGGAACGAGCCTGGCGCCCGCAGCGCGGAACGCCTCGTAGGCGTGCGGGTAGGTCGGCACCTCGATGAGGGCGCGGTCGCCGCGGCCGACGAGTGCGCGGGAGAGCAGCGCGATCGCGTGCTGCGCGCCGATGGTGACCATGATCTGGTCGGGCGAGGTCGGCAGGCCGCGGGCCGCGTAGCGGTCGGCGATCGCCGCGCGCAGCACCGGGGTGCCGATGGGGTCGTAGCCGGGATCAGCCAGGTACCCGGCGAGGTCGTCGGCCGCCAGGCGGGCGACATCGGGCAGCCAGGGGAGCGCGGGCGGCGACGCCTTCGAGAAGTCGATGTACTCGGTCTCGAGGGGAGCAGGGAGCATGGCTGGCGCCCCCGGCAGGCGAGCGACGCTGCCCGATCCGCGCACGCTGTGCAGCAGTCCCTGCTCGCGCAGGTGGCGATACGCCGCCGTCACGGTGGTGCGGCTGAGGCCGAGGCGCTCTGCGAGGTCGCGTTCGGCGGGAACTCTCGTGTCGACGGCGATGCGCCCGTCGACGATGAGCAGCCGGATGCGCTCGGCGAGCGCCTGGTACGCACTGCCGGCGCCGCCGCGCCAGTCGCCGAGCAGGTTCCCGAGCGCTCGGGCGTGCAGTGTGGAGTCCACCATGCGGGCCACTTTAGACGAATTGGTACTTTGCGAACAGGCCAATCATGGAATTGGATGGCATCATGCGCCGCTTGCCCCGCTTCCGCTCCGCCGACCCGGCGCCCGTGCTGGCACGCCGCTTCGTGCAGCTCTTCGTCGGCCTGTTCCTCTACGGCCTCGGCATCGCGCTCATCGTGCGCGGCGAACTCGGCGTCGCCCCGTGGGACGTGCTGACCCAGGGCATCGCGAAGCAGACCGGCCTCGGATTCGGCCTCATCACCGTCATCACGAGCGGTGTCGTGCTGCTGCTGTGGATCCCGATCCGCCAGCGCCTCGGTCTCGGCACCGTCATGAACGCGCTGCTCGTCGGCCCGGCCGCCGACGTCGGGCTCTGGCTCATCCCGGCCGGCCTCGACCTCTGGGTTCGTGCGCTGCTCCTGCCCGCGGGCATCATCGTGCTCGCCATCGCCACGGGCCTCTACATCGGGGCGCACTTCGGCCCCGGCCCGCGCGACGGCCTCATGACCGGCCTCCACCGCGTCACCGGCTGGAAGATCTGGATCGTGCGCACCGGCATCGAGCTCGTGGTGCTCGCGGTCGGCTGGATGCTCGGCGGCAATGTCGGCATCGGCACGGTCGCGTTCGCGCTCTTCATCGGCCCGCTGTGCGGATACACGATCCCGATGTTCGCGATCCGTCGCACCCCGGCCGCTCCGGCGCCACGTCGGAGGCAACGCATCGCGTCGGAGGCAACGGGTCCGTTGCCTCCGACCGAACCCGCTTCCTCCGACGCGCGCGGCTACAGCTCGCGCTCGGCGTAGGCCGTCATCGCGTCACGCACGAACTCGGCGCCCGCCCGGCCGCCGTAGTTCGCGCCGAAGCGCTCATCGGCCACGTACATCTCGGCGAGGCCGAGGAAGTACTCCTTCGTCGGTCCGCCGGCTCCGCCGCCCGGAGTGCCGGGCACGCCGCGGAGCCACTCGAACTGCCGCTGCGCGAGCGCCTGAGCCTCGTCGCCCTCGGGGTCGATGCCCCGCTCGGACGCCGAGATCCAGTCGCGACTCAGCTGCGTCACGCGCTGCTGCCACGCAGCCTTCTCGTCGGAGTTCAGCGAGCGCCACCATGCGTCGCTCTTCGCATACGCGTCTGCGCCCCACCGCTCTTCGACCTCCTCCTTGTACTGGGTGTGGTCGAATCCGTCGAACATGTTCTCTGCCATCAGTTGTTCACCTCCCTCCAATGCTCCGATGGTGCTGACGACCGACGCGATCTGTCGCGCCAGTCGCTCCTGCTCGCCCCGCAGCCACTCGAGGTGGCTGCGGAGCGCATGGGGCGCGCTCGCCTCTCGGCTCAGCACCTCGCCGATCGCGGAGAGGCCGAGGCCGAGCTCCCGCAGCAACAGGATGCGCTGCAGCCGCACGAGCGCGTCGTCGTCGTAGTGGCGATACCCGTTCGAGCCGATGCGCGTCGGCGCGAGCAGCCCGATGTCGTCGTAGTGACGCAGGGTGCGGCTCGTCGTGCCGGCGAGCTTCGCGATCTCCTGGATCGACCAGTCCACGGCGTACTCCTCTCGTGATCGGGAGCGTTCTGCCCCACTCATGCCACGGTAAAGGTTGACGCGGCGTCAATGTCAAGGCCGAACTTGCGCTCCGAGAGAACGCGATATATCGTGTCTTCCACGCACTCGCGATATATCGCGACAGAAGGAGGATCGCATGTCCATCGAGAAATGGGTCGTCAACCCCGGAGAGACTCGGATCATCGACCTCGAACTGGTCCGCAAGCTCAAGGTCGGCCTCATCGGCGGCAAGGTCGACGTGATCGCCCACGACGAGCCCGGCGCGCGCATCGAGGTCTCGAACGTCACCGGCAAAGACCTGAAGATCGAGATCGACGGCGACTCGCTCGACATCGACCACCCGCAACTGCGGTGGGACAACTTCATCGACGTCTTCAAGGGCTGGGCCGGCAACGCGAAGGCCGAGGTCTCCATCCTCGCGCCGCGCCACGTGGTCATGAAGCTCGGCATGGTCTCCGGCGACACCCTCGTCTCGGGGTTCGCGACCGATGCGAAGCTCTCGACCGTCTCGGGCGACCTCGTGCTCGACAATCACGAGGGCGACGTCGAACTCTCGACCGTCTCGGGCGAGGTCTCGGCCGGCAACCACACCGGCCGCATCACCGCGCACTCGGTGTCCGGCGATGTCGTCGCCACGGGCGACGTGCGCTCGTTCAACGCCGACACGGTCTCCGGCAACATGATCCTCGACGCGTTCGGCACGCCCGACCGGGTCGACACCAACACCGTCGCGGGCGACCTCACGGTGCGTTTCGACGCCGGGTCGGGCGCCCGCTACCGCATCAACACCGTCGGCGGCACGGTGCTCATCGACGACACGACCATCAAGGGCATGCTCGGCAAGGGCTTCGAGCGCGTCACCGGCGAACTCTCGGGCACCTGGCTCGACCTCGGCGCCAACAGCGTCTCGGGCTCCATCTCCGTCATCCGCCGCGAGCGCACGAGCGCTGCGGATGCCGCCGGCGCAAGCCACGGCGACACGACGGGCGGTTCGGGGCCGGCCGCCGACGAGGCATCCGCATGACCCCGCCGGTCTTCGCCCACGGCAGCCTGCGCCTCTACCTGCTCGCCCTGCTCGACGAGCAGCCGCGGCACGGCTACGAGTTGATCCAGGCTCTGTCCGATCGCTTCGGCGGCACGTACAGCCCGAGCGCCGGCACCATCTACCCCCGCCTCTCGAAGCTCGAGGAGGAGGGCCTCGTCTCGAAGACCGCCGACGGTCGCAAGACCGTCTACGAGATCACGGATGCCGGCCGCGCCGAACTCGAGGCCCGCCGCGACGAGCTCGACAGCATCGAAGACGAGGTCACCGACTCGGTACGCCGCCTCGCCGACGGGGTGCGGGCCGAGGTCAACGACGCGATGCGCTCGCTCCGCGCCGAGCTCGCGAGCGCCGCCCGTGAGGCCAAGCGCTCCTCGACGAAGATGCCGGCATCGGCAGCGAACTCGGCGAGCGGCACGAGCGGTTCGACGGCGTGGAGCGCCGACGCCCGCGCCGAGACGAGCCGCGCGGTGCACGAGGCCGACCTCGTGCTGAGCGAGTTCCGGCAGCAGCTGCGCACCGACCTGCGCACGAGGGCGAGCCGCGGGCGGGTCACCCCGGAGACGGTCACCCTGCTGCGCGCGCGTCTCGCGCAGGTGCGGGCCGATGTGCTCGCGACGATCGGCGACCACTAGCCCGACCCCTCGCGAGCCCCTGACCGGGCGGCGCCTCCCCCGGGGCGCCGCCCTTCATCGGTGGTGTCGGAAGGCAGACGAGCGCCGTCGACTCGTTGAGCTGATCCCCGCGGTCAGGCGTCGGTGCCGGGCGTACCGGTTCCCGAGCCGTCGCCGTCGCCCGAGCCCGCACCGGGGCCGGCGCTCTTGCGCTTCGCGTTCAAGATGACCGCGGCGATGAGGGCGATGATGCCGAGTCCGCCGACGATGAAGCCTGCGACGGCCCATCCGTCGGGGCCGCCCTGCGCGGCGGCGTCGGCCTCGTCGTGGTCGGCCTCGTCGTGGTCGCCCTCAGCGTGGTCGCCCGCAGCGTCGTCGTCGCCGGTCGCCGCGTCGTCGTGGGGCGGCTCCTCGGTCCAGACTCCGGTGGCGTCGGCCCCGACGCCGAAGTCGATCGTGCCCTCGATGGGGTGGCCGTCGCTCGAGACGGCGCGCCAGCGCACCTGGTACTCGCCTGCGAGGTCGGCCGGCAGGGCGGCGGTCACGCGCGGGCCCGCGACGACCGGGTCGCCCATGTCGATGTCGACGCCATGGTGGTCGACGACCTCGATGGCCGTGCCCACCTCGATGATGTCGTTCGAGAAGTCGAGGGCGACCTCGGTGGGAGCGGTGTCGAAGACCTCGCCCGGCTCGGGGCTCGACGCCACGAGCTCGTCATGCGCGAACGCGGTGGAGGCGCCGGCCAGGGTCAGGCCGGCGGCGACGGTGAGTGCCGCGGCGGCGAGCACCATGGCACGCAGGCGCGTCGCCCGGGCGCCGGCGCCGAGGGTGGTCACGGTGGTTGCTGAAGTCATGCGGTGGGTCATTGCGATGGGAGTCTCTCTCCTCGGTTCCGGGCCGCGACGGTGCACACGCGATGAACGCGGCCGCAGCGGCATCCGGAATGCTCTGGTTCCGCCGGTCGGCGGGATTACACGGAGGCGAGGAGGAACGGCGGGCCGCGTGAGCCCAGCGCAGTGAAGAGCAGCCGCGACCGGAGCGCCGGCACGGGCGCCGCAGCGGCACGCCGAACGTCAGGAAGGAGCTGCGCGAGCGGCGGCACGGGAGCGGTGAGCCGCAGCACGAAACGGCGCGCCACCGCGGTGACGGCACGCCATGCGGCCCGCTCGACGGCGAGCAGGTACACGATGGTCGCGGCTGCGGCGAGCGCATGGCCGAGGAGCATCGCGGTGTCGGCGTGTGCGTGGCCGACCGGAGCCGCACCACCGCCGCCGACGAACGCCACCGCCTCGTGATGCCCGCTGCCGCCGACGACGAACGAACCGGTCGCGGCGCCCGCCCCCACGCCGAAGAGCACGTGGAAGGCCCCTTGGCTCACGATCACCGCAAGCGACGTGCGCAGCGGCGTCGACCTTCGGCCCACGAAGACGACGGATGCCCCGAGCGCCACGATTCCCGCCATCGCCAGGCCGACTCCGCCGGGCGCCTCGCCGGCGGCGACGCCGTGCGAGAAGGCCGCGAGGAACAGGGCGACGACCGCGGTGGCCGAGCCACGCGCGAGCTGTGTCGCACGGTTCACAAGTGCCCCCGGGAGTCGAGTGGTCGAAGAATCGCCACAACTCTACAAGAGTGCCTCGATACCCACTTGACACCGGCTGCCGCGGGTGTAGTCTCGACCGCCGTGACGAATGAGGCGGGCACACCGCCGGGAGAATTGAAGTCGCCGAAGCACTGGATCATCGGCGACCCGCTGCCCACAGAGAAGCTCGAGGGCCAGCTCCTCCCGAAGCGCTTCGCGCTGCCGATCTTCGCGAGCGACCCGCTCTCGTCGGTCGCGTACGCCCCGCAGGAACTCGTGATGATCCTCATGGTCGGCGGACTCGCCTTCCTGAGCTTCGCGCCCTGGGTCGCGCTCGCGGTGGTCGTGCTGCTCGTGACGGTCGTCGCGAGCTACCGCCAGCTGATCCGGGCGTACCCCTCGGGCGGCGGAGACTACGAGGTCGCCCACCGAAACCTCGGCGAGAAGTCGGGCCTGGTCGTCGCATCGGCCCTGCTCGTCGACTACGTGATGACGGTCGTCGTCTCGGTCGCGTCAGGCGTCGACAACATCATCTCCGCGATCCCCGAGCTGAACCCGTTCCGGGTCGAACTCGCGATCGCCTTCGTCATCATCCTCGCGGCCATCAACCTGCGCGGCGTCTCGGAGTCGTCGAAGGCGTTCGCCGTGCCGACGTACCTCTTCATCGGCAGTGTCTTCGTGATGGTCGTCGTCGGCCTGACCCGCACGCTCCTCGGCGATCCGCCGGTCGCCGAGTCGGCGACCTTCGGCGTCGAGGCGGAGTCCCTCACGCAGGCGGGCATCATCCTGTTGCTGCTGCGTTCCTTCGCGAGCGGATGCTCCGCCCTCACGGGCGTGGAGGCGATCTCGAACGGGGTGCCGGCCTTCAAGCGCCCGAAGGTGAAGAACGCGCAGCACACGCTCGTGCTCATGGGCGGTATCGCGATCGTGCTCTTCGCCGGCCTCACGGCACTCGCCCTCATCTCGCAGGTGCATTACGCGGAGGACCCGTGTCACCTGATCGGCTGGTCCGAGTGCGCGACCGAGCCGCAGCGCAGCCTCATCGCGCAGGTCGCAGCCGCGACGTTCGGCGATGCGACCGTGTTCTTCTACGTGATCCAGGCGACGACGGCGCTCGTGCTGCTGCTCGCCGCGAACACCGCGTTCAACGGGTTCCCGCTGCTCGGTTCGGTGCTCGCCCGCGACGGCTACGCACCGAAGTCGCTGTCGACCCGCGGCGACCGCCTGATCTACTCGAACGGCGTCGTGATCCTCGCGCTCGCGGCATCCCTCATCCTGCTGATCTTCCAGGCGAACCTGACCGTGCTGATCCAGCTCTACATCATCGGCGTCTTCGTGTCGTTCACGCTCGGTCAGACGGGCATGGTTCGGCACTGGCTGCGAGAACTCTCCCGGCTGCGGCATCCGGCGAAGGGCGCACCGAAGCGCGCTGCTCGCGCCGCCGACCTCGACGGCGCCGCGCCGCTCACTCGCGGCGCGATCCTTCGTGCACTCGTGATCAATGCGATCGGTGCCGCGATGACCGCCGTCGTGCTCATCGTGGTGACGATCACGAAGTTCACGCACGGCGCGTGGATCGTGTTCCTGCTGATGCCGATCCTGTTCTTCCTGATGATGGGCGTGAACCGGTATTACCGCGACGTCGAGCGCGAGATCGCGGTCGACCCGATCACGACGTTCGGAGCGACCGGCGACCACGCGATCGTGCTGGTCGGCCGCATGCAGAAGCCCACGCTCAAGGCGCTCGACTATGCGATCGCGGCCCGTCACGATTCACTCGAGGCCGTTCACGTCTCGCTCGACGAAGAGCAGACGAAGCAGCTGAAGAAGGACTGGGTCAAGCAGAACATCCGCGTGAAGCTGCGCATCCTGCACTCCCCGTACCGCGATCTCAGCCACCCGCTCGTCACCTACATCAAGTCCCGGCGCGAAGAGCACGGCGCCGAGGTCGTGACCGTGTACATCCCGCAGTACGTCGTGGGGCACTGGTGGGAGAACATCCTTCACAACCACAAGGCCCGGCGCATCCGCCAGAAACTGCTGCTCGTGCACGGCGTCACCGTCGCCCTCGTGCCGTGGCTGCTCGACTCCTCCGACCTGCTCTACGGACGTCGCTCACGCCCGCTGCCGGGTCAGGACCGTCGCGGCGAGCCCGTGCGGCCGGTGCTGCGCCGCCCGCTCGTCGAGTCGAATCGGAAGCGGCGTTGACCGTTCTCCGCACATCCGCGAAGAGAGGGGTCAGATCATCGCCATGATCTGGCGGGCGATCATGCGACCGGCGCGGTTGGCGCCGATCGTCGACGCCTGCGGGCCGTAGCCCGCGAGGAAGATGCGCGGGTCGTTCCATGCGGCGCCCTGCCCCACCGTGATGCCGCCGGCCTTCTCGCGGAGCTTCAGCGGTGCGAGGTGACGCAGGTCGGGGCGGAACCCCGTCGCCCAGATGATGACGTCGGCACGGGCCATGCCCGATTCCTCACCCTCCCAGACGACACGGTCGGGCTCGATGCGATCGAACATGGGGCGCGCGACGAGCAGCCCTCGCTCGATGCCGGCGGCCATGCGACGGCTCTTCGACACGCCCGTTCCGCTCACGATCGACGGCAGTGCGCGACCCGAACGCGCGGCCTCGTCTTGCATGGCGACGGCGGCGGATGCCCCTTCGAGGTCGAGCTCCTGCTGGTCGAGCCAGTCGATCGGCCGACGTGAAACCCAGGTGAGCCCGGCGGCGACGTCTTCGAGTTCGAGCATGAAGCCGATCGCCGAGGTGCCGCCGCCGACCACGACGACGTGCTGGTCGCGGAAGTCTTCGGCATCGCTGAAGTCGGACGTGTGCACGTGACGCCCGGCGAAGTCGGCCATGCCCGGGTAGTACGGCACGAACGGCGAGCCCCAGGTGCCGGTCGCGTTGACGAGGAACTGCGTGCTGAGCTCGTGCTGCGGCGCGGCCGGCGTCACCGGTTGCTCGAAGGTCTTGCGCCGACGCCCGAAGAGGCCGCGAGCCGCCTTCTGCTCCTCGGGCGGCTGCGGGGCGAGGTCTTCGTAACGCACTTGCAGGTCGACGCCGTCGTTCACGACCTGCCGCACCTGCATGGGGCGCCGCACGCGCAGATCGAAGTGCTGCTCGAAGCGGCCGTAGTAGTCGGCGACGACCTCTTTCGCGGGCAGATCGCGGTCGGCGGTGTCGAAGCTCAGCCCGAGCTCCGACATGCCCGGCAGATCGTTCACGCGGTGCGCCGTGCCGAGCCGAAGCGACGACCAGCGGTGCTGCCAGGCACCTCCCGACCCGGGGGCGCGGTCGAGCATGACGAAGTCCTGATCGGCCACGAGCTCGAACCGACGCAGATAGAAGGCGACCGACAGACCGGCCTGCCCGGCGCCGATCACCACGACCTTCACACGCTCGGGGCTCGTCGTCATCACCTGACAATCTCAGCACGGTTTGCTGGGTGCTCGCAGTACTCCAGCCGAAGCTAGTCTCCATCGCCGGTAGGTCGTGCGCGCATCCACCCCGTCTGATGCGCCCAGATGGCGATCTCGACGCGGTTGCGGGCGCCGAGCTTGGTCATGAGGCTCGCGACGTGCGTCTTCACCGTGCTGAGGGTGATGTACAGCTCGCTCGCGATCTCGCTGTTGCTCAGCCCCAGCGCGACCTTCGCGAGCACCTGCTCCTCGCGCTCGGTGAGCGGGTCGACCGGCTGCGGCGGCGGCGCGGCGGGCGCGGCCCCGGCGAAGGCTTCGAGCAGCCGCACCGTGACATTGGGGGCGATCAGGGCATCCCCGCTCGCAGCAGCGCGGATCGCCTGGGCGAGCAGCTCCGAACCGGCATCCTTGAGCAGGAAGCCCTTGGCCCCCGCCCGCAGCGCTGCGAAGACGTACTCGTCGAGGTCGAAGGTCGTGATGATGACGATCGCCATCGGGTCGTCCACGCCCGGGCCGGCGAGCACGCGGGTCGCCTCGATGCCGTCGAGGCCGGGCATCCGGATGTCGAACAGGCAGACGTCGGGTCGCAGGCTTCGGGCCAGGGCGACCGCTTCATTGCCGTCGACGGCCTGACCCACGACCTCGATGTCGGGCTGCGCGCCAAGGAGCAGGCCCAGCCCAGTGCGCACGAGCTCCTGGTCGTCGGCGATGAGCACGCGGATGGTCACGGTTCCCATCCAACACGAGGAAGCTCCGCGATGACGGCCCATCCGCCGCCCGGTGCGGGGCCGGCCTGGCAGGTGCCGCCGAGCAGGGCGGCGCGTTCCATCATGCCGACGATGCCGAAGCCGGGCGTCGGCGACGCGGCCACATCTCCGTCGTTCGTCACGCTCAGCCGCACCCCGCCCTCGTCCGCCTCCACGAGCACGTCGACACGGGTGACCTGCCGCGCGTGACGAAGGGCGTTGGTCACGGACTCCTGCGCGAGACGGTAGACGGCGGCGGCCACGGGCGGCGGGATGCTGCCGTCGTCGCCTGCGACCTTCACGGTGACCGCCGCGCCGCCCGGCCTCGTTCCGGCGAGCTGCTCGATGCCGCCCAGCCCCGGGCTCGGCGCGAGTTCGGCCGTCTCGTCCTGGCGCAGCACCCGCACCATCGACCTCAGTTCGCTCAGGGTCTTGGCCGCCTCCGCCTCGATCACGCCGAGCGCGTCCTGCGCGGCGCGCGGATCCCGTGCCGCCACCGCAAGGCCCGCCTGGGCACGGATCGCGATGGCCGAGACGTGGTGGGCGACCGTGTCGTGCAGGTCACGGGCAAGGTGCTCGCGCTCCAGCATCCGGATGCGGTCGAGGCGGCGTTGCCGGGATCCCGCCCGGTAGCGGAACACGACACCGAGCAGCGCCACCGAGAGCAGCAGTGCGAACCCGCCGATCAGGTCGTCGAGGCCTCCACCCGGAACGAACGCGAAGCCGAGACTCGCGAGGAGGATGGCCGACCCGATCACCATGTCGCGACCTGCTCCCCAGCGGAACAGGGCGTAGACGATCACCATGACGAAGAGGCTCGTGTAGAGGATCGAGTCGGGCAGCAGTTGCAGCGGCGTCGTCACGGCCACGGCGATCACGAGCATGAGCAGCGGCCTCGTGCGACGCCACAACACCGTCGGAGTGATCACCAGCAGCACGAGCACCGAGACCACCGGATACGGAAGGTCTGATCTGACGACGCCCTCCACGACCGCGAGCGCGGCGACCAGCGCCAACAGCGCCCAGTCCCGCCACACTCGGCGCGGCGGCGGGGGCACGGCGCTCGGCGCGCCCCACACGGAACGTACGAGTCCGGTCACCACCTCATGATACGAGCGCACCACGGCCCGGCACCCCGCGCATCCGCCGGCTGAGCCGACGCCGGATGAGCAGCTCCGCCACGACGCTGTTGATCACGAAGCCCGCGGCAACGAGCCATGCCTCGCCGGATGCGTCGACCTCACCGACGACGAGCGTCCACAGCGCGAAGACGAGCGCTTGGGTCCCGCCGGAGACGGCGATCGCGTAGGCGCGCGTCATCCATGCTCCGTGCGCAGTGAAGTCGCGACGCGTGATCGCGATCACTGCCAGCACGAGGAAGACTGTCATCGCCACGCCGAAGGCGAGACGCACCAGCGCAAGAGCGAGCTCATCCGCGGGGCCCCCGAAGAAGACCGCGAGCCAGACGGCCGACAGTGCCGCGATGAATCCGGCGGGGATCAGGGCACGGCCGGCGGTACGGTGCCAACCGCGCGAAATTCGCAGTGCCGGAGAGAACTGGAATGCGCCGAGAAGGCAGTACATGCTCATCGCCACGATGTGCGCGACGATCGGCACCGATGAGGCCAAGAGCACCGCGCTTTCGGGGTCGGCGCTCACGTCCCTCAGGCGAAGCACGCCGCCGAGCACGGGGAGCGCACTGAGCAGCAGGAGGCCGGTGATCGCGAGCCATCCGCTCCTCGGCCGCCGCCGCTCTTCCGCCTTCGCGGCACTCGAGCGGGTGGCCTTCATCTGTTGCGACATGTCTCGATGCTCGCCTGATCGAGCGCCCCGGACATCGGCCTTCAGCACGGACTCAGACCCGTACTTTCGGCCGAGAAGATCCGGGCCGTTCTGCCGATGCCCAGCAACGCACCGCGAGCGAGCATCGAGTCATGACAACGAACCTCGCAACACCCCGCACAATGACCGCGGCCGTCTACCGTCGTTTCGGCGCTCCCGAGGAGGTTCACCTCGATCAACGCGCCATTCCCGCACCGAAGCCCGGCGAGGTGCTGATCCGGGTGCACGCGAGCACCGTGAGCATCGCCGACCACCGGGCCCGCGCTCGCGACATCCCGGCCGGCCTCGGGATGCTCGCCGCCGCCGGACTCGGCCTGTTCCGACCCAGCCGCCCCATCCTGGGCATGGATGCCGCGGGCGTGATCGAGGCCGTCGGTGCCGGCGTCACCGCCTTCGCTCCCGGCGACCGGGTCATCGCCATGATGAGTGGTGATTTCGGAGCCCACGCCGAGTACGTGTGCGTGCGCGCTGACGGCGCCATCACGCGCGCTCCCACCACCATGACCTTCGAGGAAGCGGTCACCCTGGTGTTCGGCGGCATCACCGCCGAGGGCTTCTTCAGGAAGGTCGCGATCGGGCCGGGCACCACCGTGGTCGTCAACGGAGCATCAGGGGCCGTCGGCACTGCGGCCGTCCAGCTCGCGAAGCACCGCGGCGCCCACGTCACCGCGGTGACAAGCGGCAAGAACACCGAATTGGTCACCTCGCTCGGCGCCGACCGGGTCATCGATTACACGCGGCAGGACTTCACAGCGGGAGACGACACGTACGACGTGATCGTCGACTGCGTCGGCAACGCCCCCTTCGGCCGGGTCGAGGCATCCATCAACCCGGGCGGAGCGCTCCTGCTCGTCATCTGCGATCTGCGGTCGATGCTTCGCAGCCGCGGACAGAGCCGCCGCTCGGGAAAGCTCGTCACCTGGGATGTCGGCAAGCCCGGCGCTGACGAGCTCGCGCACATCGTGAGCCTCGCGGAGTCCGGTCGCTACCGACCCGTCATCGACCGCGCCTACGACCTCACCGACATCGTCGACGCGCACCGCTACGTCGACACCGGGCGCAAACGCGGCAACGTCGTGCTGCGCGTCACTCGCACCGAACCGGACATCACCCGACCCTGAACAGACTGAACGACATCAGGACCATCCCGAGGCGACCGCCGCACCCGCGCGCTGCGGATGGGTTGTCGACGACACCGCGACTCCGGCATGCCTGTGGAGGACGCCGAATCGTGTCGGAGGCGGTGCTAAACTGGAGGTTGGACGAATTCATTTATCAGATGAGCGCCGGGTGACGACCAAATCCCACCCGGCCAGATGTCGTAAGGGGGTCACGCATGGGGCGCGGCCGTCAGAAAGCCAAGCACACCAAGGTCGCTCGGGAACTGAAGTACTTCAGCCCGAACACCGACTACAACGCGCTTGAGCGCGAGCTCACCAGCTCGCCGCATGACGATTACAGCGAAGAGGCGTCGAAATGGGCGGAGTATTCCGCCGATGACGACGACACCTACGTCTCCGGTGACGAACAGCGCGCCTGAGCGCATTCCCCTTCGCACCCGACTCGCTTCCGCTCGACCCGGGCAACACGCGTTCCGGTGTGCGGTTCGCACTGCAGCAACCGGGTAGCTGCTCAGCTGCAGCCGGCGCGTCATGCGATGACGGTCAGAGGCCCGGGTTGTGCACCGGCCGGTCGGAGCGCCACGGCTTCCGCCAGTCCGGGGCATCCCACCCGTCCGCCACGTAGATGCGCTCGAGCGAGATCCTGTCGCCGCGGAACTCGTGAATGCTGACGCCGTACATGCCCGCGCCACCGTCGTAGCTCGCGGTCAGCTCCACCACCGCGAGGTCGTCGCGCACGGTCACCCGGAGAATCGTGAACGCGACCCCGGCCGGGTACCGACTCCGCCATGCGGTGAACGCCTCGCGGCCCTCGTAACGCTCCCCGGACTGCGGAAACTCGAGGACTGCGTCGTCGTGGTAGAGCGCCTCGGCGTGCTCGACATCGCCGCCGGGTGTCTCGAACATCAGGCGAAGCTTGTCGCGGATGACCGCATCGTCGGCCATGCCTGCACCCTACGCCGATGACCGGAACAGGTCGAGTGACCCATCGTCACGCTGAACGGCCGAGCCATCCCGCCGTGTCGTCGACGAATCGTTCGAGTTCTGCGAGCGATCCGTCGGGAGTGATCGCGCGCAGCACGATCTCGTCGACCGCTCCGTCGTAGGCCGCGAGCTCGTCGGCGCTCGAGACCGTCGCGTCGATCGCGCGGGTGCCGAGCCGGGCGAAGTTCGCCGCGTACGCCGGCACGGCGTCGTACCGCGCGGCCTCGTGCTCGAGCGCCGGGCGTGCGGCCGTTTCGACGATGGTGCGCACATAGAGGATGCCGCGGACCGGACGGTCGCCGGCGACATCGCGCAGTTCGTGCACCGCGGATGCGGCCGCTTCGGGCGTCAGCCAGTTGAAGAGTGCACCGTCGGCCCGCTCAGCGGCGAGCCGGCGCATGCGCGGCCCGAGTGCGCCGACGATCACCTCGGCCTCGGTCGCTGCGCGGAGCGCGGTGATGCCGTCGCCGACGAGCGCCAGCGATCGCCGCGCCCGGCCCGAGCCGATGCCGACCGACAGTCGCTTCGCGGGGGCCGCCGCGAGGTCGAGTGATTCGACGGGGCGCCGGTCGAGCGGGATCACACCCGTCGCGAGCCGCAGCGTCGATGTCTCAGCCGCCGCGACACGGAGTCCCGCGAGCGAGTCGCCGCCGGGCACGTCGTTGAGCCACAGCGCGTGGAACCCGAGCCGTTCGATGCGCGGCGCGAGCGCCGCCACGATCGACGCATCGGTCGTGCCGATGAGCCCGATCGAGACCGGCGTGCGCACAGCCGGCCGATCAGCTCGCGTACGAGCCGACGAGGCGCACGGCGCCGCCGTCGACGCCCTTGGCGCCCTGCTCGAAGCCGGCGAGGTCCCGATCGCCGATGGTCACGGTGCCCGCCTGCCACGACGGGAGTCCGAGTGCATCGAGCGCCGAGATGACGGATGCCGCGGCATCCGCTCGCACGACGGCGAAGAAGCCGATGCCGAGGTTCCAGGTGCCCTCGGTGGACTCGAGCGTGGTGCCGGCGAGGTCGCTGAGCACGCGGAACACCGGGGCGGGCGACCACGTCGCACGGTCGAGCTCGACCCACGAACCGAGCGGCAGCACCCGGGCGAGGTTGGCGGCGATGCCGCCGCCGGTGACGTGCGAGAGCGAGTGCACGGCGTCGCCGTGGGGGCCGGCGAGCAACTCGACGAGCTGGCCCGAGTAGAGGCGCGTGGGCTCGAGCAGGGCCTCACCCCAAGTGGCGCCGAGTTCATCCGACCGATCGACGAAGTCGATCTCGGCCTGTCGAAGAATGCTGCGCACGAGCGAGAACCCGTTGGAATGCAGTCCGCTCGAAGCGATCGCGATGACCGCATCGCCCGTCTCGACCTTCTCGGCCCCGAGCAGGCGGTCGGCCTCGACGATGCCCGTCGCGGCGCCTGCGACGTCGTAGTCGTCGACGCCCATGAGGCCGGGGTGCTCGGCGGTCTCACCGCCGACGAGGGCGGTGCCGGTCTCGGCGCAGGCGCGCGCGATGCCCGTGACGATCGAGGCGATGCGCTCGGGCACGACCTTGCCGCACGCGATGTAGTCGGTCATGAAGAGCGGCTTCGCGCCGACGACGACGATGTCGTCGACGACCATGCCGACGAGGTCTTGACCGATCGTGTCGTGCTTGTCGAGCGCCTGCGCGATCGCGATCTTCGTGCCGACCCCGTCGGTCGAGGTCGCGAGCAGCGGCCGCGTGTAGTCCTTCGCGAACGAGAGATCGAAGAGCCCGGCGAATCCGCCGACGCCGCCGAGCACATCGGGCCCATGAGTCGCGGAGACCGACGCCTTCATGAGTTCGACGGCGAGGTCACCCGCCTGCGTGTCGACTCCGGCAGCGGCATAGGACGAGTTCGAGGTCACCCGTCAAGAGTACCCGCGCCGCACCTCCGCCCCCGCGCGGCGAACCGTGCCGCTGCAGGGAGGGAGCGCTAAAATACAGCCATGCAGCCGGGAGGCACACCATCGTGGGTGATCCGTGAGAATGCGAGTCGCCCGGTTCTGCTCGCTCTCTACCTGCGTGAAGTGCTGGCGATCGCCTCCCCGGTCGAACTGCCGCGCCTGCGCGATGTCGGCGCCGTCGGCGAGCGGCTCGAGATGGACCGGCACGACCAGCTCGAGCAGCAGTGGCGCACCTGGTGGGCGATGACCGTCGAGCCCGAGACGCATCCGTCGGCCGTGCCCCTCGAGCTCGTTCACGCCTTCGAGACCGAGGTCGCGCTGCCGACCTCGGGCTCCGAGGTGCTCGCCGCCGCGATCGTGGGGCATGCGGAGGCCGCGCGGGCCTGGGCCGACTGGGCGCACGAGGGCTACCGCGGTGCGTCGGCCGCCCGCCGTGGTGACTCGTACCGCGCCTACGCCGGCACGATCGCCGAACACGAACGCGAGGTCGGCCGGCGCGCGCATTCCTTCGAGCTCAACGTCGAGGTGCTGCCGCTCGCCGAGTCCGGCGTCTGGTGGATCGGCGAACTGACCGTCGCGGTCACCGATTCACTGCGAGCGGATGCCTCGGCGTTCGACGATGCCATGCACCCGATCATCGCCGAGCTCGCCTGAGCCCCGCTGCATCCGCTGCCCGCATGCCAGACTCGACGGCATGAGCATCTGGTTCGGCGAACCCTCACTCGAGTGGGCGAACGCGCGCGACGAGACCATGATCCGCGCCATCGGCATCGAGATCACCGAGACCACCGACGATTCGCTCAAGGGGCGCATGCCCGTCGACCACCGCACGCGCCAGCCCGGCGGGGTACTGCACGGCGGAGCATCCGTCGCCCTCGCGGAAACGCTCGCGAGCTGGGGCGCGACCCTCACGGTCGACCCCGCGAAGTTCTACTGCGTCGGTATGGAGATCAACGCGAACCACGTGCGGCCGGTCGCAGAAGGGTGGGTCTACGGCGAGGCGACGCCCCTGACCCGAGGACGCACCACCCAGGTGTGGGAGATCAGGATCACGGATGCCGCGGGCCGGCTCGTGTGCATCTCACGGTGCACCATGGCCGTGCTCGCGAAGCCGTCGGAATACTGATCCGGCGGCGCAGGTGCTCAGCTGAGCAGCAGCGTTCGCCCAGACGGCTCACACGCGCGCGTATGTGAGAATTGATGGGTCCTGCTCGGACACTTCCCCCACCTTCGAGGAGCCATTGCTCGCATGTGCGGCATCGTCGGAATCGTCTCCACTGAACCGGCCAACCAGCAGATCTACGACAGCCTGCTGCTGCTGCAGCACCGCGGCCAGGATTCGACGGGAATCGCGACGGCCGACGGCCCCGTGTTCCACATGGCGAAGGCGCGCGGGCAGGTACGCGAGGCCTTCCGCACTCGTGACATGCGCTCGCTCATCGGCAACATGGGCCTCGGCCATGTGCGCTACACGACGAAGGGTGCCTCCGAGCGTGAAGAGGAGGCGCAACCGTTCTACGTGAACGCGCCGTACGGCATCATCCTCGTGCACAACGGCAACCTCACGAACACACGCGAACTCTCGGAAGACCTCTTCCGCATCGACCGCCGGCACGTGAACTCGACGAGCGACACCGAGATGCTGCTCAACGTGCTCGCCACCGAGCTGCAGGGCCAGATCACCGGCCTCGACCTCGACCCCGACCAGGTGTTCGCCGCGGTCGAGCAGGTGCACGAACGCGTCGAGGGCTCCTATGCCGTCATCGCCCTGATCGCCGGCTACGGCCTGCTCGCGTTCCGCGACCCGTTCGGCATCCGCCCGCTCATCCTCGGCCGCCGCACCGCCGACAACGGCCGCGACGAGTGGATCGTGGCATCCGAGTCGCTCGTGCTCGAATCGGGCGGGTACGAGATCGTGCGCGACGTGCACCCGGGTGAGGCCATCTTCATCGGGCTCGACGGCCAGATGGTCTCGCGGCAGTGCGCGAAGAACGCGGTGCTCGTGCCGTGCTCGTTCGAGTACGTCTACCTCGCCCGCCCCGACTCGATCATGAACGGCATCTCGGTGTACGAGGCGCGCCTGCGCATGGGCGACCGGCTCGCGACGACCATCGAGACCCACATGGACAAGGGCGACATCGATGTCGTCATGCCGATCCCCGATTCCTCCCGCCCCTCTGCGATGCAGGTCGCGCAGAAGCTCGGCATCGAGTATCGCGAGGGCTTCTACAAGAACCGCTACGTCGGCCGCACCTTCATCATGCCCGGCCAGGCGGAGCGAAAGCGCTCGGTGCGACAGAAGCTGAACGCCATGGGCACGGAGTTCAAGGGCAAGAACATCCTGATCGTCGACGACTCGATCGTGCGCGGCACGACCTCGAAGGAGATCGTCGAGATGGCCAGGGCTGCCGGTGCCAACAAGGTGACCTTCACGTCGGCCGCGCCGCCGGTGCGTTTTCCGCACGTGTACGGCATCAACATGCCGAGCCGCCAGGAGCTCATCGCCTACGACCGAAAGATTCCCGAGATCGCCACCGAGCTGAGCGCCGACCACATGATCTACCAGGAGGTGGCCGACCTCCAGGCCGCGATCACCGAGGGCACCTCGATCGAGCAGCTCGACCTGTCGTGCTTCACCGGCGAGTACGTCACCGGCACCGTCACCGAGGAGTACCTCGGCTGGGTGGAGCGCACGCAGCTCAGCTGAGCCGGCCGCTTCCGCGCTTCAGCTCGCCCCGGAGACGGGTGCGCGCTACTCGTCGACCGGGCGCGTCGACTCGTGCTCGACGGCGACCGACTTCGCCCGGCGTGCGGTCGTGCGGTCGATGACGAGCGCCACGCCGGCGCCGAGCGCCACGCCGATGGCAGCGCAGGCGAGCAGCAGGAACCCGAACACCTGGCCCCGGTCGAACTCGTCGTTCGGCGGGAAGGCGAACGTGAGGATGAGCGCCACGACGGCGCCGACGAGCGCGCCCAGCGTGAGGAATCGCGAGTAGCGCGGGGCGCGGCGCACGGTCACGGTGTCGCGCGCGACCTCGGTCTCGAGCGGCACGGATGCGTCGCCGCTCTGCGGGGTGCGCTGCTCATCGGGTTCGTTGGTACTCACGGGGTCGGTCACCCCTCCATTGTCCCGCATTTCGCTGCGACGACGTTGGGAGGCCGGCCCCGACGGGGCCGGCCTCCCGGATGCGCGCAGGGTCAGCGCGCCGCGCGTCGGTTCCGGATGATCAGGAACGCGCCGATCCCGGCCAGCACGAGCACGACGATCGCGACGATCAGCCAGATGAGCCATGCCGCCGGGCCGTCGGCTGAGGTCGCCTGCACCTCGAGGTCGTCGTCGACGACCGCCTGCACCTCGGGCTTCGCGGCACCCGCCTCGATGCCGCAGTCGGCGGGCAATGCGACCGCGAACGAGACCGGATCGAGCTCTTCCCCGGCGGAGTAGGTGCCGAACGCAGCAGCACCCTCTGCCGTGAACTCGGCCGGAACCGCCGTGCCGACGAGCGAGTCGCCGTCGCGAACGAGCGCGCCGTCGAGGTCGAGCGAGGCGAAGCGCACTGCCGTGGCGGTGACCGCCTCGCCATGCTGCGTGGTGCCCGTCACGTCGAGCCGGAGGTACGCCTCGTCGCTGCCGACGAGCTCGATCGACGGATTCGAGATCGTCGTGTCGAGCGCACCGTCGTGGCCGGTGAACTCGATCGAGCCGGGGAAGGAGACGAGCCCGCGCACCGTCTCGGCCTCGATCGAACCCGTGCCGCCGGCGAACTCGAACACGCCGTCGGTCTCACCGGCACCGGTCACGATCCATTCGCCGTTCGCGATGCCGCCCTCGAGGTACTGCAGGAAGGAGCCCTTGAAGCCCCAGTCGAGCGTGGCGTCGGTCACGGTGCACATGCCGGCGGGGGCGGTGACGGTGAAGCGGATGCCCTTCGCCGTCGATCCCTGGAAGGTCAGCGTGTGTTCGCCGGCCCCGAGACCGGCCGGCAGGCTGCCCGTCCACGTGACCACGCCGTTCGCATCGGCGACGAGGTCACGCGCCAGCACGATCGGCGTCGAGTAGACGACGACCATGATGCCGGTCTCGTTCGGCTCGAACCCGTCGACGGTGACCGTGACCTCCTTGCCCTCGACGAGCGCGGCGAGGGTGGCGGCGTCGAGCACGATGCCGGTCGTGGCCGGCGGGGTCGCCGGCACGGCCTTCGGCGCGGTCGTGGCGGCCGAAGCGGTGGCGACCGTGCCGGAGCTGCCCGCGGGCGCCGCCCCCGGCGAGCCGATGACGACCGTGAGCGGGTCGAGCGCCCGCCCCATGGAGTAGTAGCCCTGGAACGCGGCCGCGCCCGCAGCGGTCAGCGTGACCGGGATATTCGCGATGCGGGTCGCACCGTTCACGAGCGACTTCGAGCCGCGCGAGAGATCGACGGTCGCGAGGTCGACGCGCGAACCGTTGACCGAGACCTCGAGCACGCCGCTCGTCGTGGTGGTGGCGCGCAGGGTCGGGCTGGCGAACGTGAGGTCGAGCACGCCGCCGTGACCGGTGAACCGCACCGAGCCCGCGTAGTCGGCGGTGCCGGTTCCGGTCACCTGGCTGTAGCTGCCGCCGGTCTGGCCGAACTGGAAGAGGCCGCCGCCCTGCGTCGCGCCCGAGCCGACTGAGATCGAGCCCTTCGCGATGTTGCCGACGACGTACGAGCGGAACTCACTGGCCACGCCCCACGAGAGCGAACCGCTCGCGATGGTGCCGGGCTGGCCGGGCGCCGGCGGTGTCGGCAGCGTGGGAGGCGTGGGTGGCTCGGGCGTCGTTGCGAAGCTGACCGGGGTGTATGTCTCGAAGGAAGCGATCTTGGCACCGCTGCCGGCGAAGGTGTACACACCGTAATTGCCGTCGGCCAGCGCCTTCTCGAACTCGCGCGCGGTCAACTCGACCTCGAACGAGCCATCGGCACCGACCGCGACCGCACCCGCGGCGGCCCCGCCGATCGCCGCGACATCCGCTGCATCGACGACCCACTTCTGCGAATCGACGACCCGCGTCGACGACGCCGCACCCGCGCTCGGCTTCCAGTCTGCGGCGAACGAACCGAACACCACGTAGGCACCCGCGAACTTGCCCATCAGCGGCGGGCGCACACCGTTCGTCGCCGGTGCGTTCGGAATGAAGCCGCTGCCCCGCACGGTGATCGTCTCGCCCGCGGCATCCAGCCCGCTCGTCTTCGACACGGTCACCGACGGCGTCGTCGGCTCCGGCGGTGCCGGCTGGGCGATCGTGATCGACGCGAACGCATCGAGCGTTCGATCGGTGACCGACAGACCGTGCGCCGCCGACGTCGCCACGACGTACGACGTCGCCGGATCGAACGAACCCGCCGGCACCTCGAGCGTCGTCGTGAACGCCCCGTCGACGATCGACCCGGCCGGCACCCAGCCGAGCGAGAGCCAGCCCTCGGCGACCAGCGGGCCCCCGCCGCTCCAGATCGACGCATCACCGAGCAGCACGTACGCACCGTTCGCCGCACCCGGGCCCACGTAGCCGGTGCCCGACACGGTGAACGTGTGCGCGAGCGCCGGATCGAGATCTGCCGAGGGAGAGACGGCCAGCACCGGATCGGCGACGGGCTCCGGCGGTGCCGGCTGGGCGATCGTGATCGACGCGAACGCATCGAGCGTTCGATCGGTGACCGACAGACCGTGCGCCGCCGACGTCGCCACGACGTACGACGTCGCCGGATCGAACGAACCCGCCGGCACCTCGAGCGTCGTCGTGAACGCCCCGTCGACGATCGACCCGGCCGGCACCCAGCCGAGCGAGAGCCAGCCCTCGGCGACCAGCGGGCCCCCGCCGCTCCAGATCGACGCATCACCGAGCAGCACGTACGCACCGTTCGCCGCACCCGGGCCCACGTAGCCGGTGCCCGACACGGTGAACGTGTGCGCGAGCGCCGGATCGAGATCCTCAGCGGGTGTGACGCTGAGCACCGGCGCCGCCACCGCGGCCGGCGCGACCTCGTCGGCGAGCGCGGGCGCCACCGTGATGATCGAGCCGCCGAGGGCGAGCAGCGCCGCGAGTGCGCCGGCGAGCCAGCGCCTTCCCGAGCGAGTGGGAATCGGTGACGGTGTCTTCACGACGCAGTCCTCCAGGCATGGCGAAGCCACGGTGCACACAGTGCACCGAGCGCGTCGCGAGGGTGAGATGGGGATCGGCCGAGTTAGGTAAGCCTCAGCTAAAAGATGACGCTAGAGTGAAGCCTGCCGCCCTGTCAACTCTAAGGTAAGGCTTACCTCACTTCATGACTTCTCGTGTCACGCTGCGCCCGATCTCGGCCCGCGCACGCCGCTCCGCACTCATCGCCGTGCTCACCGCGACGGCGCTGCTCACCACGGGCTGCGTCGCCACCGCGACCGGCACGACCGCCGAGCCGCAATGCCTGGCCAGCGCGACCCCGTTCGCCGAGCTCGAGATCGACGAGTCGCCCCGCGCGATCGAGGGCCCGTCGACGGCGTGCCTCGCCGATGCCGCGCTGCCGGTGATCTCCTCCGACGAGCAACCCCGGCTTCCGGCGACGATCACCGACGACGAGGGCACGAAGGTCACCGTGACGGATGCCTCGCGGATCCTGCCCATCGACGTCTCGGGCTCGCTCGCCGCCACCGTCTTCGGACTCGGCCTCGGCGACCGCGTCGTCGGGCGCGACAGCTCGACCGGCTTCGCCGAGGCCTCCGCTCTGCCCGTCGTGACGCAGGGCGGTCACAACCTGACCGCAGAGGCGATCCTCGCCCTCGACCCGACCGTCGTGATCACCGACACCACGCTCGGGCCCCTCGACGTGCTCGACCAGCTCCGCGACAGCGGCATCCCCGTCGTGATCACGACCTCCGAGCGCAGCCTCGACACGATCGACGACCTCATCGACCAGGTCGCGGCGGCGCTCGGGGTGCCTGCACGTGGCGAGCTGCTGTCAGCGCAGGTCGATGCCGACCTCGCCCGCGTCGTCGCAGACATCGAGGCGGCCATCCCCGCAGACCCCGCCGTTCGGCCGCGCATCGCGTTCCTCTACGTGCGCGGCTCGGCGAACGTCTACTACCTCTTCGGCGCCGAGTCGGGAGCTGATTCGCTCATCGAATCGATCGGCGGCATCGACATCGCGAGCGAGATCGGCTGGGAGGGCATGCGCCCCGTCACCGCCGAGGCACTCGTGGCGGCGCAGCCCGATCTGGTGCTCCTGATGAGCGGCGGCCTCGAGTCGGCCGGCGGGGTCGACGGGCTGCTCGAGCGCGTGCCGGCGCTCGCCTCGACGCCTGCGGGCGTGCACCGCAGGTTCGTCGACATGGCCGACAGCGAGATCCTGAGCTTCGGCCCGCGAGCCCCGCAGGTCGTCGAGGCACTCGCCCGGGCGGTGTGGGCGCCCGGGCAGTCGGGCTACCTCGATGACTGATACTCGCGAATCCGCGCCCGATGCCGTCCGCCCGAGCCTCGCAGACCGGCCCATGCGCGGCCTCCGTCCCCGCACGAGGAGCACCCTGCTCTTCGGCGGCCTCGCCGTCGCGCTCGTCGCCGGCGTCGTCGTGTCGGCGGGCGCTGGCCAGCTGCCGGTGCCACCGCACGAGGTGTGGAACTCGCTGCTGCGCGGCCTCGGTCTGAGCGACGCTCCCGAGGCGCTGCCGAACACGGATTCGGCGCTCTGGAACATCCGCTTCCCGCGCATCGCGATGGCGCTGCTCATCGGCGCCGCGCTCGCGATGGCCGGCACGGTCATGCAGGCGATCTTCGCGAACCCGCTCGCCGAGCCCGGCGTGGTGGGCGTCTCCTCGGGCGCCGCACTCGGCGCCGCCGCCGCCATCGTGCTCGGCTGGACGGCGTTCGGCGACTGGGTGACGGCCATCGCCGCGTTCCTCGCGGGTCTCGGTGCGACGCTCGTGGTCTACCTCGCGAGTCGCGCAGGGGGCCGCACCGAGGTCGTCACGCTCGTCTTGACCGGCATCGCGATCAACGCGTTCGCCGGCGGTGCGCTCGCGTTCCTCACGTTCATCGGCGACACCGGCTCCCGCGAGGAGATCGTGTTCTGGCAGCTCGGCTCGCTGAACGGCGCCCGCTGGCCCGAGGTCGCCGTCATGCTGCCGCTCGTCATCGCGGCGGGCATCGCCGCCCTGTTGCTCGGCCGCACACTCGACCTCTTCTCCCTCGGCGAGCGCGGGGCACGCCACCTCGGTGTGCGCGTCGAAACCGTGCGCATCGTCTCGATCGTCGTCGTCGCCGTGCTCGTCTGCTCTGCCGTGGCGTTCGCGGGCATCATCGCCTTCGTCGGGCTCATCGTGCCGCACCTCATGCGCATGGTGATCGGGCCCGCCCACCGTCCGCTGCTCGTCGCGAGCGCGCTCGGCGGCGCGCTGCTCCTGATCGCGGCCGACCTCGCGGCCCGCACGATGGTGCCGATGGCCGACCTGCCGATCGGCATGCTGACCTCGATCATCGGCGGTCCGTTCTTCTTCTGGCTGCTGCGTCGCACCCGGCGGCGATCCGGAGGCTGGGGATGAGCCGCGCACGCACGGCCCTGTCGCTCGCCGCCGCGGGTCTCGCCGTCGAGATCGACGGCGTGACCCTGCTTCACGACGTCGACTTCTCGGCGGCGGCGGGCCGGGTGCACGCACTCATCGGGCCGAACGGCGCCGGCAAGTCGACGCTGCTCGCAGCGCTCGCGGGCGACCGGGCTGCGGCGGCAGGCAGCGTGCACCTCGGCGACACCCCGGTCGCCCACCGGTCGCCGAAGGCACTCGCCCGCCTTCGCGCCGTGCTGACGCAGGAGCACACCGTCTCGTTCCCGTTCCCGGTGCGCGAGATCGTGGCGATGGGCCGGCACCCGTGGGCGGGCAGCGCAGCGGCCGACGACGACGATCGCGAGATCGACGCGGCGATGGCGGCGACGGAGGTCGGCCACCTCGCCGCGCGCACCGTGCCGTCGCTCTCGGGCGGCGAGCGGGCCCGCGTCGCGCTCGCCCGCATCCTCGCGCAGTGCACGCCCGTGCTGCTCCTCGACGAGCCGACGGCCGCCCTCGACCTGAAGCACCAGGAGGACGTGCTGCGACTCGCCCGCGGGCACGCCGCGGCCGGCGCCACGGTCATCGTGGTGCTGCACGACCTGAACCTCGCCGCCGCCTACGCCGACGACATCACCCTGCTGCGACTGGGCCGGGTCGTCGCGACGGGCACGCCGGCCGAGGTGCTGACGGCTGAACGCATCGAGGCGGTCTACGGCCAGCCGGTCGACGTCGTGCCGCACCCGCGCACGGGCGCCCCGCTCGTGCTGCCGTCGCGCTGAGCCGCAGCGCCGGCCCGTCGGGCATTCGTCAGCGGATCACCGGTAGCACGTCGCTGAGGTCTGCCCGCTGCCCGGAGGCGTGCACGCGCCCGGCCGCTCGCGCGTCGGCCCACGAGAGCGTTCCCGTGGCGAGATCGAGCCACGTCGAGACATCCGTCTCGACGACGTTCGGCGGAGTGCCCCGCGTGTGCTTCGGGCCCTCGATGCACTGCACCGCGCCGAAGGGCGGCACCCGCACCTCGACGGTGCCGCCGGGCGACTGCTCGGCGAGCACCTGCAGCGAGTAGCGCACCGCGAGCGCGAGCGTCGAGCGGTCGACGGATGTCGCGGCATCCGCACCCTCGGCCGTCACCGTCTGCACGACGGCCACCGCCGCGCGTCCGATGTCGTCGCCGATTCTCGCGCGTGCCATGCCGACCATTCTGCCACCGGTGCACCCGATCGGTCAGGCTTCGTGCGTACGCCCGCCCCTGACCGCGATGCCCATGAACGTCAGCACGAGGATCATGACGGCGCCGGCGAAGATCGCGATGTCGGCGATGTTGCCGACGAACCAGTTGCCGTAGCCGATGAAGTCGACGACGTGCCCGCGTCCGAAGCCCGGCTCACGGAACAGGCGATCGCCGAGATGGGTGACCGCGCCGCCGAGGAGGAGACCCAGCGCGATCGTCCAGCCGACCGAGCCGACGCGCCAGGCGAACCACACGAGCGCGATCGCGCCGAGTCCGGCGAGGATCGCGAAGATCCACGTGTACTCGGTGCCGATCGAGAAGGCGGCGCCGGGGTTGTACACGAGCACGAAGCGGATGACGTCGCCGATCACCGGAATCGTGCTGCCGTCGCCGAGTTCGGCCTCAGCCCACCACTTGCCGGCCTGGTCGACGAACACGATGAACGCGGCGATGCCGAGCACCCACCAGAACAGGCGGCGGCCCGTCGCGTCGGGCGCCGGGTCGTCGTCGATGGCCGTCGGGTCGTGCGCGGCGCCCGCGCCGGTCGAGTCTCTGGTCACGCGCACCATTCTCGCAGTACCGCGCTGGGGTAGCCTGAACCGGTGAGAATCCTCGTCCTCGGCTCGGGCGCGCGCGAGCACGCCATCATCCTCGCGCTCCTCGATGAGGAGGCCGGCCACGAGATCATCGCGGCACCGGGCAACGCGGGCATCGCGGCATCCCCCACCTCTTCGGCTCGCGGCAGCGTCACGACCATCGCTCTCGACCCGACGAGCCCGAGCCTCGTCGCCGAATACGCGCTCGACAACGACGTCGAGTTCGTCGTCATCGGGCCGGAGGCCCCGCTCGTCGCCGGCGTCGCCGACGCCCTGCGCACACGCGGCATCGCCGTGTTCGGGCCGGGCAAGGCCGCTGCGGCGCTCGAGGGTTCGAAGACCTTCGCCAAGCGCATCATGCAAGAGGCAGGGGTGCCGACCGGGCGGGCGAACCTCGCCGACACCCTCGCCGACGTCGAGACGACGCTCGACGAATTCGGCGCTCCCTATGTCGTGAAGGCCGACGGTCTCGCTGCGGGCAAGGGCGTGCTCGTCACCGAAGACCGCGCTGCCGCGCTCGTGCACGCCGCCCACTACCTGCAGCAGGGGCCTGTGCTCATCGAGGAGTTCCTCGACGGCCAGGAGGTCTCGCTCTTCCTCCTCTCCGACGGCACCAACGTGCTGCCCCTCTCTCCCGCGCAGGACTTCAAGCGCCTGCACGACGGCGACGCCGGCCCCAACACGGGCGGCATGGGCGCGTACTCGCCGCTGCCGTGGCTCGCCGACGCCTCCGACGGTCGCGGCGGCCGCTTCGGCAGCGAGGCGGCCTTCGTCGACGAGGTCATCGAGACGATCGCCCTGCCCACCGTTCGCAAGCTCGCCGAAGAGCAGACCCCGTTCATCGGGCTGCTCTACGCCGGGCTCATCCTCACCTCGCGCGGCATCCGGGTGATCGAGTTCAACGCGCGCTTCGGCGACCCCGAGACGCAGGTCGTGCTCCCCCGCCTCGCAACCCCGCTCTCGGGTCTGCTGCACGCGGCCGCGACGGGCGGGCTCGGCGCGCTCCCGCGTCCGGCATTCCGAACGGATGCCGCGGTCACGGTCGTGCTCGCGAGCGAGGGCTACCCCGAGGCGCCGCAGACCGGGCGGCCGATCGAGGGCATCGAGGCCGCAGCATCCGTGCCCGGCGTGCACCTCGCCCATGCCGCGACCGCGATCGGTGCGGCGACCGGTGAGGGCGGCGTGCCGCTCGTCGCGACCGGCGGCCGTGTGCTGAGCGTCGTCGCGGTCGGCGACGGGTTCGCCGAAGCGCGCCGCCGCGCCTACGAATCGCTCGCGCACCTGCGACTCGACGGCGGGCAATATCGCACCGACATCGCGGCCCGCGTCACCGAATAGTGGGGGCACGCCTCTCGTAGACTGATGGCGTGAACGAATCGCAGGAGCACCCCGGCTGGACCCACGTCTACTCGGGCAAGGTGCGCGATCTCTTCGTGCCCACCGGGCTGCTCGTCGACGACGACTCCTGGACCGGCGACCCGCTCCGCCTCTCGCCGATCCTGCTCGTGGTCGCGACCGACCGGGTGAGCGCCTACGACCGGGTGCTCTCGCCCGCGATCCCCGGCAAGGGCGCGATGCTCACGAGCCTCACCCGCTGGTGGTTCGACCAGCTGCCCGAGGTGCCGAACCATCTGGCGCACCCGCTCGACGATCGCCTCGAGGCGCTCGACCTGCCCGAGGTGCCGGCCGAGCTCGCCGAGCGCGGCACGCTCTGCCGCACGCTCGACATGTTCCCCGTCGAGTGCGTCGTGCGCGGCTACATCACGGGAGGCGGGTGGAAGGAATACCAGGAGACCGGTGCCATCGGTGGCCACGCCCTGCCCGAAGGGCTTCAGAACGGCGACCGCCTGCCCGAGCCGATCTACACGCCCGCGTGGAAGGCCCCACTCGGCGAACACGACGTCAACGTCTCGTACGAGCGCACGGTCGAACTCGTCGGCGAGGTCGTCGCCGCCCAGTTGCGCGAGCTCTCGCTCGAGATCTTCGCGCGCGCATCCCAGATCGCCGAGGCGCGCGGCGTCATCCTCGCCGACACGAAGTTCGAGTTCGGTGCCGACCGTGCGACCGGCATCGTGACGCTCGCCGACGAGGTGCTGACGAGTGATTCGAGCCGCTACTGGGATGCCGAGGCGTACGCGACCGCTGCAACGCCCGAGCTGCGCATGGCGAGCTTCGACAAGCAGATCGTGCGCGACTGGCTCTCGGCGAACTGGGACCAGGAGGTCTCGGAGGAGCCGCCGACCCTCCCCCACGAGATCGTCGCGCAGACCGCTGCCCGCTACCGCGAGTTGCTCGACCGGCTGACCGCCGGCGTGAGGGAATAGCCGCCGGGCCGCCCGGGTTGCGTTAGTTGTGATTACAACCAATGGAGCGCCGACCGGTTCCGGCCTGCTCGCGGCAGACACCGGCATGGGCGCGGTGACGCTGCGCGTCGGCGACCTCGACGCCATGATCCGCTACTACCGCGACGCCGTCACCCTCGAGCTGTTGAGCCACGACGGCCCCGTCGCCGTGCTCGGCCGCGGCACCACGCCGGTCGTCGTGCTCCAGCACGCGCCCGAGCTGAAGCGCGCGAGCCCGCGCGACGCCGGACTCTTCCACACCGCGATCCTCTTCGACACCCGAGAGGCGCTGTCGACCGCGATCTACTCGGTCGCCTCGAAGCATCCGGGCACGTTCACGGGCAGCGCCGACCATCTCGTGAGCGAGGCCTTCTACTTCACCGACCCGGAGGGCAACGGCGTCGAACTCTACTTCGACCGCGATCGCTCGAAGTGGAGCTGGGTGCACGGCACCGTCGAGATGGCCACCATGTACCTCGACCCGAACGCATACCTGCGTGAACACCTCACCGAGGGCGGGGCGGTTGCCGCGGCATCCGGCACCGGGCTCGGCGACGCCGTCGTCGGTCACGTGCACCTCTCGGTGGGCGACGTCGCGAGCGCGCGTGAGTTCTACGTCGATCGGCTCGGCTTCGAGACCACGGCGGAGATGGGCGACCAGGCGCTGTTCGTCTCCGCGGGCGGCTACCACCACCACATGGCGATGAACACGTGGAACAGCCGCGGTGCCGGGCGCCGCGGCCTCGCGCTGGGTCTCGGCAAGGTCGAGATCGTCGTGCCCAGCGCCGACGACCTCGGCGCACTCGGCGAACGGATGTCGCATCATCGCGTCGCGACCCGCGACGACGGTCGCGTCCTCTCGTTCGACGACCCATGGGCGAACCTCGTCGAGGTGCGCGCGGCCGGCTGACGTCAGCGAGGCGTGCGTTTCGGCGCCCTGGCGTGCGACATGTCGTGGAACTCGTCGAACGCCTGCCCGTCGCCGGGCAGCGGCGTGAGGTCGGGCCGGGCGCGCAGCCCGTCGAGCACGATGCCCAGCTGGCGGCGGCGGAATGGCAGGTATGCATCGCCGTACTGCCCGAGCGAGCCGAGCATGTCGACCATCACGCTGAGATCGACGGCGGTGACGTCGTCGCGCAGCAACCCTTCGGCCTGTGCGCGGGCGACCACCGCGTCCATCATCGGGGCGAACTCGGCGGCCGGCCGGTGGTCGGGATCGAGCTCGGCGACGCGGGCCATCACCGCCTGCAGGTGCGGCGAAGCGGCCAACCACCCGCTCACCCGCTCGAGCCAGAGCTCGATCGCCCGCCACCCGGTCTCGGCGTTCAGGAACTGCGGAGCGAACTCCGCCAGATCTGCGACCGCGTCATCGTAGAGCTCTCGCACGAGGGCGTCGCGGTTCGGGAAGTGACGGTAGACGGTGCCCGCTCCGACACCGGCCCGGGCCGCGAGTTCGTCGAGCGGCGCGTCGATGCCCCGCTCGGCGAAGAGGTGCTTCGCCTCGATGAGCAGCCGTTCATGATTTCGCCTCGCGTCACGGCGGGGCGACTGGGACGAACTCACGCCTTCACTGTACGCGCGTCGGTCGACCTCGATACGGAGATTCGGCCGACTTACTCGGAACGTCGCTCGACGGCCGCGGCGAACCAGCCGGTGATCGTCTCGGGATGCGTGATCGCGGTTCCGACGACGACCGCGAACGCTCCGGCGTCGATGCACGCCGAAGCCTGCGCCGGCGTGTGCACCCGGCCCTCTGCGATGACCGGCACGTCGAGCCGGGCGGCGAGTTCCGCGAGCACTTCGAGGTCGGGACCGACGGTCTTCGGCCGCTCCTCGGTGTAACCGCACAGGGTGGTACCGACCAGATCCGCGCCGGCCTCCGACGCTGCGAGACCGTCGGCGACCGACCCCACGTCGGCCATGACGAGCACGCCGGCCTCATCGTGCAGGCGCCGGACCGTCTCGGCGAGGCTCAACCCGTCGGGCCGAGCGCGTCGGGTGCCGTCGATCGCGACGATCTCGGCACCGGCCCGCGCAACCTCGAGCGCATGCTCGAAGGTCGGCGTGATGAAGACCCCGCCGTCGCCGTCCTTCCAGAGCCCGATCTGCGGAAGTGCCACGCGTTCATGGATGAGGCGCACATCGGCGATGCCCTGCGCGCGGATGCCGACCGCACCGCCGCGCACGGCCGATTCGGCGAACTGCGCCATGGTCTCGGGGTGCCGCATGGGTTCGCCCGGATACGCCTGGCACGAGACGATGAGCCCGCCGCGAAGCGTGCTGAGGTCGAGGTCGGTCATGCTGGCTCCTCCAGGGGTGTTGCAGTGGTGATGAGGGCGGCGGCCCCCACGATCGCGGCATCGGCACCGAGGGCGGCGCCCACGATCGGCGTGTCGGCGAGCAGCGCGATCCGTTCGTCGTCGGCGGCTTCGCGAAGCGCTCGCCACCAACCTTCGCCGGCCGACGCGAGCCCGCCCCCGACGATCACGACGTCGGGGTCGAGGGCGTTCACGAGTCCGCCGATCGTGCGGCCGAGGGCACGGCCCGCGAGGGCGACGGATGCCTCGGCGTGCACGTCGCCCGCTTCCGCGCGCTGCACGACCACGCGGCCGTCGGTGACCGACGGGTCGCCGCTCGACTCGCGATAGACGGCGCACATCGCGGGCCCGGAGGCGACCGCTTCGAGGTGCCCGGTTCGGCCGCAGGTGCACGGTCTCCCGGCTGCCTCGGCCGAGGGCACGTGGCCGAAGTGACCCGAGACGCCGCGACGCCCCGAGTGCACCCGCCCGTCGATGACGAGCGCGCCGCCGACACCGGTGCCGGCGGCGATCATGAGCACGGTGGGCGCACCGGCGCCCGCGCCGTGCAGCGCCTCACCCAGGGCGTGCGCGTGCACGTCGTTGACGACGGAGACCGGAAGGCCGAGTTCTGCCGCGAGCGCGTCGCGCACCGGCGTGCCCGTCCATCCGGGCAGCGAATCGGTCGCCGACGCGACCGCGCCGCTCGCCCGATCGATGACTCCGGCGGAGCCGACACCGCATCCGCTCAGCACGATCTCGGGGCCTGCGCGCTCCGCGAGCGACCTCGCGAGGCGCACGACCGTGTCGAGCACGGCACCCGGGCCGTGAACGGCCGGGGTCGGCGCCGAGGCGCGGCCCAGCACCACGCCGCCCTCGCCGACGAGCCCGGCGGCGATCTTCGTGCCGCCGAGGTCGACGCCGATGGCGGCGCGCATCAGGCCGAGAGTTCCGCGCGATCGACGATCGCGGTGATGCGTGCCACGGTGTCGCCCTCGAGCGACGGCACCGGCTGCGACATCCGGTTCGAGGCGATGACGCCGAGGTGGGCGAGAGCCGTCTTGAACGCGCCGAGCCCGGCCGCCTCGCCGCTCACGCCGCTCGCCTGGAAGACGATCTCGAAGAGCTCGGCGACCTCGTCCTGCAGTTCGCGCACGCGCGCCCAGTCGGCGGCGCCCGCCGCGTCGAAGAGCTGCACGTAGCGCACCGGGTCGACATTGCCGAGGCCGGGCACGACGCCGTCGGCGCCCGCGAGCAGCGCGCCGTCGACGACGACCTCGTGGCCCGTGAAGAGCGTGAGCGGGCTGCCGGCCGCGCGGTTGGCCATCACGAGGCGGCGGAACGCGACGTCGTCGCCGCTCGAGTCCTTGACGCCCGGCGAGCACTCCCTCTGCGCCGAGACGCACGAGCATCGCGTGGTCGAGCTTCGAGTGCACGCGCACGGGCACGTCGTAGGCGAAGAGCGGCAGGGCCGTCGCGGCGGCGATGGCGCGGAAGTGCGCCTCGGTCTCGGCGGCGCTCGGACGCGCGTAGAACGGCGGTCGCGACGATCGCGTCGACGCCCGCCGCTTCGGCGAGGCGCACCTGGCCGATGACGCGAGCGGGTGTCATCTCGTTGACGCCCGCGATCACCGGCACGCGGCCGGCCGAGATGCGAACGGATGCCTCGAGCACGCGAGTGCGCTCGTCGTCGGAGAGGAACGCGACCTCGCCCGAGGAGCCGAGCACGAACAGGCCGTGCACGCCGGCGGTGATGAGCCGTTCGACGAGGCGCTCGAACGCGGCTTCATCGAAGGCGCCCGATTCGTCGAGCGGGGTGAGAACGGGCGGGATGACGCCGCGGAAGGCGGTGGTGGTCACGTTGGAGCTCCTGATGGTTCGTGTTCGTGGTTCAGTCGTGGTCGGTGGTCGGTCGGTACCGGTTCAGCGGGGTGCCAACAGGCTCGGCGCTGCGCCGAGCAGCGTGCGGGTGTAGTCGTCGGAGGGATCGTCGAAGACGTGTTGCGCGGTGCCGAACTCCACCACGCGTCCCTTGTTCATCACGGCGATCTCGTCGGAGAGGTAGCGGACCGTCTGGATGTCGTGCGAGATGAACACCATGCCGAGACCCAGCTCGTTCTTCAGGTCGGTGAGGAGGTTCAGGATCTGCGCCCGAACCGACACGTCGAGCGCCGACGTCGGCTCGTCCGCGATGATCACCTGCGGGTCGAGCACGAGTGCGCGAGCGATCGCGACGCGCTGACGCTGACCGCCAGAGAGCTGGCCGGGAAGCGCATCGAGGGTGGAGGCCGGAAGCCCGACCAGCCCGATCAGGTCGCGCACCTTCGCCTCGCGCTGCGCCCTGGTGCCGATGCGGTGCACCTGCAAGGGGTCGAGCAGGGCGTCGCGGATCGTCATCCTCGCGTTCAGCGCGGTTGCCGGATCCTGGAAGACGACCGACAGGATGCGGCCGAGGCGGCGGCGCACCGATGCGGAGAACGACTTCACCGGCTCGCCGCCGAACTTCACCTGGCCGGACGTCGGCTTCTCGAGTCCGACGAGCACCTTCGCCGAGGTCGACTTGCCCGACCCGGACTCCCCGACGATGCCGAGGGTCTGCCCGCGTCGCACGGTGAGCGAGACGCCGTCGAGCGCGTCGACGTACTGGCGGTTCCTGAAGGTCGAATTGCGAGCCTTGTATCGGACGTGCACGTCCTTCAGCTCGATGACGGGTTCGTTCATCGTCCTGCCCCCATCGGCTCGACCGGAGCATCGTCAGGATGCCCGGCGTAATAGTGGTCGGTGCCCTCGATGCGGCGGCGCACCGGAATGACTCCGGCATTGCGCGCAGGGTCGGCGGAACGCGGCGCGAACCGGTCGCCGACCGGGAAGTCCCGCGGCGACGGGACGACGCCCGGCACCTGGTGGAGGCGATCCGAACCGGACTCGATCGAGAGCACCGCGCCGAGCAGGCCCCGCGTGTACTCGTGCACCGGCTGGGTCAGCAGCTCGCCCGTGGTGCCCTGCTCGACGACCTGCCCCGCGTACATCACGGTGATGCGGTGTGCGAGCTCGGCGACGAGCGCCAGGTCGTGCGAGACGAAGAGCATCGCGAAGCCGAGTTCGTCGCGCAGCCGGTTGAGCAGCTCGATCACCTGCGCCTGCACGGTCACGTCGAGCGCCGTCGTCGGCTCGTCGGCGATCACGAGGCGCGGGTCGCGCGTGAGCGCCATGGCGATGAGCACGCGCTGGCGCTGCCCGCCGGAGAGTTCGTGCGGGTACGACGCGAGCGTGCGTTTCGGGTCGAGGCCGACGAGTTCGAGCAGGTCCTCGGCCGAGCGGGTTCCCCCGCGCGCCGTGAGCTGCTTCATCTGCGATCGGATGAGCATGGCGGGATTCAGCGAACTCAGCGCATCCTGGTAGATCATCGCGATGTCGTTGCCGCGCAGGGCGTTGCGCTCCGCCGGGGACATCGCGAGCAGGTCCTTGCCGTCGAACATGATCTTGCCGCGGATGTTGGCACGGGGGTCGAGCAGACCCATGATCGCGAGCGACGTGATCGACTTGCCGCATCCCGACTCGCCGACGAGCGCCATGGTCTCGCCGGGGCGAACGGTGAAGTTGACGTGGTCGACGACATCGACATCGCCGTGACGGGGGAAGGAGATCTGCAGGTCCTGCACGTCGAGGAGGGGCGGCGCATCGCTCGAGTACACGAGGCGGTCGCTGCGCGCCTGCTCGCGGTCCCTGAGCTGGGCGAGCCGCACGTCGAGCGGCACGACCTTCGTCGTGACGTGCAGGCCGGAGTCCTCATCCGCCTGCTGCTCGGCGAGCTCGGTCCTGCCGACGATCGACGTCTCGAAGGCCTCGAGCTCGTCGATGCCCGCGGCGACCTGATCGGGCGTCGCGCCTTCGTGCAGGGGCGCCTGCTCGGCCTCGAGGTCGTGCGTCGATTCCTCGGTCGAGGCGGCATCGGCCGTCAGCTTGCGCGCACGAGGCGAGATCATCGCGTCGGTCATGCCCTCGGAGAGGATGTTCAGGCTGAGCACCGTCAGGAGGATCAGGAGGCCCGGGAAGAAGGTGGCCCACCAGTAGCCGCTCATCACGAGGTTGCGGCCGTCGGCGATCACGTTGCCCCACGACGGCTCGGGCGCCGGTACGCCGGCCTGCAGGAACGAGAGGGATGCCTCGAGCACGATCGCGTCGGCGACGAGCACCGTGGCGAACACGAGCACGGGCGCGAGGCTGTTGCGCACGACGTGCTTGGTGATGATGCGGGGGGTGGAGGCTCCCATGACCCGCACCGCGGAGACGTAGTCCTCGCCGTACTGGTCGAGCACGTTCGCTCGCACGACGCGGGTCAGCTGCGGTGTGTAGAGGAATGCGATGGTCATCACGAGCACCGGTAGCGACTGGCCGAACACGGTGACGAAGACCGCCGCGAGCGCGATGCCGGGGAACGACATGATGACGTCCATCACGCGCATCACGATCTCGGAGATCCACTTGGGCGCCGTCGCGGCGATCGTGCCGAACACCGCAGCGGCCAGCAGTGCCACGACCGTGGCTCCGAGACCGATCGTGAGCGAGTAGCGGCCGCCGTACATGAGGCGGGAGAAGATGTCCCGGCCCTGACGGTCGGTGCCGAACCAGTGCTCGGGGCTCGGCGGCTGCACGGGCGGCCCGGAGGCCAGCGGGTCGTACGGTGCGATCCACGGCGCGAACACCGCACTCAGCGCGATCAGCACGAGGAAGCCGAGTGCGATCTTCGAGCCGAGCGGCAGGCCGCCCAGGCGCAGGCCGGGCTTGGAGAGTTTCTCTGTCAGTTTGCGTCGCATGTCACACCGACCTGATTCGCGGGTTGATGAGCACGTACAGGAGGTCGACGATGATGTTGATCACGACGAACGCGAGGGCCACCATGAGCGTGACTCCCTGCACGAGATTGGGTTCGTTGTTGGTGATGCCCTGGAGGATCAGCGTGCCCATGCCGGGCAGCGCGAAGATGATCTCGATGACCACCGCGCCGCCGATGAGGTAGCCGACGCGCAGGCCGAGCACCGTGACCGGCGTGATGAGCGCGTTGCGGAACACGTTGCGGGCGATCACGACCGGCCGGGGAACGCCGGCACCGACGGCGGTGCGCACGTAGTCGCGGTCGAGTTCTTCGACCATCGCCGTGCGGACGACGCGTGAGAGCTGGCCGATCACCGGAACGGCGAGCGAGATGGCCGGCAGGGTCATCCTGGCGAGCCATCCGCCGGGGTCCTCGCTGAACGACGGGAGGGGGCCGGATGCCGGGAGGAGGTTCAGCTGAAGGGTGAAGAGCTGGATGAGCAGCACGGCGAGCCAGAACGACGGCATCGACAGCGAGCCGACCGAGAGCACGCGGATGACCTGGTCGGGCCAGCGGTCGCGGTAGAGCGCCGCCGCCACACCGAGGAGCGTTGCTCCGATGACGGCGATGATGAGACCGAGGAACGTCAGCTGGAGGGTGACCGGGAACGCACTGGCCACCGCATCGCTCACCGGCAGCTGCCGGGCCGTGTAGGTGCCGAGGTCGAACCGCACGAGCCCTGCAAGGAAGGCGAAGTAGCGCACCAGCAGGGGGTCGTTCAGCCCGTGTGCATCGCGATACGCTTCGCGGTCTTCGACCGAGGCACCTTCACCGAGTGCGGTGATCGCCGGGTCGACTTGGGAGAAGGACATCACGAAGAATACGAGGAACGTGATGCCCAGGATCATCAGGGGCAACTGGATGAGTCTGCGCCCGATCAGTCGGAGCGTGTTCGACACGGCCCGTCCTTCCGGCTCGAGAGTGGACCGCGACGACGCGGTCGGAGAACAGGGGGACCGGGGCGGGACGGCGTCCCGCCCCGGTCAGGGGGTTACTGCGCGACGCCGACGTCGAGGAACGACAGACCGGTCGTGGGGACCGGAGCGAAGCCGACGAGCTCGTCGGGGTTCCAGGCGGTGGGCAGCTTGCGGTGGAACAGCGGGTAGAGCGGCACCTGCTCCGACATGAGGTCGAAGGCCTGGTTCCACGTCTCCTGCTGCGCGTCGCCGGACTCGGCGACAGCCGTGTCGAGGAGCTCGGTGAGCTCGGCGTACTCGGGCGAGTCGGCCCAGTTGAAGCGCGTGTTCGGCCACACGTTGTCGCCGTACCACCAGCGCATCAGGATGTCGGCGTCGTTTCCGAAGACCGACGGGTCACCAGGGGCGACCATGACCTGGTAGTCACCGGAGTCGACCTTCGTGTACTGAGCGGGCGACTGCCCGATGTCGAGGGTCGTCGCAATGCCGGCGGCATCGAGCGACTCCTTGATCAGCGGGGCGACCTCGCGGACCCAGCCGGTGTCGGTGGTCAGCAGCGTGATCGACAGGTCGCTGACGCCGGCCTCGTCGAGCAGCTCCTTGGCCTTCTCGGGGTCGTAGGTGTAGACCGTCGACGCCTCGTTGTAGTTCGGGTGCGACTCGGGCAGGAACGACGTCGCGGCCTCGGCGTTGCCGAGCATGCCGGTCTCGATGATCTTGTCCATGTCGAGGGCGTAGAAGAAGGCCTGGCGCACACGGGGGTCGTCGAAGGGAGCGACCTTCGTGTTGAACATCATGAAGAGGAGTCCGAACGACTGCACGGTCTCGACCTCGACGGCCGAGGCGAGGGCGTCCACGTCGATGTAGGGAACGTCCTCCATCGCCTGGATCGTGCCGGAGGACATCGCGGTGACGCGTGCCGCCGGGTCGCCCAGCAGGTTCCAGTTCATGCCGGCGGCCAACGCGGGGCGCGGGCCGTTGTAGTCGTCGTAGCGCTCGAAGACGAGGGCCTCGTCGGGCGTGGCCGAGACGAGCGAGTACGGGCCGCTGCCGACGGGCAGTGCGCCGAAGGCCTCGGCGTCGGCCTCGACGAGCGCCTTCGGAACGATCTTCACGACGCCGAGACGCTCGTTGAAGAGCGAGAACGGGTAGTCGGTCGTGATCCGAACGGTGTCTTCGTCGACGGCCTCGACCGTGTTGATGAAGTCGACGAAGCTCGCGAAGAACCCGCCGGTGTCGGGGTTCATGACCCGCTCGTAGCTGAAGATGACGTCGTCGACGGTGACCGGGTCGCCGTTCTGGAACGTCGCGCCCTCGCGAAGGTCGATCTCGTACGTGGTGTCGTCGATCTCGGTCGGCATGTCTGCGGCCAGGGCAGCATACGGCTCACGGGTGACCGGGTCGAGATCGACGAGGCCCTCGAAGATGTGCCAGTTGGCTGCCTGGGTGACGGCGCCCGATGCCAGCATCGGGTCGAAGCTGCCGCCGAGCGAGTAGGAGATGCCGGCCTCGATCGTGGCCGACGAGTCGACCTCGCCGGCGGGCGCCGATGCGTCATCGTTCTGCGCAGGCGGCGTGCACGCGGAGAGGGCGACCGTGACGGCTGCGGCGCCGGCAATCGCGGCGGCCCACTTCGCGGGGCCTCGCCTTGTGGTTCGGATCATCATTGCTCCATATCCAATGGTCTTCGGGGGAGACGCCTGAGAGAACATCGGGAGATATCGGACATCAGACGTCTTATGTGACTAGACTGACGGTAATACTCGATGAAGCGAAAGGTCAAGCCGGGCATGACAAGACGTGATCAGACTGTGACCCGCGCCTACTCCGCAACCCCGCGAAAGCGGGGTTCGCTGACCGAGCAGATCAAGGGCCTGATCCTGGCCGAGGGCCTGCGGCCCGGCGACCTGATGCCCACCGAGGCCGACATCTGCGCCCGCCTCGAGGTGAGCCGTTCGAGCGTTCGCGAGGCCATGCGGATGCTCGCGGCACTCGACATCGTCGAGGTGCGCCACGGCCACGGCACCTACGTGGGCCAGCTCTCCCTCTCCCCGCTCGTCGAGGGCCTCGTCTTCCGAGGCGTCGTCGACCAGGACGACAGCCTCGCCGCACTGCTCGAGGTGGTCGAGGTGCGAGAGGCCCTCGACCTCGCGATGGCGACACAGGTCACGACATCGCTCGACGGAACGCATGACCCCGAGCTCGAGCGCCTCGTCGCGGTCATGGCCGAGAAGGGCGCCCGCGGAGTGCCGTTCGCCGAAGAGGATCTCGCCTTCCACACCCGTCTGCTCGGCTACCTCGACAACGCGCTCGTCGGGCAGCTCGTCGCGGCGTTCTGGGAGGTCAACACCGTCGTCTACCCGCTGCTCGGGCTGGCACCGGCCGCCGAGATCGCCGATACGGCGCGCGCCCACGGCGCGATGCTCGCCGCCGCCGTCGCCGGCGACGCCGAGAAGTACCGGCAGGCCGTCATCGAGCACTACCTGCCGCTGCGGCGCGCGCTCGAGAAGGCGAGCACCTCGGGGCGCTGACGCCGGGTTCTCGACCTCGAGGCCGTGTCAGCTCGGCGCGAGGCCGTGTCAGCTCGGCGCCAGGCCGTGTCAGCTCGGCGTCAGCACCTCGCCGAGCGCCTCGAGCGCGAGCAGGTCGTCGTCGACCCCGCCGCCCTCGTGTCCGTTGTACTGCCAGACGGTGATGCGCTTCGGCCCCATGTACCGGTTGTAGGCGGCGAACACCGTCGACGGGGGGCAGACGGCATCCATCAGCGCCGCGGTGATCCAGAGCGGCGCAGTGGCACGCTGCGCGAAGTTCGCACCGTCGAAGTACGAGAGCGTGTCGAGCACCTGTTCGGTGCGGTCGCGGTACCACGAGAGATAGTCGGCGATCTCACGATACGGCCGTGCATCGGTGATGACGGTCGCTCGCGGGAAGTCGCAGAGGAACGGCACCCGCGAGATGACCCCGGCGAGCCCGGGCACGAGTCCGGCCACTGCGAGCGCGAGTCCGCCGCCCTGGCTGATGCCCGTGACGGCCAGGCGGCGTCCATCGACGAGCGGCAGGGCGCGCGCGGCATCCGTCAACCGCACCGCATCGGTGATGAGCCGGCGGAAGTAGAAGGTCTCGCGGTGTTCGATGCCTCGTGTCAGGAATCCCGGCACCGCCGGTCCGGAGCCGGCCTCATCGGCGGTGGCGCCGCGCGAACCGCTCCACGCCTGGCCGCGGGTGTCGAGTTCGAGATGTGCGTAGCCCGCCGAAGCCCAGAGCAGGTTCTCGATGGCGTCGCCGCGCCCGCGACCGTAGCCGTGGAACTGCACCACGGCGGGCAGCGGGGCGTCGGCGCCGGCCGGCACGCGGAGCCACGCACGCACGCGCTGGCCGCCGAACCCGGCGAACGACACGTCGTACACGTCGACCGTGGCGAGCGGTGTCGAGACCCGCTCGGCCGTGACGGCGATGGCGTGTCGCCGGGCTTCCTCGAGCGTCGACGACCAGAACGCATCGAAGTCCGCCGGTTCTCGTCCGCTGCCCCGGTAGTCGCGCAACTCGGCTTCGGGAAGATCGATGTACATGTGCAGGCGCCTCTCGCTCGCGTCACGCTAACACGCGGCGAGGTTAGGCTGATCACGTGACAGAACGAGCTGAGCACGAGCCACCCGTCGTCGACAATACGCGGCGTATCGAGACATCCGTCGTCACCGACTTCAGCGATCGCATGAGCTACGGCGGCTATCTCGACCTGCCGACGCTGCTCTCGGCGCAGCGGCCGATCTCGCGGCCCGTGCACCACGACGAGCTGCTGTTCATCATCCAGCACCAGACGACCGAGTTGTGGCTGAAGCTCGTGCTGCACGAGCTGCAGACCGCGCGCGACCTGCTGCGCGCCGACGAGCTGGCCAAGGCCCTCAAGTGCGTTGCGCGCGTCAAGCACATCCAGAAGACGCTCACCGAGCAGTGGTCGGTGCTCGCGACGCTCACGCCCACCGAGTACGGGCAGTTCAGGGGCGTGCTCGGCAACGCGAGCGGGTTCCAGTCGTACCAGTACCGCGCGGTCGAGTTCGTGCTCGGCAACAAGAACGCGAAGATGCTCTCGGTCTTCGAGTCGGATGCCGCGGCGACCGCGATCCTCACCGAGGCGCTCGAGGCTCCGAGCCTCTACGACGAGTTCCTGCGACTGCTCGCTCGGGCCGGATACCCCATCCCCTCGAGTGTGCTCGAACGCGATGTCACCCTCGCGTGGACGTTCCGCCCCGAGCTCGTCCCGGTACTCGCGTCGATCTATGCCGACACCGACGAGCACTGGGCCGCCTACGAGACCTGCGAGGAGCTCGTCGATCTCGAGGACAACTTCCAGCTCTGGCGGTTCCGGCACCTGAAGACCGTCGAACGCATCATCGGCAACAAGACCGGCACCGGCGGATCGAGTGGTGCGAGCTTCCTGCGGCGCGCGCTCGAGCTGACCTTCTTTCCAGAGCTCTACGCCGTGCGCACCGAGATTCCGGGCTGACGACCCATCGCCTCGCGCCGTAGGCTGACGGAATGGACGAGAGTGCACGTCGGCGTGCTGCGAACGACGCATCCGGGCGGCCAGACCTCGGCCCCCTCGCGCACGCCGCTCGCCGTTCACTGAACGGCGAGCACCCCGGACTGACCGGCACGATGCTGCCCCCGCTCGTCGACCACCACGTGCACCTCATGCTGGTGGGCGCCGATGCGCTCGCCGACACCGCGCTCGCCGGGGTCGTCGACCTCGGCGCCCCGCTCGACCTCGTCACCGCGCGACGTCACCATGACGGGCTGCCGAACGCCGAGTTCGCCGGCGCCTTCCTCACCGCGCGCGGCGGGTACCCGGCCGGCAGGTCCTGGGCGGCCGAAGGCAGCGTCCGCGAGATCGACGAGCGCGCGGGCGACGGGCGGGGGTCGCTGCCGAGCCCGGCCGAAGCGGCGGTGGCCGAACAGCTCGCGTTCGGGGCATCCGTCATCAAGGTCGTGTTGAACGCGGCCGCGGGGCCCGTGCTCGATCGCGGTACGCTCGACGCCGTCGTCGCCGCCGCGCACGAGCGCGACCTGCCCGTCGTCGCGCACGTCGAGGGCGACGGCATGGCGCGCCTCGCGATCGACGCCGGCGTCGACGCGCTCGCCCACACCCCGTTCACCGAGCGTGTCGACGACGAGCTCATCGGCCGCGCCGTGGCACTCGGCCAACGCTGGATCTCGACGCTCTTCATCAACGGGTACGGCGAGCCCAGCCCCGACTTCGACCGCGCCGTCGACAATCTGCGCCGGTTCCACGACGCAGGCGGGCGCGTGCTCTACGGCACCGACCTCGGCAACGGGGTGCAGCCCCTCGGCCTGAATCCCGCCGAGCTCGCCGCGCTGAGCCTCGCCGGGCTCAGCGCGCCCGAGGTGATCGGCGCGCTCGTCGACCCGTGGCCGCTCCGCGAGCGCGCAGCGGGCATCGTGACGTTCGTCGCCGGACCGCCGCCCGCGACCCCCGAAGACCTGTCCGGCTGGCTCGCCTCGGCATCCATCGTGCCCACCGAAGACCTGGAGAGACTGTGATCGCGTTGGAGGCCATGTGACCCACGACCCGCACCTCGCATTCGCCCGGCGGATGGATCGCGCCGACGGCCTCGCGCACTACCGCAAGCGCTTCGCGGGTGCCGACACCGACCTCGTCTACTTCGACGGCAACTCGCTCGGTCGCCCGCCCGTCTCGGCGATCGAACGCGTCGAGCGGTTCCTCCGCGAGGACTGGGGCGGCAGGCTCATCCGCGGGTGGGACGAAGCCTGGCTGCAGCTGCCCACGGAGATCGGCGACCGCATCGGCCGCGCCGTCATCGAGGCGAAGGCCGGCCAGACGGTCATCGGGGACTCGACGACCGTGCTGCTCTACAAGCTCGCACGCGCGGCCGTCGACGCGCAGATCGCCCGCGACCCCGCGCGGCGCGAGATCATCGTCGACACCGACAACTTCCCGACCGATCGCTACGTGCTCGAGGGCATCGCCCGCGAGCGCGGTCTGCGCCTGCGCTGGATCGAGGTCGACACCTCGGCCGGCGTCTCGCCCGAGCAACTCGCCGAGGTCGCCGGCCCTGAAACAGCGCTCGTCGTCATCTCGCACGTCGCCTATCGTTCGGCGTACCTGGCGGATGCCCCCGAGCTCACGCGCATCGCTCACGACGCCGGCGCCCTCATCCTCTGGGATCTCTGCCACTCGGCCGGCTCGGTGCCCGTGAAGGCCGACCGCTGGGGCTTCGACCTCGCCGTCGGCTGCACGTACAAGTACCTGAACGGCGGCCCGGGCTCGCCCGCGTTCGCCTACGTGCGCGACGACCTGCAGTCGGCGCTCACCCAGCCGATCCAGGGCTGGTGGGGCACGACCGACATGTTCACGATGGGGCCCGAGTACGAGCCCGTGCCCGGCATCCGGCGGTTCCTCTCGGGCACCGCGCCGATCGTCGGCATGCTCGCGATGGAGGAGACCCTCGCGATGATCGAGGAGGCCGGCATGCCGGCGCTGCGCGCGAAGTCGATCGCGCTCACCGAGTTCGCGATCACCCTCGCCGGCGACTGGCTGGCGCCGCACGGGGTCACGCTCGCCTCCCCCGCCGACCCCGAGGAGCGCGGCGGCCACGTGACGTTCCACCACGACGCGATGCGCGAGGTCACCGCCCGGCTCTGGCAGCAGGACGTGATCCCCGACTATCGCGACCCAGGGGGCCTGCGCATCGGCCTCTCACCGCTGTCGACGAGCTTCGAAGAGGTGCACCGCGGCCTCGCCGCTGCGCGCGACACCCTGAAGACCGTGCTGCTCGAGCGCGCCGGACTCGGCTGACCGACGAGTCGGGTCAAAGCGCTGCGAGCCGGCGGGCGCGGCCTCTAGCAGGAAGAACGCCATCGTGACAAGCCCACGGGCGGATTCAGGCCGTTCGAGGCGGCGAGCGTACGATGACCAGACCACCGCGAAAGGAGCACAATGAGCGATATCGATCGCAACATCGACACGGCGAAGGCAACCGCAGACGCGGCGAAGACGACCGTGGAAGAGACGGTCGCACGCGCATCCGACGCTGTGAACGACACCGCGCAGCAGGCGACGGAGGCCGCAGCCGACGCGATCGGCACCATCTCGGAGCAGGCGACCGCAGCCGTGTCGACCGCGAAGGATGCCACCGCCGACGGCGTCGCCTACGTCACGTCGCAGTACCGCGAGAACCCCGGGCGGGTCATCGCCATCGGTGCCGGCGCCGTCATCGCCGTGGGCGTGATCATCGCAGTGCTTCGACGGCGCTGAGCGCTTCAGCCTGCTGAGCACGCCACGCGGCTGAGGTCGGGCACCGTGATTCACCCCGGTAGAATCGACGCATCCACACTTTCGACACCGGACGGAGAACCGCGGTGCCCACCATCGTCGTCGACGTGATGCCCAAAGCCGAACTGCTCGACCCCCAGGGGAAGGCCGTCGCCGGCGCCCTCAGCCGCACCGGTCACACCGGATTCAGCGGCGTGCGCATCGGCAAGCGATTCGAACTGACCGTCGACGGGCCCGTCGACGACGCACTCCGAGCGAGCGTCAAGGAGATCGCCGAGGAGATCCTCTCCAACGGCGTGATCGAAGACGTCGTCGGCATCCACTACGAGGTGACGAACGCGGAACTCGCCGAAGAGGCGACCGAAGCGGCATCCGGCACCGGGTTCGGCGCCCCAGCCGGCGAAACCCACTGAGCGGGGCCGTCATGCGCATCGGCGTCATCACATTCCCCGGCTCGCTCGACGACCGCGACGCGCAGCGCGCCGTGCGCCTCGCCGGCGGCGAGCCCGTCGCCCTCTGGCACGGCTCGCACGACCTCGCGGGCGTCGACGCGCTGATCCTGCCCGGCGGCTTCAGCTACGGCGACTACCTGCGTTGCGGCGCGATCGCCTCACTCTCGCCGATCATGACCGAGGTCGTCGATGCCGCGAACGCCGGCATGCCGGTGCTCGGCATCTGCAACGGCTTCCAGATGCTGACCGAGGCAGGCCTGCTCGAGGGCGGGCTCATCCGCAACGACCACGGCTCCTTCATCTGCCGCGATCAGGTGCTCACGGTCGAGAACGCCTCGACCGACTGGACGGGCGAGTACGAGGCCGGCCAGCAGATCACCATTCCGTTGAAGAACGGCGAAGGCGGCTTCATCGCCGACGATGAGACGCTCGACCGTCTCGAGGGCGACGGCCGCGTGGTGTTCCGCTACGTGGGCGTGAACCCCAACGGCTCGCTCCGCGACATCGCCGGCATCTCGAACGCCCGCGGCAACGTCGTCGGCCTCATGCCGCACCCCGAGCACGCCGTCGAGCCCGGATTCGGCCCCGACACCGCGGCCGCGATGCGATCGGGCGTCGACGGGCTCGGGTTCTTCGCGAGCGTCGTGCGCCGCTCGCTCGTCGAGGCGTAGGCCGCAGCGGCATCTCCGTTTCGAGGGCGTCGGCACTCGCATCGACGCACTCGACCGCGGCGTGCAGGCCCTCGTGAAGCACACGTTCGGGCTCGACCGAGGCTGAGTCCGCGTGGTCAGCGATACTCTGGATTCGCGCCGAATCCGGAGTGATCGCCGGCGTCCCATTCGGCGCGTACGTTGCCGCCGACCGGGAACCCGCCCGCATCTTTCAGCAGGCGCGCAAGGTGCAGCAGGTTGAAGGTCATGAACGTCGTGTTGCGGTTGGTGAAGTCGTTCTCGGGGCCGCCCGAACCCGGGTCGAGGTAGCTCGGGCCGGGGCCCGCTTCGCCGATCCAGCCTGCGTCGGCGCCCGGCGGGATCGAGTAGCCGATGTGCTGCAGGCTGTAGAGGATGTTCTGGGCGCAGTGCTTGACACCGTCTTCATTGCCCGTGATGATTGCGCCGCCGACCTTGCCGTAGTACACCTACTGACCGCGGTCGTTGACCTCGCCGCTCATCGCGTACAACCGCTCGATGAGCTTCTTCGTGATCGAGGAGTTGTCGCCGAGCCAGATCGGCCCGCCGACGACGAGGATGTCGGCGGCATCGACGCGCGGCCAGACCTCGTCGGGCCACGCGTCTGCGCGCCATCCGTGTCGGCGCATGTCGGGGTAGACGCCCGTCGCGACCTCGAGGTCGACGAAGCGCAGCGTATCGACCTGCACGCCCTGCTCCCGCATGAGCGCGATGCTCGCGTCCATGAGCCCCTGCGTGTTGCTCACCTCGGGGCTTCGCTTCAGCGTGCAGTTCACGAAGAGCGCGCGCAGGTCACTGAAATCGGGCAGCTCAGCCATGTGCGCGATGCTACTCCGGCACTCGAACGTCGGACAGGGGTTGCGAACGACCGGGTGCGGATGCTCCGGCGCTGGGGCCGCTCGCCGCACGAGGCTGTGGTGGGCCCGAATGTCCGGCAGAGCGACATCCGGGCCCGTCGTTCGTGACTACGCGGCGGCGCCGTCACCCTCGGCGGCCGAGATGACGGTCGCTGCGTGGGCTTCGCGGAGAACGACGCCGAGATCGGCGTCGACGTTCGTCCAGTACTGGAAGAACCGCTCGCGGATCTCGTCGATCGTGATCGACGCAGCCTGGCCGGCGAGCGTCACCTGCAGGCGTGCCTTCGCTTCTGCGGAGTAGACCTCGCGGTAGAGGGTGCCGGGCTGACCGAAGTCGCTGTCGTCCGAGCGCAGCGTGTAGGCCGCGCGCACGAGCTCGCCGTCGCTCTCCCAGCCGCCCTCTGCGGCCGACTCGGGCGCAGCGACGGGGCCGCCGAACGAGTTCGGCGCATAGACCGGAGTGCTCGGCGCGTTGAAGGCATGGCGCTGGGCTCCGTCTTGCGAGTAGTTGTTGACGGATGCCGCGTGCGGCGCGTTCACCGGAATCTGGTTGTAGTTCGTGCCCACGCGGTAGCGCTGTGCGTCGGGATAGCTGAACACGCGCGCCATGAGCATCTTGTCGGGGCTGATCTCGATGCCGGGCACCGTGTTGGCCGGCGAGAACGCCGCCTGCTCGATCTCCGCGAAGAAGTTCTGCGGATTGCGGTCGAGCGTGAGCGTGCCGACCGGGATCAGCGGGTAGTCGGCGTGCGGCCAGACCTTGGTCAGGTCGAACGGGTTGAACCGGTAGGTCTTCGCGTCGTCGTAGGGCATGACCTGCACGTGCATGTCCCACTTCGGGTGGTTGCCTGCCTCGATCGCCTCGTGGAGGTCGCGGCGGTAGTAGTCGGCGTCGGCACCGGCGATCGCCTCGGCGCTCTCGGCGTCGAGGTGCAGGTCTCCCTGCTGCGAGCGGAAGTGGTACTTCACCCAGAACCGCTCACCCTCGGCGTTGATCCACTGGTAGGTGTGCGAACCGTAGCCCTGCATCTCGCGCCACGACTTCGGCAGACCCCGGTCTCCCATGACGTACGTGACCTGGTGGGCCGATTCTGGCGAGAGGGTCCAGAAGTCCCACTGCATGTCGGCGTCGCGCAGACCGGTGCCGGGCAGGCGCTTCTGCGAGTGGATGAAGTCGGGGAACTTGATGCCGTCGCGGATGAAGAACACGGGCGTGTTGTTGCCGACGATGTCGTAGTTGCCCTCGGTCGTGTAGAACTTCAGCGAGAAGCCGCGCACGTCGCGCCAGGTGTCGGGCGAGCCCTGCTCTCCGGCGACGCTCGAGAATCGCAGCAGGGTCTCGACGGTCGAACCCGGCTGGAACACCGCGGCACGCGTGTAGGCCGAGACATCCGCGGTCACCTCGAAGCGGCCGAAGGCGCCGCCGCCCTTCGCGTGCACGACGCGCTCGGGAATGCGCTCGCGGCTGAACTGCGCGAGCTTCTCGACGAGATAACGGTCGTGCAGCACCGCCGGTCCGTCGGCGCCGATCGTGAGGGAGTGGGCGTCGCTGGCGACCGGGGTTCCGGTCTGCGTCGTGGTGGGTTCTGACATGCGTCCTTCTCTCTGGGTTGTTTCTCTGGGGTCGGGGTGGAAACACGGGCGACGCCCGCGCACGCGCGCCGGATCGTCGGGTCGGTGGCTTGGGCGGTGCGGGGCTGGGGAACCGGATCGACCGGCGACGGGATCAGCTCAACGCGCCGCTGCACTCGGGGCAGAGACCCCAGAACGTGACCTCCGCCGAGGCGATGCGGAAGCCGTGGGTCTCGCTCGGCGTGAGGCACGCGGCCTCGCCGACGACGCAGCCGACGTCGAAGACGTTGCTGCAGCTCGTGCAGACGAGGTGATGGTGATTGTCGCCGGTGCGGGTCTCGTAGAGCGCCGGCGAGCCGGCCGGCTCGATCCTGCGGAGGAGTCCGGCGTCGGTCAGTGCGCCGAGCACGCCGTAGACCGCCTGCCGAGAGGTGGTCGGCAGCAGCCCGGCGACTCGCGTATGCACGTCGTCGGCATCGAGATGGTCGCCGGCGCCGAACGTGCCGAAGACCGCGAGCCGCGACTCCGTGACCTTCAGCCCCGGCACCGCGGAGCCTGGCTGCTGCCCGCTCGCGTTCGTCGGTGGCATTCGAGGTCATGCCTCGAGCGTAGTGGTTGTTTTGACTATGTCAAAACAACGCGCGCGTCACGCGCCTTCCCAGCTCGGTTCCGTCGCCACTCGGCCGTCGACCGGCAGGGCTCGACTGCTGTTCACTCGGAGCTCCGACCAGCACGCGTTGCACGGGCAGGGCAGACGCGTCGTTCCGGCGCAGCCATTCCACGAGTTGCTCGCGCATGAGGCAGCGCAGATCCCAGGTCGCCGCCGAGTCGCGTGCGCTCGCAAGCACTCGCACCCGGATCAGGCCACCGGTCGCGTCGGTCACCTGCAGCACCGAGGTACGCCCGTCCCAGAGATCGGTGCCCTCGAGGATGCGGTGCAGCTCGGTTCGCATGGCGTCGGTCGAGACGCGCCAGTCGAGGTCGAGTTCGACCGACCCGATGAGTTCGCTGCCGTACTTGGTCCAGTTCTCGAACGGCTGTGTCGTGAAGTGGGTGCACGGCAACACGAGAGTGCGCTGATCCCACGTCATGACGACGACGTAGGTGAGAGTGATCTCACGGATGCGCCCCCATTGACCGTCGACCACGACCACGTCGTCGAGCCTGATCGCCTCGCTGAACGCGATCTGCACGCCCGCGAAGACGTTGGCGAGCACGGATTGGGCGGCCAACCCGGCAACGATCGACGCGACACCGGCCGAGGCGAGCACGGTGGCGCCGAGCGCACGCACGGCCTCGAAGGTGAACAGGATCACGCCGATCGCCAGAATCACGATGATCGCCACCACCAGGCGACGAAGAACCTGCAATTGCGTGCGGGTGCGCCGCGCGACGCGGTTGTCGGCGGTGCCGATGTCGGAGCGCCGCACTGCGAGGTCGGCCAGGAACAGGAACACCTGGCATGCGAGCCACGCACCGGCCGCGATGAGCGCGATGAGGAAGGCGTGGTTGACGGCAGCCAGCCACTCGTGCTCGGGAAACGCCAGGGCGAAGGCGATCCAGACGCCGGTCACGGTCAGCACGGTGCGGAACGGCCAGCGGGCGCGCTCGATGAGGATCTTGCCCCACTCGTATCGGCGTGCGGTTCTGCGCACGATCGCCGAAGCGATCCACGAGATCACGAAGACGACAGCGCACACCGCGACCACCGTCGTCGCGAACAGGGCCCAGGACTGCCAGGTCGTCGTCATCGACCCAGCCTTGCGGTGTTCGCCTGTTCGTGCAAACGGTCAGCCGTCGGTGCTGCGCTCGAGCGGGTCGGGCAGCACCCAGCGCTTCGGGCGATCGCTCTCGGGAGGCTGCGAACGACCTCGGATGTAGAACATGACGAGGGATGCCGCGATGAGCGCGGTGCCGAGCGGAAGCACGAGTTGGCGGACCACGCCCAGCACCAACTCGAGGAACGAGAAGAGGGTCTGCCCCACTTCGCCGTCGGCCGAGAAGATCGAGTACATCAGTGGCGGGACGAACATGATCAGCAGCGCGCCGCCGACCGAGAGGGCGATGCCCCACCACAACGTTCGCTTGGGCATCGTGTCCATCCAGACCTCCTCGTTCGGTGGCGTCACCCTATCAGCGAGGCGCCGCGCGGAGTTCGGCGGATGACGCGGGGCCGCGACATCCGTTCGGCTCACTGAGCCGGCTCAGTACTGCAGGAGCGAGAAGATCTCGTAGCGATCGCCGAGCGCCGCGCGGCCGCCGAGGCCCTCGAGCTCGATGGCGACCGAGATGCCGGCGACCTGCCAGCCTGCGCGCTCGACGAGGCGTGCCGCGGCACCGACGGTGCCGCCCGTCGCGAGCACGTCGTCGACGATGAGCACGCGAGACCCCGGCGGCAGCTCGCCCTCGTGCACCTCGAGCGCGGCCGTGCCGTACTCGAGCGTGTAGTCCTCACGCAGCACCGCGCGCGGCAGCTTGCCGGCCTTGCGCACGGCGAGCACACCCGCTCCGCGGATCGCCGAGGCGGCGCCCGCGATGAGGAAGCCGCGAGCCTCGACGCCGCCGATCACGTCGAATGTGAACGGCTCGGTCAGGGCGGTGCCGAGTGCGTGCAGGCCCGGTCCGCTCGTGAACACCGGGGTCAGGTCGCGGAACGTCACACCGGGTTCGGGAAAATCGGGGATCGACGCGATGAGGCCCGAGACGAGTTCGCGTGCAGACTGCGGAGTCACCGGGCAAGGCTATCGCGGCGAATCAATCGTTCGGTCGATGCATCCGTTCAGGCGCGGCTGCGAGGATGGAAGCATCACCTGAACTCTGGAGCCCCTGTGTCACCGAAACGCCTCTACCGCGCCCTGGCCTTCGCCGAGGCCGTCACGTGGACGGTCCTGATCGTCGCGATGATCCTGAAGTACGCCGCGGGCGTCGAGTGGGCGGTGCTGGTCGGCGGGTCGATCCACGGGTTCGTGTTCCTGTCGTATGCGCTGACGGCCGTCATCATCGGTGTCAACCAGCGGTGGAACCTCGGCCGTATCGCGTTCGCCGTGCTCACCGCGATCGTGCCCTATGCGACCATCCCGTTCGAGCTGTGGCTCGTTCGCAAGGGCCACCTCGAGGGCGATTGGCGCCGCGAGAAGACCGACCACCCGGCCGATTCGAACTGGGTCAACGGGCTGCTGCGCTGGTTCCTCGCACGCCCGGTGCTGCTCGTCTCGCTTGCGGTCGTCGGCATCGCCGTCGTCTTCGCGGGCCTTCTCGTCATCGGCCCGCCCGGCGGCCGCGAGGCCTGATCCCCGCGCACCGCCGATGGCCCGTCAGCGGTGCATGCGGTTGACGAGTGCGGTCCAGACGAGCGTGATCGTCGAGCAGACGAGCAACGCGACGAACACCCACGGCAGTCCGCCGAGGCCGATGACCCCGAACAGGATCGCGCCGAGAAGCGCACCGGCGCCGATGCCGGTGTTGAAGGCCGTCGTATAGAAGGATGACGCGGCATCGCGGATGCGCGCCGACGCCGAGTGCAGCAAGCGGGTGTTGAGCATCGGCGGGAGCGCTCCGAACGCCGTGCCCCACAGGAGGAAGCACGCGATGCCGACGCCGGGCACCTGCGGGAAGAGCGCGAGCCCCGCGACACCGAGTCCGGTCGCGACGAGGGCCACCGCGAGCCCCACCGTCGGGCGGCGCCCGAGCACGGTTCCGGCGAGCACGAGGCCGACCGCGCCGGCGATGCCGTAGGCGAGCAGCATCGGGCTGATGGCGCTCGGCGCCAGGCCCATGACGTCGGTGATGAACGGCGCGACGTAGGTGTAGAAGGTGTAGGCGCCGACCATCGTCACCGCCGTGATCAGGCAGACGACGAGCACGGGCACGAAGGTGGCGTCGCTGCGCAGGCGGAGGGGCGCGGCATCCGCTTCGCCGGCATGGTGACGCACCGGCGGCAGGAACCGCCACACGAGCAGCGCTCCGAGCAGGGTGAGCGCGCCGATGGCGGCGAACGCGAGTCGCCAGCCGAACGCCTGGCCGAGCGCCGTGCCGAGCGGCACGCCGAGCACGAAGGCGAGCGAGCCGCCGGCGACGCTGATCGACACGGCACGGGCGAGCTGCTCTTTCGGCACGAGATGGCCGGCGTACGCACCGACGACCGACCAGAAGAGGCCGTGCGCCGCGCCGCCGACGACGCGGGTCGCGAGCACGGTGCCGTAGTTCGGCGCGAACGCGGTGAGCACACAGCTGAGCGACAGCACGGCGAGGGTGATGACGATGAGGGTGCGCCGCGGCATCCGCTTCGTGATCGCCGACAACGGCACCGTGAGCACGACGACCGTCGCGGCGAAGACCGTGACGAGCAGGCCGATGAGCGGCTCGCTCACCTCGAGCTCGCGGCTCATGTCGGGCAGCAGCCCGGTCGGGATCATCTCGATCGTGACCGAGAGGAAGACGGCAGCGGCGAGCACGATGAGGCCCAGCCACGGGAACGGCGGCGCAGGATGCACCGTGGGAATCGAAGAGGTCATGTGAGTGCCTGGACGAACGTCGCTCGTGTGGCGCGGGCGGGGCTCCGCAATTGCGCGAACGACCACGAGGACTGCGCGCCGATGTGCGCGCCCAGGGCCGTCGGGAATGCGACGACCGCGTTCAGTTTACCGGTTCGTCGCGTGAGGTTTCTGGATGCCGCGCAACAAGCATGGGCATGAGGCATCCGCCGCGCAGACGGGGTGTTGGGGCACTGCGTGTTACCTTTCCTGTTTCCACGACATATCTCAGTTGAGGAGGTGCACGTGGAGGATCACAGCAGCAGCGGTGACGGCGAACTGCTCGCCGATCTCGCGCGAGGCGAACGCCGAGCCTTGTCCATCCTGTTCGACCGCCATGCGGCGGCGGTGACCCGCTACGGGTGGGCGCTCGCGACGAGTCGGCAGGATCTCGAGGAGATCGTGCAGGACACGTTCATCACTCTGTGGCGCAGATCCGCCGAGATCGTCCTGCACGAGACATCCCTGCTGCCGTGGTTGCTCACCACATGCCGCTACCTCGCGGCCAACGCCGGCCGCAAGCACGCCCGCAACCACGCCGACGAGCTTCCCGATGAGGCCCTGCTCGATCACGCGCCGCATGCGCGCCGCGCCGCCGATGACGCCCGGGAGCAGTTGCGCTGGGTGTTCGACGAGATCGCGCGCCTCGAGCCGATCGATCGACGCGTCTGCGAACTGTGCCTGATCGAGGGCCTGACGTACGGGGAGGCCGCGAACGTGCTGGGCCTGTCGGTCCCGGCCGTCAAGCAACGAGTGCTGCGCAGTCGCGCGCGACTGAGGAAGGCGGTCGCCGCCGATGAGAACTGAGCCCCCGACCGGAGTTGACCTGGCGCGCCTGCTCGCGTCGATGAAGGAGCACGTGCTCGAGGAGACCGCACCCGATCGGCCTGCTCGTGCCCGCGAGGCGCGGATCCGGAATCGGATCATCGGTGTCGTCGCGAGCGTCGCGCTCCTGCTCGGCGCCGGCGCCGGCGCGGCCTTCGCGCTCGGCCTCTGGCAAGACGATCCCGGCACCACGAGCTCTGCCCCCGGGAGCACCTCCACCCCGCGTCCCTCGCCGACACCGACGGGCGCACCGTTCGTCACGCAGCCGCCCGCCGTGATCGCGACACCCGAACCGACTGGGAATGCGGATCGGATCCCGCACGACTGCGAGGAGATCTACACTCGCGACCTCACTCCCGACTTCCACGGCCTCACCCTGAACCCGGAGTGGACCAACGATCCGGCATCGTGGGGCGGGACGTACTTCGACGACGAGATCCAACACACCGCCACCTCGCAGTCCGCGATCACCTGCAAGTGGGCGTCGAACGGGCCGTCCGACCGTGGCCTGTTCACCGACATCGCCTACATCAGCCCGCTGCAGATGAACGAGTTGCCCGCCCGCCTGCAGCAGCTCGGACAGACCTGCTATACGGAGTTGCACGGCACCCGGTGCGTCTACGAGACCACGAGAACTGCGGACGGGAACGCTGGCGAATCCCACTTCTTCCGTGACGGGATCTGGATTGCGACCCACTGGGTCAACGCCGGCCCCGACGGGTACACGCACGACATCGTCGCAGCGCTCTTCGGCTAACACAGTCAGGCCCTGTCGCCGCGGCCGGTAGACTGACGGGGTCAGGCATCCGCCCCGCGGCATCCGCTCGCCGCCGTTCTCTGGAGCTCGCCACTCGTGACCACCAACACCCCCGAGACCATCGCTGCCCCCACGACCGCGGTGCTCGACACCGTCGAGGTCGCCGCGACGACACCCGAGAAGGAGCAGCCGTACACCGCACTGGGCCTGAAGCCAGACGAGTACGAGCGCATCCGCAACATCCTCGGCCGGCGCCCCACGAGCGCCGAGCTCGCGATGTACTCCGTCATGTGGAGCGAGCACTGCTCGTACAAGTCGTCGAAGGTGTACCTGAAGCAGTTCGGCAAGAAGGTCACGCCCGAGATGAAGAAGAACCTCATGGTGGGCATGGGTGAGAACGCGGGCGTCATCGACGTCGGCGAGGGTTGGGCGGTCACGTTCAAGATCGAGAGTCACAACCACCCGAGCTACATCGAGCCGTTCCAGGGCGCTGCGACCGGCGTCGGCGGCATCGTGCGCGACATCATCTCGATGGGCGCCCGCCCGGTCGCCGTCATGGACGCGCTTCGCTTCGGCGCGATCGACGACCCCGACACCGCGCGCGTCGTGCACGGCGTCGTCTCGGGCATCAGCTTCTACGGCAACTGCCTCGGCCTGCCGAACATCGGCGGCGAGACCTGGTTCGACCCGGTGTACCAGGCGAACCCGCTCGTGAACGCCCTCGCGGTCGGCGTCATGCGCCACGAAGACCTGCACCTCGCCAATGCCAAGGGCGCCGGCAACAAGGTCGTGCTCTTCGGGGCCCGCACGGGCGGCGACGGCATCGGCGGCGCGTCGATCCTCGCGTCCGACACGTTCGCCGAGGGCGGCCCGACCAAGCGCCCCGCAGTGCAGGTCGGCGACCCCTTCGCCGAGAAGGTGCTCATCGAATGCTGCCTCGAGCTGTTCGCGGGTGACCTCGTCGAGGGCATCCAAGACCTCGGTGCAGCGGGCATCTCGTGCGCCACCTCAGAACTCGCATCGAACGGCGACGGCGGCATGGCCATCGTGCTCGACGACGTGCTGCTGCGCGACCCCACGCTCACGCCCGAAGAGATCCTCATGAGCGAGAGCCAGGAGCGCATGATGGCGATCGTGCGCCCCGAGAAGCTCGACGGCTTCCTCGAGGTCGTCAAGAAGTGGGACGTCGAGACGAGCGTGCTCGGCGAGGTCACCGACACGGGTCGCCTGAGCATCATGTGGCACGGCCAGGAGATCGTGAACGTCGACCCGCGCACCGTCGCCGTCGACGGCCCGGTGTACGAGCGCCCGGTCGCCTACCCGACCTGGATCGACGCACTGCAGGCCGACACGGCCGCGAAGCTCGACCGCCCGGCCACGCCCGACGAGATCCGCGCTCAGTTCCTGCAGCTCGTCGGCTCGGCGAACCAGGCCGACGCCGCGTGGGTCACGAACCAGTACGACAAGTACGTGCTCGGCAACACCGCGCTCAGCTATCCCGACGACGCGGGCATGGTGCGCGTCGACGAGGAGTCGGGCCTCGGCGTCGCGGTCGCGACCGACGCCAACGGCCGCTACTCGCAGCTCGACCCGCGCCAGGGCGCGAAGCTCGCCCTTGCCGAGGCGTACCGCAACGTCGCCGTCTCGGGTGCCGTTCCCATGGGCGTCTCCGACTGCCTGAACTTCGGCTCCCCCGAGAACCCCGAGGTCATGTGGCAGTTCTCCGAGACCGTCGAAGGCCTCAGTGACGGATGCCTCGAGCTCGGCATTCCCGTGACGGGCGGCAACGTCTCGTTCTACAACCAGACCGGCGACGTGCCGATCCACCCGACGCCGGTCATCGCCGTGCTCGGCGTGATCGACGACGTGGCCCGCCGCATCCCGAGCGGCTGGCAGGACGACGGCCACAACATCTACCTGCTCGGCGACACCGCGCTCGAGCTCGACGGCTCCGCATGGGCCGGCGTCGTGCACGGCCACCTCGGCGGACGCCCGCCGGCCGTCGACCTCGCCGGCGAGAAGCGCCTCGCCGAGCTGCTGAGCGCCGCGGCGATCGAGGGCCTCATCGACTCGGCGCACGACCTCTCCGACGGCGGCCTCGCGATCGCGCTCGCCGAGGCGGTCGGCCGCTTCGGCATCGGTGCCCGTGTCGTGCTCGACGAGGTCGCCGGAGACGCCGGCATCGACCTCGCGACCGCGCTCTTCTCGGAGTCGACGGGCCGCGTCATCGTGACGGTGCCGCGTGAAGACGACGTGAAGTTCCGCGGTCTCTGCGAGGGGCGCGACTACCCCGTGCGCCGCATCGGCGTGACGGATGCGACATCCGGTGCGCTCGAGGTGCAGGGCGTGTTCACGGTCTCGATCGACGAACTGCGGGGCGTCAACCGCGCTCCGCTCGCCGACGCGTTCGGCCCCGTCGTCGGATACTGAGCACACGCAGAGCCTGACGAGCGGATGCCGCGGCGATGACCGATGACGTGACGATGGCGGGTGCCGCATCCGCCGCGCCCGCCGAGTCGTACACCGAGGCGTACGCGGCATCGCACGGGCGCTTCGCGGTCATCCCGGCTGCCTACGTCGTGCCCCGGCGCGGCGACGAGGTGCTGCTGCAACTGCGCCGCGGCACCGGCTACTTCGACGAGCACTGGGCGTGCGGCGCTGCCGGCCATGTCGAGCAGGGCGAGTCGCTGCTCGCCGCGGCCGCGCGCGAGACGCTCGAGGAGCTCGGTGTCGAACTCGACGAGTCGGAGCTCACGGTGCTCACCGTCATGCACCGCACGGGCGGCGCACCGCACCGAGCGATCGAGGAGCGCATCGACGTCTTCTTCAGCGCGACCGAGTGGCGCGGTGAGCCGAGGCTCATGGAGGACAAGGCGGCCGAGCTCGCCTGGTTCCCACTCGACGCCCTGCCCGTGCCCGTCGTGCCGCACGAGCTCGCCGTACTCGAGGCCCTGCGCGACGGCCGCCTCGACCCGATCACGCCGTACGGGTTCTGAAGATGGCTCCCGAGTCGTGGCCGCTCGCCCTGATCTGGGTGCCGGTCGTGCTGCTCGCGATCGCGATCATCGTCGGCTTCGTCGTGCGCTGGATCCGCGCGCCGCACGGCACGCGCTCACGCCTGCGGCACGCGCTCGGGCCGCTCATGAGCGCCGGCGAGAAGTACCAGGAGCTGCACACCGGACAGCGAGGCCTGCAGGACTCGATCATCGAGGCCGTGCAGGAACAGGAGTCGCAGGGTTCGGAGCGCGGCACCGGCGACGGTGAACACGGACGCGACGGCGAAGCCCCGGGCGGCGACGCCGGTCAGAACACGACGAGACCGACCAGGTAGCTGAGCCCCATCGTCGCCACGCCGATGCCGATCGTGCGACGGAGCGCCCGGGGCACCGACGTGCGCGCAGACAGTGCGATGAGCACGCTCGTCACGGTGAGCGAGATCAGGGTCGCGGCCGCGACGGCCCACTCCTCCCACGCGGCCGGGTACGCGAGCAGCATGAGGAGCGGGAGCAGCGAGCCTGTGGCGAGCGCCGCCGCGTTCCCCAGCGCCCCGAGCACCGGGCGCGACCGCGGCATGGGCTCGTCGATGCCGTGCTCGGCCTCGAGCTGCGCCCCGACCGCGTCGTGGGCGTGCATCTGCTGCGCGACACCCCGCGCCAGATCGCGTGAGACGCCGCGCTCGACGAAGTGCGCGGCGAGGTCGTCGAGGTCGTCGCTCGCATCCTCCCGGATGTCGTGCGCCGTCTCGGCGATGAGCGCCCGTTCGGCGTCGCGCTCGGCCGCGAGCTCGGCGTACTTCGCCCCGAAGCCCGCGACCGACCCCGCGACGAGCGCCGAGAGCGAGGCGACGAGCAGCGTCGTGCTCGAGGCGCCCGCTCCGGCGAAGCCGAGCAGCACTCCGGCGGTGCCGATGATGCCGTCGTTCGCCGCGACGGCGAAGTCCCGCGCGGCATCCGAGCGGTACCACCGCATGCGCCCTCCCCTGCGCCGTGCACCCATTCTGGCGTGAGGGCGAGCGGATGCCGCGCGCATGGCGGTAACCTGTCGACAACGATCGGGGCCCGAGCTCCCGACCACCGGCGAACGGAGCGCGACGATGGACGGCATCCTCGGCTGGAACGTGCTCGCGGCGGTCGTCGCCATCGGCTATCTCGCCGTCATCGTCTGGGTCGTGTCGCGGATCTTCCGAACCGAGGAGCTGAACGAGCTCGAGCGCTGGGTGTGGGCGATCGCAGTGATCTGCTTCCCACTCGTCGGCTCGATCGTGTGGTTCGCCGCCGGGCCGCACCCCTTCGGCATCCGCATCAGCCGCGACCAGCGGTAGCCGAGCGACTCAGCCACACCTCGGCTCGGAGATCACAATCGACTCAGCTGGTCTGGGCTGAGCAGAGCCGGCACCTACTCTGCCCCCTCAGCGAGGGAGTCGCAGCGACGAGTCCAGGGACTTCATGAGGAGCCCGGAGCGACCCGTACCGCTGGGCGCGAGCGGATATCGAGTGAGGACGTCGATCAGGACCGGCGTCGCCCGCAACCGGGCCTGCTCGATGAACGCCGCCCCCGCCTCCGGATCATCACCGGCGATCAGCTCGACCGCACGCGCTGCATGCGCGGCTGCACCGAGAACATGGCCGACCTGGGTGGCTTTCGCGAGCGGGTGCAGGTAGGCCGCCGCCGCCGCGTCACCGGCAGCGCGCGCTGCATGCTGGGCAGCCTCGTCAGCCACCTCCTTCGCTGCTCGGTGCGCGTCGATCGCCGTGGTGCGCTGCAGATTGGTGCGTGCGCCCCCGTCGACGAAGGCCCTGGCGGCCTCAATGGCCGCGCGCGGCCGGTGATCCTCAGGACGCACCGCCTCGAACACGTGGAGCGTCATCAAGGCACTCTCCATCGCGAATCGAGCCACGACTCGCAGCTCGTCCAGCGTCAGCTCGAAATCACCCGGTCCCGTCGTCACGGCCATCATTCTGCCTCACCCCCGATCCCCTGGGGCGGAGCGCACTCCGGCCCAGAGCGCAGCCCACTGCGGCCCGGTGAGCCGACTCGGCAGCACATCCGTGCCGACGCCGACGGTGCGGAGGAGCCCGGCCACCCGATCGGCGCGCAGCGGCCGCGACATGCGACGGAGGATCTGGGCGAGCCCGCGCCCCTTCCCTTGATAGACCTCGGCGACGAACGCCTGATACGCCGCGGTGTCGGCTGTCGGCACGAGCGGCTCGGAGCGCCGCTCGATCGTGAAGACACCGCCGTCGACCGACGGTGCCGGCCGGAACGCGCGCGCCGGCACGCGGTCGCGCAGCCGGAACGTGAACCACGGATCCCACTGGGCCGTGAGCAGGCTCGAGCCGCCGACCCCGCAGCGACGCCGCGCGACCTCCCACTGGGTGAGCAGAACGGCGTCGGTCCAGTGGCCGCGCGCGAGGAGCGACCTCATGATGGCCGTCGTGAGATGGAACGGCACGTTGCCGACGATGGCATGGGGCGCCGCAGGGTAGCGCCACGAGAGTGCATCGGCCTCGATGATCGTGACGTCGGGGCCGCGGCCGAGTTCGCGACGAAGCCGGTCGGCCCGGCGCCGGTCGATCTCGAGCGCGGTGAGCGGCCGGCCGAGACCCGCGAGCTCGCGCGTGATCGCGCCGCTGCCGGCCCCGAGCTCGACGATCGGGCCCTGCGTCGCGGCGGTCAGCGAGACGAGCCGGTCGACGACACGACGATCGACGAGGAAGTTCTGGCCGAGCTCGTGCCGGCCCCCGACGTCAGGGCCGAGAGAGCGGTCGGATCGGAAAGGACGAGACGGACGTGTGGAACGAGAAGAAGAAGAATTGTGCGTGCGCAATGATGACTCCGCTGGCGAGGATCGTCAGCCGGGCGCCGAAGGAGCACCGCGGCCAGGGTCATTGGCCGAGGCGGAGGGACGCGTGAAGGTTCGGTCGCTCCGCCTCAGGCGGTGCGGGGCCGAATGATCATTGCCGAGAAATTGCAGGACACGATCGTCGACCCTAGCAAACGAGCGCGCGACGCGCAGGGGCCGCGCGACGGCGCGCGACGCGCTCAGGCGCCCGCAGGCGGGTTCGTGAGCAGCTCGATGCGGTCGGCGAGGTAGCCGTCGAGGGCGGCGAGCGCGCCGGGCTGCGTCGGGCTCCAGCGCACGAACAGCTCATCGCCGACCACCACGAGCGGGCCGGATGCCCCGGACCGCACGAGCCCGACGGGGTCGACCGGCACGGCGCCGAAGTTCACGGTCTCACCCTCGGCGAAGCCGCCCTTCACGGCGGCAGCCGCGTAGCCCCGCTGCTCGGCGATGGCCGCAGCGGGGGTGCTCCGGCGGGCAGGTCGTTCGGCGCGCACGACGCGACCCGTTGCGAACAGCCGCCCCTCGGCGTCGATGAGCAGCACCCCGAGCCGCCAGACGCGGCCGATCGGGGTCATCCGCGCGGCCCGCCGCACACCGAACGTGCGCCGCTCGGGCACGTACTCGGCGAGCGCCTCATCGCGAGCGGCGTGCCGGCCGAGTTCGGCGGCCGCAGCCGAAGCGGCATCGACGAGCGGCCGCAGCACCTGCAGCGCCTCCGACGATTGCGAAGGAGACGGCCCGGGCGCCGAGGCATCCGTCATCGCGACCGCCCGATGAGTTCGAGCAGCGCGAGGCCGTACGCCTCGGCGACCTCGGGATGCTCGAAGCGACGCGGCTCGCCGCCGAGTTCGATCTCGACCTCGAACGCGTCGTCGAGGCGTCGCAGTGCGCGGAAGGCTCCGCGCAGCAGCTCACGCAACTGGTCTTCGCGCGGCAGCCACACCACGTCGCCGATCGAGACGGAGTCGAGCGCCCACTCGGTCGTGCCGTTGAAGCCGAGCACCGTGTCGCTCGAGAACGCCTGCGGCTCGATCGTCATCTCGCTGACCGTGAACACGTCGGCCTCGACCTCGGACTCGACGGCATCGGGCAGGTCGAGCTGGAATCGGTCGCCTGACTCCGGGTGCCACACGAGCCCGGCGTCACGCAGCGCGAGCGCGAGCTCGCGACCGATCATGGAGCGCTCGCGACGGCCGGCACGCCGTATTCGGCGTCGACGAGGATCGGCATGTGGTCGGATGAGCCGCGCGCGAGCGTCTCGACACCGGCGATGTCGAATCCGACCGAGGTCGCGAGGTCGAAGTGCCCGCGGAAGAACTTGTACCGCGTGTACGTGCGCTTGTCGCTGAGCGTCAGATCGTAACCCGAGTCGCGCACCTTCTCGCCGAGGTTCTCCTTGAAGATCGGGTAGTTGTAGTCGCCGACCATGAGCGTCGGCAGACCCGGCCCGAGGAACTGCAGCTCGCCGAGCGCCGAGTGGATCTGGTGGCGCCGCAACGAGTTCAGCGCGGTCAACGGTGCGGCGTGGAAGGAGGCGACGATCAGCTCGCGCTGCGCCTCGCGATCGAAGAGACGCACGCCGATGAGACGCTCGTGTGCGGGCCGCAGCAGCCGGTCGTGCAACGACTTCTTGAGCGCGAACGACTGGATGCGCCGTGCCTCGTAGCGGTCACCGCGGTAGTAGAGCGCGAGGCCGAGGCGGTTGCGCTGGGTCGCATCGGCCAGCTGGAGGTCGTGGATCTGCTGCGGAAGATCTTGCGTGTCGCACTCCTGCAGGCACAGGATGTCGGGCGAGAACCGCTCGACGAGACCGACGAGTTCGCCGACTGCACGGTGCTTGCGAAGGTTGTAACTGATCACGTGCATGATTCGATCAGCCTACGTCTCTCGCGGCATCGCGCGATTCACGATTCAGCTCGACTTGCGTCCGGGCGCCACGCCGACGCGCACGTGCAGGCCGGTCGCGGCCTCCTCGAGCGCGAGGTCGAGTTCGGCGAGCGGATGCGTCACCCCCACGAGCTCGTCGAACGGCAGCAGCTGCCACGCCCGCTCGAGAAACTCGACGGCACGCACGAGCTGGCCCGCCGTGTAGTTGTGCACCCCGGTCACGGTGACTACACGCCGCACGATCGCCTCGGGGTCGAGGCTCACCTCCGACCCGGGCGAGACGCTGCCGACGAGCACCACGATGCCGCCGACCCCGACGACCCCCAGCACCGTGCGCACCGCCGCGGCCGTGCCGGATGCCTCGACGGCGACGAGCACCTCGGGGAACCCACGTGCGGCCAAGCCGGCGAGCACCGTGTCGAGGCGGTCGGGCGAGGAGCCTCTGGCGGTGGGGTCGGCCGTGACGGCGCCGAGCCGCCCGGCGAACGCACGCCGCGCGGCATCCGGGTCGGCGACGACGACCTCGGCGCCCGCCTCGATCGCCATGGCCGCGACGCTCAGCCCGATCATGCCGGCGCCGGTGACGAGCACGAGGGCTCCGTCGAGGTCGACCTCCTCCGCAGCGGCTTCGAGTGCGGCGACCGCCGTGGCCGTCGCACACGACGCGGGTGCCGCGATGGCCGCGGGCATCGACTCGCTGACGCGCACGGTCGCGGTGCCGGCGCGCAATTGCACGTGGGTCGCGAATCCGCCCGACAGCTCCCAGCCGCGGTGCACGCGCTCGTGCCCGTACTTGGCGAGCGAGCGGCACTTCTGCGTGAATCCCCTGCGGCAGCGGTCGCAGTCGCCGCAGCTGACGGTGACCGACCAGACGACGCGATCGCCGAGTTCGAGCCGGGTGCCGTCTGCCCGCAGTGCGCCGTCGCCGACCGCGACGACGCGCCCGACCTGCTCGTGCCCGAGCACGAGCGGCGCAGACGCCGAGCGACGGCCGGTCACGGTGTGCACGTCGGAACCGCAGATCGTCGCGAGCTCGACCTCGACGAGCGCCTCCCCCGCGGCGACCCGCACGCCGGGAGCGGCGAGCGCCTCGTGCGGCCGCCCCGGTTCGTACCAGACCATCGCCACCGGCGAGGGCTTGACGATGATGTCGACGTCGCTGACCCGCACGACGGTGTGCATCGTCATGGCCGTTACTCGCCGCGGAGGCCGAGCAGCGCGGGCAGCTCGGCGATGCTGTCGATCACGGCGTCGGCGCCGGCGGCCTCGAGCACGTCACGCTCGTGGGCGCCGCTCAGCACGCCGACGACGAACCCGGCGCCCGCGTTGACGCCTGATTCGACATCGCTCACGGTGTCGCCGACGGCGACCATCGCGTCGACCGCGGTCGCCCCGGTGCGCAGCAGTGCGGTGAGCGGCAGGTCGGGGTGCGGGCGCCCGCGTCCGACGTCGGCCGGCGAGAGCAGCGCGTCGGCGAGGTCGTTCCAGCCGAGCGCGTCGATGATCGCGGTGCGGGTCTCCGGCGAGAAACCGGTGGTGAGCACGACGGATGCGCCGGCCCCGCGCAGCTCCCTGATGACGTCTGCCGCACCAGCGATCTCGGCGACGCCCTCGCTCGCGATGAGCTCGGCGTATGCGCCCTCGAAGGCCAGGTTCGCCCGCTGCGCGGCATCCTCGTCGGCGCCGGCGAGCACCCGGAACACCTCGATCTCCGACCGTCCCATGGTGGCCCGCACATACTCGAGCGCGGCTTCGAGATCGTCACCGGTGACGATGCCGCTGCGCTCGGCGGCGAGCGCGATTGCGCGCTCCACGACGCCGCCGTCGGCGACGGTCGTGCCGGCCATGTCGAGCACGATCAGCTCGATGTCAGACAGCTCAGGAGCGTCGTCGTCGAGGTCGAGCTCATCGGCGAGCTCAGCGACCAGGTCGTCGACGGACGGGTCGTCGCTGGAGGGCTCGTCGACCGTGCGATCGATCGTGTGCGAGTTCATGGTCTGCCTTTCTGCGGGGGCCGCTGTGCCCGGTGCAGGCGCTTGCTGTGTTCCGATGGCCAAGGTAGGCAGCGGCAGCCAACGGACGGCGGCGGCCGGGTTACGCGGAGGTGAACCGCGTGCGGCGGGTCCCAGACGGCTGTGTGCGCCGGATCAGCGACGGATGCGCGCGGGCCCCATCGCCGCGCCCAGGCCGACCACGATGATGCCGGCGAAGAGCCAGCCGTAGCGGCCCGAGACGATGCCGATCACGGCGAGCACGATGCCGACGGCGACGACGACCCTCGAGAGAATGCGGCGCACCTTCGGTCGCGCGAAGAAACCGGGCCGCCCTGCCGGATCGCTCATGCGGCGACGGTGAACGTCGTGCCGGTGGCGGCTTCGGCGAAGGCCCAGAAGCGAGCGCCGATCGCGGCATCCGTCGAGGTGCGGGTCGGACGCTGCAGCGTCGGCGCACCCTTCGTCGACCAGCGCGGCCCCCAGAACTGGCCGCCCTCGACCCCGGGCGCGGTGAGCGCGTGCAGCGTGACCTCGGCTCCGCGGTGCTTGCCCTGCGCCCACACGCCCTGCAGTGCATCGGCGAAGCGAGCGCCGGGCGCCGGCTCGTTGACGCCCGGCACCTGCGGCGTGCGGCCGCTGATGGAATAGCCCGGGTGGGCGACGAGGCTCGAGACCGGTGCCGATCGAGTGGCCCCCGTCGCCGCCCGAAGCCGCCGGTCGAGTTCGAAGGCGAAGACCTGCGCCGCGATCTTCGACTGCGCGTACGCACGCCAGAAGTCGTAGCCGCGCTCGAGTTGCAGGTCGTCGAGGCGGAACGTCGAGAGCCGGCTCGAGAGGGAACCGAGCGAGACGATGCGGGCGCCGGGCGCGAGGTTCGGCAGCAGCCTGGCGAGCAGCGCGAAGTGCCCGAGCACGTTGGTGGCGAGCACGAGTTCGTTGCCATCGGGCGACTCGAGGCGGGCGCCCGGCGTGTGCACCATGCCCGCGTTCATCACGACGCCGTCGAACGACGGGCGGTGCAGCAGCCGGCGGGCACCGGCGTGCACCGAGTCGAGCGAGGCCACGTCGATGACGAGCGGTTCGACGGATGCCTCGGGGCGCGCGCCGCGGATCGCCGCCATCGCCGCCTCGAGCCGCTCGGGGCTGCGCCCGACGAGCACGACATGCGCGCCGGCGCCGGCGAGCCTGGCCGCCGTGAAGAAGCCGAGCCCGGCGTTCGCGCCGGTCACGAGGTATCGCTTGCCCGACAGCGACGGCAGGGCAGTGGGGTACCAGCTCACCGTTCGTCGCCGGCCGTGCCCGGCGCGCCGCCCGCGAGCGCTTCGTGATGGTGGATCACCTCGGCGACGACGAAGTTGAACCACTTCTCGGCGAACGCGGGGTCGAGGTGCGCGTCGATCGCGAGACCCCGGAGCCGGGCGATCTGACGGCGCTCGCGCTCGGGGTCCGCCGGCGGCAGGCCGTGAGCCGCCTTCAGCCGGCCGACCTGCTGGGTGAACTTGAACCGTTCGGCGAGCAGGTGGATGAGGGCCGCGTCGATGTTGTCGATGCTCGATCGGATGCCGAGGAGTTCACTCATCGCGGCATCACGTTCACGGTCGTCTGCGGGCCCGTCAGTCATGCTTCGAGCGTACTTCCATCCGCACGGCTCGGTCGCTGCGAGGATGTTCACGTGGAGAGGAATCGCAAGCCGCGCCGTCCAGACGTCACGTCGGTCGAGCTCGTCGGGGGTCCTGAGAGGCTCGAGCTCGAGCTGCACAGCCATGACGATGGATGGGCAGGTATCTTCCTCGATCACCGACGGCGAATCCGTGATGCCCTCACCGGCGTGCACATCGAGGTCGAACACATCGGTTCCACCGCGGTGCCCGGGCTGGCAGCCAAGCCGATCATCGACATCGTGATCGCCGTGGACGACATCACGGCCGAGGAAGACTACCTCGACCCGCTCCTGGCAGTCGGGTACGAGTTGCGTGTCCGAGAACCGAGGCACCGTCTCGTACGCACTCCGGAACGCGATGTCCACGTGCACGTGTATGAACGCGACGATCCCGCCATCGACGACTATCTCCTTCTTCGCGATCACTTGCGTCGCAACGCAGTCGACCGCGCCCTCTACGAGAGCACGAAGAGAACCCTGCTCGACCGGCCGTGGGACGACATGAACGACTATGCCGACGCCAAGACCGATGTCATCCTCGCTATCACGGCGCGAGCACGAGCATCTCGCGGACTCTGACGGTGTGGGCGGGCGCGACAGAGGATCGCCTCATGCGGGTCACCGGCGCGCGGGGCGGCGGGTCACGGGCCTGACGCCGCCCGCCCGGAGCATCGGCTTCGTCGCGAGCAGGCCGAGCCACACGACGCCGATGCCGCCGGCGAGCACCCCCGCGATGACCGCGAGCGAGAGCGGCGCGACGATGATCGCGGCGCCCGTGAGCGGCAGCATCACGACGGCGGCCGTCACCGCCGAGCCGATCGCCGTGATGCGCAACGGCGACATGACCGCGCGGCGCGGCGGCGTCCATCGTCGAGGTCGGCATGCCGAGCATGTCGAGCGAGCGGTACAGCTCGCCGCGATCGAGGATGCCCGCGGCCTGGTTCACCCCGACCGAGCAGGCGACCATGAGGAAGGAGCCGACCACGGTGATGAGGATGCCGGTGCGGATGTCGGCGAAGAGCTGTTGCGACTCGAGGTCACCGGTCTCGCCGAAGGAGCCGAGCAGGGCGATGCCGGTGCCCGCGAACACGGCCATGAAGCTCGTCATCGCGACGCCCGAGACCTGGCGCCAGGCCGCCTTCGGCGCTTCGAGCACGGCGCGCGCGGCGAGCAGCCGGGCGGGCGTCTTCGCACGTCGAGCCTGCGACGCCGCGACGAGGCGGATGACCCACGGCCCGATGAGGTTCAGCACCGCGATGGTGCCGCCGAACGCGACGCCGAGCATTGCGATGATGACGAGCACCGACCCGGCCACCTGCAGCGCCGCCATCATGAGGAACGCGATCGCGATGACCGCGGCGCCGATCACGATGCGCAGCCAGTGCAGCTTCGGGGCATCCTGTTTCGTGCGCACGCCGAGCGGCGAGATGACGACCCGGCGAAGGCCGAGCACGGCGCTGACCGCGGCGAGCAGCACGACACCGCCGAACACTGCGGCGAGCGCGGGCATGGAGAGCAGCACGCCGTCGAGGCCGAGCGCCTCGCCCCGGAACGGGATGAGCGCGAGGAGCGGCACGAGCACGAAGTACAGCGCGACCCCCGCGAGCGAACCGGCCACGGCGAGCGCGACCGACTCGAGCACGGCGAGCGCCGACACCGTCGCCGGGGTCGCCCCGAGCAGCCGCAGGGTCGCGAGCCGATCGTCGCGCCGTCGGGCGGAGAGGCGAGCCGCCGCACCGCCGAGCGAGGCGAGCGGCACCACGAGCAGCACGAGGGCGACGACCGCGAGCGCCTGGTAGGTGACGCCGATGTCATCGGTCCACGTCCAGAACGACTGGGCGCCGCCGAGCACGGCGAGCAGCAGCGCCGTGACGATCGCGAATGCGGTCACCGGCAAGACGCTCGCCGCAACCCCGGAGGTGCCGGGCCGGGCGAACAACCACGCGACGCGGGCGATCACGCGACGGCTCCGGGCACGCGCTCACCGGTGATGCGGCCGTCTCGCATGTCGACGATGCGGGAGCACCGCCCCGCGACCTCCGCGTCGTGCGTGACGAGCACGAGCGTGCGCCCCTGACCGGTGGTCGAGTCGAGGAGCGCCTGCATGACCTCGGCCGAGGTGACCGAGTCGAGCGCACCGGTCGGCTCGTCGGCGAAGACGACGGATGCCCCGGTGACCTGCGCCCGAGCGATCGCGACGCGTTGCGCCTGGCCGCCCGAGAGCTGCCCGATGCGGCGGTCCTCCATGCCGGCGAGGCCGAGGGCCGCGAGCCAGCCGCGCCCGTACTCCTCGGCGCGGGCGCGCGGCATGCCGTTCAGCATGAGGGCGAGCGCGACGTTCTCGACCGCGGTGAGCTCCGGAATCAGGAGCCCCTGCTGGAAGACGAAACCGTACGCCTCCCGGCGCAGCCGCGAACGCTCGCGCTCGCCGAGCGCGGTGACCTCGACCCGGCCGGCACCGGATTGCAAGCCGACCGTGCCGGCGTCGGGGCGGGTGATGCCCGCGAGACAGTGCAGCAGCGTCGTCTTGCCCGAGCCCGAGGCGCCCATGATGGCGACCGCCTCCCCGGTGCGCACATGGAGGTCGACGCCGGCGAGCGCGTGCGACTGACCGAACGACTTGCTGAGGCCGGATGCCTCGATCACGAAGGTACTCATACCCTCGAGCCTGCCGGGGCGGGCGTCGGCGGCGCGTCGGGCTCGAGTCGCATGATGGCACGGCATCCGTCATCCTCGCGGATGACGTGCAACGAGTGCGGCGCGGCATCCAGTCCCCACCGGATGCCGCGCCGCGGCCTTGAGAGTCGTGATCAGCGGGGTGTCGCCCGCCGGATCACGAAGTACCCGACGATCGCGAAGAACGCCGCGATCCCGAGGATCAGCGTGAACCCTCCCACGATGCCGATGCTCATGAGCCACTCGAAGATGGCCGGCCAGCTCTCGGTGAACGTCGCGATGGCCACCGCGGCGAGCACCAGGGCGGCCGTGCTGAAGACGAGCACCAGCATGCCGCGCATCCGCCACCGCAGGTACACGGTGGTGATGCTCGCACCGATGAACAGCACCAGGAGTTGCATCGCCAAGGTCGTGTAGAAGTCGACGATCCAGCCGCTCTGCCCGTACCAGAGGGCGTCGAACATCGAGATGCCGATTCCCCAGCCGTTCGTCAGCTTCTCGACCTGCACGAGCGTGGCGATGGCGATGGCGTTCAGCAGCGCGACGATCCCGAACATCAGGCTCGTTCCGAGCCAGAAGTCCCGGCGCGTGGCGCCGAATCCCAGGGCGAACGAGAGCGTCATGCCGACGGACTGCACGCCCACGACGGCGAGATACCACTGGGGCGACAGCACCGCCCAGCTGTAGCGCATGCCCTCGGTCATTTCCGGCCCGGCGCCGCCGGCTCCGTGGGCGATGATCCCGACGACCATCGACACCAGCCATGCGAAGCCGATGATGATCCACGGAATGCCGAAGAACACCGAGGGCGTCACGGCGTGCAGTCGAACGACGCGCCAGACCTCGCTGAATCGCGAGCGCGGCTCAGTGCGGACGACCTGTTGTTCCATGACGGCGGTCATGCCGCAACCTCCTGTTCGGTCGGATCGGCCCGAAGGTCGGTGCCGGTCATGTGGACGATGAGCTGCTGGAGCGAGACCGGCGCGATCTCGAGTCCGAGTTCTGCGGCCTTGACGCGGTCGGCCTGGTCCAGTCGCTCATCGATGGTGACGGATGCCAGTCCGCCGATGCCCTCGCGGCCGATCACCGGCCGGTCGGCGACGAACGACTCGACGGCCGCGCGCCCTCCCGCAACTGTGGTGGCCGAGCCGCGCACCTCGTCGGCGTCGCGGTCGAGCAGGATGCGCCCCTCATCGATGACGATGAGGTGCTCGAGCAGGTTCGCGACCTCGTCGATCAGGTGCGTCGAGAGCACGATGGTGCGCGGGTGCTCGGCGTAGTCTTCGAGCAGCCGGTCGTAGAAGATGTGCCGCGCCACCGCGTCGAGGCCGAGGTACGGCTCGTCGAAGAACGTCAGCGGTGCTCGCGAGGCGAGGCCGACGATGACGCCCACCGCCGACAGTTGGCCGCGCGAGAGCTTCTTGATGTTGCGCTTGAGCGGGAGCCGGAAGTCGTGCACCAATCGCTCGGCGAACTCGGCGTCCCAGTTCTCGAAGAACCACGGCGCCGCCTTGAGCACATGCGAGGCGTAGAAGCTGTCGGGGTATCGCTGGGATTCCGCGATGAAGCAGAGCCGGCGCAGCACGTCGGCGTGTTCCGCCGGCGTACGACCGAACACCTCCAGCTCGCCGCCGTTCGGGAAGATCTGGCCGGTGAGCATCTGCATCACGGTGGTCTTGCCGGCGCCGTTGCGGCCGAGCAGCCCGTAGATGCGGTTCTCCTCGAGCGTGAAGTCGATGGCGTCGACGGCCGTGAACGAGCCGTAGCGCTTGGTGAGTCCGCTGGCGCGGACCACGGTGCGGGTCATGAGTGGATCCTTTCCGCGCGGAGAAGCCCCGCGAGTTCTTCGATGTCGATGCCGAGCTTCTCGGCTTCGACGATGAGTGGCCTGATGTACTCGGTGGCGAAGTCGGCCTTGCGACGCTCGATGAGCCGTGCCCGCGCGCCTTGGGTCACGAACATGCCGATCCCCCGTCGCTTCTCCACGATGCCGTCGTCGACAAGGCGGTTCACCCCTTTCAATGCGGTGGCCGGGTTGACCCTGAGGAACGCCGCGAACTCGTTCGTCGACGGAATCTGACCGCCTTCGAGCAGCGCGCCGTCGATGATGTCGTTCTCGACCTGTTCTGCGATCTGGATGAAGATCGGACGTGAATCGTCCATGCCCGCCCTTCTGCCTCGACCGAACCTTGGTTGGTTCATTACTTGTGTAACTAACCAACCATGTTCGTGCGGCGCTGTCAAGCCCTGCGCATGACAACGGCGGATGCCGCAGCGCGTTGCTGCGACATCCGCCGTTGTATCGACGACGCGGCCCGGGCAGGCATTCCCGCCGCGTCGAAGTGAAGCCGGTGGTGGGCCCCCACCCACCACCGGGTCTGCTCAGTGCTGCGTCGCCTTTTCGGCTCCCACGCCGGTCAGCGAGCGCACCTCCATCTCGGACTGCTTGGCAGGGTCCTCCTTGCCCTTGTCGAGGACCGTGCCGAGCCAACCGAGGAAGAACGCCAACGGAATCGAGACGATGCCCGGGTTCGAGAGCGGGAAGATCGCGAAGTCGATGTCCTCCGTCTTCAGCATCGACGTCGTGGATCCCGAGACGACCGGCGAGAAGATGATGAGGATGATCGCCGACGCGAGGCCGCCGTACATGCTCCAGAGGGCGCCTTGCGTGGTGAAGCGTTTCCAGAAGAGCGAGTAGACGATCGTGGGCAGGTTCGCCGATGCGGCGACCGCGAACGCGAGCGCGACGAGGAAGGCGATGTTCTGCCCGTTGGCGCCGATGCCGCCGATGATCGCCACGATGCCGATGACGACCACCGTGCGACGGGCGACCTTCATCTCGGAGCCCGGCGCCGGCTTGCCCTTCTTCACGACGCTCGCGTAGATGTCGTGGGCGAAGGAGGCTGCGGCGGTGATCGTGAGGCCGGCAACGACCGCGAGGATCGTCGCGAACGCGATCGCCGAGATGAGGCCGAGCAGCAGTGGCCCGCCGAGCTCGAACGCGAGCAGCGGAGCCGCCGAGTTCGGGCCGCCCGGGGCCGCGGCGATGACGTCGGCGCCGACGAGGGCCGCCGCGCCGTAGCCGAGCACGAGGGTGAACACGTAGAAGATGCCGATGAGCCAGATCGCCCAGACGACCGACTTCCGGGCTTCCTTGGCGGTGGGCACCGTGTAGAAGCGCATGAGCACGTGCGGCAGGGCCGCCGTGCCGAGCACGAGGGCGAGCCCGAGCGAGAGGAAGTCGACCTTCGCGACCTCGGAGACGCCGTACTTCAGGCCCGGGTTCAGGATCTCGGGGTTGCCGGCCACCGCAACGGCATTGTCGAGCAGGGTGGAGAGGTTGAACCCGTTGATCGCGAGCACCCAGACCGTCATGACGCCGGCGCCCGCGATGAGCAGGATCGCCTTGATGATCTGCACCCACGTGGTGCCCTTCATACCGCCGATGAGCACGTAGAGGATCATCAGGGCGCCCACCACGGTGATGACCAGGGCCTGGCCGAGCTGGTCGCCGACGCCGAGCAGCAACGAGACGAGCCCGCCGGCACCGGCCATCTGCGCGAGCAGGTAGAAGAAGCAGACGACGAGCGTCGTGGTCGCCGCAGCGATGCGCACCGGTTTCTGCTTCAGCCGGAACGAGAGCACGTCGGCCATCGTGAACTTGCCCGTGTTGCGCAGCAGTTCGGCGACCAGCAGCAGTGCCACGAGCCAGGCGACGAGGAAGCCGATCGAGTAGAGGAATCCGTCGTAGCCGTTGATCGCGATCGCACCCACGATGCCGAGGAACGATGCCGCCGAGAGGTAGTCGCCGGCGATGGCCGAACCGTTCTGGCCTCCGGAGAACGAGCGACCCGCGGCGTAGTAGTCGGCCGCGGTCTTGTTGTTGCGGCTCGCTCGGAACACGATGATCATCGTGATCGCGACGAACGCGCCGAAGATGGCGATGTTCAGCCAGGGCTCACCGGGCGACGCGCCCGCGGATTCGAAACGCACCATCAGCGGGTCACCTCCTCGGCGGCGAATGTCGCGCCCGACTCGATCTCATCGCGGATCTCCTCGGCGATGGGATCGAGCCTCCGGTTCGCGTATCGCACGTACCAGGTGGTCACGGCGAACGTCGTCACGACCTGCGCTAGACCGAGCAGGATCGCGATGTTGACGCTGCCGAACACCGGCGTCGACATGAAGTCGTGCGCGTACCCGGCCAGCAGCACATAGGCGAGATACCAGAGCAGACAGGCGGCCAGCACGGGGAAGACGAACTTCCGGTGCCTCGAACGCAGGCGCTGGAACTCTTCGGATTGTTGCACCGCGCGGTAGTCGACGGCCGGCGCCGTCTCGGTCTCCGCGCTCAGGGCGTCGTTGCCCATTGCGTCTCCTTCGGGGGTTGTGGAGCGGCCGGATGCCCGGCCGCTGCCGGATGCAGTGCGCCCACTCTCGCGCGCCGGCGAACCGGCGTGGGGCGGGTACCGTTCGTCGTCGGTGAACGGCGCCCACGGTGCGACGAACGGCGGATGAGCGACGACGACGAACGGGTGACGACGAGCGGGTGACGACGAGCGGCGGGCAGCGACCGGTTACGCTGTCGTGCATGCCCGAGTCGATGCTGCTCGCCGCCGCTCTCGGCGTGGCCGGCGGAGCCCTCGCGGTCGGGATCGTCGTGCTGCTTCGCCGCATCGTGCTGAACTCGAAGGAACTCGGCACCGACGCCGAGCAGGCGACCTACCGGACCCTGCACCTCGCCTCACAGGCGGCGAAGCACTTGCGAGGCGGCATCGACGAGCTCGACGCCGCACGTGCCGGCAAGCACCTTCGGGCGCTGCTCGGCTGCGAGAGCCTCGCGATCGCCGACCGTTCGGGCACGATCGCGATCGACGGCGACGAGGCGATGCGTGCGATCGCCGAGCGACTCTCCGCCGAGGTGCTCGCCGGCGGCCGGCAGCAGGTGCACCGGCGCATCCGGATCGGCACGTCGGAGACGGACGCGGTCGCGGCCCCCATCCTTGCCGGTTCCGGTTCGCTCGGCAGCGCCGGTCCGCTCGGCGCGATCGTCGCCTTCGCCTCACCCGTGCATGCCGGCCTGGTCCGGGCGACGGGCGAGGTCGCCGACTGGGTCGCCGCCCAGGTGGAGCTCGGCGAGCTCGACACCTCGCGCGCGGCACTCGCCGAAGCCGAGGTGCGGGCGCTGCGGGCCCAGATCAGCCCTCATTTCATCTACAACTCGCTGAACGCGATCGCGTCGTTCATCAATACCGACCCGGCGCAGGCGCGTGAACTCGTCCTCGAGTTCGCCGACTTCACCCGCTACTCGTTCCGGCGGCACGGCGACTTCACGACCGTCGCCGAAGAACTCCGCTCGATCGACAGCTACCTTCGCCTCGAGCGCGCCCGCTTCGGCGAGCGCCTGACGGTGACGCTTCGGATCGCACCCGAAGTGCTTTCGACCGTGGTGCCCTTCCTCTCGATCCAGCCACTCGTCGAGAACGCCGCCCGGCACGGTCTCGAGTCGAAGGAGAGCGGCGGGCGCATCACGATCGCGGCCGTCGACGCCGGTGCGTTCGCCGAGATCAGCGTCGAGGACGACGGCGTCGGCATCGACCCCGGCGTGCTCGCCGGCGTGTTCGCGGGCGGCCCGGCGAGCGGCGAGCACGTGGGCCTGCGCAATGTCGACGCGCGCCTCCGCCAGGTCTACGGCGACGATCTCGGCCTCGTGGTCGAGACCAACATCGGCGCGGGAACGCTCGTGCGAATGCGGGTGCCGAAGGCCGGGCCGCGACGGCCCCTGGCGGCACAGGCCCTCGATGGGAGACTGGAACAGTGATCTCCGTGCTCATCGCCGACGACGAGCAACCGGCGATCGACGAACTCGCCTTCCTGCTCGGGCAGGATCCGCGTATCGGCATGATCCATCAGGCGCGCTCGGGGGCAGAGGCGATCCGGCTGCTCACGCGGGAGCCGGTCGAGGCCGCGTTCCTCGACATCCACATGCCGGGCCTCACGGGTTTCGATCTCGCACGGGCGCTCGCCCGGTTCGAGCACCGCCCGGTACTCGTCTTCGTCACCGCCGACGAAGAGGGGGCCCTCGAGGCCTTCGACCTCGCCGCGGTCGACTACCTGTTGAAGCCCGTGCGCACCGAACGGCTCAGCCGCTCGGTCGGTCGCATCGCCGAGGCACTGAAGGCGGGGGCCGCCAGCCAGACCGCCGCCGGGCAGCCCGCCGAGATGATCGCCGTCACCCTCGGCGGCACGACCCGGATGATCCGCCGGGACGACGTGCGTTACGTGCAGGCGCAGGGCGACTACGCACGACTGCACACCGAGGAGGCGAGCTACCTCGTGCGGGTGCCGATGAGCGACCTCGAACGCCAATGGGCCGACGCCGGCTTCGCGCGCGTGCACCGTTCGTACCTCGTGTCGCTCGCGCACGTGAGCCGCATCAGGCTCGGCTCCGACCACCCGAGCGTCACCGTCGGTCAGGCCGAATTGCCCGTGAGCCGGCGGCTGCTGCCCGCCCTCCGCGAACGACTCGACCAAGCGATCATCCGTCCGAGGACGTGACGTGGCCGATTCGTCGAGCGGGCGAGCGGATGCCCCGCCGCCCCGGGTGCGCGTCACCGCTCCGCGGCCGGGTGCCGCAGGGGCATCCGCTCGCACGCGGCAGGCGCGGGGCGGGCCGACGAGCGACATCGCCGGTGTCTACGTGCGTTCACTGATCCGTTCACAACTGCGACTCGCGATCGTCTTCTCCGCCGGTTTCGCGGCGGCGACGGCGCTCTTCGCGCTCGCCATCGCGCTCGTGCCGGCGCTCGGTTCGACCTTCGTGTTCGGGGTACCGGCCTCGTGGCTGCTGCTCGCGGTCGGCATCTACCCGCTCACGCTGACGATAGCCGGGCTCTACGTGCGCGCCGCTTCGCGAAACGAGGCGCGCTACCGCTCACTGACGGAGGCTGAGTGAACCCCGTCGTCGGCTACATCGCGATCGCCGCCGTCGCGCTCGCGTCGGCGCTGATCGGTTTCTACGGGCTGCGAGTCTCGCGCACGACGAGCGACTTCTACGTCGCCTCGCGCACCGTGCGACCGTGGTGGAACGCCTCGGCGATCGGCGGCGAATACCTCTCGGCCGCGTCGTTCCTCGGCATCGCCGGTCTCATCCTGCTGCAGGGCGCAGGCGGGTTGTGGTTCCCGATCGGCTACACGGCCGGGTACCTCATGCTCCTGCTCTTCGTCGCGGCGCCCTTGAGGCGCTCGGGCGCCTACACGATCCCCGACTTCACCGAGGCTCGCCTCGAATCGACCTGGGCCCGGCGCGTGACCTCGACGCTCGTGATCGTCATCGGCTGGTTCTACATCGTGCCGCAGCTGCAGGGCGCAGCGCTCACCGTACGCATCACGACGGGGTTGCCGTCATGGGCCGGAGCGGTGGCGGTCGCGGTGCTCGTCGCGGTCATCGTCGCGGCGGGCGGCATGCGCTCGATCACCTTCGTGCAGGCCTTCCAGTTCTGGCTGAAGCTCACCGCGCTCGCCGTGCCCGTCGTCGCGCTCCTGCTCATCACCGGCGGCGGCGAGCCGCCGGCGCAGCTCACGCCGGCGGAGGCGTTCCCGCCGGCGGCAGGCCCGGCGGACCTCGAGATCTACCGCACGGTCTCGCTCATGGTGGCGCTGCTCCTCGGCACCCTGGGGCTGCCGCACGTGCTCGTGCGGTTCTACACGAACCCCGATGGCGTCGCCGCCCGTCGCACGACCGTCATCGTGCTCGCCCTGCTCTCGGTGTTCTACCTCTTCCCGACGGCCTTCGGCCTCCTCGGGCGAGCATTCGCGCCCGACCTCGCGGGCGAGGCCGATGCGCTCGTTCTGCTACTGCCCAGTCGCCTCGTGCCGGGCGTCGGGGGCGAACTGCTCACCGCTCTCGTCATCGCGGGCGCGTTCGGAGCCTTCCTCTCGACCTCGTCGGGTCTCGTCATCTCGCTTGCCGGCGTGATCAGTCAGGACCTCCTCGGCGGCAGCGTGCGAGGCTTCCGCATCGCGGCCATCGCCTCGTCGCTCATCCCACTGCTCGTGGCACTCTCGACGGAGTCGACCGGCCTCGCGGGCAGTGTCGGCCTCGTCTTCGCCTTCACGGCATCGACCCTCTGCCCCATGCTGATCCTCGGCATCTGGTGGCGCGGCCTCACGGCGAGAGGCGCGGTCGCGGGCATGCTCACGGGCGCGCTGCTCTCGGGCGGTGCCATCCTCGGCGGCCCGCTGATCTCTGCCGCCGCGCCCGCCCTCGGCCCGCTCCTCGAACAGCCGGCGGCCTGGACCGTACCGATCGCCGTGCTCGTGACAGTGCTCGTCTCTCGAGCGAATACCCGCGGCATCCCACGCGGCGCCGACGCCTTCCTCACTCGACTCCACGTTCCCGAGGGCGGCTGACCGGCCGTTCGCCCGCCGCGACGAGTCGCGCCTCGAGACCCGCCCGCACCGCCGGCCACTCGTCGATGACGATCGAGTACAACGCGCTGTCGCGCCAGCTGCCGTCGGCCCGCCGCTTGTGACGGCGCAGCACTCCTTCGAACGCGGCGCCGAGCTTCTCGATCGCAGCGCGCGACCGCGCATTGATCGCGTCGGCCTGGATCTTCACCCGCCCGAAGCCGTGACGAAACGCGAGGTCGAGCAGCAGCAGCTTCGTCTCGGGGTTCACCGCGGTGCCCCAGACCCCAGGATCGTACGCCGTCCACCCGATGTGCGCCGACTCCTCCGGCAGGTCGAGGTCGCCGAGCTTCGTGGCGCCGACCACGAGGCCGTCGTCGGCGCCGCCGTGCAGGCGCACCGTCCACGGCATCGCCGCATCGCCGGCCGAGTAGTACGACCGCGCGAACGCATCGAACGCCTCGGCGTCGGCGGGCAGCCCGGCCGGGCCGCCGCCGTAGCCGCCCGCGAAGACCTCTGGCCGGCAGAGCGCCCGGTGCAACTCCGGGATGTCGGCGGCATCGAACGGGCTGAGACGGATGAATCGACCGACGAGTTCGTCGGCGGCAGGGCGCTGCGCGGTCATCGTTCGAGTGTGCCACGCTCCGGTGACGCCGGAGTGACCGGTCGACGACGAGTCGGGGCGGGCGCCGCCGACCTCTTCCGGCGGACCGGCGTGCCCCATACGATGACGGGAGCACGACCACTCGAAACGAAAGGCGGGGGCCCATGAGTTCACTCGACGACATCACGAAGAAGGCACAGGACTTCATCGAGGACAACCAGGACAAGATCACCGAGGTGCTCAACAGCGAGCAGGCCGAAGACATCAGCGACAAGGTGCTCGACGGCGTCGCCGACGCGGCCAAGAAGGTCGCCGGCGACCACGCCGACAAGATCGACGCGGTTCGCGACAACATCGACGGGGCCATCGGCACCGAGAAGTAGTCGAACGGCACGAATGGGGGCGGATGCTGCGGCATCCGCCCCTTCGACGTCCCGCATGATCGCCGACTCTTGCGCACTCCCCGCCGGGCTGCAACGATGACGCTCGGCGGAGGTCGCCGATGAAGGGGGTTCATCAATGGATCACAAGCCGGCCTCGGAGAAGATCCGGGCACAGCAGGCAGCGGCGCTGGAGCAGTTGCCGTTCGACGACACACGTGACTTCGATGACGCCGACCGCGGCTTCGTCGCGGCACTCGAGCCGGGTGTGGTGCGCGGCACCGCGGGCGAGGTCGTGTGGGACAACGACAGCTACGCCTTCCTCGCGGACGAAGCGCCTGCGACGGTGCATCCGAGCCTCTGGCGGCAGTCGCAGCTCGTGGCCCGGCAGGGACTCTACGAGGTCGTCGAAGGCATCTACCAGCTTCGCGGCCTCGACCTCTCGAACATGACGATCGTCGAGGGTGACACCGGCGTCATCGTGATCGACCCGCTGATCTCTGCCGAGACCGCTGCCGCAGCCATCGCCCTCTACCGCGCCAACCGCGGCGACCGCAAGGTCGTCGCCGTCATCCACACCCACTCCCATGTCGACCATTTCGGCGGGATCTTCGGAGTCACGTCGCAGTCGGAGGTGGATGCCGGAAGGGTGCAGGTCATCGCCCCGGAGGGCTTCGTCGAACACGCCGTCGCAGAGAACGTCTACGCCGGAACGGCGATGGCGAGGCGCGCCGGCTACATGTACGGTGCCGCACTCGTTCGTGGGCCGCAGGGGGCCGTGGGCGCCGGCCTCGGCCAGACCACGTCGACCGGCGAGGTGGGCATGATCGTGCCGACCCTCGAGATCTCGACGACCGGTGAGACGCACACGATCGACGGCGTCGAGATCGAGTTCCAGATGGCGCCGGGCACTGAAGCCCCGTCGGAGATGCACTTCTACTTCCCGCGCTATCGCGCACTCTGCATGGCCGAGAATGCCACTCACAACCTGCACAACCTGCTGACCCTGCGCGGTGCGGTCGTGCGGGATCCGCACGTGTGGTCGCAGTACCTCACCGAGGCGATCACCCGGTTCGCCGACCGCACCGATGCCGTCTTCGCCTCGCACCACTGGCCGACCTGGGGGCGCGAGAACATCGTCGAGTTCCTCTCGACACAACGCGACCTCTACGCCTACCTGCACGACCAGACCCTGCGACTCGTGAACCGCGGCTACACCGGAGCGGAGGCGGCCGAGATCTTCGAGTTGCCACCCGCTCTCGAACGAGCTTGGAACGCGCGCGGCTACTACGGCTCGGTCAGCCACAACGTCAAGGCGATCGTGCAGCGCTACCTCGGATGGTTCGACGGCAACCCCGCTCGGCTCTGGCCGCACCCACCGGCCGAACTCGCCGCGCGCTATGTCGATGCGATGGGCGGCATCGATCGGGTGGTCGAGGTCGCGCGGGCCGCATTCGATGTCGGCGATTACCGCTGGGCAGCGACGCTGCTCGACCATGCCGTCTTCGTCGACGAGCACAACGCCGCCGCCCGGGCTCTGTACGCCGACACGCTCGAACAGCTCGGCTACGGCTCGGAGAACGGCACCTGGCGGAACTTCTTCCTCTCAGGCGCGACCGAGCTGCGGGTCGGCAACTTCGGCACGCCGACGAAGACCGCCGCCCCGTCGATGCTCGCCCAACTCAGCCCGGAGCAGTTACTCGACGCCATCGCGATCAAGGTCGACGGCCCGAAGGCATGGAACCTCGACCTGTCGTTCGCGATCGAACTGACCGACCTCGATCGGCGGTTCCGGGTGACGCTCCGCAACGGCGTGCTGATCTACCTCGAGAACGGCGCCGGCGATGTCGAGCTGACCCTCGGTCTCTCGAAGCCGCGGCTGCTCGCCCTGCTCGGCGGTGACGCCACGTCGGCCGGCATCGAGACCGACGGCGACCCATCAGTGCTCGAGCGACTGCTCGAGGTCATCGATCCGGGCGACGAGTCCTTCGACATCGTCACACCGTAAGCGCCGAACTCAGCCGAGCAGGTCGTGCAGGGTGACGATCTCGTCGCGGCCGGGGCCGACGCCGATGGCCGAGATGCGCGAGCCGCTCATCGCCTCGAGTTCGCGCACGTACGCCTGCGCGTTCGCGGGAAGATCGTCGAACGACCGGGCACCCGAGATGTCTTCGGTCCAGCCGGGGAACTCCTCGTAGATCGGCTTCGCGTGGTGGAAGTCGGACTGGGAGACCGGGAGTTCGTCGAAGCGCTCGCCGTCGACGTCGTAGGCGACGCAGACGGGGATGCGCTCGATGCCCGTGAGCACGTCGAGTTTCGTGAGCACGAAGTCGGTGACGCCGTTGATGCGCGCGGCGAAGCGTGCGATCGGCGCGTCGTACCAGCCGGTGCGGCGCTGTCGGCCCGTGGTCGTGCCGAACTCGTGCCCCTGCTGGGTGAGGAACTCGCCCCACTCGTCGAAGAGCTCGGTCGGAAAGGGCCCGGCACCGACGCGGGTCGTGTACGCCTTGATCACCGCGATGACGCGGTCGATCTTGTTCGGCGCGATCCCCGACCCGGTGATCGCACCGCCGCTCGTCGCGTTCGACGAGGTCACGAACGGGTAGGTGCCGTGGTCGACGTCGAGCATGGTCGCCTGACCACCCTCGAAGAGCACCGTCTCGCCGCGTTCGATCGCCTGGTGCAGCAGCAGCGAGGTGTCGGTGACCATCGGGCGCAGCCGGTCGACATAGCCGAGCAGTTCATCGACGACCTCGTCGACGCCGATCGCCCGGCGGTTGTAGACCTTCACGAGCAGGTGATTCTTCTGGTCGAGCGCGCCTTCGACCTTCTGCCGCAGGATGTTCTCGTCGAAGAGGTCTTGCATGCGGATGCCGACGCGGTTGATCTTGTCGGCGTAGGCGGGGCCGATGCCGCGCCCGGTCGTGCCGATCTGCCGCTTGCCGAGGAATCGCTCGGTCACCTTGTCGAGGGTGCGGTGGTATTGCGTGATGAGGTGGGCGTTGGCCGAGAGACGCAGTTTCGAGACGTCGACGCCGCGGGCCTCGAGTCCTTCGAGCTCCTCGAAGAGCACCTCGACGTCGACCACGACGCCGTTGCCGATGACCGGTGTGACACCGGGCGTCAGGATGCCCGACGGCAGCAGGTGCAGGGCGTACTTCTCGTCGCCGATGACGACGGTGTGCCCGGCGTTGTTGCCGCCGTTGAACTTGACGACGTAGTCGAGGCGCGAGCCGAGCAGGTCGGTCGCCTTGCCCTTGCCCTCGTCGCCCCACTGCGCACCGATCAGGACGGCTGCGGGCATGTCAATCCTCTCCTGGCGCCGCGTCGATCGCGGCGGGTTCTGCACTGGGGTCGCCGACTCCCGCCTCGGCGGATGCGGAGGGTGCGGCCGGCGCGAACAGCGCCTCGCCACCGCCGACGATCGTGATGAGCTGGGTCGGCGTGAACTCCGACGCGATGCGGGCCGGCGCCTCGGGGTCGGCGGCTGCGAGCTCGGCGGCAAGACGGCCGGCGCGTGCGTCGAGGCCGAGGCCCTCTGCGGCTCGTCGCTGGGTGTCGAGGGCGCGCAGGTAGGCGCGATTGGACTCGCCGGACCAGAAGACGGGGTCGCCCGCGCGCCAACCGCCGTCGACGAGCTGCTCGCGTGCGAGTTCGGCCGCGACCGAGGCGAAGGCGTAGGCCTCGATGGCCCGGCCCTCGGAGTCGGCGAGGTCTGCGAGTTCGGTCCAGGCGAGCGGCGATGACGGATGCCTCGTGACGACAGCCGAGACGGACGCGCGATCGCCCTCGGCGAGCGCCTTCCGCACCTCGGGCTCGTCGGCAAGCGACGCCGCGGACTCAGGTGCTGATCGGTCTGGAGTCACACGACCACCCTATCGCGGGGCCCCGCCTTCCCTGAGGAGGCTCGGAGCGCCCGTCACAAGTAGGCTGGTGGGCATGTCGAAAGTCCTCTCCAGCCTTCCCGTCGGCGAACGCGTCGGCATCGCCTTCTCGGGCGGCCTCGACACTTCCGTCGCGGTCGCGTGGATGCGCGAGAAGGGTGCGGTGCCCTGCACCTACACGGCCGACCTCGGCCAGCCCGACGAGCCCGACGTCGAGGCGGTTCCCGGTCGCGCCATCGAGTACGGCGCCGAGATCTCGCGCCTCGTCGACTGCCGCACGGCGCTCGTCGAAGAGGGCCTCGTGGCGCTGCAGTGCGGCGCCTTCCACATCCGTTCGGGCGGCAGGGCCTACTTCAACACCACGCCGCTCGGCCGCGCGGTCACCGGCACGTTGCTCGTGCGCGCCATGCACGAAGACGGCGTCGACATCTGGGGCGACGGCTCGACCTACAAGGGCAACGACATCGAACGCTTCTACCGCTACGGCCTCATGGCCAACCCGCGCCTGCGCATCTACAAGCCGTGGCTCGACGCCGACTTCGTCACCGAACTCGGCGGCCGCGCCGAGATGAGCGAATGGCTGCAGGAGCGCGACCTGCCGTACCGGGCTTCGGCAGAGAAGGCGTACTCGACCGACGCGAACATCTGGGGCGCGACGCACGAGGCGAAGGTGCTCGAAGAGCTCGACGCCGGCATCACCACGGTCGAGCCGATCATGGGCGTCGCGTTCTGGCGCGACGACGTCGAGATCGCCGCCGAAGACGTCACGGTGCGCTTCGATCAGGGCCGGCCGGTCGCGCTCAACGGCGTGGTCTTCGACGACCCCGTCGAACTCGTGCTCGAGGCGAACGCGATCGGCGGCCGTCACGGTCTCGGCATGAGCGACCAGATCGAGAACCGCATCATCGAGGCGAAGTCGCGCGGCATCTACGAGGCGCCGGGCATGGCCCTGCTGCACATCGCCTACGAACGGCTCGTGAACGCGATCCACAATGAAGACACGATCGCGAACTACCACAACGAGGGTCGCCGCCTCGGACGCCTCATGTACGAAGGCCGCTGGCTCGACCCGCAGTCGCTCATGCTGCGCGAGTCGATCGTGCGCTGGGTGGCCTCGGCCGTCACTGGCGAGGTCACGCTGCGCCTGCGCCGCGGCGACGACTACACGATCATGAAGACTGCGGGCGCGTCGCTCAGTTACCACCCCGAGAAGCTCTCGATGGAGCGCGTCGGCGATCAGGCGTTCGGCCCCGAAGACCGCATCGGCCAGCTCACGATGCGCAACCTCGACATCGCCGACTCGCGCGCGCGGCTCGAGCAGTACGCGCATCTGGGTCTCGTCGGCGGCGCGACCGCTGCGCTCGTCGGCGAACTGTCGGTCGGCGACGCGGCGCAGATCCTCGAGGGTCCGACCGAGTCCGACCTCGACGCCGCGACCGACGCCGTGAACGAGGCGTCCGCGTTCGACCTCGGCACCGACTGACGCACGCGTCGCATGCAACCCGGCCGACCGGCGCTCAGGCTGCCGTCTGCTGGTGCGCCGCCACCCGCCACGAACCGCCCTCGTTGAGGTAGGTCGTCGACATGCGCAGGTTCACGGTGTCGTCGCCGCGACGCGCGACGGCCCGGTAGACGAGGATGCCCGCCCGGTCACCGAGCCTGATCACGGCAGGCTCGTGCAGTTCGTACGACTCCCACGGAGGCGGCCCGCTGCGGAAGGCGTCGAGGATCTCGTCGCGCCCGAGCATGGCGCCATCGACGACCATGAGGGCGTCCCTCGTCATCGCGCGTTGATAGTGCTCGCCGCCTCGCCCCTCGACGATCGCCCGCCAGCCGGCGTGCTCTTCGTGCATCAGTCGGGCGGGCAGATCGTCGGTGATCTCGGTCATGCTCCAACGCTAACCGCGATCGGATGCCACGGGAAGGGCGGCTCGGCGCGGCGAACGGCGGCTCGCGGCATCCGCTCGCTCAGAGCCAGTTGCGGCGCTTGAAGACGACGTACAGCGCGAGGCCCGACACGACCATGAGCGCGATCGCGAAGGGGTACCCGAGTATCCAGTCGAGTTCAGGCATGAACGTGAAGTTCATGCCGTAGATGGTGCCGACCAGTGCCGGCGCGAAGAGGATCGCCGCCCAACTCGAGATCTTCTTCGTCTGCTCGCTCTGCGCGAGGCTGGTCTCGGTGAGCCGTTTGATCTCCTCGTTCTGGCGCTGGCCGACGAGCGTCGTATGCACCGAGAGCGCGTTCTGCAGGAGTTGCCGGAACGACTCCCCGCGCTCCACGATGCGGATCACGTGGTCCTTCACGTCGCGCAGGTAGCGCTGCAGTTCGAGGTCGACATCGTACTTCTCGAACCCGCGCTCGAGGAGGGCGAAGATGTCGATGAGCGGCCCCGTGGCACGCTGGAACTCCATGACCTCGCTCGCGAGATCGTAGATGCGGCGGGTGACCTGCGGATCGCCGGAGAAGAGCTGGTCTTCGATCTCGTCGATGTCGTTCTCGAGGCCGGTGACCACGGGCGAGTACTCGTCGACGACCTCGTCGAGGAGCGCGTACAGCACAGCCTCCGGGCCCTTGACGAGCAGTTCGGGTGAGCCCTCGAGTCGGTGTCGCACCTTCGCGAGGTTCGGGGACTCCGCGCGACGGATGCTGATGGCGAAGTCGCGGCCGACGAACAGGTGGAGCTCGCCGAACTCGACCTGTTCGACGTCGTCGAGGTATCGCGCGGGCCTCAGCACGATGAAGAGGGTCTCGCCGTACCGCTCGACCTTCGCTCGCTGGTGGCCCTTGCGGGCGTCTTCGACGGCGAGCGGGTGCAGCTCGAACTCGGTGGCGACCGCGTCGAGTTCGGCGTCGGTGGGGCGGTAGAGGCCGATCCAGGCGAAACCGCCGTGCTTCTCCCTCGTCTCGAACGTCTCTTCAAGGGTCACCGGTGTCGCGACGCGCACGCCGCCGTTGTAGATCGCGTTGTCGATGACCGGCATGAGTCAACCGTAGATCGTCAGCGTGCGGCGTGCGTGAGCCCCGCGAATGCGTCAGCGCCACCGCTTCAGGGAGGCCGCGGCCGCGCCGAGGACGAGCAGGAGCACCGCCAGGGCGAATGGGGCCGCCACCGGGTACCCCGTGGCGGCGATGCCGCCGGAGACCACCGTCGTCGTGGGAGCCCGGTCGACGGTCACGGTGGCGCTGCCGTCAGAGCCGAAGAAGTTCGAGTCGCCGGGGTAGGCCGCGCTGATCGTGCTCGTGCCCACGGGCAGAGTGCGCGTGTGCACGACGGCAGTACCCGAGGCGCTCACGGTCGCGGTGGCGAGAACGGTCGACCCGACGCTGAACACCACCGAGCCGGTCGGCGTGCCCGACCCAGGGCCCACCGGTGCGACGTGAGCCCGAATCGTCACAGCTCGCCCGCTCAGTGCGGTAACGGGATCGATGTGCACATCGGTGGTGGTGCCGGCCTGCGCCACGGCCACGGTGGCGGCCGTCGCCGACGACGACGGACGGAAGTCGGGCGAGCCTGAGTAGTTCGCATTCACCAGGGCGGCACCCACCGGAAGGGCGGTCGTAGTCAACGTCGCCGCACCTGAGCCGTCGACGAGGGCTGATCCGAGCACCGTCGATCCGTTCGTGAACTCGACGGACCCCGAGGGCGCGCCGGCCCCCGGTGGGACGACGGACACTTGAGCGTTCAGCGTGACCGCCTGCCCGAACACTGTCGATGCCGGACCCGCCGACACCGTGGTACTCGTCGTCGCGGGCGCCACGATCACCGTTGTGGTGTCCGTCGACGAGGTGAACACATCGTCGCCGCCGTAGCGCAACGTCACCGCGTTCTCGCCGACAGGGAGTGCGGATGTCGACAGGGATGCTGCGCCATCCCGCAGTTCGACGGTGCCAAGGTCAATCGTCCCCGTGCTGATTCGGGCCGATCCCGAGGGGATCCCCCTGCCGGGCGCGACGGCCGCGACGCTGATGTCCAGTGTCACGTCCTGCCCGAACACAGCGGCATCCGGTGAAGCGGAAAGCGTGGACGTCGACGTCGCGCGGATGACGGGGACCTCGTGCTCCGACGAGGATGAAGCGAGCAGGTTCGCGTCGCCCGAGTAATGCGCGACCAGACCGTGTTCGCCCACCGAGAGTGCGGCGGTCGTCAGCGCGGCCGAGCCGGATGCATCCACGGCAGCCGCTCCGAGCACGGTGGTTGCGTCGGTGAAGGTGACGGTGCCGATCGGCTGTCCTGCACCCGGCGCTGTCACGGACACCTGGGCAGTGAGCGTGATCGGCTCGCCCGATACCGGTGCCGGCGGCGTCACGGACAGGGTGGTCGTCGTGGCCGCTTTGGTGACCGTGAAGCACCCATCGGGAGATGCATCCAGCGACGGCCCATAGGTGCCGTCGCCTGCGTAGTCGGCGCGGTAGCACCACGTGCCCGGTGACCCCGCCGCGCGGGACGGCGACGTGGCAGTGGCACTGCCGAGCGAGGTGCCGGAGAGCTCTGCTGAACCGGCGTCCGCCCCACCTGCGGCACAGCCATCCGCTGAAGCGAGCGGTCCGCAGAGCGAGAAGCTGACCTCGCCGCTCGGCCGAGGCCCATCGCCGGCCACGGTCGCCGTGTCGGAGTTCGGCTGACCGAACACCACCGTGCTTCGCTCCGGCTGTGACGTGGTCGTCGAGCCCATGACGTTCTGCAGCGAGAAACGGGCCCGCGCCGAAGTCGAGATGCTGCCGACGTCGACTTCGAACCGGCCCGCGGTCTGATTCGCCGTCAAGGTGGATGACACGGCGATGCCGTCGCCGTTCGTCATGACGCTTTCAATGTTCGCACCGCCGGCGAATCCGACGGATGGGCCCGACCCCGGCGCGACGAAGAATATCTCTGCACCGCCGAGCGGCAGGTCGTTCTGGTCGGTGACTTCGACCGTGAGCGGCTGTGCGTATTCCGAGCCGACCAACGCCTGTTGGTCGTCTCCACCGACGACCGTGACCTGCGCTGGGATCGGTTTCTCCCACCTGAGGAAGATGAATCCGTTGCCCGACTGGCCGGACACGGCGGTGCGCACGTCGGTCGCGGCACCGTCTCGTGCATAGGATGCGCCGGCCCCGCCGCCGCCGCCACCCGCGAGCGCACCGCCGTTGCCGCCGCCGATGCCGCCGCCCGAGTGTGGAAGGATGAAGCCTCCACCTCCGCCGCCGCCTGCCCCTGCCGCGTCGAGAAGACCGGAATCCTCGCCGTTCTGGCCGTTGATCCAGCCGTTGCCGCCGCCGGTACCGCCTTGGCCTGCGTCGAAGCCCCTGCCGTCGCCACCCGACCCGGCGCCCGCTTGACCAAGTCCGTGGCCGCCGTCTCCTCCGTTGCCGCCGATGCCGCCGGTGGTGTCGGACCCGTTCGAGGCGCCGCCCGGGCCGCCTCCGCCGCCGGCCACGATGATCGGCCCGCCCTCATCCTGGATGACGCTGCCACCTCCGCCTCCGCCTCCGCTGAAGCCGTCTCCTGCGGCCGTTCCCTGCCAGCCGCCGTTGCCATAGCCATCGCCACCCCCACCGGTGCCTGCGCATCCGGCCGCGACCTCCAGTCGCGAGGGGAAGTCGGGGTTGATATGGATCGTCGCGTCGAGGCGAGCGCCGAAACCAGGCTTTCCGGAACCCTTTCCGTTGGCATGGCCTCCCTGACCGCCCACCGCGATGGCCTGCACTGTGCGCACATTCTCCGGTAGGTCGACGGAGCCCCACTGCGTGCAGTCGCGCAGCACGGTTTCGTCGGTCGTCAGCGTCACGATCCCGTCGGTGTGAGCGCCGGAGAGCGTGTAGAGCAGGGATTCAGCAGGGAACGCCACCCCGGAATCACCTCCGCCACCTCCCCCACCGCCCCCACCGGGGAACGGGATCAGCCCGGCACTCGCGCCCCCGCCGCCGTCACCGCCGTGCGAGAAGCCACCACCGCCGCCGCCGCCCGCCGAGAAGAGTTCAGTCAGCGGGCTGTCACCGGGAAATCCGACCGGGCCGCGGGCACCGCCGCCGTGCCCGCCCGCTCCGCCGATCCCGATGAGGTCCTTAGCGAACCTGGGCGTGGTGCCGCCATCCTTTCCGTCGGTGGGCGGCCGACTTCCTGCTCCACCAGCGCCGCCGGGCTCGCCGTTCGCTCCTTCACCGTTGCCGCCACCGCCGCCACCGCCGCCCGCGACGACGAGCGGGGTGACGTCGTCGCCGGTACCGATGCCGACCCCACTGGCTCCGCCTCCACCCGCACCGTCGTACCCGAGCGCGCTGGTGCCCCGGCCACCGCCCGGCGCCACTCCCCAGCCGCCGTGATCCTGGCCCGCCTGCCCGACCCAGATGCGGATCGGATCACCCGGTTGCACCGGCAACGTGGCGACGACCTCGCCTGCGTACCCTCCTGCGCCGCAGGTCTGGCACGAGCCGCCATGCCCGCCGATGACGGTCACGGTGAGCGAGGTGATGCCGCCGGGCACCGTGCACTGCACCGGTTCCCCGGTGTAGTGGAACGTCGATGCCAGTGGCAACTCGCAGGCCGGATCGTCGGCTGCCGTCGCTGGGTCTTCAGCAGCCGCCCCAGCTGCCGTCGTCGATGCAACGAGATTCACGGGCAGGGCGGGTGCGGCCGCGGCCGGCGGCACGGTGAGTGCGAACACGATCAGAGCCGCCGTGAGGCCGGCCGAACCCGCGAAGAATCGAGAGCGCCCGCGCATCATTCTCCCGTCGCTCGGCGTCGAGGATGTTCCTCGCCGGTGCAATTGCGAATCGCGCGAGCGGCACCACCGTACTGCGTTCGTGCGCGAGCCGCACGCGTCAGCGGGAGATGTGCGACATCCGGTGCCGCGCCGTCCTCCGCCTCAGCGTGCGGCGTGCGTGAGCACCCACGAGTGCATCGCGATGGCGGCGGCGGCGCTCGCGTTGAGCGATCGGGTCGAGCCGTACTGCGTGATCTCGACGATCGCGTCGGCCGCGGCCGTCGCCTCGGGCGAGAGACCCGGACCCTCCTGCCCGAAGAGCAGCACGCAGACCTCCGGCCACGCGAATGCCTCGATGGGCACGGAGCCCTCGACGTTGTCGACGGCGATCACGGGCACGGATGCCTCGTGCGCCCACTCGGCGAAGGCCGCGACATCCGGGTGGTAGACGACGTGCTGGTAGCGATCGGTGACCATCGCGCCACGCTTGTTCCAGCGGCGGCGGCCGATGATGTGCACGGTGTCGGCGGCGAATGCGTTGGCGCTGCGCACGATCGAGCCGATGTTCATGTCGTGCTGCCAGTTCTCGATGGCGACGTGGAACGGGTGCCGCTGCTCGTCGAGATCGGCGACGATCGCCTCCATGCGCCAGTACCGGTAGCGGTCGATGACGTTGCGCGTGTCGCCGAGTTCGAGCAGCTCGGGGTCGAAGTGCGGCTCGTCGGGCCAGGCTTCGGGGCCGCCCGGCCAGGGGCCGACGCCGTGGGAGGTCGCTGCGGGCTCGGGCGTCGGCTCTTGCTCGGGCGTCGGTTCGGGTGGCACCCTGCAAGGGTACTTCGCGGCGGTCGCGGCTCGGCGAGACATGTGCGCCCGGGCACCCGCGATCAGGCTAGCCCCGACCGAAGGGCCAGAACCGGCGGCGGATCGAGGCCACCGCGCCCGTCGACTCGCCGACGGCATTGACGTGGCCGGTGCTCGGAGTCGATGCCGGCCTGACGTCGGCGCCGGTATCGTCGACGAGCCCTTCCGGCGTCTCGCCGTCGGTTGCGAAGTCATCGGGATCGCCGCCGATCGGCGGGTCGGCTGCCCGCTCGGAACCGTCGAGCGACGGGCGCCCCGCCTCGACCCAGCGCAGGTAGAGCGCGTACGGATCGTCGTCCGCACCGGGCGGTTCGGCCACCTCGGCTCGCGAACGTGACCGCCAGATCGATCGACGCTGCGCCATGTGTTCCCCCGCCTTCAACGATACGGGCTTCCGAGGCTTTCGGTGTACCGAAATATCGCTATGATTTCGGTATGCCTAAAACTCTCGACGATGAGGTCGCAGCCGACCGAGACGGTGCGCCGCACGACGGCGGCGCTGCGACATCCGTTCGCCAGGGTCGCCGCACGAGCGTGCCGCGCGCCGCATGGCTGATCGGCCCGGCCCTGGTCGCGGGCGTCGCCTACCTCGACCCCGGCAATGTCGCGAGCAACATGACGGCCGGCGCGCAGTACGGCTACCTGCTCGTCTGGGTCGTCGTGCTCGGCAACGTCATGGCGTGGCTCATCCAGTACCTGTCGGCGAAGCTCGGCATCGTCACCGGCCGGAGCCTGCCCGAGGTGCTCGGCGGGCGCATCCGCAATCGCTGGGGCCGGCGGGCGTATTGGCTGCAGGCCGAACTCGTCGCGATGGCGACCGACCTCGCCGAGGTCATCGGCGGCGCCGTCGCCCTCAACCTGCTCTTCGGCGTGCCGCTCGTCTGGGGCGGGCTCATCACCGGCACCGTCTCGATCGCGCTGCTCGTGCTGCAGTCGCGACGCGGGCCGCGCACCTTCGAGTTCGTCATCATGGGGTTGCTCGCGATCATCACCGTCGGCTTCACCGTGGGCGTCTTCGTCGCTCCGCCCGACCCGGCCGGGATGCTCGGCGGTCTCGTGCCCCGCTTCGCCGATGCGAACTCGGTGCTGCTCGCGGCATCCATTCTCGGCGCGACGATCATGCCGCACGCCATCTACGCGCACTCGGCGCTCAGCCGCGACCGATTCGCGACACGGCGCGCCGCTCCGCCTGCGACCGGGGCCGCGACGACGAAGCCGGCGTGGCACGGTTTCGGCATCAGCCGCGGCACGGATGCCCCGGAGCTCCTGCCCGGCACGGCGACGAAAATGCCGACCGGGCTGCTGCTGCGCGCCACGCGCTGGGACGTCTCGATCGCGATGGCGATCGCCGGCACCGTGAACCTCGCCATACTGCTGCTCGCCGCCGTGAACCTCGCGGGCGTCGAGGGCACCGACAGCCTCGAGGGCGCGTACGCCGCGCTCGGCGTCGCACTCGGGCCGGTCATCGCGACCCTGTTCGCGGTCGGGCTGCTCGCCTCAGGGCTCGCCTCGACCTCGGTCGGCGCGTACGCGGGCGCCGAGATCATGCACGGGCTGCTGCACGTGCGGGTGCCGCTCATCCTCCGCCGGCTCGTCACCCTGATCCCAGCACTCGCGATCCTCTGGCTCGGCTTCGACCCGACCCTCTCGCTCGTGCTCAGCCAGGTCGTGCTCTCGTTCGGCATCCCCTTCGCGCTCGTGCCGCTCGTCGCGCTCACCGCGAAGGCCGGCGTGCTCGGCCGGTGGCGGAATCACTGGGCGACGACGGCGGCGGGCGTCGCGGCATCCGTGTTTCTCATCACGCTCAACGGCGTGCTGCTCTGGCTCGTGTTCACGGGCGCCTGACGCGGGCCGAGCCTGCCACGGCGACTCGCCGCCCGGTAGTCTGAGCCCGATGCCCAGCAACCAGAGTCCCGCGATCGAGGACTACCTGAAGACGGTGTACTCGCACACCGAATGGCAGCCTGACCCCATCACCCCGTCGGTGCTGGCAGGCAAGCTCGGCGTCGCTCCCTCATCGGTCACCGAGATGGTGAAGAAGATGGCCGCGCACGGGCTCGTCTCGCATGTGCCCTACGGTGCCGTGCGGCTCACCGACACGGGAACTGCGCGCGCACTCGCGGTGGTGCGTCGCCACCGGCTCATCGAGACGTGGCTCGTGCAGGAGATGGGCTACGGCTGGGACGAGGTGCACGACGAGGCCGAGATCCTCGAGCACGCGATCTCCGACCGCCTGCTCGAGGCCATCGACGCTCGACTCGGGAGGCCGCTGCGCGACCCGCACGGCGACCCCATCCCCTCGGCGGATGGCGCGCTCGCCCGCGAGCCGGCACTGCTGCTCGCCGAGGCGCCGGCCGGCCATCACGGCACGGTGCTGCGCATCAGCGACCGCGACCCCTCGGTGCTGCGCGGTCTCGAGGCATCAGGCGTCGGCCCCGGCATCGAGATCGAGGTGACGGATGCCTCCGCTGAACGCCTCCTCGTCAGTGCCCGCGTCGCCGGGGCGGCCGTGCAGCTGGTGCTCGCGCGCGAGGTCGCCGCGGCGATCTGGGTCTCGGCGTAGCGCGCGGCGCGCGGTCAACAACTTCAGAAGCGTGAGCCTAGGCTGGTGGCATGTCACGACGTGAAGAGGTCGAGTGCTGGCTGACCGACATGGACGGCGTGCTCGTGCACGAGAACCATGCGCTGCCGGGGGCGGCCGAGCTGCTGCAGCAGTGGGAGGACGCCGGCACTCCCTACCTCGTGCTGACGAACAACTCGATCTTCACCGCTCGCGATCTCTCGGCGCGGTTGCGGGCGTCGGGCCTCAACGTGCCCGAGGACCGCCTCTGGACGAGCGCCCTCGCGACCGCCGATTTCCTGAAGTCGCAGCTGCCCGGCGGCACGGCGTTCGTCATCGGTGAGGCGGGCATCCTCACGGCGCTCCACGATGCCGGCTTCGTGATGACCGAGGCGGCCCCCGACTTCGTCGTCGTCGGCGAGACGCGCAACTACTCGTTCGAGGCGATCACGAAGGCGATCCGCCTGATCAGGGCGGGCGCCCGATTCATCGTCACGAACCCCGACGCCACCGGCCCCTCGGCCGACGGCCCGCTGCCGGCGACCGGCGCCATCGCCGCGCTCATCACCAAGGCAACGGGCAAGGAGCCGTACGTCGTCGGCAAGCCGAACCCGATGATGTTCCGCTCGGCGCTCAACAAGATCGGCGCGCACTCCGAGAACACCGCGATGATCGGCGACCGCATGGACACCGACATCGTCGCTGGCATCGAGGCCGGACTGCACACGATCCTCGTGATGACCGGCATCAGCGACGAGGCCGAGATCGAGAAGTACCCGTTCCGGCCCGACGAGATCCTCGAGGGCGTCGCCGACCTCGTGGCGAAGGCGCCGGTCGAGACCGAGCTCTGACACCCGAGAAGCTCGTCGCGTTCTGGAGAACTCCGCACGGGGGTATCCAGATCAGGTTTTGACCCCTAAAGTGGGGTAACCCGGTACCCGACTTCCTCTCGTCGACGTCGACGAGACCTCGGCGAACGTCCCCGCCCGCGGGGGCGTTCGCGTTGGATGCGCGATCCGGAGTGCCCGGGAAACACCTGTATCAGGTCGAATCACACGGAGGCTCTTTGTTTGGGAGATCACAGGCGAACACGCTGCGGAACTTCGAGCGCCGGCCGGGCACGCCCCCCATGGGTCCAAGCCATGCTGCGACTGCTGAACTCTCCGCTGCGATGGTTGAAACCCGACGAGGACCGCGTCATGGATGTTGAAGCACTGAAACGGACCTGGGCCGACGTGGTTGCGGTGGGCGATGACGCACCGCTGTACTTCTATTCGCACCTGTTCGTCGGCCATCCCGAACTGCGCGACATGTTCCCGGTGTCGATGGCCAACCAGCGCGACAAGCTCTTCGCCGCGATCGGGCACATCGTGAGCAACGTGGACCGTCTGGAGGAGGTCACCGGTTTCATCCAGCAACTGGGCCGTGACCACCGCCGGTTCGCGGTCATCTCCGAACACTATTCGGCTGTGGGGGCGTCATTGCTGGCCACGCTCAAGCGGTTCCTCGGCGCGGAGTGGACCGAGAGCGTCGCAGCGGATTGGTCTGCTGCATACGGGCTGATCGCCAAGGTCATGGTCGTCGCCGCGGAGGACGCGGCAGATGACTCGCCGCCGTGGTGGGATGCGTCGGTGGTTTCCGTTGACCGGCGCGGTATGGACGTGACGGTGCTTCAGCTGCAGATGGAGACGGCGATGGACTATCGCGCCGGACAGTCGATGGCCATGGAGATGGGGCGGTTGCCGCGCCTCTGGCGCTATGTCACCCCGGCGAACGCACCCCGCGACGACAGAACGCTCGAGCTGCACGTTCAGCTCGTGCCCGGCGGGCAGTTCAGCAGCACCGCAGTGCGCAAGCTCGCTCCCGGCGACACCGTGAGGCTGGGCGCCGCGATGGGCGATCAGCTGACCGTTCCCGCCGATACCCGCGACTTGCTCCTGGTGGCCGGCGGCACCGGGCTCGCCCCGCTGATCGCTGGGCTGGATCAGGTGCGCCGGCAGTGGGAGTCCACGGGCACGGGGCGTCAGGTCACGCTGTTCCACGGCGCCCGATTGCCCTGGAACCTGTACGAGCACGAGAAGCTCACGAACCTGGCTCTCCAGCCGTGGTTCGACTACCACCCGGTGGTCTCCGACGACCCCAGCTACCCCGGACTCCAGGGGCTGGTGGGGTCCACCGCAGCGGGCCATCGATCCTGGGCGGGCCGACTCGCCATGGTGTGCGGGTCTCCCGGGATGGTCTCGCACACCGTTGCAGAGCTGCGGGCCTCCGGGGTCTCCGGTACCGACATCCGGTACGAGACATTCGCCACCCTTGAAGAGAACTCTTCCGCCCTCGCCGAAGTCAACGAAATCAGGTGACCGCTAGTGACCACTCCCGATATGGACGACCAGGCGCTCCTGCCCGGGCTCTCGCCCCGCGACATCAGCCATGCATCATTCCCGTTCGCCGAGCAGGGCGGCTACGACGCCTCCGCCGTCAGGAGAACGCTCAGCGACGCTGCAGATCAGCTGGCCGCGGCGCAAGCCGAGATCGTACGGCTCAGAGCCGAAGCAGATCAGAACGACCAGAACGTTCGAGCGGTCAGCGAAGAGGCGGTGAGCCTGATCAGCCGCGCCCAGATCATGGCTGACAAGCACATCAGCGATGCGGAACAGTACGCCCGCGACCTGATCGACACCGCACGGGATCAGTACAGCGACATCCTGCGCAAGGCATTGAACAGCGTGTCCGCGCTGGCCGCTGCCGAAGAGGCCGCGGGAGCAGCAGCTGCCGAAGAGGCCGCGGAAGCTGCCGCCGGCGACGGCAGCGGCTTGGACTACAACACGCCTATTCAGGAGATCGAGTTCGTGCGCACGTACGCCAAAGTGGCGCAGGTGCAGTTGCGCGCTGTCATCGATGCGATGACCGAACAGATCGACCAGCTCGGACAACTGCCCCGCTTCGGTACGCCACCCGAAGCACCCCAGCTCGGCAAGCCCGAAGACAATGGAGTTTGAAGCATGCTTTCAGAGACGTCAGCACCCATCATCAAGGCCACCCTGCCGGTGGTCGGAGCGAATATCACCGAGATCGCCGACCGGTTCTACCGGCACCTCTTCGAGACCCATCCGGAACTGCTGGACGGTATCTTCAACCGGGGCAATCAGGCCGACGGCCATCAGCAGCAGGCGCTTGCAGGATCCGTCGCCGCGTTCGCCAGCATGCTGGTCGACAACCCGGGGCAGCTGCCAGAGTCGCTCCTCTCACGAATCAGCCACAAACACGTGTCCCTGGGCATCAAGCCCGAGCAGTACCAGGTCGTCCACGATCACCTGTTCTGGGCCATCGTCGACGTTCTCGGCGACGCCGTGACCCCAGAGGTCGCGGCAGCCTGGGAAGAGGTCTACTGGCTCATGGCCAACACCCTGATCAACTTGGAGCGCGGACTCTACGACTCCGTGGGCGTGGCCCCCGAAACCATCTGGCGCACGTGGCGGCTGGCCGAGCGCATCCAGGAGACCGACGACGTCGTCACCTTCGTCGTCGAACGCACCGACGACCGCGACATCCTGCCCTCCCTGCCAGGGCAATACGTGAGCCTGCAGATGCCGATGCCGGATGGCACGCGCCAGCCACGCCAGTACAGCCTCACCCGGGCCGACGACGGACACCACCGCCGGTTCGCCGTCAAGCAGGTGGTGGGCGCTGGAAGCCCCGACGGGGAGGTCTCCAACCTGCTGCACACGACGGTGAAGGTCGGTGATGAGGTCGTTCTGTCGGCACCGTTCGGCGACGTGGTACTCGACACCACCGACCGGCCCGTGGTCCTCGCGAGCGCCGGCATCGGCGTCACCCCCATGGCGGGAATCCTCTCGCACCTGGCCAAGTCCGGCTCGGGCCGTGAGGTCATGTTCCTGCACGCCGGCACCTCCCCGGATTCGTTCGCACTGCGAAGCCAGGTGCAGGAGGATCTCGCTGCACTGCAGCAGGCAGACATGGTGACCTGGTACGAGCGAGGCCCGGATTCCGGTCGTGATGCCGGCGATGAGCGTGCAGGCTTCATGGATCTCACCGACGTCGGCGTTCCCGCCGACGCCGTCTACTACCTCTGCGGGCCGCTGCCGTTCATGCAGGCCGTGCGCCAGCAACTCCTCGGCATGGGCGTCGCACCCAGGGATATCCAGTACGAGATCTTCGGCCCCGATCTCTGGCAGGCCGACTACCGGTAACTGTCAGAACGCGCGCGGGTCACCCGCCGAAGTCCGACCAGTAGCGTCCCTGCTCTTTGCCGCGCTCGACATCGATCATCGCGTCGGCGGCCTCGTGGTCGGTATCGCGCGTCTTCTCGGAGTGCCGCCGAAGCGAGAACGCCCACTGCGTCACGCCCCAGAGCGCTGCGATGATGACGATGCCCAGCCAGAACGTCCAGTCCATGGGCGACCCCTCACTCGATACGCGTCACTCTACGCGCCCGGCGGGGAGTCCGTCAGCCGAGTCGGGCCACGGATGCCGCGACGCCCGCCCAGAACCGCTCGACATCGAGTTCGACCGCGACCCATGCGTTCGGCTCGCGCCCGAGCATCCCGTCGAAGTCGACACTCGTCGCGCCCGCCGTCTCGGTGCCGAGGAGCTCGACGTCGAGGCGCGTGCGCCGCAGCGCGACGCACGCGGGGTCGGCGAGCACCGCGACCGCGACGGGGTCGTGCAGCGGCCCATCGGGCATGCCGAACACCTCGGCGTTCGTGCGGCAGAAGAAGTCGAACAGCTCGGTGCCGAACGCCGCGGTGCGGGTGCCGATCGCGGCGATCTGCTCGCGCACGACCGGGGTCACGAGCGCGAGGTGGGTCGCGTTCAGGCCGACCATCGTGAAGCGCACGCCGCTGCGCACCACGAGGTCGAGCGCCTCGGGGTCGACGAGGGCGTTGAACTCGGCGTACGGTGTCGCGTTGCCGCGCTCGGTCGAGCCGCCCATCCAGACGATCTCGCGGATGCGGCCGGCGAGCTCCGGCCGATCCCGCAGCAGGATCGCGACGTTCGTGATCGGTCCGGTCGCGACGATCGCGACGGGCTGCTCCGACGCCGTGAGCGTGTCGGCGATGAGCTCGGTCGCGGTCCGCTGGTCGAGCGGCACGGTCGGCTCTGGCAGCGCAGGCCCGCCCAGCCCGTTCTCTCCGTGAATCCACTCGGCCGTCTGCAGCGGCCGCACCAGCGGGCCGGCGGCGCCCGCCGCGACCGGCACGTCGGTCACACCGGCGACCGACAGCGCGATGCGGGCGTTCCTGGTGGTGTGTTCGAGCGGCACGTTGCCGCCGACGGTCGTGACGGCGACGAGGTCGAGCGACGGATGCCCCGCGGCCAGCCACAGCGCGAACACGTCGTCGTGCCCGGGGTCGCAATCGAGGATCACGGGGATCGTCATCTGGGGCTCACTCTCTCGTGGGTTCGATTCGACGTTCGGTTTCGGCTCTGACGGCGTTCGGCGTCAGGACTCGGCAGCGGCCGCGGCGAGCACCTCGGCACGAGCCGCGTAGGAGTCGACCGTGCCTCGCGCTTGCACCGCGAGCGCACCGGCGGTGACCGCGATGCGGAGCGCCTCGGGCAGCGGGCGGCCCTCGGCGAGGAACGCCGCGAGCGTTCCCGTGAACCCGTCACCTGCGCCGGTCGTGTCGACGGCCGTCACGCGGGGCGCGTGCACCGCCCACGAGCCGGTGGCGTCGGCCGCGGTGGCGCCGGCCGCCCCGAGCGTGACGACGATCGAGCGGGCGAGGCCACCGGCAGCGGATGCCGCGAGCTCGCGCCAGTCGTCGAGGGTGGCGTCGCCCGGGGCATCCGTGCCGATGCCGACCGCGCGCGCCTCGTGCTCGTTGAGCACGATCGGGTCGGCGACGGCGAGCGTCGCGGCGGAGACACGAGCCGGCGGCGCGAGGTTCAACACGAATCGGGTGCCCGACTCGCTCGCGACCGCGGCGACCTGCTCGATCGTGGCGACGGCGAGTTCGCCCTGCGTGAGCACCACCGCTGCCGCGGCCACCAGAGCGCGGTCGCGGTGGACGAGTTCGGGAGTGAGTACGAGGTTCGCGCCACCGGTGACGATGATGGTGTTCTCACCCGAGGCGGCGACGGTGATCTGGGCGACGCCGGTCGGGGCATCCGGAATGCGCCGGATCGCGCCCACCGGCAGTCCCAGGCGTTCGAGCGTGTCGTACGCGAACGCACCGCTCGCATCGTCGCCGATGCATGCGACGAAGTCGACCGGTGCCCCGGCGACGTGCGCCGCGACCGCCTGGTTCGCGCCCTTGCCGCCGAGGGCGACGCGGTAGTCACGGGAGAGGATCGTCTCGCCGGGCTCGGGGAAGTCGTCGACGTAGCTCGTGGAGTCGACGTTCAGCGAGCCGAAGACGACGACGCGGCCTCGATCGGCACCGGTGCGAGTCGCACCGAGGTCGCCGCGCCCGGTCGCCATGCGGTCAGGCCGCGGGCGCGGGGCCCGGGCCGTTGATCGGTCCGGTCAGCGGCTCTCCGCCCGCTCGGTTCGCGAAGCAGTAGTAACTGCGCTGGCCTTCTGCCCACTGTTCCTCGGTCACGGGGAAGCTGCCCTGCACCTGCATATCGGGGATGCCCGCGACGAGCGTGGGCTCGAAGACGCCCGCGGCCCGGCACAGTGCGGGCATCTGCTCTGCGAGCGCGGCTTCGCCCGGGAAGGGGGCTGCTGCGTCACCCGGCAGCGTGCCGCGATACACGAGTTGCGCGGCATGCGGCGCAGCGCAGTCGACGACCGTGAACTCCTCTGCCCAGACCGATTCGAACGGTTCGATGCACTCGCCGCCGAAGAGGGTGTCCCAGGCGTGCACCCCGGCCGGTTGCGGGCCGGTCGGTGCGGGCACGGCCGCCTCCGAGGCGCTGGCCGACGGGCTGCCGTCGCCAGTCGCGCCGGCACCGCCTCCGCCGCCGGCGAGCTGAGTGCCGAAGAAGTAGAGGCCGGCGAGCACGAGCAGGAGAACGAGTCCGCCGGCGACCCAGATCAGTGTGCGGGTCGTGCGGGTCGTGCGCCTGGGGGCGCCTGGCCCGCCGGGGCCGCCCGAGCCGCCGCCTGTGCCACCGGTACCGCCGGCCCCGCCGCGACCGCCTGATCCGCCGGAGCCTCTCCGCTGCTGGCCGGGAGCCGTCGGCTGACCGGACCCTGCAGGCTGCCCGCCCGTCGGAGCGGCGAACGGGTCGTTCGCCGGTCGCTGGCCGAACGGGTCGTTCGCCGCCGCCGAAGCGACGCCGGCGGCCCCGAAGAGCGACCCCATGGCGTCATCGTCGGATGCCTCGAGCGCCACGGTGTCGGTGGGGGGCGACGCGTCGGCGGGAAACGCCCAATCGGGTTCGGCCGAATCAGCCTCGTCGCGCCACTCGCGCTGCGCGCCGTCGAGACGGACCTCGTCGACCTGCCCGGCCGCGTCTGGTGCCGTCGCCGGCCGGAATGCGCTCGCGACCGATTCGGGAGCGTCTTTCGGGTCTCGGCCCGTCGGGTCGGGTCGCAGATTCCAGGCGAACCCCGCGTCGGAATGCTCGCTCGGAGCGGGAGGCTCGCGATCGGCGGCCATCGGCCGGTCAGCGGGTTCGAGGTCGACTGCGTCGTCGTCGAACCCGAGTCCGAGCGCATCGAGGCCCGATGGAACGGGCTCGGTCGGCGGGTTCGCACCGGAGCTGCCGGCACCGAAGGGGTCACCGGAGGCGCCGGCACCGAAGGCACCGGAGCCACTGGATGCCGGGGGCGGCACCGTGCCGCGATCTCGCGGCGCACCGCTGCCGAGCGACGCGAGCAGGTCATCGACGGGGGCCGGCGGCTTTCGCGTCGGGTCGTCGTCGCTCCGAGCGGAGGCGAAGGCGGGGAACGGCGTCGTGTTGAACGCACCGGCTTCGGTTGACGGCTCAGCAGGGGTTGCAGGCGCTGCGGGTGGTGCAGGCGCTGTGGGCGTTATGGGCGTCGTGGGCGCCGGCGGAGTGACCGGCGCACGCTGCACCGGCGGAGCGGCCGCGGGTGTCGGTGCCACCTCTTCCGGTTCGTTCAGGGCGGCCCACAGCTCATCGTCGAAGTGGGCGGCGGGTGCGGGAGTGCGCGGGCTCCGGTCGTTCCACCCGGCAGGCACCGTCGGCGGCGTGGTCGGATGCACCGGCACGATCGGTTCGGCGGGCGGCTGGGCAGTGGTGCTCGGCGGAGCAGCGGTGTGCGGCTGCGCAGGCGGCTCAGCAGGGGCAGGAGGCTCGGTGGATCCCACGGGGGTGAACGACTGGCGGGCGACGGGCGGAGGCGCGAACCCGGCGAACGGCGAGTCGGCGGCCGGTGCCGACGGCTCAACGGGCGGCGGAGCGGGTGTCGACGGCGCAGCGGGTGCCGACGGCGGGATCGGAGGGCTCCCGCCGACCGGCGGCTCGACCGCGGTCAGGTGTCCGGGTGCCGGAGGCTGCCGGGGAGGAGTGACGGCGAACGGCGGGGTCCACGCGGGTGCCGCGGGTTCCGCAGGTGCGGGCGGTGTCGCCGGCGTCTGCGGCGCTGGCGCACCGACGACGGGGAGCGCGCGGGTCGCGGCATCCGATCGCGCTGCCGGTGCCTCGGAGAACCAGTCGAGCACCTCTTCGCGCCGTGGCGCGGGAGTGCGCGGCGCGGGCGGATCCTGCTGCTCAGGCTGAGCCGGCGGCGCGACGGGCTGTGGCGGGTCGTCGCGTCGCGGGCCGTCGCCGCCCGCCAACTGGGCGAGCAGCCAATCGGTCTCGTCGCCCTGATCCTGCCCGTCGCCGCTCATCAGGCCAACCCCAGATCTTCCAAGCCGATGGCGTACAGGTAGGGCACGCCTTCGGCCTCGATGACCTCGCGGGCGCCGGTCGCCCGGTCGACCACGACGGCAACAGCAACGACTTCGGCGCCGACCTTGCGGAGCGCCTCGATCGCCTTGATCGGCGAGCCACCGGTCGTCGAGGTGTCTTCGAGCACGATGACGCGTTTGCCGGCGAGGTCGGGGCCCTCGACCTGCTTGCCCCGGCCGTGGTCCTTCGGCTCCTTGCGCACGACGAAGGCGTCGTAGGCGAGCCCCTGTGCCGCGCCCTGGTGCAGGATCGCCGAGGCGATCGGGTCGGCGCCCATGGTCATGCCGCCGACGGCGACCACGTCGGGCACGTCGCTGATGAGGTCGATCATCACCTGACCGATCAGTGGCGCAACACGGTGGTCGAGGCTGACCTTGCGCAGGTCGACGTAGTAACTGGCCTTCTTGCCGCTGGTCAGGGTGAAGTCTCCGTGGAACACGGCGTCGGCCGCGATGAAGTCGATCAACTGCGCGCGCACGGCGTCGATGGGCTGAATCTCTCGGAGGGTCACCTGAACACTCTACGACCCGAGCGCCTGAGAGGAAGCGGAAGGTGCATCTCGTCCATCACGACGAGTCGAGGCGGGCAGACGACGAAGAGCCGCCCCGCGGGGTGTCCCTCCCCCGCGCAGCGGCTCTTCGGCCGGGCATGACCCCGGATTCGCGGTCGGTCAGACGGCGAGTGCGAACGTCTCTCGCGGCTGACGACGGTACCCGTCGCGCACGGTGACGACGATGGAGCCGACGAGGCCGACGAGCGAGGCGGTGCCGAGAAACACGATGAGGCCGAGCATGATGGATCCTTTCGAACGGTGAGCGGGGAGATCGAGCTTTCGATGCCCCATTGCACGAGTTCGACACCTTCATTGAACCGCGGATTTCCTTTCAGGACAAGCTCACAATCCTTCAATAACGATGTAGGATTGCTTCATGGATGTGCGCCGTCTGGATCTGTTGCGCGAGCTCGCCGAACGCGGCAGCGTGACCGCCGTCGCCGAGGCGACCGGCCGCACGCCGTCAGCGGTGTCGCAGCAGCTCAAGGTGCTCGAGCGCGAGGCCGGCATGCCCCTCACCGAGCGGAGCGGTCGAGGAGTCGCCCTGACGAGTGCCGGGCACGCCCTCGCGCGCAGCGCGGCCGACGTCGCGATCGCCCTCGAACGTGCCACCGCCCTGTGGGACGAGTTCCGCAACGACCCGAGCGGCGAGGTCTCGCTCCTGACCTTTCCGACGATCGGCGCGACGCTGCTGCCCACGGTGCTCACCGACCTCGCCGAGGTCGCCGGGCTCGTCGTGCTCTGCACCGACCTCGACCCCGAGCTCGCCGAGTTCCCCGACCTCACCTCCGACTACGACATCGTGCTCGCGCACACCATGCCGGGGGAGCTGCCGTGGGGCGGCCGCGGCCTGAAGGCGGTGCCCCTGCTCACCGAGCCGCTCGATATCGGCCTGCCGATCGACCACCGTCTCGCCGGCCGCGCACACGTCACACCGGCCGACCTCGTCGACGAGACCTGGCTCGGCGTGCCGCCCGGCTTCCCGTTCGAGCGGATCCTGCACGCCATCGAACAGCAGGTCGGCCGGCGCGCTCGCGTGGGGCAGCGGTTCAGCGACATGCGCATCATCGAGACGTTCATCGCGGCGGGCCTCGGCATCGCCTTCGTACCGCGGCTGACGAGCGGCCCCGTGGCCGATTCCCTCGTGTTGAAGCCGCTGCGCGGCGTGGCATCCGCTCGGCAGATCGTGGCACTGGTGCGGCCGGATGTCGCGGAGCGCCTCGCCGTTCGCACGGTGCTCGACGCACTCGTGGCGCGTGCGTCGCAGCTCGAGCAGGCGACGGCCTCGGTGTGAGCCCGGGCGGTGGCCGCCGCATTCGGAACAGTAGACTCCACGATCATGAGCGATGACGCGATCCTGTTCGAGGTCGAGGGCGGGCTCGCCCGCCTCACCCTGAACCGTCCGAGCAGGCTGAACGCAGTCGATCCCGAGGCGATCGGGCGCTGGCAGGCGCTCGCCCACGAGATCGCCGAGCGCGACGACATCGGCGCGGTGCTCTTCGGCGCCAACGGCCGTGCGTTCTGCGCGGGCGGCGACGTGCGGGCGATGGCAGAGCTCGCCACCGGGGAGCCTGACGCCGGCTCCGTCATCACGGCGCTCGCCGACCGCATCCACGACGGCCACCGCACGCTCCGTGAGAGTTCGAAGCCGATCGTCGCCGCCGTGCAGGGCCCGGTCGCGGGCGGCGGCCTCGGCTTCATGCTCGTCGCCGACCTCATCGTCGCTTCGGAGCACGCGACCTTCGCGAGCAGGTACTCGGATGTCGCGCTCACGCCCGACTGCGGGGTGAGCACGCTGCTGCCCGAGGCCATCGGCACCCGCCGCGCGCTCGAGCTCACGCTGACCTCACGCACCCTCACCGCCGCCGAGGCGCTCGACTGGGGACTCGTCACCGAGGTCGTCGCGCCCGACGAGCTCGAGGCGCGGGCCCGCGAGATCGCGCGCGCGTGGCTCGACGGGGCCACTGCCGCGTTCGGGCAGGCCAAGCGGCTCGTGCGCTCGGGGCTGACGCGCAGTTTCCAGGAGGCCCTCGACGACGAGGCCCGCACGATCGGCGCCGCCTTCGACAGCCCCGAGGCACAGGCCCACGTCGCCGCCTTCGCCGCGCGCACCTCCCCCGCGGGCTCCGGCGGGTGACTCCTCCCGGCGTCAGGCCGGGACGACGATCTCGAGGTCGTCGAACCTCCGGAAGTCCCGGTCGAAGCTCGCGAGAACTTCGAAGACGGCCCGGTTGGTGACGATCCTGACGAAGCCGACCCAGACCGCGTCGGGGATGACGACCTCGTCCTCCACGAGCACCCGTTCGAGCCACGGTCGCGTGTTCGTCGAGCGCGTCGTACACCGAACGGTTCGATGAAGGGTCGATGCCAGTACCGCATCAGTGACATCACTGCCGAGACATCACGCGCATCACCGCCCGCGCGGGCAGCTCAGTCGTGCTGCGGGAACCCCAGGTTCAGCCCGCCGTGGCTCGGGTCGAGCCAACGGGAGGTGACCGCCTTCTCCTGCGTGAAGAAGTCGAAGCCGCGAGCGCCGTAGGCCTTCGCGTCACCGAACAGCGAGTCCTTCCAGCCGCCGAACGAGTGGTACGCGACGGGCACCGGGATGGGCACGTTGATGCCGATCATGCCCACCGACACCTCGCGCTGGAACCGCCGTGCCGCACCGCCGTCGTTCGTGAAGATCGCCGTGCCGTTGCCGTACGGCGAGGCATTGATCACGTCGAGCCCCTGCTGGTAGCCGTCGACCCGCACGATGGAGAGCACCGGACCGAAGATCTCGTCGCGGTACACCGACGACGACAGCGGCACCCTGTCGACGAGCGTCGGGCCGAGCCAGAAGCCGTCGGGCTCGCCGTCGACCTCGACGGCACGCCCGTCGACGACCACCGTCGCCCCGTCGGCCGCTGCGACGTCGAGGTAGCCGACGACCTTGTCACGATGCTCTCGCGTGATGAGCGGCCCCATGTCGCAGCCGCGGGTTCCGTCGCCCGTGGTGAGCCGCGACATCCGCTCGCTGACCTTGGCGACCAGTTCGTCGGCGACCGAATCGACCGCGAGCACGACCGAGACGGCCATGCACCGTTCACCGGCCGAACCGAAGCCGGCGTTGATCGCCGCGTCGGCGGCGAGGTCGAGATCGGCATCGGGCAGCACGAGCATGTGGTTCTTCGCACCGCCGAGCGCCTGCACCCGCTTGCCGTTCGCGGTCGCCGTCGCATAGATGTACTTCGCGATGGGCGTCGAGCCGACGAAGGAGATCGATCGCACCGTCGGGTGTTCGAGCAGCGCGTCGACGGCGACCTTGTCACCGTGCACGACATTGAGCACGCCGTCGGGCAGCCCCGCCTCCTGCATGAGGCGGGCGAGCCAGATCGCGGCAGTCGGATCCTTCTCGGACGGCTTCAGCACGACCGTGTTGCCCGTCGCGATCGCGAGCGGGAAGAACCACAGCGGCACCATCGCCGGAAAATTGAACGGGCTGATGATGCCGACGACGCCCACGGGCTGCTTGGTCGAGTACACGTCGACGCCGGTCGACACGTTCTCGGAGTACTCGCCCTTCGTGTAGCCGGGCATCGCGCAGGCGAGTTCGACGACCTCGATGCCGCGCGCGATCTCGCCGGCAGCGTCCGAGAGCACCTTGCCGTGCTCGCTCGTGAGGATCGCCGCGAGCTCGCCGCTTCGGGCGTTCAGCAGCTCGCGGAACGCGAACATGACCTGCTGGCGCTTGGCGATCGAGGTGTCTCGCCAGGCGGGGAAGGCTCGGGCCGCGGCCTGTACAGCGCCGTCGACATCGTCGGTCGAGGCGAAGCGCACGCGCTTCTGCTCGCTGCCGAGGGCCGGATCGAAGACCGGTCCGCTGCGGGCCGTGTCTCCGGCGACGGATGCCCCGTCGATCCAGTGCTCGATGGTCTCAGTCATGATCACTCCCTGTTCTGCTCGCTGATTGCGTCTGGTTCGGCCGGCCGGCCGAGTTCAGTCGAGTGCGGTGCTCAGCACCTCGTCGTAGATCGCCATCGCTTCGGCGACCTCCTCGGCCGTGACCACGCACGGCGGCACGACGTGGATGCGGTTGTCCTGCACGAACGGCAGGAGTCCGCGATCGACGAGTGCGGCCTTGACGCGGCCCATCGCCGCCGCCGGCAGCGGCTCGCGCGTCGCCCGGTCGGCGACGAGCTCCATCGCCCAGAAGACGCCCACGCCGCGCACCTCGCCGATGACGGCGTGCCGCTCGGCCAGCGCGGTGAGCGCCGGCCCGATCTCGGCCTCGCCGATCGCCCGCGCGTGCTCGACGATGCCCTCCGAGTCCATGGCATCGAGCGCCGCGACGATCGAGGCCATCGCGAGCGGATGCCCCGAATAGGTGAGCCCTCCCGGGAACACCCGTTCGTCGAACGTCGCCGCGATGGGGTCGGAGATGATCACGCCGCCGACCGGCACGTAGCCCGAGTTCACGCCCTTGGCGAAGGTGATGAGGTCGGGGCGCACGTCATGGTCGTCGAATGCGAACCACCGGCCGGTGCGGCCGAACCCGGCCATGACCTCGTCGAGGATCAGGAGGATGCCGTGGCGGTCGCAGAGCTCGCGCACGCCCGCGAGGTAGCCGGGTGGCGGTATGAGCACGCCGGCGGTGCCCGGGATCGTCTCGATCAGCACCGCCGCGATCGACGACGGCCCCTCGGCCTCGATCACACGGCGGAGGTGCTGCAACGCGCGTTCGCACTCCTGCTCGGGCGTCGTCGCCCAGAACTCGGAACGGTAGAGGTACGGGCCGAAGAAGTGCACGTGTCCACGCGCGAATTCGTTGGGCACGCGGCGCCAGTCGCCCGTCGAGACGATCGCGGCCCCCGTGTTGCCGTGATACGAGCGATACGTCGACAGCACCTTGTCGCGGCCGGAATGCTGCCGCGCCATCCGGATCGCGTTCTCGATCGCGTCGGCACCGCCGTTCGTGAAGAAGACCTTGCGGAAGCCCGCCGGCGCCCGTGCTGCGACACGTTTCGCGGCCTCGCCTCGCGCGAGATTCACGGTCGACGGTGCGATCGTCGTGAGCAGCTCGGCCTGTTCGCGGATCGCCTGCACGACCGATGGGTGCTGGTGGCCGATGTTCACGTTCACGAGCTGGCTCGAGAAGTCGAGGTATTCGCGGCCCGAGTGATCCCAGACCCGGGTGCCGCGACCGCTCGCGATCACGAGGTTCGACGGAGAGCCCTGCGCCGACCAGGAGTGGAAGACGTGCTCGCGATCGAGCTCGCGGGCGAGTTCGTCGAGACTGTCGGTGAGGCCGGTGTTCGTGTCGGTCATGGCTTCGCTGCCCTTCCTGTCCGATCTGTTCGGTGAGTCGGAGGCCGCGCGGCCGACCGGGGTGCACCGGCCGCGCGGCATCCGCTCGCTAGTTGCCGCCCTCGGCGAGCTCGACGTCGATGGGCTCGAAGCCCTCACCCGTGACGTCGACGCCGTCGGCCTTCAGCTCATCGAGTGCCTTCGTGATCCACTCGTTCGACCAGGCGGTCGCGGGCGGCTCCTCGGTGATGGGGCTGGCGCCCGACTCGTTCACGGCGCTGAGCGCACCTGCCACCGTGGCGTCCCACGCGGCCTCGTCGATCATGCCGATGCCGTCGGCTGCCGGCCAGATGAGCTTGTTGGTCTCGTTGACCATCCACAGCTCGTGGCTCGGACCCCAGCCGGAGCCTGCCGCGATCGTGATGTCCGACGCCTCCTGCGGGTTCTCGGCCGCGTAGATCCAGCCCTTGATGGCCGCCTTCAGGAACGCGACCGTCGTCTCCTGGTACGCCTCGTCGCTCTCGAGCCGCTCGGTGTCGGCCCAGATCGCGTCTTGCAGCATGGCGCCGACCGTGTCCTGGTAGGAGATCACGTTGAAGTCCTCGGGCTGGTAGAGCTCGCCGGTGTCGGGGTTCATCGTCTCGAGCAGCTGCGCGTACTCGTTGTAGGTCATCGCCTGGGCCGCGTCGATGTCGCCCTGCAGGAAGGCGTTCATGTTGAAGTCCTGGGTGATGATCTGCACGGTCGAGGAGTCGAGGCCCTCTGCGGCCATCGCCGCGAAGATCTCCCATTCGTTGCCGAAGCCCCATGAGCCGATCTTCTTGCCCTCGAAGTCGGCGACCGACTCGATGCCCGAGTCGGCCCACGAGACCTGCAGCGTGCCCGACGTCTGGAAGATCTGCGCGATGTTCGTGAGGTTCGCTCCCTGCTCGATCGAGCCGAGCACCTTCGGCACCCAGGCGATCGCATAGTCGACGTCGCCGTTGGCGAGGGCGTCTTGCGGCACGATGTCACCGCCCGACGGGATGATCTCGACGTCGAGCCCCTCCTCTTCGAAGTAGCCCTGCTCGGCCGCCGCGAAGTACCCGGCGAACTGGCCCTGGGGCAGCCACTGCAGTTGGAGCTTCACGGGGGTGAGGTCGTCGCTCCCGCCGCCGTCGGTGTCGCCCGACCCCCCGCCGCCTGCCGAACACGCGGTGAAGACGAGGGCTGCCGCGAGGGCGAGCCCGCCGATCGTCGCTGAACGACGCATGCTGTGCTTCATGTCAGTCCTCTTTCTCTTTTGGTGCTCTCTCGGTCTTCTCTGCTGGTGGGCTCTCGGTGTGGATCTGTCACGATCTGCTTCACTACGCGCCTCCCGTCGGGCGGCCCCGCTGCAGCAGTCGTTCGAGGGCGAGCGTCGCAAGGTAGAAGAGCAGGCCGAGGGCGATGGATGCCACGACGTACGCCCACGCCCTGGCGTAGGCGCTCGACGCGGCCGACGTCGAGATGAGCCCGCCGAGGCCGCCCCGCGGCCCGCCGAAGTACTCGGCGACGAGGGCGGAGATCACGGCGAGCGACGAGGCGATGCGGATGCCGGTGAGGATGAACGGTCGTGCGGTCGGCAGCGTCAGCGTGCGCAACTCCTGGCCGGAGCTCGCGGCGTAGGCCTTCATGAGGTCACGGTGCACGGGGGTGGTCTGCCGGAATCCGCGCAGCGTGTTGATGAAGACCGGCACGAACGAGGCGAGGGCGGCGATCGCCTGCCGGCCGAACTGGCTGTCGGCGCCGAACATCGAGTTCAGCACGGGGGCGAGGGCGACGATCGGGATGACCGCGAGCGAGGCGACGACCGGGGCACTCATGCGATCGATGGGCCGCCACCGCGCGGCGAGCGCCGCGAGGCCGATGCCGAAGACCGAGCCGACGATGAGGCCGAGCAGCGCGTTGGTGCCGGTGAGCAGGGTCGCCTCGACGACCGAGGGCCAGTAGGCGACGAGTTCCTCGACGATCGACGCCGGGCTCGGCAGCAGGTAGTCGCTGACGCCGACGACGCTCACGAGGAACTGCCACACCCCGAGCCCGATGAGGCCGACCGCGATCGGCGCGACGATGCGCAGCGTCGTCTCGGTACGGGGCCTCATGCCCGTGCGTGCGACGACGGTCGACATCAGCGGTTCTCCACTCCGCGGGCGCCGGCCGCGACCGGCGAGCCGCCGTGGAGCGCCTCGCGCACCGCGGTGACCATGTCGAAGAAGCCCCGCTCCTCGCGGAGCTCTTCGGTGCGGGCGGCGCGCTGCGCGTCGATGCCGAGTCGCATCGGCACGATCTCCTGAATGCGACCGGGCCGCGGCGACATCACGACGACCCGGTCGGAGAGGAACACCGCCTCGGGAATGGAGTGCGTCACGAAGACGACCGCCGCACCGGTCTCGGCCGAGATGCGCACGAGTTCGGTCTGCATCTTCTCGCGCGTCATCTCGTCGAGTGCGCCGAACGGCTCGTCCATGAGCAGCAACCGCGGCTGCTCGGCCAGGGCGCGCGCGATCGCCACGCGCTGCTGCATGCCGCCCGACAGTTGGTCGGGGAAGCGGTCGGCGAAGTCCGAGAGGCCGACCATGTCGAGCAGTTCGGCGACGCGAGCACCACGGGCGGCGGATGCGACGCCGTGCAGTTCGAGCGGCAGGGCGACGTTGCCCGCGACGGTACGCCACGGCAGCAGCCCGGCCTGCTGGAACGCGATGCCGTACTCCTGGTCGAGCCGGGCCCTACTCGCGGGCTTGCCGAACACCGAGAGCGTGCCGGAACTCGGCTCGTCGAGATCGGCGATGAGGCGCATGAGCGTCGACTTGCCGCATCCGCTCGGCCCGATGAGTGAGACGAACTCGCCCGCCGCGACGGTCAGGTCGATCGAGTCGAGCGCCTGCACCTGACCGCTGCGGGTCTCGAAGACCTTGTCGACACCGCTGATCTCGACTGCGCTGACCTGCACCCCTGCGGGCGTCGCGTCCGTCATGCCGCCTCCTCCGTTCGTCGATAGTTCCTGAGGATCACGCCGAGGAGCGCGACCGATCCGGCGGCGACGAGCCCGAGCACGACCGAGCCGAAGATCGGCCCCCATGCCTTCGCCGGGTCGCCCGAGGCCTGCCCGGCGAATTGGATCAGGATGCGGCCGATGCCGCCCTGGAGGCCCGTCGAGACCTCTGCGACGACCGCACCGATCACGGCGTTCGCCGCGCCGAGCCGGAGCGCCGGCAGCAGGTAGGGCACCGATGCCGGGAAGCGGAGCTTCATGAGCGTCTGCCAGTAGCCGGCGGCGTACGTCTGCATGAGCTCGGTGTGGATGCGGTCGGGTGACTGCAGGCCCTTGAGCGCACCCACCGCGATCGGGAAGAAGGCGAGATAGCTCGCGATGAGCGCGACCGACATCCAGTCCTGCCACTCGAAGGAGCCGATCTCGACTCGCGATCCCCAGCTCTTCACGACCGGCGCGAAGGCGATCAGCGGCACGGTCTGGCTGAGCACGATCCACGGCAGCAGCCCCCACTCGGCGATCCGCCAGCGCTCCATCACGAGCGCGAGGCCGATGCCCACGACGACGCCCACGAGCCATCCGACGGCGGCGATGCCGAGCGTCGTCAGCGCGGCGAGCGCGACCACGGCCCACAGCGGCAGTGCACCGTCGGCCCGCGTCACGGGCTCGGCGAGACGGGCGCCCATGTCCCAGACGTGCGGCATCGCGAGGTCGGTCGGTCGGGGCAGCACCCGGAGACCGCCGATCACGACGCCGTCGGCGGGCGCGAGCAGCTTGTACGACTCCCAGATGAGCGCGATGACCAGGATGCCGGCCACGCCCCACGCCCAGCGGCCGAGTTCGCCCGCCCCGCGCCCCGGGCGACGAGGCGCGCGGATGCCTGGCGCCGGCGCCGCGGCATCCGTCGCTCTCGTCTCGCGCACGCGGGTCTCGATCATGCCTTCGCCGTCACGTGCTCCGAGAGCGCCGGGATCACGGTCTCGCCGTAGACCCGCAACGTCTCCTCCTTGTTGTCGTGCTGGAGGTAGCCGGCGAACTGGTCGACGCCGAGCGCCTTCAGCTGTTCGAGCTTCTCGATGTGCTGTTCGGCGGTGCCGACCACGCAGAACCGGTCGACGATCTCGTCGGGCACGAAGGTCGTGTGCGCGTTGCCGGCCCGGCCGTGCTCGTTGTAGTCGTACCCCTCGCGGGCCGCGATGTAGTCGGTGAGGGCGTCGGGCACCGTGCCGTGCGCGCCGTACTTCGCCACGAGGTCGGCGACGTGGTTGCCGACCATGCCGCCGAACCAGCGGCACTGCTCGCGCATGTGCTCCCAGTCGTCGCCGATGTACATGGGCGCCGCGACGCAGAACTTGACCGACATCGGGTCGCGACCCGCAGCCTCTGCTGCGTCGCGCACATGCTTGATCATCCAGGCCGCGATGTCGACGTCGGCGAGCTGCAGGATGAATCCGTCGCCCACCTCGCCGGCGACGCGCAGCGCCATCGGCCCGTACGCCGCCACCCACACCTCGAGCTCGGAACCACGGCTCCACGGGAACTGGATCGTCGAGCCGTGATATTCGACGGGCCGCGAGTTGCCGAGTTCGCGGATCACGTGGATCGACTCGCGGAGCTCGGTCATCGTCGTCGGCTTGCCGTTGGTCACCCGCACGGCCGAATCGCCGCGACCGATGCCGCACACCGTGCGGTTGCCGAACATCTCGTTGAGCGTGGCGAACACCGACGCCGTCACCGTCCAGTCGCGGGTGGCCGGATTCGTGACGAACGGCCCGACCTTGATGCGCTGCGTCTGCGCGAGGATCTGGCTGTAGATGACGTACGGTTCCTGCCACAGGATGTGCGAGTCGAAGGTCCACACGTGGCTGAACCCGTGCACCTCCGCGAGTTTCGCGAGCTGGATGGTGCGCGACGCCGGTGGGTTGGTCTGCAGGACCGCTCCGAACTCCATGTGGTGCTCCTTCCTCAGATGAGGTACTGGCTGAGACCGCGCTTCAGGAACCGGCCGTCGCCCTTGGCCCCGAGGTACTCGTCGCCGTCGACGATGACCTTGCCGCGCGAGAGCACGGTGTCGACGTGGCCGTCGATCTCGTAGCCCTCCCACGCGGAATAGTCCATGTTCATGTGGTGCGTCTTCTCCCGCCCGATCGAGGTGTGGCCGTTCGGGTCGTAGACGACGATGTCGGCATCGGCGCCCGGCTGGATGACGCCCTTGGTGCCGTACAGCCCGAACATGCGGGCCGGCGTCGTCGATGTCAGCTCGACCCAGCGTTCGAGGGTGATCTCGCCGGTCACGACCCCCTGGTACATGAGGTCCATGCGGTGCTCGATCGACCCGATGCCGTTCGGGATCTTGCGGAAGTCGCCGGCGCCGAGCTCCTTCTGGTCTTTCATGCAGAACGGGCAGTGGTCGGTCGAGACCATCTGCAGGTCGTTCGTGCGCAGCGCCTGCCACATCGCGCTCTGGTGGCCTTCCTCGCGCGAGCGGAGCGGTGTCGAGCAGACCCATTTCGCGCCCTCGAACGAGCCCCATTCCGGTCCGGATGCTCCGAGCTGGTCTTCGAGCGACAGGTAGAGGTACTGCGGGCAGGTCTCGCCGTAGACGTTCTGACCCTTGTCTCTGGCCCAGGCGACCTGCTCGACGGCCTGCTTCGCCGAGACGTGCACGACATAGAGCGGTGCGCCCGTGAGCTTGGCGAGCATGATCGCCCGATGCGTGGCCTCCTCCTCCATCTCCCAGGCGCGTGCGATGCCGTGGTAGTAGGGGTCGGTCTTGCCCTGCTCCACGAGTTGCGCGGCGAGCACGTCGATCGCGGGGCCGTTCTCGGCGTGCATCATCGTGAGCATGCCGGTGTCGCGCGAGACCTGCATGGCCCGCAGCACCTGCGCGTCATCGGAGTAGAAGACGCCCGGGTAGGCCATGAACATCTTGAAGCTCGTGATGCCCTCGTCGGGCAGGCGCCGCAGCGTCGCGAGCGACGCCTCGTTCACGTCGCCGACGATCTGGTGGAAGCCGTAGTCGATCGCGCAGTTGCCGCCCGCCTTCTCGTGCCAGGCCGCGAGTCCGTCTTCGATGCGCTGCCCGTAGGTCTGCACGGCGAAGTCGATGATCGAGGTCGTGCCGCCCCAGGCTGCGGCCCGGGTTCCCGTCTCGAAGGTGTCGGATGCCTCGGTGCCGCCGAACGGCAGTTGCATGTGGGTGTGGGCATCGATGCCCCCAGGGATCAAGTACCGGCCGGTGGCGTCGATCACCCGGTCGACGGATGCCGCGACATCCGTGCCCAGGAGGCTGCTGCCCGGCTCGAGCACGGCGCGGATGGTCTCACCGTCGACGAGCACGTCGGCGGCGGCGCGACCGGTCGCGCTGACGACGGTGCCGCCTCGGATCAGGGTCGTGGTCATGTTCGCTCCTTCGCGTGGCTCGCCTGGTTACGGCTTGGGGATGGACGTGTAGGAGTCGGGGCGGCGATCGCGGTAGAACTGCCAGGCGTTGCGCACATCGCGGATCATGTCGAGGTCGAGATCGCGGATGACGATCTCCTCGTGCTCGGCCGAGCCGTACCCGCCGACGATGTTGCCCTGCGGATCGGCGAACTGGCTCTTGCCGTAGAAGTTCACGGCGAGTTCGCCGTACTCGTTGTCTTCGAGGCCGACCCGGTTGGCCGCGGCCACGAAGTAGCCGTTGGCGGCGGCGGCCGCCGGCTGCTCGATCTCCCACAGGCGGTTCGACAGGCCGGGCTTCGTCGCGTTCGGGTTGAAGACGATCTGCGCGCCGTTCAGGCCGAGCTCGCGCCAGCCCTCTGGAAAGTGCCGGTCGTAGCAGATGTACACGCCGATCGGCCCGACGGCCGTGTCGAACACGGGGTAGCCGAGGTTGCCGGGGCGGAAGTAGAACTTCTCCCAGAACTTGTCGAGGTTCGGGATGTGGTGCTTGCGGTACGACCCGAGGATCGTGCCGTCGGAATCGACGACGACCGCGGTGTTGTAGTACACGCCCGGCTGCTCTTCTTCGTAGATCGGCAGCACCATGACCATGCCGAGCTCTTTCGCGAGCGCGGCGAAGCGCTGCACGATCGGCCCGTCGGCCGGCTCGGCGTAGTCGTAGTACTTCACGTCTTCGGTGATGCCGAAGTACGGGCCGTAGAAGAGCTCCTGGAAGCAGATGACCTCGGCGCCCTGCGCCTTGGCATCGCGGGCGAACTGCTCGTGCTTGTCGAGCATGGACTCCTTGTCGCCGGTCCAGGTCGTCTGCGTGATGGCCGCTCGGACGATCGTCATGGTGTCTCCTCCGTCGGTCGGCGTCGTTGCCGGGCACTCGGTGGGCGTGGAACGGAATTGCTCACCGGGTGGTGCTGTGACGCCGAGGGTCGTGCCGCGGACTGCAAGTCCGGAGCTTCGGAACGGGCCGAGGCTCGTTCTGTTATTGTTCGGCGTGAACATTTCTCTTGTGTTTCACACTGTGACGTTGTGGTTACCAATCTTGTCGCTCACGCCGTGAGGAGGCAATGGTCGGTCGGGTATTCAATGCTGATGGGACTCGAATGACTGGTGTTCGACTGGCGAGTGCCGACCTCATCGCGCTCGCGGAGTTCGCTGAGACGACCCCCCGAGGCATCGCCGGCGTCGTCGCACGGCTCGTGAACTCCGGCGAGCTCGGCGTCGGCACGCGCCTGCCCACCGTTCGCGAGCTCGCGAGTGAGCTCGGCGTGAGTCCGGCAACGGTGAGCCAGGCCTGGCAGGCGCTCTCGCGCACGGGCCTCATCGAATCGCGCGGGCGGGCCGGCAGCTTCGTGCGGCCGTTGTCGCAGGGCTGGCTCGCGCCGCGGATGCGCGGCATGGCGGCGCCGAACGACCCCGTTCGGCTCGACCTCTCGCGCGGCACGCCCGACCCGCTGCTGCTGCCGGCGCTCGGCCCCGCGCTCTCGCGGGTGTCGGCGCGCGCCGAGACCGGGAGCTACCAGGCGGAGCCCGTGATCCCGGCGCTCGTCGACGTGATCGCCGACTCCTGGACCTGCGACGCCGAGACGATCATGGTCGTCGACGGCGCCCTCGACGCGATCTCGCGCACGCTCGAGCAGCTCGTGCGCTTCGGCGACCGCGTCGTGGTCGAGAGCCCGGGCTTCCCGCCGTTCCTCGACCTGCTCGAAGTGCTCGGCGCCGAGGCGGTGCCCGTGCCGCTCGACGAGCACGGAATGCTGCCCGAGGCGCTCGCCCGCGCACTCCTGCTCCGCCCGGTCGCCGTGCTGCTGCAGCCGAGGGCGCAGAACCCGACCGGCGCCTCGATGAACGCCGAGCGGGCGGAGGCGCTCGCCCGCGTCATCCGCTCGGCCGCCGATGTCGACGACCTCGTCGTCATCGAAGACGACCACTCCGGCCTCATCTCGACCGAGACCGACGTCTCGCTCGGCGCCCTGCTGCCCGGCCGCGTCGTGCATGTGCGCAGCTTCTCGAAGTCGCACGGCCCCGACCTGCGCATCGCCGCGATCGGCGGGCCGCGCGATCTCGTCGAACGCGTCGTCGCCCGGCGCATGCTCGGACCCGGCTGGACCTCGCGCATGGTGCAGACGATCCTGCTCGACCTGCTGACCGAGGGCGCCTCGATCGATGCGGTCGCCGAGGCACGCCGTCGGTACTATACGCGGCAGCGAGCACTCGGAGATGCGCTTCGTGCGCGCGGAGTCGAGGTCGCCCCCGCCGACGGCATCAACCTGTGGATGCCCGTGGTGAGCGAACGCTCGGCACTCGTGCAACTCGCCGCCGCCGGCATCCGCGTCGCAGCGGGCACGCCGTTCCTTGCGGCATCCGACGCCGCGGACGCGGCGGGCGGCTCCCGTGGCGCTCGCCGCCAGCCGGGCGGCGATTTCGTGCGGGTGACCGTCGGCTTGCTGCGCGACGGCACCGACGAGGTCGCGGATGCGCTCGCGTCGGCCGCGCAGCACGTGGCGGCCGGCGGGTACTGACCTGTTCATTGCGGCCGTCGAGATCCTGAGCGCCCGAGTTCGGCCTCGGGCGCTCAGGAGATGGGCGTCAGCCGCATGCCTGCCCTTCGAAGGGTGCTTCGACCACCGAGCTGACCGTCTCGCCGTCGACCGTCGCCGTGACGGTCGCAACGCCGGCGTCGACATTCGCCACGCGCGTGGCGAACGCTTGCGTGGCCGCCTTTCCGGGCGCCACGTCAGCGATGGTCTTCGCACCGTATGCGGTCTGCACCTGCAGCGTGACCGGCAGGTCGTCGCGGTTCTGGCTGCGCACGGTCAGGTAGACCTTGCCCGCGACACAACGCGTCGCAGCGATGACTTCGACGTCGGGCCCGCTCGATGGATGCTCGATCGCCTGCGGCACCACGCTCTCGAGCGTCGGGGTCACCGGCTGCATGAGGCCGTCTGGACCGAACTCGAGCTTGTCGATCGTCGTCTCTCGGTGATTGCCGTCGCCGCCGGGAATGGCGAACCGGTGATAGGCGATATACCAGTCGTCGGTCCCCGGAACGTTGATGATCGAACTGTGGCCGGGGCCCTTGATCCCCAGCGACAGGTCCTTCTGCAGGATCACCCCTCGGTACGTCCACGGACCCGCCATGCTCGTCGCCGTCGCGTAGCCGACCCGGTAGTTCTCCGACCCCGTGTCGTCGATCGAGTAGGTGAGGTGGTAGACGCCATCGCGGTAGTTGAAGAACAGTCCCTCCCGGAAGTCCGTCAGGCCGCTGATGCGCTCGTAGCTTCCGGGCTTGATCGACACCATGTCGTCGGCCAGCTCTGCGAGAACCGGGCCGTTCGACGGTCCGCCGTTGCCCCACGCCAAGTAGTACTTACCGGTCACCGGGTCGTGGAACGCCGCCGGGTCGATCGCCTGCCCCGACGTGACCGCTTCGGTGTTGAGGATCATCGCGGTCGGCTGTGCGGTGAAGGGTCCTTCGGGGCTGTCGGCGACGGCCACGCCGATCGTCTTCCGGTCGTGCGTCGGGTTGTGTCCGCTGAAGTAGAAGTAGTACTTCCCGTCCCGCTCGATGATCGTCGGCGCCCAGGCGTTCCCGGTCGCCCAAGGGACGTTCCCGTTCGCGCCGTCGAGAGTCAGGAACGGCTCCTCCGAGCGCTCCCAATCGACGAGGTCCTTCGACTTCCAGACGTAGAACTCCTTGCCGCCCCAGCCCGGATACCCGTCGCTGGTCACGTACAGGTAATAGGTGTCGCCGAACACCGCGATGTTCGGGTCGGCGTGCAGGCCGGGAAGAACCGGGCTTCCGACGACCCGCGTTTCCATGTGCCAGGTCGTGGTGGAGGCGTCCGGTTCGGTGAGCGTGTACTCGACCGGCTCGGACAGGTCGACCGTCGTACCCGACGCGGGCGACACGCTGACCCCCTCGGCGACCGCGAACGTGGGAGCGAGCGCCGAGACATCCGTTCCCTTCTTCACGGGGAAGATCACCGTGTGGGCATCCCCGTCGACGATGGGGTCGGTCTTCAGAACGCCGGGGTTTTCGAGGGAGATGTCGATGAGCTGGTCGGTCGCCCCCGCGTTCGCAAGGATCTCTGCAGCCGGAAGCGCGCGATTGTAGACCCGCACGTTGTCGAACCAGCCCTGGAAGTACCCGTCGGCCGAATAGAACGACTTGCCGAGGTAGCCGACCAGGTCTGATCCGAGATCGGCCACGGTGGTGTTGAGCGCGGTGTTCTCGCCGAGCCTCACGCCGTCGGCGTATACGGTCATCGTCGCGCCCTCGAAGACCACGTCGATGCGGTGCCACTCACCTGCGGTCACCGATCCGGTGACCGCGGACTCGTTCTGCCACGAGTTCGGCGTTATGGCGCTGCGCACGTCACCGCCACGCACGCGGAGGAAGTAGTACTTCGTCGAATCCGCACCGAGCGCGAAGGTGAAGAAGTTGCCGCTCGTCTTCTCGGACTTGACGTCCATCGACACGGTCATGGTGCTGCGTCCGTCGTAGAAGCCGGTCGGGAACGACGCGAAGCCGTTCGCGGCCCCGGTCAGTCGTAGCGCCTGTCCTTTCGTGGCATCCGTGGCAACGGCTGCCGTGCCGCTCGCGATGAGATCGGCGTCGCCGACCGAGTCCGTCAGAGTGCCGTCGTCGAAGGTGTACTCGGCGATAGGTGTCTGCTGCGGTTCCTCAGGCTCCTCCGGTTCTTCGGGCGGCTCGCCGTACGCCTCGAGCAGGCGCGATTCCTCAGCGGCCGAGAGCGGCAGAACCGACCCGTGCCGGAATCGCTGGTCGAACGAGTACTGGTCGGCACCGGCACCGGCCGTCAGCTGCGTGAACTGCCCTCCGGCGAGTGTGTCGGCGGTGTGCCCGTAGTAGCCGCTGTCATCACCCATCACGGCCCAGCGGTCGTCGGGCAACTGGTATACCGTGTGGCCCTCCATGCGCGGCTTGAGGCCATGCGATGCCGCCTCCTCGCGATCGATCACGGTCTGCCACGGACCGTCGAGGCTCGTGGATGTGTCGACGATCGTGTGCCAGTCGGACGTGGAGAAGCGGTAGTACGTGTCGCCCTCCTTTGCGATCGTCGAGTCGATGATGTTCGGGCCTGTCTGGCCGTCACCTTGAGCATTCAGCGATGCCCACACCTGCGGCTCGGTGAAGTTCACGAAGTCGCGGGTCTTGGTGAGGTAGACCCGCAGCGCCCAGTCGGGCGTCTCGTTCTCGCGGCGGTCTCGCGCCGACCAGTAGACGTAATACTCGCCCGTCGCGTCGTTGTAGATCGCCTCGGGCGCCCACACGTTGCCCGCGTGTTCGAAGCCCGCGAAGACGATGCGCTGGTCGCTCCAGTTCACGAGGTCGGTGGACTCCCAGACGACGATATTCTGGCTGGCGTTGAGCTGATCCCAACCCGAACCACCCGGTCCGCCGCCTTCGGCGTGCAGATCCGTGCCGATGATCCAGTACTTGTCGCCCTCGGGGGCGCGCACCAGATGCGGGTCGCGCACGCCGAGGTCGCCGCCCAGGTTGGCGAGGATCGGGGAGTTGTCGTTCAGCTTCGACCAGTGCAGGCCGTCATCGCTGTGGCCGAAGAAGATCTTCTCGTAGCCGCCCTCCGTTGCGAAGTGCGTCCAGAGGTATCCGGCCGAGTAGTCGGTGTCGAGGTCGACCGGCGCCGCCTTCACCGTGACCGTCAACTCCCGCTCCGCGTCGGTGTCCGGCACCGACGCCGTCAGCGTGACGGTCGTGTCGGCCGTGCCGCGCGTGACGACGCCCGGAGCCTTGCCGTTCTGTTCGTCGGTGGTGATGACACCGACCGGCGAGGCGGACCAGGTGATCTGACTTCCGTTCACCGCTCCCACCATCGCGAGCGCGATGTTGCCGCGGATCTCGTCGGCGTTCGGGATCGAAAGGGCGTCGAGGTCCTCCTGCGCGAGAGACTCCCCGCCCGGCTGCGGAAGCACCGTTGCGACGAACTCCCGCGTCTGCAAGGCGGAGCCCCGAGTGAGCGTGGCGGTGAGGGTGATGTCGACCGAGGGCTCACCGGCCGCCGGCCTCGTCATCGCACCCGACGCCGAGATGACGTCGGGGTCGCTGGACATCCAGGTCACTTCTGATCCGTTGGGGGCTGTTGCGGGGAGCGTGAGGTCGGCCGTCACGCCGCGCAGGTCGCCGAGCGAGAGGGCTGCCGCGTCACGCTCGACCTTCGTCTCGTCCGACGGGTGCAGGGCTGCGACGTCCGTCGCCGAGAGCGCCGCGTCGTAGATTCGCACCTCGCGCAGGCTTCCAGCGAGGTATCGGTCGGCGTTGTAGACGGAGCGGCCGAGGTAGTTGGCCGTCGTGACACCGTTGCCGATCGAGCCCGGTGTGATCGTGACGTTCGTGTTCTGCCCGACCTGCACGCCGTCGAGGTAGATGCGGGAGGTGTCGGTGGCGTCGTCGAGCGTGTACGTGATCGTCTTCCAGACGTCGCGCGCCAGGTTCGCGCCGCTGTTCGCCGTCTGCTCGGTCGACCAGTTGCCGGTCGCGATCGAGGCCTTGTACGTGTTGCCCGTCGAGTACAGGTACCCGTTGCCGGCGCCGCCGCCGTCGGTGTTGCCGAAGCCGTAGATGAAATACGGCGTTCCCTGCGATCCGCGCACGAGCACCTCGGCGCTGACGGTGATCGATGTCAGGCCGGCGAGGATGTCGTTCGGCAGCCGCACGTGGTCGTCGGTTCCGTCGAGCCGCACCCCTTCTGCGCCGGTCAATGCGGGCGAGCCCGCATAGATGGCATCCCGACCTGACCCCGAGGCGTCGACCGCAGTCGTCCCTCCGGTTTCATTCAGCGGATAGTGGGCCACCAGCTCGGTGGCCGCAGTAGCCGGCTGTGTCGCGACGACCGCTCCCGCGAGTCCCACCGCGGCCGCGGCGATTCCGGCGAAGAGTCGCCGAGTGACTGTATGCCTCATTGCACTCCTTGTTCGGCCCGGCGTCCGCGCCGGAAAGCTGTCCTCGGAATGTTAGCGGTCACACAATGAGAGGTCAATGGTTCGCGATCGAACGTCGTTCGTCAGCGTCGCTTGCCGGCCCGGCGTACGCATTCGACACGATGCACCGGGTCTCGACGATGTCGACCTGAATCACGCCGCGCTCATCAACCGAGCACGCGTGGCTTCCGTCGACCACCAGCTGTCGAGAGCGCCCGTCACCCCTTCGCGCTGCCCGGCATCCTCGCGTAGTGGTCGGGGGTGATCGTCAGTTCGGCGCGGCCCCCCGTGATCGAGCGCAGATCGAGCACGTACTTGCCGAGCTCCGCCTCGGGCACGGAGGCGATGATGCGGGCACGCTCGTCGGCGGCGACCTCCGTGGCGCCGACGCGCCCGCGACGACCCGACAGATCGGTCAGCACCGCGCCCTGCAGCTCGCCTGGCACCGTGACCGTCACGAGCGACACGGGCTCGAGCAGTACCGTGCCCGCCTCGGCGAGCGCCGCCTTCACCCCGATCGACGCCGCCGTGCGGAACGCCATGTCCGACGAGTCCACCGAGTGCGACTTGCCGTCGACCAGCTCGACTCGCAGGTCCACGACGGGATGCCCCTGCGGTCCGCCCGCGGCCAGGGCGTCGCGCGCGCCCTTCTCGACGGCCGGGATGTAAGAACGCGGCACCGCTCCGCCGACCACGGAGTCGATGAATTCGAAGCCGCCGCCTGTCGGCAGCGGCGAGACCCGCAGTTGCACGACGGCGAACTGCCCGTGACCGCCCGACTGCTTCTTCAGCCGGCCCTCGACCTCGGCCCGGCCCATGATGGTCTCGCGATAGGCGATCGGCGCGGGCCCGGTCGTGACGTGCACGCCGAACACGCGGGCGAGTCGCTCGACGGCGACGTCGATGTGCGCGTCGCCGAGGCCACGGAGGATCGCAGCACCCCCGGTGCGATCGATGACGAGGGTCGGGTCTTCGGCGACGATGCGGGCGAGCGAGGCCATGAGCTTCTCGTCGTCGGACTGCGTGACCGGGGTCAGGCTCGCCGCGAATACGGGTTCGCGGTGCGGCAGGGGCGCCGGTTCGGCCCTGCCGTTCGTGCGCGTCCACAGCAGGGTTCCCGACGGCGATCCCGTGAGCTTGGCGACCGCGCCGACGTCACCGGCGCGCAGCACGTCGGCGGGCAGGTGCTCGGCGCCGCGCAGCCGGAACAGCCCGTGCAGTCGCTCGTCGGCCCCGGTCGTGGCGTTGTGCAGCCGGTCGCTCGGGTGCACGACGCCCGAGAGCACCTTGAACATCGAGACCTGCCCGACGAACGGATCGGTGACGGTGCGAAAGACGTGCACGAGCGTCTCACCGTCGGGGTTCGGGGCCACCGCGACCTCTGCGGTGCCCATCACGATCCGGCTGTCGTGGGCCTGCGCCGTCGGCGCCAGGGCGCAGACGAGGTCGGCGACCCGGTCGACGCCCGTGCCGGTCACGGCGGAGCAGACGACCACCGGGATCGCCTCGCCGGTCGCGACCTCGCGCGCGAGGGTTCGTTGCAGGTCGGATGCCGCGGGCTCCCTGCCGTCGAGGTATGCCTCGAGCTGCTCGTCGTCGTGCGAGACGATCTCCTCGGTCACGTCGACGTGCATCCGATGTTCTTCCGCCTCGGCGCCGGGCGGAAGCGGCTCGTCATGATGACGCCCCGCCTCGTCGTACACGAGGGCCTGCTCGCTGAGCACGTCGGCGAGCGCGGTGAAGTCGTGCTCCTCGCCGAGCGGCAGCTCGAGCGGCGCGAGGCGATCGCCGTATACGGCGCGCAGCTCATCGAGCACCCGATGGAAGTCGGCTCGCGCCTTGTCCTCCTGGCTGATGACGACGATGAGCGGCACGCCTGCCGCCCGCGCCGCGGCCGAGGCGAAGCGGGTGCCCGGCGTCACGCCGTCGACCGCGCTCACGGTCAGCGCCGCGACATCCGCCACCGCCAGCGCGGTGTCGAGCCCGCCCACGAAATCCGGATGCCCCGGTGCGTCGGCGAACGTGAGGGTGTGCTCGGTGCCGTCGGTCGCTGCCCAGCCGAAGTGGGCGAGGGAGAGCCCGAGGGTCATGCCTCGCGCGATCTCCTCGGGCTCGTGGTCACCGGTCGTGGTGCCCTGCTCGACGCTGCCCGCCCGCGGGATCGCGCCGGCACGCAGCAGCAGCGCTTCGAGCAGGGTCGTCTTGCCGGATCCCGCGGCGCCCACGAGGGCGACGGTCCGGTGGGTCGGGGTCGATGCCGAGTTCATGTGGCCTCCCGCGCCGGTGCGGTGCTCTGCTTCGCGTTGCTGTGGTGTGCTTCGCGTTGCTGTGGTGTGCTTCGCGTTGCTGTGGTGTGCTTCGTGTTGCTGTGGTGTGCTTCGTGTTGCTGTGGTGTGCTTCGTGTTGCTGTGCTGTGCTTCGTGTTGCTGTGCTGTGCTTCGTGTTGCTGTGCTGTGCTTCGCGTTGCTGTGGTGTGCTTCGTGTTGCTGTGCTGTGCTGCGCTGTGCGTTCCATCGTGGCCCCGTCGCGGCCGGAACGCCAGTTCTCTCGGCGCCGACCGCTCCCGCGCACACGACTCGTCCTCCACAGGCAGTGGATCTGGAGAGTTCTCCACAGGAGATTTCCCTGATCGCGACGCCAATCGAGCGGTCGGTCCAATGTCGGTGGCTGCAGGCAGAATTCAAGCATGGAAGGTACGCCGCACCCGCTCGCATCGCTCGAGCGCGACCTCGACGCGTTGCGGTCGGCTTGGGCCGGCAGCCAGCCCGCGTTCGGCGCCGCGACCGGCGGCGTGCAGATGCAGGTCGAACAGATGAGCGACTCCGGCCTCGTGCAGATCACCGACCTGATCGCGAAGGCGCGCCGCGATGCCGACGCGCTGCTGGCCCGGGTCGCAGCCGAAGTCGCGCGCCGCTCCGATCGGGAGTTCGGTGAGATCGGGCTGGCGAAGAAGCAAGGGTTCCACAACTCTGTGCGATTGATCGCAGCATCCACCGGGTCGACCCGCGGCGACGCGGCGAAACTGATCGCGGTCGGCACTGCGACCGCCGAACGAGCCTCATTCACCGGCGGGCGCATCCCGTCGAAGCACCCGCATGTCGCCGACGCGCTCGAGCACGCGCAGATCAGCCTCGACGCGGCTTCGGCGATCACCTCCATGCTCGATCGAGTCTCGCTGCGCGCAGACCCGTCCCTCATGCACGTGACCGAGCAGGCGCTCGTGGGGCTGGCCGGCCAGGTGCCGCTCGAGACACTGCTTCGCGGAGTGCGCGAGGCTGAAGCGCGGCTCGATGCCGATGGCGTCGAACCCCGCGAAGAACAGCTCAGACACGACCGATCGCTGACCATCCGCGAACTGGGCAATGGCATGGTGCACCTGCACGCGCGCCTCGACTCCGAGACCGCTGCCCCCATCAAGGCCGCGATCGAAGCACTCGTCACCGACGTGCTTCATCGCCGCGACCTCGGCGCCGCGGGTGCCCGTGCCGGTACTGACGGCACCGCCGCCGCGGCGGCCGAGCCCGTGGTCGAAGATGAGCGCACCATTCCGCAGATCCAGGCCGATGCGCTCGCCGCGCTCGCCCGGCACACCCTCGGCTGCCGAAGCACCCTCCCTCCGCTGGCGAAGACCACGGTGGTCGTGCGCATGAACCTCGATGCCCTGCTCGATGGGCTCGGCCACGCCACCATCGACGGACTCGATCAACCGATCTCGGCCGGCACGGCGAGGCGGCTGGCCGCCGACGCCGACCTCATCCCCGCCGTCCTCGGCCGAGAGAGCCTCCCCCTCGACGTCGGTCGCGCGGCCCGCAGTTTCACCAGAGCACAACGACTCGCACTCGCCGAACGCGACGGCGGCTGCGCTTCGTGCGGGCAGAACATCGGCTATGTCGAGGCCCACCACATCAGGTGGTGGCACCGCGACGCGGGCCCCACCGATCTGAACAACGGCGTCATGCTCTGCAGCTACTGCCACCACCGAATACACCGCGAAGGCTGGCACATCCAAGCCGATGCCACTGCGGTGTGGTTCATCCCGCCCCCGCACATCGACCCCGGCCGGGTTCCGCGCCTCGGCGGCAAGGCGCGGTTCAGCCTCCCGACTGACACGGGCGGGCCTGACGTCAGCGTCGCCGCCTGACGGTACTTGTTCACGCGCTGCGCGGTGCAGGCCGGTTCGAGCGCGCACGTGTGGTGAGTTCGCGCGGCTCTGCGCAGCTCGCTTGCGGCCACGCGCTGTCCACGGTCGCGTGTACGCTCCATCGTCATGCCCGCGTGCGGCCGGCTGTAGCGTTGCAACGTGGCGATCACGGTGCTTGCGGGCGGAGTCGGAGGCGCGCGTTTCGTGCGAGGCGTGCGCGAGGAATGCGCGCGGCGCCGTGCCGGCGTTGCCGACGTACCCGGCGCACCCGGCACATCAGGCGCAACCGACGCACCCGGCGCACGCAACGCACCCGGCACACGCAACGCACCCGGCACACCCGACGCACCCGGCACACCCGACGCAACCGACGCACCCAACGCAACCAACGCAACCAACGCAACCAACGCAACCAACGCAACCAACGCACCCAACGCACCCAACGCACCCAACGCACCCGACATCAGCGTGGTCGTGAACACCGGCGACGACCTCTGGCTCGCCGGGGTACGCCTCATGCCCGACTTCGACTCGTTGCTCTATTCGCTCGCGGGCGTCAACGACACCGAGCGCGGATGGGGCCGGGCGGGCGAGACGGAACGCGTTGCCGCAGAGCTCCGCGAGTGGGGCGTCGGCTGGCCGTGGTTCACCCTCGGCGACCTCGACCTCGGCACCCACCTCGCTCGCACAGCCTGGCTCCGCGAGGGGGCGACACCGTCGGAGGTCGCCCACCGCCTGCAGCAGCGCTGGCCGCTCGGCGTGCGCCTGCTCCCGGCGACCGACACCGAGGTCGACACCTACGTCGAGGTGGCCGACCCCGACAGACTCGACGGCGAGCGCGAACTGCACTTCCAGGAGTGGTGGACGCGGTATCGCGCTGCGCTCCCTGCAATCGCATTCCGCCAGCGGAATATCGAGACGGCACGTCCGGCACCCGGCGTCGTCGAGGCGATCGTCGGGGCCGACCTCGTGCTCCTGGCGCCATCGAACCCCGTCGTCTCGATCGGCACGATCCTCGCCGTCCCCGGCATCCGCCGGGCGCTCGCCGAGACCTCGGCACCCGTCGTCGGCGTTTCGCCGATCATCGGCGGCAAGGTCGTGCGCGGCATGGCCGACGCGTGCCTGCCCGTCATCGGCGTCGAGACGAGTGCCGAGGCGGTCGGACGCCACTACGGCGCGAGGTCGACCGGTGGCCTGCTCGACGGCTGGCTCGTCGACGACGCGGATGCCGCGGCGCTCCCGTCGCTCGAGTCGATCGGGCTCACCGCGGCATCCGTGCCGCTCTGGATGCGCGACCTCGACACCTCCGCAGCCCTCGCCGGTGCGGCCATCGATCTCGGCACAGCCCTGCGCCGCAGAGGTTAGGATGTGAACGACCGCCGGTGGGCTTTCACCGGTCGTGATGGCCCGGGATTGGGCTGTGTGTCGCCGACCTCGTCGGATCCGTTCGCACGCACTCCCGGAGGCCTCATGCCCACGCACCGTGTCCACGCCCATCTCCCAGCGGGCATTGCCTGCGTCGCAGCGCTGCTGCTCGCGGGTTGCGCGAGCACAGGGGCTGCGGGCGCCGGGGGCGGGCCATCCGACGCAGGCAGCGCCGGAAGCGCCGGAAGCGCCGCGTTCCCCCTCACCATCGACAACTGCGGCACCGAGGTCACCTTCGAAGCGGCGCCCGAGCGCGTCGTGACGATCAAGTCCTCGACGCTCGAACTGATGCTGGCACTCGGTCTCGAAGACCGCATCGTCGGCTCGGCCTTCAGCGATGGCCCCGTGCCCGAAGCGCTCGCCGATGCGGCATCCGGCATCGAGTCGCTCTCCGACAAGGTGCCATCGCACGAGGTCACGCTCGCGGCGGAACCCGACCTCGTGTTCGCCGGCTGGGAGTCGAACCTCTCGGCCGAGGGCGCGGGCGATCGCGAGACGCTCGCGAAGCTCGGCGTCGCGAGCTACGTTGCCCCTGCCGCATGCAAGAGCGAGGGCTACATGCCGCACCCGCTCACCTTCGACGAGGTCTTCCGCGAGTTCGAAGAGGCGGGCGAGATCTTCGGCGTTCCGGATGTCGCGGCCGACCTCGTCTCGTCGCAGCGCACCGAGCTCGCGGCGATCGAGCCGAACACCGAGGGTCTCACGGCGCTCTGGTACAGCTCGGGCTCCGACACCCCGTACGTCGGGGCCGGCATCGGCGCGCCGCAGATGATCATGCAGGCCGCGGGCCTCGAGAACATCGCCGCCGACGTCGAGGACACCTGGACCTCGATGGGCTGGGAGGCGATCGTCGACGCGAATCCCGACGTGATCGTGCTCGTCGATGCTGCGTGGAACACGGCAGAGCAGAAGATCGCACACCTCGAGTCGAGCGCGGCGACCGCGGCATTGCCCGCGGTGCAGGCGCAGCGATACCTCGTGATCGACTTCCCCGCGACCGAGGCCGGCGTGCGCAACGTCGGCGCCGTCGCATCGCTCGTCGAGCAACTCGGCAGCCTCGGCGGGCTCGGCTGATGAAGCCGGTCGACGGGGCCCAGCGGGTCGACGGGGCCCAGCCGGTCGAGGAGGCGCACCGGGTCGAGGAGGCCCAGCGGGTCGACGAGGCCCAGCCGGTCGAGGAGGGGCACCGGGTCGAGGAGGCCCAGCGGGTCAGCCCTCCACCGCCTGCCGCGCCTCACGCCGCTCGCACCCCGCCGGCTCGCGGCGTGCGCACGGCGCTGTGGGCCGTCGCGCTCGGAGCGCTGCTCGCGGCATCCGTCATCGCGGCCGTCACCATCGGCCCCGCCGGGCTCGCGCCTACCGACGTCGTCGCGAGCGTGCTCGCGCACCTCGGGCTCGGCGAGCCCACGCTCACCCCGCTCCGCGACGGCATCGTCTGGGAGCTGCGGATGCCCCGCGTGCTCACCGCCGCCGCGGTCGGCGCCGGACTCGCCATCTGCGGCGCCGTCATGCAGGCACTCACGCGCAACCCGCTCGCAGACCCCTACCTGCTCGGCCTCTCGTCGGGCGCCTCGGTCGGCGCGGTCGTCGTGATCGTGCTCGGCGTCGGCCTGCTGCTTCCGGTCGCGGCGTTCGCCGGCGCCCTCGCCGCCCTCGTCGCGACGCTCGCCCTCGCCGGCGCGGCCGGCCGAGCATCGGGCGGCGGGCTCGCGGGCAACCCGCTCTCGCCCACCCGCACGGTGCTCGCAGGCCTCGCCGTCTCGTCGATGTTCGGCGCGATCACGAGCCTCGTCATCTTCTGGAGCGCCACCGGCGACAGCTACCGCGAGATCCTGAACTGGCTGCTCGGCTCGCTCGCCGGCACCGACTGGGCGTCGGTGGCGATCGCCGGCGGCGCGCTCGTCGCCATCGGCATTCCGCTCATCGCGAGCGCCCGCACGCTCGACGCCTTCGCCTTCGGCGACGCCGCGGCATCCGCTCTCGGTGTGCACGTCGGTCGCAGCCGGGTGCTCCTGCTCGGCGGCACGGCGCTGCTCACGGGCGCGCTCGTGGCGGTGAGCGGCTCGATCGGCTTCGTCGGCCTGATCCTGCCGCACGGGGTGCGCCTGCTCGTGGGCTCCCGCCACCGTGCGCTGTTGCCGTTGTCGGCGCTCGCGGGCGCCCTGTTCCTCGTCTGGGCCGACACCGCCGCGCGCACGCTCTTCGACCCGCGCGAGCTGCCGGTCGGCATCATCACGGCGCTCGTCGGCGGCCCGGTGTTCGCGCTGCTGCTCATGCGACGGAGGGTCTCATGAGCGACGGACTCGACCTCGCGCGCGTGCGCTTCTCGCGCCCCGGACGCCTCATCGTCGACGACGTCGACGTGACGGTGCCGACGGGCGCGCTCGGTGCGCTGCTCGGGCCGAACGGCGCCGGCAAGTCGACGCTCCTGCACCTCATCGCGGGCATCGAGCGAGCGGATGCCGGTACGCTCGCGTTCGCCGGCCGCGACCTCGCCGCGCTGCGCCGCCGCGACCGCGCACGACGCATCGCGCTCGCCGAGCAGGAGACCCACGACTCCCCCGAACTTCGCGTCGACGAGGTCGTCGCGCTCGGACGCACCCCGCACCTCGGCGCCTGGTCGGGCCCGGGCGACCGCGATCGCACCGTCGTTGCCGAGGCACTCGCCCTGCTCGGACTCGAGTCGCTCGCGTCGCGCGGGTACGGAACGCTCTCGGGCGGCGAGCGACAGCGCGTGAACCTCGCGCGGGCGCTCGCGCAGGAGCCCGAGCTGCTGCTGCTCGACGAACCGACGAACCACCTCGACGTGCGGGCGCAGCTCACGAGCCTCGAACTGCTCCGCGGCCTCGCCGAGTCCGGGCGCACGGTGCTCGCGGCGTTGCACGATCTCGGCCTCGCGGCCGCGTACGCCGATCACGTGATCGTGCTCGACGGCGGTCGGGTCGTGGCATCCGGAGCCCCGGCCGCGGTACTCGAACCCGGACTGATCCGCGAGGTCTGGGGCGTCGAAGCCGAGGTGCTCGAGCGCCCTTCCACCGGACGACCCATCATCGCGTACTCGGGCGTCGCCGCGTCGTTCACGGTGCAGGCGATTCCCGCTCACGGGCCCTGAGGAGCGGACATACGGTGAAATCGCCTGCACCGTGACGCGAGCACCCACTGCCGGCACGGCTGCGGCGCCCACTGCCGGCGCGGCTGCGGCTCAGCCGCGCGCGGATCCGCGCTGCGCGAGATTCCGGGTCGCGCACTCGAGCCAGCCGTCGAGGGCCGCGTCGTCGGCGAGCACCCTCGCCTCGACGTGGATCCAGCCCGTGCCCATCGAGCGGCCGGTGCCCATCTCCGCGCGGGAGGCACCCGGGCTCTGGAGCAGCCGCGAGTCTTCGTCCGGAGCGACTCGCACGAGCAGGCCGCCGTCGTTGTGCACGGCGACGGCCATGGCGTCGTCGATCATGACGGCGATCGTTCCGAACATGCGTACTTCGCGCACGTGCTCATGCTCATCGGGCAGCCGCGCCCGGATCCGGTCGATCAGTTCGCGGGCATTCGCGGTTCCCGGGGTCATGCGGGCCGCCCCTCCGGCGGCACGTAGCCGAGGCGGTCGAACGCGAGACGGATCTCGACGATCTGGCCGTTTCGGACCGTGAACAGTTCGCTCGCGAGCGTCGTCGTCGTCACCGCGGTCTGGGGGAAGTACCACAGCGCAACCCGATCGCCGTCGGTCATGCGGGCATGCTCGGGCGCGCCGGTCAACATGGGGACGAAACCGGTGAGGTACTCGCGCCAGTCTTGTTTCGTGGTGACCTTCTCGTCGGGGGCGAAGCAACGCACGTCGTCCGAGACGTAGCCCATTGCTCGATCGACGTCGCCGCTCGTCCAGGCCCGGTGGTAGGCCTCGACGGTCGAGAGTGCGTGGTCATCGGTGTTCGGCATGGCGACTCCTTCGTGTGGTCGGGGTTGGTCGGGGTCGGGGTTGGTCGGGGTCGGGGTTGGTCGGGGTTGGTCGGGGTCGGGGTTGATCGGGTCGGGGTTGGTCGGGGTCTGAGTTGATCGATTCGGGGTTGATCGATTCGGGGTTGGTCGATTCGGGCCGCCGGTGCCGGCGGTCAGCGCGGCTGCCAGGTGTCGGGCGGCAGTTGCTCGCCTGCGGCGGTTCGTGCGAGGCGAGGGAGGAAGTGGGTCCATCCGCCGCCGTGACCGGCGACCTCGGTATCGGGCAGGTCGGTGTGCACGACCTCGACCCGGGTTCCGGCACCGATCGGGGTCAATTCGAACGACACCGTCGATGCGCCGGGCGGCAGGCTCTCATTGCCGGCGAACCCCCAGGAGACCGTCATGCGCCGGGGCGGGTCGACCTCGAGGTACGAGCCGCGCACGGGGTATCCGGCGATGTCCACCGCGAACTCCCCGCCGGGCACCGGGTCGAGCGACGCCCACTGACCCATCCAGGAGGTCATTCCGTTCTCCGTCACCAGGAACCGGAAGACGGCCTCGGGTGTCGCGTCGATGTCGATCGACGTTCGGTACTCAGTCATCGGCGCTCCTCGTCGCCGACTCCTCAACCGCACGCTTCAAGGCGCTGAGGCGCTCGGGCCAGAAGTCGTCGAAGAAGGCCTTGCCGACGGCGAGTCCTTCGACGCGCACGGCGTAGAGACGGCGAGTGCCCGATCGCGAGTCGGTGACGAGGCCGGCCTCGCGAAGCACCTTGAGGTGGTGGGAGACGATCTGCTGCGACCCGCCGAGGGCCTCGGCGATCTCGCCCACCGCGCGATGCCCGTTGCGGACGATCGCCAATATGGTGCGGCGGTTCGGGTCTGACAGCGCGTGGAACGCCCGGTCGAGCGCGAGCTGCGGCTCACTCATCATCGGCACCTCCCCGACAGCCACGCTAGCACAAATGCACGTTTGTACAAACGTCTACTTGTTGACCGCGTACGCACGCGCGCGCTACGGATGCGCGAGCGTACGCTGAAGGGGTGACTCCGAAAGCTCCCCCCACCACGAGAAGCGAGTTCCTCGAGGGCATCGCCGAGGAGTTCCTGCACAACGCGTCGCACGGGCGCCGGCTCATCGCCGTCGAGGCAGGCACCGAGCCGGGCGTTGACGCTCGCGCCGAGCCGGGCGTTGAAGCACCCGCCGAGCCGGGCGTTGAAGCTCGCGCCGATGCGGGCGCTGACGCTCGCGCCGCCGTCGATTCCGCTCGATTCGCCGACGGCCTGGCCGACGTGCTCGCCGCGCACGGGCAGTCGGTCGTGCGCGCCTCGGTCGGGGAGGCCGACGAGGCCGCCCTGCGCGCCGACACCATCGAACCGTTCCGCTCGGGCGCCATGGCCGGGGCCACCGCCGACTCGGTGCTCGTCGTCGACGGCCGGCATCTGCTCGACGACGGTGTGCGCGGCATCTGGCACTTCTCGCTGTGGCTGCTCGCGGGCGACGAGTTGCCGCACTCCGGGGCATCCGTCATCGTCGACGCCACCGACGCGGCCTCCCCGAGCCGATTCTTCTACGACTACTGCGCGTTGCCGCCGAGCGTGAACCGGCCCGGGCTGCGCTGACCACGACGTCGGGGCGGGCAACGCCGCGCCAGCGCCATCACGACAGCACGTCCTTCGTGAGGAAGCGGCCGACGGCCAGCGAACCGAACACGACGAGGTAGCCCGCCTGCAGTAGTGCGTTGTCGGCGAACGAACTCCAGACGATGGGGTCGCGCAGCAGGTCGCCGAAGCCGAGCCAGTAGTGCGTGAAGAGCCACGGATGCAGCGCCTCGAGTTGCGGCAGCGCATCCAGTATCTGCGACACGACCGCCAGGATCGCCGTCGCCGCCATCGCGCCGACCGGCACCGTCGTGAGGGTCGACAGGAAGAGCCCGATCGCCGACATGCCGAGGAGCGACACCGTCACGTAGACGGCGATCGCGAGGAAGCGCAGGAGGGCCTCGCCGACGCTCACGGACGTGCCCGAGAGCAGCGTCACCGGGCCGATCGGGAACAGTGCCCAGCCGACGACCGTGCCGGCCACGACGACGGTCAGCGCCCCTGCCGCGCAGAACGCCGCCGCGGTGAGGTACTTCACGACGAGCAGGCGGATGCGCCCGGCCGGCGCGATGAGCAGATATCGCAGGGTGCCGTGGCTCGCCTCGCCGGCGATGGTGTCGCCGGCGACGACGCCGATCGTGAGCGGCAGGAAGAGCGGTGTCGCGACGAGCATCGCCGTGACGCCGACGAAGAGCCCGTTGTTCGTGATCTGGTCGAGGAACGCCGGGCCGCGCCCGCTCGGCGAGTCGCCGGCGACGCGGATCGCGACACCGATGAGGATCGGGATGAGCGCGAGTGCTCCGAGCAGCGCCCAGGTGCGTCGGCGGCGGAACAGGGTGAGCAGTTCGGAGCCGAGGAGGGAGAGCGTGGCGGCCCGGACGGGTCGCGGCACGGCGACTTCGCCGTTACCGGCGGCGACGGCCGCCTCGCTCTCACTCGACAACGTCGAACCCCTCTCCGGTGAGCTCGACGAATCGCTGCTCGAGATTCGCGTGCACCGTCTCGAAGCCGCGCACCCGTACGCCGGCGGCCACGAGGGCGGCCACGAGGGATTCGGGCGCGGCCGAGCCGAGCCCGGCGGCGACGACATCGGGCGGGCCGGATGCATCGGGCGTGAGCCCCAATCCGACGAGCACTGCGCGAGCCGCCTCGGCATCGGGTGTGCGCACCAGAACGCGGGCGTCGCCGTCGCCCCGGAACTCGTCGAGGGTGCCCTGCGTCACGAGTCGCCCGGCCCGCATCACGCCGACGTGGGAGCAGACCTGCTCGACCTCGGCAAGCAGGTGGCTCGAGACGAACACGGTCGTGCCGTCGCCGGCAAGCGAGCGGATGAGCGCACGCACTTCGCGCGTGCCCTGCGGGTCGAGGCCGTTCGTCGGCTCATCGAGCACGAGCAACTCACGGGGCATGAGCAACGCGTTCGCGATGCCGAGGCGTTGCTTCATGCCGAGCGAGTAGGCGTGCACCTTCTTGCGAGCCGCGTGCGAGAGGCCGACGCGATCGAGCGCCTCGGCGACGCGGGCAGCGCGCGTCGTCCGAGGCGCCCGCCGGTCGGCGGCGTCGAAACGGCGCAGATTCGCCTCGCCCGAGAGGTACGGCGAGAAGGCCGGCCCCTCGACGAGCGCACCCACCCGCGGAAGCACCGCGTCGAGGCGTCTCGGCATCTCGGCGCCCAGCACGCGCGCCTCGCCCGCGGTGGCGGCGACGAGGCCCAGGAGCATCCGGATCGTGGTGGTCTTGCCCGAGCCGTTCGGTCCGAGGAATCCGAACACGGCCCCCTGCGGCACCGCGAGGTCGAGCCCGTCGACGGCGAGTTGCGAACGGAAACGCTTGCTGAGGCCGTGCGTCTCGATCGCGAGTTCGGGCACGCGCGGCGCCTCAGCGCCCGTTCGCGGCGTCGAGCAGACGCTCGGCCGTCACTGCACCGGCGAACACGCGCCCGTCGTCGGTCAGCAGCACGGTGACGAGCGACGTCTGCAGCACGCGTCCGCCGTCGACGGGTTGCGTGAGCGTCTCGAGCATCGCGGCGACATCCGGAGCCTGCGGGAAGGCACCCTCGCCGCCCGTCGCCCCGAGATCACCGGCCGGCAGCTCGACCACGGTGCCCCAGCCCTCGCCGTGCACGATCGGCTGCGGCATCCGCTCGCCGTCTGCGACACCGGCTGCGGCACCGGCCTCGGCACCGGCTTCGGCCTCCGCCTTCCACTGATCGAGCTCGGCGACGGTCGGGATCGGCACCTCGTGCTCGGTCACCGATGCGCCCTCGGGCGGGGTGAAGGCGAACACCGAGGCATCCGGTGTCTCGAACGACACCTCGGTGAACTCGACGCTGAAGGCCGGTTCTGCGGCCTCGCGGCCAGTGAGAGACGCGGCGAGCGCGACGCCCGTCTCGCCGTCGATCGCGACCGTGATCTCGCCGACGAGGGTCTCGGCGTCGCGCGGCTCGAGCACGAGTTCGTACACCTCTCGCCCGGCGACGCGTGCATCGGTGCCGACGGAGATCTCGGTGGACTCGTCGAGCTTCTCGAGCGCCCGGTCGAGCACCTCGCCAGGGGTCGGGAGCGGGGCGGCGAGCTCGGCCTCGAGTCGTGCGCGCGCATCGCCGGCGCGCGCCTCGGCCTCGGCCTTCAGCGCGTCGAGACCGGCTCGGTCGACCGTGACGTGCGTCGCCGCCTGCTCACTGGAGTCGTAGATCCACGCGTCGTCGCTCGAGAGGTAGACGTCGCGTTCCGCGAGCGAATCGAGCACCTGCAGTCGTGCATTCGTGCCGTCGAGGTAGACGCGAGCCGTGTGCGTGCCCGTCGCGAGCGAGATGAGGTCGTCGAGGTCGGTGGCGGATGCCGCGTCGCCGTCGTCGCCCGGCGAGCCGCCGTCGAATCCACCGCCGGTCAGCGCGGAGAGGTCGGGCAGCCCGAGCTCGGAGCTCTGCTCGATCGTTCCCGACAGGGCGTCGACCTCGCTCGATGCAGCGAGTTCGAGCAGTTGCCGGGGCGTGAGGTCGGGGAGGTCGACCGCGGCGTTCGCCTGCATCGGCACCAGCACGACGGCAAGGCCGATCGCGATCGGCGCTGCGATGGCGGGAATCCAGCGGCTGAACCTGCGGGATGCCCCGGAACTCTGGGCGCGCATGTGTTCAGGCTACGCCGGACCGCGGCATCCCGGGTCGATCCGTGGAGAACACTCAGGATCGAGACCGGGTCTCAGAGCGCGCGCAGCCGCGGCGCGAGGTCGCGTTCGAAGAGCTCCATGAACCGGCGCTGATCGTGACCGGGCGCGTGGAAGACGAGGTGGTTGAGCCCGGCGTCGACGTACTGCTTGATCTCGTCGACGACCTGGTCGGGGTCGGTGCCGACGATCCAGCGCTTGGCGATCTGCTCGATCGGCAGCGCGTCTGCGGCGCGCTCCATCTCGATAGGGTCGGTGATGGAGTGCTTCTGCTCGGGTGAGAGTGAGAGCGGCGACCAGAAGCGCGTGTTCTCGAGCGCGGCATCCTCGGTCTCTTCGTACGAGATCTTGATCTCGATCATGCGGTCGATCTCGTCGAAGTCGCGCCCGGCGGCGGCGGCTCCCTCCTTCACGGCCGGGATGAGCTTCTCGGTGTAGAGTTCCATGCCCTTTCCCGAGGTGCAGATGAAGCCGTCGCCCGCACGTCCGGCGTACTTCGCCACGACCGGGCCGCCCGCGGCGACGTAGACCGGCACGCCGCCGTCGGGCCGGTCGTAGATCGATGCGTCGTGGGTCGAGTAGTACTCGCCCTCGAAGTTCACGCGATCCTCGCTCCACAGCTTGCGCATCAGGCGGATGGACTCCCGCAACCGCGCGAAGCGCTCCTTGAACTCGGGCCAGTCCTGTTCGCCGGCGCCGCGGAATCCCGTGGCGATCTCGTTGAGCGCCTCGCCGGTGCCGACGCCGAGCATGATGCGGCCCGGCGAGAGGCAGCCGAGCGTCGCGAAGGCCTGCGCGATCACCGCGGGGTTGTAGCGGAACGTCGGGGTCATGACGCTCGTGCCGATCCTGATCTTCGAGGTGCGCTCGCCCACCGCGGCCATCCACGCGAGCGAGAACGGCGCGTGCCCGCCGTCGTGCCGCCAGGGCTGGAAGTGGTCGCTCACGGCGACCGACTCGAAGCCGTGCTGTTCGGCGGCGACCGCGATCTCGACGAGCTCGCGAGGTGCGAACTGCTCCGCCGAGGCCTTGTATCCGAGAGTGAGCGTCACGATGTTCCCTTTCCGTTCCTGCTGTTCTGGCTGTTCTGGCTGTTCTGGCTGTTCTGGCCGTTCCACGGGGCATGCCGGTGGTCGCGGCGCAGTGACCCGTCGGCGAGCGCGGCGACGACCGCTGCGGTGTGCACGCCGACGCCCTCGACGAGTGCGGCCTCGAGGGCCTCGATCGTGTCGACGTCGCGGCGGAGTCCTGCCCCGATCACGCCGGGTTCGGCGCGGGTCAGGTCGGTGAACCCGGCGTCGGCGTGCCGACCGGCAGACGCGTCGCCGAATGCGGGTGCGAACGGCGTCCCGGCCGCCGCAGTCGCGAGCGTCGTGCCGGTGCCGTCGGCGTCGGGCACGAAGGCGAGCGGATGCCGCGCGGCGGCGTCGAGCCCCGCCGCGAGTTCCATCGGGGTGAGGGCGGGCAGGTCGCCGAGCAGCACCGCCACCGGCAACTGCTCGTCGGCACGAGCATGGTCGATGCCGCGGCGGATGGCGGCCGTGAGCCCCGCGCGCGTTCCTTCGTCGACGATCTCGACCCCAGTCGCGGGCAGCACCCGGCCCAGCTCGGATGCATCGCCGACGACCACGACGCGGTCGACGGCCCGGCACGAGGTCGCAGCGTCGATCGTGTCGAGGGCGAACGCCTGCGCGAGCGCAGCCCGACCGCGCGGGCCGACGCCGCCGAGCCGGCTCTTGGCGAGATCGAGCGCCTTCACCGGGATCACCAGGACCCAGCCGCTCACGGGCGCACCCGGGTCATCGGTGCAGCCCCGGCAGCACGTCGCGTCCGAAGACCTCGATCCACTCGGCCTGGTTGCGTCCGACGTTGTGCAGGTAGATGCGGTCGAACCCGAGGTCGAGGTAGCGCTGGATGTGCGCGCGATGCACGTCTGGATCGGCCGAGACGAGCATGCGGCCCTCGAAGTCCTCGGGGCGCACGGTGCGCGCGATCTGCTCGAACTCGAACGGCGAGCGGATGTCGCTGCGACCGAAGCGCAGACCCCCGATCGGCCACTCTTCGAGCGCGCCCCGCATCGCGGCCTCGTCGGTGGGCGCCCACGAGAGGTGGAGCTGCAGCACCTTCGACAGCGTCGAGGCGTCGCGCCCGGACTCCTTCGCTCCCGCGGCGAACCGTGCGAGAAGCGGGGCGACGCGGTCGATCGGGGCGCTCGTCGTGATGAGGCCGTCGCCGTGCGTGCCGGCCCGTCGTGCGGTGACCGGCCCGGCGGTCGCGATGAGGATCTCGGGGGCGGTGTCGGGCATGGTCCACAGTCGAGTCGACTCGAGCCTGAAGTTCGGGCCGGCATGACGCACATCACGGCCGGCGAGCGAGCCCGAGAACAGCTTTCTGATGAGGTCGACGGCCTCGAACATGCGGTTGATGCGCTCCGGGGCCTCTGGCCAGTACTGGCCGACGACGTGTTCATTCAGCGCCTCGCCCGAGCCGATGCCGAGCCAGTGCCGACCCGGGTACATGGCGGCGAGCGTCGCGCTCGCCTGCGCAACGACGGCGGGGTGCGTGCGGAAGGTCGGCGTCGTGACGGGCCCGAGATCGCCGACCGTGCGCTCGCCGAGTGCGGCGAGCACGTTCCAGACGAACGACGACTGACCCTGCCTGGGCACCCACGGCTGGAAGTGGTCGGACGCCATGACGCCCGTGAAGCCGTGCTGCTCCGCGAGCGCTGCGAGCGCCACCGCCTCGGTCGGCGGGAACTGCTCGAGCATCGCTGCGTAACCGATGTGCACTGACACACCTCCATCCTGACGGATGATCGGCGCACGACGTCTTCTCAGCCGGCGACCAACGGCCCTTCGGACTGCGACTCGTCGAACCCGTCGCGGTATCCCTCGTTGTACGCCTCGTCGGCGCCCACCCGGAACAGGTCGCGTTCCGCCGGCCGCTGGATGGAACGGGCGCCGGGCAGATCGAGGTCGCCGACGAGGCGGTCGAGTCCGCGCACGACGGCGACGGGCACGCCCGCCGACTTGCCCTTGACGAGTTCGGCAGCGCCCGCGATCTCGTCGGCCACGCACGGCATCGTGACCGAGAGCGGCTTGCCCGAGGCATCCGTGCCCCCGCGCAGATCGTCGAAGACGTGCACCCCCGCCGCACCGATCGCCAGGTCGGTCTGGCCCTCGCGCCACGGGCGGCCGAGCGTGTCGGAGAGGATGACGCCGACGTTGGCGCCCGTCAGCGCACGGATGCCGGTGGCCAGCGCCCGCGCCGAGGCATCCGGGTCGACCGGAAGCAGCAGCACCGTGCCGTCGGGCGCGTTCGACGCGTCGACGCCGGCCGCGGCACCGATGATGCCCTGCCGGTTCTCGACGATGCGGGTCACGCCGCCATCGAACTCACGGCTCGCCACGAGGCGCACCGTCTCGTCGGTGATCGCCTGCTCCCGATCGGCCGCCTGAACGACGCGGCCCTCGGCCTTCGAGACGATCTTCGAGGTGACGACGAGGATGTCGCCGTCGTCGAGTTCGACGGCACCGCTGATGAGCGCGGCGAGGTCGGCGCCCTGCGCGATCTCTGGCAGGCCATCGACACCTTCGATGCTGAACTTCACGGTCAACCCCCGGCTCTCGCGTACCTCGATCTTCGCAGCTTCGGATGCCGGTGCACCAGAACTTCGGTGCTCCAGACCGCTGCGCTACGCTCACCTCATGGCCGCCGAAGAGAGCAATTCTGCGGAGGACGACCGCAGCGACGGTCGCGACGAGACCCGCACCGAGCGCCTCGACCGCAATTGGAACGACATTCTGCAGGAGCTGCGGGCGACGCAGACCGGCACGCAGATCATCACGGGCTTCCTGCTCGCCGCGGCGTTCCAGCCCAGGTTCACCGAGCTCGACGGCTACCAGCTGTGGCTCTACCTCGTGCTCGTGGCACTCGCGTTCGCCGCGACGCTGCTCGGCTTCGCCCCGGTGATTCTGCATCGGCAACTGTTCGGTCAACGGCAGAAGGAGCAGATCGTCCGGCGCGGAGACCGATTGCTGCGGGCGCACCTGCTCGTCGCATCGCTGCTCGCGGCGGGCGTGGCGGGGCTCATCTTCGAGCTGGCGCTCAGCCGCACAGCGGGCTTCGTGGCCCTCGGCATCGCGTTGGTCGTCGCCGCATTGCTCTGGATCGCGCTGCCACGGCTCTCGATGGGGCGTTCGTAAGCCCTCAGCAGCACCTGCGCTCCGCTCTGTCATCCCGCCCGAATAGGCTTGGCCCATGCGCATCGCCACCTGGAACGTCAATTCGATCCGCACCCGAGTCGGTCGCGTCGTCGACTGGATGGTGCGCGAAGACGTCGATGTGCTCGCCATGCAGGAGATCAAGTGCAGACCCGAGCAGTTCCCGGTCGAGGCATTCGAAGAGGCCGGCTACGAGCTCGCCATCCACGGCCTGAACCAGTGGAACGGCGTGGCGATCGCGAGCCGCTCGCCGATCGGCGAGGTCGAGACCTCGTTCCCGGGCATGCCGGGGTTCCTCAAGGGTCTCGAGGGCCCCGACCAGCCCCAGGAGGCGCGGGCGATCGGCGCGACGGTCGGCGGTGCTCGCGTGTGGAGCCTCTACGTGCCCAACGGCCGCTCGCTGGGTGACCCGCACTACACCTACAAGCTCGACTGGCTCGCAGCACTCACCGAGTACACGCGCGCCGAGACATCCGCCCGGCCCGAAGTGCCGCTCGCGCTGACCGGCGACTTCAACATCGCCCCGCTCGATGTCGACAACGGCGACCCGACGGTGATCGAGGGAGTCACGACGCACGTCTCGCCCGCCGAGCGGCAGGCGTTCTTCACGCTCGAGAACGCCGGTGTGACCGACGTGGTGCGCCCCCGCATCCCCGAGGGCTTCACCTACTGGGACTACAAGCAGCTCCGGTTCCCGCGCAACGAGGGCATGCGCATCGACTTCATCCTCGGTTCGGCCGCGTTCGCAGAGGCCGTGACGGATGCCTCGATCCACCGCAACGAGCGCAAGGGCGACGCCCCCAGCGACCATGTGCCGGTGCTCGTCGAGCTCGCACTCGGCGAAGACGACGACGATCGGCCGATGATCTTCTAGTCAGCTCAGGCTGCTTGCGCTCACATCCCGCTTGTGCTGACGATGAGCACGAACACCGGGAGGCCGAGGTTGTTGATCGTGTGCGCGGCGACGGCGGGCCAGATCGAGCCGCTGCGCCGAACGAGCTCGGCGCAGATGATGCCGAAGACCACGGCGCCGGGCAGCGCCAGATTGATGCCGTGGAACAGTGCGAAGACGACCGAGCTCGCAATCACGGCGACCACCGCGCCGTAGCGGAGCAGTCCGTTCATGACGACGCCACGGAACAGGAACTCCTCCCCGAGCGGCACGAGGAGAGAGATCATCGCGAAGGTCAGGACGAGCGGAAGGATGCCGCCGCCGGCAGCCTCGTAGTACGGGACCTGCGCGTTCTCCTCGAACCCGAGCGCGATGATCGCGGCGTTGAGCACCCCCTTCAGGATGAATCCCACGACGCCCGCCACGATGCCGACGAGCAGCCAACGCCAAGTCGTTCGCCTGATGCTGAACGCCGGCCAGGATCGGATGCGGATGAGCGCAGCCGCGGCGAACCCGGCGAATGGTGCGAGAACCGACCACCCGGCGAGCACCAGGCCCGAGAGGACTGGCTCGGACTCAGGGAGTAGCGGAACGATGAGGAGCGCAAGCGACCCGACCGCGAGCGTCACGGACAGACCGACGATGATCTCGGGCCAGCCGGGACGGGACGGGCGGGTACGTGCGGGGAGGACAGTGGGTTCGGGGTTGGGTTTCATGGTCCGCCTTTCGTGTCGAAGAGTCGTTTCGGAGAGTTCGGGTCGGGTAGTTCGTGTCAGTTGGTTCGTGGCAGCTGGTTCGTGGCAGCTGGTTCGTGTCAGCCGACGTTCGTGACCACGAGCAGTGCGAGGGTCGCCGAGATGGTGACGAGGGCTGTCCAGAGGATGATGGCGATCGCCTGCCACACGATGACGCGGCCCTTGTTGACGCCGACGCTCACGAGGAACGCGGCGGTGAGCTGGGTTGGGAGCGCCATCGGCGCGAGCAGGCTGGCGCCTGGGACCCCGAAACGCACGAGCCAGCGCCGGAGCTTCTGCTTTCCCATGGACTCTCCACCCGCCTTCACCTCGGGACGGTCGGTGTCGAGACCTCGGTCGGTGGTTTCCCCGACAGCCGCTGCTGTACTCGCGGTGCTCGCCACCGTGATGCGTTGCGACCGACGGTTCACAATCGAGCCACGGACCCGCGCACCGAGCAGCACGACGAACACGACGCTGACGAGGTTGCCGACCACACTCGCGCCGAACGCCACGACTGGATTGAGGCCCGCGACGACGCCGATCCCGGCGGCGCCCTCCTCGATGAATGGAATCGCGCCGGCCGCGGCGACGATGAGCGGTTGGACGGCGTCCGGCACCTGGGCGACCAGGTCCTGGAAGCCGGAGATGAGTCCTTCGACGGGGTTGGACATGGGGGTTCCCTTCACGACGGCGCGATTGACGCCAACAGGCATGGCAAGTGAGACGACGCCGCGAGCGCGGCGTCGACAAGTGGCGATCCGGGGTCAGCGTGGCCGGGCGGCCGTGATGTCGGCGTGCGCCGGCGGCTCGGACGAGATCGACCTGCGGGTCACTGCATCGGAAGTCGCTCGTCGGTCTGACCGGATGCGAGCAGGTGCGCGCGGTACAGGACCTCGAGCTGGGCAAGGTTGTACAACTGCACCACCGCATCTTGATCGTGGAGCAAAGCGGAGCGATCAGTGGACTGCGTCGCCGGATCGGACAGCCACGGGTACTTCGCGTACTGGGCTCCGAGCTCGGGGGCGAGTTGCTCGGCGAGGCGCACGCGCGTGGCGAGGTCGGCATGTGGCGAGAGCGTCTCGAACTCCCGATCAGCATCGCTTCGGTCGGCCGTGAAGATCTCGCTCATGTCGCGCATGGCGTCATCGGACAGGATGCGCGAGTAGATCATGATGAGCGATCGGTCGGTTTCCGTCATCCCATGTGCAGCCGCGCCGAAGCTCCGGGGCAGCACGGCCGGTGAGCCGTGCTCGAGGAGCGCGGCGATCTCGGTCCGCACGCTCTGGAGTCGGTCGATGGTCGTGGCGAGCTCCGCATCGATGGCCCGAAGCGCCTCCCTCGGATTCTCCTCGGTGCTCTGCAGAGTGGAGATCTGCGTCAAGGACAGACCGAGTTCCGACAACCTCCGAATCTGCAACACTCGAATGAGATGCCGGACCTCGTACTGCTTGTACCCGTTCGACGACCGTTCAGGCTCGTCGAGTAACCCGACCTCGTGATAGTGGCGCACCGCCTTCACGGTCGTTCCAGCGATCTGCGCCAGCTCCCGGGTACTCCATGCCATCTCGACTCCTCCGCCCCTGCGCCCCGACTTCGCCGATCGGGGGCTAGGGCAAGTAGAAACCATGCCCCTGGGGCACAGTCAAGTCGGGCTCCTGGCGCGGTCCGGAATCACAGGGGGCGGCATCGATCACAAGAATCTGCCCTGGCACGCGCTTGGGCCGCCCGGCCATGCGTCACACTCTGCGCGATCCTCCCTTGGATACGCCGATCAGGAGATGCGGCCTCGTCGATGCCGGTTCAGGTGCTCCGGATCACCGGTGGCGTGTAGGCGCCGAGGATCACCTCTGCGATGAATTGTCCGGCGTCGCCGGGGTCGAGACGTCCGGCCGTGATGTCGGCCGCAGCCCCCTTCATGACGTGGTGCATGGAGCTGGCGAGCCAGCTGACCGGGAGGTCGGTGCGAAAGACGCCCTCGGCTTGGCCGCGACGGATCAGGTGATTCACGCGCGCTTCGGGTTCGGCGTGCAGTTCGCGGATGCGCCCGGGCGGGAGGACCGCCTGGGCCGCCTCGAGGATGGTGCCGGCTTGCGCCGTCAACTGCCAGCTGGATTCGATGAGCGCACGCAGTGCCGCGCGCGGGTCGCCGGTGAGGTCGACCGCTTCGAGCACTCGGTCGCCGTCGGTCAGGGCACGGACGAGCGCAGCCTCGACGAGCAGCTCGCGTGAGGGGAAGTGCCCGTACAGGGTGACCCGGCCCACGCCCGCGGCCTGTGCGACCTGCCCGAGGCTCGCATCGGGATCCTGCCCGAGGCATTCGATGGCGGCCTGGGTGATCTTCTCGATGTTCTTGCGGGCGTCGGCGCGTTTGGGGGTCTTCGATGCGGCGGTGGTCACATCAATCTCCTAACCTGAATAGACATGTTCAAGATATGGGTCTACGCTGTAACTCGACACTACCTGTTCACGTTATCTGCTGGAGGTCGACCCGTGTCCGAGCACTTACCCAAGCTCGAGGCCGATCTCGAACTGAGCCGCGAGGCGCTGAGCCGCCGTGCCTGGAGAGCCCCGCGATGGAGGCAGTGCTGCGGTCGCGCCGGCCCGGCATCTTGGGCCTGGTCATGATCTGCGCGACATCCTTTCGCACGGCCGACGTGCACGTGGTCACCCTGCTGACCATGCGCTCCGCACTCATCTACCTCACCGCCGCCGCGACCGCTCGCCGCAGAGCCGCGTGGGTCGCGTTGTTCGGAACACGAGAGCCCCATGGAAGGGGATTGCGATGTCAGCGTTGATGGTGGACTTCATCATTTCGCTCGACGGCTATGGAGGCGCCGAGGGCTGGCCCGGTTACTGGGGCATGGAGGGACCCGAGTACCTCGCCTGGCTGGAGCAGGACAGCCTGAAGGGGGAGCCCATCCAGCTCATGGGCGCGACCACCTATCGGCTCTTCGCCGAGCACCTGGCCCAGGCGGACGACCCTGCGTCACGGGCATTGGCCGCAGCGCGCAAGATCGTGTTCTCCTCCACGCTCAGCGAACCGCTCTCGTGGGCGAACACCGAACTGGTCGACAACGACCCGGTCGCGGCGGTTCGAGACCTGAAGCGGCGCGAGTCGCGGGAACTGCGCACCATCGGCAGTCTCAGCCTTGTTCGGACGCTGCTCTCGGCCGGGCTCGTGGATCGCTTCCGTGTGGTGGTGTTCCCGGTGATCACCGGAGCCACGGGACGTGAGCGCGTCTTCGACGGCTACCCGGACCTCTCCCTCGAACTCGTCGAGAGCCGCACCTTCGACGGAAGCATCCAATTACTCGAGTACGTCCCCACCGTGCTCGACGGACCTCCAGCGGTCGAGAGCTGAACCGGAGCCGCCGATCACGAAGCCTCACCCGCATGTTCACGACTGACGAACCAATCGTCTCCAGAGAAAGAGCACCCCATGTCTCTCGTTCGCGTTCACAACTTCGCCATCTCCCTCGACGGTTTCGGCACCGGTGAGGGCCAAGACGCCGACGCGCACTTCGGTCACGCCGGTGACCGACTGCATCAATGGATGTTCGCCACGCAGTGGTGGCAGCCCGGCGGCAGCGGCGGCGTCGACGACGCCTTCGTACAGCGACACGACTCCGGGATCGGGGCCGAGATCATGGGCGCCGGCAAGTTCGGGCACCCCGGATGGCACGAGGATCCGGATTGGAAGGGCGCCTGGGGACCCAACCCGCCGTTCCACACGCCGGTCTTCGTGCTCACCCACCACACCCGCCCGTCCATCGAGATGGAGGGCGGCACGACGTTCCACTTCATCGATGCCCCGCCTGCTGAAGCGGTGGAGAAGTCGAAAGCTGCCGCTGACGGCCTCGATGTGCGCCTCGGCGGCGGCCCCACCGTGATCCGCGACTTCCTCGCCGCCGGGCTCGTCGACTACCTGCACGTCGTCGTGGTCCCCATCCTGCTCGGTCGTGGCGTGCGGCTCTGGGACGGGTTGGAGGGCATCGAGCAGGACTACGGCGTCGAGGCAACCTCAGCACCCAGCGGCGTCACCCATGTGACCTTCACCAGGGCGGGGGCATGAGCAAACCGGGTCCGACGCGAACCGCCTCCTCGCCATCAAGTCGGTACAGTCTTTTGTGAATCCACAATCGCGTGTACTGTCATCGACATGACCGATACGGCGACCCTGACCCACACCGCGGCGCTCGCACGCCTCGGGCACGCGCTCTCCGACGAGACCCGCGCCCGGGTCCTGCTCTCGCTCCGCGACGCGCCGGCGTACCCCTCCGACCTCGCCGAGTCGCTCGGCGTCTCCCGGCAGGTGATGTCCAACCAGCTGGCATGCCTGCGCGGTTGCGGACTCGTCGAGGCGGTGCCAGAGGGCCGCCGCACCTCGTACCGTCTCGCTGATGAGCTCCTCGCACCGGCGCTCGGCGACCTGCTCCGACTCGTGCTCGTCGTCGACCCGGCCTGCTGCTCGAGCGAGGGATGCACCTGCGCATGACGTCGGTACCTCTCACTCCGGGCGCGAGCCCACCTCGGCCGCTCACCGCCGAGCGCCGCGTCGTGCTCGTCCGCCGCATCCGCCTGATCGTCGCGGCGACCATCACGTACAACGTGATCGAGGCGATCATCGCCCTCGCCGCGGGAACGGCGTCCTCGTCGGCCGCGCTCATCGGCTTCGGTCTCGACTCGATCGTCGAGGTGCTCTCGGCCGCAGCCGTGGCCTGGCAGTTCGCCGCCCCCGATCCGCACCGGCGGGAGCGTTTCGCCCTGCGCCTCATCGCCGTCTCGTTCTTCGGCCTGGCGCTGTTCGTCTCGATCGATGCGGCCCGCTCGCTGCTCGGGGCTTCGGAACCCGAGCACTCCCCGGTCGGCATCGCGCTCGCCGCCGTGAGCCTCGCCGTCATGCCGCTGCTGTCGTGGTTCGAGCGGCGCACCGGCCGTGAGCTCGGTTCCGCCTCCGCGATCGCCGACTCGAAGCAGACGCTGATCTGCGCTTACCTCTCGGCCGCCCTTCTCGCGGGCCTCCTGCTCAACAGCCTGCTCGGGTGGGCGTGGGCGGACTCCATCGCCGCCCTCGTCATCGCCGCGTTCGCCGTGCGCGAGGGCATCGAGGCCTGGCGCGGCGATGCGTGCACGGTGCCGGTCTCGGTGCTGACCGGAGAACGCGAGGCCGACCACGAGCACGAGCACGACCACGACCACGACCACGGGCACGGGCGCGCTCGCTGACCGCGCATCCCGACACTCCGTCGTCGCCGGCTCCCAGCCGGCGAGGTTACCCTCGAACACGTGACCAGCTCCACTGATCGACCCGTCGGCGGCCCGTTCACAGGTGCAACCCTCGGCGGGCGGTATCGGCTCGGCGGTCTCATCGGCCGCGGCGGCATGGCGAGCGTCTATCGCGGTGAAGATCAGAGCCTCGGCCGATCCGTCGCCGTGAAGGTCTTCGCCGAGGCGGCTGAGGGCATCGACGACGCCGCACGCCGCCGATCCGAGATCGCCCTGCTCGCGAGCGTCGAGCACCGTGCGCTCGTGCGCCTCTACGACGCCGCACACGACGTTTCGATCGACCGCGAGTACCTCGTCATGGAGCTCGTCGACGGTCGCGATCTGCGGGGCACCCTGCAGACCGGCCCAGTCAGCGCATCGGATGCCGCGTGGCTCGCCGCCGACCTCGGCGAGGCGCTGCACGTGATCCACGAACGCGGCATCGTGCACCGCGACGTGAAGCCCGCCAACGTGCTGCTCGCGGCGGCCCACCTGCCCACGCGAGCGTGGAACGCGAAGCTCGCCGATTTCGGCATCGCGCGCCTCATCGACGACACACGCCTCACTCGCACCGGGGCGTACGTCGGCACCCCCGGCTACCTCAGCCCCGAGCAGGTGAGCGGACGCGCGCCAGGCACCGCGGCCGACATCTACTCGCTCGGGCTCGTGCTGATCGAAGCGCGCACCGGCCGGCCGGCCTTCCCGGGCACGGCCACCGAGGCGACGGCCGCACGGCTCGCGCACGACCCCGAGATTCCCTCCGAACTCGGCCCGGAGTGGGCGTCGCTGCTTCGCGACATGACGGCGCGCGAGCCATCCGCCCGGCCGACGGCGCTCGAAGTCGCGATGGCGGCGAGCCGGTTCGAGACGGCGAAGGCGACCACGACCACCACCACCACCACCACCACCACCACCACCACGACAGAGCCGGATGCTGCGGCGACCGTCGTGCTCGAGGCATCCGACGCGACCGTGAAACTGCCGGCGACGCCCACCGATACCCTCGGAGCGACCGCTTCGTCCGACGACACCGTCGCCGCGCGGGCCGTCGCGGCAGCCCTCACGCCCGCCCCGGCCCGTTCGCGGCGCTGGGTGCGACCGGCGATCTCGATCGCCCTGCTCGGTCTCATCGCGATCGGGGCGGCGCTGGTCATCCCGCCGGCGATCGCGAGCCTCACGCAACCCTCGACCGCGCCCGCCGAACCGCTGCCGAGCCTGCCGGGCGAGCTCGGGGTGCATCTCGAGCAACTGGGCGAGGCGGTGACCCGATGAGGCGCGTACGCACCGTCATCGGCGGCGGGCTCCTCGCCGCGTCGCTCGCGTTCGGACTCAGCGCATGCGGGCAGACCCCCGAGGCGGTCAGCGCAAGCCTGCACGCCTCCGTCGTGCAGGTCGCCGAACGGGCGGAGGTCGGCGACTACCTCGGAGCCATCGCCGCGCTCGCACTGCTCGAGAACGACGTCACCGCGGCCGTCGACGACGGCGCCATCGATGCCGACAAGGCGGCCGACATCCGCGCGGCGCTCGCGCTCGTGCGAGCCGACCTCGAAGCGGCCGAGACCGCCGGCACCCCGACGCCCAGCCCCACGACGGGCGGCGACGACACCGACGGCGACCGCAACGACGAAGACAAGCAGGGCAACAGGAACGACAAGAAGAACGACAACGACAAGAAGACGAACAAGAACAAGGACGAGAACGACAACGGAAGCAACGACACCGGCAACGACGACCGGGGCAACGGCAACGAGGGCAACGACCGGTACGACGACGATTGACCCCGACGGCTCACGCGCGATCCGGGCCGCGATTCGAGGCTCGCTTCCAGTTTCGCGGGGTACCGTCACGCCATGACGTCCGAACTCTGGTTGCCCGTGATCTGCGCCGCAGGGCTCGTGGTGCCGATGCTGCTCGGCCTCGCCGCGCGACGACCGCGTCCGCAACCCGTGCGCGTTCAGGCCCGCCCGGTGAACCGGTCCATCGAGCGGTAGCGTATGCAACCGCGCGCGGCATCGACGGCAGCGCGCACATCCGGCACCATGGGGTCATGACCAAGGTGGACCCTGCAGATGTCGAACTCGTGCCGAAAGGCGTCGACGAGGTCGCCCGATGGCTGGCCATCGCGATGCGGGAGTACGAAGAGGCGCGCCTCGAGGCCGGCGACAGCGCCGAGGCCGCGGATGCGGCTCGAATCCAATCGGAACAGCAGTTCTTTCCCGACGGGCGGCTCGTCGACGAGCACTTGCTCTTCACGGTCGCACTTCGCGGCGAAGAGGCGGGATGGCTCTGGATCGGACCGTGGCGGGGCGGCTCCGGATCGGAGGACTGGTGGATCTACGACCTCCGCGTGCTCGACAGATTCCAACGGCGCGGCATCGCTCGGGTCGTGATGCAGCGCGCGGATGCCATCGCGCGCGAGCACGGCGCGAAGTCGCTCGGCCTCAACGCGTTCGCCACGAATGTGGCGGCGATCACGCTGTACGAGAGCCTCGGCTACCTCACTGCCTCAGTGCATATGCGCAAGGAACTGCCGGGAGCCTGACTCACCCAGCCGGGTCAGGCCCGCCCGGTGAACCGGTCCATCGAGCGGTAGACGCCGAAGCCGTCGCCGATCAGGCGATCGAACACGCGCGTCGGCAGCAGGCCGCGCAGCGCGCGTGAGAGTCCGACGCTCCAGGGCAGTTCGAGCAGCGGACGCCCGGCGAGCATGGCCCGCCACACCCGGTCGACGACGTACTCGGGGTCGAGCACCGGCGCGAGCACGGGGCCGCGGGCACCGGCGAACATGCCGGTCGAGACGTAGCTCGGAGTCACCGTGGTGACCCGCACGTTGCCGTGGTCGGCCTGCTCGAGTTCGAGACGCAGCGAGTCGCTCCAGCCGATGAGTGCCGCTTTCGACGCGGCATAGACTGCCATCCGCGGATTCGCGAGCGTGCCGGCGGCACTCGCGATGTTCACGATGCGCGCCGCGCGGTACGCGTTCGCGATCATGCCGGGCAGGAACTCGCGCGTGATGTACATCGGCGCGAGTGCGTTGACCTGCATGGTCGATCGGGTGTCATCGCCGTTGTCGGTCGCCCAGAAGTACCGGTTGCCGCGCACGATGCCGGCGTTGTTGATGAGCACGTCGGGGTTGCCGACCTCGCGCCGCACCCGCTGCGCGGTCTTCGCGATGGCGCCGAGGTCGCCGACGTCGACGACGAACGACTGGATGCGGGTTCGCCCCCGCGAGATCGCGCCGAGCTCATCGACGGTGCGGGCGAGGGCGGCCGCGTCGCGATCCCAGAGGGTGACGGATGCCGCGTGCTCGGCCACGGCCCGCTCGGCGTACATGCGACCCATGCCGCCCGCAGCACCCGTGATCAGCACCCTGGCGCCGCGAACCGTTCTCGTCATCCGTCCATCTTCGCCCATGCACACGGTCGCCCGAGCAGAGACGGCGCCGCATCACGGGCGATCGGGACCAGGCCTGACGACGTGCTGTCGAAGAATGTTCGATGATCGCAAGATCCCGCGCGGATTCCTCGTGTTACGCCGCGGGTCGGGCCCGCCTGACAGCGTTCTCTTCGATGTATAGCGTGAGGATCCCACCCCACCACCCGTCGAGGAGGCGTCATGACCGCGGCATCCGTCTCGTTTCGCGGTGTCGGGCGCGCGTTCGACACGGCCGCCGGCACCCGGCAGGTGCTGCGCGATGTCGACCTCGACGTCGAGGCGGGCGAGATCGTCGCGATCCTCGGCCCGAGCGGATGCGGCAAGTCCACACTCCTCCGCATCGCAGGCGGGCTCGACCGCGCGAGCGCCGGGGCCGTGACCGTCGACGACATCGCGGTGGCACCGTTCGACCCCCGCTCGGCCGTCGGCTTCCAGGAACCCCGGCTGCTGCCGTGGCGGACCGTCGCCGGCAACGTCGCCCTCGGGCTGCCGCGCGGCACCTCGAAGACCGTGGGCCGCGACAAGGTCGCACGCCTGATCGAGCTCGTCGGCCTCGCCGAGTTCGCCGGTCACCGCCCGCGTGAGATCTCGGGCGGCATGGCCCAGCGCACCTCGCTCGCCCGTGCCCTCGCACGCAACCCCGGCGTGCTGCTGCTCGACGAGCCCTTCGGCGCACTCGACGCCCTCACCCGCCTCAAGATGCAGGATCTCCTGCTCGACGTGCACGCCGCAGCACCCACGACCGTGCTGCTCGTCACGCACGACGTCGACGAGGCGCTGCAGCTCGCCGACCGGGTCATCCTGCTCGGCCCCGACGGCGAGGCGCCCGGCGCCGACATCCGGCAGATCGTCGTCGTTCCCGGCTCCCGGCCGCGCGACCGCGGTTCGGCCGAACTCGCGGAGCTGCGCGGTCGCCTGCTCGACGGGCTCGGCATCGACCGGCACGGCGCCGCACGCGGCATCGAGGCCACCACGACCATCCCGCACTATCCGTTCTGACCGGCGCCACAGCACCGCGCCGCCGCCACTGAAGCCACCACGACTGAAGGAGTCCACCGTGTTCCGCACCCCATTCCTCCGCACCGCACTCGTCGCGGGCGCCGCAGCTGCAGCACTCCTGCTCTCGGGCTGCGTCGCCGGAGAAGGCCAGGCCGCCGAGCCCGAGCCCGCGGCGAACGGCGAAGCCGTCTCGCTCGAGGGCCAGACGCTGAACATCGACTTCGCGACCTACAACCCGCTGAGCCTCATCATCAAGGAGCAGGGCTGGCTCGAAGACGCCGGCCTCACCGTGAACTGGGTGCAGTCGGCCGGGTCGAACAAGGCGAATGAGGCCCTGCGCGCCGGTGCGATCGACGTCGGTTCGACCGCGGGCTCGGCTGCACTGCTCGCTCGCTCGAACGGCTCGCCGATCCAGGTCATCTCGCTCTACTCCCAGCCCGAGTGGTCGGCCCTCGTCGCACCCGACGGCTCGCCGATCACCTCCGTCGAAGACCTGAAGGGCAAGCAGGTCGCGGCGACGAAGGGCACCGACCCCTACTTCTTCCTGCTGCAGTCGCTCGAGGCCAACGGTCTCTCGGCCGACGACATCACGGTGCAGAACCTGCAGCACGCCGATGGCTGGGCGGCGCTGCAGAACGGCTCGGTCGACGCGTGGTCGGGCCTCGACCCGATCATGGCGGGCGCCGAGGTCGAGGGCGCGACCCTCTTCTACCGCAACGTCGACTTCAACAGCTACGGGTTCCTGAACGCGACGGAGACCTTCCTCGAGGGCAAGCCCGAGGTCGCGCAGGCCGTCGTCGACGCCTACGAGCAGGCGCGCGCCTGGGCCGCCGAGAACCCCGAGGAGACGGCGCAGATTCTTGCGGATGTCGCCGGCCTCGACCTCGCGATCGCGACGAAGGTCATCGAGGAGCGATCGAACCTCGACGTCGACGGCGTTCCGGGCGACAAGCAGGTGAAGGTGCTCGAGAAGATCGGCCCGATCTTCGTCGAGCTCGGCGACGTCGCCACCCAGGCCCAGGTCGACCAGGCACTCGACACGCTCGTCAACGACACCTTCGTCACGAAGGCCGACGCCGGCCGGTTCGAGTAGGGATCCACCATGACGCACGCCTCGCAGCGAACGGATGCCCCGACGGGCACGATCTCCGTCGATGACGAGTTCGCCGCGCCCGTCACACAGGCGGGCCTCGCGATCGCGGGGGCCGGCCAGTACGGATCGTCGGGCGTCGACCGACGGCCGGGCACCCACGAGGCATCCGTCATCCCGCCCACCGAGCCGCGACCGAAGCCCGGGGCATCCGCTCGGCTCATCGACCGTCGCTGGTTCCGCATCGTCGGCGGCGCACTCATCCCGCTCGCCCTGCTCGCGCTCTGGCAGTGGGTCTCGACCTCGGGGCTCGTGCCGCTCTCGCAGCTGCCCTCGCCCGAGATGGTGTGGCTCGCGGCGGTCGACCTCGCCGAGCGCGGTCTGCTCGGACTCTACGTGGCGATCTCGACCCAGCGCGTGTTCCTCGGATTCGCGTTCGGCGCGGCGATCGGCCTCGCGCTCGGTGCGGTCGTGGGGCTCTCGAAGCTCGGCGACATCCTGCTCGCCCCGACGCTCGGCGGCATCCGTGCCGTGCCGTCGCTCGCCTGGATCCCCCTCCTCATCCTCTGGTTCGGCATCGGCGAGGACTCGAAGATCATCCTCATCGCGATCGGCGCGTTCTTCCCGGTCTACACGATCGTCTCCGCGTCGCTGCTGCACGTCGACCGGCAGCTCATCGAGGCCGGGCGCGCGTTCGGACTGCACGGCGTCGCGCTCTTCTCGACCGTGCAGTTGCCGGCCGCGGTGCCGTCGGTGCTGTCGGCACTGCGACTGGCGCTCGCGCAGGCCTGGCTCTTCCTCGTCGCGGCCGAACTCATCGCCTCGTCGATGGGGCTCGGGTTCCTGCTCAACGACTCGGGGCAGAACGGCCGCATCGACCGCATCTTCCTCGCGATCATCCTGCTCGCACTCCTCGGCAAGCTCACCGATTCCGTCGTCGCCTTCGTGGAGCGCTGGGCCGTGCGCCGCTGGGCGTAGCCGGTCTCGCACGCGACACCGGCACGGCGATGAGCTGGCGGCTCAGGCGTCGTCGAGGATCCCGAGGTCGAGCGCTCGCAGCACCGCCCGAGTGCGGTCGCGCACCCCGAGCTTCAGGAACACGCTCGAGAGGTGGTTCTTGACCGTGCCGGCCGCGAGGTGGAGTGCGGACGCGATCTCCGCGTTCGAGTACCCCGCCGCGGCGAGCCGGAGGACATCGGTCTCGCGTGTCGTCAGCGACTCGGGCTGTTCGAAGCCCTCGACCCCCGCCGGCCGGGCGCTGACGGCCCGGAAGAGCCGATCGGTCAGCCCCGGTTGAAGGAGGGTGCCGCCCTCCGCGAGGAGGCGAATGGCGCTCACCAGCTGGTCGAGGGTCACGTCTTTGAGCAGGTATCCCTTCGCGCCGGCCCGCAGCGCCCTGAGCACCAGCTCGTCGTCGTCGAACGTGGTGAGCACGAGCACCGGAACCGTCGAGCCGCGCGCGGCGAGGGCCTCGAGCGTGGCGATGCCGTCACGGCGCGGCATCCGGAGGTCGAGCAGCAGCACATCGGGCGCGCTCGTCGCCACCAGCTCGAGTGCGGCGTCGCCGTCGTCGCCCTCCCCCACCACCTCGATCTCCTCACTGAGCGCGAGCAGGCTGCGAATGCCCTGGCGAACCAGGGTCTGATCGTCGACCAGCGCCACGCGTGTCATCGGGCGGGCACCCGCGCCGTCACGCTGAAGCCATGACCGGGAGCGGATTCGAGCAGCAGCTCGCCGCCGAGTTCCTCGATCCGCTCGCCCATGCCGGTGAGGCCGTTGCCCCGCTCGAGATGACGCACGCCGACCCCGTTGTCGCTGGCGTGCACGTTCAGGCCGTCATCGTCGCAGACGACCGTCACCTCGAGCCTCGTCGCGTGCGCGTGGCGCACCGTATTGGTCGCGATCTCCTGCACGGATCGCACGACAGCGATCGTCTGCGCCTCGTCGAGCGGCGTGCGTTCGTTCACGGTGAGGTCGACCTCGAGACCCGGAATCCGCTCGAGCACGGCGCGCAGCGTGGGCTCGAGACGGGTACGGGCGTCGCGAAGCTCGCCGACCGTCGATCGAACGTCGGCGAGCAGGTCCTTCGCGATGCCGCGTGCCCTGACGACATGCTCCCGGCCCTCACCTGCCGTGCGGTGCGAGGCGACCTCGAGCTCGAGGGCGAGAGCCGTCAACTGGTGCCCGATGACGTCGTGCAGGTCTCGGGCGATCCGAAGTCGCTCGGCATCACGGCTCGAGGTGGCGAGCAATGCCGTGGCCGCCCTGAGGTCGGCATGAGCCGCCGCGAGCTCGGCCCGCGCCGCAGCCTCACGCCGGGCGCCGGCGATGACGAGCGCCGCGAACACCTGGAAGGTCAGGTACGCGAGCGTGGAGATGACGACCTCCGCGAGGGACCATCCGGCGCTCGCACCGCCGACCGCGATCAGGATGCTCTGCACCACGACGAGCACCGCGACCGTTCGCGGCCCGAGCCCGAACGATGCGACGGCGGTGGTGATCACGAAGAGCAGCGCCGACGAACTGAGACCTGGCGCCGCGAACCACACGACCGACTCCGTGACGAACAGCACGACGACGGTGACGGCGAAGGGCCACGGCAGGCGGCTCCGGAGGAAGCCGGCGTCGAACACGAAGACCGCGAGGTACACGAGATAGGCCGCCCACCACAGCACGGCTCGGGCGGGATCCTCATCGGCGCCGAATCCGGCGACGAGCGCGCCGATGCCCACCACGAGGGCGGCGGCAAGGCCCGCGACGGCGCTCAGGAGCTCCTCCGACTTGATCGCCATACCCCGAATGCTACGAGAGACGGCTTGGCGGCGGGACCTGCCATTGGTCACGGGTCGAAGAGGTGCCGACCGGCACGTTCGACGGCTCGCCGTGCTCCGTAGCGTCTTCGGTGAAGAGAGGAGCCCATCATGACCGTGCTCGAGATGCACGATGTGCGCAAGGAATACGCCGGAGTCTCCGCCTTGGACGGACTGGACCTGGTGGTCGAACGAGGCGAGATCGTCGCGGTGCTCGGCCCCAACGGAGCTGGCAAGACGACGGCCTTCGAGGTCCTCCTCGGGCTCGTGCGCCCGACCTCCGGAACGGTGAAGGTGCTCGGCGAACAGCCGGGGCGGCACGTCCGCCGTCGTGTCGGCGCGATGCTGCAGTCTGCCGGGCTGCCCGAGCAGACGACCGTGAGGGAGCTCGTCAGACTGATCGGGCGCAGCTACCCGCAGTCGCTTCACGTCGACGACGTGCTGGCTCGCACGGCGCTGACGACACGAGCGGGACGGACCGTGACCGCACTGTCGGGTGGCGAGCGCCAGCGCCTCCTGCTCGCCCTCGCCCTGGTCGGCGCGCCGGAGCTGCTGCTGCTCGACGAGCCGACGGCAGCCATGGACATCGCGTCGCGGCGTGGGTTCTGGGAGCAGGCGCGCGCGAGCGTGCAGCGCGGCGCCACCATCCTCTTCGCCACGCATGACCTCGTCGAGGCATCCGATGTCGCCGATCGCGTGCTGGTGATCTCGCAGGGTCGCCTGGTGGCGAACGCCACGGCCGACGAACTGACGCACCACGGCGACGAGGACCTCGAAGAGGTCTTCCTCTCGCTGACCGCGGAGCGATCCTCCGCCCTGGAGAAAGAAGGAGACCGATGAACATCCGTGAGACATCGACACGACCTTCCCGCAGCTCGGACGCCCGCCCGGAAGGCCCGCGGCGGAACGGCGGAGTCGCGGGCCTGGTGCTTCTCGCCGCCGCGACCGAACTGCGAACGCGGCTGCGAACCCCGGACTTCGCCATCGGGGTGATCGCCATCCCGGTGTTGCTGTACGCGATGTTCGGGCTGCCCAACGCTTCGAGCGTGCTGCCGGGCGGCACGACCGTCGGGCTCGCGATGGCGGTCTCCATCAGTGCATACGGCGTGGTGTCCCTGGCGATCTTCACGTTCGGAGAAGATGTCGCGAAGGAGCGCGGTCGCGGCTGGTTCCGCACGCTCGGGGCCACCCCGATGCCCACCTGGGTCGCGCTCGCCGGCAAGACGACGAACGCACTGGTGCTGGGCATCCTGGTCGTCGTCGCCATCGCGCTTCTCGCGGTCACCGTCGGCGGGGCGCAGATGCCTGCCGCGTCGTGGCTCCTGCTGGGCGCCACCATGCTCGCGGGAGTCCTGGCCTTCAGCACCCTGGGGTTCGCGATCGCCTTCGTCGCCCGGCCGAGGACGGCAGCCATGATCGCCAACCTGGTCTTCCTGCCCCTGGCCTTCATGTCGGGGTTCTTCGTGCCGCTCGGCGAGCTTCCGCAGGTGTTGCGAGAGGTGGCGGAGTTCCTGCCGACCTTCCACTTCGGCCAGCTCGCCTACGGCGTGGTCATGCCCGGCGCAGACGTCGAGTTCTGGACGGGAGCCGAGACACAGCCGGTGTGGGTGCATCTGGCGTGGGTGGCCGGCTCAGCCGTCATCCTGGGAGCTGCGGCGCTACTCGGCGCACGGCGTGAGGCCGTCACACGGCGCGGATGACCGAACGGGCCCGGAACCTCTCGGTTCCGGGCCCGTCCCGACTCGCGTCGGCCGATCTTCGCTACGCAGCCTCTCCGCGACGACGACGCAGCCAGAACGCGAGCAGGAACAGCACGCCCGCGGTGACGAGCGCTCCGCCGAGGCCGATGGCCCAGACCGGGTCGTAGCCCGTCGAGGGCAGCTGCCCGGGGGGTGCCGGGTTGCAGTCCGGCGTCGCCGGCGGGTACGTCTCGACCCCGGCCGTCGACGGGTTCATGCGCACCTCGACGACGGTGCCGCCGCGCAGATCGTAGAACGGTGCGGCAGGGTCGAGCTTCCAGCCGCCGTTCGGCTGCAGCGTCCAGCCGGGCCAGGCCGTCGCGGTGCCGTTCTCATCGATCGCCGCACCGGGCCAGAGCTGACGACCGCTGATCGCCTGCCCGGGCGTCCAGCCTTCGGGGATCGTGATCGGGTCGACGCGCGAGGCGCCGTCGGCCATGATCGCAGCGGAGTCGCTCGCGGGGATCGACGGGTCGCGCTGCTCGTAGGCCGACGACGTCCACCACACCAGCACGATCGTGAGCGGGTCCACGTTCTCGGTGTTGTACGGCGTCACCTCGTAGTCGACCCACGGCGCGTTCGCCTCGCAGATGCCGACGGCGGAGACCTCGACCGACTTCACGGGCGTGCGCTCGGTCGAGGTGTTGTCGTCGGGCGTTCGCTCGATGCCATCGCTCGTCACGACCGCCGTGTTCACGATGTCGGCGATCTTGCCCTGCGGGTCGTCGCCTTCACGGGGTAGCTCGGCCGCGGTCGTCACCCAGAACCCGAAGACGGCCTCCGCGTCCGGCGCGAAGTCCTCGCCGGCCGTGAGCGTGAGCACGCCGCCGAAGCCGTCGGCGTCCGCTCCCGTGAGCTCGGCGGTCCAGCCGGCCGGCACGGTCCAGTTCGTCGTGTCGACGGCAAGGGTCGCCGGGATCTCGTCGGTCACGACCGCGCCGGGTGCCGCGATCTCGCCGTTGTTCGTCACCGTGAGGGTGTACGAGTACCGCGAGTCGGTGTCGGTGGGCACGTACCAGGTGCCCTCGCCATCGATCTGCGCGACGTGCCGCTTCTCGATCGCGAGGTCGACCGTCTGACCCGTGTTCGTGATCTCGCAGACCGTGCGGCCGCCGGCGACGACGGTCGCCGAGCTCGACGTGCCGTCGGTCTTGCATGCCCACTCGCCCTCGCTGTATGCCCAGAGCAGCGGGTTGTCGCTGTCGGCGGCTTCGGTGAGGAGGTAGTCGCCGACCTGCACGACCTGCGCCGTGCCCGAGTCGTCGCCGGTCACGCTGAGCTGCTCGGGGCCGTCGGCCGAGAGCCGCCAGTCACCCGGCGTCGCGAGCTCGTGCGGCGCGGTCTCGAGACCGTCGAACGCCCCGTTGTCGACGTGCTTGACGAGCACGAGTTCGCCCACGGGAATCTCGGCGCACGCCTCGGCCGGGATGTCGACCCGGCCGCTCGTGAGCACGGCCGTGTTCAGGAAGCCCGAACCCGATTCGCCGCACAGCGCGTCGTCGACCGAGAAGTCGGTGCCGAGTTCGGCACGCACCGTGATCGTGAAGATGTGACCGGCACCCGCCGCGATCGTCTCGTTCTCGACGAGCACGCCGTCGCCCGACCAGGCGTCGGTGTCGAATCCGGCGTTGTTGGTCGCCGCGGCATCCAGCACCGTCACGCCGCCGGCGAACCGGAGGGTGTCGGAGAGATCGTAGAAGACGGGCTTCTCGCTCGAGTTGGTGACGGTCAGCGCGTACGACACGGTCCAGTCACCGTCGGCGTTCTGCACGGGCTCGGCGAGCACGGTCTTCTCGACGCTCGGGCGGGCGGGCTCATCGCAGGCGCTGTCGGAGCGCGGTTCCTCGCCGGCGGGCGTGAGCGTCGCCGAGTTGCGGAATCCGCCGTCGCCGGGTTCGGCGTCGGTTCCGACGCAGAGCACCGGAGCTTCGTCTCCGCCGGCCCACGCGTCGGAACCGACCGTGGCGATCACGGTCACCGTGTAGACGTGTGCGTCAGAGCCGCCGTCGATCGTCTCGTCGTCGGCGAGGGTCGCGGTCGGTCCGCCGATGATCGGCAGCAGGTTCCACGAGCCTTCCGTCCGGCCGGTCCAGGATGCCTCGTCGACCGTGATGCCCGCACCGTAGCCCTCGAGCGTGTCGGTGAGGTCGTAGTCGACGTCGATCACGGGGCTGTCGTTGTCGACGGTGATCGAGTACACGTTCTTCCAGCGCCCGTCTTCGAGCTGCGTCGACGACACGGCCTCCTTGTCGATCGTGAGGTTCGCCGCGCACTCGACCGGGTTCGTGATCGTGAAGACGTTGTGCGGTTTCGAGAGCTTCTTCGTGCCGAGGCCGGCGGCGTCGCCCGCGACGCAGCCCGTGGGCAGCGCGTCGACGCTCTCGCCGATCACGACGTTCGAGCCGGCAACCCTCGGCCCGTAGACCGTGCCCCACTCCTGCTCGACGCCGTCGAGCGTCGGCGAGGCGGCGCCTCGCAGGAAGGCGGGCGCGTCGGCGTCGGCGAACTCCTCGCCGTTCAGCCGCCAGACCTTGCGCAGCTCGACCGTCACGGGGATCGACGCGCAGTCGACATCGGTGAAGGAGTCGGCACCCGAGGTCACGGTGGCCGAGTTGAACGTGCCGTGTCCGGCGCCGTCCTGCCCGTCGCCGCACACGAAGTCGCCGACCTGGGCGTCAGCGGCGACCGAGAAGGTGACCGTCACGGTGTACCGGTGCGTCTGCCCGCCATCGAGCGCGACATTCGAGACGAGGCCCGTCTCACCCCGGCCGTTCCAGGCCGTGGTGTCGAAGCCCGCGTCGTTCACGGCCGTCGCCGAGACGATCTGCGTGCCCTCGGCGAAGTCGGGGGTGTCGCTCAGGCTGTAACGGAGCGCCTGCGTGGCATGCGTGTTCGCCACAGTGACGAGATAGGTGACCTTCCAGTCGTCACCGTCGGCGACCGGGCCTTCGATGACGGACTTCTCGATCTTCGGCGTGGCCGGCGCTGCACACGCCTCGACGTGCTGCGGCGTCGTGTTGCCCGAGGTGAGCGTCGCGCGGTTCAGGAACGCCGTTCCATCGCCGTCGGCCTGGTCGTTCGCGCAGACGAGCTGGGCGGGCGCTTCGGTGAAGGCGCCGGCCGGGACCGCGGCGACGACCACGACCGTGTAGCGCTGCGTCGCGGGGGCGACGCCGATCTTCACGTCGGTCGCGAGGGTCGCTGAGCGCGTGTCGGGCAGATCGTTCCACGTGCCGGAGGATGCTCCGTTCCATGCGGCCGACTTCACGACGATGCCGTCGCCGAAGTCGAGCGTGTCGGTCAGGGAGTAGCGGGTGACGTGTGCGGGGTTGCCCGAGACGACGAGGTCGTACGTGATCGTCCACTCTCCGTCGTCGCCCTGAACGGTGCTCTTCACGGTCTTCTCGACCGTGGGTACGCCGACCTCGGTGACCGGGATGCACGTGGCGTCGCCCCGCTCGTCGGCACCGCTCGTGAGCGTCGCCGAGTTGAAGAAGCCCGAGCCGGGCTCACCCGTGCACTCGAGGCCGGTGGAACCGGCGGGCACCTCGACGTTGAACGTGACCGTGTAGACGTGCGTCGCGCCTGCGGCGATCTCGCGCGGCGTACTCGATGCCACGATGATGCCGTCGGTGTAGTCGGCGGCGTCGATGATCGTGACGTCGTCGAACTCGACCGTCCAGGAGTTGATCTCGGCGTCGGCCGTGAACGCGGCGGTGTCGGTCAGTGCGTAGTGCGAAGCAGCCCCGTCGGCGTTGTCGACCGTGATCGTGTAGTCCACGTTCCAGCTGCCGTCGTCGGCCTGGGTCGCGGAGCCGGGCGTCTTGGAGAGCACCGGCAGGGTCGGTGCCGCGCACGCGTCGTCGGTGACGATGACGCCGCCGACCGTGAGCGACGAGACGTTGTTGAACGCGCCCGGCGTCTCGGCGTCGGGGCAGGTGCCTGCGGCAGTGCCGATGACGCCGGCGCCGACGGCGATCTGCGAGACCGTCACGGTGTAGACGTGCTCGGCGTCCGCGGCGATCCACACGTCGTCGGCGATGCCGGTTCGGTCCTGGCCGTTCCAGTCCGTCGCGACGGCGACACCGGCGGGGCCGACGACACTCGTCGCGCCGTCGGCCGGGTAGCTGATGCCCGCACCGAACGCCGTGGCATCCGCGAGGTCGTAGCTGCCGCCGATCGTGTCGTCGTTCGTGACCGTGATGGAGTACGTGACCGACCACGTGCCGTCGGCCGCCTGGGTGACCGAGGCGGAGTCGACGTTCTTCTCATGGGTGATCTCGGCCACCGGGATGCCGACGCACGCGTCGCCCGGGATGCCCTGGCCGCTCGAGGTGAGCGTGGCGCGGTTCACGACGCCGCTCGTGCCCGGCGTCGTCTCGCAGCTCAGGCCCGCGGCCGGGGCATCCGCTGCGACGGCGACGCGGATCGTGACCGTGTACTCGTGCTCGGTCGGCTCAGCACCCGCCTTGGCGATCTTCACGCCGGTGAAGGGCAGACCGGTCTGGCCCGAGGGAAGCGGGCTGATCGTCGGGCTGCCGACCGCGGTGACCCCTGCCGGCAGAGCGGGCGTCGGGTCGTCGAGCCCGTAGTAGAGCTCCTCGTCGCTCGCGTTGGTCACGGTGAGCGTGTAGCTGAGGTCCCACTGGCCGGGCGCTCCCGCAACTGCGGCGGCGGAGCCTGCGGTCTTCGAGAAGCTCGGCAGCGCGGGTTCGCCGCACGCGTCGTCTTCGACCGATCCGTTCAGCGTCGCGACGTTGCGGAATGCGCGCTCATCGTGCTTCGCCGAGCAGTCGAGCGCGCCGCCTGCGGAGAAGTCCGCGCCGGCCGCGATCGAGACGTTCACGCGAACCCGGTACTCGTGCGTCGCCTGCTTCGCGATGCCGCGATCGCTCGCGAGCTGCGTCGCGTCGACGCCGTTCCAGCCGTCGATCGCGGCCCAGGCGGCCGACCCGGTCGCGCGGAACTCCGCGATCGCGGTGCCCGCCGTCGGCAGCACCGAGGCGCCGAAGCGGAACTCGTCGGCGAGGTCGTACTCGGCCGCGGCGACGCGGCTCGGGTTCGTCACCGTCACGAGGTACTCGAGGTTCCAGCTGCCGTCAGCTGCGGCCGAGGCATCGACGAGGGTCTTCTCGTGCGTGACCGTGACGGGCTTCGCGGTGTTGGTGATCTCGCAGACGGCGTGCTGGCCGAGGGTGAGCGCAGTGCTCGTCGTCGCGGCTCCCGGCTGGCCCTGCTCGACCGCGAGCGGAGCGCCGTCGACGGTGCACGCCCAGTCACCGGCGGTGAAGTCGGCGCCGTACTGCGTCGCCGTCTCGCCGAGGGTGAACTTCTCACCGGCCTTCACGTCGACGACGGCGGTGTCGCCGCCGTCGGGGTCGGTGACCGAGGAGCCCTTGGTTCCGGTGGCCGCGAGCACCCAGTTGTTGTTCGAGACATCCGAGCCGGCGACCTTCTTCAGGAGCTGGAGCGTCGGGGCGATGTCGTCGTTGGTGAAGGTGCAGGTGGCCGACGCCAATGCGCCGAGCGTGACCGTCTTGGTCGCGGCGTCGAAGGTGCCGCCGACGCACGTGAGGCCGGTCTGCGCATAGCCCGCGAGCTGCTGCTCTGAGAGCACGTGGGAGCCCGCGGCGACCGTCTTGGTCTCACCGTGTCGGAAGGCGGCGTCGCCGGCCTGCAGCTTGCCGTTCCAGTCGGCCGGCTTCGCTTGACCGCCGTCGTCGTTCACGACGACCTTCTCGAGGGTGAGGGATGCCCCGCACTCGACCGTGTTGACGATCGTGTACTCGTTCGCACCCGCGGCGAGCGCGGCGACCGCACCGGCCTGGCCGATCGCGGCGCCCGCAACCGTCTCGTAGCTCGTCGTCACCGCGTTGCACTGGGTGGGCGTCGTGTACCGCTCGCCCACCGTGAGGGCGTTGCCGGCGACGTAGCCGGTGTGCGTCGTGCCGAAGGCGACCGGCGTGTCGGCAGGTGCCGGAGCCAGCGTCAGCCCGGTGGTGAATCCGCTGGGGATCGTGTTGAGAGCGGATGCCGCGCCGTTGACGACCCACTGCTTGTTGACCTTCACCGTGGCGGGGGCGGCCTGCTTGTTGCGCACCTCACAGGTGATCGCGGGGTCGCCGACCTTCGCAGAGACCGTCCACTTGCCGTCGCCGCCGACGGTCATGTTCTGCCCGTTGCAGACGACGCTCTCGAGCGCCCAGCCGGGCTTCTGGGTCTCGGCGAAGCTCACCGAGCCCTGATCGCCGGGCGCCGCGAACTTCAGGGTCCACGCGGCGTTGCCGCTCGCGTCGGTCAGCTGCGGGCCATTGGGGCTGAGCGCGCCCTTCGTCACATTCGACGGGGTGAACGTCCAGTCCTTGCCGTTCCTCGGCTGGCCGGTCGCGGGCACCTCGGTCTTGTGGATCGTGATCGGCACCTGGCACGTGACGGACTTGGCGAAGTCGGTCAGCAGGGGCTTCAGCTGTGCCCAGCCGGTGCTGAAGTAATCGGCCGTGTTGAGCGTCGAGCCCGGGGTGTAGCCGTTCGGCCCCGAGATCGCGCTCAGGTTGTGCGCGCTGAGGTCGGCGCCGATGCCGACCGTGATGACGCGCTTGCCGAGGTCTTTGATGGCGTTGGCCGAGAAGATCGCCCGCTCGAGCTCACGGAAGTACGTGCTGTTGCCCGGGCCGTCCGCAGACGCGCCCGAGAAGGTCGGGTTGCCGTCGGTGAGCACGACGACGATGTCGTATGCGCTCGCCTGCTTGGCGACCTCCCAGAGCCCGCGGTCCCAGTTGGTGCCGTTCGAGTCGTAGCCCGGGGCGGTGAACGAGTCGATGTAGCCCTGGATGTCGCTCTTCAGCGCGGTCGCGGCCGTGTCGGCACTGCGGAGCGCCGGCTTGTTGCTCGTGCCCGCGCGCGGGGAGGTGTTGCCGAACGAGAAGAGCGCCACAGACGAGCTCGTGCCGGCGAGCGCGTCGATGAAGCCCTTGCCGGCCTCGCCGAGCGTGCCCGCGGCATTGGCGTTCTTGACCGACCCCGAGAGGTCGAAGAGCATCGCGACCTTCAGCCCGGCGTCGCAGCGCGGCTGCAGCGTGGGGTTCTTGAGCTTGTTGGCCCACAACCCGCTCGTGTTGAAGATGCTGCTGCTCTTCGACTGGTCCTCCGGCATCGAGTAGCTCGTGTTCGCCCAGAGCCGCGGCGTGCGGTAGGCGTAGAGCGTGACGTCGGTGCCGCCGCCCGTCTGGAAGGAACCGGCGATGTCGTAGTTCGCGGCGGCCACGCTCCCGGCGGCCGGGGCGATCTCCTGCACCCAGAACCGCTCGCCCTCGTTGTCGCCGCCGCTGTCGGTGTCGGGCACCGAGAAGTAGCAGATGCCGTTGTCATCGGCGGTGATCGTGCACTCCGACCACGGCTCGCCGAGCGGTGCGCCCGGATCGCCGTCATCGTCAGCCAGCAGCTGGAAGCGCGCTCCGACCGCATACGTGTGCGCGATGGCGTCGTTGCCCGATCCCGTGCGCACATCACCCTTGGCCACCTTGATGATCGAGGTCGTGCTCGTCGGCTTCTTCGCCACGGCCTTGCCAGCGCCGTCGACGCTCAGCGGAGCCACGCGCTGCTGCGACGCCGGGGGCTCGGTCGCCGGGGCATCCGTGACCGGCGCGTCGGGCGCCTCGGTCTCAGGCGCCTCGGTCTCGGGCGCCTCGGTCTCGGGCGCCTCGGTCTCAGGCGCCTCGGGCGCCTCGGTCCCGGGCGCCTCGGTCCCGGGCGCCTCGGTCTCTGGCGCTTCGGGTGCCGGTGTCAGCGTGGTCTCCGAGGTGACGTCGGGCGCGCCGTCGCCGGGCGCTGCGAAGGCCGTCGTCGGCAGGCCGATCGCGAGCAGTGCGCCGATCGCGAGCGCGGCGATGCCGGTCTGCAGCGTGCGTCGCCCGTGCCGGGCGGAGTCTGGCGTGCGAGAGCGCGCGGGCGCGCCGAAGAGTCGGGTAAGCATGGCGGGGCTGGCCTTCGTGGTTTCGGCGCCGTTCGGGTGCGCCTGCGTGAGGGTGGTGCGGCCTCGGTGGGGCAGAGACCTTCGGGTTTCGGCGTTGTACGGGTACGCCTGACATCGTGCGACCCCCCATCGGGTGCGGGGGTCGGATCGATACTTTCAGAAGCGCGAGCGGAATTGTGGGGGGCACTGACACCAGATCAGGGGTCATTTCGTACCGTGAGCCCCCACCGTGCCGATCATCACCCTGCCATGTACGCTGGACAGGTGAGCTTCCAGGAGGTGGTCGGCGCCAACATCGCCGGCATCAGGGCATGACGCCCCCGGTCACGCCGTTCGGTGTGGCCGACAGTGCTGACCCTGATTACTTCCGCTCGTGCGGCGCGCATCCGGCGCGCCCAGGGTGTCATCGAAAGCGAACACCATGCTCCCCATCACGGAGAAGACCCTCCGCACGTCATTCGTCAACGCCTCCCGCAAAGAGGTCGGCGACCTCACCCTTCCAGCCGATTTCGACACGATCGACTGGGACGCACTCGACTATCTCGGCTGGCGCGACACGAAGTTCGGTCGGCGCGCATATGCCGTGATCCCAACGCTCACCGGTGATGTCACCGGCATCCTGCTCCGGCAGGCCGACGGTTCTCCGCGCTCGCGCGCTCAGTGCTCCTGGTGCCAAGACGTCAAGCTGCCGAACGACGTCGTGTTCTACAGCGCCAAGCGGTCTGGAAAGGCGGGCCGGAACGGCAACACCGTCGGCACGCTCATCTGCCAGCACTTCGAGTGCTCGCGGAACGTGCGGAAGACACCGACCCTCGCGTACGAGGGCTACGACGTCGATGCGGCCCGCCTGCGGCGCATCGAGGACCTGCAGCTCCGCGCGGCGTCCTTCGCCGCAGACGTCTAGGGCGTTGCGTTGCCCGCGCCGGCTCGTGGGAAGCTGGCGTCATGCGAAAGCTGACCTTCGGCATGAACGTGAGCGTCGACGGCTACATCGCCGCGCCCGGCGGCGACCTCGGTTGGGGCGTGCCGAGCGACGAGCTGTTCCAGTGGTGGTCCGACCGGGTGGGCGCGACAGGCCTGGCGCTGTACGGGCGCAGGCTGTGGCAGTCGATGAGCTCCCACTGGCCGACCGCCGACCAGCAGCCGGGCGCCACCCCGGCTGCGATCGAGTACGCCCGGCGCTGGCGAGACATGCCGAAGGTGGTGTTCTCCTCGACGATCAGCACGGTCGACTGGAACGCCCGCCTGGTCACCGGCGACGCAGTCGCCGAGATCGCCAGGCTCAAGGCCGGCGACGGCAACCCGATGGACGTCACCGGTGCCGCACTCGCCGCGGCGGCCATGCGAGCCGGCCTGATCGACGAGTACGCGATCGTCACCCATCCGGTGCTGGTCGGCGGCGGCACGCCGTTCTTCACCGCCCTCGACAACCGGGTGAACCTGACCCTGGTCGAGACCCGCGCGTTTCCCGGCGGCGTGATGCTGACCAGGTACGAGACCAGACGCTGAACGCCGCCCACCGAGGGTTCGCGAACGGAGCGTCGACATCGGGCATGAGTCGGTATCGGGCAGGAATGGAGAAGGATCTGCGCCGCGGCACTTCTAGCGTCGAGACATGAACATTCACAGCATCACTCTCGAGGTGGCCGGCGCAGACGACGTCGCAGCCGCCGAACGTTTCTACCGCGACGCCTTCGGACTGGACGGCCGGGTCGGCGTGCGCCGTGCCGAGGCCCCGACCTCGGGCTTCCGCGGCTTCGCTCCGTCGCTCATCCTGGCGCAGCCGGCGGATGTCGACGCGCTGTTCGCACGGGCACTCGAGGCGGGCGCCGAGACGCTCAAGCCGGTCGCCAAGAGCCTGTGGGGGTATGGCGGTTCGCTGCGTGCTCCAGAGGGCACGGTCTGGCAGATCGCGAGCGCGAACAAGACGAGCACGGGCCCGGCGACCGGAGCGATCGAGAAGTTGGTCCTGTTGCTCGGTGTCGACGACGTCAAGGCGAGCAAGGCGTTCTACAGCGGCCAGGGGGTGACCGTGTCGAAGAGCTATGGCAGCAAGTACGTCGAGTTCGATTCCGGCCCGATCACGCTGGCGCTCTACAAGCGGGAGAACCTGGCCAAGCAGGTCGGGGTCGTCGACGCGACGGGAACCGGCTCGCATCGAATCGCGGTCAACGCCGACGGTTCGTTCAGCGACCCCGACGGCTTCGCCTGGGAGGCGGGGGTCGTCACCCGATGACCCGCCTTCGGGATTCATCTCGCGCACGCGTCTCACGAAATGCGTCGACGGCCAGCAGGCCGCTGCTCACCATGAGCACGAGGCACAGCGGCGTGTAGAGCACGAGGTTCAGCCAGAACAGCACGTCATTGCCCGCGATGCCGATACCCGCGATCCAAATGACACCGAGGATCGCACGTGCGCCGGTGGCCGCGCAGACCGTCGCGGTCACCAGCAGCGCAGGTATCCGTACCCACCTCGGGCCGCTGCGACGGGAGAGCACGAGTGCCGAGGCCGCCCCGACGCAGAGCGCGACGGCCAACGGAATCAGCACTCGCGGCGTGAACGGGAACTCGGCGCCGAGCAGCGCGAGCGACAGGTCGCGCACATTCGATGCCGGCCAGGTCGCGCCGGTCAGCCAGTACACGTGGGCCGCGGCATCCGCCAGCAGAATCGCTGCCACCGTCGTGCCGGCCCTGCGCCGTGCGGAGTCCTGCATGAGGTTCGGCTCCTTCTCGTCTATTGCCGCGGCAACGGCCCGGTTCACCGCCGGAGATCTGCGCGGTCACCGCTCACGGCCAGCCCGTCGGGAACGGAGGCGAAGGCCGGCGCCCAGCGCAGCTCATGGCGCGCCTTGGTGTTGGACACCCGCATCGAGGTGTCGACCATGAGGGCTGCGAGATACGGTGCGCTGAGCCTCAGGAGCCACCGCGGTATCGCGACGGCTCGAGGTGTGTCGTGTGCGACGGCGACCGCGCCCGCGAAGCTGTTCCAGTCGATCGGCACGTCGTCGACGATGTTGTAGGCCTGGCCGTCGACACCGCGCTCGAGCGCCGCCACCGTCGCCGTTGCAGCGTCGTCGACGTGAATCCAGCTGTTGGTTCCGCCGCCTCCGAACGGGATGACCGGGGTGCGCTTGCGCATCATGGTCGCGAACAGGTCGCTGAAGGCTCTCGGCCCGTAGAAGAGACCGTAGCGAAGGGCTATCCCGTCGATCCCGTGAGCCTCGAACACCTGACGCTCCGTGGACTGGCATCCGGCGATGATGGAGTCGGCGTAGCCCCCGTGCGGCCGGCCGAACCCCGCGTCTTCGACGAGCGGCCGCATGCCATGGTTCCGGTAGCCGTAGCCGCCCGTCATCGACTGCGTGACGAATCGCCGCGCCCCGACGACACGGCTTGCGTCGAGGAGGTGTTCGGTTCCGGCGCGGCGCAGCGCGTTGGTCGGATCGTCTGCCCGCAGCCGGGGCGCCGCGCCCCGCAGCGCGGTCGCCTCGTGGATGACCGCGTCGGCCGTCACGCCATCGACGGCCCGCAGGAGCGATGAGCGCTGCATGACGTCGGCCACCAGCGGCGCCGCCCCCAGTTCGCGAACGGAATCGGCGCTGCCGGGCGAGCGGATGAGTGCGGTCACGTGGTGCCCGGCGGCGCGCAGAGCGCCGATGAGCGGTCGACCGATCGCACCGGTGGAGCCGGCGAGCAGCACTCTCACGGTGCGTACTCCGGCGCGGACGCGATCGCGGGTGCGGACGCGATCGCGGGCGCGGGGTCTTGCAGCGCCGCGCGCAGGAATACGGCGATCGCATCGGCGGGGTCGAAGGTCGGCGACGGGAGCACCAGCTGGTTGAGCAGCAGGCCGTCGAGGTAGGACGACACCAGCTTCAGGTGGCGGCGCGGTGCACGAGACCCGAGAGCGGCGATGAGCGGTGTCGCCCATGCCGACAGGCGTGCAGCGTTCTCGTCGATGCGCTGACGCAGGTCGTCGTTGAGTCCGGCCTCGACGAAGACGGCGAAGCGCGCGAGCGCGAACACCCGATCCGTTGCGGCGAGCTCACTGATCATGCGCCCGGCGACGACCGCGAAGGAGTCGATGTCGAACGTGTCGGTCGTGTCGGCGAGACGGTTCCAGGCCTCGATATCGCGGTCGAGCACCCGTTCGAGGACTCCCTGCATGAGGGCGTCCCTGGTGCGGAACAGGTTGGACGTGGACCCGGGCGGAAGCCCGGCCTCGGTGTCGATGGCACGATGCGTCAGGCTGCGGGTGCCCGAGGTGCCGAGCACCCGAATGGCGGCGTCCAGAACCTGATTCCGGCGAGAGGTCATGCGAGTAAACTACAGCAATAGTTATTTTTACGTCAAGTGTAGTTGCACCGCGCGCCGAGCTGCACGACGAAGTCCCCGCCTCGAGCCCCATCGGGCCGGGCGGGGACTTCGATCACGGTGATGTCAGCTGACGGTGACGTTCGGGTTCGCCGCCACGACCGCGAGGATCGTGAAGAACACGATCGCGCCGATGATGATCGATGCGAAGCCCAGGACGATCGCCCAGATGGCGAGCCCACGGCCACGCTCGCCGGTCTTCTTGATCTGGCTGAGCCCGATGAAGCCCAGGATGATCGAGATGACGCTGAATCCGAAGAAGACGATGACGAAGCCGATGATCGACAGGATGTTCCACTTTTCAGCCTGGGCCGGCTGAGGAGCGGAAGCTGGGGGCTGCGGAACGGATGCGGTCATGTGAAGAGTCCTCGCTCTCGTGGTCGCATTGGTGCGAACACCCGCATGCTCCCAGTGCCTGAACACCGCTGTCAACGACCGCGGCGGCCCGTCGAGGAATATCACGGCGGACCCTCCGCCGCCGAGTGCGGCGCCCGACCGCCGTGGACACGCCCGTCACCACGTGGAATCCTGATGGCGGGAGCAGCCATGGTGACGCACCACCTCGAAACGGACTATCTCGTCATCGGCGCGGGCGCGGCCGGCATGGCCTTCACCGACGCACTGATCGCCGACGCCGACGCCGATGTCGTCGTGGTGGACCGGCGGCACGCGCCCGGCGGCCATTGGAACGACGCCTACCCCTTCGTGCGCCTGCACCAACCCGCCGCATATTACGGGGTCAACTCCCTGGCCCTCGGTGACGACGCGATCGATGCCGACGGGCTGAACGCAGGCATGTACGAGCAGGCCGGCGCGGCCGAGATCTGCGGCTACTACGACCGAGTGATGCGCCGAAACCTGGTGCCGAGCGGGTCGGTCCGGTATCACCCGATGTGCGAGGCCGCCGGCGATGCCTGCTTCGTCTCCCGGGTCTCGGGGGATGAGTTCGAGGTCGACGTCCGCACGGCCGTGGTCGACGCCCGCTATCTGGAGCCGTCGATTCCGGCGACGTCGGCGCCGCCCTTCGACGTGGCATCCGAGGTGCGATGCATCCCCGTGGGTGCGCTCACCCGGGTCGCCGAGCCGCCCGAAGGCCGCTTCGTCGTCATCGGGGCGGGCAAGACGGCGATCGACGCCTGCCTGTGGTTGCTGGCGTCCGGCGCCCCGCCCGACGCCATTCGCTGGATCAAGCCGCGCGAGCCGTGGTTGCGCAACCGCTTCTACGCGCAGGGCGGCGACCTCGTGGGCGACCTGCTCGACGGGATCGCCCTGCAACTGGAGGCCGCAGCGCACGCGCAGTCGCTCGACGACCTGTTCGACCGCCTGGAGGCGAACGGCCAGCTGCTCCGCGTCGACGAGCGGGTCGCACCCACCATGTACAAGGCGCCGACGATGAGCACCGCCGAGCTCGAACTCCTCCGCCGCATCGACGACGTCGTGCGGCTCGGGCGCGTTCGTCGCATCACCCGCGACGAGGTCGTGCTCGAAGCGGGCACCATCCCGGCCCGGCCGGGCGACCTCTACGTGCACTGCGCCGCGCCCGGGCTGAACCCGGCGCCGGCGGTGCCGATCTTCGCGGAACGCCGCATCACCCTGCAGCCCATCAGGTCAGGGCTCATCCCCTTCAACGCGGCGCTCGTCGGTTACGTCGAGGCGACCGGCCGCGACATCCGCGAGAAGAATCGCCTGTGCCCGCCGAACCGGCTGCCAGACGTTCCGCTCGACTGGGTGCGCGGACTCATCACCGAGATGGGGGCCGATCGTGCGTGGTCGAAGGAGCCCGACATCGCGCGGTGGCTCGAGGGGGCACGCCTGAACGCCTCGCGGGGGCTGCGGCAGCGCTTCGCCGACCCGCAGGTGCAAGATGCGATGTCGCGCTTTCAGGGGTTCGTGCGGCCGGGAATCGGGCGGCTCGAAACGCTGCTGGCCGAAGCGACGGGCGCGGGCTGACGACCCGCGCGCCCGCGCGCCCGTCGCCTCAGCGGGAACCTCGCAGCGGCGATCGATCGTCGACCACGATGTCGGGTTGGGATGACCTGGGCACGGATGCGCCGCTTCTGAGCGGCGACAGGTCGTCGACCACGTCGACGGTCGCCGTGCTCTTCACACCGCGGGTCGGCGAGAGGTCGTCGCGAACGATCACGTGACCGCGCGCGAGCCCGATCGCGGCGTTCGCCGCGGGGCTGAGGTCGTCGCGCACCTGGCCGCCGTGCGCAGCACCGGCGAAGCCCGCCGCCCCGGCGCAACCGCTCAGCAGCACCACCAGCGACACGGTGGCGATCACCGGTGTCGCCTTCTTCGTGTTCATGATCTCTTTCCTTCCCGAATGGATGCCCCCAGGAATGGGATGCCCCGAAGCTACGGACAGTGCGGGTTCACCGGATCGGGGCCGGCCCCTGAGAAGTCGGCGGAATTTCCTGAGATTTACTCAGTATCGTCGAGAGAACATCGCTCCGAATGGAGTGCGCCACCGGCTACCGGCCGCGGCACAGGTCTGCGTCGCTCGGCGAACTTCGCCGGGGAATCTCGGGTGCACGCAAGAAAGCAGCACCGGCCCGCAACACATCGCGGGAAGTTCGCGTCTAGCCTTGAAGGAGCCGGTGCACCACGCCCGGCGCGCCACCACCCAAGCTGCCCTCATCGAGGATCGGAGGTTCACATGTCGAGCAACACCATGACCGACGCCATCATCGGCGAACCCGAGGTTCTCGAAGACGGTGCGACCACCGCTGACCTCGCGCTCGCAGCGGGCGTCGAGTCGGATGCCGCGTGGCTCCGCCTCAAGGAGTCGGCGATCGCCCTCCAGTCGCTGCAGGTGAAAGACGGTTCGGTGCCCGACGCATCCGACCACGCGCAGGCATCGACGCTCGTCGACGCGATCGCCGAGTCGATCGAAGCCCTCGCCCCGCGGTTCCCGCACGAGGCCGAGTACCTCGCGGCATCCGTCGTCGACTTCCGTCGGTGGCAGGCAGAGGGCTTCGGCGTGCCCGACTTCCTCGACTCGCTCGTCGCGTTCCAGCCGCAACGGCACCGCATCGACGGCATCCGCCACCTCGTGGTCTTCCCCATGTACACGCAGAACGGGTCGACCGACCGGCACGTCGAGGCGCTCGTGGTCGAGACGATCTGGCCCGAGTTCATCGGGGCGCTCGAAGCGGGCGACTACTCCAACAAGCTGTTCGTGAGCCTGCGACTCGTCGACTTCACGCCGGGGTACGACACGAACTCGGCGGTGCTCTTTCCCGAGACCGTGGCGATGCGGGAGATCCCGACCTTCACGTGGGGTGCGATCTTCCAAGACAGGGAGGCGGCACGCTACCGCAGGGTCGTGCGCGCGGCATCCGAGATCACGAAGCTCGAGCTGCCCGCCGACGCGGCGGCGCTGCTCGACGACCAGCAACTCGCCGAGCGCACCTTCGTGATGTGGGACATCATCCACGACCGCACCCACATGCGCGGTGACCTGCCGTTCGACCCGTTCATGATCAAGCAGCGCATGCCGTTCTTCCTCTACTCGCTCGAAGAGCTGCGGTGCGACCTCACCGCGTTCCGCGAGTCGGTGAGGATCGAACGCGAACTCCGGGCCAAGGCGGCGGATGAATCGGCCGAACCGCTCTCGGAGACCGAGGCGCAGACCCTCGAGCACGCGAAGCTCGTGCAGTACGCGGTGATCTTCGACCGCATCTTCCGCTTCGCGATCACGGGCTCGCGAGTGCGCAACTACGACGGGCTCGGCGGTCAGCTGCTGTTCGCGTGGCTGCACCAGAAGCACGTGCTCGACTGGACCGACGTCTCGCTGAGCTTCGACTGGGACGCGGTGCCCGATGCGGTCGTCGAACTCGGCGACGCGATCGACGAGCTCTACTGGAACTCGATCGACCGCCCGAAGACGGTGCACTGGCTCGCGGCCTACGACCTCGTGACGAGCGTCGTGACGCCGAACCCGGCATCGGTGTGGGCCGAGGGCCTGCCGCGAGAGGTGCTCGCCGGCCCGCCCAAGGGATACACCGACCTGGTCATGGACGACGAGTTCCCGCTCTCGATGTTCTACGAAGCGCTCGACAAGAAGATGAGGCCCGTCATCGAGTCGACGGTCGGCATCACGGCAGAAGATGCCTGAGTCCGTGGCACACGACCTGTCCGGCCGCACGGTGCTCATCGCTGGAGCGACGAGTGCCTCCGGCCGGGCGGTCGCCCGCGCCCTGCTCGACGCCGGCGGGCGAGTGATCGCCGTCGGCAGCGACGAGGGTCGCATCGAGGCGCTCGAGGCCGAGCTGCCCGGCGTGATCGGCGAGCGCGCCGACCTCACCGACGGCGACGACGTGCTCGAGCTCGCGATGCGCGTCCACGCACGCGTCGGTGACGTCGACGGCGTCGTGCACCTCGTGGGCGGATGGCGCGGCGGCGGCGGCGTCGCCGGCCAGACCGAGGAGGACTACCGCGTGCTCGAGCGATCGTTCACCGCGCTCCGCTACGTCAGCCGCGCGTTCTGGGACGACCTCGTCGCCTCCACTGCCGGGCGCATCGCGATCGTCTCCTCGACCACGGTCGAACGACCGACGGCGGGCGGCGCCAACTACACAGCGGTCAAGGCGGCGAGCGAGTCGTGGATGCGATCGCTCGCGCAGGGCTTCGACACGGCCGGCGACAGCGCCGCCGCGGTCACCTTCCGCGTGCAGTCGCTCGCGGGCCTCGAAGACCGGCTCGCGGCTTCTGTCGTCGATCTCTGGGGCACGGATGCCTCGGAGTTGAACGGGCGCGTCGAGACCCTGCAGGCCTGACGCGGCGTCAGCCGACGGTTCCGGCTTCGGAGCCCGATTCCGCCTCGGGCTCGGCGCTCGCGCCGGCTCCGCCCCGGAGTCGGCCCCCGGCGGCGGTGTCGAAGGCGGCGGTGCGGGGGCGACCGGCGGCCGCTGGTCGGCGCGAACGGCCTCGCCGATGCATCCGTCGTTCTCGCTGCCGTCGCCCACGAGTGCGAGGTGCCAGGCCGCCTCGGCTTCGGCCGTGAGCCCGTCGGGCATCGCCGGAGCGGTCGAGGTCGGGTCGCGGGGCTCGGTGGTCCACCATTCCCACTCGAGGTACTCATGGCCGGCATCGACCATGCACGCGCGCACGAGCTGCTGGAAGCCGAGCCACGCCTGCTGCTCCTCGGGCGTGGGCATCGGGTCGGCGGGCGGCGGAGTCGTGGGGGCCGGCGTCGGAGCGGGCGGTTGCTGAGCCGGCGGTTGCGGAGCCGGCGTCGCCTTCGGCGGCTTCGGGCTCGGCAGCGGGGAGTCGCCCGTCTCGGCGCCGTCGACGTCAGGTTGTGCTTCGGCGCCGTTCGCCTCTCCGGCGTCGACGTCGTACCCGCCGGGGCTCGGAGCGACAGGCTGCGGCGAGCGCGCGTCGTAGAGCACCGGCGCACCGGTCGTTGCGGCAGCGACGCCGATGAAGACCGACCCGACGAAGAGGGCGGCGACGGTGGCACTGAAGAGTACGATCTTCTTGCGCATCGGTCACCTCCCGTGCAACTCGGGAACGACCGCTCGGCCGTTCGGGCGTGTCCACTCCATGGTACACACCGGTGTCCGAGGCGCCGCATCGCGCCTCCGCTACCCCAGTTCGGCCCGCCCGTCGGGCGACTCGGGCGTCACGGGCGACTCGTTCGTCGCGACATCCGCCGGCGAACCCTGCTTGCGGCTCAGCCACAGGAACGGCACGGCGAGCGCCTGGATGCCGCCGCTGACGAGCAGCGATCCGGGGTAGCCCCAGACGTCGGCCGACCGGCCGAGCACGGGCTGGATCACGGCCCCGCCCGAGCTGCCGAGGAGCGAGTCGAACGAGAGCACCGTCGCGCGCTGTTGCGACGGGATCATGTCGTTCAGGTACGCCTGCTGCACGGGGCCCGCCGCGGCATCGACGAGTCCCCAGAGCGTCAGCAGCACGATCGCGACCCAGAAGTTCTGATTCACCCCGAGGGCGAGCAGCACGAGGCTCGAGACGACGAGGCTCAGGATGATCGTCGTCGTGCGCTTCGCGAATCGCCGCCGCAGCCAGGGTGCCGCGAGACCGCCGATCACCTGCGCGCCCGAGAGGATCGCCGCCGCGAGACCCGCGATCGAGTAGGCGCCCGGGTCGCCCCAGAGTTCGACGAGGTAGGGCTGCAGCGCGTAGAAGACGTAGAAGCCGACGCCCGTCGTGAAGAACGACGCGAACATGACGTACCGCACGGGCCGCCGGCCGAGTCCGTACTTCACCGACGCGCTGAAGACCTGCTTGGTCGCCTCGATCGGGTGTGCCCGCCCGGCGGGCGTGAACCCGAGGTCGTGCATCACGAAGGCGGCCACGATGAACATGACGACGAGGATGCCCGCGCGGATGACGAACGGCACGCCGAGGTTCGTGGCCTGCGCGACCACGCCGCCCGCGATCGAGCCGATGAACATCGCCGCGCCCGTGAGGGCGAGGCCGCGACCGAACACGCGCTCGAGGCCGCCGGTGTAGCCGGTCGCGGCGAGCGCGTCGACGAGCCAGGCCTCGACGGCGCCCGAGAAGAACGTGAATCCGAGCCCGAGCAGCACCGAGACGATCGCCCACATCCAGAACGGCGAATGCCCCACCCAGAGCAGGTAGTACAGCGCGGTCGTGACGGCGAGGGTGATGGTGCCGAGCAGGTAGGAGACCCGGCGGCCGAGTGTGTCGGCGATGACCCCGGTGGGCACCTCGAAGATCACCATTCCAACCGAGAAGAAGGCGTTGGCGGCGAACGCCTCGAAGTTCGAGAGGCCGGCATCGAGCAGGAAGAGCGTGTTGACGCCCCAGATGAACGAGGCGGCCAGCGTGTTGCCGATCAGCAGCGTGAAATACACCGTCTGCACCCTGCGCGCTGCCGGGTTCGGCGCTGTCTCGTCGCGCATCGCGCGTTCGGCCATGTGCGTATCCTGCTCGCTTCACGACCGGGCCGCCACATCCGGCTTCCCTGCAGCAGAGCAGCGGATGCCGCTGCGGCGCGGTGCTGGGCACGCCATGCGTTACGCAGCTACGATCACGACATGATCCGCTTCCTGATCCGCACGGCGATCTCTCTCGTGACCGCCGCTCTCGGCCTGCTCGTCGCCTCGTGGATCCTGCCCGAATTCCGTATCGAGTGGGGCGGATTCATCGTCGCGATCCTCGTCTTCGCGATCGCGCAGGCCGTGCTCAGTCCCTTCATCTTCAACCTGGCACGCCAGCATGCCTCGGCGATCCTCGGCGGCATCGGTCTCGTCTCGACGTTCGTCGCGCTCCTCATCGCCTCGCTCTTCCCGGGCGGCATCACGATCAGCGGGGTGGTGACGTGGATCCTCGCGACCCTCATCGTCTGGATCATCACGGCGCTCGGCACATGGCTCCTGCCGCTCATCTTCCTGAAGGAGAAGGCGAAGAAGGCGAAGGCCTGAGCCGCGGCATCCGCGTGGTCGCGCCCGGCATCTCCCTCGGGCGGCGGATCCGCTCGGGTGCCGCGATCGCTAGCGTTGGGGGCATGACCTCCGCCGCACCTCCGCCCGTCGTCGACGGCGTCGAATGGGTGCGCCCGCGGCCCGGGCGTCGCGCCCACCGGAACGACGTCGTGCTGGCCCTCGTGCTCGCGGTCGGCCTCGCCGCCAGTTCGGCGCTGTACCGCATCACGGGCTGGGGCGAGGGTGCTCCGTGGTGGGGCTCTGCGATCTGGATCGCGGCGATGAGCCTGCCGCTCGCGGCTCGGCGCATCCAGCCGGAGATCGTGGCGGTCGTGGCTTCCGCCGCGTTCATCGTGGGCGCCGTCGCCGAGGTCGCCGACGGGCTCATCGGCAACATCTGCCTGTTCGTCGCGATCTACACGGTCGGCGCGTGGGGGCGCAGCCGGCGCTGGGCGACGATCGTGCGCGGCGTCATCGTCGTCGTGATGTTCGCCTGGCTCTTGTGGAACCAGATCTACTACTCGGCCATGCAGGACTTCCTGCCCGACTTCTCACGCGACGGACTGGTCTCGCCGTATCTCGCATTCGGCCTCATCAACGTGCTCACGAACCTCCTCTACTTCGGCGGTGCGTGGTATTTCGGCGACCGCGCGTACCGTTCGGCGAGGTCGCGCGCCGAACTCGAGCAGCGCACCGCCGAACTCGCCGCCGAACGGGAACGCGCACGCGCACACGCCGTCGCGATCGAGCGACTGCGCATCGCCCGCGAACTGCACGACGTCGTCGCCCACCACGTCTCGGTGATCGGGGTGCAGGCGGGCGCGGCCAGGCGCGTGCTCGCCAAGGACCCCGGCGCCGCCTCGACCGCCCTCTCGTCGATCGAGGAGAGCGCGCGCGACGCCGTCGACGAACTGCACGGGCTGCTCGGCACGCTGCGCAGCGACGCCGAGGCCGCGACGAGCACGACGACGAGCACCTCGACTCGGGGCATCGAGCGCATCGGCGAGCTCGTCACCGAAGCTGCGGCCAGCGGGTTGCCGACGACGCTCGCGATCGTGGGCGACGCGGTGCCCGTCTCCGCCGTCGTCGACCTGAGCGCCTACCGCATCGTGCAGGAGGCGCTCACGAATGTGCGCAAGCATGCGGGCGCCGCTGCGACGGCCGAGGTGCGGGTGCGCTGGGACGAGCGCACGGTCGAAGTCGAAGTGACGAACACCGGTGCGGTACGCCGCCCCCGGCCCGGTTCGACAGCGGATGCCACGGACCCGGGCCTCGGGCAGCTGGGCATGCGGGAGCGGGTCGCCGCGGCCGGCGGACACCTCGAACTGGGGCCGCGGACGCGCGGGGGTTACCTCGTGCGCGCCCGGTTCCCACTGCGCCGCGTCGAGGAGGTGCCCGCATGAACATCCGCGTGCTCGTGGTCGACGACCAGTCGCTCGTGCGGGGCGGGTTCCGCACGATCCTCGATTCGGAGGAGGGCATCGAGGTCATCGGCGAGGCCGCGAACGGCGAAGAGGCGATCGCCGCGGTGGCTGCGCTCGCCCCCGACGTGGTCTGCATGGACGTGCAGATGCCCGGCATGGACGGACTCGAGGCGACCCGGCGCATCACCGCCGACGAGGCCGCCGACGCCGCGGTGCTCGTGCTCACGACGTTCAATCGCGAGGACTACCTGTTCGCCGCGCTCGAGGCCGGCGCGAGCGGGTTCCTGCTGAAGAACTCGAGCCCCGAACAGCTCATCGAGGCGGTGCAGGTCGTCGCCCGCGGCGACGCCCTGTTGTCTCCGGATGTCACGCGGCGCGTCATCGAGGCCGCCACGGGCGCGTCCGCCGGCCGAGCAGCTGCCGGCCGGGCAGCGGGCGGCCATCGCACAGCCGACCGAGCGGCGATCGCCGGCGATCGTATCGACGACACCGTCGAACTCGACTCGCTCACCGAACGCGAGCGCGAGGTGCTCGAGCACCTCGCGGCGGGCATCTCGAACGCCGAGATCGCGGAGCGGCTCTGGGTCGGCGAGTCCACCGTCAAGACGCACGTCTCCAAGGTGCTCATGAAGCTCGGCCTGCGCGACCGGGTGCATGCGGTCGTGTACGCCTACGAGCACGGGGTGGTGCGGCCTCGCGGCTGATCCACGCATGAACGCGACGGACGCCGCGGCACCTGCCGCCCGTCAGGCGGCTGCGTGCGGCGAGCGCCGCGCGCCGGTCTCGCCGGGCTCGGCGGCGTCATGGCCGAGGGCGACGATGCGGTTCTCGTGGTCGACGTGCACGATGTGCGGCTCGAATGCGCGCGCCGCCGCATCCTCGAACTGCGCGTAGGAGATGAGGATGACGAGGTCGCCCTCGTGCACGAGGTGGGCCGCGGCACCGTTGATGCCGACCACGCCCGAGCCCCGCTCGCCCTCGATCACGTAGGTCTCGAGCCGCGCGCCGTTCGTCACGTCGACGATGGAGACCTGCTCGCCGGGGAGGAGCTCGGCGGCATCCATGAGGTTGCGGTCGATCGTGACGGAGCCGACGTAATGGAGGTCGGCGTGCGTGACGGTTGCGCGGTGGATCTTCGACTTCAGCATGGTGCGGAACACGGATTCCAGCCTACTGCGGCGACCCCGAGTCGAAATCGGGGGCGCGGCTCGCGCTCGGAGCGTCATACTCCGAACGGACCCTTGTGCGACGTCTGATGTCCGACTACCGTGAGCGGACACGAACTGGGGAATCGCACGGTGATGCCCCGCGGCAGTCGCCGATCGAAGGAGATCTCCCCATGCTGCATCGACCCGCGCTGGCGGTTGCCGCCAGCCTCTCGCTCGTGGCCGGATTGCTGGTGGTCGGCTCGCCGGCCACTGCCGCGCCGGTGCAGGCCACGACCGAGACACCGTCGGCCGCGTCGAGTGCGCTGAGCGCAGCGCCCGCCGACGGCCTCGACCCCGACCTCGAGCTGGCCGACATCGCCAGCCGAGGCGAGGGCGATTGGCTGCGTTACCGCATCCCGTCGCTCACCTCCGCCCCGAACGGCGACCTGCTCGCGATCTTCGACGGCCGGCCGACGATGAACGACCTCCCGTCGAACATCGCGCTGCTCATGCGCCGCTCGACCGACGGCGGCGCGACCTGGCAGGAGCAGCAGGTCATCCGCCAAGACGCTGCGCCGAACGGCTACGGCGACCCGTCGGTGGTCGTCGACCGCGAGACCGACGACATCTTCGTGTTCTACGCCGCTTCGATCAACGCCGGGTTCGCGAGCTCCACGACGGGCAGCGACCCGAACGACCCGAACGTGCTGCACGCCGACTACTCGGTGTCACGCGACGACGGCGCGACCTGGGAGCACCACCGCATCACGCGCGAGCTGAAGGGCGACCGCACGAACTGGGCCGGCATGTTCGCCGCGAGCGGCGAGGGCATCCAGCTCCGCACCGGCGAGCACGCCGGGCGACTGATCCAGCAGTACACGGTGCGCATCGGCGGCGCCAACTTCGCGGTCTCCGCATACTCCGACGACCACGGTGAGACGTGGAACACCTCGGAGCCGGTCGGCCCGGGTGCCGACGAGAACAAGGTCGCCGAGCTCGCCGACGGCAGCGTGCTGCTCGTCTCGCGTGCCGCCCCTTACCGGTTGACGGCGAAATCGACCGACGGCGGCGAGACCTACTCGGCGTTCACGCAGGATCGCGAACTGCCCGACCCCGCGAACAACGGCTCGGTGATCCGCGCGTTCCCCGATGCGCCCGCCGATGACCCGCGCGCGCAGATCCTCCTGCATTCGAACACCGCCAACCAGAACGTACGCCGCAACCTCACGGTTCGCATGAGCTGCGACAGCGGCGCCACCTGGCCGGTCGAGAAGGTCGTGCAGTCCGGGGCATCCGCCTACTCGACCCTCACCCCCCTTCCCGGCGATGACGGCGAGCTCGGCGGATCGTACGGCCTGCTCTACGAGCGCGAGGGCTACCGGCACATCTCGTACACGAGCTTCGACTTCGACTGGCTCGGCGGCGCCTGCGCCTCTCTCAGCGTGGCGACGCCGCCGACCTTCACCGCCGGTCAGCAGGCCACCGTGCAGGTCACGGTCGCGAACCAGAGCGGAGCAGAGCTCCCCGCCGCCGCCATCGCGCTGTCCGACGACTCGACGTGGAGCGGTGCCGGAGTCGAGGTCCCCGCGCTCGCCGCGGGCGAATCCGCGACCGTGGCCGTGCCCCTGACGCCGCCGGCGACCGCCGACACGCGCACGCACACGGTGCGACTCGAATACCGTGCCGCGAGCGGCACCTCGTTCGTCGACGCCGCCCTCAGCGTGCAGGCGTCCGGTCTCGTGCCTGCGCCCGCGCTCGAGCTCCGCCCGGTGCTCGACGCCATCTACACGGGCGGCGCCGACGGCCTGATCGGCGACCGCATCCAGCCGTGGCTCGAAGTGGTCAACACCGGCAACGTGACGCTGACGAACATCCGGCTCGTCGAACCCGCGGGCGGTGCTGCCTGCAACTTCTCGTCGCTCGCGCCGGGCGTGAGCTACGTCTGCCGCAACAACTCGCCGAACCATACGATCACCGCGGCCGACATGGGTGCCGGCGCGTGGTCGACGAACTACCGCGCCACCGCGCAGGCTGCCGGACGGACCATCGAGGCGAACGCCCGCCTGTTCCCCGTCGACCTGACCGAAGGACTCGTCGAGGAGGGCGGCGCCTCCGTGACGGTCCCATCGGGCGAGTTCGCGACCTCCTCGTTCGCACGCGTGCCTCGCGTCGGGGCGGCCGGAACCGCCGCGGGCGCTGACCAGCCGCTGACACTGCAGGTTCCGCCGAACGGGCGCGCGAGCGCACAGCTCGCCGTCACCGCCGGCGATGACGTCGATGACCTCGCCGTGACGGTGTCCACGCTCACCGAGGTGGGCGAGGGCGGCGGCTCGGCGAGCATCGAAGGCGCCGTCACGGTGCGCTACCCCGAGTACATCGAGAACCAGGTCGAGGGCGGGCTCATCGCCGACCCCCTGCAGGAGGTCGGCTCGGTCGACGTTCCTGCAGGAAGGAACCAGCCGGTCTGGTTCACGGTCGAGGTGCCGACCGGCACTGAGCCGGGCGTCTACGAAGCGGATGTCGCGGTGTCGAGCGCTGCGGGAGCGATCGCCGAGCGCACCCTGCGCGTCGTCGTGCCCGAGACCGCGCTCCGCCCGGTCGCGGACCGCCCGTTCGTGCTCGACCTCTGGTCGCACCCCGACGCCGTCGCCGACCAGCTCGGACTCGAGCCGTGGAGCGAAGAGCACTTCGCGGCGCTCGAACCGTACTGGGAAGACCTCGCCGCGGCCGGCCAAGACGTCGTGAACCTCGCGATCACCGAGGACCCGTGGCTCGTGGAGCACGAGGGCCAGATCCGCGCGCAGACGTGGAGCCCGTACCGTTCGACGGTCGATTGGACCTGGGACGGCACGGAGTTCGGCTTCGACTTCGCGGTCTTCGACCGCCTCGTCACCGACGCCCGCGCCGCGGGGGTCGGCAACGACATCCATGTCTTCGCCATGCTGCAGTTCCGGAACTACGACCGCATCACCTACACCGACACGCGCACGGGTGAGCGGGTCGATGAGACGGTCGTCGTCGGCGATGCCCGCTACAACGAGGCGTGGGAGGCCTTTCTCACGGCGTTCACCGAGCACCTGCAGGCGAAGGGCTGGTTCGATGACACGCGACTCGCCTTCGACGAGCAGCCGCTCGCACGCATGAACGCCGCCTTCGCGGTGCTCGACACGGTGAGCCCCGAGTGGCGCGACAAGATCGCGCTCGCAGCCAACTCGCTCGCCGAAGCGGACATCGCCGAGGCGATCTCGTTCAACGTGAGCTTCCTCGACGACGTGCCGCAATCGCTCATCGACGAGCGCCGCGCCGCCGACAAGCCCACGCTCTTCTACACCTGGAACGAGCCGACGGTGCCGAACACCGTGGTGCCCACGCCCCCGTACAACACCCGCACGCTGGGCTGGGTCGTCGAGCAGCGCGACCTCGACGGCTACCTGCGGTGGACGTACAACTCATGGCCCGAGGATGTGTACGCCGACCCGAGCTTCCGCTACGGCCAGGGTGACGAGTACATCATCTATCCGGGCGAGGACGGCCCGGTCTCGTCGACCCGATGGGAGCTGTTCCGCGACGGGCAGGACGACGCCGAACTGCTCGACATCGCCAAGGCGGAGCTCGGCTCCGATCACCCGGTCGTCGCGGCCGCCCTCGCCGGTATCGACCCTGCGGGCGCGTCAACGCCTGCGGCGTGGGCGACGATGCTCGACCACCGCGCCGCACTGATCACCGCGCTGTCGAACGCCGACGGCGCCGATGTCGACGCGTCGATCGAGGGCGGCGTGGTCGCTGCCGGCGGCATCGCCACCTTCGACGTGACGGTCACCGCGGGCACGGAACCGCTGACCGGCGTGACGGTCGACGTGCCCGGCGCGACCAGCGTCACCTCGCATCAGGGCGACGAACCCATCGCAGCGGGCACGACCGGCACGTGGACCGTGACGATGCCCGTGAGCGGTGCCCCAGGGGAGAGGTTCACGGCGGACGTCGTCGTCTCGGCCGACGGTGATCGCGTGATCGAGGCGGTGACCGTGCGGGCCGGCATCGTGGACGCCGTCGCTCCGCTCGCACCGATCGAGCTCGATCGCATCAGCGTCGCGAGCCCGCTCGACACGATCACCGCGAGCATTCCTGTGCGGAACCTCGGGGCCGAGGCGCGAACGGTCACGCTCGCGGCCACGGGCCTCGCGACCTTCGCCGGAGCGCCGGTGAGCGTCACCGTGGCCCCCGGGGACACCCAGGTGGTCGAGCTCGTGCTCGACCCGCAGGGGCGCAGCGGCCTCGACGAACTGCATCTCGAGCTCTCGACCGACGACGGAGCCGTGCTCGCGTCGAACGACGTCAGCCTCGTGGCGGGCGGGTACTTCCTCTCCGACGCGGAGTTGACGCAGGCGACGAACGGCTGGGGTCCGGTCGAGATCGATCGGTCGAACGGCGAGGACGCCGCCGGCGACGGCGCAGCGATCTCGCTCGGCGGCAAGCAGTACCCGAAGGGCTTCGGCGCGCACGCCGCATCGACGATCTCGCTCGAGCTCGGCGGCAAGTGCAACGCGGTCTCCTTCGACTACGGCATCGACGACGAGATCGCCGCGGGCGGTTCCATCCTGTTCCTCGTTCGCGGCGACGACAGCGAGCTGTGGCGCTCCCCTGCGGTCATGACGGCGGCGAGCGCCACCGGCAGCGCGGTCGTCGACGTGACGGGCGTCGACCGGCTCGACCTCGTGCTCGACCCGCAGGGCGGGGTCGGCCAGGACCACGGCGACTGGGCGAACATCTGGGCGAAGTGCGAGGTGGCGGCGCCGCAGGTGCAGTTCGACGCCGTCGCCGAGACCCGGTGCGTGGGCTCGAAGGCGTATGTCACGGTCAAGGCGACCAACCGCGAGACCGTGCCGATCTCGCTTCTCGTGAGCTCGACGTACGGAGAGAAGTCGTTCGCGAGCGTTTCGGCGGGCAAGAACGCGGTGCACTCGTTCACCACCCGCGCATCGAGCGTGCCAGACGGAACGGTCACGTTCGAAGCCAGTGCAACCGTGAACGGCGCTGATGCGACGACGACACTCACGGCGGACTACGAAGCGCGCTCCTGCGGCTGATCCACGCCGAGCACCGATGACGGATGCCCCGGGGCCGCGCCCTGGGGCATCCGCCGTGTCGTTTGTCGGTATCGGAGTGAGATGACATCAGGTGTCATGTTCACGGACATGCGCGGGGTGAATCGAGTCGTCTTTGTCGTGACACTTTCCGGGCACCGCTCAGGCGGGGCAGCGCGAACGGTGTGGCGTTTGACGTGCCTTCACCGGCCATTTCTGCGGGCGGGGCTGGGGTGAAATACGCTTGCCACGGCGGGTGAGCGGGCACGATGCATCACCCAGGTCATCGCCGAGCATCGTGCCGAGGTGCTCGTGCGGATCGCGCCGCCGGAGCACCGGTGGCGCTTTCCGGCATTCTGATCGCCATGATCGTCTTCTTGCCGAATCGATCACGTCGGTCCGAGCAGCGCTCCAGGGCGAGATCCAGCGTGTCAGCAATCTCTCTCATGGCGCCGTGGTCTCCACAGTTGGACTGACAATTCCCACCGTCCTCGTCATCGGCGCCCTCACCGATCAGATCGTCGTGCTGGGCGAGCCTCCAGCCAACCTGCTCCTCGGCGCCCTACGGCGGTACGGGTCCGAAATCGCTCCACAACGTGATGCCAGGCTTCGGCGCGGATCCATAGTGTCGACCCCATGAACACTCCGACATCCATGAAACTCTCCAGTCATCGCCTGGTCCGGCGCCGTCGCCGCGGGGGTCGTCGAATCCTCGCTCGCACTCGCACGTCTCTCCGGGGAGGGTGGCCTAGACGACGGCCTGACCACCATCGAGCGATTCGAGGATGGGTCGATCTTGGTCATGGAAATGGAGGGGGTGGCCACACCGGCGCTCGGGGCAATCGGCACTCTAGGAATCTCCGGCTGCAGCGTGAGTTCCGGTGGTGGTTTCGTATCGTACAGTGGCTGCGAAGTGAGTCAGGCGTCTGGATACGCCACGCTCAGTTTCATTGCCAACTACACGCGATACACCGGGGGCGCGCAGATCACCCGGGCGGACACCGCACGGGCGCAGACATACTACGGTGGGTGCGTGGCGACGCCCACGGTGTCGATCGTTCGAGGCAGCCAAAGCGGGAGCTTGCCTGCAGTCGCGACGAGCACTGCCGCTACGAGAGTTGGGCCGGCTCGACCAGCGAGGATCTGTACCTGTCCCTCCGCGTCAACTCAGGTTCGGCTTGGGTCACGGACTACTGAGCTAATACGGGAGCAGTGCGGGGTTCGACCTATCAGGTCGAACCCCGCACTGGTTGCGTCGGCTAGAAGGGCCAAGTCATCTGGACTTCATGCGAGAGCCACAGGAGCAGCCCAGGTCCGGTAAAGAAGATCGCCACACCACCCAGAAGCACCGCGATCATCGAGAGCGGCACTCCTTGCAGCGCCCAGTCATGCCGCATTTTCTCCCTTGAAACCAAGCCTCCTGCGATCGCGGCAGCCCCAACCGCGAACGAGACCGCCCCCAGAGGGATGGTGAGGACCGCCACGACCCCAAGCCCAGCACCCAAGACTGCCGACACCGAGACTCTTCTGCGCGCACCAGCCACTTGGTGGCTAGCCGGTTGTCGAGCATGAACCATGGTGCCTCCTTACTGGCGGTTGAAACCGCCTCTCTGAATGTATGTCCGATCGGCCTGAATGGTTGCAACGCCGGAACACGATGGTGCTGCCGAGCCCACAGGGCGCAGCAGCAGGATTTGCCATCTTCCGCACCCGATTCGGGGTGATGGTCTCGGGCGGTTATACCGCAGCCCGCAATATCGTCGTTCCGCCAGTCCGCAGTGATCAGCAGTTGCGCGGCGGTGACCGTCTTGATCCCATGGGTCTGCACGAGGCCCGGGTTGACTGCGTCGACGAGGTGGGCGAGGTCGGTGTCGTAGGCGGCGATCTCCTCGTCAAGCTGCTGGTAGCGGGCGGCGAGTCGCTTGAACGCGGTACAGGTGCGGGCGGCGATCTCGTCGTCGCCGGCACGCGCGCGGGAGTCGGTCAGCCGCGTGATCGAGCGGCCCAAGGGCGGGTCGCGGTACTCGGCGCGGATCGGCTCGGGTGCGGTCACGATCAGCGACTTGAGTTGCACGATCACCTCGGTGCGTGCCTTCATCGCGCTGCGCCGGGCTGCGTTGGTGACCCGGATCGCTTCCAGGGTCCTCGCCGTCACGGTGTCGTTGTCTGCCAGCGCGATGTGCGCGGCGGCGTACGAGCACCAATGAGGATGCCGCCAAGGAGGGAACTCGTGATGGTCAGCCCGCGACAAGTCCAGGGGATATTCCGCGGCGGCTGCTCAAGGAACGGGTGCCCGAACCCTCCAGGCCGTCCGCCAACGTCCAGCCGAGGCGCGACGCGCGGGCTTTGGTGACACTGAGTGTCGTATGTCACAAAGGCGGGTTTGTGTCACGCAGAACCATTCCCGACATCGTTCGCCGCTTGACGCAGACGCGAGTTCGGCGTAACGTAAGCAAATCATTAATTAAGGAGTTGCTTACATGGAGCAGGGGCCCGACGAGCTCAGCCTCGTGTTCCAAGCGCTCGCCGACCCGACCCGACGCGAGATCCTCTCACGGCTCCGCGGCGGGTCGACGACGGTCGGCGAACTGGCCGAGCCCTTCGCGATGAGCCGTCCGGCGATATCGCAGCACCTCAAGGTGCTCGAACGCGCCGGGCTCATCGAGCGCACAGCGTCGGCCCAATGGCGCACCTGCACCCTCCGCACCGAACCGCTCGACGAGGCGTCCGCCTGGGTCGAGCGCCATCGCGGCGAGTGGAACGCACGCTTCGATCAGCTCGACGAGCGACTCCGTGAGATGAAGGGACCGACGGATGCCTGAGCAGACCGCTTCCGCAACGAAGCAGTTCACGATCACACGCGTCTTCGACGCACCCCGCGATGTCATTTGGCGGGCGTGGACCGACCCCGACGAGGCCTCAGCGTGGTGGCACCCGGAGGGCGTCGTGACGCCGCGTGAGAGCGTGGAGCTCGACGTGCGCCCCGGCGGGCGCTATCGCTACACGATGATCGCACCCGACGGTTCCGAGTACCCGACAGCAGGCGTCTACCGCGAGGTGGTCGAGCCCGAACGGCTCGTCTTCACGTGGGGAATGCCCGACGACGAGGGCGCCCCGCTCATCACCGTGACGTTGGCCGACCTCGGCGATCGCACCGAGATGACGTTCCACCTCGTGGGCATCGCCGGAGTGCCGGGCGACGAGAACGTCTACGACGGCTGGGAGAGTGCCTTCCACGTGCTCGACGGGCGACTCGACGGTCGCCTCGACGCTCCGCTCGACGGGCGACGCGCGGGCGGACCCGACGCGCCGCTCGACAACGGAGGGCAGCGCTGATGGGCCGCCTCACGGTCGAGCAGACGTGCTGCGGCTGCGCGTCGTGCCGGTGCTGATCGGCGCCGGGCGCCCGTTCACCCCTGCTGACCTCGGCGACCGACCGCTCGAACTCGACCATGTGGCCTCGCACCCCAGCGGGCACCTCGGCGTGGCCTACCTGCTGAGCTGAGTCCGGCCGGTCATCTGCGATCGACGGATGCCTCATCAGTGGGCGTCGCATCAGCGTGCGTCGCATCAGCGTGCGTCCCACCGGCGATCTTCTCGTCGGCGGCATCCGACGGGGCGCCCTGGAACTCCGCCGAGAGCATCCGGTAGGAGCGCGTGCTGAACGCGACGAGGGCGAGCACCACGAGCACCAACCCGCTGAACAGGAACACGAGGGCGATGCCGCGTGCGTCGCCATCGCCGAGCACCCACCCCCACGTCGCCTGACCGGCGCCCGACTCCATGTACGGGATGATCCAGAACTCGGCGATCGGCGCGATCAGGAACGCGGTGATCGGCGCCGCCGCCGCCTCGAGTGCCTGCGCGAAGCCGAACACCCGCCCCTGCCTGCGGTACGGCACGACCTTCTGGATGACGGTCTGCTCTGCCGCCTCCACCGCAGGGATCAGCGCCATGTAGATCCAGATGCCGACCCCGTAGAGCACCCACCATTCGCGGATGGTGAAGAGGGCGCCGAGGAGCCCCATGCCGACGACGACGAGCAGCATCGTGCGGATCGGGTTGCGCCCGAGACCCCACTTCGCGATCACGATGCCGCCGATGATGAAGCCCGAGGAGGAGATGCCGAGCGCGATGCCCCATGCCTCGACCGGGAAGAGCGTGAGACCGTACGGGTCCATCAGTGCGATGTAGACGCCGCCGATGAGGTTGTTGAACGTCGAGAAGAGGATGAGCGCGAACAGCCCGGGTGCGCCGCGGATGGCGGAGATGCTGCCGCGCAGGTCGATCGCCGGAGTATGGTCGCGGTCGGCGACGGGGCGAGCCTCGGGAATGCGCACCATGAGCAGGTGCACGAGCGCGACCAGGGTCGCCGCGATGGCGATCGCGAGCGTCCACCCCATGCCGAGCATGCCGATCGCCAGCCCGCTGAACACGCTCGTGACGAGGAACGCGAGCCCCTGCACTGTGCCGACCATGCCGTTGGCGTTCGCGTGCCGTTCTTCGGGAACGAGCAGGGTCACGGTCGTCGACAGGGCGATGTTGCGCATGTTCTCGACGACGGCGCCGAACAGGATGATGCCCGAGAACAACCAGAACCACGGACCGCCGAGGTCGAGCAGCGCCGACTCGGGCTGCACGACGTAGAGCACACCGGCGACCGTGAACGAGACGAGCGTCACGAGGCTCGACAGCATCATGACCCGGTGCTTGCGGTGACGGTCGACGATCGTTCCGAAGAAGATCGAGAAGACCGCGATGAAGAGCATGTAGGCGCCGCCGATGATGCCCGTGGCGAGCACCGACCGCGTCTCGAGGTACACCCAGAACGTGAGCGCGAACCAGAGGAAGCTCGTGGTCACGTTCGCGATCATCGTGTTCGCGAGCACCTGCACGAACGTGCGCATGCCGTGCGGCGGCGGCACGGCTCGCTCGGGCGTCGTCGGTGGTGCCGCCGTCTCGGGCGACCCTCCGCCGTCGGATCCGTCGACCCGCTCATTCACGCTGCGAGCGTAACCGGCACCGGCGACATCCGGCACCCTCCGTCGCGCGGCGGATGCGGGCAACCCGTCGCGCGACGGATGACGCAGCCCACGCGTCATCCGTAGCCTGAACCCATGCTCGAACTCCACGATGTCACCAAACGCTACGGCGAGCGCCTCGCACTCGACCACGTGAGCTTCACCGTCGGCAATGGCCGGCTCACCGGGTTCGTGGGCGGCAACGGCGCCGGCAAGACCACGACGATGCGCATCATCCTCGGGGTGCTCGCATCCGACGGCGGCACCGTCACCCTCGGCGGCCGGCCGCTCACGACCGTCGACCGGCGCAACTTCGGCTACATGCCCGAAGAGCGCGGGCTGTACCCCAAGATGCGCGTGCTCGAGCAGACGGTCTACCTCGCACGCCTGCACGGCTGGAGCGCGGCCGCCGCACACCGCAACGCCCTCGAGCTGCTCGACCGTCTGGGTCTCGGCGAGCGCACGAACGACACGATCGAGTCGCTCTCGCTCGGCAACCAGCAGCGAGCCCAGATCGCGGCGGCGCTCGTGCACCGGCCCGAGGTGCTCATTCTCGACGAGCCGTTCTCGGGCCTCGACCCGATGGCCGTCGAGACGGTGCAGGGCGTGCTGGCAGATACCGCGGCATCCGGCGCACCGGTGCTCTTCTCCTCGCACCAGCTCGACATCGTCGAGCGACTCTGCGACGACCTCGTGATCATCGCAGCGGGCCGCATCGCTGCTTCGGGCAGCGGCGACGAGTTGCGTGCCGAGCACGGCTCCGAGCGATGGGAGCTGCTCACCGCCGGCGACCTGGGCTGGCTGCGTCAGCAGCCCGGCATCCGCGTCGCCGACTTCGACGGCGGCTGGGCCCGCTTCGAGGCAGAGACGGATGCCGCGCGGCAGGCCGCGCTCGCCGAGGCCGTCACCCGCGGCGAGGTCGTCAGCTTCACCCGCGAGCACACGACGCTCGCCCAGATCTTCAAGGAGGTCGTGCTGTGAGCGACAAGACCATGCACCCCGAACCCGCCGAAGCGGCCACGCGCACGTCGACCCGCTCGACGAGCGGCGAACGCCGCACGCAGAGCTTCGTCGAGAACGTCTCCCTCATCGCCGGGCGAGAGATCACGATGCGGTTGCGCAGCAAGGCGTTCCTCATCTCGACGGGCGTGCTCATGCTCGCCGTGCTCGCCTCGGTCATGCTCGGCAGCATCTTCGGCAGCCAGTCCGACGTGCCGAAGGTCGCCGCGGTCGCGGGCGCGACCGACGTCGTCGAGAGCAACGCGGCACTCGACGTCGTGCCGGCTGCCGATCAGGATGCCGCGGAGCAGTTGCTGCGCGACGGCGACGTCGAGGCGATCGTCGCGCCCGCGGCATCCCAACCGCTCGGCATCGTCGTCTTCGGCCTCGACCAGGCGCCGACCTCGGTGGTCTCGGCGCTCTCGGTGACCCCGACGGTCGAGCTGCTCGACCCGGGCGCGGTCGATCCCACGATCGCCTACCTCGTCGCGTTCGGGTTCGGCATCGTGTTCTTCATGTCGGCGATCACGTTCGGCACGACGATCGCGCAATCGGTCGTGGAGGAGAAGCAGACCAGGGTCGTCGAGATCCTGCTCTCGACCGTGTCGGCGCGTGCCCTGCTCACGGGCAAGGTCATCGGCAACAGCGTGCTCGCGTTCGGGCAGATCGTCGCGATCGCGGCGCTCGCGACGCTCGGACTCCTGCTCACCGGGCAGCGTGTGCTGCTCGGCGGGCTCGGCAGCTCCGTCATCTGGTTCGTCGTGTTCTTCGCGATCGGGTTCGTGATGCTCGCGGCGCTGTTCGCGGCGACCGCGGCGCTCGTCTCGCGCGCGGAGGACATCGGCTCGGTCACGACGCCGGTGACGATGCTCGTGATGATCCCGTACTTCCTGGTGATCTTCTTCAACAGCAACCCGACGGTGCTCGCGATCATGAGCTACGTGCCGTTCTCTGCGCCGGTCGGCATGCCCATGCGGGTCTTCCTCGGCACCGCCCAGTGGTGGGAGCCGTTCGTATCGCTCGCGATCCTGCTCGCCACCGCGGCACTCGCGGTCTGGATCGGCGAGCGGATGTATCGCAACTCGCTGTTGAAGACCGGCTCGCGGGTGCCGTGGGGAGAGGCGCTGCGCGGCTGATCGCGGTGTGCGCGGCGAGGGGTGCGAGGATGGTTCGGTGACCGAACAGCTCCACGACACCTCCGTCCGCGGCTTCGCCTCCGACAACTACTCGGGTGTGCACCCCGAAGTGCTCGCCGCGATCGCCACCGCCAATGACGGCCACCAGGCCGCCTACGGAGAAGACGCCTACACCGAGCGCCTGCAGCGGGTCTTCGCGCGGCACTTCGGCGAAGGCGTCGAGGCGTTCCCCGTCTTCAACGGCACGGGCGCGAACGTCACCGCACTGCAATCGATGCTGCCGCGTTGGGGCGCCGTGATCTCGGCGAGCACCGCGCACATCAACGCCGACGAGGGCGGCGCACCCGAGCGCGTCGGCGGCATGAAGCTGCTCACGGTTCCCGCTCCCGACGGCAAGCTCACGACCGAGCTCATCGACCGCGAGGCATGGGGCTGGGGCGACGAGCATCGCGCCCAGCCGCTCGTCGTCTCGATCACGCAGACCACCGAACTCGGCACGGCCTACACCGCCGACGAGGTGCGCACGATCGCCGACCACGTGCACGAGCGCGGCATGACGCTCCACATGGACGGCGCGCGCCTCGCCAACGCGGCGGCATCGCTCGATCTCCCGCTCCGCGCGTTCACCCGCGACGCCGGGGTCGACGTCGTGAGCGTCGGCGGCACGAAGAATGGCGCCCTCGGCGCCGAGGCGATCGTGGTGCTGAACCCCGAGGCATCCGTGGGCCTGAAGTACCTGCGCAAGCTCAACATGCAGCTCGCCTCGAAGATGCGTTTCACCGCGGTGCAGCTCATCGCGCTGTATGAAGGCGAACTCTGGCTCGAGAACGCGCGTCACTCGAACGCGATGGCACGGCGCCTTCGCGACGCGCTCGACGCGGGCATCGCCGCCGGCGAGCTGCCGGGTCTCGGCTTCTCGCAGCCGACGCAGTCGAACGGCGTGTTCGCGACGCTGCCGGCAGGCGTCGCCGACCGGCTCCGCGACGGCGGGTTCCGCTTCTACGACTGGGATGCCGCGCGCGGCGAGGTGCGCTGGATGTGCTCGTTCGACACGAGCGAGGCCGACATCGACGCGTTCGTGGCGGGTATTCGCGAGGAGCTCACGCGCGCCTGAGTACGCTCCCAGGAAGAAACATGCACAATCATGGAATAGTGGATGCCACCCCCCGCGTTGCATCGAGCGGGTCGACGACGCCCCGGCAAACCCCCCCCCCCGCAAGAAAGCAGCACCAGCATGACGCTCGTCTCCGAACCCGCCTCCCGTCGGGCCGACACCTCCGCACCGCTCATCGGCGCCCTCGTCGATCGCTGGAGCCCACGGGCCTTCGACCCCGCAGCCGTGATCGATCCCGATGTGCTCCGCACCGTGCTCGAAGCGGCGCGCTGGGCCCCTTCGGCGAACAACTCGCAGCCGTGGCGCTTCGTCGTCGCCCGCCGCGGCACGTCCGCCTTCACCGCAGCGCATGATGCGATGGCGGGCTTCAACCAGGTCTGGGCCGACTCGGCCGCCGCCCTCGTGATCAACATCGCCGAGATCGCCGACGCCGATGGAAACCCGCACCCGTGGGCGCGCTACGACCTCGGCCAAGCGGTCGCGCACCTCACCGTGCAGGCGCAGCACGAGGGCCTGCACACCCACCAGATGGGCGGCTTCGATGCGGCGAAGCTGCACGAGGTCTTCGCGCTCGCCCCGAACCTCGAGATCGTCTCGATCACGACGATCGGCGTGGTCGGCGATGCCAACGCCCTGCCCGAGGTGCTCCGGGAGCGCGAGGTCGCGCCGAGGCTGCGCAAGCCGCTCGAGGAGCTCGTGCTGCTCGGCGAGTAGTCGAACGGGCGCCCGGCACCGCTCAGGTGGCCGGGCGCCGATGCGGCGGATCGGCATGCGATCTCGTTGGCGGCTTCATCGAGCCGGCGCTCACGGACGCAGCAGCACCTTGGTCGCGCGCCGTTCATCCATCGCGGCGTACGCCTCGGCTGCCCGGGCGAGCGGAAGCTCGAGGTCGAACACGAGCCCGGGCTCGATGGCGCCCGACCGCACGTCGGGCAGCAGTTCCTCGATATAGCCGCGCACGGGAGCGACGCCGCCGTTCACGCCGACGTTGCGGTTGAAGAGCGGCCGCACCGGCAGTTCGGGCCCGCCGTTCGGCACCCCGACGTAACCGACCATGCCGCCCGGGCGGGTCGATCGGATCGCCTGGTCCATGGACTCCTTCGTGCCGACGCACTCGAGCACCCGGTCGGCCCCGATGCCGCCCGTGAGCTCGTGCACCCCGGCCACCCCGTCGTCGCCGCGCGCTTCGACGACGTGGGTCGCGCCGAATCGGCGGGCGAGCGCCTGGCGATCCGGATGCCGCGACATCGCGATGATCGTCGTGGCGCCGAGCCGCTTCGCCGCGATGATCGCGCAGAGACCGACGGCGCCGTCGCCCACGACGGCGACCGAGTCACCCGCGGAGACCCCTGCGGAGACGGCGGCGTGGTGGCCGGTGCCCATGACGTCGGCGAGCGTGAGGAGCCCCGGCACCTCGTCATCGCCCACGGGGCCGGGCACGACGACGAGCGTTCCGTCGGCGAGCGGCACCCGCACGCGCTCCCCCTGCGCGCCGTCGGCGAACGCCCCGGCGCGATCGTCTGAACCCCACCACCCGCCGTTCAGGCACGACGTCGACACGCCGTTGCGGCAGTTGATGCAGGTGTTGTCGCAGACGTAGAAGGGGGCGATCACGAAGTCGCCGACGGCGACCCCCGCGACATCCGACCCGATCGCCTCGACCACGCCGACGAACTCGTGACCGATGCGATGCGGCTCGTGCGTCGGCGTCACGCCGCGGTAGGGCCAGAGGTCTGAGCCGCAGACGCACGCGGCGACGACCTTCACGATCGCGTCGCCGCCGGTCGAGAGCACGGGGTCGGGCACGGTCTCGACTCGGATGTCACGGGGCGCGTGGATGACGGTGGCGAGCATGAGGTCGAGCCTAGGCCTCGGGCCGCCGCTGCGACACCGCTACGCGACGAGCATCGTGCGGGACGCGGCCCGTGCTCCGCCCGGGGCGCGGCCCGGGGCGCGGCCGGGGCGCGCGCCGGGCGCGCGGGACTGTAGGACGATCGGCGGTTTGTAGGACAGGCCGGTGCAACCGCGTCCTACAAACCGCCCTGAGTCCTACATTCCAACGCCGCACGCAGGCCCGCACGCCCGCACGCCCGCACGCCCGCACGACGCACCCCCGCACCCACGGCACCCCCGCGCCCACGCCCGCGCCCACGCACTCCCGCACGCAGGCCCGCACGCACGCACGCACGCACGCCCGAGATTCTCACCACTGCGTGCACGACGGAACACTCACACGTGCGGCACGAACTCCTGCCACGCCAGTCGCTTCTCACGGCGCGGGTCGAGCTCGACGCGATCGACGCCGTCGAAGACCAGGGTGCCGCGCTCGAGCTCGTCGTAGCGCGGCCACGCGGAGCCGGGCACGCCTGATGCCGCGAACGACGTCCAGCACAGCTGCATCCGCCGCCCGACCTCACGGAACATCCGCCGTCCGCCGAACACCGTGAGTGCGGTGCCGACCGGGGTGTCGAACTTCTCGAACAGGGCGAAGAGCTCGAGGCCGTGGGTCGCGTCGAGACCGAGGAGCCGCGGCATCCGGGGGGCTGCATCGAATCGATAGAAGTAGACGGGGGAGTACCGTGAATGCCGCTCGGCGGCCTTCACGGTCGGGAACCAGAAGGTGAAGTCACCGGCGAAATCGGCGGCCGGCCTCCGCTCGGGCAGGCCCGGATACTGCCGCTTGATCGCCTTGCGCGCCTTCTTCTTCGTGTTCGTGAAGATCGCGCGGATGCGCGGCTTCGTCGACGGGAGGATGCTGATGCGCCCCTCGAAGAGCGACCCCTCGCGGTCGTTGGTGCCGATCACGAGGGGCACCCGGTGCGCGAGTCCGTCGCGGAACGCGTCGAGCGGGCGATGCGGCAGGAACTCGCCGTCGATGACGGGCGCGAGGCTGATCGTGCCCGGGTTCTCGTCGGGCGTGCGCACGGTGAGGGCGGTGGTCGCCTCGGCGAGCAGCATGGGATCCGCTGCCCGCAGCATGGTGGCCGCGGCATCCGTCGATTCGCTCTCGAGGTCGTCGTCGTCGACGAGGCCGCTGAGAATGCCGACGTACTCGCGCGCCCAGGCCGCCGCGGTCTCGGGAAGGTACACGGCGTTCACCGGCGCGCTCTGGGCGATGGCCCGCTGGAACAGCCCCTCGGCGGCGGGCACGGTCATCAGCGTCGTCACCGAGTTGCCGCCGGCGGATTCGCCGAACAGCGTGACGTTACCGGGGTCGCCGCCGAACGCGCCGATGTTGCGGCGCACCCACTCGAGAGCGGCCACCTGATCGCGCAGCGCCAGGTTGCACTCGAACGGATGCCGCGGCGACGAGTACGGCCGGAAGTCGAGCCACCCGAGCGCTCCGAGCCGGTAGTTGAGGCTCACGTAGACGACGCCGTGGCGGCGCACGAGCCCCTCGCCCTGCCGGGGGTACTCGCCCGACGAGCCGACGCTGTAGGCGCCGCCGTGGATGAACACCATCACGGGTCGGCCGCCGGCCGGGGTATCCGACTCGTCGGGCGCGACGACGTTGACGCTGAGGCAGTCCTCGCTGCGCACGAGCCGCGGCGACGCACCGATGAACTGGCCCTTGCGCTTCTGCGGCGCGACCGGCCCGTACTCCGCGGCGTCTCGCACGCCGTCCCAGCCGGGCGGCGGCAGCGGCGGCCGGAATCGACGGTCGCCCGCGGTCGAGGCCGCATACGGGATGCCCCGCCACACGCGCACTCCCCGCCGGCGCACACCCTTGACGACACCGGCGTCGGTCTTCACGAACAGGTCGCCGTCGGTGCGCGTTCCCAAGTTCAGCAGCACGCTCGAACCCTACGCCCGCGAGGTGAACCGCGGGTGGCTACTGCCCCGCCCACGTTGTAGACGTGCGCTACACCTGCAGGACGATCGAGCATGCGAACCATCACGTCTCGTGAGCTGAAGCAAGAATCCGGCCGAGGTGTACCGACGAGTGCGCTCCAGCGGTGAAGAGCACGAGATCACGCGCCACGGGCGCAGCGTCGGTTTCAAGCTCGTGCCCGCCGTTCCCGGGCATCCGCAGCGCTGGGTCGCGGCATCGGTGCTGACGAGCGCGCTCCCCCGGCTGCCGCGTGGGAATGTCGACGATCTGATCCGCGACCTCGACGCGCGATGTCGGAGGTATCCGAAAGGATGCATGGGTGACGGGCATGCGAGGCTTCTGGGGCGCCCTGCCCACCGAGGGGCGCTGGCTGCTGTCGACCGTCGCCATCCAGACGCTCGGCCGAGGGCTCACCCTGCCGTTCACGATCATCTACCTGCACGAGGTGCGAGGGTTCGACCTCGGGCTTTCGGGCGCGCTCATGAGCCTCATCGCCGTGGTCGGACTCATCGTCACGGGCCCGGGCGGCACCCTCATCGACCGCTTCGGCGCACGGGCGGTACTGCTCGTCGGCCTCGTCTCGATGATCGCCGGCTGCACCCTGCTCGCCTTCGCGACGCACCCCTCTGTCGCCGCCGTCGCGCTCGTGCTGATCGGCGTCAACTTCGGCGTCTCGTGGCCCGGCTTCAATGCGCTCATCGCTGCGGTGGTCTCGGGCGACCTGCGGCAGCAGTACTTCGGCGTGAACTTCGCCCTCCTGAACCTCGGCATCGGGGTCGGCGGCATCGTCGGCGGTTTCTACGTCGACGTGCACTCGCCCGAGACGTTCACCGTGATCTTCCTCATCGACGCCGCGACGAGCCTGGTGCCCGATGGCGCTGCTCCTCTGGCCGCTCCGCAATGTGCACACGCAGGCGGAGCCGAGCGAGGAGTCTGCAGCGGCGGGCGGGTACCGCAAGATCCTCCGCAAGCCCGCGGTGCTCTGGCTGACGCTGCTCACGTTCCTCGCCATGTTCATCGGCTACGGCCAGATGGAGGCTGGCTTCCCGGCGTACGCGCGGCAGGTGGCCGAAGTCTCGACCCGGGTCATCGGGTTCTCGTTCGCCGTGAACACCGCGGTCATCGTGCTGCTGCAGTTCGCCGTGCTCGCGAAGATCAGCGGTAAGCGGCGCACCCGGGTGATGTGGGTGATGGCCGGGGTCTGGGCCTGCTCCTGGCTCATCCTCGGCACCGCAGGGCTCCTGCCCGACTCGCTGGCGGCCGCGATCGGCGTGCTCGCCTTCATGGGCGTCTTCGCGTTCGGCGAGACGCTACTGCAGCCGACGGTTCCCGCGATCTACAACGACCTCGCCTCCGACCACAATCGCGGCCGCTACAACGCGATCAACTCTGCGGCCTTCCAGGGCGGGGCGATCGCCGGCCCGATCGCGGCGGGCATGCTGCTCGACCACGGATTGGGGGCGTGGTACATCGCGATCATGGTCGCCGGATGCCTCGGCATCGGTGTGCTCGCCATCGCCCTCGAGCGCCGCATCCCGGCGGGCGCGAACGGCGTGCGCGCCCCCGAACCCGAGGAGAGCACGGCGCCCTGAGCGGCGGCGTGCCATACCCGGACTCCGCAAATAGCGGATACCGCGTTCGCAAATAGTGACGATCAAGCGCTCCACAGACCCCTTGATTTTCCGGGATAGAATCGACAACATGCACAAATAGTTCTTGACCAGCCCACAAATAGAGGCCAGCATCGTGAACAAGAAGTACGAACTGCCACCAGTCGATTTCAGCTCGGAGCTCGTGCGGTACGCATTCGAGATCGAACGGCTCCGCGGCAATCTCGGCAGCGGGACGACTCCGGCAAGAACCCTGACGGAGCTCCATGCCTTGTTCCGTGTCGTCATGAGTGTGATCTCTGCGCGTATCGAAGGCAACCGCACCACGGTATATGACGCATTGAGCGATCTCCCAGCCGTTGGATCGGCGGCACCACAGACGTCAGATTCGCTTCGTGAGATCTCCAACATCCTCGACGGCATCGACTTCATCGACACGATCGATCCGTCTCAACCGTTGACTCATGTCTTCGTCCGTGAACTCCATCGGATCGCCGCGAACGGGCTGCGTCGCGAGGGAGACCGGACTCCGGGCGAGTATCGCGCCAATGAAGTGTCGATCAGCGACTCAGCCCATTCGCCGCCATCGCCTGTGTATGTTCACGCCGACATGTCAGAGCTCCTCGACTTCGCGAATCGCAGCATGCCTCCGCACGAGCAGATGCTCCACGCGGCGATCGCACATCACCGGTTCGTCTGGATCCATCCGTTCACGAACGGCAACGGCCGCGTGTCGCGCCTGTTCACCTACGCGATGTTGCGGCGCAACGGGTTCGACTCGGTTCCCGGGTACCGTGCTGTGAATCCCACCGCGGTGTTCGGCAATGATCGCGACGGCTACTACGCGGCGCTGGAGGCCGCCGATGATCTTTCGGCAGCAGGAACCGTGGCTTGGTGCGAGTTCTTCGTACGCGGCCTGCACGTCGATCTCGAACGCCTGGTGCAGATGCAGGACTTCTCATTCGTCATGGACAAACTGATCGACCCTGCGATCGACCGGCTGACTGCCAGTGGCGCCGCGACCGCATACGAAGGCGCAGCCCTCAAGATCGCGGCGCGCCGCGAGGTCGTGAAGGCGAGGGACCTCGAGCCGGCCTTGCCGGGAAGCCCATCGCAACGCTCGGTGGCGATCCGGTCGCTCGTGAAGCGCGGTCTGCTCGTCCACGATGAACGCGGCCAACGCTTCTACCGGGTGTCACTCGCGAGAGCACCACTGGGTCAGTTCGTCATCCGTCAACTCGACGATCTCGGATACCTGCCGCGCATCCTCAAAGAAGACGACCGCACCGAAGACCGGTAGGTCCTACTCGATGATCTCGGCGTCGATGACGTCGTCGGAGCCAGACGCGGCCCCGCCTCCGACCGGCACCTCGGCGCGAGCGACCGAGAGCGACTCGCCGTCGCCCTCGAGCCCGACCACGACGGTGTCGCCGTCGCGCACCTCTCCGGTGAGCAGCGCCCGGGCGAGCCGGTCGTCGATCTCGTGCTGCATGAGGCGGCGCAGCGGCCGGGCTCCGTACAGCGGGTCGTAGCCGCGTTCGGCGAGCCACGCCCGAGCGTCGGGGGTGACCCCGAGCTGCAGCCGCCGCTCGTGCAGCCGCACCCCGAGCCGGTCGATGTAGAGGTTCACGATCTCGCCGAGTTCCTCCTCGTTGAGCGCGGAGAACACGACGATGTCGTCGAGCCGGTTCACGAACTCGGGCTTGAACGACTGCCGCACGGCCGCGAGCACGGCCTGCTGCTTCTCGTCCCAGCTGAGCGATGGATCGATCAGGTACTGCGAACCGAGGTTCGACGTGAGGATCAGGATCGTGTTGCGGAAGTCGACGGTGCGACCCTGGCCGTCGGTGAGACGCCCGTCGTCGAGCACCTGCAGCAGCACGTCGAACACCTCGGGGTGCGCCTTCTCGACCTCGTCGAAGAGAATGACGGAGTACGGGCGACGACGCACGGCCTCGGTGAGCTGACCGCCCTGGTCGTATCCCACATACCCGGGGGGCGCGCCGACGAGGCGGGAGACCGAGAACTTCTCGCCGTACTCCGACATGTCGATGCGCACCATGGCGTGCTCGTCGTCGAAGAGGAACTCGGCGAGGGCCTTCGCAAGTTCGGTCTTGCCGACGCCCGTCGGGCCGAGGAAGAGGAAGGACCCGGTCGGCCGGTTGGGGTCGCTGATGCCGGCGCGCGAGCGGCGCACCGAGTCGGCGACCGCCGCGACGGCGCGCTTCTGGCCGATGAGTCGCTTTCCGAGTTCCTGCTCGAGGTGCAGCAGCTTCTCGGTCTCGCCCTGCAGGAGCCTGCCGACGGGGATGCCGGTCCAGGCGGCGATCACCTGCGCGATGTCCTCCTCGGTGACCTGCTCGTTGACCATGCGCGGCTCATCGGGGGCCTGCTCTGCCCGCTCCGCCTCGACGACGTCGCGCTGCAGCCGAGCGATCGTCTCGTACTCGAGTTTCGACGCCGTCGCGTAGTCGGCCTCGCGCATGGCGCGGTCACGCTGCGTCATCGCTTCGTCGAGCTGCTTCTTCAGCTCGCCGACGCGGTTCAGCGACATCCGTTCGCGCGCCCAGCGCTCCTCGAGACCGGCGAGCTCGCGCTCCTGCTCGACGAGCGTCTCGCGCAGCTTTCCGAGCCGCTCCTTCGACGCGTCGTCCTTCTCCTTCTTGAGGGCGAGCTCCTCGAGCCGCAAGCGGTCGACCTGACGCTTCAGCTGGTCGATCTCCACCGGCGAAGAGTCGATCTCCATCTTGAGGCGCGACATGGCTTCGTCGACGAGGTCGATCGCCTTGTCCGGCAATTGGCGGGCCGAGATGTAGCGATTCGACAGGGATGCCGCGGCGACGAGCGCGGCGTCGGAGATCGTGACCCCGTGGTGCGCCTCGTAGCGGCCCTTGAGTCCGCGCAGGATCGCGATCGTGTCTTCGACGCTCGGCTCGCCGACGTACACCTGCTGGAATCGGCGTTCGAGCGCGGCATCCTTCTCGATGTATTCGCGATACTCGTTGAGCGTGGTCGCGCCGATGAGCCGCAGCTCGCCGCGGGCGAGCATGGGCTTCAGCATGTTGGAGGCCGCGACGGAGCCCTCGCCGCCACCCGCACCCATGAGCAGGTGCAGTTCGTCGACGAAGGTGATGATCTGACCCTCGGCGTCGTTGATCTCCTTCAGCACGGCCTTCAGCCGCTCCTCGAACTGGCCGCGGTACATCGCACCCGCGACGAGCGCCGAAATGTCGAGCGAGATGAGCTGCTTGCCCTTCAGCGACTCGGCGACGTCGCCCGCGACGATGCGCTGGGCGAGCCCCTCGACGACGGCGGTCTTGCCGACGCCGGGTTCGCCGATGAGCACGGGGTTGTTCTTCGTGCGCCTCGTGAGCACCTGGCTGACGCGGCGGATCTCGGAGTCACGCCCGATGACGGGGTCGAGCTTGCCCGCCTTCGCGATCTCGGTGAGGTTGACGCCGTACTGTTCGAGCGCCGACTTCTGCTCTTCCTCTTGCGTGCTCGGCGCACCCTGCATGTTGGCCACAGGCTCTCCCTTCGTTCAAAACTTGAGTGTACTTAACTCAACTTTGTCGAGAGGGCTGGTATTCCGGCTTGCGCGCCGAATCTCCCCCGGCTCTCACGCTAGACGGATGCCGCGTGGCGCGCCAGCGCTCGATGGGCCGCATTCGCGGGTCGCGGGCAGGTCGCGGGTCGCGGCAACCGGCTGGGCGCGGGCTGAGCCGCGAGGGCCTGAGCGCGGTCAGCGGCGGCGAACGAGCGCCCGAATGGTGATCGCGATGCCGACGACGCACCACGCGATCAGCACGAGCAGGTCTCGGCCGCTCGCCTCGAAGCTGTCGGCGGCCAATCCGGACCGCAGGAGGTCCGCCCCGGGGCGGAGCGGCAGGAAATCGTGCACCGTCTGGAACCACTCGGGCAACTGACTGGCGGCGAAGGTGATCGGCGAGAACAGGAGCACGAAGAACACGAGCACCTGCGAGACGAGCTGCGCCAGCATCGGCTGCAGGCTCACGGCGATCGCGTAGCCGACCGCCGTCGCCATCACGGTGACGAGAATGGCCGCGGCGATGAGCAGGGGCCAGTCGAACGAGAAGACCAGGTCGTACCTGAGCCACCCCACGACGATCGCTACGGCCACGCTCGGCAGCGCGATGATGAGCCACACCGTGAGGTCGGCAGCGAACAGGAGCGGGCGGGCGATCGGCAGCGAGCGCATGTAGTCGAAGGTGCCGTCGGCACGGGCTCGCGAGACCCCCTGCGGCACGATCACCAGCCCGATGGTGAGGAGCAGTACGGTGGGCGCGCCCGTCGAGAGGAACATCGCCGTCGACGAGTCGATGTCGGGGATGAGGAAGCCGAACCCGATGATGATGCCGGCGGCGAGGAGCGCCTGGATGATGATGACGAGCGGCAACAGGCTGCCGATCTGCGCCAGCGTCCAGCGCAGCAGCGTGATGTAGCTGGTCCAGAGGCTGACGTGCACCCGCTTGGGGATCGACTGCCGTGCCGGGTCGAGTTCGGGGCGCGCTGTCGCGGTGGGCAGCTCAGACATTCGGGGCCTCCTGCGAAATGGTCGCGGCGATGGTGCGCGGAGCCGTGTCGTCGCGCTCGCCGTCGCGCGCGGTGAGGGCGAGGTACGCGTCTTCGAGGGTGGTCGGCCCGAGTGAGTAGCCATCGAGCCGGTTCTCGGCACGCAGCCCGGTCGCCCACGTGACCGCCGGAGCCGCCTCGCCCGCGGGGAGGGTCAGCAGCACGCGGCGGCCTGTGCGCACGAGACGCAGCGGGGTGACGGGAAGGTCGCGGGCGTCTGCGGTGGGGTCGGGCCCACCCGGCGGGAGCTCGAGTTCGAGGCGGAGGTCGCCGTCGTGCGTGCCGCGGAGCCGGGCGGGCGAACCGGAGGCGATCACCGTGCCGCGGTCCAGGATGACGAGGTCGTCGACGATCCGCTCCGCCTCGATGACGTTGTGGGTGACGAGCAGCACGCCGGCGCCCTCGTCGCCACGCCGGCGAACGGCGTTCCAGAGCAGGCGTCGCCGCGAGGCGTCGATGTCGTTCGTCGGCTCGTCGAGCACGAGCAGCGGCGTCGGAGCGGCGACGGTCATGGCGAAGGCGGTGAGGCGTCGGATGCCTCCCGACAGGCCGCGACCCTCGGGCAGGGCGCGCTGATCGAGCCAGTGCCCGATATCCAGCTCCTCAGCCAAGCGGATGGCGCCGGCTCGCGCGTCTCGGTTCGACAGGCCGCGGATGCGGCCGGCGATCTCGATCGCCGTGCGCGGCGTCAGCCCGTCGATCGGAGCCTGTGCCTGCGGCTGCATCGCGACGTGGCGCCGGGCGGCGGCCGGGTCGGCGACCGCGTCGATGCCGCCGACGCGGATCGTGCCGGCATCGGGCCGGAGCAGGCCGACGAGCTGCGAGACGAGAGTGGTCTTTCCGGCGCCGTTGTGGCCGAGGAGGCCCACGACGTCGCCGGGCTTCACTCGCAACGAGACGTCGTCGTTCGCGACGGTCGTGCCGAACCGGCGCGTGAGGCCGGACACACACAGGACATCCTGGTCCATTGAAACCCTCCGGAATACTGTCGGTATTTGAATACCGACAGTATTCAGATACCTAGAGAATGTCAACACCACCGTCTCGACGTATGATCTGTGCATGGCCGCCCCTACTTCCCGTCGCTCGCGGCAGGAGAGCCAGCGGCTGACGCGCGACGCACTGATCCTCGCGGCGCGAACCGTCTTCAGTCGCGACGGGTACCACGGGGCGAGCCTCGAACTCATCGCACGCGAGGCGGGCTTCTCCAAGGGAGCGGTGTACTCGAACTTCGACGGCAAGGCCACCCTCTTCCTCGCGGTGATGGACGCGAACCTCGAGACGGCGCTCGCCGACGGCTCGTGGGATCTCTTCGAGCAGCCCGACGACGTCGACGCCGGCCGTTACGGGAGCGATGAGGTCGTCGAGGCGATCCGCGGCTTCGCGCTCGCGACCCTCGAGTTCATCGCGACGGCCGCACGCGACGGGGCCCTGGTCGTCGAGTTGGGCAAGCGGATGTCGCAGCTGACCGACGCCTATGTGGCGATCGCAGCGCAATCCCGCCCTGAAGACGAGATCCTCGCCTCGAACGAGGTCGGGGCATTGCTCGCCGCCCTCGACCAAGGTGCCGCCCTGCTCGCCCTGAGCGGCAGCACCGCGCTCGACGAGCGCGTGACGCGCGCCGGCATGCGGCGCCTGCTCGATCCGAGCCGCGCGGGCGAGTACGAGGACGACGGCACTGCAACCGGGCCGGCACTGCACGACCGGGTCATCCAGCGCAGGATCGCCGCCGCGATCGAAGAGCAGCTGTCAACCGAAGAGGCGCGTTCGTAGGGCGCGTCCAGCCCGTCAGCGCGTCGCTTCGACGGCGAGCACCGTGGTGCACACGATCCCGGCGGGCGTCGGCGACTCGTACCGCACCGGCATGCCCGGAAAGGCCCGGGCGAACCAGAACGTCTCGATCGGGGCATCCGGCGTCTCGTCGCGGGTGTCGTACCGCAGGCACTCGACGCTTCCGATCGGGAGCTCGAGGGTCTCCTCGGTCAGCGTCGTGCGCTCGGCCGCGAATGCGGCATGCCCCTGCAATTCGCGCCAGGTCACCCGCCCGCTCGCGACCTCGCCGTCGACCTCGCCGTCGACAGCGACCCGCCAGCGTTCGAGGGTCGCGCCTTCGTCGTCGCAGTCGCTGAAGCGGTTGACACGCTCGAACGTCTCGCCGCCGGGCTCCTCGACGAGGATGCGGATCGTCTTGCCCGACCCGCTCGCGTCGCGGATCTCGTCGGCGGTGAACGGCGTCGGCAAGAGGCCCGGCCCGAGGAGGTGTGGGTCGCTCATGTTCGACAGTCTGCGTCATCCGCCGTCATCTCGAGAAGATCCCAGTCAATTCTATGCTTTCTCATACGTTCGTCGGCAAGGCTCGATGTCCGACCCGGAGGAGCAGCATGCAGAAGCGAACGAAGATCATCATCGCCTCGATCATCGCGGGGGTGCTCGTGCTCGGCGCCACTGCCGCCATCGCCGGGCCCATCATCTACCGCGACCTCATCGTCGGAGAGGCGGAGGCCGCGCCCTCCGTCACAGCAGTTCCGACGTCCGACCCCGGTGCCGCAGCACCCGACCTGACCGGCGACTGGACCGTCGCCGACGGCTCCTTCGCCGGCTACCGGGTCGACGAGGTGCTGAACGGCACCGACGTCACCGTCACCGGTCGCACCTCCGATGTGACCGGTGACTTCACGGTCGACGGGTTGAGCCTCACCGCCGCGTCGCTCGAGGTCGACGTGGCGTCGATCGCCACCGACTCGGGCAACCGCGACGAGTACTTCCGCTCGAGCGCCCTGCGCGTCGACGAGTTCCCGACCGCGACCTTCGTGCTCGCCGAACCGATCGCGGTCGACACCGCACCGGTCGTCGGCGGCGCACAGACCCTGCAGGCGACAGGCGACCTCACGCTCGCGGGTGTCACCCGCACCGTCACGGTCGACATCGACGCGGTCTGGAACGGCGCCGACGGCCAGGTCGCCGGCAGCATCCCGATCACCTTCGCCGACTTCGGCGTCGAGGCACCGAACCTCGGCTTCGTCTCGGTCGAGCCCGACGGGTTCGTCGAATTCTCGCTCGTGCTCGCACGGAGCTGAGCACCGGCGGGCACAGCTGAGCCGCGAGCGCCGCGGCATCCACGCACCGGAATAGCCTCCGGCGCCCGGTCGTTCCACCAGACGTGCAACGCTTCGGAACGCTCTCCTTCGGACACTACGGCCCGCTCGGCGGCGGTCGCGAACTCTCGGCCGCCGACTCGATGCTGCAGGCGATCGACCTCGCCCAGGGCATGGACGAGCTCGGCGTGAACGGCGCATACTTCCGCGTGCACCACTTCGCTCGCCAGCAGGCGTCGCCGATGCCGCTGCTCGCGGCGATCGCGGCGCGCACCCGCCACATCGAGGTCGGCACCGGCGTCATCGACATGCGCTACGAGAACCCGCTGCACCTCGCCGAGGAGGCCGCAGCGGTCGACCTCATCTCGGGCGGCCGACTCGCGCTCGGCGTCAGCCGGGGATCACCCGAGACGGTCGTGCGCGGCTACGAGGCCTTCGGCTACACCGGCTCACAGGACCCGCGCGGGGCCGACATCGCCCGTGCGCACTTCGACCGGTTCCTCGAGGCCGTCGAGGGCCAGGGCATCGCCGAACCGGATGCCTCATCGCCGTTCGGCGGCGGCGGCCCGACCGGCACGGCGAACGGTCTGCAGCGCATCGAGCCGTACTCGCCCGGCCTGCGCTCCCGCATCTGGTGGGGAGCCGGCAACAGCGACTCGGCCGCTTGGGCCGGGCGCCGGGGCGTGAACCTCATGTCGTCGACCCTGCTCACCGAGGACCGCGGCATGCCCTTCGACGAGCTCCAGGCGCAGCAGATCCAGACGTTCCGCGCGGCCTGGCGGGAGGCCGGCCACCCGGGTGAGCCGCGCACCTCGGTGAGTCGTTCGATCTTCCCGATCTCGACCGCCGAAGACGAGCTCTACTTCGGCGGCCGGCAAGACGGCGACGGCGTCGGCTACATCGATGGCATGCGCTCGACCTTCGGCAAGACCTACGCAGGCACGCCCGACAAGCTCGTCGAGCAGTTGCAGCGCGACGCGGCGATCCGAGAGGCCGACACCCTCATGATCACGATCCCGAGCCAGCTCGGCGTCGAGTTCAACCTGCGACTCATCGCGGCCTTCGCCGAGCACGTGGCGCCGAGCCTCGGCTGGGAACCTGCGAACCGCTGAACGCCTCCCGCCGGCGCAGCATGAGCAGCACGCCACCGGCGATGAGCACGAGAAGGCCGGTCACGGCCGCGGGCGCCACCGTGAATCCAGTGGCCGCGAGGCCGCTCGATCCGGCGTCCGCAGCACCGTCGGCGCCGGCCCCTCCGCTCCCGGCGCCGATGCCACTGCCCCCGCCGCCGAGCCCGGCGTCGCCCGGTGCCGCCTCGATCGTGATCGGGTTCCACCCGAGCACCGCGTTGCCGGCGTCCTGCACGACGAGCGAGTGCGCCCCGAGCGGGAGGCCGGCCGGAACGACCGTGCGCACACTGCCGTCGGCACCCACCTGTGTCCAGCCGCCGAGCGGAGTCGGGGTGGAGTGCAGCCACAGTGCGACCCATTCGCCTGCGCGCTGCGCACCGATGCCGACCGTGATCGGGTCGCCGATGCGAGCCGAGGCGGGCGAGGTGATCGCCCCCTCGAGCGCTGGGTCGAGTTCATCGCCCGGCACCGGCACGGATGCGTCGCCGGGCTTGCCATCCGGCTCGCCCGGGCCGCCGGGTTCTCCGGGCCCGCCGTCCTCCTCGAGCGTGAGCAGTCGCACCTCGGAGACCGCGGCGGCACCGTACGGATCCGCTGAGGAGACGTACCAGCCGTGCGTGCCGAGGCCCGGGTTCCAGGTTGCGGAGAGTTCGCTGCCGCTTTCGACGTCGTCGAACTGTTCGATCACCTTCGACGTGAGGATGTCGGCCCGGAACGCGTCGGTCGCCAGGGACTTCGTCTGCGGCGCGATGCCCGCCTGGGTGTACGGGATCGTGAACTCCTGGTGCTCCGGCGCGAGCGTCGGATCCTCGGAGTTGTACTGGTCGAGGTACGGCGAGTACGTGCGCACCGTGATCTGCTGGCCCGCATTGTCGAAGTGCAGCAGTCTGAGGAACGCCTGGCCTCCTTCCGGCAGCCCCTGGTAGTCGAAGAGCATCTGCGTCACCTGACGCTCAGCGACCCCGTCGCCGTCGTCGTCGAAGGCATCGACCCGGGTGAATGCGTCGTGGTAGTGCCCTGAGAGCACGAACCGCACGTTCGCGTTCGGCGCGACGACCTCGTCGTAGATCTGCTGTGGGATCGGCCCGAGGCCGCCGGTGGTCAGCATGTACTCGTGCAGGTTGATGACCGCGACCCGCTCGGGGTACTGGGCGAGCACCTCGTTCATCCAGGCGATCTCGGCGTCGCCCGGATCCCAGCCCATGTAGAGCATCAGGAAGTCGATGCCGCCCGAGCTGATCAGGTCGTAGTGCCCGCGGTTGTCGGCGTGGTCGCCGCCCCACCAGGGATTGGCCGCGTACCGCTCGGCGCCGAAGTACAGCCCGAAGTTCGTGTAGTCGACCCCCTTGTGGCCGACGTCGTGGTTGCCGGCGAGCACGCCGTAGGGAAGCGCGGCGTCATCGAGCATCCGGTAGGCGGGGTCTGCGTTCGCCCACTGGGCAGGGTCTTCCGAGTCATCCACGATGTCGCCGGTGTGGAACATGTACTGCAGGTTCAGGTCCGCCCGCTCCTCCAGGAAGTACTTGTGGATGTCGAGCTGCCGGTCGTAGTACGTGGCGTTGTAGTACTGGGTGTCGGACTCCCACCCGAGCGTGAAGTCGTACTCGGCACGCGGCGTGTCGGCGGGATTGCGCGGCTGAACGACCGTCGTTCGATCGGAGAGGTTCTCGCCTGCGAAGCCCTCGGAGTGCTGCACGAGCACGGTGATCGTGCCGCCCTCGACGTGCCCGGCGGCGGGAACGAGCGCTTCGAGCACGAACTCCGTGGCGGCGCCGCCTGTGGTGAGGTGCCGGTCGATCTCCTCCCACGCGCCGGCCTCGACGTCGAGCACGTACATCAGCACCTTCGCCCCCGCATTCGCCGAGCCGTCCCACCGCACGCGCGTCTGGAAGTCGGCACCCGCGTCGCTCGGCACGTCGACGGTGAAGAGCTGGTAGGGGAAGGCGGTATCGGATGTCTCGGGCACGGCGGCCCGGTCGAGCAGGCCGATCGCGGTCGCCTCGTCGGCGGTGAGCGCCCGGCCGGCGGCCCGATCGACCGAGTCGGCGATGTTCGTGCTTCCCGAGCTCACCGAGACGCCGGCGGCAGGCGTCAGCCGGTAGCCCTCCTTGAACGCCACGTCGAGGCGGTCGCCGGAGGGGTCGACCGCTCGAGCGACGAGCTGCTGCTCACCCGGCGCCGCCACCGTGCCGTCGAGCGGGGAGATGAGTTCGTTGCCGGGTTCTTCGACCGGAGTGTCGAACGCGATCGTGCGCACCGCCTGGTTGCCCACCGCGTCGGCCGCGGTCAGCACCAGTTCGTGCGTGCCGTCGGGCAGCGTGATCGACGACGAGGCGTAGGGCAGGGTGATCGCCCGCCCGTCGAGCGTCGCGGAGAGCGATTCCAGGCCGGAACCGTCATCGGCGGCATCCGCTTCGATCATGAATTCGCCCTGGTAGAGCTTGCCGTCGACCATCGTCGTCTCGATGGCCGGGGCGGTGTTGTCGACGACGACGGTTCGTTCGATGGCGGTGGTGCCATCGGATGCCCCGATGGGGTGCGCGCCGTCGGTGACGCTCGTCGTGTTCCACGCGGCGCTCACCGCGGTGAACGCGTCTTCGGGAATGCTGAACTCGGAGTGGAAGGCGTCGAGCGTGCCGGTGCTGTCGCCCATCGAGAGCTCCGACTGGCCGTCGTCGTACCCCGCGGGCCGCAGGGAGCGCCCGTCGGGAAGCACGAGCCGAAGGTTGCGGATGCTGAAGTCGTCGTTGTTCTCGTTCGGGTCGATCTCCGGTGCGGCCTTCGTGCCGGCGAACACACTGACCGTGAGCGGCTCACCCTGCTCGATGTGGCCCCGCGGCACCGGGGTGGTGATGGTCTCCCATCCGGAGTAGATGCCGTCGTCGAAGATGCGCAGCACCTCGTCGCCGATCAGCACGCCGTTCTTGAAGAACGTGTCGACGCGGCTCGCTTCGAAGGCGAAGACGGGCTCGGATTCGAGGCCGGGAGTGCCGTCGAGGGCTGCCCCGTCGACGGTCAGCCCGATGGAGGCTGGGAAGACGTCTCCGGCCGCCGAGAGGGGCAGGGTGCCCGCCGCGTACTGCCCGTCGGTCACGTTCAGTCGCAGCGGCGACGGGTCGATCCCCGTGACCGGCAGGGTGCGCAGCTCCGTCGTCGTGACGTTCGTGCCGTCACTGGCGGTCAGCGTGTACTCGACGAAACGCTTGCCGATCAGGTCGACGGCGGGCAGGCTGTGCGTGTATTCGTCGGCTCCGGTTCGCAGCAGCTCGACGCGCTGCGGTTCGGCGTCGAGATTCGTGCGGAACGACAGCGCGACGGTGCGCGCGGCGACGTCGTCGCTCACGGTGAACGCGAATGCGAACTCGGTCGACGGGTCGATCTCGGCGGGCGTGCGATCGGTGATCACGGGGGCCACCGCATCGACGGGCACGACCATCAGGCCGGCGGGAACCTGCGTCGCGTGCACGGCCCCCGGTGTCGCTGCCTGAGTGCCGAGCTTGGTCTGGATCCCGAGTTCCGCCGGGTTCGTGGCGTACTGGATGCCCTGATCGGCGACCGTGTCGTCGACGCCGCCGAGGTTGTAATAGGCGCGGTTGACGCTCGCCCCGGTGTTCGTGACGATCTCGACGCCGCGAGCAGAACCGTTGGCCATGCCGCCGCTGGCGATCTCGAGCAGCTCGGTGCCGCCTGTGAGGGCCGTGCCCCACTTCGCGTTGAAGTCGGTCGCCGTCAGCTCGGCATTCGAGCCGTTCTTGATCCAGAAGACGAGCCTTCCGCCGGGCTCGATGATCGCCTCGCGCGGCGACGACGGCCACAGCGCCGTCGACGAGTTGGTGAGGTCGGCGAGCGGGTAGAGGTAGCGCAGCGAGTAGTCGGCGAAGTCGACCGGGGCGCTGGTCGCGTTGTAGACCTCGACGAACTCATAGCCGTCGGATCCGCCGATGTTCGCCGAGTCGGGCAGCAGCTCGGTGATCTGCAGGGGCGCGGTCACGAGCGACGGGTCGGGCTGCGGCTCGAACGGTGCCGGCAGCAGCGCCTCTGGGTCGACGACACCGGGGCTCGGCGCTGCGGCCGCGGCGAGCAGCGCGAGGCTCGTGGCATCCGCTCGTGAGGGAAGGCGGTAGTGGGCGCTGAGTCCCGGGCCCACTTGACCGGCCAGGTACTGCGCTGACGAGATCTCGACGCCGGCGGCGACGATCGCCACTCCGCGGGGGCCGGCGTTGGCGAGCCCCGCCTGCCCCGTGACCGGCACCACCGGATAGTTGTCGGCGCCCGAGTCGGCGTAGTGCGCCTGGAAGTCGGCCGCGGTGAGGTCAGCGGTGTTCTCGTATGACACCCAGAACACGGCCGCCTGACCGGCGGCGATCACCGTGCCGGCCGGGTAGACGAGGTCTTTCGTGCCCGAACCGAAGTCGTAGACGAGCCGCGCCCCGGCGTCGGTGAGGTCGATCGCCCTCGACGTGGTGTTGCGCACCTCGATGAACTCGTAACGGTCGGTGCCGACGTTGTCGGGGGCGATCTCGGTGATGAGCAGGTCACGCGGCGCCAGCTCGGCCCCGGGGTCGGGGTTGTTGTCGTCGGCGACGAGCGAATCGGGGTCGAGCACGCCGGGGGTCGGGGCCTGCAGGCGATCGAGCACCGGCAGCGAGCGGGCCTCCGCGTCGGCGGGCACTCGGAAGGTCGCCGCGGTTCCCGCCCCGAGCGACCCCGCCGGGTAGAACGCCCGGCTGAGCTGGGTGCCGCCGGCTTCGCTGACCCGCACCCCGCGGTCACCGCCGTTCGCGAAGCCCGGCTGGCCCTCGGCGCGCACGACGCGATAGTCGGCATCGGACCGGCCCGCGGCATAGTGCGCCCTGAAGTCGGCCTCGCTCTTCGCGAAGCTGTCGACCGTCGCGGTGCGGTAGCTCAGCCAGATCGCGAGCGTCTCGCCCGCGGCGATCGTCGTGCCGGCCGGCACGGTCAGCGGCACGTCGGCCGCGGTGTTGTCATCGTCGGCGTACAGGTACGAGAAGCGGATGCCCCGTGCGTCGAGGTCGATCGCCTCGCCGGTGGTGTTGTGCACCTCGAAGAACTCGAAGTCGTCGTACCCGGTGTTGTCGGCGACGATCTCGCTCACGATGAGCGGCCAGGTCGACGGGTCCGCGGTGCTCGCGGCGTACGCGGGCACCGCGACGAGCGAAACCCCGGTCGCGGCGAGGGCACCGCTCAGGGCGAGTGCGGCGAAGCGGCGAAGCCGCGTGCGGAATCGATCGGATCCAGATGCAGACACGGCGCAGCTCTTTCATCGGGGGCGGAGGACGAGCCTGACCGTATCGAGCGAAGTCGACGTGACGGCGACGGTCGATGAACGCCGGGTGACGCCGCGGTGAACGCTCGGCCCGGCAGGGGTCTGAGATTCTCGCCGTATCGTGGATGGTGCATCCGAACGAGGAGGATCCATGCCGTTGGAAGGCGAGTACGAGCCGAGCACGTCGGGCTGGGCGCGCACGCAGGCCGAGGCGTTCGAGGCGTCGAACGGCGAGGCGTCGAACACCCTGCGGGGCATGCCGATCATCGTGCTCACCACGGTCGGGGCCAAGTCGGGCAAACTCCGCAAGACCGCCCTCATGCGCGTCGAGCACGACGGCGAGTACGCGGTGGTCGCCTCGCTCGGCGGGGCGCCGAAGCATCCGGTCTGGTACTGGAACGTGAAGAAGCACCCGCACGTCGAGCTGCAAGACGGAGGCGAGAAGCACGACTACGAGGCACACGAACTCGAGGGTGAAGAGCGCGAGCGCTGGTGGGCACGGGCCGTCGAGGCCTACCCGCCCTACGCCGACTACCAACTGAAGACCGAGCGCCTGATCCCGGTCTTCCGCCTCACCCGCGTCGTGCTCTGAGCGTCGTGCTCTGAGCGTCGGAGGTAACGGGTCGCGTCGGAGGTAACGGGTCGCGTCGGAGGCAACGGGTCGGCGTCCTCCGACGCGAGAACCGTCCTCCGACGCGAGGCGCGGCGAGCGGCGCGGCGCGCAGCGAGCAGCGAACGGATGCAGCGAGCTACAGCCAGCGCATCGTGAACGCCCGGGCGAGCACCGCCCTCAGCGGCGGCACGGCGAGCGTGCGCACGGCGGCGTTGCGGAGTCGCAGGCGCCCGCCCGCGGCCGGCGCGCCCATGCGCATGTTGAACGCCGCTTGGCGGATCGCCCGCGACGCCGACACCCGGCGCACGCGCTCGTAGCGCTCGAACGCGTCGAGCGGGGCGCCGGCGTCGAGCGCCGCCGCAAGGTCGCGGTCGAGGGCGAGGGCGTCGAGCCAGCCGAGGTTCATGCCCTGACCGCCGATCGGGCTGATCTCGTGCGCGGCATCGCCGACGAGCGCGACGCGGCCGCGATGCATCCGCTCGGCCAGGTGCTGGCGCGCCTCGAAGACGCTCGGCTCAGCCGCGGCCGACACGTCGAACCGGCCGTCGACGCGCGCGGCGACGATCGTGGCGAGTTGCGGCGCCCCGGCCTCCCGCGGCGGCCGCCGCACCCACGCGACCCACCGGCGACGCCCGCCGGGCAGGGGAAACGACTCGACGACGCCCGCGGGCTCGAAGTGCAGCAGCGCCGTCGACGGCTCCCCGGTGTCGTCGCGGGTGTCGCCCATCACATAGTGCGCGCGGCCAGGACGCGGCGCCCAGCCGATGCCCACGAGGTCGCGGATGCCGCTGCGCACCCCGTCGGCACCGACCACGTAGCGCGCGCGTACTGCGACGGTCCCGTCGCCTCGGTCGCCCGCGACCTCGACGTGCGTGCCCCGGTCGCGGAGCGTACGCACCTCGACGCCATGCTCGAGTGCGCCAGGCGCGAGGTCCTCGAGACGGCGCTCGAGCATGGCCTCGGTCTCGAGCTGCGGCAGCGACCACACCGAGCCGGCTCGCGCGAACGACATCGACCCGAGCACGCGGCCCTCGCACGTCACACGTCCGTCACGGATCTCGACGCCCGAATCCCGCACCTCGGCGTCGAGGCCGACCCGGCCGAGCGCGCCCAGCCCCGGCGGGTGGATGCCGATCGCCCGCGACCGCCCCGAGCGCACGGTGCGCCGCTCGAGCACGACGACATCGCGGCCGCGCTGCGCGAGCAGGCAGGCGAGCAACAGGCCCACGGGTCCGCCGCCCACGATGGCGACGTCGCGCATCCGAACGTGCCCGCCGTCACCGCTTCGGGCGGCGGATGCCTCAGACATCCACTCCCCAGATCACCTCGAGTCGCGACGGGAACGCCCGCCGCACAGCCCAGCCATCGGGCAGTACGGGCGCGAGTTCTGCCGCGGTGTGGCTGCGACGAATGGAGGTGAGCCCGTCGGGGCGAATGTACGAACCGGCGAGCAGGTTGCCCGCGAACGGCAGTGTGCCGAGCCAGAAGCCCGCGTAGCCGAGCCGCGTGCGCTCGATGTCGCCGTGCACGGCGAGACCGCCGGGGCCGAGCAGCAGCTCGCTGTCTCGCAGGAGCGCCCCGAACTCGCGCCCATCGAGGTGGTGCAGCACGTGGTTCGAGATGACGACGTCGAAGTGCTCGCCCTCGTCGACGAGCTCGCCGCTCATGGCCCGCCGCAGCGTCAACCCGGCCGTCGGCGGCTTCGCCGCCGCCCACGCCATCGCCCGCGCATCGGGATCGATCGCGGTGACCTCGAGACGCAGCCCGTCTTCCTCGGCCCATCGCAGCAGCCGTCGCGGCAGGTCGGCGCTGCCCGCTCCGATGTCGAGCAGGCGCGTGCCCCAGACCGGGGAGAGCCGCGGCCGCACCCACTGCAGGTACACCGCGCGCTCCCCCGAGACGACGGCGTTCACGAGCCGGAACCGCTCGTAGGTCTTCGCGAGCATCGCGGGATCGGCGTCGGGGCTGTCCATGAGCTCCTGCGCCTCGCCGTCGCGCGAGCCGAGGCCCGCCGGCGACCCAGACGCCTGCGACCCGAGGCCCGCCGGCGACCCAGACGCCGGCGACGCAGATGAGCAGGGCGACACGACCGTCACACCCGAACGGTCATGAGCGCCGATTCGACCGTCAGCCCCGGTCCGAAGGCCATCGCGGCGACCCGGTCGCCGTCGGCGGCGGCATCCGAGTGCAGGATGTTGCGCAGCACGAACAGCACCGTCGCGCTCGACATGTTGCCGTAGTCGCGCAGCGTCTCGCGCGCCGGCACGAGCTGCGCCTCGGTGAGACCGAGCCGCGACTCGACCTTGTCGAGGATCGACCGCCCGCCGGGGTGGATCGCCCAGTGCTCGACGGCGTCGGAGGACCCGTCGCCCGCGAGCGCCGCGGCGAGCGCGTCGTCGTGCGCGAAGAGCGGCTCGAGCGCACCGGTGATGTGGTCGTCGATGATCGCCGGGATCGCGTTGGAGAGCACCATCTCGAAGCCGTGGTCGCCGATCTTCCACGCCATGTCACCCTCGCCGACCGGTGTGATGCGGGTCGCGAAGCGGTCGAGATCGAAGGCCCGCTCCCCCGATTCCAACGGCCGGGCCGTGACGATTCCGGAGCCCGCACCGTCGGCGAACAGCGACGACGCCACGATCGTGTCGGGGTCGTTCGAGGTGCGCAGGTGCAGCGTGCAGAGCTCGACGGAGACGACGAGCACCACCGCCGAGGCATCCGCTTTCGCAAGTTGCGAGGCGATGCGCAATGCCGGAATCGACGCGTAGCAGCCCATGAACCCGAGGTGGTAGCGCTCGACGCCGGGGTCGAGCCCCAGCTCGCGGGCGATCATGAAGTCGGGGCCGGGCGCGTAGAAGCCCGTGCACGAGACGGTGATGACATGCGTGACATCGGATGCCTCGAGGCCCGGCGTCGCCTCGATCGCCGCGCGGCCCGCCTCGATGTAGAGCTTCGTCGCATGTTCTGCGTAGAGCTCGTTGCGCACCTTCGTGCCCGGCATCAGCAGCTCACCCGAGTCGATGTCGAAGAACACCGGGTTGTCGGGGCGCGCGTCCCAGCGCAGCTCGTCGAGCACCGAGTGGCGCCGCTCGATGCCCGACACGTTGAACGAGGTGGCGACGATGCGCTGGCCGAGACGGCCGAGCCCGGGCTGCCCCGCGAACACGTCGCGTACCTCGTCTTGCACGAGCACGGTCGGCGGAATGACAGTGGAGAGGCCCCTCAGAGTGACGGTCATGACTCAGTGTAGGCAGCCGAGCGGATGCCGCGACAGGACTCGCACGAGGCTCGGAGGGAACCGCTCACCGCGAATTATCTTCAGCTTCTGGGGCTGATTGTCCTCGCAATGGCCTGCGTCCTGGGATCGCGGCGAGTCCGATTTCGCCAGGTTAGCGAGGCACAAGCGTCACGTACACGTGGCTATAACGGCAGTGACATCTCCGCAGGGCGCGAGGGGAGGGCGTTGTCGTCGTACGAGTCGCCGGGGCCGCCGAACTCCTGTTCCGAGTCCTCACCGCACGCGAAGAGAAGAAAGGGGGGTCTGCTGAGAGCCCGTAATGCAACCTATTCCGGTGTGCCGGACATCATCGTTGCGTGAGCACCCAGCAAGGAACCCTGCGTGGCCGCTTGATCCTCAAGTCGGCGGGAGCCCTGACGACCACGGTCGGATCGGCGGGTGTTTTCGTGGTCTGGGCATTGCTGTCATTCAATGTGGCGTTCGGTACAGATGGGGCGACGCGGGTCTTCAGCCAGGCCCCGCACGGCCGCTCACTTCGTTGGCACAGTTTTCGAGAATCAAGGCGAGATAATTTTCTGATGGTCCTCTCCAACCAGCACGTTCCCACAGTGCGCTTCGCACTGGTTGCGCTGTTCGTTATTGCCTTACTGCTACAGTTCTGGATCGTCCCGAGCGCCGCCGCCCAGTCTGCGACCCAATACCCGGAGTATGCAGACCTAGCGCGCCCCTACGTCATCGTCATCGGAATCGCAATCGGATTGTTTGAGTTAGCCCTCATTGCCGCTTGGCAGGTACTGTCTGCCGCGACCGCAGACACCCGCCCTCGGCGACGGAAATTGTGGGCGACGATCTTCACTCTTGCTCTCATTTCTTCGGGCGTGCTGTTCGCAGGCGTCTTCATCCACGCCGGATCTGTAGCGCGCGTCGGCGGCCCGCCAATGCTCTTCGGCCTGCTCGCTGCCCTCGCTGTCGTCGTCTGCGCGGTCGTGCTGCGACGTAAGACGTTGGAGCTCACCGTTGTGGATGGCGAGGACTGACCGCGGCTTGATACCAGGTTGTATATCTGTCCGCCGCGTGCGAGGTGCCGAGCCCGATCAGGAGGTGATTCTTCCCGGTGCCGGAGTCGCCGATCAGGCTGAGCGGGTCGCCGCGGCGAATCCAGTCGCCGGTGGCGAGAGTGTGGATGGTCGCGGCGTTGACGTTCGGAATCGCGTCGAAGTCGAAGTTGCCGAGCCACTTGTTCCCGGGGGGAGCTTGCGGCTGAGACGCGGCGGATCGTGGAGCGGCGGTCGCGGTCATCGCATCGGCGAGGAAGCCGTGGCAGGACAGTTGCTCACCGTTCGGCCGCTTTCACGGCTTCGTCCTTGACTGCTCGCATAGTCGGTAGTCGGAGTCTGCGGCAGGCTTGCTCGACGGCGGCAGCGGCGACTTCCTGGTCATGCCCCGCTGGCGGCGGAGGGTGGTGGTGACCTTCGTGGGGCTGCTCAGTCGGTCGCCTGAGCGTCTGGCGCCGCCCGCCGCCCATTGCTGAATAGCCGTCGTCGTCGACGGCAAGAGGGGTGGCCCCCGGTCGCCCGAGGTGACCGGGAGCCATGTTGAGGATCAGTGGCTCGGTGTTACGCGGTTCGGGAGCGCAGTCTCAACCCGGACACGCTGGCCATCACGGCGCCAACGAGGGCCGGGTAGCCGCTCGCTGCGCCGAAGGCCACCGCATTGAACGGATTCAGCCAATCCGAACCCGCCGCCGACCATCCGATTCGCGCTGCCACAACGGCGGCGACCACGAGGACGATGACAACGCCGGCCGTCAGGCCCACGACGGGCCAGCGCCACGCAATGGCTACCACGAGGGCACCGACGATGGCGATCAACGCCAAGGTCAGGGGATGGACCGTGAAGGGCCCAGGGACTTGCGCCGTCGCGACCACCGCGATGACGTAGTAGACCACAACGCCCGTGAGGACACCGAGTATCAACGACACGGCGATCTTGGAAACGCTCAATCGTGCACGACCCAACTCAGCAGGGGAATCCGATTCGACCATCATGCCTCCTTCTCACACATCAATTTCGGCGTCAACCGGGATTGCACGCCAGATTGACGTCAGGCGACAGCGCCGTGACAGACGAGCCGATTGCATTCTCGGAATGCCATGTCGTAGATCCGCTGTTCTGACATGCCCGGGTCGTTGACCAGGAAACCGTAGCACCCGGGTTGACCTTCACCGTCACGAAGGATCGCTGGTACCACCAGGGCCACGCAAACGACGAAAGGATGCCGTTGACGGATGCCGTTTGGGCACACCCCGAGCTGATTCCGTGGGAATGCCGCGATCGAGCGTACTCTGTGGCGACGTAAGGGGTCACTCCTGTCGATTGCAGCGTCTTCGCCGCAGTCGCGGGAATCGGCATGCTCTCGAAGGTTCGATCTATGACGCGAACCGCCCCGACATCCTCGTTGGGGCCGTACGTCGTGCCGTTCTCAACCACGGAATCCGACGCGTCCGGTTCTGCAGCTACGGCGCTCGTCGCACCGAGACCGATCATCATGAAGGACGCGGCCACGATCGCCGCTACTGCCTTTCGCAGTGCCCAGAACGCAATCCTCTCGTCAAGACGTGGGCGAACTTCGTCCACTACTTTTCAATGTCCGGCAAGGGCTGAGCGGTTCCCAATTCTGTGAAGGAGGTCTCGGTCGAGTGCAGCCGCACTACCGCCAAGGGCCAATCCGGCTACGAGAACAGCGGTCGGGATCGTGGCATCAGCACTCCTTCGTGAATCGCCATCGCGGTCATGAGGAGATGCCCGCATACCCCAAGGGTTCCAAGATCGAGCAGGCGGGAGCGGTTGGGGTGGTCTTGAATCGAGCCGTCACCTGGTCCCGAATCAACTTGACATAGCCACGTATCCCTGGCGGCTACCGCGACCACCTGTGCGCAGCTCAAGCGCCAACGTCGACGACATGACCACGCATCATCCGCTTGACCGCAGTGCGCGCGGCGTCGAGCTCTTCACGAAGCAGCTGTGAGTCGTCGGTGACTTGAGCGAGCCTGATCCGAGTGACGTGCAGCTCAGCTTTCAGGAGGTTTCGCTGGCGCTCGGCCACGTCGTTCGTCGAGCACCGTGTAGCGGGTCTCGATGCCCGACACGTTGAACGAGGTGGCGACGATGCGCTGGCCGAGTCGGCCGAGCCCGGGCTGCCCCGCGAACACGTCGCGTACCTCGTCTTGCACGAGCACGGTCGACGGAACCACGGTTGAGACACCCCTGAGTGAGACGGTCATGCCTCAGCCTAGGCAGCTCGAAAGGATCGGCGACAGGGGTTCCACCCACTGCGTCGATCGGCTATGGGGAGTCACGCCTCAGCCGAGCAGCTTCGCCTTGGCGGCGGCGAACTCGTCGTCGCTCAGGATGCCCTGCTCCTTCAGCGCGCCGAGCTTCTGCAGTTCGGCGACGATGTCGACCCCGCCTGCCGGCGCCGCTGCGGCCTGCGGAGGGGCGACGCCCATCGCGGCCTGTTGCTGGGCGACGGCCTGCTGCGCCGCGGCATCGATCTGCGCCTGCTGCTGCTGTGCCTCGTACTGCTGTTGTTCGTACTGGCCCTGGGCCTTCTCCTGCTGACGTCGTTGCATGCCCCCGCTCACGGCGGTGGCGGTGCCGGCGACGACGGCCGTGCGAGCGGCCATGCCGATCAGCCCCGGGCGACCCATTCTTCTGAACGGCATCTTCCTACTCCTCTTCTGCTTCGGCGAGCGCGGCGTTCACCACGGGCGCGGGGATGCGTTCGGTCTGCAGCACGATGCCGCCCGACTGTGCGAACTTCGATGCGAGACGCTTGGCCCACACGAGCTCGATCGCGAGCAGTGCACCCGAGGTGCCGGGCGGAATGCCCTCGGCGAACTCGGCGGCGTCTTCGTCGGCGACGAGGCCGATCGCCTCGAGCTCGACCGCGCCGAAGCCGTACTCGTCGCTCACGTCTTCGAACTCGGTGATCTGCACCGAGCCGTCGGGCTCGCGCGAGATCACGAGGAAGTCGAGCAACCGGATCTCACCGCCCTCGATCAGCTCGCTGATCGCCTCGATGGTGCCGGCGTCTGGACGGTCGCCCTCGAACCCCACCAGATACAGCTCCACCGGGCCGTATTCGAACTCCGCCATGATCTCCCCAATCTCACGTGTCTGCAGACTACGCGCGCACGGGGCCAGTGCACCAGAGTCCGGTGCGAATCCCCGGTGAACGTCAGGTCGCCCGTGCCTGCGGGTCGCCCGAGAGTCGTCGCAGCGGCCCCGATCGCTGGTCGGGCTCGAGCAGCAGGGCGCGCACGAGCAGGGTCAGCGGGATGCAGAGGATCGCCCCGATCGGCCCGATCACGAGCGCCCAGAACACGACCGAGAAGAACGTGAGGGTGAGGCTCAGCCCCACCGCGTCGCTCACGAACTTCGGCTGCACGAGCACCTGGAGCACGACGTTGATGACGCTGTAGACGAGCACCACGACGACGAAGAGCGGCCAGCCGCCCACGACGAGCGCGAGCACGGCGGGCGGGATGACCCCGATCACGAAGCCGATGTTCGGGATGAAGTTGGTGACGAAGGCGAGGATCGCCCAGACGAGCGGGATCGGCACCCCGACCCACCACAGGAAGAGCCCGTCGAGCACGGCGACGACGAGACCGAACGACGCGTTCACCACGTAATACCGGCGCACACCCGAGAAGTAGCGGGCCCCGATCACGTCGGCCGCCGCGGTGCCGAAGACCCGGTCGTCGCGACCGAGGCGCGAGGCATCCGCTGCCATGAAGATGACGTAGGCGAGCACGAAGAAGAATGCGGTCGCGGCACCGAACACGGCGTCGGCGATGCCGGCCGCGACATCGAGCAGCGTCTGCGGATCGATCGAGGCTGCTGCCCCGGCGGCCGATTCGCTCGTCATGCCGAGCGAGGTGAGCCAGTCGATGATGGACTGCACGGTCGCAGCCAGTTCGTCGGCATAGTCGGGGAGCATTCCGATGAACTGAGCGGATGCCACGACGAGCAGTGTGCCGAGGATCGCGAGAATCGCGTACGCGAGCACGATCACCGCGGTGGTCGCGAGCCAGCCCGGCCAGCCGCGACGCTCGAGCGGGCGGCGCAACGGATGCGCGATGATCACGACGACGGCGGCGACCGCAGCCGGTGCGAGGATGTCGCGGGCGAACCAGACTCCGGCGAACACGACGACTGCGCCGGCGAGCGTGATCAGCACGCGGCTGCCGTACGCGAGGGTGCCTCGCCCGGGCTCGGCGGGCCGCGCGGCATCCGTCATCAGAAGCTGCCGATGCCCTTGCCGATGAGCACGACCCCGATGACGAGGAGCAGCACCGCCATGACGGTCGCGTTGTTCTGCACGAGCCAGCCGCGGAGCGACTCGAGCGGTGCGGCCATCTTCGCGGAGGCGAGGAGGTAGGCGATGACGGGCACCGCGACCGAGCACGCGGCGATGATCGTGAAGACCACGATCGACAGCGTGATCTCGCCGCCGCTCAGGCCGCCCGTGCCGATGATCACGCCGGCGCCCGCGGCCATCAGCAGGTTCTTCGGGTTGACGGCAGAGAGCAGGAAGCCGAGCACCGCGCCCCGCATCGTGGTCATCGTGTCGATCGCCGACATCCACTTCGGCAGTGCGGCCGCCTCACCCGCCTTCGGGCGACCGCGCCATTGCCTCAGCGCGAGGAACAGCAGGCCCGCGCCGAGGACCAGCTTGATCACGCCGGCGATCGGATTCGAGGCGTCGGGGTCTTGTTCGGGGATGACCGAGGCGAGCAGCGTGAACACCACGACCGCGACGACGATGCCGAGCACCCAGCCGAGCATGAAGCCGACGCTCGTGCCCTTCGCCTTCGGCGAGAGCAGCATGAGGATCGCCGCGATGATCGGCACCGGGCTGATCGCAACACCGAGTGCGAGCGGCAGAATGCCGCCGATGACCTCACCCATGATGACTCACTCCTGTCTGGCGGCCCGGGCCGCCGTCTGCTACAACTCCTGCGGCGTGCTCGAAAGGGCCACGATCGCGGCCCGATTGGTGTCGAAGATACGCCGGTCGCCGAGCAGGCCGAGGTCGGCGAGCCGGTCGCGCGCGTCCGAGCGAACCCGGCTGAATCCGAGCTCGATGCTCCGAGCGTCGAGCCAGGCGACGAGCGCGGTGAAGCTCTCGGCTCCGGTCACATCGACGTCGGTGACGGCCTCCATGTCGATCACGACGTGCTGCACCGTGCCATCGGGCACGGCGGCGACGGCCTTCTTCACGGCGTCGGCGAAGACCGAGCCGTTCGCGAAGAACAACGGCGCTGCGAGCCGGACGACGATCACGCCGGGCGCCGTCATCGTGCCGGCCGGGGCCTCCCCGAGGAGCGATTCTGCGGGCGAGTCGCCGGCCGCGAGCACGTCGATCGGGGGATTCGCCGCGCGCTTCGCGAGGTTGATGAGCGCGAGCACGAAGGCGACGACGATGCCGGCGATCGAGCCGACGAAGAGCGTCACGAGAAAGCACACTGCGGCGATCGTGAACTCGAAGCGGTCGACCCGCCACAGCATGCGGAAGTCCGTGATGCCGAGGAGCGGCAGGATCGCGACGCCGACGATCGCACCGATCGCCGGCGACGGGATGTCGGCGAGCAGCGCGGTGCCGAAGAGCAGGAGCAGGAGCGTGCCGACGGCGAGCACGAGCGAGGGCAGTTGCGTGCGGGAACCCGCCTGATCCATCGCCGCGGTTCGTGAGGTCGACGACCCCATGGTGAAGCTCCCGCTCGCGCCGGCCGCGATGTTCCCGACGCCGAAGGCGAGCAGGTCGCGGTTCGGCCGCACGGCGTAGTTGCGTTTCTCACCGTACGCGCGAGAGACGAGGAGCCCCTCGGCCGTCGTCACCATCGTGAGCGCGATCGCCGAGGGCACGAGCAGGAGCCACGTCGTCCAGTCGATGACCGGCCAGGTGAGCGCGGGTGGGCCGGCGGGCACCTCGCCGAGCACGTCGACCCCGGCGTCGTCGAGGTCGGCGATCACGACCGTCACCGTCGCGACGACGAGCACGATGAGCGCCCACGGCACGAGCTTGACGAATCGTTGCCCGACGATCAGCACCGCGACCGAGATCGTCGCGATGAGCAACGACCACGGGTTCAGGGTGCCGATGCCCGAGACGAGCCCGACGACCTTGTCGACGAACTCGCCGCCGGAGTCGATCTTCACGCCGAGCATCTTCGCGATCTGGCTCACGAGGATGTCGAGGGCGAGGCCGCCGACGAAGCCCACGAGGATCGGCTTCGACAGGAAGTTCGCGATGAAGCCGAGCTTGAACACCGACATGAGCACGAAGAGGATGCCGCAGATGATCGCCTGCGCGAGGGCGAGCGTCGCATAGTCGTCGCTGCCGGCCGTCGCGAGACCGCCGATCGATGAGGCGACGAGGGCGGCTGCCGCGGCATCCGGAGACACGATCAGCTGGCGCGACGAGACGACGAGTGCGTAGACCACGGTCGGCACGATGAGCGCGTACAGGCCGGCGGTCGCCGGCAGGCCCGCGATCTGCGCGTAGCCGATGTTCAGGGGGATCGCGATCGCAAGCAGCGTGACGCCCGCGGTCAGTTCGCGAACGAGGTTCTTGCCATTGAGGCCCGCCAGCGGTCTCTGCACCGGTTCCCCCTCCGTCTGCTCAGGTCGACACTAGCGAGCGGATGCCGCTTCGCACACGATGCTCATTCGACTCCCCCGGTCGTCGAGGCCGGCGGTGAGGCGGCCGGCGGCGGCGCGGGCGTCTCGGGCGGAAGGATCCGGAACGCGGGAGCCCGCGTGACGAGGAGCCACGCCGGCAGCACGATCACGCAGAGCATCGGGAGGATCGTGATGTCGCCGGCCACGGCGACGGCGACGAAGATCGCGATCCAGCCGTCGCGGGTCACGACGAGGAGCACCCCGACGATCGCACAGCCGATCGCGAGGCCGAGCGGCAGCGAGGGAATGAGTGCATTGCCGAGCATGCCGAGGGCCACCCCGATGAAGGTGGCCGGAAAGACGCGGCCGCCGCGGAACAGCGAGCTCGCCGCGATGAGCAACGCCAGCATCTTGATTCCGGCGATGGCGGCCAGCTGCGGCGCGTTGTAGGCGCCGGGATCCTCGAGGAGTTCACCGATCTCCTCGAGGCCCTTGAACATCGTGATGGGGCCGCCGAGCAGACCGAGGAGCCCGAGGAGCAGCCCGCCCGCCGTGGCGATGAGCACGGGGTGCCGCAGGGAATGCATCGCTCGGTAGATGATCGGGAACGCCGCGAGCATCGCGAGCCCGACGACCGTTGCGGCGGTCGCGACGATCGCGCCCGTGAGGAGGTCGAACGCCTGCGGGGTTCCGTAGGGCGGCACGGCGAACTTGAACGGCGGTGCACCGAGGAGGTGCATCGTGAAGGAGCCCGCCCCGGCCGCGACGAGCGGCAGGAAGAGGCGATCCCACAGCGCGCCGCCCGACTTCAGCGCGGCCAGGATGCCGGTGAAGATGAGCGCTGCTGCGACGGGGGTGCCGAAGAGCGCTCCGATCGTGGCAGAGGCCGCGAGCAGCACGGTGAGCTGCTTCGGCACCGCAGGCATCAGCCGTGCGATGGCGGCCACCATGAGTGCCGTGTTGACCGCGATGATCGGGTTCTCGGGCCCGAGGCTCACCCCGCCCGCGAGCGCCAGCACCGTGACGATCAGCACGCCCGGCAGGTTTCTCAGGGGCTGCGGTTCCTCGACGAGATCGGTGGTCGCCGAGTCGGGGCCGCCGTGACCGGGGATGTACCGCAACACGAGTCCCACCGCGAGTCCCGTGAGCGTGAGCACGATCACGATCCACCAGCCCGAGGGGTCGACACCGAGCGCATCGGGGATCGTCGCCCACAGCACCGACTCCAGCATGCTCGCGACGCCGTTGAGCGCCCAGAGCACGACGGCCGAGATCGCCCCGATCGCGAGCGCCGGAATCGCGAGCAGCGCGAGCCGCTTCGGCGTGACGTCGGGGTCGCGCGGCGGGATGGCGAGACTCATGGTCGGATCCCGTCGGGTGGCGCCACAGGTGCCGGCGGCAGGTCATGGCGGCGCGCACCTGGCGCGCAAAGGCCGGAGCCGAGGCTCCCGCCGACGATGTCGAGGCATGCCACCCAGTCCGCCATGGTCCCTCCTGCAGCAGAGAATACCGGCGCGCGGGCGCTGCGGCCGGAATGTGCGCCGCCGCGCGGCCATCGTGCCCTGCAGAACATGCTCTGGACGCGCGGTCGCACCACGCGATAGGTTCACCTCAGCAGCGCTCAATTGGGGGGCGCTCGATCTTCGTCGAAAGGCTGCATATGAGTTTCTGGGAGAGTTTCTGGGATCTGATCTGGTGGTTCGTCATGGCGTTCGCGTTCATCGCCTATCTGTTCGCGCTCTTCGCGATCATCGGCGACCTGTTCCGCGACCAGAAGCTCAACGGCTGGTGGAAGGCGCTCTGGATCATCTTCCTGATCTTCGTGCCGTTCCTCACCGCGTTGGTGTACCTGATCGCACGCGGCAAGGGCATGGCCGAGCGCTCGCAGAAGGAGTACAAGCAGGCTCAGGCGGCGACCGACGACTACATCCGCCAGGCCGCCGGCACCGCCGCGAGCCCGTCGGATGAGATCGCGAAGGCGAAGGGCCTGCTCGATTCGGGCAGCATCAACCAGCAGGAGTTCGACCTCCTGAAGGCCAAGGCGCTCGCGCACCCAACGCAGACCGTCTGATTCCAGACCTGCACGTGAGAGGGCCGGATGCGTCGTGCATCCGGCCCTCTCTGCATCTCCTCCGTCAGCGGAGGCCGCGGAAGAAGCCGCGGACGTCGCCGACGAGGAGCTCGGGAACCTCCATGGCCGGGAAGTGGCCGCCGCGATCGAACTCCGACCAGTGCACGACGTTGTGCTCGCGCTCGGCGACCGTGCGGATTCCGGAGTCTCCGGGGAACACCGCGACCCCTGAGGGCACGTCGCTCCGCTCGGTCTCCTGCCCCCAGCTGGCACGGCCTTCCCGGTAGAGCCTGGCGGCCGACGTCGCCGTGCCGGTGAGCCAGTAGACGCTCACGTTCGTGAGCAGCTGGTCGATGTCGACCGCGTCCTCGGGCAGTTCGGCGGCGGGGTCGGTCCATTCCTTGAACCGCTCCACGATCCACGCGAGTTGCGCCGACGGCGAGTCCGAGAGACCGACGCCGACCGTCTGCGGCCGTGTCGACTGGATGATGGCGTAGCCGGCGCCGTCCTCCATCTGCTCTTCCAACGCCGCAAGCCGCGCCTGCTCGGTCTCGGTCATGGCCGCGAACTCCGCCGGATCGCCGGACGGGAAGCCGAGGCCGCCGTTCACATGCACGCCGATGACGCGCTCGGGCGCGATCCGGCCGATCATCGGCGAGATCACCGAGCCGGTGTCGCCGCCCTGGGCGCCGTATCGTTCGTAGCCGAGCCGGCCCATGAGCTCGGCCCAGGCGCGGGCGATCCGCGACATGTCCCAGCCGGTCTCGTGCGTGGGGCCTGAGAAGCCGAAGCCGGGCATCGACGGGGCCACGATGTGGAACGCGTCGGCCGGGTCGCCGCCGTGCGCACGCGGATCGGTGAGCGGTCCGATGATGTTCATGAACTCCACGATCGAGCCCGGCCAGCCGTGCGTGAGCAGCAGCGGCATGGCGTTCGGTTCGGGCGAGCGCACGTGCAGGAAGTGCACGTTCTGGCCGTCGATCGTGGTCGTGAACTGCGGGAACGCGTTCAGCTTCGCCTCGTGCTCGCGCCAGTCGTAGGTGTTCTGCCAGTAGTCGGCGAGCCCCTGCAGGTAGCTCGTGGGGGTTCCGTACGACCAGCCGACGCCGGGCAACTCCTCGGGCCAGCGCGTGTCGGCGAGACGACGGTTCAGGTCGTCGAGGTCGGCCTGCGGAACGTCGATGCGGAAGGGCCGGATGTCAGTGTCTTCGTGATTCATACCGGCGACGATACGCACCCAACTGGACAGTTCCTGTCCGCATTCTCGGAACTGACTCAGAGAGGGGGCGCCGTGGCATCCGTCGACGGACCGTGACTCGCCCCGGTGTTGCGAAGGAAGACGATGATCCAGCTGAAGATGAGCACGGCCGCGACGAGCTCGACCGCGGTGAGGTTGTAGTAGCCGGTCGCGAAGAACACGGCGAGCATGACGATCACCCCGACGTAGACGTAGCCGAGCAGGATGAAGACCTTCGGCATCGACGGGATGAACCAGCGCAGTCCGATCACGAGCACGGCGTAGGCGACCGCCATGCCCGTGGCGACCGTGTTGTGCACGACGAAGAACTGATCGACCGGGAAGATGCCGACGCACGCGAGGAAGATGCCGATGAGGATCATGCCGACGCGCACGATGGTGCGGCCGCGCACCTCGACGTGCGTCGTCGCGGGCACCGCGGCGGTCGCATACCGGGCGATCGTCGTGACGATCACGCCGGCGATGATGAGCGTCATGTTGAACGCGAGCGACGACACGTCGTTCGTCATGCCGAGTGCGCTCAGGTTCTCCTGCCACCAGAGCGGATCGCTCGCGCTCAGCATGCTCGCGAGCGCCCCGACGACGAGGAAGAGGGCGAGCACGAACGAGAGCAGCATCGGTGTCAGGTGCGCCGACGAGAGGAAGACCGCGTAGGTGGTGACCGCCATGCCGACGCCCGCGAGCACGGCGCCCGGGATCGTGAAGACGACCGCGCCCTGGAAGCTCTGCTCGAGCAGGTCGGCGAGACCGATCCAGCCGAGGAGCGCGATCGCCGCGTGCGCCAGGGCGATCGCGGTGAGGTCGAACCAGTGGATTCGAGCGCCCGGAGCGTCGAGGCCCGGCACGGCGGCGTCGGCGAAGCCCGCCGCGCTGCGCGTTCTCAACACGAGACGACCGAGCAGAAAGGCGATGAGGGTCGCGGCCGCGGAGCCGACGGCGACGAACTCGCCGAGTGAGCCGGGACCGGCGATCGGCAGGTCCTGACCGAGGAAGACGAACCAGGCGACGCCCATGCCGACGACGAAGGTCGCCGCCCCGATGAGCAACGCGATGGACTCGAGCGATTCGGCGGTGGCCGCCGGGTGGCGCAGCACGCGGCCGATCGATATCGGCTTCGGTGCGATGGCCGTTGTTCCTCGACTCACGGCATCAGCATGCCAGCGATCGGCCCACCGACCGAGGAGCGACGCACACCCAGCCGTCGAGAACGTTCCTGCGACCGGTTCAGCCCCTGATGGGGTCGAGCACCTCGAGCATCGACCCCTGCACGAACCCGGCCCACTCGTAGGCGGCCCGCAGGTAGTCGTCGCGGGTCTCGTCGGCCTCTTCCTCGTCTTCGTCGACGATGCCGACCCGCTCGGCGAGAATGAGCCGCAGATCGGTGAGGAAGGTCAGCCAGCCCCATGCCTCCGACTGGTCGAGTTCGATCTGCACGGCGCCGCCGTGCTCGTCGACCGCGGTCGCATCGCGCACGCGCTGAGCCGCCTGGCGCTTGCCGTCGACGAGGCTGTCCCGCGTGTAGCGGGTGTAGTCGTGGGCGGCATCACGGTCATCGGTGTACGCGTCGGGCAGGAGCCGGCCGAGCGCCGGGTCGTCGGCTTCACCGAGCAACAGCACCGAATCGACCTGATCGGCGAGCTCGGAGAGCAGCATCGCCTCTTCGATCTCGAGCACGATGCGCACGCCGTCGCCGCCGCCCAGCCCGGCGACGATCATGGCTCGGCCTTCTCGACCGTGGCCTGCAGCCCGTAGCCGTGCATCGCCTGCACGTGCCGCTCCATGGCTTCGCGGTTGCCCGTGGCGACGACGGCGCGGCCCTCGGTGTGCACGCACAGCATGAGGCGCTCGGCCTCGTCTCGAGGGAAGCCGAAATAGCTGCGGAAGACGTAGCTCACGTACGTCATGAGGTTCACCGGGTCGTCCCACACGACCGTGCGCCACGGCAGCTCGACCGCGGCGCGCAGGGCGTCTTCGGTGTCGAGTTGCTCGAGCGTCAGTGTCATTCTCCAAGCCTGACACGATGTCCGCGCGCCCGCACCTCGCGAGCGCCGTCGCCGGGGTGATCCCCGTTCGTCAAGCCGCCCGCCGCGAGGCCGTGACCGTGAACTTCGGGTTCCGCGCGATCTGCCGGGTGCGCCCGACCACACGTTCGAGGAGCGGCCGGTACGCCAGGTGCGAGTTCCACACGCACCAGAGTTCGCCGCTCGGGGCGAGCACCCGCGCAGCGTCGGCGAAGAGGTGCGCCGCGATGCCCGCCGAGATTGCGGCGTCGCTGTGGAAGGGCGGGTTCAGCACGATGAGGCGCTCGCTCGCATCGGCGAACGCCTCGAGCCCGTCGGCGCGGGTGACGAGCACACGGCCGGCGACCCCGTTGGCCTCGGCGGTCAGCCGAGCGGATGCCGCTGCAGACGCCGACCGGTCGGTCGCCCTGACGACCAGTTCGGGCCGTGCCCGCGCGAGCCACGACGCCACGACACCCGTGCCGCACGCGAGATCGACGGCGGTCGCGGCATCCGGAACCGCGTCGTTCAGCTGCGCAAGCAGGAACCGGGTGCCGATGTCGACGCCGGTGCCGGCGAAGACCCCGCCGTGCGCCACCACCGTGAGGCCGAGATCGTCGTGCCTGCTGCTGCGCGGCCACGACGGGCCGGACGCGGCCGGTGACCGCGTCTCGTCGAGCGGCTCGCGCGCGAGCAGCACGCGCGACTTCTGCCGCGCACGACTCACGTCGAGCCGCCCGAAACCGCGACCGAGCACCTCGTTCATCGTGAGCGACATGTGCTTGATCCTGCCGCCGGCGACGACGGCGACCCCCGGGTCGGCGTGGGTCGAGATGAGCTGCGACACCTCGTCGAGCCGGTCGAGCGAACGCGGCAGGCGCATGAGCACGAGCCGCGCTCCCGCAAGGAGTTCGGCGCCGAGCGGCAGCGATCGCACCTCGCCCGTCAAGCCGAGCCTGCCCGCGTTCTCGGCGAGCGCGCGCTCCCCCGTCACGAGATCCTGATGCACGCGGATGCCCCGTGCCCCGGCGTCCGCCGCAGCCAGCGCGAGCGCCCCGTAGGCGTCGTCGACGACGACGATCTCCCCCGGCCCGGCTTCGCCGATGAGTGCCGCGGCCTCGTCGAGGATCAGGCGGTCGGCGGCATCCGATGCCTCGAGTCCCTGGCCCTCGATGTCTGGGCGGCGGCGCAGGGCGCCGAAGTCGAAAGGCATCCCCCAAGGCTACGCGCGCCCGATCACGGCGGATTTCCCTGGATGCGACTCTCGACGGGGTTTGCTACCCTCGGTGCCGCATGCAGGACGCACGAGCCGGGGGACGACGGGCGGCGCGACATGAGGTCGCGACGCCCGCGACGCGTCCCCGGCAGACCGCCTCCGCACCCGCTCGTTCGCGTCACTCCCTCGCCGCCGCCGCGGTGCTCTCCGTACTCGGGCTGCTCGCCGGTCTCGCCCTCGCCCCACTGCCGCAGCCCGGCGCCGTGCTGCCGGTCGCCGCAGCCGATGCGCCGCATCTCGGCGACGTGCAAGAGCTCACGGTCGCACCGGATGTCGTGGCCCCTGCCGTCTCGCACGAGTCCTACGTCGCGACCACCGGCGCCCAGAGCCTCGTCGCGGGCGGCACGAACGTCGACTGGGCCAAGCTCGTGCTCGTCGAGGGCGCGTGGCCCGTCACCGAGGAGAACGTCACCTTCATGATGCGCTGGATGCGCCAGGAGAACGGCGCCGACAACTGGTGGAACCGCAACAATCCGCTGAACAACGGCCAGGGCTCGGGGGGCGGTTCGGGCCTCGGCAGCTACCCGACCCTCATCGAGGCGGCGTACTACGCGGCTGAGAACCTGCAGTCGGGCCGCTACCCCGCGGTCGACGCGGCGCTCGCTCGCGGCGACTCCGCCGACGCCACGGCGCAGGCGATCTGGGCCTCGGCGTGGGCGACGAGCCACTACGGCTACGGCACCCACTGGAGCTCCCGCCCCTACGAGGTCATCGAGGCGCCGGCCTCCGCCTGGGGTCGCTGACCCTCGGCGATTCGCGCTGCTCCGGCGATTCCCGCTGCTCCGGCTACTCGCGCTCGAGCGGCCGCCACACGACGACGGCGTTCTCGCGCCGCACCCGCGTGCCCGCCTTCAGCGAGATGACCTCGCCGGCCGATCCGGCCGCGAAGACACGCCGGCCCGGGCGGTTCAGCATCTCGTCGGCGAGCGCACCCTCGAGTTCGCGCACCCGTGCTCGCAGCGTCGTCACCTCGTCTTCGAGGTCGAGCACGCGGCGGATGCCTTCGAGGCTCACGCCCTCGCTCGAGAGTTGGGCGATCTCGCGCAACTGCGCAACGTCGCGCATCGAGTAGCGCCGTGACTTGCCCGCCGTGCGGGTCGGTGAGACGAGCCCGAGCCGGTCGTACTGGCGCAGCGTCTGCGGGTGCATGCCCGCGAGTTCGGCCGCGACGGAGATGACGAAGAGCGGGCTTCTCTCGTGCATCTCCACCGCCTAGCCCTTCGCCTTCGCGAGCAGGTCGTCGCGAGGGTTCTCGTCGGGCATCAGCGCCGCGAACTCCTCGAGCTTCGATTCGGCTTCTTTCGACAGGTGCGACGGCACGGCGACCTGCACGACCGCGAGCAGGTCTCCGGTGCCCTTCGGCGTCTGCACGCCGCGGCCCTTGACGCGCAGCACTCGGCCGCTCGGCGTGCCGGGCGCCACGCGCAGCTTCACGGGGTCGCCGCCGAGGGTCGGCACCTGGATGGTCGCGCCGAGCGCCGCCTCGGTGAACGTCACGGGCACGTTGACCCGCAGGTTCAGGCCGTCGCGTTCGAACACGGGGTGCTTGCGCACGCTCACGGTCAGCACGATGTCGCCGGGCTCTCCGCCGTCGGGTGATGGGTAGCCCTTGCCGCGCAGGCGGATCTTCTGCCGGTCGGCGACGCCCGCCGGGATGCGCACCGTGATCGGCTTGCCCTCTGAGGTCTGCAGGGTGATCTGGTCGCCCTTGGTCGCGGTGATGAAGTCGAGGGTCGTCGACGCCGTGACATCCCGCCCCTTGGTCGGACCGCCATACCCTCGGTAGCCGCCGGTCGTCTGGCCGAAGCCGCCACTGCCGAAGAGTCCGCCGAGCAGATCGTCGTAGTCGCCGCCCTGCTGGTACGTGTACGACTGGCTGCGGCCACCGCCGCCCTGCCCGAACATGCCGCCGAACACGTCTTCGAACCCGCCTGCCCCGCCGCCGCCGCCGGGCGCGGTGAAGCGGGCGCCGGAGCCCATGGCCCGCACGGCGTCGTACTCCTTGCGCTGCTCGGAGTCGGAGAGCACGGAGTGCGCCTCGCTGATCTCCTTGAACTTCGCCTCGGCGGCGGCGTCACCGGGGTTGGAGTCGGGGTGGTACTTGCGGGCGAGCTTGCGGTACGTCTTCTTGAGCTCCGCGTCGCTCACGTCTTTGGAGACGCCGAGCACCTGATAGAAGTCCTTGTCGAACCAATCCTGACTGGCCACCGGCGCCTCCTTTCGTGGTGTGTGTCGTTCGATCTTGCCAGTCGGCCGGCCCGCGGCATCAGCGAACGGATGCCGCGGGCCGGCCGATCCGGTTACTGCGGGGTCTTCACGACGACCTTCGCCGCGCGAAGCAGCGTGCCTCCGAGGGTGTACCCGGTCTCGACGACGTCGGCGACCGTATCGATCTCGACGTCGTCTGCGGGCTGCTGGAAGATCGCCTCGTGACGCTGCGGGTCGAACGCCTCGCCGACCTCGCCGAACGCCGTGAGGCCGAGCTTCTCGACCGAGCCGCGCAGCTTCGCGGCGATGGTCGCGAACGGAGCGTCGCCCTCGAGGTCACCGTGCTTCTCGGCACGGTCGAGGTCGTCGAGCACCGGCAGCAGCACCGCCACGGCCGCGCCGACCGCGCGTTCGCGCTCGACCTCGCGGTTCGCCTCGGTGCGCTTGCGGTAATTGGCGTACTCCGCGGTGATGCGCTTGAGGTCGGCGAGGTGCTCGTCGCTCGGCTTCTGCACCTCGGCGTTCGCCGCGTTCAGGATGTCGTCGACCGTCAGTTCGTCGACGTCGTCTTCAGACGCGACGGATGCCGCGGCATCCGTCGCCTCGTCGCCCGTCGCCTCCGGGGCACCCTGTGCGGGCGCCCCTTCGGCGTCGGGGTCCGGCTGACGAACCTCACCGGTCTCGGGGTCGATCCTGCGCTTGTCGCGAATGACCGGCTCTTCGTGGTTCTGGTTCTCGTCTGCCATGGCTACTTCTTTTCTTCCTCGTCGTCGATGACCTCGGCGTCGACCACATCCTCGTCGGATGCCTCGTCGCTCTCGGCACCGGACGCGTTCGCGTCTTCACCGGCCGCGGCACCCGCATCGGCCTGCTGGCTCTGCGCGTAGATCGCCTCGCCGAGCTTGCCCTGCGATGCGTTGAGCTTCTCGAAGGCCGACTTCACCGCGTCGTCGTCTTCGCCCGCGAGCGCGGTCTTCAGCGCGTCGACATCGCCCTGCACCTCGGACTTGACGTCGGCGGGGAGCTTCTCGTCGTTGTCTGTGATGAGCTTCTCGATCGAGTAGACGAGCTGCTCTGCCTGGTTGCGGGTCTCGGCCGACTCGCGACGCGCCTTGTCTTCGGCGGCGTGCTCTTCGGCCTCGCGCACCATGCGCTCGATGTCGTCTTTCGGGAGGCTCGAGCCGCCCGAGATCGTCATGCGCTGCTCCTTGCCGGTGCCCTTGTCTTTCGCGGACACGTGCACGATGCCGTTGGCGTCGATGTCGAACGTGACCTCGACCTGCGGCACGCCTCGCGGAGCCGGCGCGATGCCGGTGAGCTCGAACGTGCCGAGCGGCTTGTTGTCGCGAGTGAACTCGCGCTCGCCCTGGAACACCTGGATCGCGACCGACGGCTGGTTGTCGTCGGCGGTCGTGAAGGTCTCGCTGCGCTTGGTCGGGATGGCCGTGTTGCGCTCGATGAGCTTCGTCATGATGCCGCCCTTGGTCTCGATGCCGAGGCTGAGGGGGGTGACGTCGATGAGCAGCACGTCTTTGCGCTCGCCCTTGAGGACGCCCGCCTGGAGTGCCGCGCCGACGGCGACGACCTCGTCGGGGTTGACGCCCTTGTTGGGCTCCTGGCCGGTCTCCTGCTTCACGAGCTCTGAGACGGCGGGCATGCGCGTCGATCCGCCGACGAGCACGACGTGCGCGATGTCGGTGAGCTTGACGCCCGCCTCGCGGATGACGTCTTCGAACGGCTTCTTCGTGCGGTCGAGCAGGTCGCTCGTCATGTTCTCGAACTCGGCGCGCGTGAGCGTCTCGTCGAGGTTCGCGGGGCCGTTCTCGGTGAGCGAGAGGTAGGGCAGCTGGATGGACGCCTTCATGTTCGAAGACAGCTCCTTCTTGGCCTGCTCGGCGGCCTCCTTCAGGCGCTGCTTGGCGATCTTGTCGTTCGAGACGTCGACGCCCGTCGACTCCTTGAACCGCTTGATGAGCCAGTCGACGACGCGCTGGTCCCAGTCGTCGCCGCCGAGGCGGTTGTCGCCCGCCGTGGCGCGCACCTGGATCGTCGAGAAGTCGTCGTCTTTGCCCACCTCGAGGAGGGACACGTCGAACGTGCCGCCGCCGAGGTCGAAGACGAGGATGAGCTCATCCTCTTTGCCCTTGTCGAGGCCGTAGGCGAGCGCGGCCGCGGTCGGCTCGTTGATGATGCGGAGCACGTTGAGGCCCGCGATCTCGCCGGCCTCCTTCGTGGCCTGGCGCTCGGCGTCGTTGAAGTACGCCGGCACCGTGATGACCGCGTCGGTGACGGTGTCGCCGAGGTACTGCTCGGCGTCGCGCTTCAGCTTCTGCAGGATGCGTGCCGAGATCTCCTGCGGCGTGTACTGCTTGCCGTCGACCTCGGTCGACTTCCAGTCGGTGCCCATGTGGCGCTTGACCGATGCGATGGTGCGGTCGACGTTGGTGACGGCCTGGCGCTTCGCGGTCTCGCCGACGAGCACCTCGCCGTCTTTCGTGAACGCGACGACCGACGGAGTGGTGCGCAGACCCTCGGCGTTCGCGATGACCGTGGGCTCGCCGCCCTCGAGAACCGACACGACCGAGTTCGTCGTGCCGAGGTCGATTCCTACTGCTCGTGACATGTGTGTTTCTCCTTCTCCCCCTCGCCGGGCGCAAGGCGCAGAGCGCATCGACCATTGAGCGGATACCGGTTCGACCCTGCCGGCCCGTCTTCGACGAACTCGGGACCGAACCAAAGACCTGAGGCAAGACTTGAGCCTTGCCGACTCAAGCTTCGCAGCACCGACTTTTCGTGTCAAGTCGAGAACGCGAAACTTGAGCGCACTCGACTCAACTCACAGGTCACGCTCAGCGTTGCCGTCGGAGAGGCCTGCGACCGCACGTCAACCGAGCACCGCGCGCTCGACCGCGGGATACGATGCCGCAATGCCGTTCGAGACGCAGCCCGCCTCCGACCCGCTCGGCCGTGCGGCGGCTCCTGAGCCCGGCAGCGTCGCCGATGTCCTGTGCACCTGGAACGCCCGCGCCGATCTCTATCTCGAGCTCTTCCGCCATGAGCTCGACGGCAAGCCCTTCGATCGCGAGCTGCTCGCAGCGTTCGCCGCGCGGCTCGGCACGAGGGCGCGCGTCGTCGACGCAGGGTGCGGACCGTGCGGCCATGTTGCGGCGTTCCTCGCCGAACACGGCCTCGACGTGCTCGGCGTCGACCTGTCACCCCGATGCATCGAGCTCGCCCGGTTGGAGCAACCCGGCATCCGGTTCGAGGTGATGGATCAACGCGCGGTCGCGCCTGCCGTGAACGACGGTCCGCTCGACGGGCTCGTCTCCTACTACTCGCTGCACGACCAGCCGAAGCGAGAGCTCCCGGACACCCTCGCTGCGTGGGCGGCGGCGATCCGGCCCGGCGGCAGGCTGCTCGTCGTCGCGAAGGAGGGCGCGGGTGACGGCGTCATCGACGACCCGCTCGGCACCGGCATCCGGGTCTATTGGGCCGAGTACTCCGAGGCTGAGCTGCGCAGCGCGGCGGAGGTCTCCGGCTTCGTCGTCGACGAACTCACGGCTCGAGATGCGTACGACGACGAGATCCGGGCGCGACGCATCGCGCTCTCAGCGACCCGGCGCTGAATCGCCCGCCGCCGGCTCGTCCGCGAGCGCGACCACGGCCTCGATGACGCAGCGCATCGGCTCCGGAATCCGCGACTCCTCGAGCGCGTCGACCATGAGCGGCGCGAACCGTGCCTTGCGTCCGGCGTGGGTGCCCATGAAGCGCCGAAGCTGGGCGTCTGCGGGCTCTCCGCGCCATTCGGGCTGGTTCTGGAACGTGCGGAACCGGCCCAGTTCATGGTGCTCGCCGAGCAACTGCTCGACGCGGTCACTACCGAGCGCACGGATGAACTCCCCCTCGAGATCGGGCTCGCACGCGAAGAACCCGGCGGACTCGAGATCTGCGCCTCCGAGCCCGGCGTCCTCGATGCAGCGCCGTACGTAGGCGGCCTCGCCCGCGTCGAACAGCCCGACCACGCGGCGGCGCGCCGACTCCCCGGCGAGCGCGGCGAGGTGGTGGTGCAGGTTGGGTCACGCCGCTCATCGAGCGCACCACCGCGCCGGCCGCGAGCAGGTCGACCTCCAGTCGCGGCGAGGGCCTCGACCGCGAGCCGGTCGCTCTCGCCCTCGACGAGCACGACGGTGCCGGATGCCTCGATCGCGGTGTCGGCGCGCATGTGCCGACCCTCTCCGCCGCGGGCGCGCATCACACCCCGATCACGAGCGCGGTGACACCCGGCAGCTCTGCGTAGCGGGCGGAACCGACAGTCGTGAGAGTACGCCCGTGTCGACGATCAGTCGTCGACCCACGCCGACCCCTCGAGTGCGACCGCATCACGCGCGCCGCGCGTGACGACGACCGTCTCGCCTCGCTCGGCGCCGTCGAGGGGCGCCGCGAAAGCTCGGCTCGCCTCGGTTGCCGTCAGGGTCTTCACCCGATCAGATTATCCGATAGTTCGTGCGGCAACCCCGAAGAATCGAATCGTAGACGAGTGGGCGCTCGGCGAGTATGCTCGCCTGCGAGTCGCGCAACGCGGCATCCGTTCGCCACGGAACCGAACGAGACCGGAAGGAGAAGCCTGATGAACGCCGTCATCGTCGTGCGCATCGCAGACACCCTTCCCTGTGGGGCCGCCCGCCCGTAGCCGATTCGATCGGCGCAACGGTGGCCTCCCGATCTCGGAGAACCACCGTGACCTTCCTCTCGTCTCTCGACGACGCTGTACCCGACGATTCCGTCGCGCCGCCCTTCGGCGCGCCATCCGTCGCCCTCGTGTTCCAGACCACGGAACCCGGCGACGACCAACGCTGGTCGACCTGGCCGGCGACCACCCCCTCCGAGCGCGGACCCAGCCCGCGCCCCGATTGGCTCGTGACGGATGCCGCGGCGATCGACACCGAACTGGGTGTCGTGAAGACCGGCAAAGAGGCGGACCTCGACCTCATCGAGCGCGCCGTTCCCGGCGCCGAGCCCGGCGAGCTCGGCCGAAGCGTGCTCCTCGCCGCCAAGCGGTACCGCGGCAGCGAGCACAGCGACTTCCATCGCTCGACCGTCTACACCGAGGGGCGCGGCACGCGCCGCAGCCGTGACGCCCGCGCACTCGCGAAGGGCACGACGTTCGGGCGCGAAGTCGCTCGCGTGCAGTGGGCCTACGCCGAGTTCGAAGCGCTGAGGCGGCTCACCGAGCTCGGGGCATCCGTGCCGTACCCGGTGCAGGTCGGCGGCACCGAGGTGCTCATGGAGTTCATCGGCGACGACCGGGTGGCCGCGCCGCGCCTCGCTCAGGTGCGCGCGACGCCCGACGAGCTGCGCGAGCTGTTCCACCAGATCGTGGAGTTCATGCGCACGCTCGCGCACGCCTCGCTCACGCACGGCGACCTCTCGCCGTACAACCTGCTCGTGCACGATGGCCGGGTCGTCGCGATCGACCTGCCGCAGGTCGTCGACGTGGTCTCGAATCCGCAGGGTTTCGACCTGCTGCACCGCGACTGCAGGAACGTCTGCGACTGGTTCACCCGGCAGCGCCTCGAATGCGACGCCGAGCAGCTGTTCGGCGAGCTGATCGCCGAGGTCTACAGCTGAGCGGATGCTGCGGCGCGCTGCCATCGACTCCCGTGCCATGCCGCGCGTCGCGCGTGCGCTGCGGCATGCGCTGGCGATACAGTGCCCACGGGTCGACGATGACCCCATCGTGTGAGGAGACGCCATGTCCGACCACCACTCAGCCACCGCAGTACCCGCTCCCGACGAAACCCGACGCGGCTGGCTCGCCCTCGGCACACTGCCGGTCGTCGCCGTCGTGCTCGTCGCGCTGAACGGCCTCTACATCCTGCTCGTCGCCTTCGGCAACATCACCGACTTCGGCACGAACCAGGCCTTCGTGCACCACGTGCTCGCGATGGACACCACCAATTTCGGTGCCCCGGCAGGCGAAGACCTCGACCCCGATGTGATGTGGCGTGCCATCACCGACCCCGTCCTTCAGAACATCGGCTACGTGGGCGTGATCGTGTGGGAGTCGGCAACGGCGATCGCGCTCATCGCCGCCGTGGTGTTCTGGATCCGCGAGCGGCACCACGGCTATCGCGTCGCCCGGGCTCTCTCGACGATCGGCCTGCTGATGCTCCTGGCCCTCTTCATGGGCGGCTTCATCACGATCGGCGGCGAGTGGTTCCAGATGTGGAAGTCGACGTCGTGGAACGGCCTCGACCCCGCGTTCCGCAACTCGGTGCTCGCGCTCATCGCGCTCGTCATCATCCACCTGCCGAGCGCGCATTGGCAGCCCCGAGAGCGCGACTGAGACCAACGGATGCCGCGGCGCACGCCACGCGGCATCCGCCACCGGTTGTTCACCTGAGAGAACGAGAATGCAGCCATGACGGACCCCCAGTCGCCGCGCTCACCCGAAGCGCCCCGCAACTACCCGCCCTCGCACCTCACGCCGCCCGACGGCGCCGCAGCGACGATCGGGGTCGGCACCGGGCAGGTCGAGACGGTCACCGACGCCGGCGCACGCAAGGGGCGCATTCTCGCGTGGGGCCTGTGGGACTGGGGATCCGCGGCATTCAACGCGGTCGTCACGACGTTCGTCTTCACGGTCTACCTCACGAGCGAGTCGTTCGGCCCGAAGGGCACGGTCGAGGCCCAACTCGGCTGGGCGCTCGCGATCGCAGGCCTGCTGATCGCAGTGCTCGCACCGATCACCGGCCAGCGCTCCGATACGAGCGGTCGCCGCAAGCTCTGGCTCGCCGTGAACACCTTCATCGTCGTGGCGATGACCCTCGCGATGTTCTTCGTGCTGCCGGCACCCGAGTACCTGATGCTCGGCCTCTTCCTCGTGGCCGCCGGCAACGTCTTCTTCGAGTTCGCCGGCGTCAACTACAACGCCATGCTCGTGCAGGTCTCGACGCCGCGCTCGATCGGCAAGGTCTCGGGCTTCGGCTGGGGCATGGGTTACGTCGGCGGCATCGTGCTGCTGCTCATCGTGTACTTCGGCTTCATCCAGCCAGAGGTGGGCCTCTTCGGCGTCACCGGCGACGACGGCATGGACGTGCGCGTGACGATGCTCGTCTCCGCCCTGTGGTTCGGGCTGTTCGCCCTGCCCGTGCTCTTCGCGGTGCCCGAGTATCGCAACCCCGCCGCGGTCGAACGCGAGAAGATCGGCTTCTTCGCCTCGTACGCCCGCCTCGGCCGCGACATCAAGCGGCTCTGGAACGAGCAGCGCAACACGGTCTGGTTCCTGCTGGCGAGCGCGGTGTTCCGCGACGGGCTCGCGGGGGTCTTCACGTTCGGCGGCGTGCTCGCGGCATCCGTCTTCGGTTTCTCGGCAGGTGAGGTCATCATCTTCGCGATCGCGGCGAACATCGTCGCCGGCATCTCGACGATCGCGGTGGGCGCCCTCGACGACCGGCTCGGCGCGAAACCCGTGATCATGACGGCGCTCGTCGGCCTCGTCGTGAGCGGCCTGCTCGTGTTCTTCCTGCACGACGGCGGCCAGATCGTCTTCTGGACCGCGGGCCTGGCCCTCTGCCTCTTCGTCGGACCGGCGCAATCGGCGAGCCGCACCTTCCTCGCCCGGCTCATTCCGGCCGGTCACGAGGGCGAAGTCTTCGGCCTCTACGCGACCACCGGCCGCGCGGTGAGCTTCCTCGCGCCGACGGCGTTCGCACTCTTCGTGACGATCGGCGGCGAACCGTACTACGGCATCCTCGGCATCGTGCTCGTGATCGCGCTCGGGCTCGCGCTGCTCATTCCGGTGAAGGCGACCGCGCGGGCGACGTAGTGGGGCAGCGCGGGCGCCGCGCACCGAGTCGCAGCCGGGCGGCGCGGCGGCGAATCGCAAGATGATGCTGCGACAGGCCGTACGACACGCCGCACCCATGCCGGATCGTCCTGCGACTCAGCGGGCGGCGTCCCGATCCGGCGCACCGGCTCTCGCTGCGCCGGATGCGAGTCAGTCGCGCGGCCAGTCGGCGATGAAGCGCGAGAGCAGGCGCGCGAATTCATCGGTCTCCTCGGGTGTGAACGCGGCGAGCGCGGTCTCGACCGCGTCGCGGCGGGTATCGCGAGCGTCGGCGAGCAGCTTGCGCCCTGCAGCGGTGAGCACGAGCGCGCTTCGCCGGGCATCCGACGGGTCCGCCTCGCGGCGCACGTGGCCCGCCTCGACGGCGGCCTGCACGAGCCGGCTCGCCCGCGGCTGATCGACGCCGATCGCGTCGGCGAGTTCGCTCACCGACGCCGGGTGCTCTGCACCTTCAAGGGCATCGAGCAGGCGGAAGCGCGCCGCATGCGCGAGTGCGTGCCGACCCGGTTCGCCGCGCGGACCTCGACAACGACCGCCCCGCCCCCCAGCACCGCCTCGGCGCCCACCGCGATGCGCGGAGTGATCGCCGTGCTCATCGTGCTCGGGGTCGCCCCCGGGGCGGCGGTCGGGGTGCCCGTGCCCGCGCGCACGCTCGCTGCCGTGCCCATCGTGCCTCTCTTGGCCGAAGTGCTCGGCCCGCCGCTGCAGCCGACGCCGCTCCTGGTCGCGTCGCATCGTGACGAGGGCCTGCTCGATCAACACGATCGGGTCGTCGGAGGCGGAAGCCGCGGCATTCGATCCTGAGGGTCCTCCGGGAGGGACTTGACTCGATGCGTTCATATATGTCAGTGTACATATACATGCTACAGTGCATGCAATAGATGGATGCTCCACTCGGGTCGAAGCGAACGCCGACCGAGCGAACGCCGACCGAGCGAACGGCGCCCGAGCGAACGCCTCCTGAGCGAACGCCGCCCGAGCGCACCCGGACCTACGGGCGAGCCTCCAGTGCCGCCCGCGACACTCGACGCGCACCGCGTCAACGAAAGGAACACCATGACCACCCCCGACAACACCACTCAGAACACCGACGACAACTCGGCGAGCCCCCGCCCCTTCGGCTTCTGGCTCACGGTCATCGACCGCCGCCTCGACGACGCGATGCGCGAACTCTTCGCAGAAGAGGGCATCACCCGCCGCGACTGGCGGCGCATCAACCTCATCGCCGGCACCGTCACCGACCCTCGCATGAGCGAGCGGCTCGCAGCGCGCCCCGAGCGCGTCGAGCCTCTCACCGAGCGCGGCTGGGTCGAGGGCGAGCCCGGCGCCTGGCGCCTGACTGACGCAGGCGACGCCGCCCGCGCCGCACTCCAGGAGCGCGTCGCAGAGCTCCGCGCGAAGGTCGCGGGCGCCGTCAGCCCCGAGGACTTCGCCACGACGATGGTCTCGCTCGAGGCGATCGCCGGCGAGCTCGGCTGGGTCGAAGGCGAGCGGATGCCGCGGCGACACCACCGCGACTCCGGCCGGCGTCAGCACGGCGGCAGCCACGGCCAGCGTCAGCATGGCGACAAGCACGGCCGCGGCCGCAGCGAGAGCAACGGCGAGAGGCACAGCCGCTGCGGACACAGCGCCGCCCGCACCGACGTGCACCTCCACGTGCACGTCCACGGCGAAGCCGACCGGCACAGCCACGGTCGCAAGGGCGACCGTGACGGCGGACGACGCCACCGCGGCGAGCTTGATCAGCGTCACCACGACGCATCCTGACCCGAACCGAGAGGGGCCCGCATGTGCGGGCCCCTCTCTGCGTCGGTGCGCTTCGGGGTCAGGCGGCGAGGTCGTCGACGTCGGCGAGGCGGGCGAGCACCGCGGCATCCGCCCCGGCCGCTTGGAGCCGCGCGACGAGTGCGCGTCTCGCAAAGGCGTACGGCTGGTTCGAGCCGCCGAGGAGCGAGCGGTTGTTCGCGGCATCGAGCAAGGCGGTGGCCTCGAAGGCGAACTGCTCGGGGTCGTCGCTCCCGCTGAGCTCGCCCTGCGCGACGGCGTACCCGAACGAGACGGCGACGTAGCCGTTCCACTCGGCGAGTGCTGCGGCGAGCGCGTCGCGCACGGGCCCCGGCTTGGTGTCGAACTCCGAGGTGGCCCCCGCGAAGAAGCATCCGCCCGTGAAGGTGCGGTCTCGCGAGTACGCGATCCAGCCGTCGAGCAGCGCGACGATACGACGGATGCCCCGTGGCTCGAGCCGGGCCGGCTCGATGACGGTTGCGACGAATCGCTGTCGTGCCGCGTCGACCGTGGCGAGCTGCAGACGTTCCTTCGTGCCGAAGAGCGTCGCGACGCCGCTCTTGCTGACGTGCGCCGCGTCGGCGAGTCGGCCGATCGAAAGCCCGTCGAGCCCTTCGATCGAGGCGAGGTCGACGGCGTGGTCGAGCACGAGGCGTCGCGACGCGTCGCCCCTGAGTCGTCGACCGTCGGTTTCGATCATGCCTTGATTGTACGCACGATCGTACGTATAGTGTGCGTACGATCGTTCGTACTGTTAGGAGACACCGTGTCCGCAGCATCCGCCATCGCCACCGGAGTCCGTGCCGCATCGCGCGTCTCCCCCGAACTCGGCGCCGCCCTCGCCCTCCCGCTCTTCATGCGGGTCGGCCGCCCCACTGCGGTCGCCCCGACCGACCTGGCGACGCATCGATCGGCGCGTCGCGGCACCGTGCGCATTCCGGGCATCCGCGGCACGGGCGTCGACGTCGTGACCTACGAGTGGGGCGCGGGCGCGCGCTCAGTGCTGCTCGCGCACGGGTGGCAATCACGCGCGAGCGTGTTCAGCCCGCTCGTGCGTGAGCTCCGCAGCGAGGGGTTCCGTGTGCTCGCCTTCGACGCGCCGGCCAACGGCGACTCCCCCGGTCGCGGCACGTACCTCCTCGACCACCTCGACATCATCGCCGAGCTCACGCGCCGCGAGGGTCCGTGGCACGGGGTCGTCGGGCACTCCTTCGGCTCCCTCGCCGCACTCATGGCCGTGCACGATGGCACCCCGGCGACCCGGGTCGTGGGCATCGCGGGCGCCGGCGACCCGGCCGTCTTCATCGAAGGCTTCGGTGCGATGCTGGGCCTCGACGCGCGCACGCGTGAGGCCCTCGCCGCACGGTTCGCCGGCCGCGTGTTCGCCGGGCGGCCCGACCCGTTCGCGCGCTACTCGGCGGTGCGGCATCCGCTGCCTGAAGACGTGCCGCTGCTGCTCGTGCACGACCGCGGCGACCGGCGGGTGCCGTTCACCGAATCCGAGCGGCTGCTCGAGGTGAATCGGGGTCATGCCCGGCTCGTCGCCACCGACGGCCTCGGCCACAACCGGGTGCTGCGCGCCGATGTCACGCTCGACGCGGTGATGGCGTTCCTGAGCGCCGGCGGCGCCTCTGATGCGTTGCTCGACGAGACCGTCGCGTCGGCCGTTTCGCCGGGTGCAGCTACTCGCCCTGCGAGCCGGCGTCGGTGACACCGACATCCGAGCGGTGGAAGTTGTGGAACGAGCGCGACGCCGTCGGCCCCCGCTGCCCCTGGTACCGCGAACTGTACTCGGCCGAGCCGTAGGGCCGCTCACTCGGCGACGACAGGCGGAAGAAGCACATCTGGCCGATCTTCATGCCGGGCCAGAGCTTGATCGGCAGGGTTGCGACGTTCGACAGCTCGAGGGTGACGTGGCCCGTGAAGCCCGGATCGATGAAGCCGGCGGTCGAGTGCGTGAGCAGACCCAGACGCCCGAGCGAGCTCTTGCCCTCGAGACGGGCGGCGACGTCGTCGGGCAGCGTCACGGCCTCGTACGTCGAGGCGAGCACGAACTCCCCCGGATGCAGGATGAACGCCTCGTCGGGCCGCACCTCGATGAGGTGGGTCAGCTCGGGCTGGTCTTCTGCCGGATCGATGAACGGGTACTTGTGGTTGTCGAAGAGACGGAAGTACCGATCGAGGCGAACGTCGATCGACGACGGCTGGATCATGCCCGGTTCGTACGGGTCGAGTCCGATGCGGTTCGCGTCGAGTTCGGCCCGGATGTCACGATCTGAGAGCAGCACGCTGCCAGCGTAGCAACGCACTTGCTAGGATGGCTGACGTTGCTTCTGCAGTCGCTTCGGCGGCCGGCGGATGCCGCGTGCGGATGTAGTTCAATGGTAGAACTTCAGCTTCCCAAGCTGATAGCGCGGGTTCGATTCCCGTCATCCGCTCTGAAGGCCAGTGCGATCTGCGATCCTTACCCCCGTCACCCGCTCCTCCACCCGCGCCATTCATCCCCCTACACTGTGGGCATGGGCGCGGAAGAACAGCACCAGGTTCAGAGCTCTTCCGCAGACCCGCCTTACCAAGCGATCGCGCTCGGCGTGCTGCTACTCGTCGGCACCGCGGCCGTCGCCTGGTCGGTCTCGCTGATGTAGTCAACGGCCGGGCGCCATGTGCTGCGGATCGTGCAGACGGATCGGAACCCGCCACCACCGTGAGGAGCACCGTGTATCTGGTCATCATCATCACGCTCGCCGTCATCGCACCACTCGTCACCACCGTCGTGCAAGGCGTCACGACCGACTGGGATGCCGGGCTGGTGGTGATCGCAGGTCAGCAATGGGTGTTCTGGGGCGTCGGCATCCGGCTCTTCACCGCCGGGCTCAGTCAGGCGCTGCGGCCGCAGTTCACGATGAAGAAGATCCTCCGCATCGATGCACCGGGCGCCACGCAGCTCGTGGGCGAACTCGGTTACGCGAACATCGGCATGGGCGCCGCGGGCATCCTGAGCTACTTCTTCCCCGACTGGGCACCGGCGGCCGCACTCGCGGGCGGGCTCTTCCTCCTTCTTGCAGGCATCCGTCACATCGCGAAGCCGAACAAGAACGCGAAGGAGTGGATCGCCCTCGCGACCGACCTCCTCATCGCCGTGATCGTGCTCGTCTACGTGGGGTGGGTGCTGGTCACCGGCGCGGCGTAGCGACGACAGCGCGGCCTCGGGGCGCCGACGTTGCCTCGGGGTGCCGACGCGACATCCGCTTTCCGCGTGTATCCCCCGGATGGGGGCCATTCCGGTGGTAGCGTCGAGACACCGGCACGCACGGCGGCGACCGCGATTCGGGTTCGCAGCCTCCTTCCTACCGTTCGTGTCGGGCCGGGCGAAGTAGAGGAGGGGGTACGCCGCTCTTCGTCCCCGAGAGACGCGTGCGCGCAGGCGTGCGCCATCGATGCGACCGCGACCCTACCCGCGTAGGCCATCGATGGCCGGGCCGGTGAGACCCCTTCACCGGCCTGGCGGCACCGCGCCCCGTGGCAGCCGCCCCCCTTGGCGGCCGCGCCCACTGGCCACTGTCGGCGGTCGGGTGCAGACTGGCACCATGTGCGGCCGTTTCGCGAACGATGCCAAGATCGACGAGCTCATCCAGGAGTTCGTCGCCGAAGGCGGTGACTACCGCGACTGGCGACCTCAGTTCTCCATCGCGCCGACCCAGGTCGTGCCGATCGTGCGCGAGCGGCAGAACAGCGACACCGGCGAGGTCAGGCGTTCGGTCGACCCCGCCGTCTGGAACTTCCGTCCGTCGTTCATGAACGAGTCGAAGCGCCCGCAGTTCAACACGCGCATCGAGACCGTCGCCACCAACGGCTTGTGGAAGGGCGCGTTCGCGTCATCCCGTTGCCTCGTTCCGATGCGCGGATACTTCGAGTGGACCGGCGCGCCCGGCGACAAGCAGGCCTGGTTCCTGCACGGCGACGAACCTCTGCTCGCCGCGGCCGGCATCTGCACCGCGCGCAAGGTCGGCGAGGAGTGGGAGGTTTCGACGTCGATCATCACGCGTGAGGCTCGGGATGCCTCGGGCGAGGTGCACGACCGCATGCCCGTCTTTCTCGGCCGCGACGCATGGAACGACTACCTCGCCCCGGTGAAGCTCGACGACGCAGGCAAGGCCGAGATGATCGCACTCATGACCGCCGAGTCCGAGCGCATTGCCGCTTCCATCTCGAACTACGAGGTCGACCGACGGGTCAACAACTCACGGGCCGTCGACACCGCCGACCCGACGCTGATCGATCCGCTCGGCTGACCGCTCGCCCCGCCCGGCTCACGTCGCCGGCGGGGCATCCGCTCGCTCTGGCCTCTTGCCGATGACCTCGTTCGGAATGCCGCGCGAGAAGAAGAGTGCGAAGAAGGCGATCACGATGAGCGCGAAGAACGCCGTGTGCAGCGACGAGATCTGCGAGTCGGTGTAGATGCGGGTGAGCTCGGCGCTCTCGGTCTTGTCGAGGCCGACCTCTGCGGCGATGTCGTCGACGTCGGCGGCCGGAATGATCGCGAGGCCGGATTCGGTCTGTTCGCTGACGAGCGCCTTCGTCTCGGCCGAGAGCTCGCTCGACGAGACGCCGACGGCGAAACTCGACGCGAGCGCGCCGATCAGCACCGAGCCGATCAGCGCCGTGCCGAGCGAGGAGCCGAGGTTCTGGAAGACCCCCTGCAGCCCGCCGACCTCGCTCGTCTGCGCCTCGCCGACGCTCGACATGTTGACGTTGCCGAGCTGCGAGGCGAGAAGGCCGAGGGCGGCACCCGCGACGAACATGCCGAGGCCGAACGCGAGGTTCGCCAACTCGAGGTCGACCGAGGCGAGCAGCATGATCGAGCTGAGCACGAGCGCCACCTGGCCGACACGCACGATGCGACGCGGCGACCAGAGGCGCGAGAGGCGCGTGCCGACGATCGAGAAGAGGATGAGCGAGATCGAGAGCGGGAAGATCTTGAGGCCGGTCTCGAGCGCGTCGAGGCCGAGCGTCATCTGCAGGTACACCGGCACCATGAAGAACAGCCCGGCCGTGATCGCGTACTGCGCTCCGAGCACGGCGAGGCCGCTGCGGAGCCGCGTGATCCCGAAGAGTCCGATGTCGACGAGCGGCTGGCGGCCGGTCGCCGCGAGCCGACGTTGACGACGCACGAAGAGAGCGATGAGGCCGCCGCCCGCGACGATGAGCCACGCGCAGAGCGAGATGCCGAGGGGAGCGATCGGGACGCCGCCGATCTCGGGCGACTGCGTCGGGGTGATCCAACCCCACGTCTTGCTCTGCAGCATGCCGAAGACGACGAAGACGAGGCCGACGGCCGAGAGGAGCACGCTCCAGACGTCGATGTGCGAGGCCTGCCGGGCCGTGCGGTCGGCGATCACACGTGTGAAGAGCACGACGATGATCATGATGACCACCTCGCCGACGAACACGTAGCGCCAGCTCGCGTACGTCGTGAGGAACCCGCCGATGAGGGGTCCGGCCGCGACGGCGGCGCCCGAGACGGCGCCGATGACCGCGAACGCGGTGATGCGGTCGGTGCCCTCGTAGTTGTCGGCGATGAGGGCCGCGACGGCGGGGATCACGAGCACTGCACCGACGCCCTCGATGACCGACCACCCGATGAAGAGCGTCTGCACGTTCGGGCTGAGCGCCGTCAGGAGCGAGCCGAGCGCGTAGACGCACGAGCCGACGACGAACGCACGGCGTCGGCCCCAGACATCGCCGAGCTTCGCGCCCAACAGCATGAGCGCCGCCATCGTGAGTGTGTAGAACGTGATCGCCGCCTGCATCGCGGTGACCGTCGTGTCGAGATCGTCGACGACGGTCGAGATCGACACGTTCATGACGGTGCCATCGAGCACCATCACGAACTGCGCTGCCCCGAGGATCACGACGACGGACCACTTCTTCATCTGATCCCCGCTTTCGACAGCGCGACGTGGAACGTGCGGCCGGGCGGGCCGGCTGACCCGGGCGACCTGTGGCAGTTGCAGCCGAGGTCAGTATGACAGCGGATGCCCCGCGCCGGGCGGCTTTCGTGCGCGGCGATGACTCCGGCTCAAGCGATGTGGTTTTCCGCACCCGCTGCGACGGCTGCCCCCACTGACGCAGCGCTGTTCGTTTCATACGTTCGATGGCATGCAGAACGACGCTGAGAACCTGAACGCGATCGCCCAGTGGGCGGTCTCCCTGATGGAGTCGCTGGGAGCTCCCGGGGCCGGGCTGGCGATCGCCGCAGAGAATCTGTTCCCGCCCCTGCCCAGTGAGATCATCCTGCCGCTGGCCGGATTCACGGCCAGCAGGGGAACCTTCGGCATCGTCGAAGTGCTGTTGTGGACGACGCTCGGCTCGGTGGTGGGTGCCCTGATCCTCTACGGGCTCGGCGCGTGGCTCGGCCGCGAACGGCTGCGGCGCATCGTGGAGCGCGTTCCACTGGTGAAGGTCTCCGACGTCGACCGGGCCGAGGAATGGTTCTCGCGACACGGCGCCAAGGCGGTGTTCTTCGGCCGGATGATCCCGCTGTTCCGCAGCCTCATCTCGATCCCGGCGGGAATCGAGCGAATGCCGCTGGGGCGGTTCACGCTGCTGACGACGGCCGGCAGCGCGATCTGGAACTCGATCTTCGTTCTCGCGGGGTATCTCCTCGGCGAGAACTGGGCCGCGGTCGAACAGTACGCCGACGTCTTCCAGCTCCTCGTGATCGCAGCGGTGGCGGGCGGAGTCACCGTGTTCGTGGTACTCCGACTGCGTCAGCGGGCAGGTGGGAAGATGGCCTCATGAGCGTCAGCGGTGTCACGGTCGGCGGCGGCCACGGCACCGCCTTCGCCGTGCGCCGTGCCGGTCGAGCGCTGCTCGCATCGGTGGCGGGCGCCCTCCTGGTGCCGGCGCTCCTGATCGCCATCGTCGCCGCGCCCGTCTCCACGGCGCCCGCCCGAACGACGGCCGGGTGGGTGGCGCGACGACTGGCCTGGGCGGATGGCGAGCGCCGAGAAGAGCGCCCCACGGGCGGGCGCCTGATCAGGCTGCTCGGAGTCGAGGCGATCCTCGGTTCGCTTGCCGGGTGCGTCTACGTGTTGATCGCGATGGGGCTCGTCGTCACCGCCGACCTGCTCCTGAGCGCCGCGACCGGGCGACCCGTCGCCGTCTTCGACGCCGAGCCGGGGGCCGTCACCTGGGCGACGGTCGCCTACTTCGTGCTTCCAGGGATCGTGCTGCTGTTCCTCGCTGTCTCGGGTCTCGCGGGAGTTGCGTGGCTCGACCGTCGAACCTGGGCCGCATCGACACGGCCGAGCGCCGGAGAACTCGCTCGCGAGGTCTCCCGACTGCACACCACTCTCGATGATGTGGTCTCGGCGGTCGATGCCGAGCGCCGCCGCATCGAGCGCGACATCCACGACGGCGTTCAGCAGCGCGTCGTGGCGCTGTCCATCCTTCTGGCACGGGCCGAGCGCACATCGAATGCAGCAGAACGACGTGAGCTGCACCGGGATGCCCGATCCCAGACACAGCAGATTCTCGACGAGCTCAGAAGCGTCGCCTGGCACACGTTTCCGGCCATGCTCGCGAGGGACGGCCTCCCGGCCGCGCTCGAAGCGCTCCGCGACCGCACGATCATGCCGATCCGTCTTCACGTCGACGCTGCCGACGTCACCGACCGCGCTGCAGGAGCCGCCGCGTACTTCGTCGCGAGCGAGGCAGTGACCAACACCATCAAGCACGCAGACGCGTCGCGGATCGATATCGAGGTCGCGCGCGCGGGCGCCGACCTCATCCTCTCCGTCCGAGACGACGGCAAGGGCGGAGCCGATCCCGCCGGCGCCGGGCTGTCGGGCATCGGCTCCCGAGTCGCAGCGCACGGCGGACGGCTTCGAGTCGAAAGCCCCCGCCGGGGGCCCGACGGTCGTCACGGCGGTGATCCCATGCGGATAGCCCTCGCCGAAGACTCCACGCTGCTGCGGGAAGGCATCGCGCAGCTCCTCGCCGCCGAGGGCCACACCGTCACGCATTCCGTCGGCAACGCCGACCACCTCCTCCGGGCGGTCGCTTCAGACCCGCCCGAGTTGGTGATCGTCGATGTGCGCATGCCACCGGACTTCGTCGACGAGGGCATTCACGCCGCACTTCGTCTCCGTCTCGAATGGCCGGATGTCGCGGTCGTCGTGCTCTCGCAGTACGTGGAACGCCGCCACGCCAGCGAACTCCTCGACGGTCGTGGCGGCGTCGGCTATCTGCTCAAGGACCGCGTCTCGGACATCGGCGGCTTCCTCGACGCACTCAACCGTGTCCGTGCCGGCGGAACCGCGTTCGATCCCGAAGTCATCCGCCAGCTCATCACCGCCAGGAGCGCGCCGGACAGCCGGCTCGCCGGCATCTCCGAACGCGAGCGATCGGTGCTCGAGCTCATGGCCCAGGGCCACAGCAACGCGTCCATGGCCACGCAGCTCTACGTCAGTCAGAGCGGCATCGAGAAGCACATCAACGCCATCTTCACCAAGCTGCAGATAGAGCCGGGCACGACGTACAACCGCCGCGTCCTCGCCGTCCTCGCCTACCTCGACGGGACATGAATCGACAGGGCTTCGACGACGCCGCCGAAGAGCAACTCGAAGTCGGAGGCCGCTCGTCGTCAGTCGGCGGCCGCTCGTCGTCAGCCGGCGGGCGCGGGTTCGGCCGCGGCGGCCGGCGCCGGGCACTTCGCGAGCTCGCGCATCTTGGTCGTCGACTGTTCGAACGACCACGGCAGCTCGACGGTCGGCTGCTCGTGCCCCCCGGCCGCGTCCGCCTTCGACGCGAGTGAGGCGAGGGCGAAGGCCACCTCCCGCACGAAGTCGTCGCCCGAGGTCGAGTTGTTGAGCACGACGACGACGGTGAGTCCGGTGTCCGGATCGGTGAAGGCCGCCGTCAGTGCTCCGGTCGACTCGCCGGCGAGTCCGCGCATCGGGCCGAACTCGGCACCGCCGAGCCCCCGGTTCTGCCAGGTGGGAGTGTCACCGCCGAGTGGAACCGGAGTCCACTGCGTGCGGGCGGTGCCCTCGTCGAGCAGGGCGCCCGTCGCGAAGGCGATGCCGAGCCGGCGGGTGTCCTCGAGGGTCGAGACCGCCCCCGCTGCAGCGCCCCCCATCGAGCTCGACTGCGACGAGACGTCACGGATCACCGCGCAGTCGGGCGTGCCATCCGGTGCGAGCGTCGCCGAGTACGCGCCCAGACCGGCATCGAGCTCGGTGTCGGTCGGCGACGGGAGCACGGTGTCTTCGATGCCGAGCGGCTCGAAGACGTACTGGTCGGCGAGGTCGTTCCATGATCGGCCGGTGACGCGCTCGAGCGCCATCGAGAGCAGCAGCACACCAGTGCGTGATTGCGCCCAGTGTTCGCCGGGAACTCCGGTGCGAGGCGATGCGAGACCGCTCGCGAGCAGCTCGCTGGCCGGCCACACGCGCTCGGGGTTCGAGACGAAGTGGCTGCGCAGCTCGGGGTAGTAGTCGGCGATGCCCGAGGTGTGCGCGCACAACTGCCCGAGCGTGATGCCGTCGAGACCCGGCACCCAGTCGACGATCTCCGCGACCGAGTCGTCGAGCTGCACGCGGCCCTCGTCGACCAGACGCAGCAGCACGGTGCAGGTCACCTCGGTCGTGAGCGTGCCCATGCGGAACTCGGTGTCGGTGGTGAGCGGCGCCGGGCTCTCGCTGAAGTCGGCCACGCCCGAGGCCCCGGTCCACTCCCCCGACCACGGCGACCAGACACCCGCGATGCCGCCGCTCGATCCGCTGAGCACCACGGCCTCGTCGAGCACCGCCTGAAGCCCGGCGGTCAGGTCGTCGTCGAAGGCTGTTTCGACGGGGTCGAGTGCGGCCAGCGGGTCGACGGCACCCCCGGTGCATCCGGAAAGCCCGAATGCCCCGATGAGTAGGACGGCGAGGAGTCCTCGCCGCCGTGCGCCCCTGTTGCGGCCAGCCACCGAGCCCCCCATCAGCCGTGTGTCGTCCGGTGAAAGTGTAACCCGCCAAGACGGGCGCGCCGGCACGGGCGGGCCGATGACGTCGGATGCACGGTCATGCCTGCGGTGCCGTGACTTCGCGGCCGGCACCCGGCTCGCGCTCGGCACCCGACATGAAGCGCTCGACGTTGCGATCGACGATGATGTCGCTCGGCCGCAGCGGGCGCGCGAGGTAGAGGCCCTCGAGCGAGGTGAGGCGGCTCAGCGCGACGTAGGTCTGACCGGGACTGAACACCCGTTGGCCGAGATCGACGATCGCGGCGTCGTAGCTCGCTCCCTGCGACTTGTGGATCGTCACCGCCCATGCCAGTTTCAGCGGAAACTGCGTGAACTCGGCGACGATCTGCTTCTCGAGCTTCTTGCGCGTCGGATCCCACGTGTACTTGTACTTCTCCCAGGTGACCTGGTCGACCTCGTGCTCCTCGCCGTCGACGTCGACGCGAACCGCCCGGTCGAGGGAGGTGACCGTGCCGATCGTGCCGTTCACCCAACGCTGCCCCTCTGGCCCGATCGCGGTGTCGTTGCGCAGGAACATCACCTGCGCGCCGACCTTCAGCTCGAGGTTCTCGTCGGCGGGGAACGCGCGTCCGCCGAAATCGCCGTTCACCTCTGCCTCGTTGCCCTGCGACTGCCCCGGCAGTCGGTGCAGTTGCGTGCGATTGATGCGATTGACGGCGTCGTTGCGGGTCGCGAGCGTGATCGCGCCGTGCTCGGGCAACGGCCGCCGCGCGCCGACGCTGTTGAGCACCCCGGCGATCTCGGCCGTCACCATCCCGTGCCGCACGGCGTTCAGCATGTGCTTGAACTCGTCGTCATGCTGTCGGTGGATCTCGCCGAGCTCGAAGATGCGCAGGTCGGCCTCGCGCCACACCTTCGCGTCGAAGAACCACATCGAGTCGTAGGTGTCGGCGAAGTAGGCGCGCTCGTCGGCATCGCCCGGCACGGGCGCGAGCTGGTACGGGTCGCCGAACAACACGACCTGGGCACCGCCGAACGGTTCGAGCGGCCGCTGCCTGGCCTGACGGAGCGAGCGGTCCATCGCGTCCATCAGATCGGCGTTCACCATCGACACCTCGTCGATCACGAGGGTCTCCATCGCGTTCAGGATCTTGCGCACCGTGTCGTTCTGCTCGATGTCATGGTCGGCGATGACGCCGATCGGCAGGCGGAACAGCGAGTGGATGGTCTGGCCGCTGACGTTCAGCGCGGCGACGCCGGTCGGCGCGCAGATCACGATCTGCTTCTGCGTGTTCCAGTTCAGGTGGTTCAGCAGGGTCGACTTGCCGGTTCCGGCGCGACCGGTCACGAAGACATGCTCGCGCGTGCCCTCGATCGCCTGGAACACCGCGGCCTGTTCACGGCTGAGGGTCACGTTCTGCACGGGCGCGCTTTCGTTTCGACGAACGGATGCCGCGCACGGGTGCGGGCACGGCGCTCCCACTGTAACCGGCCCGCCTCCAACCGCCCCTTACACTGGAGCGGGTGAGGAGTTCCAGGGGGCGCGGCGGTCAGATCTCGCTGTTGTCACTCGCCGCCTGGCTCGCGCTGGCGGTGCTGCTCGCGGGCGCCTTCCTCGCAGCGCTCGGCGCACTGAACCAGACGATCTACGGCTCGTCGAGCTTCGTCGAGCGCTACCTCTCGGCCATCGCGAACGACGACATCGCCGAGGCATCCACGACCCCCGGTGTCGCCCTCGACGAGGCGGAGCTCGCCGAGCTCGGCCTGCCCGCAGACGTGTCGACCGCGATGCTCCGCACCGGCGTCGTCGAATCAGGCCCCGAAGACGTGCGCATCATGAGCGACGTCGCGCAGTCCGACGGTTCGCACACCGTCACCGCCAGTTACCGACTCGCCGAGGCGATCGTCGAGTCCTCGTTCGACGTGCGGCCGATCGAATCGCTCTACGGCGTGCTGAACCGCTGGGAGTTCGCGGTCAGCCCGCTCGCCGTGATCGACGTCACGGCCGCACACAACCCGACGTTCACGGTGGGCACGCTCACCCTCGACTCCAGGGCCACGAAGTCGGGCGACGAACTCGCGGCGTTCACCCAGGTCACCCCGTACCTCGCGATCGCGCCGGCGGTCTACGAGTTCTCGTACTCCTCGGTGCTGCTCGAAGCCGTGCCGGTGCCCGTGCAGGCCGGTGCCTCGGCACGCACCCCGGTCACCGTCGATGCGCAACCGACCGCAGCATTCGTCGACCGCGTGCAGGTCCAGGTCGACGACTTCCTCACCCAATGCGCCGCACAGGCCGTGCTGCTGCCCGCCCAGTGCCCCTTCGGCGTGCAGATCGACGACCGCGTCGCGAGCGAGCCGGTCTGGAGCATCGTCAGCATGCCCCAGGTCACCCTGACACCCGGCGAGTCGTCATTCGACATGCCGCCGACCGAGGGCATCGCCCACATCTCGGTCAAGGTGCAGTCGCTCTTCGACGGGCACCACTACACGTTCGAAGAGGACCGCCCCTTCACCGTCGCCCTCGCCGCCACGATCACGCCCGACGGCAACATAGCCATCCAGCTGAAGTGACCCCTACGACCGGTCGCGATCCGCGATCGCGGCGAGCTGCGCGTTGTACGCCTCGAGCTCGGCGTCCCCGGTGCGATCGGCGTGCCGGTCGCGGCGCTTCGACTCCTTCTCGTCGCTTCGCGCCCACTGCACGGCGACCGTGATCGCGAGCGCCACGGTCGGGATCTCGCCGATCGACCATGCGATGCCGCCGCCGAGTTGCTGGTCGGTGAGCGCGTCGGTGCCCCATCCCATCGCGCCGTACCAGTCCGCGAGCAGCAGGCTCGTGCTCGACATGATCGTGAGTCCGAAGAACGCGTGGAACGCCATGGTGCCGAGCAGCAGCAGCAGCCGGAACGGGTACGGCAGGCGGTACGGCACCGGGTCGATGCCGATCAGCGACTGCACGAAGAGGTAGCCCGTGATGATGAAGTGCACGATCATCCACTCGTGCCCGATGTGGTCGAGCATCGTCCAGCGGAAGAGCGGCGAGTAGTAGAACACCCACAGCGAGCCGACGAAGAGCGCCGCGGCGACGAGCGGGTTCGCGATGATCGACGCGAACTTCGAGTGCACGGCGAGCAGGATCCACTCACGGCCGCCGCGGCTGCCGTCTTTGCGCGCACGGATGGCGCGGGCCGCGAGCGTGACCGGCGCGCCGGGCACGAGCAGCACGGGTACGGCCATCGTGAGCACCATGTGCGCGAGCATGTGAGCCGAGAAGAGGTACTGCTCGTAGACGTTGACGCCGCCGTTGGTGATGTAGACGAGCAGCAGCAGGCCCGAGACCCACAGCACGGTGCGGTAGACGGGCCAGCGGTCGCCGCGCTTGCGGAGCCGGTACACCCCCGCGAGGTAGAAGAAGATGCCGAAGCCGCACGCGAGCAGCCAGATGAGGTCGGGGCGCCACTCGGTGAAGAAGCGCGTCCACTCCGGCCACGGCGGCAGCGGCTCACCGGTGAGTATCTCGGCTGGCGTGCGCGCGAGCGAACCCGCCTCCTCTTCCGAGACCGGGGTGGCGGTACGGGCAAGCGCCGCGGCGACCCCCGAGGCCAGCCCCATGAACGCGAGCTCTGCCACGACCAGCCACCAGAACGCGCCGTTGCCGGACCCGTCGCCCCGCGACATCCGCCCGATCAGGAACCGGCGCTGGGCCGCACCGAAGAGTCCGAGCGCGATGAGCGCCGTGACCTTCGCGGCGACGAGCCCGCCGTAGGGCGTGGCCAGTTGGTCCCACGTGCCGATGCGCAGGGCCGCGCTCGCGTACCCCGAGAGCGCGACGACGATGAAGCAGATGAGCGCGACCGTCGAGTACCGGGCGAGCACGACGGCCAGGCGCTTCGGCCCGAGTTCGCGTTTCAGCAGCACGATCGTCACGAGTCCGCCGAGCCACACCGACGCGAAGGCGACATGCAGACCGAGCGCGGAGACGGCGGCGGCGTGGCCGGCCGCGCCGGCGGCGTGCCCCTGCTGCGCGAGCGGCACGAGCGAGGCGACCGCGAGCACCGTGACGAAGACGAGGGCCGTGTGGTTGCGCACCGCGAAGCACAGCACCGTGACCGCTGCGGCGACGAGCGTCGTCGTGAGCCACGCCTGCCCGAGTTCGATCGTCGTGACGAACTGGCCGAGCTTCTGACCGAACTCGTCGCTCAGGTCGAACGGCACGCTCGTGACGAGCAGGAAGGTGAAGAGTCCGGTGGCCGCGCTCGCGACGGTCATCACGGCAGCGGATGCCGCGGCGACGTCGAGTGCCAGGTCGAACTCGCGTCGTTTCGGGCTGAGCGCCCAGACCGCGAGTGCGAGGGCGCCGATCATGCCCGCGGCGCCGAGGTTGACGAAGAGCTTCGCGATCGGAACGCCGTAGCGGGCGACAGGGCCCGGATCCTGGATCAGCTGTTCGGCCGCTCCCCCGCCGAAGGCGAGGCCGGCGAGCGTCGCGGCGATGGCGACGGCGATGAGTGCGGCGGGGCCGAGCACTCGCACGGAGCGGGGCACCGAACCAGCCTAGACGCCGACGCTCGAACCTCCGCCCGCCCCATTCCTCGTTTCTCAGGAACCCCCTCCCGGAAACGTGCCTTTCTCAGGAGGAAACCAGACATATCGTGCCGCCGAGCCGGAAAGTTCCTGAAAAGAGTGGGAGCGCGCGGGTGCGGGGGCGGGGCGGGAACGACGACGGGGCGCGCGGCTCACGCCGCACGCCCCGTCGTGAAGTCTCAGTTACTTCGCAGCAGCCTTGAGCTTCGAACCGGCCGAGACCTTGACCGAGTATCCGGCCGGGATCTGGAGCTCGGCACCCGTCTGCGGGTTGCGGCCGGTGCGCGCAGCACGGTGCGTGCGCTCGACGGCGAGCCAGCCCGGGATGGAGACCTTGGTGCCCGATCCCACGGACTCCGCGAGCGCCTCGAAGAGGCCGCCGAGAACGGCGTCGACGGTGGCCTGGCTCTGTCCGGTCGACGCAGCGACCTTCGCGACGAGCTCGGTCTTGTTGAGCGACTTGTCAGCCATTGAATGTCCTCCTCGGACCTTCGCTGTTCGGTACAGCAGTTGTGAGTTCTCGGGAACGATCGTTCAACCGCCCCCGTGGCCGATCAGGCCGCCTCGAATGTAACAGAATTCCGCGGAATCTCGCGGATTTCCGGCGGTTTCCGGCACCTTCTTCTCGGCGTGTCGCATCCGCTGGGAGCGAATTCACCCTTTCGAGCACCCCGATCGAACCGGCGCCGCTCGCGCGCAGACGCGAAAAGGGGCGCCCAGGAAACCCTGGACGCCCCTTTCGGTGAAGCGTGAGGCTGGCGCCTACCAGCTCGACTTCGTGATGCCGGGCAGCTCGCCACGGTGCGCCATGTCGCGGAAGCGGACACGCGAGACACCGAACTTGGTGAGCACGCCACGGGGGCGGCCGTCGATGGCGTCGCGCGAGCGCAGACGAACCGGCGACGCGTTGCGGGGAAGCTTCTGCAGGCCCTTGCGAGCGGCCTCACGGCTCTCGTCGGTGCCGTTGGGGTCGACGAGAGCCTTCTTCAGCTCGAGGCGCTTCGCGGCGTACCGCTCGACGATCACCTTGCGCTGCTCATTGCGCGCGATCTTGCTCTTCTTCGCCATGTCTTAGCGCTCCTCTCGGAAGTCGACGTGCTTGCGCACCACGGGGTCGTACTTCTTGAGCACGAGACGGTCGGGGTTGTTGCGGCGGTTCTTGCGGGTCACATAGGTGTACCCGGTGCCGGCGGTCGACCGAAGCTTGATGATCGGCCGGATGTCTTGCGCCTTCGCCATTAGAGCTTCACCCCACGTGCCTGCATGTCCTTGACCACTGCATCGATGCCACGAGCGTCGATCACCTTGATGCCCTTGGCGGACACGTTGATGGTGATGTTACGACGCAGCGACGGCACGAAATAGGTCTTCTTCTGCACGTTCGGGTCGAAGCGGCGCTTCGTCCGGCGGTGCGAGTGCGAGATGTTGTGTCCGAAGCCGGGAATGGCTCCGGTCACCTGGCACACTGCTGCCATTGGTTTCCTCCAATACCGAGGGGCGGATGCCCCTCCCAAGGTCTCTTGTCTGCTGACCTCCCGCACAGACGGCCGCGATTTCTCGCATGGAGAATCGGGCGCGGCTGGTGGGGAGTGTCGCGGCATGGGCAGTGGAAGTGCCCAGCCAACGAGTCAGCTTACCAGACGAGACGCAACAGCTGGAACCGAACCGGAACCGAGCGGATGCCGCGGGCGCGACGTCACCCGGCCGACGCGAGCGAATCGGGCGCTTCGTCGATCACACGCCGCGACAGCAGCGCCGCCACGAGGAAGCACAGAGCACCGATGAGCGTGCCCAGATTCGCCCAGAACGCGCTCACGAGCGAATCGGTCACGGGCACGACGTACGCGCCGATCGCCGAGGCGCCGAACGCGACCGAGCCGACGAGGTTCAACCACGTGCCGTGCCACGAGCGGGCATCCCGATCCCAGAGCTGACCCCGGTCCTTCGTCGCGACCACGGCGAACATGCTCGAGACGAGGAACGCTGCCGATCCCCATGCGTCCGGCCGCCAGCCGGCACCGAGCCGTTCGGGGTCGGCGATGGCCGCGGCGAGCGCCGCTGCAGTGCTGATGTTGAAGAGCAGTGTGCCGACGAACTGGATCGCTGCCGCCCACCAGTCCCAGCTGTCGGCCTGGTTCGTTCCCCGTTTCGGCACATGGCGCCCGCTGAGGCTCAGCTGGATGAAGGCGGCGAGCGTGAAGAAGATCGAGCCGGCGAAGAACGTGACGCCCACCACGACCGGTCCCGCCCACTCGGCGTAGAACGGGAACGCGCCCACGAGGAAGCACGTCGAACCGACCGCGAAGCCCCAGGCCTCGCGGCGCAGTCGCACGCGCCGCGCGCTCACGAGACTCCCGCTCAGTGGTGGAACCCGGACTTCTGCGCCTCGACCGGCATGGGTGACGAGAGCGCATCGAGCCACGCCGTCTCGACCCTGATGTCTTCGAGCAGTTCGTCGGCGAGGTCGTGGCTGAGGCCGTTGCGCACCACGATGCGCTGCACCGTGAGGTCGTTCATGTTGTCGGGCATCGGGTAGGCGGGCACGAGCCAGCCCTTCATGCGCAGCCGGTCCGACAGGTGGTAGAGGTTCCACTTGTCGGTGTGGCCCGCCTTCAACTGCCAGGCGAACACGGGAATGTCCGAGCCGTCATTCCAGAGGTCGAAGGCGCCGATCTCCGAGATGCCCTTCGCAAGGTACTTCGCGACATCCTGGCACTCCTGCTGAATGGCGGTGAAGCCTTCGCGCCCCAGGCGCAGGAACTGGTAGTACTGCAGCAGCACCGGGGCACCCGGGCGTGAGAAGTTCAGCGCGAGCGTCGGCATGTCGCCGCCGAGGTAGCTGACCCGGAAGATGAGCTCCTCGGGCAGTGCGTCGAGCGAGCGCCACACGACCCAGCCGACGCCCGGGTAGACCAGCCCGTACTTGTGGCCCGAGGTGCTGATGGAGTGCACGCGCTCGAGACGGAAGTCCCATTCGATCTCGGGCTGCAGGAACGGCGCGATCATGGCACCGGATGCCCCGTCGACATGGATCGGCACGTCGATCCCGGTCTTCGCCTGCACGGCGTCGAGCGCTGCGGCGATCTCCTTCACCGGCTCGTACATGCCCGTGTAGGTCACACCCATGATCGCGACCACGCCGATGGTGTTCTCGTCGACGTAGTGCTCGAGTCGGCTGCCGTCGAGACACGGATGCTCTTCACTGATCGGCACGAGGCGCATCTCCACCTCGAAGTAGTTGCAGAACTTCTCCCAGCAGACCTGCACGGCCGAGCTCATGACGAGGTTCGGCTTCTCAGTCGACTTGCCCGCGGCGCGACGGGCGATCTGCCATCGGCGCTTGAAGGCGAGTCCGCCGAGCATGCACGCCTCGGAGGAGCCGATCGTCGACGTGCCGATCGCGTTCGCGACATCGGGCGCGTTCCAGAGCGACGCGAGGATGCGCCAGCAGTTCTCTTCGACGGCGGCCGTGCGCGGGTACTCGTCCTTGTCGACCATGTTCTTGTCGTACGACCCGGCATAGAGGCGGTCGGCCTCGTCGCCCATCCAGGTCGCGACGAAGGTCGCGAGGTTCAGCCGGGCGTTGCCGTCGAGCATCGTCTCGTCGTGCACCATCTGGTACGCCGTCTTCGGGTCCATCTCGCCGTCGGGCATCGTGAACCGCGGGGCGACCGAACGCACCGCCGTCCTCGTGTACGTCGGGGCGAGCACACTCGGATCGTGAGCCATCTTCGGTCCCTCTCCTCAGTCCGGCACCGAGCCTGCACATCACGTAGACCCGCCGGATCACACCATTTGACCGTCGACCCTACGTCGCCGCGTCATGCCCCGGCATCACGCAGATGCAACGAAGAAGCACCGCCCGTATACGGCACAAGGCGGGTGACGGATGCCGCGGCATCCGTCACCCGCCTGTTCACGTCGCGGTGACGTACTACGTGTCGTCTTACTTCGTGAGCGAGTCCACGTACTCCTGGTTGTCGGCGATCCACTGCTCGACGACGGGGCCGTAGTCGTCGCCCTCGTAGTCGATGAACATGGCCGTCTCGAGCGAGTAGAGCGTCTCGGTGTCCATCTTGAAGCCCTCGAGCCACTCGGCGGCCTGGGGCGAGTTCTCGGCGAAGTCCTTGCTCGAGAAGACGTTGATGGTCTCGGTGCCGCCGAGCGCGCCCTCGGGGTCTTCGAGGTTCTTGACCGGGAACTGGCCGTAGGCGCGGTGCGGCTCCCAGAGCGTCACGACGACGTTCTCGCCGGCGTCGGTCGCCGCCTTGAGTTCGGCGAGCATCGCTGCGGTCGACGAGGTCAGGAACTCCATGCCCTCGAGGCCGTAGGTCGGGATGACCGAGTCCTCCATGGCCGCGGTGAGGCCTGCACCCGGCTCGATGCCGACGATGCGGTTGCCGAACAGGTCGGCGTTGTCGGCGAGCTCGGCGAGCGAGTCGATGGGGGCGTCCTCGTTCACGGCGACGGTGAGCTTGGACTCGTCGTTCCACGCGCCGAGTTCGACGATCTCGTCGCCGTACTCCTCGATGTAGCTCTCGTGGGTGTTGGGCAGCCACACGTCGGTGGTGAAGTCGTAGTCACCCGACGAGAGGCCCTCGAAGACGGGCGCGACGTCGGCGTTCTCGAGTTCGACCGTGTAGCCCTTCTCCTCGAGGATGGTCTTCCAGAGCCAGCTCGAGGCGATTCCCTCGTCCCAGCCGTTGAAGACTGCGATGGTGACGTCCATCTTCTCGCCGGTGTCGCCGCCGGTGTCGCCGGAGCTTCCTGCCGCGCAGCCGGACAGGCCCAGGAGGCCGACCGCTGCGATCGCCGCGATGGTGAGTTTGCTGTGGTTCTTCATTCGTTCCTCTCGTTGATCGATCGGGTTCCATGGGCACCGGTGCAGGCGCCCAAAGTGTGTGGGGTCAGATGCCGGTGCTCGGCGCGCGGCGCGGTCCGGCGCCGACGAGGTTCTTCTCCTCGTCGTTCGCCGCATCGCCGTCGACGGGCGCGCCGGTGGCGGCGCCGCGGTTCCGGCGACGGCGCGGCGAGCGGTTGCCGAGCGAAGCCGTGAGGCGGTCGAGGATGATCGCGAGGATCACCACGGCGAGGCCCGCCTCGAAGCCGAGCGCGATGTCGATGCGGTTCAGGCTCGCCACGACGTCGCCGCCGAGCCCGCCTGCGCCGACCATTCCGGCGATGACGACCATCGACAGGCCGAGCATGATGACCTGGTTGACTCCGGCCATGATGCTCGGCATCGCGAGCGGCAGCTGGATCTGGCGGAGAATGCGCGACGGCGACGAGCCGAACGCGGCTCCGGCTTCGACGACCTCCTTGTCGACACCGCGGATGCCGAGTTCGGTCAGGCGCACACCGGGCGCCATCGCGAAGATGATCGTCGCCACGATGCCGGGCACGACGCCGACGCGGAACAGGATGAGCGCCGGGATCAGGTAGACGAACGCCGGCATCGTCTGCATGAAGTCGAGGATGGGGCGGATGATCCTCGACGCGATGTCGGAGCGCGCGGCGAGGATGCCGAGCGGGATCGAGATCGCGACGGCGATGACGCTGGCGACCAGCACGAGCGCGAGCGTGTCCATCGCGTTCTCCCACTGGTCGACGCCGACGATGATGAGCAGTCCCACCAAGGTGCCGACCGCAAGCTTCCAGCCCTTCGCGAGGTAGCCGAGGCCGGCGATGACGATGATGATCGCCCAGAACGGCGGTGCGCCGAGTACGAAGTCGACGATGTCGTAGAGGCCGAGGAAGAGTGCACGGATGACATCGAAGAGTCCCGCGAGTGCGCCCGTCAGGAAGTCGATGAATACCTCGACCCATTCGCCGAGCGGAAGTCGGAAGTCGTTCATGCGCGGCTCCTTTCAGCCGTGGCGGCCGAGTCGGGATCGGCTTCGCCATCCCCCGGGGCGTCGCCAGCGGCATCCGCCGAAGCGTCGCCAGCGGCATCCCCCACCGTTGCCGTGCTGTGCAGCGTTGCAGTGATCACGTCGACCGGAATCCTCTGGTGCGTCTCGATGACGGCGTGCTCGCCGGTGTTCGACGAGACGTTGCCGAGGGCTGCGAGCAGCGTCACCCGGGGCACAGCGCCGAGAAGGCGCCCCTGGTCGTCGACGACCGCGAGCGGCATCTGGCTCTCGACCGAACTCTCGAAGAGCTCGGAGAGATGCTCCTCGGCGCGCACGACCGGGTGATCGTCGCTGATCGCCGGCTCGAGGGAACGCTCGCCGCGCTGCACGAGTCGCAGCACATCACGGTCGTGCGCGACGCCGAGCAGGCGCCGGGCGCTGCCGACGACGAACACCATCGAGGTCTGCAGGTCGCGCATCGAACGCAGCGCGGCACGTGGGCCGGCCGAAGCGTTCACGACGGCGCGCGGCGCCTCCATGACGTTGCCGGCCGTGAGCACGCGCGAACGGTCGACGTCTGCCACGAACTGGGCGACGTAGTCGTCGGCGGGGTCGGTGAGGATCTCCTCGGCGGTGCCGAGCTGCACGATGCGGCCGTCTCGCATGACAGCGATGCGGTCGCCGAGGAACATCGCCTCGTTGAGGTCGTGGGTGATGAAGACGATCGTCTTGCCGAGTTCCTGCTGCAGGTCGACGAGCTGCTCCTGCATCTCCTTGCGGATGAGCGGGTCGAGCGCCGAGAATGCCTCGTCCATGAGGAGGATGTCGGTGTCGGACGCGAGCGCACGGGCGAGGCCGACGCGCTGTTTCATGCCGCCCGAGAGCTCGTCGGGCATCTTGTCGCCCCAGCCGCCGAGACCGACCCGGTCGAGGATCCGCTCGGCGCGTTCACGCCGTTCAGCGGGCGCGACGCCCTGGATCTCGAGTCCGTATGCCGCGTTCTCGAGCACACTGCGGTGCGGGAGCAGCGCGAAGTGCTGGAAGACCATCGAGACGTGGCGCCGCCGTACCTCTCGGAGCCGCTTCGGCGTCATGCCGGTGATCGTCTCCCCCATCACCGTGACCGAGCCGTCGGTCGGTTCGAGCAGGCCGTTCAGGGTGCGGATGAGCGTCGACTTCCCCGATCCCGACAGCCCCATGACCACGAAGATCTCGCCGCTTCGCACGTCGAAGTCGGCGTCGATGACGGCGGCGGTGCCGAGCGCGGCGAGTTCGTCGCGGCTGGCGCCGTCACGCAGTCGGTCGAGCGCTTCGCGCGGCTTGCGGCCGAAGAACTTGGTGAGGTGGCGTACCTCGAGCGCGGGTGTTTCGGACATGGTCGGGCTCCCGGAGCGCACGCCTGAATCCGCGCACGAAAGAAGTACGCAGTCGGGAATCGGGCTGTGCTGACTCGTGGGTCACGGCCGGGTTCACGGCGATTCGGAAGTCTGGGCTCAAGCCCGGTCACAGAGTGCGATCACGGGCGAAACAGGACATCTGTGCAACCGGTCATAGGGGCCGGATGCCACGCCGCCGAACCATACGCATCAGCATTCCGAAGTTCGGGATGAGGGCACGCGGACTGGGCGATTCGGTCTTGCAGGACCTCATATACCCTATCGAAGCGATCGAGACAACCCAAACCAACGCGGGTGAAACTCGACTTGATCAGGCGTTTCGGTTGCCGCGATCACGCGCTACTCCCCTGCGGACTGCAAGCGTGTGCAGTTCGCGCAGAGCCCGAACACGTCGACCACATGCGCCGCACTGGTGAAGCCGTGCTCGGCGGCGACCGTCTTCGCCCATGCCTCGACCTCATCGGCGGCGATCTCCACCGTGAGGCCGCAGTTGCGGCAGATCAGGTGGTGGTGGTGGCCGGTCGTGGAGCACGCGCGGTACAGCGCCTCCCCCTCGGGCGATTGCAGGGAGTCGGCGTCACCGCTCGCGGCGAGGTCGCCGAGCGCGCGGTAGACGGTCGCGAGTCCGATCGGCGAGCCGGCCGCGTGCAACGACGAGTGCAACGCCTGCGCGCTGATGAATCCTGAAGTGTCGTCGAGGGCCTCGCGAACGGCCTCCCGCTGCCAGGTGTTGCGTTTCATTCGATTCATGCGATCCGAGCGTCCTCTGCGGTCTCCACCGGTATGGGGACCCGCCTCAACGGTAGCCCCCGCAGCTTGGAGATGCCCAGAGCGAGAAGGAAGAAGGCGGTCGCGGCGAGGGCGATCGCCGGGCCGGCTGCGATCGCGAACAGGCGCGAGGCGATGACCCCCAGCACGCCCGCGGCCGCGCCGATCACGGGAGCGGCGAACAGGAGCCCCCGGAACGAGCGCACGACGAGTCGCGCGGCCGCGGCGGGCGCGGCGATCAGGGCGATCGCGAGGATCGCGCCGACGGCCGGAAGCGAACTGACAACCGAGGCGGTCGTGAGCCCGAGCACCAGCAACTCGATCGGCCATTCCCGGTATCCGGCCGCGCGGAAGCCGTTCGGATCGAACGTCGAGAAGGCGAGCTCCTTGCCGAACACGGAGACGCAGACGACCGCGACGACGACGACGCATGCCGCGAGCAGTACGTCTCCGGTGGTCGCCGTGAGAATCGACCCCATGAGCAACGACTCCGCGCGCACCGGCAGGCCGGGAATCAACGCCTGCAACAGCACACCGGCCGCGAACCCTCCCGTGAGCACGATGCCGGCCGCGACCTGCGCGCCCTGGCGCCGCACGCGCGCAATGCCCGACATCACGGCCACGAGCACGACGGATGCCGCGGCCGCCCCGACCGGCACGCTCACCCCGAGGGCCGCTGCCGCCACGGCGCCGGGGTACGTGCCGTGCGTCAACGCCTGCGCGAAGAAGGTGCGGCGCCGTACGACGACGAGGCTGCCGACGAGTCCGGCACCGGCGCCGATGACGATCGCGGCGATGAGCGCCCGCTCGAAATAGCCCATCAGCGCCGCCCCCCCGCACGTCGCGCCGTGGCAGCGCCCGGGGCCGCCGCCCGAGGAGCGTCTGGCGAAGGAGGCGGCGTCACGCGGCTCGGTGTCCCCCGCACTCGGTCTCCCCCGGCCGGCCGGCGCACGAGCGAGCTCACGAACAGCACGAGGCCGTAGCCGATCACGAACACGGCCACGATCGTGCCGCCGGCCGGCAGGTCGACGGCGGCGCCGACCGAGACCGCGAAGCCGAGGGACAGGCCGAGCCAGGCCGAGACCGCGGCGAAGATCGCTGCCGCGGGAAAGAGCCACCACATGCGGGCGGTGATGAGCCGGGCGGCCGCGCCCGGGACGATGAGCAGCGCGAGCACGAGCAGCGTGCCGATCGTGCTCGCCGCCGCCACGACGACCAGCGCGATCGCCGCATTGAGCGTGAGGTCGAGCACCATGGCCGAGTCGCCGGCGGCACGGCTGCCCTTCGCGTCGAAGGCCCGGTACAGCTGCTGCTTCAGGGTGAGGAGCACCGTGCCGAGTGCCACGAGGCTCACGACGACGACCGGAACCACCTCGCCGGGCGGAATCGTCAACACGCGGCCGAAGAGCAGCGACTCGAGTTCACCGGCATAGTCGTCGCTGCGCGAGACGACGATGACACCGACGCTGAACGTCGCGGTCAGCACGATGGCGATCGCGGCATCGGAGGTGATGCCGGCGCGATCGAGCCAGGTCAGGGCGAGCGCACCTGCAAGGGCGGCGATCGCCGCGCCGGGCAGGAGTCCGGCGCTGCCGCCGATCGCGAGCCCGATGGCGAGACCGGGGAACACGGCGTGCGTCAAGCCGTCGCTGATGAACTCGAGGCCTCTGAGGTTGACCAGCACACCGACGACGCCGGCCACGACCGCGAGCACGAGCATGACGAGCAGTGCCCGCCCCATGAACGGGATGGCGAAGGCCCCGAAGAGCGCGTCGGTCAGCGACATCCGCTGCCGATCGTCGGGTTCGCCGCTGTGTATGTCGATTGCGGCATTCAGTGGCCCTCGTGATCGGGAACGACGAGGGTGTGCTCGTCGATCTCGACCTCAACGCCCTCGAAGCACTCCTGCACGTTGCTGAGCGTGAGCACCTCGTCGACCGGCCCGCTCGCCAGCTGGGTACCGTTCACGAGCACGACGGAGTCGCAGACGCGACGCGCGAGATCGAGGTCGTGCGTCGAGACGAGCACCGCCACGCCACGCGTCTTGAGTGTGCGCACCGTCGCGATGAGGGCATCGCGGTTGGGTTGGTCGAGACCGTTGAACGGCTCGTCGAGCAGAAGCAGGCGAGGTTCGGAGGCAAGCGCTCGGGCGAGGAGCCCACGTTGCTGCTGGCCGCCCGAGAGCTCGCCGAACGATCGCTTGGCGAGCTCGGCGAGTCCGACCGTCGCGATCGCGCCTCGCACGGCGGCGCGATCATCTCGCCCTGGCCAGCGGAATATGCCGAGCCTGCGATATCGGCCCTGCATCACGACCTGTTCGAGCGTGATCGGGAAGTCGGGGTCGAGATCTGCCGACTGCGGGAGGAAGCCGATCATTCCGGACGCTGCATGTACGTCGGGTGCGCCGTCGCCTGGCACCCGCGAGCCGAGCTCGATCGTGCCCGCCGTGCGCGGCACGAGCCCGAGCACGCCCTTCAGCAGTGTGGACTTGCCCGCCCCGTTCGGGCCGATCAACGCAACGGCCTCGCCGGGCATGATGTCGAGGTTCAGGCCGCTGACCCCGGTGCCGCCCGTGTAGGTGAATGCAGCGTCGCGAAGGCGCAGCACGGGGGAGTCGTTCATGGAGTCATCCTTGCAGTGACTCGGGCAACGCGGTAGGCGTCACGCCCCATGATTCGAGGATCAGCCGAGCGTTGTGCAGTTGGCTGCCGAGGTAGCTCGCGCCGTCGCTGCCCGGGGCGCCGAGCGAGTCGCCGTAGAGTGCATCGGGCCCGGAGTAGACGGTGACGCCGGCTTCGTCGGCGATCGTCGCGGCCGCCTTCGGTGAGATGGATGCCTCGGAGAACACCGCCGGCGCACCGCTCGCGTGGATGCGGTCGATGAGGGCGTCGATCTCTGCGGCACTCGGTTCCGCGTTGTCGTCGAAGCTCGGGATGACGCTGCCGACGAACGTGATGTCGTACGCGTCGACGAAGTAGGTGAAGGCGTCGTGGTTCGTCACGAGCAGCCGCTCGGCCACCGGCACCGTCTCGACGTTCTCCGCGATCCACTCGTCGAGGGCGGTGAGCTTCGCGAGGTACTGCGCCTCGTTCTGCGCGAGCGCGTCGTCGTCGAGCCCCGGCACCTCGGCGAGCCCGGCTGCGATGTTCTGCACCATCGTGGCGGCGAGCTGCGGGTCGGTCCAGATGTGGGGGTTGCCGGCGCCGTGGTCATGACCGGCGTGCTCGTCAGTGCCATCCGTCGTCTCGGCGTCGTGGTCTTCGGCGTGCTCGGCCTCAGTGCCGTGGTCGTCGGTGCCGTGGTCGTGGGAGCTGTGGTCGTGGGTGCCGTACAGCTCGATGCCGGTGCTCGCGTCGATGAGCGTGCCGTCGAAGCCTGAGGCCTGTACGGCATCATCGAGCCAGCTCTCGAGCCCGCCGCCGTTGACCACGAGCGCGTCGGCCTGGGTCAGGGCCAGCAGCTGCGCCGCAGACGGGTCGAATGCGTGGGCGCTCTGGCCCGCGGAGAGGAGCTGCGTCACCTCCGCAGCGCCGCCGACGAGCTCTCGAGTGAAGTCGCCCACCTGGGTCGTCGTCGCGACGACGCTGGGCCCGTCACCCGAAGCTCCGGATGCCGCAGGCGCCGAGCAGCCGGCGAGCGCCAGCGATGCGACGGCGATCGTCGCACCGGCCGAAGTGATGCCGACTGACGCGACCTTCGACCGTCGACGGGGTGAGAGGTTTCGGGGAAGCATGGTTCCACCGTAGGCTTATTGATAATGATTGTCAAAACCAAGCTCACGCGCCCTCGCCGTGGTGACGGCGCCCGCGAATGGCCGCAATGCCAACGCACGATGACGTTTCCGGGTCGACCTGTGGAGCGCTCTGGCAAGTGTCGTACCGACGTGAAAGAGTGAAGCACGTGGTCACGACGACATCTCCGCTCACCTTGCATCCGTTCACTGTCGCCGATGCCGAGCGTGTGCTCGCCGGCGAGGTCGACCCGCACGACGGATGGGAAGGCGCGTACGCCTTCACCGACGAGCCCGAACTGCTCGGCGAGTACCTCCGCGGCGTGCAGGAGAACGGCGACCCGACGCCGTTCGGTCCGTACCTCGTGCGCCGTGGCGAAGACGGCCCGGCCATCGGGGGAGTGAACCTCTTCGGTCCGCCGGGCGACGACGGGGCCGTCGAGTTCGCGTTCGCTCTCGTGCCGGCGGTGCGGGGCCAGGGCCTGGCCGTCCACACGGTGCTCGCCGCGGTGGAGCGCGCCCGGTCGGCGGGCGCGCGTCGAGTGCGTGCAGACGCCGACGTCTCGAATCTGCCCGCGCGCCGCACACTCGAGCACGCCGGGTTCGCCGAAGCGAGTCGAACCCCAGACGCGATCACGTACGAACTGAGGTTCTAGCACCGCCGCACCGCGCCGCACCGCCGCACCCGAACGTGCACGGTGCTATTCGAGCAGCAGCGCCGGCTCCTCGATGATCGACGCGACATCGGCGAGGAACCGTGACGCCACGTCGCCGTCGACCACACGGTGGTCGAACGAGGCGCCGATCGTCGTGACGAAGCGCGGCCGCACCTCGCCGTCGACGACCCACGGCTTCTGCTTGATCGTGCCGAGCGCGACGATCGCCACCTCGCCGGGGTTCAGGATCGGCGTTCCCGTGTCCATGCCGAAGACACCGATGTTCGTGATCGTGATCGTGCCGTTCTGCATCTCGGCGGGCTGCGTCTTGCCTTCGCGGGCCGTGAGGGTGAGCTGCTCGAGCGCGGTCGCGAGCTCGACCATCGTCATCGCCTGCGCCTCCTTGACGTTGGGCACGATGAGGCCGCGGGGCGTCGCAGCGGCGATGCCGAGGTTCACGTAGTTCTTGACGATGATCTCGGAGTCGGTCCACTGGGCGTTCGCCGTCGGGTTGCGGCGCACCGCCCAGATCATCGCCTTGGCCATGATCAGGAGCGGGGAGATGCGCACGCCCGCGTAGTCGGGTGAAGCCTTGAGCCGCTTCAGGTACTCCATCGTGCGCGTGGCGTCGACGTCGACGAAGACGCTGACGTGCGGCGCCTGGAACGCACTCTGCACCATCGCACTCGCGATCGCCTTTCGCACGCCCTTGACCGGGATGCGCTCCTCCCGGCCCTCGGGTCGCTCGGGCGTCTGGATGTTGCGGAACACGCTCGCCTGGCTCGCATCGCGAATCACGTCGTCGCGCGTGATGTCGCCGATCGGGCCGGTGGGCGAGACGCGCGACAGGTCGACGCCGAGGTCTTTCGCGAGCTTGCGGATGGGCGGCTTCGCGATGACAGGCACCCTCGCTTCGGCGCGCGTCGGTGCAGCGGATGCCGCGGCACCCGTCGCGGACCCGGCGGTCACGTCGACCGGGGCCGGCGGGGGAGTGGGCGCGACCGGCGCGAGGTGGCTATGGGCGCCATCGGGGCCGGGGTGGCGGCGCCGGCGCGTCGCGGCCGGACCCGAACTGCCGTGGCCCACCAGCACCGCGCCGCTCGTCTCTGCGGCGTCGGTGCCGGGTGCCGCCGCCGAGGCATCACCACCGTCGGAGGCGGCAACGCCCGCGGGCGCGGCAACATCAGCGTCAGCGTCAGCGTCAGCGTCAGCGTCAGCGTCAGCGGCCGAGCCTGTCGCGGCCGGACCGCCGACGGGCTGCCCCGCGGCATCCGTCTGGATCACCAGGATGGGAGTGCCGACATCGACGGTGTTGCCCGCTTCGACGAGCAGTTCGGCGACGACGCCCTCGAAGGCGCTGGGCAACTCGACGAGTGATTTCGCCGTCTCGATCTCGACGAAGACCTGGTCGAGGGCGATGCGATCACCGGGCGCCACTCGCCACTGCACGATCTCGGCCTCGGTGAGACCCTCGCCGACGTCGGGAAGGGGGAATCGGATCTCGCTCATGGTCTTTACCTTCGCAGTCGATCTATGCCGTCGTCGTCATGTCGTGGCCCGCGCGCCGCCGCGTCAGTACCCCAGAACGCGATCGACGGCTTCGAGCACCCGGTCGGGGCTCGGCAGGAATTCGGTCTCGAGCGCCGCCGGCGGGAAGGGCGTATCGAAGCCCGACACGCGCAGCACCGGGGCTTCGAGCGAGTAGAAGGCGCGCTCGGCGACGGTCGCCGCGATCTCGGAGCCGACGGAGACGTTGCCGTACGCCTCCTGCGCCACGACGAGCCGGCCGGTGCGGTGCACCGACTCGAGCAGCGGCCCGTAGTCGATGGGGGAGAGCGAGCGCAGGTCGACGACCTCGATGCTCCGGCCCTCGGTCTCGGCGATATCGGCGGCCTGCAGCAGCGTCGCGATCATCGCGCCGTGGCCGACGACGGTCACGTCGGTGCCCTTGCGCATGACGCGGCTCGCGTGCAGCGGAAGCCCGGCGTGGTCGAGGTCGATCGGCCCCTTCGGCCAGTACCGGCTCTTCGGCTCGAAGAACAGCACCGGGTCGTCGGAGCGGATCGACTCCTGGATCATCCAGTACGCGTCGTGCGGATTCGACGGGCTCACCACGCGCAGGCCAGGGGTGTGCGCGAAATACGCCTCGGGGCTCTCCTGATGGTGCTCGATCGAGCCGATGTGCCCGCCGTAGGGCACGCGGATCACGACGGGCATCGAGACGGAGCCGTCGTGGCGCACGGTCTGGCGCGCGAGCTGGGTCGTGATCTGGTCGAAGGCGGGAAAGATGAAGCCGTCGAACTGGATCTCGATGACCGGGCGGTAGCCGCGCATCGCGAGGCCGATCGCGGTGCCGACGATGGCCGACTCGGCGAGCGGGGTGTCGAGGATGCGCCGCTCGCCGAACTCGGCCGAGAGCCCCTCGGTCACGCGGAAGACGCCGCCGAGGGGACCGATGTCCTCGCCCATGAGCAGCACCTTCTCGTCGGCGCGGAGCGCCTCGCGGAGTCCGGCATTGATGGCCTTCGCCATCGAGAGGGTCTGCACACCGCGCACAGGCGCTTCACCGGTCGGCGACGCTGCACCGGTCGGCGACGCTTCGCCGGTCGAGGTCGTGTCGCTCGCGACATCCGTCACGTGGTTCTCCTCTTCGATGCGCGCGCTCATGCCGCGCCTCCTGCCGGGTGCTCGAACGAGGTCTCGAAGTTCTCGAGCCACGCGGCCTGTTCGACCATGAGCGGGTGCGGCTCGCTGTAGACGTGCTCGAAGATCGCCTCACGCGTCGGTGCCTGCAACTCGAGGGCGCGGCGGCGCAGGTCTGCCGCGATGTCGTTCGCCTCGGCGTCGACGTCGGCGAAGAAGGCGGCGGATGCCCCGCGGCTCTCGAGCCACGTGCGGTAGCGCGTGATCGGGTCGCGCACCTTCCAGTACTCCACCTCGTCGTCGGTGCGGTACTTCGTGGGGTCGTCGGCAGTGGTGTGGGCGCCCATGCGGTACGTGAGCGCCTCGATCAGGCTGGGGCCGTCGCCGGCGCGGGCCTCCTCGAGCGATTGACGGGTCACCGCATAGCTCGCGAGCACGTCGTTGCCGTCGACGCGCACGCCCGGCATGCCGAAGCCGCCGCCGCGGAGCGAGAGCGGGGTGCGCGACTGGCGCGCGACGGGCACCGAGATGGCCCACTGGTTGTTCTGGATGAAGAAGACCTGGGGTGTCTGATAGCTCGATGCGAAGACGAGCGCCTCGTTGGCGTCGCCCTGCGAGGTCGCGCCGTCACCGTAGTAGACGAGCACCGCGGCATCCGTCTCGGGGTCGCCGGTCGCGGTCGCGCCGTCGAACTGGAGGCCCATCGCGTAGCCCGTGGCGTGCAGCGTCTGCGAGGCGAGCACGAGCGTGTAGAGGTGGAAGTTGCCGTTCTCCTCGGGGTTCCAGCCGCCGAGGGTGGCGCCGCGCAACAGCGCGAAGACGTGCGTCAGGTCGAGCCCGCGGATCATGCCGACGATGTGCTCTCGGTACGAGGGGAACAGGTGGTCTTGCGGCCGAGCCGCATGCGCGGAGCCGACCTGCGCCGCCTCCTGACCGTGACTCGGCACCCAGAGGGCGAGTTGGCCCTGCCGCTGCAGGTTCGCGCCGGTGACGTCGATGCGGCGCGAGACGGCCATGTCGCGATAGAAGCGTTCGAGTTCGGCGTCGCGGAGCGCCTCGACGAGCGGAAGGTACGCCTCGGCCTCGGCGGAGGCGCGAAGCTCGCCCTCTGGGGTCAGAAGCTGGACCGTCGGCGCGGTGAAGTCTCGTTCGCGGGCTGTCACCGTTCCACGCTACCCGCTACCGCGAGCCCGTTTCTTGTGAACCCGGTACAAGCTCACTGAGAATCGTAAGGAGGATCTGCACAGATTCCTCTTCGCCGACTGAGATGCGGATGCCGTCGCCGGCGAAGGGCCGCGTCACGAGACCGGCATCGAACAGGCGCTCGGCGACCTCGATCGTCGCCTCGCCCGCGGGCAGCCAGACGAAGTTGCTGTGGGCGCGCGGCACGGGCCAGCCCTGTTCGGCGAGCGCCGCGTGAACACGGTCGCGCCGTTCGGCGATCGCGGCGACGCGTTCGAGCAGTTCGGACTCGGCGGCCGGTTCGAGCGAGGCGATCGCAGCGGATGCCGCGGCAGCCGTGACTCCGAGCGGAATCGCCGTGGCCCGAGCCGCGTCGAGCAACTCGACCGGGCCGATGGCGTAGCCCACGCGGAGACCGGCGAGGCCGTAGGCCTTCGAGAAGGTGCGGAGCACCACGAGGTTGGGGTAGCGGCCGATGAGCGTGCGGCCGTCGACGGCGAGGTCGGCACCCGCACCCTGCACGAACTCGATGTACGCCTCGTCGAGCAGCACGAGCCGGTCGGCGGGCACCCGGGCCATGAAGGCCTCGAACTCGGCGGCGGTCACGACGACGCCCGTGGGGTTGTTCGGCGAGCACACGATGATGACGCGGGTGCGATCGGTGATCGCGGCGGCCATCGCGTCGAGGTCGTGGCCGTGGTCGGCGCGATTGGGCACCGTCACGCTCGTGGCTCCGGCCACCGTGACGAGACCGGGGTACGCCTCGAACGAGCGCCAGGAGTAGACGACCTCGTCGCCGGGCGACGCTGCCGCGAGGATGAACTGGGCGAGGAGCGCGACCGACCCGGCACCGACGAGCACCTCGTCGGCCGTCACGCCGAAGCGCTCGGCCAGCCGCTCGCGAAGGGCGAGGGCCGTGGCATCCGGGTAGCGATTGATCTCGTTCGCCGCCTCGGCGACGACCCTCGCGACCGAGGGAAGCGGTGCGAACGGGTTCTCGTTGCTCGAGAGCTTGTAGCCGTCGGCGGGCGCGGGGCGGCCCTGTCGGTACGGCGGAAGGGCGGCGATCTCGGGGCGTAGGCGTACGCGCGCCCCCGTGGGCTCCGGTGCGGTCACGAATTCCACCGTACTCCTTCGTTCGTCGGGTGCCGTCTGCAAGAGTGGAGGCATGCGATTCATCGTCAAAGTCATCGTCATCGCGCTCGCTCTCTGGCTGACGACACTCATCGTCTCGGGAGTCAGTGTCGTGCCCTACGACGACACCGAGGTCGCGACAGTGCTCACGTACCTGCTCGTCGCCCTGATCTTCGGGCTCGTGAACGCGATCATCGGCACCCTGATCAGAATCGTCGCGTTCCCGCTCTATGTGCTGACCCTCGGCCTCATCTCCTTCATCGTCAACGGCCTGCTGCTCCTCATCGTCGACTGGTTCAGCGACCTGATGGGTTTCGGCCTCGTGGTCGAGAGCTTCTGGTGGGGCGTGCTCGGCGCCCTCGTGCTCGGACTCATCAGCTGGCTCATCGGGCTCGTGCTGCGTCCGGCGACGAAGGGCTGAGCTCGCCCGGGTCCGGTTCGCCCGGATCGGGCCCTCTCGTCCCGATCCACCGGGTCATCTCTCCCGTGCCGTCGCCCGTGAACTCGGCGACTCGCCGGCGGAACGCCACGAGCCGTTCCTCCTCCGAGGCGTCGATGAGTTGCGCGGTCTCGCGATAGCGCACGAGCCCGTGAGCGGGCAGCACCTCGTCGTACCCGGTGCCCTCCTCGAGCACGCTTCGCGAGACGGTGAGGCGGCCGGGCGACGGATGCCCCGTGCCGCCCGTCGCCGGTACGGGATCTTCCGCGTGCTCGACCGAGAGCAGGGGCACTCCCTCGCGGATCTCCGCTGACGCGACCGGACCGCCGACGGACACCGCGGCGACCACGTTCAGCTCGGGGTCGGCGGCGAGCCCGGCCGCCACGACGCCGCCGCCCGAGTGGCCGACGGACAGGATCGGGTCGCCCGGCTCCGCCCCTGCTTCGGCGAGCGCCGCCCGCACGGCGCGCTCGCCCGCGCCCGACTCCGCGCCGGCGAAACGCAAGGCATCGATCGCAGCATCGTCGGCGATGCCGTGCAGGTTGCTCGTCATGTCGTGCGTCTCGGTGCCGGCCGTCAGCGAGAAGTCGACCGTGCCGCCGATGTAGACGACCCACCGCGGGTCGCCGAGCTCGCCGTAGCGCTCCACCCGGATCTGCGCGCCCCCATCGGTCGTCGGGATGCGATCGACGAGGTCGCCGACGCCGGCGGGCGCGCTCACCGGTCCCTCGAGCGGATGCGCGTCGGTGCGGGAAACGCGAGGGCCGGCGCTCTGGTCGGCACGCCCGTCTGGAATCGGGCGGCTCACTCGCACCGGCCCGTCGACCAGCACCCGGCTGCCGAGGGCGACGCCGAACAGACCCGCGGCGCCCAGCAGCGCCGAGGCGGATTCCGGTGCGCGGATGCCTTCGCCGACAGCGGTGGCGAGCGGCAGCGGCACGAGGAGCGCGCCGGCGACAACCTCGTCGAGCGAATCGACCGCGTTCGCGACGAATGCGGCGAACTCGGGGTCGTTGAGCACCGCGTCGAGGTCGCCGCCGCGTTCGAGCACGATCGCGGCGGCACCGGCCGCGATCGCCTGAACGGTCACGATCGGCATGACCCTCAGGCCGAAGCCCAGCATCCACGCGCCGATCTGGCCGCCGAGTCGCGCGTAGCCTTCGATCGACGCCTCGGACGCCCCGTATCGCTCGCCCGCCTCGACGAGCGCCCGGTGCAGCTCTGCCGCGTGATCGGATGCGCGCTCCACCGCCACCCGCCCCCACATGAGTTCGACGGCGGCCTCGCCGAGCGGGTCGGAGGAGCGCGCGAGCGTGAGCGGCACCCCCGCCGCACTGCCTGCAACGACGTCGAGGCGTCGGCTCTGCTCGACGAACGCTGCGCGCCACCCGTCGAGCACCGACGCGAAGGCGCCGAGCCGTGCCGCCTCGGCGAAGAGCTCCGCCGTGTCGACGGCCGTGGATCCGGCACCGGACGACCCGCCCGACACTGTCAGCTCACCCATGAACCTGCGCCGGCGTCAAGCCGATCGACGGGCCGATGGTCGCCGCCGCAGCGGCCGCAGCGCCCGCCGCAGCCTGCTCTGCCTGCGCTGCCTGCTCTGCCTCGAGCGCTCGGATCGCGCGTTCGAGGCCGATGCCTGCGTCGTCGAGCGCGGCGCGCGCCCGCCGCACCTCGGTGCCGAGCTCCGCGAGCCGCGTCGCGTAGCCGGCCGATGCGTCGGACCGCCAACTCGTGCACATCGACGACGGCAGCCCTGCCGCGGCATCCACCACCTCGTCGGCAAGGTCGACCACCGCGCGACGCACCGACCGCACCTCTGCGAGCCGCTGCTCGATGCTCGGGTCACCGAATATGAGCGTTGCCGGATCCAGTCCCTCCATGCGTCGATCGTCTCGGATGCACCCGGGCGGCCCCGCCGCCGGAGCACGAACGGTGCACGATCGCTCGACTCCCGGTGCTGTGGAGGAGCGGTGCTGCTCACTCGGCGAGCACCGCATCGAGCGCGTGCACACCGACCCGGCCGAGGCGCCCCTCGGTGCCGATCGTGTCGACGATCGCGCTGCCGAGCACGAGCGCCCAGCTGCGAGCGCGCTCCCACATCGCGGCATCCGTCTCGCGCAGCCGATCGATCTCGGCGCGGAAGGCGGCCCGCCCATGAGCGTCGAAGCTGAGCCAGGCCGTCGCGAGATCGCCCGCCGGATCGCCGGCGCAGACGTCGCCGAAGTCGACGACGGCTGCGAGATCGCCGGATGCCGCGAGCACGAGATTCGCCGGATGCAGGTCGCCGTGCAGCCACACCGGCGGCCCCGTCCATTCCGGCGCGGCCAGTCCTCGGTTCCAGACGGCGCGGAGCGCCTCGATCTTGTCGAAGCCCAGCGCGAGCCCGCGCTCCAGCCTGCCTCGCACGACCTCATCGCGCGCGGCGAGCGGCACCCCGCGAAACGCGTTGATCGGCGCCTCCGCAGGAGCGGGCACTCCGAGCTCTGCGACGAAAGCAGCAAGCCGCGGGGCCGATGCAGTTCGCGCCGGGGGAGCGACGTCGGCCGCGCTCACCCCGTCGAACCACGGCAGGATGCTCCACGGGAAGTCGAACCCGAGCTCGGGTGCCGGCCGACCGACGCGCACGGGCGAAGGCACCGGCACTGAGACGAACCGGGCGATCTCGGGGAGCCAGAGCTGCTCGTGCAGCACGAGGCGAGCCGCGATCGCCCGACGCGGCAGCCGCACGACGAGGTGCTCGCCGAGGCGGAACATCACGTTGTCCCAACCGTTCGCGAGCAACACGATCTCGCCGGCGAGATCGGGGTGCTGCGCCGCCACGAGCTCGCGAGCGAGGTGTTCATCGACGACGATGTCGGGCTCGGGGGCATCCGTCATCTGTCCACCCCGCCGTCCGGCTCGCTCATCGATCGATCGCCCAGCGTATCGCCCCCGAATTGGTGGTGTGGGATTTCGCGAGGTCGGCCACAATGGAACCCATGACGCGAGCGGAACCCTCGGGTGACGACGCGCAACCCTTCCGGGTGTCCTTCGTGTGCACCGGCAACATCTGCCGCTCTCCGATGGCCGAGGTCGTGTTGCGCGCCCGTGCGGAGCGGGCCGGCCTCACCGACCAGCTGGCCGTCGAGTCGGCCGCGACCGGGGACTGGCACGTCGGGGAGCCCGCCGACCAGCGCACCATCGATGCGCTCGAGCGTGCGGGCTTCGACGGGAGCCATCATCGTGCGCGACAGTTCGACCCGGCGAACTTTCCGCAGTTCGACCTCGTGGTCGCCTTCGACCGCGGTCAGGCACGCATCCTGCGCAACTGGGCGCCGACGACTGCCGAGAAGGAGAAGGTGCGGATGCTGCTCGAGTTCAGCCCCGACGCGACCGAACGGGTCGACGTGCCCGACCCGTACTATTCCGACGCGGCGACCTTCGACCGAGTCCTTGAGATGATTGAACGGTCGACGTCGGCGCTCTTCCGGCAACTCGCACCAGCACTCAGACAAGGAATCCGATGACTTCGCTGCCTCCCCAGCCCCTCAGCCCCCTCGACGGTCGGTACCGCTCGGCGGTCGGAGAGCTCGGGGAGCACCTCTCGGAGGCCGGTCTCAACCGGGCGCGCGTGCAGGTCGAGGTCGAGTGGCTGATCGCCCAGACCGACCGCGGATTCTTCGGAACCGCTCCGCTCACCGACCACCAGAAGACGAGCCTGCGCCAGGTCGTCGCCGACTTCGGCCAGACCGACATCGACGAGCTCGCGAGCCTCGAGGCCACCACCCGGCACGACGTCAAGGCCGTCGAATACTACGTGCGCCGCCGCCTCAGCGACCTCGGTCTCGATGCGATCGCCGAGCTCACGCACTTCGCCTGCACGAGCGAAGACATCAACAACCTCTCCTACGCGATCACCGTGCGCGATGCCGTGCAGGCCGTCTGGCTCCCGAAGTTCCGCGCCGTGATCGAGACGATCGAAGCGCTCGCCCGCGAACACCGGGGCGCTTCGATGCTCTCCCGCACCCACGGCCAGCCCGCGACGCCGTCGACCATGGGCAAGGAGCTCGCGGTCTTCGCGTTCCGCCTGCGCCGCATCGAGCGCCAGATCGACGCGACCGAGTACCTCGGCAAGTTCTCGGGTGCCACCGGCACGTTCTCTGCGCACGTCGTCGCGGCCCCGGATGTCTCGTGGCCCGAGGTCTCCCAGGAGTTCGTCGAGTCTCTCGGCCTCACCTGGAACCCGCTCACCACGCAGATCGAGTCGCACGACTGGCAGGCCGAGCTCTACGGCAAGGTCTCGCACGCCAACCGCGTGCTGCACAACCTCGCGACCGACATCTGGACCTACATCTCGCTCGGCATCTTCCGCCAGATCCCCGCGCCCGGCGCGACCGGCTCGTCGACGATGCCGCACAAGGTCAACCCGATCCGCTTCGAGAACGCCGAGGCGAATCTCGAGCTCTCGAGTGCCGTGCTCGACTCGCTCGCCGCGACCCTCGTGACGAGCCGCATGCAGCGCGACCTCACCGACTCGAGCGCGCAGCGCAACATCGGCGTCGGCTTCGGGCACTCGATGCTCGCCCTCGACAACATCCAGCGCGGCCTCGGCGAGATCGACCTCGACCTCGCCGTGCTCGCCGCCGACCTCGACGGCAACTGGGAGGTGCTCGGCGAGGCGATCCAGACGGTGATCCGCGCCGAGGTGGTGGCCGGCCGCTCGACCATCGCCGACCCCTACGCCATGCTCAAGGAGCTCACCCGCGGCAAGCGCGTCGGCGCTGCAGAGCTCGCCGAGTTCGTCGGCGGCCTCGAGCTCGGCGACGAGGCGAAGCAGCGTCTGCTCGCGCTCACGCCGGGGTCGTACACGGGCATCGCCTCGGAGCTCGTCGACCGCCTCGGCTGACGAGCACCGCGGCATCCGCAGTACTGCGCGACGCGGATGCCGCCGAGTCGATCAGTGGCCTGGCGAGGAGGGCGCGTCGGGCTCGGGCGGGGCCTCTCCGGATGCCGGCGCATCGCCCTCGATCTCGGCCGCCTCTTCGGCGTTGGGCTTGACCGCCATCGAGAGCAGGGCGAGCGTCACGAGCACGACGATGAACACGATGCCGGCGATGATCAGGGCGAGCATCGGCTCGCGCGCCGTGATGAGCACCACGAGCCCGGTGAAGATCGCGGCGATCGCGGCGCCGCCGACGTACTCGATGGGGCGCAGCACGTCGCGACGACTCGGCTTGTAGTCACCTGAGCTGTTGGTCACGAGGTCGGCTCCGTTCCGGGGGCATCGGTCGCGGCATCCGGCTGGCTGCCCGCCCACTTCAGCGAGAAGCCGCCGATCAGGAGGTAGACGCCGAGGATGACGAGGTAGCCGCCGAGCAGGCCGACCGCAGTGACGGCGTCGAGCGGAATGACGAGGAAGACGAGCGCGAGGATCGCGGTGAACGCGCCGGCGGCGATCCAGTCGCGGGCGGCCGTGGTGCGGCCCCGCGCGCGGAGGCCGGCGAAGAGTTCGAGAATGCCGGTGACGGCCGCCCAGACGCTCACGAGGTAGAGCAGGAACGGCAGGCCGCCCGGCACGGTGAGCGCGAGCAGGCCGGCAGCGACGGTCACCACTGCGGCGATCACGAAGAACGAGCGGATGCCGCGCTCCTCCGTGAATCGCAGCGACAGCGCCCCCGTGATGAGACCCGACACGACGGCCCAGAGGCCGAAGACGAGCAGACCGAACTCGGGGGAGTGGTTCTGCGAGAACGTGATGGCGGCGGCGGGCGCGAGTGCCAGGAATCCGCGGACGACCGGGACGACCCAGTACCGGGCGCGCTCGGGAGCGGCGGCGATGGCCACTTGCGACCTCTTTCACATCGGTTGGGGTACCGATCCATCCTACGTTGGCGGCGCGGGCGCCGAGTCCGTGCCGCATGCGCGGGGCGAGCGCCGACTCACAGCGCCCGCAGGATGTCCTCGACCCGGGCCTTCGCGTCGCCGAAGAGCATCTGCGCGTTGTCGCGGTGGAAGAGCGGGTTCGCCACCCCGGCGTAGCCGGCCGACATCGAGCGCTTGAAGACGATCACGTTGCCCGCCTCCCACACCCGCAGCACCGGCATGCCGGCGATGGGGCTGCCGGGGTCTTCGGCGGCCGAGGGGTTCACCGTGTCGTTCGCCCCGATCACGAGCACGACCGACGTCTCGGTGAAGTCGTCGTTGATCTCGTCCATCTCCTCGACGATGTCGTAGGGCACCTTCGCCTCGGCGAGCAGCACGTTCATGTGCCCGGGCAGCCGCCCGGCGACCGGGTGGATGCCGAAGCGCACGTCGACGCCGCGCTCGCGCAACCGGCTCGTGAGTTCGGCGACGGGGTACTGCGCCTGCGCCACGGCCATGCCGTAGCCGGGCGTGATGACGACCGACTTCGCGTCACGCAGCATCTCCGCGGCATCCGCTGCCGTGACCTCGCGGACCTCGCGCGCCTCTTCGCCATCGCCCGACGAGGTGGGCGCCGCGATGCCGAACCCGCCGGCGATCACCGAGATGAACGACCGGTTCATCGCCTTGCACATGATGTACGAGAGGTAGGCACCCGAGGAGCCGACGAGCGCGCCGGTGACGATGAGCAGGTCGTTGTTCAGCAGGAATCCCGCCGCCGCGGCCGCCCAGCCCGAGTAGCTGTTGAGCATCGAGATGACGACCGGCATGTCGCCGCCGCCGATGGATGCCACGAGGTGCCAGCCGAGCGCGAGCGCGAGGGCCGTCACGACCACGAGGAGCCACAGCTCGGGGGTGATGACGTACCAGACGGTGAGCACGACGAAGGCGACGAGGGCACCGAGGTTCAGCACGTTCTTGCCCGGCAGCATGAGCGGCGCCGACGACATGCGCGCCGAGAGCTTCAGGAACGCGACGATCGAACCGGTGAAGGTGACACCGCCGATGAAGACGCCGATGAAGACCTCGGCATGGTGGATGTCGAGGAGGGCGCCGGTCATGCCGGTCACCTCGAGCGCGCCGTTCCAGCCGACGAGCACTGCGGCGAGGCCGACGAAGCTGTGCAGCAGGGCGATGAGCTCGGGCATGCCGGTCATCGCGACGATGCGTGCCCGCCAGAGGCCGATCGCGCCGCCGACGAGCGCGGCGACGACGAGCAGGATGAGACCGGTCGTCGCCTGCGGCGAGCCCCAGATGCCGGCGAACGTCGCGTACACGGTGGCGACGAGCGCGATCGTCATGCCGGCGATGCCGTAGCCGACACCGGCTTTGGCGGTGTCGTGCCGGCTGAGCCCCGCGAGACTCATGATGAAGAGCAGGGCGGCGACGATGTAGGCGGCGCCGGCGATCGACGCCGGGGTCAGCAAGGGCGTGGCCTCGGCGGCGGCGAACTCAGGCACGGTCGGCTCCAGTCTTGGCGTTGTCGGCAGCTCCGCGCGCGAACATCGCGAGCATGCGTCGGGTCACGGCGAACCCGCCGAAGACGTTGATGCCGGCGAGCAGTACGGCGATTGTGGCGATGATCTGCACGGCGAGCACCTCGCTCGTGATCTGCACCATGGCGCCGACGATGATGATGCCCGAGATCGCGTTCGTCACGCTCATGAGCGGCGTGTGCAGCGCGTGCGCCACCTTGCCGATCACGTAGAAGCCGACGACGACGGCGAGCACGAGCACCGTGAAGTGCTGCGGCAACGGCGGCGGGGCGATCGCATTGACGGCGAAGAGCGCCGCGATGCCGATCGCGATGAGCACCACCTTCTTGACCGGCGACATCGGCCGTTTGGTCACGGGGGCGGTTGCGGCGGTCCCGGCACCGCCTGCTGCCGAAGCGGATGCCGCAGCTCCCGGTGCCGCCGAAACCTGCACCGGGGGCGGCGGCCAGGTGACGGCGCCGTCTCTCGTGACGGTCACCGATCGCTGCACGACGTCGTCGAAGTCGAGCACGAGTTCGCCGTCCTTCGCCGGGGTCAGGAGCTTCACGAGGTTCACGACGTTCGTGCCGTAGAGCTGCGAGGCCTGCGTCGGCAGGCGGGAGGCGAGGTCGGTGTAGCCGAGGATCACGACGCCGTTCGGCGTGACGATGCGCTCGCCCGCGACGGATCCCTCGACGTTGCCGCCCATGCCCGCCGCCATGTCGACGATGACGCTGCCCGACTTCATGCTCGCCACGTCGGCGGCGGTGATGAGTCGCGGCGCCGCGCGCCCCGGGATGAGCGCGGTCGTGATGATGATGTCGACGTCGGCCGCCTGCTCCGAGTAGATCTCGGCTGCGCGCCGGTCGTAGTCTTCGCTCGTCGCCTTGGCGTAGCCGTCGGTCGACTGCTCCACCTCCACCTCGACCTTCAGGTACTCGCCCCCGATCGACTTGACCTGGTCGGCGACCTCGGGACGCGGATCGGTCGCCCGCACGATCGCGCCGAGGCTCGACGCCGCGCCGATCGCGGCGAGGCCGGCGACCCCCGCTCCCGCGACGAGGACCTTGGCCGGCGGCACCTTTCCGGCCGCCGTCACCTGGCCCGTGAAGAACCGGCCGAACTCGTGCGCCGCCTCGACGACCGCGCGATACCCGGCGATGTTCGCCATCGAGCTGAGCACGTCCATCGACTGTGCGCGTGAGATGCGCGGCACCGCATCCATCGCGAGCGCGGTGACACCGCGGGCGGCGAGGGCCTCGAGCAACTCGGGCTTGAACGCCGGGGCCAGCAGGGCGATGAGCGTGGCGCCCGGCGTGAGCCCGGCGATCTCGGCCTCGGTCGGTGCGTTGACCTGCAGTACGAGACCGCTCGCGCGGGCGGCGGCGCCGTCGACGAGCTCGGCACCTGCCGCGAGGTACGCCTCATCGGGGAATGCCGATCGCGCCCCGGCTCCGACCTCGACCACGACCTCGTGGCCGAGGTCGATCAACTGCTTCACGGTCGCCGGGGTGGCGGCGACGCGAGTCTCAGGGCTCTGCTCGGTGACGATCCCGATACGGGTCATGCGGAATTCCTCAATTCGTCTTCTCCATCGAAGCTGCCGTTCGCGCGGGCACGTCCGCTCAGCGTAGAACGCGTGCGACGCCCACTGCGCTGAATACGCCGGAATCGGCGCGAAGGAATCGCGGATCTTTCATGCTGCGGAACTCCGTCGCGTCCGATGATCGATCAGGGCGTTCTAGTATCGGACGAACGAGGAGCGGCATCGAGGGATGCCGGAAGGGCGCACCATGGTCGCAGACGACGCCACCCGGGCCGGGTCGCAGACGCTCAGTCGCGGCATCCGGATTCTCGAGGTCCTGTCCGACTCCGACCGCGCCCGCTCGATCGACGAGGTCGCCGCTGAGCTCGGCGTGCACCGCTCGGTCGCCTACCGGCTCGTGCGCACCCTCGAGAGCCACGGGCTCGTCGCCCGCGATGCGGCCGGCCGCCTCGCCCTCGGCACCGGTCTCGCGGCCCTCGCCTCTGGCGTCGCCCGCGACCTGCAGCATCTCGCGCTGCCCGAGCTCACTGCGGTCGCCGATGAACTCGGCATGACGTGCCTGCTCGCCGTGCTCGTCGACGCCGAAGACGCCGTCACGCTCGTGAGCGCCTCGCCGCGCCAGTCGGTGGCGGTGGTGTCGTACCGGCCGGGCCACCGGCATCCGATCACCCGCGGCGGGCCCGGCAAGGCGATCCTGCTCAGCCTGCCCGAGAGCGCCTGGCCCGCCGAGGTGCCCGACGGGCTGCGCGACGAGATCGCCGAGAGTCGGCGTCGCGGCTACGCCCTGAGCCATGACGAGGTCGTCCCCTCGCTCGCGTCGGTGGCGGTGCCGCTCGTGCTGCCGGGGCAGCCGCCGGCCTCGATCGCGGTGATCCACGTCTCGTTCTCGCTGCCCGAGGCCGAGATCGCCGAGCGCCTGCGGCTCGCCGCCGACGCCGTGCGGCGCGCGTACGGGGGCTGAACCGGGCCGCCCGCCATTCCGGTTCACCGCGGCAGCATCGCCCCGCGGAAGAACTCGGCGAGTTCGTCGGTCGCCGACAGCGGCAGCACGTGCGCCACGTACTGGTCGGGGCGCACGACCACGACGACGCCGTCGCGAGCGAGCCCGCGCTGCTCGAAGACATCGTGCGCGGGGTCGGTCGCGTACACCTTCTCGTAATCGGTCAGCCCGAACGGGCCGTACTCGGGCAGGAACACCCGCGGCACGCTGCCGAGATCGACCTCGCCGTGCGGCTGCTGGTACACGACCTTGACGTCGAAGAGCTCGTCGAAGCCGCTGCCGTCCGGCGTGTGCGCCTGCAACGGCGAATCGGATGCCTCGGCCAGGCGGTTCGCCCAGTCGGCGAGTGCCGTGCCGTGCACGGCGGGAGCCGCGGCATCCGCGAATGCATAGATGCGCCAGCGCCCGTCGGCCCGGTGATGATGGCCGAGTTGCACCGGGTTGCCGTCGCACACTCGCTCGACCGGGGCCGACTTGAAGCGCTTTCCGATCGGAAACCCGGTTGCGAGCGCCTGGTGCGCCGGCGAACCGACGGTCATCGACGGCTCGTACTGCGTCATGAACCCGGCGGGGAACTCGAAGGTGCGCATGTAGAACTCCTCGAGCTCGGCGGGGTCGCCGAGATCCTCCGGCTTCGTCGCCATGAGCCGCGACCATTCGCGGTCGAACTCGATCAGGTTCTTCGCGACCACGTGCCGCTCGTCGTGATAGGTCTCGAGCAGGGCCTCGGCCGCGCGGCCGTCGAGCACGTGACCGAGTTTCCAGCCGATGTTCCAGCCGTCTTGCATCGACACGTTCATGCCCTGACCGGCCTTCGCGCTGTGCGTGTGGCAGGCGTCGCCGGTGATGAACACGCGGGGCGTTCGGGTGCCGTGCTCTTCGAGCGGCACGTCGTCGAAGCGGTCGGTGAGGCGGTGGCCGACCTCGTAGACGCTGTGCCACGGAACGTCGCGCACATCGAGCGCGTAGGGGTGCAGTATGTCGTTGGCCTTGGCGATGATCTCGTCGAGGGTCGTCTTGCGCACCTCGCCGTGGGTGTCGGCCCCGACCTCTCCGAGGTCGACGTACATGCGGAACAGCTGCCCGCCCTCGCGGGGGATGAGCAGGATGTTGCCGGCCTCCGACTGGATCGAGCACTTCGTGCGGATGTCGGGGAAGTCGGTGACCGCGAGCGTGTCCATCACGCCCCAGGCGTGGAACGACTGCGCGCCGAGGTGCTTGGCGCCGATCGATTCGCGCACCCGGCTGCGTGCGCCGTCAGCCCCGACGACGTACTTCGCGCGCACGGTGCGGCGCTCGCCGGTGAGCTCGCCCTCGAGGGGGGCGGCATGCGAGGCGTCGCCCGCGCCGACGCCCACCCCGGTGACCCGTTCGAGCATCACCGTGACCGGGTGCTCGGGAAGCGCGCCGTCGTCGCCGGGCCTCGCGACCTCGAGCCCGACGACCTCCCAGCCGTAGTCGGGCCTGATCCGGCCGGGGGAGTTGTGTGCGTACTCGGCGAAGTAGTCGAGCACGCGCGCCTGGTTGACGATGAGGTGCGGAAACTCGCTGATGCCGCTCGGGTCATCGGGGGTGACCGCGGCACGGCGGATGTTTCGTGGCTGGCCGGGATCTGGCTTCCAGAACGCCATCTCGGTGATGCGGAACGCCTCGGCGATGATGCGCTCGGCGAAGCCGAAGGCCTGGAAGGTCTCGACGCTGCGGGCCTGGATGCCGTCGGCCTGCCCGATCTCGAGCCGGCCCGGCCTGCGTTCGACGAGTCGGGTCACGATGTCGGGGAACTGCGCCATCTGGGCGGCGGCGACCATGCCGGCGGGGCCCGAACCGACGATGAGCACGTCGACCTCGTCGGGGAGTTCCTCGGGTCGATCGATGCCGACGCCGGCCGCGGGCTGCACTCGCGGATCGCCCGACACGTAGCCGTTGTGATGGAACTGCACGGCCTCTCCTCACTGCGCTGTGGGTGTGCTTGCGTGATCGCTCAGGTGATCGCTCAGGTGATCGATCGTGTGATCTTTTGTTCGATAATCGAACGGGACATTCTCATATCGCGCACCCAGCATAGAGCCGTGCCCCGGTTCGGGCAAGCGCGCATCGACCTCATCGGGCCGAGGTCTCCGTGCTGGGCACCCCCGGCCACGGGGGTCGGGGGTGAGCCAGTCCGGATCATCGATTGCATCGAGCTATCGCCGCTTCGGGCGGTAGGTCCTCCCGAAGCTACGTTCCGCGCCCTTGTAGGTCTCGACGAGGTCCCAGTCGTAGCGACGCCCGCCGGGGACGTCGAAGATGCGGGTGCCGTCGCCGAGGAACACCGGGGCTACGAAGACCTGCAATTCGTCGATCAGGTCGTGTTCGAGGGCTTGGCGGGCGATATCGGCGCTGATGATCTGCACGTCCCGGTCGCCGGCGATCTCCCGTGCACGGCGGATCGCCTCCACGACGTCGCAGTTCTGCGCAATGATGGTCGGGTCGTCCGCGATCTCGTCGGGGCGGTGGGTGAGGATGAACTCGGTTCCGGACCATGCACCGCCGTATGCCTCGGAGGTCATCTCATCCCGATCGTCCTGCTGCGCTTTCGCGGCGTCGTAGCCTGCCCTGCCGGAAATGATCACCGCGACCTCGCCCGCCATGCGCTCGGTGACGCCATCGGCCGATGGTTCCGCGGCTGACATCCAGCTCATGTCGTGACCGGGTCCGGCGATGAAGCCGTCGATCGAGCAGGTGAACCCCCAAGCGACTTTCCCCATGTCTGTTCCTCCTCTTCTTGTTCTTGCGATGTCCGTTGCGTCTGAGACGTTGGATCCTCGACCTCAGAGGGGCCCCGGGGCGTCGTGCGCCGTCTCGCTTGCGGCGCCAAACCAGGTGGGCAGGTGATCGAGGAGGTCCTGCTGCTCCTCGCCGACCCATGCCACGTGGCCGTCTGGGCGCAGCAGCACCGCGGGCACGTCCAGATCGTCGGAAACGTCGACGACAAGGTCGACCCGGTCCTCCCAACCCGACATCGAGAGCCGGCCCGTCTGGTCGATCAGCAGACCCCGGCCCTCGTGCATCAACTCGTACAGTCGACCACGCGACATCCGCAGGTCTCGAAGCCTTCGCCCGAGCAGCGGGTGCACTGTCCCGAAGTCGTAGCGGATGTCGGTTGCGGTGACTTTCTCGATCAGGTGCCGGTTGACCTCCTCGAAGTCCATCAGCTCCGTCAGCAGCCGGCGCAGCGCTTGCGGTCCCGGCTCGGTGGACAGCAGTTCCATCTGGGCGCGGGTGTTGTCGAGCACGTCGACGGCCACCGGGCGCCGTTCCTTCTGATACGTGTCGAGCAGGCCCTGCGGCGCCCAGTCCTGCACTTCGGCGGCCAGCTTCCATCCGAGGTTGAAGGAATCCTGAAGGCCGAGATTGAGACCCTGCCCGCCGGTCGGCGGATGGATGTGGGCGGCGTCGCCGACCAGCAGCACCCGCCCGCTCCGGTAGCTCTCGGCCAGACGTGTGGCGTCGCCGAAGCGGGAGAGCCAGCGCGGGGAATGCACACCGAAATCGGTGCCTGCGAACTCGCGCAACTGCTCCCTGAATTCATCAAGAGTCGGCGGCACCGCACGGTCTTCGGCGACGCCGGCGGCGGGCACAGTGACGCGGTACACGCCATCGCCCAACGGCATGGCGCCGAAGCGCTTCTCGGTCTCGCGGATCTTGGCCATCACCGACATGACCGTCTCCTGCGGATCGGCGATCGCCATCTCGCCGAGCAGCGTGTCGACCCTGCTCGGCTCACCCGGAAAACCGATGCCCACCAGGTTGCGCACGGTGCTCCGGCCGCCGTCGCAGCCCACGACGTAGCGCGAGCGAAGCTGGGTGCCGTCGGCCAGCTCGACCGTCACCCAGTCGTCGGCCTGGATCAATCCAGCCACCTCGCAGCCGCGTCGGATCTCCACGCCGAGCTCGGTGGCGTGCTCGGTCAGCAGCCGCTCGGTGATCGGCTGCGGGATGCCGAGGACGTAGGGGTGCGTAGTGTCGAGCCCCTCGGGCGAGGGCTTGGCGATGCCGGCGAAGAATCCGCCGACCGAGTGCGTCGTGCCGAGTGCGAGGAACCGCTCCAACAACCCGCGCTGGTCCAGTACCTCGATGCTCCGAGCGTGCAGCCCGAGAGACCGCACCACCTTTGACGGCTCCGATTCCTTCTCCAGCACCACGGCGTACACACCCTGCAGGCGAAGTTCGCTCGCCAGCATCACACCGCTCGGTCCACCACCCACGACGATCACATCGATCATGCGTACTCCCTATCTTTCGACCCACGATTCTGCGTCACGACCGGGGCCTTGCCGCAAGCCCCCTACCTCGCGTTAAACTGGGAGGGGCAGGGCGCAGAGACGACTGAGCCGTCGTCGACGGTTCGCGTGCTCGGTGACGACGAAGTCCGCGTGAAGCGTCACATCGGCGTCCCGCAGCCCAGAAGTCGAGCATTGTGGCGTCACATCGTCCGGTCTCGGCACGAGCCGTCGACGGCGAAGAGGTTGATCGGGTCGTTTGCGAGGTTGACCCGTACACACCGGTGATCAATGCGATCAGGCCGATCATGATCAGCCCGCCACCGAACCCAGTACTCCCGAACTCCATGACGGTGAGGAGCGCGAGCGCGACAACGGGAGATCCACCGCCACTCACCTTCGAGGAGTCGCATCGGAGTTCGGAGAGGCGGGTCTGCGGATGTCACAACTCAGGGCTCTGTCGTGTCCCATGAGATGAAGCCGACTATCGACAAGGAAGAGAGAGAGAACGATGGACATTGCCCTCTGGATCGCTGCCGGCGTGCTTGCGGCTGTCGCACTCGCGGGAGGCGCCACCAAAGTATTCGTCCCCAAAGAAGCGCTGTCGAACACTTCCGGCGGGGGTTGGACTCGAAACGCCAGCGTGCCATTCGTCAAGTCGCTCGGCATGCTCGAAATCCTGGCCGCAGTGGGCTTGATCCTGCCTGCCGTTGTCGGCATCGCACCGGCCATGGTGCCGATCACCGCCGTGTGCTGGGTGATGTTGATGGCCGGCGCCATGATCACCCACGGGCGCCGGGGCGAATCCGGCCTCATGATGCTGAACCTGAGCTATCTCGTGCTCGCGGCATTCATCGCGTGGGGCCGTTTCGTTCTCGAGCCGTTCGTCACCTGATGGCGACCTGCCAGTGGTGCGGGCCCGGGCTCGACATCGACGCCATGACTCCGTGCGGCGGCAGGTTCAGAGCGGGGGCATGATGCCGAGCGCGACCAGCAACGTCGGCGCGAGCACCAGAATGCCGGCGAGGAGGAGTGGCGCGCCGGCAATGCCGAGCACGATCGGAACGGGTCGCCACCCGCAACGCCTGGAATCGGAGACGGCCACGACTCCGAAGCAGGTCGCAAAGAACACCGCACCGAGCACGTAGCCCACACCGGCCGCATCGATCTGTTCGGGGCGACCCGTGATGCCGGCCGCGATCGCAACGGCCTCACCGATCGTGCCGACCGCATAAATGAGGAACGTGCCGAACGCCCCCCAGAGCAAGAGGGTCATCACAGTGGGAGCGACGGCGCTCGCTCGTGCGCTCACCGAGAGCATCAACACGGCCGCTCCGAACAGCTTCAGACCGACCACCAGCCAGTTCATCACCGTGATGCCGGAGGCGTAATCGGCGAGAGGCCCGTCAGCGAAGCGGCCCGTTCCCTCGAACACGACGTTCACAGTCGCGAAGGCGAGCAGGGCGATGGTGCCGAGAATCGCCGTCACTGTGACGATCGCCGACGGGGAACTTCGGGCTGGAAGCGCCGGCCTCCCGTCGACGCGTGATCGACCGGCAGTCATGACGCCGTCTGGGTGCGCGGATCGTCCTGACGCTCGCCGCGACGCCGCGCCCGGATGCTCGCGCTGAGCAACAGCACGGCCGGCACCAGGAGGAGGAGGAAACCGCTCGGACCCACCACCCACACGCAGCTGAGCGCCCAGACGCCGAGCACCGCGCCGACGTACACCGGAACCGTCCGGCCGTTCCGGCCGGCCCTGAGGATGAGGAGCGCGAGCAGCACGCCGGGAACGACGAAGCCCCCGGGAAGCCCCCAGAATTGCACGGCCGCATCGAGCGGCAGTTGCTCGGTTCGGAATGGGCCGGCCACCCAGGCACCCCACCACGGGTGCAGCGCGAAGGCCGCCGTGTGAAGCGCACTGATCAGCAACAGAGATATCGCGGCGGCGACCGTCAGTCGATCTGCGCGGGTTCGCTGCTGGTGGCCGGGCTGATCGCGGTTGGGCGGGATGTTCGGCGTACGTGCAGGGCCGCGGAGCTGTGTCATGCAGCAAGCCTGCAGCGCAGCGCGCCGGCCGACATCCCTCCGTCAGATGACCCGGCTCGCTCGATCGGGTGAGGTCGACGCTGTCCACCACGCTGCCTTGACAGTCCACAGTGGGCGGTCGTATGGTTGCGAGCATAGTCCACAATGGACTATCCGGCGAACAGTGAGACGATCGTGCGCGACCGAAGGCCCTACCACCTCACCGCTCCGGCCATCAGCATGTCGCGGGGCCATCACATCGACCGCATCATTCGCGGCAATACCAACGGCAAAGCGGCGCGAGTGCCGGAATCCTAGGCCGATGTTCGTCGGGCACTACGGGATCAGCCTGGCCGCCAAGGTCGTCCGGCCCCAGACCTCTCTGGGTGGGCTGTTCCTCGCGGCCCAGTTGGCTGACGTGGCCTGGGGTGCCCTCGTGCTGATCGGCATCGAGCGGGTGGCGCTCATCCCGGGCGGGGTGGGACCCGGCGGCGTCGAGCATGATTTCGTGCCCTTCAGCCACGGGATGGCGGGAACGCTCGTCTTGACCGCCGTGGTCTACCTGGCAGTCCGCCTTGCCCCGATCGGCAGCGGGTCGACCCGAGCGGCCACGGCGGCACTCGTCGCCGCGGTGGCCGCCGCGCACTACCTTCTCGACGTCATCGTCCACCCAGCGGAGCTGCCGATCATCGATCACTCACTCGAGATCGGCCTGGGGTTGGCCGCAACGTGGGCCTTCGCGCTCGAGACGGCCCTGCTGCTCGCAGGGCTGTGGCTCTACCTGCGGGCGACGGTCGCTCGCAACCCCCTCGGCAGATACGGCATGATCGGTCTCGTGATCGGTCTCATCGCGTTCAACTTCTACGTCGTGACGAGCGTGACCCCGGAGACCCTCGCGATCATCGTGCTGAGCAACCTCGCCGCGTATGCCGCCCTGGCCGGGATCGCGGAGTGGCTCGATCGTCAACGCGCGCCGGCTGCGACGGGGCGCCCGGCATGACGGATCATCGCCTCAACGCCACAGCCGCCTCGCTCCTCGGTTTCCTGCACCGGGGGCCGATGTCAGGCTGGGACCTCACGGTGCAGGCCCAGCAGGTGATCGGCGACTTCTGGTCTCTCACCCGCAGCCAGGTCTACCGCGAGCTGACTCGAATGGTGGGCGATGGCCTCATTGTCGCGGGAGCGCGTGGCTCTCGAGAACGCCAGCCCTACGAGTTGACGGATGCCGGCCGGTCAGCCTTCCTCGCGTGGGCGAACACCGAGCCTGGACCGGAGACGATCCGATTCCCCCTCCTGTTGAAGATCAGCTTCGGGAGCTTCGTGGATGCGGAGCGCCTCGCAGGGTTCATCGACATTCACCGCGAGTCCCACGAGCGGCAGCTGGCTGAGTACGAGGCGCAGGCGGCCGGCGCGCCGCCCGAGTCGAGCGATCCGTACGCGCGGGCGACACTGACCTTCGGCATCGAGTACGAGCGGGCGGTCCTCGCCTGGTTCGACGCCCTGCCGATCGAGATTCGCACCCCTCGCATGCCGCCCGATAGCGTGGGCTGATGACAGCTCAGTTGGATCGCGTCGCGTTTCTGGTGGTACAGAGTGCTCTTGCTCGGGCGCCGAAGCATGAGACGGATTCGACGGGTACCGACTACCTGCTGCGGCAGATCCTCGACGGACCGTTGGATATCTGGGATGAGCTGAAACCGGTGAGCCATGCGCTGGCGGCGACGAAGCAGAGCACGAAGGCCGTCGGCTATCTGATGGCGATGGCGGCGACCGGCGACGATCCCGCAACCTGGAAGACCGGTGAACGCGTCGTGGAATCGTCGGCGCAGTCGCCGGCCGCCGCGGAACTGCGCGAGGGCGCATGGCAAGCCGCGAACGAGGGCAAGCCGCTGGTGGGGTGGACGGATGAGTTCGTCGCCACAGTGGAGCGTGCACTTGTTCGAGCGACGCAGCGGGGGAGTTCGGCTGCAGACATCCGTGACCTCGCAGCAGCACTCGTATCCGAACCCCAGAACAGGGCCACCGAGGCGCTGCAGCATGGGGGAGTCGACGTCGCTGCCACGTTTGGGCACATCGAGGCTTTGCCCGCGGTGTCGGAAGGCATCCGCACACCATCACTGCAGGCACTCGAGCACAGCGGTGCGCTGACGGGGCCGACGAAGAAGCGTGGGCTGTTCGCTCGAATCTCCGGCTCCGGCGAAACCACGATCGGTGCCGTCGTAGCCGCGGAAGCGGTGCGCCAAGCGGTGCGCGCGGGATCACCGGTCGTGGACGCCGAGGATGTCTCCGCCGCCCTCGCATCGATGCAGGAACAGGTGACCCAGGCCGGACGCGCCTGGGCGGACGGCACCGTGCCCCTCCACGCAGCGCCACCCATCCCGCGAGCCACGGTGCTGCTCCCCGCCACGTGGCCGACCGTCGAGCAGGAACTCCCACGGCGCATCGCCTCCCTGAACTCGCTCTCCGAGGTGTCCGCCGTACTGACGGGGTGATACACAGCGAACGGCTCGTACGTCGACTGGCTCAGAAGCACACAGGGTCCGGCGTGCGATCACTGCTGCATTCGCGGATCCTCCGTGGGGTCGGCGTACATCGGCGGGCAGCCGTGATCGATCGCATCGGGAATCAGCTCGTAGTGCCACGGCTCGTTGACGTAGATCTGGCAGAGCCCATACTGCGCGCCGTTCTGCGACAGCCAGTACGTGCCATCGAAGGGACCGATGTCGACCGCGTCACCTGACACATGAGCGGATGTCGCAGGGGTCGCGACCCATCGTCGCGCCTCGTCTTCCGTCCCGTACGTCGAGATCGCGTCGCGAAGCAGCTGTTCCTGATAGGCGGGCGAGCGCCAGCCGTCGTTCACGAGGAACGCGACGCCGTCGTCAGCGGCATCCGCCGCCGCGTCGTTGAGGGCCTGCATCAGAGCGGTATCGAGGTTGGCGATACCGGGGTACCCGGCATCGGTGAGGCTCGTGCCGTGCGGCAATACGCCGTCGTCTTGTGCGGCCGACGAATCCGGCTGGGCGAGAAGCGTACCGATGATCACCGCTGCGCCCACGGCCGATCCGACGAACAGGAAGGTGAGACATCTGCGGAATCGGCGTCGGCGTGCTGTCGTATGACTCATGCTGCCAGTCAAGGCAGCGCGGCGTTGCCAGCCCGTATCCGGTTCTCGATACGCCGACGATACGCCCCGGCTCCTAGCATGGGAATCATGCGGTTGCTGGTTGCCGAAAGAGCGCCCGGGTTGAGCGTCCGCCTCAAGCTCACCCTGAGCTACGCGGGGTTCCTGATGGTGGCGAGTTTCCTGCTGCTCGCGGCCGTGTGGCTCTTCCTCCTGCGTTACGTGCCCGCTCGGGCGATCGAGACATTCGGCGGGTTCGTTCCCGGCCGCGATGACCTCGTCCGAGCGTTCGGCCCGGCCGTCGCCTGGGTCCTCGTGTTCCTGTTGGTCATCGGCCTGGTCGGAGGATGGTTTCTCGCCGGCCGCATGCTCGTGCCCCTGGCGCGAATCACGGACGCCACCCGAAGAGCTGGAAACGGTTCGCTGTCGTATCGGATCGAACTGGAAGGCCGCCAAGACGAGTTCCGGGAGCTCGCGGACAGCTTCGACGCCATGCTCGCGCGGCTCGAAGCGCAAGTCGCCGAACAGCAGCGGTTCGCTGCGAACGCCTCCCACGAGCTGCGTACACCGCTGGCGATCACGCAGACGCTTCTCGAGGTCGCCCGCAACGACCCGGGCGGCGTCACGGGCGAACTCGCCGAACGTCTCCTCGCCGTCAACGCCCGCGCGATCAACCTCACCGAGGCGCTGCTCCTGCTCAGCCGCGCCGACCAGCGATCCTTCCCGAGAGAGCGCGTCGATCTCTCGCTGCTCGCTGAGGAAGCCACCGAAACACTCCTGCGCCTGGCAGAACAACACGATGTCACCGTCGAGACATCCGGTGATATCGCCTCGACCTCGGGCTCGCATGCGCTTCTGCTGCAGCTGACGACGAACCTCCTGCACAACGCCATCGTTCACAACCTGCCCGAGCACGGCACCGTGCAGATGCACACGAGCGCGAATCCGGAGTCGGTCGTGCTGACGATCGAGAACAGCGGCGAACTGCTGAGTCCGCAGCTGGTCTCGACGCTCACCGAACCGTTCCAGCGCGGGAGCGAGCGCATCCGTGACTCTCATGGCGGAGTGGGTCTCGGTCTGGCGATCGTCAAGAGCATCACCCAGGCCCACGACGGGGTGCTCGCCATCACGCCGCTCGAGGCCGGCGGGCTGCGCGTCGCAGTGGAGCTCCCAGCCACGACGACGCAGGCCTGACGGCTGACGAACAGCGCGAGCATCGGTTCCTTCGCCAAGGCGACATCCTTCGGCCAGAGCGGAGCCTTGACCGTGTGGCGAGAACATGGCATTGAATCGCATGATGCTTGATTTCGACGAAGGCGATGACGACGTATCCGGGATGCTCGAGTATCTCGACGCCGATGCCCAGGAAACACGCGTCCGGCGAGGCGACGGGCGGGCGCTCGAGCCGTACCGATGGTGGCAGGTCTTCTCGGGTCGTTCGTTGTTCTCGCTCCGCATCCCGCAGAGGTACGGGCCGGACTCGATCTACGTCGTGGACGTGCGCCTTTCCGGAGAGCAGGCCGGAGACGAAGGCGAACGGGCGCACCTCTATCGAGATGGAGCGCACGTGGCCGAGTCCGCGCTACCGGCCTCCTTCACCGTCGAGCAGGGGGTGATTGAAGTCGTCTTGGGCACATATGGCCTGAAGCGCATGCATTACGTCACGCGTGACCGTTCCGAGCAGCGGTTGATCCCCCACCCGAGCTCGGCGGTCGGGCTTCGCCTGCGTCTGCAGCGCGCTCATCCAGTCCTCAGCAGATGGATAGCCGCCACCTCGATCGCGCTTCTGCTGATCGGTGTCGGTGTCAACGTTCCACAGCTGGCGCAGACGATCTCGGAGACACCGGCTATCGCGGAACGTTTCGGTTCCTTCGTCTCCCCCATCCAGCTCCCCCTCTGGCTCAACATCACGCTCGGAGTGGGTGCTGCGGTAGCGAGCTTCGAACGCGGCCTGCGCCTCCGGTACAACTGGCTGCTCGATGGCCTTGGGAACTGAGCCACTCACACAACACCTCGACTACGAGACAAGGGGTTCTTCACTATGCATCTGTTGACAGTCTTCGCCCATCCCTTCGCGAACAGGTACCCCTCCGCAATCATGGATGCCTTCCATGAGCCGTTCCGACGCGATGCCCACACAATCGACGTCTTGGACTTGCACCGCGAAGAATTCGATCCGCGATTCTCGGAGGCTGACCACGCACACTTCTGGGGTGGGCCCATCCCGCCGGGCATCGCGCAGATGCACGCGCGCGTCGAAGCAGCTGATCGGCTCGCGCTCGTCTTCCCTGTCTACTGGTGGAGCATGCCGGCACTGATGAAAGGGTGGATCGAACGCGTCTTCACCGGCGGTTGGGCGTACCAGTACGGCGAGGGAGTTGCCGACCGCGGTCGGAAACCGCTTGATGCCCTGCTCCGAAATATCCCGACGACACTCATCGGCATCGGTGGGTCCAGGGAGCGTACGTACGACAAGTACGGCTACCGCGATGCCATGCGAACGCAGATCGACGTGGGAATCTTCGCGTACTGCGGAGTCACCGACGTCGAGAGCCACCTCATCTTCGATGTGGAAGGCGACGGCAATGGTCTCCAGCGCGGAGCCGGGTTGGAGACGGCTCGCGCCATCGGCGAGGCATTCGTCGCACCCGATCGAACGGTACGCCATGCCAAGGCATGATCACCTGCTGCCAGGGACTTGACCCCTCCTATTCGCTCAGCGTGAACGGCCATGTCGATGTTGCGATGCAGGGAGGCCGCGGGCTTCGACGCGGCAGTGTCTGCCACGAAAGCCGCCGGCGTCAGGTGTTGCCCTCATTCAGCGCCCGTAGCGACATCGGCAGCCGGCGATGCGGATCTCGTCGTGCTCGACCTTGTAGATCAGGCGGTGCTCGTCAGTAATGCGGCGCGACCAAAGCCCGTGGAATCCGTGCTTCAGGGGTTCAGGCTTGCCGATGCCCTCGTTGTCGTTGCTGGACCGCCCCTCGGCAACGCGGGCCCGTTCACGTTCGTCGGCGCGGACACACTCACCAAGCGGCCTGGCCGGCGATCGTGTATCGAACCTGCAAGGGTTGGGCAATTCGATTCTTTGCACTATAGCCTCTGGGTGATGTCGCTCGAAGGCCCGCAGGGCTCTCCATCAAGCTTCGAGAAAGGTCCGGGCTTTGGCTGCTTGACGCGGCGACTCTTGATCGATACGGCTCGATCACTGGGTCTCTCTGCACCGCCAAGATTGCGATTGAATGACATCGCGAGCCTCGCGGGCGTTGCGTCGGAAGCGTGTCAGGACCTCTTCGGGGATCTCGCAGGCATCGCCTCGGCGGTTTTCGACGAGGACGCCGAATCCGCGGCGCGTTTGATGCTTTCTAGACAAGTGGATGATCTGCTTTCGTTCGAGGCTGCTGCGCGCACCGTTGTGCATTTCCTTGTGGACAACGTCGTCGACAACTTCGGACTCTATGCTGCGGCCGTTGAGTCTCAGGTAGGACGTTCGCCCTACATTTCACGGTTCTCGAGTCCACAGTCTGAAGTGCTGATTCGGCTGTGGTTGCGCGGTCAGGCGCCATGGACGGACGAGGTCATTGCCGATCGGCTGACGATCGCCTCTTCGTCGTGGTCGATGTTCACTTCTTCACCTCAGCCATCTCGGCGTCGCGCCGTCCGGGTTGGTTGCTGGTGTCGCGGATCCTGTGCCGACCGGCGGCGTTGATGGTGATGGTGCCCGTGGCGGCGAGCGGCACGTTCGGGGCGATCTCGACGAGGGCGTCAGGGCCGTCGTAGGTGTCGATCCGCGGGTCGGGCAGCCAGTCGAGGTCGTCGAACCCGCGGTTGATGTACCCATGCTTGTCGAAGCTCGGACCCTCGTAGCCGAGAACCTCCCAGACGTCGGCGTTGTCGTAGAGGTTCAGGACTGCGGTACGACGGACGAAGCCGAAGAACTCGGTCGCGTCGATCCGGCGCAGAACGCTCGTTGCGGCGGCGTCGTCGAGATCGCGGAAGTCGCCTCCCGCCAGGTGGCTGAGGGTGAGCAGGCCCTGCGTGACGGTGACGCGGAACCAGGTCGAGTTCTGAGCTTCGGCGAGGATCGTGTCGGCGGTGCGCTCGTACGGACCGTCGGGGAACGACGGATGTGGGAAGGCGACACGGAGGACGCGGATGAGGACGCCGCGCGCCTCGTCGGTAAGCTCCGTGTCGTTGAGCTGGGAATACTTCGCGGGGAACGCCATCGTTCGGCTCCTATCGTGCGGTGTTCTAACGGGGGTCTTCGGGGACGAGGATGCCTCTTCCGACCAGACGGCCGGCTTCGAGGTCGTGGATCGCGTCGACAGCGGCGTCGAGCGGGTAGACCGCGGTATGGAGCTTGACGCGCCCCTCCGCAGTGAGGGTCATGAGCTCCACGAGATCGTTGTACGTGCCGACGAGATGTGATGCGCGCCGAGCTGCTTCGCCAGCTCAAGGGCCTGCTCGCTGCGGTCGACGACCGTGACCCGCGCGCTGGTGATCGCCGCGAGCGCCTGGATACCGATGTGCCCGAGACCGCCGGCGCCGATGACGACGGCGTGCGTGCCGGGAAACAACACATCCGCCGCCTTCCGCACGGCGTGGTACGCGGTGAGCCCGGCGTCGGCGAGGGCGGCGACATCCATCGGCGCAAGTCCCTCGTCGAGCTTCACGACCGCACGCGCGTTCGTGAGGAGTTGCTGGGCCATGCCGCCGTTCACGTTGATCCCGGGAAAGGTGGCGTTCTCGCAGTGCGAGTCCTGGCCGACGCGGCACGCGGGGCACAGTCCGCAGCTGGTGAGCGGGTGCATGATCACCGCGTCGCCAGGCTTGACGTTGTGCACGGCGCTGCCGACCTCGCGTACCCAGCCTGCGTTCTCGTGGCCGAGGATGTACGGAAGTGAAGGGTGCTGGATCGGATCCCACTGACCCTCGATGATGTGCAGATCGGTGCGGCACAGCCCTGCGGCGCCGACGTCGACGACGACGTCCCAGGGTCCGGTGATGGTGGGCTCGGCGACCTCGTCGAGAACGGGGTTCTCTCCGTAGGTGTGGAGACGGACGGCTTTCATGTGTGACTCCTCATCGAGCGCTGGTGCGTTTCGGTACGATGCGAGTCTGCGATCCGACACCGAGGTTCGGCCACAATGTTTCTCGCATGGTGAGAACGGACGACCGCATCACAATGCGTCGGCGGTGACGCGCGCGGCGCGCGGACGAGTGAGCAGGCCTGCCAGCGCCTCGCTCGCCCACCCGAGGAGTGCCCCGATCACGAGCGCGACCGCGACCGGAAGCCAGCCCCCGGCGGCGCCGAACACGGCTGCGCACCCAGCGAACGCGCCAGGGATGAACGCAAGCGTCTTCCAATTGGCCTGCGCGCACATGAAGAACGCGATCACGGCGACGCCCACGGGGAGGATCAGATCTCCGCCGACCGCGGCTGCCGTGAGCAGGAGCACGGTTGCGTAGAGCACTCCCGTCAGTGCGGGGGGAAGAACCGTGCGGATCGCGGCGGCTTTGCCTCCGGCGGCGAAGAACAGCGCCCACGTGAGGAACGCGACCCAGGTCAGCATCCCCAGCGAGATGCTGACCCACGTCCATACGCCGGCGAGCGCACCGATCGTGATGCCTACCGCCACGTTCGGGTTGATTGCGGATTTCATCGTCGAATCTCCACTCTGAACGGACATCGGTGTCCGCTCGGTCGATGAAGATCAGGATGAAGGTGACATCATGCCACCGCACCACTCGCTATCGCATCGTGAGATGGGTTCGACTCAGTGGGATCACCGCATCACCCCACCCATGAAGAAGGCCGCAAGCGGCTCGCTCATGACGCCCGCCTGCATCCAGAAGCGAGTGTCCACAGCAAACGGCGAAACCGCCGTATGTCCGCCAACTACCCGTGGAAGCCGCCATCTTCACATGGAGCCAACAGCGTCGTAGCAGGCAGCAGGTGTAGGTTCCCGTCCGATATGGCGGAGGATGCCGGGATTCCACCGATGTTGGCAGTTGTTTGCGGCTCAGGATTCCACGCGAAATGGCGGATTCCTACTGGATCTGCTCTCGTTGCCTGAGTGTCTCACCCACAGGAACGGGCTAGTACCGCGCCCGCCTCGCGCAACCAGCGCGCGGGCTCGGTGCGCGCTGCGTCCAGTGACCCTGAGATGTCGATGAGCGAAACGGCGGCCGCGAACGCCGACAGGTCGGCGTTCGCTGCGATGCGCCCCGCCGCCAGCGCGATGCGGACGCCGAGCGATCCAGCCACCTCAGCAACGTGGGCTGGTGCCTTTCCCGCTGCAGATTGGCGGTCGAACGACCCTTCGCCTGTCACGACCACGGATGCTGCAGCCAGCGCGTCTCTCAGCCCGACGAGCTCGGCTACTGCGCCGGCACCGGGCACGAGCTGCGCACCCCACGCGAGGAGGGCTAAGCCCGATCCGCCTGCCGCGCCGGCACCGGGAGTGCGTGGGTCGGCGGGAAGCAGACCCGCCAAGCGGCCGAGGCCATCCTCGACGGCGGCGATGTCGTCGGGGGTGAAGCCCTTCTGCGGCCCGAACACGGTGGCGGCGCCGAGCGGGCCGAGGAGCGGGTTGGTGACGTCGGACAGTACGATCACGCCGCCCGTGGGCGGCGGTTGCAGCGCCGTCAGGTCGGCGTGCATCAGGGCGGAAAGGCCTCGCGCGCCGCGACCGATGGGCCGAGAGTCGCGATCGGTCAGGGTGGCGCCGAGTGCGCGGAGAAGGCCAGTGCCACCGTCGGTCGATGCCGACGATCCGATCCCCAGCACGAGCCGTGACACGCCGGCGTCCAGCGCGGCCGCGATCGCCTGCCCGAACCCGGTCGTGTCGGCGTCCCACGGCAGACGCTGATCGCCGAGGAGTTCGATGCCCGACGTCGAGGCGAGCTCGACGACTCCGGTTCCAGCCGGTGCCTCTTCCGTCGGCGGAAGGCGGAGCCACGAGGCATCCGTCCGCGTGCCGTCGGGTCCGGTGACGCTCACCCGCATCCGAGTGGCGCCCGCGACGGCAGCCGCGAACGCGTCGAGCGTGCCCTCGCCGCCGTCGGCGACGGGTCGCAGCACGACGCGATCGTCGGGCCGGACAGACGCCCAGCCCGCGGAGAGTGCCGAGGCGGCATCCGCTGCGCCGATCGAGCCCTTGAAGCTGTCGGGCGCGAAGACGACTGTGCCGGCGGCCGTGCTCATCGCTCGGGGGTGCTCTCGCGCACGAGCACATCGAGTCGGATCGCACCGTCGTTCTGTTGCCACGTCTCATCGAGGGCCGCACGCAGGGTCTGGTAGCCGATCTCTTCGAGCGGAACCCGTACCGTCGTGAGGGCCGGGCTCACGTCGCGGCTGGCGGGAACGTCGTCGAACCCGGCGACCGCGACGGCCGCGCGACCCGCGTCTCGCAGAACGGAGAGCGCACCGATCGCCACGACGTCGCTGATGCCGAAGACGACCGTGCCGGGTTCCACGCCGTCGGCGAGCGCGTCCCTCATGAGACGCTGGCCCCCTTCTCGCGTGAATCCGTCGCGGTAGACCCGGTCGACCGCCCCGCCACCGGCGAGGAAGCCTTCGGTGAATCCGGCGACGCGGTCATCCGAGGTACGCACGCCCTCGGATGCAGCGAGGATGATCGCCGACCGATAGCCACGACTCGCCATCACCAGTCCGAGCTCGCGTGCGCCTCCGTGATTGTCGACGAGCACGGAGCGCACCGTGAGACCCGCACCTGGGCCGAGAGCGACCACGCGTCCCCCCGCGGCTGTGACCGCATCTATCTCGTGCTGAAGCGCCGCGGTCGACGTCTCGTTGCTCCGCGACGCGGCGAGGATCACACCCCGGGGCCGCTGTCCACGCAGGGCGCGGACGAGACGCACCTCGCGCGCCGCGTCGCGCGCCGTCATCGCGATCGTCACCACGAGGCCCGCCTCGTCGGCGCCGCGTCCGACACCGGATGCGAGCTGTCCGAAGTACGGATCGGCGATATCGGCGACGAGCAGTGCGATGATCGCCGAGGTTCCCTTCGCCGTCGCCTGGGCCGAGAGGTTCGCCGAGTAGCCGAGCTGCTGTGCCGCCGCTTCGACACGCTGACGGTAGGAATCGGCGACCTTTCGTGCCGAGCCGTTCAACACTCGAGATGCCGTGGCGAGAGAGACGTCCGCCGCCATCGCGACGTCGTGCAGCGTCGGAGATGAAGCGCTCCGTCGGCCCGCCGCCATCGTGATGATCGTCTGCTTCATCAGTGAGAGTCTGCGACACTACTGAGCGAGGGTGACACGGTCGCACCGAAAGTCGCCGCGGTGCGCCGGACGACCTGTCCGGGCTCCGTGTTCCAGATGTCCTCGTTGAAGATCTCGACCTCGATGTCGCGGTCGTAGCCGGTGGCCTCGACGGCTGCCGTCAGCGTCGCGAGGTCGACGACGCCGTCGCCCGGGTAGTGGCGGCTGAGGAGCACGTCCGCGGGCAGCGGGGTCTTCCAGTCGCACACCTGGTACGTCGCGATGCGTCCCTCGCGCCCGGCACGGGCGATGGATGCCAGGATGTCGGGATCCCACCAGATGTGGAACGTGTCGACGGTGGCTCCGACGACATGCGGCTCGAAGTCGGCGGCGATGTCGAGCGCCTGCCCCAGCGTCGAGACGACGCAGCGGTCCGATGCGTACATGGGATGCAGCGGCTCGATGGCGAGGGTGACACCTGCCACCGAGGCATCCGGAGCCAGCTCGCCGATCGCGTCGCGCACGCGCTCGCGGGCGCCCACCAGATCACAGGAGCCCTCGGGCAGGCCGCCCGCGACGAGCACGAGGATCGCGGTCGACCCCTCCGCGCCGGCGGCGGCGAGGGTTGCCGCCTCTTCGATGGCGACGCGGTTGTCATCGATCGAGGCGCGGCGCGCCGCGCCCTCGGGCATGGTGAAGAAGCCCGACCGGCAGTGGGTGGTGAACCGCAGCCCCGAGTCGGCCAGCATCGACGCCGCCGTCGCGAGGCCGACCTCTTGCACGGGTTCGCGCCACAGGCCGATCGCCTGCACGCCCGCCTCGGCGGTGACGCGCAGCGCCGTCGCGAGGTCGGCGTGCTTGATGGTCGCCTGGTTGATCGACAGGCGAGGGTCGACGATCATGCGAGCACTCCGGGGACGCCAATGCCGTTGTGGCGGAGCATGGCGTGCCAGCGGATCGCCGCGAGCTCGGGCTTCTCGAGCGCGTGCGCGGCGTTGGCGAGCTCGATGATGCGCGACAGATGCGGAAGGCTGCGCGCGGAGTGCAGCCCGCCGACCATCTGGAACGCGGACTGGTGCCCGTTGAGCCACGACAGGAACGCGACGCCCGTCTTGTAATAGAACGTCGGCGCGGCGAACACCTGGCGGCTGAGCTCCTCCGTCGGGCCGAGAATCTCGACGTACCGCGCCGGGTCACCGGCATCCAGCGCCTGGATCGCCGCGGATGCGACCGGCGTGATCGCCGCGAACGCGCCGAGGAGGGCGTCGGAGTGCTGACGCGGGCTCTCGGGGTTGCGCTCCGGCTGCGTCGCGTCGGGCACGTCCTGACCGCCGATGAGGCCAACGTAGTTGAAGTCGTCGCCGGTGAACATACGCACGCCCTCGGGAAGTCGCTCGCGCACCGACACCTCGGACGCGGCGTCGAGCAGGCTCATCTTGACGCCCGCGACCTTGTCGACGTTCTCCTCGATGATCTCGAGGAGAACCGCCGAGGCCTCACGCCAGTCGGGAGATCCGAAGTAGCCCTCGAGTGACGGGTCGAACGCGGTGCCGAGCCAGTGGAGCACGACCGGCACGGTCGCCGACTGCAGCACCTCACGGTAGACGTGGCGGTAGTCGTCGGCCGAGTCCGCGACGCGCGCGAGGTGGCGCGACGCCATGAGCACAGGGCCGGCGCCCTGCTCCTCGGTGAAGTGCAGCTGCGTCTTGTAGGCGCTGATCACCTCGTCGATCGAGATGCGCTCCTCGTCGACGTGGTCGGTGTTGACCCCGACGACGACGGCGCCGCCCTCTTCGCGAGCGACCTGGGCCGACCGCGCGATGAGGTCGCGCGTCGCCGCGGCGTCGAGGCCCATGTTGCGCTGGGCGGTGTCCATGGCGTCGGCGACGCCGAGGCCCCACGAGTACACCGCGCGGCGGAAGTCGAGCGTGGCATCCCAGTCGACCTCGGCCGCCCGGCCCGGGGTGTTGTCGGCCCAGGTCTTCGGAACGACGTGCGCCGCGGCGTACGCCACGCGGCTCTGGAGCGCGCCCTCGGGCTTGGTGTAGCCCGGGGAGTCGTTCAAGTCGACCGTGGAGACGGCCCCCGCGTTGGAGAAGAGTGTGAGGTTTGACATCCCGATTCCTTCTACAGTTCCAGCCGGTCAGTCCAGCGACAGCGGGGGCAGCTCGACCTTGCGGCCATCGCGGCTCGACTGCAGGCCGGCCTCGGCCAGCAACACGCCGCGCGCCCCCGACAGCAGGTCGAAGGCGTAGTCGGTGCCCAGGGCGTACGAGGCGAGGAACTCCTCCCACTGCTGGCGGAAGCCGTTCTCGAACACGTCGTTGGTGGGCACCTCAGCCCAGTCGACGTCGTAGTCGTGGTCGTCGGCGAGGTCGGGGTTCCACACCGGCTTCGGGGTCGCGTTGCGGTGCTGGATCTTGGCGCCGAACAGGCCCACGACGGCCGAGCCGCGCGTGCCGTCGACGTGGAACTCGACGAGCTCGTCGCGGTTCACGCGGACGGTCCACGAGGAGTTGATCTGCGCGACGACATCGCCCTCGAGCTCGAAGATGCCGTAGGCGGCGTCTTCGGCGGTGGCGGTGTAGTGCTCGCCGTTCTCGTCCCACCGGTCGGCGATGTGCACCGACGCCTGCGCGTAGACCGACTTGACCTCGCCGAAAAGGTTCTCGAGCACGTAGTTCCAGTGCGGGAACATGTCGACGATGATGCCGCCGCCGTCTTCGGCGCGGTAGTTCCAGCTGGGGCGCTGGGCGGGCTGCCAGTCGCCCTCGAACACCCAGTACCCGAACTCGCCGCGCACGGACAGGATGCGCCCGAAGAAGCCCGAGTCGATGAGGCGCTTGAGCTTCTGCAGACCCGGGAGGTACAGCTTGTCGTGCACGACACCCGTCTTCACCCCGGCCGCGGCGGCCAGGCGCGCGAGCTCGAGCGCCTCCTCTACCGACTCCGCCGTGGGCTTCTCGGTGTAAATCGTCTTGCCCGCCGCGATCGCCTTCCGCAGCGCCGTCGCCCGCGCCTTGGTGACGAGGAAATCGGCGTAGATCTCCCAGCGCGGATCGGCCAGCGCAGCATCAAGATCCGTCGTCCAGTCCTCGATGCCGTGCTTCGCCGCGAGCTCGGCGAGCTTCGCCTCGCTGCGACCCACCAGCATTGGCTTCACCGTGACCTTCGAGCCATCGGGCAGCTCGATGCCACCCTGGTCGCGGATCGCGAGGATCGACCGCACGAGGTGCTGGCGGTAGCCCATGCGGCCCGAGACACCGTTCATGATGATCCCGATCTCGCGCACCCCCGGGCGGACGTCGATGTGATGCGCGATGGTCGTGGTCGTCTCTGACATTCCCTGCTCCTTTGGCAATCGTTATCCACTACTATGACAGCGGGAATGCGTTTTCCGCAACTGCTGTTCGGGTGACCGAGGAGAGACATGGACGACGTTGTTCTGGCGATCGATCTGGGCGGGACGAAGGTCGAGGCGGCATTGGTCGACAGGGATGGAGTGATTTCGTCGGGGAGCCGCCGACGATCCGAGACCGGCCCGGGGGCGGGGTTCGCTGAGCTGCGGGATGCTCTCGGCGAGGTGGCGTTGGGCACTGTGTCCGCTCGGCTGTCAACTCAAATCATCACCGCTGTGGGGATCGGTAGCGCGGGACCGCTGAACAGCGGGGAGGCCACAGTGTCGCCGTTGAACCTTCCCGTGCATGACTTCCCGATCGTCGCTGTGGTGCGGGAGGTTGTCGGTGATGCTCTGCCGATACGGCTAGCCCTCGACGGGACGTGTATTGCGTTGGCTGAGTCCCGCTTTGGCGCCGCATCGGGCGTTTCGAACAGCGTGTCGATGGTGGTTTCCACGGGCGTGGGCGGTGGCATTGTGATCGACGGCGTGCCGATCGGGGGCGAACACGGCAACGCTGGGCATATCGGACAGCTCCGCGTCGCCGCTGACGAATCTGCAGAGGATCCGACAGCCGGAACTCTGGAGTCGGTCGCGTCCGGCCCGGCGACGGTGGCCTGGGCTCGGGGACAACGGTGGTCAGGCCAGACCGGAATGGACCTGCCGAGTCCGCGCAAACGGGGGACCTGGTTGCACGCGCAGCGATCGAACGATCAGCCAAAGCGGTCGGGCAGACTCTGGCTGGCGTGTGCGCGCTACTGGACGTCGGCCTCATCGTCATCGGTGGTGGGTTCTCGCTGGTCTCCGGCGACTATGTCCACCTTGTGCAGCAGTCTGCTCGCAGCGCTGCGGTGCTCCCTGCGGCGCGCACGGTCAGGGTCGTGCGCGCCGCTCTGGGCTCCGACGCCCCCCTTGTGGGAGCAGCGTTGCTGACATTCCCCTGATCAGCTCATCGCGTGACCGCTACTTTGAGCTCCGAGCTGGTGGTCACGCCGGCGGAGTTTCGGAACTCCACGACGTAGGTGTGCGTCCCTATCGGGCGATCGGTGACGGTGAGTTGCGCACGCTGCGCGGCGGGCGTCGCGCCTGTGAAACTGCCCGACCCGATCTGCACACCGTTCTCGATGAAGACGTACGAGGTGGCGTTGGTCCCCCACCACATGTCGGCGGTGAGAGTGAACTTCCCGTCTCCATCCCAGTTGTCCGCACTCAGTACCGGTTTGCCGGGGCTGGCGTCACGGACGACGACCGTGACTGGCTGGGTGGTGCTGGTGCCGCTCGAGTTGATCAGCTCCGCCGTGTACACGTAGTTGCCGTTTGCCTTGCCGCTGATCGGGAAGGACGCGCTTTGCACGTTCGGCGTGTTACGACTCAGCGTTTTCTCGGCGATCACGACGTCGCCCTCGCGCAGGATGATGCGGCGAGTGTTCTCACCCCACCACATGTTGTAGGTGATGATGTAATCGCCGTCGAGCAGGCCGGTGTCCCATCCGTTGTTGTGCGAGAGCGTCCCGACCGTGGGAGCGGCGGTTGAGCCGTCGTCGGTGACGGTGACCTTCGCTACCGCGGGCACGGTGGTGCCTGGCACGGTGCCGGCGACCTCGACTGTCCCGGCCGTTGCCCACGCCGATGGGTCCACCGCAGCCCACTGCACCTGCTCGACAGTGTTCGAGCCGTCGGCCCGGACTGCCACCACCGTCGCAGGAAGCTGAGGTGCTTCGTTGCGGAATGTGGTGGCCTCAGCCGGTGTGATCGATGCGATGGGCGAAATCACCGCACCGTGCAGCCGCAGTTCCGCGAGGTTGAGGATGTCACCGTTGGTCACGCGCAGGTAGCGATACCCGGTGCCCGCGAGGGTCGGATCCACCGCTAGGCCCTGCCACGCCAGGGTCTGCTGCACACCCGTCACGAGGGTGTTCCACTGCTGCCGGTCGTTCGAACCGAGCAGGCGCATGTTCTTCACCCGCGTCGTCCCGAGAGTGTCCTGCCGGACTGCCAACTCGACGCTGTTCAGCGCGATCTGCCGGGTAGTGCCCAGGTCGAAGATGATGTCTGCGGACCCGTTCACGATGCGGGCGTCGGTGTACGTGGTCAGCGACCCGTCGAACAGGTTCTGCGGACGTGCCACGGTAGACGGGTCGGGCGAACCCGCGAGCGTCACGCTGGACGCCACCTTCAGCAGATTTGCCACCAGGCCGCTGTTCGAGCCGATGCGCACCGTGGAGCCGTCGGTCGTCTGGCGAGTGGTGACCGCCTGTCGGCCGTCGGCCGTGGTGTGGTCGACGGTGATGACGGCGTTGGAGCCGATCCGGTCGCTGGCGGCCAGAATGACGGTGGCCTTGAAGGTCGTGGGAGACCCGGCGGTCTGGATGGCGGCGGGCGCCCCGTCGATGGTGGCGGAGATCTTCGTCGGCGCCTCCGTTGTGGTGATGTCCAGGGTGACGGTGTCGCCGCCGACGGCGTAGTTGCGTAGTGAGTTCGAGGACGAGAGCTTCAGCGAGCTGATGACGGTCACCGGAGCGGTGTAGGTGCCGAATACCCGGGTCTCAGCGACGTTGATGATGTTGCCGTTGGTGAGCCGGATGAACCGGAACGCCTCGTTGCTGACCGAAGTGAGTCGCTGCCAGTTCGGGTCGGCCTGTACGTTACTGGTCAGCGGCGTCCAGGTGGCGCCGTCGACGGAGCCCTCGAATCGGAGGTTGCTCAGCCGGCTGGTGCCGTACTGGTCCTGGCGTACCAGCACGTCCACACCGCTGATCGACATCGACGCGCCCTCAGCGAGATCCCAGACTAGAGCAGCTCTCCCGTTGGACAGCCGGGTGTCGGTGTGGGTGGCGATGTTCTGGTCGAACAGCTTGGCCGCCTCAGCCGCCGGAGTCGGGTTTGCCGTGCCAGCGGCCGCGGTGACCGGCGCCGCGAGCAGGGTCTTGTCCAGCAGACCCTGATCAGTGGACACGTAGACGCTGCTGCCGTCGGAGGTTGTCAGCACGGTGTTGGCCTTTAGGCCGGTGCTGGTGGTGTGGTCGATGGTGAACGGCAGCTGCGCGCCGGCGGTAACCGTGGAGGGAAGGATCGCCGTCGCCTTCCAGGTGCGGCCGCCGTCCGAGCTGGTTGCGGGAGCATCCTTGCCGGCGATGGTCACCTTCACGTCGGCGATGGGGGCCGAGGCGGTGAAGTCCAACGCGACGGTGCTCCCGGCGACTACGCGGTTCTTCAGCGACGCGGGGGCGCTGAGCGTGACGCTGGTCAGCTCGCCGATGGCTTCGGAACGTTCGCCGAAGATGTGGAACTCGGTGATCTCGAAGAGGTTTTGCACGGTCCCGTAGAGCACGTCCGGGAGCGGCTGCAGCAGCTGCACCTTGATGTACTGGAACGTCTGGGACCGCAGTTCCTCGGCGACGTCGAGGTATTGCATGTCCTGCGTCATGGTGGTGACGCCGGGGGCGAGCCGGGTCCATGAGACACCGTCGTTGGACCCGAACACGGCTGTGTTCGCCAGCCGGTCCTCGAATATGTTCGAGCGCAGCGCGAACCGGTCGGCCTGCACCCGGGCGAACGGTCCGAAATTGAACACGTGCGACAGGTTGACGGCCTGACCGTAGACGGTGCCGGTTTGAGGGTTGTCGTCGACGAGCAACGAGGTGTTGGTGCCGGCGGTGGAGGCTGCCAGCAGGTCCGGGTAGTCCAGCGATCCCAACGAGGTCTTCGGCGAGACGAGCGTCAACGCGTCGACGGCGTTGGTCAGCGCGGTCAGAGCCGCCTGGAACGCGGAATCGTCCGCATCGAGGGCGCTTTCGGCCGTGTCCAGAGCGGTGGCGTAGGCGGTGTCGGTGGTGCGCGTGTAGACCGTGCCGGCCTCACGAGCCTGCTGTGCCAGCTGCAGCGCGGCTTCCCGGTCTTCGCCGGCGATCAACTGCAGGCGCTGTGCAGACACGGTGATGCCGTCGGTGACCGAAATCACCGCCTCCTGCCGCCCCGCTGCCGCGGGCGACCACTGCAGCTTGCCGGTTGCGGCGTCCAGTTGCGCACCGGCGGGAAGGTCGCGGCTGTCGTAGGTCAGCGCGGCCCCGTTTCCGCCCTCGGTGGTCAGCGTCGCCGTCACCGCGTCGCCGGCGACCGTGACCACCCGTTCCGCGGCGCCCTTGAACCGCACCGGGCTGAGCGCAGCGGTGTCGACGAGGATGCTGTCGACGTCGACTGATCCGCCGTCGCCGACGGTCTCGATGTAGACCAGGTCGGCGAGGGTCTCCGCACTGGTGAGGTCGATGACGATCTGGCGCCACTGTCCACCGGTGGCCGGGACAATGATGCTCTCGTTCAGGCCGAACGACAATCGCAGCTCGGTCGCTTCATCGGCACGTACCCTCAGCGCGATGCGCTTGTTGGTGGTGGAGCCGTTGAGGAACGCGATCTTCGCGGGCTCGGCGCCGGTGGTCAGCCGGACGAATGAGGTGTCTCCCTCCGTCTCCTGGTGTACGGCGCCGGAGATGTGCGTGTAGCGGTCCTCGACCTGGAGCGTCGTCGCGCTGGTTTGCGGCTTGGGGACCGGCGTTCCCGCGGCCGCGGCCGGGGTGAACAGCCAGAAGTCCCCTCCGCCGTCGACGTTGTCCCACGCGCGGGTCACCGCGCCGCGATAGTAGTAGTCCGGGGGCAGCCGCTTCGAGAACGCCTCGGCGTAGTAGGGCGCTGCGGTGGTCAGGTCGACGCCGCGTTCGTACGTGTAGTAGTAGTACAGGTCCCAGAACCCGGCGGTGTTGTAGCGACCCCGGTACGCCTCCGAGGGGCGGTCGTACGTATCGCGGACGGTGCCGTCGGGCGAGATCGCGTAGCCGACCGGCGTCCAGTCGATGTCGTAACCGAGCATGTACTTCCAGAAGTAGTCCGCCGCGGCGAGGATCCGGTCGTCGAGGAACTCGTAGGGGCCGACGGCGTCTGCGGCGGTCGAGATCGTGCCGGCAGTCGGGTCGACGGTCGTGCCCTGCGCCATCATCAGCCGGGCCAGGATGTAGGTGTTGGTGATGTCGCCGCCGCCGTGGGCCTGGTCGCGACCCATCTCTATGTGCTGCACTCGCGGCTCGGCGATGGGCTCGCCGGTGGCGTCGTTGCGGTCCACCAGGCGGAATATCCGTTCCACCGAGCCGTTGAAGCCCTGGTCGTTGGCGGTGGAGTTGACAGTGAACCACTCCACCGACTTCGCATACCCTTCAGCGTCGTCGAGGAAGATATAGCCGGCCATGGCGCCCAGCAGCGGATACAGGTGCTGGTTCATGAAATGGTTCTGGTCGCTCTGGAACGTATTGATCACCGGGGTGATGAGGTTCCGACTGAACGCGGTGGTGTCCTCGGCGGTCCACGCTGCTTCGTCGACGTCGCACGAGGCGTAGCGGAGGATTTCCGCGGCCGTCACGATGCGATTGAGCGGGATGCCGGTGTGGATGTGGGAATCTGCAAACGCAGCGTACTGACTTGGGTCCATCTGCTCCCAGATGCGGATGATGCGCATCGCGTTGGAGCGGTAGACCTGCTCACCGGTGAACACGTACATCAACGCCTGGGTGTACGCCTTCAGGCCATCCGCGATGAATCGTGCGTTGAAGCCCTGGCTGTTGAACGCCGTGGACGCCGCGACGGTGTGGTCGGCGGTCGACGCGTTGGACGAGGTCACGGTGGTGGCCGCCGCCGGCGAGGTCGACATGGCCTGGAAGTAACTGGCCCACGGCTCCGCGCCCGCCTGGATTTGGGTGCGTGCGTTGGTGAGGTGCTCGGCGGTGACGCTCACTCCGGGGTGCGTGAAGCCAGCGGCGCTTTCGGTGGTGTTGAACTCCACCGTGCAGGCCTCCACAGCCTGCGCCGCGGGAGTTGTCGTACCGACAGTTGCCTGAATGCCGGCACCCAGGAGCACGCCGGCTGTGGCGATCGCCAGAATCCTGCGCCAGAATCCTCCGCGCTGCTCCGCGGAGAGATGAGGGTTCTGCACGATCTGCACCTTCTTCATTGAGGTCCGAGTGTCACATCAGTGTGATGGATATCGTTTGCCGTTAACTGTGGCGAGAGGAAGGCCGACACGTCAAGTGCCGGCCCGGGTTTTTTCAAGGCCGCGTGAACCGGATGCGGAAGTCCGTCAGGTCGGCGGTCCAACGGCGGCCGTCGAGATCGTCCGCACGCACGCCAAGGAACAGCCCAGTAAACCGCAGCCGAGGGCCGTGGTCGTCCGACAGCGTCCATGCCGGGTAGGTTCCCGGCACGGGCGACGGGTTACCGTCAGCCGCTCCGACGGCGAAGGTCAACACGGGGCCGCGCAGTTCCGCGCTCAGGCGCAGTGGTCCCTGCGGGACCGAGACCGGCGCCGATCGGGTTGTGATCGTCCCGTCGCGGCGCACCACGCGGGCGTGGCGGCCGTTTTCGTCGTCCCACGTGATCTGCAACCAGATCCAGCCGTTGCGGTCGTACCAGGCGATCAGCCCAGCGCTCTCCCGGGAGCTGCGGGGGTCGGCGTCCACGACCACTTCGACGTTCGTATGGTGCTCCTCGACGCGCGTAAGAAGCATTGCTTGGTCGTAAACCGATGCCGGTGAGTGTCCGCCGTGGAGCCGTAGCCAGCCGGGCCGGCCGCGCAGGTCGGCGGCGGTGCCGAGCGGGGCGCGCAGGGTCGACCAGCGTCGGGAATCGATGCTGTCGGATGCGAAGTCGTCGGTGAACCCGTCCGTTGGGCTGTCGAGGGCGTCGTTGGCTGGACCGACGGGGACGTCGATGGCGGCGTGGTGCCCGCCGTGCGCGAGGCGCGGCCATTCGTCCTGATCGAAGATCACCTTCTGCAGACAGGTCTCACGACCCAGCGTCGAGTACCGCGCCCCCAGCTGCAGGGTCGGCCGGCTCGCCAGGTGCGCCAAGATCCACTCTCCTGCCGGGGTCTGCACGAGCTCGCCATGCCCGGCCTTCTGCAACGGCTCGCCGGGGGCGTCGCGGGTGGTGAGCACCGCCATCTCCGGGTCGCGCAGGTAGGGACCGAGCAGGGTGCGGGAGCGGGCGACGGTGATGCTGTGGTTCCAACCGGTGCCGCCGGCGGCGATCAGCAGGTAGTACCACTCGCCGATCCGGTACAAGTTGGGGCCTTCGACCAGCCCATCCTCGCGGTAGATGAGATGGGCAGACCCGGTCGTGCGCTGCTGGTCGGGGAGGTACTGCTCCACGACGAGGCCGCCGAAGGAGGGGTGTTCGGGTCGCTGGTCCCACTGCACGCCGACAATCCAGTGGGTGCCGTCCGTGTCGTGGAAGAAGGAGAAGTCGAACCCGCGAGAGCCGAGGTGGATCGGGGCGCTCCACGGCCCGTCGATCGTGGGTGCGGTGGTGAGGTAGTTGTCGATGTCTTTGTCGTCGCCGTCCATGGATCGCACGATCGAGTACGCCAGCCAGTACTGGCCGTCCACGTACGACAGGCTGGGCGCCCACACACCGCCAGAGTCGGGGATCCCCCGCAGGTCGAACCCGTCGTCCAAGGCGTGCCCGATGACCTCCCACTGGACCAGGTGGGTCGAGTGGTGCAGCCGGACCGCAGGGTGGAACTCGAAGGTGCTGGTCGCGAGGTAGTAGTCCTCTCCGACGCGAAGGATCGAGGGGTCGGGGTTGAAACCGCGCAAGACCGGGTTGTGAATGACGCCCACGGGTGTGCTCCCTAAGGGGTGATGGGGTGGGCGAAGGGTTGGCCGATAACGAATCGTTCGACTTCGGCCACGGCTGCCGCGCCAAGGCGCTGCAGCTCGCTGCCGGTCGATCCGGCCAGGTGCGGTGTCAGGAAGACGTTGGGCAGGGTGTACAGCAGGTGTCCCGCGGGTAGCACCTCGGGTTCGGTGACGTCGAGCACGGCGCGCAGCCGACCCCGCCGTCAGCTCCTCGACGAGCGCGGCCTGGTCGACCAGCGCGCCTCGGGCGGTGTTGACAACCGTCGCACCGTCAGGCAGCTGGGCCAGCACGTCGCGGGACACCATGCCGCGAGTAGCGGGTAGCTCCGGCGCGTGCACCGACAGGATGGTGCTGCGCCGCGCCAACTCAGCCAGGTCCGTCACCAGATCCGCGCCAAGACGTCCGGCCTGCTCCGGTGTGGCGTACGGATCGAACAGCAGCACGTCGACGTCGTGGCGCCGAAGCAGCTGGATCACCAGGGTGCCGATGCTTGAGGCGCCGATGATGCCTACGGTACGGCGGAACAGACCGGTGTGCGCAAGCTCCACCTCCCGCAGCACTTCCGCCTGCTGCTGCCCGTAGATGCGCGACACCCAGAACGCGTCCTTGGCGGCGAGGATGATCATCGCCAATGTGAACTCCGCCACCGGGACCGCGTTCGCGGCACGGGCCGAGGACACCGCGATACCGCGCGTCGGGGCAGATGGGTCCAGGAATCCCACTCCCCCACCCCAGTGCACCACTCCGCGCAGCCGCGGCAGGTGATCAAGCTCGGCGGCACCGAGCCACTGGGCCCCCCATCCAGTGATGAGCAGCTCCACCGACTCGCGTTCGGCGGCGGTCAGGTCCGCCAGCGGACGATCGGGGCGGGTCAGGTCGACGTCCACGAGCTGTGCCAGCCGGTGTCGCTCAGGTTCGGTGAACACCAACGGGAACGCTGCGGCGTCCATGGACAGCAGGGCCTTCATGACTGCAACTCCTCGACGCTCCACTGGTCATGCCAGCGCAGCTCGGCGTTCCCGTCGCGCAGGGTGATCGGCAACCACGCGGCGGGCGAGTGGAAGAGATCGTCCTTCAGCCAGCGGTCGCCGATGTAGATGTGCCCGCCGTCGACGGCGGCGGCGACCACGCTGACCTGCGAGCCGAACGTGGCCGACCCCTCTGGCGAGAAGGGCCGCCACGGGCCCCACGGGCCCGCAAGGTCGGTGGCGGTGGTGTACATGTTGTCGTTCGTGCTCCACCCGGTCAAGTCGGATCCGAACAGGTAGTACCGGTCGTCGCGGCGTACCAGCGTCGGCGACTCGTAGCCGATCTCGGGCCGGTTCTGCTGCCGCAGCGTGGTGACGATCTCGGCCACGCCGAGGTAATCGTCTCGCAGCCGGTAGATGTGCAGCCCGTTGTCGCGGTCCTCGGACAGCAGGTACCAGACGCCGTGCTCCTGGTACACCCCGAGGTCGCGGCTGATGTTGCCGAGCGGTCGTTCGCTGTGGAGATAGCGGTACGGGCCGGTCAGGGTGTCGGAAATCGCGTACCCGACGCGCGCGTAGCCGTAGTCCGCGGTGTCCACGTGCAACAGCATGATCCACTTGCCGTCCGGGCGGCGCAGCACCTTGGTCCTTTCGATCACCCGGTCCGCGCCAAGGTCGCCGTCGCCGGCGACCAGGGCGTCGCCTTCGTATCGCCAGGTGCTGAGGTCAGGTGAGCTGTAACACGTAACCGCGGTGAAGGTGCCGCCGGCGGTCTTGTCTTCTCCCCACGCGTACCAGGTGCCGTCGTCGTCGCGGTGCAGCCCGATGCCGTGCAGCTGGGCGGTGCTGCCGCGGTCGTCCACGAAGGTGCGGCCCGGACGGATCAGTCCTCCGTTCACCGTCGCATCCTCTCACGACCGGGCGATGTGCAGCATCCGTGCCGCCGCGCCCGCCGGGGTCTGCAGCTGCAGACCCGCGAGGGTGACCCTCGGGGCAGCGCCGGTGAGTGCTGGGAACAGCTGCGCTGCGGTGCCGGTGATGCCCGGGATGGTGAGCGTGCGAGCGTCGGAGTGACGGTCCCAGACGAACAGCAGGTCGCCGTCGTCGGTGTGCAGCCCCAGCACGATGGTGTCGGCGTCCCAGTCTGGCAGGCCGAGCGGCCAGAACGGCACCGCGGCGGACAGGCCACGGCGAACCCGCTTGTGCAGCTGAGCGGCGTCTGCGACAAGTGCGCGCTGTTCATTGGTGAGCTCGTGCAGGAATCCCGAGAGGTAGAGCCGTCCGCTGAGTCCGGTGACGAGGGTGAAAGCGGTTTCCTCGTCGGTCATTCCCGCTGCCGGGTACGCCCAATTCGCGCATTGTTCCGGCAGGATCGACATCGGCGCCGAGGCCGCGATCGGCGGGTACAGCCGGAAGTCCTGCTGGTCGCTGGTGGACTGCTGGTGGGTGACTTCCAGCAGCGAGTAGTCGGCCCGCATCGCGCCTGAGCTGCAGTTCTCCAGCTGCAGGCCGGGGTGCCGCTGCTGCACGTCGATCAGCCATTCCCGGAAGGCGCGGGTGTGGCCCAGCAGTCCATCGCCGGCGGCGGTCGCGTCGCGTTCTGTGCCTGCGCCCGGGTTGATGTTGTAGTCCAGCTTTATGTACGAGACGCCGTACTCCGCCACGATCCGGTCGACGACCTCGTCCATGTGGGCACGGGCGGCCGGGTGGCGGAAGTCCAGATGATAACGGCGGTGTTCCATGACCCGCTGGCCGTGCCGCCAGAAGAAGGCGTCGTCCGGCAATACATCGGCGACGGGGCTGTCGGCACCCACGACTTCGGGTTCCAGCCACAGGCCGACCCGCATTCCGCGGCTAAGGATCTCGTCGGTGATCTGCTTCAGGCCCGCCGTGAAACGAGTGTTCGCTTCCTGCCATTCCCCCACGGTCGCCCACCAGTCGCCGATCTCAGGTTCGGCGAACCAGCCGGCGTCGATGCAGAACACCTCGGCGCCCGCGTCGGCGGCGGCGGCCACCAGCGGCAGCAGCTGCTCGGTGGTGGGCTGACCCATCAGCGTGTTCATGAAGTCGTTGTAGACGACCGGGAGGCTGGACGTGTCCTGGCCGCGGCGCAGCCACCGCCTATAGGCGGTTAGCGCCGCGACCACGCCGTCGCGACCGTCATGCGAGGAGGCGATCGAAACCGGCACTGCGTCGAATGTGTCGCCGGGGGCGATTCGGTGCGCGAAGTGGTTCTCCAGGTCGGTGGGTCCCAACAGCGACAGCACGCCGCCGTCGCGGGCCTGGCTGATGTCGACGTGCCAGCCGGCGCTGGTCTCGATCTGCCAGGCCAGAGCGCTGCCATCGCCAGAGGTCAGGATGCCGCACGGAACGTGCTCGCCGCTGGACCAGGCGCCGTGACTGCTGAGCCCGTAGTGTCCGCGGCCGTCCTGCTCGTGGAAGCCCAGGGACACCCCGGGCAGCACAGCGCGCAGCGGAATCTCGCTCCACCGGTCCTCGGCCAGCCACTCACTGTCGGCGACGGCCAGTCGCACGTCGTCGAGGTCGGACTCGGACAGACCGAACCCGAAAGACAACGACGTGACCGCAGTGATGACAACGGGGCGGGTGCCGGCGTTGCGCAGCCGGGTCTGCGCCCGCACCGTGGAGACGCCCCACGGCTGGCTGATGACGGTGTCAGCTTCCAAACCCGTGGTCGCATCACGCTGCGACACCAGGGTGCGGCGGGCGGCGGCATCCTCCTCGTGGCTCACCGCGATCACTCGCATACGGGCGCCGACGGCAGAGCGGAAGTAGGCCTGGCTGGTGCGCGCGCGCTGCTCTTCCGCGGTGAAGATCTCCACCAGCGGCACGGACGCGCGACCGCCGAACGGCGAGTCGCGCACCACTAGCGCGGCCGGCCGATCGGCCGACCATTCGACATCGAAGGTGGCTTCGGCGACGCGCACGCGTTCCGGCACGCCGGTGGTGGGCGCCTCCGGTCGCAGTTCCGTGTTGGGAAGGGTCTGGAGGCGCTGCAGCGCGTCGGTCACGAGGAGAGCTCCTTGTTATCGGCGAGGAAGTTCAGGGTGCGATTGCAGATCACGATCCCGCAGGCGACGAGGGCGGGCGCGAACAGCGCGACCGTTCCCCCGATCACGGGCAGCATCGATGCGCCCACGCCGGCGGCGATGAGCAGCACCCAACTGAGAGCGACGTGCGGTCGCGCGATGATTGCTCGCACCGCTGCCACGAGCAGCGCCCGCGGTCGGGTCGTGGTGCACGACTCGGCGACGCTGCTGATCCCGACGATCAGCGCGAGCAGCAGCGCCAACCCGATGGTCGCGACGAGCAGCATCGTGTCGCTGTCGCCCAGCAGGGCGAGGTCGTAGCCGATCACCAGCACTGCGGCGCTCACCCCGGCTGCCACCCACCACAGCGACCGGACGCCGCGGCCGAACCCGCGCCAGAAGGTGCGAGCTGGGCCCCTCTCCCCGGGCATCAGCAGCACCCGACGGGCGGCACAGAGCGCGCCCAGCACGGCGGGTGCGACCGGGAGCAGCGAGGCGGCGCCAAGCCACAGCGCCAGGTGGGTGGGCTGCCAGCCGACCAACGCGTCGAACAGGAGCATGGGCGCCAGGCAGGCCAGGAACGACACCGCCACCAGGAAGAACTGGAACACGCGCAGCAGTGCGGTGGCGATCGGCCCGTCATAGGCGAGCAGCGCCGCGACGCGGCCGACCCTCCGCGACGGGCGGCGCGCAATAGGGTGGCTGGTCATCCCTTCACCGCCCCGACCGACATGCCCTTGATGAAGTAGCGCTGGAAACCGGCGAAGATCGCGATCGACGGGATGATCGCGAGGATCGCGCCGGTGTAAATGAGCTGCCACTGCGAGGTGAGCAGACCCACCATACGGTTGATAGCCACGTTGATCGTGCCCGCAGACGACGAATCAAGGAACACCAGCGGGATGAAGAAGTCATTCCACAGCCCGAGCGCTTGAATGATCACGAACGCGGACGTCACCGGCAGCAGCATTGGGAACACGATCGACCAGAACGTGCGCAACCTGCCGGCGCCATCCACGTGCGCAGCTTCCTCCACCTCGATAGGGATGCCCTTGATGAAGCTGCAGTACAACAGGATGCCGAAGCTCGCCGCGCCTCCCAGGTGGACCAGGATCACCGACAGCAGGGTGCTGTAGAGGCCGACCTGGTTGAACCCTTCGACCAGGGGGATCATCCGCACCTGGAACGGGATCATCAGTCCGGCGATGAACAGGACGTACAGGAATCGGGAGGTGCCGCCGCCGACGCGTTCGATGCCGTAGGCGGCCATCGGCACGATCGCCACCAGCAGCACCACGGTGCCGACGGTGATGATGACCGTGTTGAGGATCGCCTCGGCGAAGTCGGTCTGCTGGAACAGTTGCACGTAGTTGTCGAGCGTGAACTGCGTCGGCAGACCCATCGGGTCGATCGTGATCTCCGAGTAGCTGCGGAACGAGTTCAGCAGCGCGTAGATGACCGGCGAGGCGACGATGAGCACCAGCACCGCGAGGACGATCATCACGATGACCTCGCCGACGCTCCACTTCTTCCTCTCGGAGCTCTCCTTGCGCCGCAGCCGGAAGGGACGGCGCGTGGTGGTGGTGCTCATGCCTGGATCTCCCTCTTGCGCATGTAGGCGTTGGTGCCGACGGTGCTGACGATCACGACGAGGAACAGGACGACGGCGGCCGCCGATCCGAACCCGGCGCGGTACTCGCCGAAGCCGACCTTATAGATGAAGAACGCCATCGTTTCGCTGACGAATCCGGGGCCACCGGCGGTCAGGACGAGGATCTGGTCGAAGATGACCCAGCCGGCGATCATCGCGAGCGTCATGTTGACGGTCACGGCGCCGGCGATCATCGGCCAGGTGACGTTCCAAAACACCTTCCAGCCGTTGGCGCCGTCGATGCGGGCGGCCTCGACCAACTCCTGCGGAACGGACTGCAGATTCGCCAGGTAGATGAGGGTGGTGTTGCCGCCGAGAGTGAAGCAGGTGATGAAGAGGATCACCCAGATCACGATGCTGCTGTCGCCGAGCCAGTCGCGTGCCCAGTCGGGGACCCCGATCTCCCGCAGCACGGTGTTGACACTGCCGAAGTTGAAGTTGAGGAGGTACTTCCAGATCGTTGCCATGATGAAGGCGCTGACCAGAGCGGGCAGGTACACCGCGGTGCGGAAGAGTCCCGGCGCGTGGTTCAGCTTGTCGAGCATGAGCGCGACGATCAGGGCGATGACATTGATGATGATGGCCGAGCCGAGACCGAGGATGAGCGTGTTGCGGACGGCGTTCCAGAAGCGGCCGCTGGTGAGGATGTCCTCGTAGTTCTTGATTCCGATGTAGTCGTAGCCATCGCTGATGCCGTCCCAGTTGGTGAAGCTCAGCTGCACCGTCTGCAGCGAAGGGACGATGACCATGAGCAGGTAGATGACCAGCGCCGGGACGACGAAGGCGAGCATCACCAGGCGTCCACGGCTCCAGCGCCGGGGCTTGCGACGGTCCTCGCCGGCGATGAACTCTTCTTGGCTGCCGATAGGCGCTCCCTCGAAGGGTCGTTCACCCGTGAGCAGCACGCCGGGGCCGACGGCGTTGGATTGGCCTACCTGAGCGCTCTGATCACTCATGTCGTTCTCCCTTGGACGGAATGCTTGAAGGCCACAGGGTGGGGGGTGGACAGGCCGCCACCCACCCTGTGCAAGGGACTCAGCCGGCAGCCGCGACCTGGTTGTCGAGCTCGGTCTGGGTCTTGTTGATGGTGTCGTCCAGCGACGACTGTCCGTCCTGCATCTCGATGCGAGACTGACGGAAGAACGTGTTGAAGGCGCTGAACGTGCTCCAGGTGGGGGCGTTCTCGTACCAGACGAGGTTCGGGTTCTCCAGGAGGGCGAAGAAGTCCTCGGCACCAGGGATCGAGTTGTTACGGACGACCTCGTCGGAGTCGACGATGTTGGGCGAGATCCATCCGGCCTCCTCCATCAGGTTGGCCGCTTCCACGGAGTAGAAGAACTCGAGGAACTCGACCGACGAGGCCAGCTCGTCCTCATCCTCCGCCGCCTGCGACGAGATCGCGAGACCACCAGCGGTGTCGCCGACCACGCTGTTCTTCAGGACGTTGATGTTGCCGTCCTCGTCCGGGATGATGAACAACCCCGCGTTGAAGTCGGGGTCCACCTTGTGGATGTCGTTGAGTCGCCCCAGACCGGCGGACGACGTCGCCATGACAGCCTGATCGTTCACCAACAGTGTGGTGGTCTGCGCGTCGGCGGTGGACTGCCAACCCTCGAGGACGAAGTTGTCGGTGATGTACTGCAGTTCCTCGAGCGGATCGCGCAGGTCCTCCACCGTGGCCGTCTTCTCGGCGGCGGCGTTCCAGAAGCCGCCCTCGTCGGTGTACTCCGCGAAGATCGGCGCGGCCAGCGGCTTCCACAGCTGGTCGGAGGGCCACACCTCACCGGCGGCCGTCGCCAGGGGCACATCACCGTTGGCCTTGATGTCCTCCAGCAGTGTGATGAAGTCGTCGTAGGTCTCGGGCACCTCGAGGTCGTTCTCCTCGAAGTAGTCCTTGTTGTAGATGATGTTGATGCCGAGCTCGCCGTTGAGGGCGCTGTAGGGCACGGTGTAGACGTTGCCGTCCTCCGCCGCCGCGAATGCCGTCGGCTCCAGCAGATCGGTGACCTCTGACGGGATCGGGGCCAGCTTGCCGGCGTTGACATAGGTGAGCGTGTCGCGCATGTCGACGATGGCCGGCCAGTTGCCGGTGGCGTCGACCGTCTTCAGCGCGGTTGCGTAGTCCGACCCGGCCGGAAGCGGGTCGAGTTCGACCGTGGTGGTGTCGCTCTGCTCGTTGAACGTCGTCACGACCGAGTCCACCACGCTGTTCCACGTCTCGTCGCCGGTTGCATAGAGGAACCGAATGGTGGTCTTCTCCTGGCTGCCGGCAGCCTCGCTCCCCCCAGCGGTGCAGCCGGTGAGCGCCAGCGCGCCGATGGCGCTGACCGCGATGCCGGTCATGAGGATGCCGCGCCTCGTTGCGTTGTACATGTGATCTCCCTTGAATCATGCCGACGACTTCTGCGTCGACGTCAGGCTAGCTCAAATGGATATCGTTTGCCAGTCTTCGATCGAAAAAAGTTCGACCCGGTTGTTGCGAACAAGACCAAGCTGTGGCTGAAGCGGAGGGTTGTGAAGCGAGTCGTCGTCAGCGGCGCTTCACCGCCGTGCCACGCACGATCGGCGTGGCACGCAGCGCGATAGTGGTATCCGCAGGCACGTCGTCCTCGTCAAGGCACAGGGACAGCGCCGCCTCGCCGAACGCCTCCAACGGAACCTCGACGGTGCTGAACTGAGGCAGCACGTCGCCCAACATGGGCACGTGGTCGAAGCCGGTGACTTCGATCTCGCGGGGGACATCGATCCCCAATTCGTACAGTCGAGCGATCGCGCCGACAGCCATCGCGTCGCTCATGGCGGCCAGCACGTCGAACTGGTCCAGCCGGCCCTCGAGCGCACGTACAGCCGCATAGCCACCGTCTCGCGAAAAGGTGCGATGGATGACGTCTTGCCGCGGAACGGTGATGTCGTGCTCAGCGAGTCCGGCAAGAAATCCATCGACCCGGTCGTGTGCCGTGATCTCCGATGCCGGCGCGGACAAGATTGCGAAGCGTCGAAGTCCGGCCCTTGCCAGTCCGTCAGCGAGCAGGCGAGCTGCCACTCGATTGTCGACCGTCACGGATGGGAACTCCAACGAACTGTCACCGACGACGACAACCCGTGTTCCTTGCTCGACCAGGGTATCCAATTGTCGTGCCAGAGCACTTTCGCGGTGCGCGTCCGTCGTGCGACTTGTCGCGATGATAACGGCACGATGCCGCTCGCCGGGCAGTTGAGCGAGCAACTCGTGCTCACGCAGCGGGTCGTCTCTCGTGGTGCGCACCGCGACCGAGGCACCTCGCTTCTCAGCGGCGTGCATCACGCCGGAGATCATGGTCGCGGATCCGTAGTCTTCGATGTCGCTGACCAGAACGGCAACGGTTCGCGACCGGCCACCTTTGGTGGCCTGTGCTGCGGGGTTCACCGAGTACCCCAAGGCGCGGGCAGCGTCGGTGACGCGTTGGCGAAGCTCCGCCGAGCCGCTCTGTGCGCCACGCACCCCGCCGTTCAACGCGCGCGACGCCGTCGGCACGGAGACGCCTGCTAAGCGCGCTACGTCGGTCAGCGTCGGCGGCTTTGGAGCTTTTGCGTGCACCTGGTCCTCCCGTCGACTGTGATATCGCTATCCACATTAGCTAGTGTGTTGGGATCATGGCGCCAGACCCGCTGGCGTTCATCGGCCACTTCGGAGGAAACGCGGATGCGAGCACTCATCGCCAGTGGCTCCGGCCGCTACAGCGACCCCTGGCATCCCTTCGACCGGACGAGCCCGATCATCGCGGACATTCTGCGCACGGCCGGATTCAACGTCTCTGTGGATGACGACGTGGACCACGCGATGAGCACCCTGCAGAACATCGACCTCCTCGTCGTCAACGCCGGCGACCCGTGGCGAGGCGAGCAGGACGCGGCACCGGTGCCGACGGACGCGGTGGAAGGGTTCGCCGCCGCCCTCGCCCGAGGGCTGGGAGTGCTCGCGCTGCACTGTGCCGTGTCGTCCCTGCGCGACTACCCCGACTGGTTCCCCGCGATCGGCGGCATGTGGGTGCCAGGCCTCTCCTTCCACCCCCCGGCATCCCGCACACACATCACCGGAGGGACGCTACCCGACGGTACGACCATCGCCCCATTCGACGTCTTCGACGAGGGGTACTGCCGCATCCAAGAAATCGGACGCAACCACACCGTGGCGCACCACCACCAGACACGACACGCACACCGGGCGGCATGGACGCGTACGCAATGTGCAAGCAGGATCGCCGTCGACCTCCTTGGCCACGACGAACGCTCCTACGAATCTGACGGCCATGCTCGCATGCTGATCTCGCTCGCACACTGGGCGAGTGGGGGGCTCGGTGAGGCCGCGGTGAAGATCCGGGTGTAGAAGAAGTCAGCAGATGGCCGTCTGGGACATCCGAAGACCTCGAGTTGATCCGCATCGGAGGTGGGCATGCCCTGTTCTGCTCAGGAGGGGGCGCCCGCGTCACACGATGATGGCGATGTCGACTGGGAGCAGGTCATCCGCGACATGATCGCACGCGGCACCGAGTCCGCTCCCACCGAGCCGGGGTTGTACCGGATGCCGTGCGGGAACTGCTACGTCGACTTCTTCCTCGCCTCGGACCGCACCGAAAGGTGGCTCGTCCCCGGCGATGAGCGCAGTTACACCCGCGACACCGTCGCCATCGCCCGGAACGGCGACTATCCGTGGCAGCGGATGTACACCCTCGCCCATGCCGCCGCCGAGATCCGGCGCCGTGCGACAGCCCAGAACACGTCGCTCGAGGTTGTGGTCCAGGAGCTGGCGGCGATCGCGCCCGCCGAGGATGCGGCGGAGGACGAGGAGATCGCCCGCATCGCCCGGAGCGTCCCGCCGACGGTTCGGGAGGTCCCGCTCGCCGGCCTGCATATTGCGCTCGCTGAGGGCCGGTGTTCCGTTGTTGGGTGAGCCACTGTTCCGGGTGAGGGTGAGCCACCGCGACGTGGCGGGGTGAGCCGTTCGGCCGCTGGAGTGGCCGGTGGGTGAGAGGTTCGTCAGGTCCGTGCCGCCCGGGTGCGGACCTGACGAAAAGAGTCGCCTTCGATGGTCGACTACAAACAGATCCTTCGGCTGCGTGCTGACGGTGTGAGCCAGCGTGGCATCGCTGACGTTTGGGGTGCTCGCGTAGCACGGTCGCTGCGGTGTTCGCCGCGGCGAACACCGCAGGGGTGGGGTTCGGTGAGGTCGCCGAGCTCGGCGTCGATGAGGTCCGCAGGCTGCTGCTGCCGGATCCGTCGGCATCGGTCTCTGACCGGGCGGCCCCGGATTTCGAGTACGTGCACCACGAGTTGGGTCGCCCGTCGGTGACGTTGCTGCTGTTGTGGAACGAATACGTCGCCAGATGCCGGCAGACCGGTGAGGTGCCGTACCAGTACTCGTTTTTCAACGAGCAGTACCGGCGGTGGGCGAAAGCGACGGGCGCGTCGATGCGGATCCCGCGTAACCCCGGCGAGTCGGTCGAGGTCGACTGGGCCGGGGATCCGATGGCCTACGCCGACCCGATCACCGGTCAGCCGGTGAACGGGGTGGCTGTTCGTGGCTGCGTTCTCATTCAGCGCGTACTCGTACGTGGAGACGTTCGCCGATATGACACTCGGGTCCTGGATCACCGTGCACGCGTTCGAAAACTTCGGCGGGGCCGGGCGGCTCTTGATCCCCGACAACCTCCGCACCGGGGTATCGAAGGCAGACCGATACGAGCCGGTGCTCAATCCCGCGACTGGCGGAGCACTACGGCACCGCGATCGTCCCAGCCCGAATCAAGGCAAGAGACAAGCCCGTCGCCGAAGGCAGCGTCCGGTTCGTCGCCGGGCAGGTGAGCGCGGTGCTACGCGACCGACGGTTCGTGGGGTTGGCGGAGCTGAACGAGGCGATCTTCGCCGAGGTCGACCGGATCAACGCGAAACCGTTCCAGAAACGGGAAGACTCCCCGTGGATCGTGTTCTACCGGGACGAGCAGCCGCTTCTGGTCCCACTGCCGCAGGTCCGGTTCGAACTGGCAGATCTGCGGAAGGCGAAGGCAGGCCCGAACTATCACGTTCAGGTCGAGAAGAACCTCTACTCGGTTCCCTCCACGTTGTTGATCGGCCGTCAACTCGACGTGCGGATCACCTCACACACCGTGGAGGTCTTCGACGGGGCGGAGAGAGTCGCCTCCCACGCCCGGTTCGTCGGCGTCACAAACCGATACGCGACCGTGCCGATGCATATGCCCGAGGCGCACCGCAGTCGGCTGGTGGCATGATCGATATCGAGACCCTGACCCGGCTCAAACAGATGCGCCTATCGGGAATGGCCGAGTACTTTGAAAACCTCGCCGAGGTGACATCGGCAGCGCCGTTGACAGGTCCCGAGATGATCAAGCAGGCCGTCGACTGGAACACGACAGAAGGCGCGACAGCAAACTGCACCGGCTACGCCGTCAGGCAGGACTCGCCCAGCCCGCCGCCGACATCGCGGACATCAAGGTGATGCCCGGGCGCAGCAGCATGGACACCGAGTTGATCGCCCGCCTCGCGATCGGCAGCTACCTCATCAGACACCACGACGTCATCCTGCAAGGGCCGACCGGTGCGGGCAAGACCTACGTCGCCAGCGCGTTGGGCAACAAAGCCTGCCAGCAACACCGCAGGGTGCTCTACCTGCCCGCCGACGAACTGTTCGACCGGATCACGATCGCCGAACGCGCTGGCGACAAGAAGCGGTGCCTGGACACGCTGGTCAAAGTCGAGCTGCTCATCATCGATGACTGGTTCCTCACGACACCGACCAGACCCCAAGTCCAGCAACTGCACACCCTGATCGATCGAAGACACAAGACCGCGTCGACGATCTACTGCACACAGCTGGCGCCAGGTCAATGGCACGACCGGATGGACGAGAAGAGATCCTCGCCGACGCCATCGTCGACCGGATCACTACCAACGCGCACGCGACCGTCCTTCACTGCGACGACTCCATGCGCAGGCACTTCACCCAGATCGACTGAGCAACCGCCGGGGGCAGGGCCGCGCGGAGCCCGCCCCCAGCGGGCGCAACGGCTCACCCCGCGACGTTGCGGTGGCTCACCATCTCCCGGAACAATGGCTCACCTGCCACCGGAACACCGGCTCCCGACCAGCGTGATATCCACCGACCTCGCCCGGAAGTTCGGGATCGATCTCGACGAACTCTAGCGACATCTATCCCCGTCTACTGAAACGCTAGGACGCCGCTAGATTCTGCAAGACACCACACATACCTGCGAGGAGCGCTAATCGTGAGTGAGTATCCGTGGTTCGAGTTCGACCAGGTCGACTTCGTCACCGCGGACACTCACTTCAGCCACGCCCGGATCAGCGAGCTCGCGGAACGCCCGTTCAGCTCGGTCGACGAGATGAACACCGAACTCATCCGCCGCTGGAACGAGACGGTCGGACCGACGGATGTGGTGCTGCATCTCGGGGATGTCGCGCTCGGCCCGATCGAGGAATCGATCGCTCTCACCGCGCAGCTGAACGGACGGCGGTACCTGGTGCCCGGCAACCACGACCGGGTGTCGCCGGCGACGCAGTCGAAGAAGGCGATCGAACGGTTCGCGCCGTTATACGAGGCGGCCGGGTCGACCGTCCTGCCGGAGGTCATCGAAGGCACCCGTGGCGGGTACCGGATCCTCGCCTCCCACTACCCGTACAAGGGTGACTCGCAGGTGCTGCGTGTTGATCTTGTCCGTCATGCTGCGCTCCTCAGGTAGAGATCCGCGAATTCTTCTTCGTTCAAGAACGCGTCGCGAGCGATGTCCGCCACGCTTTCCCCGTGCTCCAACCGCTTGCTGACCAGATCCCACATCAGGGAGGGAACCTCGTCGACAAGCACCACGGGTTCGATGCTGCGGTACCCCGCCCGCGACAACTCGATGTTCAACTGCCGATAGCGACCGTCGCTGATCGAATCCAGGTCCCACGCCCGCCGCAACAGCGCTGCGATCGATACCCGCCACTTCGACTTCAGCTGCGCCAGCGAAGGAACCGTCACCGGTCCCCGAGACAGATCCTCTCGAACGTCCCGTGCCGGCATCAGGAACTCGGCCGCGAACCGGTCAGCCTCAACCTCCTGCGACTCGGACGGAACCTGGTGCATCACGGCGTGTGCGAGCTCATGGGCGAGGGAGAACCGTTGCCGGTCCGGCGGGATGTGATCCCCGAGCAGCACGACCGGGCGGTGCGCCTCCGGCCAGCTCACCATCGCGTCGATGCGCTCGGACCCCAGAGAGCGCTTGATCACAACGGCTCCGGCCGCTTCCAACGCCGCCACTAGATCCATCACGGGTCCCGTGGTCACACCCAACGATGCGCGGACCTCTCTCGCGACCTCCTCCGGAGTCTCGAACCGGTCCGGCGGGAGCGGGTGCCGCGCCAGCCCGACCTGAACCTCGCCGGCCACCACTCCCGTGACCTGCAAGTGCAGCCATTCCAGCTCGGCGCGCAGACGATTCGCCACCGACAACGGCAGGGTCGAACGCTTCCGATGAAACACATACGGGACCGCGCCCTCATCGACCGGAAGAGTCAGCAAGCTCGCCGGTGCCCGGAGCACATCAACCAGCTCCGCCAACCGAGACTCATCCAATGACACCAGACCCGACTCCGCCTTCGACAACACGGCCTGAGAAACGCCTGACGCTTTCGCCAGCTGCGCCTGAGTCAGCCCACGCGCCACCCGCACCGTGCCGAGCATCACCCGACCCGTGCGATCCTCCGACGCAAAATCTGCCATACCCGAAGCACAACCCGAACCTCGGAGAATCACGCGTCTCATGTGCAGAAATATTCCTGTTGGTATGGGTTGCTCGGCTCGCCACCTCGTCCGTGATCTACGTCCGGTGAAGCGCGGCGACCTATCCGGGGCCCCGGCACGAGAAAGTCTCGCAGTGCACTGATCAGAGGCAGTTCGGCGAAATCCACGCGAAGTGTCGGATCCGACAAGTAGCCGACATCTCGATCTGGAATCCGACATCTTCGCGTGGAACCTACACAGGGCCTACTACCCCTGCACCATGTCGGCGAACCGCGAGAAGTGGCCGTGGAACGCCACCGTGATGGTGCGGGTCGGGCCGTTGCGGTGCTTGGCGACGATGAGGTCGGCCTCGCCGGCGCGGGGGCTGTCTCGCTCGTAGGCGCTCTCGCGATGCAGCAGGATCACCATGTCGGCGTCTTGCTCGATCGAGCCCGATTCGCGCAGGTCGCTGATGGCGGGCATCTTGTCGGCACGCTGCTCGGGGCCACGGTTCAGCTGCGACAGCGCGATGACCGGCACCTGCAGCTCTTTTGCGAGCAGCTTGAGTGCTCGAGAGAACTCCGACACCTCTTGCTGGCGGCTCTCGACGCGCTTGCCGCTCGTCATCAGCTGGAGATAGTCGATGACGACCATCTTCAACCCGACCTTCTGCTTGAGACGGCGGCATTTCGCGCGAATCTCGACGAGCGTCATGTTGGGGGAGTCGTCGATGTAGAGCGGCGCGTCGTTGATGCGGCCGCGCGTCGCCGCGATCGTGGTCCAGTCGCGCGAATCGACGGTGCCCTTGCGCATCATCTGCAGGGGTACGGATGCCTCGGCGCTGAGCAGACGCATCGCGATCTCGCTCTTGCCCATCTCGAGTGAGAAGAACACCGACGGCAGGTCGTTCGTGATCGATGCCGCTCGGGCGAAGTCGAGCGCGAGCGTCGACTTGCCCATGGCGGGTCGCGCCGCGACGATGATCATCTGACCGGGGTGGAAGCCGTTGGTCAGGTCGTCGAGGTCGGCGAACCCGGTGGGCACGCCGGTGAACTTGCCGTCGGTGTGCTTGGCCGCCTCGATCTCGTCGATCGCCACGGTCACGGCCTCGGAGAGCGGCACGTAGTCTTCGGTCTCGACCGAGCCGGTCACGGCGTAGATCTCGGCCTGGGCGTTGTTGACGAGATCGGTGACCTCGCCCTCGCCCTGGTAGCCCATCTGCACGATGCGTGTGCCGGCCTCGACGAGTCGGCGCAGCATCGCGCGCTCGGCGACGATCGAGGAGTAGAAGCCGGCGTTCGCGGCAGTCGGCACGATGCTCGTGAGCGTGTGCAGGTACTCGACGCCGCCGGCACGCTGGAGGTCGCCGGTCTTCGTGAGCTCGTCGGTGACGGCGATCACGTCGGTGGGCTCGCCGTGCGAGTACAGCGTGAGGATCGCGTTGAAGACGACCTCGTGCTTCGGCACGTAGAAGTCGATGCCGCGTATGGTCTCGATGACGTCGGCGACGGCGTCTTTCGAGAGCATCATGCCGCCCAGCGCGCTCTGTTCGGCGAGGAGGTCGTGCGGCGGAACTCGTTCGCCCCGTCGGGCGTCACCGTCTTCAGCCGGTTCAGCGAGCCCGATGTGCGCGATCGACAACTTCATGACCTCCGGTTCGGCTCAGACGGGCGAGCGGCCCGCGCCCGCCACTCAGTATCTCGGGAGCCTCAGACAAGGCCGGCCGACCGGTGTGGCACGTGGGTGGATGTGGCGCTGCTTCACGATAGGGAAGGCGGTATGCACCCCACAACCCAGCCTGTGGATAACTCTGGGGACAAACTGGGCGAAACGCCGACGAACGTGTGCACTACTCCTGTGGATAACTGTGGAAAGTCGGTGAATTACACTGGTTGAACTCTGAGTTGACCAGCACTTTCATCTATTCACACCTGTGTGGGAAAACTTCTTTCGAACTTGTTGGAGCACGTCGTCTGACCTGTGCACAACAGTCACGGAAAACGCCGCACGCAACTTGCGCGAACCCCCGCGACGGGTGTACGGAATCCGACGATTTCGATGCTGCGAGTCGACGGATGCTGCGCCGGAAACGACGACGGCGGCGGCCCGGGCCGAAGCCCGAACCGCCGCCGTCGTGCGTGGTGCCGCGAACTACTTCGCTGCGACCACCTGGAGGGTGATCGTCGCCGAGAGCTCGTCGTGCAGACGCACCGTCGCCTCGTGCTCGCCGACCGCCTTGATGGGGGCCGTGATCTCGATCTTGCGCTTGTCGATCTCGCCGAGGCCGGCGGTCGAAACCGCAGCCGCGACATCCGCGGTCTTGACGGAGCCGAACAGGCGCCCGCCCTGGCCGGCCTTGACGGCCAGCTTGACCTTGCTCGACTCGAGCTTGGCCTTGAGAGCCTGCGCATCTTCGAGCGAGTGCAGAGCGCGAGCGGCGCGAGCCGCCTTGATCTGCTCGACCTGCTTCTCGCCACCGCGCGACCACGCCACAGCGAAGCCCTGGGGAACGAGGTAGTTGCGAGCGTAGCCGCTCTTGACCTCGACGACGTCGCCGGCCGTGCCGAGGCCGGTGACCTCGTGGGTGAGAATTACCTTAGCCATTGTCGTGCTCCTTAGCGGCCGGAGCCCGAGTAGGGCAGGAGTGCCATCTCGCGTGCGTTCTTGACGGCACGGGCGATGAGGCGCTGCTCCTGCACGGAGACACCGGTGATGCGGCGGGCGCGGATCTTTCCACGCTCGGAGATGAACTTGCGAAGGGTCGCGACATCCTTGTAGTCGATGATTCCGACCTTGATGGACTTCGCCGGGGCGGCGTTCTTCGCGCCCTTCCCGCGGCTCGGCTTGCGGCGATCGCCGCTCGACTTTCCAGCCATTGTCTTTCCTGTCTGATTGGGTTCGCGGGTTGAGCAGGCCGCGCAGCGACCGTCTCGAAACCCGTCTGAATGTTAGAAGGGGGTCTCGTCGCCGTAGCTCGTACCGGGGGTGTTCCAGACGTCGCCGCCGCTGCCGCCGCCCTGCGGGGCTGCTGCTGCGGGGGCGCTGGGTGCCCACGGCTCGTCGGCACCGGCGCCGCCCCCGAAGGAGCTGTTGCCGCCGCGGTTGGACTGGGCGCGCGTCACTGACGCGGTGGCGTAGCGCAGGCTCGGGCCGATCTCGTCGATCTCGAGCTCGATGCTGGTGCGCTTCTCGCCTTCCTTCGTCTCGTAGGAACGCTGCTTGAGACGCCCGGAAGCGATGACCCGGGTCCCCTTGGTGAGTGAACCGGCCACGTGCTCGGCGAAGTCACGCCAGACGCTCGCACGCAGGAACAGCGCTTCGCCGTCTTTCCACTCGTTGGCCTGACGGTCGAACGTACGAGGAGTGGATGCGATGGTGAAGTTGGCAACCGCGAGGCCGTTCTGCGTGTAACGCAGCTCGGGATCTGCAGTGAGGTTGCCCACCACGGTGATGATGGTCTCGCCGGCCATGAGGACTAGTCGTCTTTCTTGGCCGAAGCGGGAGCTGCGGCGACTGCGGCCGCGGGGGCCGCGGCCTTCGCGCCGGCCTTCGCCTGAGCGGCGGCCTTCTTCGCGGCCTTCGCCTCCTGGGCCTTCGCGTGGGCGGCGACCTGGGCGATCGCCTCTTCGGCACGGAGGACCTTGGTGCGCATGACGGCCTCGCTGAGGTTCAGCTGGCGGTCGAGCTCATCGGTGGTCTTGGACTCGGCGGTGAAGTCGACGACGGCGTAGATGCCCTCGTTCTTCTTGTTGATCTCGTAGGCCAGACGACGACGTCCCCAGATGTCGACCTTGTCGACGGTGCCGCCATCCTTGCGGATGACGTTGAGGAACTTGTCAAGGCTGGGAGCAACGGTGCGCTCATCGATCTCGGGATCGAGGATAACCATCAGCTCGTACTGGTGCATGACTAACCCACCTCCTTCGGACTCAAACGGCTACAGGATCTCTGCAGCAGGAGGGTTGTGCATACGTCACACCATGGAGGCCGCACAATCGCGGCACACGGGCAACCTTGACAGCATAGCGGATGCCCCGCGCCCGCGCCATCCGCTCGCCGCATGGCCCCGCGCGCGCGGTCAGGCGTCAGGCGTCAGGCGTCAGGCGAACCGCCGGGCGAGCCGTCGGCCGCGACCTCGCGCGACGCCCACCAGGCGAGCAGGCGCTCGGTCGCGGCATCCGCGCCGATGGGGCCCTCGTCGAGCCGCACCTCGAGCAGGTACCGGTAGGCCTCTCCGACGACCGGGCCGGGCGCGACGCCCAGCAGCCGCATGATGTCGGCGCCGTCGAGCTCCGGCCGCACGGCCGCGAGCTCCTCCTCTTCCGCAAGCGCGGCGATGCGCTCCTCGAGGTCGTCGTAGGCGAAGGCGAGTTGGTCGGCCTTGCGCCGATTGCGGGTCGTGACGTCGGCACGCGAGAGGATGTGCAGGCGCTCGAGCTGGTCGCCGGCGTCGCGCACGTAGCGGCGCACGGCCGAGTCGCTCCACGCACCATCCGTGTACCCGAAGAAGCGCAGGTGCAACTCGATCAGCCGCGAGACGGCCGCGATCGTGTCGTTGTCGAACCGCAGTGCGCGCAGCCGCTTGCGCGCGAGCTTGGCGCCGACGACATCGTGGTGGTGGAAGCTCACCGCACCGCCGCCTTCGAACCGACGCGTCGCGGGCTTGCCGATGTCGTGCAGCAGCGCGGCCAGCCGCACGATGAGGTCGGGGGGCTCGAGCACACCGCGTTCGAGTTCGTACTCGATGGCCTGGTCGAGCACGGTCAGGCTGTGCTCGTAGACGTCTTTGTGGCGGTGGTGCTCGTCGCGTTCGAGCGAGAGCGCCGGCAGTTCGGGCAGCACGCGTTCGGCGAGTCCGGACTCGACCAGCAGCCGGATGCCGCCGCGCGGCGCCCTCGACAGCAGCAGTTTCACCAGCTCGTCGCGCACGCGCTCGGCCGAGATGCGGTCGATCTCTGCCGCGAGGTCGGTCATCGCCTGCGCCGTCGACGGCTCGACCGTGAACCCGAGCTGGGAGGCGAATCGTGCGGCACGCAGCATCCGCAGCGGGTCGTCGCCGAACGACCGCTCGGGCGCCGCCGGCGTGCGCAGCACCTGCGCCATGAGGTCTTCGACGCCGCCCGACGGGTCGACGAGCTCGAGCTTCGGCAGGCGCAGGGCGAGGGCGTTGACCGTGAAGTCGCGCCGGGTGAGGTCGTCGTCGAGACTCGTGCCGAAGACGACCTCGGGCTTGCGGGAGGCGCCGTCGTAGGCGTCGGCCCGGTAGGTCGTGATCTCGACGGTCTCACCGGTGATCTTCGCGCCGATCGTGCCGAATGCGCGGCCGATGTCCCAGTGCGCCTCGGCGATGGGCTTCACGATCGCGAGGATCTCGTCCGGCGTGGCATCCGTCGTGAAATCGAGGTCGTTGACGGGCCGCCCGAGGAAGGCGTCGCGCACCGGACCGCCCACGAGAGCCAGTTCATGACCGGATGCCTCGAAGGCCGAAGCCAGTCTCGCAACGGTCGGCGAAGCCGCCAGCTCGCCCAGCCGGTCGAGGGCCGCCGCGACACTCTGCATGCCCCCATATTAAGGCCCGGGTGACGGATGCCCCGGCGCGAAGGGAAGCCGACGGCCCTGTGGACGCCGAGCGAACGCCCGCGCGCCACGCCGTAGAATCGCCAGCATGGTGCCCGAGTCGAATCCTGCGCGCCGCCGGTGCTCTCGAGTCGAATCGACGAACAGCGCCCAGCGGTCGCGCCCCGGGCCACCCTTCCGGCACGGATTCCTGGTCGTCGGCGCCGCTGCTGCCGCCGCGCTCGCGCTCCTGACTCCGACTCCATCGGCTGCGACAGCCGCGGAGGAGCCGGCGGCCGCCGGGAGCGTGACCCTCCGCATCGCGCCGACCGTCTCGACCACGATCGCTCCCGACGCCACCGTCACTCTCGAGGTCGAAGTCAGGAATGCGACCACCGAGCCGGTCTCGGCGGGGGCGCTTCGCGTTGTGCGATCCGACAGCGACATCGACGAGCCCGGCGAGGTCGATGCGTGGCTCGCGCAGGCGCCCGAACCCGTCGTCGATGTGGCGGCGGCCGAGCTCACCTCCATCGACGGCACGATCGCAAGCGAGGCCGCGACGGCGGTGCTCGCGCCGGGTGAGAGCGACACGGTCTCGGTCACGCTGCCTCCCGAGGCGCTCGATCCGATCGACACGTCTCCGGTGCTCGGATTCGGTGCGGAACTCCTCGTCGATGGCCGGTTGGTCGCAACGGCCGCAGAGGTGGCCGCCAACGCGAATGCGCCGGTCACCGGCCCGACGAGCCTGGCCGTCGTGGTGCCCGTGACCGTGCCGCCCACCGCCTCCGGCCTGCTCGGCGCCGATGACCTCGCGACCTGGACGTCGCCGTTCGGACTCCTCTCCCGGCAGCTCGACGCCCTGGTCGGCCGCCCGGTGACGATCGCCGTCGATCCCCGCATCATCGCGTCGATCCGCGCGCTGGGCAGCGCCGCGCCGGTCTCGGCAGTGGCGTGGCTCGAGCGGCTCGCCGGGCTGCCGAATGAGATATTCCCGCTCGCGTATGCAGATGCGGATGTCGCGGCGCAGGCGCAGATCGGCATGCCTGCGCTGCTCGCGCCGACCTCGTTCACCGACGCGCTCGACCCCGCGAACTTCACGGCGGAGGCCGGCGGCGCTGCGGACCCCGGGGTCCCCGACGGCGATGGTGCGACGAGCCCGGCTCCGACGCCCACGACACCGGCGACGGGGGAGTTGCCCACCGCCGAAGCGCTGCTGGCGTGGCCCTATACGCGCACCGACCTGGCCTGGCCCGCCGATGACACCGTCGCGGCCGGAGATCTCGCAGTGTTCGGCGCGTCGGGGCTCACGACCTCGATTCTCGCCCCCGGCAACGTGGAACCCGGAGTGCAGTGGGCCAACGCCTCATCGACGGTCGACGGTGCGTCGGCGGTCGTGGCCGACGCACGGCTCACGCCGCCGTTGCGCGAAGCCACCGAGGCGCAGAGCGATATCGAGTGGCGTGCCGCAACCGGCCGGCTCGGCGCCGAACTCGCCCTCATCGGCACATCGGCCGAGCCCAGGGGCACCCTGCTCGCGACGCTCTCGCGCAGCGCCGGCGCCCAGTCGGCTCGCGTCTCCGCCACCCTCGATGCAGTGACGGCGAACCCGTTGGTCGCCGCGGCATCGCTCACCGACGTCGTCGGCGCGCCGCCGGTCGCTCGCACCCTCATCGACGCTCCCGAGGCGCAGCCTCGCCTCGACAACGTCGCCCGCATCATCCGCGCCGACGAGAGCGTGGCGGCGTTCGCGACGATGCTCGACGACCCCGGCGAGCTCACCGGGCCGACCCGTCGCGACGCGCTCGCCCTGCTCGACGTCGGCTGGATCGCCGACATTCCCGCCTGGGAGGCCGCGGTCGGCGGATGGCTCGTGGCCCAGAGCAGAACGCTCGACTCGGTATCGGTGGTGCCCAGCAGCCTGATCAACGTCGTCTCCTCCGAGACGGGCGTTCCGACGACGATCCTGAACGCCCTGCCGTATCCCGTCACGGTCATCGTCAACGTGGCACCGTCGAACGGTCGACTGGTCGTCGAAGACCAGGTGACGGTCACGATCGCGCCAGAGTCACGGGGTACTGCCACCGTGCCGGTCGCCGCCGGCATCGGCAACGGTGCCGTCACCCTCAGTGTGTCGCTCACCTCGCCCACAGGTGTGCCGATCGGAGTCCCCGTCGCGATTCCGGCGAACGTGCAGGCCGACTGGGAGGGCCTCGGCGCCGCCATCATCGGCATCATCGTCGTCGTGTTCTTCGGGCTCGGCATCTGGCGCAACATCCGTCGCCTTCGCACGAGGCGGGCCGAGGCCGCGGCGAGCGGCGAAACCGGCGAGTCGGATGCCGCAGACGAGGCGGCTGGTGCTTCAGAAGCGGATGCCGCGGGCCAGACGACCGGTGCCCCAGAAGCGGATGCCGGCACGGCACCGCCTGCCGACGAGTCCGCGGGCACCGAGCCACCGCCCGCCGGCGCCGACGACGGGCGCCGCGATGGCTGAGGATCGCATCGGGCGCGCGAGCGCCTTCCTCGCCTCGGGCACGATCGTCTCCCGCATTCTCGGCTTCGTGAAGGCGGCACTGCTCGCCGCCGTCATCGGCGGAAGCGGCGCCGGCGCGAACGCGTTCGCCGCGGCGAACCAACTGCCGAACACGATCTACGCGGTCGTCGCCGGCGGCGTGCTGAGCGCGGTGCTCGTGCCGCTGATCGTCCGCTCCGCGGCGCATCGCGACGGGGGAGTCGCGTACATCAACAAGGTCATGACGCTCGGCTTCGTCATCCTCGGGGCAGCAGCCCTCATCGCGACGCTGCTCACCCCGCTGCTCACGACGCTGATCGGCAGCCGCATGAGCGACGGGGTGTTCGCACTGGCCGTCGCGTTCGGCTACTGGTGCCTGCCGCAGATCTTCTTCTACGGCATGTACTCACTGCTCGGTGAGGTGCTGAACGCCAAGCGCGTGTTCGGGCCGTTCACCTGGGTGCCGGTGCTGAACAACATCGTCGCGCTCGCCGGGCTCGCGGTGTTCGCCCTCGTCTTCGGCACGGATGCCGTGGGCACACGACCGGCGAACGAGTGGGATCCGGCGATGATCGCGCTCCTCGCCGGAAGCGCGACGCTCGGCGTGGCCGCCCAGGCGCTCGTGCTCTTCTGGTTCTGGCGCCGCGCTGGCCTTCGCTACCGACCCGATTTCGCGTGGCGAGGTGTCGGACTCCGTTCCACCGCCGGCATCGCGAGCTGGACCTTCGGCATGCTGCTGCTCACGACGATCGCCGGGTTCGTCGAGACCTCCGTGGTCGGTGTCTCCGCGGCATCCCCCGACGAAGCCTCAGTCAGCATGCAGCAGAACGCCTGGCTGATCTTCATGCTGCCCCACTCGGTGATCACGGTGTCGATCGCCACCGCCTACTTCACCCGAATGAGCGAGCACGCCGCGGCCGACGACCTCCGCAAGGTGCGCGACGATCTCTCGAGCGCGGTGCGCGGCGTCGGCGTCATCCTGATGATCGCGACCGCCGTGCTCATGGTGTGCGCGTTCCTCTTCGCCCGCGTGTTCACTCCACTCGAGCCGCTCGTGTGGTCGACCGGCCTGGTCGTGCTGGCGTACCTCGTCGGACTGATCCCCTTCAGCGTGCTCTTCATCGTGCAGCGCACCTTCTACTCGCTCCACGACACGAAGACCCCGTTCTTCATCACGCTCGTGCAGGTCGTGCTGATCGTCGCAGGCACCCTGGCCTGCATCGCCCTGCCCAGCGCCTGGGTCGCCTTCGGCATCGCCGTGGTCATCACCGTCGCGGGCACCGTGCAGGCCGCGCTCGCCGTGGTGCTGATCCGGCGCCGCATCGGCTCGCTCGACGCGCGACGCATGCTGGTGGCGTACGGCCGATCGGCACTTGCGCTCGTGGTGCCGGTGATCGTCGGTCTCGTCGCGCTGTGGGCACTCGGTGGAACCACCTTCGACGGTTTCGCGTTCTCGAGCGTGTTGAGCGCCATCCTGTCGATGGCCGTCATCGGCACGGTGATGAGCATCGCGTACTTCGCGACGCTCTGGATGCTTCGTTCACCCGAGCTGCGCGGATTCGCCGCCCCGCTCGTCGCGAGGCTCGGCCGGCGCTGAGGCCGCGGCAACGTGTCGTCGCGTCACACGCCGTTCGGCGACCGGCCGCTGGAATAGGGGCCACCTAGACTGTGTTGTGCTTCTCGTGGCATCCGATTCGTCGAGTGCCACGAATCACCAGCAACGACAGGAGCGGGTTTGCGCGACATCATCATCATCGGTTCCGGCCCGGCCGGTTTCACGGCCGCGATCTACGCCGCCCGTGCGCAACTGAACCCCCTGCTCATCGCGAGCTCCGTCGAGATCGGTGGCGAACTGATGAACACCACCGAGGTCGAGAACTTCCCCGGCTTCCCCGAGGGCATCATGGGCCCCGACCTCATGACCAAGCTCCAGGAGCAGGCCGAACGCTTCGGCACCGAGGTCGTCTACGACGACGTCGTCGAGCTCGAGCTCGAAGGCCCGGTCAAGCGCGTCAAGCTGGGCAACGGCGACGTGCACGAGGCGACCGCGCTCATCTACGCCACCGGCTCGGCCTATCGCAAGCTCGGCCTCCCCGAAGAGGAGGTGCTCTCGGGTCACGGCCTGTCATGGTGCGCGACGTGCGACGGATTCTTCTTCCGCCAGAAGACCATCGCGGTCGCCGGCGGCGGCGACTCGGCCATGGAAGAGGCCAACTTCCTCACGCGCTTCGCCGACAAGGTGTACGTCATCCACCGTCGCGACTCGCTCCGGGCGTCGAAGATCATGCAGCAGCGCGCGTTCGACAACCCGAAGATCGAGTTCATCTGGAACGCAGAGATCGCCGCGATCCACGGCGACACGGCCGTCACCGGGGTCACCCTGCGCGACACGGTGACCGGTGACGAGCGCGGGCTCGACCTCGACGGCCTCTTCGTCGCGATCGGCAACGACCCTCGCACGCACCTCGTGCACGGCAAGCTCGACCTCACCGCCGAGGGCACCATCGCCGTCGACGGCCGCACGTCGAAGACCAACCTCCCAGGTGTCTTCGCTGCCGGTGACGTCATCGACCCGCACTACCGTCAGGCGGTCACCGCCGCGGGTTCCGGCACGGTCGCGGCGCTCGACGCCGAGCACTACCTGGCCGCGCTCGGCAACGAGAACGCCGCCGAGGCGCTGCTCGAGAACCAATTCGTCGCGGTCGACTGACCAGGCGACCTCAGTTTCAGCAAGCGACATCCGCTACACCAAAGGAGAACGCAAGATGACTGCACGTGCGGTAACCGAAGCCACCTTCGAGCAGGAGGTCCTCAACAACGGGAAGGCCGTGCTCGTGGACTTCTGGGCCGAATGGTGCGGCCCGTGCCGTGCCGTGAGTCCGATCCTCGACCAGATCGCGACGGAGCACTCCGACAAACTCGACATCGTCAAGCTCAACGTCGACGAGAACCCCGGCCTCGCAATGAAGTACCAGATCACCGCGATCCCAGCGTTCAAGGTCTTCGAGAAGGGCGAGGTCGTCAAGACCGTCATCGGCGCCAAGCCGAAGCCCGCGCTCGAGGCCGACCTCGCCGCCTACATCTCGTAGCCGGCGGTCGACGAAGACCCGTCCGGCAGTCGCCGGGCGGGTCTTTCGCGTCTCCGGAGGTCGAGCGCACCCCTCGATCAATCACCCAGAGCCCAGCAACTACGATGGAAATCCTGAACAGAACGGAACGAGCGCAGTGACCACTGACGGCGTCCCCCAGCGGACCGGCAACAATCTCGACCCTTGGTATGCGAACTACGCCGAGCGGACCGCCGGACTGGCCGCCTCTGAAGTTCGGGCCCTGTTCGCCGTCGCATCGCGACCCGAGGTCGTCTCGCTCGCCGGCGGCATGCCGTTCGTCTCCGCCCTCTCGCACGACCTCATCAGCTCATCGATGGAGAAGGTCATTCGCGAGCAGGGCGCGACGGCCCTGCAATACGGCTCTGGTCAGGGGATTCCGCAACTGCGCGAGCAGACCCTCGAGGTCATGTCACTCGAGGGCATCCACGGCACCGTCGACAACGTCGTGACGGCGACCGGCTCGCAGCAAGCCCTCGACCTCGTCACGAAGCTCTTCATCGATCCCGGGGATGTGATCCTCGCCGAATCGCCGAGCTACGTTGGTGCTCTCGGCATCTTCCGTTCGTACCAGGCGAACGTCGCCCATGTCGCGACCGACGAGAACGGCCTCATCCCCGAAGCGCTACGGCAGACGATCGCGGCATTGCGCGCGCAGGGGCGCCGGATCAAGTTCCTCTACACGATTCCGAATTTCCACAATCCTGCGGGCGTGACCCTCTCTGCCGAGCGTCGGCCCGAGATCCTCGAGATCTGCCGCTCGAATGAGATTCTCGTGCTCGAAGACAACCCCTACGGTCTGCTCCACTTCGACGAGCCGGCTCCGAACGCGCTCCGCTCGCTCGATCCAGAGGGTGTCATCTACCTCGGGACGTTCTCGAAGACCCTCGCGCCCGGGTTCCGCGTCGGTTGGGCCCTCGCGCCGCATGCGATTCGCGAGAAGCTCATCCTCGCGGCCGAGTCGGCGATCCTCTCTCCGAGCTCGTTCAGCCAGATGGTGGTGTCCGAGTACCTGGCCACGGCCGACTGGCGCGCCCAGATCGATACGTTCCGCGGTGTGTACCGCGAACGCAAGGAAGCGATGATCGAGGCGCTGGGGGAGCACCTCCCGCAGCTCGATTGGACCAACCCGAACGGCGGCTTCTACGTCTGGGTGACCATGCCCGACGTGCTCGACTCCAAACAGATGCTCCCGCGAGCGGTGAAGGAGCTCGTCGCCTACACACCCGGCACAGCATTCTTCGCCGACGGTCGCGGCCGCCACGCGATGCGCCTATCGTTCTGTTACCCCACTCCCGAAGCGATCCGTCTCGGTGTTCGCCGCCTTGCCACCGTGGTGAACGGCGAGCTCGACCTGCTCGATACCTTCGCCGGCACCGGAACGCTGCAGCTTCCAGAGAGCTCCGGCTACGACACAGCCCCGTCCGACTTGAAGTAGTGGAGAAATACCTGATCATGAGCGATTCTTCCGGTCTCTACGTCGTCGTTCTCGCAGGCGGCATCTCCCACGAACGAGATGTGTCGCTTCGTTCCGGGCGTCGTGTCGCCGATGCGCTGGCCGCCGCGGGCCACCGAGTCGTGCTTCGTGATCCCGATGCCGGACTGCTGCCGTTCCTCACAGACGATCGGCCCGACGTCGTATTCCCAGCACTGCATGGATCGAGCGGTGAAGACGGATCGTTGCTCGATCTGCTGGCCTCCATCGGGGTTCCGGTCGTCGGATCCTCTGGGGCGGCCGCGCGCCGGGCGTGGTCCAAGCCCGTCGCGAGCTCACTGCTCGGAGCCGCCGGCGTGGCGGTCCCTGAGTCGATCGTGCTCTCGCACGAGTCGTTCCGTGAGCTCGGCGCATCAAGTGTGCTGAAGGTCGTTCGCTCGACGCTCGACGGCGACCTCGTCGTAAAGCCGGCGTCCGGCGGGTCGGCGCAGGGCGTCACGATCGTCACAGACACGAACGACCTTCCCCGCGCAATGGTCGAGGCGTTCACCTACGCCGATGTCGCGGTCGTCGAACGACGCATCGTCGGCACCGAACTCGCGGTCACCGTCGTCGACACCGGTGCCGGGCCGCGTGCTCTGCCTGCGGTCGAAATCGAACCGACCACAGGCGTGTACAGCTTTCAGGCGAGGTACAACGCGGGGGAGACGACGTTCTACGCGCCGTCGAGGCTCGACGACGACGCGGTCTCCACCGTGTCCGAAGCCACAGTGCTCGCACACCGCACGCTCGGCCTTCGCGATCTCTCCCGTGTCGACTTCATCGTCGATGCAGCGGGCACTCCATGGTTCCTCGAGGCGAACGTCATTCCCGGACTCACCGAGACCTCGCTCGTGCCGCTCGCGATCGCCGCGTCGGGCGCCAGCCCGGAAGAGCTCTACGGTGCGTTGGTCGAAGCCGCCCGAACCCGAACGAACTGAACTCCGTGGCAGCAATCACCTGATTTCGGTTCGTCAGAACGGATCCTCCGGGCGAGTTACGGTCACACGCCGTCGAGATCCTCGCCCAGATCGGTGAGGATCCGGCGCAGGTCTTGAACCGTCGCGAAATCAATGGTGATCTGGCCTTTTCTCGCGCCGAGTGCGATCTTGACGCGCGTGTTCAGGCGGTCGCCCAAGCGAACGGCCAGGTCTTCGAGAAAGTCCTGCCGCTTGCCCGCCGCGGGCTTGGGGCGAGACGTCTTCGGATCCTTCGCCGCGACCGCTTCGGCGGCGCGAACAGAGAGCTCCTCGTTGACGATCTTGTCGGCGAAGCGCTGCATCTCTTCGGTGTCATCACCGATCGAGAGGATCGCCCGCGCATGCCCGGCACTCAGCACGCCGGCCGCGACCCGCAGCTGCACCGGCTCGGGAAGACGCAGGAGTCGAAGCGTGTTCGAGATCTGCGGACGTGATCGACCGATGCGCGACGCGAGCTCCTCCTGCGTGATGCCGAAGTCGGCCAAGAGCTGCTGGTACGCCGAAGCTTCTTCCAACGGGTTCAGCTGCGATCGGTGGAGGTTCTCGAGCAACGCGTCGCGAAGCATGTCTTCGTTCGCGGTGTCCTTGACGACTGCCGGGATCGCCTCGAGACCGGCCATCTTGGTGGCCCGGAGGCGTCGCTCACCCATGACCAGTTCGTACTTGCCGGCGAGCTCGGGGTGGCGTCGAACGACGATCGGCTGCAGGACGCCGAACTCCCGAACGCTGTGCACGAGCTCGGCGAGGTCGTCGGGGTCGAAGACGCTGCGCGGCTGTTGCGCATTGGGAACGATGTCGTGCGGATCAAGTCGTGCGAGATGAGCGCCGGGCACCGTGATGAGTCCCTCTGCCGCAGCGGCCTGCTCGACCACGGCGACCGCCGTGGGCTGCTGCGCCTCGGCGTCGGGGAAGAACACGTCGACCGGGCGCACTCGCATGCTGTCGTCTCCACTCGGTATCAGTGCACCGATTCCGCGCCCGAGTCCAGTTCGTTTCGTTGCCATCAGTTCGACTCCTCGGGTTTGGCAGCCCCGCGACGAGCGATCTCGGCGGCTGCCTCTCTATATGACAGGGATCCGCTCGAACCGTAGTCGTAGCTGATCACGCTCTGGCCGTAGCTCGGCGCCTCGGAGACTCGAACGGAACGCGGAATGATCGTCGCGAGCGTCTGGGCGGGGAAGTGGTCACGAACCTCTTGGGCGACCTGCTGGGCCAAGTTGGTTCGCGAGTCGTACATCGTCAGCAGGATGGTCGACAGTCGCAACTCCGGGTTGAGGTGCTTCTCGATGAGTTCGATGTTGCTGAGCAGTTGCGAAAGCCCTTCGAGTGCGTAGTACTCGCACTGGATCGGGATCAGCACCTCACGCGCCGCTACGAAGGCATTGATGGTCAGCAAGCCGAGGGACGGCGGGCAATCGATGAAGACGTAGTCATACGGGCGGTCCATCGCGGCGAGGTGAGCATCGAGGGCACGGCGAAGCCGCTGTTCCCGCGCGACGAGCGAGACGAGTTCGATCTCTGCGCCGGCGAGGTGGATGGTCGCCGGCACGCAATCGAGCAGTTCGTGCTCGGTGGAGGGCTGCACGACTTCAGACAGGGCCATATCGGAGACCAGCACGTCGTAGACGCTCTTGCGCTCGGAGCGATGGTCGACGCCGAGCGCGGTCGATGCGTTGCCCTGGGGATCCAGATCGATCACGAGCACCCGGGCGCCCGCGCGTGCGAGTCCAGAGGCAAGGTTCACGGCGGTCGTCGTCTTGCCGACGCCACCCTTCTGGTTGGAGATCGTCAGCACGCGAGTCGACGGCGGGAGCGGAAGAACCGCTTCGTCGAGTGCGATGCGCCGACGGGTCTCGTCGGCGAGTTCGTAGGCCAGGGGAGTTCCTCCGTGATCAGACGACGTTTCACGTGAAACATCAGGGGCTTCGGTTGGTGCGTGGGGCTCGATCTCCGTCTGGGGAGCCGCCGGCCCAGCGGCGCTCGACAGCGATGTCGCCAGGCTCGGCGAGTTCGTCGGCGCAGTGACGGTCGGCACCGCAGACGACGCCGCGGGCGCGGACGGCGCCGCAGAAGTCGGCGCGGACGCGGACGGCGCCGCAGAAGTCGGCGCGGACGCGGTTGATGAGGAGTCGAGGGCGAGTCCAGATGGCGGGGCAGCGATCGGTGCCGCCGCCGATTCGGTGGCCGATGGCCCGGGGGAGGGCGTCTCTTGAGCGGAATGCACCTGCACGTGCGCGTCATGCGCGGAATGCACCTGCACGGGCGGGTCCTGCGCAGGTTCTACCTGCGCTGGCGCGTCCTGTGCAGGTTCTACCTGCGCTGGAAATCCTTGCCCGGGTTGCTCCTGCCCTGCGCGCTCGTTGGTTCCGTGGCTCGTCGCGACCGGGGTCTCGTCGGCAACCGGCGGGCGGGCAACCGGCACACGGTCGGGATGCAGGGCAGAGGCGGTATCGACGGCCGGCCCGCCGACGATCTCACGAATCAGGTCCTCGAGCAGTGGGTCGGGGGCCACCTGTTGGTGCTCCGCAGGCTCGCTGTTCACCTCAGTGTCGGCGTCGAGAGCTGCGGCCGTTGCCGCATCCCAATCGATTGCCCGGCCGGAATCGTTCCCGAACGTGTCAGTGGCAACACGCGTGTGAGTGATCGGCTGCGGTGCTGGGTGCTGCTGCGGCGGGTCGGCTCCGGGTGAAGCGGGAGTTGGGCTGGGAGACCTGAAAGAACTCGCCGATGCCGCCGCGGGCGCGGGTTCTGCTTCGGATGAGACCGAGCGGCGCCCGGCCGAATCGGACGGAACCTGCGGGGGAGTGGGTGGCGCGTCGGATTGAGTGGACGGTGATTCAGTGTGTGAAGGAGCCGAGGGCTGTTCTCCGGCAGGGGGCCGATGTCGTTTGCGATGAAACCATCCACGTCCCCCGCCCTGTGCCATACCGACTGCTCCAACTCGTTGGTGTGTGATCGATTCCGACGTCGATGGCGACTGCCTCGATCCGAGAGTCAAGCCTAACCGCCGCGACCGACTCCCAGGCCGTCGCCGAGCGAAGTCGTCGAGATCCGAACCGTTCGTCCCGTGTTGCGGACGAGTTGTGCGAGATGCGGCGCATGAACACGATCGATCCGCTGCGCGCCACCGTGGGTTGGGGATCTGCGTGGACGGCGAAGGCGGGACCGATCGACACCACCGGGGTCATGGCGTGGCCATCGCCAGACTGCAGTGCCGAGATGAGTTCGATGTTTCACGTGAAACAGAGAACTGGCCGGCGTCGGCAACGTGCGATCACTGCTTGGAGGCGGGCGCGGTACACACCGCGTGCCACGGCCCCGATACCTCTTGAGCCGTTTCACGTGAAACGGCGCCGACGTCGCGAGCCCGCGATGGAGCACCTCATTCACTCACTCACGAAGCTGTAGCTGTCAGCACCGAGCGAGCCGGTTCGAGCGAAGCAGGTGATAGACAGTCAGACGATCTGCCTCGGCGTGAGAGGAAATTCGGGGGAGGGCGGGAACACAGGTTCAGACAGCTCCGTGAGCGGCATCTCGCTGCTTGACGCTTCTTCGTGCCCTCGGGTAGCGGCGCCAGACGCAAGTTCGCGGCGTGCGGCGAGGGTGTGCCGCCTTGTGTCCACTGTGCGACCGAAGCATGTGGAACGGCGTCGAGGACGTGTTGCGAAACGCTCGCGACCGCAGTTCCGCGGATATCCGCCCCGCAGCTGCCATGATCGAGCGGTGACCGTTCTCATCAATGCAGACAACTTCGCACTCGCCGAGACCCACCGCATGATGCGCGACCTTCAGGGCAATGCGCAAGGCGTGAACCGATTCCTTCATAACCGTGCACCCGCCGTGATCGACCAGCAGACCGTCATCCGATTGAACAGGGACACGCTGTACAGCTTTGCAGTCGTCGACATCAGCGCCGGCGCGGCGTTGACCATCCCCGAGCACGCCGGCCGCTACCTGTCGGCGATGGTCGTCAACGAACACCACTACGTCGACGCGATCTTCCACGATGCAGGCGAATACCGCCTGTCAGTCGAGCAGTTCGGAACGCGCTACATCGTGTTGGCGGTCCGTATCCTGGTGGACCCGACGGATGCGTCCGATCTGGCCGACGTGGCGGCGTTGCAGGATCGGATCCAACTCGACTGCGCCTCATCGATTCCCTTCGAGATGCCCGACTATGACATGTCCAGCCTCGACGAGACCCGCGATTCGCTGCTCTCGCTCGCGCGCAACCTGAGCGGGTTCGACCGCATGTTCGGGTCGAAGGATCAGGTCGACCCAGTCCGCCACCTCATCGGCACCGCGGCCGGATGGGGCGGGCTGCCCTCGTCAGAGGCGAGCTACATCGGGGTCGACCCCCGCCTCCCAATCGGGCAGTACGAACTGACCGTCGGGGAGGTTCCGGTAGACGGCTTCTGGTCGGTCTCCGTGTACAACGCGGCCGGATTCTTCGAACCGAACGAGCGCGACGCCTACACGATCAACAACATCACCGGAGCCCGCAATGACGACGGCACGATCACCATTCGGTTCGGCGACCATCCCGCAGATGCTCCGAACGTGCTGCCGATCACGGAGGGATGGAACTACCTCGTCCGGCTCTATCAGCCCCGCACTGAGATCATCGATGGCCGATGGAGCTTCCCGACCCTCACCCGATAGCGCTCGACACGGAAGCCACATCGTGAAGGGCGGCGATGCAGCGTCCGGCGTGGGTGCTGCTGACTGTGTGTTCGTGCATCGCGGCACCGCGGCACCTGCGTGAGGTCGTAGAAGCACCGCCCACGACGTTGTGGCTGTGGAGTGGACTCACTGCTCATCGCCGAGATCGCTGGAACCGCCCAGCTTTTTGCGCAGGTTCGCAATCCGGTCGTTGCGCTCGGGAATCAACCGCGGCGCGTCGGCGTCAGCTGCTCGACGCCGCCGCCCGCCCGCGTCAGTGCCCGGCCGTGTCAGTGCCCGTCCGTGTCGGTGCCCGTCCGTGTCAGTGCCCGTCCGTGTCGGTGACCGTCCGTGTCAGTGAACATGAGAGCACGTCCGATGCCTGCTGCAGACCACACTGCTGCAGACCGCACTGTGCGGCCACACTGCGCGGCACCCTCCTCGAGCGAACCTCGAGCCACCCGTACGGGTTGACCAACACAACCTCGCAGCGTCTTGCGAGACCGCGCTCACCGTGGAGTACGTCCCCGAAGGCTCGACATTGCGTTTCACGTGAAACGGCACTCCGTCGTGCATTCGATCACGCAGCAGCCTGGAGTAGCGTCAGCGCACCCCGTTCGCACTTCGGTCGCGGGCCGTTTCACGTGAAACGGCCGGGCCCCGCTCCGACCACGTCGCTATCCCGGTCTGACCCATCGGAAGACTTCAGACCACGGCAGGCGCGGCCCCCGATGATCACATGCCGAACGGGCCACATTGCCGGAGATCCGAGGTGCGGGAGAGGGTGAACCGATGTGGGCTCACGCCCGAACGCAGGCCCGTCGGCGAACCCGTCGGTGGTCAAGAGCGGCCGCGGCGAAGTCGGAACCCACTGCACCCCGACCACCTGCTGGCGGCGGAGTGCGCCGGGCGGTGTTGAGGCGCCGGCGGGCGCCGCCGCCACGTCGGTGACGCACCGCTACACCCTCACAACTGGCGGATCGGACGGCGGAACGGACAACGCACGATGCTCGTTCAGAGGAGCGGGGAGCCGTCGGCGGTGTCGGGACGATCGAGAAACCGTCGAACTACGCGGAACTCAGCGCGCCGTGGCCCGGAACACGCGAGTGATCTCGGAGACCACCCCTTCGCCGAGCACCAACACCTCGACATCGTGCAATTGGTACTTACGGATGACCTTCTCGGCCGCACCGATCTCACGGTCGACGCCGGCGCCCTTCATGAGCACGAGTTCGCCACCGGGTCGAAGCAGGGGAGCGGTCACGGGAATCAGCGTGCGAAGCGCGCTCACCGCGCGGGCCGTGACCTGATCGAGTGAGTCGAAGAGCTTCGACTCCTCGGCGCGAGCCCGCACGACGGTCACGTTCGCCAACTCGAGCTCTTCGGCCTGACGTTCGAGCCAGGTGACTCGTCGCTCCATCGGCTCGATCAGGGTGAACGAGACATCCGGTCGCATGATCGCAAGCACGATGCCGGGCAGACCGGCACCGGAGCCGACATCACCGACGCGGCCAGGGCGCAGCAACGGCGCGACCAACGCACTGTTCAGTACGTGCCGCGTCCAGAGGCGAGGCAACTCGAGCGGACCGATGAGCCCGAGTTCCTCGCCGTGACGTGCGAGTGCGGCCGTGAACAAGCGGGCGCCGCCGATGTGCTCGCCGAACAGCTCTGCGGCCGCTGGCGGCTCGGGCTCGAGGCCGTCGATCATCGTTTCACGTGAAACATCGCGCAACGCGGTCAGCCGGCGCGGGTGATGACGGTGTGCCGGTCTGCGCCTTCGCCACGCGACTCCGAGTGCAATCCACGCTCCGCGACGAGATCGTGCACCAGCTTGCGCTCGTACGACGACATGGGTGGCAGGGAAGCATCAGCGGCGCCGCCATCGATGCGCTCGGCCGCGCGCTCGACAAGACCGGCGAGCTCTTCGCGACGTGCGTCACGCGATCCGCCGATGTCGAGGATCAGGCGCGAGAATGCGCCGGTCTTCGTCTGCACCGCGAGTCGCGTGAGTTCCTGAAAGGCGCTGACCGTCTCGGGCTTCGCGAGCAGGTTGAGGTTCGCACCTTCACCGGCGTTCACGGAAACGTATGCTCGTCCGTTGCGCGCGTCGATGTCGATGTCACCATCGAGGTCCATGATGTCGAGGAGCTCCTCGATGTAGTCGGCGGCGATATCGCCTTCTTCTTCGAGCTGTGAGTTCGAGCGGTCAGCGGTGTCGTGTTGTACGTCGGTCATGGCTCTACTTCCCCTGCTTCTTCGCGCGAGCCTTGCTCACGGGCTGCTGACGCTGCGTCTTCTTCGGCTCCGACGGTTCGGGAGCGGTCTCGGTCTTCTCGTCGACCACGAGCTTGCCCTTGCGGGCGAGGCGCTCTTCGCGGGCCTTCGCGGCCTCACTGCCGGGCGTCGGCATGTTGCGGATCACCACGAACTGCTGGCCCATGGTCCAGAAGTTCGAGACGAGCCAGTAGAACATGACGCCGATGGGGAAGGCGACACCAGAGAACGCGAAGACGAGGGGCAGCAGGTACAGCATGATGCGCTGCTGGCGGAACATCGGGCTCGCCTTGGTCTCGGGCGACATGTTCTTCGAGACGATCTGCAACTGCGTGATGAACTGCGACGCCGTCATGAGCACGATCATCACCGCGGCGATGGCCATGACCTGCCAGGGGTACTCGCCGTTCATGGCGCCGATGAAGGTGCCCTTGAGCGGCGCGCCGAGGATGGAGGAGTTCGCGAACGAATTCGCGAGATCCTGCGTGAATGCGCCGACGCCGGCCTTGTCGTGCTGCGCATCGTTGAGCACCGAGAAGAGGCCGAAGAAGATCGGCATCTGCAGAAGCAGCGGCAGACATGATGAAAGCGGGTTGGTGCCCGTCTTCTTGTACAACGCCATCGTCTCGCGCGACATCGCCTCGCGCGAGAACTGATCCTTCTTACCCTTGTACTTGTCTTGGATCTTCTTCAGCTGCGGCGCGACCTCGAGCATGCGACGCTGGCTCTTGATCTGCCTGACGAAGATCGGGATGAGCGCGGCCCGCACCACGATGACGAGGCCGACGATCGACAGCACCCACGTCAGGCCTGCATTGGGGTCGAGCCCGAAGAAGGTCCACATGGAGTGGAACGCGACGAGGATCAGCTCGATGACCCACTTGATGGGCCAGAGAACCAGGCTGATGATGTCCATTGAGTGGGTCAGTCCTTCCGGGACATGGTGGGGGAGGAGAGTGCGAGCTCCGCGGTGCCGCGATACGAGTCGGTGCCGCGATACGAGTCGGTGCCGCGATGCGAGTCGTCGCCGCGATGCGAGTGCGTCCCATGCGCCGAATCGGCCCTGTACTCAGCGGATGTCGCGGCATCCGCCCATCCGGCGGGCACGACCCACCCGAATCGGGTGATGCGATACCTGGAGTGCGTTGCGGCACGAACATCGTCGATGCCGCCGGCCGTCCAGGGGTTGCAGCGCAGGATGCGCCAGACGGTGAGTGCAGCGCCGATGAGGATGCCGCGCTGCTGCACCGAGCCGAGGCCGTAGGCCGAACACGATGGGTAGTACCGGCAGACGTCGCCGTACAACGGAGAAATCGCGGCACGATAGCCACGAAGCAGAAGAACCCCGAGGTTGCGGGGGATGAGCACTGCGAACAGGGCGGCGTTCTTCACGCTATTCGCCTTTCACCTGTGCTGCGGGTGTCGACGCACGGCTGCGTCGCCGGTGGAGTGCACCGAGAACCTCGGCGCGAATCTCGGTCCAGTCGGCGAGTGCCGCCGACGGCAGTGCTCGAACGACGACGTCGACGTCTGCGATGCCGTCGCGGAGTGCCTCATGGCAGACAGCCTTCAGCCGGCGCCGCACGAGGTTTCGTCGCACCGCGCTGCCGACCTTCTTCGAGACGATGAAGCCGAAGCGTGCGTCAGTGCCCGACTCCCGTGAGCGCAGATAGCTCACGGTGTGGGCACCGGCGACCTTCGCACCCCGGCGCACGATGACTCGATAGTCGTCGGCGCTCGTGATGCGATTGGCTTTGGCGAGCACCGAAGAACTACGCGGAGAGTTCGGTGCGGCCCTTTGCACGACGTGCCGACAGGATGGCACGACCGGCGCGAGTGCGCATGCGAAGGCGGAAGCCGTGCTTCTTGGCGCGACGGCGGTTGTTCGGCTGGAAAGTACGCTTGCTCATTCTTCTTCTCCGGCGTTCGGATCTCCTCGCCGAACAGCGCGACTGCGTGTGGACGGGAAAACTGGGTGCCCTCACGGGCTGGGGTCAACTGATTAAAACTACGGCCTCCAGGCCACTGGGTCAAACCGAACAACGTCCGACCCGGCGCAGTTCAAAAGAGACAGTATCGCGCGAACCTCGGGATCCCCTGTGGAACGACACGCCCGTACTGTCGAATCCCTCAATCGGCATTTGTCGTGAAGGCGGTTCCTCGGATAGCGTTTGACACCAGTTATCCCCAGCTTGCCGCGCGGATTCTCGGGCTTCTTCCGAAATCTGCCCACAGGTGAGGGGCAACTTGATGAACTCTCGCCTCGTGCCGCTTGCTCCGTCGATCGGGGGATCGATGAGCGGCCTGACGACGGCACCGAATGATTGCGGGGAACGATGACAGAACAGCCCATCACCGACACGTGGGCGACGATCCTCGATCGGCTGTCAGACGACGATGCGATCACTCCGATGCTCCAGGGATTCCTGAACCTGGTCGAACCCAAGGGCATCGCCGCGGGCACCTTCTACCTCGAGGTGCCGAACGATTTCACGGCGACCATGCTGAACCAGCGCATGCGCGTCTCGCTGTTGTCGGCCATGAGCGTGGTGGATGCTCCGGCGCCGGTGACCTCGTTCTACGTCGTCGTGAATCCAGAGCTCGAAGAGGCCAGGACCGTCGAACCGCAGTCGCCGTTCGTCGACGAGATGGTCGATTCGGTCGAGATGCCCGCTGCGCCGCACTCGGTCTTCGAGAACACGACTCCGGTCGCGTCGCGCGACACCAGGCTCAACCCGAAGTATGGATTCGAGAGCTTCGTCATCGGCCAGTCCAACCGCTTCGCCCACGCGGCCGCCGTCGCGGTGGCCGAAGCGCCGGCCAAGGCGTACAACCCGCTCTTCATCTACGGCGACTCGGGCCTCGGCAAGACGCACCTCCTGCACGCGATCGGGCACTACGCGATGAGCCTGTATCCCGGCATCCGCGTGCGGTACGTGAGTTCCGAGGAGTTCACGAACGACTTCATCAACTCGATCGCGAACAACCGCGGATCCCTCTTCCAGCAGCGCTACCGCAACATCGACATCCTGCTGATCGACGACATCCAGTTCCTGCAGGGCAAGGCCGAGACGCAGGAGGCGTTCTTCCACACGTTCAACACCCTGCACGACCACAACAAGCAGGTCGTGATCACGAGCGACGTGCCGCCGAAGCACCTCACTGGCTTCGAAGACCGCATGCGCAGCCGATTCGAGTGGGGTCTCATCACCGACGTCCAGGCACCCGACCTCGAGACGCGCATCGCGATCCTCCGCAAGAAGGCGCAGTCCGAGCGCCTGCAGGTGCCAGACGACATCCTCGAGTACATGGCGTCGAAGGTGTCGAGCAACATCCGAGAGCTCGAGGGCACGCTCATCCGCGTCACCGCCTTCGCGAGCCTCAACCGCACGCCGGTCGACATGCCGCTCGTGCAGACGGTTCTGAAAGACCTCATCACGGATGACACGGACAACGTCGTCGCGCCCGTCGACATCATCACGGCGACCGCCGACTACTTCAAGCTGACCGTCGACGACCTCTACGGGTCGAGCCGCTCGCAAGCGGTGGCCACCGCCCGTCAGATCGCGATGTACCTCTGCCGAGAACTGACGAACCTCTCGTTGCCGAAGATCGGGCAGCTCTTCGGCAACCGCGATCACACGACGGTCATGTACGCGAACAAGAAGATCTCGGAACTCATGAAGGAGCGGCGCTCCATCTACAACCAGGTCACCGAGCTCACTGCGCGCATCAAGCAGGTCAGCCGATACCGCTGAGCGCCCGCGACGCGTCTCTGGGGGCGACTCGAGACGCCTCGAGCGTCATTCCCACAGTTGTGGAGAACCTGTGGATTATTCACGAGCAACCGCCCGGCGCCTGTGGACACCGTGCGCTCCCCTGTGCAGAACGGTGTCATTCGTTCGGCGCCGGCATGAGGCATCCGCGCCGTGCCCACACACTGTGCACAGCTCGGATGCCCCGCGATCCGCGTCGTTCTGCGCGTCTCCGAACACCATCCACAGTTTCCACAGCGGTTAACACTGTTAAGAGTTAAGGGTTGAAGGAGGGATTCCCACAACCTTGTGGATCGGCGCCGCTCGATCGAAGTCGTGGAGCGTGCAGCGTCGTGCAGGATTCGCCCGCGTCGCAACGATCTCTCCGGATAGCATGGGAGCCACGCAAGCGACATCCACGACGGGAGAACCGTGAAGTTCCAGGTCAACCGCGACGTCTTCAGTGAGGCCGTTTCCTTCGCAGTCAAGCTGCTGCCTCAACGCACCACCCTGCCGATCCTCTCTGGCGTGCTGATCCAGGCGAACGACGATGGTCTCGTGCTCTCCTCGTTCGACTACGAGGTCTCCTCGCAGACCGAGATCCAGGCCGACGTCGAAGAGCCGGGCACCGTGCTCGTCTCCGGCCGTCTGCTCGCCGAGATCGCCGGCCGTCTGCCGAACGCTCCGGTGCGAGTGTCGACCGAAGAGAGCCGCATCTCGGTCAGTTGCGGATCCGCGAGCTTCACCCTGTTGTCGATGCCCGTCGAGGAGTACCCCTCGATCCCCGAGATCGACGAGCAGTCCGGAGTAGTGCCGGCCGAGGAGTTCGCCGCCGCCGTCGCCCAGGTCGCCGTCGCCGCGTCGCGCGACGACGTGACCCCCGTCATCACCGGCGTGCAGCTCGAGGTGCGCGAGAACAATCTCAGCCTCGTCGCCACCGACCGCTACCGCGTCGCAGTGCGCGAACTCGACTGGGACGGCGGGGGAGTCGCGAGCGAGGAAACCGTCGCGGCGCTCGTACCGGCGCGTACCCTGCAGGAGGTCGGCAAGACCTTCGGCCACTCCGGCACCATCTCGGTCTCGATCACGAGCCGCGACGATCGGGAGCTCATCGCGTTCAGCGCCGAGAAGAAGACGGTCACCTCGCTGCTGATCAAGGGCAACTTCCCTCCCGTACGCCGGCTCTTTCCCGAGACGGTCGACAACTACGCGGTGGTCAACACGGCCGAGCTCATCGAGGCGACTCGTCGCGTGGCACTCGTGCTCGAGCGCGAGGCCGCCCTGCGCTACAGCTTCTCTTCCGACGGACTCACCCTCGAGGCGATCGGCAGTGAGCAGGCACAGGCCTCCGAGACGATCGACGCCATCCTCACGGGTGACGACACGGTTGTCTCACTGAAGCCGCAGTTCTTGCTCGACGGCCTCGGCGCGGTGCACTCGGAATTCGTTCGCATCTCGTTCACGAAGACCGAGAACCCGAACAAGCCGGGTCCGGTGCTCATCACGAGCCAGTCGTCGCGCGACCAGGCCGGCGCCGACAGCTTCCGCTACCTGCTGCAACCGAACCTGTTGCTGCGGTAGCGGTCCGTCGCTGGTCGGCGGTGCGGGGTAGCGTGATCAGGTGCGATTCCGTCGGCTCCGGGGCATCCGGATGCCTCGTGCTGAAGGGAGCCCAGCGTGCATGTCGCCCGGCTCTCACTGACCGACTACCGCAACTATGCGAGCGCCGAGCTCGAGTTCGGGCCGGGTGCGACCGTGCTCGTCGGCCGCAACGGGCAGGGCAAGACCAACCTCGTCGAAGCGATCGGCTACCTCGCGACCCTCGGGTCTCACCGGGTCTCGGGCGAGCAGGCGCTCATCAGGGCCGGCGCCGATGCCGCGATCGTTCGCGCACTCCTGTCGCACGGTGACCGCGAACTGCTCGTGGAACTGCAGCTCAATCGCCACGGCGCCAACCGGGCGCAACTGAATCGATCGCCCGTGAAGACGCGTGAGTTGCCCCGCTATGCGCACAGCGTGCTCTTCGCCCCCGAAGACCTCGCGATCGTGCGCGGCGAGCCTTCGGTGCGCCGGCGCATGCTCGATGAGTTGCTCGTGCAGCGCACGCCGCGGCTCTCGGGCGTCATGGCCGACTACGAGCGCGTGTTGAAGCAGCGCAACTCCCTGCTGAAGAGCGCCAGGGCTCGCGGGCTCGCGGTCGACAAGCTGACGACCCTCGACATCTGGGACGAGCGTCTCGTGACCTTCGGTTCCGAGCTCATCGACCAGCGGCTCGCGCTCATCGACGAACTGCGCGAACCCCTGGCCGACGCGTACCGAGCGATCGTCGACGCCGATCACGGCCCGGGCATGAGGCCGTTGCTCTCGATCGACGGCGCTGATCCCGACGCCGAGCCGTCGACGGCGGCCGGTTCGATCGACACGACCACCGGCACGGCCGAACGCTTCGCCGAGACGCTGCGCGTGCAGCGCCCGAAGGAACTCGAGCGAGGGGTCACCCTTGCCGGGCCGCACCGCGACGACGTGGTGCTGCTTCTCAACGGCCTTCCTGCGAAGGGGTATGCGAGTCACGGCGAATCGTGGTCGTTCGCGCTCGCACTGCGCCTCGCCTCGGCAGAGCTGCTGCGTCGCGATTCGACGACCGGCGATCCGGTGCTCGTGCTCGACGACGTGTTCGCCGAACTCGACCGCCTGCGGCGCGAGCGGCTCGCCCGGGCGATCTCGGGGTTCGAACAGGTGCTGGTCACGGCCGCGGTGCTCGAAGACGTCCCGGCTCCGCTGACGGCCCGCATCGTGCACATCGAGGGCGGGCGAATCGAAGACCCGTCGGCCGCACCCATGAATACGGCCGCCGATGTCTGAGGCTTCCCGCGTCTACCAGCACTTCCGCGAGATATTCGGCGGAGAGGCTCGACTGCGCAGCGGCCGCCCCGGCCGGGTTCGCACCCGCGAGGCATCCGGTAGCGAGCCGTTCGCTCCCGGTCGCGACCCGAAGCCCCTCGCCGACACCATCGATTCATTGAGCGCGCAACTCGGCTGGAGCGGCCCGTTGTCGCAGCACGACGTGCTCGCATCGTGGGCCGACATCGCCGGAGAAGAGACCGCGCGGCACTCCGAACCGATCGCGATCGAGGGCGGCGTGCTGCAGGTGCGGTGCGAGTCGACGGCCTGGGCGACGCAGCTCCGCATGATGCGCACCCGCCTCGTCACCGAGATCACCGCACGGTTCCCGGGCGCGGGAGTCGAGACCATCCGCTTTCAAGGGCCGGATGCCCCCACCTGGAAAAAGGGCCCCAGATCGGTTCCAGGGCGTGGCCCACGCGATACCTACGGTTAGGCAGGCAAATTCGGTCACTGGAACGCTGAAATCGCCCCAGAACGGCGCTTCGGGGCTTGCGTCGACCCCTGATTTGATAGGATCGAGAGTCGCAAGAATGACGGTCAGGAGCCCGATTCACACATGACAGCCGAACCGACGAAGGCCCAGCAGACACCGGCTTACGGTGCTGATGAGATCCAGGTACTCGAGGGCCTCGAAGCGGTTCGCAAGCGGCCGGGTATGTACATCGGCTCGACGGGTCCCCGAGGGTTGCACCATCTCGTCTCCGAGATCGTCGACAACTCGGTCGACGAAGCGCTTGCGGGCCATGCCACTTCCATCGATGTGACGATCCTGCCCGACGGCGCAGTGCGCGTCATCGACGACGGTCGCGGAATTCCGGTCGGCATCCACAAGACCGAGGGTCGCTCCACGGTCGAGGTCGTCCATACCGTGCTGCACGCCGGCGGCAAGTTCGGCGGCGGCGGCTACGCGGTCTCGGGCGGGTTGCACGGCGTCGGGGCATCCGTCGTCAACGCACTCTCGACGAAGTTCGACGTCGAGGTGCGCCGCGAGGGGCACGTCTGGCGCCAGTCGTACACGGTCGGCGTGCCGGATGCACCGCTGTCGCAAGACGAACCGAGCGACGAAACCGGCACCACTACCACCTTCTGGCCGAGCGCCGACATCTTCGAGACCGTCGAGTTCGACTACGAGACGCTCCGAGCCCGGTTCCAGCAGATGGCCTTCCTCAACAAGGGACTGCGCATCACCCTGACCGACGAGCGCAGCGGGCACGTCGAGATCGATCCCGAAGACACGCCCACGACCGGGGCGATCACGATTCCGGCACAGCGCACCGACACCTTCCTCTACGAGCGCGGACTCGTCGACTACGTCGAATATCTGAACCGCTCGAAGAAGTCCGACGTCGTGAACGACGAGATCATCTCGTTCGAGACCGAAGACACCGAGCGGAAGATCGCGCTCGAGGTCGCGATGCAGTGGACGACGTCGTACACCGAGTCGGTGCACACCTACGCGAACACGATCAACACGCACGAGGGCGGCACCCACGAAGAGGGGTTCCGCTCGGCGCTCACCACGCTCGTGAACAGGTACGCGCGTGAGAAGGGCATCATCAAGGAGAAGGACGACAACCTCTCGGGCGACGATGTGCGCGAAGGCCTCACCGCGGTCATCTCGGTGAAGCTCACCGAGCCGCAGTTCGAGGGCCAGACGAAGACGAAGCTCGGCAACACCGAGGCGAAGTCGTTCGTGCAGAAGGTCACGGCCGACCAGCTCGGCGACTGGTTCGAGCGCAACCCCGCGACGGCCCGCGACATCATCCGCAAGGCGATCCAGGCCGCGACGGCGCGCCTCGCGGCTCGCAAGGCCCGCGAGGCCACCCGGCGAAAGGGCCTTCTCGAGTCGGGCGGCATGCCCGGCAAGTTGAAGGACTGTTCGTCGAAAGACCCGTCGATCAGCGAGATCTTCATCGTCGAGGGCGACTCGGCCGGCGGCTCCGCCGTGCAGGGGCGCAACCCCGAGACGCAGGCGATCCTGCCGCTGCGCGGAAAGATCCTGAACGTCGAGAAGGCCCGGCTCGACCGCGCCCTCGGCAACAACGAGGTGCAGGCGATGATCACGGCGTTCGGCGCCGGCATCGGCGAGGACTTCAACACCGAGAAGGCCAGGTACCACAAGATCGTGCTCATGGCCGACGCCGACGTCGACGGCCAGCACATCACGACCCTGCTGCTCACCCTGCTCTTCCGCTACATGCGCCCGCTCATCGAGCTCGGGTACGTCTACCTCGCCCAGCCGCCGCTGTACCGACTGAAGTGGACCAACTCCGACCACGAGTACGTCTACTCCGACAAGGAGCGCGACGCGCTGCTCACCGCGGGCGCCGCGGCCGGCAAGCGCATCCCGAAAGACAACGGGGTGCAGCGCTACAAGGGTCTCGGTGAGATGAACCACCAGGAGCTGTGGGAGACCACGATGAACCCGGTGACTCGCACGCTGCTGCAGGTCACGATGGAGGATGCGGCGTCTGCCGACGAGATCTTCTCCACACTGATGGGCGAAGACGTCGAGAGTCGCCGCAATTTCATCCAGAAGAACGCGAAGGACGTGCGTTTCCTTGACATCTGATGTGATCGATCCCGGTACTGGACCAGACGGAACCGGCGAGGGGCACGGCATCCACGGCAGGATCGACCAGGTCGACCTGCAACTCGAGATGCAGCGCTCGTACCTCGACTATGCGATGAGCGTCATCGTCGGGCGTGCACTGCCCGACGTGCGCGACGGCCTGAAGCCCGTGCACCGCCGAGTCATCTACGCGATGTACGACGGCGGGTACCGCCCCGATCGCGCGTTCTCGAAGTGCGCGCGTGTGGTCGGCGATGTCATGGGCCAGTTCCACCCGCACGGCGACACGGCGATCTACGACGCCCTCGTGCGCCTCGTGCAGCCGTGGAGCCTGCGTTACCCGCTCGCGCTCGGCCAGGGCAACTTCGGCTCACCCGGCAACGACGGTGCGGCCGCCCCTCGATACACCGAGACGAAGATGGCTCCGCTCGCGCTCGAGATGGTGCGAGACATCGAGAAGGAGACCGTCGACTTCCAAGACAACTACGACGGCCGCACGCAGGAGCCGTCGATCCTGCCCGCGCGGTTCCCGAACCTGCTCGTCAACGGCTCGGTCGGTATTGCCGTGGGCATGGCCACGAACATCCCGCCGCACAACCTGCGCGAAGTGGCATCCGGAGCTCAGTGGTACCTCGAGCACCCCGAGGCCTCTCGCGAAGAGCTGCAGGAGGCGCTGATCCAGCGCATCAAGGGGCCCGACTTCCCGACCGGCGCGCAGATCCTCGGTGTCAAGGGCATCAACGACGCCTATCGCACGGGGCGCGGCTCGATCACGATGCGCGCGGTCGTCTCGGTGGAGGAGCTGCAGGGCCGCACCTGCCTCGTCGTCACCGAACTGCCCTACCAGGTCAACCCCGACAACCTCGCGATCAAGATCGCGGACCTCGTGAAAGACGGCAGGGTCGGCGGCATCGCCGACATCCGCGACGAGACATCCGGTCGCACCGGCCAGCGGCTCGTGATCGTGCTGAAGCGCGACGCCGTCGCCAAGGTCGTGCTGAACAACCTCTACAAGCACACCCAATTGCAGGAGAACTTCGGCGCGAACATGCTCGCGATCGTCGACGGCGTGCCGCGCACGCTCTCGATCGACGGCTTCATCGCGCACTGGGTCGACCACCAGATCGAAGTGATCGTGCGCCGCACGCAGTACCTGCTGCGCGAGGCCGAGGCCCGCATGCACATCTTGCGCGCCTACCTCAAGGCGCTCGATGCTCTCGACGAGGTCATCGCGCTCATCCGCCGTTCACCCACCGTCGAGGAGGCCCGCGACGGCCTGATCCGTCTCCTCGACATCGACGAACTGCAGGCACGGGCCATCCTCGAGCTGCAGCTTCGACGGCTCGCCGCGCTCGAGCGCCAGAAGATCATGGACGAGGCTGAAGAGCTCGCCCTGCTCATCGCCGACTACGAGTCGATCCTCGCTTCGCCCGAGCGCCAGCGCACGATCGTCTCCGAAGAGCTCGCCGAGATCGTCGCGAAGTACGGCGACGACCGGCGCACGCACATCATGCCGGGCTTCGACGGCGACATGTCGGTCGAAGATCTCATCCCCGAAGAGGAGATGGTGATCACCGTCACGCGCGGCGGCTACGTCAAGCGCACGCGCAGCGACAACTACCGTTCGCAGCATCGCGGCGGCAAGGGCGTGAAGGGCGCCCAGCTGCGCGCCGATGACGTGGTCGAGCACTTCTTCGTCACGACGACGCACCACTGGCTCCTGTTCTTCACGAACATGGGGCGGGTCTATCGAGCGAAGGCCTACGAGATCCAGGAGGCCGGCCGCGACGCGAAGGGACAGCATGTCGCGAACCTGCTCGAGATGCACCCCGACGAGCAGATCGCCGAGATCCTCGACATCCGCGACTACGCCGTGGCCCAGTACCTGGTGCTGGCCACGCGCGACGGCCTCGTCAAGAAGACCGAGCTGACGGCCTACGACACCAACCGTTCGCGCGGCGTCATCGCCATCAACCTCCGCGACGGCGACGAGCTCGTCTCTGCGATGCTCGCGGGCGTTCACGACGAGATCCTCCTCGTCTCGAGGAAGGGCATGTCCCTGCGATTCGCGGCGACGGATGCCGCGCTCCGGCCCATGGGTCGATCGACCTCGGGCGTGAAGGGCATGTCGTTCCGTGCGGGCGACGAGTTGCTCGAGGCATCCGTCGTCGCCGGCTCGTTCCCTGAGCTCGGTGACGAGACCGCGCCGGTGCCGGCCGGCCCAGCAGACGAGCCCGACGACGTCGACGACGCTCGATTCGTCTTCGTGGTCACCGAAGGCGGCTACGCCAAGCGCACCGCGGTCGACCAGTACCGACTGCAGAACCGCGGAGGCCTCGGCATCAAGGTGGCCAAGCTGAGTGACGATCGCGGCGACCTCGCGGGTTCGATGATCGTCGGTCGCGACGACGAGGTGCTTGTGGTTCTTGCCAGCGGCAAGGTGGTACGCTCTGACGTCGCCGAGGTTCCCGCCAAGGGCAGGGACACGATGGGGGTCGTCTTCGCGAAGTTCGCGGACGAAGACCGAATCATCGCCATCGCGAAGAATTCCGAACGGAATCTCGTGGAGGAGGCCGTAGAGTCTGAAGCGGCCGAGCCCGCGCGAGAGGAGTAAACCCTACATGAGTAGCGTCGCCGACAAGCTGGCCCGCAAATCGAACCGCAAGACCCCTGCCAAGCAGGTGCGTCTCCGGCTCGTCTACATCGACTTCTGGTCGGCGGTGAAACTGTCGTTCCTCGTGGCCGTGTGCTTCGCGGTCGTCACCGTCGTCGCGACGTTCCTCGTCTTCACGGTGTTGAACTCGACCGGCATCTTCGGCAAGCTCAACGAGCTCGTGCAAGACGTCGCGGGCGCCGGCGGCGACCTCACGTCGATCCTGTCGCTCGGCAACGTGATGGGCTTCGCCGTGGTCGCGGCGCTGCTGAACCTCGTCGTCACGACGGCGCTCGGTGCGATCATCGCGGTGCTCTACAACCTGAGCGTCAAGATCACCGGCGGCATCCTCGTCGGGTTCACGAACAACTGACGCCGACCTCGGCCGGATTCGGAGATTCCTGTCCCGTCCGGTAGTCTTTCCTCTGGCCGAATTCGGGGATATAGCTCAGGCGGTTAGAGCGCTTCGCTGATAACGAAGAGGTCCGAGGTTCAAGTCCTCGTATCCCCACTGTGAACAACTTCATATAATTCAATGCAACCGATCGGATGCCACAGCATCCACTCGGGGCCTTAGCTCAGTTGGTAGAGCGCCTGCTTTGCAAGCAGGATGTCGGGAGTTCGATTCTCCCAGGCTCCACACTAACCCCGACCAGTTCATCCGGTCGGGGTTTTGTTTGGCCCGCAGGAAACCTCTGGTCAGACGGCATTTATCATGCTGTCGCGGATGCTGCTTGAGACGAACCCAACGTTCCGAGCTCGTCAAGAGAACATCCTTCCTTTACATCGATTCGGGGCTCCGGACACATCCGAACCAACACCAACCACTACCAACTTCCCCGTGATTCCGCGGTTTTTCGGCTGGCAATAGTCGATGTGCGCCCCGTGCGCTCTGGTTTTTCGACGAAGAGGGGCGACGGCGTTCCATTCGCTTGATCGCGGAGACGTCCCTTGGGTGCGACGCGTTCGCTCGCGCACAGTTGGCGTCTCACCAGAGAACGGCTATTGCGGCGTTCGTGAAGCAGAGCCCGCCGACCGCCCAGAAGATGCCTGCTGGGGCGCGTACGCCCGTCTTGTCTTGCTTGTGCATGCCGACGCCGAGGGTTCCCCCCAGCGCAGCGAGAATCACGAATTTCAGGCCCAGCTTTAGGTAGTCGAGCTCGATGCCTTCGGGCCAGGGGGCCGCCAGTATGAGGCCGCTGGCCAGCGATACCCAAAGCCCGACGTCCATGATTCGCGTCACTCGTTTCCGTCTTGTGGCGAGCGCGGTGAACCATGCACCGAAAGTGATGGCGAAGCCGGTGATGTGAATGAGAACGACGAGATCGCGGAGAGTCTCCATGGGTGAGTTCACTTTCTGGTGCGGTGGGCGCTGGAGTGGGGGAGAGCAGACGTCCCGGTGATGAAAAGGGCGGTGAGGAGCGCGGATGCGATCGCTTGGACGGCGAGCCAGGTCGACCCGGCGGCGCTAAATTCGGCGAGGGCCATGAGGTAGCTGCCGACGGATGCGAGGAGCCACACCGCGTCATATCCTGCGAGGAGCAGGACGTGGCGTCGTGCACGCACCCGATACGTGGCGAGTTCGGCGGCCCCGGCCCCGGCGATCGCGGCAGCCGTGAGTCCGGTGAGCCACATCGGCGCATCCAACCAGGTGGAGAGCGGTGCTATGAAGATCGCGTATGCCGCGGCCAGTGTGAGCTTGAACCACCCGTCAGCGATGACACCGATTCGTGTCGGTCGCGAGATGACGCGCGTCGGTAAGATGCTCATGCGTCATCCACCGATTCGGGGCGGCTCGCGATCCCGAATGCGACTCTCTGAGTCTCGGGGCGACTCGCGATCGAGAGCAGCGCCGTGGCGACGTCGGCGCGGTGGACGACGCCCATCGCGTTCGCTTCCTGTACAAGCTCGAAAGGACCAGCGGGCCGGTCCACAAGGTATCCGGGACGAACGATCGACCATTCCACATCGTCTGCGTGGCGAACCAGCGTCTCCATCTCTTCGAGGTCGGTATAGATGTGTCGTCCGAACCAGCGCACTAGGGGGCGTATGGTCCATCGAAACCACGCCGGTTCGCCGGTGCGGCGCTGCAAGACGGGAGAGGCAGAGGTGACCACGAGGCGTCGTACCCCGGCCCGTTGCATGGCGGCGAGCACGTGCTTCGTGCCGGCGGTGCACACCGGCGTTCGCTCCTTGTTCGATTTCTTCCCGAGCGCGGAGATCACGACGTCCGTATCATCGGGAAGCGCGATTTCTTCACTTTGTACGACGTCCGCCACCACCGTTGCGACGCTGGGCGGGAACCTGGAAGATCCGAGGTTCCGAACTATGGCCGTGACGCGGTGGCCCTGGTGTAGGGCCTGTTCGACCACGAGACGACCGGTTCGCCCGCTCGCTCCGACGACCACGATGTGCGTGCTGGTGTCTTCCATAGCCGTCCCCTAGTCGGCGAGGCAGACTCGGATGAGGTTGCCGTCGGGGTCGGCGATGACGAACGTTCGTCCGAAAATCTCGTCGTGGATCTCCTCGACGACAAGGAGGTCTTTGGCGCTCCACTTTGCGTACAGCTCATCGACGGCTTCGTCGCCACCAGTCACCATCAACCCGAGTTCAGAGGACCGCGGTGTCTCACGAGCGACGGCTTCGCCACGACTGTTCCAGAGGGAGAACAGCGTTCCCGTTCCGGTCTCGAATGCGATGTAAGAGGGGTGGCGGAAGACAGGTTCGATTTCGAAGAGGTCGCAGTAGAAGCGTGTGGAACGCTCGATGTCGGTGACGTAGAACAGGAATAGGTTGGGTGCACTCAAGAGTCGCCTCCATGTTTGGTTGGTAAGGGTTCGAGACCTACACTGACCTCAATAGGAGACAACCCATGTCACCTATTGGGAGGAAATTCAGAAATGGAGCGCCCTCAGCGACTTCTCGCCGTGCTCGTCGCGCTGCAGGCAAACCGGCAGATGACGGCTGCCGAGCTTGCGTCTCAGTTCGGCGTAACCAGACGCACCATCCTCCGCGACATCCAGGCGCTGGCCGACGCCGATGTTCCAGTGATCGCCGAACGTGGGCGTTACGGCGGCATCATCTTGCTGCCCGGCGCAGAAGTGGACGTGAATCGCCTCACGGGGAGTGAGGCGGAGGTGTTGGAAATGATCGGTGTCGATATCGCTCGAGCGAGGCAGCTCGGGATTGAAGCGGCAGCCCGTACCGCGGCACAGAAGCTCGCCTCGCGGAGGCCCTGGCCACATGACACTGCCGCCGGCCTCCTTCCGCTGAACGAGGTCGTGAGCATCGACAACAACGGGTGGTTCACTCCGGAAGAAACCGTGAATGTGGCGGCACTGATACGCGACGTCCGGCGCGGCAAGCGGTTGCGAATCGACTACCGCTCCAGTGGGAGAGGCGGCTGGAGCGAGCGCGACATCGACCCGTACGGCTTGTTCTCGCGCGGCGGTCGCTGGTACCTCATCGCCGACGTCGGCAGAAAGCCTCGTATGTTCGCGCTCAGCAGGCTCCGGTCCTGGGCGCTCCTCGACGAAGATCGGCAGACGCGGCCCGGGCTTGAACTGCGTGAACTGGCCGCGACCCTCGTCACGGGACTGGAGGCCAGACACAGCATCCGCGTCACGGCTGTGCTGGCGGCCGCGAGCGAGGACATGGCTCGCCGTATCCTGGGCAACCGGCTGCTCTCCGTCGAGCCGACGGAGACCGCTGATTCAGTGCGCATCACCCTGGGCTATGACCAACTCGATGCCGTGCGTCAACTTCTCCAGTTCTCGGACCGCATCGAGATCATCGATCCGCCTGAAGCTCGCGCGCTGGTTGCCGTCCTCGCCGATGTCATCGCTCGTCGTCACCGCGACACTGAAACTCGGCAGCAGGAGATGGCTTGAGCACCCGCGGATAGGGGTGATTTTTGTGCCGGAATTGCGTCTTGGCTATTTGCAAACCGCTTCTGAGCTGGTCTTTTGTCTTTAGAATGGGTTCCTTGCAAGCAGGATGTCGGGAGTTCGATTCTCCCAAGCTCCACAGTTTAGCCGGGCTCGCCGCCGCTACAGTGTCCGAATGGACATCCGCATCGCTGCGTACGGGGTCATCATCCGCGACGACCAGATTCTGCTCTCGCACTGGAACGAGCACGGGCGCTCGGGTTGGACCCTGCCGGGCGGGGGCATCGAAGGGGCCGAGCACCCCGTCGCCGCGGCACGGCGCGAGATCTTCGAGGAGACGGGGTACGAGGCATCCGTCGATCGGCTGCTCGGCATCGACACGATGGTCGTACCGGCGTCGAAGCGTCACACCGGCGCGGTGCCGCTCTATGCGATGCGCGTCGTCTACCGGGCGAACGTGGTCGGGGGAGAACTCCGCAACGAGATCGGCGGATCGAGCGACGAGGCTCGCTGGTTCGCCCTCGGCGAGGTGCCGCGCCTCAAGCGCGTGAGCCTGCTCGACGTCGCGCTGCGGCTGAACGCGGCTGAGCCGGCCGACGGAGTACCGCCGACCGCGTGAGGTTGGTTCCGGGTGCCGGACGCACCCGCGGCCGTGTCGCCGGCGTTCCGGCCGTCATGGCCGAACCGCTCGCGACACGGCCGCGGGCTGCCGGGCTCCCCGCCGGTCTTGCCATCGCGTGTGCGACGGAGAGACCGAGCGGGGGCCGGCGGTGTGTGGTGTCGATCTTCGGCATGACGCGCTCAGATCAACGGCTGCGCGAGCAGGGCGATCCGCTGGAAGTCCGCGGCCTGCAGGTGTGCTGCTGCCAGTTCGTTCCGACGGCGCTCGGCATGCGCGGTGTGCGTGCGCTGGGCGTCTCGGCGACGACCCCAGGCGAGGAGCCCGAGACCGGCGCGTCGCGCCAGGCGTTCATGCAACTGTCGTGCGTCTGCACGAAGGGTGGAGGCCTGACCCTGTGAGGTTCGGCCGACGGTGAGCGTACTCGTGTTCACGGTGTTTCCTTCTGGATGTGGTGGTGAGGATTCTGCGGTTGAAGATGCAGTGCGATGTGCGACATGCAGCGTCGCGGGTCGCGGGTCGCGAACGGCACGAAGGGCGCCGGAGCGCCCGAGGGCGCGCTGGAGCACCCGATGGGTGCCGCTCGACCGACCGCGCACGGGGTGAGCCCGGTGCATCCGATCGCCTGAGGCGCCGACGAGGAATCGTCGATCGGATGTGCGGCCGATGGCCGCAGGCTCACACCCGAGGGGCGGAGTGGACAGTCAGGCGCTACTGCGCGTGACGTCGGGGCGAATTGCTAGCAGGCCCGAGGGGAGAGGAGGACTCCCGTGTGGGCCGCGGTGAATGCTGGCGTGAAGATGTGCTTCATCATGGGTATCAACTCCTCTCTCTGTCGCGGTGTATCGAACACCGATTGACGACACTAGCGGGATCTTCATGTCGACCGCAAGGCGTTTTCTCAGATTGACCGAGAATCAGTGCCCGCACTGAGATTTCGAACCTTCGCCAGCGCCGGTATCGACACCGATGGCCCCGCCTGGATCAGGCAGGGCCATCGGGAAACAGCACGAATCAGACGGTGGGGGAGGCCTCGCCTACCGTCTCGTCATCGGCGACCCAGAGCTCGTCGTCGGCTCGGAACGTCTGCCAGACGGCATACGCGACGCCGGCCGCAGCGATGATGCCGGCGCCGATCGCGAGATAGGTGCCCACACCCGGGCCCTTCTTCTCCTTGACGACGACGGCCGCGCGAGGCGAGACGCGCTCGATGGCACGGCGCACCCGGGTGTCATTGGCGATGTCACCGATCGAGAGCACCGATCCGAGAGCGTTGCCCATGGTGCGCTCCACCGTGTCGCCGGCCGCACGGGCGACCTTGCCGGCCCGCTTGACGTTGGGCTGGACGTAGCTCTCGTAGCCGGTGCGAACCCGTGGTACGACCTCTTCGCGCGTGAGGTGACCGAGTTGACGGCTGGCCTCACGTGCGACGGCGTTGGCGTGCTCGAGCACGTGCTGCTGGTTCTCCCAGAGTTCTCCAGCGTTGCTCTGCAGTCGCTTGAGTTCCTTCCGGCGCTTGCGTGACAGGCTCATCTCGACCTCCATCTGTATGCAGCGAACCACTCCATCTTGCCATTGATGCGGCTGGAAGCGAGGTGAGAGTCCGAATACGGCATGCCGCTTGACGAATCCACCCATGACAGAATATGAGGATGCCGATTCCTACCGCTGTCGCGACGCTCAACACCAACCACGGACCGATCAAGGTCGACCTCTACGGCGACCACGCCCCGAAGACGGTCGGGAACTTCGTCGGGCTCGCCACCGGCGAGATCGAGTGGACCCACCCGGCCACCGGCGAGAAGTCCACCGCGCCCCTCTACAACGGCGTCATCTTCCACCGCATCATCCCCGGCTTCATGATCCAGGGCGGCGACCCGCTCGGCCAGGGTGTCGGCGGCCCGGGTTACCAGTTCGACGACGAGATCACCTCGGAACTCGACTTCACCGAGCCCTACGTGCTCGCCATGGCGAACGCCGGCATCCAGATGGGCCGCGGCACCAACGGCTCGCAGTTCTTCATCACCGTCGGCCCGACCACGTGGCTGCAGGGCAAGCACTCGATCTTCGGCAAGGTCACGGATGCCGCGAGCCAGGCCGTCGTCGACAAGCTCGCCGCTGTGGCGACCGACGGTCGTGACAAGCCTCTCGAAGACATCGTCATCGAGAGCATCACCGTCGAGCAGCGCTGACCGAGAGGTGAGCGACGCGGGGCCTGAGCGGGCGAACTACTGCTATCGACACCCTGACCGGCAGAGCTACATCCTCTGCCAGCGGTGCGGGCGCACGATCTGCCCCGAATGCCAGACGCAGGCGCCGGTCGGGGTGATCTGCCCCGAGTGCATGCGGGAGCAGCGCGCCAACGCCCCGCGTACCAAGCCCGCCGTCTTGACGCGCGCGCGATCGGCAGCGGGCCGCGGAGCCCCCGTCGTCACCTATGCCCTCATCGGAATATCCGTCGCGGTCTACCTTCTGCAGATGATTCCGGGCCTCGGCGTCACTGATTCCATCCGGTACGCGGGCGTCTTCTCGCATCCGGGAGCGCTCGAGCCCTGGCGCATGATGACCTCGGTGTTCGCACACGGAAGCATCCTGCACCTGTTGCTCAACATGTACACCCTGTGGATCTTCGGACAGCTGCTCGAAGGCCTGCTCGGTCGGTGGCGCTATCTCTCGCTCTACCTCCTCGCCGGGTTCGCCGGCTCGGTGGGCGTGCTCTGGCTCGCCCCGCCGAATGTGCCGGTCGTCGGTGCATCCGGTGCCATCTTCGGTCTCATGGGTGCCTTCCTCGTCATTCAGCGCCGGCTCGGCGGACAGGCGACCCAGTTGTTCGTGCTGCTCGGCATCAACCTCGTCATCGGCTTCATCCCGGGCATGAACGTGGCCTGGCAGGCGCACCTCGGGGGTCTCGTCGCCGGTGCGCTCATCGGCCTCATCATGGTCGAGACGCGCAAGCGATCGCAGCAGTCGCTGCAGACCTGGCTGCTGGTCGCCGTGGGCGTGGTGCTGGTGCTGCTGAGCCTTCGCTACGTCTTCTTCCCGATCGCCTGATACCGGCACCCGAAGTTATCCACAGGATTCTCCACAACTGGGGAGAGTTACACCGGTGTAGTTGTCGCCATTTCAGGGGACACGAGGACCCGAGGTTTTCCACAACCTGTGGATAACCCCGAGGCTGTTGCAGCGGAAACGCGAAACGAGAGAGGGCGGATGCTGCAGCATCCGCCCTCTCTCGTTCGCTGAGCGCTGTTATCGCCAGCGTGTGGTCATGAGGAAGCCGATGAAGGCGATGCCGAAGCCGATGAGGATGTTCCACGATCCGAGTTCGGCGATCGGGAAGGCACCCTGGCTCACGTAGAACACGATGATCCAGGCGAGTCCGATGAGCATGAAGCCGAACATGACGGGCTTGAACCAGACCGGATTCGGAGCGTCTTCGCGGCTCGTCGACTCTGCGGTCGCGGGCTTCGATGATTTCGTACGTGCCATGCGGGTGATTCTAGTCGAGGATGGGCTTGCCGACACATTCGGTTCACTGTTGCGCGGGCTAGAATCACCCTCATGCCCGAGTCCCAACCCGAATCGCGGCGTGCGCGGCGAGACTCGGTTGCTCGGCGCCCACGCGTGAGCGTCGTCGGCGTGCTCGGTGAACTGCTCCTCACCGCGGGTGCGGTGATCCTGCTGTTCCTCGGCTGGCAGCTGTGGTGGAACGACGCGATCATGGCCGGACAGCAGTCGTCCGCCGCATCCGAACTCAGCAGTCGATGGCAGGAGGAGGCGCGCGCGAGCCAGGGGGAGACGCCCCCTCCGGTGCCGGCCGACTACGGCGATCCCGTCGTCGACGCGACCGAGTACGACGACAGCGAGGCCTTCGCGGTCATGTACGTGCCGCGATTCGGCGAGGATTCGCAGCGCAACATCGCCGAGGGCTACGGGCTCGACGTGCTCAACAGTTTCGACCTGGGCGTCGGGCACTACCCGCAGACGCAGATGCCCGGCGAGGTCGGCAACTTCGCGATCGCCGCGCACCGCAGCGCCTACGGGGGCGGCATGCACGAGATCGAGCAACTGCAGCTCGGTGACGCGATCTACATCCAGACCAAAGACGGCTGGTACACCTACCGGTTCCGCGATTTCGAGTACGTGACGCCCGAGACCGTCGATGTGCTGGCCCCAGTGCCGCATCACCCCGACCTGGCGCCGACCGACCGCATCGTCACGCTCACGAGCTGCAACCCGCTGTACTCGACCGCCGAGCGCATCATCGCGTACGGCGTGCTCGAGTCATGGCAACCGAGTGCGGCCGGCGCGCCGGCCGAGATCGCGCCGATCGTGGCGACCTGGGGGAGCTGAGACATGTACGGTGCACTCTGGAGGGTCCTGCCCGGACCCGTGTGGCTGCGGATCATCCTGATGCTGCTGCTCGTCGCGGCGGCCGTGTTCGCGCTGTTCACCTGGGTCTTCCCGTGGGTCGATGGCATTCTGAATCCGATCAACGTCACGGTGGAGTGAACTGACATGGAACACACGACGATCCGCGTTCTCGTCATCGACAACTACGACAGCTTCGTCTACACCCTGAACGGGTACCTGCAGGAGCTCGGTGCCGAGACCGAGGTCGTGCGCAACGACTCGTTCGGGATCGACGAGGTGGCCTCGCGCATCGCCGAGTACGACGCGGTGCTCATCTCGCCCGGGCCCGGCAAGCCGGCGGATGCCGGTGTGTCGATCCCGGTCGTCGAGGCGGCCCTCGTATCGGGGCAGCCGATCCTCGGAGTCTGCCTCGGCCACCAGGCGATCGCCGAGGCGTTCGGCGGGGTCGTGACGAACGCCGAAGAACTCATGCACGGCAAGACCTCCGTCATCACCCACGACGGCAGCGACTTCTACGACGGGGTTCCGCAGCCGTTCACTGCAACGCGCTATCACTCGCTCGCTGTCGTCGACGGCACCGTGCCCGACGACCTCGTCGTGACGAGCCGCACCCAGGGCGGCGTGATCATGGGCCTGCGGCACGAGAGCCTTCCGATCCTCGGGGTGCAGTTCCACCCGGAATCGGTGCTCACCGAGGGCGGCTACCGCATGCTCGGCAACTGGCTCGCGGTCGCGGGGCTGCCCGAAGCACGCGAACGCGCCGTCGGCCTGAGCCCGCTCGTGCGGGCGACCGCGATCGCCTGACGGGCTACGCGCGCCGGTCCCCGATTCGACGAGCCGGTGCAGCGCTGACCGGCGCAGCGCTGATCGGTGCAGCGCTGATCGGTGCAGCGCTGACCGGCGGGGTGACGACCCGAGGTGCTACCCGGCGCAGTAGGTGAGTTCGACCGTGGAGTGCTGTGGCACGTCTCCGGGCGGCATCGATTGCTGGGTCACGGGAGAACCGGGTTCGGAGGCGCACGAGCCGTCGGGCTTCGGAACGGCCGTGAGCTGCAGGTTCTCTGCGGCGAGGTAGGAGGTTGCGGCGGCGAGCGTCTGGCCCGTGACATCCGTGAGGGTGACCATGCCGCTCGAGATGCGGAAATCGACCGTCGACCCGGCCTCGACCGACGCGCCGGCCTCGGGACTCGTGCCGAGCACGGTGTCGCCCGCCACGGTCGGCGACGACTCGCGGTTCTCGACCCCCGGCACCAGTCCGAGGGCGGTCAGATCGGCCTTCGCCTGCTCGAGCGTCTTGTTCTGTACGTCGGGTACGGTGACGGCCTGCTTGCCGGTGGAGACGTACACCGTCACCGCGGTGCCGGCGTCGACGATCTCGCCCGCAGCAGGATCGGTGCGGATCACCTGGTCGGCCGGAACGGCGTCGTCGGTCGTCTCGATGGCGGTGGCGGGCAGCCCGAGTTCTTGGAGTGCTTCGACCGCCTCTTCGTAGGTGAAGCCGGTCATCACCGGGATCTCGCGCACATTCGGCGGGATCTCGGTCGTCGGCTGAAGATTGAATGCCCAGTACATGACGGCGATGACGATCACGATGACGCCGACGATGCCCGACCAGATCCAGATCGCCGGAGGACGGCGCTGGGTTCTCGTCATGGTCTCGTCTTCGGCGAGCTGGCGCAGCGCCAGCTCGGAGCTCGAGAGCGAGGAGGTGGGCGCGCCGAAGAGCAGGGTCGCCTGGTCGGGCTCGCGATGCACCGGTACCCGCCCGGATGCCGCGGTGTCGACGTCGTTCCGGAACTCCGCCGCAGTCTGGTAGCGCTGGTCGCGATCCTTCGCGAGGGCGTGCAGCACGACGGTGTCGAGTGCCGGCGAGACCTTCGGGTTGATGACGCTCGGCTTGACCGGCCGCTCGCTCACGTGCTGATATGCGACGGCAACCGGCGTGTCGCCGCGGAACGGCGGGCGACCCGTGAGCATCTCGAAGAGCACCACGCCGGCGGAGTAGAGGTCGGTTCGCGCGTCGACGGTCTCGCCCTTGGCCTGCTCGGGTGAGAAGTAGGAAGCGGTTCCGAGGATCGCGGTGGTCTGCGCGACCGTCGTGGACGAGTCGGAGACGGCCCGCGCGATGCCGAAGTCCATGACCTTCACCTGACCGGTGGTGGTGATCATGATGTTGCCGGGCTTGATGTCGCGGTGCACGACGCCGGCCCGGTGCGAGTACTCGAGCGCTGTGAGCACGCCGTCGATGACGCGCACCGCAGCGGAAGGCTCGAGCGGTCCGTCGTGGATGATGTCCTTCAGCAGGCGCCCCTCGACGAACTCCATGACGATGAAGGGAAGCTGCACCTCTTGCCCGGCCCCATCGACGACGGTCTCCTCACCGGCGTCGAAGACGCGCACGATGGTCGGGTGCGCCATGCGCGCCGCCGACTGTGCCTCCTGACGGAACCGCATGCGGAAGGCCGGGTCGGTCGCGAGTTGCGGCTTCAGCAGCTTGATCGCGACCTGACGCCCGAGCCGCGTATCGGTGCCGACGTGCACATCGGACATTCCACCGCGCCCGATGAGGGCGCCGACGCGGTATCGACCCGCGAGCACCCGTCCTTCATCGTTCACCGTGCGATCCTCTTCCCTCTCATCTCCAGTCGGCCTGCTCTGCCGGGCTGCCGCGCTACGGCGCGATCGTCACAGCAGCGGCCGGTGAGTACGGCGAATCGATCTGGCCGCAGAAGTACCGGAAGGTGACATCGAACGGCTGCGTGCCTGCCTGCACGTTGACCGTCGTCGTGTTCGCGCCGACCGGGCTCGGCGGGGTCGCGTCGCCCGTGACGGCGACCTCGTAGCCGCTCAGCGTCTGCCCGCTCGGGCACGACTGCGCAGGCCACGTGACCTTCACGAGAGCGCCGGCGTCGACCTCGGCCGGGTCGACCGTGGGCGGTGCGCTCGGTGCGCTCGGCGGCACCGGGCTCGCGTAGTACGTGATCGTCACCTCGGAGCCGAGATCCATGTTGCCCGTCGGGTTGACGTCGTAGACGAGGCCTGCCTCGTCTGGCGTCGCAGCGGGGTTGCCTTCCACCGCATTGACGACCATGCCGAGCGCCTCGAGCTGCGCCCGCGCCTCATCGACCGAGAGACCGAGGTAGTTCTCACGGTTGACCTGGGCGGTCGTCGGGGCCGCGCTGGTGGGCGGGGCGCTCGACGGCGGCGGCGTGCTCGAGGTCGAAGGCGGCGTCGTGGGAGTTGTGGACGGCGCTTCCTTCGCCCCGCCGTTCAGTGCAAGGGCGATGATCGTGCCGATGAGCACGATCGCGAGCAGCGCGATGAGTACGATGAGCGGCCACGTCCAGCGGCTGCGCTTCTTCTTCTCTTCGACCGGCTCTTCATCGTCGGCCGGCACTCCGGCGGCCGACGGCATCACCGTGGTCGCGGCGGTGGCGCCGGACTGCGGCATGAGCATCGTCGCAGCGGTGAGACCGGCAGCGCCGAGCACCGCCGGCACCGCCGCGGCCGCCGCCTGCACGTCGCCCCGACGCAGCGCCGTGGCGGCGCGGGCCAGATGCGCGGCCGACTGCGGGCGGTCGGCGGGGTTCTTCGCGATGCAGGCGTAGACGAGGTTGCGCACGGGCTCGGAGACCGTGACCGGCAGATCGGGAGGGGTCTCGTTGATCTGCGCCATCGCGATCGCGACCTGCGACTCACCCGTGAACGGGCGGCGGCCGGCGAGCGACTCGTACGCGACGATGCCGAGCGAGTAGATGTCGGTCGTCGGCGACGCGGGGTGACCTGACGCCTGTTCGGGCGAGAGGTACTGCACGGTGCCCATGACCTGGCCGGTGGCCGTCAGCGGCACCTGGTCGGCGATGCGCGCGATGCCGAAGTCGGTGATCTTGACCCGGCCGTCGGGTGTGATGAGCAGGTTGCCGGGCTTGATGTCGCGGTGCACCAGGCCGGCCGCGTGCGCGGCCTGCAGGGCCGCTGCGGTCTGCGCGACGATGTCGAGCACCTTGTCGGTCGAGAGCACGTGCTCTCGCTCGAGGATCGTCGACAGCGCCTCGCCGGGCACGAGTTCCATGACGAGGTAGGCGCTGCCGTCCTCCTCGCCGTAGTCGAAGACGTTGGCGATGCCCTCGTGGTTGACCAGCGCGGCATGACGGGCCTCGGCGCGGAAGCGCTCGAGGAAGCCCGGATCGCCGAGATACTCGTCTTTGAGGATCTTGATCGCGACTTGACGGCCGATGACGAGGTCTGTGGCCTGCCACACCTCGCCCATCCCGCCGATCGCGATGCGGGATTGCAGTTCGTAGCGCCCTCCGAAGGTGAGCCCTGCGCTCGGTCTCATTTGTTCAGCACCGCCTCTAGTACCTGCTTTGCGACGGGTGCGGCGATGAGATTGCCGTACCCCTCCTGACCCAATCCCCCGCCATCCTCGATGAGTACCGTGATTGCATACTGAGGATTGTCGGCGGGAGCAAACCCGGTGAACCAGAGAGTGTAGGGGTCACTCTCGCCGTTCTCCGCCGTACCCGTTTTACCGGCCACGCTGACGCCGTCTATTCTTGCATTACTCGCGGCCCCGTTCTCGACGCCGTTGACCATCATCTCCACCATCGTGCTCGCCGTCTCCTCGCTGATCGCCCGCCCGAACTCGTCGGGCGCGAATTCCTGCAACGGTGTGAAGTCGGGGGCGGTGACCTGATCGACGAGGTTCGGGTTCATCACGATGCCGCCGTTCGCGATCGCCGCCGACACCATCGCCATCTGCATGGGGGTGGTGCGCACCTCGTACTGGCCGAAGGCCGACAGTGCCGTCTGCGCGTCGTCGAGCACCCGCGGGTACACGCTCGGCTCGGTGGTCGTCGGGATCAGGAACTCGCTGTTGAATCCGAACTTCTCGGCCTGCTCGCGAATGGCGGCGTCGCCGAGTTCGATGCCGAGTTCGGCGAACGGGATGTTGCAGGAGAGTCGGAGGGCCGTCGCGAGGCTGACGGTCGCGCCGCCGCCGCAGTTGCCGCCCTCGGTGTTGCGCACGACGGAATTCGTGCCCGGCAGCGTGAACGTGCCGGGGTTCGGCAACTGGCTCTCCGGCGTGTACCGGCCCGATTCGAGCGCCGCCGCCGTGGTGACGAGCTTGAACACGGAGCCGGGCGGGTTCATGTCGCCGCCGGTCGCGCGGTTGAAGAGCGGATCACCCGGATCGGCGAGGAGGCCCTCGTAGGTCGCGGTCACCTGTGCGCTGTCGTGCACCGCGAGGGTGTTCGGGTCGAAGGTCGGCTTGGTGACCATCGCGATGATCCGGCCGGTCGACGGCTCCGAGACGTAGACCGCGCCGGAGTAGTCGCCGAGGGCGTCCCATGCGGCCTGCTGTGCGACCGGGTCGATCGCGACCTCGACGGATGCCCCCATCGGGTCCTGCCCGGAGATGAGTCGGTTCAGGGAGTCGAAGAACTGACTCGACGACTGGCCGCTGAGCTCGTCGTTGAGCGAGCGCTCGAGGCCCGTCGCCTCGCCGTTGACGGGGATGTAGCCGGTGATCGGCGCGTACAGCGGACCGTTGGCGTAGATGCGCTGGAACCGGTAGTCGTCGTCTGAGGGCTGCGAGAAGGCGATCGGTTCGCCGCCGACGAGGATCGGGCCGCGCTCGACCGAATAGCTCTCGTACAGCGTGCGCGAGTTGCGAGGATCGGCGGAGAGGGCCTCGGCCTGCACGTACTGGATGATCGTCGACGAGACGAGCAGGGTGAGGAACATGAGGAAGGCGACGATGGAGACGCGCTTGAGTTCTCGATTCATCCGTCGATCACCAGCCTCGGATGGTTGCGAACCGTATCGGACAGTCGGAGGAGGAGGGCCACGATGATCCAGTTGGCCACGAGCGACGAACCGCCGGCGGCGAGGAACGGGGTCGTGAGCCCCGTCAGCGGGATGACCCGCGTGACGCCGCCGACGACGATGAAGACCTGGAGGGCGACGACGAACGCGAGCCCGACGCCGAGCAGCTTGCCGAAGTCGTCCTGGCCGGCGAAGCCGATGCGGAACCCGCGGGCCACGAAGAGCAGGTAGAGGGCGAGGATCGCGAAGACGCCGGCGAGGCCGAGTTCTTCGCCGAGGCTCGCGATGATGTAGTCGCTCTGCGGCACCGGGGTGAGGTCGGGGCGGCCCTGGCCCCAGCCCGTGCCGACGAGGCCGCCGTTCGCGAGTCCGAACAGCCCTTGCACGAGTTGGTAACTGCCGCCGAACTCCTGGTCGAACCGCTCGGGGGCGAACGGGTCGAGCCAGTTCGCGAAGCGGTTGCCGACGTAGTCGAGTGTCTGGCTCGCGATGATCGCGCCGCCGATGAAGAGGCTCATGCCGAGCACGACCCACGAGATGCGACTCGTCGCGACGTAGAGCATCACGAGGAAGAGCCCGAAGTAGAGCAGGGCGGTGCCGAGGTCGCGCTGGAAGACGATGACGGCCATCGACAGCGCCCACACGATGAGGAGCGGCCCGAGATCGCGCGCGCGGGGGAACTTCATGCCGAGGAACTTCGTGCCGACCATCGACAGCGAGTCGCGATTGCGCACGAGATAGCCGGCGAAGAAGACGGCCAGCGCGATCTTCGCGATCTCGCCCGGCTGGAAGGTCGCGACGTCGCCGAAGCCGATCCAGACGCGGGCCCCCGACACCTCGCGCCCGAGGCCCGGAACGAGCGGCAGCAGCAGCAGCACGATCGCCGCGAGTCCGGCGAGGTAGGTGTAGCGGAAGAGGACCCGGTGGTTTCGGATCACGAGGATCGTCGCGATCGCGCACACGATCGCGATCGCGCTCCAGGCGATCTGACGCACCGCCGCGCTCTCCCAGCCCGAATCACCCTCGGCGATGTCGATGCGGTAGATCATCGCGATGCCCAGCCCGTTCAGCAGCGTCGCGATCGGCAGCAGGAACGGGTCGGCGTCGCGGGCCACGAACCGCATCGCGACGTGCAGCCCGAACACGAGCAGTGAGAGGCCGGCGCCGAGCAGCACGAGCTGCGTGTCGACGCGGCCGAGCGCCCCGAACTGCACGAGCACGATCGCCACGGCGTTGATGAAGCACGCCGCGAGCAGCAGCCAGAACTCGAGGTGGCGCAGCTTCTGCGGCATCCGGATGCGCCGGATGCCCTCTGGCGGCGTGGCGGTGCGCGCCGGCGTCTGTGCGTCACTCAAGGGATTCCTCCAGCCGCTGCACGATGCGATACGCCTCGGAGAACGAACCGGCGCTGATCGTCTGCTCGACCCGCTGCTGGTCGTAGGTGCGGAGTTCTGCGACGTCGACCTTCGTCTCGGTGTGCAGTTCGTGCAGCGACAGCGGCCCGAGGTTCTGCTGGATGCCCTGGTAGATCGCAACCCTGCCGTTCGATTCGCCCACGTAGAAGCGGGTCTGCGTCCACTGGTAGCCGAGCGCGAAGGTCGCGACGATCGCGACGATCAGCAGCACGATCCAGAAGCTCCACATCCAGCGGCGCCGGCGCCGGCGCCGGGCGTCCTCCTCGATGATCTCGTCGAAGAAGTCTTCGGAGTCGGGTTCGAAGTGCGTCTCCTGCACCGGGTGCGGACGGAACGGCGCGAGACGGATGCCGCGGGGCCGCGCCGGCTCGGCGGCCTGGCCGAACGCCGGCGGGGCCGCCGCAGACCCGACGACGAGCGGCGGGGTCGCCGGCGCGGGCGGTTCGCCGATGTCGAGGAGGACCACGGTGACGTTGTCGGGGGCGCCGCCGTCGAGGGACGCCTTCACGAGCCGATCGGCGACCTGCTTGGCACCGGCCTCGGCCGACATGAACCCGTGGATCTCGTCGAATGAGACGACGCCCGACAGGCCGTCGGAGCAGAGCATCCACCGGTCGCCTTCGCGGGTGTCGAGCACCATCGAGTCGATCTCGGGCGAGGCTTCGACGTCGCCGAGCACCCGCATGAGCACCGAGCGCCGCGGGTGCACCATGGCCTCTTCGGCGGTGATGCGACCGGCGTCGACGAGCCGTTGCACGAACGTGTGGTCGGTGGAGACCTGGCTGAGCTCGCCCGAGCGCAGCAGGTAGATGCGGGAGTCGCCGATGTGGGAGATGACGACGTGATCGTCGACGAGCAGAATGCCGCTCACCGTCGTGCCCATGCCGGTGAGTTCCGAATGCTCGGCGACGGTGGCGGCGATCATGCGGTTGGCGGCGATCAGGGCGCCTTCGAGGGAGGCCGCGGCCTCGGTCGTGTGCTCGTAGTCGGCGTCGGCCTCGGCGATGCGGCGCGTGGCGATCGCACTCGCGACATCGCCGCCGGCGTGCCCGCCCATGCCGTCGGCCACCATGAACAGACGGCGTCCGGCGTACCCGGAGTCCTGGTTGTTCGAGCGGATCCGGCCGACGTGCGAGACCGCGGCGCTCGCCTTGATGGTCGCCACGGGCTACCGTCGCAGCTCGAACGTCGTCGCTCCGACCTTGACGGTGGCTCCGAGCGGGATGGGGGTCGGCACGGTCACTCGGGAGCCGTTGAGGAAGGTGCCGTTCGTGGAGTCGAGGTCCTGCAGCATCCACCGGCCGTTCCACTGCATGAGCCGCGCGTGGTGGGTCGAGGTGTAGTCATCGCGGATGATGATCGCCGAGTCGCTCGACCGGCCGATCGTGATCTCGTCGTTGCCGAGCGGGAACTCGGTGCCGTTCTTCGTGCCGCTCGTGATGATGAGCCTGGTCGCATTGTCGCTCGACGCGAGTTCGCTCGAGCCGTCGGGTGCTGCGCGGGACGTGACCGGCGAGGTCGGCGCCGCGGCCACGGGCGCCGCAGCCGGGAACGTGGATGCCGCCGCCGGCGCGGCGGTCTCGGGCTGCAGCTTGCGCACGCGCTGGCCGAACAGATCGCTGCGCAGGGCGTAGACGATCGCGAAGATGAACACCCAGAGCAGCACGAGGAAGCCGAGCTGGAGGACGAGGAGGGTCAGTTCGCTCATTCGCCGGGCCCCCAGAACCCGCCCATGTCGTGACGTTCGGTGGCGGGGTCGGTGCGGCCGCGAGCGGCTCCGCCCGCGTTCGAGGCCTGTGCGAGCACCCTGAAGGTGATGCGCGAGCGGCCGATGCCGATGACGGAGTCGGGTTCGAGGATGGCGTCTTTGACCGGAGAGCCGTTGAGCTGGGTGCCGTTCGTGGAGCCGAGGTCGCGCACGCGGGCACGACTGCCGTCCCACTGCACCTCGGCGTGTCGTCGTGAGGCGCCGGAGTCGTCGAGCGTCACGTCGGCCTCGCTGCCGCGACCGATCACCGTGCGGCCCTTCATGATCGGGTAGCGCTTGCCGTTGACGTCGAGCACCGGGGTCCAGGCGACCTGGCCCTTCACGTTCTGCGAGTCGACCTGCACCATGCCGACGCTGAGGCCCTGGTCGGCCGCCAGCTCGAGCGTGATGCCGCCCGCGAACTGGAAGCGCTGGCTCGCGGCGTGCTTCTGCACGAGATCGACGAGCTCGTCGATGAGCGCGGGGCCGAGGCTCGTCATGCGAGTGTGGTCTTCGGGCGCCATGCGCACGACGAAGCTGTTGGGCACGAGCACGCGGTCGCGCGAGACGACTGCGGCCTTCGTGTCGATCTCCCGCTTCAGGGCCGAGGTGATCTCGACGGGCTGCAGCCCCGAACGAAATGTCTTCGCGAAGGCGCCGTTGACGGCTCGCTCGAGACTTTTCTCGAAGTTGTCCAGTAGGCCCACGGGTCTCCCGCTCCAGATTCGCACCGACGCTGTCGTGACTGTGACATGGTAGCCCGAAGGGCTGTGAACACTCGTGATCAGTCCAATTGCATCCCCGCATCGGCTTCGTCGACGTCGACCGAGAAGGTCGGAATCGACGCGGTGAGCAGGGTTCCGTCGGCGCGGCGCGTGCTCGTGACGTCGCGCATCGTCGGCGCTCCGAAGAGACGCGGACCCTGGCCGTCGAGCGGCACCGAGACATCCGTGCCTGCACTGACGAACACCTCGGCGCCGCGAACCCTGACCCGTGCCTCGGTGCCGAGCTCGACCGCGAAGGAGATGGCGTCGGGGTCGAGGGTGACGCGGAGCCTCGTGCCGCGCAGCGTGATGCGGAACGTCAGGCTCGCCCAGCCGTCGGGCAGTCGCGGGTCGAAGGTGAAGACGCCGTTGTGGTCGCGGAACCCGCCGAATCCGGAGACGAGCGCGGCCCACACCCCGCCGGTCGAGGCGACGTGCACGCCGTCGGCCGTGTTGTTGTGCAGGTCGGCGAGGTCGACGAAGAGTGCGGAGCGGAAGTACCGGATCGCGAGCTCGTGATAGCCGACCTCCGACGCGATGATCGACTGCATGACGGCCGAGAGCGTCGAGTCGCCCGTCGTCAGCGGGTCGTAGTACTCGAAGTTCGCACGCTTCGCCTCGGTGGAGAAGCGGTCGCCCTGCAGGTAGAGCGCGAGCACGACGTCGGCCTGCTTCAGCACCTGGAAGCGGTAGATGACGAGCGGATGGTAGTGCAGCAGGAGCGGCCGGCGGTCTTCGGGAGTCTGCTCGAGATCCCACAGCTCCTTCTGCAGGAACGCGCTGTCCTGCGGGTGGATGCCGAGTTGCTCGTCGAACGGGATGTGCATGTGCGCGGCCGCTCGCCGCCAACTCGCGACCTCGGCCGGGGTCACCATGAGCCGATCGACGAGACGTTCGTAGGCCACGGGGTCGAGCACCTGCAGATTGTCGACGGCGGATGCCGCGGACGCGAGGTTCGTTCGCGCCATCACGTTGGTGAAGAGGTTGTCGTTGACGACGGTCGTGTACTCGTCGGGCCCCGTGACCCCGTGGATGTGGAAGACGTCGTCGGTGTTGTTCGACCGCCAGAATCCCAGATCTTCCCACATGCGGGCGGTCTCGACGAGGATGTCGATGGCGCCGCGGGCGAGGAAGTCGTCGTCGCCGGTCGCCGCGACGTACTGCGTGAGCGCGTAGGAGATGTCGGCGTCGATGTGGTACTGCGCGGTGCCGGCCGCATAGTACGCGCTCGACTCCTGGCCGTTGATCGTGCGCCACGGGAAGAGGGCTCCGCGCTGGTTCAGGTCCACCGCCCGGGCGCGGGCGGCAGGAAGCATCCGTTGTCTGAATCGCAGCACGTTGCGTGCCACGACGGGAGCCGTGTACGTGAGGAACGGCATCACGTAGACCTCGGTGTCCCAGAAGTAGTGGCCGCCGTAACCGGAACCCGACACCCCCTTGGCGGCGACGCCGTCGCCGTCGGTGCGGGCCGTCGCCTCGGCGAGCTGGAAGAGGTTCCACCGGGTCGCCTGCTGGATCGCGGCCTGGCCCTCGATCTCGACGTCGGAGCGCGCCCAGAAGTCGTCGAGCCACGAGCGCTGCTGCGCGAAGAGCGCCGCGACGCCGGACTCGGCGGCGCGGTCGAGCGTGCGGTCGCAGCGATCGACGAGCTCCCGCGCGGGCACGGAACGGGCCGTGTGATAGCTGATGATCTTCGTCACCCGGATCGGCGTTCCCTGCTTGGCCTGCACCCGGTAGATGTGCTTGGCGAGGTCGTCGCCGATCGTGCTCGACTCGGTGAACCGGTTCTCGGTCGCGATCTCGTGCTCGGCGCCGACGGCGATCGTCATGCCCGAGTTCGTCGTCTGGTAGGCGAGCACGTGGCGCCCGCCCTCATTGCGCTTGACTCGCGGCTGCAGTACGCGCTCGTTGAACATCTCGGCCTTGCGCGGGTCGAAGCCGCTGGGAACCTCGGGCACGCCCGAACGGTACTCGTCGCGCCCGTCCTGGCGGTTCAGGATCTGGCTCGAGATCGTCACCGCGGCATCCGCGTCGAGCATCTCGACCTCGTAGTCGAGCACCGCGAGGTGTCGGTCGGTGAAGCTGACCATGCGGCGGCTCGTGATGAGCACGCGCTTGCCCGACGGCGTGCGCCAGACGATCGAACGGCTGAGGGCGCCGAGCCGGAAGTCGAGCCGGCGCTCGTAGGCGAGGAGCTCGGCGATCGTGAGCACGAGCGGCTCGTCATCGACGTAGAGGCGGATGACCTTCGCATCCGGCGCGTTGACGATCGTCTGGCCGACCCGGGCGAACCCGAACGCCTCCTCGGCGTGGCGGATCGGCCACGTCTCGTGGAACCCGTTCACGAAGGTGCCGTGCATGTGGCCGTCGCGGCCCTCCTCGACGTTGCCGCGAAGGCCCAGGTAACCGTTGCCGACCGCGAACAACGTCTCGGTGCGACCCATGTCGGCGTCGCCGAACGCGGTCTCGACGAGCGCCCACTCGTCGATCGGGAAGCGCGTGCGGTTCAGCGGGTCGTGGTCGGCGAACCTCATTCGCGGTCCTCTCGGGTGGTCAGGGGCTCGGGGAGCTGGTGGGGGTGAAGGCTGGGGTTGGGGTTGGGGTTGGGATCGGGGTTGGGGAGCAGGGGGATCAGTTCGTCGAGCTCGTCGACCACGAGGTCGGCGCCCAGCTGGGCGAGCACGTCGCGGCCGACGCCGCGGTCGACGCCGATCACGACGCCGAAGTCGCCCGTCGCGCCGGCCGTCACGCCCGACTCGGCGTCTTCGACCACGGCGCACACCGCGGTCGGCAGGCCGAGCAGGTGGGCCGCGCGCTCGAAGGTGTCTGGGGCGGGCTTGCCCGCGATGCCGTCGCGCGCAGCGACCGCGCCGTCGACGACGACCTCGAAGCGATCGGCGAGCCCCGCGGCGGCCAGCACCGATGGGGCGTTCTTCGAGCTCGAGACGACGGCCACGAGGCATCCGCTCGCCTGAACGGCGTCGAGGAAGGCGACGCTCGCCGGATACGCCTCGACGCCCTCTTCGGCGAGGGTCTCGTTGAAGGCGGCGTTCTTGCGGTTGCCGAGCCCGTGCACGGTGTCGGCCTCGGGCGGATCGGTCACCGCGCCCTCGGGCACGCGGATGCCCCGGCTCTCGAGGAGGCTCCGCACCCCGTCGTAGCGGGGCTTGCCGTCGATGAACGAGAAGTAGTCGGCCTCGGTGTACGGCGCGGCGCCGTGCAGTGCGAGGTACGGCGTGAAGAGGCGCGCCCACGCGTGCATGTGCACCGTCGCCGTCGGCGTCAGCACGCCGTCGAGGTCGAAGAGATAGGCACGGATGCCGCGCAGTCGTGCCGCGGGGTCGGCGGGTGGACCGTCGTCGGCGGGCGGGGGCGTGGAGGTGGAGGGCGAGGGCATGGAGATGGAGGGCATGGAGGAATCGGAGAGGGGCATGTCGGTGTCGGCTCGGGGGGACTCGCGGTCAGAGATCAAGGGGAGTCCTTTCGTCGCGTCGGTCGGGGCAACGGGAACCCGCAGACCGATGGTATTCCGGGTGGCGGCGCAGCGCGAGGTGTGAGCCGGACTCGAAGCATTCGTGGAGGCGCGGTTCGGATTCCGTCGTGTCGTCTCGTGCCGTCACGTGATGTGCCCTCTCGCGTGGGGTCGGGGCGCCGAGATGAAGGAGCAAGCACGCGACACGCCGTGCCTGCGGCGGCGTGTCGCGGCGGCCGTCCTGCGACTCGGCGTGCGTCGCGGCATCCGCCGGCACGAATGGCTTTGCCGGGCCCGAGATGTTAGTCTCTCGTGGTTGGACGCACTGCGGTGCGACCACACGTGCGCGAGTGGCGGAATTGGCAGACGCGCTGGCTTCAGGTGCCAGTACTCGCAAGGGTGTGGGGGTTCAAGTCCCCCCTCGCGCACCACGGCAAGTTAGCGGGAATTGGTTTTCACGTTGGCGAGTTTCGGCCCTGATCCTGGATCAGGGCCGTTTTCCGTTGTTGGAGCGTGATCACCGCGACTCCTTTGCGTCGACGGCGGCTCGATGATAGGTCTTTGCGACTTGGCGATGCCGTTCGGGGCCGTTAACGACGTTTCGCCCTGCTTTTGGGCAGGGCGAAGCCGTGGGTACTGCTGGGGAACGGTGTCAGAAGGTGGCTGGCGGCCTACTCAGCCTTCGGCGGTGGAGGCGTAAGTGGAGACCACTTTGGGTACATGGCTCGAAGTTGGCGGATCTGGTCGATCGTCAGGTACGTGCTCCGGTGAAGCCGATTTTGCGAGGTCAGAAGCCTCTTGGTTAACCGCTTCCGGTAGAAGCTCAGGATCTTCCTAAGGTTGACGGACACGCACGCAAGTCCGACAACGAGCGCCGAGAAAGTGTTTCCGCGAGGTGCGCGTTTCGTTGCGACGAGGGTGTCCTCTGATGTGCCGCCCTTGATCATCTTGTTGATGCTCTCGATGGCGTTCCTCAGTCCATACATCTCTCTCCACTGCGGACTCTTGTGCGGGTACTTCTGCATCCACTTCGCCTCGACCTCGAATGGGATCACGATGGTCTTCTGGCGCGGCGGCTCGATGATCTCACCCGTGCGTTCGTCGTAGGCGAGCCCGTACCCGGCAGGGTCGGGGTAGTTGTACTGCTGACTCCCGTCCGGCCGGCGGCTGCCACGTCGGGTCAGTCTGTAGACCTCGCGTTCGAGGAAACGCTCGTCTCTCAGGGCCTTGGCTTCCGCTCGCAGGTGCGCTCGTTGCTCGGGAGTCAGCTTGGTGTCTGCACGAATCGCCTCCAAGGTCTTCACATAGGTGTGTTGAGCGTTGACGAGCGCCTCGGGCATGAAGCTCAGGTAGGGCGATCCGCCGACGACGATGAGGTGGGCGTTCAATGACGCGATTTGTTCGTGGGGGAGGGAGCTCTTCCGTGATGCGGGAACGGCGTCCTTCTTTCCGAGGTCATTCTTCTTCAGATCGAACACCGGTTCGTAGCCGTGTTGGAAAAGGGTTCGGAAGAGTTCCTTGGCTCCGTACGGCATGTATGCGCGGTCTGTGATGAAATGCCCGCTCGCGTGCCCACGGCCGACGATGCTCTCGATCATCTTCTTCGCGGCGCCCTTGATCTCGCCCGGTCGGTGGAAGTCATAACCGAGGATCAACCGTGGGAAGTCAGCCTTCTCGCCGGGTGCGTTCCTGACCATCGCGGCGATCTCCGCTTCGATGGCGTGGTCAGTCTTCTTGCCTTTGGCCTTGTCTTTGTCTCCCTTGTGCTTGCCCTTCCTGGAGTAGGCGCCGGCGTCGTAGTTGATTGGGGTCCGGTCGCTGGCCAGATCGTGGACCACGGGGTTGCCGCGTGCACCGAGCATCAGCACCTTTGTTGCGTCCTGGGTGGTGTTGCCTTTCCAGCGTCGGCGAATCTCACGAGGAACGAGTTGGATGGATGCCTCGAGCAGGGCTTCGATGAGTTGATGGAATCGACCTGCACGGATCGACAGCTCCGCGGCGTTGTTCTCGCGTTGCCTAAGGATCCGGCGGTACTGCTTCGCTGTGGGGACCTTACGCCTCGGACCCGGGAACGCATCGATCATTGTCTCCAAGCGGCGGTAGCACCTCCGAATTCGGTGGTACCAGCCATCGACATCGTTCCTGACTCCAAGTCGAGAGCGTTGTTCATCGCTCAGCGCGATCAAAGTCTTGTCGAGTTCTGACCACACAAAATCACCGTTCCGTCGGATCTGGATCAGCATCAGGATCAGCAGTGCTACTTCATCGATCGAGGGCTTCGGTCCGCGAGCCCCGCTCAGGCCTGTTTCCTCCCGCCATCCTCGGATCATGTCTGGCACGCGGGAGAACATTACGAGACGGTGAGCATCGTCGAACTGCACATCGAGGGCGCGCGACCGTTCGATCGACAGGTAAACGTCAAATTGCTTGCCGAAGGAGTGGAAGAACGCATCAGCGGCTTCGAGGGCCGGCAGATGCTTCCCGCGTGGGATGCCGATCATGCTCGGCCCTCCTGTCGGAGGGCAGCACGATAGTCGTCGCTGTCGAGCTCCGGAATGTGTGCGAGAAGACGGGCGAGGTTCTCGAACTTCGCGATTCCCGCAGCGCGCATGAGAGCGCGGAGGTCAGTCTTCGCAGCGAGGTGCGTGATGAGCCAGGTGTTCCTCAGCCGGTTGGACTGCGGAAGCGGGGCGTCAGGGACACGGCGGCTGCCGGCGACGAACGCGTTGACGATGTTCGGGTAGTTGGTTCGGCTCTTGCGACCGAACACATAGTCGCCGGGGGCCGTCGCAGTACCCGATTCGATCGCCCACTGAAACGGACGCTCCCACTCGGCGAGCATGGGTACCTGGCGTACGGGATCCGCGACGGCAACAGTGATCAACACCCCGCTGCTGTCGACGTCGATGTCCTCAAGACGGAGCCCTCCGATCTCCCGTGCTCGTAGACCGGCGCCCGCGGCGAGGGAGAGGAGAAGAGTGGCCTGACGTTCGCTGTACTCGGATGGTTGAGCGCTTGCCCACACCCGCAACAGCGCGAGTTCGCGCGGATAGTACGGGGGATAGGTTGCTCGCGCGTTGAGCGCCTTCATTGGTGCCGGGTTGGCATCCGGCAGCAGGGCTTCGGCAGCGCGGAGTAGAACGGCACGGTAGTTGCGGCGGGAGCCCTCGGCGAGGTGGCTGCCGTTGTTTGCGACGTAGAGGTCGATGATCTCCCGCCGGAACAGGAGGCTGGCGGCAAGCGGGCGGCCTGTCAGGTTGTGCGCCCAGTCGATGTATCCGCTCAGTACGTAGAGGAGGCGACGCTCCGTGTAGACGCACTGCGGCGCGGCGGTGGCCGCGGCATCGAGGACGAAGTCCCGGATACGCTCCCAACGGTCGGCCGGTAGGTCCGGCTGGTACGCCTCCATTGCGATTACACATTCGAATGGCATCTGTCCGTAAATACGGACAGTGCACGCGTCGAAGGTACCGTGTTCGAGTTGCCGGTGCATAGTCCCGATCGCGCGGCAGATGTCGCCGCGATCTTCGAGGAGGGAAGTTCCGAAGCAAAGCGCCTGGCAGGTGCGCGACCCTCCGGACGGCGAGCTCAGAATTGTCGCGATGGATGCTGAGATCGCTGCGATGTGCTCTCGGTCGCGGGTAGATCGCCGTCGGCGTCGTGTTCGGGCGTTGATCAGGCCAAGGCTCTCCCGCGAGATTCCATCGGGCACTGACCGGATCCGGAACTCCAAGTTCGCAGATGACGTGGCGAAGCGGAACTGGGAGCGCACGTGGGCATACAGGTGGCGAGCATCGACCGAGCCCGCGCGGTCGGCTACTGTCTGGGCATGAGTCCGCGCCATACTCGACGCGCCCCGGCGGTCGATGCCGTCGGATGGCCAGACCTTCGGATCGACGATCCCGTGAGGGAGATCGCGCGTCGATTCGCCGTGAACCTTCGAGACGCCATGGGTGAACGGTCGCTCCGGGAGGTGAGCGACATAACAGGTGTCAGCCGCTCGTCCCTGTCGTTGATCTTGCGCGGGGACGCCTGGGCGGATATGGAGTCGGTGGCCCGCCTTGAAGTGGGACTGGGTCGGGTTCTGTGGCCACGAGCTGATCAGTTTGAGTGAGCTGGCGTCGGGACAAATTGAGATGTGCATAGGGTCTGTATGCGGGGGGTCCGAAACCGGCTGTCGACGAATTCGGCGATACACCGCAACGGTCGGATAGGTTCCGCACAACTCGCGCATAACCTACAAGCGCGGTGCATATTCAACAGGGGGTTCGAGGGATGCCAAGGTCACCAAGACCGGGTGCGAGGACCTTCTCTCCGCGTCAACTTTGCTCGAATCCGAAACAGTTCGGCCAGACGGAAATCGACCTCGAGCCTGCACCTGGTGTCGCGGTGGACGACGAACGATTCCGCGCCGCGCAGCTGCAACATCAGGTGGCGAATCGGTTCCGAGGACAGCTCCTTCGGGCTGGCCGTTCGCTCGTAGAGTTCGCTCCTCCGGGCCGGCCGGACGGACAGCCAGCGCGAGCAGATCGTGTCGAGCGAATCCTCAGGGGCGAGACGATGATGACGCTGACAGATCTCGTTTCGTGGGCGAACGAGTTTCCCGAGATCGCAAGACTCGTGGCCGAGCAGCTTACTGGCGCGACCTTCTCAGCAGCCTCGGAGCCGGAGGTCATCCACGTTGTTCGCGAACCGACGCAGAAGGAACTGGTGGCGGCATATGTCCTGCAGGAGGCAGAACGCAAGCAGGCCGGTCTCGGCGAAGCGATGCAAGCCGTGCGAGAAGCGGGCTATCGTCGAACGACGCAGTCCTCGTAGTCTCGAAGGCCGCCGCGGCGGATGATCTCCTAGGCTGCTGTCATGGGGAGGATCAGGCGAGCGAGTCCGGCCGAGCTCGTCGATGAGTGGCCCGATGGGACGGCCACTGATCCAATCGCTCGCGTGGCACAGGAGTTCGCGCAGAACCTCCGCGAAGCTATGGGCGATCTCACGGTTCGTTCGGTAGCGAGGTCGGCGGGCTTGGACCACGCGACCGTCCTGGCGATTCTCGCAGGTCGTACATGGCCGGACCTGGCGACGATCGGGAAACTGGAGAGAGCGCTGGAACAGAATCTCTGGCCGACCGGCGTGAGCTTCGACCGGTAGTGCGTTGCCCGCCGTCAGTTCGGGCGCCGGTCTCCTGCGCCGGGTCCGAGCTTTCGTTCGAATTGCATCATCATGTCCGCGAGGTTCGGGCCGAACACCGTTTCTGACCGCCACCAGTGATTCAACGTCGTCGGATCGCGTCGTTCGATGCGGTCGGCGAGTTCGGCTTCGTCGGAGATCTCGATTCGAGGGTTGCCGCCAAGCATCTTCGGGAGGACGCGTTCTAGGATTCCTGCGAGCTCGGCGGCGGCGTGTTCATCGGGGTGCGTGATGATGAGCACGCCCAGGTTCTTTTCGCTGCCGGATCCGTAGACGGCGACGGTTGTCTCGGGCCCCACGGTCTCTGCGGCCAGTGCCCTGATTCGGGTGAATGCGCTCGTCCGAGCGTCGAGGGCTTCCAAGAGCGGCCCCGTGAGCACGTAACTGTCGTTGACTCGGTAGCCGCCGTCCGGATCTTGCGATGCGAGGCCGATTGCGACGAGGTCGTCGAGCGTCTTCCTGGCGGGACGGCGACGAAGGGTCGTGCGTGCGACGGCGTCCTTGATCGTCAGGGGCTCGAACAGGGCGAGGGCTCGAAGGATCTCGGCACGGTTCGCACCGATGAGGTCTGCGACAGGATCGGCGACCAGGCGATCAATCGACCAGCCAGGGTCGCGACGATGGTAGCGGCGGAGTCTCACGCGTGCGTCCCCTCTCATTTCGGTGGTGGAAAGATTCACCGTGCAACAGTATCGTAGTGGTGAATGAAATAACCATTGCGAGGTCATGATGGAGTGGTTGCAACACGATCCCGAGTGCAGTCGAGAGCGGCCGGCACCGCCGTCCACGTTGTTCCACGAGACAGGACGCGACCTCAAATCGGTGGTGCTCTACTGATGCAATACGGCGATAAAGTCGGCGTGCTTGGAACCGTGAAGGCAGATTGGCCATCGTTCACCGTGGCGCTGGCCGCGCTCGCCCGACACGATATTCGCACCGTGCTGCAGCTCGGCGACCTCGGCTTGATCCCGGAGGGCGTCGACTGGCGAAACCTGCCGGCGGAACCCAAGTCGGGCACTCGCCACGTTCGAGCAGAAGCTGTTGTTCCTTGACGGACCGTCCGACCCTGTCCGGCTTCGATTCGTCCCGTTCAACCACGACTCCGAGCTGCCCTGGACGTGGCACCGAGAGGAAGTCCGGTTCGTGGCGGGCCGCATCGGATACCTGCCGCGCGGATTCCGGGGATGAGTTCGCAAGTGGGCAGAAGTTCGCGGTCTTGGGCGGCGGGGAATCGGAGCGCGACAACCAGCGGGTCGACGACCGTGACGTGGAGGCGATCGGCCGCGGCTATGCAGACGTCTTGTTCACGCATCTGCCGCCCCTCGAACGGCCCGGGTCCATGGACCAGGAATACGTGGATGCGCCGTCGCAAGCCGAAGTACACCGGGCGTTCCTCGCGATCCGACCGCGGCTGCTGTTGGCCGCTGATGCAGCGTTCGGAGTGAAGACGCTCGCCTATGCGACCGGTCTCCGGACATGCTTCGTCTGCCGCGTCGTGACTCTGCCCCCAGTCGGCGGCACCGGAATGGCCGCCGCGATTCTGAACACCGAAACTCTCGAACTTGAGTTCATCGACGACCGAGGGTCCATGATGGAAGCGCCCGAGGACGTCACGGATCTGACAACGCAGACGACCGGTCGATGGGTGCTCCGCACCCAGAGTTCACGACACATCATCGACCTCGACAACGGAACCTGGGAGCGGATCCCGGGACCAAACGCCCTTCGGTACGGCGCACCGACCTCGGGACGACTTCGAACATTCGAGGACTGCGCGGTCGGCCAACGCGCGTTCATCACCACGCGCTCAACTGACCCGCTTGTTGACTACTACTGGGCGAGAACGACGCTGATACTAAGCATCGACCGACTTGACGACGGCGAACCAATCGAAGGAGTCGGCGATGTTCGGTGATCTGCTGACGCTCAATAGTCTGACGTCCGGCGTCTACGTCGTGACCACCGAAACCGGATCGGTGTACACGGTCGACCTTGACCAGATGCTTGTCACCCGTCATCGAGACGAGCCCGATGAGTATCACGAGCTTCGCCGCGACGAGCAACCTGTCACGTTGCTCAAGCTCGTCGACTGCCGGCTCGGACACGACATGCGGCTCTTGATAGACCTCAGGGTGGATGGGGTGCTCCACACGACGCGCGCGACGACGGTGGTCGTAAGGATCGACCGGCAGCCTATGGCACGTTCGTCATGAATGCCGTGTCAGCTCATGGCCGTGAGTAGGTTAGTGAAAGCGCCGATGATGTCAGCCGCGTTCTCGAGAAACGCGACGCCGATGACTGACCAAAGGCTGCAGACAGCGACGAAACGGGCGGTGGTGTTCGAGGACTTCGTGTGGTTGGTCACGTCTTCTGAGTCATGCGGCACAACCCGGTGTGCTCGAACGTTGAGGCCCTCACGGCCGACCCTGCTGTATGCCGCCTGCAGCGGACGATGGCTCGCCAGCCGGCGACGTCAAGCGGGCAGAAAGTAGGAATCGTTCATCGCCGCGTCGGGCACAAGGACTTTGTAACCAACACGGGTTATGCCGGGCTGCCGGCTGGCGTGCACGAGTCTTTCGCGTTCTTGTTCCACTCGTTCCTGCGCTGCGTTCACCGTGTCGCACTGGTCCTGGTTGAGGTAGAAGGCGAGCGATCTTACGTGTCGTGCGGCTTTGGATGCCCGTTCGAAGTCAACCGGTGAGCGGGAAGCGCGGTCGAGTTTTGCAACGGCCACCTCGACTTCGGTGCGGCCTACCTGTCGCTTCAAGTCGGGGAGAACATCGATCATTCCGTCCTCGCTTACGATCACGATGACGCAGACGCCGCTTCCGACGCCATGGTGATACCGCAGGGCGGAGTTGTACCGAGCGCCACGGGCAGCGTCGCCCGCGCCAGTGACTGCTTTCCCATCAAGGATCACGCCCACAGCGTGACAGCGGCCGTCAGGCGCGACCAGCACCGCGCCATCGATAGCTGTCATCGCAGCCAGCGCTGACGCGTCCAAGAATTGTGGGGCGATCGCCAACGCCTGCGGTGCGAGCCGCCCGGCCTCTTCATCGGCAACTCGATGGATGACGAGCATGGTGCCGTGTTGTTGATCTGCCGCGCGAATCGCGAGATCCCACAAAGCGTCCGGATCGCATTCCCCGAACACTCGTCGAACCGTGTCGACAAACTTCGATCTTGAGATTCGCTCACGGGGCAGCGTGGGGATCCCGTTGTCTACACGTGCGATCGGCATGCGTTCGTGGCGAAGTTCCCATGCGCCTCGAGCAACAACCTGGACGAGGAAGCGGCTCTCATCACTTGGTTCATAGGACGCAGAGAGCCTTCCCAGGCCATACGCTTCCGAGCCGTCGCTGAGCAGGAACAGATCAGGGCCGGTCATCTCCAGCGCCTTGCGGAAGGAGCGAGTCTGTCGCAGCTGAATGGGTGATTCGAAAGAGACGACGGTATCGACGCCCCCATGATCGGGCTTTGCGAGAATCACTGTCCCGATGCCGGTTCGCCCCTCGTACGGCTGAGCGGCGACTGCCGTCATGGAAGCTGCGAACTCCGTTCCGTCCCAGTTGCCGTGCACAAATGTCAATCGACGAACGAAATCATCAAGCGCATGGCGGACAATGTCCGGTCCAAGATCTGAGACGCGGCCGACCTCAACGGGTGCGGTCTGGCGACCCAGTGCCTTCGTCGCTTCCGCGAGCACATGGTGGATCACTGCGTGCTGCAGTGACAGTTGCGTGGATACGCGCGACTCTGACTGCACTGCTGACAGTGCTGGGTACTCGGCCCACCGCGTTCTGATCACCCGAACAACGGGGTAGACGCGGAATCCGTCGACGATACCCGGTAGGCCGACGAAATGCTGACGGTCCAGCTCGGTGCGGGCGTCAAGGACCTCAGCGATCGCGGTCGCTCGGCACTCGTCGCGCAGTTCGCGGTGGATACGTTCATGCGAGGCAGCATCGCCGTAGTGCATCGATCGCAACTCGTGGTTCTCATACATCGCGTCTGCTCGCTCAATCACGTTGACGAACTCGGCAGGCTCAAAATCGCGATCCTCCGGCTCCACCCAAATCTGCGGACGCGGGTCCTCGCCCTCCTGAAATCCGATCAGGTACGCATCAGGGGCGACTTCAACGCCGATCGATTTCAACGCAGTTTCAGTGAGACTCTTTAGAGACGACCGGAAATGCGGCTGGAATCCCCACACGAATCGATTATTAACCTTCGGCACTCGCCAAGCTTCACACGAATGGTCCTCGATCACATCGAACGTCGTGTGTGTGATGCTCAACGGGCTTCGGCCGGGATCGCTGTGCGCGGGACCCGACTGCGGCCGATGCCAATGCGGGGGTGCTCGAGGCACTCCAGCCTCGCAGAGAAGAACGCGACAGTAGAGGTCGATCAGGGCTGAGGGCGCGATGCTCGAGCATCAGCACGCTCGAAGAAGCAAGGAGGGCACCGGTTCGATACCGGTGCCCTCGATGCGCTTAGCGCGTTCTAGAGGCGCGTGAGTCCACATTCGAGACAACGCCAGAAATAGGCACCGTGCCGTTCCACGGCTTCCATCCGAGTGAGGTCAACCGGGCAGTTGGGCGGGTCCGGATCATCGTGCGCGGCGCCCTTGCCTCGATCGTCTTCCTCGGTCATCCTCGCAGCTTAGAACGGCGGAGGTGATGCGAGGATGCGTTGTACCTGAATGGCATCGAGGCCGGTTCGTGCTGCGATGTCGGGAACCATCAACCCTCGGTTGAAGGCCAGGTGCACGTAGTAGGCGTCGAGCCGCTCGAGGTCGTCGTGATCCCTTTTCAGAAGCGCGAGGTAGACCTTGACCGTTTCGTCCGGTGTGTCTGTATCGTTGACCATGAGTTCTCCTTGCTTGACGGCGGAGCGACTTTCAGAAGCGGTTCGGGATGTAGGAGTCCCGGACCGCTTCGCCGTTTGTTGGCGGCTATGTCCGAGTGTGCATGGCGAGAATGCGCAGCACAACTAGGCCTGTGGATAACTATGGGGACAATCTGTGCGAAACGCCCTATTTCCTGTGTAGTGAAGCTGTGTAGAGTCGACAAGATTCAGCGGAAGCGGCCGGTTGAAATTGCGCTCATCTGGGATTTAACTTGCTAACAACTGTGTTGGAGAAGTTTCTTGACACCTTTGGGCTGTGGAGAGCCAGTCTGTGTAAAACCGTCACTGGAAAAGCATTCAACTCAGGCGTCGGCGAACACACCACAACGTGCGAAACCTCCCGCAAGCAGCCCCGACGTCAACCCGTGATCAACCGACGCCGATGCGCCAGCGCCGGAAGCGGCTTAGTCCATGCGACATGTTGCCAAAGGAGGGGAAGCCGAACTCAACTGGAGCGCCTCGTGTCTCACCCGAATTGGGGGGCAAATCAACGTCGCCGTGCCCTAGTGGCAGGGAAAGATAGAGCCCGTGTGCGAAGACGCACACGACAACTGGCTTGCGCTGTCGCGGCCATGGACCCGAAGTGAGACCTGATGGACTTCGACGCCCTGCTGCGTGAAAGCACGACTGACCTGCCAGTCGAACCCCGCGAACTGTACGAACAGCTACCCGCGAAAAAACCAGGCTACGGCTACCTCCGCGACGTGCAAGCACAGGTATTGGAACCGTGGAACCTGCGCCGCGGTGACCGTGACATTGTCATCAAGGTCAATACCGGTGGTGGGAAGACGATCGACGCACTCGTCATTTTGCAGAGCTACCTGAACGAAGGAATCCGACCCGCCCTTTACGTCGCACCTGACAAGTATCTGGTGCAGCAGGTGATACAGGAGGCCGGGAACCTGGGCATCGCGGTCACCGATGACCCGGAATCGTCCGAGTACCTGTCCGGGGAAGCGATCGGAGTTGTCACTGCGGCACGGTTGTTCAACGGCCGGACCATCTTCTCGGATGGGCGCCCGAGTCTGCCCCAGGTCCCGATCGGTGCGGTGATCATCGACGACGCGCATGTTGTCGTTGCCACCCTCCGTGATCAGTTCTCGCTCACGATCCCGCGGTCGAACCCGGTATTCAATGAACTCTTGGCGTTGTTCGCCGAAGACCTGAAGGACCAAGCACCGGAAGTTCTCCTGGACATTCAGGACGGAACCGGCAGCGGGTTCGCGAAGGTGCCGTTCTGGTCGGTGCAATCAAAGATTGACGACATCCGGATCGCACTCCGCAAGTACGTCGCCGAGGACGTTCGAAGCGGTCGGCTCGAAGGTGTTCGTGACGTCCTTGAGTTCTGCCGGTTCGTTTTCACCCGTAACGCGTTGACGATCGTCCCGCCGTGCCCGCCGATCGGCCGAGTGACGAGTTTCGCGGAAGCGCAACGGAGGGTGTTCCTGACCGCGACGTTGGCGAACGACAGCGTCCTCGTCACCGACTTCGATGCCGACCCCGATCTTGTAGGGAAGCCGATTCAGCCGTTGACCGCCGGCGACATCGGCGAGCGGATGATCTTGGCGCCGCAGGAGATCAACCCCGGCATCCTTGTCGACGACGTCCGTGAAGCTGTCACCAACCTCAGTAGGAACTACAACACCCTCGTCATCGTGCCCAGCACCCAGGCAATGGACCGATGGACCGACCCGACCGTCGTCCGGATGGACGCCAACAACCTGAAGAGCATCGTCGACCGGATGCGTGCCGGCGAACATGTCGGACTCGTTGTGACCGCCAACAAGTACGACGGAATCGACCTCCCGCAGGATGCATGCCGCGTGCTGGTCATCGATGGGCTCCCCGAAGCGTTCAGCGGAGACGAACGACTCGAAGCCTTGATGACGAAAACCACAGGCGCAATCGACGACCGCCAAGTTCAACGCCTTGAGCAGGGCATGGGGCGGGCAGTGCGAAGCAACGAGGATCACTGCGTGGTGTTCCTCCTCGGCAGGCGCCTGTCGCAGCTCACCGTCGACCCTCGCACACTCGAACGGTTCAGTCCCGCCACCGGGGCACAGCTGGCTGCGTCACGTGTAGTCGCGAAACGGATGGCCGACACCCCTCTGGCCAACATCATGGCGACCGCGCAGCAAGCGCTGGACCGTGACGAAGGGTGGACGAAATTCGCGAAGAAGGCGTTGCGAAACCTTGCGCCCGCGGACGCTCGCGTCGAAGAGAGCGCCAGGGAACTCCGGCAAGCGTTCGATCGCGCAACGAACGGCGACGCCGCCGGCGCCTCCGCACAGCTTTCAGTGGCCGCGGACAACTGCGTCGACCCCCGTCTGGCAGGCCGGCTGCGAGAGCAAGCAGCGGCGTACGCGAACCCGTTCGATCCGGGGCAGGCTCAGGCGATCCTCGCCATTGCCCGAACAACCAACCGGTACGTGACGAGGCCACGGGACGGCATCACCTACCAAGCGATTTCGTACGCCGGGTCGCAGGCCGAAGTCGTTTCGCAACGACTGACCACCATGTACGGGTCTGTCGAACGGATGAGGGTGGGCGTCGAAGAAATCCTGGAGGACCTCAAGTTCGATCCGGCCGCAACCGAAGAATTCGAAGAAGCGATGCTCGAACTCGGTCTCTTCCTCGGGTTCGGTTCGCAACGGCCTGAACGTGATGGGAGTGGTCCCGACAACCTCTGGTCGGTCGGCCCAGGGGCGTATTGGGTGATCGAAGCGAAAAGCGGTGCCGTGAGCGCGTTCATCGGGAAGAAGGACGCTGCGCAGCTCGCGGCGTCAATGGTGTGGTTCGGGAAACGGTACATGGCTTCTGAATCCGTAACCCCGGTCATGGTTCACCTGCAAAAGACCTTGTACAAGGACGGGACCGCGCCCGTCGGCACCAAGGTGATCACCCAGCAGGTGCTCGCCGAAATCAAAGCCTCCGTTCGAGCATTCAGTGTCGGGCTCGCAGCAACCGGTTGGAACCGAGTTGAAGACATTTCGCGGCTCATCGCAGGCCACGACCTCGACGCGGCAGGCATCATGAACCGGATGGTCTCGATGCGCGGCGGCTCCTAGGCGCCATGGACGACGAAAGAACCCCGACTGCAACGCCGCTGCGAGCTCTTCGTTGGTGGGTGGTCACAGGAACTCTATTAACCGGGCTGGTCGCCGGGACTGGGTCGTGGCTGCTCCGTGAGGAGTCGCCTTGGTGGAGCGCGATGCTGGCGAACATCGCCGTTGTTGTCCTCCTCCTCATCCCCGGTGAACTACTCCTCCGAAGGGTCGACCGGGCCGAGCGTAAGAGCGATCGTGCACAGCAAGCCGCAGAGACGGCCCAGGCGGCCGCTGACGACACCGCCCAGTCTTTGAAGTCGATTCAGGACGGACTAATTGATCGGCAATACAACGAGCACGCGGAAATGCAGGGGCTTTACCGTCGGCTCGGTGAAACTGCAACCCGTGAGTCACTGATCGATGCCCTGACCCGAGCAACAGCGGACGAACTGATCTCGGAACAGGGAGTTCGTGCTCCGGTTTGGTGGACGAATTTGCACTACCGGTACAGGTTCGCTGAGGGAAGTCTCGTCGTTCAGCTGGAAGACGACCGCGGCAATGTGCTCTCCACGCACCCGTGGCCGCCAGAAACGAGCGAAGCAGATTTCTACCAGGAGCTTGTCGAAGCGGTCCGTGCCGCCGGGGGAGACCTCGGCGTGGCACTGAATCTGCCCACGCAATCGATTGAAGAACTCGCCACAATGTTGGTAGACGTTGCTGGCCTCCGCTCGCAGGTGCCGTTGGGATATCGGGACACGCTTCGGCGGGTGATCGAACGTGTTGATGGCTGGTACTTCACCGATGCTCACGTGATCCCGGCAAACGACCTCAGCTATGTCATCGATATCGCTCGGCTTAATGAAGACATGCCTGGCTGGGAGGATCACCTCTCATCGAAAGGTTGGTACGAGGCCAACCGTCTGATTCCGTTTGCCCGCCGGCTCTATGGGATGGACGCTGCCTAGTCGACAAGGACAATTGCCGCATCAGACTGCAGGGCGCGCTCTCTGCCAGCCGTGCCATCCGCGGGCAGCCGGGGCGGCCGTAGTTTCGTTCGAGATATTGCGGTGTCAGCCTGCACAGTTCCCAGCACGTGGGGCGCTAGCTACGGCTTAGGTCGTGCAGCAGCGGTTCCGTAGACCACCATTCCTCGGCTCCGCTCGGCGGCATCTCCAAGACGACGGCTTCCACAGTGTGAACAGTACCCGGCGTCGCGGGCGAGGTTTGCGAGTTGTCCACACCTGTTTCGTTTCGAGACGGCTGAGGGACGCCACGGCGTGGACGTCTCGCGCCCGTGTCGCTGGAAGGTGGTCGAGCGTTCTCGACATAGGGCCGAGTCGATGATCTACGCCTACAGACGATCGCTTGCCGCGGGCGCTACTATGCGACTGTGACTGATGCGGGACTACCACAGTTCGAGCACCCGCCTGTGTATGAGGCAGTCGTGGGCATCGAGTTCTCGCCATTGCCCGTTAGCAATCTCGATCTCCTTCGGTTCGCGGACCACTGGTCCGAAAAATATCCAGAGCTGACCGAAGTTCCCGCACTGGAACCAAGCCAAGCGCCGGGACAGCCGGGTCCGCAGCTCACCCTTCAGCTATCCGCCTCAGTGCCGCCTGTCCGATACTGGCTGACAAGTACTGACGGGCAGTACCTTGTGCAGCTCCAACGCGATCGCCTTCTGGTCAACTGGCGGCGCACCGTCGAGGGCAACGAGTACCCGGGATTCGAAGAACTTCGAGGTCGGTTTGAAGAGCAGCTTTCCAGTCTCGTCCGCGACATCGGGAAGGGTGAGACCGCATCGATCGTTGTCTCAAGTGTTGAGTACACCTATTTCAATCGGGTTGTCCATGATGGGCGTCCCAGTGCGGTGTTCAGGCATCTCGCCGAACCCAGTTCGGAACTCCCCGGCGAACTGCTCGCTATGAGATTTCAGGAGATACGACTCCTAAGTGAGACTGACGGAACTCGAGGGCAGCTGACGATTTCGAGCGAGCCAGAGCGAGACGATAACCGGACGAATGAACTATTCACTGTGAGTACACGTTGGTTCCCTGAGGCATTGTCGGCTGGAGCTAGGCTCGGAGAACTTATCGATCGATCGCATGAGGTGTCCCGCGCCGCGTTCGTCGCGATTACGACAGCCGAGAAGCAGAAGGAATGGGGGAGAAGTTGACCACAATCGCACCCGCAGCCTGGTCTCCGCTCAGCACGGGTCCCACACGACCACGCGGCGACCGAGCGTTCATCGGCCGCAACGAAGCGACCCCAGCGACGCTGATCAGCGATGGCCCTTCTGATGTGCGCCTTGTTTCTATCCGCCGGCAGGAGCTAGTTCAGCGAGCGGTCGAGCGACTTCGCGTGTACCTAAGCAACAAGAGCGCGACCGAGATCGCCATCCGAAATGCGGCACTCACCATTGCCCACCTTGCGTCAGACGATGGTCCGACGCCTCAAATTGCCGGTGACGGCGATGGCGGTATTGAAACCGAGTGGCTGGTCGACGGGTACTCGCTGATTGTTAATAGCTATGCAGATGGAACATGCTTCTTGTGGTCGTTGGAGCCCGACGGTCAGTCGGCCTTGCGAGGCAGTTTCACTGCCAAATGGCTAGAGGGAGATGAGGCCATCGAAGGGGCCCGGCAACTTCTTGCTCGCATGAGTCAGACGGTGCGTCATCGGCTTCAGGCCTCCTAGTGTTCCCAGAGGCTCTCAAGACGCTTCCAGACGATCATCCGTTGCTCTTGTCTGTTGGAGCTGAGGAAGCTCTGTTGCGACGATTCAATCCGAACAACCCACACGAAAGTGAGCTGTTAACTGTCGACGAAGGCGCCGTACCCCGGGTGCGACTCCGCGGAGGCGCGCTGACCGGTTTCTCGAAGGATGGTTGCTCGGCATCTCGGCCACTCGTTCTCGATGAAGTGAACATCGATATCCGGGAGGTGCTCGAGCCGCCTCGATATGACTCTCTCGCTGAAGCGATCGTCGAGTCGGTGGACGGTTTTGAATACACCACGAACGGAGGAGAGGTGATCCAGCCGTTTTCAGTGGTGCCTGACCCGTATCCACAGGAAGTTGAAGGTCCGAAGTCCCACCACGTCTCACATGCCCTGATTCAGGCGATCCAGTTTCCATCCAAGGCAGACAAGACAATGGCTGTTGGAACGCTCGCTCGGCTGCATTTCAATCCGATTCAGCTTCCCGCCGAAGAGGACGTTGCCGCTGGAGCAACGGACGACGAAACGCAGTGAGGCGACCAAGTTCTCGTGTGGCCATCCGGTCGCCAGAATCATGGGACGTGACTGGACACACAAGTCCCTAGTAGCCAACCCTGCTCGCGTTCGGTGACCTCAGAGAGCGACAAGTGGCCGTCCCGAAACTGTCTTCTGACCTGGGTGAAAAGGCGTGGTGGAAATTGCTGCGCTCCGTTATGGAACCGTTACCAAGCAGACCGCTGGCATGCCGCATACATAAAGGGCATGAGAGAACTCGCCACTGTCCCACCACGGGGAATTAGCGAGTTCCCAAGAATCAGTTAGCGATATCGAATCGGCCCGGGCCTCATTGAGGTGCCGGGCCGTTTTCGTCGGCGGTGACGGCGCTCAGCGAATTTCCCCAGAGTTGCTCATCGAAGTTCCTCAGGTCGCGGGGCAAGGTTAGCGCAGGTTTGTGCCGGTGGTGACGCGGCGGAGTTGCTCGGCTGCGGCGTGGTGGTTTCGGAGCCGGTAGGAGGCTCCGTCGAGGGTGACGACGACGGATCGGTGGAGGAGCCGGTCGAGCATCGCGGCGGCGACGGTCGTGTCGCCGAGGATCTCGCCCCAAGCCCCGACGGGCCGGTTCGTGGTGATCACGATCGAGGTCTTCAAGTACCGCTGGTTGATGACCTGGAACAATGCGGACGCAGCCTCGCCCGGAATTTGTCAAGGCGGATGAGGCCGGTGGGTGTTAGGCGGCGAGTTGCATCTCGTCGGCTGGTGGCTGGTTGATCCAGGTGGCGGGGTCCCGGTTGAGGAGCTTCGGCCGTGCCTGTGCGCGGGTGCCGAACCGTTCCGGGTGCGCGCGGCGGGCAGCCTCGAGCGCGGCGTCGCGATCACGGTCGATGGCGTCGGCGTGGCCGTAGTGCACGTCGGCGGGGGTATGCATACCGATCCCCGAATGCCGGTGGTGATGGTTGTATGCGTGGACGAACTCGCCCAGGAACTCGCGGGCTTCGATGAGGGAGCCGAACCGGTCGGGGAAGACGGGCAGGTACTTCATCGTCTTGAACAGCGACTCCGAGTACGGGTTGTCGTTGGACACTTGCGGGCGGGACCTGGACGCGGTCACGCCGAGGTCAGCGAGCAGGGTTCTGACGGTCTTCGACGTCATCGATGGGCCGCCGTCGGAGTGCACGACCTCGGGGGTGCCGTGGATTCCGAACGCGTCCAGCATCATCTCTTTCGCGAGCAGGCCGTCCTCGCACGCGTGCACGATCGCGCCCACGATGTAGCGGGAGAAGATGTCGATCATCACGTACGCGTCGTAGTACGTGCCCTTGACGGGGCCTGCGAGTTTCGTGATGTCCCACGAGTACACCTGCCCGGGCCCGGTCGCGATCAGCTCCGGCACCTTCCGCGGCGGATGCGACGCCAGCCGGCGCCGCTCGCGGACCTGCCGCTTCTCGGTCAGGACCCGGTACATCGTCGATACCGAGCCCACGTATTGGCCGCGTTCGAGGAGGATCGCGTAGACCTGCAACGGCGGTTTGTCGACGAACTCGTCACTGTTCAGCGTTGCCAACACCAGCGCCCGCTCGACGTCGCCGAGCTTGTTCGCTGGGGCCGGGCGCGGGGCAGCCGGCGCCGGGTCCGGCTGGTTACTGCGGGCGACAGTGCGGGTCGCGGTCGCCCGCGGCACCCCGGTCAGCGCCGCAGCGTGCCGGGTCGGCACGCCCGCCCCGGTCAGTTCAACATAGGTGCCCATCAGCGCTTCGGTCGCCGCTCGTCGGGGTCCGCGCTCTCGGAAATCTGCTCCAAGAGCGCGTGCGCTTTTCCCATAATCTCCAGCGCCATCTCGGTCGTCGCGAGCTTCTGCTCGGCCTTGCGCAGCTGCGCTTTCAACCGGGCGTTCTCGGCCTGCACGGCGCTGGGGCGTCCGATCGCGTCACCGGGGCTCTTGCCCTCGAGAAGGCCCGCGTCGCGCTGCTTGCGCCACTCCGAGATCAACGAGGAGTGCGGAGGCCGTCGCGTATTTCCGATCCGTCGGAGCGCGCGGGGTAGGAAAAGCCCGCTGATCAGGGCATGGAAGAGCGACCACTGTCGTTATGGATCTGTTACATTGGGCGCTTCTGATCCGCCGCCCACTTACTGGGCATGGCCGATATCGCTAACTCCCCACCACATCTCGAATCGGTCCGGGTCTCATCGAGACGCCGGGCCGCTCTCGTCTGCGGGCCGCGCCGGTGTCTCACTCGACGACGCGGATGCCGAAATGCGTCGCGAAGCTCGTGGCGAGCAGCGCGACCTGCATGCCGTCCATCGTGGCGCCCTTCAGGCCCTCGAGACCGGCGATCGCGGCGAGGTCGAGGCCGCGCAGATCGACGTCGCCGAGCTTCGCGCCGGTCACGTCGAGTGATCGCACGTCGCAGTGCTCGAACGCGATGCGCTCGGCCCTCGCGTTGCCGAGGTCGAGTTCGTCGATGGTGCAGTCGGTGAAGCGGATGTCGCGGAGTTCCGCACCTCGCAGGTTCATGAAGCCGAGCTTGCAGCCGACGAAACGCACCGACTGCCAGTTGTTGTCGTAGAACTCGACCGATCCGATGCGAGAGCCCGCGACGAGCACGTCGCGCAGTCTCGCTCGGGGCGCCCGCAGCACCGGGGCCTCGAGCCGCTCGATCACGGTCTCGGTGATCACGGCGCCGCGGAGGAGCGTGTCGTGGGCCGACACCCCGACGAGCTCGCACTCGCCGATCGTGACGCCGGTCAGATCACGTTCGGAGAGGTCGCCGCCGCGGTACTGCACCCCTTCGACCCGGTCGCCGGCGCCGAGATCGGCGATGTCGCCCTCGAGGAGCTCGCCGGCCACGATCTCGTCGATGCGGGGTGGCCTGGGCCGAAGGTCTCTCGGCATGGCGTCCTCTCTCTGAAGCGCGCGGGTCTCCGACGTTTGCCGGTCGCTGACGTTTGCGGGTCTCCGACGTTTGCCGGTCTCCGACGTTTGCCGGTCTCTGAGGCTCGCGGGCGCGAGCAACATCGAGGCTACTGCGAGACACTGACGTGTATCAGCCGCGTGCGGCACACTGGAGGCGTGATCGCCGACCATGCCCTCGACTGGCGGCCGCGGCATCCGACCGATCTGCGGCAGACGCTCGGCGCGCTGCGGCGCGGTGGCGGCGACCCTGCGTTCCACCTCGACACGGGCGGCGCCGTCTGGCGCACCACTCGCACCGGCGAGGGCGACGCGACGTTGCGCCTGACCCAACCCGACGCTGAGACGCTGCGCTGTGAGGCGTGGGGCCCGGGTGCGGGTGCGGCGGTCGCGCAGGCGCCCGAACTGCTCGGCGACGCCGACGACCCGTCGGGGTTCGAGCCGAGATTGCCGCTCATCGACGACGCGCACCGGCGCAACCCCGGCCTGCGGATCCCGCGCACGGCGCAGGTCTTCGAGGCGCTCGCCGCGACGATCCTCGAGCAGAAGGTCATCACGCTGCAGGCACACGATTCGTGGCGCCGGCTGTTGACCCGCTTCGGGTCACCCGCGCCGGGGCCCACGCCACGGCCGATGCGGGTCGCGCCCTCGCCCGAGGCGTGGCGCACCATCCCGAGCTGGGAGTGGCATCGCGCGGGCGTCGACCCGAAGCGGGCGCGCACGCTGCGCAACGCCGCCGGATACGCGCCGAAGCTCGAAGCGGTGGTCGCGATGAGCCCAGCGGATGCCGCTGCTCGCCTCACCCTCATGCCGGGCGTCGGCCCGTGGACCATCGCCGAGGTCGCCCAGCGCGCATTGGGTGACGCCGATGCGCTCTCGGTGGGCGACTACCACCTCGCCAACTATGTCGGACACGCGCTCGCGGGCCGCGACATGACCGACGACGAGATGCTCGAGACGCTCGAGCCGTGGCGCGGCCACCGTTACCGCGTCGTGCGGCTGCTCGGCGCGGCCGGGGTGCCGGGTCGACCGCGCCGCGGGCCGCGCATGGCCTTCGTCGATCACCGGGCGATCTGACCCACACCGCGACATCCGCTCGCTTGCCGCGCTTGCTGCGCGCTTGATGCGCGCTTGCTGCGCGCTTGCTGCACGTTCTCGGGCGCGTTCCCGCGCGTTCGTCGGGGCCGGTACGACCGGTCGGACGCGCGCCGAGTCTCCCGGCGGGTGTTCCCCTGGGGCATAGGACACGCATAGGCTCTGCCAGTACCGTGCTCTGAGGTCGCACCGGCCTCCCACCGACTACGAAGGACGTTTACACGTGAACACAACCGCCAGCTCCAAGGTCAACGTGCCGCTGATCCTGCTCTGGGTCGCGGCGGTGGCCCTCATCGGCGGGGGCTACTGGCTCCTGAGCACCTCGACCGCCACCCAGGTCGCCCTGTACGCCGAAGGCGCGCAGGATGTCGAGGGCCTCCTCACCGCGCAGTCCACCACGACGATCGCCGGGCTGCTGATCGCCGCCGGTGCGCTCGGCGCGGTCATCGCCCTCGCCGTGCACGCGCGGTCGCACGTCGCTCGCGCCGGGTCGACGGATGCTGCGGCGCTCGCCGCCGAGGATGCCGCCTTCGAGGCGGAGGTCGCTCGCCACGAGGCCGCCGAGGCCGCTGCTGTGGCCGCGCCGGCCGCCGCAGCTGCGACGACGGCCGAGCCCACGGTTGCTGCCGAGCCCGCTGCCGCTGAGCCGGCTGCCGCTGAGCCCGCGGTTGCTGCCGAGCCCGCTACCGCTGAGCCGGCCGTTGCCGCTGAGCCGGCCGTCGTCGCCGAGCCGGCGACCGACGAGGCATCCGCTTCCGAGCCGAAGTAGCGCCGCTGACGAACGCGTCACATTGCGACGTTCGAGCGTGGAGTCACGCCCGATCTCTCGCGATGTGACGCGTTCGCGCGTCAAGCGGCGGTGCGCCGGCGGCGCGGGCGGGTCGTCACTCGAGCCACTCGGTGATGAACGTCGGGCTCGCGTGGATGTGCGTTGAGATCATGGCCTCCGGTCCGATGATCACGAACTTGTGAGGCGTCTGCGCCGGCACGACGAGCACCTGACCGCCGACCGCCTCCAACTGCTCGTCGCCGACCGTGAACAGCGCCCGGCCGTGCCGGATGACGAAGGTCTCCGAATACGGATGCAGGTGCAGTCGTGGCCCGGAGCCGTCTTTCGAGCTGTACGTCATGATGAGTGACACCTCGGAGCCGATCGACGAACCCTCGATCGACTCGTGCCAGTAGACATCATCGTCGGCGACGCCGCTGCGTTCGTGTCGCAGAACCATCGTGTGCTCCCCCTCTTGAGCGGGTGTGCGGGTGTGCGGGTGTGCGGTGTGTCCAACCGCGCGGCGCCCGACCGCGCGGCGCCCGGCCGCGCGGCGCCCGGCCGCCGACCGTGTTGGCGTGTGGGCGCGTGGGCGCGTGGGCACACGGTACACCCAGATGATTCTCGCCCCGTGCGCGACGGAACGCTCAGGCGACTGCTGTGGTGGCGGCCGGACCGGCCCGTTGTCGGGCGAGCGCATCGGCACGCCGAGCGGGTGACACCGTCGAGCCGCGCCACTGCTGTGGGCCCATGCCCGGCGGCGGCATCACTTCGGGCGCGCCGTTGACGATGCGGATGCGCCACCCCGAGCTGTCGATGCTGCGATGGTGGAACCAGCAGAGCAACACGCCGTTGTCGGTGTGGGTGGGGCCGCCGTGCCACCACGGGATGACGTGGTGCGCCTCGGTGGCCCAGGCCGGAGTATCGCACCCCGGAATGATGCAGCCGCCGTCGCGTACGGCGAGGGCGCGCCGTTGCGCGCGATTGAAGCGTCGCTCGGTCGTGCCGATGCCGACGATCTGGCCGTTGGCGGCGAGCGTGACGCGCTGGATGCCGTTCGCGCTCGCGTGCTGCTCGACCGCCCGCATCGAGATCGGTTCGTCGATGCCGTCGACGTGGCCGACGCCGTGGCCGACGCGGAAGTCGTCTGTGAGCACCGTGACCACGAGCGTCGGTGACGCACCGCCGAGGGTCGGCAGCTCATCGGCTCGCGCCGCGATGTCGAAGACGGTGGCGATCGCGTCATGCTGGCGCTGGGCGCGGGTGCGGGGGTCTTTGCGGCCGGATGCCTCGGACTCCGCGTGCACCGGCTCGGTGTGCGCCGACCCAGTGTGCGCCGACCCAGTGTGCACAGACCCCGTGTGCACAGATCCGGCCTCTTCGGACCCGTCGTCAGCCCGTTCGGCCTTGCCTTCTGCCGACCCGGCCTCGTCGTGGTCACAGACGGGCATGAATCCGGCCGACTGCCGGAAGTTGGTGATGGAGTCGAACACGCGCCGCACGATGCCGGCCACCTCGGGCAGCAGTGCACCCCGCACAGGAACGAGGCCGTCTCGGGCGGGGAGGAACTCGAAGCCCCGGGCTGCCCACTGCCGGTGCGACGGCTCGGCGCCGTCGGGGTCGAGCACCTCGGCCCACACGGCGGCCTGCATGCGCGTCTCGGTGGCCGTAGCTGGGGCTGCGACCTCGGCGCCGGGCGCGGCAGCCACACCGATCGCGGCGCAGACGAGTTCGTGTTCGGCCGCGCGCACACCGTCGAGGTCGCCGTTGGCGTGGTGCGGAAGCACCGCGTTGAGCGCCTTCGTGATCGCGACCGCCGAGTCGATGCCGAGCTCACCGGTATGGAACCCCGCGGCGACGCGCTCGAAGCGGGGAGGCATCGCGATGCCGAGCAGCGTCGAGGTGCGGCGGACGGCGGCACCGAGCTTGAGGCGAGCGCGCGCGGTCTGCCGCGACACCCGGGTGAGGCGTTCGACGAGTTCGACCGCGCTCGTGCAGCCCTTCTTCGCCGCGAGGCCTTCGTGACCGAGCGAGGGGCGGGAGCGGTGCTCGACCTCGCCCGCAGCGTGCACGCGCAGCGCGTCGGTGAAGCGGCCGAGTCGTTCGATCTGAGCGACGAGTTCGAGCAGTTCGATGTCACGCGCCGAGGCCAGCGCCGAAGCCGCCTCTTCGCTCGCGGCCTCGAGGAGGTCGCCGACCTGATCGGCGACCTCTGCGATGCGAGCGGTGAGGGCGTGCTCCATGTCTTCGACACTAGGGGTGACCACTGACATCGGTGCGGCGGCGGAAACCGCCGTTGATCAGGACAAGTCATCGGGTTCTGCTGTGGAGAAACGACGTGCCGAAGTGGCTGTGGAGGACGAGTGGGCGATTGCCCCCGTTTGCGGGTGGGCCCGAGACTGCCCATCTGCCCGTTGCGCAGATATGCTCGCTTGTCATGGCCAGGATGACCGGAGACCTCGAACCGCGACGGGGCATGAAGCGAGGCGGTATGAAGAGGACCCGCAGCCTGGCATCCGCGGCGACGTTCGCGATCGCCTGCGGGGCGCTCATCGGCGGTGCAGGCACCGCCGCGACTGCAGCTCCGATGGATGAGAGCCCGGCGGGTGTGACCATCCGCGTCGAGATCGGCGAACTGGAGTGTTCCGGTGCCGAGTGCGGAGGGTCGCTCGCGCAGACCGGGCCCGCCGACGGCGTGCTTCCGGCCGCGCTCGGTCTCGTGCTCGCCGGTGCCGCCCTGGTCGCCGTCAATCGCAGATCTCGCGCACACGAGTAGACCCGACGAGAACCGGGTCTCGGTCAGCCGACGGCGAGTACTCCGTCGAGCACCGGGTGCAGGTGCCGCGTGGTCAGCACCGTCGCCGCGTGCCGGGCGCCCGCCCGGAGCGCATCGGCCAGTGCGGCGCCGCCGAGGTGGGCATCGAGCACTCCGGCCATGAACGCGTCGCCGGCCCCGTTGGTGTCGAGCACCCGGGTCGCCTCCGCGGCGACTTCGGTCAGCGACATCCGCCCGGCGTCTGCGTCACCGCCTGCGTCACCGCCTGCGTCACTGTCACTGTCGGCATCGGCCGCGGCAGCCGCGCGGCTGACCGCGATCGCGCCGTGCGCTCCCAGCGTGCACACGACGACGGATGCCCCGCCGCGCACGCACTCCTCCATGAACGGCCTCGGGTCGGGGCCGATGCGGTCGGCGTTCATGAAGATCCAGTCGGCCGCGTCGATGAACGGTCGGTGGAACTCGGCGCTTCCGTCGTAGTCGTGGATGTCCGTCCAGATCGGCCGGCCGGACGCCCGCGCCGCGCCGATGAGTCCGCGCGAACGCTCGGAGAGGTCGAGCACGATCGCCGGGGCATCCGTCATCGCATTCGTCAGTTCGGTCGATGGCGGCGTGCCCGGGTCGGCGGGCGCGCTGAGGTAGAGCGAGACGCGCTCGCCCGCGTGCGTCATCAGGTTCAGATGGCTCTCGGTGCGCGCGGCCGTGAGGCTCGCGAGTTCGACTCCGGATGCCTCGAGCGCACCCTGCACGCGACGCCCCTCGACGTCGTCACCGATCAGGGTGTGCAGCAGCACGGGCCGCCCGAGCCCGGCGAGCCCGAGCGCCTTGCCGGCCGAGGTGCCGCCGACGGTCTCGTAGTCGTCGAGGGCGAACTGCATGTGCGGCACGGGCTCGGGCAGGTGCTCGAGGTAGACGATGCGGTTCCAGGCGGCCGGGCCCGAGATGACGATGGGAGCGCTCATGGTTGGCCAGCGTAGCGCCGAGCCGCCGCCACCCCGCCACCGAGCCGCCGCTACCCCGTCGCCGAGCCGTCGCTACCACCCCGCCGTCACCCCGTCGCCGAGCCCGGGCCGCCCATGCTGCCGCGGCTCCGGGCGCGCACTGATGCCGCCGCGCACCACGCGGAGGAGCATGATGCTGAGGAACTCTCACGAGAGGGGTGCGCCATGCCGGTCAGCATCGGGGGAGTGGAGCTGTACATGGGGCCGGCCGCGGTCGGCGGCCCAGACGATCTCGACCAGGCGATCCGCGACTTCATCGACGGCGCCGAGCACAGCCTCGCGATCGCCGTGCAGGAGATCGACTCGCGGCCGATCACCCAGGCGATCCTTGCGGCGAAGCTGCGCGGTGTGCGGGTCAGGGTGATTCTCGAGGGCGACTACCTCACCGAAGAGAAGGCACTCGCCGACCCCTGGGCCGTCACCGGGGCGCACGAGGAGAACCGCGTCATCCTGGGTGCGCTGCTGAAGGCGCGCGTCGACGTGATCAGCGACCTCAACCCGAAGATCTTCCACCAGAAGTTCATCGTCCGCGATTCCGGCAAGCCGGCGGCGGCGGTGCTCACCGGCTCGACGAACTTCACGCTCACCGACACCGGCAAGAACGAAGAGGCCGGCATCGGCGCGGGCCAGAACCTCAACCACCTCGTCGTGCTCCACGGCCGCCGCGCCGCCACCGAGTACCTGCGCGAGTTCGAGCGCATGCGTTCGGGCACGTTCGGCGACCTGCACGAGCGGGTCGAGCCGAGGCCCAAGGAGTTCGATCTGCCAGAGGTGCGGGTCAAGCCCCTCTTCGCCCCGCGGCACGGACCCGAGATGGAGATCATGAAGCAGATGCTGAAGGCGAAGGACTCGATCGACTTCGCGATGTTCACCTTCGCCCAGTCGTCGGGCATCGACGACACCATGATCCGCCTGCGTCCACTCGTCACGCGCATCCGCGGTGTGCTCGACCGCGACCAGGGAGCCGCGAAATGGGCGGCGACGAGCGACCTCGGCAACGGCGACGTCGAGCTCTTCTCGAACCGCCGCAACACGGGCGTGCGCAAGCTCCACCACAAGCTCATGGTCATCGACGAGCGGCTCATCATCGCGGGCAGCTTCAACTACACGGCGCCCGCCAACACCATGAACGACGAGAACATCCTCGTGATCGGCGACCTCGAGGAAGACCAGGGCAGTGCAGCGGATGTCGCACAGCGCGAGCTCGCCCGCTACGCCCTCGCCGAGATCGACCGCATCATCGACGACCTCTCGTCGCCGGTGCCCGTCGTGCCCTGACGGAGGTCGGCTCGCCCTTTCGCTGTCGGCCACAGCGTTCGAGGGCGAATGCTTCGTGGAACGCGCGCCTGTCTCCAGGTCAGGCTGTGCGCAGTCGGTCGTACGCCAGGGAGCCGCCCCTCAGACGTCGAGAAAGTCACCGAGCCACGTTCGGACCGAGGTAAGACAGTCTGTCGAGATCTGACCGGCGATTCGCGTGAATCGGTCGCGCGAAAGGGTATGCGGCTGCTCGGTCATGATCCAGGACGGCCGGTCGAGACCGTTGGGACCGTCGACGCGGATGTGGTTGGGCCATCCGCGGTCAGTCGTCGTGATCGGTAACGCGATGACGAGCGTTGTGACGGCGTCAAGATATCCGGCGGAGGCGATGACCAACACCGGGCGATGGCCACCTTGCTCCCGACCGCGAACCGGCTCGAGTGCAGCCCAGGCGATGACGCCAGGAGCGAGCTCGGTCTCTGTCACGAGTCGGCGTCAGCCAGTTCGGTTCGCTCCCAGTCGGCGGACTCCGCCGCATGCGATTCGGCATCCGCGGGCGCGGACCGGGCGATCGCTGTCTTCAGCAGATGCAGCCGCCACCTGCGATCCTCAGCATCCGCAAGGTGAGCGAGGTGCGCGCCGAGAGTGAGCCCGTCGCGTGACGCCTGCTCCTTGAGGCGATCGCGGAGCTCGTCGCTCACCTTGATCGTCGTAGTCATACTTTGAGTATACCCGGGCACCACTGTGCTGGCGCCTGACGCTGGGCGCTATCGCGACTCGCGGGCGAGTCGCGTGCCGGCTGGTAGCGTCGCAGCCGTGAATGCGACGAGCACCCTCGCGATCGATGCCGGCCAGTCGGGCATCAAGGTCAGGCATACGGATGCCGCGGGCACCGGTGAGTGGTCGGCCCCCGGCGTCCGCACCGACCTGCCGCTGCTGCCGCAACTCGTGCGCGTCATCGAGCAGGCGCACGAGGGCGGCCGCACGACCGAGCGCATCGGCCTCGGCGTCTCGGGGTTGACGGAGGAGGAGTCGGACGCCGGCTACCTGCTCGCCGCCGCGACGCCGATCGGCGCCCGCAGTGTGCACCTCGCCCACGACTCGATCACGGCCTACCTCGGTGCCCTCGGCGACGAGCGCGGCGTCGTCGTCGCGGCAGGCACCGGGGTCGTGACACTCGCCGCCGGTGCTGCCGACATCGCGCGCGTCGACGGATGGGGTCACATCATGGGCGACGCCGGCAGCGGCTACTGGCTCGGCCGGGCGTGCCTCGACGCGGTCATGCGCGCCTACGACGGCCGCGGCGACGCGACCGCGCTGAGCGAGGTCGTGCGTGCGGACTTTCCCGACCTCGAGGCGGCGTACATCGAACTGCAGGGCGACCCCGAGCGAGTGCGGCGGGTGGCATCGTATGCGCGTGCGGTCGCCGATGCAGCTGCCGCAGGCGACGCGGTCGCCGCGCGGATCGTCGCCGACGGGGCGCGTGAGCTCGCGGCATCCGCGTTCGCGGGTCTTCGCCGTGTCGGTGAAGTCAACGCACCCGATGTGCGAGTGCGCGGGGTCGGCGGCCTCTTCCTCGGAGATGTGCTCGGGCGCGAGTTCGCCGCGGCGATCCGCTCCGAGATCCCCGGCGCGGAGGTGCGCCTGGGCGAGGCGCACCCGCTCGACGGTGCCGCCGCGCTCGCCGACGTCGCGCCGACGAGCGCGCTCGCGGCGCACATCGCCGTCGCGACATCGTTGCTCGAGTAGCCCGATCGACCGACCGTCAGCCGCGGGTGAGGTAGGCCTCGATGCGGTCGAAGGCGCCGACCCAGACCTGGGTCTGGAAGAAGTCGCGCACCTCGGGCGTCGGAAAGCCGGTCTGCTCGACGATCATGAGCGTGCCGCCCGCGTTGGCCTCGAAGGTGACCACGATGTGCGTGGTCATGCTGTTGCCGTCGGGCTCGACGCCGGTCGATTCGGTGACGAGCCGATGCGGTCGATCGATCTCGAGGAACGTCTGCACCTCTCGGAACAGCGTCTCGCTGTTCGGACCCCACACCGCCGTCTGGGTGCCGCCGACGCGCAGATCGACCTCGATCTCGACGACGCCGGGCTCCTCGTCGAGGATCGAGAACCAGATCTTCTGCTTCTCGGCGTCGGTGTAGGCGTCGAAGACCTGCTCGGGGGTGGCGGGCAGCTGCCGTTCGAGTCGGATGCCGATGGTCTCGGCGGTGGCGTTGCGTTCCGTCTCGCTCATGATTCCGTTCCTTTCGCGAGGGTGAAGTAGGCGTCGAGGCCGTCGAGCCGGCGTGCCCAGAGCCGTTGATAGAAGGTGATCCATGCCATGGCATCGTCCAGTCGCTCGGTGCCGAGGGTGACCTGGCGTGCGCGCCCGACCTTCTCGGTCGAGACGAGGCCGGCGGCCTCGAGCACGTCGACGTGCTTGCGAATGCCGGTGAGGGTCATGCCGCTCGGTTCGGCGAGCTCGGTGATCGTGGCGGGGCCGGAGCCGAGCCGGGTCAGGATGCCGCGTCGTGTCTCGTCGGAGAGGGCGGCGAACGCCCGGTCGAGGAGCGACGGATCGAGTGCAACTTGCTGAACCATGTGGTTCAGTATAGAACACTGAACCGAAAAGTTCAATGTTGGCGTTTCGTCAAGAACTACATCGTGTCGAGGATCGCCACGAGGTGCTCGAACGTGGTGTTGGGATTCACGATCGCGAAGCGCGTGTTCGGCCGGCCGTCGTGCGAGCTCGGGGTCACGAACGCCCGCTGCTCGTCGAGCAGCCGTGTCGACCATGCCTCGTAGTCGGCCTTCGACCACCCGTCACGCTCGAAGACCACGACAGAGAGCTGCGGCGACCGCACGAGGCTGAGCCCTTCGCGGCGCTCGATCTCGCCGGCGATCTGCTGTGCGAGCTCGATCGAGCTCGAGATCGCCTCGCGATAGGTGCTGCCGCCGTAGCTCGCGAGCGAGAACCAGAGCGGCAGACCGCGTGCGCGCCGCGTGAGGTGCGCGGCGTAGTCCGACGGGCTCCAGTCGCCGCCGTCGGTGAGCGTGTCGAGGTACTCGGCATGCTGGGTGTGCGCGCGGCGCCCCTGCTCGGGGTCGCGGTAGATGAGCGCGCACGCGTCGAAGGGCGCGAAGAGCCACTTGTGCGGGTCGACGATCACCGAATCGGCGTGCTCGACGCCCGCGAAGCGGTGCCGCGCGAGCGGGGAGAGCATGCCGGCGAGCCCGTAGGCGCCGTCGACGTGGAACCAGAAGTCGTAGTCGGCCTTCAGGGCGGCGATCGAGGCGAGGTCGTCGACGATGCCGAAGTTCGTCGAGCCGGCGGTCGCGACGACGGCGAAGACGGATGCTCCGTGCTCCTCGAGCGCGCCGCGCACGTCGTCGCCCCGCAGCATGCCGTCGCCTGCCGGGGTGACGGGCACCACGTCGACGTCCATCACGCGGGCGGCCGACGCGATCGAGGAGTGCGCCTCGCCGCTGCACACGATCTTCCAGCGGCCGCCGGGCGGCGCGGGCACGGCTGCATCCGCTCTGCCATCGCTCAGCCGGTGTCGCGCATGCTCGCGCGCCGCGACGAGCGCCGACAGGTTGCCGAGGGTGCCGCCCTGCACGAAGACACCGCCCGAACCGGCGGGCAGGCCGAACTCATGGCCGAGCCAGGCGAGCACTTCATTCTCGGCGTAGACGGCGCCGGCACCCTCGAGCCAGGAGCCGCCGTAGAGCGCGCTCGCCGAGACCACGAGGTCGAACGCCGTCGCGGCCTTCGTCGGCGCGGTCGGAATGAACGAGAGGTACTGCGGGTGATCGGTCGTGATGCACGACGGGGCGAGCACGTGCTCGAACAACGCGAGCGCCCGGGCTGCGCCGATGCCCCGTTCGTCGATCGTGCGGCCGGCGAGGCGGCGCAACTCGGGCTCGGTCTCGGGCTTGTCGAGCGGGGTGTCGTCGGAGAGGAGGCGACGGCGCGAGTACGCGAGCACGAGGTCGACGATGTGCGAGGTCTCGTCGGAGGTGGAGTGCATGCGGGTCGCGGGGTCGCGCTCTTCGGCGGGGGAGCGGTCGACGTTCGCGTCGCGAGCTGGTTCAGAGCGGTGCATCCGGATGTCCCTTTCGGCTCGGCCTGGCCGGATTGCCGGCGGGCCACGGGAGAGTTTCACATACCTCGGCCGCGTTGCAAAGAAACGTCAAGATTCCTGCGTTGCACGCTGCCTTCTTGCACAACCTCGTGCGTGAACGCAGCAACGGCCGGCGTCGCGCAACGCGGCAGGTCGCGCTCGACCCCGGCGCCGGCTCGTGATTCGCGGATGCCGCGTCGGTGCCGTCAATAGACTTCGCCAATGGTGAGCGCATGGAACGAGCAGGCCGCACGCTATCTGCTCGCCTCGACGAACTGTCCCCGATGCGACGCTGAGCTCGGCAATGGCGCGATCTGCCCAGGGTGCGGTGCCGATCTGCGCGGTGCCGCGGGGCATGAGGTGTGGAATGCCTCGCAGCGCGCCGCCGAGGCGATGCGCGAGCGCGCCGGCCTGATCGCGGCGCTGCCGACCGTGACGAGTGGTGCGCCTGCCGGCGCATCCGCAGGGAGCGGGGCGCAGCAGAGACCGGTGCAGAGCCCGCCGCAGGGCCCGGTGCAGAGCCCGGCACGAACGGATGCCGCGTCGCGCCCCGTTGCCGCGCCCGCGACCTCGCAACTGAGCGTGCAGTCGGTGCTCGCGGTCGCCGGAGCGGGTCTCTTCGCGGTCGCCGCGATCGTCTTCACCTTCCTGAATCCCGACGTCGGATTCGGCGTGCGCACGAGCGTCATCGCCGTCGTGACCGCGCTCTTCCTCGCCGGCGCGTGGATGCTGCAACGCCGCGGCGTGCAGTTCTCGGCCGAGGCGATCGGTGCGCTCGGCATGGTCTTCCTCGCCCTCGACGTCTGGGCGTTCTCCGAGATCGCTCCCGCCGCCGTGAGTGCTTGGGCGTTCGCGGCGCTCGGCACCGCCATCGCGGCGGGCGCCATGCTCGCGGTCGCGTGGCGTGCGCGCATCCGCACGTGGTGGTGGACGGCGCTCGTCGGCCTCACCCTCGTGCCCGCGTTCCTCGGGTACGCCCTCGGCGGCTGGGGCACGGCGTGGGGTCACCTCGGCATGATCGCCGTCGTGCTGGGGGCGCAGCAGCTCGTGCGGGTCGCAGCGAAGCGATTCGCCGCAGCGCTCCGCGCCGATCGGGTGACGCTCACCACACTGCAACTGCTCGCGACCGTCGTCGTGCTCGCCCAGCTCGTGCTCCTGCCCTCCGCCGAAACGCAGGGCACGGTGCTCATGCGCGCGGCGGTGCTCGCGCTGCTGGCCGCGGCGGCCGCCGTTGCGCGCAGGTTCGGGATGCCGCGGAGCTGGGGCTTCGCCGCGGGGGCGCTCGGCACAGCGGCCGCCGTCGTGCTGGCCCTCGCCCCGGCGAACCTCGATCCGGTGTGGATCACGACCCTCATGCCCCTCGCCGGGGCGGTGGCGATCGCGGCATCCGGTGTGCTTCGCCCCGGAGGCATCGCGGGCGCCCGTGCCGTGCAGGGCGGGGCGCTGACCGTGGGCCTCGCGGTGGCGCTGCCCGCCGTGGCCGCCGCGTTCGGAACCATCTGGTCGGTCGTGCTCGCCTTCCTCGTCGACGGGCTCGCACCGTTCCGTTCATCGGGGTCGGTTCCAGTTGTTCCGGGCGGTGGCCAGTCGGCCGCCGCCGTGCTCGCCGCCGTGCTGGGGCTCTTCGCTGCAGCGCTCGGCCTGGCCGCGCTCGCCGCCGTCACGCGCCGCCGCGAGCCGGCCGCACACCGATCTCCGTTCCCCATCGGCGTGCTCGTCACGGCGCTCTGGGTCGGCGCGCTCGCCGTCGCGGCGTTCGTGGGGTGGCCCGCATTCACACCGCTCGGCGGCGCCGTCGTCGGCATCGCCGTGGCCGTGCTCGCCACGGCCGCGGTGGCCCTGCCGCAGTCGAGGTTCGCGGCGGCGCGTCTGGGCGTTCGCGCGCCGTTCGTCGTGCTCGCCCACATCGTGCTTCTCGGCGCGGCCCTGCTCAGTTGGATCGATCCGGCGATCACCGTGCTGGTCGGCGTCGGCATCGTCGCCGCGACCCTCGTCGTCGCGCGGCCGCTGCCGGCCGGTGCACGCGTGGTGCACGTCGGCGCGGCGTACGCGTACGCCCTCGCGATCTTCGCGACCGCTCTCGATCGTCTCGGGGTCGTGACGATCGCGGTGCTCTGCCTCACGACCACCGCCGCAGCGCTCTGCGCGCTCGCCGCGACCCTCGTGCGCCGTGTCGACGCCCGCTCCTGGTACGCGATCCTCGTCGTGACGGCCGTGCCCTTCCTCATCGGCGTCGCCACGGTGCTGCGCGAACCGAACGGCTGGACCGCGCTGTCGACCGGCGTCACCTTCCTGCTGGCGCTCGCACTCGTGCTCACGAGGCGCCCGGGACTGAATCGCATCGTGCGCTCCGCGGCGGCGGCGATCCTCGTGCCGTCGCTCGCCGTGGTCGCCGTCTGCCTCGGCTCCGAGTTCCTCGAGGTGAGCGGGTCGCCGATCGTGCTGCCGGTCATCGCGGCGATCGTCGCACTCGTGCTGCCCTCGACGACGGCGATCGAGGCGGCACTCGCGGGCCGCGGCCAGCACGCGGGCACCGCGGCATCCGTGCGACTCTGGATCGAGATCTCATCGCTCGTGACCGCGGCGATCGCGGTGCTGCTCGCACTCGTACGCGACGCCGCCGGTCTCGGCACGGCGATGGCCGTGCTCGTCGTGCTCGGCCTCGGTTTCGCGGCGACCCGCATCGTCGCCGGTCGCCGGTACGGCTGGTGGCTCGCCGCCGCGAGCTGGACCGGAGCGCTCTGGTGCGTGTGGGCGATGCTCGGCATCGAGACGATCGAACCGTACACGCTGCCGCCCGCGCTCGCGGCGGTGCTCATCGGCACGATCCTCACCGCCCGCGCTCCATTCGGGGCACCAGGCGCGCGCCGCGGGCTCGCCCTCGCCGCGACCGGGCTCGCCGGCGCACTCGTGCCGTCGCTCGTGCTGCTCGCGGCGTGGGGGGTCGAGCCGGGGGCCTTCCCGTGGCGCACGGCGGGGCTCATCGCTGCATCCGTCGTCCTGCTCGGGTCGGGTCGTGCGCTGACTCGCGCGTCGACCGATTCCGGCGTTCGGATGCTTCGCGCGCCCGCGCTCGCCGGGGCGCTCCTCGCTGCGGCCGCCGCCCCGATCCAAGCGGTGCGGTGGGGGCTCGAGCGCGATGCGGTCGCCATCGCCGACGCCGATCTCGTCATGCTGCCGGTGCTCGGCATCACCGTCGCCGGGGTGCTGCTCGCGGTCGTCTCGGTGTGGTGGCTGCACGACGGGGCGACCACGGCGAGCCGCCTCGACGTCTGGATCCGCGAGACGAGGTGGCTCCTCGCGCCGGCGCTCGTGTTCCTCGTGGCCGGGCCGATCACGGCGATCCGGCGCGAATGGTTCGCGATCTGGTCGCTCTGGGTGCTCATGGCGCTGCTCCTCGCGCTCGCCCTCGTCACCGTCGCGCTCGCGCGACGCGCACGACCGGTGCTGCCTCCGTTCTGGTTCGTCTACGGGCTCGCATGGGTGACCGGGGTCACGGGGTGGGGCGAGCGCGATCTTCGCGTCGAGGTGTTCTCGCTTCCGCTCGGACTCGCAGTGCTCGCGGCAGGGCTGATCGCGATGCGGCCGGCGGGGGTCGCTGTGCCGGCGGCCTCGTTGAACTCGTGGCCGATCGGGTTCCGGGGCAGCTGGCGCCTGCTCGCTCCGGGCATCGTGCTCACCTTCCTGCCGTCGGTGCTCGCGACCGGCACGGACCCCCAGCTGTACCGGCCGATCCTCGTCATCGCGCTCGCACTCGTGGCGATCCTCGTGGGTTCGTCGCGCAAGCTCGCTGCGCCGTTCCTGCTCGGCCTCGCGGTGCTGCCGATCGAGAACATCGTCGTGTTCTCGGCCCAGGTCGATCGCGCCGTCGGGGCGATGCCGTGGTGGATCACGCTCGCGACGGCGGGGGCCGTGTTGCTCGCGATCGCCGTGGGTTCAGAGCGCCGCACGAACCGGGGCGGCGGAGTCGCGGCGCGGTTGCGCGAACTCGAGTAGGTCGAGCGGGTGCGGCGTCGGTCCGGGCGCGGCGACGGCCCGAACTCGGGCACCGGACTCGGGCACCGGGCTCAGGCGTTCTCCGAGCCCTTCAATTCGATGCTGATCTGCTCGGCGTCGAGATCCTCGAGCGCGGCACTGAGCGCGGCGGCGCTGAATCGACCGTCGTCGCGGGCGTCGAGGAGTGCCGTGCGTTCCGCCTCGATCATGCGCAGCCGGAGCCCGCGCACGCGATCGCTCGTGGTTGCCGCGTCGCGTGTGGCGGCCGTCTCGCCTGCGACATCCGTGTCGCTCGCGACATCCGTGTCGCTCGCGACATCCGTCTCGCCCTCACCCTCGTCGTACGAGACCTGCCAGGCGGCTCGCATGCGAATGGCGAGCGAGCGCAGCGCCGGGTCGTCGGTGTCTGCGATCTCGTCCATCGCCGAGGCGCGCAGCAGGCGCCGCAGTTCGCGCTGCTCGGCGGCGCTCTCGCCGGGGTCGCGCGCCGGCATGATGCGGCGCACGAGCCACGGCAGCGTGCCGCCCTGCACGAGCAGCGAGCCGACCGCGACGACGAAGGCGATGAAGACGAGGAGTGAGCGACTCGGGGTCTCGGCAGGCAGCGTCTGCGCTGCGGCGAGCGTCACGACACCGCGCATTCCGGCCCAGACCACGATCGTGCCCTCGCGCCAGCCGAGCGGCTGGGCGAGGAAGTAGTCGACGTCGGCGATCCGTCGGCGCAACGCCGTGCGGAAGCGCTCGGCCGTCGCAGCCGACCGTTCGGCACCGAAGGGCGGTGGATCGGCACTGACGCGATCGGCGAGCACGCCCTTGATCGCGGCAGCCCGTTTCGCCTGGCGCTTGAGGCGGGCGAGCAACGGGGCCACGAACGCGGCGCGGATCAGCACGGTGGCCACGAGTGCGATCGCCGCGAGTCCCATCGCCGACCAGACCCCGGCGTGCTCGGCCTCGACGTCGGCGACGATCGCCGTGAGTTCGAGCCCCATCACGAGGAACACCGCGCCCTCGAGCACGAGCTCGACCGTGCGCCAGTTCTGCGCATCCGACAATCGGTGCTGCGGGCTGAGATATCGAGCCGCGCCGTTGCCGGTGACGAGACCCGCGACCACCGCGGCGACGAGGCCCGAGGCCCCGAGGTGCTCGGCCGGGATCGCGGCGAGGAACGGCATCGTGAACGAGACCACCGTGTTGACGGTCGGGTTGACGATGCGCGAGCGCACCCGCAGGTTGACCCAGCCGACGGCGACGCCGATCACGGCCGCGACGAGGATCGCGTACAGGAACGAGCCGACGACGCCCCAGAGCGAGACGGATGCCGCGGCGCCCGCGATCGCCGCCCGAAGCAGCACGAGCGCGCTCGCGTCGTTCAGGAGGCTCTCGCCCTCGAGCACCGATACGACCCGTGGCGTGACCCCGAGACGTTTCACGATCGAGGTCGCCACCGCATCGGTCGGGCTGACGATCGCGCCGAGGGCGATGCCCCATGCGAGGCCGAGCCCGGGGATGAGCCACGCGAACAGGATTCCGAGGAGCACCGCGGTGATGACCACGAGCACGATCGAGAGTCCGTTGATCGCGCCGAAGTCGCGGCGGAACTCCATCGTCGGCATCGAGACGGCGGCCGAATAGAGGAGCGGCGGCAGGACGCCGGCGAGGATCCATTCCGGGTCGATCTCGAACGACGGCACGGCCGGCAACAGCCCGACCCCGAGGCCGACGAGCACGAGCAGGAGCGGCGCGGCCACGCCGATCTTCGGCGCAACGGCCGTCGCGGCGGCGATGGCGAGCAGCGCGATCACGGCCGCGAGCAGCAGATCCATGTGAGCATTCTGTCGCGGTTGAGCTGATCATGCTCGACATCGGCTGCAACGGCGCCATGTCCGTTCGTGATCGGCCGGGCAACCGGTTCGATATCCTCCTCGCGGTTGATTCCCCGAAGCGCGGCATCCGTCAGGCTCGACGGATGGATCTGGACTTTCTGAGCGGGACCGCCCTCACCGGCCCCGCTCTGCTCGGCGCTCTCGCGCTGCTGGCGCTCGTCGACTCGACGAGCTTCGGCACCCTGCTCATCCCGACCTGGCTGCTTCTCGCTCCCGGCAGGCTCAGGCCGGGTCGCATCCTCATCTACCTCGCGACGGTCGCGGGCTTCTACCTCGTGGTCGGGATCGTGCTGCTGACCATCGCCGCCACCGCGCTGCCGCAGCTCATGACGCTCGCCGCGACGCCCGGTTTCCTCTGGGCACAGCTCGTCGTCGGTGCCGCGCTGCTCGTCGGCTCCTTCTTCATCGGAGGCAAGCGCAAGCGCAGCGGGCCCGGCAGGTTCGCCCGCTGGCGCGAACGCGCGGTCACCGACGTCGGCGAGCAGGCGGGCAGCCTGCTGCCGCTCATGGGGCTCGCGGTGGCCGCCGCCGCCGTCGAGGTCGCGTCGATGCTGCCCTACCTCGTCGGCATCGGCCTGCTCTCGGCCTCGGAATTCGACGCCGGCGCCCGGCTGCTCGTGCTCGTGGGGTACTGCATCGTCATGGTGCTGCCCGCGCTCGTGCTGCTGGGTCTGCGCCTCGTCGCGGCCCGGGCGATGGAGCGGCCGCTTGCGCGTCTCGGCGCCTGGATGGAGAAGAACGCCGCGGAGACCACGGGATGGATCGTCGGCATCCTCGGATTCCTGCTCGCACGGGCGGCGGCGGTCGAACTCGGGCTGTTCGGGTAGCTCCCGTCGCAGGGTCGCAGGGTCGCAGGGTCGCGAGATGCGTGATCGGTAGTGTGACGGGATGCGCCGGATCCATCCCGCCCTCCTCGCCACGCTCATCGTTTCCGTCGTGCTGGCGGTCGGTGGGGTCGCGGTCATCGGTGTCTCGACTCGGCCGCCCGTTTCGGAGGGATGGTTCGCGTACCAGCCGATGTCTGATTCGGTGTTCTCACCGACAGGGGTGATCATGCTGACACAGACCGGATTGATCGGGGTCGCCGTCGCCACGATCGGGCTCATCGGCGTGAGTGCAACGATCGGATTCGCGATCGGGCGACGGCGACGCCCTGACGTCGATCAGTGACATCGGCCTATGGGCGCGGTCGACAACGAACGCCGGTGAGAGTTGCTGCGTCGGGGCCGGCGATGCCGCGCATGTCGGCGGATTGTGGTCGACTCGTGGCATGAGCTTCGACGCGCAGTTCCTGGGGGTTCGGGCGGCGATGCCGCGAGTGGGCGAAGCGCATGCGGCGTCGACCGTCGAGCTCGGGTACCTTCACTTCGCCGTCGTGCTCGACACCGGGCGGCGACTCGCCAGGGTCACGGGGGTCAACGTCGACGGGGCATCGCTCATCGACCTGCCGCGCGGCGACGAGTGGCGGCTCGACGAGCGCATTCCCGCCGACTGGCAGGCGGGCCCCGCGATCTACGCCCGCAACGACTTCGACCGCGGCCACCTCGTGCGCCGTCGCGACCCCGTGTGGGGTTCGCCCGAGATCGCGGCCCGGGCGAACGCCGAGACCTTCCGCTACCCCAACGCGGCCCCGCAGGCCTCGGGGTTCAACCAGTCGAAAGAACTCTGGCTCGGCCTCGAAGACCACGTGCTCGCGCACGCCGAGACCTACCGATTGCGGCTCAGCGTGTTCACGGCACCCGTGCTCGCAGGCGCTGATCCGCCGTACCGGGGCATCCGTGTGCCCCTCAGGTTCTGGAAGGTCGTCGCGTGGAATGACGGCGGTGCGCTCGCGACGACGGCGTTCGTCGTCGATCAGGCACCGCTCGTCGACACGGCCGAGACCGTCGCCCCGGCACGTGGCGAGGCCCCGCCGCTCGGGCCGTTCCGCACGTTCCAGGTGCCGGTGTCGGATGTCGCGGCACTCACCGCTCTCGTCATGCCCGAGTTGGTCGCGGCCGACGTGATGCCCCCCACGCTTCGGGCCGCCGGATGGCGGCGGCTCGAGGCATCCGACGACATCGTGCTGTGAGGCTCAGTCGTCGTCGCACGCAATCGCATACTGAGGAGCCCTCGACGCCGCGTATCGTCGTATCGTGACCGACGAGACGACCCCCGCATCAGCGGCCACGGATGCTTCGGCGAACCGCCGGGGTCTCGCGGGCGCGGCGACGCAGCTCGGCACCGAGGTGTCGATCAACTTCGGCTCCTCGCTCGCCGGGCTCGTGATTCCCGTCGTCGGTTCGTTCGTCGTCGTGGCCGTGCGTCAACTCGTCATGGTCATCGTCGTGCTGCCGTTCTACCGGCCGAGGCGTGCCGAGCTCACCTGGCGCCGGCTCTGGCCGGCGGTCGCGCTCGGCGTCGTGCTCGCCGTCATGAACGTCACGTTCTACGAGTCCGTGCACCTGCTGGGGCTCGGTGTCGCCGCGACCATCGAGTTCCTCGGCCCCCTCGCGATCGCGCTCGCGAGCTCGCGCCGCGTGCTCGACGTGGTCTGCGCGCTCGCCGCGGGCACGGGCGTGGTGCTGCTGATCGGCCCGGGGGCATCGGATGTCGCGGGCGTCGACCCGTGGGGCGTCACGCTCGCCCTGACCGCCGCGGCAGCCTGGGCCGGCTACATCCTGCTCACGCGCAAGGTCGCGCACGGGCTGCCCGGGCTCGAGGGCCTCACCGTCGCGAGCATCGTCAGCCTCGCCCTGCTCGTGCCGTTCGCGACGGCGACCTTCGACCCCGCGGTCATCGACTGGCCGGTCGTCGGACTGCTGCTCGGGGTCGGCGTGCTGTCGTCGGCGCTGCCGTACAGCCTCGACACGTGGATCCTGCGCCGCATCTCGCCGCGCGTCTATGCGATCATCACGAGCTTCGGTCCCGTGATCGCGGCCGTGTTCGGTTGGCTCGTGCTCTCGGAGACGTTCTCGCTCACCGAGGTGATCGCCATCTTCATCGTGTGCGGCGCTGCGGCCACCGCGCTCGCGACGCAGCGCACCCGGCGGAAGTCGCAGCTCGAGCAGACCGCCGAGGGCATGGTCTGACCTGCGGGGCGCCGTCGTTGCCGGGGCCGTGTCCCGACCGTATCGTTGACGTGAGAGCGCACGTCGTTTCGACACCGTCGGGAGGCACCATGGCCACCATCGCGTGGATCGGGTTGGGCCACATGGGGGCGCCGATGGCGGGCAACCTCGTCGCGGCAGGGCATCTCGTGCGAGGCGTCGACCCAGTGCCCGCCGCACGCACGGCGGCCGCCGAGCGCGGAGTGCACGTCGTGGCAACCATCGAAGCGGCGGTGCGCGGCGTCGACGCCGTCTTCACCTCGCTGCCGCGCAGCGAGCACGTGCGCTCGGTGTACGGCGATGACGACGGGGTCTGGGCGACGGCGCCCGGTTCGGCACTGCTGCTCGACACTTCGACCGTCGATGTCGCGACGTCGAGGTTCTGCCACGAGGCATCCGTCGACCGCGGCTTCCGCTTCGTCGATGCACCGGTCTCGGGCGGCATCGCGGGGGCCGAGGCGGCCACCCTCACCTTCATGCTCGGAGGTGATGCGGCGGATGTCTCCGAGGCCACGCAGCTCGTCGAGCCGCTCGCCGCGCACGTCTTCGACCTCGGCGGACCGACGATGGGCATCGCCGCGAAGCTCGCCAACAACCTCATGCTCTTCGTCTCGCTGCTCGGGGTCGCCGAGGGGTCGCAGCTCGCCGCGCGGCTCGGGCTCGACCCGGCGAAGTTCTTCGAGGTGGCATCCGTCTCGTCGGGCGAGTCGTGGCCGCTGCGCACCTGGTACCCGTCGCCGGGCGTCGTGCCGACGAGCCCCGCGAACCGCGGCTACGACGCCACCTTCTCGGCCGTGCTCGCCCAGAAGGACCTCTCGTTCGCGGTCGCCGCGGGCGACGCCGCCGGGCTGCCGATGTCGGCGTCGCGCATCGCCCTCCAGCAGTTCGAACGGCTCATCGACGAGGGGCTCGGCGGCAAAGACGCGAGCCTGATCGTGAAGTACGCCTCGGCCGACGGGCGGGTGGCCGGCTTCGAGCCCGGTTCGTAGGACGTTCGCGTCTGTGTAGGACGCGGGTTGGCGAACGTGTCCTACACAGACGGATTGGTCCTACATTGCCCAGGTTCGAGGCTGCGCAGGACGCGTGCCGGCAGTCAACAGTCGGCAGTCAGCAGCCGGCAGCCAGTCGCCGGCTCACCCAGCGGTCGTACTGCTGCCAGGGGTCGGCGACCCCGAGACGCAGCTCGGCGATGTGCGCGAGCAGTTCGTCGTGCACGCCGAACCACTCGGTGCCGGCGAATCGGTGCGACGCGAACTGCGCATGCCGGCGCTGCTCGAGCGCGCGATCGCCGAGTTCGAACGCGAGCACCTCGTCGTGCGGCAGGCTCGCGACCCGCACGCGCGGGTTGCCCGACGTGCCGATCTTGATCTGTGCGCGGTACCCGAGGTAGTAGACGACGTCGACACGAGGGTCGGCCACCGCGAAGTCGGGCACGTCGCCGACCCGCCACTCGCACACCGCGCAGATGCTCCCGGACGGGTAGACCACGCCGACCCGCGACCCGCACGCCAGACAGGGCCCCGGCAGCAGGTCGGTCACGCCGGCCTCCCGGGCGACCCAGTCGTAGGCCTCGAGCAGGTGTCGGGTGCAGAGATCGAGGGGCGCGCCGGTCTCGACCGGTTCTCGGCATGGGCCCTCATCGAGACGGATACTGCAGGCGTGCTCCGCGGCATCACTTCGGCGCATATCGGAAGGCTAGCCGTGACCGCTGACGCCGACGGAGGGCCGCGGTAGGCTCGATTTCCGACCGCCGCACGGCGGGCGGAGACCGAGCTTCGGAGGTCGACCGGTATGGCCCTCTGGCCCAGGCGCAAGCGGAAGCGACGACGGTTCGAGCCGTTCGATCGTTCCGCCCTGCCCGAGGTTCCCGCGCCGACGTTCGACCAGATGCTGACCGAAGGCGTGCTGGTCGCCGAGTCGGCCGGCCGCATGGCGCTGAGGAACCGAATGATCGTCGAGGCGCTTCGCGGCGAGGAGCCCTTCGCGCCCGAGCGCGCCGCCGCCGCCGCGCGCGAAGTGCTCTACGAGCTCGTGCAGGAGGCCGACGAGGTCGCCGAGCACACGGCCGAGGCGCGCGCGGCCGCAGCGCGACGCGAGGGCCGGTCGTCGCACGAGCACGATTACCGGCGAGCGGATGCCGCGAACCTCCGCCGCCGTGAACAGGTCTACGCCGCCGTGGCGAAGGAGCTGTGGGTGCGCCGCAACGATCCCGAATACCTCACGGCCTTCGCTGAGCGCGCGCGCGAAGAGGCGTGGGGCGAGGTCTCGGGCGCGATCGAGACCCGACTCGATCGCGAGTGGAGCGAGTGGCCCCGGATCGAGGTCGACGAGACCTACGAGGCCGAGCGCGAGGGCCGGGTGCTCGACCTGCTTGCGGATCTCGACATGGGCGTCGCGGTCGCCGAGGCCGATCGGGCCCGGCGCGCCGAGGAGAACGACCCGTTCCGCGGGTTCGTCGGCTGAGCGCCGTTCGGAGGTCGGGAGCGGATCGCGCCGGCCTCAGCCGCCCGCGTTCGGCGATGCCGCAGGCGCGATCTCGGCGATGAGCGACTCGACGCGGGCGCGGATGTCGTCGCGGACCCGCCGCACGGTCGCAAGGTCCTTGCCGGCGGGGTCTTCGAGCTCCCAGTCTTCGTAGCGCTTGCCCGGGAAGATCGGACAGGCGTCGCCGCAGCCCATCGTGATCACGACGTCGGACTCGCGCACGGCGTCGACGGTGAGGATCTTCGGAGTCGTGCCCGCGATGTCGATGCCCTCCTCGGCCATCGCGGCGACGGCGACCGGGTTGATCTCGTCTTCGGGCTCGGAGCCCGCCGAGCGCACCTCGACGCGATCGCCCGCGATCGCGCGCAGGTAGCCGGCGGCCATCTGCGAGCGGCCGGCGTTGTGCACGCAGACGAACAGAACGGTGGGGGTCGGGGTCACGGGGTGCTCACTCTCGGTCGACAGCAGGATGAATGGGACGTGTGATCTCGAACTCCGCCGGGCGCGTGGTTCCGGTCGTCGCTCAGCATGCCGACGTGCCGCAGCAGCCGCCGGACGGCGTGTCGGCGCTCGTCGAGCACACCCCCGTTGCCGGCAGCACGAGCTCGACGGCGCGAGCCGCTGCTTCGTCGCCGTCGAGCCACGCCGTCACCGATCGCACCTGCTCGTAGCCGGTCGCGAGGAGGAAGGTCGGCGCGCGACCGTAGCTCTTCATGCCGACGATGAAGAAGTCGCGCTCGGGCTGGGTGAGTTCGCCGAAACCATGCGGCTCGACCGTGCCGCACGAGTGCACGTTCGGATCGATGAGCGGGGCGAGGCGGCGGGGCGCCTCGACGATGTCGTCGAGCTCGAGCCGGATCTCGCGGAGCATCTCGAGGTTCGGCCGGAACCCCGTAGCATTCACGATGCGGTCGGCCGTGATCGTCTCGAGGCCGTCGCCACGTCGGCCGGTGACGACCGCGACGGATTCCTCGGACGCGTCTCGCGACCCCCGACCGAGCCGCACGATCTCGAAACGATCGACGAGCTCGATGCGCCCTGCCGTGACGAGGGCGTCGACCCGGGCACCGATCGAAGCGCGCGCCGGCAGTTCGTCGTCGGGAGAGGTCGTGACCCGGGCGGCCGTCGCGTTGCGGATGGCCCAGGTGACGCGGGTGCCGGGCTCCTGCTCGGCGAGGGCGTCGAGCTGCAGCAGGGTGTTCGCGGCCGAATGCCCGGCACCGACGACGATCGTGTGGCGGCCGGCGTACAGGGCACGGTCCGCGCCGAGCACGTCGGGCAGCGCGTGACTCACCAGACCTTCGACGTCGGCGATGCCGAGCGGGTCGAGGCCAGAGGATCCGAGGCTGTTGGGGGTTCGATACGTGCCCGATGCATCGATGACCGCGCGGGCGGTGAGCTCCTCGACTCCGTCGACCGTGCGGAGGCGCAGCAGGAACGGCGCTTGCGAGCGCCCGGTGGTGCGCGTGCGGTCCATGCCCTCTCGGGTGACGTCGGTGACCTCGACTCCGAGGCGGATGCGATGCGCGATCGCGGGCAACGCTGCGAGCGGCGCCAGGAATCGTTCGATGAGCTCGGCCCCCGTCGGCAACGACGCTGAGGGCGGCGCCGCCCAGCCGGACTCGGCGAGAAGTCGCTGCGATGCGGGATCGACGAGATGCCGCCACGGCGAGAAGAGTCGGGTGTGCCCCCACTGCGCGACGCTCGCGCCGACGCGGTCGCCGGCCTCGAGCAGCACGAAGTCGATGCCCCGTTCGACGAGGTTCGCCGCGGCAGCGAGACCGATCGGGCCGGCGCCGATGATCGCGACGGGCAGTGCCTGCAGCCGCGACGGGATCGTCTTCGGCGCCGTGAGGTCGATGAGAGTCATCCGGGTTGCTCGCCTTCATTGAAGGATGTCGATATGGGAAGTGTGGACGCTATATCGATGATTGTCAATATATGAGAGACTGAGGTTCGTGACCACCGTCGACCTGCCGCTCGTGACCAGAGATGCCGTCGAGGCGGCTCGGGCCGCCGACACGGCCGATGCGTCGATCGCGTGCTGTGCTCCGCTCACGCGCGAGACGATCACCGCCGAAGATGCCGAGTCGTTCGCGCACCTGCTCAAGGCGATCGCCGACCCGGTGCGGTTGCGCCTCGTCTCGATCGTCGCGGCATCCGAAGGTCAGGAGGCGTGCGTCTGCGATCTCACGGCGCCCGTCGGGCTCAGCCAGCCCACCGTCTCGCACCACCTGAAGATCCTCACCGACGCCGGTGTCTTCTCGCGATCGAAGCGCGGCACCTGGGCGTACTACCGCCTGGTTCCCGGTGCACTCGAGGCGATCGCGGCGCCGCTCGTCAGCGTCTGATCCACCGTCGCGCGACCGGCTACGTATGGTTGTGAGTATGTCCGAACTTAGTTAGCCTTGACCGCGACGACGCGCTGGAGCGTCACAACGGTTGAGAGGACTCTCGGTGATCCGAACTGCGAACGCGCCGGTCAGCTACGGCGTCTTCGAGCTTTCCCGCCCCGATGTCGTGCCGCTGCCCGATGGGGAGCAGCTCGCGACGTGGATCGCCGAAGCCGGCTACGAGGGCGTCGACCTCGGCCCCGTCGGCCTGTTCGGTGATCGGCACGACCTGCCCCTGCTGCTCGAGCGCCACGGTCTCGCACTCGCCGGCGGCTGGGCCGATCTGCCGTTCGCCGGCTCCGACGAGGAGTTCGAGCGCGCCTTCACCGCCCTCGCGCCGACGCTCGAGCTGTTCGCCGCCGCGGCAGCCGTGGCCCCCGATCGCGCGCCGAAGCCGACGCTCGCCGACTCGGGTTCGCCAGAGCGCAAGGCGCGCCCCGGCGGCGCACCCGAACTCGAGCTCGATGACTCCCGCTGGGCGATCTTCACCGCCCGAGTGGAGCGTGCCGCCGAGCTCACGCGCGCGGCCGGCCTCGAGCCCACCTTCCACCACCACGCGAGCACCTACATCGAGACGCCGCGCGAGATCGACCGGTTCCTCGCCGACACCGACGTCGACCTGACCTTCGACACCGGGCACCTGATCGTCGGCGGCGGCGACCCGGTCACCGACTTTCCGCGCTGGGCCGATCGCATCAATCACGTGCACCTGAAGGACGCCGACCGTTCGGTGCTCGCAGCGGCCGCGGGTTCGGCCGACCCGATGCGCGACATCTGGCAGCGGCGCGTGTTCGTCGCACTCGGCGACGGCGACCTCGAGGTCGATCGCATCGTCGACACGATCGTCGGGTCGGGGTACGACGGCTGGATCGTGGTCGAGCAGGATGTGATCCTGCAGGACGCCGCCGACGTCGCACGGGCGCGCGCCGACCAGGTCGCGAACCGCGAGCGCCTGCGGCGGTGGTTCGCATGACGGGCTTCGACGCGCCGGTGCGCATCGCCGTGATCGGCCTCGGCGCGATCAGCCAGAGCGTGCACCTCCCGCTCATCCGGCGCAACGGCCACCTGATGCAACTCGTCGCGGTGGTCGACCTCTCGGCCGCACGGGCACGCGAGACCGCCGAGGCGTCCGGCGCCGGCGTCGCGGCCTTCACCTCGGTCGAAGCGCTCATCGACGCCGTCGGCGCCGGCACGCTTCGCGTCGACGGCGCGATCCTCGCGACCGCAGGCTCGCATGCGCCGGATGTCGGGCGGCTCGTCGACGCCGGCATCCGGGTGCTCGCCGAGAAGCCGCTCGCGTTCTCGCTCGGCGAGATCGACGCGCTCCGCGAGCTCGCCGCTCGTCGAGGCATCGAGCTCGCCGACTGGGTGCGAGTGGGATACATGAAAGAGCACGATCCGGCGTCGAACGCGGCCAGGGCGCTGCTCGCCGAGGTCGACGTACGCGCCGTGAGCGTCGAGGTGCTGCACCCGGCCGACGGTGCTCAGCTCGCCTTCGCGAACCTCTCGGACCCGCCGAGTGATGTGCCGCCCGAGCTGCTGGCGAACCTCGTCGCCGCCACCGACGCGACCGTCGCTGCAGCCATCGGCCCCGCCGCCGATCCGCTTCCGAAGCTCTACACGAACGTGGTGCTCGGCTCGATCGTGCACGACACGGGGCTGCTTCGGCACCTCGTGGGCGGCGTCGGCACCGTCGACCGCGCCCGCCACTCGGGACCGGAGTTCCCGGGTTCGCTCAGCCTCGGCGGCGTCCTGGCCGAGCGCACCGACGTGCCGTGGTCGATCGACTGGCACTTCATCCCGCGCTACCCCGAGTATCGCGAGACCGTCACCTTCCACCACGAGACGGGCACGATCGCCCTCTCCTTCGCGGTGCCCTACGTGCTCAACGCCCCCACCGTGCTCACCGTCGTCGAGAACGCCGAACCCCTCGGGGCGCGACGTTCGGAGACGCGATGGATGCAGGAGGAGGCATTCGAGCAGGAGCTCCGGTCGTTCGCGGCACTCGCCGCGGGGCATCCGGAGCCCGGCCCGTCGGTCGCAGAGGGGGCCGCCGACATCGTCGTCGGCCAGCGGATGCTTCGCACCCTCGCCGACTCGATCGGCCACCCGCTGTCGTCAGCGGCGGAAGCCGCAGACGACCGGCGGTTCTGAACACCACCGCACCACCGCACCTTGCACCGCCACCGCACCACGAGCACCACGAGCACCACCGCACCACCAGCAACATCTCGCCGACGCGAAGCTCGGCGGGCGAATCGAGAGAGGACGAAGATGATCAACCACGGCAATCGCAGGATCCTGGCGGCGCTCGCCGTCGCGACCGCAGGTGCGCTCGTCTTCGCCGGTTGCTCCGGCGAGGCACCAGAGGCATCAGAGGACACCGGCCCGGTGACCCTCACCATCACGGCGAACTCGATCGCCGGCGGCAAGAACGCGGCCGAGGCCGACTGGATCGCGGACTGGGTCATTCCCGAGTTCGAGGCCGCGATGGAGGAGGACGGCAAGGACGTCACCGTCGAGTTCGAGCCGCAGGGCGTCGACGACGAGAACTACAAGACCAAGATCGCGCTCGACCTGCAGTCGGGTGAGGGCGCCGACATCATCGGCATGGACGGCATCTGGGTCGGCGAGTTCGCCGAGGCCGGCTACATCAAGCCGCTCGCCGAGGTCGGCGGCGACGCCGTCGACGCCTGGGAGGGTTGGGAGCAGATTCCCGAGGCCGTGCAGTCGGCGGTCTCGTTCGACGACGAACGCTACGGGGTGCCGCAGGGAGCCGACGGCCGGGTGCTCTACTTCAACAAGGATCTCTTCGAGCAGGCCGGCCTCGACGCCGACTGGCAGCCCGAGAGCTGGGAGGACGTGCTCGATGCCGCACGCGAGCTGAAGCAGCTCGACGGCGTCACGCCGATCCAGCTGAACGCCGGCACCGCCATGGGCGAGGCGACCACGATGCAGGGGCTGCTGCCGATGCTCGTCGGCACGGGCGAGCAGGTCTACGAAGACGACAAGTGGGTCGGCGACACCGACGGGCTGAACGACGCGCTCGACCTCTACAAGACGATCTACGTCGACGAGGGCCTCGGCGACGCCGTGCTGCAGCAGGAGGCGGCCGGTCGCGACACCTCGTTCCAGCTGTTCGCGGCGAACCAGATCGGCATCCTTCTCGAGGGCGACTACTTCTGGCGCAGCGTCATCAACCCCGAAGAGGGAGTCGGCACCGCGCCGATGGCGAACCGCGACGATGTCGTCGGCTACACGAAGATCCCCGCGATGGAGCCCGGTTCCGGCATCAACGGCCAGGACTTCGTGTCGATGTCGGGTGGCACCGGCCGCGTGCTGAACCCGAACAGCGAGCACCCGGAACTCGCGTGGGAGCTGCTCGCCTTCATGAACTCGGCCGACGCCTACAAGGCGCGGAACGAGGGCACCGTCGCGATCACGCCGCGCACCGACGTGAACGACGAGATGCTCGCCGGCGACCCGATGCTCACGTACGTGAGCGAAGAGGTGCTGCCGATCACCGCCTACCGCCCGCCGCTCGCCGCCTACCCGCAGGTGTCGACCGCGCTGCAGCAGGCGACGCTCGACGTGGTCTCGGGCGTGAGCGTCGCCGATGCGGCGAGCACGTACGCCGACGCCGTGAAGGACATCGTCGGAGACGACGCGGTCTCGGGCGGCTAAGCAATGACGACCAGCACCACGACGCCGGCGGGGAGCGCGATCGCTCCCCGCCGGCGGCGGGCCGACGATGTCGCCGGCCTCGGCACCGCCCGGGCCGGCATCTTCGTCGCACCGGCTCTGATCCTGATCGGCATCTTCCTGCTGTTCCCGGCGGTGTGGACGATCTGGCTCGGCATGACCGACTACCGGCTGACCGGCCTGCAGGCGGCATCGCCCGAGTTCGTCGGGCTCGACAACTACGCCGAGGCGCTCACCGACCCGTCGTTCTGGAACTCCCTCTGGCTCACGCTCATCTTCGTGCTCTTCTCGGGCATCATCGGCCAGACCCTCATCGGGTTCGGGCTCGCCTGGGCGGTGCGAAACATCCACGGGTGGGTGAAGGGGCTCATCGAGGGCCTCGTGCTCGCGGCGTGGGTCATCCCGGCATCCGTCGCCTCCTTCCTGTGGCTCGCGCTGCTCGACCGTCGATCGGGCACGGTCAACGGCCTGCTCGGCACCGAGGGCACCGCGTGGCTGATCGACCACCCGATGGAGTCGATCATCATCTTCAACATCTGGGTCGGCACCGCCTTCTCGATGCAGCTGTTCTCCTCGGCGCTCAGCGCAGTGCCGCCCTCGCAGATCGAGAGCGCCAAGATGGTCGGCGCCTCGGGGTGGCAGCAGCTCCGCGACGTGATCGTGCCCAACATCAAGGGGCACATCCTCACGAACACGCTGCTCATCACGCTGTGGACGTTCAACACCTTCACGCCGTACCTCGTCACGGCGGGCGGCCCGAACGGCAAGACCGAGATCCTCTCGGTCTACATCTACGAGACGGCGATCCCCGGTGGCCAGCTCGGGCTCGGCGCCGCGATCTCGCTCATCATGCTGCTCATCAACCTCGTCATCGCGCTCGGCTACGTGCGCGTGTCGAAGGGAAGGAAGAAGCGATGACCGCAATCCCCCAGAAGGTCGCCGCGAATGCGACCGTGCGGCACTTCCTCGCCCGGGTCGCCTTCGCGATCGTCATGACGATCGTCGGGCTGCTCTTCGCCCTGCCCATGGTGTGGCTCGTGCTCGCGCCGTTCGACGCGACCCCGTCGCTCTCGCTGTCGTGGCCCGACTGGACCCTCGACAACTTCGCGCGACTCGCCGAGAACCCGTACGCACTGCGCTCGATCGGCAACTCGCTGCTGCTCGGCATCGGCACCATGGTCATCGTCGTCGTGCTCGGCGCGCTTGCCGCCTATGCGATGAGCCGCATCCGCATTCCGGGCCGCGACGGCATCCTCTACGGGCTGCTGCTGCTCTCCTCGATCGTGACGGGCACCGCGGCCATGGTGCCCACGTACCAGATCATCACGCAGCTCGGGCTCATCAACTCCTACGTCGGTGTGCTGCTCGTGCTGGCGGGCGGCATCCTGCCGACCGTGATCTTCATCCTGAAGGACTTCATGGACTCGATCCCGAAGTCGTACGAGGAGTCGGCGCGCCTCTACGGCGCGGGCCCCTTCCGCATCCTCCGCGATGTCGTGGCGCCGATCGCACGGCCCGGCCTGGCCTTCATCTCGATCTGGACGATCGTGCAGGTGTGGGGCAACTTCCTCGTGCCGTTCATCCTGCTGCGCAGCCCCGACCTGCAGCCGGCGGCGGTGCTCATGTACACCTTCTACACCGAGAGCGGGCAGGCCGACCTCCGGCTCATCTCGACCTTCGCGCTGCTGTTCTCGGCGCCCGTGCTCATCATCTATTTCATCGTGAACCGTCGCTACGGTTTCCGCTTCCATGGAGGTATCAAGTCCTGATGGCCGGCATCAACGCCACTCAACTCGTCAAGGAGTACCCCGGAGGCGTCCGCGGCGTCGACGAGATCGACGTCGAGATCCACGACGGCGAGTTCTTCGCACTGCTCGGGCCCTCGGGCTGCGGCAAGACCACCCTGCTGCGTTCGATCGCGGGCCTCGAGGCGATCACCGCGGGTTCGCTCGTGATCGGCGACCGTGACGTCACGAACGCCGAACCCGGGGTGCGCGGGGTCGCGATGGTCTTCCAGGACTACGCGCTCTTCCCGCACATGGACGTGGGCGACAACATCGCCTACCCGCTGCGCATCAAGCACGTGAGGCGCGACGAGCGGCGTGCGACGGCCGAGAAGGTCGGCGACGACCTCTCGCTGCAGGGCCTCATCGAGCGGCGTCCGGGCCAGCTCTCCGGCGGGCAGCAGCAGCGCGTGGCACTCGCCCGCGCGGTCGCCACTCGGCCCGAGGTGCTGCTGCTCGACGAACCGCTGTCGAATCTCGACGCCCGGCTCCGCCTCGAGGCGCGCACCTTCCTCAAGGAACTCCAGCGCGACCTCGGCGTCACCACGGTGTTCGTCACGCACGATCAGGCCGAGGCGCTCGCCCTCGCCGATCGCATCGCGGTCATGAAGTCGGGCAAGCTCCAGCAGATCGGCACGCCGCGCGAAGTGTTCCAACGCCCGAACAACACCTTCGTCGCGGGGTTCATCGGCTCCAACCCGATGAACCTCGTTCCGGCGACGATCGCGGGCGGCGCGATCCCGGTCGGCGAGGCGTCGGTGCCGGTGCCGGCCGGTGCCGAAGGGCACGTGCACGACGGGCAGGCGGTCATCTGGGGCATCCGGCCCGAGTACCTGCGCTGGGTCTCGGTCGCCGAGCCCGGCGGAATCCCGGCAGAGGTGAGCGTCGTCGAGAACCTCGGCGCCAGTGTGCTCATCGCGGTGAACGCGGGCGGGCACAAGTTCCAGGTCGTCGTGCCCGAAGACCAGGAGCCCGCTCCCGGCGATCGCGGGTGGATCGTGCCGCAGGGCGCCAAGACCCTGCTCTTCGACGCAGAGTCGACGCAGCGCATAGGGTGACGCGATGACGACGATCCGCCGCACCGTTCCCGTCACCGTCGACACGCAGAACGAGCACCGCTTTCTCGAGGTGCCCTTCGACGTGCCGCCGGGCACCGACTCGCTCGAGGTCGTGATCCGCTTCGACGGTGCGAACGCGGGCATCGACCTCGGCTGCGAGGGGGCGGGCGGGTGGCGCGGCTGGTCGGGCGGCGCCCGAACCGAGTTCCTCATCCACCCGGCCGACGCCACACCGGGGTACCTGCCGGGCGCGCCCGAGGCGGGGCAGTGGAACGTCGTGCTCGGCCTCCACCGCGTTCCCTCCGAGGGCGTTGCGGTCGAGGTCGAGATCACCATGCCCGCCTCGCGAGCGGTGCCGCCGGTTCCGGATGCCGCGCCCGCGACGCGAACCGTTCGCGGCAGCGACCGCGGGCTTCCGGCCGAACCGGGCCTCACGTGGTTCGCCGGTGACTTCCACGGCCACACGATCCACTCCGACGGGCGCCTGCCGATCGGCGGTCTCGCCGCACTCGGCGTGGCCTCGGGCCTCGACTTCATGGCGGTCACCGACCACAACACGGTCAGCCACCACGCGCACCTGGCCGGCGAGGGCGCCGAGCACGGCATCACCCTGATTCCCGGCCAGGAGGTCACGACCCACCGTGGCCACGCGAACGCGTTCGGCGACATCGGCTGGATCGACTTCCGCGAGCCGGCGCAGCACTGGGTCGACGAGGTCGAGCGGCGCGGCGGCATCCTGAGCATCAATCACCCGATCTCGGGCGACTGCTCGTGGCTGCACCGGCTCGAACGCCGGCCCGCCGCCGTCGAACTCTGGCATGCGAGCTGGTACCTCGAACTCATCTCGACCGCGCCGTTCGCGTGGTTCCGCAAGTGGCCCGAGGGGGCGACACTGCTCGGCGGCAGCGATACGCACCTGCTCGAGGAGCCGCAGCGGCCGGGCACGCCGACGACCTGGGTCGCGGCGACGGATGCCTCGGCCGAGGCGATCCTCGAGGGGGTGCGCGCCGGGCGCACGGCGATCACCGGCAGCGGCAGCTTCGACGGCACGGTGCTCACGCCAGAGCTCATGAGCGCCCCGGCGCTCGTGCGCCTCGGCGATGAGGTCGTCGCGGTCGACGCCGAGGGCCTCATCCTCGTCGACGGCTTCGGCCGGCGCCGCTCGGTGCGTTCGGCGCGCGAGGAATTCGCGGCCGATCCCGCCGACGGGCCGTTCCACCTGGTGCTCGCCGACCGCAGGATCATGGCGCTCTGCGCGTAGCGCGCACGACCCGACGCACCTGACGCACCTGAACACGTGAACACCTGAACACGTGAACACCTGAACCCCGCACGACCGAACACCGCTTGGAGTGACCATGGATGCCCCCGACGAACTCGTGATCGTGCCGCACACGCACTGGGATCGCGAGTGGTACGAGCCGCACGACGTGTTCCGGCTGCGTCTCGTGCACATGGTCGACCGCCTGCTCGGCACGCTCGAGGAGCACCCCGGATACCGCTTCACCCTCGACGGCCAGGCGGCCGCGATCGACGACTACCTCGAGATCAGGCCCGAGCAGCGCGAGCGCGTCGTCGCCGCGATCGATCGCGGACAGCTCGCGATCGGGCCGTTCCTGATCCTGCTCGACGAGTTCCTCTGCGACGGCGAGACGATCGTGCGCAACCTCGAACTCGGCCTTCGTTCGAGTCGCAGGCTCGGGCCGGAGATGCGGGTCGGCTACCTCCCCGACATGTTCGGTCACGCCGCCCAGATGCCGCAGCTGCTGCGCGGCTTCGGCCTCCGAGACGCGGCGCTCTGGCGCGGCGTGCCCGCCCGCATCGACCGCCATGCCTTCGCCTGGGTCGCACCCGACGGCTCGACGGTGCGCACCGAGTACCTGCTCGACGGCTACGGCAACGCCCTCGACCTCTTCGCGCTGCCCGGCCGGCTCGGCGCCCTGGCGGCCGAGTACGGCCGGTCGATCGCGAGCTGGTACGGGTCCGACCCGATTCTCGGCATGCTCGGCACCGACCACAGCGCCCCGCCCGCCGACCTCATGCCGCTCGTCGACGCCGCGAATGCCTCTGGCGGCGCCGTTGCGCTCGCCGTCGACACCATCGAGGGGTACGTACGCCGGGTCGCACCCGCCTGGGCTGCGGGCGACGACGACGCGCTGGCCGCCCTTCCCGTCGTCGACGGCGAGCTGCGTTCGCATGCGCGCGGCAACCTGCTGCCGGGCGTCTTCTCGATTCGCACGAACCTCAAGCAGGCGATGACCGACGCCGAACGCCGGCTCTCCACCGCCGAACGCCTCGACGCCGCGTTCGGCGTCGACGATCACCGTGCGTTCTTCGACGAGGCCTGGTACCGGCTCGTCGAGAGCACGGCGCACGATTCCGTCACCGGATGCGGCGTCGACGCGACCGCCGTCGAGGTCGAGAGCCGGCTCGCCACTGCGGGCCATGTCGCGCGCGGCGTGATCCTGCGCACGATGGAGCAGCTCGCGGCATCCGTCACGCCCGACCGTCACGTCGTGGTGAACCCGACGGGCTTCGCGCGACGGGCGCACGTCGAGATCCGCCTGCACGACCCGGAGCGGCTGGAACTCGGCGACGGGGTGCAGTTGCTCGAGGCACTGCCCGAGGTGCTCGGTGACGAGCAGCTCACGACGGCCGAACTGCCCAAGCTGCTGAACCGCATCCACGGCCGCGAGCTCTTCGGCCAGCTGATCAACGCGTGGCGATTCACCGATGACGGGCTGCGCTTCGAGGTGGCCGAGGCGCCCCACGGCGACTTCGATCTGGCGGAGTTCACCGACGAGCTCGAGCGCCGCATCGCCTCGGATGCCTCGGGCGAACGCACCTGGCGCGTCGAGATCATCGCCGACCCGCGCCGGCGAGCCGTGGTCGGCATCGACGTCGGCGGCATCGGGGTCGCGAGCCTCGACCCGTCGACGGCACGGGCGACGGATGACCCGGTGACCGTGTCGGCCCGCTCGCTCGCCAACCGGCAGCTCGCCGTGAGCGTCGACGAGCGCGGTGCCGTGCGCATCGAGGCCGCCGACGGCACGGTGCTCACCGACGTGCTGCGGCTCGTCGACGAGGGCGATCGGGGCGATTCCTACAACTACGGGCCCGTCGACCCGGCCTCGGCGGTCACCGAGCCGACCTCGGTCGAGGTGACGGTGCTCGAGTCCGGCCCGATCCGGGGCCGACTCCTGGTGCGCCGGAGCTACGTCGTGCCCGCGGGCGTCGACCCGATCGATCGCAACCGGCGCTCCGAGGCATCCGTCGACCTCGTCGTCGACACCGTGCTCGAGCTGCGTGAGGGCGAGCCGCTGCTTCGGGTGCGCATGCACTTCGTGAACGCCGCCGCCGACCACCGGCTGCGGGTGCTGGTGCCCGCGGGCGCCGCCGCGCTGCCGGGCTCGTCGGCCGCGGGGCAGTATGCCGTCACTGAGCGCGGTCGGGCCGGCGAGGGCGGACCGGTCGGCGAGTTTCCGCTGCCCACGTACCCCGTCGCCCGATTCGTGCACGCCGGGCAGGCGAGCCTCATCGTCACGAAGCACTCCGAATACGAGATCGTCGAAGACCCGCAATCGGGTGTCGACGCCATCGCGCTCACGCTCGTGCGCGCCGTCGGCATGATGAGCGTCAACGTGCACCCGCTGCGTGACGAGCCGGCCGGCGCCGAGTTCGCCGTGCCCGGCGCGCAGTACCTCGGCACCGCCGTCGCGACCGAGTTCGCGATCCTGCCGTCGGCCGCCGGATGGGCCGAGTCGGGCGCTGCACGCTGGGCCGAGCTCGTGCGAGTCGAACCCGAGGCGGCACGCGGCACGCGCGGCGGCCCGGTCGTCGTCGGCGGGGTCGCCGGCGCAGGCGGAGCGGCCGAGGCATCCGAGCTGCCCGCCGAGCCGTTCGTCGAAGTGGCGGGTGATGTCGTGCTCGAGTCGCTCCGCACGACGACGGATGCAGCGGGCAGCCCGGCTTTCGAGGCCCGGTTCGTGAACTACCGGCCCGAGCCGCAAGTGCTCGGCGCCGCGGCATCCGGCGTGTGGGACCGAACCGACCTGACCGGTGCGGTCGTCGAACCCGCGGTCGATCTCGGAACGTACCGCATCGGCGGAAGCCGCATCGAGACGTTCCGGCAGCGGATCGGCGACACGCCCCCCGTTCTCGGGTGACGCCGACGAGCGTTCGACCCTCTACTGTCAGAACAACCGGACAACTGGAGAAACCATGGCGCAGTCGGAGCAACGGCTCCCCGTCGAGCTCTTCCTCGATCTCGATCGATCGGGCCCCGTGCCCCTCTACTACCAGATCGCGAGTCGACTCGAAGGGGCGATCCTCGACCAGACGCTGCCTGCGGGCGCGCGGCTCGAGAACGAGGTCGCGCTCGCGTCGAGGCTCGGCCTGTCGCGCCCCACGATCCGCCGCGCCATCCAGGACCTCGTCGACAAGGGCCTGCTCGTGCGCCGCCGCGGCATCGGCACGCAGGTCGTGCACGGCAAGGTGACGCGCAACGTCGAACTCACGAGCCTGTACGAAGACCTCGAGCGCTCGGGGCAGAAGCCCGAGACCCGCGTGCTCTCGGTCGACGTGGTTCGGGCCGATGCCGCGGCGGTGGAGGCGCTCGGGGTCGCCGCCGGCAGTCCGGTGCTCCACGTGCAGCGACTGCGCAGCGCCGACGGCGTGCCGCTCGCGATTCTCGACAACGTGCTGCCCGAGCAGTTCATCGACCTCGACCGAGAAGCGCTCGGCAAGCACGGGCTCTACCAGCTGCTCCGCGCCCGAGGCGTGACCATGCGGGTCGCGAAGCAGCGCATCGGGGCCCGTGCGGCGACATCGCGCGAGGCCGAGCTGCTCGATCTCGCGCGCGCGGCGCCGGTGCTCACGATGGCCCGCACCGCGTTCGACAACTCGGGCATCGGCGTCGAGTTCGGGCGGCACTGCTACCGGCCCGATCGCTACTCGTTCGAGGTCACGCTCGTCGATCGGTGATCGGTGATCGGTGATCGGTGGTCGCTGATCGGTGGTCGGTGATCGGTCTCAGCCGAGCAGCGGGCGCTGCGCCTGCCTGGCCTCCTCGTACTCCGCGCGGGCCTGCTGCACGCTCGGCGTCGCGGAGGTCTCGGCGACGGGGACATCCCACCATCCACCGCCGTCGGGCCCGGCGAGCAACGGGTCGCTCTCGACGTGGATGAGCGTCGAGGTCGGCGATGCCTTCGCTGTCGCCATGGCGCGGCCGAGGTCGGCGATGGCCTCGGGGCCCGGTGCGATCTCGATGACGTCGATCCCGTAGCTGCGCGCGTTCGCGGCAAGGTCGACGGGCAACGGCTCGGGGCCCTGGAAGTTGCGGGCCGTCTCGTCGTACCGGCGATACCGCGTGCCGAAGCGCTGGCCGCCGACCGATTCCGAGAGGTTGCCGATCGAGGCGTAGCCATGGTTCTGCACGAGCACAACGATGAGCTTGCGGCCTTCGGCGACCGCGGTCACGAGTTCCGTGTGCAGCATGAGGTACGAGCCGTCGCCGACCATGACGATGACATCCCGATCGGGTGCGGCACGGCGTACGCCGAGGCCGCCCGCGATCTCGTAGCCCATGCACGAGAATGCGTACTCGACGTGGTAGCCGAGCGGGTCGCGCACCCGCCAGAGCCGCTGCAGGTCGCCCGGCAGCGACCCGGCGGCCTGCACGACGACATCTCGCGGCTCGCTCGCCGCCTGCACGGCGCCGATGATCTCGGCCTGCGCGGGCCGGTCGCGACCCGAGGGCACGAACGAGGCGTCGACGACGTCGTTCCACACGCGCCGCTCAGCGGCGACGAGTTCCGACATCGCCGCCGGCACGCGGTATCCGGCGAGCTCGACCTCGAGCGCTTCGAGCGCGGTGCGGGCGTCGGCGATGACGGGCAGCGCGGTGCCGTGCTTGTATGCGTCGAACGGGGCGACGTTGATGTTCACGAACGCGACATCCGGGTGCTGGAAGGCACTTCGGCTCGCCGTGGTGAAATCGCTGTACCGGGTGCCGATGCCGATGACGACATCCGCCTCGGCAGCGAGCCGATTCGCAGCCGTCGTGCCGGTGGCGCCGATGCCGCCGAGTGCGGCGGGGTGATCCCAGGGGATGCTTCCGCCGCCGGCCTGGGTGGTGCCGACGGGGATGCCCGTGGCCTCCACGAGTCGCCGCAGCACGTCTTCGGCGCCGGAGTAGATCACGCCGCCGCCCGCGACGATGATCGGCGAGCGTGCCTCGCGAATGGCGGCGACCGCACGGGCGAGCGGCGCGGGCTCGGGCACCGGTCGACGCACGTGCCACTCCCGGTCGGCGAGGAACGCGAGCGGCACGTCGAGTGCCTCGGCCTGCACGTCTTCGGGCAGGGCGATCGTGACGGCACCGGTCTCGGCGGGGTCGGTGAGCACGCGCATGGCCCCGAGTGCGATCGAGAAGAGCTGCTCGGGCCGCTCGACGCGGTCGAAGAAGCGCGACAGCGGGCGGAACGCGTCGGTGACCTGCACACCCGGATCGTGCGGCAGCTCGAGCTGCTGCAGTACGGGGTCGGCGACCCGGGTCGCGAACGTGTCGCTCGGCAGCAGCAGGGCGGGCAGCCGGTTGCTCGTCGCGAGGGCCGCGCCGGTCAGCATGTTGGCTGCGCCGGGGCCGACCGAGGCGGTGCTCGCGAAGGTCGCGCGGCGCCGCCGCATGCGGGCGAATCCCACCGACTGGTGCACCATCGCCTGTTCGTTGCGAGCCTGGTAGTAGGGCATGAGGTCGGGCGCCGAGGCGTTGGACTCCATGAGCGCCTGCCCGAGTCCGGCCACGTTGCCGTGGCCGAAGATGCCGAACATGCCCGGGATGGTGCGTTCGCGATGGTCGCCGTCGACGGTCCACTGGTGGGCGAGGAACTCGACGAGTGCCTGCCCGACGGTCATGCGCCTCGTCGGCGGAATGCTCCGGCTCACGGGCGGGCTCCCTTCGCGGCGCGGACGTACGGCAGTCGGTCGTCAGGCGGTTCGCGTTCCCAGGACTCCCGCACCCACTCGTGCGCGGGCTCGTCGGTGATGCGCCAGACGCGCTCGCCCGGCCCGGCCATGACGTTCAGGTAGTAGAGGTCGTGGGACGGAGGGGCGACGGCCGGGCCGTGGAACCCGCCGGGAACGAGGGCGACGTCGCCGCTGCGCACGCGCTCATCGAGCTCGATCTCGGTCGCCGACGACGCGGCCGCGCTGAAGAGGCCGTACGGCGCCGCACCGCCGGGGGCCCGGGGTGCACCTGGTGAGGCCTCGAGTTCGAAGTAGTAGATCTCTTCGAGCTGCGACTCGCGGCCGGGCAGTTCTTCATCGTGCTTGTGCGGCGGGTAGCTCGACCAGTTGCCTGCGGGGGTGATCACCTCGCACACGATGAGCCGCTCGGCGTCGAGCACCGCGGGCGTGCCGAGGTCGTGCACCTGCCGGCTCGCGCGGCCCCGCCCGCGGAGCTCGACGGTCACCTCGTCGCGAGCGATGTGGCGCAGCGGATGCCGCGTGGTCGCGGGGGCCTCGGCGACCGCGACGCATCCCGCGCCGCTGAGCGCGGCGCGGGTGCCCGGCGGCAGGTAGAGGCAGTCGGTCGGGCCGTCGAACGGCGAGGCGCGCCCCTCGAGTTCGACCTCGTGCAGCGCGCCGTCTTCGGTGACCGCGCGCACGAAGCATCCGCCCGCGAGCGGCACGACGAGACGTTCGATCTCAGCTGCGCCGAGCTCGAGTTCGGTTGTGCCGGGTTCGGCGGTGCCGGGTTCGCCGGTTCGGAAGTCGACCGTTCGGAGCCCCGTGTGCTGCCAGCCGTCGAGGGATGCGTCGACCACGATGTTCCAGCCGTCGCGGGCGAGGCTCGCTCGAGGGTGGAACCACGTCGCGTGCCGTCTGGGCCGGAGTGCGGACTTCTGCTCCGTCACGGGTGCTCCTTCGGTCAGGTCGGGCCGGCGTGCACGAGTGCCGCCGCGGTGTCGACGGCTCGTGCAACGTCGCCGTCGGGAGGGTAGACGAGCGTGCGTCCGACCACGAGCCCGCGCACGCCGGGCAGCGCGAGGGCACGCTGCCAGCTCGCGTACGTGGCCTCGGGGTCGCCGCTGCGCTCGCCGCCGAGCAGGAGCGTCGGGAGGGTCGTGGCCGCCATCACTCGTTCCATCTCGTCGACGACGGGAAGTTTCAGCCACGTGTAGGCCGAACTCGTGCCGAGTCCCGAGGCGATCGCGACGGAAGTGGCGACCGCGTCGGCAGAGAGGTTGTTGACGACGCCGGCAGGGCCGTGCTCGCTCATGAACGGCTCGAGCATGATCGGCACGCCCGCCGCGGCCGCGGCGGTGACGGCGGCGGAGCAGGCCTCGATCGTCGCGATGGAACCGGCGTCGTGCAGATTGATGCGCAACAGGACCTTGGCGAAGTCGAGGCGGTCGCGCACGATTCCGTCGATGTCGTAGCCGGTGAACCGGTCGTCCATCTCGAAGCTCGATCCGCGCAGCCCGCCTCGGTTCATCGAGCCGGCCACGACCTTGCCGTCGAGGGCGCCGAGCAGCGCGAGGTCGTCGATGATGTCGGGAGTCGCGAGCACGCCGTCGACGCCGGGGCGGCTGAGCGCCAGGGCGAGGCGGTCGAGCAGATCGTATCGATCGGCCATCGCCATCGGATCGTCGCCGATGCCGAGTGCGCCCCGGGCCGGGTGGTCGGCAGCGATGATGAAGAGGCGGCCGTTGTCGCCGAGCACCGGCCGTCGCGTGCGCGTGGCGTGCAGTTCGGCGATGGAAGCCGGGTCGCTGGCCCGCCGGTCGCGAAGCCGGGCGAACCGCTCGTCGTCGAGGTATCGCCGGGTGGTCTCAGAATGCATTGCCGTCTCCTTCGCGCGTCGGCTCGGGGGCACCAGCGGTCACCCGTTCGTGATCGCTCGGGTCGCCGCCGACGTCACCGGCGCCGCCGCCGTCGCCGAGACCGCCGAAGTCGCCGAGGCCGCGTTCGCGGGCGAGCAGGGCCACCTCGGCACTCGTCGGCATCGCCGTCGAGCATTCCCTGCGTGAGGCGACGATCGCGCCAGCGACGTTCGCGAAGGCGATGATGCGCTCGAGCGGCCAGCCGGAGGCGAGGCCGTGGCAGAATGCGCCGCCGAAGCCGTCGCCGGCGCCGAGGCCGTTGACGACCTGCACGGGAACGGCGGGCAGCTCGACGGTCTCATCGCGCGTCTTCGCGAGCACGCCGACCGGGCCGCGCTTGACGACGGCGAGCTCGATGCCGCGGTCGAGCAGTGCATCCGCCGCCCGATACGGATCGCGTTCGCCGACGGCCACTTCGCACTCCTCGAGGTTGCCGACGGCGACGGTGACCGAGTCGAGGGCAGCGGAGACTTCGCGCCGCGCCTCATCGACCGAGCGCCAGAACGTGGGCCGGTAGTCGAGGTCGAGCACCGTGCCGGGGCGCCGTCCGCGCGCGGCCCAAGCGGCGTGGTGTGCACCGCGGCTCGGCTCCTCGCTGAGGCCGGTGGCCGTCGACCAGTAGATCCCGGCGGATCGGATGTCGCCGAGCGGCAGGCTCTCGACCGTGATCTCGAGATCGGGGGCCTTGGGCTCTCGGTAGAACGTGATCGGGAAGTCGTCGGGCGGAAAGATCTCGCAGAAGGTGAGCGGCGTCTGAAGCTCGGGCTCAGTGCCCACGAATCGCGCATCGACCCCGAACCCGCCGAGCTCCCGCCTGATGTACCGGCCGAAGGCGTCATCGCCCGTTCGCGTGATGACCGCGGCGCGGCGACCGTGGCGGGCGGCGGCGATCGCCACATTGGTGGCGCTGCCGCCGACGGACTTGGTGAACGTCTCGACGTCTTCGAGATGCACGCCGTCGCGCGTCGGGTAGAGGTCGATGCCGACGCGTCCGATGGTGATGACGTCGAATGGCGATGAGGTCGTGATGGTCATACTGCGATGTACAACTTTCTGCCGGAGCCGCGGGCGATCGCCCTCAGTTTACACAGAATGTCCTGACAAAGTAGTGCCACGCATGAACGAGCGGATGCCGCGTGGCGTGCGCCGCGGCATCCGCTCGGCTGATTCAGCCCGGCGGGCTCAGCTCGTCGGCGTGATGTTGTGGCCCAGGCGGAACACGTTGCCGGGGTCGAGCTGCGCCTTGACCCGGCGCAGGCGCTCGAGCGTGGCCGGCGGGTACATCGCCGCGGTGACCTCGTCGCCGTACGTGGTCGCGAAGTTGCCGTAGACGCCGCTCGTGAATGCGAGAGCCGCATCGCTGCCGGCCTGCACGACCGCGACGTGCTCGTCGGTCGCGTCGGTGGGCACCACGCCGTTGACGATGAGGAGCGTCTCGGCATCGCGGAAGGCGACCGCCGTCGCGTCGGGTGCGACCCGCGAGAACGCGCCGCCGAGAGCCCGGAGCAGCACCATCGTGGGCACGTCGCGGGCGTAGGCCGCGGCGACGGCATCGAGCGCGGCATCGGTGAGGTCGGGCACGAAGCCGTTGCCGCCGACGAACCGGAACGGTGGTCGCCCGGGCGGCGCGTCTTCGAGCAGCTCGCCGTAGGTGCTCGGCGCGATCGAGACCTCGGCGACCGACGCCAGTGCGAGCACCGGCGCGAGCAATTCTCGGAGCTGCGCCTCGTCACCCAGCAGCGCCGCCGCGAGTTGCGGGCCCCCGGGCATCTCGGGCCCCATCGGGGGCATCAGGATGAGCGAGGAGTTCAACTCCTCGGGGCCGGCTCGCATCACGTCGCGCCAGGCGCGCAGCACCGCGGGCACGTCGGACCGGTCGAAGTTCACGTGCGCGCTGACGAGATCGCCAACGGGCGAGGCCTGGAAGACGAACCGCGTGGCCACGCCGAAGTTGCCGCCGCCGCCCCGCAGCGCCCAGAACAGCTCGGGATGCGTGGTGTCGTTCACGGTCAGCACCTCACCGCTCGCGGTGACGAGTTCGACCTCGCGGAGCGCGTCGATGGCGAGGCCCTGCCCGCGTACGAGCCAGCCGATGCCGCCGCCGAGGGCGAGACCGCCCACGCCGACGTCGCGGGTGTCGCCGGAGCTGATGCCCAGCCCATGCGGTGCGAGGGCCGCTGCGACATCGCCCCAGTGGGCGCCGCCGCCGACGGAGACGAGTCCGCCCACGCCGACCTCGATCGAGGTGAACTCGGCGAGATCGATGATGAGCCCGTCGTCGACGGGGAGGAGGCCGTGTCCGCCGCTCCGCACGGCGATCGGGATGCCGGCGGCGGCGGCGAGACCGACCGCGGCCGCGACCTCCTGAGTGGTGTGCGGCCGCACGACCGCGTCGGGTTCGCCGACGCCGGCGAAGACGGTGCGGCCGGCGTCGTACTCGGTTGCGCCGGGACCATGGGCCCGGCCTGGAAGTTGCTCGCTCAGTTCAGAGAGAAGAGACATTTCTGCAGTCTGGCAGCGGCGTGCGACATCCGGAACGATGCTCGCTCACCGCTGAATCGGTGCGTTCGCATGCATCCTGTGCGCAAGAACTTTGCAATCATCCATGGGTGAGCGGATGTCGCGACATCCGCACGCCGTCGTTCACTCGCCGCTCGGGTGCGCCCCTGCCGCGTCGATGACCCAGGCGTAGGCGAAGGCGCGCTCGCGCCAGGCCGCGTACCGGCCCGAGACCCCGCCGTGCCCGGCCGCCATCTCGATCTTCAGCAGCGGGTCGGCCCCGACCTCCCGAAGGCGAGCGACCCACTTCGCCGGTTCGACGTAGAGCACGCGGGTGTCGTTCAGCGACGTCACGGCCAAGATGGGCGGGTAGTGCCGCCCCCCGTGGGCACCGTCGTGCACGTTCTCGATGGGGGAGTACGACTTCATGTAGTGGTACACCTCCTCGTCGTCCAGAGGGTTGCCCCACTCGTCCCATTCGATGACGGTGAGCGGCAGCGACGGGTCGAGGATCGAGGTCAGCGGGTCGACGAACGGCACCTCGGCGAGGAAGCCCGAGAAGTGCTTCGACGCGAGGTTCGCGACGGCGCCGATGAGCAGGCCGCCGGCGCTGCCGCCCTGGGCGACGAGCCGGTCGGGCGCCGTGATGTCTTCGTCGATGAGGTGCCGGGCGACGGCCGCGAAGTCGGTGAAGGTGTTGCGCTTCTCGAGCTTCTTGCCGTGCTCGTACCAGGGGCGGCCCATCTCACCGCCGCCGCGCACGTGGGCCACGGCGAAGATCATGCCGCGGTCGAGCAGCGACAGGCGCGGAATGCCGAATCCCGGGTCGATCGAGTGCTCGTACGAGCCGTATCCGTAGAGCAGCGCCGGCGCCGGGGTGCCGAGGTCGACGAGATCGTGCCGGTAGACGAGCGAGATCGGCACGCGCGTGCCGTCGTCGGCCGTCGCCCATTCGCGGCGCTGCGAGTAGCGGGTCGCGTCGAAGTCGCCGAGCACGGGCTGGCGCTTGCGCAGCCGGCGTTCGCCGGTCGCGACGACGACGTCGTACACGGTCGAGGGGGTCACGAAGCTCGTGTATCCGATGCGCAGCGTCGGCTGCGCCCAGTCGGGGTTGCCCGACAGGCCGACCGAGAAGAGCTCTTCGTCGAAGCCGAGTTCGTGCAGGGTGTCGTCGGGAGTGGCGTCGGCAGGGAGGCCGGCGACCGGCACCTTCGCGACGGCGACTCGCGGCAGGCCCTCGCGGCGGTACTCGACCGCGACGAAGTCGCGGAACGCGTCGACGCCCTCGAGTCGTATGGCGGGGTCGTGCGGCAGCAGCACGCGCCGCGGCCCCCGCGGGTCGGATGCCGCGACGCTCACGAGCTCGAAGTTCACGGCCTCGTCGTTGTGCACGATCAGCAGCCGGTCCCTGCCGCCGGCGACGACGTGTTCGACGTCGTACTCGACCCCGTCCTTCCTCGGCCAGACCACTGTGAACGAACCCGTCGGCTCGGCGGCGTCGAGCAGCCACGTCTCGCTCGTGACGTTGGAGCCCGCCTCGATGACGAGGAACCTGCGGCTGCGCGTCACGCCGACGCCGAGCCAGAAGCGCTCGTCGGGTTCGGTGAAGACCGAGACGTCGTCGGATGCCGCGGTGCCGACCTCGTGCCGCCAGATCGTGTCGGGCCGCCACGACTCGTCGACCGTCGCGTAGAAGACGTAGCGCCCGCTCGGGTCGAACGTCGCGCCGCTCGAGGTGCCCTCGATGACGTCGTCGTACTCGCGGCCCGAGCCGTCGAGCGATCTCAGCCGGATCGTGTACCGCTCGTCGCCCTCGAGGTCCGTCGCGTAGAGCAGCGTCGACCCGTCTGCGGTGACGTCGAAACTGCCGAGCGAGTAGAAGTCGTGCCCCTCGGCTTCGGCGTTGTCGTCGAGCAGCACCTGCTCTCCCGGCAGGGGCGCGCCGGAGTCATCCGTCACCGGGGGGTCCCAGTCGTCGGGGCCGGCGGCGGCCACGCGGCAGTGGATGCCGTACTCGCGGCCCTCGACCGTGCGGGTGTAGTACCACCAGTCGCCCTCGCGGGTCGGCACGCTGAGGTCGGTCTCCTTCGTGCGGGTCGTGATCTCGTCGAAGATCTGCTCCTGCAGGATCGCGAGGTGCTCGGTCGCCGCCTTCGTGTACGCGTTCTCCTCATGCAGGTGGGCGAGCACCTCGGGGTCGTCCTTGTCGCGCAGCCAGTCGTAGTCGTCGATGACGACATCGCCATGATGCACGCGTTCGACGGGTCGCTTGTCGGTCTTCGGCGGAGTCAGCACGATCCAACGCTACGCCTCCCTCTCCCCGACCCATCCGCTCTTTTCAGGAGAATTTCGGCCGGAAGCGCCAGGCGGCGGCGAATTCTCCTGAGAACGCGGCGTCTCGAGGAGGAGGTTCCTGAAAAGGGTGGAATGTGACGGTCGTGAGCTGCGGGGTCGAGAGAGTTAGGTTAGCCTTAGCTCAATCCACCCGTTCGTGCCAGGAGACGCCCGTGCTCGCCAACTACCTGATCGGCCTTCGTGAAGGCCTCGAAGCAGGGCTCATCGTCGGCATCCTCGTCGCCTACCTCGGCAAGCTCGGCCGCCGCGACCTCTTCGGCCGGCTCTGGTTCGGCATCGGCATCGCGATCGCCGTCTCGCTCGGCGTCGGCGCACTGCTCACCTGGGGCCCGTACGCGATGACCTTCCAGGCGCAGGAGGTGCTCGGCGGCGTGCTCTCCCTCGTCGCCGTCGCACTCGTGACGTGGATGATCTTCTGGATGGGCACCCACGGCGCCGGCCTCTCGAAGGAGCTGCGGGGCCAGGTGGATGCCGCGGTCGACCGATCGTGGTTCGCCATCGTGCTGCTCGGCGCCCTCGCCGTCGGCCGCGAAGGCATCGAGACCGCCCTCTTCGTCTGGGCCAACGTGTCGGGTGGCAGCGACCCCGTGCTCGGCACGATCGGCGCGCTGCTCGGCATCGTCACCGCGATCGTCATCTCGTGGGGCATCTCGCGCGGGCTCGTGCGCATCAATCTCTCGGTGTTCTTCACCTGGACCGGGCTCTTCCTCATCCTCGTGGCGGCTGGCGTGCTCGTGTACGGCATCGGCGACCTGCAGGAGGCCTCGGTCATCCCTGGCTGGGGCACGCACGCGTTCAGCCTCGTCGAGGTCGTGCCACCCGGCAGCTGGTACGCCACACTCCTCGCCGGCATCTTCAACTTCACCCCCGAGCCCACCTGGGCGCAGGTCATCGGGTGGGTGCTCTACGTCGCCGTCACGACGACGCTCTACCTCGGCATGCTGCACCGCCGTCGACGGCCGTCGGCTGCGCCGGCCCCCGTCGCAGCCTCAGACCCTGCTGCGCCGGCCCCCGCGTCGGCGGCGGCGAACTGACCGCCACCGATCGCCCCACGTCTCACCACCCCTCGAATCCAGGAGCACTCATGACCCGACGCGCCCTCGCGACATCCGCTGCCGTGACCGCATTCGCGCTCGCCCTCACCGGCTGCGTTGCGAAAGCCGACCTCGCCTCGGCGATTTCGGTCGACATCACCGATGACGGATGCTCCGTGGCCGTCGCCACCGCGCCCGCGGGCGCCGTGACCTTCTCGCTCGCCAACAACGGCAGCGACGTGAACGAGTTCGAGATCCTCGCCGACGACCAGCTGCGCATCGTCGGCGAGAAGGAGAACGTCACGCCGGGCCAGGAGGTCGACTTCATCGCGCAGCTCGAGCCGGGCACGTACTACACGGCGTGCAAGTTCCAGCAGGTCGGCGCACCGATCGGGCTCGCCGAGTTCACGGTGACTGGCGAGGCCTCCGAGGTGTCGGCCGACGAGCAGGAGCTCACCGACCAGGCCGTCACCGAGTACCTCGCCTACGTGCGTTCGCAATCGGCCGAGCTGCTGCCGCTCGTCGAGGCCTTCGCCGCGGCGTACACTGCCGGCGACGACGAGACCGCTCGCGCGCTCTTCGCATCGACCCGTGTGCCCTACGAGCGCATCGAGCCCACCGCCGAGGCGTTCGGCGACCTCGACCCGAAGATCGACTTCCGCGAGGTCGACGCCGTTGCCGACGGCCTCGAGTGGACCGGCTTCCACCGCATCGAGAAGGACCTCTGGCCGCCGGCGGCCGGGGACCTCAACTCCGATGGGCAGGACGCGTTCCTCGACTGGGCGCCGTCGACCCCTGACGAGCGTCAGGCCTACGCCGACGGCCTCGTCGCGGATGTCACCGAGCTCCACGACCTCGTGACCGCCGACGACTTCACCGTCTCGCTCGACGCCATCTCGAACGGCGCGATCGCGCTGCTCGACGAAGTCGCCTCGGGCAAGATCACCGGTGAAGAGGACTGGTGGTCGGGCACCGACCTCTCGGACTTCGCAGCCAACGTGCAGGGCGCCGGCGTCGCGTTCGGCGCGGTGCGCGCGCTCGCCGAGTCGAAGGGCGACGAGGGCGCCGCGCTCGCCACCGAGATCGACGAGCAGTTCGCCGCCCTCGAGGCCGCCCTCGCCGCGTACGGCTCGCTCGAGTCGGGCTTCGTCGACTATGCGACCCTGACCGACGCCGACAAGAAGACGCTCAGCGACGAGGTCAACGCCCTCGCAGAGCCGCTCTCGCAGCTGACCGCGACGGTGCTCGGGGTCTGATGGACGAATCTCCCTCGACGGCCGGTGACGCGCAGGGCGTGTCGCCGGCCGAGGTGCACCCCGAGGCCGTTGCCGGGTTCGCAGCCGATCCCGCCGCGGCTTCCGCCGCGGCTTCCGCCTCGGCTTCGGCCTCGGCCTCGGGTGTCAGCCGTCGCCAGCTCTTCGGATTCCTCGGCGCGGGCGCGGCGGGCGCTGTCGTCGGTGCGGCAGCGGGGGCCGGTGTCGCGGTCGCCGCGACCAGCGGGGCGGATGCGCCGGGCGCCGCGGCATCCGTGTACCCGTTCTTCGGGGCGCATCAGGCCGGCATCGTGACCCCCGCGCAGGACCGTCTGCACTTCGCTGCCTTCGACGTCGCCGAGATGCTCGACCGCGACGGCCTGATCGCACTGCTCGAAGACTGGACGGACGCCGCGGCCCGCCTGACCCAGGGCCTCGAGGTCGCAGATGGCGGCGCCGTCGGCGGCTCCGACTACGCGCCGCCGGCCGACACGGGCGAGGCGCTCGGACTGCCTGCGAGCGGGCTGACGATCACGTTCGGGTTCGGCCCGGGCCTCTTCGCCGACGCGGCAGGCGCCGACCGCTTCGGCCTCGCCGCACGGCGACCCCCGTTGCTCGAGCCGTTGCCGCGGTTCCAGGGCGATGCACTCGTGCCCGAGATCTCGGGCGGCGATCTCTGCGTTCAGGCATGCGCCGACGATCCGCAGGTGGCCGTGCACGCGATCCGCAACCTCAGCCGCATCGCCTTCGGCCGCGCGAGCCTGCGCTGGTCGCAGCTCGGCTTCGGCCGCACCTCGTCGACCTCGACGACGCAGGCGACGCCCCGCAACCTCTTCGGCTTCAAGGACGGTACCGCGAACGTCAAGGCAGAGGAGACGGCGTCGGTCGACGAGCAGATCTGGGTCGGCGCGAGCGACGAGCCGGCATGGCTCGACGGCGGCTCCTATCTCGTGGCACGTCGCATCCGCATGATCATCGAGAACTGGGATCGCGTGCAGCTCGGCGAGCAGGAGATGCTCGTGGGGCGGTCGAAGGGAGAAGGCGCGCCGCTCTCGGGCGGCACCGAGTTCAGCGAACCCGACTTCGAGAAGACCGGCGCGACCGATGCCCCGCTCATCGACACCAACGCACACGTGCGACTCGCGCATCCGACCTCGAACAACGGCGCCCGTATGCTCCGCAGGGGATACAACTTCGTCGACGGCAACGACTCGCTCGGCCGGCTCGACGCGGGGCTCTTCTTCCTGTCGTTCCAGCGTTCGCCGCAGCAGTTCATCGACGTGCAGCGGAGCCTCGCGAGCGACGGCCTGAACGAGTATCTGAAGCACGTCGGTTCCGCGATCTTCGCGGTGCCGGGCGGCGTCGCCGAAGGCGAGTTCGTGGGGCAGGCGCTCTTCAGCTGACGCCGGGCGTCGCCGTGGTGGCCTGTTCGTGGGTCAGCCGGTCTTGGTCCAGTCGAGGTTGATGACGTCGCCGATGTAGACGTGCTCGCCGAAGTCGTGCACCTGCGGGTTCATGCGCAGCAATTGCTGCTGCGGCAGGTCGAAGCGCTGCGCGATGTCGAAGAAGCTGTCGCCCGAGACGACGACGTAGCTGACCGGCATGCCGGTGCCATCGAGGGCCGGGGAGCCGTTGGCCCCGTCGCGGGCGCCGAGGTCGACCGCCGGACCGGGTTCGTAGACGGGCGCCGGCGCGTTCGGCACGGGCTCGGGCGCCGGTGCCGGAGCCGGCTCCGCGGGAACAGGTGCCGGCGTGGTCGTCGGTGCGGGCTTCGGGGTTGCCGTCACGGTCGCGACGATCGTGACCGGTGGCGGAGCGGGAGCCGCGACGCATCCGCTCAGCAGCAGAACAGCGAAGGCCGCGAGCGTTCCGGCAGCGACGGGTGCGCCGTGCGTGCCGGTTCTGCCGACTGCTCGCCTCACCGGGTCTCCAACCGTAGGGGGTGGGCGCGCCGCCCTCGGCGCGCCGGTCGGTTCACCCTATCCGGCCGCACCGCCGGCGGTCGAGGCGACCTCGTTCGTCGTGACGAGCGCGCGCCCGCACCATCGGTGCTGACCCTTGCCGGTACGCCGACGCCGGGTTCGGTGGTCGCCCTGACGACGTCCTCGATCCAGGTCGGCAGGATTCATTGAGGATTCGTCAGATCCTTGCAGACATCAAGCATGAAGACAGAGTGAAGGGAGGTGCGCCATGTTCTCGATCCTGTTCCTCGCTGTGCTTGCGATGGGCGCCGTCGCGGCGATCTCCGCTGCGCTCGTGCAGTTCGGCCGCGACGGCTACCGCCGCACGCCGACGATCCTCGGCTGAGTGCCGGTGTCGAGCATGTGCACGCCGCTTCGGCAGCCTGCCTCGGACGGCGCCTCGGACGGCGCCTCGGACGGCGCCTCGGACGGCGCCTCGGACGGCGCCTCAGACGGCGCCTCAGACCCATCTGAGGTGCCGTCTCGGGAAATAGGGCGATCGCCCGATGAGCCCGGGGTGCCTCAGAGAGCACGCTGGAGGCATCCGGTCGAACGATCGGAGACAGCTCAGGAGGGCACATCATGCAGTTCTCGGCAGACTTCGTGGCAATGCACGCACACCAGCACGACGTGTTCGTCGCGCAGCGGGAGCTCGGCCTGCGGCCCGACACCGACGAGATGCGCGATGCGGTGCCGCCGGCCGAGCCGGCGCGTCACCACGGCCGCGGCCGTCACCACCGTGCACACCGTGCACCGAGGCTCGCCCTGCGGTGACCACGCCGATGTCCCCGGCGCTCGCCGGCGCGACGATCAGGGCGATGCACACATCGGTTCCGACGAGCACGCCGCCGATTCCACCATCCGCGATCACGGATGCCGCAGCAGCTGCCGCTGTCGGTGGGGCGTGGCACGATGAGATCGTGACCACGTCAGCGGCAGCCATGGTCGGCCGCGACGCCGACCTCGCGAGGCTCACTGAGCGCCTCGAAGAAGTGCGCGCCGGTGCGCCGTTCACGGTCGTCATCGGGGGCGAGGCCGGCATCGGCAAGACTCGGCTCGTACGCGAGTTCCAGGGCGGGCTGCCTGCCGACGTCCGGCTCCTCGCGGGGCAGTGCGTCGACCTCGGCAGCGTCGCTGCGCCGTACGCTCCGGTGAAGGCGGCGCTCCGCACCCTCATCGCCGACCTCGGCCCAGAGCGCGTGCTCGAGGCGGCCGGCCCCGGCCGGCCCGCGCTTGCTGCGCTCTTGCCCGAGCTCGCGGCATCCGATGCAGATGCGGTGACGACCGTGGCGCTCGCGGGTGCCGGCGCCGCCACCGGTCAGTTGCACGAAGGCATCGCGGTGCTGCTCGAGACCGTCTCTCGCGAACGGCCCGTCGTGCTCGTCATCGAAGACCTGCACTGGGTCGACGCGGCCACCCTCGCGCTGTTGCGGTTCCTGATGCGCTCGCTCGGGTCGAGTCGGGTGCTGACCGTGCTCACCTACCGCAGCGAAGACGTGTCGCGGGGGCATCCGCTCCGCGCGTTCCTCTCCGAGGCCGAACGCGATCGTTGGGTCGAGCGTCGCGCACTCTCGAGGCTCAGTCGCGCGCAGGTGCGCAAGCTCACGAAGTCGCTCGTCGGCGAGGCGCCGACCGACCGGGTTCTCGACACGGTCTTCCGACGCAGCGACGGAGTGCCGTTCTTCATCGAAGAGCTCGTCGGCATCGACGGCTGTCGCGACGAGAGCGAGCTGCCCGACACCCTTCGCGAACTGCTCCTCGCACGTTACGAACGACTCAGCGAAGCGGCGCAGGTGCTGTTGCGGGTCGTGAGCGTCGGGGGAGTGCGCATCTCGCACGCGCTGCTCGACGCGGTCTTCCCCGGCACGGCAGGTGAGCTCGAACTCGCGGCACGTGAGAGTGTGCTCGCCGGCGTGCTCACGATCGACGGCGACGACTACGCGTTCCGGCACGCACTCGTGCGCGAAGCGATCCTCGCCGACCTGCTGCCCGGCGAGCGAGCGCGGTTCCACGCCGGCTACGCCGAGGCGTACGAGGCCGCCGCCGCGGCGGGCACACGTCGGCTGGCGGCTGAGATCTCGTACCACTGGCTCGGTGCCCACGACTCGGCGCGGGCGTTCCCCGCAACGATCCATGCCATGCTCGAGGCGCGCGCTGCGGCCGCATACACGACTGCCGCCCAGCTCGGCGAGCGGGCGATCGGCCTCTGGCAGGTGGTGCCCGAGCCCGAGCAGTCCGCGGGCATGACGAAGCTGGAGCTGATGGGGCGAACCGCGTCGTACCTCCGCAACGCCGGTGAGGGCGAACGCAGCCTCGCGCTCGTCAAGGCCGCGCTCGCCGAGTGCCCGCGCGACGACCCGCAATACCCCAAACTGCTGCGCGGCAAGGCGATGTACCTCGGCAACTTGAGTCGGCCGGGCTCGATCCCGGTCCTCGAAGAAGCGCTCGAGGTGCTCGACGACGAGTCTCTCGACGAGCGCATGGCGACCCTCATCGTGCTCGCGGGGCGGCTCATGGTCGAGGGACGCACCGACGAGGCGGTCGACACCGCCGAGAGCGCACTCGAGATCGCGCTCGAGATCGAGTCGCCGCGCGACGCCTCCGTCGCCGCCAACGTCGCGGCCGTCAGCCGGGCCAGTCGCGGTGAGGTCGACGCCGGGTTCGCCGGGCTCGAGCAGGCGCGGGAGCTCGCCCACGGAGACGGCGCAGCCATGCTGCGCTATTGGGTCAACGCCTCCGACCTGCACTTCCTCGTCGGCAACCACGCCGAAGCCGTGAGGCTCGCCGAGGCCGGGCTCAGCGAGGCGCGCAGGCAGGGCGTCGAGCGCAGCTCGGGCGTCATCCTCGCGTCGAACGCCGTCGACCCGCTCTTCGCGCTCGGCGAGTGGCACCGCGCTGCGGCGCTCATCGAACGAGCGCTCGCCCTCGGCCCGCCCGGGCCGTACGCGGTCTACCTGCTGCGCGCGCGCATCTGGTCAACCCTGTGGCTCGGCGACCCCGTGCGCGCGGCCGAGCAGTTGCGCAGTGCCCGCGCGGTCTTCGCCGACACCATGGAGGTCGAGGTGCAGACCCGTCTCAGCGTCAGCCGGGTCGCCGCCGAGGTGGCGCTCGCCGGAGGCGATCTCGCCGGCGCGTGGACCGAGGCGAAGCGCGTGCTCGACGAACCTGGCCCGCGGTTGCCCGGCTACAGCCTCCCGCTCGTGTGGGTCGCTGCCAGAGTCGTCGGCGCCGCCCGCGGTGCCGGTCGAGTCGGTGCCGGTCATGTCGGTGCCGACCGTGTTGGGGGTGACCGCGTCGGGGGTGACCGTGTCGGGGGTGACCGTGTCGGGGGTGACCGCGCAGATGACGGCTCGAGTGTCGGCGAGCGTTCCCCTGCGCCACGGGGCGGAAACAGTGCCGGCGAAGCCGTCGGCGGCATTCCTGACGCGCTCGCCGTCGAGATCGGCGCGTCCGAGCCCGCTCTTCGTGAAGCGCTCGCCGCCATGAGCGGCTGGCCCACGCACGGGCTCTGGGCTGCCTTCTTCGAAGCTGAGCTCAGCGAGGCATCCGGTTCCGTCGCGGCAGGCTCAGACGCCGAAGCGTGGCGAGCCGCCGCGAAGGCCGCCGCGGCGCCGACCGCGGCGGGCTACCTCGCGGCGTACGCATTGCTCCGGCAGGGTGAGGCCGAACTCGCCCACGGTGATCGCGCCGAGGCCAAGGTCACACTGCAGAGCGCATTCGACCTGGCGCTCAGCGGCGGAGTCGGCGCGGTGCGCGATCGCATCGAGAAGGTCGCGGTGGCGGCAGGTCTCGCTCTCGACGGCAGCATGGGCCGAGGCGCGGCGGGGGCGAACGGCGGTCCGGGCATCGCGGGCACCGGGGCATCCGATGCCGATGCGACCGCCGATCTCACCGCACGTGAGCGGCAGGTGCTCGAGCTCATCGCCGAGGGGCTCAGCAACCGACAGATCGGCGAGCGACTCTTCATCAGCGGCAAGACGGCGAGCGTGCACGTCTCGGCGATCCTGCGCAAACTCGGCGCCTCGACCCGCACCGAGGCCGCCTACCGCGCCGGCGTGCGCCGCTGACGCCCGGCTGCCGCCCGGCTGCCCGCTCCGCTGCCGCTGCCCGCTGCCCGCTGCCCGCTGCCCGCTGCCCGCTGCCCGTTGCCGCTGCCCGCTGCCCGTTGCCGCTGCCCGCTGCCGCTGCCGCTGCCGCGAGCTTACGTCGGAGGTCACTTCTCGCGTCGGAGGTACCCGATCCCGGCCCTCCGACGGAACTCCTTTCCTCCGACGTTGTGCTGAGCGGCGGGCGGAGCGGCGGCGGGCGGAGCGCGGGCGGGAGCGGCGGGAACAGTCGGCGGGGCGTCAGCTGCCGAGTCCTGGCGAGCTTGCGGGCAGGCGCAGCGTGGCGCCCTCGTGGCGCACGGTTGCGGCGGCGATCGTCATCGCGTCGGCAAGCGCATCGGCCCAGCCCGCAGCGGTGTGCCGCACGCCGTGCACGGCGATGTGGTGCACCACGGCTGCGAGAGTCGCATCACCGGCGCCCATCGTGTCGACGACGGGGCCGGGCAGGTCGACGATGTCGGCATGAACCTCGTGGCCGTCGTCATAGACGATCGCGCCTTCGCGGCCCGCCGTCGCGAGGATCGCAGGGGTGCGCAGCGCCGAAGCATCCGCCCGCTCGGCCGTCGTCGACTCACCGTCGGCTGGTGCGCGGAGCCGGCCGACGAACTCTGCGAGCGGGGCGCCGATGAGCAGCTCGGCGTCGTCGCCGCCGAGCTTCACGAGCATCGCGTCGCGCGCGGCGGCGGTGAAGTTCGCGAGGAACGCGTCTCGGTCGTGCAGCATGCCCGCTCGCGGATTGCCGTCGATCGCGAGACGTACGCCCGGGCGAGAGATCGCGGCATGCAGCTCGGCCGCCTGGTCGGCGTCGTCGAAGGGGAAGCAGCTCACGACGACGAGGTCGGCCACGTCGATCGCCGCGCGCGTCGCGTCATCGAAGCGGATGCGTCGCCGCTGCGCGGCCTCATTGAACTCGTAGCGCGGCTCGCCGGCGGTGCGGTCGGAGATCGCCCGCGACGTGCCATACGTCGATGGGCTCTCGACGAGGCGCACGCCGTAGTCCTTGAGGAACGAGCGGATGCGCGTCGCGGGCTCGTCGTCGCCGAGCATCGCGACGAGCGTGACCCGTTCGCCGAGGAGGGCGAGCCCGACCGCGACGTTGAGGGCGGCGCCGCCGACGAACTCGCGAGCGCCGTGCGGCGTGCGGAGCTCGTCGATCAGCGCATCGCCGATGACCGTCACGCGAGCGCTGCCGGGTGCCGTGGTCGTCATCGGTGGATCCTCTCCCTTTCGGCACGTGAGCCGGTGCGGCACTCGAGCCGGTGCGGCGGCGCGTGAGCCGATCGTGCACTCGAGCCGGTGCTGCACTCCACCGTCCCACACCGGTGCCCAGGTCGGGCGGGCCGCGCGGGCGATGCGTCGGCACCCGCGAGAATGGTCTGAGCGCCGAACCCCGCGCCCGCACCACACAGGAGCATCATGAAACCCGGACCGAGGCGCAGTGTCAGCCAAGTCGACATCGTCGATGCGGCGTTCGAGATCCTCGAGCAGAAGGGTTTCGCCGCCGTCTCCGTGCGTGGCGTCGCCGCGGCGCTCAGCCTCACGCCCACGGCCATCTACACCTACTTCCCGTCGAAGAACGCGCTGCTTCGCGCGATGGTCGAGGAGCTCCTCTCGGAGCTCGACCTCGACGCCGCGGCCGACGCCGCGGTCGCCTGGCGCGATCGGGTGCACACGCTCGCCGCCGCCCTGCGCGCTCGTCTTGCCGAGCACACGGGCGCCGTCGTGCTCGTCACGAGCGGCCCGCTCGAGGGCCGCCACGCGTTGGCATTGAACGAGACGCTCATCGCCGGTTTCATGGCCGAGGGGGTGGCTCAGCCCGATGCCGCACGCGCCGCGTACGCCGTGCAGGTCCATGTGCTCGGGGTCGCCGCGATCGACGCGGCCTGGCGGGCCGACGGCAACGAGCCGGCTGCCGCTTCGGCAGGCGCGCTCTGGTCGGATGCCGCGAGCCACCCGCTCACCGAGGCGACCGCGCACCTCGTGGCTCCCGGCGCTGAGCCCTCGGCTTTCGCGTGGAGCCTCGACCGGCTGCTCGACGGGCTTCTCGCCGGGTGAGCGCTGCCGGCCGGATCCCGGCCGGATCCCGGCCGGATCCCGGCCAGACCGCGGCCAGACCGCGGGTCTCAGGTGAGGGGCAACAACGGGCGAGGCGCCGACCCCGAAGGGCCGACGCCTCGCCGCATGCGGTGGTGCTCGATCAGCCTGCCCGCGGAGGCGTGATGCTGATCAGCGCCGAGGTGTTGCGCTTGAACGCCTTCTCGACCGAGACCACGGTGCCGTACCCCACGCCGTCGTCGGCCGGGTTGCCCGAGCCGCCGACCATGGCGCCGATCGGGGCTCCGTAGTACTCGAGGAGCGGGCTGCCGTCGAAGTCCACGACCCGAGTCGAGTACGGTGCGTCGCCGACCGACGGCACCACGGCGGAGCCATCGGGGTTGCGCCAGTACAAGCCCTCGGTCTCGGGGTCACCCGTTGCGATGTACTCGAGGCCGGGCGCCCATCCCTGGTTGTCCGTGAATGTCGAGACGCCCTTGCGAGCCCGCACCCTCGTGCAGTGCTCGTCGGTCAGGTCGGCGCCGGTGAAGCACTCGGTGAACCGGTGCGTTCTCTCGAGACCGAACGCGACGTCGGAGGACTGCGCGCGCGATGGCAGGTTCTTCTGGATCGACGGGTCGGCATCGGCCGCCCTGCCCGTGCGGCGCAGCGGGTCGAAGTGGCTGTCGACGAGCAGCAGGCCGCCCTTCGCGCCGCCACTCGGCATCGCCGTCAGGTTCGATCGCACGTGGTTCGTGTTGCCGTACGTCGTGTCGCGATACCAGACCAGGGCACCGGGGGCGTTGTAGGCGAGCTTCTCGACCTTCCACGCTCCGTCGCTGTAGACCGAGTTGTAGCCGTACTCGAGGCCCTCGTCGAAGCCGTCGAAGTTGCGCCATTCGACCATGTAGTACTGCGCCTTGTTCGAGGTGCCGGTGTCGATGCGCCAGCCGGGCCCGGTCGTGTCGACGAAGGTGTCGACCTCGGCGGTCCAGCCGTTGTCGCCGCTCTCGACGTCGTCGCTCCAGACCGTCTCGGCTCCGCTCGTGACGGCGAAGTCGTCGGCGAACCATCCGCGCTCCTGGAAGGCGGCATCCGTGGCCATCCGCAGGCGGAGGCCGATCGTCTGCCCGGCGTACGCCGAGAGGTCGACGTACTGGGGTGCCCAGCCGCCCGAGGTGCCGGTCAGGCCGTACTTGCGGTCGCCGAATGTGTGCAGGTTGCCGTTCGGGTCGGGGTAGCCGTCGGGCGTCGTCACCTCGGTGCCGTCTTCGGCGTACACCTTCTGATCGGTCCACGTGGTGCCGCCGTCGGTCGAGATCTCGACGAAGCCGAAGTCCCAGTCCTGTTCGATCACGTAGTTGTTCTGCATCCAGAACTTCGCGTCGGCGGGCACCTCGACGTTGCGGACGATGCGGATGTCGCCCCAATTCTGATCGGCACCGGTGTACCACATGTTCTCGCCGCTGGCAGGGGTGGCGAGCGTGATCACCTTGTCAGGCAGGTTGATCTTCACGCCGTCCTCCGTACCCACCAGTGGGCGCGAGTTCTGGCCGACCCGCACCGTCGTCGGCGCGTCACCGGGGTTGATCTCGACCGGGTCGACCCAACCGAGCACCCACTTGTCCCAGACGCCCATGTGCGTGGGCATCGACTGGAAGATGGGGCCGGCGTGCGAGCCGGAGCTCATGAGGTCCCAGAAGTCGATGTCGGAGTTGCCCTGGTTCGAGGTGTCGTAGAGGTCGGGAAGACCGAGGTCGTGTCCGTACTCGTGTGCGAACACGCCGACCCCCGAGTCCTCGGGCTGCACGATGTAGTTCGACAGCTTGAGGTCGGTGCCGGGGATGTCGGCGCCGCCGGCCACGGCCGAGGAGTGCGCCCAGATGGCGTAGGTGCCCTGTGCGCCGCCGCCGCCGGACTTGTCTTCGCCGGCGTGCACGAGCACGACGTGGTCGATCACGCCGTCGGGCTCGTTGACGTCGCCGTCGCCGTCGCGGTCACCCTGGTCTTCGATGTCGTACTCCGACCACGGGAAGTCGGGCTGTGCGGTGGCGAGTGCCTCGACCGCGTCGATCGGCAGTTGGCCGGGGCCCTTGGGGTTGTCGGGGTGGCCCTGCTGATCCTGGATCTCGCCGGTCTCCCACACGCCGGGAGCGGTCTCGAAGCAGCGGCTCGCGCCGTACCAGGCCTCGGAGTGCGGCACGGTGATCCACGGGGTGGCCTCGCCGGTCACCGTGTACGCGCCGTGCGACATCTCCTCGTACATGTTCTTCATCGTGTAACCCGAGATGTCGATGCCGCGCCGGTGGTCGGGGCCCCGAAGGTCCTTGCGGACACGCTCGGTGATGCCTTCTTCGCTGAAGAGCATCTTGTTGAAGTGCTCCGACGAGAAATCGGGTACCCACATCGAGTTGTTGTCTTCGAGTTCGTAATCGGCGGGGTTCGGGATGCCGTTGTGGAGCGGGCCGTTCTGCACGTTGCCGGGCACGCAGGTCTCCGAGCCGAACTCGGAGGGCACCATGCTCGCCCCGAAGTCGTCGTTCGCCTGATCGTTGAACTCGACGAGGATCGTGAGGAGTTTCGCCTCCTGCGTCGTCTCGGCCTGCTTGTACTCGGGCTTCTTGTGGTGCCAGGGCTTGCCGCGGTGGCCGCGCTCCTGCTTCAGCTCGCGCGGGCTCTTGCCGGTCTCGACCGACTCCGCCTCGAGCTCCGCCAGCTCCTTCGCTGCGACGGGATTGCCCTCGGCGAACTTCTGGTCGTACGCGACTGCCCGGTCGGACACGCTGCGCGCGTCGGGGGCGAGCTCCGTTGCTCCGGCCCCGGTCTCGACCTGCACGTCGTCGCCGAAGGCTTCTTCGACTCGCGGTTCGACGTAGTTCATGTAGTACTCGGAGTCGCTGATCACCGGCGGTGAGACCGGTGATTCAGCAGCGACCGCCCCGGTCGCGCCGAATGCCACCAGACCGGTGGCAGCGAGCGCGAATACCGGGATGGCCGCAGCCGCGCGCATCCGCGCGCGGCCCGTGAATCCAGACATGCTTCTCCTTTCAAGCGCCCAGCGGAGGTGGCTGCCGGGCGCGAACAACGTCCGCCGGTGGGCGGACGTACACGGAATACTGCCGTGCAGCCCGAACCTTTGGAAGAGCTGTGGAGGTGATTCGGAGCACGACGCGGGTCTGTTGCGTGAGGTTCGCGAATCACGTCGATCACACGCGAATGACACCCGAATGGGGGAGATTTTTGCGCTCGCGGAACCTGAGGAAGCATCACGATATGAGTTCGCCATGAGTTCCGAGACGCGTCGCCGTTCGGGTGGGATGGCCCCGTGACATCCGCTCGGTCTACGCTGAACGAATCGGCGGGCGAGGGGGTCTCTGATGGTCGAACGGTCGGATGCGAACATGCGGATGCGCCGCGCTCGGCGCGGCGCGGTACTCCGTCTGCTGCTCGTCGTCGCCGTGAGCGGAGTCGGGCTCACCGCATGCACCGCGGGCAGCGACACACTGCCCGCACCCGTCGTGGTCGACCTGGGTGAGATCGACGGCACGTCGATCGAGGTCGTCGAGGGCAACGTGATCGACCTCACCGGAGACGACGAGACGTATACCGAGTGGACCGCGGAGATCGACGATCCCGCGATCGCACGGTTCACTCCCGGCCGCGACGACGGCAGCGCCCAGTTCAACCCCGGCATCACGGCGATCGCCGAGGGGTCGACCGGGGTCACCCTCGAGAACGGGGAGACCGGCGACACGGTCTCGTTCACCGTCGAGGTCGCGCCCGCGACATCCGGCTACTGACCGGCTGCCGTCTGAGGCTCAGCCGAGAAGCAGATTGCGCAGCTGGTCGGTGGAATGCACGACCGCCAAGGCGTCGCCGGCCTCGGCCGGTGAGCCGTAGCCCCACTCGACGAGGATAGTCGGCACGCCGTTCGCGAGCGCACCGAGCGTGTCGTAGCCGCGATCGCCGACCATCACCGCGTGCTCGGTGTTGACGCCCGCTTCGTGCAGGCGGCGCAGTGCTTCGGCGACGACGTCGGCCTTGGTGCTGCGCTCCTCGTCGTCGCTCGCGCCCGCGATGACGGTGAAGTACCGGCTGAGGCCGGCGTGGTCGAGCACCTTGCGGGCCATCGACTCGGGCTTCGACGTCGCAAGTGCCACGGGCACGCCCGCCGCATGCAGGCGCTCGAGCACGCCGGCGACGCCGGGGAAGACGGGCGAGCGCAGCACGTGCCGGCCGTAGTGGTCGCGGTAGACGTTCAACGCCTCCCACGCATCGGCGTCGGTGAATCCGGCGGTCATGCGGAGGCTGTCGAGCAGTGGCGGGCCGACGAAGGCGCGCAGCTCGTCGTCGGACGGCACGGGCAGGCCGAGCTCGGCGAACATGTGCGCGAGCGACGCGGTGATGTCGGATGCGGAGTCGACGATCGTGCCGTCGAGGTCGAACAGTACGGCAGACCAGGTGCGGGTCAACGCCTGGGTCGGCGGCGTCGTCAGGGTCTCGGAAGTCATCGTGACATACTAGGGCGCGAAAATCCGAATGGTGCTCAGCTTCGGCGACGGCCGGGCGGGCAGCGGTTCTGCGGCGGCCATGCGGGGGCCGAGCGTCGTTCAGAACAGCCGCGAATGCCCGTCGTCGACCCCGCGCATCGCATCGTAGTCGAGCACCACGCAACGGATGCCGCGGTCCTCTGCGAGGGTCCGGGCCTGTGGCTTGATCTCCTGCGCCGCGAAGATCCCGGTCACCGGCGCGAGCCGCGGGTCGCGGTTCATGAGCTCGAGGTAGCGGGTGAGCTGCTCGACGCCGTCGATGTCACCGCGACGCTTGAGTTCGACGGCGACCGAGGCGCCCGAGGCATCCGTCGCGAGGATGTCGACCGGGCCGATCGCCGTCATGTATTCGCGGCGCACGAGCCGATGGCCGTCGCCGAGGAGCTCGATCTGCTCGGCGAGCAGCTTCTGCAGGTGCGCCTCCACGCCGTCTTTCTGCAGACCTGGGTCGACGCCGAGCGCATGCGCAGAGTCATGCAGCACCTCGTGGATCGACACGATCAGCTGGTCGGCGGTCTTCTGGTGCACGACCTTCCACAGCTCGACGATGCCGGCGGCGCGCTGATCGTCGTCGGGCTCGAGCGTCGAGAGGGTGCACGGTGGGCTCATCCAGTTGAGCGGCTTGTAGCTGCCGCCGTCGGAGTGCACGAGCAGGCTGCCGTCGCCCTTGACCATGAGGAGGCGAGTGGCGAGGGGGAGGTGGGCTGCGAGGCGCCCCGCATAGTCGACGGAGCAGCGGGCGATGACGAGACGCACCGGATCAGTCTACGGTGGGTGCGGAATATAACGATTCGATAACGACTTTTGTATGGAGGGTATACAAACCTGCATTCTCGTCGCTACCTTTTGATCGATACCGACTGCAAGGCGCGTGAAACACTCAGTTTCGCGCAGTTCCTGATGATCGGACTCATCCTCACGACGAAGTGGAGCAGACGTTGGATACAACGTTCAGACGATCCGGCCGCACCGTGTGCGGCATGGCCCTCGCCGCCGCGCTGGTGATCACCGCGGCCATCGCCACGTTCGCGCCGGCCTCGACGGCGACCGCGGCAGAAGGCGATGGCGCGAACGTGGCGCTGGCCAGTGCCGGGGGAACCGTCACGGCCTCCGGCAGCGAAGGCAACGGCAGCTACGGGTGGACTCCCGAGAAGGTGATCGACGGCATCACCTCCGGGCCGGGCGGCCAGAACACCTCCCGGTGGTCGTCGAACTATTCCGACTCGGCCTGGATCACCGTGAAGCTTGCCGCGCCGACGGTGATCGACCACGTCGACATCCACTGGGAGTCGGCCTGCGCCGCGCAGTACAAGCTCCAGGTCTCGACCGACGGCACGACGTGGGTCGACGCGACCGGCACCGTGGCACCCGTGTGCGGCACCGAGGACACGCAGACGATCGGCGCATCGGCCGACCCGGCGACCGCATACCAGCACGTGCGGATGCAGACCATCGCCCGCACGCCCATCGGCGGCCAGCTCTACGGCGTGTCGCTCTGGGAGCTCGAAGTCTGGGACGGCCCCGAGCAGGCTCCGGCGGCGGTGCTTCCACTGGTGCCGAAGCCGGTGTCGGTCGAGCAGCTCGATGCAGAGTCGTTCACGATCGCGCCGGACTCCGCCATCGTGGCATCCGGCGATGCGGCCGGGCCTGCCGAGCTGCTCGCCGAGCAGCTGCGCAGCGCCACCGGATTCCCCATCCCCGTGGATGAGACGTCGAACGGTGACGGTGACATCACCCTCAGCGTCGACCCCGCCGCCGACTACCCCGCGGGGGGCGAGGGCGAAGACGTCGCCGACGAGGCGTACCTCCTCGAGAGCTCCGCGTCGGGCGTTTCCATCACCGGCAGCACCGGCCACGGCGTGTTCAACGGCGTGCAGACGCTGCGGCAACTGCTGCCCGTGTGGGCGGCATCCGAGACCCCGACGACGACGCCGCTCACCGTGCCCGCCGTCGAGATCGGCGATGCACCCCGGTTCGCGTACCGCGGCGTGATGATCGACGTCGCGCGTTCGTTCCAGACCGTCGACGAGATCAAGGCGCAGATCGACACGCTCGCCGGCGTCAAGATGAACACGCTGCACATGCACCTCGCCGACGACCAGGGATGGCGCATCGAGATCACCAACGACGGCAAGGCCGCCGGCGACCCGATCGACTACAGCAAGCTGACGGATGTCTCGGGCAAGACGGCGATGAGCCAGACCTGGTATCACGGCGAGATCGGGCACACCGGCTACTACACGCAGGCCGACTTCGCCGAGATCGTCGACTACGCCCGCGACCGCCACGTCGCGATCGTGCCCGAGGTCGATGTGCCGAGCCACACGAATGCGGCGCTGCACGCGATCCCCGAACTGAACACCGCACGCTCCCTCCCGGCGAAGAACCCCGAGACCGGCGTCGTGCCGTGGAACGGCACGGGCAGCGTGGGCTACTCGGCCCTCGACGAGCAGCACGAACTCAGCTACGTCTTCGTCGAGCACGTGTTCTCGCAGCTCGCCGAGATGTCGGGCAGTGACTACGTGCACATCGGCGGCGACGAATCGCACGACATGGGCCACGACCGCTTCGTCGACTTCGTCACCCAGGTGGTGCCGCGCGTGCGCGCAGCCACCGGAGTGGGCACGATCGGCTGGAGCGAGTACGCCGAGGCCGGGCTGAGCCAGGGCGAGGGCTACTGGGACGGGTCCGTCGTGCAGTACTGGATCGGCTCGGGCGACTGGGTGCGCGACTTCGTGGCCAAGGGCGGCAAGGCGGTCGTCTCAGCGGCCGGCGGCTCCTACGTCGACCAGAAGTACGACGCCAGCACGCCGATCGGCCTCAGCTGGGCGTGCTCGGGCAGCTGCGACTTCGACCGCTACTACGACTGGGATCCGACGACCACGGTCTCCGGAGGCATTCCGGAAGCCGGCGTGCTCGGCGTCGAGGCGCCGCTGTGGTCGGAGACCGTGCGCGGCGGCGACCAGTCCGAGTTCCTCGTGCTTCCGCGTGCCATCTCCGTGCTCGAGACGGGCTGGACGGCGCAGGACGCGAAGAACGTCGACGACTTCACGCAGCGACTCGGCCAGCTCGGCGCTCGTCTGACCGTCGAGGGAAGCAACTACTACGAGTCGGCGCGTGCCACGTGGGATGCGTCCGTCGCCGGCGCGGAGCTCACCGCTCGCACCGGATCCGAGGCCGGCTGGCCCGTGGGCAGCATCGCGGCCCCCGGCACGAAGCTCTCGGTCGACGGCGCGACGATCGCGGCCGACACCGTGACGAGTGACGGCGACCCGGCGAGCCGTTCGTCGATCACGGAGCCGGTGACGGCGCAGCTCGCCTGCCCGTCGGGCACGACGCCGATCGTCTTCACGACCGACCAGGCACGCGACCCCGTGCACGGCGCCGGCCTCTACACGGCGACCGCATCACGCACCTTCACTGCCGCAGAGTCGTGCACCCTCGAGACGAGCGGCGGACTGGCGGCCTCGACTCCGGTCGAGGTCGGCGTCGCGGCCGACGCGGCGCTGCCGGCCGAGCCGTTCTCGCCCACCACCGACCCCGAGCTCGTGATCGGCGACGGCGGAGCCGACCTGGTCGCCGGAGACTGGACCCGGGTGCAGCTCGACGGCTTCGAGGACGGCCAGTTCGTGGAGCTGCGCATCGACGGCACGCCGTTCGGCTCGGTTCGCACCGGGGCCGTCGGCACCTTCGACGGCTACGTGCCGATCCCGGCCGCAACGGAGGCCGGTGCGGCAACCGTGACGGCCGTCGAGGGCACTCGCACCGCCGAGGCATCCGTGGTCATCGACTCCGACGTGGAGCCGCTGCCCGACCTGATCGACCAGTCGACGCTCAGCATCGCCGATGTCGACAGCGAGGAGACGGTCGGCGAAGACGGTGCTGCCGAGAACGCGATCGACGGCGACCCCGCGACGTTCTGGCACACGCAGTGGCAGGGGGCGCAGCCCGCGTTCCCGCACCACATCACGATCGACCTCGGTACCGAGTACGACGTCAGCGGCCTGCAGTACGTGCGCCGCCAGAACAACGTCAACTCGGTGTTCAAGGACTACGAGGTGTTCGTGTCGACCGATGGCGTGACGTGGGGCGAACCGGTGGCGACGGGTTCGTTCTCGACGGCCACGACGCCGCAGAACGTGGCCCTCGAGGTCACGCGGGGGCGCTACGTGAAGCTCGTCGGGCTCAACTCGCTGGCCGGCAACGCCTTCGGCGGTGCCGCGGAGATCAACATCGGCGGAACACTGCCCGGCACCTCGCTCGACGTGTCGACCGTGGCGTCGACCCGGTGCATCGCCGGCAAGGTCTACGTCTCGGCCAAGGCGACGAACAGCGAGGACGTTCCGCTGGCCCTGACGATCGAGTCGGCGTACGGCACCAAGTCGTTCGCGTCGGTCGCCCCGGGCAAGAGCGCCGTGCACGCGTTCACCACCCGGGCGGCTGACGTGCCGGCCGGAACGGTGACCTTCGACGCGACCGCGACGATCGACGGGGCGTCGGTGACGACGTCGATCGATGCGGCGTACGACGCGGCGACGTGTCAGTGACGAGGCTCGGATGAGCCTCGGGGAGGCGTAGCGTCAGGTTGAGAGAGCGGTCGCGCGGTCAGCGCGACCGCTCTCTCGCTGCCGGCGCGGCGAGGCCGGCGAGCGCCATGAGGCCGAGCAGCACGAGCATCGCGTTCAGGATTCCGAAGTGCTCGCCGAGGAAGCCGATGAGGGGCGGACCGACGAGGAACGCGCAGTAGCCGATCATCGCGACCGCGCTGACGCGCGCCGCGGCATCCGCTCGATCGGGCACGTCGGCGGCGGCCGACATGCCGACCGGGAACGCGAGGGAGCAGCCGATGCCCCAGAGCACCGTGCCGACGATGAGCAGCCACGGTTCGCTCGCGAAGATGAACAGGGCGAGTCCCGCGACGCCGATGATCGACATGCTGCGCAGCATCGCCACACGACCGAACCGGTCGATGAAGCGTCCGCCGAGCACGCGGGCTCCCGTGATCGCGATCGTGAACACCGTGAACATGGCGGCGCCGGTGGTCTCGTCGTAGCCGTGCCCGTCGACGACCGCGAGGGCGAGCCAGTCGTTCGCGCTGCCCTCGGCGAACGACATGCCGAGCATGACGACGCCGATGAGCAGGAGGCGAGCGTCGGCCCAGACGCTGAGACTCCGCTTGATCCGCACTGTCCAGGGGTCGCGCGGGGCATCGTCGTGCGGGTCGTCGCCGAGTTCCTCGCGCACGGGAACGAAGCGCACGGCGACGACGACGGCGATGGCGAGCACGAGGGAGATGACGCTCAGGTGCGCCCACACCGGGAGCGCGATGGCGGATGCCGCGGCCGCGAGCCCAGCGCCGGCAACCGTGCCGAAGCTGAAGAACGCGTGCATGAGCGGCATCACGGTCTTGCCGAGCTCACGTTCGGCCTCGGCGCCCTCGACGTTCATCATCACGTCGACGGCGCCGTTGCCGAAGCCGAACAGCACGAGGCCGGCCGCCACGAGCGGCACCGAAGAGATGACGGATCCGCCGACGCCGACGAACACGAGGCCCACCGCGACCGTCACGAGCACCGCCGACATGCCGTGCCGCGCACCGATGCGGGCCATGAGCCACGGCGCGGCGATGAGACCGAGAATCGAGCCGATCGAGCCGGTGAGGATGATGAGCCCGACGCCCTGCGTGCTGAGGTGCAGGTCGTCGCGGATCGCCGGGAGCCGTGCCACCCAGCTCGCGAGGCTCAGACCCGAGAGGAAGAAGATCGCGAAGATGGCGTTGCGCCAGGCGGTGAGCTCGCGCCTCGCACGGGTCGGCTGCGCCGCGTGGCTCGGGGTCGTCATGCTGCCTGTCTCTCTTCCGCGGAGGGTCGAATCGATTCGACTCTACCGGCTCGAACACACTAACCGCACGCTCCGGCGGTCGCAAGCAGCCGGCGGCAGGCGGTCGCAAGCATGCGGCGGCAGGCAGTCGCAAGCAAGCGGCGGCGGGTTGCGGCATGCGGCGGCGGGTGGCGGCGGGCGGCGGCGGATGCGGCCGGCCCCACTCATCCCGGCCCGAGCATCCGGCACCGCGCCGATACGATGGCTGAGTCATCCGGCGCACCCACCGGGCCACTTGCATGAACCGCCGCACCCAGCGGTTCGTGTACTGAACAACGGAGTCTCTCGATGAAGGCCCTCTACAAACCCGCCCCCGGCGCCGGCCTGGAATACGTCGATCGCCCCGAGCCCGTGATCGGCCCGGCCGACGTGAAGATCCGGGTGCTGCGCACCGGCATCTGCGGCACCGACCTGCACATCGAGACGTGGGACGACTGGGCGGCGTCCACGATCGCCGCACCGCTCATTCCGGGCCACGAGTTCTTCGGCGAGGTCGTCGAGGTCGGGCCCCTCGTGCACGACGTGGCCGTCGGCGACCGCGTCTCGGGCGAAGGGCACATCGTGTGCGGCATGTGCCGCAACTGCCGCGCCGGCCGCCGTCAGATGTGCATCCGCACCAAGGGCGTCGGCCTGCACCGCGACGGCGCATTCGCGGAGTTCATCGTCATCCCCGGCGAGAACGTCTGGGTGCACCACGACGAGGTCGACCCCGACGTCGGCGCGATCTTCGATCCTTTCGGCAACGCGGTGCACACCGCGCTCGCCTACGCGATCGTCGGCGAAGACGTGCTCGTCGCGGGCTGCGGCCCGATCGGGCTCATGTCGATCGCGGTGGCCCGGCACGTCGGCGCCCGCTACATCGTCGCCTCGGATGTCTCGCCGGCGCGCCTGTCGCTTGCGCTCGAGATGGGGGCGGACGCCGCGATCGACGTCTCGCGCGAACGCATCCGAGACGCGCAACGGCGCCTCGGCATGCGCGAGGGCTTCGACGTCGGCTTCGAGATGTCGGGCTCGGCCAAGGCGCTGCCCGAGATGATCGAGAACATGAACCACGGCGGGCGGATGGCGCTGCTCGGCCTGCCAGCCGAGCCGTTCGCGATCGACTGGGGCAAGGTCGTCACCCACATGCTCACGATGAAGGGCATCTACGGTCGCGAGATGTTCGAGACGTGGAACTCGATGAGCGCGATGCTGCAGTCGAGCGCCTCGCTTCGCGACCGCGTGGCCTCGATCATCAGCGACCGCTACCCCGCGCGTGAGTGGCGAACGGCGTTCGATGCGGCCGCGTCGGGCGGCGTCGGCAAGGTCATCCTCGACTGGACGGAGCTCTAGACATGTACGGAACGGTGAAGGACCAGCTGCGGGCCGAGCTCGACGAGATCGAGGCCGCAGGGCTCACCAAGCGCGAGCGTGGCATCCGCGGCCCGCAGTCGTCCGAGATCGAGGTCGCGGGGCGCGAGGTGCTGAACTTCTGCGCCAACAACTACCTCGGTCTCGCGAACGACCCGCGCATCGTCGCGGCGGCGCATCGGGCGCTCGACGAGTGGGGGTACGGCCTCGCGAGTGTGCGATTCATCTGCGGTACGCAAGAGCTGCACCTCGAGCTCGAGCGACGCGTCTCCGAGTTCCTCGGCTACGACGACACGATCCTCTTCTCGTCGTGCTTCGACGCGAACGGCGGCGTCTTCGAGGTGCTCTTCGGCCCCGACGACGCGATCATCTCCGACGAGCTGAACCACGCCTCGATCATCGACGGCATCCGACTCTCGAAGGCGCAGCGGTATCGGTACAGGAACCGCGACATGACCGACCTCGAGGCGCAGCTGGTCGCGGCATCCGATGCCCGTCGCCGTGTGATCGTGACCGACGGCGTGTTCTCGATGGACGGCTACCTCGCGCCCCTCGCCGAGATCTGCGATCTCGCCGACCGGTACGACGCGCTCGTCTTCGTCGACGACTCGCACGCGGTGGGTTTCGTGGGTGCGCATGGCCGCGGCACGCCCGAGCAATGCGGCGTCGAGGGCCGAGTCGACATCACGACCGGCACCTTCGGCAAGGCGCTCGGCGGGGCATCCGGCGGCTATGTGTCGGCGCGGAAGGAGATCGTCGAGCTGCTGCGCCAGCGCGCGCGCCCGTACCTCTTCTCGAACACGCTCGCCCCGGCGATCGTGGCGGGCACGATCGAGGCGCTCTCGCTCGTCGCCGGCTCGGGCGAGTTGCGGTCGCGGCTGCAGTCGAACGCGGCGCTCTTCCGTTCGCTGCTGACGGATGCCGGTTTCGAGTTGCTGCCCGGTGAGCACCCGATCGTGCCGGTGATGTTCGGCGACGCTGCGCTCACCGCCCGGATCGCCGATGCGTTGCAGGCGCGAGGAGTGTTCGTGACGGCGTTCAGCTTTCCGGTGGTGCCACGAGGGGCCGCGCGCATTCGCGTGCAACTCTCGGCGGCGCACTCCGAGGAGGAGATCCGCCGATGCGTCGAAGCGTTCGTCGCGGCGCGTGACGAGGTGTCCGCTTCGGCGTGACGACGGGCGGCATCCGCGTTGCCTGTGGCAGTCGAATCGATTCGGCCTAGACTCGGGCACATGCAGGCCGAAGCAGCTTCCCGCCCGACGCTCGTCGATGTCGCGGCCCGCGCCGGCGTTTCGCCGTCCACGGCGTCGCTCGCGTTCAGCGGATCGGGCCCCGTGTCGGATGCCACGAAAGAGCGAGTGCTCGCCGCGGCATCCGAGCTCGGCTATGCCGGCCCCGATCCGCGCGCCCGGTCGCTTCGCCGCGGGCGCTCGGGCATCGTCGGCGTCGTGCTCGAGGAGCGCGTGCGCGCGGCGTTCCTCGACCCCGTGAAGATCCAGATGCTCGACGGCATCTCCGAGGGCATCGCCTCACTCGGCGCCGGCCTGCTGCTGCTCACCGATACCGGCGCCGAGGGCGAGAACGCCGTCAGCATCGAGAGTGCGCCCGTCGACGCCGTCGTGCTCATCGGCTGCAGCCCGCGCCTCGCCGACTCGATCGAGGCGCTGCGCCGCCGCGGCATCCCGGCCGTCGCCATCGAGGGCGCGACCGGTGAGGACATCCCCGAGATCTCGATCGACAATCGGGCGGCGACGCGGCGCGGCGCCGAGTACCTTCGCGAACTGGGGCACACCCGTGTCGCGATCGTCACGCTGCCCGTCGACGCCGCGCGCACGCGGGGGCCGATCACCGACGAACTGCTTCGGGCGAGCACCGCGGCCACGGCGAGTCAGCGACTCGCGGGTGCGAGGGAGATCTTCCCCGACGCCGGCGGTCGGGTCGCGGGTGCGAGCTCGATCGAGGAGGGACTCGAAGCCGCACGGGCGTTGCTCGCCGATCCTGCCGAGCGCCCGACCGCGATCATCGCGCAGAGCGACCTGCTCGCCGCGGGCGTCATCCAGGCGGCCGAGGAACTCGGCCTGGCGGTGCCCGCCGACCTCAGCGTGCTCGGCTTCGACGGCATTCGGGTCGACGGCCTGCAGCACGACCTCACGACGCTCGCGCAGCCCTCGGTGGCGAAGGGCCGAGCCGCCGGCGAGGCGGTCGTGCAGTTGCTCTCGGGGGAGCCGCCCGCGTCGCGGTGCTTCACGAGCACGCTGCATGTCGGCGACACGACGGCGCGCCCGCGGCATCCGGCGTCGGGCCCGCCCGACATCCGTTAAGAAGATTCACAAATTTGTGAAACGGGCGTAGTGTCAGCACCATGGACACCGTCATCGAAACTCGCGGCCTCGAGAAGCGCTTCGGCCGCGTACACGCACTCGACGGGCTCGACCTCAGCGTCGAAGCCGGCGAGGTGCACGGGTTCCTCGGCCCCAACGGCGCGGGGAAGTCCACCACGATTCGCGTGCTGCTCGGGCTCATCCGCTCGTCGGGAGGCACGGCGACCCTCTTCGGCCGCGACCCGTGGCGCGACGCCATCGAGCTCCACCGCCGCATCGCCTACGTGCCGGGCGACGTCAACCTCTGGCCGAACCTCTCGGGCGGCGAGTCGATCGACCTGCTCACACGCCTGCGCGGCGGTGCGACCGACAAGCGCGCCGACGCGGCCCGGCGCGAGCACCTCGCCGAGGCCTTCCAGTTCGACCCCTCGAAGAAGGGCCGCACCTATTCCAAGGGCAACCGGCAGAAGGTCGCGCTCATCGCCGCTCTCGCGACGCCCGCCGACCTCTACATCCTCGACGAACCCACCTCGGGCCTCGATCCGCTCATGGAGGCGGTCTTCCGGCAGCAGATCACGGCACTCCTCGGCGACGGGGCGACCGTGCTGCTGTCGAGCCACATCCTCTCGGAGGTCGAGCACCTGTGCGACCGGGTGAGCATCATCCGCGCCGGGCGCACCGTCGAGACGGGCACGCTCGCCGAGCTCCGCCACCTCACGCGCACCGAGATCGCCTTCGCCGGCGAAGGGCTCGACCCGGCCGGCCTCGCGACCATCCCGGGCGCGCACGACCTCGTGGTCGACGGCAGTCGCGTGCGCTTCACCGCCGACTCCGACGCCATGCCCGAGGTGCTCGCCGCCCTCGGCCGCCTGCGCGCCACGGGCGTCACCGTGAACCCGCCCTCGCTCGAGGAGCTGTTCATGCGGCACTATCACGACGAGGCAGGCGAGTCGCGGCCCGCCCGATCGAGCCTCGAGGGCGTGCGATGAACACCCTGCCCACGCTGCTGCTCGCGCGGTTCCGCCGCGACCGGGTTCAGATCATCGTGTGGCTCGCGCTCTTCGCGCTGCTCGAGGTCGTCGGCCACTTCGCCGTCACCGAGACCTACGGCGACGCCGCCGAGCGCGCGAGCGTCATCAGGCTCGTGATCATGAGCCCGGCCATCCTGATGCTCCGCGGCACGCCGCAGGGCACCGCGCCCGACGCGTTCCAGTTCTTCCTGCTGTTCGGGTTTCTGGGGCTTCTGATCGGCCTCATGATGACCTTCCTCGCGGTGCGTCACACGCGCGGCGACGAGGAGGCGGGCCGCGCCGAACTCGTCGGCTCGACACCCGCGGGCCGCATCGCGCCGCTTCTCGCGACGGCGCTGGAGGGCGTCATCCTGAGTATCGCAGTCGGGGTGATCATGGGCGGCGTGGCCTGGGCGTACGGGGCGGATGCCTCGGGCGCCGTGCTCTACGGAGCTGCCATGTCGGCCGTGGGCATCGCCTATCTCGGCGTCGGGCTCGCGTGCGCCCAGCTCATGCGCACCTCCCGCGGCGCCAACGGCCTTGCGGCCGCGATCGTCACCGCCGGCTACGCCCTGCGCGCGATGGGCGACGCGACGGGCACCGTGCAGCCCGACGGCCTCAGCATGGAGGCGGGCTGGTGGAGCCGGCTGAGCCCCATCGGCTGGGGGCAGGCCGTGGCGCCCTACACGCACCAGCTGGTCTGGCCGCTCCTGCTGAGCGTCGGTCTCGGGGGCGTGCTCTTCGCCGCCTCGGCCTGGTTGCAGTCGCACCGCGACCTCGACTCGAGCATCGTTCCCGAGCGAGCCGGGCGCCTGCACGCGCCGCTGAGTCTCGCAGGCCCGATCGGCCTCGTCTGGCGCGCGCTGCGCAACCCCGTCATCGGCTGGGTCGTCGGCGGAGCGCTGTTCGGCCTCGTGCTCGGCGCCGTGGGGCAGACGGTGGTCGACCTCGTGAACACGCCCGACGGTGAGGAGGCCGGGCAGGCGATCAGCGACACCCTCGCCGCCCTCGCCGGCCCGAACGCCGAGGGCGGACTGATCGACCTCTTCACGACCGGCCTCTTCGGCCTCGTCGGGGTGCTCGCCGCGGTCGGCGGGGTGCAGGCCGTCATGCGCGCCAGGCACGACGAGGCGGGCGGCACGGCCGAGCTCGTGCTCGCCGCGCCCGTCTCCCGCTTCCGCTGGTTCTCGGCCTACCTCCTGATCGGCGCCGTCTCGGTCGCCGCGGTGCTCGCCTTCGCCGTGCTCGGCGCCTTCGTGGGCCTCATCGGGTCGCCGGATGCCGGTGAGCGCATGTCGATCGTCGCCGAGGCCGGGCTCGCCCAACTGCCGGCCTGCCTCGTGATCGTCGCGGTCGCGGCACTCGTCTTCGCGGTGCTGCCGCGGGCCTCGATCGCCCTCGGCTGGGCGGTGCTGCTCGTCGCGATCGTGCTCGGCCAGTTCGGCGGGCTCTTCGGGCTGCCCGAGTGGCTGCGCGACGTCTCGCCCTTCAGCCACACGCCCATCGTCACGGCCGAGGCGATCGACTGGACCGCGGCGTGGGTGATGACGGGCATCGCGGTCGTCGCGGCGGCGGGGGCGGCGGCCCTCGTGCGGCGACGAGATCTGGCACTCGGCGGGTGAACGCGGGCGCGGGGCATCCGCTCAGGGCCTCGCCGGTTCTGTGAGGATGGGGAGCATGGCGCGAGACGAACAGGCGATGCACGAGTTCGTCGAGCAGTCCGCCGCGGCGATGGCCGAGGCGGGCTTCCCGCGCATGCCGGCTCGCGTGCTGATGGCGCTCATCGCCGCCGAGTCGACCGGCCTCACCGCGCGGGAGCTCGGCGACCGGCTCGTCGCCAGCGCCGCGGCGATCTCCGGGGCGGTGCGGTACCTGCAGACGCTGCGCATGGTGCGCCGGGTTTCGCAGCCGGGGTCGCGCCGGGTGCTCTACGAACTGCCCGAGCATGCGTGGTACACGGTCACGATGGGTGCGAACCCGCTGTACGACCACCTCGAGGCGCTCGCGTCGAAGGCCGTCGCAGCGATCGACGACCCGGCCTCGCTCGCCTCGCAGCGCATCGAGGAGATGAGCGACTTCTTCGCCTTCATCCAGCGTCGCATGCCCGAGTTGCTCGTCGAATGGCGCGCCGAGCGCGCCGAGTGATCGGGCCGAACGTCGCCCGTAGGCTGGCCCCCATGACTCTCGATCTCGCCGCCGTCTATCGCGATCTGCACGCCAACCCCGAGCTCTCGTTCCAGGAGCATCGAACCGCCGGCATCGTCGCCGAGACGCTCGCAGCGCTCGGGCTGACGGTGACCACCGGCATCGGCCGCACCGGAGTCGTCGGCGTGCTCGAGAACGGTGACGGCCCGATCGTGCTGCTCCGCGCCGACATGGACGGACTACCCGTGCTCGAGGCGACGGATCTGCCGTACGCGAGCACGGCGCGCGGTACCGACGCCGACGGGCACGACGTGCCGGTCATGCACGCGTGCGGTCACGACGTGCACGTCACGTGCCTGCTCGGCGCGACCGAACGACTCGTCGCCGACCGCGCCGCGTGGTCGGGCACCCTCGTGGCACTCTTCCAGCCCGCCGAGGAGTGGGGCGGCGGCGCCGAGGCGATGATCGCCGACGGACTCTACGACCGGGTGCCGAAGCCCGACATCGTGCTCGGGCAGCACGTCGCGCCGTTCCCCGCCGGGTTCGTCGCGGTGCGCGGGGGCGTCGCGATGGCCGGTGCCGACTCGCTCACCATCCGGCTGCACGGCACCGGCGGCCACGGCTCTCGCCCCGAGACGACGGTCGACCCCGCCTATCTCGCGGCATCGACGGTCGTGCGTCTGCAGGGCGTCGTCTCGCGCGAGCTGGCAGCGACGGATGCCGCGGTGGTGACGGTCGGCCAGATCCACTCGGGCCTGAAGAACAACATCATCCCGGCGGAGGCGACCCTCGGACTCAGCGTGCGCACCTTCGACGAGACCGTGCGCACGAAGGTGCTCTCGGCGATCGAGCGCATCACCCGGGCCGAGGCCGTGTCGGCGCGGGCGCCTCGCGAACCCGAGTTCGACTACGAGGAGCGGTTCCCGGTCACGGTCAACGACCCGGCGGCGACCGAGCGCACGTCGGAGGCGTTGCGCGAGGTGCTCGGCGCGCAGCGGATCATCGACCCCGGCGTGATCTCGGGCAGTGAAGACGTCGGCGTGCTCGCCACCGCCGCCGGCGTGCCGCTCGTGTACTGGTTCCTCGGCGGCTCGGACCCCTCGCTCTTCGGCGACGCTCTCACCACGGGCCGCATGCCCGAAGACCTCCCCTCGAACCACTCGCCGTTCTTCGCGCCGCTCATCGAACCGACCCTCGACGTGGGAGTGGCCGCGCTCGTCGCCGCGGCTCGGGAGTGGCTGGACGACGCAGAGGCCTGATCGCCGCCGCGGCCCGCGTCGCCGACTCGCGTCGCCCGCCCGCGTCGCCGACTCGCGTCGCCCGCGTCGCCCGCCCGCGTCGCCCGCCCGCGTCGGAGGCAATGAATCACGTCGGAGGACGCGCCCCCGCTGCCTCCGACGGAACCCGTGACCTCCGACGGAGCCCGTGACCTCCGACGGAGCCCGTGACCTCCGACGGAGCCCGTGACCTCCGACGGAGCCCGTGACCTCCGACGGAACCCGTGACCTCCGACGGAACCCGTGACCTCCGACGGAACCCGTGACCTCCGACGGAACCCGTGACCTCCGACGGAACCCGTGACCTCCGACGGAGCCCGCCCGTGCCCGCCCCGCGCCTACCGCCCGGCGCCGGTGACCATCCACGCCGCACCCCGCGCCCTGAGCCCCAGCGTGACCGCCCGCGCGCCGAGGTAGCCGATCGCGAACGCAGCCATGAGCCACGCCGGCCCGGCAGCGCCGGCCGGAGCGACGGCGACGACCCACAAAGCCAGCGGCACGAACACGGCGAGGTTCACGATGCCCGTCCAGGCGAGGTATCTGGCATCGCCCGCGCCGATGAGCACGCCGTCGAGCACGAAGACGATGCCGCCGAGCGGTGCCGAGAGCGCGAGCACGACGAGCGTCGGGGGCAGGAGCGCCGCGACATCCGCTGAGCTCGTGAACAGCCCCGGCAGCACCCAGGCCGTCGCAAGCAGCAGGCCGCCGACCACGGCCCCGCTGCCGACGCCCCACTGCAGGCACCGGCGCAGCACCGCGCGCACGCCGGCGACGTCGCCCGCGCCGAGATCGCGGCCGACGAGGGCCTGTGCGGCGATCGCGAGGGCGTCGAGCGCGAAGCCGATCGTGAAGTAGATCGTCATCGCGACCTGGAACGCGGCGAGCTCGTTCGAGCCGAGCGACGTCGCCGCCCACGTCGCGAGCAGCAGCGCGAGGCGCAGGCTCAACGTGCGCAGGAACAACCAGCCGCCGGATGTCGCTCCGCGCAGCACTCCCGCATGATGCGGCCACGGGCTCGCACCGGCGCGGGCGGCATGCCGGGCGACGACGACGAGGTAGACGGCGACCATGCCCCACTGCGCGACGACCGTGCCGACGGCCGCGCCCGCGATGCCCCACCCGGCGACGTAGATGAAGAGGTAGTTGAGGGCGATGTTCACGGCGAAGCCGATGCCGGCGACCCAGAGCGGCGTGCGCGTGTCTTGGAGCCCGCGGAGGAGCCCGGTCGCCGCGAACACGATGAGCATCGCCGGGAGGCCGGCCATCGAGATCGTCAGGTAGACGGATGCCTCGGCCGTCACCGCCTCGGACGCGCCGAAGAGCCCGACGAGCACGGGCGCGGCGAACCATCCGGCGACGGCCAGCACGGCGCCGATGCCGAGCGCGAGCCACAGCCCGTCGATGCCCGAGGCGACCGCACCCCGCACATCGCCGAACCCGACTCGGCGCGCGACCGCCGGCGTCGTCGCGTAGGCGAGGAAGACCATGAGGCCGATGATCGTCTGCAGCACCGCACTCGCGAGTCCGAGGCCGGCGAGGGGCGTGGCCCCGAGGTGGCCGATCATCGCGGTGTCGGCGAGGAGGAAGAGCGGCTCGGCGATGAGGGCGCCGAGCGCGGGCACCGCGAGGCGCAGGATGTCGCGATCGACGGTCGCGCGCGTGCGATCCGCCAGGGGTTCGCGGCTGGGTTCGTTCATGGGCGTCTCGAGCCTACGGGCGCCGGACGACACCGACACCGACACCGCCGACGCCGTCGGCTGGGAGTTTCACGCGGCTTCGACTCGCACGCGTGCCCCTGCACCGGGCCGCCGCATAGGCTGGAGGAATGACCGCGCTGCCCTCAGGAATCACGCAGGACGAACTCGATGCGGGCATCCGGCCGCAAGACGACCTCTTCCGCCATGTCAACGGCAGGTGGATCGAGCGCACCGAGATCCCGGCCGACAAGGCAAGGTACGGCTCGTTCCTCGTGTTGCACGAGGAGGCCGAGCAGGCCGTGCGCGAGATCATCGAGGAGTCGCAGGACGCCGAGCCCGGCACCGAGGCGCGCAAGGTCGGCGACCTCTACGCGAGCTTCATGAACGAGGAGCATGCCAACCTCCTCGGCGCCACCCCGATCGCCGGCCAGCTCGTCGAGGTCGACCTCATCGACTCGGTCGACGCCTTTCTCGCCACCCTCGGCCGGCTCGAGCGCCAGGGCGTGCCCGGATTCCTGCAGCTCTACGTCGACAACGACCCGGGCGATCCCGAGCGCTATCTCGTCTTCGTCGAGCAGGGCGGCATCGGGCTGCCCGACGAGAGCTACTTCCGTGAGGAGCGGTTCGAATCGGTCCGCGGCGCGTACCGTGCACACCTCGAGCGGATGCTGCGGCTCGCGAAGCTCGACGCATCCGAAGAACGTGCCGCCCGCATCTTCGAGCTCGAGACCGCCATCGCTGCGGCTCACTGGAGCAACGTCGAGACTCGCGACAGCGAGAAGACCTACAACCTGTTCTCGTGGAGCGACGCCGTGGCCGAGGCATCCGTTCGGCAGGCTCAGGGCGTCGACCTGAACACCTGGCGCGACGCGATGGGCGTGCCGGCCGGCGCGTTCGACGAGATCGTGCTGCGCGAGCCCTCGTTCGTGCAGGGCCTCGGCGCTCTCTTGACCGCAGACCGCCTGCCGGCGTGGAAGGACTGGCTCGCCTGGCAGATCGTGCGCGGCAGCGCCGCGTACCTCTCGAACGACTTCGTGGAGGCGAACTTCGACTTCTACGGCCGCACGCTCACCGGCACCCCGCAGATGCGCGAGCGCTGGAAGCGCGGCGTCTCGCTCGTCGAGGGGGCCATGGGTGAGGCGGTGGGCCGCATCTACGTCGAGCGGCACTTCCCGCCTGCGGCGAAGGAGGCGATGGACGACCTCGTCGCGAACCTCGTCGAGGCCTACCGCCAGTCGATCGGCGGGCTCGAGTGGATGGGCGACGCGACCCGTGCGAAGGCCCTCGACAAGCTCGAGAAGTTCACGCCGAAGATCGGGTTCCCCGTGAAGTGGCGCGACTACTCGGTGCTCGAGATCACCGACGACCTCGTCGGCAACGTGCGCGCCACGGCCGAGTACGAGTTCAACCGCGAGCTCGGCAAGATCGGCAGACCGCTCGACCGTGACGAGTGGTTCATGACGCCGCAGACGATCAACGCCTATTACAACCCGGGGTTCAACGAGATCGTCTTCCCGGCCGCGATCCTGCAATACCCGTTCTTCGACGCCGAGCGCGATGCCGCGGCGAACTACGGCGCGATCGGCGCGGTCATCGGGCACGAGATCGGGCACGGCTTCGACGACCAGGGTTCGAAGTACGACGGCGACGGCCGCCTCACCGACTGGTGGACGGAAGCCGACCGCACCGCGTTCGAAGAGCGCACGTCGGCGCTCATCGCCCAGTACGACGCGCTGGTTCCGGCACAGCTCGAGGCCGCAGGCGACGGCGAGGCCGCAGGCGACGGCGATACGGATGCCTCGGGGGAGGCGGCCGGATCGAGCGGGCCCCACCGCGTCAACGGGGCGCTCACCATCGGAGAGAACATCGGCGATCTCGGCGGCCTCGCGATCGCCTGGAAGGCATATGTGCTGTCGGTGCAGGGCGCTGAGGGAGGGTCGAACGTGGGCCCCGTGATCGACGGACTGACCGCCGCGCAGCGCTTCTTCCTGTCGTGGGCTCAGGCCTGGCAGATGAAGGGCCGTGACGAGGAGGTCATCCGCCTGCTCGCGATCGATCCGCACTCGCCGAACGAGTTCCGTTGCAATCAGATCGTCAGGAACATCGAGGAGTTCTACGCTAGCTTCGAAGTGACTCCCGACGACGCGCTCTGGCTCGACCCGGCCGAGCGTGTGACGATCTGGTAGTCGAAGAGACAATCGAGACATCTCGAGCGCGCCGCTTCGCGGTGGGGGAGCGCCGACCGTGAGGGAAGGCTGTGGAATCACCGTGGTGACGTCGTCTCAAGGATCGGAGCGGCGCGCACGGCATAGTGACATCCGGCGCGGCAAGCATCGCACCGACGATGCGGGCGAGAACTTCGCCCGTGGGTTCGACGCACTCGGCGAACTCGCCATCGCGGGTGTGCAGGTCTCGGCTCGGGCCACCGACCTCGCGACCGGCAAGGTGCTCTTCTCGGTCGACGACCATGTCGTGATGCCGACGGCGTCGATCGGCAAGGTGCTGCTGCTCGTCGAGGTCGCGTCGCGGCTCGTGGGTGACAGCAGCGAGTCGTTCACCGTGCTCGATCGTGCCCCGCGCGACGCGGTCGGCGACTCGGGCATCTGGCAGCACCTGCAGTCGCCGTCGCTTCCGCTGGCCGACCTCGCGGCCCTCGTCGGGGCGACGAGCGACAACCTCGCGACGAACGTGCTCATCCGCCACATCGGCCTCGAAGCCGTGCGCGCCCGCACCGAGGCGCTCGGTCTCACGCGCACGGCGCTGCTCGACCTCGTTCGCGATCACCGTGGACCCGATGACGCCCCGCAACTCTCGATCGGGCCGGCGAAAGAACTGACCTGGCTCTTCGCCTCGCTCGCCCGCGGCGAGATCGTCTCGCCCGAGGTGTCGCAGCGCGTCGTCGGCTGGCTCTCGCTGAACGCCGACCTGTCGATGGTCGCGAGCGCATTCGGGCTCGACCCGCTCGCGCACCGCGAACCCGACCACAATGTGCTGCTCATGAACAAGACCGGCACCGACGTCGGCGTGCGCAGCGAGGTGGGCGTGCTTCGCGGCCCTCGGGCGAGCGTCTCGTATGCCGTGTCGATGTACTACGCCGACACGATGATCTCGTCGCGTCTCGCGGTGCTCGACGGCATGCGCCAGGTCGGCCTCGATCTGCTCGAGTACGTGCACTGAGTCGCGCGTTTCGCGCGGCATGCCATGACACGCGCACGACGTGTGACATGGGGAGTACTCCCCATTCGGATGAATCACTCCGTTTCGATAGGATCATCGACGGTACCCTTCCGGGTTCCGTCGACTCCGCACCCGAACCGAAGGACTTTCCCCAGTGGCAATCTCCACATTCCGTCTCCGCACCGGCGCCCTCGCCGCCGCTGCCGGCCTCGTGCTCGCCGGCTTCGCAGTGGCCTCGCCGGCTGCAGCCGAAGAAGTGCCCGCCCCCGTCATCGAACTCGACCAGACCAGCTTCCCCGCAGGCGACTGGGAGGACGGCTTCACCGTCACCGGCTCGGGCTTCACGGCCGGCGCGGACGTGAACCTGCAGCTCAGCATTTCCAGCGGGCCATCCTCAGGCGAGGGTGCGACTCTCGGGTCGCCAGTCGTCGCAGACGCAGCGGGCAACATCAGCACGCATGTCACGCCGACGAATGTGGCCGTCATTCCCGACGCGGACGGATACCCGAAGTACTCGGTCGGAGCTTCCCAGTCCGTTGACGGTGCGAACGTCTACTCGAACTGGGTTGCCTTGACGATCACCGCTGGCACCTCAATCACGTTGCCCGATGCCGTTTCGCCCGAGAGCCTCGCGGCCGGCATCACGGTGAAGTTCGCGGGCTTCCAGCCCGGTGAAGCCGTTCGGTATTCGGGTGAGCTCTTTGTCGCCGGGGACCTGACCGTCGTCGATGGCGAAGCCGCAGCAGACGATGCGGGCGCCGGGTCGTTCGTCCTCGCGCTCGCGGGCGCGAAGGTCGGAGATGGGCTCCACATCAACCTGGCCGGACAAGAGAGCGAGCGCGCGGCGGAGGCCTACGTGTCGGTCACCGAGGCTCAGGCTCCTGTCGTGCCGGCTCCCGCGGCTCCCGCTCCGGCCGCGACCGGCCCGCAGCTCGCTGAGACGGGCGTCGAGCTCGGCATCGGATTCGCGGCCCTCGCGCTCATGGTGCTCGGCGCCGGTGCGATCGTCGTGACGCGTCGGGTGCGCGGCGCCCAGCGCTGACCCACTGAATCAGTGAGACGGGGGCGATGCCGAGCGGCATCGCCCCCGTTCTGCGTCAACGGCCGCTCCCTGACGACCGCTCCCTGACGGGCCGCTCCCTGACGGGCCGCTCGATGACGGGCCGCTCGATGACGAGGCGACTCACGACGGGTTGGCTCGAGCGGCCGTCGGAGCCAGGGCTTCCACTGCCGCGACGACGGCCTCCCGTGTCTCCGGTGCCGAAAGAATGCGGAAGTGCCCGGCGACGGGTACCTGCACGTTCCTCGCACCGGCGAGCACGCTGCCCTCGGGCACGTGCGGGTCGAACGTGCCGAAGACCGACACGATCTGCGAGTTCACGGATGCAGCGCCGGCGAGCTCCGTGATCGTCGCTCCGTCAGGCAGGAACTCGCGCAAGCCCGGATCGAGGAGATACCGCGCGAGCCGCGATCCGCCGAACGGTGTGGCGACGGCGACCACTCCGTGCAGCCCGAGTCGCCGGTCGACATCGCCGACCAGGATGCGCTTTCCGACGAGACCGCCCTTGGAGTGCGCCACGATGACGAGGCCCGCCGTGGGCGTCGGGATCCGTTCGAGTGCGCGGGCGATGCGCGTCGCGGTCTCGAAGATCCCGAGCAGGTTGGCGCCGAGTCCGTGAACGACCCGCACACGATAGCCGCGGCGATTGAGCTCATCTCCGAGCGGGGCCATGAACGACCAGTGTTCGTAGACGCCGGGCAGCAGCAGTATCGTCGGCTTTCCGACATCGCCCGTCGGCCACCGCTTCGACGCCTTCGGCAGCGCGAGCACCCGCAGCTGCTGCTTCGCCGCATCGACGTAGTCGAGTGCCCACCAGCCCGCCGCGGCGAGCGGGGAGAGCGGGGCCGGCGGTTCGGCCACCGAGCCGGCGAGCGGGGCGTCGTCGGTCGACATGTCCGCAGTCTACGAGAGCGCCGCACGTCTCCGAGAGCGCCGCACGTCTCTGAGAGCGCCGCACGTCTCCGAGCGCGCTGCACGTCTCCGAGCGCGCCGCACGTCTCCGAGCGTGCTGCTCGCCGGCACCGTCAGTCGATGAGACCCGCTGCCGCGAGCCGCTCGAGCACCTCCGCACCGGCGGGCGGGCAGCGACCGACGTCGGCGGTCGTCACCCAGTGCAGGCTGCCGACCTCGGCCGAGGCGAAGGGCGCGGCATCCGTCTCGGCGCGGAAGACCCGCATGCGCACGAGCCGGCCATCGGGCTCGCCGTGCGCCGCCGCGACGACCTCGAAGAGCTCGACGAGCCGGGCGGGGTCGAGCACGAGGGCGACCTCTTCGAGAGCCTCACGGGCAGCGGCCTCGGCGGCGGTCTCGCCGTCGTCGATCTTGCCGCCGGGCATGTAGTACACGTCGCGACCCCGCGCGGTGACCATGAGCACGTGGCGATCGCGAACGAGCGCGATGGCAGCGACGCGGATGTCGGTGAGTCGTGGCATCCGCTTCAGTGGTACTCGCTCGAGAACACGTCGTTGAGCGTGACCGTGGCGAGGCCGCGCTCGGCGATGATCGCGTGCAGCTCGTCGAACACCGTCGTCACGGGCATGAAGTTCAGGTGCCCGATCACGATGTGCTGCGGCAGGAACCACTCGCGGGCGAAGTCGACGATGAGCTCTGCCGGGATCTCGCCGGAGTCCGACAACGTCCCGTGCCACATCGTCGGCACCGTGTAGCCGAGGTCGGCGGCGATCGCGTCGACCCGATCGTCATGGAACCCGAACGGCGGCCGGAAGAACGGTCGCGCGTCGACGCCGAAGGCCTCGGCGACGAAGTCGTGGCAGCGCTGCAGCTCGTCTGCGACGCCCGCGTCGTCGAGGCTCGTGAGGTCGGCGTGCGACCAGGTGTGATTGGCGAGCTGCACCTGCCCCGACGCGATCAGCGGGGCGAGCGTCGTCACGTTCTCGTCCCATGCGGTGTAGGTTCCCGTCACGAACATCGTGAGCCGTGTGCCGCTCGATGCCGCGAACGCCGCGTACGCGGCGATGACCTCGGCGCTGGCACCGTCGTCGATGGTCCACGCGAGGAGCGATCCCGCGCCGGGCAGCGAGTCGATGGTGCCGTTCGGAGCGGGCACCCTGGCGTTCGGCGGCACCGGCGACAGGTCGACGGGCTCGGGCGGCAGTGTGGCCGCAGGGCGAGGGCGCTCCGCGGGCGTCGGCGTGGCGTCGAGGTCCGCCCTCGAGGCCGGGGCGCACCCCGCGAGCGCACCCACGGCGGCGGCCGCGCCGATCGTGAGCACGGTTCGGCGACTCGGCAGCCGCGTCGGCGTCGGCAGCCGCGTCGGCTGCGGCTGCGGCGTCGGCAGCGGCGTCATCCGTCGTTCCGTCATCGATTCGTCATTCCCTCGTCAGCGTCTTCACGAGCGCCACGGCCTCGGACGGCGAGACCTCGGGCAGGTACGCCTTGCCGACCGCGAGGCCGATCGTCGGCAGGGCGACCGGGTCGGGGTAGGCCATCGAGATGGTCTCGTACTCGGGGTTGAACTTCGCCTTGAAACGGAACAGCGACGAGAACCCGTACGCCGGTTCGAGCGTCTTGGCGAGGAACTCGAGCAGCCGTGTCATCACGGTCGGTTCCGGCGGCGTCTCGCCCGGCTCGAGCGGCTTCGTCGCGAGCGGGGCGCCGGAGAGGCTCAGGACCTCCGCTCCCTGTTCCTTCATGTGCAGCGCCGCCGAGGCGATGAGGAACTCCATGATGCCGTTCATGCTGCCGTCGGCCCTGCGCATGAAGTCGATGGTCCAGCCGATCACCTCGCCGTCACGGTGCACGGGCAGCCAGCTCGTCACGGCCTGCAGCCGCCCGTCGGGCCCGACCGCGAGCATGAGCCGCACCTCGGAGTCCTTCAGCTCCTCCATTCCGCCGAGCGTGAAGCCCATCTCGGGCAGCTCCTTCTCGGCGACCCACTCCTCTGAGATCGCGTTGATCTCGGCGACGGTCGCGAGCGGCAGTTCGTTCCAGCTCGTCCAGACCGTGGTCATGCCCTCCTTGATGCCGCGGTTCAGTGCCTGCCGTACCTTCTGCCAGGGCTTGCCGGTCAGCTCGAGGCCCTTCGTTCGCACGAGGGTCTCCTCGCCGACCGACATGTGCTCCCACTCGAGCTCGTCGAAGACCGGCAGGTACTGCGGGTGCACGCTGTAGAAGACGGGCACCCAGCTGTGCGCATCGCAGAAGGCGGCGAACTCGCGGATGACGCGGCCGGCGTTCTCTGGCGTGCAGATGGGGTCGGACATCGTGATCGCGACGCCGTTGATCACCCGGTACGCGACGGCGGAGTCGCCGTCGTCACTGAACCAGATGTCGTTGCCGGGCCACGTCGCCATGAAGCCGAGCGTGCCGCCGCCGTTCCGGTGCAGGAGCCCGCGGAGCCGCGCGTCGTCGGCGGTCTCGGCGACGGTGGCGCGCTGCGACATGAGCCGGATCGCCGCGGCGATGAACACCGCCCAGAACACCGGGCCGACCGCTTGCGCGAGGAGGCTCGTGAGGTCGTGGCCGGGAAGCACGATGGGATCGACCACGGCGAGGAAGTGCGGCGGCACGAACCGCTTGAGCGTATCGAGCAGCACATCCCACCCGTTCGCGGCCGGCCAGTACTCGTCGATCGTCGCGAGGCCCACGACCAGATACAACGTCGCGAGAATGACGAAGGCGCCGATCACGGCCGCGACGAACCGTGCGAACGCGCCACGAACCGCGCGAATCTGGAAGTGCCGTCTCGTGACGATGAGCATGACGATGATCCCGATCGGCAGCGCGAGCACCGCGAGGAGCCAGACGATCAGCTCGCCGAGGTCGAACACCGACCAGGAGCCGTCGTCGATGTCGGCGGTCGTCACGGTGACGTCGAATGCCGTGCGGGCGAAGAGCAGGATGGCGGCGTTCACCGCGATCGCGAGCCACCGGGCGAATCGGCGCCCGCGCCGCAGGCCCCACGCGGCGAGCAGCAGGAGCAGCACCGGCACGAAGGAGAGCAGGAACATGCCGAACCCCTGCGCGCTGAGCAGGGCGAGTTGTGACGTGCACTCCTCGGAGCGGGCCGCCGCTTCGCCGCCGCACTGCGCCATCACGGCCGCGAGCGTGAGCGGCTCATCGGCGTACAGGTACGATCCGAAGGCGAACGGCGTGAGCTCGGAGCGATTCACGAGCGCGACGATCGGGCCGATTCCGGTCACTGCGACGACCGCGGCAACCAGGGTGCGAGTCTCGCGATGCGAGCTGCGCTTGGCCGACAGGGTCGAGGAGTCGCGGGTGAGGAGGGCGCCGAGGAACAGGCCGACGATCGCTGCGGCCAATCGGTAGGCGTTCGATGAGTCGCCGTCGTAGAGCACGAACACGAGGATGAACGCCAGGGTGATGACACGGATGCGTCGGCGCCAGAGCATGCCCATGAACGCCGTTGCCGTGATGAGCGCGCCCACGATGCCGGCGAGCGGGTCGAGGGTCAGGTCGGCGGCTGTGCCCGCGGCCCACCACTCGCCGGCGAGCGAGCCGACCCACTGGAGCCCGGTGCCGATCGCGACGCCGAGGCAACCCGTCACGAGGAACGCGACGATCGTGCGCCAGGTGCCCATGCGTCGTTCGGCCACGCCGAGCAACAACACCGCGGCGAGCACGCCGAACACGAGCTGGAACGGGTCGAAGGGGATGACGAGTGCGGTTGCGACGGTCCACCACCGGCCGCCGTCGATCGTGGTCGTCACCCCGGCGGCCCAGGTCGAGGCCGTCTCGTGCGATGCGGCGCCGAAGAACGTGCCCGTCGCGATCGCCGTGACGATGAGCAGCACCGCGAGGGCGATGCTGAAGGGAACCCGTCGGATGAATCCGCCGAACGTCTCCGCGGTGGAGCGCAGCCGCCCGCTCGGCTCGGTGTCCTCGGCGCTCCCGGCGCCGTCGGTCTTCTCGGTCATCTCTGTCATGGGGCCGCCAATCCGAGTCTGGGTGCGAGCACGTCGAAGCCCTTTCCGAGCCCGCCGGTGAGGGCCACGACGTCATGGTCTGCGCCGGGCACGAGGAAGAGGGTCGTCTGCATGGCGGCGGCGGTCGCGGCATCCGCCAGCCGTTCGGTGCCGCCCACGAACGCGCTGTCGCCCTCGCCGACCGTGAAGACGGCGACCGAGTCGGGGTAGGGGGCCTTCGCGGCCATGATGTTCGCGGGCTTCACCATGTCGTAGGCGACCTGGTTGCCGTCGAAGACCTCGGCCAGAACGTCGTCGGGGTGCTCGGCGCCCGGGTACTCGACCGGCGAGACGGCGAGCAGGTTGCCGAAGACGTCAGGGTACTTCGCGCCGAAGTACGCTGCGCAACCGCCGCCGTTCGAGTAGCCGGCGACGGTCGTGTACTGGCGGCCCTGAAGTACGCCGAGGCGTTGCTTCGCCCACGGCACGACGTCGAGCATGACATAGCTCTCGACCTTGCCGAGACTGCTGTCGAGGCAGAGCGGGTCGTCGCTCGGGTCGCCCAGCTGGTCGACCACCAGGGCGATCGGCGCGAGTCCGTCGTGCTCGGCGGCGAACTCGTCGAGCACGTCGCCGATGAAGCTCGCATCGGGGTCGCCGGGCTGGCCCATCATCATGATGACGAGGGGAAGGCGCGGGGCATCCGCCACGAGTGCGGCCGGAGGCAGGTAGATCTGCGCCGGTCGGGCTGCGAACCCCGACACCGTGTTCGGCACGCCGCCCTGCACGATGCCGATCTCGCCGGTTGCCGGCAGGTCCGCCGGCGGGACCCACGTCGCGTACAGCGGCTCGGTCGGGTCGACGATCGTCGCCGGGTCGGGCATCGGCGGGTCGATCGTGTCGGCCGTGGAGATGTGGAACATCGAGCCGAGCGTTGGACTCAGCCCGTATGCGGCGTTCACGCCGAGCGCGGCGGTCGCGGCGAACAGCGGGATCGCGAGCACGGCGATGAGTTTGCGCCACCACCGCGAGTGCCAGAGGTTCCAGATCGCGACCGTGATGCCGGCGAACGCCGCCGGCACCCAGAACCAGGCGGAGTCATCGACCGGGCCTCCGAACGAGTCGAGCACGTTCACGCCGATCCAGAGCACGGCGATGCCGATGAGCGAGCCGAGGATGAGCAGCATGATGACGGTGAGCACCCACGCCCAGCCGGGTCCCCGGAAGAGCAGGTACACGAGCACGATCGCCGCGAGCGCGTACATCGCGATGAGGAAGGGTCCGTCGATCACATCGAGTTCGAGTACGAATCGCACGCAGCCCCCTCAGCCGAGTCGTGTTGGCGCCAGCGTACCGATCGAGGGATCGTTCGCGGTCGCGACCGCCCGTAGGATGGTGACACCGTGTCGATTTCCGGCATTCGCAGCTTCGGCATTTGCCGGTTCGGTATTTGCCCGTCTCGGCGTTCGCCCGCTTTCGGCGTTCGCCCGATCCCAGGACCATTGGAGCCACCGTGGCCGCACCCAGCCGTCTCGAATCCGTCATCGCGCTCGCCCAGCACCGGGGCTTCGTCTTCCAGGCAGGTGAGATCTACGGCGGATCCCGTTCCGCGTGGGACTACGGGCCTCTCGGCGTCGAGCTCAAGGAGAACATCAAGCGGCAGTGGTGGCGGTACATGGTCACCGGCCGCGACGACGTCGTCGGTCTCGACTCGAGCGTCATCCTGCCGAAGCAGGTCTGGGTCGCGTCGGGGCACGTCGGAGTCTTCACCGACCCGCTCGTCGAGTGCCTGCACTGCCACAAGCGGTTCCGCGAAGACCACCTGCTCGAGGCCTTCGAAGCCAAGAAGGGCCGTGCCCCAGAGAACGGCATGGGCGACATCGCCTGCCCGAACTGCGGTACTCGCGGTCAGTGGACCCCGCCTCGCGACTTCAACATGATGCTGCAGACCTACCTTGGTCCGGTTCAGGATGAATCCGGGCTCCACTACCTTCGCCCCGAGACCGCCCAGGGCATCTTCACGAACTTCGCCAACGTGCTGCAGGCTTCGCGCATGAAGCCGCCGTTCGGCATCGGGCAGATCGGCAAGTCGTTCCGCAACGAGATCACGCCCGGAAACTTCATCTTCCGCACGCGCGAGTTCGAGCAGATGGAGCTCGAGTTCTTCGTCGAGCCCGGCTCCGACGACCACTGGTTCGAGTACTGGCTCGACTACCGGTGGGACTGGTACGTCGACCTCGGCATCGACCCCGAGAACCTGCGTCGCTTCGAGCACCCCGCCGAGAAGTTGTCGCACTACTCGAAGCGCACGGTCGACATCGAGTACCGCTTCGGCTTCACCGGTGGTGACTGGGGCGAGCTCGAAGGTGTCGCCAACCGCACCGACTTCGACCTCACGACGCACTCGGAGCACTCGGGCAAGGAACTCTCGTTCTTCGACCAGTCGAAGAACGAACGGTGGATCCCGTATGTGATCGAGCCTGCGGCGGGTCTGACCCGCTCGCTCATGGCGTTCCTCGTCGACGCGTACCACGTCGAAGAAGTGCCGAACGCGAAGGGCGGCGTCGACACCCGCACCGTGTTGCGTCTCGACCCGCGCCTCGCGCCGGTGAAGGCCGCGGTGCTGCCGTTGTCGCGCAACGAGAAGCTCTCGCCGCTCGCGCGTGAGGTGGCGGCGTCGCTGCGCAAGCACTGGAACGTCGACTTCGACGACGCCGGTGCGATCGGTCGTCGTTACCGTCGTCAAGACGAGATCGGCACCCCGTTCTGCATCACCGTCGACTTCGATTCGCTCGACGACAACGCCGTGACCGTGCGTGAGCGCGACAGCATGGAGCAGGTGCGCGTGCCGCTCGCCGAGCTCGAGGGATTCATGGCCGCACGCCTTATCGGCGCGTAGCGCTCGCGGCAAGCCGCTTCTCACGCTGGACAGTGCCCTACCCAGGAGCCGCAAGCGCGCGTTCAGCCTGGGCCTGCCTCGTACCGGGCGTGCCGGACGTGCCGGGCGTGCCGGACGTGCCGGGCGTGCCGGACGTGCCGGACGTGCCGGGCGTGCCGGGCGTGCCGGACGTGCCAGACGTGCCGGACGTGCCAGACGTGCCGGGCGTGCCTGACGTGCCTGACGTGCCGGGCGTGCCTGACGTGCCGGACGCGCCGGCCTCGTGCGCCCCAGACGCCCAGTTCGAGATTGTCGGCAAACGCTGCGGTTCGACTGGGTTGACGATGTCGGCCGGCGTCTTCGAACGCATCAGCCGGGGAGTCTGCTCGGGATCGACATCGACCGGCGGAATGAGCCAGTAGGTCGAGTCTCTTCGCCGAACCTCCCACCCCTGGTTGTGGTACCGGAGATGATCTCGCCTGCAGAGCAGGATGCCGTCGGCGATGTCGGTTCGGCCGTCGTCGCGCTGCCAGTGCTCGATGTGATGCGCCTCGGTCCATGAGGGTGGACGGGTGCAGTCGGGGTCGAGACAACCGCCGTCGCGTACTGCGAGAACGGCCTTCTGCGTGCGGGTGTACAACCGTTCGTCGCGCCCGAGGTCGAGGCATGCACCGGTCTCGTCGAAGAGGATCGGCAGGTAGCCCTCGCAGAGTCCGGCGTGGATGTTGCCGAGCGGAATGCGATCGGGGTGCCCCTCGATCGCGCCCGAGCCTTTGCCGGAGCTGAGCGACGTCGCGTTCACCACGAGCCGTACCGAAGGCTTCTTCGCATCGAGCACTCGTGAAGGGTCGACGCTCGCGCCCGCCCGAAGGAGCTGCACGAGACCGTCGGCGGCATCGCGCTCGCGAGCGGCTCTCGCTTCGGCGAACCCCGAGTCACCGTGAACCGGGTCGCCGAAGCTCCGGCGCACAGGCGCGGAGACGCGGCGCGGATGCGTGAGCTGATCGAAGACGGCCTTCACGAGCATGCCGCTCTCGGCATCGAGCTCGAACTCGCCCCTCACCATGCCGTCGGGCTTGACCCACACGCGCCAGAACTGCCGCTCGCGTTGCCGGTCGGCGCGTTCGGCCACGCTCGCTGCGTCGATGCGATCGCGCACCTGCCGTGCGTATCGCCGAGCCGCGTCGGCGTGCAGCTCGCGGCACTCGCCGATGACCGTCTCGAGAGCGGCGGAGAGTGCCGCATCGTCGCCGTCGCCGCCGGGCTCGCCAAGACCGGATCGGATCGCGTCGGCGACCGCCACGGTGAGTGCGCCGCTCGTGACCGCCGCGCCCAGCGCTGCAAACCAGGGGGTTGCAGCTTCGGGCACCAGCGCTGCGAGTTCGGGATCGATTCGTCTCGCGGCGTCGAGCTCGGCCGCGGCCTCGGTCTCGGCGACCATCTGCCCGACACCGACCAACGCCGTCGTCTCGCGCTTCGTCGCATGCGTGATCGTCTGCAACAACTCGCCGGCGCTCGCGTGACCGGTTCGCTGTGCAAGGCCCCGGATGCCGAACGCGACCTTCGATCGTCGGACGATCTCGGCGGCGGCGAGGGCCTGCGCACGTTCGACCGCGTGCTTGAGGGAGGTGATCGCCTCGACGGCGTCGACGAGCGCCGGGTCGTCAAGGGCGCTGAACGTGCCCGGAGAGGTTGCGCTCGCCGACAACATGGCGGCGATGCCGCTGTAGTCGGGGAGCGTTTCGGTCATGCTTCATTGTCTCGTGAGCCGCCGACATTCGAACGTGTGTTCCACAGCCTGTGGATAACCCTGTGGAGAATGGCCCCCCGCCTGCTCGCGCCCGCCTACCCGCGCGCCGCCCGCCTACCGGCGCCCGCCTACCAACCCGCGCGCCGCCCGCCTACCCGCGCCGCCGCCCACTCGCGTCGCAGCACGCCGTAGAGCGCAGTGTCCTGCCACTCGCCGTCGTTGAACTGCTCTTCGAGGATCGTCGCCTCGCGCCGCATGCCGAGGTGCTCGCACAGGGCCGCCGATGCGGAATTGCGTGCATCGAGGAACGCCTGCACCCGATGCGGCCGCAGCGTCTCGAACACGAAGTCGCGGATCGCCGCGGCCGCCTCTCGCGCGTAGCCCTTGCCCTGGAAATCGGGGTGCACGACCCAGCCGAATTCGAGCTGTGCGTGCTTCTCGCTCGACACGCGCACCATCATGTCGCCGATCACGCGGGCGCCCTCACCCTCACTGCCTTCACCCCCACCGGCGTCGACCGCACCGGCGTCGACAGCACCGGCGTCGACCCCACGGGCGCCGACCGCACCCGCACCGGCGTCGACCGCACCCGCACCGACCGCGGCTTCACCCGGTAACGTCATCGCAAGCACGAAGAAGTCACCGTCGCCCGCGAGCGTGCGCGCGGCGGCGCGCTTCGCCGTGTGCGCAAAGGCCTCGGCCCGGTCGCGTTCAGGCCACGGCAGGTACCTGAGCACCTCGGGCATGCGCTGGTACTCGAACACATCGGGGGCATCGGATGCCTCGAGCGGCCGCAGCACGAGACGTTCCGTGGTGATCGGAGCGCCGGTCAGCGCAGTCGCATCGAACGGCAGACGAAGCGCGGGTGGACCCTCGGCCGCAGCCGCAGCCGCGGCCGCAGCTGCACCCGCAGCCGGGCCCTCGGCCGCACCCGCAGCCGGGCCCGCACCCGCGGCCGGGCCCGCAGCAGCACCCGCAGCTGGGCCCGCACCTGCAGCCGCCGCGCGATCGCTCGGCGACGGCACCGTCGCCGTGTCGTCAGGCGCGGCGTTCTCGTGCATCGCCACGAAGCGTATCGCGTGCCCCAGACACGCGCTCTGCGGCATCCGTTTCGGCGACGACGCCGAAGACTGCGGCGAGACCGTCGATCCAGGCCCGCTGCTCGCCTGCTCGCGCGAGTTCGCGTGAGCGAACCATGGGCGTGTGCAGCAGCACGCCGGCCATGTGCCGCAGGGCTTCCTCGGTGCGGCCGTCGTCGTCGCCGCGACTACGGGCGCGTTCGATCTCGCCGTCGAGGAGGTCGAACACGTGGCGTCGCAGTGCGACGGCGGCGGGCGCGACATCCTGCTCGTCGCGGGCTTCGCCGAACGCCCGGGCCGCGCCGCCGACGATCGCGCGCGCGGCATCGGTCGCGCCGAACTCCTCGAGCGGTGCGTGGATGCGGATCGTCTCGAGATCGAGCAGTTCGACGCCCGGCACCTCGACGACGTCGGGTGCGACGTTTCGCGGGAGTCCGAGGTCGATCACGAGCTGGCGCTCGACCGCCGCTTCACCCGGCTCGGCGACGAGGCCGAGCGGTCGCGCTGCGAACACAGGCGAACCGGCGGCACCGCCGGCAGCGGATGCCTCGAGGCCCGCCCTGCCCGCCTCGAGCAGCGCCCGGTCGACGACGTGGTGCTCGGCAGTGGTGCACGTCACGATGACGTCGGCGCTCACGGCCGCGGCGGCGACATCGCGGAGAGCAACCGCTTCGATGCCGTGATTCGCGGCGAACTTCGCGGCACGACCCGAGGGCGAGAAGACGCGCACGTCGGTGACGCCTCGGTCGCGGAGCGCCGCGAGCGAGGCACCCGCGAACCGGCCGGTGCCGACGAGCAGCACTCGCGTCTGCGCCCAATCGGTGATGCGGCTCTCGGCGAGTTCGAGGGCGAGGCGAACGACCGAACGCCCTTCGTTGCCGATGCCGGTCTCGTTCTTCACACGCCGCGAGATCTGCGAGGCGCGCTGGAACAGCCGTTCGAGATCGGGCGTCGTGGTGCCCTCGCTACGGGCGCGTTCGAGCGAGCGACGCACCTGGCCGGCGATCTCGCCCTCGCCGACGACGACCGATTCGAGGCCGGATGCCACCGAGAACAGGTGGCCGGCGACGGCGTTGCCGTGCACGAATCCGAACGTGGTGCGGAGCTGCGCGGGCTCGAGTCCGGCGACGGCACCGACCGAGCGGATCGCCTCGTGCACCGCGGGAACCGGCGACTCGCCTTCGGCCGCGTCGAGGTCGAGGTAGGCCTCGAAGCGGTTGCACGTGGCGACGATGACGGCGCCCTGCACGGCTGAGTGACCGCTGCGGATCCGCGGGCCTGCGGCATCCGCGGTCGCTGAAAGCCGTTCGAGCATGTCGAACCCGGCGTTCTTGTGACTCGCGGTCAGGCAGATGAGCACGAAGGGGATTCTACCCTTGGCCGGATTCGAATTCGCCGGTGGTGACTTCGCGCGAAACCCTGGTGCGTGGTGGACGCCGGGTTCACCGCGTGCTGAGCATCTCGCGCTGCGCGACGGACCGGCCCTGCGCGACTGACTCGCGCTGCGCGACGGGCTGGCCCTGCGTGATGATCTGGATCGGCGCGGTGAGCGGAGGCAGTTCGAGCCCCTCGGCGGCGAGCGCCTCGCGGTGCTTCGCCTTCCAGCAGCGCACGACGGCGAAGAACGGTGCATCCGAAAGCGCATATCGGCCCGGGCGCTCGGCCGCCAGCACGATCGGCAGCTCGACGCTCACGCCGCCGCGGCGCACGCGCAGTTCGAGCACGGAGAGCACCGTGCCGCCGGCCACCAGCGAGTCGCTGCGGATGCTGCGAACCTCACGCCATGCGAAGCTCGCCGCACGCCGGGGGCGGCGTCCGCCGTTCCAGAAGGTGACGCCGAACTCGTCGACGACGATGGAGAAGCGCGCAGCGAGCCTGACCTCGCGCGAGTCATCCGCTGCCAGTTCGCCGAGGCCGGCCAGGAGATCACGGCGACGGATGCCGCAGCTCACGTCGCCGCGAGCGACGGTTTCGAGGGCGCGACGTCGAGTGCGGGCCCGGCCGCGCTCGGCGAGCCTCACGAGGATCCAGACTGCGGTGGCGACGAGCGCCGTGACGGCGACGATGACGGCGAGCCGGTCGGCGCGCGGGACCTCGGGCAGGCCGAGCATGAAGCGCTCGAGGAAGGCGGAGCCCGCGATGAGCCCGCCGACGACGACCGCGGCGGCAGCGGCGACGAGGAAGGTGATGCCGGCGCGGCGCTGTGCGTTCATCGCGCGACCACGGCGGATCGAGCGGGCGGCTCCGACGGCGCGGGCGGGGTATGACACGACGGGACATCACACGACATTGGGTGCATGGGGTTCTCCGTGGGTGGCGGAGGCGCGCAGGTGGGTGGCCCGCGCGTCGTCGTGCTGGGGGCGCACAACGTCTCGACTGTAGCGCTGATCGGACGGGGAATGTAAGGCCTCCTTCCGTATCGGGTGACATCGAGGCTCGGTTCCGCTCAGCCCGATACGCGACAATGTCAGGCGTGATCCTCTCCCCGCAGCATCCGCTCTCCGCCGGCCTGACCTCCGACTCGCGCCTCGTGCGCGCATATAGAGGAGAGCGCGCCGACGCGACCCCCGTCTGGTTCATGCGGCAGGCGGGGCGTTCGCTGCCCGAGTATCGCGACCTGCGTGTCGGCACCCGCATGCTCGACGCGTGCCTCGACCCGGCGATGGCGAGCGAGATCACGCTGCAGCCGGTGCGCCGCCACACGGTCGACGCCGGCATCTTCTTCAGCGACATCGTCGTGCCGCTCAAGCTCGTGGGCGTCGACGTCGAGATCCAGCCGGGTCGCGGGCCGGTCTTCAGCAGGGGCTATGCGGATGCATCGGGCGTCGCCGAGCTCACGGCGATCGACCCTGCGCGGCTCGACGAGGCATCCGCACCCATCGCCGAAGCCGTCGCGCGCACGGTCGCCGAGCTGAACACGACCGCCCCGGCCGGTTCGACGGGCTCGGGGCGGGTTCGCTCGGGCTCCGCGACCCCGCTCATCGGATTCGCCGGGGCGCCGTTCACCCTCGCCGCGTACCTCACCGAAGGCGGCCCCTCGAAGGACCACCTCGCCGCCCGCACCCTCATGCACGCCGACGCCGGCGCCTGGCGCGCGCTCATGGAGTGGACCGCCGAGCTCACGGGCCGCTTCCTGCGCACGCAAGTGCTCGCCGGGGCATCCGCTGCGCAGCTCTTCGACTCGTGGGCGGGCGCGCTCTCGCTCGCCGACTACGAGACGCACGTCGCGCCGGCGTCGTCGAAGGCGCTCGCCCACGTGCACGATCTCGCCTACGAGACGACGGATGTCGCGGGCGCGCCCGCCTCGACCACCCGCAGCGTGCCCGTCGTGCACTTCGGCGTCGGCACCGGCGAGCTGCTCGGCGCGATGCACGGCATCGGCGTCGACGCGGTCGGCGTCGACTACCGCATCCCGCTCGATGTCGCCGCCGCGCGCGTCGGCGAGGGCGTGCCGCTGCAGGGCAACCTCGATCCGGCGCTGCTCGCCGCCCCGTGGCCCGTGCTCGAGGCCGCGGTTCGCGACGTGCTGCGCCGCGGTCAGGCGGCCCCCGCCCACGTCTTCAACCTCGGCCATGGCGTGCCCCCCGACACCGACCCGACCGTGCTGACGCGCATCGTCGAGCTCGTGCACGAGGCCTCGGCATGAGTGAGGCACCCGTGCCGACCGGCGAGCCCGCCGCCGAACGCACGACGGCCGATGTCGTCGTGGTGGGCGGCGGCGTCGCAGGCCTCGTCGCCGCGCTCGAGTGCGCGAAGGTGGGCCTGCGGGTCACGGTGCTCGAGCGCCGCGACGAGCTTGGCGGATGCGTCGGCCGCATCGAGCTCGACGGCCTCACGCTCGACAGCGGCGCCGAATCCTTCGCGACTCGGGGCGGTGCCGTCGCCGAACTGCTCGGTTCGCTCGGCCTCGACGCCGAGATCGAGGATCCGAACCCCGCGGGCGCCTGGCTCGCGATGCCCGGCTGGCACGGCCTCACCGCGGCACCGCTGCCGAAGACCGGCATGCTCGGCATCCCGTCGAATCCGCTCGGCGACGACGTTCGCCGCATCATCGGCTGGAGCGGGGCGATCCGCGCCTACGGCGACCGGCTGAGGCCGATCCTCCGCATCGGCCGCGCACGGAGCCTCGGTCAGCTCGTGCGCTCGCGCATGGGGCAGGCGGTGCTCGACCGGCTCGTCACGCCGATCGCGGCTGGGGTCTACTCGACCGATCCGAACGACCTCGATCTCGACGTCGTCGCGCCCGGCCTCAACGAGGCGATGACCCGCATGGGCTCGCTCTCGGGCGGCGTCGGGCAACTCGTCGAGGCGCGCAAGGCCGGTGCTGCCGTGCGCGGAATCAGCGGCGGCATGCACCGGCTGGTCGACGCCCTCGAAGGTGAGCTCGCCCGCTTCGGCGTGACCGTCGTGCGCGGGGCCGAGGTCACGGGACTCGTGCGCGAGCCCCGTCTCGCCGAGTCCGTGAGCGACGAGACGGGCCCCTCTTCGGCGGGCACAGGCGACGACGCTGCCGGATGGATCGTCACCGCGACGACCGAAGCCGGCGAGCTGTTCGTGAGCGGCCCCGACGTCGTGCTCGCGGCCTCCGGCCACGCGGCCCTCGCGCTGGTCGACGCCGCCCTCGACGGGTGGGCGCGCGGGAGCGAGACGTGGCCCGACGCGGCATCCGTCGAGCTCGTGACCCTCGTGCTCGACGCACCCGCGCTCGATGCAGCACCGCGCGGCACCGGGGTGCTCGTCGCGGCCGACGCGCCCGGCGTGCAGGCGAAGGCCCTCACGCACTCGACCGCGAAGTGGCCGTGGCTGGCCGAGCACGCCGGCGGCCGGCATGTCGTGCGCCTCTCGTACGGCAGGGCAGGGTCGCCGAACCCTCTCGACGGCCGCACCGATGCCGAGGTCGCAGCACTCGCGCTCGCCGACGCCGCACCCCTGCTCGGCGTCCATCTCGATGAGGGGATGCTTCGCGCCTCGGGCCGCACGCTCTGGCGCGACGCCCTCTCGCAGGCGACGCTCGGACAGCGTGATCGGGTGCGTGCGCTCGAGGCAGCGCTCGCCGCCGAACCCGGCATCGAGGCCACCGGATCGTGGGTCGCCGGAACCGGTCTCGCCTCGGTCGTGCCGCACGCGCTCGACGCCGCCCGCCGCATCCGCCACCGGCGCGTGCAGCCCGATGGCGGTGCATAGCCGGAACGGAATACTTCGGCGCAACCCCCTTGCGCCGCTCCTTGTGGGGTCTACGCTGGAACAGTCGCTGTGGTGAAACACAGAGGAAGATGGGGTGCATATGAAAGGCAAGATCCTCTTCGTCGCGGGGCTCGGAATCGGCTATGTGCTCGGTACGCGCGCCGGACGCGAGCGCTACGAGCAGATACGCAAGGCGGCGGAGGGCGTGTGGAACACGCCCGCCGTGCAGCAGGGCGTCGACTCCGTCAAGGGGTTCGCGGCCGACAAGGTCGGCGACCTCTCCGACAACGTGCTCGACGGCGTGAAGTCGTGGATCGGCAATGCCACGCGCGGTTCGGGCGCCACCAAGCGAGACGTCAGCAGCACGGCGAAATCCGCGAAGCAGCACGTGTCGAAGACTGCTGCGGCCGCGAAGTCCGCGGTCGACGACGCGGCATCCGCCCTCGACGATGCGATCGACGACGCCGCCGAGGTCGCGTCGTCATCGACCGCCTCGAAGGGCGGCGCGAAACCCGCGGCGAAGTCCGGCGCGAAGAGCGGCGCGAAGAGCACGTCGAAGCGCGCGCCGTCGACGACGCGCAGCACGACGGGCAAGGCCAAGCCCGCCGCATCCGATTCATGACCGTGGAGGTGACCACGCGATGACCGCGCCCTCGAACGACGACCGCTCGCTCTTCACGCTGATCGGCGCACTGCCCGAGACCATCTCGTCGCTCGTGCGCGCCGAGATCGATCAGATCAAGGCCGAGATCTCCTACAAGATCAAGCACTTCGGCATCGGCTCCGGGCTCGTCGCCGGAGCCGCGGTGGTTGGCGTCTTCCTGCTCTTCACCCTGATCACGACCGCGATCTTCGCGCTTGCGCTCGTGATGCCGGCGTGGGCCGCCGCGCTCACCGTCTCCGGCGCGCTGCTCCTGATCATCGTGATCCTGCTCTGGATCGCCCTCGTCAACTTCAAACGCGGCGCTGAACCGCTCGAATCGGTCGAGAGCCTGAAGGCCGACCTCGATGCGCTGAAGGGAACCGGTGACTATGACCGCCGCAACTGACGGAACCCGCCCCGGCCCCCGCCCCTCGAAGCGCGACGCGGCCGCCCGCGAGCGCAACCTCACGCGCGTGCAGGCGCGGGTCGCGTCGCAGCAGGCGCGTGCGCAGTTCGCCGAGACGCTCGACGCGCTCGAAGACAAGCTCAACGTGCCGAAGCAGATCGGCCTCCGCACCGAGCGCGCCAGGGTGAAGCTGCGCGCCTTCTACGAGGAGCGACCGGTCGCCGCGATCACCGCAGCGGCCGGAGTCGCCGTCGCGGTCGGCGGGCTCGTCTGGCTCGTCGTGCGGGCGAAGCTCGAGGATTGATCGGCCGCCCACCCGCGGATCTCTCGATGCCCACCTCTAGCACCGGTGACGTCGGTGGCGTCGGTGATGTCGGTGAGGGCGGTGAGACGCCGGTGACCCCGTCGACGGCGGTAGACCGGGTCGCGGCTTCGCTGCGCGCCGAGATCCTGAGCGGCGCGCTCGCACCAGGCGCCCCGCTGCGCGAGGAGGCCGGAGCCGAGCGGTACGCCGTATCGCGGCACACCGTGCGAGCGGCGTTCCAGCGGCTGGTCGCCGAGCGTCTCATCGTCGCCGAGGCCTACCGCGGCGTGCGGGTGGCGAGTTTCGGCCGCGACGAGGTGATCGCCCTGCAACAGTTGCGGGCGGCGCTCGAGGTCGAGGCGGTGCGCATCGCGGGCGAACGCTACGGCGACGCATGGCCGGATGACGTGCTCGCCCCGGCCCGAAGCGCGCTCGATCGACTCGACGCGCTCGCCGGCGCCTCACGCAACGCCGCGCCCGGCGCCCCGCCCGACGCCGCGCCCGACGCCCCGCCCGACGCCCCGCCCGGCGCCGCGCCCGACGCCGCGCCCGGCGCCGCGCGTCGGAGGACGGTTGTCGTGTCCGAGGCAACGGATTCCCATCCTCCGACGCGCCAGCCTTCCTCCGACGGCGGCAGGGGAGGCGTGCGGGGCAGGCGGAGCTGGGGCGGCAGGGGCGGCGTGCGGCCCGACGGCGGCAGGGGCGGCGTGCGGTCCGACGGCGGCTGGGGCGGCACGGGTGGCGACGCAGACGAGTGGCTCGAGGTCGAGCGCCTGCACGCCGACTTCCATCACGCGATCGTCATGGCCTCGGCGAGCCCCCGCATCATCGAGGCACACGCCGCGCTCGGCACCGAACTGCTGCTCTTCCTGCTGCACGTGCGCCCGCACTACTCGCTCGACGCCCTCATCGAGGAGCACCGCGCCTTGCTCGACGAGCTCCCCACGCGAGGCGGAAGCGCCGTGCGTGAGCACCTCGAACACTCCACGCGACTCCTCACCGGCACCTGACGCGAACCCGATCACGCGTGGGAGGACGGTTGTCGCGTCGGAGGCAACGGGTTCCCGTCCTCCGACGCGACAGCCGTCCTCCGACGCGACAGCGAGTCTCCGCGACATCCGGCCGACTCACTTTTGGCCGATCACGTCGGAAGGGGGAGACTGGAGGCATGTCTTCCCCCGCTGCCGAAGCGGCAGCCGACGCGCTCCGTACCGAATCCGAATCCGGCGAGTCCCCCGAGGGTTTCACGGTGTTCGCCGTGTTCCGCCGCGACCCGGCGAGGCCAGACGACTACGACGGCCACGACGTGCGCCGCATCGTCGAAGAACTCGACGGCGTCATCTCCCTCGTCGAGAACGAGGGCACGACCGTTCGCGGCATCTACGACGTCTCGGGCCTCCGCGCCGACGCCGACGTCATGCTCTGGCTCCACGGGCCCACCGCCGAAGGGCTGCAGTGGTCGCTCCGCGAACTCCGCCGTGCCCGCATCCTCCGGTACCTCCTGCCGACCTGGAACGCCATGGGCGTGCACCGCGATGCCGAGTTCAACAAGCAGCACGTGCCGGGGTTCCTTCGCGGCATCGAGCCCAAGGGGTGGCTCACGGTCTACCCGTTCGTGCGCAGTTACGAGTGGTACCTGCTGCCCGGCGAGGAGCGCAGCCGCATGCTCGCCGACCACGGCCGCAAGGGCGCCGCGTTCCGCGGTGCGATCGCGAACACCGTCAGCGCCTTCGCCCTCGGCGACTACGAGTGGCTGCTGCCCATCGAGTCCGACGAGCTCACCGAACTCGTCGACCTGATGCGGGAGCTGCGCAACACCGACGCCCGCCGCCACGTGCGCGAAGAGGTGCCGTTCTACACGGGCCGGCGCATCACGAGCGCCGAGCTCGTGGAGGTGCTGCAGTAGTGGCCAAGAACGAATCTGCCCGGTACGACGCGATCCTGCTCTCGTCGTTCGGCGGCCCCGAGGGCCAAGACGACGTCATCCCCTTCCTCCGCAACGTCACGGCCGGTCGCGGCATCCCCGACGAACGGCTCGAAGAGGTCGCCCACCACTACCGCCACTTCGGCGGGGTGAGTCCCATCAACGAGCAGAACCGGCAGCTGAAGGCCGCGCTCGAGGCCGAGCTCGCGGCGCGCGGCATCGAACTGCCGGTCTACTGGGGCAACCGCAACTGGGCGCCGTACTTCGGCGACGTCGTGCGCGAGGCAGAGGCCGACGGCCGCACCGAGCTGCTCGGCCTCGTCACGAGCGCCTACACGAGCTACTCGGGCGTCGACCAGTACCGCGAGGACTTCGAGAAGGCGACCGCAGGCACCGCCGTCGCCATCGACCGCGTGCGCGAGTACTTCGATCACCCCGGCTTCGTGCAGCCCTTCATCGAGGGCGTGACGGATGCCGCGGCGTCACTGACGTCCGAAGGCATCGCGCCCGAGCGCATTCACGTGCTCTTCGTCACACACTCCATCCCCACGAGCGCAGCGGATGCCTCTGGACCGGCGTTCGGCTCGGGCGGCGCGTACGTGGCGCAGCACCTGGCCGTGGCATCCGTCGTCGGTGAAGCCGCTGCACCGGCATCGCCGTGGTCGCTCGTCTACCAGTCGCGTTCGGGCGACCCGCGCACGCCGTGGCTCGAACCCGACATCAACGACGCGATCGGCGAGCTCGCCGCAGGGGGCCTCACCGACGCGATCGTCATCGTGCCGTTCGGTTTCGTCAGCGATCACATGGAGGTCATGTGGGATCTCGACAACGAGGCGGTCGAGACCGCAGGTGAGCACGGGCTGCAGGTGCGGCGCGTGCCGACCCCCGGTGTGCACCCCGCGTACGTCTCGGGCCTCGTCGACCTCGTGCTCGAGCGCGTGAACGACGTGCCAGACGCAGAACGACCGCACCTCACCGAACTCGGCCCGTGGCCCGATCACCCGCGCATCGCCGGGGGAGCGGTCGTCGACTCCGCGAGCGCGCAGGAGGCGACTCCGCAATGACCTCCGTGATCCGCGTCGGCACCCGGGGCAGCGCCCTCGCGATGGCCCAGACCCGTCAGATCTCGGAGCGGCTCGCCGCGGCCGCGAAGGCCGAGATCGAGCTCGTGCCGATCACCACGAAGGGTGACACCTCACGGGCCTCCCTCGCGACGATCGGCGGCACCGGAGTCTTCGCCGCGGCGCTCCGCGAAGCACTCCTCGCCGGTGAATGCGACGTCGTCGTGCACTCGTTGAAAGACCTGCCGACCGCCGAGCACGAGGGGCTGCGACTCGGCGCGGTGCCGAAGCGAGCCGATGCCCGCGACGCGCTCTGCGCGCGAGACGGGTTCACGCTCGCGACGTTGCCCGAGGGCGCGCGCGTCGGCACCGGCTCGCCGCGTCGCATCGCCCAGCTCGGCGCCGCCCGCCCCGATGTCGTCGCGGTCGACCTGCGCGGCAACATCGACACCCGCCTCGAGCACGTCTTCGGCGACGACCCGAGCCTCGACGCCGTGCTGCTCGCCGCCGCCGGCCTCGACCGGCTCGGCCGCTCCGATGCCGTGACCGAGCTGCTTCCGCTCGAGGAATGGCCGACCGCACCCGGCCAGGGTGCGCTCGCGATCGAGGTCCGCCGGGAGGACGGCGACCCCCAGCTCGAGCGCGCGCTCGAGGCGGTCGACCACCGGACGACCCGTGCCACGGTGCTCGCCGAGCGGCTCGTGCTCGCCGGTCTCGAGGCGGGTTGTTCGGCTCCCATCGGCGCCACGGCGTTCACCGAAGACGAACTTCTGTTCCTGACGGCGACGGTGTACAGTGCCGACGGGGCCCGGCGAATCGTGAGTTCGCACGCGGCAACCCCCGAGAGCCGCTCGGCCGCCGACCTGGCGGATGCGGCACGCGACATCGCCGAACGCGCAGTCGCAGAACTTCTCGGCAACGGCGCCGCTGATCTTGCACCACCAGAGGGGCCGCTGTGAGCGAATTCGAACCGATGACGGGTGCGATCAAGCTGCCTCCGTCTGCGGGCAAGCCGCTCGCCGGCCAGCGGGTGCTCGTGCCTCGCGGCGGGCCCTGGGGTGACGCGGTCGCCGCAGCCCTTCGCGCCCGCGGCGCTTCGCCCCTGGTCGCCCCCCTGATCAACTTCGCACCGAGCGACGACCAGCCCGCCCTCGAGGCGGCGCTCGCGAAGCTCGCCGCAGGCGGTTTCGACTGGCTCACCGTGACGAGCGCGACGACCGTCGACGTGCTCACGACCTACAACGCCGTCATCCCCGAGACCACGAAGGTCGCCGCGGTCGGCGAAACCACCGCGGCCGCGCTCGCCGCCGCGGGGTACCAGGCCGACATCGTGCCGGCCGAAGAGAACTCGGCCCGCGGCATGCTCGAGGAGTGGGAGGCCGCGACCCACGGTGCTTCCGGACTCTCGGTGCTCGCCCTGCGGTCGGCGATCGCCAAGCAGGTGCTCTCGATCGGTCTCGAGCGCATGGGCCATCACGTCGAGGCCGTCGTGGCGTATCGCACGATCGGAGTTCCGGTCTCCAAGAAGGTCGCCGAAGACGTGCGCGCAGGCCGCGTCAACGTGGTGCTCGTGACCTCGGGCAGCGTCGCCGAGCAGGTGCAGGAGCAGCTCGGACCCATCCCAGAGTCGATCCTCGTTGCCGCGATCGGTCCGCAGACGAAGCGGGATGCCGCGCGGGCCGGCCTTCGGGTCGACGTCGTCGCGCGCGAGCGCACCTCCGAGTCGCTCATCGACGCGCTGGTCGTCGCCGCGAGGTCCAAGGCCTGAACGGTCGCAGGCGTTCGGCCCAGGTGCGGCGACACGGGGCCAGGTGCGGCGACATAGGCTGGTCGGGTGAGTTCCACCCCCGTTCCCCGCATCCGCCCGCGCCGTCTGCGTGAGACGCCGTCGCTCCGCCGCCTCGTCTCCGAGACCCGGCTGCACCCCGCCGAACTCGTGCTCCCGATCTTCGTGCGAGAGGGCGTGACCGCCCCGGTGCCGATCGGCTCGATGCCGGGAGTCGTGCAGCACTCCATCGGCTCCCTGCCTCAGGCGATATCGGATGCCGCGGCCGCGGGCGTCGGCGGCGTGATGCTGTTCGGCGTGCCCGAGGTGCGCGATGCGCAGGGCACCGGTGCGACCGACCCCGACGGCATACTGAACGCCGCGACGAAGGTCGCCGCCGAGGCATCCGCGGGTCGTCTCGTCGTGCAGACCGACCTGTGCCTCGACGAGTTCACCGACCACGGGCACTGCGGCGTGCTCGATGAGCGCGGTCACGTCGACAATGACGCGACGCTCGAACGGTACACGGCGATGGCGCTCGCGCAGGCCGGCGCCGGCTCCGAACTGCTCGGACTCTCGGGCATGATGGACGGCCAGGTCGCCGCGGTGCGGGAGGCCCTCGACGGCGCCGGTCACCACGACACGGCGATCCTCGCCTACTCGGCGAAGTACGCGAGCGCGTTCTACGGGCCCTTCCGCGACGCGGTCGAGTCGACGCTCGAGGGCGATCGACGCTCCTATCAGCTCGACCCCGGCAACCGTCGTGAGGGGTTGCGCGAGGCGATGATCGACATCGACGAGGGCGCCGACGTCGTGATGGTCAAACCGGCGGGCAGCTACCTCGACGTGCTCGCCGACGTCGCCGCGGCATCCGACGTACCGGTCTGGGCGTATCAGGTCTCGGGGGAGTACGCGATGATCGAGGCCGCCGCCGCGCACGGCTGGATCGACCGCAAGCGCGCCGTCATCGAGTCGGTGCGGGGCATCCGCCGTGCCGGTGCCGACGCGGTGCTCACCTACTGGGCCGTCGAACTGGCGGAATGGATCAACAACGGAGACACGGAGTGACCGCGCCCACGAACGACGAGCTCTTCGCCCGGGCACAGGCCGCGATACCGGGCGGGGTGAACTCGCCCGTGCGCGCGTTCGGCTCGGTCGGCGGCACGCCCCGCTTCCTGGTCAGCGCCCGCGGCCCGTATGTCACCGACGCCGAAGGGCGCGAGTACGTCGACCTCGTCGCGGGGTGGGGCCCGGCGATCCTCGGCCATGCCGACCCCAGGGTCATCGAGGCGGTGACGGATGCCGCGGCGCGCGGCCTCTCGTTCGGCGCCTCGACTCCCGTCGAGACCGAACTCGCCGAGCTCGTCGAGCAGCGCGTCGGCCCGGTCGAGAAGCTGCGCCTCGTCTCCACCGGCACCGAGGCGACGATGAGCGCCATCCGGCTCGCGCGCGGATTCACGGGCCGCGACCTGCTCGTGAAGTTCGCCGGGCACTACCACGGCCACTCCGACGGCCTCCTCGCCGAAGCCGGCTCCGGTCTTGCGACCTTCGCCCTGCCCGGCTCCGCAGGGGTGCCGGCCGGTATCGCGGCGCTCACGCTCGTGGTGCCGTACAACGATCTCGACGCAATCCGCGCAGTCTTCGCGGAGCACGGCGACCGCATCGCAGCCGTCATCACCGAGGCGGCCGCCGCGAACATGGGTGTCGTGCCGCCGGCCGCCGGGTTCAATCGCGCCGTCGTCGACCTCGCCCGCGCGCACGGCGCCCTCGTCATCTCCGACGAGGTGCTCACGGGCTTCCGCGTCTCCGCCGCCGGGTGGTGGGGCCTCGAAGACGGCACCGACACGGCATACACGCCCGACCTGATGACCTTCGGCAAGGTCATCGGCGGCGGCATGCCGGTCGCCGCCCTCGGCGGTCGGGCAGAGGTCATGGAGCAGCTCGCCCCGCTCGGACCCGTGTACCAGGCCGGCACGCTCTCGGGCAATCCGGTCGCGGTCGCCGCCGGCGTCGCCACACTGAGCGCAGCGGATGCCTCGGTGTACCGCGCGCTCGACGCCGCCGCCGAGACGATCAGCGACGCGGTCTCGGCCGCGCTCGACGCCGAGGGGGTCGCGCACCGCGTGCAGCACGCAGGCAACCTCTTCAGCTTCGTGTTCGGCGAGGAGGCCGCGGCTGCCCCGGTGCGGGACTACGCGACCGTGCAACGCCAGGAGTCGTGGCGGTACGCCCCGTTCTTCCACGCGATGCTCGACGCCGGCGTCTCACTCCCGCCGAGCGTCTACGAGGCGTGGTTCGTCACCGCGGCACATGACGATGCGGCGATCGCCCGGGTGTTCGATGCGCTCCCGGCGGCGGCGCGAGCCGCGGCATCCGCTCGACCGGTGTGACCGGCGGGCTCGCACGGTTTCCTGCAGCAAACCGTTCTCGCTTTGTGGGGAGTCGACACCCCGAGTGGCGGGTGACTCGTGCAGGATGGAAGCATGGCGAAGCTGCGCGTGCACAACGACCGGATCGAGGTGCACCTCACCACGCCCGAGAAGACGCTCGCGCTCCGCAGTGCCGACCTCGTGGTGCAACGCAGCGACATCCGCTCTGCGACGATCACTGAAGACCCGTGGATCTGGATTCGCGGCATCCGGCGGCGCGGCGCCGAGGTTCCGCTCGTCGTCGCCGTCGGCGTGTGGAAGTACCACGGCGGCAAGGACTTCGTCATCGTCAAGGGCAAGCGCCCCGCCGTCGTGCTCGAGCTCGCCGCGGGCGAGTTCACCCGCATCATCCTGAGCACGAATCATGCCGGCGAACTCATCGATCGGCTGAAGCTCGAGCCCGAGGACGCCACCGACGCGGCCGACGATGGCGGGTCGACGACCTGAATCACGCGTGACCGACGTCGCCTGCCGGTGATTCGGCGATGTCGCCGGTTGGCGTGATCACGCGAAGACGAGCACCAGCGAGAGCAGCAGCACGGCCGCGCCCTGGATGAACGCGCGCAGGGTGATGATCGACTCCCACCGCTCTTGCAGTTCACGCGCATCGGCCGGCACCTCGTCGGCAAGCGCGGCCGCACTCAACCGGGCATTGATCGGCTTCGAGATGCGGGTGAAGAGGATGAGCCAGATCACGAGCAGAAGCAGGGCCGTGCCCGCCAGCACGCCGGGCACCGGCATCGACCCGAGGAAGGCGAGAATCGCCGTGATGACGGTGAATACGACGCCGAGGATTCCGGCGATGGGGAGCCGTCGATCGCCGAAGTGGTGGCCGCGCCCGACGACTTGCACGAGGGTGCGCTCATCGACGCCGGCGTAGACCGGGCGCAGCACGACGGCGGCGAGAACATCGGCCCCGAAGATGACCGCGACGCCGAGGATGGCGAGGATGGCGGCGATGGGAATGATGATGTCCACGTGGACTCCTTCGCTGATCGGGATGGATTCATCGGCACCGCGGGCTCACGCGTAGCCGAACTGCTTTCGCGTCAGCGCGTCGAACGCGCGATCGGGAAGTAGCGTCGCCAGCGCGACCGCGATGTTCGATCCGGGCCCGATCCGGTAGCGCGTGCGTGGCCGCGGGGTCAACGCGGCCTTGGCGATCAGCGTCGCAACGGCGTCGGGGCTCGAGAATTGCTTCGTGAGTGCCGGATTCGCGAAGTACTTGCTCATGGCCGTCGCCATCGACGCGTACGGGCCGTGTGACGACGAGCTTTCGAGTCGCTCCATCGCGTCGTCGTGCCAATCAGTGGCGACGTAGCTCGGCTGCACCACGGTGACGTCGATGCCGAATTGCGCGACCTCCCCGCGCAGGGAATCGGAGACCGCCTCGAGGGCGAACTTCGAAGCGTGGTACCAGCCGCCCAACGGGGCTGCGAACTCGCCGGCGAGCGAGGAGACATTGACGATTCGCCCGTGGCCCGCCGTGCGCATGCCCGGGAGCACGGCCTGGATGAGCCCGACGGCGCCGAGCACGTTCACCTCGAGATGCCGGCGGGCGTCTGCGAGAGAGGTCTCTTCGACGGTGCCGAACTCGCCGTAGCCGGCGCAGTTGATGAGCACATCGATCTCGTCGACAGCCCGGGTGATGGTGGCCACCGCGTTCCGGATCGAGCCTTCGTCGGTGAGATCGAGCGGCACGGGCGTGACGCCGTCGATGCTCGCGATGGCGCTCGTCGTGCGGGCAGCGCCGAAGACGGTCGCGCCACCCGCCGCGAGCTTCGCGGCGGTGCGCGCGCCGATGCCGGAGGATGCGCCGGTGATCAGAATCGTCGTCATGTGAATACCCTTTCTGTGAATGCCATTCACAGTAAATGACATTACAGTGAATGCCATGCACAGTCAAGAGGATCGCGCGCTCCGGCAACTCTGGGGGATTGGATGTCCCCATGGGGCGCGGGCCGAAAGCGCGCTGGAGCCCCGCCCAGCTCGCCTCCGCGGCTGTAGAGCTCGCAGACGAGGTCGGACTCGACGGTGTCTCGCTGCAAGGTGGCCGATCGTCTCGGGATGACGACGACCGGGGTCTACCGCTACGTGGATTCCAAGGCAGAGCTGGTGGAGCTGATGGTGGATGCTGCGATCGGAGATCCGCCTACCCTCTCGGGCGCTGATTGGCAGCAGCAGTGCCGATCATGGACGTCGGAGCTGGCTGACCGCTATGCCGAGCACCCGTGGCTGTGCGAGGTCGCGCCGAAGCGCATGCCCACGCAACCGCGCGCGTACGCCTGGATCGATGCGTTCGTCGGCGCGGTGGCCGAGCAGGCCGACGTGGATGCGCTGCGGTTGGCACTGCTCCTCGACAGCCTGGTGCGCACATACGCGTCGCTCGAGGTGGGGCTGCGCGGCGCCACCCCTGCGCCTTGGCTGAGTGAGGCCGTCGCGGCACGATTTCCGCGCCTGGCGTCGGCGGCCGATCAGGACGTATCGGACGCGCGATTGGAGTTGGACTTCGCAGTCGAAGCTGTGCTGCGCGGGGTGGAGCCCACCGATCTCAGGCGAACAGGAACAGCACGAACCCGATGAGCGGCAGCGTGCCCTGGATGAGCGCCGCCCGGAGGTGACCCCGCCCGGTGGTGGTCAGGACCGCCGCCGCGAGTACCATGCACGCCGTCGTGAACAGCACGAGCGTGGTGCCCGCGGCCGTCGCACTGACCCAGTACAACACGAGCCCGAGGCCTGCGCCGATGCCGAGGAACAGGTTGTAGAAGCCCTGGTTGTAGGCCATGGGCCGGGTCGTGTCGGCCGCCGCCTGGTCGGCGACGCCGAAGCGCTTCCACGTCTCCGGGCGCGTCCACCACACGCTCTCCATCAGGAAGATCCAGCCGTGCAGCAGCGCGGCGATGGCGACGAAGATGCTGGCGATCACGGCCATACCGCCGATCGTAGTGCCTGCGTGAATACGGTGACAGAGGCGCGGGTTCGGCGTGCCCGGGTGGGTCAGGCGGTCGGAGCCTCGCATTCGACCGTGACCGGCACGCCGAGGAACCGCTCCACCTGGGTGACGGATGCCGCGAGCGAACGCTCCTCGGCGCGGGAGAACGATCGCCACGGCACGATCCGCACGGTGGCGCGCTTCGCCTGCACCACCGGGGCCCACCGCCCGCACATGACCCCGTCGACCATCATCGCGTGCAGCGGGAACTCGGGCTGCACGGGGTCGGCACGCCCGGGTGGCTGCAGGTAGGCGCGCGGCGCCGCGTAGCCCATGATGTACTCGTCGTACGCCTGCAGCAGGTCGACGGTGCCACGCGGGCCCGCGGCATCCGGCTCACCGTCATTCGAGCGAGCGGATGCCGCATCCGCGACCTCTGCGTCGAGCAGGTGCGGTTCGCCGTCGACGTCGACCTGCTCGATTCGGCTGCCGTGCGCGCCGGCCGGCTCGGCGGCATCCGTGAACGCCTTTCTGGCATCGCGGAGCGTGAATCCCGACCAGACCGAGAAGTCGCGCGCGCTCACCGGCCCTCGCGAACGGATGAACCGGGCGGCGAGTTCGGCGAGTGCCTCGTCACGTGGGCGAACCGCCGCCGCCGGTACGCGCTCGTCGAACGCGGCGTAGGTACGCTGCCTGCCGACGCTCGCCCCACTGATCGCGACTCGTTCGAGCTCGGCGAGCATGAGCACGTATCCGAACGCGAGCCCCGCGAACGGCAGACCGCCCGCCTCCAGGGCCGACGAGAGTTCGGCGCGCGTGCGATGCCCGCCGGCGACCGAGCCGGCGACGAGGTCGAGCGCGCGAGTCGCCGTCTCGCCCTCGACGCCGGTGCGCCGGTACATCGTGCCGTTCGCGCGGTGCACACGCTCCGCCGAGAGTTCCATGACCCAGCGGGCGTCCGCCGGGTGCAGGAAGTGCCACGTCGGGCGCAGCACATGCGTTCGCAGGATGTCACCCCGGTCGAGCGCTGCCGCGACGGACGCGGCATCCGGTCGGCCGTCTTCGGGCACCCGGGCGGCAAGACCCCACTGCGCGGGGAGGAACTCCTGCGCCTGCACGGCGACGAACCGGCGAACGACCTCGGGCGCTGAGGCGTCGAACGGACGCCGCAGCCCCTGCACCCGGAGCCGAAGCCGCCGCAGCGCCGCGAGGTCCATCGCCTACGCCACGTCTCGCCGCCAGGTCGTCGCCCCGCCGATCGCGGTTGCGGCAACCGCGATGCCGAACAGCACGAGCCCGCCCTGCCACCACTCGAGGGTCTCGCTCGACCCCATCGCGGCGATGTTGTAGAAGGATGCGCCGACGAGCGCGTCGCTCGCCGCACCCGGCAGGAATCGGCCGATCGAGGCCGTCACGTCGCTCAGCGAGGCGACGAGCCGCAGGATCGGCTCGACGAACTGCGTGAACGCGATGACGATGACGATCGCCGCGACCTGGTTCGTCACGAGCACTCCGAGGCCGACGCCGATCGCACCCCACAGCGCCATGGCGAGCACCCCGCGGCCGATCAGCGCCCAGGTGTCGCTCGAGTCGAGCCCGGTGTCGAGTCCCCAACCGGCGAGGGCCGCGGCGCCCGAGCCCACCGAGACGGCGAACGCGATGACCCCGAGCCCGGCTCCGACCGCGAGCTGCGAGACGAACTTCGCCGAGAGCACGACGGTGCGGTGCGGTTCGGCGAGGAAGGTCGGGGTGAGGGTCTTGTGCCGGAACTCGCCGGTCACCGCGAGCGCACCGAGCAGCACCGGGAAGACGTAGCCGATCGAGGTGGCGAAACTGTAGAGCAGCGGCGCGAGGTTCATGCCCGGGGGCAGCGCCGTGGTGCCGCCGGCGGATGCCGCAGCATCCGGATTCTCGGTGGCCCAGCCCAGGAACGCGCCGAACCCGCCGGCCATGAGGGCGACGTACACGCCGAGGAGGATGGCGATGAGCCACCACATGCGGGTGGTGAAGACCTTCTGGAACTCCGAGCCGATGCCGCGTGCGAGGTTCACGACGCCTCACCGCCGCCGACGAGCGAGAGGAACGATTCTTCGAGGCCCGATTTCAACCGATGGAGGGCGGCCAACTCGACACCGCCGGCGAACGCGGCGTGGCCCACCCTGGCCGGGTCGGGCTCATCGACGATGAAGCCGCTGCGGCCCTCGGTGAACTCGAGCCCCGCGGCGGCGAGCGCGGCGGCGAGGGCCGGCCGGTCGGGAGAGTCGGCGACCGTGCGCGGTGCCGAATCGAGTTCGAGGCTTGCGAGGGGGCCGCTCTTCATGAGCCGGCCCTTCGCGATGATGACGACCTCGTCGACGCTCTGCTGCACCTCGCTGAGCAGGTGAGAGGAGACGAGCACCGTGCGACCCTCTCGGGCGAGGTTCTGCAGGAATCCGCGGATCCACTTGATGCCCTCGGGGTCGAGGCCGTTGATCGGCTCATCGAGCACGAGCACACCGGGGTCGCCGAGCAGCGTGTACGCCAGCGCGAGGCGTTGCCGCATGCCGAGTGAGAAGCCGCCGACGCGACGGTCGGCGTACTCGGCGATGCCGACCTGTTCGAGCACGGACTGCACGCGGGCGGCCGGCAGACCCGCCGCCGTCGTGTACACCTTGAGGTGATTGCGCGCCGTGCGCCCGGGATGGAAGTTCGCGTCGAGGGCCGCGCCCACGGTCTCGAGGGGCCTCGGCAGGGCCGAGTACGGAGTGCCGCCGAAGGTCGCGGTGCCGGCGCTGGCGCGTTCCAGCCCGAGCAGCACCCGCAGGGTCGTGGTCTTGCCGGCGCCGTTCGGGCCGAGGAACCCGGTGACCCTTCCCGGTTGCACCGTGAAACTCAGGTCGTCGACCGCGGTCAGCGGGCCGAACTGCTTGCTGAGCCCCGAGACCTCGATGGACATGCCGCTCGCCATGCGTTCTCCTCACGTAGGGGTGAGTTCGGTTGGTCGCGTACCCCTGCCGGCCCGGCGGCCGCCTCACGCCAACCCTAACGAGCGGCCGTCGCCGGATGCATCCGTCGCACGGGGGATTCGCAGCTCGCCGTCTCGGGCCCGTCGGCCCGCTGCCTCACCGGAGTGCCGCGGCGAGTCCGTCGAGCAGTCGGTCGATCTCACTCGCGTCGTTGTACGGGGCGAGCCCCACCCGCAATCCGCCTTCGTCGCCGAGGCCGAGGTGCCGCGAGGCTTCGAGCGCGTAGAAGTTGCTGCTCGGCGCGAGCACCTTGCGGTCGGCGAGGCGCTGCGTGATGTCGGATGCCTCGTGGCCGGCGAACGTCATGAGCAGCGTGGGGGTGCGGCGCGCCGCCCGAGACCACACGGTGACCCCTGGCAGCACGGCGAGCCCGGCCTCGAGTCGGGCTCGGAGCTCCTCCTCATGCTCGTGCAGCGCTGCGTACGAGGCCGCGAGCCGTGCGCGGCGTGAGCTCGCGGCATCCGCTTCACCGAGCCCGGCGAGGCCGGCCAGCACGTCGACCGCCGCAGTGCCGCCCGCGAGCAGTTCGTACGGCAGGGTGCCGAACTCGAATCGCTCCGGCACGACGTTCGTCGACGGCGCGAGCTTGTCGGGCGAGATGGATTCGAGCAGTTCGGGGGCCGCCGCGAGCACGCCGAAGTGCGGGCCGAGGAACTTGTACGGCGAGCAGCTGAAGAAGTCGGCGCCGAGCGCTCCGACATCGGGCAGTTCGTGCGCCGTGTAGTGCACGCCGTCGACGTAGACGAGGGCACCCGCGGCGTGTGCGGCGGCGGCGATCGCCGGAATGTCGGGCATCGTGCCGATGAGGTTCGACGCGGCGGTGACGGCGACGAGCCGGGTACGGCTCGAGAGCAACGTAGCGACGGCCTCGACCGGCAGCTCACCGGTGACGGGGTCGAAGTCGGCCCAGCGCACCGTCGCGCCGACGCGCTCGGCGGCCTGCACCCACGGGCGCACGTTCGAGTCGTGGTCGAGCCTCGTCACGACGATCTCGTCGCCCGCGCCCCAGTGCTTCGAGAGATGGCGCGAGAAGTCGTACGCGAGCTGCGTGGCGCTTCGGCCCTGCACGATGCCGCGTGGGTGCCCGTTGACGAGGTCGGCCATCGCCAGACGGAATCCGTGCACGGCGGCCTCGGCCCGCTCTTCGGAGACGCCGGTGGTGCCTCGGTTCGAGAGCGGGCCGGTGAGCACGGATGCCACGGCCTCGCCGACCGACCGCGGCGTCTGCGTGCCGCCGGGCCCGTCGAACTGGGCCCACCCGCTCTCGAGCGAGGGGAACTCCGAACGGATGCGCGCGACGTCGTAGGCCATGGCGAGCAGCCTAGTGTTCAGGCTCGGCCTGTCGGAAGGCGCACGGATCAGACGCAGCTGCGGGCGTCATAGGCCGCCGTGCTGATGGCATTCGCCCCGTCGGCGTGACGCGTCGCTTCGACCTCGACGGAACCCGCGGGCACCTCGATCGCCCGAGCGTTGAACGCGGCGAAGGCGTTCGTGCCTGCCGCCACGTTCTCGAACGTCTTCTCACCGAACGGAGACCTGACCGTGACCGAGACAGCGCCGGCATCCCCGTTGGACGCTCGCACCGCGAGGAACACCTTCGAGGCGAGGCATCGCGTCTCGACGACCACGTCGACCACGGGTCGGGGGTCGTCACAGGTCAGTTCTGCCGCAGCCCAGTCCGCATGGTCGAAGTCGGCCTGGCCGAGGTCGTCGGCGACGAGCGTGAGCGACTCCACACCGGTGAGATCGACATCGAGCACCTGTGCCGCCTGGCTGCCGTTCGCGGGGATGCGCGCGAGCTCGTCACCGTCGCCCATGACGATGAACTCGACGGAGCCCTGCGCTCCGACCTCGTCGTCGATGCCGACCTGGGCGGTGAGGGCAGTGCAGCGCTCGCCGAGGTAGTACTCGATGCGACTGTCGGCGTGAACGCCGAGTCCGTGCTCGTACACGACCCCGCCGATGGTGAGCGGGGTGCCGTCGCCGGCAGCCTGCTCTCCGTTGCTCATGTTCTTCTCGACCGGTCCCCACGCGTTGGTCGGCGTGTCCACCCACTGCAGGTCCGAGAGACGCGTCGTTCCGGCGGCCGGTGCCGTCGCGAAGCGGATCGTCGCCCGGTCGGTCAGTTCGGTGCGATCGCCGGCCGGCCCCCAGCCCGCGGCGGTCGCGACGGTGACGACCGCCCCGTTCTGGATGCCCTGCGGTTCGAGCGCCACCGAGAGGGTCGCGGTCTGACCGGGGGCGAGCCCGGCCACGGTCTTCGTGACGGGCGACGATGTGGCGAAGCCGCTCGGCACGGTGAGCGACAACTGCACGTCGTTCACGGCAGAAGTGCCGTCGTTGTGCACCTCGACCTGCACCTGCACCGGCTCGTCGATCGCCGCGAACTGCGGTGCCACCGTCTCGAAGGTGGCGAGCGCCGGAGCATCGGCCGGCGCTCCGGCCGACACGATGAAGAACGCGTCCGAGTGCCCGGCGACGCGTGCACGCACGTTCCCGTCCGATGAGAAGGTCTCGCCCGACCAGACATCCTGCACCGTGAGGGTCTCGGCGTCGATCCCGATCTCCTCCGGCGTCGCCCCGATCGTCAGCGGCTCGGTTCCGCGGTTCAGCAGGAGCACCGCGGTGGAGCCGTCGCTCATCTCCTTGATCCAGACATCCGCATCGCCGCTCTGCCGCACGCGCGTGCCGATCTGGCCGCTCCAGTCCTGGTCGATGGCCAGGGCTCGGGGGTTGGTGAGCATCTCGCGCACCCACGGCTCCATCGACCTGACGTCGTTGCCGGCGATGAGCGGCGAGTTGGTGATCGCCCACAGGCCCATGTGCACGCGTGCCTCATTGCGGGGCAGGCCGGGGACCTCGGCTCCGAGGAACCGCTCGAGGCCGACCACGAGCATGTCGGGGTCGGCCCAGTTGTTCGGACCCGAGTACGGTGCCATCCCGGCCTGGAAATCGCCGTTTCGCATCATGATCGACCACGTGGGTTCGATGTCGTAGGTCGTGCGGTAGAAGTGCCCGACCTGGTCTTCGCCGTTCCACAGCCAGTCCTGACCCTCGCCCCAGTCGCACAGACTGTAGAGCATGTCGCGGCCGCTCGCGGCGATCGCGTCGGCCATCCGCTGGTATCGCTCCTGCTCCTCGATGCCCTGGTGGTCACCGCAGTTGTCGTACTTGACCAGGTCGACCTCCCACTCGGCCCACTGGCGCGCGTCGGACTCTTCGTACCCGAGCGAAGCAGGGTAGCCGGCGCAGGTGACCGTGCCTGCCGACGAGTAGATGCCGAGCTTGAGGCCGAGTCCGTGCACGTAGTCGGCGACGTCCTTGATGCCGTTCGGGAACTTCGCGGGGTCGGGAACGAGCTTGCCGTCGGCGGATCGCGCCATGGTCGACCAGCAGTCGTCGATGTTGACGTATTCGTAGCCGGCAGCCGCCATGCCGCTCGCAACGAGTGCGTCGGCGGTCTCCTTGACCAGGTCGGCGGAGATGTCGCAGCCGAAGGTGTTCCAACTGCTCCAGCCCATCGGGGGAGTGGGGGCGAGATCACCGAGGGGGTGCGCGGCAGGATCGGCCACGGCAGGGGCGTCCACGGGCTCGGAGTCCTCGGTCGGCGCCGCCGCGGCGGCGCCGACACCGAGCGACACGGCCAAGACGGCGGAGAGCCCGGCCGTCAACAGCAGCCGGGCTCGCGAGACACGGTTCTTCATGGGACTCCTCATCGAGTGACTTCGGATCGTGCCGACGCCGAGCGCCGTGGCAGACTCTCGATACTGTCTCGACGGCGTCGCGAATTGCAATACGTCCGCGAAATCTTCCGTTATACGGACGAATGGCACTCGGGATACATCGGCGGGATAGCATGCACCCATGGGTGAGGTGGAACCGGTTGTGCGACGACGGTTCTCGGTCAATGCCGCCCTCGACGGTTTCTTCTTCGTCTATGCCGGCGTCGCCGCGGTGTGGCTCGCGTGGCTCGTGTTCACCGAGTCGTTCACGTTCGGCTGGTGGGGCATCGCGTTCTTCATCGCGTTCTGGCTCGTGCTCGCGTACCTCGTGCTGCCGCGGCTGCATCGCATCCTCACCGCGATCTACGTGCCCGACTACTTCATCGGCCGCGCCCGCACGAGCGACGGGCTGCTCGGCGACCCCGTGAACCTCGCGCTCGACGGCGACGAGGTGCAGCTGCACCATGCCCTCGCCACTGCCGGGTGGACGCGCGCGAACGACGTGACCGCCGCTTCGAGCTGGCGCATCATCACCTCGACGATCACCCGTCGCAGTTACGACGAGGCACCCGTGAGCCCGCTGTTCCTGTTCGGCCGGAAGCAGGACTTCGCCTACCAGCAGGAGGTCGAGGGCAATCCCGCGCGCCGCCATCACGTGCGGTTCTGGCGCACGCCGGATGGCTGGTTGCTTCCGGGCGGACGGCGGGTCGGATGGCTCGCGGCCGGCACCTTCGATCGCGCCGTCGGGTTCTCGCTGTTCACCCTGCAGGTCACACACAAGATCGACGCTGACACCGACGTCGAGCGAGACCACGTCGTCGCGACAGTGCTCGCCGCGAATCCCGCGGCCCGCGTCGACGTGCTGCGCGACTTCTCGACGGGCTACCACTCCCGCAACGGCGGCGGCGACACGATCCGAACCGACGGCGACCTGCCGGTCGTCGACGTCAGCGGTGTGCCTGTGGGTGCGGTGACGGATGCCGCGGCCGAACCGAGCATGACGACACGGCATGGAGGTGACGCATGACCCAGGAGAAACGCCCCGCCTTCGAATCGGCCGCGGTGCTCGTGGAGCCGCTCGCACCGCCGCCTGACATGCGCCGCCCCATGGCGACGGTCTTCGGCGCCCTCCTCGCGGTGCTTCGCGTGATCGCGGGCGTCATCTGGTTGGTGGCGCTGGCCGCTCAGTGGGACGCGATTCTCCGCGACGAACTCCAGATCGACATCGACGACGCTGCCGACGTGGAGGCTGCGAATGCGGTGCTCATCGTCATCCTGGTGGCCGGTGCCGTCTACCTCACGATCATGCTGGCCCTCGCGGTGCTCGTCTACTTCGGCAGCAATGCGGCGCGCGTGACCGTGATGATCTTCGGAACCCTCAGCATCACGGCTGCGGCGATCGACTACTTCGCCGGCGTCGAGGAGATCACGATCCGCACGACACTGCTCACCCTCGCGCTCGACATCCTCGTCATGCTCGCACTCTCGAGTCGTGCGGCCCGTGCCTACGCGCGCCGTCCGCGAGGTCGTGCGCCGCGCACGTGACGGCGTCGCAGGACTCGCAGGTGACGAGCTCGGTGTGGCATGCGGCATCCGTGCAATTGGCGGTGCGGTTCGTGGGTGCGCCGCATCCTTCGCACGCGCCGATGACGGCGGCGTGGTCGCTGAAGTCGATCGAGCCGCGCTTGTCGAACACGTAGAGCGATCCCTGCCAGTACCCGTCGTCGCCGAACCGCTCGCCGTAGCGCACGATGCCGCCGTCGAGCTGGTAGACCTCGCCGAACCCGCGGCTCGTCATGAGGCTCGAGAGCACTTCGCAACGGATGCCGCCCGTGCAGTACGTGACGACGGGCCTGCCCTTGAGCTCGTCGTACTTGCCCGACTCGAGTTCGTCGACGAAATCGCGCGTGGTCTCGACATCGGGCAGGACGGCGCCCGCGAAGCGGCCGATCGACGCCTCGAGCGCATTGCGCCCGTCGAAGAATACGACGTCGTCGCCGCGCTCGGCCACGAGTTCGTGCAGCGCCTCGGGGCTCAGCTTCGTGCCGCCGCCGACGACCCCCCGTCGGTCGACGGCGAGCTCGCCGGGCGCCCCGAACGAGACGATCTCATCGCGCACCTTCACGCTGAGCTTCGGGAAGTCGGCGCTCGCACCGTGCTCGTCGAGGCCCGTGCCCTCGCTCCACTTGAAGTCGATGTGCTTGAAGGCCGGGTACTCCCGGGTCTTGCGCACGTAGCGCTTGAGCGAGCCCATCTCGCCGCCGAGCGTGCCGTTGATGCCGTGTTCGGAGATCAGGATGCGGCCGCGCAGCCCGAGCGACTCGGCGAGGTCGCGCTGCCACAGTCGCACGGCGTCGGGGTCTGCGAGCGGAGTGAAGGCGTAGTAGAGGAGGATCTTGGCGAGGGCCACCCCGAGATCATACGGGCGCGCGCTCGGTGCCGTCTGCGAGGCAGCGCCCGATCCTGTTCGGCTTGAGTGTCTCCGTTCTGGTATGCCGGTTCCCCCTCAGTGCGCGGGTGTGGTCGGATCCTGTTCGGCTCGAGTGTCTCCGTTCTGGTATGCCGGTTCCCCTCAGTGCGTGGGTGTGGTCGGATCCTGTTCGGCTCGAGTGTCTCCGTTCTGGTATGCCGGTTCCCCTCAGTGCGTGGGTGTGGTCGGATCCTGTTCGGCTCGAGTGTCTCCGTTCTGGTATGCCGGTTCCCCTCAGTGCGTGGGTGTGGTCGGATCCTGTTCGGCTCGAGTGTCTCCGTTCTGGTATGCCGGTTCCCCTCAGTGCGTGGGTGTGGTCGGATCCTGTTCGGCTCGAGTGTCTCCGTTCTGGTATGCCAGTTCCCCCTCATCGACTTCACTCCTCAGCGATGAGGGGGAACTGGCATACGGAATCGACACGGAATTCTCCGGTGAGGAAACTTCCGGTGAGGGAACTTTCCGACGAGGGATTCTCCGGTGAGGGATTCTCCGGTCAGGGATTCTCCGGTGAGGGAATTCTTCGGTGAGATGGCGCCCTTCTCTGCGGAGCTCGGATGAGAATCTGCGGAGTGCGGAGTGCGGAGTGCGGAGAGCGGAGTGCGGAGTGCGGAGAGCGGAGTGCGGAGTGCGGAGTGCGAGTCGCCAGTTGTGCCCGGTCAGTCGCCGAACCAGCCCGGACGGCGCCCTCGCTGCCCCCGTCGGCCGGCGCGATGCGCGTGTGGCTGCCGCACCGCCGGAGTGGGGTGCGCCGGGAACTGCGGCGCTCGCCGAACCCCCGTGCCGTAGCGCTGTTCCCACAGCCCGAAGAGCTCGCCGACAGCCGCATCGAGACGTTCGAGGTACTCGACCCTCACCACGTAGAGCCTCGATTGCGGCAACCCCTGATCGGGCGCCACGTCGACGACGCCTTCGTCTCGGAGGATCCGCAGATGATGCGAGACGGCCGATCGCGAGATGGAGAACTCCATTGCGATGACGTCGTTGAGGACTCCCACCGAATGCTCGCCGACGGCGAGCACCTCGATGATCCTCCGCCGGACGGGCTCGGCGACGATCTCGAACGGATGCATCATCGCGGCAGCGTATCGAGCGGGAAGCGGGCGGCGATGCGGCTCTCCACAGGCGGGTCACGGCGGTGACCACGGTGTTCGCACCGGATGCGGCTACGGTGGCAGACGTGAGCGAGCACATCTCTGCGAGCGTCGCCGACGGCGTCGGCCACGTCACGCTCGACCGTCCGCAGGCGCTGAATGCGCTGAGCTACGAGATGATCCGTGAGCTCACCGCCATCTTCGAACTCTGGCGGAGCGACTCCGAGGTCGGTCTCGTCGTGCTCGACGGTGCCGGCAACCGCGGGTTCTGTGCGGGCGGCGACGTCCGCGAGCTCTACGGGTACGCTGCCGCCGACGACCACGCGGAGGCGCGGCGGTTCTTCCGTGCGGAGTACCGACTCGACGCGATGATCGCGCGCTACCCGAAGCCGGTCGTCGCGATCATGGACGGCATCACGATGGGCGGCGGCATCGGGCTCGCGGGCCACGCCTCGATCAGGGTCGTCACGGAGCGATCGCGCGTCGCGATGCCGGAGACCCGCATCGGGTTCACTCCGGATGTCGGCGGGAGCTGGCTGCTCGCCACGGCGCCCGGCGAGCTCGGCGTGCACCTCGCCCTGAACGCGCGCACGATGGACGCCGCCGACGCGATGCACGCGGGATTCGCCGACTTCTTCGTGCCCTCCGATCGCCTGCCGCACCTCATGCAGGCGCTCGCCGAGCGCGCGGACCCCGGCACCCCGGCTGAGATCGTCATGCTCTTCGACGAGACGCCCGGTCCGTCGTCGCTCGCGCTCGCCCGCGACTGGGTCGACGCCTGCTACTCCGCCCCTACCGTCGGCGAGATCATCGGCCGCCTCCGCGATCCGTCGTCGAGCCCGTTCCCGCTGCATCCGTTCGACCCGGGCGCCATCGCCCACGCAGCCGCCGCCGCCGACGAGCTCGAGACTCTTTCGCCGACGGCCCTCACCATGACGCTCGAGTCCGTGCGTCGCGCTCGTACGCTGCGCAGCCTCGAAGACGCCCTCGAGCAGGAGTTCCGGCTCGTCTCGTGGTTCATCGAGCAGCACGACCTGCGCGAGGGCATCCGTGCCCAGGTCATCGACAAAGACCGCAACCCCCGCTGGAACCCGGCGACGCTGGACGAGGTCGAGGCCGGGCTCGCCGCGCGAGTGCTGGGCACCCCGGTGGATGAGCCGGTCTGGCCAAGTTGACGTTTGTATACACCCACAGCCCTCGACGACACAGATTGTGAACCGTACGGTGATAGTGTATACATAAGCGAGGCGAGGTGATCATGCGAGCAAGCGAACGCGCGTACCACGCGCTGCGCGAGGAGATCCTCGACGGCGTGCTCGCTCCAGGCGCCGTGCTCGCCGAGGTCGAACAGGCGAACCGGCTCGGCGTCTCGCGCACCCCGGTGCGCGAAGCGCTCGCCCGGCTCGAGGCCGACGGTCTGGCGACGGCCGCGTCCGCGCGGCTGCTGCAGGTCAGTGAACTCTCACCGGCGAGCATCTCGGCGCTCTACGAACTTCGCGAGGCGCTCGAAGAGCAGGCGGCCCGGCTCGCGGCGACGCGGCGCGACCCCGCACGGTTCGCCGAGCTCCACGATCGCCTCGCCGCAGCGCCGACCCTGCTCGACGACGGCGAAGCGGGCCTGCGCTCGTACTACGACGCCGTCGATGCACTCGACCAGGAGATCGACACGGCGACGGCGAACCCGATGCTCGTGGCGGCGCTCCGAAGCGCCCGACTGCACTCGGCCCGGGTTCGGCGCCTGGCCCGTCACAATCCCGAGCGGCTCCGCGCCGCGGCATCCGAGCACCTCTTGATCGTCGAGGCGATCATCGCCGGCGACGCGTCGCTCGCCGCCCACGCCACCCACGTGCACCTGCACATGAGTCTTCGTCACGCACTCGCCTCGATCGAGGCTCGTCAGCCGGGCGGGCACCGCGTAGCCTGACCGATGGAACAGTTCAGAAAGGTTCACCCCATGCACCTCCACCACCTGCGCACCCACCGCAGCGACGAGAATCTCGCCCGTGAGGGGCAGCTCGCCTGGAAACTCGCGAGCGTCGCGACCGACCCGGTCGAGCTCGACGACGACGTCGTCGACATGGTGGTCAACCGCGTCATCGACAACGCGGCCGTCGCGGCGGCCTCGATCGCTCGCGGGCCGGTCGTCTCGGCGCGCAGCCAGGCACTCGCCCACCCGGTCTCGATCGGCGGCGACGGCTCCACCGTCTTCGGTGCAGATGCCGCGCGCCGCACGAGCCCCGAGTGGGCCGCGTGGGCCAACGGCGTGGCGGTGCGCGAACTCGACTTCCACGACACCTTCCTCGCGGCCGAGTACTCGCACCCGGGCGACAACATCCCGCCGATCGTCGCCGTCGCCCAGCACCTCGCGGCGAACCGCGGGCTCACCGGGCGCGACGTCGTGCGCGGCCTCGCGACCGGCTACGAGATCCAGATCGACCTCGTGAAGGCGATCTCGCTCCACAAGCACAAGATCGACCACGTCGCCCACCTCGGCCCGTCGGCCGCGGCCGGCATCGGCACCCTGCTCGGCCTCGACCAGGAGACGATCTTCCAGGCCATCGGCCAGGCGCTGCACACGACGACCGCGACCCGGCAGTCCCGCAAGGGCGAGATCTCGACGTGGAAGGCGCACGCCCCGGCGTTCGCCGGCAAGATGGCGGTCGAGGCGGTCGACCGTGCGATGCGCGGCCAGACGAGCCCCGTGCCGATCTACGAGGGTGAAGACGGCGTCATCGCGTGGCTCCTCGACGGCCCGGATGCCTCGTACGAGGTGCCGCTGCCCGAGGTGGGGGAGGCCAAGCGCGCCATCCTCGACTCGTACACGAAGGAGCACTCGGCCGAGTACCAGGCCCAGGCGTGGATCGACCTCGCCCGCAGGCTTCACGCGGAGTACCCGCTGATCCTCGACGACCCGGGGCGCATCGAGTCGATCACCCTGCACACCTCGCACCACACGCACTACGTGATCGGCTCGGGGGCGAACGACCCGCAGAAGCACGATCCGGATGCCTCGCGCGAGACCCTCGACCATTCGATCCCGTACATCTTCACCGTCGCCCTGCAGGACGGCGCGTGGGATCACGCCGAGTCGTACTCGCCCGAGCGCGCCCACCGCCCCGACACCGTCGAGCTGTGGAAGAAGGTGTCGACCGTCGAAGACGAGGAGTGGACGCGCCGCTACCATTCGAACGACATCGCCGAGAAGGCGTTCGGCGGTCGCGTGGTGATCAAGCTGGCCGACGGCGGCGAGATCGTCGACGAGATCGCCGTGGCCGACGCGCATCCGCTCGGCGCCCGCCCGTTCGCCCGCGAGCAGTACGTGCAGAAGTTCCGCACGCTCGCCGAATGGGCGCTGACGCCAGACGAGATCGAGCGCTTCCTCGACGTCGCGCAGCGTCTGCCAGAACTCGACCCCGACGAACTCGGCGGCCTCACGTTCACCGTGGCGCCCGGCGCGCTCGTCGGCGTCGAGGTGCCCGAGGGGCTGTTCTGATGCTCTACGCGACGACGACTCCCGCCGAGAAGCGCCGGCTCTTCCGGGAGCGGCTCGCGAGCGGCGAGATCATGCGCTTCCCGGGCGCGTTCAACCCGCTCTCGGCGAGGCTCATCGAGCAGAAGGGCTTCGAGGGCGTCTACATCTCGGGCGCCGTGCTCTCGGCCGACCTCGGCCTGCCCGACATCGGCCTGACGACCCTCACCGAGGTCGCGGGTCGCGGTCGGCAGATCACCCGCATGACCGAGCTGCCGGCGATCATCGACGCCGACACCGGGTTCGGCGAGCCGATGAACGTCGCACGCACCGTGCAGGAGATGGAGGATGCGGGACTCGCCGGCCTCCACATCGAAGACCAGATCAACCCGAAGCGCTGCGGGCACCTCGACGGCAAGCAGGTCGTCGACGAGTCGACGGCGCTGCAGCGCATCCGTGCCGCCGTCGACGCGCGCCGAGACCCGAACTTCCTCGTCATGGCTCGCACCGACATCGCCGCGGTCGACGGGCTCGCGGCCGCGGTCGATCGCGCGAAGGCGCTCGTCGATGCGGGCGCCGACGCGATCTTCCCCGAGGCGATGCGTTCGCTCGCCGAGTTCGAAGCCGTGCGTGCCGCCGTCGACGTGCCCCTGCTCGCGAACATGACGGAGTTCGGCAAGAGCGAGCTCTTCACCGTGAGCCAGCTCGCGGACGTCGGCATGAACATCGTCATCTGGCCGGTGTCGCTACTGCGTCTCGCGATGGGTGCGGCCGTGCGCGGTCTCGATGAGCTGGCGGATGCCGGTGCGCTCACCGGCAGGCTCGACGAGATGCAGCACCGCGCCGATCTCTACGACCTCATCGATTACGAGGGCTACAACCACTTCGATACGGATATCTTCAACTTCGCCGTCACCCGCTGACCCCGTATCGCCCTCTAGGCTGGGGGAGCGGTCGCGCTGCTGCGCCCGCACCGAGCCGCGAGGGAGCACGATGAGCGAGCAGCAGGGCGCAGCCCCGGCCATCTACAAGGGTCTGGCCGGGGTGCCGGTCGACTACACCGCCATCTCGAAGGTCAATCCCGAGTCGAACTCGCTGCTCTACCGCGGTTACCCGGTGCAGGAACTCGCCGCCTCCGCGACGTTCGAAGAGGTCGCGTACCTGCTCTGGCACGGCGAGCTGCCGGATGACACGCAGCTGGCGGCATTCGAGGAACGCGAACGATCACTGCGCGGCCTCGACCACGAGGTGAAGCGCATCATCGACGAGCTGCCGCTCACCGCGCACCCGATGGACGTCGTGCGCACCGCCGTCTCGGTCATCGGCGCGAGCGACCCGACGACCCCCGACGACAGCGTCGAGGCGAACCTCGACAAGTCGATCCGCCTGCTCGCGAAGCTGCCCTCGATCGTCTCCTACGACCAGCGCCGTCGCCACGAGCTCGAGTTCGTCGAGCCGCGAGAAGACCTGGGGTTCTCGGCGAACTTCCTCTGGCAGACGTTCGGCGAGCTGCCCGAGCTGCCGGTGGTGAGCGCTTTCGACGTGTCGATGATCCTCTACGCCGAGCACTCGTTCAATGCGTCGACCTTCACCGCCAGAGTGATCACGAGCACCCTCGCCGACCTCTACTCGGCGGTCACCGGTGCGATCGGTGCGCTCAAGGGCTCGCTGCACGGCGGTGCGAACGAGGCCGTCATGCACACCTTCGAGGAGATCGGCACGGGCCCGGGCAGCGCCGAGCGCGCCGCTGCCTGGCTCGACACCGCGCTCGCCGAGAAGCGCAAGATCATGGGCTTCGGGCACCGCGTCTACAAGAACGGCGACTCCCGGGTGCCGACGATGCGCGACGCGCTGGAGCGCATGGTCGAGTACTCCGAGCGACCCGAGCTGCTCGAGCTCTACACCGGGCTCGAGGCGGCGATGGCCGATCGCAAGGGCATCAAGCCGAACCTCGACTACCCGGCCGGCCCGACCTATCACCTGATGGGCTTCGACACCCTCACCTTCACCCCGCTCTTCGTGGCCAGCCGCATCACGGGCTGGACCGCGCACATCATGGAGCAGGCGGCGTCGAACGCACTCATCCGCCCGTTGTCGGTCTACAACGGCGTCGACGAACGGCACGTGCCGGCGAAGGGCTGAACCGGCACGGCAGCGCCCGCGCGGCAGCGCCCACGCAGCGTTTGACCCCAGTCCGGGGGGCCTCGCGGGCGATGATCGCGAGGTATTCTCTCGGTAGCGGCCTACGCGGACCCGACGCTTGGCCGAGACCTCATCGGAGGTCGCCATGTCGCGCTCCATCCGTCTCCTCGTCGCAGCGGCATCCGTCGGTGCTCTCACCCTCGCGGTCGGCGTGACACCGGCGGTCGCTGATCCCGCCTCCGACCTTCGTGTCGCGGTCGTCGTCGGCGATCAGGAGCTGTTCACCGATGCCGAGCATCAGGTTTCGATCGAGATCTACGATGCAAGCGACGACGCGGCGCCCATGCAGACGATCGACGCGGGGGTGATGGCGACCGCCGACCCCTTCGATCCCGGGTTCCCGGTCGACCTTCCCGAGGGCGACTACAAGGTGCGGGCGATCGTCGACGGAGGGGCATCCGGATGGCTCGTCGACCGCCTGACGAGCGATGACCTGATGCTCGAGGAGTTCATGCACTCCGGCTTCCGCACGGCGGCCGGCTTCACGGATGCGACGACCGTTCACTTCGACGCGGCCGGCGACTCGAGCCTCGGGCAGGGCCTCGTCGCGGTGCATCCGCAACCGAACTCGTTGCTCGGCGCGGTGTTCGACCACGAGGGCGACATCCTCGACTTCGATGAAGACGGCATGATGGAGGTCTTCCCGGTCGGCGGGGCGGCTCCCATCGCCTCGGCCGCCGCGACCGCTGAGCACCGGGTGATGCTTCTCGGCGACCTCGCACCCGGCGACTACCAGGTCAGGCTCACGGGAACGCGAACGGTGACGCCCGAGGTGGGCGAACCGTTCGAGGAGACGGTCTCGCAGTGGTGGCCGATGCAGGAGGACCGGGCGTTCGCGAAGACCGTGACCGTTCCGGCGGGCGGGGGCCACTGGGTCGGCATCACCGGCAATCTCGCCGAACCGCCCGCGGCCGACGAGCCCGGCACGCTCGCGGTGATCGAGGGAACGCTCGCCGTCGACGAGACCGTGCGGCTCGTTCCGCAGCTGCCGAATTCCTGGGACGACCCGGTGCTCGACGCCTGGCTGATCGAGAACGACCTGCAGTTCGGCACCGTCGACTGGTTCGCCGACGGCGAGCCGATCCCCGGTACGCATGGGGCCGGCCTCGTGATCGGGCCGACGCTCGAAGGCAAGCAGCTCAGCGCCGAATTCGACTGGTACGGCATCTACGGCTGGTACCCGCAGCACGACGCCACGCTCCCGACCGTTGCGGTCGGGCCGTCGACGCTCGTGCCCCTGAACCCGGCGCCCGATCCGACCATCACGGGCGCGGCAGAGGTCGGGCAACGCCTCACCGCGACCGTCGGCACGTGGGGGCCCGGCGCCGTCGTGAAGGATCGCCAGTGGTTGCGGGGCGGCGTGCCGATCGACGGCGCCACCGCCAACGCCTACACGCTGACGGCCGACGACGTCGGTGCGAACATCGCCGTGCAGGTCGTCGGCTCGAAGGCGGGGTACGCGACGACGGTGCGGGTGAGCGCCGAACTCGGCCCGGTGACCGAGGGCGTGCTCACGCCCGGCACCCCGAGAATCACCGGCGGAAACGCCCCGAGGGTCGGCACCGCGCTCACGGCGAACCCGACCACCTGGCGCCCTGTGCCGGTCGACTTCGCCTACCAGTGGCTGCGCGACGGCGCACCGATCGACGGTGCAACGTCGGCCGGGTACACGCCGGTCCCGGCCGACCTGGGCGCCCTGCTCTCGGTCGAGATCACGGGCTCGAAGGCCGGCTACGCCAGCCAGGTTCGCTCGGTCGCGGCGGCTGCGGTCGTCGTGCCGGGCCGGCTCACGGGAACCAAGCCGGTGATCGTCGGCACTGCGCAGGTCGGGCAGGAACTGACCGCCGACATCGGCACGTGGGGGCCGGCGGGCGTGCAGATCGGGTACCGCTGGCTCCGTGCCGGTTCACCCATTCCCGACGCGACGGGGCCGAGCTACACCCTCACCCCTGCAGACCTGAACAGGGTCATCCGGGTCGAGGTCACGTCGTCGCTCGCGGGCTACGCCGCGAATGACGGTTCGCCGACCCTGGTGAGATCGAGCGCCGGAACCCCGAGGGTCCTGCCGTAGCGGTGCGCTCCGTACAACCGGGCGCCGCGGCATCCGGAGCCCGTCTGTGGCCACTCGCCAAGTGATGGAGGATCGACGACGATTCCGCCGTACAGTCGTGGACTATGCACATGCTCTTCCGCACACTGCTCCACGTGCTGTTCCTGTCGCGTCGAAAGCCCGACCTCGGGCACTGGGACGTGGCCCGAACGCGGTTCGTCACGCTGCCGACCGATCTCGACATCAATCGGCACATGAACAACGGCGTCTACTTCTCGATCATGGATGTCGCGCGCTTCGACATGCTCGTGCGCAATGGGGTCTGGGCGATGATGCGCGAGAAGGGCTGGTACCCCGTCGTCGCGAGCGAGACGATCACGTTCCGGAAGTCCCTGCAGCCCTGGCAGCGCTTCACGATCGAGTCGCGGCTCGTCGGCCACGACGACAAGGCGGTCTACATGGAGCAGCGGTACGTGCGGCCCGGTGCAGGCGGCGAACCCGAGATCTACGCCGTGGGATTCATCCGCGCCCGGTTTCTCAGGAAGGCCGGGGGCACGGTGCCGATGGCCGAGATCGTCGAGGCGCTCGGCGTCTCGGACGCCGACGAGATCCCCGACTGGATGGCACGATGGGGCACGGATGTCGCGCTGCCCGCGACGCGCGCTGCGGCACCGTCGATCTGGAACTGACCGCTAGGAGCGGGCCTTCTTCGGCACGACGACCTCTTTGATGAGGAGGAGGATGCCGGCGGCGACCGGGATCGCGACGAGCGCTCCCGGCAGCCCGCCGAGCGTGCCGCCCGCGAGGGCGGCGATGAGCACGATCGAGCCGGGCACCTGCACGGCCTTGCTCATCACCTTGGGGGTGAGGATGTATGCCTCGACCTGCATGTAGATGAGCATCGCGATGAGCACGATGAGCGCCGAAACGGGCGAGACGAACAGCGTGAGCACCGTCATCACCGCGGTGGTCAGCACGGTACCGATCAGGGGGATGAGCGTGATGAAGAACGCCGCGACCGAGATCACGAGTGCGAACGGCACCCCCACGAGCGTCAGCAGGATGAAGCTGTACAGGGCGTTGAAGAATGCGAGTACGACCATGCCGCTGAGGTAGCGGCCGACGTTCTGCATGATGCGTTCGGCGTAGCCGACGACGCGCTCGCGGTGCGAGGCGGAGATGAGCGTGTAGATCGCCCGCTTCGAGGTGTCGAGGGTGGCCGTGAAGTAGATCGTGAGGATGAAGATGAAGAACGCGCTCGAGAGGCCGCCGAGGATCGCGACGCCGACGTTCAGGGCCCCGCCGCCGACGGTCGCCCAGAAGTTCGGGTCGCTGACGGTGTCGACGATCCACGAGTAGACCGCCCCGAGCACTCCGCCCGACCCGCTCTGCATGTCGATGAACCAGTCCTGCTTCTGCATCTCCTGGTACATGGCCGGGAGGCCGTTGACGAACGCCGCCGCCTGCGTGATGACGAGGGGCAGCACCAGCCAGAGCATGCCGGCGATCACGAGGATGAACAGGATGATGACGGTGACGATCGCCACTCCGCGCTTCATGCCGCGGCGCTGGAACCACCGCACGAGCGGGTCGAGCCCGAGCGTGATGAATGCCGCCGCGAGCACCGAGAAGACGACGTTCGACATGCTGGCGAACGCGGCCGCGATGCCGAACGCGAGCACGACACCGAGGGTCGCGATGAACGCCCATTGGAAGGGCCGGTTCGTCATGAGGTCGGACTGGCGCGCGCGCCAGCCGGGTGACTCCGCGCGGGCTCGACGCTCGATGCTCTTCACGGCGCCAGTCTAGGGGTGCGAGCGCGCCTCGTCGGGGACGTGGAGTTCACGATAGTGCGGCGCGAACGCGGGGTAGTAGGTCTCCCAGGCCGGCTGCGGCGTTCCCGCGCGAGCAGCCGCGAGCCGATCGAGGTAGAAGTCCCAGCCGGGCCCCATGTCGGCGGCCTCCGACGGGTCGTGCAGTCGCTGGCCGAGCGTGAGCGTCGTCATGCCGCCGCCCTCGAGCAGGTGGCAGAAGAGCCGGATGCCGGTCGGGCCCGAACCCGAGTCGGCCACGAAGCGGTGCGGCGGCGCGCATTCCAGGATCGAGACGTTCTGCCACTCGCCTTCGCCCTCGGTCTCCATGCGGAACCGAACCCCGCCCGTCGCGGGGCTGCCGGTGTAGGTGCCGATCCACGCGCGCATGGCGTTCGGGTTCGTGAGGCTGAACCAGACATCTTCGATGGGGGCATGGAACAGGCGGTCGAACTGCAGGTACAGGCCGTCGTCTTTCAGCACGTAGTGCCCGGTCGGTCTCGCGGTCATCATCGGCCCCCGTTCGCTCGTCTCCTCAGGCTAATCCCGTCGATGCGGAACTACCAGCGGATCGCCGCCGCGCCACTAGAGTGAGCGCATGAATTCCAAGGGTTCAGCGAAGTCGCAGACGATGAACGTCACCGATGGCAAGAGCGGGCTGTGGGGCGCGCTCGCCGGACTGATCGTCTTCGCACTCATCGCCATTCCGCTGTCGGCCGCGTTCTCATTCGCGACGCACCCGCACACGCAGCAGCTCTTCGCCGGTCGGCTCTCCGACGCGACGACCGGCGGCTACCAGTTCTTCTGGTGGATCGTCACGATCTTCCTCCTCGCGCTGCCGTTCCTCGTCGGCTTCGGGGTCGCGAAGCTCTCGGTGAAGTCGCTGACGATCGTGGGTGCGGTCATCGCGCTGTTCGTGATCGCCATCATGGTGCTCGGGCAGCTCTTCGTCTTCTAGCTCGCGACCGGTCGATTCGCCGATCAGGCGACGGATGCCTCGAGCACGGCCATCGCCGCATTGTGGCCGCCGATGGCGCTCACCGCGCCGCCGCGCACCGCGCCCGCTCCGCACAGCAGGATGCGCGGGTGCGCCGTCGCGACGCCCCACCGCTCGGCCGGGGTCGCGAGTGACGCACCAGGCTCGGCCCACGGCCACGAGAGCGACCCGTGGAAGATGTTGCCGCCCGGCATCGCGAGTGCCTGCTCGAGGTCGAGGGTCGTCTTCGTCTCGATGCAGGGGCGGCCCGAGGCATCCGTCGCGATGACGCCCTCGATCGGCTCGGCGAGCACCGAGTTCAGCGAGGCGAGCACCGCGGCCTGCAACTGCTCGCGCAACTCGTCGTTGCCGAAACGCTCGAGCAGCCGGTGCGGCACGTGCAGTCCGAAGACCGTCAGGGTGTGCATGCCGGATGCCGCGAGCTCGGGCGAGAGGATCGACGGGTCGCTCAGGGTGTGGCAGTAGATCTCGCACGGCAGCGGCGAGGGGATGCGCCCGCGAGCGGCCTCGGCGTAGGCCGTCTCGAGCTGCGACCCGAGCTCGTTGACGTGGAAGGTGCCCGCGAATGCGGCCTCTGGGGTGACGGCCGTGTCGAGAAGACGCGGGAGCCGGGTGAGCAGCAGGTTGACCTTCACCTGCGCGCCCTCTGGGGCGTGCAGTTCACGCAACCGCTCACGCACGACGGCCGGCACGCCGCCCGACGCAGCCCGGGCAGCACCGGACGAGGCGCCCACCGATGCCGTTCCCACCGCTGCCTCGCCCGCCGCGAGCAGCCGGTCGAGCACCGCGGGTGCGACGTTCGCGAGCACGACGTCGGCCTGCGACATCCGCTCGCCGCCCTGCTGCCAGCGCACCGCTCCCGAAGGGTCGACCGAGATGACCTCCGCACCCGTCACGAGCTCGGCGCCGGCCTCGCGGGCGCACCGCGCGAGCTCGCCGGTGACGGCGCCCATGCCGCCGACCGGCACGTCCCAATCACCGGTGCCGCCGCCGATCACGTGGTAGAGGAAGCACCGGTTCGCGTCGAGTGCCGGGTCGTCGAGCGAGGTGAAGGTGCCGATGATCCCGTCGGTCGCGACGACGCCGCGCACGAGATCGCTCGTGAACCGGGCATCGATCGCCTCGCCGAGCGGGCGTTCGACGAACGCTCGCCACACCCGGTCGTCGTCGATCAGCGCGCGCGCCTCGTCGCGAGTGGGCAGGGGCTCGGTGAGCGTCGGGAAGAGCCGCTCGGCGAGCAGTGCGGTGTCGGCGGAGAACGCGGGCCATGCCCCGGCGTCGTCGGCGGCATCGACACGGGCGAACGCAGCGGCGGATGCCTCGGGCCCGGCCTCGGTGTCGATGAGCAACCCGCGTGCGGGGTCGGCCGGGTCGGGCGTGTACGACGAGTAGCGGCGCCGCACGAGCCGAATATCGAGCCCGAGCTCGTCGATGATGCGCTGCGGGAGCAGGCTCACGAGGTACGAGTAGCGCGACAGCCACGCGTCGACGCCCGCGAACGCCTGCGCCGAGACGGCGGCCCCGCCGAGGTGGTCGCTGCGCTCGAGCAGCAGCACCCGCTTGCCGGCGCGGGCGAGGTAGGCGGCGGCGGTGAGGCCGTTGTGGCCGCCGCCGATGATCACGACGTCGTGGCGCAGCTGAGGCATTCCTCGAGCGTAATCGTCACGTCGGCGTGAAGGCCGGTCAACGGCCGAGCAGTCCGTCGACGTCGGGCAGCGCCGTGAACCGCGAGAAGGTTCCGTCGTCGGCGATCTCGCGGGCCGCCTGAAGGAATCCGTCCCATGCGGTGCGGGCGAGCGTGCCGCCCACGCTGATGCGGCGCACCCCGAGCCCCGCGGCCTCGCCGACGGTGGTGAACGGGGCGTTGATGAGCAGGTTCACGGGTTTGGGGTGCACTGCGGCGACGATGGCCTCGATCTGATCGACCGACCCGATGCGGGGAGCGTAGAGGCAGTCGGCGCCGGCGTCGGCGTATGCGCGCAGGCGGCGGATCGTTTCGTCGAGATCTGGCCGGCCGACCACGAATCCCTCTGAACGACCCGTGAGCAGCACCCCGGTGCCGCTCTCGTCGATCGCCTGGCGAGCGGCACGGATGCGTGCCACCGCCAGGTCGAAGTCGAAGAGCGGCTCGTCTGCATCACCCGACGAGTCCTCGATCGAGAGACCCGCGATGCCCGTGCTCACCGCAGCCATCACATTCGCCGCGACTCCGTCGGGCTCGACTGCGTACCCGCCCTCGAAGTCTGCGTTCACCGGCACGTCGACAGCGCCCGCGATCGCTCGAAGGTGAGCGAGAGCCTCGTCGAGCGCCACCCCGTTGTCGGGGCGCCCCAGCGTCCAGGCGAACCCGGCACTGGTCGTTGCCAGGGCGGGGAAGCCCATCTGGGCCAGGGCCCGCGCGCTCCCCACGTCCCACGGGTTCGGCATCACGAAGCATCCGTGGGAATGCAGCCGATGGAACGCTGCAACTCTTTCGTCGCCGGCAGCCATGCTTCACCTCGTCACAGACGGTATGGCAGGAGTCTACGCGCGGCGCATGGCCCGCACACCCACGACGACGCCGATCGCGCACGTCGCTGCGGCCGCGATCACGCCGCCGATGACGGCCGTTGCACCGAAGTCGCCCGCGAGCAGCGCCCGCTCGGCGCCCACGAGGTAGCTCAGCGGGTTGATCGCGGCGGCGACCTGCATCCAGGCCGGGCCGTCTTCGAGCGGCAGCAGCATGCCCGAGAGGATCATGAGCGGGAAGAGCAGGGTCTGGTGCACCATCCAGAACATCCAGTCGCGAGTCCGGCAGGCGAGCGCGAGGCTATAGCTCAGCGCGCCGAAGCCGATGCCGAAGACCGCGAGCACCGCGAGGCCGACGACGAGCCCGGGCACATTGAGCGTGAAGCCGAACGGCACGGCGACAAGCACGACGATCGTGCCCTGGACGACGAGCGGCACGACCTCTTTGAGCGCGCGACCCACGAGCAGCGCGCTGCGCGAGAGCGGCGCGACCAGGGTGCGCTCGTGCGAACCGGTCTGCATCTCGAAGAGCAGGTTCGCGCCCGTCGAGGCCGTGCCGAACAGCGCCACCATCACGAGGATGCCGGGCACGAACCACTGCAGGGTGCCCGCCGCATCGCCGCCGGCGGCGCCGATCAGCAGCGGACCGAACAGCCCGAGGAAGATGAGCGGCTGCACGAGCGAGAACATCACGCTGAACGGGTCGCGCACGAGTGGCCGGGATTCGCGCACGAAGACCGCCGCGGTGTCGCGGATGAAGCCGGTGGGCCGAGCGGTGGTGTCGATGGTGGTCATGATGGTGCTCCTTCAGGTCGGTGTCGTCAGGTTCAGGTCGATGTGGTCAGGCGGGGACGGGGGCTTCTGCGTCTGCGCCGGCGTGCGCCGCCTCCTCGCGGAGGGTGCGGCCGGTGAGGGCGAGGAAGACGTCGTCGAGGGTCGGCTGCCGGTGCGTCGCCGCGACGACGTCGAGCCCGGCTTCGTCGAGCGAGCGGATGTATCGGGGCAGCGCACGGTCGCCGCCGGGAGCGGTCACCGTGACGACCTGCCCCGCGGCCTCGCCGCCGATGCGCGCCGCGGCTGCCGCGGCATCCGCTGCCGTTTCGAAGGTGAGGCTCACGCGGTCGCCCGCGAGCGACGCCTTCAGTGCCCATGCCGTGTCGTCGGCGATGACCTGGCCGTGATCCATCACCATGACGCGCTCGGCGAGCTGATCGGCCTCCTCGAGGTAGTGCGTCGTGAGGAAGATCGTCGTGCCGGTCTCGCGGCGCAGGTCGACGATGTGCTCCCAGAGGTTCGCGCGGCTGTGCGGGTCGAGGCCCGTCGACGGCTCGTCGAGGAAGAGCAGCTCGGGCCGGTGGATGAGGCCGAGCGCGATGTCGAGCCGGCGCTTCTGGCCGCCGGAGAGCGATTGCACCTGACGGCCGGCGACCTGGCCGAGCTCGAGCGAGTCGATCAGCTCGGCGGCGCGGGCCCGGGTCTCGCGGCGGCCCATGCCGTAGAAGGCGCCCTGCGCGTGCAGCTCGTCGCGCACGCGCTGAGTGTGCCCGCCCGAGTTGCCCTGCCCGACGTAGCCGATGCGGCGCCGCACTGCGGCCGGGTCGCGGCGGATGTCGGAGCCGGCGACGATCGCCTCGCCGCTCGTCGGCGGCAGCAGCGTGGTGAGCATGCGAAGCGTCGTCGACTTGCCGGCACCGTTCGGGCCGAGGAAGGCGACGAGCTCGCCGGCGTCGACCGAGAGGTCGACGGAACGGACGGCCTCGACGACCTTCCCCTTGGCGGGGAACGTCTTCGTGAGGCCCTGAGCGGAGATCATCTGATTCGTCATGTCTGCAGTCTTCCGAGGCATCCGGCCAGTTTCTGTCCGCATCAATGGGAAACTTGGAGCATGGCCGCAACCACCTCGCGAACCCTCGAACTGCTCTCGCTGCTGCAGAGTCATCGACACTGGTCGGCGCGCGAACTCGTCGACCGGCTCGGCGTCTCCGACCGCACCCTCCGCCGCGATGTCGACCGGCTGCGCGAACTCGGCTACGGCATCGATTCGGCGCGGGGCTCGACCGGCGGCTACCGGCTCGAGGCCGGCACCGGGCTGCCGCCGCTGCTGCTCAGCGACGACGAGGGAGTCGCGATCGCGGTCGGCCTCCGCTCCCAGGCGACGGCGGGGCTGCGCGGCGCCGAGCACACGACGCTCAGCGCGCTCGCCAAGATCGAACAGGTGCTGCCGCCCGCGCTGCGCCGCCGCATCGAGGCACTGCAGTCGCACGCGGCGGCGGGTTCGGGCGGCCCCGGTTCGACTCGCTCGGGTCGGCCGACGCCTGAGGTCGACGCCGAACTGCTCGGGCTCCTCGCGCTCGGCTGCCGTGATTCCGAGCGGCTGCGCTTCACCTACACGGATGCCGCGGGTGAGGCGTCATCGCGAGTGGTCGAGCCCTACCGGCTCGTGCCCGTCGCCCGGCGCTGGTACCTGCTCGCGTGGGATCGTCAGCGCGAGGACTGGCGCACGTTCCGGCTCGATCGCATGAGCGACGTGTTCCCGACGCGAGTGCGGTTCGAGCCCCGGCCGATGAGCGACGACGCCGCGCGGGCGAGGGTCGAGGCGGCGGTGCGCTGGCGCGACCGGAGCGTGAAGGCCCGGGTCGTCGCCGAGATGACGCAAGCGGATCTCGTCGAACATCTCGGCTGGTACGGGCGCGACGTCGTCGCGATCGACGCCGAGCACTGCGCGTGGCCGCTCGAGTCCGAGTCGGTCGAGAGCCTGTCGATGGCCCTCATGTGGATGCCGCGCGGCGTGCGGTACCGGGTCGAGGGGGCGCCCGAGGTGCTCGACTTCCTCGCGATGCAGGCGCAGCGCTTCGCGGAGGCATCCGCTCGGGAGTGACCGGCTCGAGCGTTCACCCCACCCTGATTGAGAACTACTACCAGGTCTCGGCTGTTCGCAGGTTGACGCACCTGCCGAGCCCAAGGGCACCGTGAACACCGGGGATGCCGGCGGTGAGATGACCAGTCCGCTCCGCGAACTGGGGTGACCTCACACGATGCCGACCGCCGCGAATTGTTCTTCGCCCGCCTCGGTGACGGTGAGGGCCCGGTCGGAGCGACGGCGCCGGAGCCATCCGTTCGCCAGCATTCCGTCGAGCAGCGCCTTTCCGAGCTTGCCGGCGAGGTGCGGTCTTCGCTCCGTCCAGTCGAAGCACGGGCGCACGGGCGGCCGCGACGATGCGGGCCAGGCGAGGTTCAGTCCCGTCGCGTGTTCGAGGGCGACCGGAGCGTCGTCTGGCATCGACCAGATGCCGTCGTGGTCGTTCACCCAACCGCGGGTGAACGCGAGGTCGGTGAACGCGACTCCCAGCCGCCCCGCGAGGTGGTCGTAACACGAACGTGCCTCTCGCATCGCTGCGCGTCGGTCGAACGAAGTGAGTGTGCCCACGGGCGCCTCGCCGGTCAGGCGTAACAGGGCTTCCACGGCTTCAGCGACCAGTGGGTCAGAGAGCCGCGCCAACCGAGCCCGACCCTGCTGTTCGATCTCGATCAGCCCGGCAGCGTGGAGCCTTGCGAGGTGGGCGCTCGTCGTGGATGCCGCCAGGCCGACGCGAGCGGCGAGCGCGCCGGCCGGCAGGACGACACCTCCGAGGAGCTCGTGCAGGATCCGGAGCCGCGCCGGCTCGCCGATGACGGGCCCGATCTCCGCGAGCGGTGGGCGCGCTCGGTCATTCACTCGAGAACCGCCCTCGCCGTCATCGGATCGTCGACCACGAACACCTTCCGATTGTCGTGGTCGCTGTACTGCGCGTCGAGGCGGACGCCGGCGTCGGCGAGCCGCGCCATCATTCTGCCCAGCTCGCCGGGCACGTCTGCGGCCAGGGGCATCACCACCGCCTCGCGGACCTCGACTCCGCGGACGTCGGCCGAGGTGAGGACGTCTGCTGCTCTCCGTCCGTCGTGCACGAGGTAGTGGGCGATGCCCGACCACATTCCGCCGCCTTCCAGCGACACGCGCGCCTCGCCGAGGATGGCGCCGATCCGCGCGAGGCCTGCTGCTCCTTCGGTGACCGGAACCCGGATGTCATCCATCGATGACCTCCACGGTCGCGGCGACGCTGACCCGGGCGTTCAGGGTGTTGCCGATGTAGCACTGCTCGTGCGCCTGGCGCACCAGTTCCTGCACCGTCGCGGCATCCGCGCCGCGCACGGAGATGACCGGGTTCAGCGAGATCTCGGTGATCCGCATCGGCCGCGCGTCGGGCGGCATGACGGCTGTCGCCGAATCGGAGTATCGGACGACGTCGACATGCGTGAGCGCCGCGACCGCCAGGAACGAGAGCAGTTGGCAGGAACTGGCGGCGCCCAGCAGCAGCTGCTCGGGGTTGGCGAGCGTCGCGTCGCCGCGGAACGCGGGATCGGCGCTCACCGCCAGCCGTGCGCTGTCACCGATCGCGAGGTCGTGTGCCCGATCGTATGCGCGGTAGCCCGCGCCGGTGCTTCCCGACCAGACCAGGTCTGTGGTGTAGGTGTGGGCTTTCATGTGACGAGACTAGAACGACAACATTTCGGCCGCGAGCGAAATGTCTGGGCCGACTCCCGACTCGCCGCCCGCTACGCCGGACCCGCTACGCCGGGGCCCGCTACGCCGTGCGCGGCAGGGAGCCGATCTCGGCGCCCGACTCGTCGAAGAAGGTCATCGTGTCGGCGTCGACCGTCGCGGTGGCCCGCTGGTTCAGCCACTGGTCGACGCCCTCGCAAGCCATGAGGGTGCTGAAGCCGCCGTCGAAGGTGATCGTGTCGCCGTCGAGTGTCCAGGTGGAGTCGCCGAAGGTGTTGCACCCGTCGCTGCCGCTCGCGGTGCCGTCGGCCGCGATGATGATGAACGGCTCGCCCGAGGCGGTTCCGGCCGACTCGGTGCCCCACGTGCCGGTGAAGAGGGCGTCGGCGATCGGCTCGATCGAGGGTTCGGAAGTCGGCACCTCGTCGCTCGACCGCGCAAGCGTGCCGATCTCGGCGCCCGACTCGTCGAGGACGGTGAGGGTGCCGCCGTCGACCGTGCCGGTCGCGAGCGCCGAGAGCCACGTGTCGACGCCCTCGCAGAACATGCGCGTCGAGGCGACGTCGACGAAGGTGACCGTGTCGGTCTCGGCGGTCCACGTGCCGATGAGCCGGTTGCAGCCGTCGGTGCCGGTCAGAGAGCCGTCCTCGGCGAGCGCGAGCGAGGGCTCGCCTGTCGCGGCGGCGTCACCCCAGGTGCCGACCGGGTTGACGGGGTCGACGGTCTCGGCCGCCCGGTCGGCGCCGCTTGCGCAGGCGGTCAGCACCGTCGCCGCAAGCAGAATCGTGCCGGACAGGGCGAGTCGCTGCAGCGTTCGTGACATGGCCACAGCGTATCGACGGTCACTGGGCTGAAGCCGTCGCGGGGCTGAAGCCGTCGCGGGGCTGAAGCCGTCACCGGGCTGACGGCGTCGCCGTGGCGTGCGCCGCACGGGCGAGCGCGTCACGACAGGCCGCCACTGCCGGCCGCGTCGCCGCGGCATGGCGGGTCGAGGTGAACACCTCGCGCTCGGGTTGCCCCGGCAGGTCGACGAGCGTCACGCTCGGCGCCTGGCCCGCCCACACGAGGTCGGGCAGGAGCCCGACGGCGTTGCCCGAACGGATCAGGCGGATGTGCGCCATCAGGTCGGCCGTCTCGAACCGCACGTCGGGCTCGAAGCCGGCGTCGCGGCAGAGCTGCTCGGCCCAGTCGCGCGAGGCCGTGCCCGCAGGCTCGAGCACCCAGGGCATCGCGGATGCCGCGGCGCGCAGCGAGTGATCGGCTGCCGCGACGCCACGCGACGCCGGGTGGGGCGGCAGTGCGAGCCGGATCGTGTCGGCGACGAGGTGCACGCGGTCGAGCTCCTCGCGGTGCGCGCGCGTGTGGCCCGGGTACTGCTCGGCGATCACGAGGTCGAAGTCGCGCGCCGACACCTCGAAGAGCCCGACGTCGGGCTCGCGCTCGGTGACCTCGACGCGCAGTGCGGGGTGCTCGGTGCGCAGCAGGGTGAGCGCCTGCGGCACCACGGCGTGCGCGGCCGACTGGAACACGGCGATGCGCACCGTGCCGCCGACTGCGGTGAGCGAGCGGGCGACCTCGGACTCGGCCTCCTCGAGCCGGTCGAGCACGGCGCGGGCATGCCCCACGAGCACCTGGGCCTGCGCTGTCAGCTGCACGCGGCGCCCCACCTGCACGAGGAGCGGCACGCCGGCTTCGCGTTCGAGCTGGCTGAGCTGCTGCGACACCGAGGAGGGGCTGTATGACAAGGCCTCGGCGACCGCCGAGAGCGTGCCGCGGTCGCTGAGCTCCACGAGCAGGCGCAGGCGTCGCACGTCGAGCATGGGCACCTCCGGGGCATCCGCTGATCATTCGGTTCTTCTGAACATTATCTTTCAGATTCATTCGCTGTACCGAATGGATGTCGCGGCGCATACTGAACCGACAGGCTCGCCGGCCCCGGCGCGCCCGTCCTCCGCACCCCTCTGGATCCAGCAAAGGACACTACCCTCGTGACCATGTCGAACGCCGCCACGGATGCCCGGCCGAACACCGACCACGTCGTCGCCCTCGTGCGCCGCTGGCTCGCCGAGAGCGCCGAGCACCCCGTCGATCCCGCCGCCGAGCGCCTCGCCGGCGTGCTGAAGGACCCCCGCGGGCTCGACTTCACGGTCGGCTTCGTCGACGGCGTCATGCGCCCCGAAGACCTCGGCGTCGCGGGCCGCAACCTCGAGCAGGTCGCGAAGCTCACGCCGAAGTTCCTGCCCTGGTATCTCAGGGCCGCGATCCGCGTCGGCGGCGTCGTCGCCCCCGTGCTGCCGTGGGTCGTCATCCCGATCGCGCGCCGGGTGCTGCGCGCCATGGTCGGCCACCTCGTGCTCGACGCGACGCCCGACAAGCTCGGCCCGGCCATCGCGACCCTGCGCGAGACGGGCAACGGGCTGAACCTGAACCTCCTCGGCGAGGCCGTGCTGGGCGAGGCGGAGGCCGATCGGCGCTTGCAGGGCACCTACGACTTCCTCGCGCGCGATGACGTCGACTACGTGTCGATCAAGGTCTCGAGCGTCGTCAGCCAGCTCTCGATGTGGTCGTTCGACGAGGCCGTCGCGAAGATCGTCGCGAAGCTCACGCCGCTTTACGAACTCGCGGCGCAGGCTTCGACGGGCTCGACGGGCTCGACGGGCTCGACGGGCGCGACCGGCGGCAAGTTCATCAACCTCGACATGGAGGAGTACCGCGACCTCGACCTGACGATCGCGGTCTTCACGAACCTGCTCGACCAGCCGCAGCTGCAGGGCCTCGAGGCCGGCATCGTGCTGCAGACGTACCTCCCCGACGCGCTCGGCGCGATGCAGGAACTCACGGCCTGGGCGAAGACCCGGCGCGCAGCAGGCGGCGCCCCCATCAAGGTGCGCGTCGTCAAGGGCGCGAACCTCGCGATGGAGCACGTCGACTCCGCCGTGCACGGCTGGCCGCTCGCGACCTACGACTCGAAGCAGGACTCCGACACCAACTACAAGCGCGTGCTCGACTGGTCGATGACGCCGGAGCGCGCCGACGCCGTGAAGCTCGGCATCGCCGGCCACAACCTGTTCGACGTCGCCCACGCCTGGCTCACCGCCCGCGAGCGCGGGGTCGAATCGCGCGTCGACTTCGAGATGCTGCTCGGCATGGCGACGGGGCAGGCCGAGGCCGTGCGCCGCGACGTCGGCAACCTGCTGCTCTACACGCCCGTCGTGAACCCGAGCGAGTTCGATGTCGCCATCGCGTACCTGATCCGCCGGCTCGAAGAGAACGCGAGCCACGACAACTTCATGTCTGCGGTGTTCGAGCTCGCGTCGACCGAGTCGCTCTTCCAGCGCGAAGAGGCGCGCTACCTCGCCTCGCTCGCAGCACTCGAGCCCTCGAGCGGGCCGGCGCCCACGCCGAACCGCACGCAGAACCGCCGCACCGAGTGGACCGACGAGAGCCTCGCGGCCGCGATGACGGTTCCGGATGCCCCGGCGCCCGGCGCCCAGCACGGTGACGACCGCTCGCTGACGAGTGTGGTGCTCGGCATCACCCGGGGCTCCGACGGGTCCGACGGCTCGGAGCTGACGGATGCCGCGGCATCCGCTGCCCCGGCCGGCTCCGGCGTGACTCCCGGATTCCGCAACGAGCCGGACACCGACCCCGCCCTCGCGCCGAATCGCGAGTGGGGGCGCCGGATCCTCGAGCGGGTGCCCGGCTCGACGCTCGGCATCGACACGATCGCGGCCGGCCGCATCGACGACGCGGCGACCCTCGGGCGGGTCATCCAGACCGTGGCCGCCCGCGGCCGCGCCTGGGGCGAGCTGCCCGGCGCCGAACGCGCCGCCGTGCTGCACCGCGCCGGCTACGCGCTCGCCGCGAACCGCGACCGCCTGATCGAGATCATGGCCGCAGAGACCGGCAAGACCATCGCCGAGGCCGACCCCGAGATCAGCGAGGCGATCGACTTCGCGCACTACTACGCCGAGCGCGCCCGGGAACTCGATCGCGTGCAGGGCGCCGTCTTCGTGCCGTCGCACCTGACCGTCGTCACTCCGCCGTGGAACTTCCCCGTCGCGATCCCCGCGGGCGGCGTGCTCTCCGCGCTCGCCGCGGGCTCCGGCGTCATCATCAAGCCGGCGAAGCTCGCCCAGCGCTCGGGCGCGGTCATGGTCGAGGCGCTGTGGGAGGCCGGCATCCCGCGCGAACTCCTCACCCTCGTCGACCTCGGCGAGCGTGAGCTCGGCAGGCAGCTCGTCTCGCACCCCGCGGTCGAGCGGGTCATCCTCACCGGGGCCTACGAGACGGCGCAGCTCTTCCGCTCGTTCCGCAACGATCTGCCGCTGCTCGCCGAGACGAGCGGCAAGAACGCGATCATCGTGACGCCGTCGGCCGACCTCGACCTCGCGGCATCCGATGTCGTCAAGAGCGCCTTCGGGCACGCAGGCCAGAAGTGCTCTGCTGCCTCGCTCGTGATCCTCGTCGGCTCTGCCGCGAAGTCCGAGCGCTTCCACCGCCAGCTCGTCGACGCGACCCGCTCGCTGCAGGTCGGCTGGCCCGAGCGGGCGACGAGCCAGATGGGCCCGCTCGTCGAACCCGCGAACGGCAAGCTGCTGCACGCGCTCACCCAACTCGGCATCGGCGAGGAGTGGCTCGTCGAGCCGCAGCAGCTCGACGACACCGGCCGGCTGTGGTCGCCCGGCATTCGCACGGGCGTCGCGTCGGGCTCGTACTTCCACCTTACCGAGTTCTTCGGCCCCGTGCTCGGCATCATGCACGCCCGCGACCTCGACGAGGCGATCCGCCTGCAGAACGCGGTCGACTACGGCCTGACCGCGGGCCTGCACTCGCTCGACCCCGACGAGCTCGCCACGTGGCTCGACCGCGTCGAGGCCGGCAACCTCTACGTCAACCGCGGCATCACGGGCGCGATCGTGCAGCGTCAGCCGTTCGGCGGCTGGAAGCGTTCGGCCGTGGGCGCGGGCGCCAAGGCCGGCGGCCCGAACTACCTGTTCGGGCTCGGCGAGTGGTTGCCGAAGCACGGCACCTCGTCGAGCACGCTGCACCTTCGCGGACTCGAGAAGCGCGTCACCGAACTCATCGAGGCCTCGCAGTCGGCGCTCGACTACGAGTCGTTCGACGTGCTGCGCCGCTCGGCGCTCTCCGACGAGCTCGCCTGGGCCGAGGAGTACGGCGTCGTGAAGGACGTCTCGGGCGTGGGCGCCGAGCGCAACCTGTTCCGCTACCGGCCGCTGCCGGTGACGGTGCGCATCGGCGAGCAGGCGAGCCTCGCCGAGGGGCTCCGCGTCATCGCGGCCGGCCTGCTCGCGAAGTCGGCCCTCACGGTCTCGACCGCGGTCGAGCTGCCGAAGGGTGTGCACACCCTGCTCTCGGCGCGTGACTTCCGGGTGGTGCGCGAGGGCGACGCGAGCTGGCTCGCCCGTGCCGCGAAGCAGGGCGTCTCGACGCCTCGGGTGCGGCTCGTCGGCGGCGGGGCATCCGCTCTGGCCGACGCGCTCGGCGGCACTCCGGATGTCGCGGTGTGGTCGCACCCCGTCACGCCCTCCGGCCGGGTCGAGCTGCTGCCGTTCCTGCACGAGCAGGCGATCTCGATCACGAACCACCGCTTCGGCAACCCGACGGCGATCTCCGACGACGTGATCTGACCCTCCCCCCACCACCACTTTTCTCAGGAGTTTTCAGTCGCTGGCAGCTGAAACTGGCTGAAAACTCCTGAGAAGTGGTGGTTTCGGAGGGGGTGTTCCTGAGAACGGTGGTCGCGGGGTCGCGGGTCGGGCGGGGCCGGCGGCCGGAGGTCGCGGGTTCGCACGGGTCGGGCGGTCAGGCGCGGGTTGAGTCGCGGCCGCGATTGCGGCGACGGATGCCTCGAGGCGCGCGCCCCCCGACGAAGCTGCGCGCCGAGTCGACGATGAAGCCCTGCCGAAGCGCCTCACGCCCGATGAGCATGCGGAAGCCCATCTCGTCGCGGTTGGTGAGCGTCACCTCGGCCGTCATCGTGCGACCCATCAGCACGACGTCGAGGAGCACCACGATGCGCTCCTCGGTGTGACCCGACGAGCTGCGCACCGAACGGCGGTCGTGCACGGGGAGCTCGACGATGACGGCGTCTTCATCGGAGTTCTGCCACGGGTGCACCCCGAATCGCACGAGCGATTGGTCGTCGCGTCGCGCCTCCTCGAGGTCGAACGCGTGCAGCGAGGAGGTGCGCGCACCGGTGTCGAGCTTCGCCTTGATCCACGGCACCTCGGCTCCCGGCAGGTTCACCCATTCGCGCCATCCCGCGATGGTGTTTGAATGGACGGACTCGCTCACCCGACCATCTTCGCAGGGGCAACACGATGAAACTGGCGATCCTCTCGCGCGCCCCGCAGGCGTACTCCACGCAGCGACTCCGCACGGCCGCACAGCAGCGCGGTCACGAGGTGAAGGTGCTCGACACGCTGCGCTTCGCGATCGACCTCTCGGGCCCCGAACCTGACCTGCAGTATCGCGGGCGTCGCCTCTCCGACTACGACGCGGTGCTGCCGCGCATCGGCAACTCGGTGACGTACTTCGGCACCGCCGTGGTGCGTCAGTTCGAGCAGATGGATGTCTACACGCCCAACACCGCGAACGGCATCACGAACTCGCGCGACAAGCTGCGGGCCAACCAGATCCTCTCTCGGCACAACATCGGCATGCCCGCGACGGCGTTCGTGCGCAACCGCGCCGACGTGCGGCCCGCGATCGAACGGGTCGGCGGAGCGCCGGTCGTGATCAAGCTGCTCGAGGGCACGCAGGGGATCGGCGTCATCCTCGCGCCCGAGGTCAAGGTCGCCGAGGCGATCATCGAGACGCTGCACTCGACGAAGCAGAACGTGCTGATCCAGCGCTTCATCAAGGAGAGCAGGGGCCGCGACATCCGCGCCCTCGTCGTCGGCGACCGTGTGGTCGCGGCCATGCGGCGCAGCGCGAGCGGCGATGAGTTCCGCTCGAACGTGCACCGCGGCGGCACCGTCGAGGCCGTCGACCTGGCACCCGAGTACGAGCAGGCCGCCGTGCGCTCGGCGCAGATCATGGGGCTGCGCGTCGCGGGCGTCGACATGCTCGAGGGCGACGACGGTCCACTCGTGATGGAGGTCAATTCGTCGCCCGGCCTCGAGGGCATCGAGACGGCGACGAAGCTCGATGTCGCCGGCGCGGTCATCGACTACATCGCGAACCAGGTCGCGTTCCCAGAGATCGACGTGCGCCAGCGCCTCACCGTCTCGACCGGCTACGGCGTGGCCGAACTCCTGGTGCACGGCGGGGCCGACCTCGTGGGCACGACGCTCGGCGAGTCGGGCCTCTGGGAGCGCGACATCACGGTGCTCACGCTGCACCGAGGCACGACCGTCATCCCGAATCCGCGCAAGGGCGTGGTGCTCGAGGGCGAAGACCGCCTGCTCTGCTTCGGCAAGCTCGAGGAGATGCGCTCGATGATTCCCGAGCGTCGCCGCCGCCGGTCGAAGGTGCGCAAGCTCCCGAAGCGGCCGATCCCCGAGGAGTGAGGCAGGCGGGCGGCGGCGCTGGCGGCATCCGCTGCAGATTGCAGGTGATTCCGGGTCGTGCGTGCCGTGCGGAGCCTCTGCGGCGGAATCGCCTGCAGTCTGCGAGTGCGCGCCTTCAGTCGCCGCTGCGGAGCGCCGCGCGGACGATCTCGAGCGCCCGGTCGGTGTCGAGACCGAGCTGGGTGATGCGATCGGCATAGACGGATGCCGCGAGCTGCGCCTGTTGCTCGGTCGGGTCGCCGGTCGCCGAGATGAAGGAACCGTTGCGTCCGCGCGTCTCGATGACGCGGTCGCGCTCGAGCTCGCGATAGGCGCGGGCCACCGTGTTGGCGGCGAGGCCGAGTTCCGCGGCGAGGGTGCGCACCGGCGGAAGCCGCGTTCCCGGCACGAGCCTGCCGTCGCGTACGCCGTCGATGACCGCGCGGCGCAACTGTTCGAACGGCGGAACGGAGGACTCGGCGTCGATCTCGAGCAGCATCACGTGCCTTCGGGTGCGGCCGCCGGCACCGATCCGTAGGCGGGCTGTCGCGTCTCGGCGTACTGCGCCGGCCAGAGCCGCTTGAGGTAGTAGCGGGCCGGCTTCACTGCGAGCGAGATCGCGAGCACGACGAGCATCGCGAAGAACATGGCATTCGCGGCCACGTTCGCGAGGATCATGCCGGTGTCGCCCAGCGATGCCGCCGAGCCGAGGCCGGCCATGAGCGAGGCGAACAACGCGAGTGCACCGAACATGAGTGGTATCGACACGAGATCGCGGAAGGTCTGAGCACGGAGTGCATCGTCCCACCGGAGGAGCTGCTCGCTGACCGCGGGTTGCGGCCGGGCCACTAGTGCGGCCGAGACCAGTTCGACGATGACAAGCGCCGCGAGCGCGGCGAGCGCCGCTGCGCCAACGAGGACGCGCGGCCCGACAGCGACCGGCATCAGGCCGACGGCGGCGGCGAACACGACGCCAATGGCGATCAGGATCCTGGCGCCGATCCGTTCGATCGGCGCAACGTAGTCGGCGACGGCCGGGCGCGGAACTCGCGCAATGCGCGGGCCGATGTGCCGCACCTCGGGTGGCGCAGGGAGGATCGAGATCGCCACTCCGATGCCGCGACCGATGACGAGTGGGCCGAGCAGCACGATCGACGCGAAGGGTGCGATGTTCGTACCCCACTCGTTGGATGTCGTCAGCGCGCCGCTCAGCACGATCGGCACGCCGGCGGCGGCACCGACGAGAGAGCCGAGCGAACCCCATCTCACCCGCAGCCGGAGCCGATCGCCGATCGCCCGTTCGAGTTCCAGGTCACCGTCGAGCGGGAGGCCGACCGTTCGGGCGAACCTGCCGATCGAGCGTGGTCGTGGCATCCAGGACGGCGCAAGTGTCGCGATGACCCCGACCAGGGCCAGCCAGCCGAGCATGAACCATTCGGGCCAGTCGAGGGACATGCTCCGAATGTATTACTACAAACAGAAATCGTCAAGCGGCCGAGGGCGCGGCGTCAGTCCCGGCTGCGGTTGACCAGTCGCGACAGCACGATCGCACTGCGGGTGTGGTCGACGTTCGGAGCGATGCGCACGCGTTCGAGCGCGTCTTCGAGCGACGCGATGTCACGGGCGCGCATCTGCACGATCGCGTCGGCGCTGCCGGTCACGGTGCCGGCGTAGACGATCTCGGGCACCCCCTGCAGGATGCGCTGCAACTCGTCGGGCGCGACCGTGCCGCGGCAGAACAGTTCGACGTAGGCCTCGGTCGACATGCCGTCGACGGTCGGGTCGACCTGGATGGTGAACGAGCGGATGACACCGTCGGCGACGAGGCGGTCGACACGCCGCTTGACGGCCGATGCCGAGAGACCGACCGACGATCCGATGTCGCCGTACCCCGCCCGGGAGTTCTGCCGGAGCAGGTCGAGGATGGCGCGATCCAGGTTGTCCATGCTCGGATTGTATGTCGATCCGTTGCGTTCGCACAGGGCTCGGCGCACATTTCATGCGCCTCACGGGGGATCCCGCCTAGGCTTGCAGGATGTCCCTCGATTCCCCGGCTCGTCTGGCCGTTCAGGTGCAGCCGCAGCATGCCGAGTATCAGGCCATCCGCGACACGGTCATGCGCCTCGAGGAACTCGGCGTCGACGCCGTCTTCAACTGGGATCACTTCTTTCCGCTCACCGGAGATCCCGAGGGCCTGCACTTCGAGGCATGGTCGATGCTCGGCGCCTGGGCCGAGCAGACCGAGCGCATCGAGTTCGGCACGCTCGTCAACTGCAACTCGTACCGCGGCGCCGACCTGCAGGCCGACATGGCACGCACCCTCGACCACATCAGCGCGAAGGGCGGCACCGGCCGGTTCATCTTCGGCACCGGCGCCGGGTGGTTCGAGCGCGACTACGACGAGTACGGCTACGAGTTCGGCACGCGTGGCTCGCGCCTGAACGCGCTCGCCGACGCCCTGCCGCGCATCGAAGCCCGGTGGGCGAAGCTGAACCCGGGCCCGACGCGCCGGATCCCGGTCATGATCGGCGGCAAGGGCGAGCAGAAGACGCTGCGCATCGTCGCCCGGCACGCTGACATCTGGCATTCATTCGTTGCGCCCGACGAACTGCCGCACAAGCTCGACGTGCTCGCCCGCTGGGGCGAGAAGGTGGGGCGGGATGTCTCGGAGATCACCGTCTCGAACGAGCTCGTGCGCCACCACGCAGACCTCGACGACGCCGACGCGCTGTACGACGCTGGCGTGCGGCTGTTCACGTTGGGGGTCAGCGGGCCCGAGTACGACCTCTCGGTCGCCCGGCAGTACCGGGCATGGCGAGACCGGAAGAACGGTTGAGCGGCGGCCGAACATTCAGTTCGAACCGTCGCGCAGTTCAAGCGTGCCGTCGGGGAGCCAGGTCGCATCGACGCGGTCGCGGATGTCGGGCGCGCCGATCTTCAGGGTGATTCCCTCGGTGGGGAACCGCCCCTCCGCCGTGCACGCCGACGCCATGGCACCGGTGGCGAACGCGGCGAAGAGGCACACATCGATGTTGTCGCGCACCGCGTAGAGGCGCAGGCCCTCGTCGTGCGCCTCGAGCAGCCGGAAGTCGAGCTCCCCGACGCCCAGTTGTGCGGCCGCCCCCGCGGGAGGCGCATCGGCGGCGGTCACCGGGCGGCTGAAGACGCCGGCCGCGGGAGTCTCGCTGGCGAACGGACGGGAGGCGACGTACTCGTACAACGTCTGCGCATCGGCGACCTCGGCCTCGAATGGCGCGCCCGCCGTCGGCGCCGCGTTCTCGGCGGGCGGATGCGCGGTGCGAGCACCGAACTGCCAGCCGACCGTCACGCCGACGAGCAGCGTGACGGTGACCGCTCCGATCGCCAACCGGAACCTGCGGGCCGATGCTGCGTCGAGTCCGCGGACGCGCGATTCACCCCGCGCAGCGACGTGGCCGGGCGCGCTCGGCGGCGGCACCGGCATCAGGTGTGCGCGGTCGGCTGGCGCTCGGGACGAGGCATCCGCCGGGTCGGCGGATGACCCGCCGTCGCGCTCGCCGTCGCCCACGCGTCGCAAGGCTTCGAGCTCGGCCACGGCGGCGGCGCGCTCGTCATCGCCCGCCCCGGCGCCGAAGGCCGTTCGCTGTAGACGTCGCACGCGCTCGTCGTCGGTGGGTTCGGGCATTCGGTCTCCCATTGGCCCGTCGGATGGGGCATCCGGCTTCTTCAAGGATGCAACACACGGAGTACGACGGCAATGGCCGGTCGAGACGCGCGTGTCGCGGCATCCGACCGTGTTTCCACGCAGCGATTCGCCGCAACCGCATCGAACGGGCAGCGAAATTGCGCGTCACGCCCGGAATGTTCGGCGCCGATCGGGCCACACTGGGAGTGGCGTCTCGACGGCGGCGCAACCTGGAGGTCATCGCCGAGGCTCGTTGTGAGCGACCCGGTCCGCCATCCGCCGCTTTCGAGGAGATGAGATGTCGAGCATGATCCGAACCGACGAGCAGCCCGCCACGCGGCCCGAGCGTCGCCCCACCGGCCGCAGTGTGCTGATGTGCCGACCCGAGTACTTCACGGTCGTGTACCGCATCAATCCGTGGATGAATCCGGCCCAGCCGACCGACACCGGTCGCGCCCTCGCGCAGTGGCAGGTGCTCTACGACACCTATGTCGGCCTCGGCTACGACGTGCAGCTCATCGAGCCGATCGCCGGCCTGCCCGACATGGTCTACGCGGCGAACGGCGGCTTCGTGATCGACGGCATCGCCTACGGCGCGCGATTCACCCACCCCGAGCGTCAAGCCGAGGGCCCGGCCTACATGCGGTGGTTCCGCGAGGCGGGTCTCGACGTGCGAGTGCCGGCGGAGATCAACGAGGGCGAGGGCGACTTCCTGCTCGTCGGCGATGCGATCCTCGCCGGCACCGGGTTTCGCAGCGACTCTCGCTCGCATGAAGAACTCGCCGCGATCTTCGGCCGCGAGGTCGTGACCCTGCGGCTCGTGAACCCGAGCTTCTACCACCTCGACACGGCGGTCGCGGTGCTCGACGACACACCCGGTCGTGAGCACATCGCCTACCTGCCGAGTGCGTTCGACGAGGCATCCGTCGCCGTCTTGCAGGCCCGCTTTCCCGACGCCGTCATCGTGAACGAGGCGGATGCCGCGGTGCTCGGCCTCAACTCGTTCAGCGACGGGTACAACGTCGTGATCGCGTCGCGCGCGAGGGACTTCGAACGACAACTGCTCGACCACGGCTACCACCCGATCGGCGTCGACCTCTCCGAGCTGCTGCTCGGCGGCGGCGGCGTCAAGTGCGCCACCCTGGAGCTGCGACGATGACCGCGATGACCGACCGCACCGCCGAGGCGATCGCGCTCGAAGAAGAGCACGCCGCGCACAACTACCACCCGCTGCCCGTCGTCGTCGCCTCGGGCGAGGGCGCCTGGGTGACGGATGTCGAGGGGCGTCGCTACCTCGACTGTCTCGCCGCGTACTCGGCCGTGAACTTCGGGCACGGCAACCCGCGGCTCGTCGCGGCGGCGCGCGAACAGCTCGATCGCATCACGCTCACGAGCCGCGCGTTCCACCACGACCGGCTCGGCCTCTTCGTCACCGAACTCGCCGCGCTCTGCGGCACAGACATGGTGCTGGCCATGAACACGGGCGCCGAGGCCGTCGAGTCGGCCATCAAGGTGGCACGCGCCTGGGGCTACCGGGTGAAGGGCGTGGCGCCGGATGCCGCGAACATCGTCGTGATGGCCGGCAACTTCCACGGACGCACGACGACCATCATCTCGTTCAGCGACGACCCCGATGCGCGCGTCGACTTCGGGCCCTACACGCCGGGCTTCCGCACGGTGCCCTACGGCGACGCCGGCGCGGTCGCCGCAGCGATCGACGAGAACACGGTCGCGGTGCTCGTCGAACCGATCCAGGGGGAGGCCGGCGTCGTCCTGCCGCCGGCCGAGTTCCTGCCTGCGCTCCGCGCGCTCTGCACCGAGCGCCGGGTGCTGCTCATCGCCGACGAGATCCAGTCGGGGCTCGGCCGGGTGGGCGCGACATTCGCGTGCGACCTCGTCGACGTCGTGCCCGACCTGTACCTGCTCGGCAAGGCCCTCGGCGGCGGCATCGTGCCGGTCTCGGCGGTCGTCGGCGACCGGGAGGTGCTCGGGGTGCTGCGCCCTGGCGAGCACGGGTCGACCTTCGGGGGCAATCCGCTCGCGGCATCCGTCGGTCTCGAGGTCGTGCGCATGCTCGCGACCGGTGAGCCGCAGGAACGGGCGCGTGCCCTCGGCGCGCACCTGCACGAGCGGTTGCGCGCACTCGTCGGGCACGGCGTCGTTGCGGTGCGAGGCGCAGGCCTCTGGGCCGGCATCGACATCGACCCTGCGCTCGCGACCGGCCGCGAGGCGTGCGAGGCGCTCATGCGCCGCGGCGTGCTCGCGAAAGACACGCACGGCTCGACGATCCGCCTGGCGCCGCCGATCGTCGTCGAGCAGGCGGATCTCGACTGGGCCGTCGATCAGCTCACGGCGGTGCTCGACGAGTTCGCCGTCAGCGGCCGGTGACCATCAGCGGCCGGTGACCGTGATCGAGCCGTTCGAGGTCGCGAGGTCGAGCGTGAACTCGCCGTCGGAGTCCTCGTCGATGCCGATGTCGACCGAGCCGTTGGAGGTATCGGTCGTGACGCGGTAGCCGGCGCCCTCGGTCGGCACCACGAGGTCGATCGCGCCGTTCGACGATCGGGCCTCGACATCCTGCGCCGCCGAGAGCCGCAGGTCGATGCCGCCGTTCGACGTGGTCGCGAGCACGCCGGTGCCGGCGAGGCCCCGCCCCTCGATGCGACCGTTGCTCGTCTCGGCCTCGACCGCGCCGGCGACATCGTCGAGTTCGATCTTGCCGTTGGTCGTCTCGACGTCGACCTCGTTGACCCCTTCGAGCTCGATCGAGCCGTTCGAGGTCTCGCCGCGCACGTCGGCGCCGGCCGGAAGTGAGATCGAGTAGTCGACCGTGCAGTGCCGGCCGCACCCGCTGAGCACGAGCACGTCGCCGTCGACCTCGAACGTCGTTCCGACTTCGCGGTCGCCGCGGTACGAGACGGTGCGCGAGACCTCGACCCCTGTGGCGGCGGCGTCACCGCGCACGGTCACGCTGCCCGCGGGCTGGTCGATCTCGATCGTCTGCACCAGCTCGTCGAGGGTCGTCTCGTCGCTGAACCGTTCGGGTGGCGTGAACATGCCGCATCCGCTCAGCAGGAATGCCGCCGCCGCGATGACGGCACCGATCGCGATCGTGCGTGACGTGCGGGTCATGATTCCTCCCTCTGGCGGATTTCCCCCGCCGCCTGCGACGCTACCGAGATCTGCGACGCCCGCGCACGGGGGCATGCCCCCGAGTTCGCGGCATGCCCCCCTACGCCGAGAGGAACGTGAGGAGCGCCTCGTTGACCTCGGTGCCGTGCGTCCAGAGCAGGCCGTGCGGGGCCCCCTCGATCTCGATGTAGTCGGCGGCGGACAGCCGCTTCGTGAACTCGCGCGCGGTCGCGTCGATCGGCAGGATGCGGTCGGCGGTGCCGTGCAGGATCAGTGCTGGCACGTCGATCTGCTCGATGTCGCCCCGGAAGTCGGTCAGCCACGACTGCACGACCGCCGAGGAGGCGAACCAGGATGCGCCCGCCGCGACGTTCCAGCTGGCGCGCACCGCGGCCTCGCCGATTCGCGTTCCGAGGTTCTCGTCGAGGTTGTAGAAGTTCTGGAAGAAGTCGTCGAACCAGGCGTAGCGGTCGGCCGTCGCGGCCTGTTCGATGTCGTCGAACACCTCGCGCGGCACTCCGGCCGGGTTGTCGTCGGTCTGCAGCAGGAACGGCTCGAGCGAGGCGAGGAACGCCGCTTTCGCCACCCGCCCGCTGCCGTAGGTGCTGAGGTAACGGGCGACCTCGCCGGTGCCCATCGAGAAGCCGACGAGCACGGCGTCGTGCACGTCGAGCGACTCGAGGATCGTGTGCAGGTCGGCGGCGAAGGTGTCGTAGTCGTACCCGACGGTCGGCTGGCTCGAGAGGCCGAAGCCGCGTCGGTCGTAGGTGATGACGCGATAGCCGGCGTCGAGGAGTGCGGCCGACTGCTTCTCCCACGAGCGGCCGTTGAGCGGGTAGCCGTGGATCAGCACGACGGGCCGGCCGCTGCCGTGGTCTTCGACGTGCAGTTCGATCGGGGTGCTGTTCTCGGTTCCGACGGTGATGGTCGCCATGCTGGCCCTCCGGTTCGGCTGACGGATGTCGCGGTGCGCGCGCCTCTTCAGTCCATCATCGTGTTCGGGGGCCCGCAAGCGGGAGTATGGTTGCCGTCATGGGCAGTGTCACCGAACCTGCTCCGGGGGAGTACGGGCCGCCCGAGCCGAGGGGAACCGGCGAAGGCGACTCGTCGCGCGATACCCGGGGCGACCACGGCTTCTTCGGGCAGCCGCGGTCGCTGGCGAACGTCTTCGGCGTCGAGATGTGGGAGCGGTTCAGCTTCTACGGCATGCAGGGCATCCTCCTCATCTACCTGTACTACTCGGTGGCCGAGGGCGGACTCGGCATGGAGGAGACTGCCGCGGCCGGCATCGTCGGCGCCTATGGCGGCGCGGTCTACCTCTCCACGATCCTCGGCGCATGGATCGCCGACCGCCTGCTCGGCAGCGAGCGGGTGCTCTTCTACAGCGCCATCGTGATCATGGCCGGGCACATCGCCCTGGCGCTCCTGCCGGGATTCTTCGGTGTCGGCGTCGGCCTGATCCTCGTGGCGCTCGGCTCGGGCGGGCTGAAGGCCAACGCCACGAGCGTGGTCGGCACGCTCTACTCCGAACACGATCCTCGCCGCGACGCCGGGTTCTCGATCTTCTACCTCGGCATCAACCTCGGCGCCTTCTTCGGGCCGATTCTGACGGGGTTGCTCGCGTCGACGCTCGGGTTCCACTGGGGCTTCGGGCTCGCGGCCGTCGGCATGGCGATCGGGCTCATCCAGTACTCGTTCGGGCGCAAGCGCCTCCCGCCGGAGGCATCCGTCGTGCCGAACCCGCTGCCCCGCGACCGCATCGGCCTCGTCATCGGGTGCGCCGCGGCATCCGTCGTGGTCATCGTCGTGCTCGTGCTCACGGGCCTCGTGAACGCGACGAACCTCGTCACCTGGGTGGTCGGCGCGGTGATCGTGGCCGCTGTCGGGTACTTCGTGGTCATTCTCACGAGTTCGCGCATCACCTCGATCGAGCGCAGCCGCGTGTTCGGGTTCATTCCGCTCTTCATCGCGAGCGTCGCGTTCTGGTCGCTCTACCAGCAGCAGTTCACGGTGCTCACGATCTACTCCGACAAGCAGCTCAACCGCGACCTGTTCGGTTGGGAGATGCCGGTCTCGTGGGTGCAGTCGATCAACCCGATCTTCATCATCATCCTGTCGGGTGTCTTCGCGGCGATCTGGACGAAGCTCGGCGACCGGCAGCCGTCGACGCCGATCAAGTTCGCGCTCGGCACCGCGATCATGGGCGTCGCCTTCCTGTTGTTCATCCCGTTCGCCGGCGGCGCGGCGAATTCGACGCCGCTGCTGGCGATCATCGGCATCCTCTTCGTGTTCACCGTCGCCGAACTGCTGCTGTCGCCGGTCGGCCTCTCGGTCACGACCAAGCTCGCACCGAAGGTGTTCCACACGCAGATGGTGGCGCTGTTCTTCCTGTCGGTCTCGCTCGGCACGGCGATCTCGGGCCAGCTCGCCACGTTCTACTCCTCCGACACCGAGGTCGTCTACTTCGGCGTGCTCGGGGCCATCGCGATCGTGCTCGGCATCGCACTCGCGGTCGGCAGCCGCGGTGTGCTGAAGCTCATGTCTGGCGTGCGCTGACCGCCTCCTCCGCCCCTTCTCCTACCCGCAGCCACTCTCTTCACACCCGAAGTCGCTCTTTTCAGGAACCACACTCCGAAATCAACCTCTTCTCAGGAGAAATCCCCCCTCCGAGGCATCCGAGCCCCAAAATCTCCTGAGAACGGTGATGGGGGAGGGGGCGACTAGATTCGGAGGGGTGACCCGAGCCCTGGTGGTGATTCCCACCTACAACGAGCGTGAGAACATCGCGATGATCGTCGAACGCGTGCGCGTAGCCGTGCCAGAGGCCTCCGTGCTGATCGTCGACGACTCCTCGCCCGACGGCACGGGCCGCATCGCCGACGAGTTGGCGGCGACGGATGCCTCGGTGCAGGTGCTGCATCGCACCGAGAAGAACGGTCTCGGGGCGGCGTACCTCGATGCGTTCGGGTGGGCGCTCGCCGAGGGCTTCGACCCGATCGTGCAGATGGACGCCGACGGCTCGCACCTGCCCGAGCAGCTGCCGACCCTGCTCGACGCCCTCGGGGCGCCGGGGGCTCTCGGCGTCGATGCGCCGGAGACAGCCCGTGCCACCCCGCTGGTCGACCTCGTCATCGGCTCCCGCTGGATCGACGGCGGCTCGATCGAGAACTGGCCGCGCCACCGTCAATGGCTCTCCCGCGGCGGCAGCGCCTACGCGCGTTGGGTGCTCCGTCTGCCGACCCGGGATGTCACGGCGGGCTACCGGGCGTTCCGCGCCGACGCGCTGCGCCGCATCCGGCTCGACGATGTGCACACCCGCGGCTACGGATTCCAGGTCGACATGCTGTGGCACGCGCGCGAGGCAGGTCTCGTCGTCGTGGAGGTGCCGGTGACTTTCGTCGAGCGGGTCAAGGGGCGCTCGAAGATGAGTCCCGCGATCGTGATCGAGGCGATGTTGCGGGTCACCGGATGGGGCATCCGGAGCCGGTTCCGGCGGCACCCCGCGCCGCAGCCCGCCCGCGGCGGGTCGACCGCACGGCGTTCTCGCGCCTGACGGGCGCGCCGGTCGTATTCCGGAGCAACGGTCGGGTCGAGGCGACGATCGGTCGGGTGCGCTGCGCCGCGCCGCGGGAGGCTGGTGGTCGACCTCGAAGGAGTGCCATGCCCACGAACACACTGACGACGCCGTCGCAGTCACCGGATGCCGCGACTGAACCGGCGACGCAGGTCGGTCGACCGGCCGCGTGGCTCGCGGTCGTCTCGCTCGGCCTCGGGATCTTCACTCTCGTCGCGAGCGAGTTCCTGCCGGCGAGCCTGCTCTCGCCGATCGCGGCCGGACTCGGAATCACCGAGGGCGCGGCCGGCCAGCTCGTGACCGCGACGAGCGTCATCGGCATCATCGGCGGACCGCTCGTCGTCTCGGCGCTGCCCCGGGTGGATCGCCGGTGGGTCATGGCGGGCCTGACGATACTCGCCATCGTCTCGAACGTGCTCGTCGCGATCTCGCCGGCGTTCGGCCTCATGCTCGCGTCGCGCCTGCTCCTCGGAATCGCACTCTCGGGGTTCTGGGCGATGTCGCTGGCCGTCACGGCGCAGCTCGTGCCGGCCGACCGTCTCGGCCGCGCGATGACCGTCGTGAACATGGGCGTCTCGCTCGCGACGATCGCCGCGGTGCCGGCCGGCGCGTATTTCGGTGAGCTGTTCGGGTGGCGGGCCGTGTTCTTCGGCGCGGCTGCGGCCGGTGTGCTGACACTCGTCGCGCAACTCGCAACGCTGCCGTCGATCCCTCCGAGCGGAGCCCCCGGCTTCCGCACGCTGGTGCAGACCGCGCGCTCGCCGATCGTCGCCATCGGCATCCTCGCGATCGTCCTGATCGCCGGTGGCCACTTCATGGGGTTCACCTACCTGCGGCCGGTATTCGAGACGATCGACGGACTCACCCCCGCACTCCTCGCCATGCTCCTCATGGCCTACGGCATCGCGAGCTTCGTCGGCAACCTCGTCGCGGGTCTGCTCGCCGACCGGCGGCTGCCCGTGCTGGTGATCGCCGCGCCGGTCGCGATCGGCGCGGGAACGGTGCTGCTCGCACTCGCCGGCTCGAACCTCGCGCTCACCTTCGTGACGGTGTTCGTCTGGGGCGCCGGCTTCGGTGCGGTGCCCACCATGGTGCAGACCTGGAGCGCACGCGTCGCGTCTGACCGGCTCGAAAGCGTCGGCGGCCTCGTGGTCGCCGCGTTCCAGATCTCGATCACGATCGGCGCCGCAGTCGGCGGGCTCCTCGTCGACTCGGTCGGCGTGCAGACGGCTCTCATCGCCGGCGGCATCGCGGCGGTGCTCGGCGCCGGCGTGCTCACCTCTGCACGGAGACGGTAGCGGGTGGGGCGGCCGAGCCGAGCTCATCACTGCGGCGCCACAGGCTCGGCGCGAACCCGGAATGGCGGCGGAACGCGCGGCTGAAGCCCGCTTCGCTCTCGTAGCCGAGCTGGTAGGCGATGCCGGCGACCGGGGATGCCCGCCCGCAGCATCCGCTCCGCCCGCTCCATGCGCACGCGAGTGACGTAGCGGGCGGGGGTGTCGCCGACGGCGTCTTTGAACTGCTCGGCGAACTGCGACCGTGAGGAGCTGGCCAGTCGGGCGAGCGACTCAACGGTCCACGGGGAGCCGGGGCGCTCGTGGATCGCATCGAGAGCCCGGCCGAGGTGCGGGTCGCGCGAGCCGGCGAGCCACTCCAGCGCGTTGCCGCAGCCGCGTTCCAGCCAGATGCGCACGGCGGCGGATGCCACGACATCGGCGAGCCTCTCGATGACTGAGACCCGCCCCGCCCGACCGCTCGACGCCTCGCGGTGCATCGTCTCGAGCAACGCCGCGAAGATCGGCTCGTCGACCCGGAAGCCGCAGGTGAACAACACCGACGGCATGACGCGCGGAGCGATCGCGTCGGAGCCGTGGAGCGCGAGCGAGCCGCTGAGCAGGAGCGTGTCGCGGGCGGCGTGAAGCTCGACCCGGTCGCCGCTCGGCACCATCACGAAATCGCCGCCCTGCATGCCGAGCATCTCGTCGCCGTCGCGTCGCAGTTCCACTTCGCCATTCGCGACATAGTGGAAGCGGATGCCGCGCTCGACATCGAGGCGCATGGTGCCCGCCGCGAGTTCGCGGTGGCCGAACTCGAGCACGCTCCAGTGCAAGCTCTCCAGCACGGCGTCGATGCTGCGCTCGGCGACGGTGCCCGGGCGTGGTGGTGCGTCGGTCGCGCTCATGAGTGGTGCAAGCGTGTCTCGCGTCGGATCATTCCCGTGCCGCGTCGGGGGCCCGGGGCATCCGCTCAGGCCTTGCGGGTGATGATTCGACCGGACCGAGAGCTCGACGCATGGTGTCGATGAGGATGTGGACTGCGTTCGGCACGTCGATGGCTTCGGGTGTGCGCGTGATCAGCCAGGTATCCATGGCCTGGCCCATCCCCATCGCAAGGGTGAGGATGAGGTCGGTCGGAATGTCGGTGCGCACCGCGCCGACGTCCTGTCCTGCCGCGACCGTGCGAGCGAGCCAGGGCATCACCTGCAGTTCGGCGTCGTGTCGTGCGTCGTACAACGAAGGGGCGCCACCGGTGAGCCAGTCTCGAAGCAGCGCGGCGACGCGCGGGGAGGCAGTGAGCATTTGCATGAGTCGCAGGTAGTAGTCCTCGAGCGCCGCCCAGAACGAGTCGGGGTCATGGGCGTCGGGGATGCGCGACAGCCCGCCCTCCTGGAGCAGGCCCTGCAACTGCACGAGGATCACATGCGCGTACAGGTCCTCCTTGCCGTCGAAGTAGTAGTACATCGAACCTTTGGAGGTTGCGGCGGTCTCGATGATCCGATTCAACGATGCATCACGGTACCCATGGGCCGCGAACTCCGCCAGCGCGACGTTCAGGATCGCGGCCTGCTGCGTGGCGGGGAGCTTGTCGAAACGGGGACGGGGCATGCCGACAGTCAAGCAGGCGGCGGCGGGAGCCGGATCGGGTCGAGGAGGCTGCGGCCCATCGCGAGCCTGGCCACGAGAGGGATACCCATCAGTCCGAACACGGTGTTGCGCAGCAGCACCTGCGCGCGATTGCGTGGGGCGAACGCCACGCCGAGCCCGACTGCGGCATCCTGTTTCGTGCGCACCACCCGCGCGAGTCGTCGCTCGTAGGCGGCGAACGCGGCAGCGTGGTCCCCGCCCGCCCGGTGCAGTTCGGCCGCCAGCACGTAGGCCTCCACCATCGCCAACGCGGAACCTTGACCCGCAAGCAGTGACGGGCAGGCCGCGGCATCCCCGATCAGCGCCACGCGACCGCGCGACCATGACGGCATCAGGATCTGGCTGGCTCGGTCGAAGTAGAACGTGCGGGCCTGCGGCATCCGCGCCAGGATCTCGGGAGCCTCCCAGCCCACGTCCCGCAGCCGGGTGCGGAGCAGTTGCTGCTGCGCGACCACATCATCGACCGGCGCATCTCCGTCGTAGCGGAAGGTGAGGCAGAACATCGTCACATCGTCGTGCAACGCGATCCGCAGAATCTGCGCTCCGACCTGCGTGTGCGTGACCGCGACCAGCTCCTCCCGCGGCCGGTACCCGGGAACATCGAACACCGCCACGCAGATCCCCAAGGAACGCTCGAACTCCGACTCCGGCCCGAACGTGAGGGTGCGCACCCGCGAGTGCAGGCCGTCGGCCCCGACCACCAGGTCGAACTCCCGTGGCCCGCCGCGCGCGAACTCCACGCGCACCCGGCCGCCGACGTCGTCGAGCACGTGCACGGTGTCGTCGAAGACCGTCTCCACCTTGCCGTCCAGCGCCGCGTAGATCGCGGCGGCCAGATCGGAGCGCGCGATGGTGACATAGCGGTCTCCGGCACGGTCGATGACCTGACGGGGGTCCATGTGAGCGATCCGACGGCCGGAACCGGACACCTCCCGCGCTTCGCGGAACCGGTAACCCTGCTCCCTCAGCCGGGGGACGATCCCCATCCGGTCCGCGACCTCGAACCCGGAACCCCAGAAGTCCACCACGTAGCCGCCCTCACGAAGACGGGGCGCCCGTTCGATGAGCGTGGGCTCATGCCCTGATCTGCGCAGCCAGTACGCCAGCGTGGTGCCCGCGATACCCGCCCCGACGATCAGCACTCGCATGTTCATCACCATCCTGAGACTGCTGGTTAGACCAGCAGTCTACATCATGGGGCCGCACGAGTCCGGTTCCGCAACCCCTTGCAGAGGTATCCGTGGTCACGTAGACCGGAAGGTGACCGGCAGGGAGGAGACACCGATGGCGATACGGCTCAACGAGACGGCACTGCGACACGCACGCTCGCTCGTGCGCGACGGCGACGTGGTGCACGACGAACGCGATGCCTGGAGCGAGGACGCACCCACGGCAGACGAGGAGAACGGCTTCATCGAAAGCGAGGGATGGACGGAGTTCCGGCACTGGCATCTCGGCATCGACGACGATGCGAACGAAGAGACGAAAGAGGCGTACTCCTTTCCCTACGGCGATTTCCGGAAGGTGCATCGGTGTGCAGTGATCTCGCTCGAGAGCCGCGCCGGTCAGTATGACCACGATGAGATCCGGGATGCCGCGAAGAGACTCCTCGACCTGATCGACGAGGGCTGATCCGTGGGTGCTCCGAACCGGACTGCGCGCGCCGAGGCCAAGCGCGCCATCGTGCGGCTGAAGCGAGCCGAGTCCGAGGCGCGAGGGCTGGCGAAAGAACTGCCGAAGGGGGCTCGGCGAGCACGGTTGGACGACGCCGTTGCCGACGCGCGGTCCGTGCGCAAGTCGGTGGCAGCCGAGCGCAGTGACTCCCCGAGACGTGCGGCCCGCCGCGCAGCGCGGGCAGCGGCGAAGCTCGAGCGGGTTTCCCGCCCGATCGGTGCGGCCGACGGCGCGCGCGGGTCGGCGGCCGTCGGGAGCAGCGCTGACGAGCGTGCGAAGGCGAGGGCGAAGACTATCAAGCAACGCCGCAAGCAGGCCCAGCAGTCGCAGAAGATGGCGAAGTTCGTCGCCGCGCATGTGATCGGTGCATCGGTCTCGACATCGGGCGACGACGACGCTCCAAAGCGCGCGCAGCGTCGCACGAAGACGTGACTATTACGTCCTCTGTGAGAGGTCTGATCAGCCTGCTGCGCAACCTGCCGTTTCCGCCAGGGCAGACCGTCGGGATCATCGCGGTTCTGGTGCTCGAGCGGCTGCGGCCGGCATCGTTGCCCGGTCCGCGTGCTGCGCAACGGGCAGCGGGAGCCGTCGCGCTCACGGCGGGCGCTGCGTTGACCGTCTGGGCGCTCGCCGAGCGGCGTCGCCACACGAACGGTGGGTTCGAGCTCGAGCGACCGCAGTCACTCGTCACGACCGGCCCGCACGCTTTCAGCCGTCACCCGATGTACGTCGGCTGGTGGCTCATCCACCTCGGGGCGGGCCTGCTGCGCGCCTCGGCGTGGGTTACGGCGACCCTGCCAGCGGCGGTGCTCGGCGAACACGGCGGCGTGCTCGCCGAGGAGCGCGCCCTCGAACGCGAGTTCGGCGACGAGTATGCGCGGTATCGCGAGCGTGTGCCGCGGTATATCGGGCGAGTGTCGGGCGGTGGCGACTGAGGGCTGGGGCTCAGTACCCGAACAGCTGGGTCCACCACGGGCCGCCTGAGCCCTCGTGCACGCCGACGCCGAGCGTCGTGAACGAGCAGTTGAGGATGTTGGCGCGGTGGCCGGGGCTGTCCATCCAGCTCGTCATGACGGATGCCGCGTCGGCCTGGCCGCGAGCGATGTTCTCGCCGCCCGCGTACGAGATGCCGGCGGCGGCCGCGCGATCCCACGGGCTCTGCCCGTCGGGGTTCGTGTGGTCGAAGAATCCGCGTGCGGCCATATCGGCGGAGTGGGCTCGGGCGACACCCGCAAGCGCTGCGTCGTGGGCCACGGGTCCGCATCCCGCGGCCGTACGCTCGTGATTGACGATCGCGAGCACCTCTGCCTCGACGGGCGTGGCTCCAGAGGCGGGCGCCGGAGCCGGGGCTGGGGCGGGCGCTGGCGCTGGAGCTGGAGCTGGTGCCGGAGCCGGGGCGGGAGCGGGAGCGGGGGCAGGCGCGGCGACGGGCGGGTCGGCCGGTGCCGCCGGGGCCGGTTGAGTCGGAGAGGTGGCCTCGGGCGCGGGCACCTCGGCCGACGTGGGCGTGGACTCCGCCACGGCGGACGCGGAGCGCTTCGCCGCGTCGTGCCGCGCCGGCTCGGAGCCGGCGGTCAGCGTGTCGGCCGCCGTCTCGGCGGGGATATCCGGCCCGCTGAGCACGACGCCGGTGATCGACAGGCCGCCGACGAGAAGCAGGGCGCCGGCTCCGATCAACCAGCGACGCGCGGGCAGCCACGATGCCCGATAGCTGTGCCGCCCCATACGTTTCACCCTCCTGCATCGACGTTCGCATCCGCGACCGCGGACGTCTCAGATGGCACCCGAACGGGGTACACGATCAACGAGCCTACGTGCTCGGATGCAGCTTCGCTCGAGAGTTTCCTGTGGATGCCGAGGCTGGTCGCGGCGTGCGCACGGCCCGGGCCTTGGATGACACCGCGGCCTCCGCGGCATCCGTCGCCGGTTTCGGCAGCGCCGTGAAGCGTGACAACTGCGTGACGTGCTGCGGGCCGAGCTCATCGAGCGTCGACACCTCGAGCAGCTTCATGGTGCGCTCGATCTGCGCCCCGAGGATCGAGATCGTCTTGTCGACGCCCTCGCGGCCACCGGCCATGAGGCCGTAGAGGTAGGCGCGGCCGATGAGGGTGAAGCGGGCGCCGAGGGCGATGGATGCGACGATGTCGGCGCCCGACATGATGCCGGTGTCGAGGTGCACCTCCATGTCGGAGCCGACCTCGCGCACGACGTGCGGCAGCAGATGGAAGGGGATCGGCGCCCGGTCGAGCTGGCGGCCGCCGTGGTTCGAGAGCACGATGCCGTCGACGCCCCTGCCCGCGAGGAGCTTCGCGTCTTCGATGGTCTGCACGCCCTTCACCACGATCTTGCCCGGCCACAGGTCGCGAATCGTGGCGAGGTCGTCGAACGAGATGGTGGGATCGAACATGCCGTCGATGAGCTCTCCGACGGTGCCCCCGGTCGATGAGAGCGAGGCGAACTCGAGCTTCGGGGTCGTGAGGAAGTTGACCCACCATTCGGGGCGGGGGATCGCGTTGATCACGGTCGCGGGCGTGAGCTGCGGCGGGATCGAGAAGCCGTTGCGCACATCGCGCAGGCGCGCTCCGGAGACCGGGGTGTCGACGGTGAAGAAGAGGGTGTCGAAGCCCGCGGCGGCCGCACGCCGCACGAGCTCGTAGGAGCGCTCGCGGTCGCGCATCACGTAGAGCTGGAACCAGTTGCGGCCGTCCGGGTTGGCCGACTTCACGTCTTCGATCGACGTCGTGCCCATGGTCGACAGGGTGAACGGGATGCCGGCAGCGCCCGCCGCGCCGGCGCCGGCGGTCTCACCCTCGGTCTGCATCATGCGCGTGAAGCCCGTCGGGGCGATGCCGAACGGCAGGGCGGAAGGGCCGCCGAGCACCTCGCGACTCATGTCGACCACCGGCACGTTGCGCAGGATCGCCGGGTGGAACTCGATGTCCTCGAACGCCTGGCGGGCGCGCCCGAGCGAGATCTCACCCTCGGCGGCACCCTCGGTGTAGTCGAACGGGGCCTTCGGCGTGCGGCGCTTCGCGATGTCGCGCAGGTCGTGGATCGTGAGCGCCCGGTCGAGGCGGCGCCGCTTCGCGTTCAGCGTCGGTGCCTTGAAGCGAATGAGCTCGGCGAGTTCTTTCGGGTTGGGGAACTGGCGCTTGACCATGGTGGCGATGCTCGCTTTCGTCGCTTCAGTGGGTGTCGATGAACGTCTCGGCGTAGTAGCCCGAGATGTGGTCGTGGGTTCTGGCGCGAGCGGATGCGGCATCCGCTCGTCTGATCGCCTCGACGATGCCGCGGTGCTCGCTGCGCAGCCGGGTTGATGTCGCGTGCCAGTCGGTGATCACGGCGAGGCCGTCGAGGGCGTATCCCTCGATGCCGCTGCGGAGGCCCGCCATCGTCGCGGTGACCACGTGGTTTCCGGAAGCCTCGGCGAGCGCCAGGTGGAAGGCCGCGTCGAGGGCGAGGAACTCGGTGGGCGCGAGGTCGGGGGAGTCCATGGCGTCGAGCAGGAGTTCGGCGGGGGCGAGGTCGGGAGGGGTCGCGGTCGCACCTGACAGGTCGGATGCCTCGGTCGTGGCGGTCGTGTCGGACGCCTCGGCGAGATCGCCCGCGACCGAGGTCTCGAGGATGAGGCGCATGCGCACGATGTCGGCGACGGGGAATCCGCTCGCAGCGACCTGCAGGCGCATGAGCGCAGACATGCCGCCGCCGGGCGTCGCGATGATGATGGCGCCGGAGCTCGGGCCGGAGCCCGCGGCCGTGCGGATGAGCCCCAGCACCTCGAGCACGCGCAGCGCCTCGCGCACGCTCGAGCGGCCGACGCCGAGTTCGGCCGAGAGGGCTCGCTCGCCGGGCAGGCGATCGCCGGGGCGCAGTGCGCCATCGAGCAACCGTGTCTCGACGTGCTCGAGCACGGTGCGCCAGGCGCGCGGTGCGTCGGATGCCTCAGCGCCCGTGCCGCCCGTCATGCGCCCGCCCTTCGCCCGCTCCGCCATGTGGTCAGACCACACTAGCACGTGTGGTCAGACCACACGAGCGCAGGTTCGCAACCGGCGGGCGAACCATCGGGGTTTCGCCGCAGTTCAGTCCTTCTTCGGCCGGATGCGCACGCGGCCCCGACCGGACTCATCGACCTCGACGACCCCGCCGCGCGACCGCAGGAAGTCGGTGAACGAGGCGAAGCCGAGGCGGCGCTCCTGGAAGCTCGGATCCATGCGCATCATCTGGTTCTTCACCGTGCTCGACGACTGCCACTCCTCGTCGTTCTTCGCGTGGAGCAGTTCGAGCGCCTTGACGAGGAGCCGGCCGGGGTTGCGCGGGCTGCCGTCGGAATCGTCGGCCGACGCGGGTTCGGCGGGCGCCACGAACTGCAGCGCCCTGGCCGAGGTGCGCTTCGAGGGCGGTTCGGGCGACTCCGTCGTCTCGATCGGCACCTCGGCGGCGGCATCCGTGACCGTCTTCGTCGTGGCGCGGCGCCGTCGGGCGGGCGCCGGTTCTGCGACCGGTGCTGCGGCCGGTTCGGTCGTCTGCCCGGCGGTCGTCGCGGCCGTCTCCGACTTCTTCGCTCGGGTTCTGCGGCCCGACGTGGTGCTCGACGCGGCGGCGTCCGGCGCGGCATCCGCTGCTTCATCGGTGACCGCCGAATCAGTCGCAAGCAGCGTGTCGTAGTCGGCGTACTCGTCGCAGGCCGCGGTGAGCGCGCGGCTCGTGCCGCCCGCAACGCCGATGCCGACGACATAGCGGCCGAGGCGCTTGGCCTTCTGCGCGAGCGCGACGTAGTCGGAGTCGCCCGCGACGATGACGATGTGCGAGAGATCGTCGATGCGGAACATGTCTTCGACCGCGTCGACGGCGAGGCGGATGTCGGCGCCGTTCTTCGTCGCCGACAGCGGGAAGAGCTGCACGAGGTCGACCGCGCGGTCGATGAGCTGGCCGCGATAGCTCGCGTTGATCGGCCCCGACCAGTCGGCGTAGGCGCGTGCGATCGCGATCGTGCCGAACGTCGCCGCGAAGTCGAGCACAGCGTCGATGTCGACGGTCGCCTCGGTGAGCTTCTTCGCGGTCTGCGTTCCGGCGGCGGGCGCCTTGCCGCGCGAGGTGTCTTTGCGGTACGCGTTGTCGCCGTGCAATTGGTCGTATCGCGAGATGATGATGTTGTCGAAGTCGAAGTAGAGGGCGACGCGGGGTTCTGCCGAAGTGGCCATGCCTCGACCCTATGCCTCACGGCTGCGCGAACGCCCGAGGGAGTTCGGAATGCGGGGGTGGTAGTGCGGATGCCTCTGCGCCAGAGTGGGGGGATGACCGACTACGCGAATCCCGCCAGGCCCGAACTCCGGCTCAGCAATGCCGAGCGCGACGCGGCAGTGGCGCGACTGGCGGAGGCGCAGGCCGAAGGGCGCTTCTCGCCATCGGAGTACGCCGAGCGTGCATCTGCGGCCCGGGCCGCCGTGACGTACGGCGACCTCGCACCGCTCTTCGCCGATCTGCCCTCCGACGGGCGCGGCGCGGCGCCGTCTGCCGCGTTCGCGTCACCGCCGGACGCGCTCACACCACCGCCGGCCCCCACGCCGGCGTACACGTCACCCGTCTCGGCGGGGCCGGCGTCTGCGCCTGAGGAGCGCGGACGCCGGGGTCCGCAACCGCTCGGCGGCGCGATCGGTGCGACCATCATGGCGCTCGTTCCGTTCATCGCGCTGGGCCTGTTCTTCCTCACGGGGCATTTCGGAAGCTACGCGTGGTCGTGGATCTGGTTCGTCATGATCCCGGTCGCAGGCATCATCATCTACGGCCCCGGTTCCGAGTACCGACGGCGCAACTGATCAGGCGGCGGGCCGCCCGTGCCGCGATGCCCTGGCCGAACGGCGCGGTGGTCACGGCGCAGCCAGCGGATCGAGGCGCCGAAGCCCCGGAATGCCGTCGAAAGCGCGATCGGGCGATGCGATGGTATCGATGCCGTAGGCGAGGGCGGTCGCGGCGTGCACCGCGTCGCGCCCGCGGATCGTCGGAACGCGTGCGATCAGGTCGAGCGAGAGGTCGAGCACCTCGCGGTCGAAGTCGAGGACCATGAGCCCGGTCATGAGATCGCGGCCGTCGGCGATGGCGAGGCGCCGATCGGCCGTGCGGCGCATGCGATGGTGCACGACCTCTTGGATCATCTCGACGCTCGCGTAGCCGCGGCCGCGCCCGACCATCACTTCGGTGAGGAGGCTCCGGCAGGGGGCGCTGCGCGGGTCATCCGGAGCGAGCGCGTAGATCACGACGGCGGAGTCGATGAGCACCGCGCGCTCCATGACCGTCGGGCTCACGGGATCTCGCGCAAGAACGGGCGTTCCATCGATTCCTTCTCGGCGGCCCAGTCGATCGGCCCACGCGCCGGCTGCTCGTCGGCCCTCGCCCACAGTGCATCGAGTGCGGCGCGCGCGTCACGGCGGCGGCGCGCGAGGCGCTCATCGACGGCCTCGCGGATGAGCGCACCGACACTCATGTGCGCCGCCGCCGCCTCGGCCTCGAGGGCGGCGTACTGCTCGGGCTCGAAGAGCACCTGCACGCGACGGTCGAGGGTGGCCATGGCTCGAGGATACGCGCATGCGCAGGCATGCACAAGCATGCGCATGTCGGTGTGAGCCGTGCCTCGCAGCTCAGCTGCGGTACACGACGTTGAGGGGCGCATCGCCGCGCAGCATCCGCTCGATCTGCTCTCGCAGCAGCCTCGCCATGCGGGGCATCATCGCGGTCGTGGCCCCGCCCACGTGCGGACTCACGAGCACATTCGGCAGTGCGAAGAGCGGATGCCCCGTCGGCAACGGCTCGGGATCGGTGACGTCGAGCGCGAAGCGGAGTCGGCCGGGCTTCGCCTCGGCGAGGATCGCCTCGGTGTCGGCGACCTTGCCGCGCGCGATGTTCACGACGAGGGCATCGTCGGGCAGGGCGGCGAGGAAGGCGGCGTCGACGAGCCCCGTCGTCGACTCGTTCAGCGGCACGGCGACGATGACGACGTCGGCGTTCGGAAGCAGCGTCGGCAGCTCGTCGATGCCGCGGATGAAGCCCCGCTCGTCGGAACGGGCGTGACTGGCGACCCTGGTGAGCTCGACCTCGAAGGGCGCGAGGCGCGCTTCGATCGCCCGCCCGACGCCGCCGTAGCCGAGGAGCAGCACTCGCCGATCGGCGAGGCTCTCGTTGCGCACCGGCGCCCAGCGGCCCTCGCCGGCCGCGCGTACGAAATCGGGGATGCCGCGCTGCGAGGCGAGGATGAGTGCGAGCGTGAGCTCGGCGGTCGACGTCTCGTGCACGCTCGCGGCGTTGGCGAAGACGTGGCCGGCCGGCAGGGCGTCTGGCACGTCGTCGTAGCCGATCGACTGCGACTGCACGAGCTGTGCCGTCACGTCGTCGAGTGCTCCGAGTCGCGCGGCCGCGCCCATGTACGGCGGAACGACGAGGTCGATGTGCGCGGCGGGCGGGGCGCCCGTGAGGTCCCAGATCTGCACCTCGGCACCGGGCGGCGGCGAGCCGAGCGCGTTCAGCAGGGTCCGGCCGGGCACGGTCACGAGCAGCGGGGCGTCCGTCATGACGCAATCCTTTCAGAGGGGATGCCGCGGCGCGCCGGCCGAATGCAGGCGGAGCGCGTCTCGGGCGGTGACGGCTACGGCAACTGCGCGATCTGAGCGCGGATGATGCGTTCGACCACGTCGTCTGCCGCGGCGAGCTCGCCGAAGCCGTGCAGCAGGCCATCGACGGCGAGCGAGGCGACGCCGTGGCTCATCGCGCAGAGCTGCAGAAAGGTCGTCTCGGCATCGCCGCCGATCTCGCCCGACTCGTGCACCTGCACGACGAGCGCCCGCAGGCCGTCGAGGGCCGCAATGCGCGCCCGGTCGAGCGCGTCGTCGCCCTGCGCCGACGAGGGCGTGCGGAACATCGCATCGAAGTGGGCGGGGTGCCGAAGCGCGAAGGCGACGAACTCGACCGAATCGGCGACGAGTCGTTCGCGACCGGGCAGGTGGGCCGCGAGCTCCTGCGCGGCGCAGAGCTCGTCGTCGAGCAGCGTGAGCCCCTCGATGGCGAGGGCCCGGATCATGCCTTCACGACTGCCGAAGAAATGCGTCGGCGCCGCGTGCGAGAGCCCGGCGCGGCGGGCGACTTCGCGAAGGCCCACGTTGTTCACGCCGTGCTCGCGGGCAAGCTCCTCCATCGCCCGGAGCAGCGCCGCCCGACCGGGTGCGCCGGGCGTGGCGGGGGCGCGGGGCGTGGCGGGTGCGCCGGGCGCAACTGCGGGCTGCGGCATCGTCTCGGTCATTGTCATCCCTTCGCCGACCAGACTACTTGACATCGTCAAGCGGCGCGCGTAACGTCGGTCTTCACGATGGACTTGACATTGTAAAGTTCGAGGAGGAATGACATGGTCGACATCACGAGCGCCGACGTCTGGAAGGCGATCAACAGCGTGAACTTCATGGTCGTCGGCATGGTGTCCGTGCGCGGCGAAGCGCGCACCGCGGGCGTCATGCACGTCGTCGACGACGGCCGGCTCTGGTTCACGACGAACGAACGGGAGTTCAAGGCCCGCCACATCGCGGCCGATCCCCGTGTCTCGGTGACGGTGCCGATTCCGAAGCGCATCCCGTTCGCACCGCGGGTCAAGGTGCCCGCAGCGACGATCACGTTCTCGGGCGTCGCCGAGATCGTGCCCGCCGCAGAGCTTCCGGGGCCCGTGCACGACGCGCTCGTGCACGGGCTCGAGCTCAGCGACGGCGAACGCGGGGCGCTCATCGGCGTCGGCGTGCGGCCGACGAGTGACTTCGTCACCTTCGGCATCGGCGTCTCGACCCTCGGCATGCGCGACACCGAGCACGCACGAGGGCGAGCATCGGCGGTGCCGGCGCGCGTCTGAGCCGCAGCGCGTCGCGAGCGTCGTGGGCGGGCACGTGGCACGTCACACGTGCGGAGGCTTCCTCAACACTGGGTAGTGTGGGATGGCCGCGCGGGAGACACGCACCCGTGGCATCCGTCGACAGCAGAAGGGCGCGCGTTGCAGAACCGCACCACCATCGAAGACATCTACGCGGACACGCTGCGGCGAAATCCCGGCGAGGTCGAGTTCCACCAGGCCGTGCGCGAGGTCTTCGACTCACTCGGTCGCGTGCTCGACAAGAACCCCCAGTACGTCGAGGCCTCGATTCTGGAACGCATCTGCGAGCCCGAGCGGCAGATCATCTTCCGGGTGCCGTGGGTCGACGATGCCGGCCAGGTGCGCATCAACCGCGGATTCCGCGTGCAGTTCAACTCGGCACTCGGCCCGTACAAGGGCGGCTTGCGCTTCCACCCGTCGGTGCTGCTCGGCACCGTCAAGTTCCTCGGCTTCGAGCAGGTCTTCAAGAACGCGCTGACCGGCATGCCGATCGGCGGCGGCAAGGGCGGCAGCGACTTCGACCCGAAGGGTCGCAGTGACGGCGAGATCATGCGGTTCTGCCAGTCGTTCATGACCGAGGCCTACCGGCACATCGGCGAGTACACGGATGTGCCGGCCGGCGACATCGGCGTCGGTGCACGTGAGATCGGCTACCTGTTCGGCCAGTACAAGCGCATCACGAACCGCTACGAGTCGGGTGTGCTCACCGGCAAGGGCGTCACCTGGGGCGGCTCGCTCGTGCGCACCGAGGCGACCGGCTACGGCGCCGTCTACTTCACGGAGCACATGCTCGCGACGCGGGGCCGCTCCTTCGACGGCGCGCGCGTGCTCGTCTCGGGTTCGGGCAATGTCGCCGTCTACGCGATCGAGAAGGTGCACGCCCTCGGCGGCCGCGTCGTCGGCGCGTCCGACTCCTCGGGCGCCATCCACGACCCCGACGGCATCGACCTCGACCTGCTGCGCGACATCAAGGAGCGGCGCCGCGAGCGCATCTCGGTCTACGCCGACGAGCGCGGCGGGCGGGTGAAGTTCCTGCCGGGGGCATCCGTGTGGGACATCGAGAGCACCGAGCGCATCGACGTGGCCCTGCCCTGCGCGACGCAGAACGAACTCTCCGAGGCGCAGGCCGCGAAGCTCGTCTCGGCCGGCGTCGTCGCCGTCGCCGAGGGCGCGAACATGCCGACGACGCCCGGGGCGCTGCGGGTGCTGCGTGACGCCGGCGTGCTCTTCGGGCCCGGCAAGGCCGCGAATGCCGGAGGCGTCGCGACGTCGGCGCTCGAGATGCAGCAGAACGCGTCGCGCGACTCGTGGGGATTCGAGCACACCGAGGAGCGGCTCGCCGAGATCATGGCGGGAATTCACGAGCGCACGGCGGCGACCGCCGAGGAGTACGGCGTGCCGGGAGACTACGTGGTCGGTGCGAACATCGCCGGGTTCACTCGCGTCGCCGATGCGATGCTCGCCCTCGGCGTCATCTGACGCGCCGCTCGCGCTGAGCTCGCGCTCGGGCTCGCGCTCGGGAGTCAGCGGCGCGCGCGCGGCAGCGGGATCGGCGAGGTGAGCGCCATCTCCTCAGAGAAGTCGGCCGGCTCGGGCCGGTCGCGTGGCGCCGACGGCGCGGTCGCGCGCCCTCGCCCGAGTTCTCGCTCGATCTCGTCCTCGAGCTGGTCGATCCGCAGGGTCGGCACCGCCTCGGTGGTGATGGCCGCGATCGCCGCGGTCGGGGCATCCGCGAATCGCACGACCGGGCGCCAGGCGTACTCGGGATGCCGGGCGAACCGCATTCCCCGCGAGAACACGAGCCAGCCGAGGCCGACGAGCGCGGCGACGGCTGCGGCGACGCCGCCGACGACGAGCGCCCAGCGCGGACCCCAGGCATCGGCGACCGCGCCCACGATGGGTGCGCCGAACGGAGTGCCGCCCACGAGGATCGCCATGTACAGCGCCATCACGCGTCCGCGGAGCTCGGGCTCGGTCGTGGTCTGCACGTAGCCGTTCGCCGTCGTGAGGATGGAGACCGCGCCGAAGCCGATCAGGACGGTCGAGGCGGCGAAGGTCCAGAAGGTGGGCATGACCGCCGAGACGAGCAGCGCGACGCCGAAGAAGCCCGACGCGATGATGATGATGCGGATTCGCGCTCGCTCGCGCCGCGCCGCCAGGAGCGCGCCCGTCAGCGAACCGATGGCGAGGATCGAGTTGAGCAATCCGTACTCGCCGGCGCCGCGTCCGAACTCGACGGCCATCGTCGACGAGAAGATCGAGAAGTTCATGCCGAACGCGCCGATGAGGAAGACGATCACGAACACGACGACCAGGTCGGGTCGCTTCGCGACGTAACGGAAGCCCGCGATGAATTGCCCGCCGGAACGCGCCGGCCGCGGGATGCGGTGCAGTTGTCTGCTGTTCAGCATCGCCAGCGCCCCAAGCACCGCGAGGAAGCTGGCGGCGTTGATCATGAATACCCAGCCCGACCCGACCAGCACGATGAGGAGCCCGGCGACGGCCGGTCCGAGCATGCGCGCGGCGTTGAATGACGCCGAGTTCAGCGCCACCGCGTTCGACATGTGCGACGTCGCCACGAGATCGGAGACGAAGGTCTGGCGCGCGGGGGTGTCGACGGCGTTGACGATGCCGAACAGCAGGGCGAACACGTACATGTGCCACAGTTCGGCGTGGCCGAGCAGGAGCAGGAGGCCGAGCGCGAATCCGAGCAGCATGAGCGATGACTGCGTCACGAACAGGATCTTGCGACGGTCGAAGCGGTCGGCGATGAGGCCCGTGATGGGCACGAGCAGCAGCTGCGGCGCGAACTGCAGGGCCATGGTGACGCCGACCGAGAGCGCATCGTTGTCGGTGAGTTCGGTGAGCACGACCCAGTTCAGGGCGGTTGCCTGCATCCACGCGCCGACGTTCGAGACGAGGGCGCCGATGAACCAGATGCGGTAGTTGCGTACGGCGAGGGAGCGGAATACGGCACTCACTGGTCGGTGAGCCTCCTGAGGATGGTCGTGGCCTCGGCGAGCGTCTCGCGTTCGGCGGGGGTGAGTACGGCGAACCGCTTGGCGAGCCAGGCGTCGCGGCGGCGGCGCGTGTCGCGCACGACGGTCTCGCCGGTCTCGGTGGCCGCGACGAGCACCTTGCGCCCGTCGTCGGGGGAGGGGCCGCGAGTGGCGAATCCGGCGTCGACGAGGCAATTGACGGTGCGGTTCATCGAGGGGGCGGTGACCCGCTCGAGCTCGGCGAGCCGGCCGATCGTGAGGGGGCCCTCGGCCGCGATCCACACGAGGGTCGAGAACTGCGAGCCGCTGAGCTCGGTCTCGGTGCGCTCCTGCCTCAGGCGTCGGGCGAGGCGCATGACCGCGACGCGCAGCTCGTTGCTCTGCTCGGCGAGGGGGCGGCGACGCGCAGCGGGTGCGCTCGTGCTCGCGGGCTGGGTCGTTCGTTCGATCGAGGCAGAGCGCGCACCATCCGTCATATTGCTTAGTCTAACAAATTAGCCACGCTAATGAATGCGTGAGCGGCGCCGAATGCTGAAATCGGTTTCAGAATCAGGCCTGGCAACGTATCGTGTCGGTGACGATCGAGGAGGATCATGCGCAATGGCTGCAACAGTCGTGTTCCGTGGAGTCTCGCGCTCGGGGCATCCGTCATGCTCGTGCTGGGTGCCTGCGCCCAGGGCGCTCAGAGCGGCGGGGGCGGCGGGCCGGTGAGCATCGATGCCGACCCCGACCAGCCGTTCGTGCTCGACGGAGTGAGCCGTCTGACCGAGATCGCGAAGCTCACCGGGCCCGACGCGATCAACGACACCGAGGCGGCCGCCGTTGCGGGCACCGACCTGGGCTCGATGGTCAACTTCGGCGACAAGACCTTCCTGCTCTTCGGTGACACCTTCGGCGACCGCGCCCCCGACTCCTACGGAGGGCAGGGCGGCAATTGGCGGTCGAACGTCGCCGCGTGGACGACCGACGACGACCCGAGCGACGGGCTGACATTCGACGGCTGGGCCCCCGCAGACGACTTCGGGTGGGCGAGCGCGCTCGTCGAGGGCGACCATGACGTGAACGACGGCACGGGTGAGGTGACGAAGATCCCGACCCACGGATTCACCGTGGAGGACACGCTGTACCTCTCGTACATGTCGGTGAAGTTCTGGGGCGAACCCGGTGCGTGGGACGCGAACTTCGCGGGTCTCGCGAAGTCGACCGACGAGGGCGAGAGCTGGACTGCCCTCGACGCGCCGCGATGGCCGGGCGACTCGAACTTCGTGCAGGTCGCGGCCGTGACCGCTGAAGAAGACGGCGTCGAGCACATCTACTTCTGGTCCATTCCCGCCGGGCGTTTCGGGGCCGTGCAGCTCATGCGCGTGCCGGCCACCGTCGAGGCGGTCGAGGATGCTGCGGCGTACACGTACTTCGCGGGCGTCGACGGTGACGGCGACCCCGTGTGGAGCGACGACATGGCCGCCGCGACGACGGTCGTCGACGGCACGATCGGCGAGCTCTCGGTCATGTGGTCGGGCTACCTCGATCGCTGGATCATGACCTACTCGGACGCCGGCAACGCCTACATCCGCGAGGGCATCACGCCGTGGGGGCCGTGGGGCGAGCCGATCGAGATGGTCTCGGCGGCGGAGTATCCGGGTCTGTACTCGCCGTACCTGAATCCGCGGTACGTCTCCGACGACGGGCGGCGCATCTACTTCACGCTCTCGCTCTGGGGGCCCTACAACGTGTACTGGTTCTCGGTGGACCTGGAACGCGCGGACTGATCGGGTGCCGAGCGCGCTCGTGCCGCACGAGAGGGCCATTGCGCATGAAATCGATTTCGCGTACGCTGACGCCGAGACGGGATCAGCGGCGATTCGCAGGAGCGGCACGCAGGTCTGATCGAACGGACCGGGCTTCCTGACCGGCCACAGCAACGACTCACCGAAGAGTCGGGTTCCTTGAGGAGGGACGAATGCACAAGAGAATCTCCAGGCTCGCCACCGCCGGTATCGCGGCCGCAGCTGTCGCAGCCATGTTGGCCGGGTGTACACCGGCAAGTGGCGGGGATGATGCCGGCGGCACGACCACGATCCAGTTCTGGCACCGTACCTTCACGCCGGTCGAGAACGAGTGGTACGCCGACATCGTGAAGCAGTTCAACGCCGCGCAAGACGAGGTCAAGGTCGTCGACACCGAAGTACCGGCCGACGCGTGGGACCAGAAGATGAAGTCAGCGCAGGCCGCCGGCAAGGCGCCCGACATCTACACCCATCCCGGAAGCATCCAGGAAGCGGTCAACGCCGGCCAGCTCTACGAGCTCAACAAGGTGGTCGACGAGAGCAAACTCGACGAGATCATCGATGCGGCCAAGCCCGTCTCCGAACTCGGCGGCAAGTACTACGCCTACCCGCTGCTGCTCGAGCCGCAGACCGTGCTGTTCTGGAACAAGGACATGCTGGCGGCAGCCGGGGTCGACGCGGAACAGGCGCCGGCGACCTGGGACGACCTGCTCGCCGCGTGCGCCAAGATCCAGCCGACGCTGCAGAGCGGCCAGTACTGCATTTCGCCCGCGCAGGACGCGATCACCTTCGCGTGGTCGTCGGTCGGCCAGCAGTACAACTTCGCCGGGCACACAGCGCTCACCGATGACTGGACCGAACCGAACATCGACGACGACGGCTACCGGTCTCTGATCGACAACTACAAGCAGCTCTGGGACAACGGGTACATGCCCAAGCAGCCGCTCGCCGCCTACGTCGAAGGCAAGGACTTCGGCGAGCAGAAGGCCGCGTTCAAGGTGTCGGGCTCGTGGATGATGTCGGAGATCGGCTCCGATTACCCCGACCTGCTGCCGAAGACCGGCATCGGCGCATTCCCGTCTGCTGCCGGGTCCGACGACCGCACCACCACGACCCTCGGCAACTTCAAGTGGGTCATCGATGCGAAGACGAAGAACGCCGAAGCAGCCGGCGCGTTCCTCGAGTGGGCTCTTGCAGGCGACCCCGAGCTCCTCGTTCCGTTCTTCGTCGACACGCAGTTCACCAAGGTGCCCGTGCGTGATTCGGTGCAGGAGGCCGTGGCCGGCAGCGAGGGTGCGGCGGATGCCCCCTGGTCGAGCATCATCGTCGACGAGATCGCACCCGACGCGATCTCCGAGCCGACCTACCCGTGGGATGTCTCACTCGCGGTCGGCACCGCGATCGAGGCGGGCATGAAGGGTGCGGCATCCGTCGACGACGCGTTGAAGACCGCATCCGACGCCATCCAGCAGGTCATCGAGAAGAACGACCTGCCCAGCAAGGCGCCGAAGAACTGACACGCATTCGATCGGTCGGAGGCCTGTCGCATCGGCCTCCGACCGATCGAGCCCGAATGGAATGACAGGACGAATCATGGTCCATCAGGCGGTGCACGACAGCGTCGTCATCGACGCACGCGGCGCGAGCAATGCCGATGACAAGCGGGAGCAACGTCGGCGGCACGATCGCCATCGCTACCGGGACAGCAAGCTGGCGTACGTGCTGATCCTGCCCGCGATGGTGCTGCTCGGCATCTTCGTCATCTGGCCGGCGATCTATGCCACGTTCCTCTCATTCCAGGACTGGAGCTTCTACAAGCCCCCTGTGTTCGTCGGGCTGAAGAACTACGCCGACGTACTGGCCGACCCGCTCTTCCTCGACGCGATCGTTCGGGGCTTCATCTTCGTGCTGCTCACGGTGCCGCCGATGCTCGTGCTCGCCTTCTTCTTCGCGTCCCTCGTCGTGAGCGTCGCGCGCCGGTTCGCCGGCGTACTGAAGGTCAGCATCTATGTGCCGACCATCGTCTCGACGGTGATCACCTCGATCATCTTCGTGCTGATCTACGACTACTCGGGCGGGCTGCTCAACTGGTTCCTCGCCCAGTTCGGCGTCGCCCCGACCGCCTGGATCGGCGACCCGGCCTGGGCCCTCGTCGCGATCGCGGTGCCGGCGATCTGGCTCGGCATGGGACTGACGTCGCTCATCATGGTCGCGGCGATGATCGATGTGCCGATCGAGTACTACGAGGCAGCATCGATGGAAGGCGCGAACTGGCGGCAGAAGACGGTGTACATCACGTTGCCGCAGATGAAGAACGTGCTGCTCTACCTTCTGGTCACCGGATTCGTCGTTGCGATCCAGCAGCTCGACCTGCCGCTCATCATGACCAACGGTGGCCCGGTCAACGCCACGATGCTGCCGAACCTGTTCATCTTCACCCACTTCCGCAACGACATCAACGTCGGCTACTCGATCGCCGCCGCACTGCTCCTGTTCGCGGTCCTCGGCAGCGTCTCAGCGATCATCTTCCGTTTCGTCAATTCCGAAAGGCTCGTGGACTGACGTGGCCCGAACCACAGAACTCGACACCCACCGACGCACCACGCGCGATGCCCGATGGTGGTTCTTCGCCACCGGAAAGGGCGTGGCCGGAACGATCTACATTCTCGCGGCGCTCTTTCCTCTGGCCTGGATGCTCATCGCCGGTTTCAAGTCGAAGACCGAGGTGATCAAGACACCCTTCCAGTTCTTTCCCGAAGTGTGGAAATGGGAGAACTACGTCCAGATCCTCGCCGACCCCAGCTTCCTTCGCACGATGGCGTGGACCTTCTTCGGCGCAGTGCTGTTCACGCTGCTGAGCCTCACCGTGAACTCGCTCGCCGCGTACGCATTCGCCCGCCTCGACTTCCGGTTCAAGCGGACACTCTGGGTCATCGTGATCACCACGCTGTTCATCCCCGCCATGACGATTCTGCTGACGAGTTTCATCGTCGTGTCGAACCTGCAGATGCTCGACACACTCGCGGTGCTGGTTCTCCCGGGTGCCGCGAGTGCAGCCATGGTGTTCTTCATCCGCCAGTTCTACCTGAGCATCCCGTCGAGTCTCGAAGAGGCTGCGATGCTCGACGGCTGCAACCGATTCACCATCTTCATCCGACTCTTCCTCCCGCTCTCGAAGCCGCCGTTCGTCGTGATGGGCATCACCGCGTTCCTCTTGTACTGGAACTCCTACGTGTGGCCGATCCTCACGATCACGAGCCCCGACAAGTACGTCGTGCAGCAGTACCTCGCCACCTTCCGCTCGGAACGCTCGACCGAACTCGGCCTGCTGATGGCGGGCTCGGTGCTCGCCGCTGCGCCGGTGATCATCCTGTTCCTGATCTTCCAGCGGCAGATCATCGGCAACATCAAGCTGGCCGGCCTGAAGTAGCGCGGTTCGAGGGATCCTGCCGATGCGCGCCATCCCCGAGCCGTTCGCCGCGCCCCCTCGCGGCGTGACCCCGTGGGGATTGCTTCGGTGGCTCGTCGCCCGGCAGTGGACCACGGTCGTACAGGGCACCGTCTGCGATGTCATCTGGTTGCTGGGTCTCGCACTCACGCCGTGGGCGATCGGTCGCGCGGTCGACGAGGGCCTGGTGGCGGGCGACTACGGGGCGTTCCTTCGGTGGCTCGGCATCGTGGTGCTGCTGCAGTTGCAACACTCCCTGATCCAGGGCTTGCGAGATCGCGCCGGATCGGTCAACTTCGAGCGATCATGGTCGCGAGTCGACCAGATCATCGCTCGCGCCTCGTCTCGCGTCACGGTCGCCGCTGAGCGAGATCTGCACCCCGGTGCGGTCGTCACCATGGCGTCCTCCGATGTCTGGGCGCTGAGCTTCGTTGCGATCAACGTGGGATCGCTGGTGTCGGCGCTGATCTCCTTTGCAACCGTCGCCGTGATTCTCCTGCGTGACTCACTGCTGCTGGGCGGGCTCGTCATCGTGGGGGTGCCGGCCTTCTCGGCGCTCCTGTTCCTGCTCGTGCGATCATTGCGCACTCGCCAGACGCAAGCGCGCGATGCGACGTCGGAAATGAACACCGTCGCCACGGACAGCGCGCGCGGGCTGCGGGTGCTTCGCGGCATCGGCGGCGAGGAATGGTTCCTCGCCCGGTTCCGGGAGCGGTCGGCGGCGGCGCGCGATGCCGGCAAGAAGGTCGCGAGGCCGATGTCGATCGCTGAGTCGCTCAAGGTGCTGATCGCCGGCACGCTCGTGGTCGGGCTGACCTGGATCGGCGCCCTCCTCGTCACCCAGGGCGAACTGACCGTCGGTGAGCTGGTGTCCTTCTACGGCTATGCCGGCTTCATGGTGCTGCCCGTCACACTGCTCAACCAGGCGGTGACCGTCGCGGTGCGGGCGCTCATCGCGGCACGGCAGATCACGAGGCTGCTCGAGGTGGCTCCGCTGTGGCCACGGGAGGTCGACGGCCGGGCGCCCGGCGTCGCGGAAGCGCTGAAGGCCGCCCAGACGGCAGAGCACCACGGTGGCGGGGCGGATCCGGCACTCGACTGGGAACAACTGTTCGACGAGCGCAGCCGTCTGCGCGTACGGGCGGGGGAGTTGCTCGGCGTCGCCGTCGGAGACTCCGTTCAGGCGCGCGCGCTCGTCGATCGGATCGGGCGCCTGGCGCCCGACGACCCCGAAGCCGTCGTGCGCCTGCAGGGGGTGAACATCGCAGAGATCCCCATCGATGTGGTTCGCGACCGGATCGTGGTCTCGGACCCGGTGCCGTTCCTGTTCAGCGGCACGCTGCGGGAACTGCTCGATCCCCGGGGCCGTCGCGACGACGAGATCATCCTGCGTGCCGTCGCCGCTGTGGACGCGATCGACATCGTCGAGTCGGTCGACGGCCGGCTCGACGCGGTGGTCGGCGAGCGCGGAGTCGAGTTCTCCGGTGGGCAGCGGCAACGTCTGGGAGCCGCGCGGAGCCTGCTCTGCGAACCGCAGTTGCTCGTGCTGCACGAGCCGACGTCCTCGGTCGACGCGTCGACCGAGGAGCGCATCGCGGCGGGCTTGCGGGACTATCGGCGCGGGCGCACGACGATGATCGTCAGTACCAGCCCGCTCGTGCTCGGCGTGAGCGATCGAGTGGCGTTGATCGACGGGGCCGGAAGGCTCGTCGCCGACGGGGCGCACGAGGAGCTGCTGCAGCTCGAGGCCGACTACCGCGGCATCGTGCTGCGGGCGGAGGAGACGTCATGACCGAGACGGTACTTCCGGGCGCCGGGCGCGACCGGGTTCGCAACGAACTCCGGTCGATCTGGCGCACGCATCGGGTCGGATTCGTCGTCGTCATCGCACTGTTCGGCGCATCCGCGCTCGCCGGACTTGCCCCGCCACGTCTCGTCGGTGCGCTCATCGACCGGCTCACTGCGGGGGCCGGACCGGCCGAGGCGTCCGCGTACGGAGCGGCGATGCTGGCGTGCGTACTGGTGCAGGCCGTGCTCGTCATGACGGCCATTCGTGCGGCTCTGGTGCTCGGCGAAGACGTGTTCACCCATCTGCGCGATCAGTTCATGTCCGATGTGCTCCGCGTGCCGATGGGGCTCGTCGAATCGGTGGGCACCGGGGAACTCGTCACGCGCACGACCCAGGACATCAGCTCCGTCTCCGAGACGGTGCGACGGGCATTGCCCGAGTCGCTCATCGCCGGGGTGACGGTGATCCTCACGCTCGTGGCCGCTGTGCTGACGTCGCCGCTCATCGCCCCGGCCTACCTCCTGGCGGTGCCCGTGCTCATCGTGGTCATGCGGTGGTACATGAAGCGCGCGGTCGGCGTCTACGAGCGTCTCGGTGCCAGCTACGGACCGCTCTTCGCGTCGCTCACCGAGACGGCGAACGGCGCCCGCACGGTTGAGGCACTGAGCCTCGCCGAGGTTCGCAACCGGTCGATCGACGACGTGCTCGCTCGCCATTGGCTTACGGCAGTCGGGCGGATCCAGTTGCGCATGGTGGTGCTGCCGTGGTCGAACCTCGCGTTCGCGATACCGGTGTTCAGCTCGCTCGCGTGGGGTGGCTGGCTCGCGATCCAAGGTCACGTCTCCATCGGCACCGTGGTCACCGTCACGCTCTACGCGTCGGCGCTGGTCGCCCCGCTCGAAGCCTTGATCGGGTGGACCGACGAGCTGCAGAAGGGCCTCGTCTCGTTCGCTCGCATTCTCGGCGTCGGTGAGGTACGCGAGCGGCCGGGCGGCGAGGCGGTGCCATCGTCGACCGATGTCGAGCTACGCGACGTGCGCTTCGCCTACCGCACCGGTCACGAGGTGCTGCATGGCGTCTCCCTGCGCATCGTGCCCGGCGAGCGGCTCGCCATCGTCGGCGCATCCGGTGCCGGCAAGTCGACCCTCGCACGGCTCCTCGCCGGAATCGACGATCCGACCGCGGGTCGCGCGACGATCGGCGGGGTCGACGTGCGCGAGGTTCCGCTCGAACGCCGCCGCCGCGAAGTGCTGCTCGTGACGCAGGAGAGCCACATCTTCGCGGCAAGCGTCTTCGACAACGTGCGGCTCGCTCGGTCGAGCGCGAGCGACGATGAGGTGCTGCGGGCCCTGCAGGCCACTGGCGCAGCCGACTGGGTGGATCGACTGCCCGATGGGTGGGGCACGACGGTCGGATCGGCTGGACACCCGTTGACCGGCGCCCAGGAGCAGCAGCTCGCCCTCGCCCGCGTCGTGCTGGCCGATCCGCACACCGTGATCCTCGATGAGGCGACGTCGGCCATCGATCCGACGGCCGCCCGCGATCTCGAGGCCGCATTCGCGGCCGTCATGGACGGGCGCACGGTGATCGCCATCGCGCACCGGTTGGCCACCGCATACGACGCGGACCGGATCGCGGTGATCGATGCCGGGGAGCTGGCCGAACTCGGCACCCACGATGAGTTGCTCGCTCGCGGTGGCAGCTACGCCGACCTCTGGCGGGCGTGGAGCGCCGACGGCGGGAACTCGTAGCAGACGTCCCGCGTCACTCCGCCGGCGCGCGCGGAGGCGTGGCGCCGATGTCGGGCACCGGTGCCGACCCCAGGTGCACCTCCAAGTCGTCGGCCGCCGGTGGCTTCGGGCGCCTGGCCGTCGGCCGGTCGAGGTAGAACAGCGCGGTCGAGGCGATGTCGTCGCGCAGCGGGAGGTAGCGCCATCCGCTGCGCCAGCCGAGCGCCTGGATGTCGACCTTCGGAATGCCGGTCGCGAAGAAGATCGGGTCGAGCAGGTGCCAGCGGTACATGCCGAAGCGCTGCTGGCTGACGTAGAGGCCGTCGGGGCGGATCACCTGCGGCATGCCGAGATACGGGGTCGAGAACTCGGTGTAGCCCTGGCCGGGAATGTCGAAGTTCCAGGCGCCGCCGAAGTAGTCCTCGGTGCCGGTGCCGCAGATCGTCGGGTAGTCGGTGTCGTCGTCGAGGTAGAACTTGATCTCGCCCTCGCCCCACCAGCCATTGGAGTTCACGCCCCACGCGAGGTAGGTGCCGACGTAGTGCCCCTGGCCCTCGATGCCCTCGAGGATCGTGTGGGGCACGAGCTCTTCGAGCGGGTTCGAGCGACGCCATTGCGCGTGGAAGTAGCCGTCGCCAGAGTAGTCGCCGCCGGTCTCGTACGTCACCTGGTAGTAGACGCGCACGTCGACGACCGAGGTGTTCTCGATGGTGAGCCTGGCGCCGGTCGTGAACGGCATCGGCCAGTACGAGTTGAATCCGCCGTGCGGGTTGGCGGCGATCGCCTGCGAGTTCACCTGTGCGAACACGCCCCAGCCGTTGCAGAAGAAGTCGCCGTAGGGCACCTCGACCGCGGGCTCCTCCGCGCTGTCCCAGTAGGCGCGCAGCACGAGGGTGCGCCAGTGGTCGGTGTGGGTCGTGATCCAGATGTGGGTGATCTTGCCCGGGCCGTCGATCGTCGCGAGGTCGAGGGTGTCACCGGCCTTGATGTCGACGCTCGGCGAGATCTTCCATCCCGGGCCGAGATCGCGGGCATTGGATGCCCCGGTGCCCTCGGTCGCGCGACCGCCGCCGCCGACCGCGCCGTCGAAGTTCTCGGGCGAGATCGAGCGCGTCTGCAGGCGCCGCAGCGCCGAGATCGACGAGAGGTCGGGGTTCTGGGGGTGAGGGGCGTTCACGATCGGCCACTTCCTCGTGTCGGCACGGCGGACGTCGCGCTGCTGGAATCGATTTCAACACTGTAAGGTTGCCTCACCGGCATGTCAACGCGGGCCGGCGCAGGGGCAGGGCGCATGGCGACGATCTACGAGGTGGCGAAACTCGCCGGGGTCTCCCCGGCGACGGTCTCGCGTGTCTTCAACGGGGTGACGGTCTCCGACGAGAAGTCGGCCGCGGTGCGCGATGCCGCGAAGCAGCTCAGGTTCACCCCCAATCGCACCGCCCGCACCCTGCGAAAGCAGGAGTCCGAGGTCATCGCACTCGTCATCCCCGACATCGAGAACCCGTACTTCACCGAACTCGCCCGTGGCGTCGAAGACGTCGCGCAGAAGGCCGGCTTCTCGGTCGTGCTCTGCAACACCGACGCCCAGGTCGACAAGGAGGCGACCTACCTCCAGATCGCGATCTCCGAGCACATGGCGGGAGTGATCCTCGCCGCGGCATCCGATCAGACCAATCTCGACGACATCCGAGCTGCGGGGCGGCCGGTCGTCGCGGTCGACCGGAGCACGGGTTACGACATCGACGGCGTGGTCATGGCCAACCGCACGGCCGGGCAGGCCGCGACCGAGCATCTCGTGCAGGCCGGGTACCGTCGCATCGCCTGCATCACGGGCCCGCAGCACATCGAGACGGCCGCCGAGCGCGCATCGGGCTGGCGTGCGGTCATGGCGCGCGAGTGCCCCGGCGTGGACGCCGATGAACTGCTGCGGTACTCGACCTTCCGCGTCGACGGCGGCCGTGAGTCGGTGGAGGAGCTTCTCGCGCTTCCCGAACCGCCCGATGCGGTCGTCGCGGCCAACAACCTGCTCGGGGTCGGCGCGATCCAGGTGCTGACCGAACGCGGACTCACCCCGCCGGCGTTCGGGGTCGCGGTCGTCGGCTCGCTGCCGTTCACCACGCTGTCGCCGAGCGCCGTCACGGTCGTGAAGCTGCCGGCGCGCCACATGGGCGTGACCGCGGCGAAGATGCTGCTCGAGCGTCTCTCGGGCGACGACCAGCAGGCTCGCACGGTCGTGCTGCGCGGCGAGGTGCAGCCGGCCCGAGGGCGCCCGGGCGCCTGACCCTGGGGGCCCTGCTCTCGCACGTCGTGCGAGGCGCGGTTGATCATGAAATCGATTTCGCCTAGAGTTTCGGCACGAGGGGACTTGGCTGCGATCGAGGAGGAACGCCATGCCGAAGCGGTGCACGCTCGGTGTCGATATCGGCACCTCGAGCAGCAAGGGCGTGCTCGTCGCGGCAGACGGAGCCATCCTCGCGACCGCGTCGGTGGCGCATGAGGTGCAGCGCCCGCAGGCCGGCATGGTCGAGATGGACGGCCGCATCTGGTGGCACGAGTTCGCCGAGCTCTCGCGGCGGCTGCTCGCCGAGGCATCCGCTCTCGGCGTCGAGGTCGAGCTGGCGGGCGTCGGCGTCAGCGGCATGGGGCCCTGCGTGCTCCTCGCCGACGACGACGATGAACCGGTGCGCCCGGCGATCCTGTACGGGGTCGACACGAGGGCGGCAGCGCAGATCGAGTGGATGTCGCAGCAACTCGGCATCGACGAGATCACGAGGGTCGGCGGCTCGACGCTCACCTCGCAGGCGGGCGGGCCGAAGATCCGCTGGGTCGCCGACGAGGAGCCCGAGGCGTTCGCCCGGGCCCGCCGCCTCTTCATGCCGGCGTCGTGGCTGGCACGCAAGCTGACCGGCGCCTACGTGCTCGACCATCAGTCGGCCAGCCAGGTCTCGCCGCTCTACGACATCGAGGCCGAGGCGTGGCACGAGCCGTGGTGGGGGCGATTCGCCGGCGGCATCGAGGCGCCGCGACTCGTGTGGGCGGGCGACATCGTCGGCGCCGTCACCGATGAAGCTTCGGCCGTGTGCGGCATCCCGGCCGGCACTCCCGTCATCGCCGGCACGATCGACGCGTGGAGCGAAGCCGTCAGCGTGGGCGCCCACGGCTCGGGCGACCTCATGCTCATGTACGGCACGACGATGTTCCTCATCGCAACGGGCGACGAGACGCTGCGCACCCCGTCGATGTGGACCACGGTCGGGGCGTTCGAGGGCACCCGCAACCTCGCCGGCGGGCTCGCGACCTCGGGCGCACTCACGGCGTGGCTGAAAGGACTCACCGCCGCCGACTACCCGACCCTGCTCGCCGAGGCCGCCGAGTCCGGCGTCGGCGCCCGCGGCCTCGTGATGCTGCCGTACTTCGCCGGGGAACGAACCCCGATCCTCGACCCCGACGCCCGCGGCGTGGTCGCCGGGCTCACCCTCAGCCACACCCGCGGCGACCTCTATCGCGCCGCCCTCGAGGCGACCGCCCTCGGCGTGCGGCACAACGTCGAGACCATGCGCGCCGCAGGCGCCGACATCCGTCGGATCGTCGCCGTCGGCGGCGGCACGCAGGGGGTGCTGTGGCTGCAGATCGTCTCGGATGTCACGGGGCTCGAGCAGGAGGTGCCGCAGACGACGATCGGGGCGAGCTACGGGGCGGCATTCCTCGCGGCGACCGCGACCGCCGATGTCGCACCGCCGAGCATCGCCGACTGGAACCCCGTCGCCTCGACGATCCGGCCGCGGCCGGAGGTCGCCGCCGATTACGACGTGCTCTTCGAGCGCTACCTGCGACTGTACGCAGCGACCGCGGGGCTCGTGCACGAACTCGCCCAGGTGCAGCGCGAGGCGGGCGAGAGCGCCCACGACCACGACAGTGCCGACGACCACGACAACGACCGCCAGGAGGACGCGCGATGACCCGCCGAGCACGAGGAATCCCGCACACCGCGGAGCGCGCGGCGTTCCCGCTCGGAGGCATCGGCACCGGCAACGTCTCGCTCGGTGCCCGCGGCGAGCTGCGCGATTGGGAGCTCGAGAACCTGCCCGACAAGGGGCGCCTGAACCCCAACACCTTCTTCGCCATCCACGCGGCACCCCTGGGCGGCACGGCGGTGACCCGGGTGCTCGAGGGGCGGCTCACCGGGCGCCACGACTGGGATGCCGGGTACGGCTTCGACCGGCTCGCCGGGCTGCCGCGTCTGGCCGGCGCAACGATGCACGGCGAGTACCCCGTCGTCGACATCGACTTCGACGACGAGGTGCTGCCGGTCGAGGTGTCGCTCACGGCCTTCACGCCGCTCGTGCCGCTCGACGCCGACGCCTCGGGCATTCCCGCCGCCGTGCTGCGCTACCGCGTCACGAACCCTGCAGAGGTGCCCGTCAGGGTCACGGTCGCCGGCTCGCTCACCCACACCGCGGGGCGCGGTGACGGGCCGTTCGGCATGCGTGCCGCGCAGACGGTGCGCTGGCGCGATGACGGCGCCGTGCGCGGGCTCGATTTCGGCATCGGGCTGCCCGACGACGACTTCGGGTACGGCACGATGAGCCTCACGACGACGGATGCCTCGACGACCGCGAAGCCCCAATGGGTGACCGGGTTCTGGCCCGACGGCCCGCGGCTCTTCTGGAGCGATCTCACCGCCGACGGACTGCTCGAACCCGAGGCGCGGCTGACGCTCGAGGATCGCCCGCGCGGCCTCTTCGCCGACTCCGACGACGGCGCACCGATGACCGAGGAGGCGCTCTTCGAGAAGCTCCCGAGGCTCCGCACCGGCACGCTCGGCATCGTGCACGAGCTGGCGCCAGGGCAGTCCCGCGACTTCGAGTTCGTGCTCGCGTGGAGTTTCCCGAACCGTCGGCGCGGGTGGTACGGGCACATCGTCTTCGGCGATGCCGACCCCGCCGCCGTGGTGCGCAACCGTTACGCGTCGCTCTGGCCCGACGCGTGGGCCGCGGCATCCCATCTGCACCGCGAACTGCCGACCCTCGAGGCCTCGACGCGCGCATTCGTCGATGCGCTCTACGGCGGCACGCTCGACCCCGTGATCGCCGACGCCGTCGGGGCGAACATCGCGACCCTCCGTTCGACGACCTGTTTCGTGGTCGAACACCCGAACCCCGAGCTCGGCGACGCGCCGGTGTTCGCCGCATGGGAGGGGTCGTTCGACCACGGCGGCTCGTGCGAGGGCACCTGCACGCACGTCTGGTCGTACGCGCAGACGGCCGCATGGCTGTTCCCGTCGCTCGAGCGCAGTGCGCGCCGGGTCGAGTTCCTGCTCGAGACGGATGACGCGGGCGCCCAGAAGTTCCGGTCGAACCGCGTCTTCGGCGGCCCCTCCTGGTTCATGGGCCCGGCCGTCGACGGGCAGCTCGGCACCTTCCTGCGCCTGCACCGCGAGTGGCGGTTCTCGGGCGACGACGACTTCCTTCGCGAGCTGTGGCCTGCGGCGGTGCGCACCCTCGACTACGCGATCCGCGAGTGGGACCGCGACGGCGACGGCCTGCTCGACGGCGAACTGCACAACACCTACGACATCGAGTTCCACGGCGTCGAACCGCTCGCCAACGGCATGTTCCTGGCCGCGCTGCACGCCGGCGCGCGCATGGCGGCCCATCTCGGCGAAACGGGTCTCGCGGCCGACTGGCGGGAACGCGCCGAGCGATGCGCCGCGGGCATGGAGGCGGCGCTCTGGAACGGCGAGTACTACCGGCAACTCATCGACGACGTCGACGGGCACCGCTACCAGTACGGCGACGGCGTGCTCTCCGACCAACTGCTCGGCCAGTTCCACGCCTCGGTCAACGGACTGGGCGAGATCCTTCCGCCCGACCACGTGCGCAGCGCGCTCCGCGCGATCGTGCGTCACAACCACCGCAGCGACCTCACCGAACACGAGAGCACGCAGCGGGTCTACGCCCTGAACGACGAGGGCGGACTGCTGCTCGCCTCCTGGCCGCGAGGCGGTCGGCCCGCGATTCCCTTCGTCTACTCCGACGAGATCTGGACCGGCATCGAGCACCAGGTCGCGGCGAGCCTCGTGTACGCGGGACTCGTCGACGACGCACTGCTCGTCGAGCGGACGCTGCGAGCCCGCTACGACGGCAGCATGCGAAACCCGTGGAACGAGATCGAGTGCGGCAATCACTACGCTCGCTCGCTCGCCTCATGGGCGCTGCTGCTCGCGTTCAGCGGCGCGCAGTGGGATGCCCCGGCGCGCACCCTCTCGTTCGATCCGGCCGCCGATGGCCGATACCTCTTCACGACCGGTGCGGCGTGGGGCCGCGTCGAGATCGACGGCGACGAGCTCACGCTGCAGCTCGACGGCGGCGTGCTCGACGTCGACCGCGTCGTGCTGCGCGGGCGCGAGGCATCCGGCCCCATGCATCTGACCGCCGGCGACCAACGCGCCGTGCGCGCCGAGACAGACCACGAACACCAGGAGACACGATGACCAGCTACACCCTGCCCGCGCCGGTCGAACGGCCGGTCGCGGCACCCAAGACCGCCTACCTCATCGCGAGCGGCGATCTGCGCGAGCCCGCCAACATCGCGGGCTGGGCGCGATCCAGTCCGCGATGGAAGCCGATGTGACCGCCGCAATGGAAGAGCTCGGCTGGCGCGTCGTTCGTGCGAACGGCGTCGATCCGGCCACCGGGCACGGGTTCATCTCGAGCCAGCGCATGGGGCTCGAGGTGTTCACGGCGATTCCGGTCGATGCCCCCGCTCATCGTCGCCGAGGCGGTGTGGCAGTACTCGCACCATGTGCTGGCGGGTCTGCGCACCCATCGCGGCCCCATCCTCACCGTCGCGAACTTCGTGGGCGACTGGCCGGGTCTCGTCGGCCTCCTCGGCCTGAACGCCGGGCTGACGAAGATGGGCACGCCGTACTCGACGATCTGGTCGGTCGACTTCACCGACGAGTGGTTCAGAGACGGGCTCCGCGAATGGGTCGAGACCGGGCGCATCACCCACGACGCCTCGCACGTGCGGGCGCTGCCCGAACTGCCCGACACCCCCGAGGTGCGCCTCGGCCGTGCCCTCGGCGACCAGCTGCTGGCCGACAAGGCGATCATCGGCGTCTTCGACGAGGGCTGCATGGGCATGTACAACGCGGTGTTCGACGACGAGTTGCTGAACCAGCTCGGCATCTACAAGGAACGGCTCTCGCAGTCGGCGCTCTACGCCGAGATGCTGACCGTGCCGGATGCCGACGCCGATGCCGCTCGCGACTGGCTCGTCGGGCGCGGCATGTCCTTCCGCTTCGGCACCGACGATGCGACCGAGCTCACGGCAGAGCAGGTGCGCTGGCAGATGAAGATGTACATCGCGGCCCTACGCATCGCCGACGACTTCGGCCTCGACGCCGTCGGCATCCAGTACCAGCAGGGGCTGAAGAACCTCGTGCCGGCATCAGACCTCGCCGAGGGCGTGCTGAACTCCACCGAGCGGCCCCCCGTGTTCTCGCGCGACGGTTCGCGCGAGCTCCACGCCGGCCGCGCGTTCCCCCACTTCAACGAGGCCGATGAAGGGGTCGCCGTCGACGCGCTCATCACCGATCGCGTCTGGAGCGCGATGGGGCTCGTGCCCGACAACACCCTGCACGACGTGCGCTGGGGCGAGGAGTACGACGGCGAGTTCGTCTGGGTGTACGAGATCTCGGGCTCGGTGCCGGCCTCCCACCTCGATGGCTGGCAGCACGCGGAGGGCTGGCGCCAGGACCCCGTGTTCTTCCCTGCGGGCGGCGCGACGATCAACGGGGTGTCGAAGCCCGGCGAGGTCGTGCTCTCGCGCGTGTTCATCGCCGACGGCATCCTGCAGGCCGACGTCTTCCGCGGTACCGTTGCCGAGCTTCCGGCAGCGGAGACCGAGCGCCGAAAGCAGGCGACCAACCCCGAGTGGCCGATCGCCCACATCGTGCTGCACGACGTGACCCGCGACCAGTTCATGGCCCGTCACAAGGCCAACCACGTGCAGCTCGTCTACGCTCCCGACGCCGAGACCGCCGACCGGGCCCTCACGGCGAAGGTCGCAATGCTCGACCGCATCGGCGTGCAGGTCAACCTCGTCGGCACCGTGGCGCTCTGAGCACCGTGGCGCGCTGAGGCAGGAGGCCGGACGCGGGCCGAGCAGAGTGACGGATGCCCCGGGCCGAGACCCGGGGCATCCGTCATCTGGAGAGGTCGGCCGCTAGCCGCAGCTGCGCGCGTCGTACGGCACCGTGCGTGTGGTGACCGCCCCATCGGAGGCGGTCGCCGTCACGGTGACCTCACCTGCCGCTAGGTTCGCCGTGCGGGTCGAGAACGCATGTACGGCGTTCTTGCCGGCCGCGACCGACGCGAACGACTTCTCGCCGAACTCCGACTGCATCTTCACGGCCAGGGCTGCGTCCTCCTCGTTGGTCGCCTTGACGCTCAAGTACGCCTTCGATGCGATGCACCGGGTGTCGGCGGTCACCGTCACCTCGGGGCCCGCGGAGTCGCAGGTGAACCGGGCGTCGCCCCAGATGCCGTGGGCGCCGTTGATGCTGCCGGGCGCCTCGACGATCAGGTCGACGTACTGCGCGCCGGTCAGGTCGACGTTCACCGACTCCGGGGCGAAGCCCGGCGTGAACGTGCGCGACTGATACCGGTTGACGCCGTCGGTGTCGACCTTGAAGATCACGTTTCCGGCGAAGCCCGATTCGAGTCCCACCTCTGCGGTGAAGGCCGAGCACGACCCGCCCACGTAGTAGGTGATCTTCGACTGGGCGTGAACGCCGAGCCCCTTCTCGTACTCGGGCGACGTGCCGGTGTCGGGGTCCGTGTAGTTGATCTTCAGGGGCAGGTCGGGTGACGAGGCCGCGTCCTTGTTCGCGACATCCTTGCCGATGACGCCCCAGCCGTTGGTGGCGCTCAGCCAGTCGAGATCCGAGGCCCAGGCCGAGCCCGCCGGCACCGCCGGCAGCGGCTGGTCGACGATCTGCCAGTCGAACATCTTCATGCGGCTCTCGTTCGGCAGCACGATCGAGGCGACCTCCTTGCCCGGGTTCAGGCGGAGGAGGTTCGAGTACACCTGGTACTTGCCGTTCGGGTACTCGTACACGTCGGGGTTCGTGGCGCTGTTGCGGCCCATCGACGTGATCGCGACGGTCGAGCCCTGCAGGCCAGACGCCTGCAGCAACCAGTTCGGGATGTACACGTTCTGCTTCCCGACCGTGCCGTCGGTGTAGTTGATCGTCAGCTCGGGGTTCACCCCGGCGCCGGTGGCCGCCGAAGCGAGGATCGCGAGGTGCGTGCCCTGGCCCGAGAGGGCGATGGTCTGCCCCGTGGGTGTCACCGAGTTCGGCGTGCCGACCGGGGTCGGCCAGGTGTACTCGATCGCCGCATCGCCCGTGCCCACCGTGACGGTGCCGCCGGGAGTCACGCCGGCCGCTTCGAGCGCCGCCTTCGAGAAGGATGCCCCGCCACCGTCGAAGTTGCCGGCGGTCGCCGTCTCGAGATCGGTGATCGACACCGCGTTGAACGCGCCCTGCAGCGAGCCGTAGGCGACGTAGAGCTGGTTCGCCCCCGACACCTCGACCTGCTGACCGGATGCCGAGGTGTACGCCGCCGTCACGGTGACCGTCTGCAGATCGGCGCCCGATTCGGCGGTCACCTCGAGCACGAACTCGGCGGTCATCGACGCGCCGGGCTCCACCCGGTCGGCCGACTCGCCCGTGGCCGACACGAGGTTCCAGCCCTCGGGCAGCTCGGGAGTGAGCACCACGTCGTCTTTCGCGGCCGAGCCGGTGTTCGTGAAGGTCGCGGTCGCCGTCGTCTGCGTGCCCTGGAACACGCGGTCCTCGAGCGTGACATCGACGGATGCCGCGGAGGCGTCTTGATCGCGGCCGCCCACGGCGCTCGTGCCCGAGAGCACGACCTGCGCCGAGGCATCCGATGCGAGCCGGCCGGTCGAGACCACCACGACGCCGCCCGTGCGGTCGCCCTCGTAGGCCCAACCGGTGCGGCCGTCGAGCTCCGCCGCGTCGGCGACCTGCTCGAGCGCGGTGCCGTCGAGCGAGGCCGCGGCCGGCTCGGAGCCGGTGTGCACTTCGAGGCGGTAGGCGCGTTCGGCGGCCTTGCCGTCGTACTCGCCCGTGCGCTCGCCGAGCGCGATCGTCACGTCGCCCTCTTCGGCGGCCGCCGGAGCGCTGACCTCGAAGAGCTGCGTGCTCGCCTCGCCGGCGGCGTGAGCCTGCGTGACCTTGTCGTCTTCGTACAGCGTGAACGAGGAGTCGCCCTGCGGGTACGCCGTCACCGTGATGGGCGAGTCCTCGGGCACGAGGGAGGCGTTGCGGGCGGTGATGCCCTGCGGCACCAGTGCTCCGGCACGCACGAAGATCGGCAGTCGGTCGAGCGGAGCGGGGTGGCCGTTGATGACCTTGCCGCCCTCGTGAACTGTGCCGGTCCAGTAGTCGACCCAGCGATCGCCCGCGGGCAGGTAGATGCCGTTGCGGATGTCGGAGTCGGTGAACACCGGCGCGACGAGGAAGTCCTCGCCGAGCAGGAACTCGTTGTTCGCCTCGACGCTGTAGGCACCGGGGTCGTTCGGGTACTCGATCGCGATCGACCGCATCATCGACAGGCCCGTGCGGTGCGACTCCTCGGCGAGCGTGTAGATGTAGGGCATCAGGCGCTGGCGGAGCTGCAGGTAGTCGCGGTTGATCTCGGTGGCCTCGTCGCCGTAGAGCCACGGCCGCTTGTCGGTCGCCGCCCAGCCGCTCATGGAGTAGAGCGCGGGAGCGAAGGCCTTCCACTGCAGGTCGCGCACGTAGCTCTCGGCCGAGCCGCCGAAGATGCCGTCGACGTCGCCCGTCGTGAACGCGAGGCCCGAGTTGCCGGCGCCGGTGAGCGCCGAGACCTGCCAGCGCACGGCGTCGAGGTTGCCCGAGTGGTCGCCGGTCCACTGCATGCCGCAGCGCTGCGACCCTGCCCAGCCTTCGACCATGAGCACCTGGCCGCGCGCATCGGAGTACTGCTCGATGCCGTCATGGGCGGACTCGCAGCCGGTGAGCGCCTGGCGGTAGCCCTGGCCCACCCACGCTACGTCGAGCTTGCGCAGGCGCACGCCGGCTTCGCCGACCTCGAACTCCTGGTTCGTGAGCGAGCGCTGGGTCCAGAGGCCGGTCTTCAGCCCCGTTTCTGCTTCGATCGCGTCGACCGTGGCGGGCAACTCCTCGTACTCGCATCCGTACCCGTCGTTGACGAGCATCCAGCCGGCGGGCATGTCGTTGTCGACGAAGCCCTTGGCGAAGTCGAGCGCCTGCGGCGTGCGCAGCTTCGCCGGATCCTTGTAGGCCGTGTACGTCGGGTTGCCGCGGTTGTAGCAGTCGGCGTCGCCGTACTCGAGCCCGTAGACGGGCGGCATCATCGGGCGCCCGGTGAGCTGGGTGTACGAGTCGAGCGACTGCTTGTAGTCGCCCACGAAGTAGTAGGCGTCGAAACGCCGCTCCTGGTGCGTCGTGGTGTGTGCGGCGAAGTCGTAGCTGCCGCGCGCGAAGGTGTTGCGCAGTGCGCCGTAGCCGTTGGACGACATGTAGTACGGCACGGCGTTCGGGTAGCCGTCATCGTCCCAGTCGAAGTTGGCGGCGATGTTGATGGTGGCGCCGGTGTGGATGGAGCGGCCGTTCTGCATGCCGCCGCCGAGGAACTGCTCGCCGTCGACTGCGGCCAGGTGCTGGGTCGCCGACGAGGCGCCGAAGGTGATGGGCGCGGTCTCCGACCAGATGACGGAGCCGTCGGCACGAGTCGCGCTCGATCGGCCGGTGGCGCGGTCGACGACCACCGAGACGGCCTCGGTGGCGATGGTGATCGTGTCGCCGTCGGTGACGGTGACGTCGGCGGCCTCGAAGCTGTCGGTGCCGACGACGATGTCGGCCGTGCGCTCCGGGTCGCCCTGCGGCGTGTTCGCCGGGTCGGTGAAGCTGCCGCTCGGGTCGGCCTCGAAACGGAAGGTCGCCTCGTCGAGGAAGGTCACCCGCATCGCGCCGCCGGCAGCGGTGAGCGTGACGCTCGCGCCATCCTGCTGCACGTCGCCGATCGCGCCCACCGGGGTGCCGGCTGGGTCGACGGCGACCTCTGGGGTCACGGGCTTCGGGGTGATCGGCGTCGTCGCCGCGGAGGCCGTGGCGGCCTGGGGCGCCGCGGCCGGGGTCGCCGTGGCCTGGGTCGGCGCGGCCGGGGGCTCAGCGGCCGGCGCCCCGGGGGCCGCCATGGCCGGGCTGATGCCGACGGTTGCCAGGACTGCGAAGGCGGTTCCCATGACGATCGCCGGGGCTCGAGAGCCCCGGCGTGTTCGGGTCGTACGGTGGATGACCATCATTGCTCACTTTCACCATTGACTGCATATGACGTTAATCAGGGAGAAACGCTCATATCTGATCACTTCAGAGTCGCCGCGGTCAAGGGGTTTCGGAACATGAGTCGTGATTCAATGGCGGCATGGCGACCTTCACCGATGCGCACGGGGTCCGGATCCACTACGAGTCGTGGCGCGTCGACGAGCCGCATGCCGTCGTGCAGCTCGCGCACGGCATCGGCGAGCACATCGGCCGGTACCAGGAGCTCATCGCGGCGCTGAACGCGGCGGGCTACACGGTCTGGGCCGATGACCATCGCGGTCACGGGCAGACGGGCTTCGAGCAGCACGGAGGCGACCTCACCCGTATGGGCCGGCCCGGGCCGGGCGGCATGCGCGCGGCGATCGCCGGCGTCGAGCGATTCGGCGAGGTCATCCGCGAGGCAGAGGGCGACGACGTGCCGCTCGTGATCCTCGGGCACTCGTGGGGCTCGTTCATGACGCAGCACGTCGTCAACCGGCATCCCGACCGATACGACGCCGTCGTGCTCACCGGATCCGCGTGGTTGCAACTCGGCTACACGAACCTCGGCAACCTCAACAAGGGGTTCGCTCGGCCCGACGGCACGCCGGTCGAGTGGCTGAGCCGCGACCCGCAGGTCGCTCGCGACTTCATGGCCGACCCGTACACGACGGATCGCACACTGCAACAGCTGTTCGGATGGCCGCAGTCGTTCACGCTCATGACCCGACCGTCGAAGCGCATCCCGAGCGAGCTGCCGCTGCTCATCATGGTCGGTGGCGACGACCCGGTCGCGGGCGAACGGAGCTCCCTCGCGTTGCTGCGTGACTACGTGCGCCGCTGCGGTCTCGTCGACGCGCACCTCATCGTCTACGAGGGCGCCCGGCACGAGGTCTTCAAGGAGACCAATCGCGTCGAGGTGCGCGCCGACCTCATCAGCTGGCTCGACGAGCGCTTCGCCGTCGACTGAGCACGCTGCGTGCCGGCGGGAGTCGCGGCTGCGCAGTCATGTGGGTTCCACGCCGAAGGGCATGGAGTCCCGTGCGCACCGGAGGCCGCAAGCCCTGAACGACCGCAAGCGGATCGTGACTCGCACACGTCTGGATCGTTGTCGTCGTCCAAAGCATCCATCGGGTCGCCGATTGGGATCCCGATCCGTTCAGGCGACGACGGGCGCCAAGGGAACTGGCTGCTCGGCGGCATCCGTCGTCGCCCCGTGCTCCTTGCGCGGAGGCAACAGCTCGTCGAGGCGGCCGCTCTGGACCAGGATGGCGAATCTGTCGGGAACACCCCAATGTTCGACGATCCGGCCATCGACCACGCGCGCGATATCGATGACGGTGAGTCGCACCGTGCGGCCGGTGGGAGGACCGAAGAACGGACCCGTGTTGGTGCCGGTGGCCTCCGCGCGCATCCAGACGATGTCTCCGACCTGGGCCCAGTCCTCGACGGTGAAGCTGATGTCGGGCATACCCTGGTGCACCTGCTCGATTCCGCGCTTCACCTTCTGGATCGCGTCTTCGCCGACCCCCGTCATCCCGAACTGGTGCTCGATCAAGTCGGGCGCGCAGAGTTCGTCGACGATCGCGGTGTCGCCGGTGGCGAAGCCCTCCGTGAGCATGCGCTCGAGCATCTGGACCTCGGGCGTGCGATTGGTGTTCATTTCGCCCTCCTTGCAGTAATGCTGTATCCGATGCAGTAGGCATGCATTGAGTACAGTGGATATTCTGAACTCCATGGAGCCGCGTGTCAAGAGGTCGACCTCGGCGTATCGGCAAGAACAGGCCGAGGCGACGAAGCTGCGCATCGCGGATGCCGCGCAGCACCTCTTCGCGACCCACGGGTACTCCGCCACGAGCATGGATGCGATCGCCCGGGAGGCCGGCGTCGGAAACCGCACCGTCTATGCGGTATTCGGCACCAAGCGCGAGATCCTCAACGTGATCTGCGACCGCTGGCTCGAGCGGGCCAGCGCGCGGCCGCTGGCGCAAACCGTGCTCGACGAGCCGGACCCGCTTCTTCGTCTCCGCGGGGCGGCGATGTGGCTCACGAAGCTGTACTCCACTGACTTCGACGTCGTGCGCATCCTCGATGCGGCGATGGATGAGGATGCCGAGACCCGCGATCTGCTTCGCGCGAAGCTGCGCGGCCGCAACCGCGTGATGGATCGGCTCATCGCGTCGATCGAGGTGCACCTTTCAATGCCGCTCGACGACGCCCAGGCCGTCTATCGTGCGTTCGCGGCGCCGGGAGTCTACGGGGAGCTGGTGGTGGGCTCAGGCTGGCCGGTCGACCGCTTCGAGACCTGGCTCGCTGAGACTCTCGCCACCCAGCTGTTCGCGGGCGAAACGGGCGACGATACTGCGGAAGCCATCGCCCGCACGCGACAACGTTGAGAGAAGTCGGGCGCGGGGGCAGCGGAGTCCGTAGCGCCTCACGGGCTGGTGCTGATCGGGATCGCGATCATCCGGCGCCGCCGCCGGACACCGTGATCGGCGCCTGCAGCGGCAGTTCGCCGCTGGCACCGGAACCACTGCAGCGCACCACCATGTGCGCTCAGCGATCGGCTATCGGGATGGCTTCCAGACGAGCCACTTTCGGTCGACCTGGCTGGCAAGGTCAACGCCGAAGCGATTCGCGATGAGGAGCACCTGAGCGAGTACGTCAGCCAACTCTTCGCTGAAGTCCGCATCGAGTTCGTGATCGCTTCGTCCTTTGTCACGCGCCTGACCTGCTCGTGCGAGGTAGGCCTGCGTGAGCTCTCCGACCTCCTCGTTCAGCTTTAACATCAGCCAGTCGTCTGTTCGGTCGATGTTGTGCCGCTCGGCATAGAACGCCGAGACTTCCTCGACCTCTTGGCCCATTCTCGCGATGTCCATTGGACGATCATGTCAGGGGATTTGAACGTCCAGACATGCCCGGATACCCATCGGCTTTCGGGCGGCGTCGGCGGTTTCCATAGACGCGAGCGTGTGATCAGCAAGGTCAGCTGCGCGTACTCCCGGCGGGCAGTGGAGTACACCGCTCTCTTCGGCTCGATGAGCCCCGTTCATCCCTCAGATTGTCAACTTGTATCGACTTGGGCGCAAGGGATCGAAGGTCGCGTGATCGATGCCGGCTGCGGCCCTGGCCAATGGACCAACTTCCTCACTGAACTCGGGCTGACTGCCAGCGGCGTGGATTTGGTGCGCGAATTCATCGAACGTGCCCGGCGCGAATACCCAGGCGTTCCATTCGAGGTCGGCGACCTCGACAATCTCGACTGCGAAACGGAAACGGTTGGCGGCGTCCTCTCTTGGTACTCCCTCATCCATCATGACCCCGGCACGATACGCCAGCCTTTGAGGGAGTTCCGTCGCGCACTCAGCCCGAGAGGCACGCTGCTCATCGGGTTCTTCGAGGGTGCCGTGGTTGAGCGGTTCGATCACGCAGTCACCCCGGCATACCGCTGGCCAGTTGGAGATCTCAGCGACGAACTACTCGCCGCCGGCTTCGATGTGGTCGAATCTCACGTCAGGACGACGACGGGCCAGCGGCCGCAGGCAGCGATCATTGCCCAACGGGCGGGCACCCGGTAACCGTCAAGCGAGGTCCGCAGGTTGATCGCATTTGCGACGTCGGTGGTGCGGGGTCCGCGCGCGGGTCAGGGCACGTGGCAGATGATCTCGCCGTGGAGGATGGAGAACCAACCGTCCTCGTCGTCGGCCCACTCTTTCCATGCCTCGCTGATCTCCTGGAGTTCAGCGGCAGTCGCGAGCCCGGTGCTGGTGATCTGACGCGCGATGGCTGAGTCGAGGATACGGTCGGCCCACATTCCGCCCCACCAGGCTCGTTCCTTCTCTGTTGCGTAGCACCAGGTGCTTGAGGTCGCTGTGACGTTGGTGAGTCCTGCTGCGTGTGCCCAGGAGAGAAGGCGGCGCCCGGCGTCGGGCTCGCCGCCGTTCGCGCGCGCGGCGGTGCGGTACAGGTCGAGCCACTTGTCGAGGAGGGGGAGGCGGGGCCACCAGCAGAAGCCGCTGTAGTCGCTGTCGCGTGCTGCGACGATGCCGCCGGGTGCCGTCACGCGCGCCAGTTCTCGGAGCGCCTGTACCGGGTCGGCCACGTGCTGGAGCACCTGGTGCACGTGAGTGACCTCGAACGAGGCATCCGGGAACTCGAGAGCGTGCACGTCGGCGACCTGCAAGTGGATATTCGTAGCGCCCCGCTCTGCGACGGTCGCGCGGGTGAGTCGGAGTTCCTCAAGCCCGACCTCGGTCGCGGTCACGGCATCGACGACCTCGGCGAGATCCACGGTGATCGTGCCCGGGCCTGCGCCGACATCCAGAAGCCGGTCGGTCGGCTTGAGCAGCGGGAGAAGATACGCCGCCGAGTTCAACGCGGTGCGTGAGCGGTGCGAGCGCAACACCGATTCGTGGTGGCCGTGGGTGTAGGTCGACATGCGGTTCCTCAGGACTGGAGTGCGGTTGCCTCCAGCCTCCGCGGCATCCTGCCGACTGGGAAGACCGTACTGTTCATAGGAGCGCCACACCTACCCATCCCGGAGCCGAAGGAGGCCGCGTGCCCAGTGAACTCGGGGACTTCCTCCGTGCGAGGCGGGCGGATGCGAGTCTCGCGCCGGCGCACGCGAACGACTCCGGTCGGCGCCGCCTCCCGGGGCTGCGGCGCGAAGAGGTAGCCACCGCCGCAGGAATCAGCGTCGACTACTACACGCGCCTCGAGCAGGGTCGCGAGAGCAACCCGAGCGAGTCCGTTGTGAACGCACTCGCCCGAGCACTCCACCTCTCACCCGACGCACGAGAGCACCTACTCCACCTCCGCCGGGCCGGCCCGTCGAGCCGCGCGGCACGGGCCGAAAGCGCACCGCTCGGCGCGCGGATGTCCGCCATGGTCGACGCCCTCTCGCCGAACCCTGCGTACGTTCTCGATCGGCTGAGCAACATGGTCGCCGTGAACGCCGAGGGCCTTGCCCTCTACGACGGGTTCGCCGAGCTCGCACCCGAGGACCGCAACACGTGCCGGTACCTGTTGACGGATCCACGAGCCCGCCAGGTCTTCGTCGAGTGGGAACCAATCGCGCGTGGCGCCGTCGCACAGCTCCGAGCCGCGAACTCCGACGACCTCCGCAACCCTGATCTGCAAGCGATCGTTCACGAACTCCGCGACCGGAGCCCCCAGTTCGCCGAATGGTGGGGCGAACACGTCGTCGAACGACGACGCGGCTCCGTCACACACATCCGCACCGACACTGGAGTGGTCGCCCGCCAGTACGAGGTGCTGCACCTGCCCGATGAAACCCTTCGGATGACCCTCTGGCTCCCCGCAACGTAGCGGCCTCCATCAGATCCAGCGATCGCAACCGCCGCCCGCAAACGGATCCGTCAGCGGTGTCTCACAGGTGTCGTGTCGGATCCATGCGCTGATGCAGGATCCGGATTACATCCACGCCGTCGGCGCTCTCGACGTAGAACAGCAGGTGGCTGCCGATGCTGTACCGACGGTATCCCTCGCGGATCTCATCGCAGTTGCGTCCGCGCCTGGGGTCGTCGGCGATGCGCTCGATCGCTGCTCTGATCTCAGTCACGTAGGTCTCCGCCTGATTGGCGTCCCAGCGCTCCTGGGTGAAGTTCCAGATCGAGGAGAGGTCTCGTTGCGCCGCCGGTGTAAGCCGGTAGCCCTTCACGACTTCTTCGCTGCGATGAAGGCGTCGAAGTCGAACGCCTCTGGCTCGCCGCTATTCTCGCCGGCGACGAGGGCAGCACGCAGAGCGGCAAGTTGCGTCTCCTGATCCTCGAGCAGCCGGAGGCCGGCGCGGACGACCTCGCTGCTGGATCGGAAACGCCCCGACGAGACCTCTCGCGAGAGGAAGTCCGAGAAGTGGTCGTCCAGGCTGATCGAGGTATTATGAGCCATACCGCAACAGTACCAAGAATTGGTATCCGCTGGCAAGCAGGCCTCAGGACCATCGCCTCGGCACGATCCTCACCGCACGTTCGCCCCAAGCCTGTCGCTTCTCTGATCACAGTACGAAGGTGGGCTGGAACCGGCGGACGACTTATTGTGAAGCCGAAGCAATCGCGAACTCGCCCCCGGCCAGCTGCCAACCTCGTCGTCCATGAGGTCTGCGTCCAATCTGATGTCGTTGGTTTCCGAGGAGGCGCGATGACGAGGCGACTACTGCGAGGGTCTGCCCCGACTGCATTCCAGCTGATCTTGAGAACGTCCGACTCCCGTCGTCGATTCGCCAAGTACGCGACAACTCATCGAGAAGACGACAGGGTACGCGAGAACCCACACGTCAGATCGCTGCGCGGGCTCGGCGGCACGTCGAAACCGAGCAGCCTGATGCGCGGGTGGTGGGCGGCCCGCGACTCGGTCGCCCACGGGTAGACGATCGTGGTCACCGAGCAGTTGCCGAGCACCGGCAGCAGGTCGCGATAGCCGTCGGGGTCCATGCCGGCGAGCTCGCAGAACAGCAGCCTGATGAGCGTCGCGTGCCCGACGATGAGCACGCGGCCCTCGGGGAACTCCTCGACGAGCTCATCGAACACCGGGAGCGCGCGGGCGATGCCGGCACGGCCGCTCTCGCCGCCGGGCAGCGGGTTCGACGCCGGCGCCTCGCCGAAGGCGGCCCACTCGTCGGGGAACCGCTCGGGCGAGTTCCGCCGGGGTGAGCCCTTCGCCGTCGCCGAAGTCGATCTCGACGAGCCGGTCGTCGATGCGCAGGGAGAGCCCGGTCGTCTCGACGGATGGCGCGGCCGAACGCCGTGCGCGGCTGAGCGGTGAGGCCACGATCGCGTCGAGCCGGGCGTCGACCGCCCACGCACCGAGTGCGGCAGCTTGGCCGAGACCGTGGCGCGTCAGCGGGACATCCGAGTTGCCCGCGTACCTGTGGTCGGCGTGCCAAATCGTCTCACCGTGGCGTGCCAGGTAGAACGTCGTCATCTCTGCCCCCTACGACCGATGCTACGCGCCCGCCTCGTTCTCCGGGCGGGTCGGTGCCGACATCCGTAGGCTGTACCGCATGCACGGTGAATACAAGGTGCCCGGTGGCAAGCTCGTCGTCGTCGACTTCGACGTGGTCGATGGCGTGATCGCGAATCCGCGTGTCGCGGGCGACTTCTTCCTCGAGCCCGACGAGGCGCTGGGCGACATCGACCGGGCGCTCGAGGGGCTGCCCGCGGCATCCGATGCCAAGCAGATCACCGCGGCGATCACGACCGGACTTCGGGGCGACGCGGTCATGCTCGGCTTCTCTGCCGAGGCGGTCGCGGTTGCGGTGCGCCGGGCGATGACGGATGCCACGAGCTGGGCCGCGTACGACTGGGAGATCGTGCACGGTGCGGCTGTGCCGCCGCGCACGCATCTCGCCCTCGACGAGGTGCTCGCGACCAGGGTCGGCGAGGGCCGCCGGAGGCCCACGCTGCGCTTCTGGGAATGGGACGAGTCGGCCGTCGTCATCGGCAGTTTCCAGTCGGTGAAGAACGAGGTCGACCCCGAGGGCGCCGAGAAGCACGGGTTCGAGGTCGTGCGCCGCGTCTCGGGGGGCGGCGCGATGATGATGGAGAAGGGCAACGTCGTCACCTACTCGCTCTACGTGCCGGCCGAACTCGTGCAGGGCATGAGCTTCGCCGACTCCTACGCGTTCCTCGACGACTGGGTGCTCCAGGGGCTGCGTGAGCTCGGCATCGAGGCGACCTACCAGCCGCTGAACGACATCGCGAGCCCCGCCGGCAAGATCGGCGGCGCCGCGCAGAAGCGGCTCGGCGCGGGCAGCGTGCTGCACCACGTGACGATGGCCTACGACCTCGACAACGAGAAGATGCTCGAGGTGCTGCGCATCGGGCGCGAGAAGATCAGCGACAAGGGCATCGCCAGCGCGGCGAAGCGCGTCGACCCGTTGCGTTCGCAGACGGGGCTGTCACGGGCGGCGATCATCGAGAGCCTGAAGCAGACGTTCGCGACGTTGTACGGGGCGACGCCCGGCACGGTGACCGCCGACGAACTCGCCGAGGCCGAGGCGCTCGTCGAGTCGAAGTTCTCGACGAGCGAGTGGCTCTACCGCGTGCCCTGACCTCGCCCGCCCCTTCCACCTTTTTCAAGAACCACCCTCCTGAACAGGTCGCTTCTCAGGAGAAATCGGGTTGTGACAGCCGAACCCGACGAAAATCTCCTGAGAAGAGCTGTGGGGGTGGGGCGGGGGAAGGCTCAGGGATCCCGGTTAGACTCGCCGGGTGGACTGGTGGATGTGGCTCCTGATCGCCGCCGTCGTGCTCGCCTTCGTGGCATTCGCGGTGCGGCGGGGCTGGATCGACCTCTCCGACAAGACCAAGCGCGGTGGCGGCGGTGGCGGCGTGCTGATGATCGGCGACGAGGTCTTCGCGCCGCGCAAGCACGAGGCGCAGATCGAACTCGAGCGGGAGAGCCGGCTCCCGGTTCCAGCGCCGGTGCCGGGCGACGGCGATAAGGGCATCGCCTTCGCCGACGACGGCGCGGATGCCGCTGAGCCCGCGCCCGAAGACCGTTTCCGCGGCTCGATCCGCCTCGACGTCTGACCGCGCGCGCCGCGGTCCGTCTGACCGCGCGCGCCGGGGTCCGTCTGACCGCTCGCGCCGCGGTCCGTCTGACCGCGCGCGCCGCGGTCCACGAGGCCGACACGCGCGCCAGCTGACAGACTGGAGCGCGTGAGCCCCGACGAGCCGAACCGCATCATCCACGCGGACAACCTCGCCGTGCTGCCGACCCTCCCCGACGGGCGCTTCACGCTCGTCTACCTCGATCCGCCGTTCAACACCGGCCGAGCGCAGGCGCGACAGTCGACCCGTCACGTGCGGCTTCCCGACGGGGCGGCGGGCGACGAGATCGCAGCGGATGTCGCGGGGCCGGCCGCATCCGGCACCATCACCGGTTTCGCAGGCAAGCGCTACGAGCGCATCCGCGGCGACCTGCTGCGCTACGACGACCGCTTCGACGACTACTGGGCGTTCCTCGAGCCGCGCCTGGTCGAGGCCTGGCGCCTGCTCGCCGACGACGGCACGCTCTACCTGCACCTCGACTACCGCGAGGCGCACTACGCGAAGGTGCTGCTCGACGCGCTGTTCGGGCGCGAGTGCTTCCTCAACGAGCTGATCTGGGCCTACGACTACGGCGCGAAGACGAAACGCAAGTGGCCGACGAAGCACGACACGATCCTCGTGTACGTGAAGAACCCGAAGAAGTACTGGTTCGACTCGACCGCCGTCGACCGTGAGCCGTACATGGCGCCGGGGCTCGTGACGCCCGAGAAGGCGGCCCTGGGCAAGCTGCCGACCGACGTCTGGTGGCACACGATCGTCTCGCCCGGCGGGCGTGAGAAGACGGGGTACCCGACGCAGAAGCCCGAGGGCATCCTCCGCCGCATCGTGCAGGCGTCGACGCGCGAGGGCGACTGGGTGCTCGACTTCTTCGCGGGCAGCGGCACCACCGGCGCGGTCGCCGCGACGCTCGGCCGCCGCTTCGTGCTCGTCGACGAGAATCCCGAGGCGATCGCCGTCATGAAGGGCCGGTTCACGGATGTCGCGGGCGTCGAGTTCGAGCAGGGCGTCGCGACCCCCGGCGGAGTCGCCGCCGGGACGTGAATCTCGTCGGAGGAACTGAATCTCGTCGGAGGTCGCCGATCCAGTGCCTCCGACGGCACTCGAGACCTCCGACGCGAAGTCAGCGCCGCCGATCCAGTGCCTCCGACGGCACTCGAGACCTCCGACGCGAGGTCAGCGCTGCCGCGCCGGGGGCGTGACGCCGGGCAGGAAGCCCCCGGCCGCGAGCTCGCGCATCTGCAGCACGCTCCACGGGCTGACCAGGTAGGGGGCCTCCTCGATCGAGCGCGCGAAGGCCGACGGATCGACCCAGTGCCAGTCCATGACCTCATCGGATGCCGGTGAGGGATCGCCCGTCAGCTCCGCCACGTAGACCGGGCAGACCTCGTTCTCGACGATCCCGTCGGCCGCGATCGCGCGGTAGCGGAAGCCCGGAAGAGCGAGCCGCAGCGACACGGGCTCCACGCCGAGCTCGGTGCGCAGCCGGCGGCGAACCGCGTCGTCGCCGGGCTCGCCGGGCGCCGGGTGCCCGCAGGCGGTGTTGGTCCAGACGCCGGGCCAGGTGCGCTTGTGCAGCGAACGCCGGGTCAGCAGCATCCGCCCGCCCGAGTCGAAGCCGTAGCACGAGAAGGCGAGGTGCAGCGGGGTGTCGGCGGTGTGCACGGCGGCCTTATCCATCGCGCCGATCGGTGCGCCCGCGGGGTCGAGCAGCACCACCTGCTCGGATGCCGCGGTCACGGCGCCACCGCCAACGCCGCTCAGCGCGCCGCTCAAGCCACCGGCCGCGCCGCTCAGCGCGCCGCCGCGCGCGGCGTCACCCGCGGTCACGGCGCCACCCCCGATGCCGTCGAGACGCCCGACGCCTGCAGCACGAGGTCGCGCACGTTCGCCGCCGGCACGATCTCGCCCGCAGACGTCCAGAACGGCAGGTTCGCGTCGGAGCACAACAGCAGCGGAGTTTCGGCGACGCCGTCGGGAATCCGGCCGTGCGTGCCGCGCACGCACGAGGGGTCGAGCGGCACGACGTTCATCGCGTACCGCAGGCCGATCTTCTTGCGCACGAGGCCGAGGCCCGCCTTCGCCTTCGCGAACCGGTCGGCGGGGTCGAGGAAGAGCTCGGCCGGGTCGTAGCCCGGCTTGCGGTGGATGTCGACGCCGCGTGCGAACTCGGGTGCACGGTCGTCGTCGAGCCAGTAGTAGTACGTGAACCAGGCGCCCGGTTCGGCGATGACGACGAGTTCGCCCGACCGCTCGTGGTCGATGCCGTAGCGCGCCTGCTCGGCGCGGTCGAGCACTTCGTCGACGCCGGGAAGCGCGCGGAGGATCTCGCGGACCCGGGTGAGATCGGCGTCATCGGGCACGTAGACGTGCGCGACCTGATGGTCGGCCACGGCGAAGGCCCGCGACGTCCACGGGTCGAGCTGTTCGCGGCCGTCCTGCGTGTAGACCTCCAGCAACCCCTCGCGCCGCAGCGCCCGGTTGATGTCGACCGGATGCCGCGCGCCGGCGATACCGTACTCGGCGACCGCGATCACGGTGACGCCCGCCGCGGCCGCATCGTCGAGCAGCGGGGCGAGCGCCGCGTCGAGCTCCGCGGCGGCGCGGTCGGCCTCGGGGGCGTCGGGCCCGAAGCGCTGCAGGTCGTAGTCGAGGTGCGGCAGGTAGGCCATCACGAGGTCGGAGCGCTGCTCGCGCATGACCTTGCGCGTGGCCTCGACGATCCACCGGGTCGACACGATGGATGCGGTCGGCCCCCAGTACTGGAAGAGCGGGAACTCGCCGAGGGCGCCGACGAGCTCGTCGTGCAGCGCCGGCGGCCGCACGTAGGCGTCGGGCGACTTGCGGCCGTCGGCGTGGTAGATCGGGCGCGGGGTGACGGTGATGTCGGTGGTCGCCCCCATCGCGTACCACCAGCCGATGTTCGCGGCGGTGAACCCGGGCTGCGTGCGCCGGGCCGTCTCCCAGACCTTCTCGCCCTGCACGAGCCGGTTGTGCTGGCGCCACAGGTGCACCTCGCCCTGGTCGCGGAAGTACCACCCGTTGCCGACGATGCCGTGCTGCGCAGGGGCGAGCCCGGTGAGCATCGTCGACTGCACGCTGCAGGTCACGGCGGGCAGCACGGTGCCGAGTCCGGTCTGCGCGCCCGCGCCCGCCATGGCGCGGAGCCGGGGCATGTGCGAGAGCGCGCGGGGCGTCAGCCCGACGACGTCGAGCAGCAGAACGGATGTCACGAGCGAACCTCCGAGAACGAGCGAGCGGGAGCGGAACGGGGCGGGTCGGCGAGCAGCTCGTCGGCCGCCCAGCGCAGTTCGGCGGCGATGCCGGCGACGAGGTCGCGGGGGGCGCCCGGCAGCACGCTCCAGGTGTAGGTCTCGATGTCGAGGTGCGCCTCGGCGCCGTGCGGGATGCCATGCACGGCCTCGACGGCGGCGCGCAGCACCTCGGTCGTCGCGGAGATCGGTGCGCTCGGCGCGAGATGCAGCGGCACGTGGAAGTGCACCCGCCAGGGCCCGTCGGCCGGCAGATCGGTGAGTGCTTCAGACAGGTCGTCGGCGGCGAGCACCGAACCGTCGGCGGTGAGCTCACGGGTCTGGTGCAGGTAGCGCTGCTCGACGAAGGCGGCGACGGCGTCGCGGCCGGCAGGGTCGCCGGGGCGCTCGACATGCAGCGCGGCCGAGGCCTGCACCTTCACGACGCGCAGGCCCGCGCCGGCGATCTGCCGCACGGCGGCGGCAGGGTCGGCGAACGAGACGGCCAGGTGGCAGGTGTCGAGGCAGATGCCGACGAACTCGGGGTCGATGCCCTCGGCCAGGCGCGGTTCGAGCCAGCGCACGACGTCGTCGACGGTGTCGAGCGTGCAGCCGGGCTCGGGTTCGATCGCGAGGCGTACGGTGCGACCGGTCTCCTCGCGCAGCGCTCTGAGCTCGCGGGAGACGTGCACGAGCGCTTCGGTCGCGCGAGCGTCGTCGTCGGGCGTCCACGGATCGCGCCAGCCGAGCGGCAGCGTCGAGATGCTTCCGGATGCCCCGGCGGGCAGCAGTTCGGCGAGCACACGCGCGCAGTCGAGCGTGTAGGCCGTGCGGCGCGGGTCGGTCCAGTCGGGTCGGTACACGTCGAGCTTCACGACGTCGGCGTGGAACCCGCTGTAGGGGAAGGCGTTGACGGTGAGCAGCACGAGCCCGTTGGCGCCCAGCCGCTCGCGCACCCGCGCCCGATCGGCTGCGCTCGATGCGAGCCGGCGGGCGAGTTCGGCCGGCAGCCACAGCCCGACGCCGAGCCGGTCGAGACCGGCCTGCACGCGCACCGGCCCGGCGAAGGCGTCGAGCTGTTCGAGCACGCCGTCGAGGTCTTCGGCCGGGTGCACGTTGGTGCAGTACGACAGTTCCATCAGGCCTTCGCCCCGCGCAGCACGGAGTTGCCCTCGAAGGTCGCGCCCGAGACATCCGTCGTCGCATCATCGAAGCCGGGCACCGGGTCGAGGTGCAGCCGCCCGCTCTGCCCGTAGAAGGCGACCGGGTTCTGCCAGAGCACCACGTCGACCTCGTCGTCGGTGAAGCCGGCATCGAGCATGGCCTGCCCGGTCTTGCGGGTCTTGAGCGGGTCGGAGTTGCCCCAGTCGGCGGCCGAGTTCACCAGCATCCGCTCGGTGCCGTGCTCGCGCAGGATCGCGACCATGCGCGCCTCGTCCATCTTCGTGTCGGGGTAGATCGAGAAGCCCATCCAGCAGCCGCTGTCGGCGACCGCCGCCACCGTCGTCTCGTTGAGGTGGTCGACGACGACCAGCTCAGGGGCGATGCCGGCGTCGCGGATCACGTCGAGCGTGCGCAGGGTGCCCGCCGCCTTGTCGCGGTGCGGCGTGTGCACCATCGCGGGCAGCTCGAACTCGCGGGCGAGCGCGAGCTGGGCCACGAAGACCTCGTCCTCTTCGGGAGTCATCGAGTCGTAGCCGAGCTCGCCGACCGCGACGACGCCGTCTTTTGCGAGGTAGCGCGGCAGCACGCCCAGCACCTCGCGGCAGCGCGGGTCGTTCGCCTCCTTCGGATTCAGGCCGATCGTGCAGTGATGACGAATGCCGTACTGCGCCGCGCGGAACCGTTCCCAGCCGATCAACCCGTCGAAGTAGTCGGTGAAGCTGCCGACGTTCGTGCGGGGCTGCCCGAGCCAGAAGGCCGGTTCGACGACGGCGCGCACGCCCGCCTGGTACATCGCCGCGTAGTCGTTCGTGGTGCGGGCGCTCATGTGGATGTGCGGGTCGAAGATTCGCATGGTCAGCCTCCCGGCGTGGTGTGGATCGTGGCGAGACGGGTCATGTCGGCGCTGATGTCGCGGCCGGCTGCGCGCCGCTCGGCGATGAGCGCAGCGGCCATGCGCGCGAGCTCGGCGTCGGCTCGATCGTCGATGCCCGAGACGGCCTCGAGCGGGATTCCCATGAAGAGCGCCTTCAGCACGCCGTGACGCCAGCCGTGCTGGTCGAGCTCCCGGGCCGCGAAGTCGCCGAGCGCCGCGGCGACGAGGCGCGGGTCGTTCGTGCGGAGGGCATCGGCGACGAGGTCGCGGCCGGCTGCGACGATCGGCGCTGCGAGCGCGGGCACGGGCTCGGTGTTCAGTGCTGCGGCATTCAGCACCGCGGCATTCAGCCCGCACAGCACGCCGCGCCGCTCGGCGTCGTCGCCGTGGCGGTAGAGCTCGGTGACGGTGCCGGCCGCGGTCTCGGCGTCGACGGCGTCGATGAGCGCCCGCACGAGTGCCGCGCGGGCCAGGTCATCGTCGGTGCCGTGCACGAGGCCGAGCGGATCGTGCTCGGGCTCGATCGGATCGCGCCCGACCGAGCGCCCTGCAGCGGGGAACAGCACCGAGATGCGCTGCGGCTCGGCGGCCACGGTGCCGACCGCGCTGATCGTCCATGGGTGGGTCATCGTTCCTCCAGTGCGTCGCGAATGGCACGGATGCCTCGGGCTGCGGCGCCCGGCGCATCGTGCGAGTGGCGCGGCAGCTCGATGGCCGCCACGCCCCGGTATCCGATCTCGTTCAGGGTGGAGAGGGCCGCGGTGAGGTCGAGCCGCCCCTCGCCGAGTTCGAGATGCTCGTGCACCCCGGGCATCATGTCGTCGACCTGCACGTTCACGAGCAGCGCGCCCGCGGCCCGGAGCGCGCCGACGACCCCTTCGGGCTCGACCGCGACGCAGTGGCCGAGGTCGACGGTGATCCCGAATGCCTCGGGCCGGCCGAGCTCGTCGCGCAGCCGCAGTGCGTCGGCGACCGTCTCGACGAGCATCCCGGGCTCGGGCTCGAAGCCGAGGCGCACGCCTGCCCCGTCGGCGAGGGCGACCACCTCGCGCATGCGCCCCGTCAGCATCGACCAGGCATCGTCGGGCGCGACGTCGCCGGGCACGACCCCCGACCAGAGCGAGACGCAGTCGGCGCGGAGCACCGCCGCGAGCTCGACGGCCCGGCCGAGGAATCGCAGCCGCGGCTCGGCTTCGCGATCGACGAGCGTCGGACGATGCTTCACGAAGGGGTCGAGCAGGTAGCGGCTGCCGGTCTCGACGACGACCGGCCAGCCGAGTTCGTCGAGGCGCTCGCGAAGGTGTGCGGCGCGTTCGAACGCATCGCGGGCGAATGGGTCGAGATGCGGATGGCCGAGTGTCAACGCCAGCGCGCCGTACCCGTTGGCCTCGAGCACGGTGAGGGTGTCGTCGAGGGTGTGGTCGGCGAATCCATTGGTGCCGTAGCCGATGCTGAAGCCGGTCATGTGACGTCGCCCCGCTTGCGGCGCGAGCCGAGCGCCCGTCGCGCGAGGTCGGCGCCCGCGAGGAGCGCGGCCGAGCCGAGCGCTCCGGTGCGGGCGACGAGGGCGGCCTGGAGCGGGATCATCCCGCCGATGCCCCGCGCGCGTCGCGGTGCGCACGTTGCCCGCCGACGGGTCGTCGAGCGTGCGCAACTGCGTCGGCACGGTCGCGGCGACGTAGGCGGCGCTCGCCGCGATGGTGGCGAGCGTCGAGCCGACCCGCCACGCCGTCGATCGCTCCGCCGGGCGTGCATCGATGGCGCCGCGGTCGCCGGTGGCTGCGCAGCGCTGCGCGCTCGCGCGGTGACGGCGAGGCTCGCGCCCGCGACGCCGACCGATCCGCCGTGCACCTCGCCGCGCGACTGCAGCGTGACGCCGGCCGTGTGCAGCGCGAGCGTCGCGGCGGCGGGAACCGCCCTGCTCGCCCCGCCGGCACCCAGCATCACGTCGAGTCCGCGGCACGCGGCCATCGACAGCGGCCCGAACGGCGTCGACTTCGCCACCGTGTTGTAGAGCACGATCGCCCCGACGAGCGGAACCGCGACGCCGAGCCCCCGTCGCCCGCCGCCCGCGGCCGCGAGCGCGACACCTGCCGCGAAGCATCCGCTCACGACCGCGAGCGCGCCTCGCGCCGAGACCCGGCCCGACGGAATCGGCCGCTCGGGCCGCTCCTCGGCGTCGAGGTCTCGATCGGCGTAGTCGTTCAGCGCCATGCCGCCGCTGTAGAGCAGCACGGATGCCGCGGGCAGCAGCCAGCTGCGGCCGGTGAAGCGTGCGCCACCGGCGTGTCCGCCCGCCAACGTGTCGCCGATCACCGTCAGCGCGGCCGGCGCGCGCACGAGATCGAGGATGTCGGCGGGCGAGGTCATACCGGCGTCACCTGGCTCTGCGCCCCGGCGCGCACGCGTGCGCCGGCGGCGTGCGCCCAGTCGTCGAGCGCGGCGGCCTGTTGCGACAGGTCGTGCACGTCGCTGCCCCACGGGTCCTTGAAGAAGAAGCCGAGCTCGGGCACGACCCCGCGGTGGCCGTCGGCAGCTGCGAGCGACAGGAGCCGGGCGATGTCGAGCACGAGCGGTGCGGCGAGCATCGAGTCATAGGCCGACCAGATCGTCTGCATCGTGATGCGCGACGAGAGGAAGCCCTCGGCGTGGATGTGATCCCATGCCGTCTTCAGATCGCCGAGGTCGGGCACGTTGTCGATGTGCAGTGGGGCCACGACGTGGTCGCCGACGAGGCTCACGAGACCGCGGGTCTTCGTCGCGAGCTTGCTGCGCACGGCCTCGGGGTCGGCGAGGGTCGCGCCGTCGCCGCCGCCGAGGATGTTGGAGCCTGTCCACGAGAGCACGCGCATGCCGCGCGCGACGAACATCGGGGCCAGTGCAGTGCGCAGGAGCGTCTCGCCGGTCTTGCCGTCCTGCCCGGCGAAGGCGATGCCGCGCTCGGCGGCCAGGGCGCGAAGCGCCGGCACGCTCATTCCGGCCGATGGGGTGAAGCAGGCGTAGGCGCTGCCCGACTCGATCGCGGCGAGAGCGGCGATCGAACTGGAGGGAAGCAGCGGCCGCGCAGGGTCGTCGAGGGCGGCGGCGAGCAGGGCGGTGTCGTGGTACTCGACATGGTCTTCGGGAATCGGCTCGGTCGAGGAGACGTCGATGACCACGACGCGGCTGAGGTCGTGCCGGTCACGGAACTCCGTGATGTCGGCGGCCATGCGCCGCACGGCCTCGGCCTGCGTGCCCGTGTGCTGCGCGCGGTCGTACCCGGGGCGGATCTCGGCGTCGGTCCGTGCCAGCGCCTCCTCGGTGCCGGCGAGGTAGCGGTGGGCGAGCATTCCGGAGTCGACCATCAACTGCGCGCGCTCGCGCAGCGGGGTCGTGGTGACGTCGTGTCCGCCGATGACGAGGTCGCCGAAGGCGGGCAGCGGAACGTCGGCGAAGGCCTCACCGGCGGTCGTGCAACCGGTCGGCGGGGCGAGCTCGGCGAGCATCGCGTGCAGGCCGACGGCGACGACCGTGCCGATCGAGCCGCGAGCCCCGATCAGCCAGATGCCGACGCGGCCGCCCTGCCATGCGTCGTCGTCGTTCGTCGTCGAGGTCGTCGTCGTCGATGTGGTCGGCGTCGAGGGAGTTTCAGGGCTGGTCATGTCGTTCCTCCGTGTCGTGTCGGGTCGTGTCGTGTCGGGTCGGTGTCGTGTCGGGTCGTGTCGTGTCGGGTCGGTGTCGTGTCGTTCAACTCGTGCGCCCGCGCAGGGATCGGGCGAGAGCAGTCAGGTAGGCGGCGAGTCCATCGGGCAGTCCGGCCTCGGCGAGACGGATGCCGCGTGAGACGTGCTCGTCGATCGTGCGGGAGACCTCGGCCCGTGCGCCGGTACGGGTCACGATGTCGCGCACGGCGGCGGCGTCTGCTTCGGTCGCGGCGGGGTCGCCGAGGGTCGCATCGAGCACCGCCCGGTCGGCGGCGTCGGCCTGACGGTAGGCGATGCGCACGTGCTCGGTGCGCTTGCCCTGACGTACGTCGGAGAGCACCGACTTGCCGGTCGCATCAGCCGAACCGAAGAGTCCGAGCTCGTCGTCGGCGAGTTGGTAGCCGATGCCGAACGCGATGCCGATCTGCCCGAGGCAGTCGAGCCGGGTCGTCGTCGCCGCACCGCTCGCGATCGCGCCGAGGCGGAGCGGCAGCGCGACGCTGTATGCGGCGGTCTTGAGCTCGGCGACGCGCAGCGGATCGGACTCATCGGGTGCCAGCAACTCGGACCTGACGTCGAGCAGCTCGCCCGCGATGGTGAGTTCGAGTGCTGCGGATGCCTCGGCGGCGAGGCTCTGCTGCACCGCCGCGGGTGCCGGGGCTCCGAGCAGCGCGAGCATCGCGGCGTTGATCGCGAGATCACCGGCGAGCACCCCTGCCGTGAGCGCCTGACGCTCGGCCGAGCGTTCGGAGAGGCCCGCGCGCCGGCCGGCGTCGGCGTACTGCGCGATGAGGTTGGGCTCGCCGTGGCGCACCCGGTCGCCGTCGATGATGTCGTCGTGCATGCAGAGGCCGAGGTGCAGGAGCTGCTGGGCGCCGGCGACCTCGCTGAGCAGTGCATCGTGGGTGCCGCCCAGACCGAGGAATGCCGCAGCCACGAGCCTGGGTCGCATGTGCTTGCCGCCGTCGGCCGCGCGTGCGCCGGCGATGAGTTCGGCGACCGCCGGATCGAGTGCGGCGCACCGCGCGTGCACCCGGTCCCACTGGGCCGCGGTGACTGCAGGAGCCCGGCGAGCGAACTCATCCACGAGCGGGGCCAGTGACGGCTCGCTCGTCTCGCGGGCGGAGGTGAGCGCGTGCGCGGTCGCCGGGGTCGGCTTCATTGCTGCTCCTCCGTCGACGGTGACAGGGCGGTGGCGTGCTCCTCGCGGGCGAGGTTCGCGTCGTCTCGTCGTGATGTGTCGACGAAAGTGGCAAAACCGCTCAGTGGATTACTGAAGCACAGCATACGTCGGGCAGAAGTTGAAAGCCAGTCGGCGAAACTTTCGACCGCGCCCGCGAAACCCACCCCGCGCGCGCTGGCACCGAACGCGCATCCACCGAACAGGTCGGAGGACGCGCATCCCGTCGGAGGCAACGGCTCCGCGTCCTCCGACGTGACAATCGTCCTCCGACGCGGGCAGGTACCCCTTGCTGAGACAGGGGGTGCGCGCATACGCTCGAAACACAGGTGATCGTTCTCTCTAGCCCTCGGAGTGCGCATCGATGGAACTCAGTCGAGTTCCACGTGATGTGGGAGGGGCGACATGAAGAGCACGACGCTTTCGCCGCCGAAACCAGCACGAGCCCGCGCCTCCTCACGTGCGGGCGAACGCGCGACCACGTTCCGGCGGCGGGTTGCCGGCCCCGTTCAGGAAGCGACCGCGCCCCCGCGCACGGACGTGCCGTACGGCCTGCTCGATGAACCCGACACCATGAGTTGGCTGGTGCATCGACGCGCCAACGGCCCTGAACCGCACCGGCGTCTGGCACACCTGGCCTCAGAACAGGCACTGGCGCCGGCCGATACCGACCAGGATTCCGGGATGCTGCGGCACCCCGGTGCAGACCCGAAGATGCCGGCCGGGGGGTAGCGCGCATCTTCTGGGAAAGTCGGCGCCGAGGGCGGTGAATCATCCCGTCCTCGGCGCCGGTCATCGAGTCGCCCGCGCGCGAAACGCCTCGGAGGACGTGGAACTCGTCGGAGGCAACGGCTCGGCGTCCTCCGACGCGACAAACGTCCTCCGACGCGGAGCGGCGGCGGCGCGCGCCGCGGCGCGGCGCGCGCCTACGCCGAGGCGCGCCGCACGAGCCGGGTCGGCATGATGTTGCGGCGTGGCACGTCGGTGTCGCCGGCCAGGTGGCGCAGCAGCAGGTCGGCCATCTCGAAGCCCATCTGCTCCGACGGCTGATGCACGGTCGTCAGCGGGATCGCCGCTGAGGTCGCCGCAGGGCTGTCGTCGAAGCCGACGACGGCGACATCGCCCGGCACCGCGCGGCCGCGCTCGCGCAGCACGGCGAGGGCGCCGGTCGCCATGAGGTCGCTCGCCACGAAGAGGCCGTCGAGATCGGGCACCCGGTCGAGCAGGCGCCGAGTCGCCGCGATCGCCCCGGCGACCGTGAAGTCGGCGGACTCCTCCGCGTCCGCAGGCAGCTCGGCGGCCTCCATCGCGAGCCGGAACCCGGTGAGCCGGTCGATGCCGGCGGGCATGTCGAGCGAGCCGGTGATCGTGCCGATGCGGCGGCGACCGATCTCGACGAGATGGGCTGTGCCGAGCCTGCCGCCCTCGACGTTGTCGACGTCGACGAAGGGGTGCTCATCGAACTCCGACGACGGGCGACCGCCGAAGACGAGGGGCACGGTCTTCCCAGCGTCGTGCTGCAGTTCGTCGCCCTCGTGGTGCGAGACGACGAGCGCGCCGTCGACGATGCCCGACCGGAGGTATCGCATGGTCTTGTGGCCCGGGTCGGTCGAGGCGACGAGGAGGTTCAGCAGATAGTCGCTCTCGTCGAGACGCCGCGTGATGCCCTGCACGATCGCGGCGAAGTAGGGATCGCCGAAGAAGCGGGTCACGTCTTCGGGCACGATCAGCGCGATCGCCCCCGCCGTGCGGCTCGCCAGCGACCGAGCGGCGCGGTTGGGCACGTAGTTGAGCTTGGCGATCGCCGCGTTCACGGCAGTGACCACCTCGGGGCTCACCTTCAGGGATCCGTTGACGACCCGGCTCACGGTCGCGCGCGAGACATCCGCCTCTCGGGCGACCGCTTCGAGCGTCGGTGCCGCAGACCGCATTCGATCACCCCCTTGTCTGACGTCATTCTATTTCCGTGCAGCCCGCACTCGTGCCGCCGGAGCCGCCACAGCAGGCACGGTTCAGCGCACGGTTCAGCGCACGGTTCCGGGGCCGGCCAATGCCCGATCGCGAATGATCGCGGCGTAGGCGAGCCCGCTGTCCTTCACGGTTCGCACCTGCGTGTCGTAGTCGACGCGCACCAGGCCGAAGCGCTTGTCGTACCCCCACGCCCACTCGAAGTTGTCCATGAGCGACCAGTAGAAGTAGCCGTGCACGGGCACGCCTTCGTCGATCGCGTCGAGGATCGCGCCGAGGTGGGCCTCGAGGAACTCCGTGCGCTCGGCATCGTGCACGCGCATCTCGCCCGACGCGTCGGTCGTCGGTGCATCGTCGTAGGCGGCGCCGTTCTCGGTGACGAAGAGGCGCACACCGGCGGATGCCGCGTAGTCCTCGTGCACCCGAACGAGGAGATCGCGCAGTCCATCGGGCTGCACCTCCCATTCCATCGCGGTGAGCGGAAGGCCGCGCGGGTGGTTGAAAACGCCGTCGGCGGCGGGGAACGGCGAGCGGATGGCTCGATCGGTCGGCGCCTGCACGAGCAGGGGGTGCTCCGCCGGCCGCTCACTCACGTACTCGCCGTGGTAGTAGTTCACGCCGAGCGTGTCGATCGGGGCCGAGATCACGTCGAGGTCGCCGGGCTGCACGACCGCGTCGAGACCGAGGTGGCCGACGTCGGCGAGCAGGTCGTCGGCGTACTCGCCGCGGAAGATCGGATCGAGGAAGAAGCGGTTGAACTGGCCGTCGATGCGACGCGCAGCGTCGACATCGCCCGGGTTCGTCGGGTCGACCGGCTCGGCGACGGTGAGGTTCAGCGTGATGCCGAGTTCGAGGTCGTCGTCGCGCTCCCGCAACGCCTGCACCGCGAGCCCGTGCGCGAGCAGCAGGTGGTGGCCCGCGGCGAGTCCCGCCGCGACGTCCTGGCGCCCGGGCGCGTGCGCCCCGGCGGTGTAGCTCAGGAACGACGAGCACCACGGCTCGTTGAGCGTCGTCCAGACGTCGAGCCGGTCGCCGAGCGCGTCGTGCATCGCGAGCGCATAGTCGCGGAAGCGGAACGCCGTGTCGCGGTTCGCCCATCCGCCCGCTTCTTCGAGGGTCTGCGGCAGATCCCAGTGGTACAGCGTGAGCCAGGGCTTGATGCCGGCGCCGAGCAACTCCTCGACGAGGCGGGAGTAGAAGTCGAGCCCCTTCGCATTCACCGGGCCGCCGTCGGGTTGCACCCGCGACCACGAACTCGAGAAGCGGTAGCTCGACAGGCCCAGCTCACGCATGAGCGCGACATCCTGGGGCATGCGGTGGTAGTGGTCGCACGCGACATCCCCATCGTCGCCGTTGACGACCGCACCGGGAACGCGGCAGAACGCGTCCCAGATCGAGGCGGTGCGGCCGTCGTCGAAGGCGGCGCCCTCGATCTGGAAGGCGGCGGTCGCGGCGCCGAACAGGAAGTCGGTCGGGAACGGTCGGGGAGTGACATCGGCCACGGTGGTGAGGTCCTTTCGCAGGTCGATGGTCATCCCTTCACGGCTCCCGCCATGATGCCGCTCACGAGCTGCTTGCCCGCGAAGGCGAACAGGATGAGCAGGGGGATCGTCGACAGCAGCACGCCGGCGAGCACGATCGAGTAATCGACGAAGTAGTTCGACTGCAGGAGCGAGAGCGCGACGGGCAGGGTCGGGTCACCCCGGTCCAGCACGATGAACGGCCAGAAGAAGTTGTTCCACGCCGACACGAAGGTGAAGAGCCCGAGCATCGCGGCGGCGGGCCGCGCGGCCGGGAGCGCGACCGTGAGGAACGTGCGGAACGAGGACGCACCGTCGACGCGCGCGGCCTCGATGAGCTCGTCGGGAACGGCCTGCTGCAGGTACTGGGTCATCCAGAACACCCCGAATGCGCTCGTGAGCGCGGGAATGATGATCGCACCGATGTTGCCCGTCCAGCCGAGTTCGGCGAAGAGGATGTAGAGCGGCACGACGCCGAGCTGCGTGGGCACCGCCATGGTCGCGACCACGAACACGAGCAGCCACTTCGAGCCGCGGAACCGCAGCTTCGCGAACGCCCAGCCGGCGAGCGTCGAGAAGAAGACGACGGATGCCGCGATGAGCGCCGAGCTGTAGACGGAATTCCAGAGCGCGCGCCAGAAGTTCACGGCCGGGTCATTGATGACGGATGCCGCGTTCGCCAGGAAGTTGCCGCCGGGCCACCACGACATGTTCGGGTCGCGGATGGTCGACGCGTCTCCGGAGCCGATGAGCATCGACCAGTAGAAGGGGAACAGCGCGGCGCCGAGCACGACCGCGAGGCTCGCGTACACGAACCATCCGGGGCGCTTCATCTGTTGCTCCCTTCGTTGCGCACGAGTCTTCGGGTGACGAGCAAGTTGATGACGCCGATCGCGAGGATGATCAGGAAGAGGATCCAGGCGAGCGCAGCTGCGCGGCCGAAGTTCCACTGCCCCCAGCCGATGTCGTAGAGGTACAGGGTGATCGTCAGCCACTGCGAATCGGCGCCGCCGGTGCCGAACTGGTCGTACATGCGCGGCTCGTCGAAGATCTGGAGGCCGCCGATCGTCGAGGTGATGATCACGAAGATGAGGGTCGGCCGGAGGCTCGGCACCGTGATGGCGAAGAACTGGCGAAGCCGGCCGGCTCCGTCGATGGCGGCGGCCTCGTAGTAGTCGCGCGGGATCGCCTGCATCGCGGCGAGGAGGATCAGCGTGTTGTACCCGGTCCAGCGGAAGTTCACCATCGTCGCGATCGCGATGTGGCTCGCGAAGGCGTCGCTGTGCCACGGCACGGAGGCGAAGCCGAGATCGTTCAGCACGGAGTTCACGAGACCGTACTGGTCGCCGAACATGTTGCTGAAGATGAGGGCCACGGCGACCGGCGCCATGACGTAGGGCACGAGCACGCCCATGCGCCAGAACGTCTTCGCGCGGATGTTCTGGTCGAGCATCGCGGCGATGAAGATCGCGAGCACGAGCTGCGGCACGCTCGAGAGCAGGAAGATGCTGAAGGTGTTGCGCAGGGCGACCCAGAACTTCGGTTGCCCGAGCACGTAGGCGTACTGGTCGAACCCGATGAAGGTGCCGGTGCCGCGCACGAGATCCCAGTCCATGAAGGAGATCACGGCGGTGTACGCGATCGGGAAGAGCCCGGTCACGATGAAGAGGATGAAGAACGGCGAGATGTAGAGGTAGGGCGACAGCTTCAGATCCCACCGGCTGAGGCGGTGCGAGAAGGCGATGCGCCGGATGCCTCGGGGCGGGGGGCCGGCCCGGCCCGGGCCGGGCGTGCCGGTGCGGATCGGGGCATCCGTCTCGGTGGCGGTCATGGGGTCCTCCGTACGCGTGCGGTATTCAGGAACGGACGTCTCTCCGCTCGGCGTGTCGCGCCGCTGGCGACGCGACACGCCCGAGAGGCTCCTGAGATCAGCCGATGGCGTCGACTTCGGAGACCCACTGGTCCCATGAGGCCTGCTGGTCTTGCGTGCCGTCTTCGACACGGGTCAGGGCCTTCTGCATCGCGTCGTTGATCTGGAAATAGAACTCGCCCTTGAACGGGGAGACCTCGACGGCGTTCGCACGCTCGATGAAGAGCTCACCGACCGGTGCATCGTTGAAGTACTCGTTCACGAACCCGGTCAGCGCCTCGTCCTCGTACGCGTCGACCTGGCTCGGGAAGGTGCCCGCGTTCACGAACGCCTTGATCTGCTGCTCTGGCGCGGTGAGCCAGTCGGCGAGCTTCTGCGCCTCCTCGACGTGTTCGCCGTCGGCCGGCACGGTCAGGTAGGAGCCGCCCCAGTTGCCGCCGCCGTTCGGGAAGACGTTCGCGACGTCCCATCCGGTGACGCCCTCGGCATTGCCCGAGATGACGCCGAGCATCCAGCCGGGGCAGAGCATGGTCGCGAAGGCGCCGTTCGAGAGGCCGGCGAACCAGTCGTCGCTCCACTGCCCGAGATGGGCGGATTGCGTGGCGCTCGCCTCGAGCACCTGGTTGTAGATGTCTTCGACCTCAGCGTTGTCGGTCGCGATGATCTCGCCGGAGTCGGGGTCTTCGTAGGCCGCTTCGACCTGGTTGATCATGCCCTGGTAGCTGCTGGCGGCCGAGTCGAACCAGGCCTTGCCGGTCGCGGCGGAGTACTGCGCACCGACGTCGAAGTACGTGTTCCAGTCGCCCTCGAGCAATGTCGCGACCGACTCGCGGTCGGTGGGCAGGCCGGCTGCGGCGAAGAGGTCGGAGCGGTAGCACACGGCCTCGGGGCCGATGTCGGTGCCGTACCCGATCAGCCGGTCGTCGGTGTCGGTCGCGGCCCCGGCCTTCCAATCGAGCCACCGGTCGCTCAGGTCGGCGGGGACCTCGGCCAGCAGATCGGAGTACTGCATGACCTCGGGCAGCCAATCGACCTCGATCGCCTCGATGTCGGCGAGCCCTCCCTTTCCGAGCTTCTGGAAGTAGTTGGCGCGGGCCTCATTCGTCGTCGCCGCCTTGTTGTGCACGACCGTGATGTCGGGGTTGTCGTCCATGTACTCCTGCAGGAGTTCGTCGGTGTAGCCGAAGTCGTTGAACGTGGCGACGGTCAGTTCGATCGCGCCGCCGTCGCCTCCGCCTTCGGAGCCGGTCGACGGTGAACAACCGGTGGCGATGAGGGCGATGGATGCGGCGCCTGTTACTGCGGCGATCGCCTTGGTGCGTGAGAGCTTCACGGTCACTCCTTTGTGTGCGTGTGTGCGTGGGTGTGCGTGCGTGCGTGGGTGTGCGTGCGTGCATGTGCGTGCGTGCGTGTGCGAATCGGAACGTGCGGTGAGAAGCGCGGGCCGAGTTCGTGAGAGCGCTCTCACGCTGCAGGCATGATGTTATCCACTGGAGAACGCGCTGTCAAGAGAGCGCTCTCACGGCTCGGATCGCGATGCCCGGCCGGCCCTCATGCGGCCAGGCGTAGACTCTCACGGTGTCATCGAGTCAGCGCCACGAGCCCTCCGCCGAGGTTCGGCAGCGTCGGCGACTCGTGATCGCCGGAGCGCTGAGCCTCGCCCTCGTCGCGGTCGCCGTCGTGGTGATCGGCGCGGTGTCGGGGGGTTCCGCCGCGGGTGGTTCGCCGGCCGGATCGACGGGGGCAGGGGCATCCGCTTCGACCGATGCCTCGACCGAAACGGCGACCGCGCGTCCGGCTCCAGGGGTCGTACCTGCGCCGGCGGTCGTCGACACCTTCGATCGCACCGCGCACTCGATCGATGACCCGAACAGCATCTGGGTCGTCGTGAACAAGCTCCGCCCGCTGGACCCGCAGGACTACGAGCCCGACCTCGTCGGGGTGCCGGTCGCGCACACGTGGGAGCCGCTTCTGCGACCCGAGGCCGCCGATGCCGTCGTCGCGATGTTCGAGGCCGCGGCCGACGAGGCCGGATTGTCCCTCGCGTCCAACAGCGCGTTCCGGAGTTACTCAACCCAGGTCGACCTCTACGGCGATGGGGGCGATCCGACGACCGCGCCGCCGGGGGCCAGCGAGCACCAGACCGGCCTCGCGATCGACATCGGGGCCGAGAACGGCTGCACCTTCGAGTGCCTCGAGACGAGCCCCGAGGGGGAGTGGCTGCGGGCGAACGCCTACCGATTCGGATTCCTGCTGCGCTACCCCGCCGACAAGGTCGACGTGACCGGATACCCGCACGAGGCGTGGCACTTCCGGTACATCGGGGCCCCGCTCGCGACCGAGATGCACGAGACCGGGTTCACGACGCTCGAGGAGTTCTTCGGGCTGCCGCACGTGCCGCTGAACGAGTAGCAGAGGATGGCCCCATGAACGAGCGTCGCCTTCGGGGTTCGTCGATGCCGACCCCCGCGGCACAGACGCGAACCCCGCGGCGCGGTCTCTCGCTCACCGTGCTCGTCGTCAACCAATTGCTCGCCGGTGTCGGCGTCGCCTCGGGCATCGCGGTCGCGGCACTCCTCGTCGAGGAGTTGACCGGCGCCGTGGCGCTCGCCGGCCTCGCGCAATCGGCGAGCGTGCTCGGCGCCGCGATCGTCGCGATCCCGCTCGCACGGCTCGCGATCCGTTCGGGGCGCCACGTCGCGCTCGCGACGGGCTACGCGCTCGCGATGACCGGCGCGGTGCTCGTGATCGCGGCGAGCGCGACGGGCTGGGTGCCGCTCGTCTTCCTCGGGCTCGCCGCGTTCGGAGCGGGCGCCGCGGCGGGGTTGCAGGCGAGGTTCGCCGCGACCGAGGTGGCCGCTGCCGGATTCGAGGCGCGTTCGATGTCGATCGTGCTGTGGGCAACGACGATCGGGTCGGTGGCGGGCCCGCTGCTGGCGGCCACGGGTGACGAAGTGGGCGTCGCGCTCGGCCTCCCGCCGCTCGTCGGGCCATTCCTCTTCTCAGGGGTGGCGTTCGGTCTCTCGACGCTGCTCGTGGCATCGCTCCTGCGGCTCCCGAAGCCCGGCACGATGGCGACGGATGCCGCTGAGCCGGCGGTGCTCGCCGAGCCGGCGGTGCTCGCCGAGCCGGCGGTGCTCGCCGAGCCGGCGGTGCTCGCCGAGCCGGCCGAAGCGGCGCCACCTGTGCAGTCGGGCTCCCCGTCGCCGGGCGAGGAACGTTCGATCGGGGCGTGGGCGGCATTCCGCACGGCCGTCCGCGATCCGCGCGCCCTCTTCGCGATCCTCGCCATCGTGTGTTCGCACACGGTCATGGTCGGCGTGATGGTGATGACCCCGGTGCACATGACCGCGCACGGCCTGTCGCTCTCGCTCGTCGGCGTCGTGATCAGCATCCACATCATCGGCATGTACGGCGCCAGCCCGCTCGTCGGCTGGCTCGTCGACAAGATCGGCCCGCCGCGCGTGATCGCGATCGGCGCCGGCATCCTCACGGTCTCGGCGCTCATCGGCATTCTGGCGCCCGCCGACGACATGCTGCTCGTGCCGCTCGCGCTCGGCCTCCTCGGCCTCGGCTGGTCGTGCGGGCTCATCGGCGGATCGACACTGCTCACGACCGCGGTCGAGCCGTCGGTCAGGGTGCCGCTGCAGGGCGCGACGGATGCTGCGATGAATCTCGCTGCCGCGGCATCCGCTGCGCTGTCGGGCGTCGTGCTGGGTGCCGCGGGCTTCGCGGGCGTGAACGTCGTCGCGCTGCTCGTGCTCGTGCCGCTCGTCGTCGCCGGGGTGCGCGCGATGATGTGGCAGCGCGCTGCCGCAGAGCAGTAGGCGCCGAGCTCCCGGAGCGGTGCCACGGTGGCCTCGGAATGGGCGCTCTCATGGCGCTCCCAGAGTTTGCGAGGGTTCCTCACAAACTCGCGTGATGGGGTGTGATGTCCCCCCACCGCTTCATTCACCCGGAAATCACCTGTGCCCCTCACGTTCTTCTCGTCTGCCTCCACGCCCGCCGAACCGTCCACCGAATCGAACATCGAACCGCCCGCCGAATCGAGCATCGACCCGCATGTCGACCCGTCCGCGGCCCCCGCAGATGCGATCGTGGGCCGGACCCGGCGCCGTGCGCGGCACCGCGCCGAGCGGGTGCGCAAGGGACGGCAATCGAGCAGTTCCCCCCGGCGGTTCGTGGCCCTCGGCTGCGCCGGCGCGATCCTGAGTGTCAGCGCGTTCGGCGCCGTGGCCGCGGCATCCGCCGAGAACGAGGCTCCCGCCAGCGCTGCCGGCGGTACCTCGGCGATCGCGGCGGCCGCCCGCGACGTGATCATCGCGCCCGCCTCGGCCGCGAAGCGCCCGGCGGTCACGAGCGAGCTCTCGACCGCTGCGGCTCCCTTCACCGGCGGCACCCAGGTGAGCGTGACCGGCGAGCAGCTCGACCAGGTGGCCGCAGTCGCGGTCGGCGGCGTCGCCGCCCCCATCGTCGCCGCCACCCCCGAGCAGCTGACGTTCCAGGTGCCGGCCGTCGCCGACACCGCGCTCGGCGAGGTAGCGGTGGCGTTCACGGATGCATCGGGCGCGCCCGTCGACGTCGACGCCGCTGACGGCGATTCGGCCACCACGGCCTCCGTCGCCGCGCAGGGGCGGCGAGGGCGCGCAGGCCGCAGCCAAGTCACTCACGCTGACGTACACCTCGAACCCCGCGATCGACGCACAGCTCGGCTACGTGCTCACCCACTGGAGCAGTTACAACACGGCCGAGTACACCGTCTTGAGCGGTGTCGACTGCGCGAACTTCGCGAGCCAGTCGCTCATCGCCCGCGGCTGGACGATGGACGCCGGTTGGAACTACGACCACGCGACCGGTGCGATGTCGTCGAGCTGGGCGAGCTCGACCGCGATGCGGGACTGGCTGTCGAGCCGCCCCGACCTCGCGACCCCGCTCGACGACTCGCAGCGCGGGCTCGTGAAGGTCGGCGACATCGCGCAGTTCGACTGGGACGGCTCGGGCGACCGCGACCACACCGCGATCGTCACACGGGTCGAGCATTCGGCGACCGGAACGAGCGTCTGGGTCGGCGGCCACACGAAAGACGCCGACTACTGGAACGTCGACGAGGCCGTCGCCACCGGCGGCGGCAGCGTCACCTACTTCTCCCTGAAGTAATGCTTCTCCCTGAAGTAGGGGTCGGGGCCGACCCCGAGTCGGCGTCAGCCCGCGGGCTGCGCGAGTGCCGAGTCGACGATCGCCTTCGCCTCGGCCTGCACGAGCCGCAGGTGTTCCGGCCCCGTGAACGACTCGGCGTAGATCTTGTAGACGTCTTCGGTGCCGCTCGGCCGCGCCGCGAACCAGGCGCCCGCCGTCTCGACCTTCACGCCGCCGATCGCCGCGCCGTTGCCAGGCGCGTGCGAGAGCTTCGCCGTGATCGGCTGGCCGGCGAGTTCGGTCGCCGAGATGGCGTCGCCGTCGAGCTTGCCGAGAGCGGCCTTCTGGGCAGCGGATGCCGCGGCATCCGTTCGCTCATAGGCCGGATCGCCGAACCGAGCGACGAGGTCGGCATAGAGTTCCGAGGGCGATCGCCCGGTGACCGCGCGGATCTCGGACGCGAGCAGGCACAGCAGGATGCCGTCCTTGTCGGTCGTCCACACGGTGCCGTCGAAGCGCAGGAATGAGGCGCCGGCGCTCTCTTCGCCGCCGAAGGCGACCGAGCCGTCGATGAGACCGGGCACGAACCACTTGAACCCGACCGGCACCTCCCAGAGTCGCCTGCCGAGCGCGTCGGCGACCCGGTCGATCATCGAGCTCGAGACGAGGGTCTTGCCGATCGCGGCATCCGCTCGCCATTCCGGGCGGTGCGCGAACAGGTACTCGATCGCGACCGCGAGGTAGTGGTTGGGGTTCATGAGACCCCCGTCGGGGGTTACGATGCCGTGGCGGTCGGCGTCGGCGTCGTTGCCGGTGAGGATGTCGTAACTGGTGCCGTGCTCGAGCACCGACGCCATCGCGCTCGGCGACGACGGATCCATGCGGATCTTGCCGTCCCAGTCGAGCGTCATGAACGACCAGGCGGGGTCGACGCGTTCGTTCACGACGGTCAGGTCGAGCTCGTAGCGGTCGCGGATCGCAGCCCAGTAGTGAACGGATGCGCCGCCCAGCGGGTCGGCGCCGATACGGATGCCGGAGCGGCGGATGGCGTCGAAGTCGATGATGTTCGCGAGGTCGTCGACGTAGTTGCCGAGGAAGTCGTAGGTCTCGACGGCGCTCGGCTCGGCCTGCCGGACGCCCCGCAGGCCGCCCTCGATGAGTTCGTTGGCGCGATTCGCGATCCAGCTCGTCGCGTCGGAGTCGGCGGGGCCGCCGTGCGGCGGGTTGTACTTGAACCCTCCGTCGTGCGGCGGGTTGTGCGATGGCGTGATCACGATGCCGTCGGCCTCGCCTTCGGCGCGGGTGGCGGGGTCGTTGTTCCATTTCAGGATGGCGTGGCTGAGCGCCGGCGTCGGCACGTAGTCGTCGAACTCGTCGACGAGCACGCGCACCTGGTTGCCGACGAGCACGTCGAGTGCCGTCGTCTGCGCCGGGGCCGAGAGCGCGTGCGTGTCGGCGCCGATGAAGAGCGGCCCCGTGACGCCCTGCGCCGTGCGGTACTCGACGATCGCCTGCGTGATGGCGAGGATGTGGTCCTCGTTGAAGCTCGAGGTGAGCGACGACCCCCGGTGGCCCGAGGTGCCGAACGCGACGCGCTGCTCGGGCACCGCGGCATCCGGATGCTGCTCGTAGTACGCCCTGACGAGGGCCTCCACGTCGATGAGGTCGGATTCGGTCGCCGGGGTTCCTGCGCGCTCGTGCATGCACCCAGTCTCTCAAGACTTTTCTCAGGATGTGACTCCCGATCTGATGCCCTTCTCAGGAGAAAATCGGTGCAGGAGACGTGCGGGCGGGAAAAGTTCCTGAGAACAGGAATCGCGGCGCGGGCTGCGGGCTGCGGGTTGCGGAGCCGAGGGCTGCGGGTCAGACGAGGGCGTGCACGGCGGTCGCGACCCCGAAGATCGCGAGACCCGCGAGCGCGCCGACGACCGTGCCGTTGATGCGGATGAACTGCAAGTCGCGCCCCACCTGCAGTTCGAGCTTCTCGGTCGTCTCCCGCGGATCCCAGCGCTCGACCGTCTCGGTGATCACCCCCGCGATCTCGTGCCGGTAGTTGCGCACGACGTAGGCAGCGGCATCCGTCAGCCAGGCGTCGACCTTCGCGGCGAGCCCCTCGTCGGCGACGAGCCGCGCCCCCACCTCGATGACCGCAGACGTCAGCCCGGCCCGCAGTTCGCTCGACGGGTCGGCGAGCGACTCCTCGAGCGTCGTCTTCACCGAGGCCCACGCCTCGCCCGCGAACTCGCGCACGCGCGGGCTCTCGAGCAGCTCGTCCTTGAGCTTCTCGACCCTCGCGATCATCGCCGGGTCGTGCTGCAGGGCGCAGGCGAGCTCGGCGAGGTACCGATCGATCGCGAGGCGTAGCGGATGCCCCTGATCGGCGCGCACGGCCCGGATGAACGCGAGCACCTCGCGGGCCGCACGATCGTCGACGAGCCGGTCGACGAAACCGGGCAGCCAGCGGGGGAGGCGGTCGGAGACCATGCTGCCGAAGGCCTCGGGATGCGCCTCGAGCCACGCCTCGGCCTTCTCGAGCACGACATCGACGGCGGCGCGCTGCTGGTCGGCGGCGACGAGTCGGGCGCCGACGCGGCCGATCGCGGGGCCCCACTCCGGCTCGAACAGGTGCCGGCGGGCGAGCCGTTCGATCACGTCTTCGACATCGTCGTCGCCGAGCAGCGTCAGCACGCCGCGAACGGCGACGGATGCCTCGGCCGTCACCCGCTCGGCATTGGCCGGCGCCCTGAGCCAGCCACCGAGCCGGCGGGCGATGCCGATCGAGCGGAGCTTGCCGAGCACGACGTCGTCGGAGAGGAACTCGTGCTCGACGAAGGCGCCGAGCGTCGCGCCGATCTCGTTCTTGCGCCTCGGGATGATCGCCGTATGCGGAATGGGGATGCCGAGCGGATGCCGGAACAGCGCCGTCACCGCGAACCAGTCCGCGATCGCGCCGACCATCGCGCCCTCGGCGGCCGCGCGCACGTAGCCGAGCCACGGCACCTCGTCCTGCAGGGCGAACGACACGGCGAAGACGACCGCCGCTGCGACGAGCAGTCCCGTCGCGACGCGCTTCATGCGGCGCAGCGCCGCGAGCCGCTCGGCGTCGGTGGGCACACTGCGCGCCGGCCGATCAGCCGTGTCGACCGCACTCATCTCGCGCCCCGTCCCATCCCCATATCCCGTTTTCAGGAGGTTCACCCGATATCCGCCCCTTTCTCAGGAGAACACGCCGCAGAACGTGATGTTCGGCCAGAAAACTCCTGAGAAAAGTTGGGTGAGAAGGGGAGGCGGGGCGGTGGATAGGCTGGCATGCATGACGGATGCCGCGCCCACACCGCCCGAGGAGACCTACTCCTACCTGGGGCCGGCGGGCACCTTCACCGAGGCGGCGCTCAAGCAGGTCGCCGCGGCATCCGGAGCGCACTGGCGCGCAGTCAACAACGTCGGCGAAGCGCTGGCGGATGTCACGAACGGCCGCTCGATCGCCGCGATGATCGCGATCGAGAACTCGATCGACGGCGGCGTCTCGGCCACGCAAGACGCGCTCGCCACCGTGCCGGGCCTCCGCATCCTCGGCGAGTACCTCGTGCCGGTGAACTTCGTGCTCGTGGCCCGGCCCGGCACGGCGCTCGCCGACGTGCGGGTGGTCAACGCCCACCCCGTCGCCTACGCGCAGTCGCGCGGCTGGCTCGAGCGGGAGCTCCCCGAGCACGGGCACATTCCCGCGACGAGCAACGTGTCGGCCGCGGCATCCCTCTTCGAAGGCAGTCAGGCCGATGCGGCCGTTGCGCCTCCCGGCATCACCGACCACCTCGACGTCGACGTGCTCGCGCGCGACATCGGCGACAACGCCAACGCCGTCACCCGTTTCGTGCTCGTCAGCCGATCGCGGGCACTGTCGGCGCCCACGGGCGCCGACAAGACGAGCCTCATCGTCGAGTTGCCCGACGACGAGCCGGGTGCGCTGCTCGCGATGCTCGAGCAGTTCTCGACCCGAGGGGTGAATCTCTCGCTCATCCAGTCGCGTCCGATCGGCGACGCCCTCGGCCGCTACCGTTTCGTCGTCGACGTCGACGGTCACATCTCCGACGAGCGGGTCGCCGACGCGCTGCTCGGCCTGCGTCGCACGAGCCCGAAGGTCATCTTCCTCGGGTCGTACCCGCGGGCCGACGAGCAGGCGGTCGACTACCACTCGAAGTACGACGACGGCATCTTCATCGAGGCCCGCGACTGGTTGCGGGGCCTCCTGAGCGGCGAGCCCGAGTGATCGCTCGCCCTGCTCGCCCTCGCCGGGCTCAGTGCGTGGCGCGCGCGATCGGCACGGCCGGAGCGCGCTTGACGTCTCAGCGGTTCCGTTCCGATTGCCGGTCGCCGACTGGCCCGCCCACTTCCTCTGGGAGCTCATCGACGAGCACGAGCACGATGTCCTGCACCTTCCAGTCGAGCTCGATGCATCCGTCGCGTGCCTCCCGCAGCTTCCGCAACGACGGCGTGCGACCGTGCCGCGGCACGATGAACGACTCGACGTGGAAGACATGGCCTTCGTCTCGAACCCGCGACCCCACCTCGGCCGCCCATGGCAGCGCACGCAGGTAGGTATCGATCTCGGCCGTCACCGGGTGGGGCCGGTCGCCGTCGAAGGTCGTCGCCCTGGTGTCCATCAGGTCGGTGATCGCGGAGCGCATGTTCCTCACGCCGTCGCGGAGGATGCCGGCGGCGATGAAGAGCGCGGCCGCGGCATCCGCCCACCACCAGCCGATGCCGATGCCCGCGACGCCGACGATCGTGCCGACCGCGGTCGTCCAGTCGGCCTTGTTCATGTCGGCGTCGGCGTAGAGCACCTTGTCGTGCAGCTCCTTCGCAAGCGACATCTTCACCCGGCCGAAGTAGATGGGCAGCGGGATCGTCAGGGCCATGACCGCCATCATGAGCCAGCCCAGCCAGATCGTCTGACCGAAGATCTGGACCGAACCGATAGGCGGATGCTCCAGCCTGAACAGGCCGATGGCGGAGTCGACGATCAGGAACGTGCCCATGGCGAAGAGCGCGACGCCGGCGACGAGGTGTGCGACACCGATCGAGCGATGGAAACCGTAGGGATACCTGTCGGTCGGTCGCCGATTGACGATCCGGATCGCCACCAGGAACGCGATCGGCGGGGCGAGCGAGAGGAGATCCTCGATCCAGGCCGCCTTCATGGCCTGAGAGCTGCCGATCACGAAATACACGAGCACGATGCTGATCGCCAGGTATCCGAGCGTGAGCCATTCGAAGCGCTCGGCTCGCTTCAGGCTGCGTGCCTGTCGATCGGGAAGCTCGGTTCGGCCGAATCGCGCGGTCACGTCACGCCGCCGTTTCCGAGCAGGAACCGCTCGAGTTCGACGAGGAAGGCGTTCTCTCCCATTCTGGTCAGCATGACGTGGCGCTCTCGGTCGCCGTGTTCGCTGGTCGAATCGGTGTACGGCAGGGTCATGGCGGCCTGATCGACCCACGGGGTGTCGTCGAGGATGCCGCCGATCACGATGTCGAGTTCACCGCGCTCAAGCGCGGACACGAGCGTCGACTCGCCGCCCTCGGTCCATTCGACTTCTGCGTTCAGCTCGTCGGCGAACCGTTGCACGAGGCGGGGCTCGATGCCCGAGGGCTCTCGGTCGTCGTGCGTGTCGGTCCAGGGCGGGTTGGCGGAGACGCCGACACGCAGACTTCCGTCGCGCACCTGATCGAGCGTGCCGTGAGGGTCTGCGGGTATGGCAAGCCCGCATCCGCTGAGCGCGATCACCGCCCCGACGATCACGGCGAGGCTGCGAGCAATCCTGCCCATGCCCCGAGGATAGCGACCGGTACGTCAGTTTCCGGGACGTGCGCCCGGTTCCATCCTGATCCGGTCGCCACTGCCGAGACCGCCGTCGAGTGCGGTGCCCCACGCCGTGCGCAGCGCGGCAGCGACCGCGCCGCGGACCACGGTGTTCTCGGCGAACGGAGAGACCCGCACCTCCACCGGTGACGCTCCGCCTGCTGCAAGCCGTCGCTCGAGCGCAGCGGTGAGCACGTCGCCGCCGCGGGCGATGCCGCCGGTGATGTAGACGCGGTGCAGGTCGAGCACGAGCAGGATCGGCGCGAGGGCGTTCGCCGCGACCTCGGCGAGCAGGTCGACGATCTCGGTCGCGGCGCGCTCGCCGTCATTGGCTCGCTCGAAGACCTGTGCAGTGGCTGCTTCGGGGCCGAGCGCCGATGCGAGCCGCGTGTACGGGTCGCGGGCGGCCATGAGCCGGGCGACCTCGTCGATGCGCTCGGCGCCGACGACGGCCTCGAGGGTGGCGGCATCGCCGCTCCACGGGTCGACGACCTTCAGGGCCCCGATCTCCCCGGCGGCGCCGAGCGGTCCGCGGTAGACGCGTCGCTCCAGCACGAGCCCGGCACCGAGACGTGCGCCCCACTGCACGGTGAGGAAGGAGGGCGGGCAGTCGTCGAGCTGCGACACCGCGAGTGCGGCGAGGTTCGCGTCGTTGTCGAGTTCGACCGCGCCCGTGAAACCTCGCCCGAGTTCGTCGGCCAGATCGAGTTCGGTCCACGCGTCGAGGCCGCGGATGACGCGGACTCGGCCGGAGGCATGGTCGACCATGCCGACGCTCGCGACCGACACGGCCGCCGCATCCTTCCGCGTGAGCGCCGCGTCGCCGAGTGCGCGATCGATCGTCGTGGCGGCGAGCCGCAACAACTCGCGACCGTCGTGCAGCTCGTGCTGCACGGTCGCGGCGGCGATGACGTCGCCAGAGGCATCCGCGACCTCGCTGACGACGCGATGCAGGCCGATGTCGACGCCGACGACGTGGAACCGCGACGGCGCGATCGTGAAGCGGGCGGCGGGGCGGCCGAGCGATTCTGCCGGGTCGTGACGTCGCACCCACCCGTCGGCGTCGAGCTCGTCGATGATGGTCGCGACGGTCGACCGCGTGAGCCCGGTGCGCTCGGCGATCTCGACGATGCGCACCGGTTCCGGCCGGGCGCGCAGTTCGCCGAGCACGTTGGCGGTGTTCTGGCGCTTGAGGCGCGCCGTGCCGACGACTGGGTCGCTCATGGTCTCCGTTCCGGGTCGACTTTAGTCGAAACTTTACGATAAAACCTTGCGTAATTGATCGGCCTCTGCTTGTGTCGAGGATGGCGCGCGACGACGCGTGCCCTGACCGACCCAGGCGAAAGGCCGATGATGCTCCCACCGCCCCGACGACGCGTGCGCACGGCGCTCGCCGCTCTCGCAACGTTCTCCACCGCGCTCCTCGTCGTGACGGGCACGACCGTCGGTGCGAACGCCCAAGAGGCCGTGCCCACCGCGAACGCCGAAGGTGCCGTGCCCACCGCGAACGTGAATGTGCCCGCCGAGACCGCCGAGGGTCTCGAACCCGCCCGCGAAGCGGCCGAACGACTGCTCGGCGACGCGGCCGACGGTTTCGACTTCGCGAAGCTCGATGAGGCCGACGGCATCGACCGGTACGAGATCACCTCGACCGGCGATCATGTGCAGGTCGCCGCGACCGACCCGGCCACGGCGATCACCGGGGTCAACGCCTACCTCGGCACGATCGGCCAGTCGATCTCCTGGAACGTGCGCAACCTCGACCCGGCGGCCGCGCTGCCGTTGCCGGCGTCGCCCATCACGGCTGACTCGAACGTGTCGCACCGCTTCTACGGCAACGACACCGAAGACGGGTACACGGGCGCCAATCGCAGCTGGGAGCAGTGGGAGCGCGAGATCGACGAGCTCGCCGCGCTCGGCTTCAACGAGGTCTTCATGCCGGTCGGCTCCGAGGCGGTGTACTTCGAGGTGCTCCAGCAGTTCGGCTACTCCGCTGAAGAGTCTCGGGCGTGGATCCCGCTGCCGGCGCACCAGCCGTGGTGGCTGCTGCAGAACATGTCGAGCTACCCCGCGGGAACGAGCGATGCACTGCTCGCCGAACGCGCAGAACTCGGCAGGAAGATCGCCGACCGTCTGCGCGAGCTCGACATGACCCCGGTGCTTCCGGGGTACTTCGGCACCGTGCCCACCGACTTCGCCGACCGCAACGACGGGGCGCGCGTGGAGCCGCAGGGCAGCTGGGTCGGGTTCGAGCGCCCCGGCTGGCTCGACCCGAACTCCAGCGTGTTCCCCGAGATCGCCGGCGCCTTCTACGAGGCCTCCGACCGCCTGCTCGGCGGCTCCTCGGCCTACAAGATGGACGTGCTGCACGAGGGCGGTCGCCGCGGCCAGGTCGATGTGCCCGCAGCGACCCGCGCGATCGAGACGGCACTGCAGACGGCGCATCCGGATGCCACGTGGGTGCTGCTCGGCTGGCAGAACAACCCGCCCGCCGACGTGGCCGCCGCGGCCGACCCCGAGACCACGTTCATCGTCGACGGCCTCTCCGATCGCTACGACGACCGGAACGACCTCGAGACGCAGTGGAGCGGGATTCCGTACGCCTTCGGCACCATCTGGAACTTCGGCGGCCACACGACGATGGGCGCCGAGCTCACCACCTGGAACGAGCGCTACTTCGAGTGGCTCGGCAAGGAGGGCAGCCGAGTCGACGGCATCGCCGCGCTGCCCGAGGGCGGTCTCAACAACCCCGCCGCCATCGACTTCTTCGCGGGCCTCGCCTGGCGCAACGGGCCGGTCGAGGTGAACGACTGGTTCGACGCCTGGACCGAGCGGCGCTACGGCGTGGACGATCCCGAGTTGAAGGCCGCGTGGCGCGTCCTCGCCGAGACCGCGTACACCCTGCCGTCGAACGACGGATTCAGCGAGGCGCATGACGGGCTCTTCGGCGCCACGCCGTCGCTGTCGGCCAGTCGCGCCGCGACGTGGTCGCCGGGCGGGTTCTCCTACGACCACGACCGCTTCGCAGAGGCACTCGATCACCTCCTCGCCGCCGCACCGACGGCGGCCGACGTGCCGGCATTCCGCTACGACCTGATGGATGTCGCACGGCAGGTGACCTCGAACACCTCGCGCGTGCTGCTTCCGCAGCTGCAGGCAGCCTACGGCGCGCGAGACCGTGAGGCCTTCACGCAGCTCAGTGACGAATGGCTCGGCAACATCGACCTGCTCGACGACATCGTCGCGACGCAGCCGCAGATGCTGCTCGGTCGCTGGATCGCCGACGCCCGGGCGGCCGCGGCCGACGAGGCGGAGGCCGATCGCCTCGAGTTCGACGCGCGCGCCATCGTGACGACCTGGGGCGGCCGGAACGCCGTGAACGCCGGTCTGAACGATTACGCGAATCGCGAGTGGCAGGGTCTCGTCGGCGACTACTACAAGGACCGCTGGGAGCGTTACTTCCAGAGCATCCAGGCGTCGTTCGACTCGGGGGCCGCACCCGCGGCCATCGACTGGGCCGCCGTCGGCGCGGAGTTCACGGGATCGACCGACACCTCCGGCTACCTCACCGAGCCCGAGGGCGACATCGTGTCGCTGGCAGGGCTCGCGCAGGCCGCCCATGACGCGACCGTGCCGGAACTGCCAGAACCGCCGAGCGACGGCACCCACTTCCTGTCGGACCTGGCGTTCGCGTCGGTGTCGGTCAACGCGGCCTACGGCCCTGTCGAGCGCGACACCGAGATCGGCGAGTCGGCCCCGGGGGACGGCGCTCCCATCCGGCTCGCGGGGGTCGAGTACGCCAAGGGCATCGGGGTGAACTCGCCGGCGACGATCGGGTTCAACCTCGGCGGCCGGTGCTCGAGCTTCGCGGCCGTCGTCGGCATCGACGACATCATGAACAAGGCGGGGGCATCGCCGAACGTCATCTTCCGGGTGCTCGGCGACGGCGAACTGCTCTACGACAGCGGGGCGATGACGAAGGGTCTCGCCGCCGAGGTGTCGGCAGATGTCTCCGGTGTGCAGCTGCTCGAACTCGTCGTCGATCCCAACGCCGCCGCGTCCCCTGCCGGCCAGGCGGAGTGGTGGGATCGCGCCGACTGGGCCGACGCGACCGTGGACTGCGGCGACGCCGGGCCGCAACTGACGGCTGCGGCCGAGGCGCGCTGCATCGGGTCGAAGGCGTTCGTGGTCGTGAAGGCGACGAACGACGAGACCGCACCGGTCTCGTTCCGCCTGCAGAGCGAGTTCGGCGAGAAGTCGTTCGCGTCGGTCGCCGCAGGCGGCAACGCCGTGCACGCGTTCGCGACGCGAGCGAGCGAGCTGCCGGCCGGTGACGTGGTCGTCGAGGCGACCAGGCTGTCGGATGGCGCCGCCACGTCACTCACCGTTCCGTACGACGCGCGCAGCTGCGGCTGACGGGCCTGGGCGCTGACGAGGCGCTGACGACGCGGTGGCCCGCCGCGTCGTCAGCGCGGTACGCGCACGATCAGCGCGGCCGCATCGACGGTGAACCGCGCCGCGGTCACTCGCCCGAACTGGTCGCCGTCGATCTCGAACTCCTCGGCGTCGCCGTCGATGTCGAGGTCGACCGAGCGCCCGCGCAGGTAGACGATCTCGCGGCGCCGATTGCCGCCCGTGAGGTCGAGGAGCTGTCGCCCGAGCATCGACTTGCGCAGCACCCGGTTCTCCCAGGTGACCTTGCGCCAGATGAGCAGCCAGCCGAACAGGTTGCGGGGCGCGAGCACGACCACGTCGAGGCGGCCGTCGTCGATCGCAGCGTCGGGGATCAGCTCGATGTTGCCCGGCAGGTAGCCGAGGTTCGCGACCAGGATGCTCGACACCTTCGACCGGTGGCTCCTGCCGTCGTCGATGCGGTGCTCGACCCGATACGGCTTCGAGGCCGGCAGCGCGCGGATGCCGGCGTCGACGTAGGCGAGCCAGCCGACGCGTTTCTTCAGGTCGGAGTTCGTGTTCGAGATCATCGCGGCGTCGATGCCGATGCCGCTCATCACGAGTGAGACGTGCGTCTCGTCGCTGCCGTCGGGCCGGGTGACGTCGGCCACGATGACGTCGACGGCACGGTCGAGGCCCGCGAAGGCCAGCACGACGGCGTCGGCGCGGTCGTTCACGGGGATCTCGAGGTTTCGCGCGAAGAGATTGCCGGTGCCGAGGGGCACGAGGCCGAGCGGCACGCCGGTGCCGCGCAGGGCGGCGGCGACCGAGCGCACCGTGCCGTCTCCGCCCGCCGCGATCACGAGATCGACGCCGGCCTCGATCGCTTCGAGCGCCATGCCCTTGCCCGGGTCGTCGGCCGTCGTCTCGATCCAGAGCGACGGCGCGAAGTGCTGCCGGGACTCGGCGGCGGCGACGATCGCACGCAGCGAATCGACGCCCTGCTTCGTGGGGTTGAAGATCACGGCCGCCCGCGGGCTTCGGCTCGCGGCATCCGTCGCCTGCTGCTCGAGGGCCGTCACGCAGCCTACGGTATTCCATAATCGATCCCCGGCTACACTTGCTCGGGTGATCGACCCCGTGCTGCTTCGCGAGAACCCCGACCTGATCAAGCGTTCGCAAGAGCTCCGAGGCGAATCCACGGCGCTCGTCGACGAGGCCGTCGAAGCGGATGCCTCGCGCCGCACCGCGATCACGGTCTTCGAAGCGCTGCGCGCCGAGCAGAACGCCTTCGGCAAGCAGGTCGCGCAGGCACCGAAAGAGGCCAAGGCCGCCCTCGTCGCCGAGGCGCAGGAGCTCGCCGGCCGGGTGAAGGCCGCGAACCAGGCGGCGAGCGATGCCGAAGCCGAGTTCACGCTCGCCGTGCAGCGACTCGGCAACGTGGTGATCGACGGCGTACCCGCGGGCGGCGAAGACGACTTCGTCGTGCTGCGCGAGGTCGGCGAGATTCCGGCCTTCGACTTCGAGCCGCGCGACCACCTCGAGATCGGCGAGCTGCTCGATGCCATCGACATGCAGCGCGGAGCGAAGGTCTCGGGCGCCCGCTTCCACTACCTCAAGGGCATCGGTGCCCGCCTCGAACTCGCGCTCATGAACATGGGCCTCGACCGGGCGATCGCTGCGGGCTTCACTCCGCTCATCACGCCCACGCTCGTGCGACCCGAGATCATGCAGGGCACCGGATTCCTCGGCGCGCACTCCGACGAGGTCTACTACCTGCCCGAACAGGAGCTCTACCTCACGGGCACGAGCGAGGTCGCGCTCGCCGGCTACCACGCCGACGAGATCATCGACGTGTCGAAGGGACCCATCCGCTATGCGGGCTGGTCGACGTGCTACCGCAGCGAGGCCGGCAGTCACGGCAAAGACACGCGCGGCATCATCCGAGTGCACCAGTTCAACAAGCTCGAGATGTTCACCTACATCGACCCGGCTGACGCCGAGGCCGAGCACGAGCGCCTGCTCGGCTGGCAGGAGGGCATGCTGCAAGACCTCGGGCTCACCTACCGCGTCATCGACACGGCCGCCGGCGATCTCGGCTCGAGCGCCGCCCGCAAGTACGACGTCGAGGCGTGGGTGCCCACGCAGAACGCGTACCGCGAACTCACCTCCACATCGAACTGCACGACCTTCCAGGCCCGCCGCCTCGACATCCGCCACCGCACCGAGACCGGCAGGACCGCCCCCGTCGCGACGCTCAACGGCACGCTCGCGACGACGCGCTGGCTCGTCGCGATCCTCGAGACCCACCAGCAGGCCGACGGCTCGGTCGTGGTGCCCGAGGCGCTGCGCGGTCACCTCGGCGGCATCGAAGTGCTCGAGCCGATCGCATGAGCATCGAGCGGATGCCTCGGCCGGGCGAAGACGAGCAGTGGTTCGTCGCGCTCGACGTCGACGGCACGATCATGCACGAAGACGGGTCGATCGACGGCGCCGTCGCCGAGGCCGTCGCCGAGGCCCGAAGCCGCGGTCATGTGCTGACACTCGCGACCGGTCGATCCTGGGCGGGCACGGCGCCCGTGCTCGAGCAGCTGGGGCTGAAGCCCGAGTACGTGGTGTGCGCGAACGGCGCCGTCACGATGCAGCGCGACGACGCGGCATCCGACGGCTACATTCGTCGTCACGTCGAGACCTTCGACCCGACCGCGGTGCTCGAACGCATCCGCGGGCACCTGCCGGCAGGCAAGTTCATGATCGAACTGCCCGACGGCTACCGCCTCTACACCGAGGGCATGACGGAGTGGAACTTCGACAACGCCCGCGAGGTGCTCTTCGAGGAACTGCTCGATCAGCGCGCGACGCGGGTCGTCGTGACGAGCCTCGAGCACGGCTTCGACGAGTTCTTCGAGATCGTCGACCAGATGGGCCTGCACCACGTGAGCTATGCGATCGGCTGGACCGCGTGGCTCGACATCGCGCCCGACGGCGTCAACAAGGCGACCGCGCTCGAGCGGGTGCGCGGGTGGCTCGACCTGCCGAGCGACCGGGTGCTCGCCGCCGGTGACGGTCGCAACGACCTCGAGATGTTCGCGTGGGCCGGCGCTGCCGGTCGAGCGGTCGCGATGGGTCAGGCACCCGACGAGGTGCGCGCGGCCGCGAACGAGGTCGGAGGCTCGATCGCCGACGCGGGCCTCGCAGCGGTGCTCGACTCGCTGCCCTGACGACAGACTGCACCGAATCTTCAGGAATCCGTGGTGTTGCACGCATAGACTCGGCCCAGTCAGAGGGGTGCGATGAGCGAAATCGGCGAGCAGCATCGGGATGCCGCGGGGTCGGCGGTGCCGCCGGTCGTGCCTCGTCACGGGCGGCTGCCGAAGCAGGGTGCCGCGGCGACGTACCTGAAGCTCGCGGCATCCGTCGTTGCCGTGCTCGCCGTCAGTGCCGCCTCGGTCGTCGCGTACGCCGCGGTCGACCTGGTGCAGTCGGTCAAGCCAGGTACTGAGCTCGCGAGCGAGCACCTGCTCGACGACGTGCCCGACATCGGTGCGATGGACGGCGGACTCAACTTCCTGCTCGTCGGCAGTGACAAGCGGCCCGAGAGCGGCGCCTTCGGCGACCCCGAAGAGGAGTCGGCCGAGCTCAACGACGTCACGATGCTGCTGCACATCGCGCAGGACCACTCGCACGTCGAGGTCGTCAGCTTTCCGCGCGACATGATCGTGCCCGTGCCGGAGTGCCCGAACCCCGACGACCCCGACGGCGATCCGCTCCCGGCGATGTCGGGCGTCAAGATCAACACGGTGCTCGGGCACGGCGGCATCGGTTGCGTCGCAGAGGCGGTGGAGCAACTGACCGGGGTGACGATCCCGGTCGGCGGGATCGTCGAGTTCGATGGGGTCGCCGCGCTCAGCACAGCGGTCGGCGGCGTCGAGGTCTGCGTGGCCGAACGCATCGACGACGACTACTCGGGTCTGCACCTCGACGCCGGCACGCACACGATCTCGGGGTACGACGCGCTCGCCTTCCTGCGCTCCCGGCACGGCGTCGGCGACGGCAGCGACCTCGGCCGCATCTCGAACCAGCAGATCTTCCTCGCCTCGCTCATGCGCACCCTGCAGGCCGACGGCACGCTGAGCGACCCGGCCAAGCTGTACTCCATCGCCAAGGCCGTCACCTCGAACATGAGCCTGTCGCCGGCGCTGCAGGACCCGGTCAAGCTCGTCTCGGTCGCACGTGCGATGCAAGACGTCGATCTGTCGAAGGTCGTGTTCATCCAGTACCCGACCGTGTACAGCGACGACGGCACCGCGGTGGTACCCGCCGAGTCCGCCGCTCAGCTGAACGCCGATCTGCAGGCCGACGCGACCGTCACCGTCGATCCGAACGCGACCGGCAGCACCGAGTTCGGCACCGCGCCCGGCGAGGCCGCGCCCGCTGAGCCGGCACCTGCTGAGCCCGCGCCGACCGAGGCTGAGCCTGTTCCCGCCGAGCCTGTGCCCGGCACCGAGGTTCCGGCCACCCCCGACACGCCCGTCGTGCTGCCCGGCGACATCACCGGCCAGTCGGGGGCCGAAGTGCGCTGCTCGACCGCCAACGAAGGCTGATGACGGCGGCATCAGCACCTTTTCAGGCTGGCCTGCGAGGGTGGTGGAATCTGCTTCGGCTAGAATCGGTGCCTGCCTGCACGATCCGCCTCCTTCGGGATGCATCGCGCGGGCATGGAGGGCTGTCCGAGCGGCCGATGGAGCTGGTCTTGAAAACCAGTGGGCAGAAATGTCTCGTGGGTTCGAATCCCACGCCCTCCGCACATGCACGACACGTCTCCTGAGAGGATCCCGGTGCCCGAAGAGTTGCGCAGCAGTGCCCGCCGTGCGGCGGCCTCCGCTCCCGTCGTCAGGCACGGCCGTCTCAAGCGCCGCTCAGCGTGGCGCACCCTCGCGAAGGTGGCCGCGTCGGTGGTCGCGATCACGGCCGTCTCCGGGGTCTCCATCGCGGCCTACGCCGCGTGGGACCTCGCCGACACCGTGCAGCCCACCGTCAGCCTCGGCAATGAAGACGTGCTCGAAGGCGTGCCCGACGTGGGCGCCATGGAGGGCGGCCTGAACATGCTCATCGTCGGCAGCGACAGCCGGCAGGGTCAGGGCGAAGCGTTCGGAGACCCCGACGAAGAGACCGCTGTGCTGAACGACGTCACCATGCTGCTTCACATCTCGGAGGATCACTCGAACGCCTCCGTCGTGAGCTTTCCCCGCGACATGCTCGTCGACGTTCCCGAGTGCGCCGACCCCGAGAATCCCGACGAGCAGCTCTCTTCGCTTTCGGGCGTGAAGATCAACTCGGTGCTCTCGCACGGCGGGCTCGGCTGCGTCGTGAAGACCGTCGAAGATGAGCTCGGCATCCCGATCCTCTTCGCCGGAAGCGTGCAGTTCCTGGGCGTCGCGGGGCTCTCCGAAGCCGTCGGCGGCGTCGAGGTCTGCGTTGCGGAACCCATCGAAGACGAGTACACCGGCACCTTCCTCGACGCGGGCACGCACACCCTCTCGGGCATGGCGGCACTCCAGTTCCTGCGCACTCGTCACGGCGTCGGCGACGGCAGCGACCTCGCCCGCATCTCGAACCAGCAGGTCTTCCTCTCGTCACTCGCCCGCACCCTGCAGTCGAACGGCACGCTCGGCGACCCGGTGAAGCTCTACTCGATCGCCAAGGCCGCTCTCGCCAACATGCAGCTCTCCGAGAGCCTCATGAACCCGACGCGCATGATCTCGATCGCCAAGGCGCTGAAAGACACCGATCTCAACAAGATCGCCTTCATCCAGTACCCCACCGCGTACGTCGAAGGCGGCGGTGCGGTGGCCCCGACGTCGTCGGCGGAATACATCAGAACGGCGCTGACGAACGACCTGCCCGTGACCTTCGACGCGGCGGCCCAGCAGGCCGCGTTCGCGTCCGCTGGCGACCCGAACGCCATCGCCCCGGCCGCTGAGGCTCCGGCCGAAGAGGCTCCCGTCGAAGAGGCCCCGGTCGATCCCGCCGCGCCGGCCCCCGTGCCGACGGCCGAGGCGTTGCCGGGTGACATCACCGGTCAGACCGCGGCAGAGACCCGCTGCTCCGCCGGCCGCACGCTCGGCGAACAGTAGGCGTCCGCGCCGATCCGCGACAGCGCGTGATCGTTTCCTGCAACTGAGCTGCCCCACTGCGCCCCCCTGATCCGGCGCCGGGGGCCCCTACGCCACCCCGCGATCCCTCGGGAAAGCCCCCGATGCCGACCATCGCGCCTCGCTCGTACCGTGAGACACGTAACCGACAACAGGGCGTGAGAGCGTCCGGGGAAGCGAAGGAATTCACTCATGGCTTTCGAAGACAACATTCTGTGGTCTCGCGTCCGCGACTCGTTCAACGTGAACGTGCCGATCCAAGACAACAACGTCGACTCGCTGAATGACAACAACGTCCACTCGCTCAACGACAACAACGTCGACTCGCTGAACGACAACAACCTCGACTCGTTCAACGACAACAACGTCGACTCGCTGAACGACAACAACGTCGACTCGCTGAACGACAACAACCTCGACTCGTTCAACGACAACAAGATCAACTCGAACAACGACGACCACTCGATCAACGACTCGGGCAACACGACGATCCGCGACTCGGGCAACACGACGATCAACGACCACTCGATCAACGCGGGCGTTCGCCAGTACAACGTCGGCTTCGAGGACCTCAACATCGTCGGCGCCGGCGGCGGCGGCGCGGCGGCAGCCGGATACGGCGGCGGTCACGGCGGTGGCTGGGGCGGCAGCGACACCGAGGTGAACATCGACAACCGTTCGACGGTCGTCGACCAGTCGGTCAACCAGAACATCTCGGCCGTCGGCGGCGCAGGCGCAGCCGGAGTGGCAGTCGCAGATGCGTCCGGTGGCAACGGCAGCGGCGGCAACGGCGGTGCGGGCACCGGCGGCGACGGAACCGGCGGCGCAGGCGGCGCAGGCGGCGCAGGCGCGCAGGCGGTGCAGGCGGTGCAGGCGGCGGTGGCGGTCTCCTCGACTTCCTCCCCGGCGGCGGCAGCGGCGACGGCGGCGACGGCGGTGCAGGCGGCAACGGCGGCAGCGGCGGATCCGGCGGATCCGGCACGGGCGGCAGCGGCACCGGTGGCAGCGGCGGCAACGGCCCCGGCGGCGACGGTGGCAACGTCGGAGCCATCGGTGGCGACGGCGGCGGCGGCAACGTCTCCCAGTACTTCGGGCAGGAGGCGAACACCGCTTCCGGTGACGGTTCGGTCGCCGCCGGGCACAACGCCTGGGTCGACAACTCCAGCACCGACATCTCGGTGGGCGACGTCTCGATCGGCAACACCTGGGACTCGCACAACTGGGACGTCGACGTCGATGACTCGTTCAACGACGACTACTCGACGGATGTGGATGTGGACGTCGACAACGCCAACATCCTCAGCCCCGACGCCGTCGCAGTGCAGGTCGACGACATCACGCTGTAGGTTCTCGCAGTATCGCCCGGTCGCCCCCTCAGGGGCGGCCGGGCACACCCCCATCCTGGGGCGGCCGCAACTGCGATCGTCCCGTTGCCGGCAGTGCCGATCTCGATCTGCAATGCTGAGCGAAGTTCCCCACAGGTCTGAAGGTGTACGAGATGTCTGGTGACGAGGCCGCGAGCGGCTGGAGCGATCTGCCGTTCGACGGCGAGTCAGATGACAGTGCGTGGGAGAGCGATCCCGCCGACGCCTTCTCCGACCCGACGGCGGTGAACCTCTTCACCGCCGAGATCGAGCACGTCGATGCATCCGATTGGGATGTCGACACCGCGCTCATCTGGGGCGACGAGGTCGATGACGTCGTCGACAGCGGCGACATGGGGGTCGACGGAAGCATGGGGCTCGACTTCCCACTGTGACGTCGAGTTCGAAGACGAGACGGGGTGCACTCCACCCCGTCTTCTGTCACGATGGAGAGACGAGGAAGCCGTGCCGGAAGCCGTCAATGCCGAGGAGCCTGCAGTGGTCGAACGCGAGCATACTGCGATCCCCGAAGACCAGCAGGCGAACCGGCGCGACGCTCCAGATCCCGGAGCCGAGAAGTCGGCCATGATGGAGGTCGTGCGCGACGTGGGGCGACTCGCCGAGGCATCCGGCCGTGCCGATCTCGCCCGGCGCATGCAGCAGACGCAGGCTCGTCTCGTCGACCCCGACATCAGGGTCATCGTGGTCGGCGAATTCAAGCAGGGCAAGAGCAAGCTCATCAACGCGCTCGTCAATGCGCCGGCATGCGCCGTCGACGACGACATCGCGACGAGTGTGCCGACGGCGGTTGGGTACGCCGACGAACCCTCCGCGTGGGTGCTCGAGCAGCACCAGGACCCGGTCACGGGTGCGGCCACCGTCGAACGCAAGCAGATCGCACTCGAGGAGATCTCGGATTTCGTCTCCGAGCGGGGCAACCCGCGCAACGAGCGACGCATCGTGTCGGCCGAGGTGCTGCTGCCGCGCGAGATCCTCAGGGGCGGTCTGAAGCTCGTCGACTCGCCAGGTGTGGGCGGCATGGAGTCATCCAATGCGCTCGCGACGCTGTCGGCACTGTCGTCGGCGCACGCTGTGCTGTTGGTGTCGGATGCCTCGCAGGAGTACACCGAACCCGAGGTGCAGTTTCTCAAGCACGCGATGCGCATCTCGCCGAACGTCGCCGCCGTGCTCGCCAAGACCGATCTCTACCCGTCGTGGCGTGAGATCGAGCAGATCGACCGCGGGCACCTCCGCGACGCCGGCGATGTGCCGATGTTCTCCGTCTCCAGTGATCTGCGCCTGCTCGCGGCCGAGCTGCAAGACCGCGCCCTGAACGACGAGTCGGGGTTTCCGGCGCTCGTCACGCATCTGCGCCGCGAGGTGCTCGGTCGCGCCGAGGTGATCCACGAGCGCAGCGCCGTGCACGACCTCGTCTCGGTGGTCGAGCAGCTCACGATGTCGCTTCGCTCCGAGCTGAACGCGATCCTGCATCCCGAAGACACACCGCGCATGATCGCCCAGCTGGAGACGGCGAAGGTGCGTGCCGACGAGTTCCGGGGCCGGTCCGCGCGCTGGCAGGTGACGCTCACCGACGGTGTCGCCGACCTCATCGCCGATATGGAGCACGATCTGCGTGATCGGCTGCGCAAGGTGCAGCGCGAGGCCGAGGATGCGATCGAGCAGGGCGACCCCGGGCCGATCTGGGATCAGATCACCGAATGGCTCGACCAGCGAGTCGCCACTGCGGTCTCCGAGACGTTCGTGTGGACCGACGAACGCTCGCGATGGTTGTCGGAGGAGGTGGCCGAGCTGTTCAGTGAAGGGGAGGCCGCGCTCCCGGCGATCGACGTCGGTGACACCCAGGGAGTGCTCGATCCGGTCGAGGACATCTCCGTGCTCGACTCGGGTCGTCTCGGCGCAGGAGAGCGCATCTACATCGGCGTGCGCGGTTCTTACGGCGGCGTGCTCATGGTGGGCCTCGCCACCGGGCTGATCGGCATGACGCTGATCAATCCGCTGTCGCTGCTCGCCGGGGTGCTGGTCGGCCGGCGTGCCTACCGCGAAGACATGAGCGCGCGACTGGTCCGCAGGAAGCAGGAGGCCAAGGGTCATGTGCGCCGCTACATCGACGAGGTGACCTTCCAGGTCGGCAAGCAGCTCAAAGACCGGTTGCGCCTGGTGCAGCGTGCTGCCCGCGACCACTTCGGGACGATGGCCGAAGAGCTCCACCGCTCCCTGTCCGACGCGCTCGTCACGGCGAAGCAGACGGCGACCACGTATACGTCCAAGCGCGACCAGCGAGTGGCGCAGCTGCAGGCCCAGATCCGTCAGCTCGAGGCGCTTCGCGCCGAGATCCCAGAGCTTCCGCCCGCCCGCACCGAGGCGATTCAGCAGTGACGGCACAGGCGAGGGACGATGCAGAGGGCCTGCTGCGAACGGCACGCAGCGTCTACGCCGGTGATTCCGCGGCGCAGGTCTCGATCGCCGAACTCGAGCGGCGCCTGAACGAACCCCTGCGGCTCGCGGTCGCCGGCATGGTGAAGGCGGGCAAGTCGACGTTGCTGAACGCCCTGCTCGGCGAGCAGATCGCACCGACGGATGCCGGTGAGTGCACGCGGGTCGTCACCTGGTACCGCTACTCGGCCACTCCGACCATCACGCTGCACCCGAAGGAGGGTGAGCCCAAGCGGCTGCCGGTGCGACGAGATCAAGGACGCCTGGTGATGGACCTCGGTGACACACCCGCCGAGGAGGTGGGCTGGATCGACGTCGGGTGGCCGCTCGTCGGGCTGAAGTCGATGATCCTCATCGACACTCCGGGCATCGCCTCCCTCTCTGAAGACACCTCTGCGCGCGCGACACTGTTCCTCACTCCTGAGGAGGCGCCGTCGTCAGCAGATGCCGTCGTCTACCTCATGCGACACCTGCACGCATCGGACGTCAAGTTCCTCGAGGCCTTCCGCGACACCGCGGCCGGGGCGGCGCAGACCATCTGCGCGCTCGGCGTGCTCTCCCGTTCAGACGAGATCGGTTCCGGTCGCATCGGTTCGCTGCTGTCGGCGGGCAAGGTGGCGCGTCGCTACGAACTCGACGGAGACCTGGCCTCGCTGGTGCTCGGCGTCATCCCGGTCGCGGGGCTCCTGGCAGAGGGGGCTCGCACACTTCGCGAGAGCGAGTACACGGCCTTCCGCCAACTGGCCGAACTCGAACGCGCCGACCGTGAGCGCCTCCTCGTGTCGGCCGACCGATTCACGATGACGTCCGACGTGACCGAGCTCAGCGCGGCAGAGCGCCGGCATCTGCTCGGCCGGTTCGGACTGTTCGGGGTGCGACTGGCCACCGCACTGATCCGCGGCGGGGTCGAAAGCTCGTCCGACCTGTCGGAGCAGTTGGTGCAGCAGAGCGGACTGATCGAGCTCCAGCAGTTCGTGCGCGTGCAGTTCCGCACTCGTGCGTCGACGCTCAAGGTGCGCGGCGTGCTGCTCGGCCTCGACCAGCTCATCCGCGAGAAGCCGCGTGAGGGAACGGAGGAGATTCGCGGCGGCATCGAGCGCATCACCGCCGGCGCACACGCGCTGCGCGAGCTCTCGCTGCTGGCCAGTGCGCGATCCGAGGGGTTGCCGCTGACGGCGCAGGATGCCGAGGACGCCCAGACGATCATCGGCGCCAAGGGCACTCCGACTCACGTACGCCTCGGCATGGCGGAGAACGCAGCCGGCGACTCCCTCCGAGACCGTGTGGATGACCTCTTGGTGCACTGGCGCCGTCTGGCCGAGTCTCCGCTGACCGATCGCGCTGCGGTGGGTGCCTGCCGGGTGGTGATCCGGAGTCTGGAGGAGATCGCGTCAGAACTGCGGCCCGCGGCGGATGTCGTGCTGCCGGGCGGTCCAGGCGATGGCGCCGGGGAGCACGCTCGCGAGCAACGCGATCAGCACGAGCCCGCATTGGGCGGCTAGCAGGAGCCGCAACGGCTCGCCGCGTTCACCGATCGCCACCAGGTCCATCGCCAGCAGCAGCAGGAGGATCTGCACCACCAACGTCGAGAGCTGCCACCAGCGAATCTTGGGGCGCCTGCTCATGAACGAGACGAGCAGCGTGATCTGGGCCAGGAGCACCGTCACCATCACGCCGAAGACGATCCAGAACACGATGTCGGCGGCGGTCTCGTACGTCTGCTCGGCGCGCGCATCGCCGACTCCGCGAACGACGTCGGCGATCAGGGGAAGCTGGGTCTTCCGGATGACGAAGAAGTACACCACCGCGAACCCGCCCACGGCGAAACTGAGGATCCAGAAGAACTGGCTCGCCCGCACGGAGAACGGCGGGGTGAGCTTGACGAGCACCGGGGCCGCGTTGGGATTGACGACGGACGGGCGTTCCGGCGCGTCTCGCTTGCGGCCCGTGGTGATGGCCTCATTCATCGCCGGCGCGCCGGCTTGTGGATTCGTCTGCTCCGTCACGTATCGCAGGTCACGGCTCCTCGGTCAGATCTTCGGCGTACGGCTCGGGCTCCGGCGCTGTGAGGGGCTCGTCGGCGCTGTACGACTCCGTCTCGGTGAGGTCCGCCATCAAGGGCTCGGTCGCCTCGACGGTCGCGTCGACGGCCTGCTCGACAGGTGCGGCCGCGACATCCGTGACCGGGGTCTCGGTCACCGTGTCGACCGGGGCGTCCGCGCCTGCGTCGGGTGCGGGCGTGGTCGCGTCGTCGACCGGCGTCTCGCCCGTCGTGTTGTGCGAGCCGCTGGTGTTGCCCACCGCGATGTCGCCCGTCGTGATCGTGGAGTCGGAGGCGTCGACCGAAGCATCGTTGCCTGCCGCGACGGCGTTGTCGCCGGATGCCACGACGGCCTCCTGATCGAAGATCTGCGTCACATCGCCGCCGGCCCAGATGTTCTGGTTCGTCGACTGGTCGATGATCGTCGCTCGGTTGTCGATCGTGGTGGTGAACTGGTTGATGATGCGGGAGATCTCGTTGACGACCTCGTTCGGTTCGTTCGGTTCGACGGGCCGCGCCGGCACCATCGCCTTCGCGACCACCGTCGGGTCGTCGATGACCACCGGTGCGACCGCCTTCACGTCTGCGGCGCAGGCGTTCTGCAGGCCGTTCTCGGCGATGACCTTCTCTGGTGTCGCGTTGAACTGCTCGGCCGCCTCGGGGTCGCGGAGAAGACTCAGGATGAATGCGATCAACGCGTCGGCGATGGTCGTTACCGGTGTGTTCATGTCGACTCCTCAGCGGTCGATAGGCGAGATTCACGCAAGTACGAAGCTGGTCTGTTCCCAACGTATGCCGGTCGTGCCCGGCGTGGCATCGGGGCTATCCCCGAACGTCGCGCGGGGGCCCTAGGGGGGTGCGTCCGTGTTCCCGCCCCCGGCCGCCGACACGCCTTCTGCAGTGCCCGATTCCTCGATCAGCACTCGCAGTTTGGCGATCACCTCGGAACGCGACGACGCGCCGAGACGGCGACGGATGTGAGCGATATGGTGCTCGGCAGTGCGGGGCGAGATGAAGATGGTCTCGCCGATCTCGGCGTAGGTCTTGCCCTGCAGCACGAGTCTGGCGACCTCGAGTTCGCGATCGCTCAGCACTTCGGTGCCAGGAGCAGACTGCGCCGGGGCCGGTGACGCCTCGGTTGCGGATGCCGCGGGCCGGCGTGCGGCCTCGTTGGGGTGCAGGTCGCGCGCACACGACAACAGACGGGCGGCGACCTTTCGGTCGGTGGTGCGTGCGGCGCCGTGCCCGGCCAGGCGTGCCGCGTCCCAGGCGAGTCCTGCCGAGGCGAGACCCCGGGCGGAACTCTCGACGGCGTCGGCGTTCACCGTGCCGGCGAGCACCGACGTCCACACCCTGCCGGCCTTCGCCATGACTGCGGCGATGCGGCTCGTCGGGGCCGCTGCCACCAGTGCGTGCGCGTGCGGGGTGAGATCGTCGGGCCGATTCAGCAGGATGCCCTGCTGGATGCCCGCCCAACGCAGTTGGGCCGACCACAGCGCGGGTGCTCCGAGCCCTTCGACGATCTCGAAGCCGCGGGCCACGTGCGACTCGACGTGCTCGGAGTCGCCCACCTTCGCCGCCGAGCAGACGAGTTCGACCAGCGGAAGCAACAGGTAGAGGTCGATCTCGGTGCGAAGGATGCTCGGTCGGGCCTGACGCCAAGCGGCCTCGAGGCCGGCTGCATCCTCGTACCGGCGTGCGATCGCAACCTGCACCGCATGGGCGAGCAATGCGTCACGTGGCGACAGGGCCGGTGCACAATCGAGCGCCCGCGCGAGCGACTCGCGCGCCTCGGCGGGCCAGGCTCGCTGCACCGCGACCCACGCACGCCAGAGCAGCAGTCGCTGCCGCGCCCATTCGCCGCCCTGCCTGCCGGCGATCGCGTCGTCGATCACGGAGTGCGCGGTCGCAAGGTCGCCGAGGTTCATCGCGACCGTCGCCGCGATGACGGCCGGCAACTCGGGGATCGCCGCGGAGGTGCGGGAGGACGTGTACATCTCCGACGCGCGCACCAGATCGACGAGCAACGCCGGTGCGGCCTCACGGGCGACCGAGGCGGCGAGACCGCGACCGAGCAACTGCATCGAAACGCCCAGTGCCGTCGGCGTGCCGGTGCTGCCGGCGGCGGCGAACTCGTGGGCGATCTCGGTCGCCTCGTCGAACTCGCCCACGCCGTACTCGGCGATCATCGCCCGCACTCTCGAATCGGGGTCGCCGGGCCGCGTCGCGCGGTACACGGCCGACGCCTGTTCCATCATGCCGCGGCCGGCCCAGGTCGCAGCTGCGACATCCGCCAGCCGGTCGCGGTCGGTGCTGCGGGCCGGTGCCGCATCGATGAGCGCGCCGGCGGCATCGAGATCGTTCGCCGCCCACGCCGCCTGCGCGCGACGCGCAGCGATACTCGCCGGGTCGACACCGGAGTCGAGTGCCGCGCCATAGAGCTCGAGCGCCCGGCGCGGGTGGTCCTCCAGCATTCCATCGCCGTGCTGCACGAGCGCAGCGCCGACCTGCGGATCGCCGATGAGGCCCGCCCAATCGTCGTTTCCGGAGTCATCCGACCCTGCGGAGCGCGCGATGACCTCCGCCAGGCTGCTGCTCACATCGATGATGCGCCGTGCGGGGATCGTCGCCCTGATGGTGGCACGCACGAGCGGCACCGGCTGGCCGTTGCGCGTCAACAGGCCCTCGGCGTATCCCTTCATGATGCTCTCATCGCTGTGCTCGGGGGTTCCGACGATCGGTCGCGAGCGCCCGCCGACGATGGCGAGCACCTCGATCGTTCGGCGCAGGTCGGAGTCGACGGTGTCGAGCCGGTGTGCGATCCGCTCCTCGAGGATGCGGGCGAGTTCGCGGTGCTCCTCGTCGTCGACGCAGTCGCGCTCGTCGTGCGCGGCCAGCGCCTCGGTCACGAGCCATGACACGCCGCCGGTGGCCAGGAGGATGTGATCGAGGCAACGATTCGAGAGCCGTTCGTCGCGGGTCTCGAGAAAGGTGAGCACGTCGGACCGCGAGACATGGCCGAGGACGATCGCCGGTCGCGTCTGCTCGAGTCGTCGCGAGATCGCGGTCAGGGCGTCGGACGCCGGCCACGGGCGGCTCGCCACCACGAGCGCGGCAGCGGGATCGTTCGAGCGAATTCGCACGCCTTCGAGCTGCGCGGCGCTCATCAGGTGCAGATCATCGACCAGGAGCACATGCGACCCGGGGACGCGCGTGACGTCCAGGTCGGTGCCGGCGAGCAGGCTCGCATCACGATCATCTGCCGCGAGCTTGCGATGCAGATGACGCAGCACGGTCGACTTGCCGGAACCGGCGTTGCCCACGACGATCGCGCGGGGGAACTCGGCCCACGGTGCGACGATCGCATCTACCGCCGGGCGCACCTGACGCTCCCCGACGAAGGGAGGCTCGGTCTCGGAGAGCACGGTGCTCGACACGTGTAGGGAGGTCATTGGCGTGGGCCGCTCCTCGGCGCCTGATCAGGCGGTCTCGGTGGTCGTTGCGGGTGCGGACGCGGGTGTCTCCGTGGAGGGTGCGGGTGGCTCGGGCTCGGGTGCGGGTGTTTCGGTCGTGGGGGCTGGGGCGGCGGTTCGGGTGCGGGAGTTTCGGTGGTGGGGGCTGGGGCGGGCGGTTCGGGTGCGGGAGTTTCGGTGGTGGGGGCTGGGGTGGGCGGCTCCGTCGCGGGCGGAGTCGTGGGTTCGGGAGGAAGGACCGTGTCTTCGGGGGGCAGCGGCGTGTTGTCGGCCTGACCCGACGGCGGCGTTGCGGCCGGCGGCGCGTTGCGCGGCCCCGCCGCGCGCGGAGCCGGTGAGCGCTCATCGCTCGGGCTGGGTCGTGCACTCGGCGGCTTGGCGTCGCCGGAGTCATCGGCCCGCCTGAACACGCCCGGATCGACGACTGGCGAGACCACGGGGTACACCTGCGCGAACGGAACGAACGCCTTCGCCGCGGGGCCGGCGGGCAGTGACGCCACCGTCGGGTCGGACGCGTTGTCGCCGTCGGAGGATGCGGCAGTGTCGTAGTCGTACATCCGCGTGCCCGCGGCCATCGTGCCGCCGAAGATGATGGCCCCTGAGATCAGCGCGACGGCGCCCGCCAGCAGCCACGGCGATCCGCGGCGCGCTCGGGTCGACACGGGGCCGTTCGGCGCGGGGCGGGCGAGAGCGAAGGCCCCGGTGATGCGCGCGAGCACGAGCCCGCGCCCCTCCGCCACCTCTGCCTCGGTCTCCACGTCGGCATCGTCGGCTGCGACCTCGAACGCCACCGGCACGAGTGCTGCGGCGGCGGCGTTGCGTTGGGCCTGCTGGCCGAGCACGGTACGCGCCGCACCCAGGGCGATGGAGGCCTTGGGGTCTGCATCGACGGCCAGCGGTCGGTCGAACCGCTCCGACAGGCGCTGGGCGACGAGTGGAATCCGCGACGAACCCCCGATGAGGAGGATCGCTTCGAGCTGATCGGCGGTCAGGTCGGCGGAGTCGATCGCGGTCTCGAGCACGCCCAGCGTCGTGTCGAGCGCCCCGTCGATCATGTGCTCGAACTCCGAGCGGGTCAGGCGCACGGTCGAGCGGCTCTGCGGCATCAGCACCGGGATCGTGGCATCCGAATCGAACGAGAGCGCCTCTTTCGCGTCGATCGACTCCCGGCGCAGCCTGGAGAGGGCCATGCGGGTATCGGGGTCATCGACGGACAGGGCGGAGACGTCCAGACCGGAGACCGAGATGACGTGCCGGAAGACGTCGTCGTCGAAGTTCGCGCCGCCCAGGTCGTCGAGACCTGCGGGGTCGCCGACGAGCGTGAACTCCGAGTCCGCGCCTTTGCGCAGCACCACGGAGTCGAACGTGCCTCCGCCCAGGTCGTACACCGCGATCGACTGCCCGGGCTCGAGCGGCCGCGTCGCCTCGTACTGTCGTGCAGCCGCCTCGGGCTCGGTGATCATGGACACGTCGTCGACGCCGAGACGGGCGAGTGCCGCTCGGATCAGGCCGAGGCGGTGCGCCCCCCAGGCCGTCGGATGCGTGAGCGAGATCGATTCGGGCCGCGAGCCCATGCGTTCCGTGACGGCGGCGACGACCGACGCGAAGGTCTCTGCATACAGCAGCTCGGGCGCCAGGGAGCGCCCGCCCACCACGAGCGGAATGTCATCGCCGATGCTGCGCTTGAACTCGCGCACGAGGCGCTCGGGTTGGGCGACACCTCGCCGTTCGGCGGCATCGCCGAACAGCAGATCGCCGTCGTCCGACACGAAGACGACGGTCGCGACGCAGTCGCCGTTGCGCCCCAGCGCGAAGGGCGTGGCGCTGAAGCTTCCGTCTCGCTCGACCCTGGCAGTCGCCGCTGCCACGCGGCTCGTGCCGATGTCGACCGCGAGAACGTACGAAGTGTCCCCCATGGTCCCCAAACCACGTTTCCATCTCGGTATGAATGGCATTCACCACAAGTGTGAACAGCGCCAACTCTAAGACGATGCGGGTGGGTCCGCGAGAGACGGCGAGCATCTCAAGTACCCCCAGTTCGGGCGACACCGGGGTGTTCGTCGGGCGGTGGATTCTCGGAATCGTCGTTCAGACGGTCGCCGGGTTATGATGGCTGTCGCGTGTGCGCACGAGCACATGCGAGGAGACGTCGCATAGTCCGGCCGAGTGCACCACCCTGCTAAGGTGGAGTCCCCGTAAGGGGACCAGGGGTTCAAATCCCCTCGTCTCCGCTCTTGGGGGTTCAGATTTCACGATCACCGATCACGGAGATCGGTGTCGCAGCGCCGATTCTGGCGGCACCGATGGCGGGCGGGCCGTCGACGCCTGAGCTCGTCGAAGCGGCAGGCCGAGCGGGTGGTCTCGGCTTCGTCGCCGCCGGGTACAAGACCGCCGACGCGCTCGCCGAGCAGGTCGCCGCGGCAAGAGCCACGGGTGTCGCCTTCGGCGTGAACCTGTTCGCCCCGAACCCGATACCGATCACGCCGAACGAATATCGGGCCTACGCCCGGTTGCTCCAGCCGGAGGCTGACCGCTACGACCTCGACCTCAGCGCGATCGAACTGCGCGAAGACGATGACCTGTGGAACGAGAAGGTCTCCCTCCTGCTGACCGAGCCGGTTCCCGTCGTCAGCTTCACCTTCGGGATCCCGTCGAGCCGAGAGGTTGCCGCTTTCCGGAGGGCGGGCACCATCGCCGTTCAGACGGTGACGTCTGCTGCGGAAGCCCGGCTGGCCGCGGAGGCCGGGGTCGACGTGCTCGTGGTGCAGGCGACGGCCGCCGGCGGGCACTCCGGAACGCTGACGCCGTTGCAGATGCCGGCAGCGATTCCGCTCACCGAGCTCGTTGCCCGAGTCGCCGCCGTGGCGTCGATCCCCGTCATCGGTGCGGGCGGCATCGCATCGAGCGCCGACGTTGCCGCCGCGTTGCATGCGGGGGCCACGGCCGTCTCTGTCGGCACGCTTCTGCTTCGTGCTGACGAGAGCGGAGCATCCGAGACGCACAGGACTGCTCTCGCGAACCCCGCGTTCGATTCGACGGTCGTGACCCGTGCCTTCACCGGTCGCCCGGCCCGAGCCCTCCGAAACTCCTTCACCGACCGTTTCGGAGAGTCCGCGCCTGCCGGGTACCCGGCGCTGCACCACCTGACCGGCCCGTTGCGCAAGGCCGCTGTGGCAGCCGGCGACCCGCAGGGCGCCCACCTCTGGGCCGGCACCGGGTACCGATCGGCAACGGCAGAACCCCTCGCCGACATCCTGGGCCGTCTCAGTTCCGCCCTGTGACGCGGCTGGACGCTGTTCTGAATCCGGTCCTCGACGCTGATCGACCTCGGGGCGGCCCCCGTCACACCTCGTTCCAGTGCCGCAGCTGCACGGGTTGCAAGCGGATCCACACCACGCTGATGAGCCCTCCGGTGAAGTCGACGGTCATCGCGGCGACGGCTTCATCGCCGCGGTTGAGCATGAGCCCGGCCTGCGCGTTGACGGCACGCTCTTCGATGACGACGCCCGATCTGGCCGCCATTCCGTGCATGAGCAGTGCGACCGCTTCGTAGGCGCCTCTCACGACTCTGATCGCAGGATGTTGCCGGTCTCCGCTGTCGACGACGACCGCGACCTCGGGGTCAAGCAGCGCCGAAAGCCGTTCGGCGTCACCGCTCTCGGCCGCGTCGCGGAACTCGTGCACCGCCCGGTGGTGCGTCGGGCGTTTCAGCCACATGATCTCTTCCCCTCGTCTGGAGGACGCCGATCTCGGGTCCTGCACATACGACGGCTGAAGCGGCTGATTTGTGACATCGGCCGGTCGTGGTCTGATCCCGATCAGAGGTTTCGGCGGTGCGCTTGCGCCCCGCGAGTAGACTCTTCTGGTCACACGATCAGGGGGCATTGCACATGCGACGAATCATCACTTCAACGGCGCTCGTCTTCGCGGGCGCGCTGCTTCTCTCGGGCTGCGCCACAAGCGGCGGCACCGAGGCGAGCCCATCGGCCGACTCCTGCGAGGTCGTTCGCGTCGAGGCGCGCGACATCTCGAACGGGGCGCAGAACGCGATCCTGGCCGTTTCGGACCCGGCAGAACTCGCGTCCTCCCTCGACGCGCTCTCCGAGCGTGTCGATGCCCTCGGTGAGGAGGCCGCCGACGACTCGGCCGTCGCAGACGCGCTCGATGCCCTCGACGAGAAGATCGACGCCGCGAGCGACTGGGCCGAGACGGTGCCCACCGAGGCCGAGGTCGAGGCCGGCGCCGAGGTCGACGCCGACGCGCAGACAGCACAGGCCGAGGGCATCCAGGCCGCGGCGATCAAGGTCACCGAGGTGTGCGCCGCGGAGTAGCGATCGCCGATCGCTCGGCGCTCGGCGGTCAGCCGCGAAGGCGTCGAGTCCGACCGCGCGGGTCGAGCGCGCGGCATCCGTTCACTCGGACGCCGCGCGCTTTCGCGTGCCGGCGGCCTTCTTCGGCGAATCCGATGACTTCGAGGTCGACTTCTTCTTCGTTCCCTTCGAGCTCGTGCCCTTCGAACTCGTGCCCTTCGAACTCGTGCCCTTCGAACCCGCGCCAGAGCTCGTGCCCGTGGCGCCGCCCGCCTCGCGCTTCGCGGCGACCGACTGACGCAGCGCCTCCATGAGGTCGATGACCTCGCCGCCGGCTTCCTCCTCGGGCTCTTCGCCGAAGGTCGCGGCGGTGTCGATGCCCTCGCCCTGCTCGAGCTTGGCCGAGATGAGGGTGCGCAGCTCCTGCTGGTACTCATCGACGTACTGCTCGGGGTCGAAGTCGGAGACGAGGCTCTCGACGAGCTGTTTCGAGAGGTCGAGCTCTTTCGCCGAGATCTTCACCGGCTCGTCGAGCGAGGCGAACTCGGCGGCACGCACCTCGTCGCTCCAGAGCAGGGTCTGCACCATGAGCACGTCGCCGTGCACCCGCAACGCCGCGAGGCGTGTCTTCTGCCGCAGCGCCATCTGCACGATCGCGGTGCGGTCGGTGGACTCGAGGGTCTCACGCAGCAGCACGTACGCCTTCGACGACGCCGAGTCGGGCTCGAGGTAGTAGCTGCGATCGAACATGATCGGGTCGAGCTGCTCGCTCGGCACGAACTCGACGACCTCGATCTCGCGGCTGCGCTCGGCGGGCAGCGCCTTGAGGTCGGCGTCGGTGATGACGACGGTCTGCTCGCCGTCGTCGTAGGCCTTGTCGATGTTCTTGTAGTCGACGACCTTGCCGCAGACCTCGCACTTGCGCTGGTACCTGATGCGCCCCCCGTCTTCGTCGTGCACCTGATGCAGTGACACGTCGTGGTCTTCGGTGGCGCTGTACAGCTTGACGGGCACATTGACCAGGCCGAATGTGACCGCGCCCTTCCAGACGGCTCGCATGCCTCCAGTACACACCAGGGGCATACGTGCGCGATACCCCTCGAGGTTCTCGTGATCCGGTGCCGACACCGGCATGATGGGGGGATGGCCGACGGCACGCGCCAACTCGTCGAGGTCGACGGCCGCCGCCTGCGGCTGACGAACCTCGACAAGGTCATGTATCCCGAGACGGGCATGACGAAGGGCGAGGTGATCTCCTATTACGCGGAGATCGCCGCTGCCATGGTGCCCCTCGTCGCCGGGCGTCCGGTCACCCGCAAACGCTGGGTGCACGGTGTCGGCACAGCGGATGCCCCTGAGCAGCCGTTCTTCGAGAAGAACCTCGCCGACCACGCGCCCGAGTGGGTGCGCCGCGGCATCCAGCATCACTCCGACGGTGACAAGGCGTATCCGATCGCCGGCGACCGGGCGACGCTCGTCTGGCTCGCGCAGCAGGCGGCACTCGAGCTGCACGTGCCGCAGTGGCGCTTCGATGCCGCCGGGGAGCCGGCGAATCCCGATCGCATGGTCTTCGATCTCGACCCCGGTGACGGCATGGGGCTCGCAGAGTGCGCCGAGGTCGCGCGACTCGTGCGCGACCTCATCGCCGGTATGGGCCTCGAGGCGGTGCCCGTGACGAGCGGCAGCAAGGGCATTCACCTGTACGCGGCGCTCGACGGATCGCAGAGTTCGGACCAGGTCTCAGCTGTGGCGCACGAGCTCGCGCGGGCGCTCGAGGCCGATCACCCCGAGCTCGTCGTCTCGAGCATGCGCAAGACCCTGAGAACGGGCCGGGTGCTCATCGACTGGAGCCAGAACAACGGAAAGAAGACGACGATCGCGCCATACTCGCTGCGCGGGCGACCGCGCCCGACGGTCGCGGCGCCGCGTACCTGGGAGGAACTCGACGACGCAGGGCTCCGTCAGCTCGAGGCATCCGAAGTGCTCGAACGGGTCGCGGCGTCGGATGACCCGATGCGTGCGATCACCGAGCGTTCGCACGGCGGACCGCTCACGCAGTACCTGTCGATGCGAAGCGCCACGGCCACGCCAGAACCCATGCCGGAGTCGGCGTGGGGTGAGGCGAGCCCGGGCGAGCCGCGCTTCGTGATCCAGGAGCACCGCGCGAGGCGCCTGCACTTCGACCTGCGCCTCGAGCGCGACGGGGTGCTGAAGAGTTGGGCCGTGCCGAAGGGCGTGCCGGAGAGCTCGGGCACGAACCACCTGGCAGTGCAGACCGAGGACCACCCGATGGAGTACGCCGCGTTCGAGGGCACTATCCCGAAGGGAGAGTACGGCGCCGGCGCGATGACGATCTGGGATGCGGGCACCTACGCGGCCGAGAAGTGGCGCGACGACGAGATCATCATCGACATCGACGGACGACCGGGCGGGCCGCTCGGCGGCCAGGTGCGACTCGCGCTGATCCGCACCGACGGGCAGGGCGAGAAGAGCTCGTGGCTGCTGCATCGCATGAAGGACCAGACCGTGCGCCACGAGGAACCGCCGCAGGCGGCGGCAGCGCAGGCAGCAGCGCCGGTGCCGGCAGCAGCGCCGGTGCCGCGAGCGGACGGCGTCGTCGGCCAGATCACGCAGCGTCCCATGCTCGCCACCGCGTCGACCCTCGGCATGCTCGCGGGCGAGGACTGGGCGATCGAGTGGAAGTGGGACGGCATCCGGGTGCTCGCCCGCGTCGAGGCCGGGGGAGTGCGACTGCTCAGCCGCAACGGGGTCGACATCACCGCGCGCTACCCTGAGCTCGCCGCGCTGCCGGCAGTCGTTCGCGGCGAAGCACTCCTCGACGGCGAGATCGTCGCGCTCGATGCCGACGGTCGCCCCGATTTCGGTCGCCTGCAGCATCGGATGAATCTCACGAAGCCGCGCGAGGTCGAGCGCGTCGCGGCATCCGTGCCCGTGCGGCTGCTGCTCTTCGACGTGCTCGAGGTCGACGGCCGACCCGTCGTCGACGAGCCCTACCGCGAGCGACGCGCGCGGCTCGCCGGTCTCGTGCGGGTTCGGCGCGGCGTGCCGGTCGAGGTGCCTGCGCCGACGAGCGGCAGCCCGGCCGAAGCGCTCGAGGAGAGCCGCCGGCTCGGACTCGAGGGTCTCGTCGCGAAACGACCCGACTCCCGGTACCGGCCGGGTGCCCGAAGCAACGACTGGCTGAAACTCAAGCTCACCCGCACGCAGGAGGTCGTGATCGGCGGCTACCGACGCGGCATCGGCACGCGCACGGGGCGCATCCGTTCGCTGCTCGTCGGGATCCCGAGCGACGCCGACCGCGAGCGTGCGGGCTCCGGGCGCACCAGCACCGAGGGTCTGAGGCTCGAGTACGCCGGCCGTGTCGGTTCCGGCCTCGGCGAGCGCGAGCTCGAGCGGCTGCTCACCACGCTGCGCCCTCTCGAGCAGCCTGAGTCGCCCTTCGTGCAGGTTCCCGCGGCCGACATGAACGATGCGGTGTGGGTGCGCCCCGCCCTCGTCGGCGAGATCGAGCTCGGCGACTGGACGAGCACCGGGGTGGCGCGGCATCCGCGCTGGCGAGGCCTTCGACCCGACGAGTCGCCCGCCGACGTCGTTCGCGAGACCTGAGCGGTCGAGCGGATGCCGCGGCTCGCCCACGGCGTCGGGGTCATGATTCGTCGACGCGCCCGAGCAGCTCGATCAACCTCCGCTCGCGATCGGCACCGGATGCCACGACGACGCCTTCCTCGTACGCGGCGAGCACTCGCGGGTCGACGTAACTGCCCCGAGCGATGGCCGGTGTGTTGCCGAGCGCGGCCGCGGCCGCCTCGATCGCCCCGCGAACGGTCGCCTTGCGCGCGCGCTCGGTGCTCGAGGGGCCGGCACCCGCCAGGTGGTCGGCGGCGGCGATCGTGCCGCGCAGCGTGCGGAAGTCCTTCGCGGTGAAGTCGCCGCCGGTGCGATCGCGGATGTCGTCATTGACGTCGACCGGAGCTGCGGCCCGTGTCGACCGTCCTGCCGGCCACGCGTAGAGACGGCTGGCGGGCGATCGTTCGCCGGCACGCCCGATGAACGCGGCGAGCGCGGCATCCGTCACACACAGTTTCTGTGTGACTCCGCCCTTCGCACGGAACCGGAACCGCACGGTCTCGTCGTCGACGAGCCGGGCGTTGCGCACCAGGAGGGTCGTCAGGCCGCGGCTGCGGAAGCCGGCGAGCGATTCCTCCGAGCCGATTCGGATGCCTCCGAGGTCGAGCGTGCGGAAGGCGGCCGCGAGCACCAGCTCACGAGGGGACCCGTCGAGCGCGAGATCGCGGGCGACACTCCGGCGGGCGGTGGGAAGCGCCTCCGCCAGCGCGGTCATGCGCTGGAACTTCTCGGCGTCCTGCCGTTCGCGCCACGCCGGGTGGTACAGGTATTGCCGGCGGCCTGCGGCGTCCACCCCGACGGCGAGGATGTGCGCGTTCGGGGCGTCGGCGATCCAGACGTCCCGCCACGCGGGCGGAATCGCGAGATCGGTGATGCGCGCCCGCTCTGCGCGCCCCGCTGCACCGCCCGAGCTGTGCACGTAGCCGAACCCCCGGCCACGCGCGATTCGCGCGAACCCGGGGGAGACGTACGGCTCGACCCGTCGGAGCCGCGGCATGGGCGAAGACCGTCAGTGGTTGCGGAGGGCTGAGATGAGGTCGGCCTTGCGCTTGCCGCTGTAGCCGCTGAGTCCCAGCTCCTTCGCTCGTTTGCGCAGTGCGTCGACCGTCCAGTCCTCGTAGTCTCCGCTCTGACCGCCCTTGCGGCCGATGGCACTCCGGCCCTGCTTGGCAGCGGCATTCGAGATGCGTGCGGCCTTCTCCTTCGACGCTCCGTCATCCCGGAGCTCCTCGTAGAGCTCCGGGTCCTTCAGCGAGTCGTTCCTGCGCCCTGGCATGGCTGCTCCTTCCGCCCAGTCGTCGACGATTCACGCTACGCCTGATGCCGCCGGCGGGGCAGGGGATTGACATCCACGCCGATGCTCGCGGCGACCTCGGAACGAGTGGCGCTCGGCGCTCCTGTCCCGCCGGTTCGCGCCGTATGCTGTGGGTGTGGGAACCCTCTACTACGGCGACTCCGGCACTCCGATCGGCATCGAAGACCGCGCACTCGCTCATCTGAAGATCGCCATCACGACGAAGCTTCGGCGCGGTGAGTCGTTCACGCTGTCGTGGCAGCACACCGACGACCAGGCACGCGGCCGGAGTACCCTCTGGCTGCACCCGAGCATCCCGCTGCGATTCGTCTTCGATGCGCCCGTCGCGCCCGAGCTCAGCCGCCAGTGGATCGAAGACCTGATGCGCTCCGCGAACTCCACTGGAGGCATCCGGCTGATTCCAGAACAACTCGACACCGCTGCCATTCCCACGATTCCGGCGCAGCCGGTGCAGGTCGGCGTCGATGTGCAGGAGGTCGAGCCCGCAGAGGAGCACGTGCCGGTTCAGCCGTAGCGATCGAGCTGGTGCGCGACCATGACACCCGGGAGCACGAGAAACGGGGCAGACATGTCGGAGCGTCCGATGAACGATGACGGCCGAGGCGATCGTGCCGGCGGCCCAACGGCGTCGGTGGAGCATTGGTGGCCGCGGCTGTCGATCGGGGCCAAGCATCGCGTGCTGGCCGACATGAGTGCGCCGATCGACGCCGAGACCGCGCACGAGATCGAGGAGCTCTGCGGCGAGCCGGCGCCCGTGCGGCTGACGCCGGCCGATGAGGCCTTCGTGCGCACGCAGATCGAATCGGTCGACTGAGTCAGAGCGCTCGCAGCGGGCAGCGGGCAGCGGATGCCGCGGCTCGCCCGATGTCGGCGGTGCGGCGTACCGTATGAGACGTGGAGCATCCCCGAGTCGTGGATCCGCAGCATCCGCTCGTCGAGCGCGTGCGCGCCGTGTGCCTTGCGCTGCCCGAGGCTGTCGAGGTCGAGGCGTGGGGTCGCCCGACGTTCCGGGCGGCGAAGCCGATCTTCGTGCACGTGAGCGCCTCCATGGAGCGCCCGCTCTCGATCGTGGTGAAGACCGACCCCGACGAGCATTTGGCGCTCGTGCAAGACGCGCGGTTCTTCGGCCCCCCCTACTACGACCGCGACCACTGGGTGGGGGTCGATCTCGATCAACCCGACACCGATTGGGCGCTGCTCGCCGAGCTCATCGAGACCTCGTACCGACAGGTCGCGAACCGCCGGCAACTCACAGCGCTCGACGCGTTGCGACCCGCACACGCCGAAGACTGAGCTGCAGCCGCGCGTGCCGTGTTCGATTCGCGCGATCTGAGCACGTGCGTTAGAGTTACGTGGTTGCCTGATCGCGAAGTAAGCGCTGGCGACATCCAACGCGCCCGTAGCTCAACGGATAGAGCATCTGACTACGGATCAGAAGGTTGGGGGTTCGAATCCCTCCGGGCGCACACTGGTTGAGACAGTAGGAGAACGGCTCGCGAAAGCGGGCCGTTTTCGTTTAAACTCGCCTTCACATCTGATTCCCGGGATCGAGAGTTCGGATATGAGGCGTGCGTTCGCCGGGGGCGGCCCGGTCTCGTTCAATCGCGGCCTCGTCGCGCCACCGGGCGCGGTGGTGCGTGCCGCCGCGCGGCTCGGAAGTCTGCGCCTGCCGCCACTGGCAGCTCACTTGCGCCGGCTGTTCGCCCTCCTCATCGCGGTGGGGGTCTCGATCGTGCTCTATCGCGCACTCGACCCTCGATTCTCGCCCGTGAGCGGTCAGCATGGCATCGACGTGTTCTGGATGGTGCCCGCGCTCGCCGGTGGCGCCGCGGTCGGGGCGTGCCTCGTCGTGACGTCGGCCTCGAGTCGCGGGATCGCCGGACTCGCCAAGCTCGGGCTGCCGGGGGTGCCGGTCGAGTCGCGCGCGATCGCCAACGGCCTCACGTGGGCAGCGATTGCAATGCTCGCCGTGCACTTCACATCCAGCGCCTTCGACGTGCTCCCTGGCGGGCACCATGCGGCCGGCACCATGCTCGGCGTCGGGTTCGGCGTCGGCGCGTTTCGCCTGCACCATCACGCGATCGAGCATGAGGCCTACCGCACGTTCAACCTCGTCGCGATGCTGCTCGCGGTCGGAAGCCTCGCGAGCATGTCCATCACCCCGACGGGGGAGTGGTGGACCCGCAACTTCAGCACACTCGGCACCTCGAACGACCTCGCCGCGGTATGTTTCAACGTCGCACTCATCGTGTCAGGGCTCGGCATGGCGGTGCTCTCTTCACTGCTCACGCGCGGGCTCGCGCATGGCCCGTTCGCGCTCCGGCACGGGGCGCGAACCGTCATGCGCCTGCTTGTCGTGTTCGTCGGGGTGGGCCTTGCTGGCGTCGGCTTCGTTCCGATCGATACCGACACCGAACTGCACAACGCCTTCGCGCTCGCCGTGGCGGCGGCCTTCGCCGCGCTGTGCCTCGGAGTGCGGTTCTTCGCACCGGGAATCCCACGAGCGTTCGCCCGGTTCTCGTACCTTTCACTCGCGGTCGAGGCGATGGCGATGGTCGCGTACGACCGCCTCGGCCTCTTCAGCCTCACGGTGTTCGAGATCGTCGCATTCACGCTCGTCTTCGCGTGGCTCATCGCGCTCGTCGTCGCGACCGTCGACGGCCACGGCGACACCCGAGCGGATGCCGCGGCGCACCCACGACGCATCCGTCGGCCGCTGCCGGCTCTGGCGCCGTCGCGCCGCAGGTTTGCGGATCGATGGCTGTGCTCGGGCCGACGAAGGTATCGCGCCGTGCTGGTCGCACGTGCGGCAACCGCGGCGGCTCCGCGCGGAGCCGCGCGGCGACGGCGTCTGCGCCGATCTCGGGGAGCTTCCCGGGGCGGCCCGGTAGAGTCGCGCCATGGCTACCGACATCGTCGAAATCGTCCGCAACGATGACCGCCACCGCTACGAACTCTCGTTCGGCGGCGAACCCGCGGGGTTCGCACAGTACCGGCTGAGAGACGGTGCGATCGTCTTCCACCACACGGTGGTGCTGCCCGAGTTCGAGGGCCGGGGGCTCGGCAGCAAACTCGCCCGCTTCGTGCTCGACGATGCCGTCGCACGCGGCGAGCGCATCGTGCCGGAGTGCCCGTTCATCGCGGCCTACCTCCGCAGGCACGAGGGGTACGAGGCATCCGTCGACTGGCCCTGACCACCCCGGCTGCACGGCGCCCGGCTCGCAGTCTCGCGCCTGGAGCTTCACACGTTCCGCACCCCCACGATGGGGGAATATCCCCGGATCAAGCTGACGGCTACGATTCCAGCAGACCCGAGTCGGACCCGAACCGACCGCTCGCCATGTCCCGGCGAGTCGCGCGACGGAGCACAGCCGTTCGCCCGGGGGAAGGCTCGTCGGGCTCAGTTCGGGTCGCTCGGCGAGACGGGTCTCCACTGGAGGCCGCGGTGGGGCGGGAGGTAGGGTTCCCGCCCCACCGTCACGTCCGCCGGCGGGGATGCCGGCACGGCTGCTGTGCCATGACCTGCGGCCGCGCGCCGATCACACCCGTTCGAGTTCGAGACGCAGCCGGTTGCAGAGCTCGGCGAGCGTGTGGAGTTCGTCCTCAGAGAGGGTGTCGCCGAACTGGCGGTTGATCGCCTCCATATGGATGATCGCGATGCGGCGGAAGAGGGCGAAGCCCTCGTCGGTGATCGCGACGATCGTGCCCCGCCCGTCGTTCAGGTCGGGCAGCTTTTCGATCAGGCCGCGAGCCGTGAGGCGGTCGACAAGTCGGCTCACGCTCGGCTGCGTGATGAGCACGTGCTGGTTCAATTCCTTGAGGCGCAAGCGTCGCTGCGGCGCGCGTGCGATGTTGAAGAGCACGTCGTACTCGTTCAGCGAGATGACGTCGCTCGGGAACTCGGCCGCGAGCGCGCGCATGATCGTGACTTGCGCACGGAACAGCGACTCCCATGCGGCGACAGTGATCGCGCGGTCTGCCATGCGGGTCCCTTCCGGTTGTGGGCTGATCCCACAATGCTGATCCCACAATAGAGAACCGCGGCCGGAATCGGTTGAGGGCCGGTCGTAGAGGCTGACGGTGCTGGGTGTTGTGCCTCGTCTGTTGCCGTCTGGAATCGGTTGAGGGCCGGTCGTAGAGGCTGACGACCGGCCCTCGCCCTTGCACCAAGAGTGTCCTGCAATCACATTCCGCACCGGCTGCCACAGCAAACAACCGGTGCACAACGAATATATAACGGATCGGTAACAGGCGCTAGTTATCGTTCCGTTATTTTCAAGATTCGTCAGCGGCGCGGGTCACGAGCATCGGCGTGACGCGCGTCGGAGGACGCGAATGACGTCGGAGGCAACCTGCCCGTTGCCTCCGACACGACGTGCGTCCTCTGACACGACTTCCGTAGCCCCGACGCGAGTCACGTGCTCGACATGCAGCCGCCGAGTACCGGCACGTAACCTCAGTACAGGTCGGGCGACGGCGTCGATGCCTGGCGGATCGAGACATCCGCATGCCGATCGAAGCGGTAGCCCACGCCGCGAACGGTGCGCACGATGTCCTGGTAGTGCGCGAGCTTCGAGCGCAGACGGCGAACGTGCACGTCGATCGTGCGTTCGCTGGGCGCCTCGTCGTCGGCGTCCCAGAGGTTCTCGATGAGTTCGTGGCGGTCGATCGTGCGGCCCTCGCGCAGCACGAGGTACTGCAGCAGTTCGAACTCCTTGTAGGTGAGGCCGGCGGCTTCGCCGTCGAGCAGCACGCGCTTGCGCGAGATGTCGATGATCACGCCGTTGGGGTGGCGGTCGGCGTCGTCGCGCACGCCGTGGCCCTCGCGCTGCTTCGCGAGCGCCGACGGGTCCTGCAGGGCGAGGCGCACGACGTCGACGTCGCGGCCGCCGGCTCCCTCGGGGGCCAGGGCGACCGCGGCGTAGGTCTCGGCCGAGGGGGAGACCTCGGAAGTGAGCGCGCGCAGTGCTTCGACGATGCGGTGGAGCGAGGTGCCGTCGGCGAGGGCCTTGGCCTCGTCGATGCCGACATAGAGCACGAAGCCGCGGGCCTCGGTGCCCTCGGGCACGGCGCGGACTCGCGGCGCAGCGGGCGCGGCGGCAGGTGCGGCCTCAGCGGCGACTGACCGGACGGCGCCGTCGAGTTCGGTCACGGAGGCCGGAACCGACCGGAGCGGAGCAGCGGGGGACGCCAGAGGCGCGGAAAGGGACGGTGCGGTGCGGGCCTGAACGGTGCGGGCAGGAGCTGTGCGATCAGGAGCAGTGCGAACGGAAGCAGTGCGAGCGGGAGCGGGAGCGAAAGCGAGAGACATGACGAGGATCCTTGCGTGAAGGGTGCAGCGACGGGCCCCGAGAGTCAGGGTCCGAGCGAATGGCCGAACGGCCGGGCGAACCCCCGGTTGCGGTGGGTTCAGAGGAGTCGGTGCCGATCTGGATGCGGATCGGCGGCGGAACTCGGCGGTGGGGTCGCGGTCAGCGGCACATTCGACAACACATGGGGGCACGCGCCGGCATCATCATGCCGGCCGTCCTGAGAGCGCCGGGGGCGGTCAGGTTGCGTGCGTTGTCTGTCATGAGCAGAGTCAAACCGATCGCTGAGCATGTGTCAATTCGTGACCATCGCATGACGGGGTGTGACATCGCACGCGGTGCGTGATGCCGTGAGGCATCCGGCAGGATCGCTCAGCACGGCGGAACGTTCGCAAGACTCTGCGATAGAAGACGAAAAGAAGAAATCTTCCGCGCTTCACCCACGTCAGGGCGTGTCGAAGCTCGAAGATCCTTCGGCAGCGGATGCCGCGGAGACCCTTACACCGTGCCGTACAGCCGATCGCCGGCGTCGCCGAGGCCTGGCACGATGTAGCCCACCTCGTTCAGTCGCTCGTCGACGGCGCCGAGCACGATGGAGACCTCGCCCCGGCCCTCGAGTGCCTTCTCGACCGCCGCGAGCCCCTCGGGCGCCGCGAGGATGCAGATCGCCGTGACATCCGTCGCCCCGCGCTTCAAGAGGAACTCGACCGCGGCGATGAGCGAGCCGCCGGTGGCGAGCATCGGGTCGAGCACGAAGCATTGGCGGTCGCTGAGGTCGTCGGGCAGGCGCTCGGCATAGGTGGTGGGCTCGAGCGTCTCTTCGTTGCGAGCCATGCCGAGGAAGCCGACCTCTGCCGTCGGCACGAGCTTCGTCATGCCCTCGAGCATGCCGAGCCCCGCGCGCAGGATCGGAACGATGAGCGGCCGCGGGTCGGCGATGCGCACCCCGGTCGTCGGGGCGACGGGCGTCATGATCTCGACGGGCTCGACCCGCACCCCGCGAGTGCCCTCGTACGCGAGCAGCGTCATGAGCTCTTCGACGAGCGAACGGAAGACCGGAGACGGGGTGTTCACGTTGCGGAGCACTGTCAGCTTGTGCGTGATGAGCGGGTGGTCGGCAACGTGGACTCGCATAGGCTCGAGTCTAGTTCGGAGGGTCGTCGCACGGAGGGGGAGATCGTGGAGCTGCCGCAGCACCGCGAGTGGATGCGACTCGCGCTCGCCGAGGCCGCCCAAGCGCCCGCCACGCGGGATGTGCCCGTCGGCGCGATCGTCGTCGACGACTCAGGCGAGGTGATCGCGGCCCGCCGGAACGAGCGTGAGCTGCTCGGCGATCCGACGGCCCACGCCGAGCTCCTGGCGCTTCGCACGGCCGCCGAGGTCACGGGCGACTGGCGTCTCACCGGGTCCACGCTCGTCGTCACGCTCGAGCCCTGCGTCATGTGCGCCGGCGCGATCCTCGCGGCGCGCATCCCGACCGTCGTGTTCGGCGCGTGGGACGAGCGGGCGGGCGCCGCCGGCTCCCTCTACGACGTACTTCGCGATCGGCGGCTGAATCACCGGGTCGAGGTGTTCGCGGGCGTCGAAGCGGATGCCGCGGCGAAGCTGCTGCTCGACTTCTTCGAGGATCCGCTGCGCCGGCCATGAGCGCGCCGCCTCTGAAGACCTCGGCCCAGAGTGACGCCGCGACATCCGTCGATGGAACGTCGACCGTGACGACCTCGAACCCGTGCGCTTCGAGTGTGGGGCCCAGATTGCCGAGGCCGATCGCCGCGTCGTGCCGCAGTACGAGGGCGGTGCGATCGGCTCGCGTCACTCGAGGCCCTTGATGACGATGGCGTCGGTCGGCGGGGCGGGGTGGTTCGGCTCGACGTAGACGTCGGGCTCGATGTAGATGACCCGCGCCGACGGCGCCGCGTCGCGGATGCGGTGTTCGATCGCGTTCGTCGCGGCCGCAACCTCGAGCAGCCGTGCGTCGGCGGCGAAGCCGAGCTTCGCCCCGACGAGCAGTTCGTCGGGTCCGAGGTACAGGGTCTTCATGTGGATGATGCGCTCGACTTCGGGACCGGCGAGGATCGCCTGCTCGATGCGGGCCAGGTCGTCGTCGTTGGCGCCCTCACCGACGAGCAGCGACTTCGTCTCGATGCCGAGCACGATGGCGACGAGCACGAGGAGCGTGCCGATCATGAGGGTGCCGATCGCATCGAACAGGGGGTTTCCGGTGATGACGGTGAGGCCGACCGCGATGAACGCGAAGACGAGGCCGATCAGGGCCGCGATGTCTTCGAGCAGCACGACGGGCAGTTCCGGCGCCTTCGCCCGGCGCACGAACTGCACCCAGCTCTGACGACCGCGCACGAGGTTCGACTCCTTGACCGCGGTGCGCAGCGAGAACGACTCGAGCACGATCGCGATCGTCAGCACGAGCAACGGCAGCCACGCGTTCTCGAGCTCGTGCGGGTGCGTCAGCTTGTCGACGCCCTCGTAGATCGAGAAGATGCCGCCGACCGAGAAGAGGATGATCGAGACGACGAACGCGTAGACGTACCGCTCGCGGCCGTAGCCGAAGGGATGCTCCTTGTCGGCCTTCTTCTTCGCCTGGCGCCCGCCGAGGATGAGGAGCAGCTGGTTGCCCGCGTCGGCGACCGAGTGCACCGCCTCGGCGAGCATCGAGGCCGACCCGGAGAAGAACCAGGCGATGAACTTCGTGAGGGCGATGCCCGTGTTCGCCAGGAATGCCGCGATGATGGCCTTGGTGCCGCCCGATGCGCTCATGGAGCAATCCTAAGCGGCGCGTCGGGTGGGCGATGTGCGCGTCGACCACAGCATCAGACTCCGAACCTAGGATGGGCGCATGAGTGCCGAAGCCACCGTCCGTCTGCCCGCGATCGCGTTCCTCGGCGCCGGGTCGATGGCCCGCGCCATCCTCACCGGCCTGCTGCAGCCGGGCATCGAGGTCGACGGCGGCATCCGTGCAACGAATCGCGGTGCTGAGAAGGCGGCCGAGCTCGCGGAGCTTCCGGGCGTCGCGGCATTCGCGACCGAGTCGGATGCCGCGGCCAATCGCACGGCCGTCGCCGGCGCGAAGATCGTGGTCGTCGCCGTGAAACCCGCGATGGTGCCCGCGCTGCTCGAGGAGATCGCCGACGCGCTCGTGCCCGGCACGATCGTCGTGAGCGTCGCGGCCGGGGTCACCGTTGCGACGTTCGAGTCGCTACTGCCCGCGTCCGTCGCGGTGATCCGCGCGATGCCGAACACGCCGGCCGTCGTCGGGCGAGCGGTCACGGGCATCTCGGCGGGCACGCGCGCGAGCGACGCCGACCTCGCGCTCGCGGTGGCGCTCTTCGAGACCGTCGGCGAGGTGCTCGTCGTGCCGGAGGATCAGATCGACGCGCTCTCGACGATCTCGGGATCGGGCCCCGCCTACGTCTTCTACCTGATCGAGCAGCTCACGGCGACAGCGGTCGGCAAGGGATTCACGCCCGAGCAGGCGGCGGTCATGGTCGAGGGCACGTTCCGCGGTGCGAGCGAGCTGCTCGCCGCATCAGACGACGGCCCCGGCGAACTGCGCCGCCGGGTGACGAGCCCGAACGGCACGACCGAGCGCGCGGTCGCGTTGCTCGAGTCGGCGTCGCTCAAGCAGATCTTCGACCGGGCGACCGATGCCGCCCTCGCCCGCGCGCGCGAGCTCGCCGCCGGAGCCTGACGTTCGCCCGCGTCGTCGCCGTCGCAACCACTCTTCTCAGGAGTTTTCGGTCAGATCCGGTCGGAAACGGGCGAAATCTCCTGAGAAGGGTGCGTTCGTGAGTGGCAGCTCCTGAGAAAAGCGGGGAGGGCGTCGCCGGCCCTCCTGAAAGGATGTGTCGCGGGGTCAGTGCGCGGCGTGCGCCTTGTCGGAGCGGGTTCTGACGAGCGCCGTCGTGAGCCGCACACCGGCGACGATCACGAGCGCAGCACCGACGGCGCCGAGGCCCATGGCGAGCCCGGCGAACAGCGCGTCGGGGTGTTCGCGGGTGAGCGCCGGGTCGGCTGCCAGCTCGCCCTCGAAACCGACCGCGAAGCCGATCACGAACAACCAGCTCGCGACGATCATCGTCGCGAAGAACGGTGTGATTCTCCTCATGTCACCTCCTTCGACGTGACCTTCCAGCGTAGCTCATGTCGGAAGAGAATGCCTGAACACGGCTGATTTCGAACGCGGCAGAGGGAGGACCTGGCCTCGAGCTCAGACCCGCTCGAGCAGCACCATCACCTCGAAGTGCGTCGTCTGCGGAAACATGTCGAAGACTCGACCGCGCACCGGCCGCAGCGACGGCATCGCCTCGAGGTCGCGCGCGAGCGAGGCCGCGTTGCAGCTCGAATAGAGCACGTGACGAACCGCGGATGCCTCGAGCCATCCACTCAGCTCACGGCCGATGCCCCGCCGGGGCGGGTTCACGATCACGAGATCGGGGGCCGCGCCGGCGCCCGACGCGAAGGCCGTCGCGTCACCCGCCTCGAACCGCACGCGTGAGAGCGCGGCATCCGTTCGGCTGAGCTCTGCGCTTGCGACCGCTTCGACGCTCGTCTCGATTCCCGTGACGGATGCCGCGGCATCCGCGATGTGCAGGGCGAAGCCGCCGACGCCGGAGTAGAGGTCCCAGGCCGAATCGGGCGCGAGCGCGCGCACCCAGTCGCGCGCCTCGACGTAGAGCGCCTCGGCGATCTCGGTGTTCGTCTGGAAGAAGCTCTGCGGCCGCAGGTGCATCGTGACGTCGCCGAGCCGCATCGGCAGGGTCGATGCCTCGGTGAAGACGATCTCGTGCGCGCCCTCGAGCACCGCCTTGTGCTCGGGCAACACGTTCGCCGTGACGACGCGGGCGTCGGGCAGTGCGGCGAGCAGCCACGGCAGGTGCTTGCGGATGCGACTGACCGGCTCGGTCGAGCGCACGACGAAGCGCACCATGAGCTCGCCGTCGGGCGACTCGGTGATGATCAGGTGCTTGAGTTCGCCCCTGCGGCTCGGCACGTCGTAGGGGATGAGCCCTGCCCGCGTGATGAACGCCGAGATCACGGGGAACGCCGCCCGGTGGCCCGGTGAGCAGATGCCGCACGCCTCGAGGTCGATGCCGTGGCCGTCGGCATCGAGGATGCCGATCGTCGGAGCGTCGACGGTGCCGCCGATCACCATCTTCGCCTTGTTGCGGTAGCCGGCTTCGCTGCTGCCGACCGGTGGCAGCCAGTCGAGGCCGTCGTGCGCGGCGAGAAGCTCTTCGGCATGCCGCTGCTTGTCGGCGAGCTGTCGCTCGTAGGGCTGCCCCATGAGCGAGCACGAGGTGCAGCGCCCGGCGTCGAAGTAGGAGCAGTCCACGGGTTCCAGCGTAGGTGCGGATACGGTGGTCGGATGAGCAGCCCGGATGACCGTCCCAGTGTCCCCGGAGACCTCGTGCGCGTGCGAGCGATGAAATGGCCCGAGCAACCGCACTGGGAGTTCGACGGGCGCTGGCTCGGCTCCGACGAGCACGGCGACTGGATCGGATTCCCCGCGGGCACCCGGTTCGACCGACCGGGTCACGGCTTCATCGCGACGTGGGACTCGGTGACGCTCTTCCCACGCGAGGGCTGGGCGGCCACGTTCTGCACGGGGCACCCGCGGGGGGTCGGCATCTACGTCGACATCGCGACGGTTTCCGAGTGGCGAGCGGATGCCTCGGTGCCCACGCTCTCGTACGTCGACCTCGATCTCGACGTCGTCGAGCGTGCAGGTGCGCCGGCGTTCATCGAGGACGAAGACGAGTTCGCCGAGCATGCGGTGGAGTTCGGGTACCCGCCCGAGGTCGTGGCGCGTGCTCGTGCCGACGCCGACGCCGTGCTTCGTGCGGTGCAGCGGCGAGACGCTCCGTTCGACGGGGCGACGTCTGCGGCATGGCTCGAGCGAGACGGGCTGGGTGCCCAGGGGTCGAGTGGAAACCGTGGGGTTTGACGCACGGTCGGGGCGCGATACACGGTGTGGTTCGGCCGGATGGCGAGCCCGACCGAGATCCTCGAGGTCGAGCGAGCGCGGCACATCCGCACTCGTTTCGGCAACGCGATCCTGAAAGGCGCCACCCCAGACGTACTCGCCGTCGGTGCGTTCGACAGTGTTCGCGGGGCGATACGTTTACCTCATGAATGCGGCGGATACCGTCTCGGTGATCGCCGAGGTCATCGGATGGTTCGCGCTCGCCGCAGGGCTCGTGCTGCTGGGGCTCGCGCTCCTCATCCGTCTGGCCGATGGCCGTTGGCTGCGCACCGAGGCGGTCGTCATCGATGAAGACGGCGGCAGCGTCGTGCGGTGGTTCACCGACGACGGTTTCCAGTCGCGCCGCCTGAGCGAGGACGAGCGTGCGCACGTGACCCGGCCCGACGAAGAGCCCGCGTACTACAAGGAGCGGGAGCCCTACCGCTTGCGACTCCACGAGCCGCCGCCGGGTCGTCGGGTGATCCGCATCCTCGGGATCGTCTTCATCGGCATCGCCGCGGCGTCGGCCGCCGTCGGTCTCGTGCTGATGTTCGCCGGCTGATCACCGCATCAAGACGCGGCATCCGGTGCACTACTCGAGCGCCGCGAACTTCTCGATGTCGCCCTCGGTGCCCGAGACGATGATGAGGTCGTGGTTGGAGACCACGGTGTTCTCGGTCGCATAGGTGAACGGCTTGCCGGGACTCTTCACGCCGACCACCGTGACGCGGTGCTTGGATCGCACTCCCGACTCGGTGAGGTTCTTGCCCCTGATCGGCTTCGGCGGATACATCTTCACGAGGGCGAAGTCATCGTCGAACTCGATGAAGTCGAGCATGCGTCCGCTCACGAGGTGTGCGGTGCGTTCGCCCGCTTCGCGCTCGGGGTAGATCACGTGGCTCGCGCCGATGCGCTGCAGGATCTTGCCGTGCGAGGCCGAGATCGCCTTCGTCCAGATCTGCGGGATCTTCAGGTCGACGAGGTTCGCCGTGATGAGCACAGATGCCTCGATCGACGAACCCACCGCGCAGACCGCGATGGAGAAGTCCTGCGCGCCGATCTGCTTGAGCGCATCGATCGATCGGGCGTCGGCGACGACCGCGTGCGTGACCCGATCAGACCACTTCTGCACGAGGGCTTCGCTCTCGTCGACCGCGAGGACTTCGCGGCCGAGCCGGTCGAGCTGACCCGCGGTGGCCGCGCCGAATCGGCCGAGGCCGATCACGAGCACCGGGGCGTCGTGCCTGATTCGATCAACCAACGATGGGCCTCTCTTCCGGACGCTTGTACAACTGCCGGCGCTGGCTCGCCGCCAGCGCGGCGGCGAGTGTCACTGTACCAACCCGCCCCATGAACATCGTGGCGGCCATGACGTATTTGCCTTCGGGTGGAAGGTCGGCGGTGAATCCCGTCGAGAGCCCGCACGTGGCGAAGCCCGAGATCACGTCGAACAACACGAAGTCGAGGGGAGCCTTCGTCATCTGGGTCAGGATGATCGTCGAGACGGCCACGATCGTCGCGCCCCACAGCACGACGCTCACCGCGAGTCGAAGCATGTCGCGGGGGATGCGCCGTCCGAACGCCTCCATCGAGGGGGCACCGCGAGCCTCGGCGATCGCCGCAAGGAAGAGCACCGCCAGAGTGGTCACCTTGATGCCGCCCGCGGTGGAGGCCGAGCCGCCGCCGACGAACATGAGCATGTCGGAGACGAGCAGGCTCGAGCTGTTGAGGTCGTGCATGTTGATGGTCGAGAACCCACCCGACCTGGTCATGGTCGACATGAACAGGGCCTCGAACAGCGTCTTGCCGAAGCTGAAGCCCCCGTAGGTCTTCGGGTTGTCGTACTCGAGCACGAGGAACGCGATGGCACCGAGTGCGAAGAGGATGCCCGTGGTCGCCAGGGTGAGCTTCACGTGCACGCTCCACCGGCGGGGATTCCGCCACAGCTTGGAGAGGGCGAAGATGACCGGGAAGCCGACACTGCCGAGGAACACGCCGATCATCAGGAGCGACTGGAACCAGTAGTCGTCGAAGAACTGCACCGGGCCGGCAACGTTGGGGGCGAACCCCGTGTTCGTGAATGCGCTCACCGAGTAGTACGCCGAGTACCAGATGCTCGTGCCGAGGTCGTAGCCGGCGGCGAGCACGCTCGGGATCATCGCCAGGGTGATCACCGCCTCGATCGCCAGGGTGCTCACCGCGACGGTGACGAGGAGCCCGCCCACCTCGCCCAAGCGGACCGCCTGACGCTCGGACACCGGGCCGACGTGCAGACGCGACGGGTTCGTGTCGCTCGCGGCCATGAGCTTGGCGCGGAGCCCCAGCCGGCGCGAGATCACGAGGCCGAGGATGGACGCGAGGGTCAGCACGCCCATTCCGCCGACGTTCATGCCGATGAAGACCACCGCGTTGCCGAACGGCGACCAGTACGTCGCCATATCCACGGTGCTGAGGCCGGTGACGCAGATCGTCGCGACGGCGGTGAAGAAGGCATCGGCCAGCGGGCTGACACTGCGTTCACCAGCCCGCGCGATCGGCAGCGACAACAGGAGCGTGGTGACGAGGATCAGCGCCGCGAAGATGAGGATCGCGAACCGAGACGGCGAGTGCTTGACGAGCCCGTCGACCGCGTCGCGCACTTTGCCGAGCCACGACCGTCGATCGAGACGACCAAGACGGCCCATCGGCTGTGCGCGCATCGAGCCCCCTCTGTGCCGTCACCGAACGCGTGAGTCATGGTACTCCCCGTCGGGAGTGACTAGCCTTGGGGCATGGCGGACATCTTCGACGTGGTGGCGGATTCGACGCGGCGCGATATTCTCGCCGTTCTTCTCGAGCGCGAATCGGACGTGCCGACGTCGGGCGGCGAGATCAGCGTCTCCGAGATCGTGACTGCGCTCGGCGCAAGTCAGCCGACGGTCTCCAAGCACCTGAAGGTACTGCGCGAGTCCGGTCTCGTCGCCGTGCGCGAAGAGGGCCAGCACCGCTACTACCGGCTCGACCGCGCCCCGCTCGAGACCCTCGAAGATTGGCTCATCCCCTTCGTGTCGACGGATGCCGCGGCCGACGCCGCGACGCTCGCGAGTGCCGGTGCGCGAGGCGAGGTGCCGCTGAACGAGGAGCAGGTCGCGTTCGCCTCGGCCATCGGCAAGGCGTTCGCCGAGACCGCACACCAGGTCACCGCGGTCGTGGCTCCGAAGAAGCGACGCTGACCCTGCTCAGCCCGCGAGGGCGAGCACGAATGCCAGACACGCCGCGGTCGAGGTGGTCGTGCGCACGTGGTTACACGCGAGCCAGCCCGGGCGGAACTCCTGCCAGGCGGCGGCGAGCGCCGCGGCATCCTTCTCGGCCGGCGCGGCAAGCCGGTTGTTGCGCGGCACGTTCGCACCGCCCGTCACGCCGACGACGCCGAGCCCCTCTGTCTCAAGCGAGCGGCTTGATCATCTCGAGTTCGAGGCCGCCGGGCGCGAGTTCGTATTCGCGGCTCCGGCCCGTGAGCGTGAATCCGAGCTTCTCGTAGAAGCGGATCGCCCGCGGATTGCCTTCGTGCACCTCGAGCCGCAGCGTGCGGCCGAACCCGCGCGCCCACTCCTCGACGGCGCCGAGCAACAGTCGTGAGACGCCGGCCGCGTCGCCGCGGTGGTCGGGGCTGACGTAGACGCCGACGAGCAGCGGGCCCGTCGAGGCATCCGGAATGTAGCCGCCCATGTGGCCGATCCAGCGGTCGCCGTCGATCGCGACGATCGAGGTCTGGCCGGGCGTCGTGCCGCGGGCGGCACGTGCACGCCACACCGGTTCGCCGACCTCGAGGGCCGCGGCGAGCGTCTCACCGTAGGCGAGCGGGGTGTCGCGCAGCATCTCGAGACGCAGCGTGCGAACGGCCTGCCAGTCCGACTCTTCGGTCGTTCGGATCACGAGATCGGGGCGGGGCACCCCTCGACGCTAGCTCATCGGGCGAAGGCTGCTGTTTCGATCCGGTAGACTACCCCGAGGCTCTCTGGCCTCCGGACGCGGCACGCGCGTCCGACTCGATCTTTTCTGTGAGGTTCTGATGGGTTCCGTCATCAAGAAGCGCCGCAAGCGTATGGCGAAGAAGAAGCACCGCAAGCTGCTTCGCAAGACGCGCCACCAGCGTCGCAACAAGAAGTAGTCCTTCGAGACTCGGCTGAGCGTCAGGCCCTGCGGCCTGGCGCTTTTCGCTGCGCCCGCGACGTAGCATCGAACCATGCCACGCGACATCCGTCTCACCCTGGTCGGCAAGCCCGGCTGCCACCTGTGCGATGACGCGCGGGAGGTCGTCCAGGCGGTGATGGCCGAGATCGAGGCGACGGATGCCCCGCTGCGCATGCACCTCGACGAGGTCTCGATCCTCGACGATGACGAACTGCGCGCCCGGTACGCGGAAGAGATCCCGGTCGTGCTCATCGACGACGTCGTGCACAACTACTGGCGCATCGACCCGGTGCGGCTGAAGACGGCGCTCCTCGCCGGCTGATCGTCGACTGATCGAACTCGCCCGCGCCTTCTCCACCGGCGGTTGTCACGGCCGGCTCGCATCGCTCGTGGCGTTCACGGGTACCGACTACCTGCTGCGTTCTTCGCGTATCACGTATGCCAGTTCCGCCTCATCGATGAGGTGTGAAGTCTCATGACCTCGTGGATGGTTCATGTCTCAGGACGTTGTGGATCGTTGGTCTGACGTTGTGGATCGTTGGTCTATTGAGGGGGAACTGGCATACGGAATTCGGGATCAATCGCAGCGTGCGTGCGTGCGTGCGTGCGTGCATGCACGCGTGAGCGCAAGCGTGAGGGCGAGAGGTTGAGGTCGTGGGGTCGACGAGGGGTCGACGTGCGGTCAGGCGTCGCGGGCGCAGCGGAATCCGATGTGCGTCGTCGCCGAGTCGTCGGCCTGCGGCGATCGTGCCGACGGGCGGTAGCGCAGGCAGTAGTCGGGGGAGCAGAGGTGGGAGCCGCCCTTGAGCACGCGGCGGGGGATGCGCGAGCCCGGTTCGGCGGACGCCGCGGCGAGCAGGTTGGGGCGTCGTTCGGCATCGACCGCTTCCGTGCCCGGCGGATTGTGGCGCGCGGTGTAGAAGTCGGTGGTCCACTCCCAGACATTGCCGGTGACGTCGAAGAGGCCGTAGCCGTTCGCCGGGAACGTCATGACGGGCGAGGTGCCGACCCACCCCTCTGCGCCGGTGTTGCGGTACGGGAAGGAACCCTGCCAGCGGTTCACCATGAGCCGGCCGCCCGGGAACTCCTCGTCGCCCCAGGCGAAGCGCGCACCATCGAGTCCGCCGCGGGCGGCGAACTCGGCCTCGGCCTCGGTGGGCAGGCGCTTGCCCGCCCATTCGGCGTAGGCCGAGGCATCCGCGAAGCTCACTTGCACGACCGGATGAGTGGGGCGGTCGGCGAGCGCGTCGACGAACGCGGCGGATGCCTCGGGGCCGAACGGATGCCGCCAACTCGCGCCGGCTCCCCAGCGCCACCACTGCCGCCACTCGCGCAGGTCGACGGGGCCGGCGGTGGGCGTGAACACGAGCCCGCCGGGCACGAGGTCGGCGGGGTCGACGCCCGGGAAGTCGACCGGGTCGAGCGGGCGCTCAGCGACCGTGACATACCCGGTCGCTTCGACGAACGCGCCGAACTGCTCGTTCGTGACGGGGTGCAGGTCGAGCTCGAAGGGCGCGACGGTGCGCTCGTGCACCGGCGTCTCATCGGCGTAGAACTCCGCTGAGCCCATGCGGAACGTGCCGCCCTCGATGCGGGCCATGGCTGTGGTGTCGGTCACCCTCCGAGCCTACGGGGAGCCGTCGCCGAGCGGCGCGCGGGCTACGGCAGCAGGCGCGTCGGCCCGCGGAAGAGGTACGTGGTCTCGCGGATCGAGTGCTCCTCGAGCATGAGCATGAGCACGCGGGCCAGGCCCATGCCGAATCCGCCGTGCGGCGGTACGCCGTAGCGGAAGAAGTCGAGGTAGAACTCGAGCTCCTCCGGGTCCATGCCCTTGTCGAGCGCCTGGGCGGTGAGCACGTCGATGCGGTGCTCGCGCTGGGCACCGGTCGAGATCTCGACGCCGTTGTAGATGAGATCGTACGAGTTCGTGAGGCTCGGGTCGCCCTCGTGGCGCATGTGGTAGAACGGCCGGATGCTCGACGCGTAGTCGGTGAGGAAGACGAAGTCGTGCCCGAACGCCTCTTTCACGTACGCCGAGATCTGGCGCTCGCCCTCGGGGTCCATGTCGGCGTCGTCGCGCGGGATCACGTAGCCGCGATCGGCGACGATCTGCTTCGCCTCGGCGAGCGGGATTCGCGGGAACGGCCGCGACGGCACCGCGAGCTCGATGCCGAACTGCTCGGCGATCTCGGCGCCGTGCTTGTCGACGACGGCCTGGAAGCCCGCGACCAGCAGCTCTTCATGCAGGGCCATGACGTCTTCGTGCGAGTCGATCCAGCTGATCTCGGTGTCGACCGAGGTGAACTCCGTCGCGTGCCGCGACGTGAACGACGGGTCGGCGCGGAACGCGGGGCCGACCTCGAAGACACCGCCGAAGCCGGCCGCCTGCGCCATCTGCTTGAAGAACTGCGGACTCTGGGCGAGGTACGCCTTGGTCTCGAAGTACTCGACCTCGAAGAGCTCCGCCCGTGACTCCGACGCCGAGGCCATGAGCTTCGGGGTGTGGATCTCGATGAGGCCCTTCTCGACCCAGACGCCGCGGAGCGCATGGAGGAAGGTGGTCTGGATGCGGAAGATGAGTGCCTGCTTCGGGTGGCGCAGGTCGAGGAAGCGCCAGTCCATGCGCTTGTCGAGGCTCGAGTCGGCCGCGATCGGCGTCTCGGGATTGGCGGCGGTGACGACCTCGAGCGAGGCGATCTTCACCTCGAGGCCGCCGAGCTTGACGCGCTCGTCGTGCTTCAGCTCGCCGGTCACGGTGATGAACGAGCCATGGGCGAGCGCCGAGATGGCCTCGGTCGTCGCCAATCGAGCGGATGCCTCGGCGTCGGCGCCACCCGCTTCACCGGGCTCCGGGAGCTCGCGCGTCGCGGGGTTCACGAGCTGCACGGCACCCGACTCGTCGCGAAGGATGACGAACTGCACCTTCTTCTGATCTCGCACGGTCTCGACCCATCCGGACACGGTGACGGGGCCGTCGGGGAGGGCGGCGAGGTTCTTGACGAGGGTGCGGGTACTCACGATCGACCATCCTACCCGTGGGGGCTCCGCCCACCCGTGAGTTCGGGCGCTCGGCGGATTCAAAGGCAAGCGCTCTCTAGACTGGAAGCCGTGTCGGCCGACCAGATCCATCTCGTGCGCCACGGCGAGGTGTTCAACCCCCAGGGCGTGCTCTACGGACGACTCCCGGGATTCGGCCTCTCCGACCTCGGTCGCAACATGGCGCAGGCCGCCGCCGACGACCTCGCCGCGCGCGAACGGCCGGTCACCGCGCTCGTCTCGTCGCCGCTGCAGCGTACGCAGCAGTCGGCCGAGCCGATCGCCGCGGCGTTCGGTCTCGAGCCGGTGCTCGACGAGCGCGTGATCGAGCCCGAGAACCGCTTCGAAGGCAAGCGCATGCGCGGTCCGGGCGGGGCGCTCCGCGACATCCGGAATTGGCCGTTGCTCGCGAACCCGTGGGAGCCGAGCTGGGGTGAGCCCTTCCGTTCGATCGCCGACCGCATGCTCGCGGCCATCGATGACGCGTGGAACGCGGCCGACGACGGCGACGCCGTGATCGTCAGCCATCAGCTGCCGATCTGGATGGCGCACCGGCGCCTCGCCGGCGTCTCGCTCTCGCACGACCCCCGACGTCGTCGCTGCGCGCTCTCGAGCATCACGACGCTCGAGCGGCGCGGCGAGCGATTCGTCGAGGTCGGCTACACCGACCCCGCCGCGGGACTCGCCGCCCAGGCCACCGACGTGGGAGCAGTGTGATGCGCGGTCGTCGGTCGTTGACGGCGATGGCCGTGGCGTTCGCCCTGCTGCTCACGGGCTGCACGAGCGATCCGCTCGCCGACCAGTTCCGCGAGGGCAGCGGAAAGAACTACATCGCGGGCGACGGCACGATCACCGTCTACGACGCCGGCGACCGCGGCGAGCCCATCGAGTTCGGTGGTGCGACCGTCGAGGGCGAGCAGTACGACTCCGCAGACGACGCGGGCAAGGTGCAGGTCGTCAACTTCTGGTACGCGGGCTGCGCGCCGTGCCGAGCCGAAGCGCCGATCCTGCAGGAGGTGCACACCGCCGTCGACGCCGACGAAGTGAGCTTCGTCGGCGTCAACGTGCGCGACCAGGCCGGCACCGCCGCCCCCTTCGAGGCGGACTACGGCATCACCTACCCCTCGGTGCTCGACGTCGAGACCGGTGAGGCCCAGCTCGCGTTCGCCGGCCGGGTGCCGCCCGCCGCCGTGCCGACGACGATCGTGCTCGACCAGAGCGGCAGGGTCGCGGCCCGGGTGCTCGGCCAGGTGAAGGACGCCTCGATCCTGCAGACGATCATCGACGACCTCCTCGCCGAGCAGGCCTAGCGCATGGGCGTGGGCGATATCGTGCTGAACGGGCAATTGCTCGCGGCGATGCCCATCGCGCTCGCCGCGGGGCTCGTCTCGTTCCTCTCCCCGTGCGTGCTGCCGCTCGTGCCCGGCTACCTCGGCTACCTGGGCGGCTTCACGGATGCCTCGGCCGACGCCGTCACCGAGCGGAAGAACCGCCGCCGCCTGCTGCTCGGCGTACTGCTCTTCGTCGCCGGGTTCACGGTCGTCTTCGTGAGCTTCAACCTCGTCGCGGGCTTCGCCGGGTCATGGCTCGTGCGCTACGCCGACGTGATCGTGCGCATCGCCGGGGTGCTGCTCATCCTCATGGGGCTCGTGTTCGTCGGGCAGTTCACCTTCATGCAGCGCACGATCAAGCCGTCATGGCGCCCGGCGACGGGCCTCGCCGGCGCACCGCTGCTCGGCCTCGTGTTCGGCCTCGGCTGGACCCCGTGCATCGGCCCGACGCTCGCCGTCGTGCTCGCACTCAGCGCCGACTCCGCCTCAGCCGGCCGGGGCGTGCTGCTCGGTCTCGCCTACTGCATCGGCCTCGGCATCCCGTTCCTGCTCGTGGCCGCCGGCTTCGGCTGGGTCACGGGCTCGCTCGCCTTCCTCCGTCGTCACATCCGCGCGATCAACATCGCGGGAGGCGGGCTGCTCATCGTGATCGGCGTGCTCATGGTGACGGGCATCTGGTCGATCTGGATGTACGAACTGCAGGCGGTGATCACCGGTTTTGTCCCCGCAATCTGATCCCGGTGCGCCGTCGCGGCCCGCCGACCACATCGACTCGGCCGAGCAGGACCCCGGCGAGACGCCCATCACCCAGCCGAAGCTCGGATTCGCCGGCTGGCTGCGCTTCGCCTGGCGGCAGCTCACGAGCATGCGCACCGCGTTGCTGCTGCTCCTGCTCCTCGCGATCGCGGCGGTGCCCGGCTCGCTCGTGCCGCAACGTTCGAGCGACCCCAACGGCGTCACGCAGTACTTCAACGACAACCCGGGGCTGGCGCCGATCCTCGACGGCTTCCAGATGTTCGACGTGTACACCTCGGCCTGGTTCTCGGCGATCTACCTGCTGCTCTTCGTCTCGCTCATCGGCTGCATCATCCCGCGCACGAAGCACCATTTCGAGGCGCTGCGCGCTCGGCCGCCGCGCACCCCGGCGCGCCTGTCGCGGCTCGCCGGGTACACCGAGCGCGCGCTGCCCGAGGGCGACACCGCTGCGGCCGCGATCGACTCGGCCGCGAAGCAGTTGCGGCAAGCCGGCTACCGCGTCGAGCGGTACGAGCTGCGCGGCGTGCCTTCGGTCTCGGCCGAGCGCGGCTACCTCCGCGAGACCGGCAACCTCGTCTTCCACTCCGCACTCGTCGGCGTGCTCGTGGCCGTCGGCTTCGGCGGCGGCTTCGGCTTCTCGGGCCAGCGCGTGATCGTCGAGGGGCAGACCTTCGTGAACACGCTCGCGGCGTTCGACTCGTTCAATCCCGGGCGCTTCTTCACCGACACGTGGCTCACCCCGTACCGGCTCTCGCTCGAGAACCTCGATGCGGTGTACGAGACGCGCAACCAGGAGGCGATCGGCCAGCCCCTCGACTTCACGGCCCACGTGACGGTGCAGGGCCAGGGCGAAGATGCCGAGGAACGCACCGTGAAGGTGAACGAGCCGCTCTACACGCACGGCACCGACGTCTACCTGCTCGGCAACGGCTATGCGCCGACGATCACCGTGAAGAACGCCGAGGGCGAGGTCGTCTTCACCGACGCGGTGCCGTTCCTGCCGCAAGACGCGAACCTCACCTCGATCGGCGTCGTGAAGGTTCCCGACGGCATGCCCGAGCAGCTCGGCATGGTGGGCTTCTTCTACCCGACGCAGACCGAGCTCACCTCCGGCGCGTACACCTCGAGCTACCCCGACCTGATCCTGCCGGTGCTCACCCTCAACGTCTACGAGGGCGACCTCGGCATCGACGAGGGCACTCCGACCTCGGTGTACACGCTCGACACCTCGACCCTGACCCAGTTGAGCGGCGGCGATACGGGCGTCGACTCGATCGAGCTGAAGCCGGGCGAGACGGTCGAACTGCCGAACGGCCTCGGCACGGTGACGTTCGAAGACGTCACGCCCGGTGCGGCTCCTGCGGCCGACAGCGCCAGCGACGCCGACGCCGACAGCGACGCCGACGCCGACGCCGACAGCGACGGCAACGCCGACGCCGACGCCGCAGATCGCAACTATGCGCAGAGCGTCTCGCGCTTCGCGAGCTTCGACATCCACCACGACCCGACCCAGATGTGGGTGCTCGCCTTCGCGGCCCTCATCCTCGGCGGGCTGCTCGTCTCGCTGTTCGTGCCCCGGCGCCGCCTGTGGGTCAAGGCCGTGACGAAGCCGGGCGGCTCGGTCGTGCTCGAGTACGCGGCGCTCGCCCGAGGCGATGACCCCGGCCTCGCCGACGCCGTGACGGCCTTCGCCGACAAGCACGCCGGCCCGGCGGCAGCCGACGAAACCGCCGGTGCCATCGAGAAGTCTTCGACGTAAGGTAGAACGGTGCAGTTGACGCTCGACGAGATCTCCATCCTCTGCGTGTACTCGGCCATGGTCGTGTACGCGATCGCCTTCATCGCGTTCTCGATCGACCTCGCGAAACGCTCGGCGGCAGCGACGGCGGCCGCGGATGCCACGGCTCCCGCCGAGGTGAAAGAGGCCGTCGCGGTGGGTGCGGCGGCCGGCCCGGCGGTCGCGGCGAAGCCGGCCGCATCCGGTCGTCAGGAAGGTGCGATCGCCTACGGTCGTTCGCCCGCGCTCCGTGTCGGCGTCGCGATGACGGTGCTCGCGTGGATCCTGCACCTCTCGGCCACGGTGCTGCGCGGCCTCGCCGCCGGCCGGGTGCCGTGGGCGAACATGTACGAGTTCGCGCTCACGGGCACGCTCATCGTCACCACGGTGTTCCTCATCGTGCTCGTGGTCTCCAAGCACGACCTGCGATTCCTCGGCACCTTCATCACGGGCCTCGTGCTCGTGCTGCTGGGCGTCGCGGCACTGAACTTCTACGTCAGCCCGGTGCCGCTGCCGCCGGCGCTGCAGTCGGTGTGGCTCGTCATCCACGTGTTCGTCGCGAGCGCGTCGGTCGGCCTCTTCGCACTCGGGTTCGCGCTCTCGGTCGTGCAGCTCATGCAGGCGCGCCGCGAGGCGGTTGCGGCCACCGCGAACGCCGCGAAGCTCACCTTCCTCGCGACGCTGCCGAGTGCGCAGACGCTCGAGAACCTCGCGTACCGCATCAACATCATCGGCTTCATCACCTGGACGTTCACGCTCATGGCGGGCGCGATCTGGGCCGAGAAGGCCTGGGGCCGGTACTGGGGCTGGGACACCAAGGAGGTGTGGACCTTCATCATCTGGGTGGTCTACGCGGGCTACATCCACGCTCGCGCGACGCGCGGCTGGCGTGGCTCGCGCTCGGCGTGGCTCGCGATCATCGGCTTCTCGACGGTGCTCTTCAACTTCACCGTCGTCAACCTCTTCTTCAAGGGATTGCACGCCTACTCGGGCCTGTAGGCGACCTCAGGGCACGCCAGGTTGCAGCCCCGACCGCGCGGGAGCATGCTCGCTCTATGAGCACGGCCCTGCTCGAGCGCGAATCGGAGCTCGGCGAGCTGCGCGCCGCGGTGCGGGAGGCATCGGCCGGTCGCGGTCGCGTGGTGCTGCTCCACGGCGAGGCCGGCATCGGCAAGACGAGTCTCGTCAACGCCCTGCGGGCGGAGTCGCCGGGCGGCCTCCGAGTGCTCGTCGGGTCGTGCGACCCCATGTCGACGCCGCGCCCGCTCGGGCCGCTGCGCGACCTTGCGGCCGTCGTCGGGCCACGACTCGGCGAGGCACTGCGCACGGGCGACCGTGAGGAGGTGTTCGGCGCGCTCAGAGACGAGCTCTCGGATGCCGCGGGAACGGTGCTCATCGTCGAAGACGTGCACTGGGCCGACGAAGCCACGCTCGACGCGTTGCGGTTCCTCGCGCGTCGCATCGACGCGCTGCCGGCCGTGCTCGTGCTCACCTATCGCGACGAGCTCGACCGCGACCACCCCCTCGCCCGGCTCCTCGGCGACCTCGGCCACGGCGACCGGGTCGATCGCATCGCGCCGCATCGCCTCTCGTCGGCCGCGGTCGGCGCATTGTCGGCCGCCAGCGGCCTCGACGCCGACCGCGTCTACGCCACGACGGACGGCAATCCCTACTTCGTCAGCGAGCTCATCGCCTCTGCCGACGAATCGGCGGTTCCCGCGACGGTCGTCGACGCGGTGACCGGTCGGTTGCGACGTCTCGACGAGGTGACGCAGCACCACGTCGAGCAGCTCGCCGTGGTGCCGTCGGCGGTCGATGCCGGTCTGCTCGCGAGCTTGGTTGCGGGGGCCGCCGGTGCGCTGCGCACCGCGGAGGAGGCCGGGCTGCTGGAGGTTCGGCCCGACAGTGTCCGGTTCCGTCACGAGCTGAGCCGTCGGGCGGTCGTCGACTCGCTGCCCGCCTCGCGCCGCATCGAGCTCGAGGGCCGTGTGCTCGCCGCGTTGCTCGCATCGGGTGCCGCCGACCCGTCGACGCTCGTGCACCACGCGCTCGCCGCCGGCGACGTCGACGCGGTCGTCGCGTGGGCGCCGCGCGCCGCGCGTGACGCCGCGGCATCCGGTGCCCATCGCCAGTCGGCCGAGCATTTCAGGGCAGCGCTCGCGCACCTCGATCGGTTCGACCCGGCTGAGCGCGTCGAGCTCCTCGAGGGGTACGCGATCGAGGCGTACACGCTCGGCCGTGGTCCCGAATCGGTCGAGACCCAGACTGAAGTCGTGCGCCTCCGGCGAGAGATGTCGGGCCCCACCGCGCTCGGCGCCAGTCTGCGCTGGCTCTCCAGGTTCGAATGGCTCGCGGGCAACCGGTCCGTCGCCGAGGCCGCGGCGAGCGAGGCATCGGCGGTGCTCGCCGGGTCCGACGATCGAGGGTTGCTCGCCCTGGCGCTGAGCAACGAGGCGCAGCTCGCGATGCTCGCCCACGACCTGCCGCGAGCGATCGAGTTGGCGAACCGCGCCGTCGCGCTGGCGCGGGAGGTCGGCGAACGGAGGGCGCTGTCGCACGCCCTGAACAACCTCGGCACCGCGCACATGCTGCAGAACCGTGACGAGGGCATTGCCGAACTCGTCGAAGCGGCCGATATCGCGGTCGCCGGCAACTTCATGGACGACGCGGCCCGTGCCCACGTGAACCTCGTCTGGAGCCTGCTCGATGAGTATCGTCTCGACCTCGCCGAGCACTATCTCGGGCCGGCGCTCGAGCTCTCGGAACGCACCGAGATCATGGGGCTCTGGGGCTACCAGCAGGCGGAGCGCGGGCGTCTCCATCTCGCGCGGGCGCAGTGGGACGACGCCGTGGCCGCCGCGGGCCACCCCATCGAGTCGCAGCCCCCGCTGCATTTCGTCGCACTGCTGGTCAAGGGCCTGGCCGGAATCCGCCGGGGCGATCCGGCCGGCGAGGCGACCCTCGACGAGGCGGCCCGGCTGGCCGCTCGCCTCGGAGAGCTGCAACGTGCGGGTCCGGCGGCAGCGGCGCTCGCCGAGGCGGCGCTGTTGCGCGGTGACCTCGGCGCGGCACGAGCGATCGCCCGGCCGATGTACGACGAGGCGGTGACGCGGCAGGACGTCAACCTGCAGGCGGAGCTCGCGTCGCTGCTCCGCCGGGCGGGGGAGGAGGTTCCGGCTCCCGAGGGCGATCATCCCTTCGCCGTGCAGGCGCGGGGCGACTGGAAGCGTGCCGCCGAGCTCTGGCGCGCGATCGGGTGCCCCTACCACGAGGCATCCGCCCTGGCGGAGAGTCCGCACGAGGCCGACCTGCTCACGGCGCTGGCGATCCTCGACCGCATCGGCGCGGTTCCGCTCGCCCGCCGGGTCAGGGCGGAGCTCCGCGAGCGCGGTGCGCGCAGCATCCCCCGCGGGCCGTCGAATCCCACCCGACGCAACCCTGCGGGGCTGACCGACCGGCAGGTCGAGGTGCTGCGGCTCGTGGCGGATGGGCTCACCAACGCCGAGATCGCCGAACGGCTCGTCGTCTCGGTGCGCACGATCGACAGCCACGTGGCCGCGGTGCTCGCAAAGCTCGGCGCGATGTCCCGGCAGGACGCCGTTCGCGTCGCGCGCGGCCACGGTGTGCTCTCAGCGTGAGGCGGTCGGATCTCGGTAGTCCGACGGCTGATCTCGGTACTCGTCGCCGATGAGGCTGAACCTCGGTGGCGCTGAACTGGATGCACGGCTCGCGACACGGCGGCCGTGCACCGAAGAAGGATCATCATGGACACCGCATTCCCGATGAGCACCACCGCCCCGGCACGCGGCGGCAACACCGTTCGCGGTCTCGCGGGCCTCGCCCGGCGGATCGGCACCCGACTCGTCGAGTGGAGCCGGGCCGACGAGGAACGGCACAGCCGCGAGTACCTGGCCGAGCTGCATGAGCGACGCGTCGAGGCTGAGCGCCTTCGCAGCGAACGCTTCAGCAGCGTTGCCGTCGGCCGACTCCTGTGACCCGCGAAGAGGTGACAGCCGCTGGGAGCGCTTCCACTCCTGAGCCGGGGGCGACAGCCCGGAATGCAAGGCTGACGTGCGTTCGGCGGGTCAACTGAGGTCGTGACGTGTAAACGCTTGCATTAATCCGCGATCCGCTGCTAGCGTCACCCGCAGTGGTCGGAGGCACGGGGTCGTGCCGGGAATCGGGAGTCAAGGATGACGCAACGCGCACATGCCCGCAGTTGGTTCGCCCTCGTGGTGGCAGGAGGGCTCGCGGCATCCATGCTCACCGTGTTGCCGGGCCTCACCGCCGCGGCAGACGAACCACGCACCTTCGCCCTCGTCGGCGACCTGCAGCACGAGCTCGGATGCGCCGAAGACTGGCAGCCCGCCTGCGCCGAGACCGAACTGACCGCGACCGGCACGCCCGGCGTCTACGCGGCCGAGTTCACGGTTCCCGCCGGCACGTGGGAGTACAAGGTCGCCGTGAACGACTCGTGGGACGAGGCGTACGGGTTGAACGGCGGCGGCGACAACATCCCGCTCACGGTCGCCGGCGACACTCCGGTTCGCGTCGTGTTCGACGACACCCTGAAGAAGGTCGGGCTCGAGGCCACCGACGCGACGCTCCGCGGCGCCTACGACGAGGCATCCGATGCCGCCCTCGTCGTCGACCCCGTGCGCCAGCCGGGCAGCGACGAGGTCTTCTACTTCGTGATGACCGACCGGTTCGCCAACGGCGACCCGACGAACGACGAGGGCGGGCTCACCGGCGACCGCCTCACGACGGGGTACGACCCCACCGACAAGGGCTTCTACAACGGCGGCGACCTCGCGGGCCTCCGTCAGCAGCTCGACTACATCGACGGACTCGGTACGACCGCGATCTGGCTCACGCCGAGCTTCAAGAACCGCCCCGTGCAGGGCGAGGGCGCGAACGCGAGCGCCGGCTACCACGGCTACTGGATCACCGACTTCACCCAGATCGACCCGCACCTCGGCACGAACGCCGAGCTCGAGGCGCTCATCGCCGAGGCCCACGCCAAGGGCATCAAGGTCTACTTCGACATCATCACGAACCACACGGCCGACGTCATCGACTACGAGGAGCAGCAGTACTCCTACATCGATCAGGCCACGTCGCCGTACCTCGACGCCGACGGCGCCGCGTTCGACCCGGCCGACTTCGCCGACGCTGACACCGGTGCAGGCTTCCCGACGCTCGACCCCGCGACGAGCTTTCCCTACACGCCGAGCCTCACGGCCGACGACGCCGAGCTCAAGGTGCCCGCCTGGCTCAACGACCCCACGCTCTACCACAACCGCGGCGACTCGACGTGGGAGGGGGAGTCGGTCACCTACGGCGACTTCTCGGGTCTCGACGACCTCATGACCGAGCACCCGACCGTCGTGAACGGCTTCGTCGACGTGTACGAGCAGTGGGTCGATCTCGGCATCGACGGCTTCCGCATCGACACCGCCAAGCACGTGAACTTCGAGTTCTGGGAGCAGTGGTCGACCGAGGTGCTCGACTACGCGCACGCGGCAGGCAAGCCCGACTTCTTCATGTTCGGCGAGGTCTACGACGCCGACCCCGTGAAGCTGAGCCCCTATGTGCGGGGGACCGACATGAACTCGGTGCTCGACTTCACGTTCCAGTCGCAGGCTGTGAGCTTCGCGGCCGGCAACTCGGCGAAGAACCTGCAGTCGCTCTTCGCCGGCGACGACTACTACACGACGCCTGACTCCTCGGCGACGGCGCTGCCGACCTTCCTCGGCAACCACGACATGGGCCGCGTGGGCTACTTCCTGCAGTCGACGGATGCCCCGCTCGCACGAGACGAGCTCGCGCACGAGCTGCTCTTCCTCACGCGCGGCCAGCCCGTCGTCTACTACGGCGACGAGCAGGGCTTCGCGGGCACGGGCGGTGACAAGGATGCGCGCCAGACGCTCTTCGCAAGCCAGGTCGCCGAGTACCAGGACCAGCCGCTCGTCACGGGCGAGACGGCCGGCAGCGTCGACCGCTTCGGCACGGATGCCCCGCTCTACGCGCACATCTCAGAGCTCGCGGCCCTGCGCGCCGCCCACCCGGCGCTCGCCACGGGCGCGCAGATCGAGCGCTACGTCGACAACGGTGCCGGCGTCTACGCCTTCAGCCGCGTCGATCGCACGGAGAAGACCGAATACCTCGTCGCGGCGAACAATGCGAATGAGCCGCGCACCGTCGAGGTGCCGACGCTCACGAGCGACGGTGTGTTCGAGGTGCTCTACGACGGCGGGGCAGGCAGCGGGGCCGTGACGGCCGACGCCGACGGCGTGGCATCCGTGACCGTGCCGGCCCTCGGCGCCGTGGTGCTGAAGGCCGACCGCCCGGTGAGCGCGCCCGACGCGACATCCGCCATCACGGTCGGGGCACCGGCCGCAGGCGCCGGAGTGACGGGCATCACCCCGATCTCGGCCGACGTCGACGACGCCACCTGGCAGGAGACGAGCTTCGCCTGGCGCGTCGCCGGCGCGACGGGTGACGACGCCTGGCAGTCGCTCGGCACGGCGGAAGACACGAGCCCGCGCGTCTTCCACGACACCGCCGGCCTCGCGAACGGCACGCTCATCGAGTACCGGGCCGTGTCGACGGATGCCGCGGGCAACCGCGCAGCGGCGAGCACCTACGCGAGCGTCGGCAACGCCGTGAACCTCGTCGAGGAGGAAGAGCCCGAGCTGCCGATCGACCTCGTGACGGTGCCCGGCTCGCACAACTCCGAGATGGGCTGCGCGGGCGACTGGGCGCCCGGCTGCGAGGCGGCGAAGCTCACCCTCCGCGCCGACGGCATCTACGCCGGCACCTTCGACGTGGCCGCCGGCGACTACGAGTACAAGGTCGCGATCAACGGCAGCTGGGACGTCAACTACGGGGCGAACGGTGAGCCGAACGGCGGCAACGTCAGCTACTCGCACCCGGGCGGACCGCTCACCTTCTTCTGGAACCCCGACACGAAGGTCGTCTCCTCGACCGCAGAGGGCCCGGTCGTGACGCTGCCGGGCAGCTTCCAGGCCGCAGTCGGATGCCCCGGCGACTGGCAGCCCGACTGCCTCGCCTCGCTCATGCAGGACGGCGACAGAGACGGGGTCTACACGTGGTCGACCTCGTCCATTCCCGGAGGGGCATACGAGACGAAGGTGGCGCACGGCCAGAGCTGGGATGAGAACTACGGCGTCGGCGGTGTGCCGGGCGGGGCGAACTACACCTTCAGCGCGACCGACGGCGAGCTCGTCGAGTTCCGATACACCCTCGCAACGCACGTGCTCGAGATCACCGTGACCGACCCGCCGCTCGCGGGCACCGGTGAGGCGCGCGCGCACTGGGTGGACGAGCACACGCTCGCGTGGCCCGCCGAACTGCTCGGCGGCGCAGCGGCGACGGATGCCTCGTGGAGCCTCGAGCACTCGGCCGACGCCGCGCTCGTCGTCGACGGCGGCAGCGTGACCGGGGGCGGCGAACCCGTCGTGCTCGAACTCGACCCCGCCGGGCTCTCCGAGGCGCAGCTCGCCGAGTTCCCGGCGCTCGAGGGGTACCTCGCCCTGCGCACGGTCGGCCTCGACCGCGCCGCGGTGCAGGGGCTTCTCACCGAGCAGCTCGCGGTCGCCCAGTCGGCGGGCGACGCACTGACCGCCTTCACCGGCGTGCAGGTGCCGGGCGTGCTCGATGCGCTCTACGGCGACGCCGTGGCATCCGTGCCGCTCGGCATCGACTGGCAGGGCGGCGAACCGGCCCTGACCCTGTGGGCGCCGACCGCGCAGGGCGTCGCACTCGAGGTGTGGGAGTCGGGTGCCACCGGCGACCCGGCCCTCCTTCCGGCCGAGTTCGACGCGGCCGACGGCACCTGGTCGGTCTCCGACGCCGCGGTCGACGCCGGCGACGAGTACCGCTGGTCGGTCGAGGTCTACGCTCCGAGCACGGGCGCGATCGAGACGAACTCGGTCACCGATCCGTACTCGGTGGCGCTCACGGCCAACTCGGTGCGCTCGGTCGTCGTCGATCTCGACGACCCGGCGCTCGCGCCCGAGCAGTGGGACGAGACGCCCGCTCCCGTCGTCGAGCGCCCGGTCGATCGTGCGATCTACGAGTTGCACGTGCGCGACTTCTCGATCGGAGACGAGACCGTGCCCGTCGAGGAGCGGGGCACCTACCGCGCCTTCACGCGCGACTCGGCCGGCACCGCGCAGCTGGCGCAGCTCGCCGAGGCCGGCATCAACACGGTGCACCTGCTGCCCACGTTCGACATCGCCACGATCGAAGAGCGCCGGGCGGCGCAGGCGACGCCCGCGTGCGACCTCGCGTCGTTCGGTCCGGCGTCGCCCGAGCAGCAGGCGTGCCTCGAGCCGATCCGCGATCTCGACGGCTTCAACTGGGGCTACGACCCGTTCCACTTCCAGGCGCCCGAGGGCTCCTACGCCGTCGACCCCGATGGCGGCGCGCGCGTCGCCGAGTTCCGCGAGATGGTCGGCGCGCTGCACGCCACGGGTCTGCAGGTCGTGCTCGACGAGGTCTACAACCACACGGCGGAGGCAGGCCAGGGCGGCAAATCGGTGCTCGACCGGATCGTGCCCGGCTACTACCAGCGCCTGAACGCGGCCGGCAATGTCGAGACCTCGACGTGCTGCCAGAACGTGGCGACCGAGCATGACGTGGCGCAGAAGCTCATGGTCGACTCGGTGGTGCTCTGGGCGGAGCAGTACAAGGTCGACGGATTCCGCTTCGACCTCATGGGCCACCACTCGAAGGACAACATGCTGGCCGTGCGCGCCGCGCTCGACGAGCTCACGCTCGAGGAGAACGGGGTCGACGGGTCATCCGTCTACCTCTACGGCGAGGGCTGGAACTTCGGCGAGGTGGCGAACAACGCACTCTTCGAGCAGGCCACACAGGGCCAACTCGGCGGCACGGGCATCGGCACCTTCAACGACCGGCTGCGCGACGCCGTGCATGGCGGCAGCCCGGTCGACAGCGCCTCGACGTTCCAGCAGGGCTTCGGCACGGGGCTCGGCACCGACCCCAACGGTCAGCCGGGCACGCCGTCGCAGCCCGACCAGCTCATCGATCTCGCGCACCAGACCGACCTCGTCAAGCTCGGCCTCGCCGGCAACCTGCGCGCCTACGAGCTGACGGATGCCTCGGGCGCCGTCGTGCGCGGCGACCAGCTCGATTACCGCGGGTCGCCGGCCGGCTATGCCGACCAGCCCGACGAGGTGATCAACTACGTCGATGCCCACGACAACGAAACGCTCTACGACCTCTCGGTGTTCAAGCTGCCCGCGGACACCTCGATGGCCGACCGCGTGCGCATGAACACCCTCGAGCTCGCGACCGTGACCCTGTCGCAGTCGCCCTCGTTCTGGCACGCCGGCACCGAGCTGCTGCGCTCGAAGTCGCTCGACCGCAACAGCTACAACTCGGGCGACTGGTTCAACCGCATCGACTGGACGGGCCAGGAGTCGACCTTCGGCTCCGGTCTGCCGCCGGCCGCGGACAACGAGGAGAAGTGGTCGATCATGGCGCCGCTCCTCGCCGACCCCGCGCTGAAGCCGGGTGCCGCCGACATCGCGGCGGCCGAGGCATCCGCTCTCGACCTGCTGCGGGTGCGCTCGTCGGTGGACCTGCTGCAGCTCGGCTCGGCCGAACTCATCGACGAGAAGGTGTCGTTCCCGAACAGCGGGGCCGATGCCACGCCGGGTCTCGTCACCATGCTCATCGACGACCTCGTCGGTGAGGATGTCGACCCGGCGCTCGACGGGGCGCTCGTCGTGTTCAACGCCTCGCCCACCGCCATCACCGAGGAGGTCGACGGCCTGGCCGGCCGATCGTTCGAGCTGGCCGATGCGCTCGCCGACGGTTCCGACCCGGTCGTGAAGACGACCGCGTGGGAGGCCGCGACCGGCACGCTCACGCTGCCCGCGCGCACGGCGGCAGTGCTCGTCGAGGAGGAGGCGCCGCCCGCGGCCCCGACCTTCACCCTCGCCGCGCCCAACAGGCTGTTCGCGAAGGCCGGTTCGACGGTGAAGGTCGTCGGCACGGTGTTCTCGCTCGACGGCACGGCGCCCGTCGGCACGTTGACGGTGCACGATCGGGGCACCGCCATCGCGACGGTCGAGCTCACCGCCGCCGACCGCGGCCGCATCAAGGTGAACCTGCCGAAGCTGCCCCGCGGACTGCACCTGATCCGCACGACGTTCGTCGGCGGCGACGGATATGCCGACTCGAGCTCGATGCCGTTGCCGCTGTTCCTCTGGTAGCGGCGACGACCGGGAGCGGCCAGGCTCAGGTGTACTGCCGCTCCCGCGAGCTGCGTTCCGGCTGTTCGGTGGTTCGCGGGCGGGCCGGGGCCGCCGCACGTGCCACCCCGCGCCCGACGAAGCGGCTGAGGCGCTGCGTCGGCGACTCGACCCAGCGGTGGAAGAGCGCCGCCACCGCGAGGCTGAGCGGAACTCCGACGGGGCCGACCGCCCACCAGAACCCGTCGCCGAAGAGGAACCCGAGGGTTCCGAGGATCGGAGCGTGCACGAGGTACAGGCTGAACGAGATGCGGCCGAGCCACTGGATGGGGCGCGATTCGAGCTTGGCTCGCAGCCGCGGCCAGGCGATGCCGAGCAGGATCACGATCGCCGCGCCGATGCCGGCGAGGCCCCACAGGAGCTCGTTGCCGAGCGATTCCGCGCCGAACAGCGGCTGGGCGAGCTGGCTCGCGATCATCAGCAGACCCGCGAGCGCCGCAAGCGCCGGCCACAGCCAGGGGCGCTGAACTCGCGCGCTCCATTCGAGGATCCGTTCGAGGTTCAGGGCCATCACGGTGCCGAGCATGAACACCGGAAGGTAGACCAGCGCATCGATCTGGAGGACACGGCCGAGCACGGTGAGGCCGCAGCACGCGGCGGCGAGTGCCACACCGTGCTTGCGCAGCGCGAGAGCGAGGCCGACGAATGCGGGGAGGGCGAGCGAGAAGATCACTTCCCATCGCAGCGACCACAGCACGTTGTTGATGTCGTACGAGGCCGGGTAGAGCGAACCCTCGAGCAGGAACCTGCCGAGCGACACCTCGCTCGCCTGGGCGTCGCGCAACCACGAACCTTCCGCCACCGCTGCCGGGTCGCGCGGGAACACGGCGATCAGCACTGCGGCGAGCACGAGCGAGGCGATGACCGGCAGGTAGAGCCGCAGCAATCGGTGGGGGTAGTAGGCAAGCCATGAGAAGCCGTCGCGAAGGGTCGGCAGCGCGACGACGAGCCCGGAGAGCACGAAGAACACGAGCACCGATTCGGTGCCGATGGTCAGGATCTTCAGCGGGCTCTGCGTGAGCCACGCCCACGAGACGGGATCGATGAACGGCTGGGCCACCAGCGTGAGGTGGTAGAACACGACGACCAGCGCGGCGACGCCGCGGATGCCGTCGAGCGCGTGGATCCTCCTCGTAGTGCCCATTCGAACCACGCTACGGACGCCCGCTGGGCGATCCCTGATTCGAGGCGGGGCATTGCGCCCGGCATCCAGAGGGAGTAGTGGGCCTACTCGATCGCCGTGGCGGCCTCCGTGAGCACCGCGTGCACCCGCCCGATCCGCTCGAGCCACCACTCCGTGCGCTCAGGGTCGACCGCGTAACGGTCGAGCAGCTCGGCGTCGGGGCGCACCCGGCGCACCGCGATCGACCCGTCCTCCGGCACGAGCGGTGTCTGCGTGACATCCGCCGCCAGCAACGACGCCGTACCCAGTCCGCAGTCGTAATCGAGTTCGGGCACGGATGCCGCAAGGCGGGCGCCCATCGCGAGGCCCACGCTCGTGTCGAGAGCGCTCGAGACGACGACGGGCAGACCGGTGCGGCCGATCAGCTCGAGGGCACGATGGATGCCGCCGAGCGGCTGCGCCTTGACCACGAGCAGATCGGCGGCGCCCGCCTCGGCGACCGCGAGCGGATCGTCGGCGCGGCGTACGCTCTCGTCGGCGGCGATCGGGATGCCCATGTACTTCGTGCGCCGGCGGATCTCGGCGAGCTCTTCGACGCTCGCGCACGGCTGCTCGACGTACTCGAGATCGAACGGCGCGAGTTCGTGGATCGCGTGCTCGGCCTCGTCGACGTTCCAGCCGCCGTTGGCGTCGACCCTGATGCGCCCCTCGGGGCCGAGCGCCTCGCGCACGGCGCGCACGCGGGCGACATCCTGTGCGAGGGTCTCGTCGCCGCCCGCGACCTTCACCTTCGCCGTGCGGCATCCGGCGAACCGCGCGAGCACCGCGGCGACGCTGTCGGGGTCGACGGCGGGTACGGTCGCGTTGACCGGAACCCGGTCGCGCAGCGCGGGCGGCGACGCGTTCCAGCCGTAGTCGATGGCCGCAGCGAGCCAGGCGGATGCCTCGTGGTCGTCGTATTCGACGAACGGCGAGAACTCCGTCCAGCCCTCTGGCCCCTCGAAGAGCACGGCCTCGCGCACGTCGATGCCGCGGAACCGGGTCACGAGCGGCAGCGCCACCACCCGCGCAGTGGCGAGCAGCTCGGCGAGCGGGGGCATGGGGGCGGCGTCGTCGTCGGTCACGAGTCCATCGTGGCACCGACAGGGCCCGAGACATCCAATCGGGCCGCGATCTCGTGGATATCTCGTGCAATCTCACTTCAGGTGCCGTACCCTCAACCGGATGACTTCGCGGGCGATCGGCATCTATCCGGGCCATTTGATCGGCGCATCCTTCGGGGTGGTGTTCGTGATCGTCAACGGCGGACTCCTCGGTCAACCCGCGCAACTGCTCGCCGGCGTGCTCGCGTGCATCGCCGCGGCCATGGTGCTGATCGGATTCGTCGCGACGATCCGGCGCGGGCAGCAGCCGCCCGAACGCGACATGCCCCGCTCGCGCACCGCGTTCCTGGTGATCGTGGGGATCGAAGCGGTGCTGCTCTTCGGTGGCCTCGCGCTGCTGAACCAGTGGCAGCCCGCGGCGAACGTCGGCTGGATCGCGCTGATCGTCGGCCTGCATTTCCTCGCGTTCGCGCTCTGGTGGATTCCCGGCCAGCGTGAACTCGTCGTCATCGGGGCCGTGATGTCGGCGCTCGGCGTGATCGGACTCGTGATCGCGTTCACCTCGCACGATGAGGCGCTCGTGCAGCTCATCGCGGGCGTCGGCTCGGGCCTCGTGTTCCTCGCGACGTCGTGCGCGACGGCGATGCGGGTGCTCCTCGATCGAGGGCCCGAGACGCAGCCGGAATAGGCTGATCCCATGAGCGCCGAGGTGTCTGAACTGTTCGATGCGAGCGAGTGGACCGACGCGGCATCCGCTGTCGCCGGTGACACGGGGCTCACCGACATCACCTACCACCATTCGAACGACGGGCGCATCGCGCGCATCGCATTCGACCGGCCAGAGGTGCGCAACGCCTTTCGCCCGCACACCGTCGACGAGTTGTACCGCGCCCTCGAAGACGCGCGCACGAACCCGCGCATCGGAGTGGTGCTGTTAACCGGCAACGGGCCGAGCGCGAAAGACGGCGGCTGGGCGTTCTGCTCAGGCGGCGACCAGCGCATCCGCGGGCGCGACGGCTACAAGTACTCCGACGCAGAGACGGCGATCGTCGACGGCGCAGGCGGCACCGTCGACCCGCACGGGCACGCGGCCGTCGGACGCCTGCACATCCTCGAGGTGCAGCGGCTCATCCGCTTCATGCCGAAGGTGGTCATCGCGGTCGTGCCCGGTTGGGCGGCGGGCGGCGGCCATTCGCTGCACGTGGTCTGCGACCTGACGATCGCCTCGCGCGAGCACGGGCGCTTCAAGCAGACGGACGCCGATGTCGGGTCGTTCGATGCCGGCTACGGCTCGGCCTACTTCGCGCGTCAGATCGGGCAGAAGTTCGCCCGCGAGGTGTTCTTCCTCGCTGAGGAGTACTCGGCCGAGCGCGCCTTCGAGATGGGCGCGGTGAACCGGGTCGTCGCGCACGCCGAGCTCGAGCGCGAGGCGATCGCGATGGCCAGAACCATCCTGACCAAGTCCCCCACCGCGATCCGCATGCTGAAGTTCGCGTTCAACGCCGTCGACGACGGAATGGTCGGCCAGCAGGTCTTCGCGGGCGAGGCGACGCGCCTCGCCTACGGCACCGACGAGGCCGTCGAGGGGCGCGACGCATTCCTCGGCAAGCGCGACCCCGACTGGGGCCCCTACCCGTGGCACTACTGATGCCGCGACTGCGCCGGGGCGGGCGTCCACCCGCGGACGACCTCTGCCATGTAGGACGAACTCCGGTTGGTAGGACGCCTGAGGCCGCGATCGTCCTACCAACCGCTGAACGTCCTACAAACAGGAGCACTGAACGTCCTACAAACAGGAGCACTGAACGTCCTACAAACAGGAGCACTGAACGTCCTACAAACAGGAGCACGGCGTGAAACCGCTCAGGCAGGTTTCGGCAGCGGATGTCGCAGAGCTGACCGCAGCCCTCAGCGACGCACTCGCCGGCGGCGATGCCGTGTGGCCGGTGCCGGGCGCGGGGGGCCCCGGGCCGATCGTCACGGAAGTGGATGACGAGGTCGCTCTCGTCATCGAGACGAGCGGTTCGACGGAGGCTCCGAAGCGCGTGACGCTCTCGGCCGACGCGCTCATCGCGAGCGCCGACGCGACGGCCGACCGGCTCGACGGCCCCGGTCGGTGGCTGCTCGCCCTTCCGGGGCACTATGTCGCCGGCGCGCAGGTGCTCGTGCGATCGATCCTCGCCGGAACCTCGCCGGTGCTGCCGCAAGACGGGCCGTTCACGCCCGAGGGGTTCGCCGCGGCATCCGCTCGCCTGACGGCCGACACGCCGCGCTACACCTCGCTCGTTCCGGTGCAGCTCGCGCGCATCCTCGACCGGGCCGAGCACGACGCGTTCGTGGCCGCTGCGCTCGTGGGGTACGACGCGCTGCTCGTCGGCGGGCAGGCCCTCGCCCCGGCCCTCGCCACTCGGGCGCACGAACTCGGCGCGCGCATCGTGCGCACCTACGGATCGAGCGAGACCGCCGGCGGATGCGTCTACGACCGCCGCCCGCTCGACGGCGTCGGCGTTCGCATCGTCGACGGGCTCGTCGAACTCTCGGGCCCGATGCTCGCGAGCGGCTACCTCGACGACGCCGAGCGCACGGCGGCGGCGTTCACGACCGACGCACGCGGCCACCGCTGGTATCGCACGGGCGACCTCGGTGAACTCGCACCCGACGGCTCGCTCCGCATCAACGGACGCGCCGACGACGTCATCATCTCGGGCGGAGTGAAGGTCGTCCTCGGCGAGGTCGAACGCGCGATCCGCGCGGTGTCGGGCCTCGCCGAGGCCGTCGTCGTCGCGGTCGACGACGCCCGGTGGGGTCAGCGCCCAGTTGTCGTGGTGACAGGCGCCGCGTCATCCGTCACCCTGGCAGCGCTGGGGGCGGCGACGGATGCTTCGGGGCTCGCGCCCGCCGCACGGCCCGTGCGCATCGCGGTCGTCGACTCGATGCCGCTGCTCGCCTCGGGCAAGCCCGACCGGCGGCGCCTCTCGCAAGGGCTCCTCGACAGCGGCGCGAACTAGCATGTTCGTGTGGCAGGAGCGAAACCCCGACGTACGAATCCCGGCCCCGACGCGAAGTCCCGTGGCCGCAGCGGCAACCCCGAGAAGGCCGCCCGCGGCGCTGCGCCGGCTGCGCGCGATCGCGTGACCGCCGCCGACTGGCTCGCCGGCGCGCGCCTGCGCACCCTGCCGCTCGCCATCGCGCCGGTCGCCCTCGGCACGGGGGCGGGTGTCGTCGCGATCCCCGACGGGGCGTGGCATCCGGGTCGTGCGCTGCTCGCCCTCGTCGTCGCGCTCGCGCTGCAGATCGGCGTCAACTTCGCCAACGATTACTCCGACGGGGTGCGCGGCACCGACGACCACCGGGTCGGGCCGGCGCGCCTGACCGGCTCGGGTGCTGCGAAGCCCCGGCAGGTGCTCGCCGCCGCACTGAGCTTCTTCGCGCTCGCGGCCATCGCCGGACTCGCGCTCACCGTCGTGACGGGGCAGTGGTGGCTGCTCGCGGTCGGCGCGGTCGCGATCGTCGCCGCGTGGTTCTACACCGGCGGCAAGCGCCCCTACGGCTACTACGGCCTCGGTGAGCTCTTCGTCTTCGTGTTCTTCGGGCTCGTCGCGACGGCCGGCTCCGCGTTCGTGCAGGCGCTCACCGTGAACTTCGAGGCCTGGCTCGGCGGGGCCGGCGTCGGCCTCATCGCCTGCGCGGTGCTCATGGCCAACAACCTGCGCGATGTCGTGCAGGACCGGGCGGCGGGCAAGCGCACCCTCGCCGTGCTCGTCGGGCCGGTCGCGGGGCGCATCCTCTTCTCGGTCTTCATGCTCGTGCCGTTCGTGATCGCCGCCTTCTTCGCGCTGTTCTACCCGCCGGCGTGGCTCGTCATGTTCGCGCTGCTCGCGGCGCTGCCCGCCTGCCTGATCGTGATCACGGCGAAGACTCCGCGCGAGCTGATCATCGCCCTGCAGCTCGCGAGCCTCACGGCACTCGCCTACGGCGTCGGGCTCGGGGCGGCATTCGCGTTCTGATCGGCGTTCGCGCGCTGATCAGCGCTCGCGGGCCGATCAGCGCTCGCGGGCGTCGTGTTCGATCGCGGCGTCTTCGGTCTCGGCGTCTTCGTGCACGAGCGGCTTCTCGCGGTGGCGCGCGGCGTAGAGGTCGCTCGACATCGAGTCGCGCGCGCGCCGCAGGAAGATGAGGGACGCGCTCAGCCCGAACAGTGCGGCAACCGCCGCGGAGACCCACGGATTGACGCCGACGATGAGGAGCACCGCGAGCGGAACGGCGAACAGCAGCACCCGCAGGGCGGTGTACCAGATCCAGACGGGCACGGATTTCACCCGACCAGTCTAGGTCGGTGCGCCTGAGCGCACTCACAGCCCAGATGCCGCGCAGGCGCCTAGACTGGGGCCATGGTGCGGTTGTACGTGGTGCTGATCGTGGCCGCGGTGGTCTTCTCCATCTACGCCGTCGCCGACTGCGCCTTCTTCGACCGATCGCGTGTTCGCGGGCTGAGCCGCGGCTGGTGGATCGTCGTCATCATCTTCGTGCCGATCATCGGCGGTCTGCTCTGGTTCATCATCGGTCGAGGTCGCGCCGGCCGCATGTCCGGCGGTCGCACTCGCACCCTGGCCCCCGACGACGACACCGAGTTCCTGCGGCACCTCGGCAGCGAGGCCGAGCAAGACGAGCGCATCCGCCGACTCGAGCAGGAGCTGGCCGACCTCGACGGCGACGACGGCGGCGACAAGCCCGACGGCACGGCAGGCACGGCGGGCACCGAGCGGCAGCGACCCGACGGCCCCGAGTCACCGGGGGAGTCCGGTCCGTCCGGCCGCCCGAATGCCTGAGCCCGGCCGCGGCACGCCCACGAGCCCGGCGAGCGCGAGCGCGCTGGCGCTGCTGGTCGCGCTCGTGCGCGATGGCGTCGTCGATCTCGTCGTGGCACCCGGATCCCGCTCGCAGGCACTCGCCCTCGCTGCCGCCGAACTCGAACGCACGGGCGCGGTGCGCCTCCACGTGCGCATCGACGAACGGGGCGCCGCGTTCCTCGCCCTCGGCCTGGCGATCGAGTCCGGCCGGCCGGTTGCGGTCATCACGACCTCGGGCACGGCCGTCGCGAACCTGCACCCCGCGGTGCTCGAGGCGCACCACTCCGGTGTGCCGCTGATCGTGATCTCGGCCGATCGGCCGGCTGAGCTCCGCGGTATCCGCTCGAATCAGACGACCATGCAGCCCGGCATCTTCGCCGGCGCGGTGCGCCTCGAGCGTGACGTCGCAGCGCCGGAGGGGGCTGCCGGTGAAGCGGATGCCGCGGCGCGCCTCGCGCGCGATGCCGTCGACGCCGCGCTCGGCCGTGACGCCGATGGACGGCTCGTGTCGCACCCCGGCCCGGGGCCTGTGCACCTCAATCTGCAGTTGCGGGAGCCGTTGTCGGCGGTGATCGCGGGCGGCTCGGCACCGGCCGGCGCCATGTTCGCCGAGCCGATCAGCTCGGAGGGCCCCGGCGCCCTCATCGGGCCCGGCCCCCGCACCGTCGTCGTGGCCGGTGCCGGTGCCGGCATCGATGCCGAGCAGTTCGCCCGCGACGGCGGCTGGCCGCTGCTCGCCGAGGTCTCGAGCGGCGCCCGGTTCGGGCCGAACCTCGTCGTGGCCTACCGCGAACTGCTGCGCGAACCGGGCTTCGGCGACGAGATCGAGCGGGTCGTGGTCTTCGGGCACCCGACGCTGTCGCGCGAGGTTCCGGCGCTCGTGCAGCGCGAGGGCGTCGAGACGATCGTCGTCGCGCCGTGGGGCATCGAGTGGTTCGACCCGGGCCGCCGCGCCGGCCGGTTCGAGCGCGCCGTGCGCGCCGAGCCGCAGCCCCAGGCCGACGAGGAGCGCGCCTGGACCGGGCGCTGGGTGCGCGCGAGCCGGATGCTCGTCGAGGCCGGGCTCCCATCCGCACCACTGCAACGCGACGGCGTCGACGAGACCGGTCACGTGTCGGACTACGAAGCTCAGCGCGAGTACATGAAGGCCCAGCTCGCCGCGATGCGGGCGCCCGTCACGCGCCGTATGCTCGTCGATGCGATCTGGTCGACGACCTGGCCGCACGACCGGCTCGTCTTCGGAGCGTCGCGACTCATTCGCGATGCCGACCGGGCAGTGCCCGGGCGCCGCATCACCGTGCACGCCAATCGCGGTCTCGCGGGCATCGACGGCACGGTCGCGACCGCCGTCGGCATCGCGATCGCGAGTCAGTCGGCGCTTCCGGGCGAAGCGGCAGTCGAGACGGATGCGGCGCCCGCCGCCCACGCCGGCGTCACCCGTGCCCTCATCGGCGACCTCACGCTCCTCCACGATGTCGGATCGATGCTCATCGGCGAGGGCGAGCCGCGGCCCCGCGTGCAACTCATCGTCGGCAACGACGGCGGTGGCACCATCTTCGATTCACTCGAGGTCGCGGCATCCGCGCCGGCCGACGCCTTCGACCGTGTGCAGTTCACGCCGCAACAGGTCGACCTGGCGGCGCTGGCCGCCGCCTACGGCTGGGCATACACGAGGGCGACGACCCGCGGCGAACTCGACGAGGCACTCGGCACCCGAGTCGACGGGCCGTCGATCCTCGAGGTGCCGCTGCCGCGCTGAGCGGCCCCGGTTTCTGCGAGACACTTGCCGCGGCGTCCGTTCGCTCGGCACTATGGAACTCGGGCGACGCCGGTCGCGCGGAAGGGCGTGACATGAGTCGCGAGACGTACTGGACCGACGATCCAGCCGAACTGCTGCGCGTCCGCGAGGGGTTCGAGCTGTCGGCGACCGACTCGCACGCTCACCCCGGCTTCGACGGCGACAAGCACGCGGGGCAGGCGGCGCTCGCCGAGGGCGCCGGGATCCTCGCCGATCTGCAGGAGCAGCTCTTCGCGATGAGCCGCATGGGCGGCGACGAGCGACGCATCCTGCTCGTGCTGCAGGCGATGGACACCGCCGGCAAGGGCGGCATCGTCAAGCACGTCATGGGGTCCGTCGACCCGCAGGGCGTTGCGCTCGCGGCATTCAAGAAGCCGACGCCCGAAGAGCTCGAGCACGACTTCCTCTGGCGCATCCGCAAGCAGGTGCCGGGTGCCGGAATGATCGGCGTCTTCGACCGCTCCCACTACGAGGACGTGCTGATCGGCCGGGTGCGCGCGCTCGCCTCGCCCGAGGAGATCGAGCGGCGGTACGGCGCGATCAACGAGTTCGAGGCCGAGCTCGCCGCGACCGGCACGACGATCATCAAGGTCATGCTGCACATCTCGCGCGACGAGCAGAAGGCCAGACTCACGGAACGACTCGTCCGCCCAGACAAGCACTGGAAGTTCAACCCCGGCGACGTCGACGAGCGGCTGCTCTGGAATGACTACGCGGCGGCCTACCAGACCGTGTTCGAGCGCACGGCGACGACGGATGCCCCCTGGTTCGTCGTGCCCGCCGACCGCAAGTGGTACGCGCGGCTGGCCGTGCAGCACCTGCTCATCGACGCGCTCGAGGCGATGCGGCTCGACTGGCCGCAGGCCGACTACGACGTCGCCGAGCAGCAGGCGCGTCTCGCGGCGAGCTGACTCAGCCGCCGAACGCCTCGACGATCGGACGGAACTTCATCACGGTCTCGGCGAGCTCGTCGGCCGGCACAGAGTCGTGCACGATGCCGCATCCGGCATATGCCGTGACCGTGCCGTCGGCGTCGACCTGGGCGCAGCGCAGCGCGATCGCCCACTCGCCGTCGCCGTCGCCGTCGATCCAGCCCACCGGTCCGGCATAGCGGCCGCGGTCGAACCCCTCGAGCTCGGCGATCACGGGGAGTGCGATGCGACGCGGAGTGCCGGCGACCGCCGCGGTCGGATGCACGGCTCGCACGAGGTCGAGCGAGTTCGAGCCGTCGCCGAGCGTGCCCTTCAGGTCGGTCGCGAGGTGCCAGAGGTTCGGCAGCTGCAGCGTGAACGGTTCGGGGCTGCGGTCGAGACGGGCGGTGTGCGGTGCGAGCCGTTTCACTGCGCTCTCGACGGCGAGTTCATGTTCCGCCAGGTCTTTCTCGGAGGCGGAAAGGGCGAGCGCCCGCTCGCGGTCGGAGGCCTCGCCCGCACCGCGGGAGGCGGTGCCGGCGAGCACACGTGCCGAGACGGTGCCGTGGTCGACTCGCACGAGTGTCTCGGGGCTCGCGCCGATGAGGCCGTCGACCGCGAAGACCCAGGTGTCGGGGTAGTCCTCGGCGAGACGGTTGATCGTGGCCCGCAGCCCGGCGTCCTCGTGCAGTTCGCCGACGAGCTGCCGGGCGAGCACCACCTTCTGGAGCCTGGCGGGCCCTTCACCGGCGTCGATACGGTGCACGGCCTCGGCGACGGCCGCTTCGTATGCCAACGGCGGCACCGCGCCGGGGGTGAATGCCACGCGCGGCACCTGGCGTTTCGGCGCCGGCACGGGCAGTGCGAGTTCGACGGGTTCCGCGGCGCCGGTGGCATCCGTCGCCTCGTCGTCGCCGGTGGCGAACGAGATGCGGGTGACCCATGAGCGACCGTCGCGGCGGCCCATGACGAGCTCGGGCACGATGAGCACGCTCGTGGCAGACGACTCGTCGGCGAAGGCGAAGGCTCCGAACGCGACGAGGCCCGTGCCCGGGAGCCCCACCCGGTCGTCGATCTCGGCGAGGGCCGCGAGCGATGCCCAGGCCGCGGCGGCGTCCTCGACGCGGTTCGGCCCGCCCGTCTCGATGCGCACGGCTTCGCCGAGCCCCACGATGCCCTCGCCCCGGCGCATCCAGACGAGCGGATGCCGCGGGTCGGCGCGCGGGATCAACGGCTCCGTCTCATCGACGGCCACGGTGCGAACGACGAGCCGGGCATTCGCGGCCTGCACCGCGTCATCCGTCTGACTCACCGCCCCAGCCTACGCCCGGCCGCACGCCGTAGGATCGAGGGATGACCCGCGCAGACCTCGGCAAGCAGCCCGACCAGGTGTCGGCCATGTTCGATCGCGTCGCCGCGAGTTACGACCGCACCAACACCCTGCTCTCGGTGGGCAACGCGCCGCTCTGGCGCGTCGCGACGACGCGCGCCGTCGACCCCCACCCCGGGCAGCGCATCCTCGACGTCGCCGCCGGCACGGGCACCTCGAGCGCGAGTCTCGCGAAGTCCGGAGCATCCGTCGTCGCCGCCGACTTCTCGCCGGGCATGATCGAAGTCGGCCGCCGTCGTCAGGCGAGCGTGCAGAATCTCGTCTTCGTCGAGGCCGACGCCACGAAGCTGCCGTTCGGCGACGACGAATTCGACGCCGTCACGATCTCGTTCGGCCTGCGCAACGTCAACGAGCCGAAGCTGGCACTCGCCGAGTTCATCCGGGTCACGAAGCCGGGCGGCAGGCTCGTCATCTGCGAGTTCTCGACGCCGCCGGTTGCCCTCGTGCGCACCGGGTACGGCATCTACCAGCGCTACGTCATGCCGCCGCTCGTGAAGCTCTCGAGTTCGAACGACACGGCCTACGAGTACCTCAACGAGTCGATCGACGCGTGGCCCGATCAGCGCACCCTCGCCGGGTGGATCCGCGAGGCCGGCTACACGGATGTCGCGTGGCGCGACCTCACCCTCGGCGTCGTCGCCCTGCACCGGGGGCGCAAGCCGCTCGACTGAGCAGCGATCGGCGGCGATCCGCTTCGCCGCGGCCGAGGCGCGTTTCGCGCGTATCGACCCAGATAGGCTGGACTGCGTGAAACCGAGTCACCCGGTCGCCCGTCGCGGCTCAGCGCTCGCTGCCAATCTCGGGCTCAGCGAGCGAGTCTTCGCGACCTCGGCCGACAAGGCCATGGCGAAGGCGATCGACGAAGGACTCGACCGCGTCGAGGCCGGCCTGCTCCAAGAGGTGCGGTTCGCCGACACGATCGCGGATGTCTCCACGCGCTACCTGCTGCAGGCGGGCGGCAAGCGCGTGCGCCCCATGCTCACGCTGCTCACGGCGCAGCTCGGCGCTGGAGTGACCGACGACGTCGTCACCGCGGCCGAGGCGATCGAGATCACGCATCTCGCGAGCCTCTACCACGACGACGTCATGGACGACGCCGACCGCCGGCGCGGCGTGCCGAGCGCGCAGTCGGTGTGGGGCAACTCCGTCGCCATCCTCACGGGCGACCTGCTCTTCGCCCGGGCCAGCCAGCTCATGGCCGGCCTCGGCGAGGGCGCCATCCGCATGCAGGCGCGCACCTTCGAGCGGCTCGTGCTCGGCCAGCTGCACGAGACGGTCGGCCCCCAGACGGGCGACGACCCCATCGAGCACTACATCCAGGTGCTCGCCGACAAGACGGGTTCGCTCATCGCGGCCGCCGCACAGTCGGGCATCATCTTCTCGGGAGCCGACCCGGGCCTCGAGGAGCCGATCATCGAGTTCGGCGAGAAGGTCGGCGTCGCGTTCCAGCTCGTCGACGACGTCATCGACCTGTCGCCGCAGCCCGCCGAGACCGGCAAGGTGCCCGGTACCGACCTGCGCGCCGGGGTCGTCACGCTGCCGATGCTCCGTCTCGCCGAGCATGCGCAGACCGACGCGGCATCCGCTGCCCTGCTGGAGCGCATCGAACGCGATGTGGTCGTCACGACCGACCCGGCCGCGCTCGGCGATCCCATCGACACGAACACCCTCGCCTCTCGCATCGTGCCGTCGAAGGCGACCGTCGACGCGATCGTCGCCGAGCTTCGGGAGCACGACGCCACGCGCGCCACCCTCGCCGAGGCGCATCGTTGGGCGCGCGAGGCGGTCGCCGCCCTCGCGCCGCTGCGCGACGGCAGTGTGAAGAAGGCGCTCACGCGATTCGCCGAGACGGTCGTCGAGCGCGAGAGCTGAATCAGAACCGATGGAGACCACGCACGTGACGAGGAACAAACTGAGACTGGCGATCGTCGGGGCAGGCCCCGCCGGCATCTACGCCGCAGACATCCTGCTGAGGGCCGAGCGCAACTTCGACGTCTCGATCGACCTCTTCGATCACCTGCCCGCGCCATACGGGCTCGTGCGCTACGGCGTGGCACCCGACCATCCGCGCATCAAGGGCATCATCACGGCGCTTCGCGAGGTGCTCGACCGCGGCGACATCCGCATCTTCGGCAACGTGAGATTCGGTGAAGACATCACCCTCGAAGACCTGAAGAAGCACTACAACGCCGTCATCTTCGCGACCGGTGCCGTCAAGGACGCCTCGCTGAACGTTCCCGGCACCGAGCTCGACGGATCCTACGGCGCCGCCGAGTTCGTCAGCTGGTTCGACGGGCACCCCGACTTCCCGCGCACCTGGCCGCTCGAGGCGCGCGAGGCGGCCGTGATCGGCAACGGCAACGTCGCGCTCGACGTGGCCCGCATCCTCGCGAAGCACGTCGAAGACCTCATGTCCACCGAGATCCCCGCGAACGTGGCGGCCGGCCTCGAGGCCTCGCCGATCACCGATGTGCACGTGTTCGGCCGTCGCGGCCCGACATCGGTCAAGTTCACCCCACTCGAGCTGCGCGAGCTCGGGGAGCTCCGCGACGTCGACATGATCCTCTACGACGAGGACTTCGACTACGACGACGCCGCGCGCGCGGCGGTCTCGGGCAACAAGCAGGTCTTCGTCATCGACAAGGTGCTGAACCAGTGGCGCCAGCGACCGGTGGGCGAGGCATCGCGCCGCCTGCACCTGCACTTCTTCGCGAAGCCGCTCGACCTCGTCGATGACGGCACCGGGCGGGTCGGCGCCATCCGCTGGGAGCGCACCGCGCCCGACGGCGAAGGCGGCGTGGTCGGCACCGGCGAGATCCGCGAGCTGCCCGTGCAGGCCGTCTATCGTGCCGTCGGCTACTTCGGCACGCCGCTGCCGGGCATCCCCTTCGACAAGAAGTTCGGCGTGATCCCGAACCACGAGGGCCAGGTGCTGATGCGCGACAAGCAGACCGGCGAGGCGCGCCAGATGTACGGCGTCTACGCGACCGGTTGGATCAAGCGCGGGCCCGTCGGCCTCATCGGGCACACCAAGTCCGATGCGATGGAGACCATCAAGCACCTCATCAACGACCTCGGCAACTGGTGGGATCCCGAGTCGCCCTCAGAGGAGTCGGTCGTCGAGCTGCTCGAGTCACGCGGCATCCGCTGGACCGACCTCGACGGATGGCACCGCCTCGACGAGCACGAGCAGGCGCTCGGTGCCGCAGAGGGGCGTGTGCGCGTGAAGGTCGTGCCGCGCGCCGACATGGTGGGCATCTCGCGCGGCGACGACGCGTAGGGCTTCCTCCCGAACCACCCTGAGCTTTCGAGCCACCCGGTGCCCGCGGGCCGCGAGGCCGTCGAGCCGATCGTTCCACAGGCCCCGAAGCCGACGCCCCGCGCTCGGTTACGCTCTCGATCATGCCCTTCGCCTGGTCGACGTTCCTGGTGACGATCGGCGCGGCGCTCGCCGGCGTCGCACTCGGCTGGTGGCCGCTCGCCGACTGGAGCCGACGGTCGATGAAGCGCGAGCGGATGCCGCGGCGCCCGCTACTCGCACTGCCGGGTCTGCGCACTCTGGGGTGGCCGCGCACGCTGCGCACGCCGCGCACGCTGCGCGCGATCGCCGCCGTCACGACCGCGATCGTCTTCGGCCTGCTCGCCCTGCGCTTCGGACTCTCGTGGACCCTGCCCGCGCTGCTCGTCTTCGCCGCGTGCGCGACCGTGCTGTCGATCGTCGATCTGGCCGAGCAGCGTCTGCCGAATGCCGTGGTCTTCCCTGCGCTCGGCGCCGTCGCGGTGCTGCTGGTGCCGGCGACGTGGGCGACGGGCACCTGGATGCCGCTGCTGTGGGCCGTGACCGGCGCGGCGGCGATGTTCGCCGTGTTCCTCATGCTGGCGCTCATCTCGCCATCGTCGATGGGCATGGGCGACGTGAAGCTCGCGCTCGTGATCGGGCTGCTGCTCGGCTGGTTCGGACTGTCGGCGTGGCTGGTCGGGCTGCTCGCGGCCTTCGTCGTCGGCGGCCTGGTCGCGATCGTCGCGCTCGTGCTGAAGCGCGTGACACTGCGCGGTTCGATCCCGTTCGGGCCGTCGATGCTCGCCGGGGCGCTCATCGCCGTGCTCTTCGTCGGCCCGTAGGCGTGCTCTTCTCGCGACGTTGCCCGGAGTGCCCGCTCGATAGGCTGACCACACGACGGGGGGAGACGTGCCGTGAGTGGAACCGACGGCAGCAGCCGGCCCGGCAGCGGGCCCGGCAACGAGCTCGCCAACGGGCCCGGCAATGAGCCCGGTAGCGGGCCCGGCAGCGGGCTCGGCAACGGGTGGCGACCCGACGTGCTCGGTGCCGGATTCGAGCAGCACACCCTCCCGCTCGGCACCGACGCCGAGGGCGAGGTCGTGGCAACCCTCGTGCGGTACCGACCTCCGTGGCGCCTGCGATTGACGCGAGGTGCGGCATCCGGAGCCGATGTGCTGTACGTGCACGGATGGAGCGACTACTTCTTCAATCGCGAGCTCGCCGAGTACTGGTCGAACGCCGGCGCGCGATTCTTCGCCCTCGATCTGCGCAAGTACGGGCGGAGCCTGCGCCCCGGCCAGACCCCCGGATTCATCACCGACCTCGCCGAATACGACGCCGACATCGAGGCCGCGCTCGCCGCGATGGGGCAGGGCGCGCCCGGGCGCCCGCTGATCCTGCTCGGGCACTCGACCGGCGGGCTCGTCCTCAGCCTGTGGGCCGCGCGGAACCCCGGGCGTGCCTCGGCGCTCGTGCTGAACAGTCCGTGGCTCGAGTTCCAGGCGAGCCGGCTCGGCCGCGAGGCGCTCGCGCCCGTCATCGGCTGGGGTGCGAAGGTCAATCCGCTCGCGACCCTGCCGAGCGTCGATCTCGGGTTCTACAACCGCACGGTCTCGAAGGAGCTCGACGGCGAGTGGGAGTTCAACCCCGACTGGCGGCCGGTGCGCGGGTTCATGGTGCATCCGGCCTGGCTGCGGGCGGTGCTCGCCGGGCATGCGACCGTGGCGGCCCGGATCGACGTCGGCGCTCCCGTGCTCACACTGCTGTCGAAGCGTTCGACCCTGCAGGCACGATGGGATCCGGCGATGGCATCATCTGACATCGTGCTCGTCGTCGACGAGGTCGCCGAGCGCACCTTGCGGCTCAGCCAGGTCGGCGCCGTGGCGCGCATCGACGGGGCGCTGCACGACGTGTTCCTCTCGCGCGGGCCCGTGCGGGCGGCGGCGTACGCCGCAATCACGGAGTGGCTGCACGGCTACGCCCCCCGCCGCCCCCGGTAGATCACGTCGGAGGTCGGGAATCCCGTCGGAGGATGTGGATTCGTTGCCTCCGATGCGAGAACCTTCCTCCGACGGGCGTGCGGAGAGCGCCGCGACTCGTCCTCGACAGCACCGCAGCCCGGCGTGTTGTCGACCGAGCGACGCGCAGCGTGATCGAAGGCCGTGCGGAGGTGCAGACTCGCGGCATGCCCGACCTCCCGACGACGACTCACGGACTCATCCGCTTCGACGAAGTGCGTGCGACGGGCCGCGAACCCGAGCTCACCGCCGCGCTCGCAAGGGGGCGCGTCATCCGAGTCCGCCGGGGCGTCTACGCGCCGGCGGCGGACCCGAGCCAGCCGGGTGTCTCTGCGGGTGAGCACGACACGAATCGATACCTGACCGCGGTTCGCGCGGCCGGCGAGACGCTGCGGCATCCGGTCTTCACGAGCTTCTCGGCGCTTGCACTCGCGCGGCTCCCGATCCACGGCCGCTGGCCGACCGAGATCTACGTGATGTCGAGTGGCCAGCAAGGCCATCGCCGCGCAGGGGTGACGTCGGTGGCGGGCTCGTACGATCCGGCGCACGGCGTCGAGGATCTGCATGCCGTGACCTCACTCGAATTCACGCTCATCCAGATGTGCCGCCACGCGACAATGGCTGCGGCAGTGGTCGCGATGGATGCCGCGTTGCGGGCGCCGCGGTTCGGGCCAGGGCGCCCGTGCACGACCATGACGGCCGTTCGGGCCGAGCACGAACGGCTGCTGCCCTATCGCGGCAGCCGGCGAACGGAGGCGGTGCTCGCGCGCGCGACCGAGCAGGCGGACACCCCGCTCGAGACCGTCGGTCGACTGGTGATCGAAGAGCTGGGCTTCGAGGAGCCCGAACTGCAACACGAACTCTGGCTCCCCGAGCTCGGGCGGCGTGCATTCCTCGACTTCTACTGGCGAAGCGTCGATGCGGGCGGTGAGGCCGATGGTCGCGGAAAATACCTCGGCCGAGCGAACACGGCCGAACGGGCCGCGTCAGCGGTCATCGCCGAGAAGGAGCGCGAGAACGCGATTCGGCGTCAGCTTCGGGCATTCGACCGATGGGACTGGGCCGAGACACTGGAGAGATCGCCGCTCGAGCGTCGTCTCACGGCGATGGGCGTGCCGCGAACTCGTCGGCGGCGCGTGCGCCTCGTCGATGCACCTGATGCACCGGCGGCGCGCAGCCGGAACAGTCGCCGCCCGGCCTGACGGCTCCCGTCGGAGGCAACGGGTGCCGTCGGAGGCAAGGGGTGCCGTCGGAGGCAACCGACCCGGGCCCTCGGACGGGCTACCTTGCCTCCGACGCGCAGGGGCAGCGCCGCGCAGGCGCAGCGCCGCGCAGAGACGCGCCGCGCAGGGGCAGCGCCGCGAGTCAGCGGAAGTTCACGAACTGGAGTGCCACGTCGAGGTCTTTGCCCTTCAGCAGCGCCATCGTCGCCTGCAGGTCGTCGCGGCTCTTCGAGGAGACGCGCACCTCGTCGCCCTGCGTCTGGCTCTTCACGCTCTTCGGCGCCTCGTCGCGGATGAGCTTGTTGATCTTCTTCGCGTTCTCGGAGTCGATGCCGGCCTTCATGGCGGTCTCGATGCGGAACTCCTTGCCCGACGCATACGGCTCCCCGGCGTCGAGCGAGCGCAGCGAGATGCCGCGCTTGATGAGCTTCGCCTCGTAGACCTCGAGGATCGCCTTCGCGCGCTCCTCGCTGTTGGCCTTGATGAGCACCTTCTCGCCGGACTGCTCGATCGATGCGCCGATGTTCTTGAAGTCGTAGCGCTGCGCGACCTCTTTCTGCGCCTGGTGGAGGGCGTTGTCGGCCTCCATCTGGTCGACCTTGGAAACGATGTCGAACGTTGCATCTGCCATGCCGCCCAGTGTATCGACGAGCGGATGCCGCGGGGCGTGCAGCTCAGTCGGGCGGGCGGGCCGTCGACGAGCGCACCCGCAACTCGTACGGCAGGGGAGTGGCGGCGGGCGCCGCGGCATCCGTGCTGCTCGGCTCGAGCTCGTCCATGAGGATCTCGACCGCCATCTCGCCCTGCAGCCGCGGGAATTGCGCAACCGTCGTGAGGCCGAAGAACTCGGCGAGGTCGTGGTCGTCGATGCCGGCGACCGAGACGTCGCGGGGCACGACGAGGCCGAGGTCGCGCGCGGCAAGGATCGAGCCGATCGCCATCTCGTCGGATGCCGCGAAGATCGCGGTCGGCCGGTTGTTCGGGGCGCCGAGCAACTGCTTCGCGGCGTGGTAGCCGCCGCGGATCGTGAAGTCGGCCGGCGCGAACAGGCGAGGGTCGGCCTCGATGCCCACGTCGTTGAGCGCGGCCTCGTAGCCGATGCGGCGGTTCGTGGGCAGGTGGAAGTCCACGTCGAACTCGGGATCGCCGCCGATGTGGGCGATGCGGGTGTGGCCGAGTTCGATGAGATGCTCGGTCGCGAGTCGCGCGACGGCGGCATCGTCGATCGTGAGCGTGCGGACGCCGGGGATCGGTCCGCCGACGCCGACGAGCGGTTTGCCGAGTTCGTGCAGGCGCGCGACCTCTGGCTCGGTGAGCTCGAGCGAGACGGCGATGACCGCGTCGACGCGCTGGCGCAGCAGGAAGTGCTCGAAGACGCTCGCGCGTTCACGGCCGTCGCCCGAGAGGTTGTAGAGGGTGAGGTCGTAGCCGCTGCGGAGGAGCGACTGCTGAGCGCCCTCGAGCACGGAGGAGAAGAACCAGCGGTTCAGGAACGGCACGACGACGCCGATGTTGCGCGTGCGGCCGGAGGCGAGGCTCGAGGCGTTCGAGGAGACGACGTAGCCGAGCAACGCGGCGGCCTCCTCGACCTTCGCCTTCGATCCCGGCGACACATGGCCCCGGCCGCTGAGCGCACGCGACACCGTCGCGGTGGACACCCCCGCGAGCCTCGCGACCTCTTCGATGCCGGCCATGCCCCCTCGTTCCAGGTCTCGCCGAGCCGATTTCCCCGGGAACGCCGGGGCAGTTGCCGGCCACGCCGGTTCAGAGGAATCCTATCGTCCGGTGTCGCGGGCCACCGCGTGGCGCATTGTCTCGCTCCATGGAGTGCGGTAGAAACGATTGTCGTGGCCGGCTCTGGGGGGTGGCGGCCCACCCCAGTCGCCGATTCGAAGGGAACCACCCGTGAAGTGGCTCAAGGGCATCGTCGTGGTGTTGGTCGTGGTCTTCGCTCTGTTCTACATGATCAGTCGCCCGGAAGACGCCGCGAATGTCGTCGAGGGCGCGTTCGGCGCGGTCGTGTCGGCATCAGAGGCAGTGGGCAGGTTCTTCACCTCGCTCGCCACATGAGGCCATGAGCGTGTTCGGCTTCACTCCGCGCGTCGAGCGGCATCTCATCGCCGACGAAGGCGAAGTGATCGTCGACGAGGTGCACAAGCACTGGGCGGCGGTCGCGAGCGCCGTGCTCGAGATGCTCCTGGCGGTGCCGGCACTCGTGCTGCTCACGTGGATGCCCCCGCAGCTGTACTGGCTGCCGCTCTTCCTCGCGCTCTTCCTGGCCCTGCACGGGCTCTGGCGCATCCTGCAGTCGCGCATGGATCGCTTCGTGATCACGAACATGCGGGTGTTCCGGGTGCACGGCATCCTGTCGCAACGCATCGCGACCATGCCGATCTCGCGAATCCTCGACATCTCGGTGCATACGCCGCTCATCGGCCGGGTGTTCGGCTACGGTCATTTCGTCTTCGAGTCGGCGGCGCAGGATCAGGGCCTCCGCGAGATCAGATTCGTCGGTTCGCCCGACCAGCGCGGCGCCACGATCCAGCGAGTCATCCAGCGATCGGGACTCCGCGGGCCGACGCGCCGGATGCAGCGGGATGCGGCCTACGAAGAGGTGCCGGCACCGGTGGTCGCAGAGCCCCGCTACGACCCTGCGCCACAACCTGATCGCTACGACACGACCCCGCAGCGCGACCAGAACGACACCGCCGAGATCCCGTGGTGGCGTCTGTAGCCGTCGATTTCTCGCACCGGCCGTCGGCGGGTACTCTTGACAGGCCCCCGGTTGTGTGCAGAACGTGGTCGGGTGCGATGGCGAGTTACCCAAGCGGCCAAAGGGATCTGACTGTAAATCAGACTGCTCAGCATTCGGGGGTTCGAATCCCTCACTCGCCACCAGAGAAACCCCGGTCATCCGGGGTTTTCGTGGTTTCAGCATCGAGAGCGACGGATGCAGCTGGCCCGGCCTTGCCCTGGCCGGCGCGACCGCGCCGGCGCGGCCGGGGTGCGGCTAGCGTGAGGGCATGAGCGAACACGAGTCTGCAGGGGGCCACGACGAAGCGCTGCGCCAGGGCGAAGCACTGCGCCAGGGCGAAGCGATGCGCGCCGACGGGCGCACGGGCACCGAGGCATCCGCTGCCCTGCTCGACCTTGCGAGGCGCATCGCGCTGCAGGCGGCCGAGTTCGCGCGCGAGGCGCGTCGTGAGGGGGTGACGGTCGCTGCGACGAAGTCGTCGCCCGTCGACATCGTCACGGCGGTCGATCGCGAAACCGAGGCGCTCATCCGCCGGCTCGTGCTCGAGGCGCGACCCGACGACGGCATCGTCGGCGAGGAGGACGGCTCGAGCGTCGGCACGAGCGGTGTCAACTGGGTCGTCGATCCGATCGACGGCACCGTGAACTTCCTCTACGGCATTCCCAGCTGGTCGGTCAGCATCGCCGTCGTCGAAGGCTCTGACGACCCGCGCACCTGGACCGCGCTCGCCGGCGTCGTCGTGAACCCGATCACGGGCGAGGTGTTCGAGGCGAGTCGCGGAGGCGGGGCGCGCCTCGACGGGCGAGCGCTGCAGGTGAACACGGATGTGCCGCTCGCCCTCGCCCTCGTCGGCACCGGGTTCGCGTACTCGTCTGAGACGCGGCGTGCGCAGGCCGCGGTACTGCTCGAGCTGCTGCCGCTCGCTCGGGACATCCGCCGCATCGGATCGGCCGCCCTCGACCTGTGCTCGGTTGCGGCGGGCCGGCTCGATGCCTACTACGAGCGCGGCCTGAACCCCTGGGATCACGCCGCCGGCGCGCTGATCGCACAGGAGGCCGGCGCGAGGGTCGGCGGCCGCAGGGGCCGGCCGGCGACCGCCGAAACTCATGATCGCAGCGGCGCCCGCGCTCTACGACGAGCTCGCGGGCGCGCTGCGACACGCCGGGCTGGACGCCTGACGGGCGGGTGCGCCGAAGCGCCCGCGCGCCGCGGATGTCGCGGGGTTTCCCGGCATTCTGACAGCCGCGAAACCCGATTGCGAATGGCACGCAGGGTCGAGAGCGGGTACTGTTTACCAAGTCGTTATCTCGGCGTGATGCCGGGATGCCCACCTCCCAGCACGACCCAGTCCGTTTCCCCAACGTCGAGAGTCCCCTACACGTGCCCGAGTCCCCCCTCGTGCCCGACGATTCAACGCCAGGCACCCATGCTGCATCGCGGTCCGAACGACCCCTGACCCGTCGGGAGCTTCGCGAACGAGAGGCCGCCGAGGCACGTCGGGCGGCAGGCGCGTCGCGCACCGCAGGGAAAGCTGATGTTTCGGCACCGACCGCTCCCGCGGCTCCCGCCGCTCTCGCGGCTCCGGTCGTTCCCGCGGCACCGGTCGCTCCCGCGGCTCCAGCCGCTCTCGCGGCTCCGAAGGCAGGGTTCGATGATCTCTTCGCCGGGCTCGGCGCCGAATCCGAGCCTGTCGCGGTCGGCGACGACTCGGGTGCCGAACGGCCCGTGCGCTCGAAGCGTGCGGCCCGAGCAGCGCGAAAGGCCGAGAAGGCGGCGGCTCCCGGTTCCCGGCGCAGCTCGGCGCTCCCCGCTCCGACGGTCGACGTCGTGCCGCCGGCATCCGGAACATCGTCGGGCGACGATCTCGCCGCCGTGATCTCGGCCTCGGCCGTGTCGGCTTCCGCGCCGGCAACCCGGCAGCCGACTGACGGACCCGACGGTCGGCGCTCGCGTCGCGCCGCAGAGGCCACCGGTTCGCGCCGAGGCGCACCGCGCCGGCCGCCGGCGGCGAGCACGAGCACGTCAGCCGCCTCGTCGCGACCGGCACCCAAGGGTCGCTCGAAGCGCGTCAACCGGTTCGCTCGCGTGACGAGCGGGTTCGTGGCGATGAGCTTTGCGGCAATGCTCGCGCTTGCGACATCCGTGCCCTCGCTGTCGCTGTTGTCTCCCGCCGACGTGCAGGCGATGGCGCTCGAGCCGTCCGTCAGCATCGCACCAGGTCAGGTGGTGGAGTTCTCGGGCAATGCGGTCGCGCAGACCGTGCAGCGCGACGGCTTCGAAACGCAGACGATCGACGAGTATGCGCAGGCCGCCGGCATCCGCGCCGAGGCGACGTTCACGAACAACCCGTCCGGCACGATCCAGTGGCCGTTCGCGGTGGGCGTGCACATCGGCGACCACTTCGGGTATCGCGACTGCGCGGGCTGCTCGAGCGACCACGGCGGCCAGGACTTCAACCCGGGGCTCGGTGCAGAGATCCAGTCCATCGCCGACGGCGTCGTCGTCAACTCGACCGACTCGGGCGGATCCCTCGGCGTCGTCATGATGATCGACCACATGATCGACGGCAAGCGCGTCACGAGCGTCTACGCCCACATGGTGCACGACTCGCGCCGGTTCGAGACGGGCGACACCGTCAAGGTCGGTGACGTGATCGGTCAGACCGGTGACACCGGCATGTCGACCGGCCCGCACCTGCACTTCGAGATCCGCCTCGGCGGCATGAGCGGCACCAAGGTCGACCCGCTCGAATGGCTCTACGCGAACACCAACTGAGGCGGCGGGGACGCCTCGCTGATCCCTTGGGCGCCTGACGCTGCGTGCTGATCACGTGGCCTCGCCGCATTCTGCAGGCGATTTCGACTCTCGCGGCGAGATGCGGATGCATGACGCGATATCGCCTGCATCGTGCAGGGACGCGAGGGAACGATCCCGAGTTCTCCACAGGCATCCATCACGCTCGCGCCGAACGAGACAGACTCTCGGCATGCCGACCCCTTCTCGTGCGCAGGCTCACTCGTCGTCGCGATCGATCCGCCCGGCCGCCGCGGTCCGCCCGGCCGCCGCGATCCGCCCGGCCGCCGCGATCCGGGCGCGTGCGGGCGCGCTGCCGGTCCGAGAGCTCGACCGGCTCGGCGTCTCGAGATCGGCCAGGGCGGCAGCGGTCGCCGCCGGATCGATCATCGCCGTTCGTCCCGGATGGTTCGCCGTTCACGATGCTCCGACTGCCGTGCTCGACGCGGTGCGAGTGGGCGGCGCGCTGACCGCGGCATCCGTGGCCCGGCTGCACGGTCTCTGGTTGCTGGGCGATCCGCAACTGCACGTGCGCGTGGCGGCGGGCGCATCGCGCCTGCGCTCGCCCGCCGACCGCGCCGTCCCACTCGCCGCAGCTCACGAGGTGTGCGTGCACTACCGCCAGCGTCGGGGCGGGCCGGGCGACCTGCCCGCTCGCGACGGATTGCCGCGCGCGCTCGCCGAGATGTTCACGCGCGAGGGAGTGGTGCCGACCATGACCGCGCTCGATTCGGCGCTGAACTCCGGTGAGCTGGGCTCGACCGGGCGAGCGGAGGTGCGCGCGCTCGTGCCCGGCCGATTCCGTCGCTTCGTCGATGCCGCCGACGCCGGATGCGACTCAGGGCTCGAGACCATCGCCCGTCTGCTTCTCGTCTCGCGAAGGGTGCGGCACATCACGCAGGCGTGGATCCCGGGCGTCGGGCGCGTCGACCTGCTCATCGGCGATCGTCTGGTCGTCGAACTGGACGGTGCCGGCTTCCACATCGATCCCCCCGAGTTCGAGGAGGATCGGCGCCGCGGCCTCGAGCTCGCGATGCAGGGCTACCTGCTCGTGCGGCTCACCTACCGCATGGTCGTCGACGAGTGGGAGCGCACACAGGGCATGGTGCTCGAGCTCATCGCGCGCGGCGAGCATCGATGGGGGTCGCGCGCGGCGCCTCACGGGCGGTGAGCGAGCGGATGCCGCGGGGTGTGCGCGTGCAGGTCGTGACCGTAGCGCGTTGCAGGCGATTTCGCATCAGGGGCCTCAGGGGAGACGTGTATGTGCGAATCGCCTGCAGCGTGCAGCGTGCAGCGCGCCGTGCGTCGTGCGCCGTGCAGCCTGCGAGACGCGAGACGCGAGACGCGAGACGCGAGACGCGCGCCGCTACGCCGCGAGCCAGGCCGTGGTGTCGGCGGGAAGCACGCGCCCGTCGAGCGGCTCGCTCGAGAGCAGCACCTCGCCGTCGGGCAGCTCGACCGGCGCGTCACCGGTGTTCGCGATCACCACGATGTCGCCGTTGCGGAACGCGACGACCGACTCGGGCTGACCCGGCAGCCACTCGACGGCACCGGCGCCGAGCTGACGCGCACGCCGCAGCGCGAGGGCGTCGCGATAGAGCGAGAGCGTCGAGGCGGGGTCGCCGCGCTGCACGTCGCGCGCGAGCGATGCCCACTGCTCGGGCTGCGGCAGCCACGAGGCATCCGTCGGGCCGAAGCCGTATGACGGCGCGGACGATTCCCAGGGCAGGGGCACGCGGCATCCGTCTCGTCCGTAGCGCTCGCCGGCGGTGCGGAACCACGTCGGATCCTGGCGGGCACCGTCGGGCAGGTCGATGACCTCGGGCAGGCCGAGCTCCTCGCCCTGGTAGATGTAGGCCGAGCCGGGCAGTGCGAGCATGAGGGCGGTCGCGGCGCGGGCGCGGCGCAGGCCGGCCTCGAACGACGGCAGGCCCTTCGAGCGGGGGCCGAGCCCGTGGCCCTGCGGATTCGCCTCGGTGACCGAGAGCCGGGTGGCATGCCGCACGACGTCGTGGTTCGAGAGCACCCAGGTCGAGGGCGCGCCGACAGCGGCGAACGCGTCGAGCGAGTCGTCGATGACGCGGCGCAGCGCCGCGGCGTTCCACGGCGTCTCGAGGTAGGCGAAGTTGAAGGCCTGGTGCATCTCGTCGGGCCGCACCCACTTCGCGACGCGGGAGAGCGGGTCGACCCACGCCTCTGCGGCGAGCACGCGCTCACCCGGGTACTCGTCGAGCAGCAGCCGCCAGTCGCGATAGATCTCGTGCACGCCGTCTTGCGCCCAGTACGGCGCGCTGTCGCCGTGCTCGTCGCTGATGCCGGGTTCGAGCGGGGCACCGGATGCCGCGGCATCCGTCGTGAGGCCACCGGCACCGCCCATGCTGCCGCCCTCGGCCGGAGGCGTGTAATCGGGCAGCCCTTCGGCCTTGACCATGCCGTGGGCGACGTCGACGCGGAACCCGTCGACACCGCGGTCGAGCCAGAAACGCAGGATGTCGCGGAACTCGTCGCGAACCTCTTCATTCGTCCAGTCGAAGTCGGGCTGCGAACTGTCGAACAGGTGCAGGTACCACTGGCCGGGGGTGCCGTCGGCCTCGAGCACGCGAGTCCACGCCGGGCCGCCGAAGACGGACTTCCAGTTGTTGGGCGCTTCGGAGCCGTCGTCACCCCGCCCGTCGCGGAAGAGATAGCGCGCGCGCTCGGCGCTGCCGGGCGCGGCGGCGAGCGCAGCCTGGAACCACACGTGCGCGTCGGAGGAGTGGTTGGGCACGAGGTCGACGATGACGCGGATGCCGCGGGCGTGCGACTCGGCGACCATCGCGTCGAAGTCGGCGAGCGTGCCGAAGAGCGGGTCGACATCGCGGTAGTCGGCGACGTCATAGCCTGCGTCGCGCTGCGGCGAGGTGTAGAAGGGGGAGAGCCAGATCGCGTCGATGCCGAGCTCCTGCAGCGCGCCGAGGCGGGAGGTGATGCCGGCGAGGTCGCCCATGCCGTCGCCGTTCGCGTCGGCGAACGAGCGGGGGTAGATCTGGTAGATCGCGGCGGTGCGCCACCATTCGGGAGTCATGCGGAAACTGTACGGGATCGAATCGCAATATGGAAACGCTTGCAGGATTCGGCCTTCGTGCGTGATCACGAACGGGTATCGATCCGTCGCGCCGGGTTTGATAACGCGCGCCCGGCAAGGTATACCTGTAATCGCTTGCACCAATCGGGCAATCCACACGGAAGAACGGCCTTTCGGGCGCGATGCCCGTTCCACTGCGGAACGGGAAGACCCATCCACCAGGCGAAGGCGCCGGTCTCACGCACACTGAGAAGGGCACACCAATGAGGGTGAACAAGAAGAGCCTCCTCGCGGCCGGAGCCGTCGCAGTCATCGCGACACTCGGTCTCGCGAGCTGCTCCGCAGGCGACAGCGGCTCCGAGGGCGAGGCTTCGTCGAGCGGCACGCTCACGGTCTGGGTCGACGCCGAGCGCGTCGACGCGATGAAGGGCGCGGCCTCTGCATACACCGACAAGACCGGCGTCGAGGTCGAACTCGTCGGCAAGGATGTCGCAGACATCAAGGACGACTTCATCCAGCAGGTGCCGACCGGCAAGGGCCCCGACATCACCATGGGTGCGCACGACTGGCTCGGCGAACTCTCGACGAACGGCGTCGTCGCGCCGATCGAGCTGGGCGACTCGGCCGCCGACTACCTGCCGGTCGCGATCGCGGCGTCGACCTACGAAGGCACCACGTACATGCTTCCGTACGCGGTCGAGAACATCGCGGTGCTCCGCAACGCCGACCTCATTCCCGAGGCCGCCGCGAACTTCGACGACATGATCGCCAAGGGGCAGGCCGCCGGTCTCACCCAGCCGTTCGTCGTCGAGCAGGGCGCCGAGGGCAACCCCTACCACCTCTACCCGTTCCAGACGGCGTTCGGCGCCCCCGTCTTCGGCTCGAACGACCAGGGCTACGACCCCGCCGACCTGCAGCTCGGCAACGCGGGCGGCGAGCAGTTCGCCACGTGGCTCGGCGGCCAGGGCAAGAACGGCACCGGGGTCTTCAACACCGACATCGACGGTGAGATCGCCAAGCAGGCCTTCCTCGACGGCACGGCCGCCTTCTGGCTCACCGGGCCGTGGAACGTCGGTGCGGCGATCGACGCCGGCATCAATGTCTCCATCGACAAGGTGCCGAGCCCGACCGCAGACCCGGCCCAGCCGTTCGCCGGCGTCAAGGGCTTCTTCATCTCGAGCGAGTCGAAGAACCAGGTCGCCGCGAACGACTTCCTGGTGAACTACCTCGGCACCGAAGACGTGCAGCTCGAGCTCTTCGAGGCCGGCAACATCCTGCCGGCGCTCTCCGCCGCGGCCGACACCGCGTCGAGCGACCCGATCATCGAGGGCTTCGCCGCCGTCGGTGAAGACGCCGTGCCGATGCCCGCGATCCCCGCCATGGGTTCGGTGTGGACGTACTGGGGCATCGCCGAGGCCGACATCATCAACGGCGCCGACCCGGTCGCCACCTGGCAGAAGCTGGCCGCCGACGTGCAGGCCGCGATCGACGCCGGATAACGACGAGCGTCTCCGGGTCGGATGCGCGGCATCCGACCCGGAGCACTCATATCCGACGAGACGAGCGAGCGGGAAGAGCGAGCAGCATGAGCACCACCATCGACGACGAGGTCGCGTCGGGAACGCCCGAGAAACCCACGAAGCGACAGCGCCAGGCCGCCGGCATCGCCGACGCGGCATCCGGGGGCGTCAAGATGCTGCTCATCAAGCTGCTCGCGCTCGGTCTCGTCGACGCGATCTCGCTGTACGCGCTGTTCATCCTCGTGAGCGCGGGGGAGTGGCTGATCGCGGCGATCGTCGCGGTCGTCACCATCGCGGTGAACTGGATCTATTTCTCGCGCCGCAGGCTGCCGTCGAAGTACCTCACCCCCGGAGTCATCTTCCTCGTGGTGTTCCAGGTGTTCGTGCTCGTCTACACGGGTTACATCGCTTTCACCAACTACGGCACCGGCCACAACGGCTCGAAGGAGCAGGCCGTCTCGTCGCTCATGGCCTCGTCGCTGCAGCGCGTCGAGGACTCGCCGACCTACCCCGTGACGGTCGTCGACCAGCTCGGCACCCTGGGCCTGCTCGTGACCGATCCCGACGGCGACGCCTTCGTCGGCACGAACGAATCGCCGCTGACCGAGGTCGACGCGGAGTTCGACGGTGACAAGGCGGTCGCCGTCGACGGCTGGACCACGCTGCAGTTCGCCGACGTGCTCGCTCGCACCGACGAGATCACCGAGCTCGCGGTGCCGTTCTCCGACGACCCGAACGACGGTGCGCTGCGCACGCCAGACGGGTCGAGCGCCTACCAGTACATTTCGACGCTCGAGTACGACGAGGCGGCCGGAACGATCACGGATGTCGACACGGGAACCGTGTACTCCGACATCGGCACCGGAGCCTTCACCGCGCCCGACGGCGAGGAGCTGCTGCCCGGCTGGCAGATCACCGTCGGATTCGACAACTTCGTGCGAGCCGTCACCGATCCGCGCCTCGCCCAGCCGCTCGTCTACGTCACGCTCTGGACCTTCGCCTTCGCGATCATCTCGGTCGCATCGACGTTCTTCCTCGGGCTCTTCCTCGCGATCGTCTTCAACGACATGCGCATGCGCGGGCGAAAGTACTACCGGGTCGTGATGATCCTGCCGTACGCGATCCCCTCGTTCCTCTCGGCGCTCATCTGGGCGGGCATGATGAACGAGAGCTTCGGGTTCATCAACCAGGTCATCTTCGGCGGGGCATCCATACCCTGGCTCACCGACCCGTGGATGGCCAAGGTATCGGTGCTGATCGTGAACCTCTGGCTCGGGTTCCCCTACATGTTCCTGATCTGCATGGGCGCGCTGCAGTCGATTCCCGACGACATCCAAGAAGCGGCGACGGTCGACGGCGCGAGACCCTGGGCGGTGTTCCGGCTGATCAAGCTGCCCCTGCTGCTCGTCACGGTGGCGCCCCTGCTCATCGCCTCGTTCGCGTTCAACTTCAACAACTTCAATGTCATCTACATGTTGACCGACGGCGGCCCGCGCGACTCCGACGCTCCGATCCCCGTCGGGTTCACCGACATCCTCATCACGATGGTCTACAAGGTCGCGTTCACCGGTCAGGCGCGTGACTACGGACTCGCGAGCGCCTACTCGATCATCATCTTCATCGTGGTCGCGGTGATCTCGATCATCGCGTTCCGTCGCACCAAGAGCCTCGAGGAGCTGAACTGATGGCGAAGAAGGGCACGAAGGAGCACTACTCCTGGGTCGAGGCCGACCGCGTCGAGGGTGACATCATGGCTGCGGCGCTCGACGCCGAGGCTGAGCGGGCGGCACATCCGCGGGGCGTACCGCTCAAGCGCCCGTTCAACTTCAGCCGCTGGTTCCGGGCCACCGGATGGCGCCACGTCGTCGGCATCGTCATGGTCGTGTTCGCGATGTTCCCGATCGTGTTCGTGATCTCGTCGTCGCTGAACCCGAAGGGCACGCTCACCGGCTCGAACGCGCTGTTCTCGGCGATCGGCCTGGAGAGCTACGTGCGGATCCTCACGGACCCGCAGGTGCCGTACCCGCAGTGGTTCGCGAACACCCTCATCATCGCAAGTGTGACCGCCGTCGCCACGGTTTTCCTCGGCGCGCTCGCGGCGTACTCGTTCTCGCGCATGCGGTTCACCGGGCGCCGCTTCGGCCTCATCACGATCGTCGTCGTGCAGATGTTCCCGCAGTTGCTCGCGGTCGTCGCGATCTTCCTGCTGATGTCGACGATCAGCGACTGGTTCCCGGCGATCGGGTTGAACACGCACATCGGCCTGATCATGGTGTACCTCGGCGGCGCGCTCGGCGTGAACACGTTCCTCATGTACGGCTTCTTCAACACGATCCCGGCGTCGATCGACGAGGCGGCGCGGATCGACGGGGCCGGCCACGCCCGCATCTTCTTCACGATCATCCTGCGCCTCGCGGCGCCCATTCTCGCCGTGGTCGCGCTGCTCTCGTTCATCTTCACGGTGAACGAGTTCGTGGTGGCATCCGTGCTGCTCATCGACACCGAGAAGCAGACCCTCGCGGTGGGACTCACGAAGCTCGTGTCGAACCCGCGCTACGCCGACTGGAGCGCCTTCTCGGCGGGCGCCGTGATGGCGGCGCTGCCGGTGGTGGCGCTGTTCCTCTGGCTGCAGAGGTACATCGTCGGCGGACTCACGGCCGGCGCCGTCAAGTAACCCCCCGCACCACCCCACCACTACTTCTTCACCACCTTTCCCCACCTTTCCACCACTTTTCCACCACTCTTCTCAGGAACTTTTCGTTCGTTGCCGCCGGTTCAGCCGGATTTCTCCTGAATACTGCACGCTGGGAGACCTCGTTCCTGAAAAGAGAGGTTGCAAGTAGAGGAGAGGTTGCAAGTAGAGGAGAGGTTGCAAGTAGAGGAGAGGTTGCAAGTGGGGCGAATATGGAAGGACTGAGGATGACGCCGCACCATGACGGGTCGCCGCTGCACGTGTCGACGCAGACGCCGGCGCTCGGTGAGACCGTGCACGTTCGGCTGCGCGTGCCCGAGGCATTCGGGCCGCTGGCGTGGGTCGGTACCCGGTCGAACCCCAACCGGGAGCCGCGGTTCGACGAGGCATCCGTCGTCGCGACGGCCGATGGCTGGCAGTGGTGGGAGGCGGCCGTCGAGGTCGAGAATCCCGTGCACGGGTACCGGTGGCTGCTCGTCGGGCAGGACGGCCGTCAGCACTGGCTGAACCAGCTCGGCCTCTCGCGCGTCGAGACCCGCGATCACGACGACTTCACGCTCGTCGCGCACGAGCCGGCGCCCGAGTGGGCGGCGTCGAGCGTGATGTACCAGGTCTTCCCCGACCGGTTCGCGAAGTCGGCGTCGGCGCCGTTCGACCGCCTCAGGGCGCAGGGAGAACTGCCCGAGTGGGCCATGCCGGCCGACTGGAGCGACCCGGTCGACCCCGCGTACCCCGGCCGTTCGAAGCAGCTGTTCGGCGGCGACCTCGACGGCGTGCGCGAGCGCCTCGACCACCTCGAGTCGCTCGGCGTCGACTTGCTGTACCTGACGCCCGTCTTTCCGGCCCGGTCGAATCATCGCTACGACGCGTCGACCTTCGATGTCGTCGACCCGCTCCTCGGCGGCGACGAGGCGCTCGTGCGGCTCGTCGAGGCGGCCCACGCCCGCGGCATCCGCGTCATCGGCGACCTGACCTCGAACCACTCGGGCGATGCGCACGAGTGGTTCCGAGCGGCGCAGGCAGACCAGGATGCGCCTGAACGCGAGTTCTACTTCTTCCGCGACGAGGCCGACGGCGGAGGCTACGAGTCGTGGCTCGGAGTGCCGAGCCTGCCGAAGTTCGACTGGAGCTCCGCCGAACTCCGCCGACGCTTCATCGAGGGACCGGATTCCGTCGTCGCGCGCTTCCTCGAGCCGCCGTTCGAGCTCGACGGCTGGCGCATCGACGTCGCCAACATGACCGGCCGTCTCGGCGAAGCCGATCTCAACGCCGAGGTGCGCCAGACGATCCGCCGCACGATGCGCGACGTGAACCCCGACACCATCCTGCTGGCGGAGTCGACGAACGACGCCGCGAGCGATTTCCAGGGCGACGCGTGGCACGGCGCGATGACGTACACGCCGTTCACCCGGCCGCTCTGGAGCTGGCTGCTCGAACCGGGTAGCCGCGCCGGCGGCGGAATCGGCTTCGCCCTGCAGCAGGTGCCGACGTTCACGGGCGCCGAGTTCCACGCCGCGCACACGCGATTCGCCGCGGGATTCCCGTGGCACACGCGCCTCGCGACCATGAACGCGCTCGACACGCACGACACTCCGCGTTTCGCCACGCACGCACGACCGGGCGCCGTGCCCGTCGCGCTGGGTCTCGCCGTCACGCTGCCCGGCATCCCCGTCGTGTGGGCCGGTGACGAGTTCGGCCTGACCGGCGACGACGGCGAAGCCTCGCGCACCCCGATGCCATGGGGGAGCGAGCGCTCACCCGCGGTCGCGCCGATACTGGACACGTACCGTTCGCTGCTCGGGCTGCGCCGTCGGCATCCGGTGCTCGCGACGGGCGGCATCCGCTGGCTCGGCGCCGGCGACGACGCGGTCGCGTTCGTGCGCGAGTCGGTCGACGAGTCGGTACTCGTGTTCGCCGCTCGATCGGCCGCGACGCTCACATTCGATGCGGCAGCGCTCAGTGCAGCGGATGCCGCGGCTCGCCTCTTCGGCAACGCGCGGCTCGAGGCATCCGCCGGCCTCGTGACCCTTGAAGCCGAGGAAGCCGGCTTCGCCGCGTGGAGCCTGCCGGGGGTCGCGGCGCCGCCGTGGCGCGGTGAGGCCGCGTGATCGGCACCGACCCGGCGACCGCTGCCGGCCGCCTGCGGCAACGGTTCGGAGGTGCCGTCGAGAGGTGATATCCTCGTACGGTTGCCAAGTGCGGCAGCGTGCCCCGATAGCTCAGTGGTAGAGCACTTCCATGGTAAGGAAGGGGTCGTCAGTTCAATCCTGACTCGGGGCTCTGGTTCTCTTCGGTTCGGCCGTTCGGCGGGGCTGGGAAACCTACCCGGCGGGGTAGCTCAGGTGGTTAGAGCACACGGCTCATAATCGTGGTGTCGCGGGTTCGAGTCCCGCCCTCGCTACAACAAAGTGCGGATGGTCAGGGATCTCTGCCACGGAAGTGCTTGGAATCGTTCAACTTCTATTCCTGCGGTCCGCGTATTCCTCGGTCTCCTGATGTGGGGGGACCTCTCGGAGGCCGCGCGAAGGGCTTGGCGGAGAAGCGCTTTGGGCCGGCAGTCTCGAAGGTCAGTGCGGATTGCCGCGCAGGTAGGTCTCGAGGTTCATTGGCGCCGTTCCGGTGATGGTTTCGATGTCGCCGCTGACGGGTGCCATGATGTTGCTGGCGATCGCGGTGTAGGTGGTGACCCAGGCGTCGACCTGCCACTGCGGCGCACCGAAACCGGCGCGGGACTGGTAGGCCTCGTTGATGCTCTCGTCATGAAAGGTGACGGTGCGGCCGCGAACACGGCTGATGGTGTCGGCGACCTGGTCGAGGGTGAGTGCTTCGGGCCCGGTCAGGTCATAGGTGCGACCGGCGTGTGGTGCGGGGTCGAGGAGGACGGCGGCGGCGGTGCGGGCGACGTCGGCGCGGGCGACGATCGATGCGCGGCCCTTTCCGGCGGGCCCGCGGATGACGCCGTCGTCGCCGACGAGCGCTTCCATGAAGTCGATGTAGAAGCCGTCTCGCAGGAAGGTCCAGTCCATGCCGGAGGCTTTGATGTACTCCTCGGTGACGTAGTGGTCGCGGGCGAGCGTGAATGTCGCGTCCGGCGCGGCGGCCGCGAACGACGTGTAGACGATGTGCTTCTCGCCGGCGGCCGCGGCTGCGTCGATGAAGGATCGGTGCTGGTCGAGTCGCGCCGCGCTTTCGGACGCTGACACCATGAACAGCACGTCGACCCCGTCGAGGGCGGCGGTCGCGGCGGCCTGGTCGGAGTAGCTGAACTGGTGCACGGTGCTGTCAGGAAGTTGCGGAGCCTTGGTGGGGGTGCGCACGAGGAGCCGTTGGGCGACACCGCGTTCGGCGAGATCGCTGGCGACGTAGCCGCCGAGCACACCGGTGGCGCCGGTGACGGCGATCGGGCGGATGGTGGTCATGTTGGGGTCCTTTCGGTGGTGGCGACGCGGCGCAGAACGTCGGCGGCGCCGTCGGTGAGGGAGGCGGCGCGTGACGCGACGGCGGCGGGCACGCCGGGGTGGTCGGTGTTGATGCGGATCAGACGTGCGCTTGGCAGGTGTGCAGTGATGCGGTCGATGGGCCAGCGGATGACGCCGGGGGTGTTGAAGCCGGCACCGATCTCGATGATCGCCGTCGTTGCGCCGTCGGCCGTCGCGTTCGCCAACCAGTTGTTGAGGCCGGCCAGTTGCGGCTGGAAGTGGTCGTTGATGTACCAGGTTCCGGCGAAGACGTTGAGGGTGACGGGGCCGCCGCAGTTCGGACAGGAGGGCACGGCCGCTTCGGATGTGGCTCCCGTCTCGGGGTCGTACCCCTCGAGGGCGCGGCGAAGGATGGGGCGGGCATCCCAGACTTCACGGGTGCACGGCGTGAGGCACTGGGAGAGGGCGTAGTCGCCTTGCGGGGTGTAGACCCGGTCGGTGTCGAACCCGTTGCGGGTGAAGAGTGCGTCGACGTTGGAGGACATCACGAAGTGGTCGCGGTCGCCGACGATCTGCCGCAGGTCTTCGTACACGGGGTCGGGTTGGTCGCCGAGGCGGATGTCGTCGACGTGCACGGCCCAGAATCCCCACTGGAGCCGTGGCGGGAGGGGGTATCCGATGAGTTCGTACCGTGCGTTGAAGCCGGCGCGGTGCAGCGCGGGGAACAACTGCGCGAATCGTTCTCGGTCGCCGTAGTCGTAGCCGGCGGCGGCGGACAGCCCGGCCCCTGCGCCGATCAGCACGCGGTCTGCGGTGGTGATCCAGTCGAGGGCGTCATCGAACGAGCCTGTGCCGTCGACGAGCGGCTGGTGTTCGTGGGGGTGGTTCATGCTGATGTCCTCTCGGAGAGGGCGGCGCGGTACGCGTCCTCGTCGACTTCGGCGAACAGGCTGATGACGATGCGCAGCGAGTTTTCCGGGTGTTCCTCGAACCAGCGTGCGATGGTGTCGAGGCAGATGCTCGCGGCCGGCTTCTTCGGGAAACCGAACACGCCCGTGGAGACACTGCACAGCCCCACCGTGGTGATGTCCGGATGGGCTGCTGCAGCATCGAGGATCGCTCGGTAGCTGTCGGCGAGGAGCCGGCGATCGTGGGCGGTGAGTTTGCCTTGCACGATCGGGCCGACCGTGTGGATGACGTGCGCTGCCGGCAGCTGGTAGCCGTCGGTGATCACGGCGTGACTGGTGGGCTCGGGGGCTCCTTGGCGGCGGATGTGCTCGGCGCATTCCTCGCGCAGGCGTGGTCCGGCGGCGGCGTGGATGGCGTTGTCGATGCACGCGTGCCCGGGGACGAAGCAGCCGAGCATCCGGTCGTTGGCCGCGTTGACGATCGCGTCCGCGCGAAGCCGGGTCAGGTCACCGCGCCAGAATGCGACCCGCTCGACCGGGAAGGCGGGCGTCACCGTGCCCTGTTCGGCCAATGTCGGGAGATTCGACGCTTCGACGCGCCCGCGCGCGTCTCGCTCGTGAGCGAGCAGTTCCTCGAGCTCGGTCAGCACTGCGTCGGGGATCGCGCCTGGGCGGCGGGATGCCAACAGGGCGGCCAGCAGCGCCCGTTCGTCGAATGCACTGCCGAGCTTACGGGCGCGGACGTCGGCGGCCTGGTCGGCGCTGAGTGCATCATCGATGAAGTAGCCCACCAGCCGGGCCACGGATGCCCGCGTCATCGGGCGACTTCGGCGGCGAAGCGATCCCGAGATTCCAGAATCGGTCCCATGTGGGCTTTCGCCCAATCCTCCAGCGCTTTCAGCGGGTCTTGAAGCGTGCGCCCCGCGTCGGTGAGCTCGTAGTCCACACGGGCCGGCACCGCGGCGGTGACGGTCCGCGTCACCAGACCGTCCCGCTCCAACCCGCGGAGTGTCTGGGTGAGCATCTTCTGCGACACCCCGTCGATGCGGGCGGCCAGTTCGGAGAAACGCAGTGGCCCGTCCGAGAGTGCCCCCACCACGAGAACCGTCCACCGATCCCCGATGCGATCAAGCAACTTCCGCGTCGGACAGTTGCGGTCGTACGGATTCCACTCCACCATGACACCTCCAGTAACCAAAAAGTATGTAAGACACTTTTCAGTACCTTATTTCTCTTTGCTTGTAACTCTCCTATAGTAACTCATGGCGGCGGCTGCGCATCCACCACCAACCACCACAACAACAGCAATTGAGGAGACTCCCGTGACCATGCAACTGACTCCTGTCGAAACCCTCGCCGCCGCCACGACCGCCGCCTTCGGTGACCGTGACGTCGCTGCGATCGACACGTACTTCGGCCCCTACACCCAGCACTCCACGCTCGCCGGTGACGGCATCGACGGCCTCAAGGGCCTCGTGTCCTCGCTGACCGACGACTTTCGGTACGAGCCCGCACGCACCATCGCCGACGGCAACCTCGTCGTCACCCAGGGCACCTACTACGGCTTCGGCCCCGCCCCGCTCACCGGGTTCGACGTGTGGCGCGTCGAAGACGGCAAGATCGTCGAGCACTGGGACTCGCTCACCCCCGTCGTGACGAACACGGTCAGCGGTCGCACGCAGACCGACGGCCCGACTCAGATCACCGATCTGGACAAGACCGCAGCCAACAAGGCGCTGGTCACCGAGTTCGCTGACGTGGTGCTCGTCGGTGCGGACTACAGCAAGCTCGCCGACTTCATCTCCACCGAGCAGTACGACCAGCACAACCCCGAGGCAGCTGACGGCCTCGCCGGATTCGGCGCCGCTGTGGAGAACTGGGGTGTCCAGGGCAAGACCCTCGCGTACAAGAAGGTGCACCAGGTCATCGCTGAGGGCGACTTCGTCTTCACCCGCGCCGAGGGCGACTTCGGCGTGCCATCGATCTACAACGACCTCTGGCGCGTCAAGGACGGCAAGATCGTCGAGCACTGGGACGTCGTCATCCCCGTGCCGGCAACCCTCCCGCACGACAACGGCGTCTTCTGACCTCTGATCAGAGAGCAGATCATGACCCGCATCAGCATCCTCGGCGGCACCGGCTACGCAGGCAGCCATATCATCAACGCCGCGACGAGCAGGGGCCACCAACTGCCGGATGAGCTCGACCGAGCGGTAGCCGACGAACGCCGCAGGTGCCGCCGTGTGTCCGTGGTTCAGCGACGGGAACACCGAAGCATCCGCGACGCGCAGGCCCTGCACACCCTTGACACGGAGTTCGGGCGTCACCGCACTGGACGGGTCTTCGATGGCGCCCATTCGGGCCGTTCCAACCGGGTGGAAGATCGTGGAAGCCGTTCTGCGGATGTTGGCGACGATCTCGTGATCGCTCGCCGTCGGCGCGGGCGTGACCTCGCTCGCTCACGGGCCAAGGCCGGGGCCGCTGCTGTCACGAATGGCTGAGACGCAGCGCGTCGAGCACCCGCACCAGCGTGTCGGGAGCACCGACGTTGCCGGGAACGACGACGTACAGCAGTTCGCGCTCGTCATGTGAGGCGAGCTGCCAAACGGAGACGCCGGGCAGCACCTGCCCGAGCACGACGGCCGACGACGCACCGATCCCGGTACGTGCGACCTCGGCAGACGTGATCCCGCCCTTCGAGACGACGACGGCGACCTCCGGCAGCAGCGAGCGCACTGCGGTGGTGAGCGCGGTCATGACCTTCTCGCCATGGGCGAGCGTGTTGTGCGACGCGGATCTGCTGCGTTCGCTCGTCACGATCGCGAGCGGGCGGGAGCCGAGGTGGGCGCGAGCGATTCCGGCGGTGGTGAGCCCGGCGGCTTCAGGATCCACCAGCGCGGCATCCGTGTCGATGACGGCCGGGGCACCCCAGGACTCGACCAGCGGCTCGAGCTGCGCGCTCGCACCCGAGGTGTGTGAACCGCACACCAGCAGGACGGGTTGTGTGGCCGGTACCAGCGGCGTTGGCAGCAGGCCACGGCTCGCCACTCCGGCGAGCTCTGCGGCGAGGGGGGCGGCGCAGCGCACGACGACCGTCGCGCCCGCTGCGGTGGCGTCGTCGACCGCGCGAGCGATCGCGGCGATATCGTCGGCGTCGACCGCATCGGGCGCGATGACCGACCCCGCCGGAGCGTGTGCGATTGTTGCGGCGAGGTCGCCACTTCGCACCGCGTCGAGTGATGCGGCGATCGCGCGCCGGCCCGACTTCTCGGTGATGTAGTCGACCAGCACACCGGTGGAGAACCCGAAGACCGGGTCATCCGCGTACTCGCTCTCGTGGGCCGGCACATCGACGCCGGCGACGCGCACCAGGTGCACGCCGTCGCGAGTGGTGCGTCCGCCATCCGGAAACGCCGGTACGAACAGCATGACGGCCGCGTCGTCGAGGAAGGGCTCGGTCTCGGCGAAGACGTGCCCCCGCAGCGTGGAGTCGCCCCGCAGCACGAATCGCACCTCGTCGCCGAGGCGGCGTGCGGCCTCCTCACCGTCGGATCGGATGCGGCGGACCAGCGCCACCGCGGTCGCCTCGTCGAGCGCGCGACTGTTCGTCTGCACGTACACGCTCTCAGCGTGCTCGAGGGCTTCGGTGAGCAGGTCGGCGTTGCTTTCGAGGAGCACGGTCACACCCGTTGCCGACTGCGTGCCGGTGGGGTCGTCGTCGAGGACGATGGTCTTCATGGTGGTTCCTTGTCGTTTCCAGGCGATCGGGCACAGACGGGCCGGCACGCGGCCGGCCCGTCGATGCTCACGACTTGGCGATGATCTCGTCGACGAGTGCCCGGTCACTCGGGCCCCAGGTCTCACGAGTGAGGAGGGTGCCGATCAGCCCGAGCAGTCCGCAGCCGAGGTAGACCCAGGCGACACCGCCCCAGCCGAGCGGCACGGCGACCGCCGCGGCGATGAGCGGAATGAATCCCGAGATCGCGGCCGAGAACTGGTATCCGATCGACGCACCAGACGAACGCACGTTCGTGCTGAAGAGTTCCGAGAACCAGGCACCCTGCGTGCCGGCGAGGGAATCGTGGATGATCGACATCGCGATGATGTAGACGAACACGATCAGGTACGGCAGTCCGGTGTTGACCAGCAGGAACATGGGGAACGCGAACGCGATCAACAGGATGGTGCCGAACAGGTACACGCGCCTGCGCCCGACCCGGTCGCTCACGGCGCCGAACAGGATCGTGGTGAAGAGCCCGATCGCCGCGGCGGTGACGAGACCGGTCAGTGCGGTCGCCCGATCGGTGAGGGGCTCGTCGCCGGTCGTGAGGTACGACAGCATGTAGGTGACGATGACGTAGAACCCGCCCGACTCGGCCAACCGCAGGGCGATGACCCGCAAGATCGTGCGCCAGTCGTTCTTGAAGACCTCTTTGAGCGGGTTCTTCACGACCAGTCCGGCAGTCTTCGTGTCTTCGAACTCGGGCGACTCCGACACCGTCGCGCGGATGACGAGTCCGGCGATGATGAGCACCGACGAGAGCAGGAACGGCAGGCGCCACGCGAGTTCACTGTCGAGGTTCGTCGACCAGAGGAACACGAGGTTGGCGAGCAGCAGCCCGAGCGGCACACCGGCCTGCGGGATCGCGGTGTACTTGCCCCGCTTCTTCCACGGCGCGTGCTCGAACGTCATGAGGATCGCACCGCCCCATTCCGCGCCGAAGGCGATGCCCTGGATGATGCGAATGAGGGTGAGCAGGATCGGCGCGAGCAGCCCGACCTGCTGGTAGGTCGGAAGCACGCCGATCAGCACCGTCGAGATGCCCATCAGCAGCAACGCGCCGACGAGCACGGGCTTGCGGCCGATGCGGTCGCCGAGGTACCCGCCGATGACGCCGCCGAGCGGGCGCATCGCGAAGCCGATGCCGAACGTGGCGAAGCCGAGCAGCACGCCCACCACCGGGTCGTCGGCGTGGAAGAAGACGGTGTTGAAGTACAGCGCCGCTGCGGTGCCGTATGCGAGGAAGTCGTAGTTCTCGATGGTGGTGCCGACGGCGCTGCCGATGGCGGTCCTGAGCTTGTCGGGTGAGCCGTGCTCGGCTCGCTCCCGCATGTCGATGGTCGTGTTCGTCATGATCGGTTCATATCTCCCTTGATACGGGCCGTGGCGGGCCCTGTCGGCGGGAAACGAACCGGAAGTCAGGTCCGGGGGGCGTTCCCGCCATGAGTGTTGAGCTTGTAGAAGTCGTTGATGTGTGCCCGCATGCCTTTGGCGGCGGCGCTGCCATCGCCCGCGACGATGGCGTCGAGGATTGCGCGGTGTTCCGCGCGAACCGTCTTGGCCGTCTCGCGCCAGTCGTCGAGTTCTGCGTACATCTGCACCATCTGGCGATGGATCGCGGTTCGCAGCGAACCCATGAAGTGAGCGGTGAGGGCGTTGCCGGTCGATTCCGCGATTCGCATATGGAACGCGGCATCGAGACGATTGAACTCGGATGAATCGATGCGAGAGTCGTCCATGCGATCGAGGATCGCGGCGAGATCGCGGTGATCATCGTCATCGGAACGGTAGGCGGCCTCCTCCACGCTCCAGGACTCGAGTGCGAGGCGAGTCTCGAGAACGTCGCTCCAACTGAAGTGGGCCAGTGCGATCTGGAGCTTGAGCAGGTTGACCATGCCGTCGCCAGGCGTCGAGAGGAGCACCGCGCCCCCGTCTGGCCCCCCGCCGCGTCTGATCTCGACGACCCCGAGTGCTTCGAGCACCCGCAACGATTCGCGCAGGGACGGTCGGGAGACCCCCAGCGAGGCGGCGAGTTCGCGTTCGCTGGGCAGGTGGTCTCCCGCCTTCAGGCGCCCGTCGAGGATGCGCTCCTCGATCTGAGCCATCACCTGTTCGTAGGTGCGGATGCGCTGGACGGGCTCCCATCCTTCGCCGATCGCCGCCATGCGTCATCTCCTCCGGTCGCCGAAGTCCACCGGGAGTGGCATCCGTTGTCACCATCGTAGTCACCATGGTCGGACGGTCTGACCAGCTCAGGCCGTGGCGGCGTGCTCGGCGCGGAACTCGCTCTCGAGCTGCCGCCGGATCTGCACCGCGAACTGCGATTCGTCGAGCTGCACGTCGTCCCACGAGACGGTCTGGTCTTTGGACACGTCGCGGATGAGCTTCGCGCCGTGCGCGAGTCCGAGTGGGAGGGCATTGCGTTCGAGCGAGATGTGCGCGGGCGCGAGCTTGCCGAACACGGTGTACCCGCCCTCGCCGTCGAGCGTGTCGCCGGCGCGGAGGTCCTTCTTGGCGGTGGTCACGACATCGCCACGGAACCCTGTCGGCGCTCCGGTCGGCTCACCGCGCAGCACTGCGGCTGCGATCGACACGCCGAGTTCGAGCCCGATCATGTGGTACGGGCGGTAGAGCGAGCCGTAGCGTCCCGTCTCGTCGGTGTGCACGCCGTACTCCTTGAAGCACTGCACGGCGTAGTCGGTGGTCGCTTCGAACGTGACGTAGACACCCCAACGCAGGTTGTCGGGCACCTCGCGCCCGTCGCGGTACATGCTCGAGGCGATCTCGACGGTGCCACGCCGCGTGAGGCTGCCGCCCGCGAGGCGGTTCTCGCGAAAGACCGTGGGCAGATCGTCTTTACTCGCTGCCGGGAACAGCAACCCTTCGTCCTGCGGGATGAGCCCGGTGCCATTGGCGACCGCCGCCATCTCGATGGCGGACTTCGTGCCGTCGAGGAATGAGTTGAACATCTTCGGGTTGTAGTCGCCGCTCGCGAGCTGTTCATCGGTGAACCCGTAGTAGTTCCACACCGTGTCGGGGGTGGAGTAGTTGTACTCGGGCAGGTACTTCGTTCCCTTGCCCGCGGCGACCACGTCGAAGCCGACGGTGCGGCACCAGTCGACGAGTTCGCAGATGAGGGCGGGCTGGTCGCCGTATGCCATCGCGTAGATCACGCCGGCCGCCTGGGCGCGACGCTGAAGAATCGGCCCGACCATGCAGTCGGCCTCGACGTTCACCATGATCACGTGCTTGCCGTTGTCGATCGCGGTGACCGCGTGGTGGGTGCCGACGAGCGGGTTGCCCGTGATCTCGAGCACCACCTCGATCGCCGGGTGCGTGATGAGCGCCGTGGAGTCGTCGATCACAGCGGTCGCGCCGGTGCGCACCGCATCATCGAGCGAGGATGCCGCGTACCGCTCGGCCGGCCAACCGGTGCGAGCCAGGGCGTCCTTCGCCTTCGGCACGTTGATGTCGGCGACGCCGACGACGTGCAGATTCTCGCTGCCGACCGCCTGCGTGAGGAACATCGATGCGAACTTCCCGGCTCCGATGACGCCGACACGGATCGGACCCGCCTCAGCGGTGCGCTGCTGCATGAGCGTGAAGAGATTCACGAACCACTCCTTTGTAGATCTCCCGACGACTCGAACGCCGGGTCTGAAACCTGTTTGATGATGGTCAGACCATCAATGCGATAGCACGAGTGTAGGGATGGTCAGACCATCTGTCAAGATATCCGCAGCCCAGTTCGAAGCGCGTACAGCAGTGGCGGCCGGCGCCATTGGCTGTGCCGGGCGGTGAGCACGTTCTGTCTCGAGCACGGCATCTCCCGCAAGACGTTCTGCGCGATCCGTGAGCGGGTCAAGGTCGAAGGGTCAGCGGCGGCGCTGGAGCCGAAGTCGCGTCGGGGTGAGCCCGTCGATGCTCGCGGACGAGGTCAAGCAGCAAGCGATCGGGGGTACGCACCGCCTGCCGTGGCGCGGAGTTCCAGATCATCAATCGCGGCGCGGGACCCGCGTGACGTCAGAGCGCGGCGACCAGGGACTCGGCGGCGGCGCGCGTCCGTGTCATTCGGGCCGGGTCACGATCGAAATCGCCGAGGAAGACCGACCCCAGGGCGCACGTCAGCACTCCGTATGCAGCCGTCAGGCACGACTCCTGCGATGCGTCGGGGTGGGCTCGCGCGACCAGTTCGGCGAGCTGCGCACGTGTGGCCGTGTATGCCGTCGTGAGCACGTCTGCGATGTCGGGGGTCACGCGCGAGAGTTCGACGAGCCCGAGCACGACCGCGTTCTCCCGGTCGGGAGAATTGAACTCGGGGCCGAAGAGGTAGTCCAGTGCGCCCTCGAGGTCGGCGATCTCGGACGGGAGGATCGAGCCGACCCGGCCGCTTCGATCTGCGAAAACCGCGATCGCCGTGTCGAGGAGCAGCCGGTCGCGGTTTCCCACGAAGTGCCGAACGTGGCCCCGCGACATCCCGGCACTGTCGGCGATTCGGTCGAGCGTTGCGCCGTGAACTCCGTGCTCGGCGATCGTCGACATCGTGGCGTCGAGGATCTGCTCACGGCGCACCGCGGCGATAGAGGGGCGTCCCATTCGCACTTCTCCTCTCGTGGGGAGGCCGGGCACCGGAGCCCGGATTGCTCCCAATGTATCGACTGCAGTTTCTAGTCTAGTCGGACTTGACTATTAACTTGAGAGGTCGTAGCGTGTCCGTCACCCGCTTCGATCGGCGGTGCGATGTCTCAAGGGAGTGACATGCTCGACATCCTGCGTATCTCCCCGGCGCCCGAGAGCTTGCTCTCGTTCCCGGTGCGGATTCGTCTGCGTGATGGGGTGTCGCTCGCCGGCGATGTGTACCTGCCCGGCGCTCCTGACAGCGCCGACGCCACGCCGGGCGACACGATCCTCATCCGGTTGCCGTACGACAAGTCGGGCGTCTACTGCTTCATTCCCCTGATTGCCGAGTACTTCACCCGCCACGGCTACCGCGTCGTGGCGCAAGACGTGCGTGGCAAGTTCCGTTCCGAGGGCGATGCGCTGCTCTTCGTGAACGAGGTGAACGACGGTTACGACACGATCGAGTGGATCACGCAGCAGAACTGGTCGAATGGTCGCGTCGCGATGTGGGGCGACAGTTACTACGGATACACGCAATGGGCGGCTGCCGCGAGCGGCCATGCGGCGTTGAAAGCGATCTCGCCCCGCGTGACCGGCACCGAACTCGGCGAGCCCGTGCGTCGCAACGGAACCGGGCGCACGCACGCGGTCGAGTGGGGAGTGACCTACATGTATCCGCTCACCCAGTTCTTCGACAACGATGCGTTGCACTGGGAGCCTGACTGGTCGCGTCGCGACTTCGCAGCCCAGGCGGAGGAGTTCATGTCCCAAGTCGGGCGCCGCGGACTCTCGTACGACCAGTGGTACCCGAACCCGGTGCGGTTGCAGCGCTTCCCGAACGGCGACCCGTTCGGCGGACGATCGGTGCCGGTGCTGCACACCATCGGCTGGTGGGACAACTGCGCCCCCCTCTCCTGGGCGGATGTCGATCAGATCAAGCGGCACCCGAACTGACCTCAACGGGCCCGGCTATCGGCGGTGGGTCGATGCGTTGCGCGGCGTTCTGATGCCGACACGGCCCGCTCGAGGAATGGCTTCCGATGAACGTTCCCACCGACGCCGCGCTTCGCCACGTCGGCGCCGACTGGATCACCACTGCGGATGCCACCCCGCCGGCCGGCGAGCGCCCCGCGTATGAGTTCGCGGGATCGTGATCTCGTCTGCTCGAGCGTTCAGGAGCGTTCAGGAGCTTCGTGGGGTGCTCGTCGAGGCGCCTCAGTCGGCCCCGGCCGAGTCTTCGGCTGCGGAGAGCGGATCCTCGAGCAGGGCCTGGAAGCCGAGTTCGGCGGCGCCGATCGCGAGCCGGTCCTCCCCGAGGGCAGCGACCCGCAGGGAGAGGTCCTCGGCCGCGGCGGGCATGGCCTGCTCGGCCACGGCAGCGGCGAGCGCGTCGGGATCGCTTTCCGCGATGGTGGCGAGGAACCCGCCGAGCACCACGAGCGAGGGGTTGAGCACGTTCACGGCGTTCGCGAGCGCCGTCGCCAGAATGCGACGCTGTCGCGCGAGCTCGGCCGACACTTGGGGTGAGTCGGATGCCGCGAGCGCCGCCGCGAGTGTCGGCTCGTCGGCGCCGGCGAGGCCCGCCACCTCGAGCAGCCGGGCGCGGCTGACTTCATCCTCGAGCACTCCGCCCGTCGCGCGCCGATCGTCACGCGACGCGATGCCGGGCCGGTTCTGGCCGAACTCTCCCGCGAACCCGCCCGCACCGCCCACCGGCATGCCGTGCACGATGAGCCCGCCGCCGATGCCGCTCGCGCCGCCGTTGAGGTAGACGATGTCGTCGACGCCGCGTCCGGCCCCGAAGAGGTGCTCGGCGAGTGCGCCCAGGCTCGCGTCGTTGCCGACCACGACGGGCAGGCCCGTCGCGCGCTCGACGAGCGTTCGGAGCGGGGCATCCACCCATTCGAGGTGCGGCGCGAAGCGCACCAGGCCGTCGGAGGCGCGCACGAGCCCGGGCACCGCGAGCCCGACGGCGACGATGCGAGCGCGGCTCAGCGGCCCCGAGCGCCAGGCGGTAAGGATGTCGGCGACGAGTCGCGCGGTTTCCTCCGGGGACACGAGGTGGTCGACCTCGACACGCTCGCGCATCGGGATCCGCCCGTCGAGGCCGACGGCGGCGATCGTCACGGCGTCGACCTCGGGGTTGACGGTGATCGCTGTGACATCCGGGTGCGGAGCGATCACGGGAGAAGGACGACCTACGCGATTCGTGGGGTCGGGCGCGCGTTCCTCGACGAGTCCGAGCTCGACGAGCTCGGCAACGAGTGCGGCTACGGTCGACCGGTTGAGACCGGTCGCTCCGGTGAGCCGGGCACGTGAGAGCGGCCCCTCGAGGTGCACGAGCCCGAGGAGCTTCGAGAGGTTCCGACGGTGTACGCCGTCGAACGTTCCGGCGCGGTCTGACACGGGTCAACTGTAAGGGGCGATGACGCGGAGATTTGTTGCGCCCTTGACGATATTCGAATCCACGGTATAGGTTGTTATTGGCAACATTTACAGCCGAGGAGATCGTGACGATGCCCACACCCACCCGCGACGACAAGTTCTCCTTCGGCCTCTGGACCGTCGGATACAACGGAACCGATCCGTTCGGCGGCCCCACGCGGCATCCGCTCGATGTCGTGCACGTCGTCGAGAAGCTCGACGAGCTGGGCGCCTACGGCCTCACCTTCCACGACGACGACCTGTTCGCGTTCGGCTCGACCGATGCCCAGCGCCAAGGCCAGATCGACCGCCTGAAGGGCGCGCTCGAGGCCACCGGCATCGTCGTGCCGATGGTCACCACGAACCTGTTCAGCGCGCCGGTGTTCAAGGACGGCGGCTTCACTTCGAACGACTGGGCGGTGCGCCGGTTCGCACTGCGAAAGGTGCTGCGCAACATCGATCTCGCGGCCGAGCTGGGAGCTGCGACCTTCGTGATGTGGGGCGGACGCGAGGGCGCCGAGTACGACGCTGCGAAAGACATCCGGAGCGCGCTCGAGCGGTACCGCGAGGCGGTGAACCTGCTCGGCGACTACGTGACCGGCAAGGGCTACGACCTCCGTTTCGCGATCGAGCCGAAGCCGAATGAGCCGCGCGGCGACATCCTGCTGCCCACGGTCGGCCATGCGCTCGCGTTCATCGAGTCGCTCGAGCGTCCTGAGCTGGTCGGCCTCAACCCCGAGGTCGGGCACGAGCAGATGGCGGGCCTCAACTTCGCCGCCGGCATCGCGCAGGCGCTGTACCACGACAAGCTCTTCCACATCGACCTCAATGGCCAGCGCGGCATCAAGTACGACCAGGACCTCGTGTTCGGCCACGGCGACCTGCACAACGCGTTCGCGCTCGTCGACCTGCTCGAGCACGGTGGCCCTTCGACGGGCTCAGGGACCAGAGGCGGGCCGGCCTACACCGGCCCGCGCCATTTCGACTACAAGCCGAGCCGCACCGAGGACGAGACCGGGGTGTGGGAGTCGGCGGCCGCGAACATGCGCACGTACCTGCTGCTGAAGGAGCGGGCGGCGGCGTTCCGCGCCGACCCCGAGGTGCAGGAGGCGCTCGAGGCGGCCAAGGTGCCCGAGCTCGCAAAGCCGACGCTCGGCGACGGAGAATCGTACGATGACCTGTTGGCCGACCGAACCGCGTTCGAGGACTTCGACGCCGGCGCCTACCTCGGCGGCAAGGGTTTCGGCTTCGTGCGCCTGCAGCAGCTCGCGACCGAGCACCTACTGGGCGCACGCGGCTAGCTTCATGCCGCTCGTCGCCGGCGTCGACTCGTCGACGCAGTCGTGCAAGGTCGTGATCCGGGATGCCGCGACCGGGGCGCTCGTGCGCTCGGGCCGCGCCGCGCATCCCGACGGCACCGAGGTCGATCCGGCCGCGTGGTGGGACGCGCTGCTCACGGCGTTCGCGGATGCCGGTGGGCTCGACGGCGTCGAGGCGATCGCGATCGCCGGCCAGCAGCACGGCATGGTCGTGCTCGACGACGAGGGCCGCGTCATCCGCCGCGCCCTGCTCTGGAACGACACCCGTTCGGCGCAGGCCGCGCGTGACCTGATCGACGAGGTCGGCGCCGACGAGTACGCGCGGCGCACCGGCGTGGTGCCGGTCGCGTCGTTCACGGTGACGAAGCTGCGGTGGCTGCGCGACGCCGAGCCCGACCACGCGGCGCGGGTCGCGGCGGTGGCGCTTCCTCACGACTGGCTCACCTGGCGTCTGCGCGGATACGGGCCGGCGGGCGAGTCGCCGCTCGGGCCCGTGCTCGAGGAACTCACCACCGACCGCTCGGACGCGAGCGGCACGGGCTACTGGGGCGCCGCCGGGTACGACCGCGACCTGCTCGCGCTGGCGCTCGGGCACGATGCGATCCTGCCCCGCGTGCTCGGGCCGTCCGAGGCCGCGGGTCGCACGCCCGACGGAATCCTGGTCGGCTCCGGCGCGGGCGACAATGCGGCGGCCGCACTCGGGCTCGACGCGGCATCCGGCGACGTCGTCGTCTCGATCGGCACGAGCGGCACGGTTTTCGCCGTGACGGATGCCGCGGTCGCCGACGCGTCGGGCACGGTCGCGGGGTTCGCGGATGCCACGGGGCGGTTCCTGCCCCTCATCGCCACGCTCAACGCGGCCCGCGTGCTCGACGTGACCGCGGGGCTGCTCGGCGTCGACCACGCCGAGCTCGGGCGACTCGCGCTGGACGCCGAGCCCGGGGCATCCGGGGCCGTGCTCGTGCCGTACTTCGAGGGCGAGCGCACGCCGAACCTTCCGCACGCCACGGCGTCGTTCTCGGGCCTCACGCTCGCGAACACGACCCGGCCGTCGGTCGCGCGAGCCGCGATCGAGGGCATGCTGTGCGGACTCGCCGACGGATTCGACGCGGTGCGCGGCCAGGGCGTCGAGGCGCGGCGGCTCCTGCTCATCGGCGGCGCCGCGCAGAACCCGGCCGTGCGAATCGTTGCGACGCAGGTCTTCGACGTGCCGGTGGTGGTGCCGGCGCCGGGTGAATACGTCGCCGACGGTGCGGCACGTCAGGCGGCGTGGGTGCTGGCGGGCGAGCGACCGGACTGGCCGGTCGCCGTCGCCGAGGAGCTCGCGCCGGACACCCACCGAGTGATCCGCCGCCGGTACGCCGCGGCGGCTGCGGGGGCATCCAGCCGTTGAGGAGCGGGATGCCTGACCTGCACCGCTCTGCGAGCCCGAGCTCCACGGTGTCGGATGGCCCAGCCTCCCGAATCCCACGCTCTCGGTGTTCGGTCTGAACCCCGGATTCGTCGGCACGAACATCCGCAGCAACATGTACGGCGACCGCACGGCAATGCGCTCCGTCAAGGAGGGATGACCAGTCTGTTCGCCCCCTCGGCCGAGAAGTACGCGTCCCGAGTCGTGCCCGCCATCGTCAGCCCCGACCTCGACGACGGGACCGGGCTCATGATCGGCAGCAAGGGTCAGGCGATCGTGGCGTCCCAGGTGGCGACGCCGCAGCGCGCCGCCGACATCGTCGCCGCCTCGGTACGACTGGTTCGTCGAGTGGTGTCCCAGGCCGTATAGAGCAACCCTGACGATCGTTCTCGGCTCGCTGCGGTGAGCCGTGGTTCGGCGATGCCGCATCGGCCTGAACGGCTTCAAACCATGGCCGTTCATGCGGATCGAGACCCTCCATTGCTCCCGGAGCAAACTCGGCCGGATGTTAAAACTCCCGACCCGAGTGTGCCAAAAAGATCGATTTGAGTGAGGAAAAAAGCCCGACTTAAAGCTGCCAAAAGCGTAGACTTTCCCCATGTCCGACTACTTTCCCCGGATCGCCGACGCCGAGCTCGCGGACCGGCTGCGTTGGATCGGTGCGGTGCTCATCGACGGCCCGAAGGGGTGCGGCAAGACCGAGACCGCGTCACGTCTGGCCAAGAGCGTCGTCAGACTCGACACGGACGCCGGCGCCAGGGCGCTCGTCGGGCTGAACCCGGGATCGCTCTTCGACCAGGAAGCGCCGATCCTTTTCGATGAGTGGCAGCGCGTGCCGGAGATCTGGGATCAGGTGCGTCGGCACGTCGACGACCTGCGGCAGCGCGGTCTCTACATCCTCACCGGATCGGCCACGCCGACCGATGCGCGAGAGCTGCACTCGGGTGCCGGCCGCATCGGGACACTTCGCATGCGGCCGATGAGTCTCAGCGAGTCCGGTCACTCGACCGGAGAAGTGTCATTGGCGGCGCTCATGGCAGGCGAGGAGCAGCGCGCGAAACGTACCGAAGTGACCGTTCCGGAACTCCTGGAGCGGATCGTGATCGGAGGATGGCCTGCCCTGCTCGGCGAGGACGAACGGTCGGCACGCCGATGGCTTGCCGACTATCTGAGCCAGATCGTCGAGGTCGACGTGCCGAGCCTCGGCACGACACGGCGGGCCCCACAACGGCTGCGCCGCGCGCTCGCATCCCTGGGTCGCAATGTCGGCCAACCGATCAAGCTGACCGATCTCGCCGCGGACATCGGCGGCGAAGGAGTCCGGCCGGCAGATGAGACGGTACACGCGTACCTCGATGCTCTTGACCGGCTGAAGCTGACCGATGACTCGCCGTCGTGGCGCCCGCACATGCGGTCCCGCACCCAACTTCGCGAGGCGCCGACACGATACTTCGTCGACCCGTCGCTGGGTACCGCAGCACTCGGCGTCGGGTCGAAGGACCTCCTCGCCGATCTGAATGCGGCCGGGTTCCACTTCGAGGCCCTTGTCGTGCGCGACCTTCGGATCTACGCGCAGCCGCTCGGCGGGACGATCTCGACCTGGCGTGAGGTGCGCGGGCGAAAGGAGGTCGACGCGATCGTGGAGACCCCCAACGCGTGGGCGGCATTCGAGGTGAAACTCACCGGCGACGAGCGCGTCATCGACGATGCGGCCCGGCGGCTCATCGACTTCGCCGCTGAGATCGACACTCGACGGCACGGCACACCATCCGCACTCGTCGTTGTTACCGCCACCGGCGGCGCCGGCAAACGTGCCGACGGAGTCCACGTGGTACCCATCACAGCACTCGGCCCCTGACGACGACGGCCACGGCGTACCCGCGTGTAGAGCGCACGCTTACCCTTGCAGTGGATTCGTCGGGTCGGGTTCCGACGGGACGCCGCCGAGGCGTTTCGCATGAAGAAGGATCTTCGCGACGTGAACCGCCGAGAAATCGACCGGCAAGCAAACGGCGGCGGGCGGCGCGACCCGGATCGACCTCGTGCCGGCGCTGTCCGACGAGGTCGGTGCGATAGCGGGGTGCGGATGCCGACCGCGAGGTACTCGAATCACATCACCTTGCACAGTTGCACGTTCGGCGGCGACACGGTCGCCCTCGGAGCCGCGATCATGCCACGCGCCCTTGAGGTTGCGCACCTTCGCCCCGCGCACCTGGATGGCGAGCCGCGGCTCGGGTGCGTCGTCGGGCAACCGTGCCGCCTCAGAACATGCCGTTGTCGTTGACGGATGCCTCGGGAATCACCTGCAAGACGTCCCAATGCTCGACGATCTTCCCCTCGTCGTCGACTCGGAAGATGTCGATGCCGGCGTAGTCCTCATCGCCTGGCCAGGTCTGGTGACAATGGAGGACGACGTACCGACCTTCCGCCACGGTCCGCTTCACCTCGACGTGCTTTCCCGGGTACTCCCGGGCCATGCGCTCGAAGTACTCGATGAACGCCTCTTTGCCGTCACCGACATGCGGATTGTGCTGCCGGTACTCCGTCCCTGCGTATCGCTCGATGGCCTCGCGCGGCCGGGACTCGTTGAACATCAGCTCATAGAACGCCTTCACGTTCTCGGTGTTGCGTAGCAGGTCGTTCGCCACGGTGACTCCCTCGTTCGGCTCCAATGTAGCCGAGCGTGTGTCCGGGGCATCCGGCCTTGACAGCGACGGGATCGGAGCGCCGGATGCCTCGGCAGCGGCGCCGATCACCGATCGGCGTTCGCCCTGCCCAGCCGCTCGATCGCGTCGATCACCAGGTCCCAGAACCGGTCGGCGTCGAGACTCATGGCAGCCTGCGTACGGCAGTTCTCGGGGATGTGGGCCGGGCGCAACTCGGTCACCGTCATCCCCAGGGTGTGGTCGCCGCGGAGCTCGACTCGGATCGGAGCCCTGACCGTGCCGACGATCGTGGGATCGATGATCCGAGCAACGGCGACCGGATCGTGCACGGGCGGGTACTGGAAGCCCTGGGCATCGTGGTAGGCCCGGCGGAAGAAGCCGAACAGGCCCAGCACGAAGTCGGCCAGCGGCGTGTTCAGCGCGGTGATCCGATCGGCGACCTCGTCGGTGGCGAGCGCCTGATGCGTGGCATCCAGGCCGATCATCGTCACGTCCCACGGTGCGTCGAAGACGATGTGCGCGGCTTCGGGGTCGATCATGATGTTGAACTCGGCCACGGCGGACCAGTTGCCGACGTGCACGCCGCCGCCCATCAAGACCACCTCTTTGACCCGCTCGATGATGCGCGGCTCTTTGCGGATGGCCATGGCGATGTTCGTCAGCGGCCCTGTGGGCACGAGGGAGATCGTCTTGGGCTCTGCGGCCATCACCGTGTCGATGATGAGATCGACCCCATGGCGCGGGTCGAGCTGCATCGTCGGCTGGGGAAGCTCGACGCCGTCGAGTCCGGACTCGCCGTGGACGTCGGCGTCCTCTCCCTCGCGGATGAGCGGGCGCACGCATCCGGCCGCGATGGGCACGCCGGTGATGCCCGCCGTCGTCATGATGCCGAGCGCGTTCTTCGTGACCTTATCCAGCACGGCGTTTCCGCCGACGGTCGTGACGGCGACCAGCTCGATGTCGGGGTTGCCGTGCGCCAGCATCAGCGCGATGGCGTCGTCGTGCCCCGGGTCGCAGTCGACGATGATCTTTCGAACCATCCGGTGCTCCTCTCCCTGACTCCGCTTCTTCGGAAGAATAGTGTGAAGACCGGCGGATGCCGCGCGCGCCGTCAACGCGGCCGAGGCGTGCCGTTCGACGCCGAGGTTCCGCCGTCGACGGGGATGACGGATCCCGTGACGTATGCGGCGTCGGGGCTCGCGACGAAGAGGACGACGTGCGCGATGTCGTCGGGATCGGCCACCCTTGCGAGGGCGACGCGACGAGACCAAACAGGCGCTGTACGCAGCATCCCACGAGGAGCGACCGAGACCTGCGCCGACGCTATGCGATTCCGAGGCTGCGCAACAGATAGGTGAGATGCGCGCGAATATCGAGGGTCTTGTCGTACATCCACTGCGTTCGAAGGCCGTCCCACGCTGCGAACACCAGAGCGGCGACCACGGTCGGATCGACGTCTGCAGAGACCTTGCCCTCGTCGCGGAGGGTCACGATCGTGTCGTGCAGGACCGACCGGATGACGTCGTAGCGCTCGCGGAAGTAGTCGTGGGCGATGTGGTCGGGCTCGGTCGCCTCACCGGTCAGACGGAGTGCGAGCTGAGCCAGCCCCGGTGCTGACGACTCGAGTTCGACCGCTTCGAGCAGCCGATCCGTGATGTTCGAGAGGTCATCGTTCTGGGAATCGACGTCTGCGGCCGCGGGCCGGTCGCGATGGCGGAGGATCTCGGTGAACAACGCATCTTTCGATCCGAAGTAGTGCAGCAGCCCGTTCTGGCTGAGGCCGACGGCATCGGCCAGCTGTTTCACCGTGGCGCCGCTGTATCCCTCGCGTGCGATCACCTCGAGTGCGACATCGAGGATCTCGGCGCGCTTCGCCTTTCCCTTTGCATATGGACCTCGTGCTGCCATACGTGCATGTTATGCGGCATTGACTTGTCACAGCGAATCCCGTACGTCATGCTGATTTAGATCTGACGAGAATTTCCCGACCCAGAAGGAGCCGTCGATGTCTCTTGTTCGCCAGCCCGACGAAGCGAAGTCTGTGACCGCAGCCGAGTGGACGGTGGACGACGCAGACGCAGACTTCGCGCACGGCTACGTCGATGTCGACGAGTGGCGTGAAGCACCGGTGCGGCACCGCTACATCGACGGCGGCTTC